>NZ_QENQ01000001.1:1856730-2578839 GCF_003096275.1 Sphingomonas pokkalii
CACCTACGCCCGGCAATGGCGGCGGAGACAACAATGCACTAACTAACAACCCGGACCACCCGGTGGGGGCTGCTCACAGAACGCGCGGGTGGTAATCGACGGTTCGGGGGAGCGAACGTTCCGCCGAGACCTGCAAACGCACCTCAAGCGCCACACACCGACAGGTTCGATTAAGGACATCAGGATGAAAGATTCGCAGGGGGATACACTTGTGCAGCTCGCCGATATGTGTGTCGGTGCAATCGCACGATCCTACCGGGATGACCGGAAGGACAGCGGGCGCTGGCGCGGCATGTTGCGCTCAAAGATTGACGATGTTTGGGACTTCAGGTGAATGTTGCGCTTCCCTGTCCTATCCTACCGATCGGCAGGAACGCGCACCATACGGTGACAGTTCGGAGCAGGGAAGCGACTTGGCGACAAGCGATATATGGCTGCACGCTTAAAAGTTCAACAACGTTCTGACGCTTGCTCAACCTCATCCGCTGCCGGCGGGTTAGGCGGATGATGCCGCACCCACTCGCCGAGGGAGCCTATTCCCGCCTACTTTAGGCCCAAGCGGAGCTTGGCACTCGCCTTTCGCTATCCCGCACTACTTTAGTGAATGTCCGCAGCGAAGGTGCGTTTCCCATTGTAATCACAGCGGTTTATCGAACTGACTGGTCCCCGACCGGTTTGATTGATTTTGATTGTTTTCCAAAGCCCTGGGGCATCAGGGTTGCCATCCGCCAATGTCGCGCCAGCACTCAGCCACACCGGGCAGGGCTCGCCACCCGAACCGGTCAATCGTCTTGTCGTAGATCGAGGTTACGAACACGGGGCCGCCGATGGTTTCCAGCGCCTGCCCAAATGCTCGTAGCTCGTTCCATGCATCATCATCGCCGCGACGCTCGTATGCCTCAGCCAGATCAACGAGACGGCGGGTGATGGTTCCAAGTGCCATGTCTTACGCCCCCAGACGCACCGCAGCCGAAGCTTCACGTCCCACCCAACATCTCGATCGTCACGATTCCATCGAAGAGCCCAGAGCTCAATCCGCAGGAGAAGGTCTGGCAGTTCCTGCGCGACAACTGGCTGTCGAACCGCGTCTTCGGCTCCTACGACGAGATCGTCGACCAGTGCTGCGACGCCTGGAACAGACTCGTTGACCAGCCATCGCGCATCATGTCCCTCGGACTCCGTGCATGGGCGCACGGGTCGTGATCACTGAATCTTGGTATTACTTGTCAGCTATCCGGCGCAGGTAGCTCCGCCAATCTGACGTGACCCGGACGCGATGGCAGGTCCGCACTCGCCCGCATGGCTCCTGGGTCAGGTCGTATGGTGCGGCGCCTTCACGTCGCGCAGGATCGCGTCGATCAGCTGCTCCACGCCCTCACCGCGTGCAAGCGCCTGATAGTTGACGATGATCCGGTGACGCAGCACGGGACGGGCGATCGATGCGATGTCGTCGCAGCTGACGGCGAAGCGATCGTCGAGCAGGCACCGCACCTTCGCGGCGAGGATCAGGCCCTGGATGCCGCGCGGCGATGCGCCCAGCGCGACGCCATGATTGACCGCCTCGGGGGCATAGGGGCTGCCCGGCTGGGTCGCCATGACCAGGCGGATCGCATAGCCCTTCGCCACTTCGGGCACCGGCACCTGACGGACCACCTCGCGAAGCCGGCACAGCGTCGCCGCGTCGCTGACGGGATCGATCGTCACCTGCCCGCCCCCGGTCGTGCGATCGACGATCGCGTGATATTCGGCTTCAGTCGGGTAGCCGACGAGCAGCTTGAACAGGAAGCGATCGAGCTGCGCCTCGGGCAGCGGATAGGTGCCCTCCTGGTCGATCGGGTTCTGCGTCGCCATCACGCAGAAGGGCTCGGGCATCTTCAGCGTCCGGCGACCCACCGTCACCTGTCGCTCCTGCATCACTTCCAGCAGCGCGGACTGCGTCTTCGGCGTGGCGCGGTTGATCTCGTCGGCCAGCACCAGATTGGCGACGATCGGCCCCTGCTGGAAGGTCAGTTCATGCCCGCCCCCTGCGACCTCGGTCAGCATCGTCGTGCCGATAATGTCCGCCGGCATCATGTCGGGGGTGAACTGGATGCGCGAAAAGGGCAGGTCGACCGCGCGGCTGATCGAATTGACCAGCATCGTCTTGCCCAGCCCCGGCACGCCTTCCAGCAGGACATGCCCGCCCGCCATCAGTGCGGTCAGCACGCCGTCGATGACGTCGTCCTGCCCCACCATCATCCGGCCCACCTGTTCGCGGATACGGCGATAGGTCGTGCGGAAATCGCCCGCCTGCTCTCGCGCCTGGTCGGCCTGTTGGGTCAGCGTCATGGGTTGGGCACTCAGATGAGGGGTCATGGCATCCATGGTTGCATTGCGGGCTTGCACCAGCCTTGCAAAGCCGCCGTGCAAGTGAATGCCGGCACTAATCGGATTGCACCAGCTGGTAGCCGACGCCGCGGATCGAAGAGACCTTCACGGCATCGGTCTTGGTTGCCAGCGCCTTGCGGAGCCGCGAGATGATCGATTCCAGCGAATTGCCGTTGACGAACTTGTCATAGCCATAGACGCGCGATTCCAGCGTCTCGCGCCGGACGATCGCGCCTTCGCGCGCCATCAGCGCCGCCAGCACCAGCGCCTCGGACCGGCGCAGCGACATCGGCGCATCGTTGACGAAGAATCCGCCGCTTTCGACATCGTGCAGGATCGGGCCGAACCGCTTGATCTCGCGCACCGCATCGATGCGATCGCGCAGCGCGACCCGGATGCGCGCGACAAGCTCGCGCGGCTCGAACGGCTTGGCGATGTAATCGCGCGCACCCAGTTCAAGCCCGGTGACCTTGTCGTCGATCCCCGCCAGCGCCGACAGCAGCAGGAAACGCTGCGGTCGGCGCTGTGCCTCGGCAAAGCCGATCAGCGACACGCCGTCGCCGTCCGGCAACATGCGATCGAGCAGGACGAGATCGAACGCATTGTCGAGCAGTGCGTCCTGCGCCATCGCCAGCGTATCGGCGCGATCGACCACAAATCCCTGCCGCTCCAGATACGCGGTCAGGGTTTCCGCGACGTCGCCATCATCCTCGACCAGCAGCAATCTCATCGCGGCACGTCTAGCCGCTTTGCCGCCGGGATGCGAGGATGACGACGGGTCACGCCGGGCTCAGAACGTCAGCCGGGTGGACAGCATCACGCTGCGGCCTTCGACATTGTACCGCGCCGTATCGTAGGGCAGCCTATCGACGATCGCCAACGGTGCGGCCGCCTTCAGGACGTTGCGCCCCGCGAGCTGGACGTTGAACCAGTCCGTCGCTGCCCAGGACACGGACAGATCGACCGTGGTCAGCGGCTTGACGCGCTTGATCCATTCCGGGTTGAGCTGAACGCCCGCAGCATAGGCCGATTCGTAGTCGTTCAGATAGCTCGGCGTGTGATAGACATAGACGTTGGTGCTGACGCGATCGAGGTTCCACTGGACCGATCCGACCACCTTGTACTTGTCCACGCCCAGAATGCGACCGCGCTGATCGATCACCTGATCGCTGGTCACGCCGATGGTTTCCGCGACGATATTGTCGATATAGGTCACCTTCGGCTGAAAGGTGCCGAAACTGGTCGAGAACAGATAGCTCACTTCATATGCCAGCGATTCATAGTTCGAACCGACGATGTTGAAGCGCGTGTTGTTGAACGACGTGATCTTGTTGGTCACGGGATCGCGCGGGTAGAAGAGCGGCAGCTTCAGCACTTCGATCGCCGGCAGGTAATAGAACAATTCGCGCGTCGACGCGAACTGGTTGCGAATTTTGTTGCGGTTATAGGTAACCGCCATGCTCAGCCCGGACAGGAATCCCGTGGGCTGCCACGAAACGCTGTACACCTGCTGGCGCGACGTTTCGGGCAACAGGTCGGGGTTGGGCGCGATCACGGAGGGCACGTTGTAGGTACGGGTTCCGTTCGCGATCCGGCTGCAATCGGTGGTGCAGGTGTACAGCGGATCGCCCGAGATGGCGGTCGTAGTCTGCTGCGTGCCCTGCACCGAATAGAGCTGGGTCGCCGGCGGCGCCTTGAACCCGCGCGTGAACTTGGCGCGGACGTCGATCGTGTTGGTCGGCGACCACAGCACGCCCCAGGACGGCGTGGTACGCCCGAAGCTGTTCTTGCCGTAGATGATCTCGCCGCCCTGGTCGACGGGCACGCGGTTTACCGTGCCGATCGCGCCGACGCTGCTCGTCACATCGCGGCGCAGCGCCATGTTGAAGATCAGTCGGCGGACGAGCGGCAGGGTGTATTCCTTGCCCAGGACCGGGAGATTGACTTCGCCGAAAAAGGCGTAGCGCTCGGACGACGGATCGGGCCCCGCAGCGTTGCTGACGACCGTGTTCTTCAGCCCACTGCGCGAAAATTCCGCGCCGAACGCATAGCTGATCTCGCCGGCGGGGAGCTTGATCGCCGTGCCGGTCAGCCGCCCTTCGACATTGTCCAGCGAACTGCCCAGATCGTCGACGACATAAGGGTAAAGGAACGTGTCGATGCCCGCCCCGCCGCCGGCGGAGCTGCTCTTCCACGGATTGAACGCGACGTTCGGGTCCTTGCTGGTCAGCGCCGCGCACTGGGCATCGAACGCAGCCTGAAAGGCTGGGCGCCGGTTTAGCGGGATGCGGTTGTTGGCGAGCTGGAAATTGTAGCAGGGATAGGTCGTGACGCCGTTGGTGACCGTCTTCTGATAGCTGACCAGGCTTCTTACCTGCGTACCCGTTCCTTCGGTCGACGTCTTCGACTTGGTATAGACGATCTGCAGGTCGGCGAACCTGCCGAAATTATACCCGACCCCAGCGGTTGCGGTCCAGCTCTTGCTGGTGTTGCGGACATCGCCCGGCACCAGTTCGCCTGCAGCGATCTCGCTGCCCGGATAGTAATAGACCGTGCTGCCATAGGCGGACGAGCCGAAGGTGAAGGCCGGGAACGGGTTGTAATACTGGCCGGGTGCCAGGCTCACGGAAAATCCGCCGAACGCGGCATTGGGCTGCGAATTGCGCGCCCAGGTGTACAGGCCGGTGGCGAAAATGCGCAGCCGGTCCGTGATCTTCTGCTCGAAGTTGAGCGTCGCGCTGACCGTGCTGGTCTTCGACCCCGCAAATTCGGGAACATAGTCGCGCGCGCTGGTGGGCGAGACCTGGATCAGGTTCGCCTGAGTCGGCGCGCCGGTAAAGCCCGCCGGCACGGTCAGGCCGATCTGCGGCGAGATCTGCTGGCCGGTGCGCGGATCGAACACCGCCGGCTGGAGGGCAACGCCCGGCTGGATGCCCGAGTTGAACGAACGCCGGTCGAACTGGCTGTTGCCGCCGTAATAGGACGAATAGTTATTGGTCACATAGCCGGTCTTCGCATTCACGATCGGCTCGCTGCGGCCATATTCCACCGTGGCGGCCACATTGCCGCTGCCCCAGGCGCGGCCCGTGTACAGGCTGACCCGCGTGTCGCGCGCGCCTGAACTGGTCTCGCGGCGCGACGCGGAGATCGTCGTGCCGACATAATCCTTCTTGAGGATGAAGTTGATGACGCCGCCCATCGCATCGGCACCATAGATCGCCGACTGGCCGCCGGTGCTGATCTCGACGCGCTCGATCGCGCTCAGCGGGATGCCGTTGAGGTTGACATAGCCCTGCTCGACACCGGCAGCGCCGGCGATGCGGCGCCCGTTGACCAGGATCAGCGTGTTGCCCGCGCCGACACCGCCCAGGTTCGCCGCCGACACGCCCAGCGCACCCACATCGGACACGACACGGCTGCCGCTGTTGCCCGTGGTGGACGTGAGCGGCCCCTTGCTGCGATTGTTGGTGATCGCGCCGATCGTCGCGACGTTCTGCGGCAGGGTGCGGATCAGTTCCTCAACCGTGGTGACGCCGCGATCGCGGATTTCCTTCGCGTCGATCACTGTCAGCCGCGACGTCTGGTCGCCGCCGCGCAGACGGCTTCCCGTCACCAGGATCGTGCCTTCGGCGGCGACGCCGGATTTGCTGGCGGGCGCAGTGTCTTCCTCTTCCAGCGTGACCTGCTCGCCCCGGTCTGCCTGTTCCTCGGCTGCATTCTCGCGCGCCTTCGCTTCTTCGGCTGCATCGCTGTTTGAAGGAAGCGCGCCCGCGTCGACGCTTGCCGGCGGCGTCTGCGGATTGGCGGCAGCTTGCGACTGCTGCGCAGCGGCGCTCTGCGCCAGAACCAGATAGGCGACGGCAGAACATGCGCCGAGCAGGACTGACTTCTTCATCTTCGTACCCCCCGATACCAGGTCAAGTCAGCGCCTGCGGCCACCGGTCGATCTGATGTCGACTGATCGTGGCTCCGCTGATCTTCAGAGGTCTGGAGGTTTGCCGGAGATGGCTTGCACGAACCTTGCATAACGGACCATGCAGAAAGCCGCTGGGCCAATGATTGAAACGATTTTACGCGATCCGCCAACCGATCCTCAGAAAAGTGTTTATGAAGAAAATGTTACGATGAATTCGGCGCCGCCGCCCGGGGCGTTGGCCGCCCGGGCGCTGCCGCCATGCAGCCGTGCGACTGCACTGACGATGGCCAGACCCAGCCCGAATCCGCGCCGACTCGCAGCAGGGCGCGCGAACGGCTCGAACAGCAGCGCGGGATCGCCCTCGCCCAGCCCGGCGCCATGGTCGCGCACCGTCACGGCGCCCGTCGCATCCACACACACCTCGACCACCGAGCCGGCGGGCGCGAACGATATGGCGTTGTCGATCAGGTTGCTGATCGCGGACCCGATCAGTGTTTCCTCACCCGGGACCTCGAGCATCGGCACATCGCTTTCAAAGCGCAGGTCCACGCCGGCGGCCTCCGCAACGGGTGCGAGCTGGCGCATTGCCTTGCCCGCGACGGCGACGAGGTCGGCAAAGCCGGTTACGTCACGCCGGTTCCCGATGCTCATGAGCTTGAGCAGTTGGTTGACCAGCGCGGTCAGCCGCTGGACGTCACCGACCAGCTTGTCCTTCTGTGCGCCGTCGTCCATCAGCTCCAGCCGCGTGCGCAGCACCGTCAGCGGGGTGCGCATCTCATGCGCCGCCGCCGACAGGAAGAAGGTCGATCGCCGCTGTGCCGCATCGACTTCTCCGATCAGGTGATTGACCGCGCGGACCAGCGGCAGGATCTCGGTCGCCACGCCCTTTTCCGGCAGCTTGGCGTCGAGCCGCTGCGGATCGATGGAGCGCGCCAGCCGCGCAATCCGGCGGATGGACAGGATGTGCACAGAGAAGATCAGCGCGAAGATTGTGAACACCCCGCCTGCGGCCAGCAGGAAATTGCCGCTGAACGGGCGCAGCAATTTGTCGAAAATCCCGATCTGTTCGACCTTGCCCGGCTCAATCGGGTTTTTCAGGTTCCGATATTCGAAATAGGTCAGCCGGTCGCAAATGTGGAAGCTGGCGTAATCGTCGCCACCGGCCCCATCGACGATCTTTTCCATCTGGCTGCAAATGCCCGCATCCGTCAGTTCGCGATGCGCGCGCACCACCCGATCGAGCTTCAGGCTCTGGAACATCACCGGCTCGCCATTGCCGAAAATTCGCTCGTCGATGCGCACATAATAGCGAAAGCCCGGGTTTCGCGCCTGCACCGCCGCAATAACCGGGTCTTGCGCAATCGACGGCGTTCCCTTTGCATCCGTCCGGGACGCCACGACGAACTGATGCAGTGCAGTGCGCAACTCGCTCTCGGTCGCTTGCAGCGGTCGCTGCGCCCGCGCGGTCGGCGGCATGTCGAATATCGGCTTCAGGACAAACGCATACAGGCCCCAGCCGAGGAACAAGGCGGTAAGTGCCGCCATCTGCGCGAACATCGACTTTCGCAAAGTCCCGATCCACGCCCACATTGCTTTTGCTTATGCCTTTCTCATTGCTCCGGCTCCCCGCCGCCCGTCAGCTTCGGCAGGTCGGGCAGGTCGGCGCCGTTTGGCCCACGCTTGCGCGCTTCGAGCGTGCGTGCGAGCGCATCATAGACGCGCTGCCGCGCCGCATCGTCCCGCCACAGCGCGAGGATGCCGACCGCGCGCTGCATCGCGACGGAGAGAGCCTCCACGCTGTCGAGCATGTCCGCCGGATACAGCATCTGGACCAGGCCCGCCTGGAGAAACGCGGCCGCATTCGCGAAATCCCCGCTGCGGGCATAGATATGCGCGGCATCGAGGCGACCGTCCGGCGACATCACGGGCATGTCGCGCAGGCGCTGGTCGAGCACCGCCAGGTCACCGGGCGCGAGCGCCGCGTCCATCCGAAGGGCGACCGCCATCAGTCTGCGAACGTCGTCCGCATCGGCAGATCCGCCGCGCGCCGCGTCGAGCAACTGGCGCAGCACCGCCTCGCCCTCGCCTCGCCGCACCGGGCCCTCCGCCCCGACCGCATACAGCATCTGCTGCCGCGCCTGTTGCACGGGGGCCATCGCCGCCGGATAGCGTTGCAACTCTGCGCTGATCCGGGGCTCCGCGATCCATGCCGCGCCGGCCTCGCCCGCCCTGACCGCTGCGTTCAGCGTATAGACAAAACCCAGCCGCGTGCGTCCCGCCTCGTTCTCGCTCGCCCCGGCGGAATCGCGCCAAATCGCGCGCAAGGTGCCGCGTCCACCATCGGGCTCCCGCGCCGCCTGGAGCAACGGTCCAAGTCCCGCGTCTCCGGCGGGACCGCCGCTCCCCGACGCGCGCGCCTGCCGCGCCGCCACCGCGACTACCGACGGCAGGTGCGGCGCATGGGCGCGATATGCCTCGTACAGCGGCGTGAACAGGCCCGCGAGCCCCCCGCCCCCGCCACGGGCACGCATCGCCTGCGAACGGTTGAGCAGGTGGACGAGCAGATCGACGTCGTCGAGATCGACTCCGGCGGCCTTGGCGACATCGGCGGCGTCTTGCTGCCGGTCGAGCAGGCGATAGGTCAGGGCCAGCATCGTGGTGGCGAGTGTGTCGTCGCTTTCGCCCGCCACCCGCGCCTTCAGCGCCTCGGCAAAGGCCGGCCAATCCGATCGCTGGGCAGTGAGCGCCAGCACCTGGTCGCGATAGCGCGGGTTGCCGGGGTCGATGCCAACCATCTTGCGTGCCATGGCGAGGCGCTGCTCGACACTGGTCCCCGCATCGTCCGTCGCAAGCTGCTGATAGGCCGTCGCCGCCGCGCCCGGATCGGAGCCGGGATCGGCAAGGAATGCTGCGATCTGTTGCCGGCGAATATCCGGCAGGAAATTGGCAATGACCTGATCGATACGCGAGCTGGTATAGCCGCTCTGCGACAGCGATTCTGCCAGCGCGGTAAGCTGGAGAAAGGCCTGCGTCCGTTCGCCCGCATACCACCGCTCGAGCACGCCGGGCAGCGCGGCGCTGTCCGCATAACGCGCCGCCACGGCCTTTGCCGCGCGCAGCACCAGCGGCCGGTTCGCCGCCGCCGCCTCGAACTGCAGCAACCGCACGACGAGCGGTCCGCCGCTGCCCGTTCGGGAATCGCGCACAATGGCAACGTCACGGTCGAGCACGGCCGCCAGGCGGTCGCGCTGCCCCGCGTCGAGCGGTCGGCGCAACAGGTCGGCGAGCGCCAGATCGCTAATCATCGAATCGCCCTCGCCGCCCACCAGGCGCGCTACGAGGCCGTCGTAGAGCGTAATCAGCTGATCGGTCGTAAACTGGCCCAGCCAGTCCGATCCCGCATCGCCGCCGGTGCGAGACGTGCGCAGGCTGACGCCCAGCCGGCGATTGCTCTGCGAGATCGTCAGCGCAAGGAGGCGATCGGGCGCAATCAGCCGACTGCCCGCGATTTTCTCCAGCCGCGCATATCGCGCAGACGAGGCGCGGAAGAGATCGAACAGGATCGCGTCGCGCGCCGGCGAGCGTTGCAGCGGCGCCAACACAGCGTCGCGGAACGTCTCCGGCGACAGTCGATCCATCGCCTCGGCCAGCATCAGGATGTAGATCGGCTGGCGGAAATTGCCGCTCGGCATACGCGCAGCTTCGTCCCGCGCTGCTTCCTCCTCGGCGAGCGCGGTGGCGAGCAGGGCCTGGACCTCCTTGCTATCGTCTCGCGACAGTGCGGAGACGAAGCGCAGCATGTCATTGCCCATGGCAAGCGCCTGTGCACGCAGCGCGGCGATGGGCCAGCCCTCCTGCGCGCCGATCGCCGGCGTCGCGCCGCGCCCGGTCAGCTGTGCCCGGATCCCTGCGGCCCGACGATAGGTCGCATCCTTCGCAAAGCTGCGGTCGAGCATCGCGTCCCAGTCGGCGAGCACAGCCCCGGCCCTGCCGGCATCGGCGATGCGATGGCCGAGATCGACGATCAGCGCCAGGCGCGGATGGTCCGTAAGCACGTTCGCCGCGCCCGGGCCGAGCGGCGCCATCTCGGCCAGAAACTGCCGCTGGAGATCGGCAAGCATCGCGTCCGCTGCGGCGCTGCTGCGCGGCCAGGTCAACAACAGGCCTTCGACCATCGTTGCATAGTAACGCCGCACGTCCAGGTCGCGATCGTCGCCTGCCGCCAGCGGCGTCATCGGCTGTCGCGCGATCAGGGTGCGCAGCCCACGCCAGTACCAGCGCCATGCCAGATCGTCCTGCCCGGCGCCCTCGCGCAGGATCGACGTCTTTACCAGCAGGTCGAAATTCGACTGGTCCTGCAACAGTGCGCGGGCATAGTTGGTCAGTGCCTGTGCCGGCCGCCCCGCCGCCGCGTAGGCATCACCCTTGGTCTCGTCGACATTCACCAGCCCGCCCATCGCGCTCATCAGCGCAAAGGCGCGCTCGGCCCCGGCCTCGTCCTTTTCCTTGAGCATGGTGCGCGCGAGATCGGCATAGAGATCGGGCGGGAAGGATTTGCCGAGCGCCAGCAAGCGCCGCGCATAGACGATCTTGCGTCCCGGATCGCCGATCGCGGTCTGGCCACCATCCACCGTCGGCCCGCCGGCAAGCGTTGCCAGCTCGCGTAGCACGGCCGCGCGTTGCTCCCCCGCGCCCGGCACCGTCGCCTCGGTCGCGCGCATCTGAAGGTCATAGTCGGCATCGGCGACCGCGACATCGGCAAGCAACCCGAGCAATCGGGAATCCGCACCCTGCAGTGCGATCCGCTCCAGCACCCGACGCTTCGCCCAGCCCAGCACCCCGCGCACCCCCGGCTCGTCGCCCGATGCGTCGGCGATCATATCGAGCAGGCCGTCGATCGCCGCGAAGAACTGGCCTGCCGTCCCGCCATATTCTGCGGCATATTGCAGGATGCCGATCGCCTCGCCCCGGCGCCGCTGGCGCTTCAGCTCGGTCGCCAGTCGCAGCATCGCATCGGCATCGCCCGGTGCGGCGGCGAACGCCTTGCGCAACTCGCTGAGCGCCTGCTCGCCCAGCCCCGCTTCGGTGTACACCGCCGCCTTGAACGCGCGCGTGCCTGCCTCGTCGGTCTCCGAAAGCTGCGCCATCAGTCCGTCCAGCTCGGCCTGGCGCTCGGTCGATGGGCTAGCGCCCCCCGTGTTGCGCAACAGCTCCAGGATCAGGCGGCGGACATTGTCGTCGCGATTGGCCGGATCGATCGCCACCAGCCGACGCAGCGTCGTCTCCAGCCTGGCCGTGTCGCGGATGCGCGCATAGAGCCGGGCGAGTTGATTTAGCGTCGCGGTCTCGCTCGCGCCACTGCGCGCGGCGAAGCGGCGGACGACATCGGCGGCGGATTCGGGTTTGCTCTGCGCGAGATACAGCGCGACCAGCAGGTCGATCTCGCCGGCGCGCAAAGTGCCGGCGTCCAGCCGGGCGCGGCTTGCCTGCACCAGTGCGTCCAACTGATCGGTCTTGCGCGCCAGCGCGACGATCTGGCGCTCGATATTGCGGCGCCGTGCGGGCAGCATGGTCTCGGACCAGAGCGACTGCCATCGCCGCAGCGCGTCGGCATTGTCGCCGGTCGCAGCGGCCAGTTGCGCGATGTGCGCGCGCCGGTCGTAGCTGAGCGGCGTGCCCCGCCCCTCGCTGCCGCGCAGGATCGCAAGCGCCGCGTCGAGCCGTCCGAGTCGCTCATAGCCGTCCGCAATATCGTCGATCAGCGCCCCGCGCGCGTCGCCGCGTTCGACCAGTTGCAACTCGGCCAGCGCCTTTCCGACGTCGCCGGCGTCGAGATAGGCTTCAAACAGGAACAGGTGCGTCGCCGTGGCGACCGCCGGGTCGCCAGCGCTGCCGTTCAGCAGCGCGACGGCTTCGTTCTGCAACCCCATGCCGATCATCGAGCGGGCGCCCGCCGTCAGCACATCGGCGCGGCCGCGATTGGCGGCGAACAGCGCGCGATAGGTCGCTACGGCCTGTGCCTCGTCCCCGCGCGCCAGATACAGCGCGGCGAGCCGGCCATACAGGTCCGCCTGGTGCGGGTCCGCCGCGATCATGCGGCGAAACTCTGCTTCGCTCGCCGCCTGGTCGCCCGCAAGGTCGAGCAGCCCGGTCAGGCGCTGGCGCAGCGCCGGGCTTTGGGCATGCTCGATGATCGCGATCGCCGGCTGGATCTGGCCGATTTCCAGCATCGCATCGACCTGTGCAGCGAGGACGGGCTCGCTCTCCGGCAAGGAGCGCAGCACGGCGAGCGCGCCCGGCAGGTCGCCCGACACCCGATATGCCTCAACCAGCAGCGCCAGCGCATAGCGCGCATCGTCAGCGCCCTTCGCGGCGGCGACAGCCCGCAGCGCAGTGGTGCGCGCCGTGCGCCCGTCGCCCGCCGCCAGCGCCCATTGGGTGCGCTCCAGCCATTCGAAAAGCTCCCCGGCGGTATCCGCCGCGACGCGATCGAGCGCCGCCCGGGGTCGGTTCAGCAGCGCCAGCAGCTGTGCCAGCGGGCGCGCTTGCGACGAGGGCCGGCTCGCCGCAAAGGCGACCAGCGTGTCCGGACGGCGCATCGCCGCCATCACGGCAAGCCGCATGTCGATGCGGCGCTGCGTCGCGGGATCGCCGATCGCGGCGCGCGCGCGACGATAGGCCTGCTCCGCCGCAACGCTCTCTCCCAGGGCGTCGAGCAGTTCGGCGCGGACAAGTTCCCCCCCGGGCGAGGGTGCGGTCTTGAGCCCGGCGTCGATCGCGGCAAGCGCGCCGTCGCGGTCGCCGCCCTCCCACTGGCGCTGGGCCCGCTGCACCCACGCCTCGCGCGGGGCAGCATCCGACACGGCAACCCCCTCCCCGCCGGCCTGGGCGAGGGCGACGCCCGGCGCGACCAGGCTGGTCGACAGCGACAGCGCGAGCAACAATTTCCTGGACGCGCCGGGCCTTGCCGAAATCAATGTCATCATGTCCTCGGCCTTCCCCGCGAAGGCCATCGCCGATAGCCGAGTTCGGCCAGATACAAAGTGAGCGCAAGCAGCGCGAACCACGGCCACAAGTCCGTGGCCGCCAGCCCGGTCGGCGCCGGTAGCGCACCCGGCCCAAGATCGGGCGTCTCACGGTGCCAGCCGCCGGTGCGCTGCGACACTATCGCCATAGGCAGCACCATCGACGCCGGCGTGGCGTCGGGGGGTGCCAGGTCGGAACGTGCCGCGTCCGCCGCATAGACCAACCGGTCGCCATCGCGCACTTCGACGCGCGCCGGCTGGGCCGACGGCCATGCGAAATCGGCCTCGAACAGCCCGGGCGCGCGCGCCTCCAGCGGTGCGACGGTGCGCAGCGTGCGGCCGGAATCGTCCACCAGCGTCAGCGTCGGCGCGCGTTCCTGCCCTGCGGACGCGGCGCCAAGCCGCTGGACCGCCACCGTCAGCCGATCGAACCGGCGTGCGATCGTCACGTCGAAGGCGGGATCGCGCCGCGCCGTCATCGCCAGCACCCGCGCAAGCCAGCCGCCATAGCCCGGCCAGCTCCGCCAGTTCGCGGTTCCACCGCCCAGCGGCTCGGTGGCGAGCGCCGTCACGCGACCGCTGCCGACCTGCCAGCTGCTCAGTACCGGGTCCCCCTCGGCGGTGCGCAGCAGCGCCTGTGCCTCGGGGCGGAGCTGTGCCGGGACATAGCCCGAAAGCGGCGGGGCCGCCGCAATGCGGCTTCCGCCCCACCCCCTATCCTCAGGCGCAGCGCGCAGGGCAAAGCTGCCAGCGCGATAGGCCGGCTGGGGCTTGGTCTGCGGTTGCTTGAAGTCCAGCTCGATCAGGCTGAACTCGTCGGGGACCGAATAGAACTGGCCCCGCCCGATACGCGCCCATTCGGCCATGCTCTTTTCGTCATCGATCTGCCCGCCCACCGCGACGGTTGAAAGGTTGATGCGGCTGTCCGCGATGTGCCGGATCAGTTGCTGATAGCGGTCCTCGGCAACGCCCCCGTCGGAAATGACGAGGATGTGGCGATAGCGCGCCTCGACATCCTTGAGCCCGTACAGCGCCTCCTGCAGGGCGGGGAACAACACGCTCGCGCCCTGTGCCTGCATCCGGCCGATGGACCGTTCGATATCGGGAATGTCGGTGGCGTGGTGCATCGGCACGGACCATTGCCGCGCGCCATAGAACTCGACCACGCCGATCCAGTCGTTCGGCGCGAGCTTGCGCACGGTCTGCCGGGCGAT
The DNA here is from genome assembly GCF_003096275.1 of Sphingomonas pokkalii. Classification (GTDB taxonomy): domain Bacteria; phylum Pseudomonadota; class Alphaproteobacteria; order Sphingomonadales; family Sphingomonadaceae; genus Sphingomonas; species Sphingomonas pokkalii. Next base: position 1,871,253 of record NZ_QENQ01000001.1, read on the forward strand.
CTGCTTGGCGAGTTCCAGCCGCTCGCCCTGCATCGAGCCGGAGCTGTCGATGACGATGGCGAGCGCGACGCTGGGCTGGATCTGCTTTTCCTGCTGGCGCGCCGTGATCGGCAGCGCCGCGCCGAGCGGCGTGCCGGCATAGCCCCCGCTGCCGAACGCCGACAGCCCGCCCGATGCGAGCAGCCCGGTGGAATCGCGCGCGACGGCGCGGTTGATCCGGCGCTGCGCCTCGATCGGAAGCTGGGCGGCAGGCACGTCGTCGAGCACGACCAGCGGCCAGCGCGCGGGATCGACCTGCCCGGCCAGCGCCGCCGGGCGTTCCGCCGTCACGGTGAAGCCCGCGCCGAGCAGCTGCTGGAGCATCGCCGCCCCGCCCGTCTGCCGCGCGCCGACATAGAGCAGCGGCAGCGCCGGCTGCACTGCCGCCAGCGTCTCGACCCTGCTCTTGCCGTCGAGCGTCACGCGCAGCGGCAGGAACCCCGCCTGTTCGGCAGGCACGGTCAGGACCACGCGCGCCGCGCCATCAGCAGCGAAGGGCTGGCTGACCGCGCGTTCGCGCCCGCCGCTATCGATCGTCAGCCGGTGCGGCGCGTCGTCCGCGCCCTCCACCAGCGCCTCGATCCGCAGCGTCTCGCCGACGCGCGCAGTGCCGACATGGACCTCGGCGAGGAAGGGCGCAGCCGCCGGGCCCGGCACGGCGATGCTGTTGACCGGAATGCCGCGCCGGACCAGCGCAGCGACGCTGTCTTCCCAGTGCCGGTCGGTCGATCGCCCGCCGCTAATCACGGTCACGGCGCCACCCGTCGCCAGCGGGATTTCGGCAAGCGCACGGGCAAGCGCGGTGGACAGCGAGCCATCGGTGACGATCGGCGGCTGCGATCCGTTGCCACTGCCGCGCGTGCCGCCCAGCTGGATCACGCGTAGCGTGCCCCGCGCCGTCGCCGCCAGCCGATCGAAGGCGCGCCGTGCGGCCTGCTGACCCTGCGTGCCCAGCGCCTCGCGCTGATCGAGAATGACGACCTGCACTCCCGGACCATGCGCACGGATCAGGCTGGGTTGCATCAGGGCAAGGACCAGCACGGCAAGGATCGCGGCGCGCAGCCCCAGATGCGTCCAGCGTGGGCGCTGGCGCATGGGCAACCACAGCAGCGGCACCAACGCGAACAGCCACGCAGCCTGCGGATAGAGAAAGGTCAGCGTCATGCGATGAGACCGCGCTGGAGCAGCCACCATTCGGCGGCAAGCAGCAATCCCGCCGCGAGCACCAGCAGCACGAACGGCAGGTCGGCGGGAAGCGCGCCGCCCTCGGGCGCAACGGCTGGACGCGCGGAGGTGTCGGCAGCGGCCAGGGTCACCGCGCGATCGGTCAGCGCCACGGGCGCCGCGTCGATCCGGGTGGCGACGCCCAGCAGGTCCGCACCGGCGCGATCGGGCAGCCCATAGAGCCGCGATTGATCGGGAATCGGCGCACCGGCCTTGGCATAGGGGCGCCAGCCATCGGCATTGCCCAGCCAGCGCAGGCTCTGTGCGAGGAAGATCGGCATGGCAGCATCGAGGGCGAAGGGCGAATCGGGCGCGAACAACGCGCGCCAAACGCCCACACGCCGCCGCGCGCCCTGCGTGATGTCCACGCCGATCGGCTTGCCCAGCGCATCGGCAATGGCGGACGCATCGACCTGCGCAAGGCCGAGTTCGTCCAGCCGGTCCGCAAGCGCGCCCTTCGCGGCATTGTCGGGCTCTGCAAAGGCAAATGCCCGGCCTTGCCGCGCCGGATCGGTGAACACCAGCGCCGGCAGTGCCAGCGATCCGGTCGCGCCGGCATCGCCGATCGCCACCTGCGCCGACGCCGCCGGCACGATGGTCAGCCCGCCATCCGCCGCGATGGCGGCGCGCACGACGTCCGGAGTCCCGCCGAGCAATGCGACGCGTAGCGGCGTGCGGTCGGGCAGGCGCAGCGCCGCCGCGTCGTCCTGCGGGAAGCCGTCGTTGCCGGCCAGCGTGACCTGGAGCACCTGCCCCGTCGCGGCAACATTGCGCACCAGATACTGGCCACCACCGGCATTCTCGACGCTGGTCGGCGCGAACGGCTTGCCGTCGAGCGTCCAGCGCAGTGCTGAGGGTGACGGGGATTCGCCCCGCGCGGCGGCGACCGCAACAAGGATGTCGGCGCGTCCCGCCATGCCCGAGCGCGCCGGAGTCGCGCCCAGCGCCACGATGCCGCGATTGTCCGGCACTGCGCGCGCGAGATAGCCGGGCTGGACTGCCGTGCCCCGGGGCGCGGCCGGCGTGGCGTCGCGCAGGACCGGCCAGCCACCATAATAGCGGATCGTGTCGCCGGGCCCGCTTTCGCCCGTCCGGCGCAGCCACGCGCCAAAGCCCGATGGCCGCGCCTCGGCGGTCACCAGGTCCAGCCGCCGCGCGAGCAACGAATCGCTTTCGCCGGGGGCCAAAAGGCGCGTGCCCGCCGCGTCGCCGAGGAATACCGCGCGGCGCTGCGCAGGCGTAGCGCGGACATCGGCGAGCAGCGCGCGCTTGGCGCGGGCGAGTTCGCCGGCGGGGGCCAGCAACGCGGAATTGTCGAGATAGAAGCGGCGGCTCGCGCCGGTTTCGGCGGGCGCCGCCTGCGGATGCGCCGCCGCCAGCCACAGCGCCAGCGCAATCGCGACGATCAGCGCAAATGCCAGCCAGTGGCGGAACCGGCCTCCAAGCGCCCGCGCTGGCGCCTCCCGCATCGCCTGCGCCCACAGCGCCGCCGCCGGCAAATGCACGACGCGCCGCCGCGCGCGCAGCCGCTGGAGCAGATAGAGCAACGCGACCAGCGCCAGTGCACCGGCGATCGTGCCCGCAAGGCCAAAGGTAGCGAAGCTCACAGCACGATACTCCCGTTCGCCAGAACCGGGCTCAGCTGGTCAATCACGTCGCGGTCGGCATCGACGCGGATCAGCGTGGCGCCGCGCTGCTGCACGAACCCGTCCAGCGCATCGGTAAAGCCGCGATATGCCGCGCGATACCGCGCAATCAGTTCGTCGGTGATCGTCACCGACAGCCCCGCTTCGCGCTCGCCGTCCTCGATCGAAACATCGCCGTACAGATCGTGCAGCAGCGTCGGGTCCGCGTCGCTCGCGCGAGTCATCTGGACGAGCAGCAGCCGGTGCGGCAGCCGGCCCAGCGCCTGAAGGACACCCTCCAGCCCGTCATCGTCGAAGAAATCGGAGACGATCACCACCAGCCCGCGCCGCAGCCGCATCGCGGCCAGATGCGTGAGCGCCGCCGCCAGCGCCGTGCCGCCCGCCGGCGCCTGTTCCGACAACGCGCGCGCCACCTGCACGATCGCGCCCTTGCCCGACATATTGCGCAGGCGAGTCGCCAGATCGTCGCCAAACGACAACAGCGACAGTGCGTCATGCTGCCGCGCCACCGTCGCCGCCAGCGCCAGCGCGGTCCGCATCGCCGGATCGATGCGCGGTGCGGCTTCGGCAAACATGCTGCGCGAAGCGTCGAGCATCAGATAGACCGGCAGGTCCTGTCGCTCCTCGAACACGCGGACGAAGGTCTTGCCCAGGCGGCGATAGATGTTCCAGTCGATTGCGCGCAAATCGTCGCCGGCGACATAGGGTTTGAAATCGGCGAAGTCGGAACCCTGTCCCCGCGCCGTCGTGCGCTGCTCGGCGAGCCGCCCGCCCTTTTGCGCGGCGGCGATGCGGAGCGTCATCGCATTGACCCGCGCGAGGAAGGCGGGATCGAACAGCGCCTCGAACCGGGCGGATGCGACGTCGGTCATTGCCCGACCCCCTCGCGACGGAAATAGCGTTCGAGCAGGCGCTGCTCCTCCGCCGTTCGCGGCCGGTGGAGCACACGGCCCGCCTGCGCAGTGCCGGCGCCGCGCGCCTGCGCCGCGACGGTTCCGGCGGGCATCGCATGCGGCGGCGCGTTGCGCGTGGTGCTGCTCACGCGCCCGACATTGACGGTCCCGACGACACGGTCCTCCATCGGCACGGCAAGCATCAGCGACGACGAGCCGCGCGCGCGCTTCAGGCCTTCCTGGCCGTTGCCGCGATTGGAGCCTTGCTGGCCGTTGCGGTTGCTGCCCTGCCCGCCGGAGCCGCCCGATTGCTGCCGCTGCGAGCGATTGCGCTGGCCCGAGCCCTGTTGGCCGTCATTGCCGTTGGAGGCGCGCGGCGGCGCGGCGCTTGCCATCGGGCTGGGGGCATTCCGGCCCGCGCGCGCGCCGGCTGCCGGCTTTGCCTGGGTCTCGATCGCTGCCGCCGCCTGGCCGTGTGCCTCGGGCGCCTCTGCCGCGCCGCGCCGCGCGGCATCGCTGCCTTCCTGCCGCGATGCCGGCGCCGGAGGCGACGTGCTGGCTCCCCCCAGATCGCGCGACTCCCCCGGCGCCGACGCCGCGCCCGACGGGCTGCCGGCAGACCGCTCGCCGGACGCACGCCGGTCCGCACCACCGACGGCATCGCCTGCTGCACCCCGCGCGAGCACCCCCGTTCCGCGCGATGCCAAATCACTGCCGCTTGCCGAGGCCCCGCCGCTGGCACCCGCCACCCGGGCAGCGGCACGCTCCGCGCGTGCGGCAGCCGCCTCGGATGACTCCGCAGTGCCGTTCGCCCCAGGACGCAGCCCCAGCTCCCGCGCCACTTGCCGCAGCGGATTTGCATCCTCGCCCCGCCGCACGGCGCAGCCATGGTCGATCGCCAGCGCGATCAGCAGCACGATCAGCGCGCCTCCCGGCAGCACCCACCACCGCCGGGAGGCAGTCTCGCCAGCGCCCAGCGCCGCCATCGGTGCCGTCGCCGCGCGGTCCAGCCGGGGCTGCGCTTCCTGCAGCGCCGCTTCGCGAAAGCCGTCGCGCGCCGCGCCGGCGAGGAACTCCGCCACGATCTGGGTACGATCCTTGAGCGCCAGTTCGCGATCGATCAGCGACAGCGCAGCCCCGCGCGCGACGCGCAGGCGCGACACGCCCATGGCATAGACCAGTCCGAATACTGTAGCCGGCAGCGCCACCGACACCGTGATCGGCAGCACGATGCCGATGGGCCGCATCAGCGCCGCGACCAGGCAGGCCAGGGGCGGAGCGATCGACACCATGCCGGCGACGGCCAGCGCACGCGCGCGTGCGTCGGCCCGGCCCGCCGCAGTCAGCGCGCGGCGTCCCCGACCCTCCAACATTTCGAGCCGCTCATTGAGCGCCTCGTCCGACCGATAGTGCATCCGCATCCCCGCCCACGGCGCTGCGCCCGGGCCTGTCCCCAAAACGCTATGCGCGCTGGCTTGCACCAACCTTGCCGACACATGCGCCTGTGGCGCTCCAACTCTGCAAGGTTGCTGCAAGCAAGTCATGGTTCCTCAAGCCCGTATTTGCAGCGATGGAACCCGCGCGATGAAATCGATCCTGGCACTGACGGCGGCGGTCCTCGTCGTGCCGCCCGCCTCCGCACAGACCAAGGCCCCGCCGGTGGAATCCACGCACCAGGCCCAGCCGCAGCGCCCCTATGCGCGCTTCACCCTGCCCAACGGCCTGACCACGATCGTGCACACCGATCGGACGAGCCCGTCGGTCTTTGTCGGGCTCTGGTATCGCACGGGCTCGCGTGACGAGCCGGCGGGCAAGACGGGCTTCGCCCATCTGTTCGAGCATCTGATGTTCCAGGGGACGGCGCACCGCAAACAGGAGCTGGGGGCGGCGTTCAGGGCCATCGGCGCCATCGGGATGAACGGCGTCACCCGGACCGATCACACCGCCTATTATGAAACCGTCCCGACCAACGCGCTCGACGCGGCGTTGTGGCTCGAATCCGATCGCATGGGCTATCTCGACGGCGGCATCACCCAGGCGGCGCTGGACGAACAGCGCAGCATCGTGCTGAACGAAAAGCGCCAGGGCGAATTGCGTCCCGAAGAGGCGGCGTGGCGCCATTTCCTGAGCGCCTTCTACCCCGCCGATCACCCCTATGCCCACCCCACCATCGGATCGACTGCCGACATCGAGGCGGCGTCGCTCGACGATGTGAAATCGTGGTTCGCGAGCCATTATGGCGCGGGCAATGCCGTGCTGGTGCTGTCGGGCGACATCGACGCCGACACCGCACGCGAAAAGGTGACACGCTATTTCGGCGGAATCCGCACCGGATCGCCGATCAGCCGGCCCGTCCAATGGGCGCCTCCGCTCACCGAGACTCGCCGCGACCGGCTCTATGGCGCTTTCCCCACCATGCACCTCTCCCGCAACTGGTCGATCCCGAATGGCGACCTGCGCGAGCGCACGCTCCTGCTCCTCGCCGCCCGCGCCATGGCGGGGTCGATGGAATCCCCGCTCGTGCGGGCGCTGGTCACCGATGGCAAGGTGGCAACCGGCGTCTCCGCCACGCTGAACGAGGGCGAACTGGGCAGCGTGCTGCAAGTGTCGCTAGACCTGCGCCCCGGCGTCTCCCCGGAGGCAGCAGGCCAGGCACTGGACGCCGCGCTCGCCGACTATCGCACGCACGGGCCTGCGGCGGAGCGGCTCGCCACCATCATCGCGGCGACGGATACGGCGGTCCTGCGTATGCTCGAAAACCCTGCCGCCATCGGCAACATGCTGGGCGATGGCGAAGTATCGCATGCGGACCCCGCCTATTTCCTGCGCCAGCGCGAATGGATCAAGGCCGCGACGCCCGAGCAAGTCCGCGCGATCGGCGCCAAATGGCTCGATCTCCCCTATTACGAGCTGCTGACGCTTCCCACGCCCGCGACGCCGCAGGCTGTGCCGGACGTCGATCGCTCGCGCATGCCGGAACCGGGTCCGTTCAAATCCACCATCGTGTTTCCCGCGATCAGCGAACAGACGCTGCCCAACGGCCTGAAGCTTGTCGTCGCGCGGCGCCCCGGTGTCGGCATGGTCGATTTCAGCCTGCAATTTGCGAGTGACCCGATGGCGCCCGGCTATCCGCGCGGCACCGGATCGCGCGCGCTGGCGCTGCTCGCCTCCGGCACGCCGTCGCGATCGGGCGCGCCGGTCAGCCGCAGCCTCGCCGCGATCGGGACCTCGCTGAGCGCCGACAGCGACGACGGGCGCAGTGCGATCCGCTGGGGCGCGGCAAACGTGGTCGCGGAAGAGTCGCTCGATCTGGTCGGGGACCTGCTGCGCAAGCCGCCGCCCTATCCCGCAGTCGCCGTGGCAGAAGCGAATGCCGCCGCCCGGGGCGGCTCCGAAGCCGCTGCGCGCAACCCGAGCGGTGCCGGCCCGGCATTGCTGCGGCGGGCGATCTGGGGCGATCCGGACGGACGCGCCGCCGCAGCGCCGTCGCAGGAAGGCGTCGCGATCACCCGCGAGATGCTGCTGGACTATCACGGCACGCACCTCGTTCCCAATCGCGCCACACTCTTTATCGTCGGCGATATCACGCTCGAGCGCGCGCGCGCCATGGCCGAACATGGCTTTGCGGGCTGGCGTGCCACGGGCCCCGCCCCGGCGTCCGCATCGCCCGCAGAGGCCCGCGTTCCGGCGGCACCGCGCCTGATCCTGGTCGATGCGCCGGGCGCGCCACAGACCAGCATCACCGTCGGCGCGCCGATTGCGCCGTTCGACCGCGACCAGTCGGCAGTCGAGGCACTCGCCACCGCGACGTTGGCCGACATCAGCTCGGGCCGACTCAACCTCAACCTGCGGCAGGACAAGGGATGGAGCTATGGCTTTGGCGGCGGCATCGACGACAGTCCTGCCGGGCCACGCCTGTTCCTCGCCAGCGGATCGGTGCAGGCCGACCGGACCGGCGCCAGTCTTGCCGAGCTGCGCCGCGAGCTGAACGCAATCGCGACGACGCGACCGATCACGCAAGGCGAACTCGACGCGCATCGCGACGCGATGATCCGCAGCACGGCCCAGTCCTTCGTCCGCAACGAAGCGTTCCTCGGCGCGCTGACCACGGCGGACAGCTATGGCCTGCCCTGGGATCGCGCGGCGACCACCAATCACCGGCTGGCAGCAGTCACCCTGCCCCAGGTCCAAGCCGCCTCGCGCGCGTTGTTCCGCCCTGATGGGCAGACATGGATCGTGATCGGCGACCTCAAGACGATCGAACCGCAAGTGCGCGCACTCGGCATCGCGCCGATCGAAATGTGGGACGCACTTGGCCGCAAGCGCCCCTGAACGCGCACGCCCGCAATCCTCAGGATAAACCGCCATGCCTTCGCTGATCGCCCTTGCCCTGCTCCAGGCCGCCCCCACACCCCTTGCGCCCCCGGCACAACAGGCGCCCGTGGGCGAAACCGTCGCAGCGGAGACGGGCGAGGCGCCATTGACGCATGACAGCCGGGGCCGCCCGGTCATGCCCGTAGAGATCAACGGCAGGGGCCCCTTCCCCATGGTGGTCGACACCGCTGCACAGACCAGCCTGATGGCGCCCGGCCTTGCCGGCGAGCTGATGCTCCAGCCGCTGCCCGGCGGCCTCACCGTGGCGGGCGCAACCGGCGCGGCGCGCAGCCGCCTCTACCCGGTCGATCGCATGCGCAACCCGCTGATCGACGCGCGCCACGTCGCGCTGGTCGAACTGGCCAACAGCGGCGTGACCGAAGCGCGCGGCATCATCGGCATGGAGCGTTTTGCCGAACGCCAGCTCTGGTTCGATCGGCTGGCAGGCATGGTCCGGGCAATGCCCTCGGGCGCTGCGGGCGCGGGTTTCGCGCCGGTCAGCGGGCGGAGAACGGCGGAAGGCTTCGTCGAAGTGCCGCTCACGGTGGACGGGGTTCAGGTATGGGCGCTGGTCGATAGCGGCGCGGCGGTCTCGATTCTCAACGATGCCGCGTTCCGCCTGCTCGGCTGGCCGGAGGGCGATCCCCGGATCGGCGACGGCGGCGAGATACGCGGCGCTGCGGCGACTTCGCAAAAGGCGCGGAGCGCGCGGATCGGCAAGCTCTCGGTCGGGCGGATTGGCCTGTCGAACGTGCCGCTCGTGATCGCGGACGACGGGCAGCGCACGCCATCCATGATCCTGGGCAGCGACATATTGAACCTTTTCCCCGGCTACGCGGTCGACTTCCCCCGCGCCGAGCTTCGCATCCAGCTCCCGCGAACACCAATTGCGAAGCCGTGAGCGGCGCCAGCTCTTGGTAGAGCGGTGTCAGGTCGGAACGCAGTGCATTGCCTACCGATTTCTTCTCCTCGGGATTGCGGTTGAAATATTTCTGACGGGCGGCTCGCCGGGTTGGGGGGCGGCCTGGCCGCAGGCCATCAGAAGGCACCGTTGAGCAGAAGGCACCGTTTAGGACGCTACGGTTGCGGCTGGCTGCTCGGTCGCAGGCGGGACCCGGCAAACACGGATCGACCGGCAGGTTCGGCTACTGCATGGGGATCCGTTCCGAGCGCCGGCTGTGCGACCAGGTGCATCTGAACCTGGCCTATCGCTGGTTCTGCCGGCTGGGGCCGGAAGACGATCCAGATCAGTTTGGCAAGCAAAAATCCTATCATCTATGGATATTTGTGAATGTCACTATCTCATCGCGTATTGCTGCAGCGATTACGTTAGCATTTCTCGATCATCGCCCATAGATTCTGAAATTGCCCAAATCAATCCAAGCACGGACAACCCCAGTACAACAATTAGCAGGGGTGTTAGCGGAACTGACGAGTCCCCCCCGACCCAGTTTTTCCAGCCTGCCAACACGATCGGCGACGATCTCATCGCCAGCCAGCAGGATACCGCTCCCGCGATCATGCCGGCAAACGAGAACCACGCGCCCTGAGGGCGGCGGCGCGGCAAGGTTCGCATGACATGATCGGTGAAGCCTCCGTCTTCGACCGACCCGTCGAAGCTCAGCCGCAGCAGGGTATCGATGGCATCGTCCGCTTCAGCCGACATTCGGTTTTTCCTCCTTCACCGTTGGTTGCCAGTCAGCCAACAACGCGCGCAATCGCGCCTTGCCCCGCGCGGCATGCGACTTCACAGTCCCGAGCGGCATGGTCAGCACATAGGCCGCTTCCTCGTGACTGAGCCCCAATTGCACGCAGTGCAACAGAACCGCTTGTTCGGCGATCGGCAGCCGCTGCATCGCGCTTTCGATGTCGATCCGCAGATCGATCGCATGCGAAGGGGCGGGCTCGAACTCCGCCACCGCGTCCCCGTGGGTGCCGACGCCATCGACTCGCTTTCGCCGCGACTGGAGAAAGCACGAATAGCCGATCCGATATAGCCAGGTAGAGAAGCGCGCATCGCCCCGGAACTGGTCCAGCTTGCGCCACGCCAGTACGAACGTTTCCTGTGCCAAGTCGTCCGCAGCCGCTTCATCGCCATGCATCAGACGGCGAAGCTGTGCTCGGATCATGCCTTGATGCCGGCGCACCAGTTCCTCGAACGCGCGCCGGTCGTTTCCCGTCTGCGCGCGCACGACCAGCGCCTGATCAAGGTGTCCCGCGTCCCGCACGATCAGCGGCGCGCGTCACTGCGGCTGAGCCACCAACTGGCGAGATAGCCAAGCCCCGTCATAAGCGGCAAGAGTCCGATCCCCCACAGCGACGCGAGGCTTCGCCCGCCATCGAGTTGAAACGGCAGGGTCGCGACCATCGCCATGATGCCCAGTCCGGCAGCGATCAGCACCAGCCCGCGGCGTCGCTCCGAGAAGTTCGCCTGCGGATCGCTAAGCAGCAAAGCAGGAAGCTCCAAGCCCTTGTCTGCGATCTGCACCAATGCCCGGTAGCGCGCCTCTACCTGCAGTCGGCGGTAGCGGAAGAAGATAAGGGCGATCAGCACCGGGGCGAGCATCATCGCCGTGAAGGAAAGTGTCTGCTCATTCATCGTCATCATCCCTTGCCCAAGATCGTTGTGGCTTGGCCGCTACCCGACATGGGCGCAGCGCCAGCGTCGGCGCGAAGATCGAGGAAACGCAATCGAGCGGTTCGCCCCTGTAACGCCTCGATACTTCACCCACTTGGATGCAAGGAAAGCCCCCATTGGATGCAGGCGCGGTGCCATTTTCCTTTACTCCCGAAGCCATGGCTCCTTTCGCGAAATCAATCGGAATTCCGGTGCATAAAATTCGCCATCAACGAGAAATACTCGACCAACTGTTCGGCAAGCATCTTTTGCCCAGACGTTGTCAGCGCCACCTTCCTTGAACGCGTGTTGTCCAGGGACACAGTGGCAAGCAATCCGCGCCGCACAAGCGCGTTGATTGCTTCCGTTGCCACGCTTTGTGACACGTCCAGCTGACCGGCAACGTCGCCCGGAAGAACACCGCCTTGCTCGGCAGCGAGATCGATCACGATCATCGCCATGAACCGCGTTGACGTCGTGCCGTGGAAATCGAAGAACCTCTTCAACGCGCGTCCAAGGTGACTACATTGACGAAGCATTCGATACGCCTCATCAACAGCCTCGACATCCATGTCGGTGTATCGCGCGCTGTACAGTTCCAGCATTTGCGAAGTTGTCGATTTTCTCAGAACGAACACACGCCACCCTCTCGACGGATTCCTACTGCTTTCGCAGCCTTCGACGCGAGCCATTCCGGCTCAAGTGCCCCCCCGACAGCGGCAATATGAGATCGCACACGCAGGGGGCCCGCTCGCATACCGACCGGGCATTCTGCCCACGCGGTCTCTTGGATGCGGTGAAAGCGCGCTTTGGATGCAGCTTTGCCACGGCTCCGCGCGGCCGCCTGAACCGCGACGGGCTTGTCGGAGGCCCCAACTCCCGAGAGGAAGGGTCTATGACGAGCAAGACGACGAACAAATTTGCACCGGAGGTATGCGCCCGCGCGGTTCGGATGGTGCAGGATCACGAGGGCGAGCATCCGTCTCGCTGGGCAGCATTGGTTTCCATTGCCGAGAAGATCTGCTGTTCGGCGCACACGCTCGCTGCGTTCTTCGCTGATATGGAACGCCGAGGTGCGGATCAGCATGGACGGTCGAGGACGCTGGATGGACAATGTCTTCATCGAGCGCCTGTGGCGCTCCCTCAAATACGAGTGCGTGTAACTGCATGCCTTCGAGACCGGCTCGGCGTTGCGCGCTGGCCTCGGCCGGTGGATCACCTATTACAATCAACAGCGACCGCACTCGGCCCTGGCCGAGCGAACCCCGGCTGAAACCTATGGGTGGATCGGCGCTTCAGATCATGGGGGGCATGCCCCCCATGATCTGATCAACAAAATGGCGGCATGAACGACAACCCGGATCAGCTTAGCTCAGCCGCCAAACTGTCCAAGAAGGCGGGACCACCTCAGGACCACCTCTCCTGTCAGCACGATCGCGCTGCTGGGCGCCACAGGGGAGCGACTTGCGTCCTTGATGATAATGCCAGACACCGCCACCACTTCGCGGTGTTCTTGAGACAATATAGGAAGATGGTCTGGATGCGCGCCTGGGCTCAGGGAAAGTTAATCGCCGTGGATGCCGCGGTGCTGATGTGGGTGGCGCATCGTCTTCCCCTTGGCTTTGGTCGCGGCTGGGCGACAGTGCGGGGCATAATTCATGCCGCGCTGGGCTATGACTGGCTTTCGATCGGAACGGGCCGCTATCCGGTTCGCCCCATGGCCTGGCGGGCGCTGCGCCGTCTCGCGCCAGAGCAACCCACATGGCAACGGTTGCTCTGGCTCTTCGAGCGATATGTCCAGTTTTCGCGTGCAGAATGGGAGGGGCTGGCCTTGCCGCGCCTCGTCGACAGCCTGCCGCCCTCTTCCGCACCGGGCGAAGTTGCGAACCATTCCGGCGGCGCTCGTCGCGGGACGGTGCACTTCATGTTTCATTACGGCTCGCTCTATCCAGGCGTGGCCTGGCTCTCGAAGAACGGAATCAAGCTCAACTGGATGACATCCGACGTATACAACAGGATGCCGGGACTCTCTCCGTGGATAGCAAGAGTTCATAATAAAATAAATGATAACTTGAAATTTTGCAATAATGGTGGGAGCGTAATTTTTAGCAATAAGAACGTTCGCGAAGTATACAAAAAACTACTCGCCGGAGAAGATATTGTTATGGTTGTCGATCGCACCATGCCCACCGGCCCCGCAATAATGATCGACCTTCCAGGTCCATGCCGCGTGCCGCTGGCGCGAGGGGCGTGGGCAGCACTGCGCGCCACCGGTGCCCACTGGACGGTAACGGTCTGCGAATACCGACAGGGCCGTTTTCACATCGATCATGAGCGATCGCCCGGATGGCCAGACGAGCCGATGCCCGATTTGCAGCTGATCCGCTGGCGGATTTCCCAAGCGCCGCAACGCTGGTGGGCATGCCACGTATTGGATTTCGTGCCACAAAACTACGATGCCCCAATCGTAGCCGGCAGTTTCGATACATAGCGGGATTATCGCCCTAACATCGCGATATCATGCGCGGCTGACCGAACAATGACGGCGATCCCGCGAGCAGCGTCAATCCACCCGATTATTCGCTTGGCACCGGCAGCCAGATTGTCTAGCGGACTTGGCGCTCCACATACGTGCGCCTTGCAGTATTTACCCCTCGGGAGACAGTCACCAATGGATCGCAGCGAAGATAACCTGCTAGGATTTACCCGTGCTTTGAGCGTCAGCGAGCAGGCCGCCCGATCCGAATTACTACACTTGTTTGAGACAACGCCCATCCCAAAGGGTGAGCGACTGGATAACCTTGGCATCCACATGGACCATTTGGCGTTGGGCCGCGCATTGTTCATGGACCACCTCTATCGGCAGATTCTTGGCATGCCGGGTGTGGTGATGGAGTTCGGTTGCCGCTGGGGTCAGAATCTCTCATTCTTTCTGAATCTGCGGACGCTTTATGAGCCGACACATTATTCCCGTCGGATTATTGGCTTCGATACCTTTACCGGCTTTGTCGACGTGGCAGTCGAGGATGGTGACAGCATCTATGCCCGCCCTGGCAACGTACGGACCACTGCGGGCTATGATGCCTATCTCGAACGCGTGCTCGCGGCACGCGAGAGCATGGCGCCACTGTCACACAAGCGGAAGTTTGAAATCGTGACCGGCGATGTGCGGGAAACCCTCCCGCAATATCTTGCTGCCCATCCGGAAACGATCGTGGCCCTGGCCTATCTGGACATGGATCTGTTCAGCCCTACGCGGGACGCCTTGCTGGCACTCAAGCCTCGTCTCGCCCGGGGCAGCGTGGTTGTCCTGGACGAGATCAACGATGCCGGCTTCCCCGGTGAGACCACGGCCCTGCGCGAGGTTTTCGGGCTGAACGGCCTGGCGCTGCGGCGGGTGCCGTTTTTGAACGGCCCCGGCTATTTCGTCGTCGAATAACGAAAACCAACGAATGTCGCGCGTTCATATCGTCGTTTTCGACCGCACACCCCAATGGACCATCATGAAGGAGGATATCTATACCAGCCTTCTTCATTGGTTGACGCAGATCGGGCATGTGGTGACAATCGAGACGCGTTCATTCGAGCCGAACGCGCTCAACATAATCATCGGTCTTCAATATCTCACCCCACAGGAAATAGACGATATTGCAGCCTCCCCCTATGAATTTGGGGTCTTCGACGTTGAATACATCGCCGCCGGCATGGTGAATTTCAAGCCGGAGACATCGTGGCTTTTCGCCGAACGGTCCCGAAAGTTTCGCGACCGATGCCGGTTCTTTTTATCCTATTTTGAGGAAAGCGTCCGCGAAATGGCGCGCCTGGGGGTTTTTTCCCGGCAGATCATGCCCGGTTACGTAAAGACCTTCGAACCGGAGAGCGTGATTGCCGAACACGACAGGACCATCGACCTCTATTTCTTCGGCAATGTCGATGCGCATCGCGCCGCCGTTCTGGAGCGGATCGAGAAGACGGTGCCGGTGCTGGTGCAAACGCCCTCACAGGCCACACCGCTATTTCTGCGCAATGCCCGTGCCGCGCGGTCGAAAATCGTCCTGAGCCTCGGGCGGGCGCTGCCTTTTACTCATATCGGCCCGATGCGGCTGGTGGAAATGGCGCATCTGCGCACGTTCGTCCTGTCTGAAGCGCCGGCGGTTGCCCAACCGGATCTGGACGGGCTGTGCGGTTATTGGTCGGCGGCGGAAGATCCGGGCGAGGTGGCCCGGGCCTGGCTTTTCGATCCCGAGCGCCGCCGCGCGCGCGCCGAGGCTGCGTTCGAACGGATCAAGGCGTTCGATCCCCTGACCCCCCTTTCAGAGGCTTTGGAGCCGCGACCATGACGACCGAAAGCGAACCGCGGCGGGTCGCGGCAATCATGATGATCCGCGACGAATGCGATATCATCGAGGCGAATATCAGGCATCATGCGCGCCTCGGCGTCGATCATTTCGTGATTTTGGATCACGGTTCGGCCGATGGGACGGCGGACATCCTGCGCGCCCTGACTACCGAAGGATTGCCACTCACGGTTCTCACCTATGCCCGCGACGCCGAAATCGAGTTGTCGCAATGGTATGCGGCCCTGTTTGCGCGGGTGCGCGAACTGGGCGCCGAAATCGTCGTCCAGATCGACGGCGACGAGTTCTGGCATCTCACGACTGGCAGCTTCGCCAAGCTCGACTGGAGTGCGCCAGTCATCACCGCCCCGCGCTTCAACATGTTCGCGCCGCGCGCGGCGGTCGGCTCACCCGACGGCGCGCCAATGACCCATATCTATCGCAACCGGCGCCCCTTTCACCCCGAAGACTATCGCAGCCGGGTGACCCGCGGCGACCGCGATATCGCGTTCGACTATCCAATCCATATGGTCCGAATAGAGCCCAAGGTCGTCTTCCTTCTCGAGGAGATGGGAGAGATCATGATGGCGGGGCACGGGATCATTTCGCACGCTGGGGAAATGCTGCAGCCGAAGCCGGATGGATCGGCGGTGATCTTCCATTATCCATTACGCAGCTTCGAGCAGTTTGCCAAAAAAGTTGCTGCCTTCGGTACGGTTTTTGAAAAGCATCCCCATCTCGATCGCGGAATTTCTTGGCAAACGCGCTATCTCTGGGAACTCGACGAACCCGGCGCACTGGAACGCGCGTTTCTTCGCTGCTTCCCGGATGAGGCGGAACTGCGCCACTGGATCGACACGGGCGTCCTGGTCCGCGATACCCGAATGGCCCGCGATCTCACGGATGGCCCAGGCACATTGGATGCCGAGCTTGACCACCTTGCGATAACGGCTGACCGCGTGATTATGGATCTCATCGAGGATCTGTCCGTCGAACAACGGGCGGCAGCAGCCGGGATAACCGCCGAGCGAAACCATGCGCTCGACGAGCGGGCCAGCTGGACGGCAGAGCGGAACGGACTGGTGGGCGCCCTGGATCTGGCAGCGCAAGAACGCGATCTGGCCGTCGCCGAAAAAAGCCAGCTCGGCGCGGAGATCGCGCAGGTCGCCAGCGGGCGCGATGCCGCAGTCGCCCAGCAGCGACGCCTGACAGAGGAACTTGCCCGCCTCTCGGAGGAACGTGACTTTCTCGCCGCGGAAACAGATCGCCTGGCGACCGAGCTGGCCAACGTCAGCGGCGCACATGGCGGTCTTGTCGCCCATTGCGCCGTCTTGTCCGAAGAACTCAACCAGATCCGCAGCCAGCGCGCCCGGCCATGGGTGTCGCGATTGCCGGCATGGATGCGGCGGCACTAGGGCGCACCCTGGAGCGTACATCGAAGATGTCGGAGACAGGCGGATACTGCGGGGAAGCGATAGCGTCCCGGCCTCGCTTCACAAAGATATCCCTGACCAAGCCGAATGACGCCCGACCGACCTCCACCAGCGGTGTATCACGCGGCCTTGAACGCGCGCGCATCCGCCCCCTTGGCGGACAACAGGGCATCAAAATAGGCGATGGTCCGGACCAAGCCGTCGCGCAGCGACACGACCGGCACCCACGCTAGTTGCGCCTCCGCGAGGCGTATGTCCGGCTGGCGTTGCTTGGGATCATCCTGCGGCAAGGGCCGCTCCACGATGACGGAGCGCGCGCCCACCAGGTCGATCACCAGTTCCGCCAGTTGGCGGATGGTGCATTCCACCGGATTACCCAAATTCATGGGCCCCACCACATCGCCATGGCTCTCCATCATCGCCACCAGCCCGCGTACCAGATCGTCCACATAACAGAAGGACCGTGTCTGCGAGCCATCGCCGAAAAGGGTAATGTCTTCGCCGCGCAGGGCCTGCACGATGAAATTGGAAACCACGCGCCCGTCGTCCGGGTGCATGCGCGGGCCATAGGTGTTGAAGATGCGCACCACCTTGATGGCGAGGTTGTGCTGGCGGCGATAATCGAAAAACAGCGTCTCCGCGCAGCGTTTGCCTTCATCGTAGCAGGAACGCGGCCCGATGGGATTGACATTGCCCCAATAGTCCTCGGTCTGAGGGTGTGCCACGGGATCGCCATAGACTTCGGAGGTTGAGGCCTGGAGGATCGGGGCCCCCAGCCGCTTGGCCAGACCCAGCATATTGATGACGCCGAGAACGCTAGTCTTCAACGTTTGCACCGGATCCAACTGATAGTGCACTGGCGAGGCAGGACAGGCGAGATTGTAAATCTCGTCCACATCGACGTGCAGCGGATGGGTGATGTCGTGCTGCTGTATCTCGAACCGTGACTGATCGAGCATAGATTGTAGATTGTTGCGAGCGCCCGTCGAGAAATTGTCGATGCATAGCACTTCGTGTCCACGCGCCAGCAGGGCCTCACACAGGTGCGAGCCCACAAACCCGGCCCCGCCGGTTACAGCGATGCGCTTCGGCAGCGAGCCGTTCGGAATGACGTGGACCATAGTTTTCCCCCTCGACATTAGGCCGTGCCCAACAACCGCTGCAGCACCCGGTGAGTAGCCCCTAGCTTTCTAGACGCCTTCCGCGTTCAGAACCTGCTGCCGTTCGAACCGGACGGGCGACAGCATCTCGTTCCTGACCTGCTTGCGCATCGGGTTGTAGAACATCTCGATGTAATCGAACACGTCCTGCCGGGCTTCCTCCCGGTTTTTGTAACTCCTGCGCCGGATGCGCTCCCGCTTGAGCGAGGAGAAGAAACTCTCGGCGACGGCGTTATCATGGCCGTTGCCGCGGCGGCGCATCAAGTGCTCAAGATTGCGCGCGCGTAGGAAGGCTGCCCAGTCCGTGCTGGTGAACTGCGCGCCCTGGTCCGAGTGGATCAACACCCGGTGCCTCGGCTTGCGTCGAGATACCGCCATGTGCAGCGGCTGCAGCACCACATCGGTGGTCTGCCGGCGCTGCATCGACCACCCTCCGCAGCCTTTCCAACGATGCTCCGCATCGCCGGAACCTTTGGCTGCTCCGCCCACCACGCGGCGGGAATACAGGTCGATCACGACCGCCAGATAGGCGAAGCCTTCCAGGGTTCGAATGTAGGTGATGTCTGTTACCCAGGCCTGGTCGGGCGCAGCCACGTCGAACTGTCGATCCAGCGTGTTGTCGACCGCCAGGGACGGCTTGCCGCCATGGCTGCCGGGCCTGCGCTTGTAGCCGATCTGCGCCTTGATGCCCGCCAGCCGGGTCAGCCTGGCAACTCGGTTGGGGCAGCAGGTCTCGCCGTGATCCAACAGGTCGTCGTGCAGCTTGCGGTAGCCATAGACCCTGCCGCTGTCGTTCCACGCCCGCCGGAGCAGCTCCGTCTGCCGACCCGCTGGCTCAGTGGGCTCTTTTGCCAAGCATAAAAGCCACTTGGCTGCACGGCAAGGCACCGGCACATCGCCCGCACGCCAAAACGATTGCGATGCTCGGCAATGAACGCGTATCTCACTTTGCATCCCGAGCGAAATACGCGGTGGCTTTTTTTAGGATGTCGCGCTCCTCGGTCACCCGGGCCAGCTCGCGCTTCAGCTGGCGGATCTCCGCGTCCTTGCCGGCATCGCCTGCCCCCACCTTCGCCAGCTGCCGCTTCCACGAATACAGCGAGTGCTGGCTGACGCCCAGACGCTGCGACACCTCCGCTACGGGATAGCCGCGCTCGGTGATCTGGGCCACCCCGTCACGCTTGAATGCATCGCCGAAATTGGGCTTCCCCTTCCTCGCCTCCTGTCCCCAAATTTAGGATCCAAGGCGTCCCGAAATCTAGGGGCTGATCAGAACCTTGAGTCTCGCTACAGTCATCTCGCTCACACAACCCCACGCTCGGGAGGTGGACCCTCGGCGAATTCGGCGCGGTTCAGTCCGCGATCAGCGCGGGTTTCGCAGCGCCTTTTCGCCTTCCGCCAGCGCTGCCGCAGTCCAGTCGAGCAACGCAGCGATGAAACGCTCACCAGGTTCATCCAGCATCGCATGGCGTTCGATGCTCTCGCCGCTTTCGGCAACGCGCGGAACATTGCGGCCCAGCAGCGTTAGGATGTCTGCGCGCCGGGCAGGATCGCTATCTGCTCGCAGCATGGCGAGATCGAGTTCGATCACGTGGACGAACGAATAATGCGCGTGCAGCAGCGCGGTCATTGGGCGCGGGCGCCCGACGACAGGGCTGTGGAAAACTTGGTCGGGCGGGTTGCGGATGATCCGGATGGCGGCCTCATTGTCCACGCCCATTGCACGCAATTTGTGATGCGCGGTCTCATGCACAATCGCTTGGGCGGTGCCGAGCGGGCATTCGGTGGTCATGGCGATTACACCGAACCGGTCACGGACATTGTGGCTGCACGAGCCCAGGCGAGATCTGTGGGACGCCTCTGAATCCGCGAAGGGCTGAATCTGATGGACGATGCGCGGCCATTGCCGCGCCATTGCAGGCCAGTGCCGGACCAGCGCGACCGCCTCTGTCACCGTGGCCGGAACATCATCAAGCGGTACGAAGCGCGGCCCGGGCAGGACCGGTCCGCCATGTGGTCCGACGCTAACCGTGCCTTCGACGCGCGCTGCCTCTGCGGGGGCAGCGGGCGGTGGGTCGACGGGATGCCATGGCGGCGGACTGGCCTCGATCAGCCATTCAATCGCCGCGGTGTCGGAACCATCCTCCTGTGGCTTTGCCACACGTCCCCAATCAATCATGCCGTCACCCGGGCGCTGCATGTTGTCGCATCGGTCGCCTCGATCTGCAGTCCGGCAGCCTGCGCCAGCGCTGCCAGACTGCCGAAGCGCCGCAGCGCGCGATCGCTGGCATAGAGTGCGACCAGCCTATGGCGCGCCAGGGCGGCGCGAAGGGTAGCGCCCCCCTGGTCGGCACGCGACACGAGCGGCTCGGGATCGACAAAGGCGAGGCGCCCCTCGGTTTCGCCGTCCGGCAGATCACGCGGGTCGATCACGAACCTATGCTGCGGGCCGGGCAAGCGCGCGCGGGCTAGGGTGATGGCAGCAGGAGCATCATCCACCCCCAGAAAGCGCAGGCGCGGGTTGATCTCGGCCACCATCTCCCCGAGTAGACCGTCGCCGCACGGATAATGCAGCACATCGCCAGCCCCGCCGCGAAGCGCGGCGGACCATTGCCAGAGCAAGCCCGCGTACCGCGCGCGATGGGCATAGGGACTGTCGAAACCCGCCCGCTCCCATTCCTGGGACAGCCCGAGCGCTTTCAGCGGCTCGGCCGAGCGCGACGGCAGCAGTCGTTGGATGACCTCGGCGTAACGCGGATCGCGCGGGACGACGGGGCGGCTCGCACGCGGGTTGGCGACCACCTCGCAAGTCCCCGCGCCCACGAAGTGATGATAGCGAAAATACGGCGTGCTGATCTCGGCAATGCCGCCCGTGGACGACCAGGTGACCGGCCATGCGCCAAGCCGATCGAGCCAGTCCCCAGCTTCCCGATCGATGGAAAGGGCAGTATCGATGAAGCGATCGATCGCCTCGCGTGTCGGCGCGCAATCCGCTGCGCAGGGCACATGCCGGAGCGCACCGAGGCCCAAAGCGGAGAGCAGCAAATGCGCGTCGGGCACCTGGCCATGAGCGTTCGTCAGCATCGCCAGCATGGGATCCGCGCCGGCGGCGCGGCGCGCGGCGAACGCCCGCGCACAGCAGACCGGAAAGCCGAAACACCGGGAAATCGCCTCCACATCGCTCCCGGCAAGCACGGCGGAGACAAAGCTGCGGGCTCGAGAGGTGGTGATCAACACCGTGCAGCGCGCATCCTCCCCCTGCCCCAAGCGCCGCGCGGACAGCGGCACCGCCTCTAGCCCCGCCGCCGCAACCAAAGCCACCGCGTCGGCGAGATGGTCCAGCGCCACATTCACAGTGGTGGCGTCGATAGCGCCCGCAGCGACCAGCGCCATTTCCGCCGAGAGCGCCAGCCCGCGTAGCCGTTCCAGCCGCGGCGCCTGGAGCGACTGCTCTTTGGGCCCCGCCCAACCGATCCGATCCGGGTCGATCACACCCGATTCCACAGGATCGCCGGGCAATCGGGGCCAAGAGAGCGTGATCATCATGCGGGGTCTTCGACCGCCATAGTCGCGATTGTGCGTAGCGTCGCCAGCGTCGGGTTGAGGCCCGCGCTCCACGCCTCGATCGCCAGACGTTCCATCGTAGCACGCTCGTCGGCGAGACTGAGCGGGACCACACCCTCCTCCAGAAGCATCGCCTCGGCATCTTCGAACAGGCCGAACCACAAAGGGCAATCGGCAGTGCGTCGGCGCCAATCGCCCCCTTGCGCCATGCCGGGGCAATTGCCTTTGCACATCAGGAAAAAGCGGCAACCCTGGCACCCGCCCTCGGCTTGCGGCGTGGCATAGAGCGAGAGTTGGCGGGAATAGGCCGGCCGCGCCGCCTTGAGGTATCCGACACCGTCCTTGTTGGTGCGGCCGCAATTGGTCAGGCGGCCGTCCCCCTCCACGCCTGTCACCGCCCGCGTCGCATAGGGATCGCAGAGCTGAAAAACGCAGGAAGCGTCGGCGTCGTCGGCGCGCAACATCGCCGCTACCTCTCCAAAGACGTCGAACCGCAATCCGGCCAGCTCGCCCTCGAGCGTGCGCAACGTCCGCATCACGCCCAGCGCCTCTGCCGGATCGAGCATCAGCCCTGCGCCGACATCGGCCGAATCGACCTCCAGCACATGAAGCCGCACACGCCGGACCCCGATGCCATCCAGAAACCGCAGCCAATCACACAATAGCGGCAGCCGCGCCGCGCTGGCATTGGCCTGATGCAAGGTCACGATCACCGATGGCGGAGTCCCCCGCCGCGTCAGCGTTTCGATCAATCCCTCGGTATGGGCGGTGCCTTGGCGCGTCACCGCATCGCTCCCCGCCCAGCGTGCGGCGTTGAGCGCACCGGGCCCGTCGATCGAGACTCCCACGCGCACCCGGTAGCGATCGAACAGGTCGAGATGGTGGGGTGCCACCAGCGTTCCGTTGGTCTGCAGCCCGCACCCGCCATGCGTCGCGAACCCATAAGCGAACAGCCGCTCGAGATCACGGTCGGGCACCATCATGATCTCGCCGCCGAACAGGACGAAAGGCTCGCCAATCCGCTCCAGCCGATCGATCATCGCGTCGACGCTGTAGCGCGATTCGACATTGCCGGCGGCGCGTATGCCCTCCTGATAGCAATAGACGCACTTGATGTTGCACTTCTCGCCGATCGGCCGAACCTCGACGCTCATGACGCCACTCCCGCAAGAGCGGACGGCGCGGCGCGGGGCGCAAGGCCCCCAAACGGATTCCCGCTTCCGGCGCGCACGCGCCGTCGGCCGCCCTCGACCAGCAGCGACAGCGCCGTGTCGCCCCGTACGACGATGAAATGGCGGTCGAGCAGCTCTCGCATCGCGCCATCCGCGGCCGCGGCACCATGCTCCTTCGCGACCGCCTCGACCGCCCCGCCCAGATGGCCGGGGTTGCGCAGCCGGTCGGCCAGCGCCGCCGAAGCCGGCCCCAAATATTGCAATTCGCTCGCGGCGACCGTGCGCTCGTCCTTGACGAGCATCCCGCGCTCGACCCGCGCGAACACCAGCGCCGGTGGGGCCTCCTCTTCCCAGCGAGCCTTCCACGTCGCGACTGCACCGCGCAAACGCAACAGGTCGCCCTCGCCTGCGGCCCCCTTAGCGCGGCCTTCGAAAAAATACGCGAGATCGGCGATCACCGCGGCCGGGGCATCGTGCAACGCACTATACGCAACCACCGGCCGCACTTCGACAAAGCCGAGCCGTTCCGCATCCTCGAAATTGGGGCTGAAACGATCGAGCCGCAGCGGCGAAAGGCCCGTCGGCGGCGGCAAATGCTCGATCAGCGGGACCAGCGCCGCCATCGCGTCATAGGCGTGCGCCGGTTCGCCCGGGAAACCGTGCAAGATCGACCAGATCACCCCCAGGCCGAACTCGCGACAGTTCCGCATCAACCGCAGGTTGAGCAGCGTGTCGACGCCCTTGCGCATGATCGCCAGGATATCGTCCGACAGGCTTTCGATCCCCGGCTGAACCTGGGTCACCCCGGCATCGGCCAACAAGGCCGTCTGCGCCTCGTTGAGATTGGCCTTTATCTCGTAAAACAGGCTGCGGGCGACTGCCGGCGCCGCAGCGAGCGGCCGCATGACCCCGTCAATATGCGCGGGCGCGAGGATGTTGTCGGTGGCTGAAAAACGATCGATGCCGTGACGGACCGTCAGTTCGGACAGTTCCTCCAGCACCCGCCGCGACGATTTGGCGCGAAAGACGATGCCCTCGGCATTGAGACCGCAAAAGGTACAATGATGCTTCTGCCCCCACCAGCAACCCCGCGAGGATTCGAACGGTAGCGACGGCGCGACACGGTCTGCCTCGTCAAGCATCGCCAATTGCGTGAAATAGTCCGCATAATCGGGAATCGGCACTTGATCGAGCTTCCGCAGCGGCGGATCGTCGGGCACGCCGCCGTCGCGGTACAGTTGCCCGGCAATCGCATCGGCGTCGCCAATCCCGCGCAGCAGGGCATCGGCAAGGTCTGGGAAGGCGGTATCGGCCTCGCCGGTGAACACACGGTCGACTTGGCGGTAGGTGCGCAGCAGCGCGCTGCCCATCGGTCCGTGGCAATTGGCACCACCGAACACCACGACCACCGACGGATCCCCCGCCTTCACGGCCTTGGCAATCGCGAGCGACGCCATGGTTTGCTGGAACATCGTCCCGAAGCCAACAATCCGCGGACGCCGCGCCAGGATCTTCTCGGCGGCGGCGGCGACGAAGGGCGCCGCGACCGCCTCCCGCAACCGTGGCACGCCGCCGATCCCCCGGCGCGCGAGCAAAGCGGTGATCTCACGCTCGTGCCGCGCAACCGCCAGCGCGGGACCGGGCCGCCCCACGCAGCGCGCGAACACCCAGTCGCCAATCAGCAAATGCGCCGGCGTTTGCTCGGCCAGTTGCTCATTGAGATCGAGCCCGACCAGATTGGCGAAATCGAGGTTGAGGTGGAGCGTCTCGACACGGTGGCCACGTGCGGCCAGCGCCGCGTGAAGCACCCCGATCCCCACCGAGGGGCGAAGCACCGACATGACCGGCGCGCTGCACAGGACGATGTCAGCGCGCATCGGCTTCGGCCAATGGCGGCGCGAACAGGCCGGCGCCCCGGAACGCGGTTTCCAGCGCGACGAGGCGCGGCAACCGCTCCTGCGCGCGCTCCCGGGCGCGTGCTAAGATCGCCGGATCGCGAAAGATCCGATCGCACACCTCACACACGCCCGCTTCGCAGCCCCGGGGCTCGCCCAGATCATCGAGCACCGCCGCCGGCCCCTCGAACGCCAGCGTCTTGAGCAGCGGATCGGCGAAAGCCGAGGCGACCGCCTGCTCCATTCCGCCCGCCAGCGTGCCGACGCGCAGCCCCTCATAATGCGGCAGCACGCCGCAGCAGGGCAGGATCGCGCCCTGATGGTTCACTGTGAACGTGCGCAGCACGGAAAGGCACGGCCCGTGCGCGGCATCCGCCTTAGCGAATTCGCGCACAGCGGGCGCAGCAGACACTGTCTCGCTCGCGCGCCCGGTCGCGTTGATCGGCGTTTCGTAAATTTTGACGTCAGCTCGCTCGCCAAGGGCGAGCATGCCCCGCAGACCGGCGGCAGTGAGTCGCGCGCCGGGACTGATGGTGACGGCGATGCGCAAGGTCAAACCAAGTTCCAGTGCCGCCTCGACCGCGTTGCGGATGGCGTCGACCCGGACAAATTCGGCATGCGAATCGTCATAGGAAATGGTCAGTTCGGTGAGCCCGGCAGCGGCCAGCGGTGCCAGCACCTTGCGGGCATGGGCTGCGGTCTTGCCCCAATAAGCGCTCGTGGTCGCCCCTCCCCGCAGGCCAAGCGCGCGAGCCACCGCATAGGCCTCGCGCATGATGTCGTCGTGAAGGAAGGGATCGCCCCCGACGAAATGCACAATCTCGATTCCGCCGACACTCGCCGCCTGGCGGATCGCCAGCAGACAATCTTCAAGCGCGAGATGCCCGTGCTGGAACATATCCGAAGAAAAGCAGCAATGTGCGCATTTCAGCGGACAGCGCAGCGTGACATTGATGACGAGTTCGCGTGGCGCGATCACGGCGCGCGACTGCTGTACCATCACCTTCTCCTCGCAAACGCCACGTCGCGGGCATGCGCCACGCGATGAGCACGCGGTCGGTCGACATGAGCAGGCCCATAGATAGGGGCCGCCGCCCGATGCGGGACTGGAGCGTTTATGGGCACGCTCCATGCGCCGTTGGCCCGGCCCCGTCGATGGCGAGTCCGGGCCTGGGCCCAGGTCGCCTTAAAAGTCGACGTGGACAGAGGCAGACTGGGCAGCGCCGCCTTCGACCGACGCCAGTCGGCTGCGGATCTGCTCGCTAAACTCCGAGTCAATGGTCACGCCGAACTTCGCAAGAAACGCTTGCGGGTCAGCCGCCACCTCAGACTTCGCCGGCGGGTTCGCTTTGAAGCTCGCCGCCGAAGCTTTAACCTTGTCCGTGTCGATTTCGATAACGCTCATCACGCTCTCCATCATGAATGCGGCAAATGGCCGCAAATCAAATGCTATAACAAGCCATGCAAAAGTAAAGCGATTCGAATCAATAGTTTTTGTTATTATGGGAAATCAAGGTTCAGTTTGGACAATTTATTCACATCAAAGTGGACCATATATTAAACCCCAGCATTTGACGGTGCATTATTCGGCCCGCGATGGAAAGACGCGCTATGAGACGGGTTCTTCACGGCAGCGCCCGCACGACAGCTTATCATCGCCTTCCGACGACATACGCCGCTGCCGCGCGAAGTGGATGTGCTGGTTGGTCGAGGATCTAAGAGACCGTTTGGGAATTCGGCGGCGGAGGGATGCCGAGGGATTTTTTGTCGCGCGCAAGAAGCGAACCGCAGGCGATGCCGGAAGCATCGGCGAGGATTGGCGACGCTGCGGCGGCGAAAAACACCCGCCAGGCCGACCCGATCGAATTTCCAAACGGTCTCTAAGGCGGTGAGGCCTGCCGCCAGATCGGTATCGCGGAGCAGCCGCCGTATCGGTGGCGCAAGGAATATGGCGGGCTGAAGGTCGATCAGTCCCTGCGGATGAACGATCCAGAGCGGGAGAACAGTCGGCTGAAGAAGCTGGTGGCAGATCTGGCGCTCGACAAGGCGTTCTTGCAGAAAGCGTCGAAGCTGACTTTTTGCCCCGCTCCCGTCGCCGTGAGGCGATCGAGCAGGTTTGTCGTTCGATACCAGTATCGAAGCGGCGGACCTGCCGTGATCTGGGTCAGCACCGCTCGACCCAGCGTCATTCGGCAAAGGGCGACGCTGAGGAGCAGCGGCTGCCGGCCGATATCCGCACGTTGCGCTCGAGATTGTTGCTGAGGATCGCAAGAGCGTATCCACCAACCTCTGGTTTGATCGGCGGGATGCTAATCGCTTCAACATCTTGGAGCGGTCGATGAAAGCGCATGGCAACGAGATGTTGACGATCTTGACGCTTGCCGATCGGAAGATGCTAGCCGCCACCTCAGCCTGATCGGCTGAGTGGATTTCGGGGCGCGGAAGGCCCGGCGCACCAATCCGTGAAAAATCTCGAAATGGCCGCTCGTAACCCCTTGGTTTCAGGGGATAGGTGACGAGTATGAAAAAAATCGCCGAGTTAGGTGACGTGTTGTGCAATCACCATTTTGCAACTACCCCCAAAACCCGCCTTTCCGGTGACATCGCTGATACAACCGGATATTCCTTTTCGGTGAGCCACTCGATCGGTCCGGCCACGCGGTTCACGAGTCCAAAGCGGTGCTCGACGGTGGCCGCCTGTCCCCTTCGGTCTCTCAGTCAGGGCTCGACGACGATGCCGTTCGCGTCCGATCGAACCTTCAGCCCGTAAGCGGATTGGAGGAGATCGAGGAACCCCGCACTGTTATCGATCTGGAACGTCCCGCCGATCCGGATGTCGGCGGTGGAAGGATCGGCAATGCGGATCGGGCGGTTGGTGTAACGATTGAAGTCCGCGACCGCGTCTCCCAGCCGCTGGTTGTCGAACACCAGCACGCCATCGCGCCATCCGGTCATCGCTTCGACCCGCGCCGGTGCCGCCAGCGCCACCAGCGTGCCGTGCGATTGGGCATAGGCGATGTCGCCCTGGCCGATGACGGCGGAGCGCGTGCCCGTGCCGGCGCTCGCATCCTCAATCCGCACCCGGCCCGACAGCACCGCCACCGTCACTTTGTCCCCGTCGCGGCGAACCGTAAAGCGCGTGCCCAAGACGGTCACCGTCCGCGGCCCCGCATGCACGACGAAGGGATCGTCGGGGCGGTGGACGATGTCGAAATACGCCTCGCCCTTATCAAGCCAGACCTCGCGCCCCTGATCGCGGGCGGCGGTGCGCACAACGGTCGCGGTGTTCAATTCAACCCGGCTGCCATCGCGCAGCGCAATCGCCTGGCGAACGCCAACCGGCGTCTGTATGCGCACCGGTGCCGACGCCGAAGGGGAGGCCTTCTCCTGCGCAATATGCCCCAGACCAAAGCCCGTCGGCGATCGCACCAGCGTCGTGCCGATCCCTACCGTCACCGCGAGCGCGGCGGCGATCGCCCCGATCGCGCGGGGGCGAGCCCGCAGCACGGCCTGCCAGCCGCGCCGCGCGCGCGACCGCGGCGCGGCGGTCTGGAACCCGAGCGCCCCGACCCGATCCGCCGCCGCCCAGCCATGGCGCAGACGCCAGAACGCGGCCTTGTGCGCCATCTGCTCGTCCAGCCACGCGGTCAGCGCGGCGTCGTCCTCGGCGGACCATTCGCCGCTTTCCTGGCGGACGATCCAGCGCGCGGCGGTGTCTTCGATCATCGTCGCGCGGTTCATTGGCGGCGCGCCTTGCCGGTGCTGGCGGCGCCGCCGCGACGGATCTTGCCCGCACCGCCCAGCATCGCATCCGCCATCGCGCGGATACCGAGCACCAGTTGGCGTTCGATCGTGTCGATGCCGACGCCCATGCGCGCGGCCGCTTCGCGCGTCGACAAGCCTTCGATCTTGCGCAGGCGCACGACCTCGCGGCAGCGCGGAGGCAGCCGCTCGATCCCCTCCTGCGCCCGGCGCAGCGCATCGCGCGCATCGAGATGGCGGTCGGTTGCGGACAGATCCACGCCCTGGTCAACGCTTTCCATGTCGGCATAATGTTCGAACTGCACGATCCGTTCGCGCTTCGCCCGGTTGATCAGGATATTGCGCGCGATCGTGAAGACATAGCCTGGGGTATTCGCCGGCAATTCTTGCCGCCCGCCCGTCAGCGCTGCCTCGTATATGTCCTGCCGGATATCCATGATCTGCTCGGCCGTCCGCCAGTTACGACGCAGATAGCGGGTCAGCGACGCTTCCAGGGGAAGCACCTCCTCGCAGAACCACCGCTCCAACTGCCTGTCGTCTACCATCGCCCGCCCGAGACACTCCTTCGTCAAAGGGGTTTGGCCGTCATGACAATCGACCGCGCCAAAACCGTAACGCAAAAACCCGACACGCCCCGCTTCGACCGCTTTTGGCAAAAAGTTCCACGATCGTAAACTTTTTTGAAATCCGATGTTACGGGTTTGTTGCCGTCGAATGACAATCTTGCCGAGCGGCGCGATGGGAGCGACCGCAACAAGGGGGCATCAGATGAAGAAAAGGGGTGTGGCGATCGCGTTGGGGGCGAGCATGCTGACGGCCTTTGTGCCAGGCCATGTCGCGGCGCAGACCACGCAGGGCGCGCGGGCCGCCCAGCGGTTCGATATTCCGGCCGGGAGCTTGGCGGCGGCCCTGCAAGCCTGGAGCAAGGTCACCAAACTCCAAATCCTGTATCGGATGGACGATGTCGGCCGCAAGCGGACCAACGGCATCCAGGGCGACTATGCCCCGTTGCTGGCGTTGCAGGGCCTGCTCATCGACACCGGTCTGAAGATCGTCACGACGGAGGACGGTGCGGTTGCCCTCCGCCCTTTGGCCGGCGACGAGGTCGACACCAGCGCCACGCCTGACATCCTCGTTACGGGCAGGGTCAATTGGTCGCTCAACACCGGCATCGAACGCACGCAGGACGACAGCCAGCCGTTCATCGTCCTCGGCCGCAAGGAGATCGAGCGCAGCGGTGCGCCCAACCTTGAAACGTTCCTGCGCAATCAGCTGAACGTCAACACCTCGCCGATCGTCGGGGATCAGGCGATTGCAGGCGACAATGAAGCCAATCCCCGCCGCCCGATCGGCGTCAGCGCGATCAACCTGCGCGGCATCGGCCTGCGCGACACGCTGATCCTGGTCGACGGCCGGCGCCAGCCCGGCATCAACCTGGGCAATGGCGATATCACCCAGCCGTCGATCACCGGCATCCCGATCGCTGCGGTGGAGCGGATCGAGGTTCTTGCCTCGTCGGCTTCTGGCATCTATGGCAGCGGCGCGTCGGGCGGCGTCATCAACATCGTGCTGCGCCGCGACTTCAAGGGCGCCGAACTGTCGGCGAATTATGATAACACCAGCGATTTCAAACAGGGTCGCGGTTCGATCGATCTCACCGGCGGCCTGCCGCTGGAAGGGGGACGCACGCGGCTGACCTTTACCGGCAATTGGACCAAGCAACTGGCGCTGCGCTACGGCGACCGCGACAATCTGCGCCGCCGCGGGCTGAACGACATCCTCGCAAACGACCCCGGCTCCTTCTACGGCGGCTTCGTCAACCCGCCGCAGGGTTCGCTGGTCAACTTCAAGACGCAGGACGGCACGCCGCTTCAGCTGAAGCCCGAATATGGCGGCCAAACGCTGTCGAGCAGCCTGGGGACCATTCCCAAGGGCTATGCGGGGATCGCGAAGGCCGGCCTGGCTCCGCTGCTATCGTCGCTCGGCACCTTCAATCTCGACCAGCCGAATACCGCCGCCGGCACCGGTGCCCGCGCGCCGCTGCTCTATCCGGTGAATCAGTATAGCGGTTCGGTCGCGGTGCGGCGCACGTTCAACAGCTGGCTGACGGCATATGCCGAAATCGGCATGTCGCATTCCTCGGCGATCAATACCTTCTCTAACACGCTCAACGCGGTCTTCCTGAACGAGTCGGCCCCCGGCAACCCGTTCACGCAGCAACTCGCGATCGCGTTTCCGGCCAATCCTGCCTATGACGCCCCGATCAAACAGGTTTCGTCGACGCTGCGTACGCTGGGCGGTGCCATCGTCCGGCTGCCGGCAGACTGGCAGGCGGTCGCCGAGGTCTCCTATTCCAAGTCCAATTATTCGGTCGCGAACAGCCCGCCGTCGATCAGCGCCTTCGCCTCCAACGATCTCCAGTCCGGGGTTCTGAACGCGCTCGTCGATACCTCGACCTATCCGCTTCCCTTCACCTACAATACGACGCCCTATTATCAGCGCCAGCAGGACGGCAAATCGAGCAACGTCGCGCCCTCGTTGCGCCTCGCCGGGCCGCTACCGTTCTCGCTGCCGGGCGGCAAGCCGCAATTGACCGTCAACGCCGAGATCAACACCCAAAAACTGGAGTCGCGGCTCCGCACGCTACTGACCGATGATGGCGCGATCACCACCTTCACGCCTACCGCGCACCAGACGACCAAGTCGGTCTATGGTGAAGTCGTGTTCCCGATCCTGGGCGACAAGCATCAACTGCCGCTGATCCGAATGCTGGAATTGCGCCTGTCGGCACGGCATGAATCATATAGAGGCGACGGCACGGACACGTCCGACCCGGTGTCCTGCATGACGCCGCTCGTGGCGGGGCAGTATGACTATTTCGGCAACTGCCCGCCCGCGGGAACCGTCATCCCGCGGTCGACGACCACCAACGCGCATACCGATCCCAGCATCAGCCTGCTCTGGTCGCCGATCGATGGCGTCACGCTGCGTGGCTCGTACACGACCGGCTATCTGCCGCCGCAGCTCAGCCAGTTGGTCAAGGTTCCGCGCCCGCAGATCTTCCTTCAGATGCGCGATCCGCAGCGCGGCAACGAGCTGATCGGCATGCAGGTGTTCGGCCTTGGCATCGTCTCGGGCTTCTCCGGCGGCAACCCGGATGTCCGGCCGGAATCGTCCAAGACGTGGACGGGCGGCGTGATCCTGAAGCCGCATTTCATCGACGGCCTGCGCTTCTCGGTCGACTGGACGCGCATCCACAAGCGGGACATGTATTTCGATCCGCTGCTGCTGCTTGCGACGTTCTTCGGCGGCACGCAGACGCAGTTCAACCAGTTCATCACATCGAATCCCGACCGCGTCACGCGCGGTCCCGCATCCGGCGGCTTTGCCGTCGGGCCGATCACCGCGCTGGACGTATCGCTGATCAACCTGAAGTCGCTGGTCACCTCGGCCTATGACTTCACGCTCAACTACGACACGAACCTGTTCGGCGGTCAGCTGTCGGCCGTCGGCCGTGCGACCTATGTCGATCAATTGGTGATTCAGCCGTTCGCCGACACGCCCGCGCAGAATTACGCAGGCGTCGTCACAGCCGGTTTCGCGGCCGGCACCGGTGCATCCGGGTCCCTGCGCTTCCGGGGCAGCGGGTCGCTGCAATGGACGAAGGACGGGCTCAGCCTCGGCTGGCAGACGCGGTATCTCAGCGGCTATTACCTGACGCTGGATCGCAGCTTCGTGGCGGCGCAGGGGTCGGCGAAGGTCGCCAGCCAGATGTATCACGATATGAACATCAGCTACCGCCTGCCGCAGAAGATGACGGTGCGTTTCGGCATCAACAACATCTTCAACAAAATGCCGCCGCTCGATGTGTCGCAGTTCCCGCTCTATTACAGCCCGTACGGCGATCCGCGGCTGCGCAACTTCTATTTGGGGATCAGCAAGTCGTTCTGACCCCGGCCGCCGCATCCCTTCGAAACGACGGGATGCGGCGGGCTCGCCAGTTTCCTCGGCCGTGCCGATGGACACGGTCCCAGACACGGCCCTCGCCGTTACGGTTTTCCCACCCCCGATTGTCCTGCTCCACGACGGTTCCGCACCCGTGTCACATTGCCGAACCGTCGTTCGACCAGTGCCTACCCAACCGATCAAGGATAAGTCGATGAGCCTGCGTATGATGTTGATGGCCGGTACGGCACTGCTCCTGGCCCCCGTTCCGGCGCTGGCCACGCCAACTGCGAACAGCCCGGCAACCACGGCATCGCGATCGGACACCGCCCCGGCGGAGCTCGTCAAGCTGGTCCGCGACTTCACCATTCCCTATCAGACGTTCACGCTGCCCAACGGCCTGACGGTCATCGTCCTCACCGATCACAGCGTGCCGATCGTCTATACCAGCATCAATTATGCCGTCGGCTCCACCTTCGAACCTGCGGGGCGCAGCGGCTTTGCCCATCTGTTCGAGCATCTGATGTTCAACGGCAGCGAGAATGCGCCGGGCGACTATTTCAAATATCTGCGCGACGCCGGGTCGATCGGCGTCAACGGCAGCACCGGCTATGATTTCACCAACTATCACGAGGCGGTGCCGACGGGCAGCCTGGACCGCGTGCTGTTCGTGGAAAGCGATCGAATGGGGCATCTGCTCGGCGCGATCACCCAAGGCGTGCTCGACGAGCAGCGCGGCGTCGTCCAGAACGAAAAGCGCAACAACGACAACAATCCCGCCAGCATCCTGGGCTATAGCCGCCGCAGCGCGATCTATCCCGCCTCGCACCCCTATGGCCACAGCGTCATCGGATCGATGAAGGATCTGAACGCCGCGTCGCTCGCCGACGTGCATCAATGGTTCAAGGACTATTACGGCCCCAACAACGCCACGCTCCTGTTGGCGGGTGATATCGACCTGGCGACCGCGAAGGAAAAGGCGATGCGCTATTTCGGCGACATTCCGCGCGGGCGCGCGATCACCCCGCCCGCCGCCGAGCCGCCGGTCCTGAACGCGCCGATCGACCAGTCGTTCACCGGCCCCGTCTCGACGGCACAGATCGCACGGACCTGGCCCGTGCCCGGCGGGCGCGACCCGGCGAACTTCTCGCTCGACGCGGTATCGGGCCTGATGACCGGCATCGACGGCGCGCCGCTGTTCGACAAGCTGGTGCGCCGGGACAAGCTGTTCAACCATCTCAGCGCCGACAACACGACCTATCGCGGCGTCGGTGAATTCACCATTTATGGCTCGGTCCGGCAGGGTGTCGATCCGAAAGCCGCGGCAAAGGCGCTGGACGACGCGATCGCCCAGTTCCTGCACAGCACGCCGTCCGCCGATGCGCTGGCGCGCTACATGGCGACGCGGATCATCCCGGCGGTCCGCAACAACGAGACGATCGAGGCGCGCGGCGGCCTGTTGATGCAGGCCAACTCGGTGCTCGGCTCGCCCGCCAAATATAAGGACGACCTGATAGCGTATCTCGCCCTGACCCCGGCAAAGGTGATGGCCGATGCGCGCAAGTGGCTGGGCCGTCCGGGCTATCGCGGCATGATCGTCCCGGGACCGCGCATGATCGCGGCGGGCGACGAAAGCGTCGCAGGGGCCGAAGTGCCCGACGCGCCCAAGACCGCCGTCGTCGCCCCGCAAAGCGGCACGCGCGGCCCCATCCCCGGTGTCGGCGAGCCCCAGGCCGCCCGCTTCCCGCCGGTGCAGCACGCCACATTGGCGAACGGCATTCCCGTCCTCTACGTCCGGCACGAGGCCGTCCCCTTCACCACCGCCGAACTGTCGTTCGACGTGGGCAGCGTCGACGATCCCGCCGGCAAGCCCGGCACGATCCGCGCGATGTTCCAGATGCTGGACGAAGGTGCGGGCGGCCATGACGACCATTGGTTCAAGCAGCTGCGCGAACGGACCGGCGCGGCGATCTACGGCAGCGCGCAGAACACCGACTCCGGCGTCTCGTTCGCAGCGCCCAGCGCCAGCCTGGACACGACGCTCGACACGATGATGCTGATGCTGACCCGTCCCGACTTTCCGCAGGATCGGCTGGAGGAATATCGGCGGCAGGAATTGTCGCGCGTCACGGCCGCGCCGACCAGCCCCGGCACTTTGTTGGGCACGGCCTTCACCCAAGCGCTCGCGCCCGGGACGCTGCTCGCCAAGGCATCGCAGGTGCCCAGCGTGGCCGAGGTCGACGCCATCACCCGCCCCGATCTGGAGGCGGCCTTCCGTCGCTGGATTCGCCCCGAAGAGGCCAAGCTGGTCATCGTCTCGAACGAGCCGCTCGCGACGCTCCTGCCAAAGCTGAACGCCACGCTGGGCCATTGGAGCGTGCAAGGGCGCGGCCCCGCCCCGGTCGCGCTCGATCCGCGTCCGGCGCTCGTCACCGGACCGCCCAAGATCGTGCTGGTCGACATGCCCGGCCAGGTCCAGGCGTTTCTGGGGGGCGGGCAACTGGTCGACATGCCGCGCAGCTATGAGGGCGTAGCACCGCGTCTCGCCAATATCGCGCTGGGCGGCGAGTTCACCTCGCGCATCAACATGAACCTGCGCGAGGACAAGCACTGGACCTATGGCGCGTCGGGCAATTTCGACGTCGACGACCTGGGGTCGAGCTATCAGGTCGAGGTGCAGCTGCAGCCGGACAAGGTCGGCCCCGCGATCAAGGAAGTGCAGAAGGAGCTGAACGCGATCGTCACCGACCGGCCGATCACGCAGGAGGAGTTCGACGAGGCCGTCGCCAACACGCTGCGCAAGAATGTCGCCTCGTTCCGTTTCGGCGGGCAAGTGATGGCCGCTGCCGCCATGCTCCAGCGCAACGGCTGGCCGGACGATTTCTTCAGCACCTTCGACGCGCGCATCCGCGCGGTGGCGCTGCGGGACGCGAACGCCGCGATGCGGCAGTATCTGCAACCTGCCAAATGGGTCTGGACCGTCGTCGGCGATGCCAAGACGATCCGCCCGCAGCTGGAAGGACTGGGCCTGCCGATCGAGGTGGTGACCCCGGCCCAGGTGTTGGCCAAGCATTGAGGCGCACCGGGGCGGGGCCGATCCTGCCTCGCCCCGGGCGGCCATCGGCGCCAACGCGCTCCTCTTTTGACATGGGACAGGCCGTGGACATCGATCATACGCCGCGCATCCGCCTTTGCGGCATCATGGGGCAGGCGCTGGTCGCCGCCTGGCTGTCGGCCAGCGTCGGCACACCCGCCGCTGGCCAGACCGCACCACGGCCGATCGGCAACGCCGTCGTCGACCTGAGCCCGCCGCTGCCCCGCCCCACCGGCCCATCCTGCACCGTCACCCTGTTCGACCGGCGCGAGTTCCAGGGCGACGAACCCCTGCCACTCGCCTACCGCCCGCCTGCCGACTGTCCCGGCCCGTGGCGCAAGGTGGTGCTGGAGGCGGACTTCGACGTCACCACGGGTACGCAATTCGACCGCTCCGCCGACCTGACGCTGGGCGGTGCCACCCTCTTCCTCGGCACGACGATGGAGCCCGGCGAGACCTATGCCCCGCATTGGCATGTCGCCCGCGACGTGACCGACTATGCCGCGCTGCTCCGCACGCCGAGCGACGGCCGGGCGACCTTGGTCAACTATCTCGACAAGGACCATGATGCGCATGTCCATTGGGGCGCCCGTCTGGTCTTCTATGCTGGCGAGGCGCCCGCCCCGGACGGCGTGGTCCTGCCGGTGACAGCCGGGCTGTCGCGGCTCGACCCGCAACAGCCGCTGGTGTCACGCACGATCCGTTTCCCGCGCAACCTGACGCGACTGGCCATCGACCTCTTCGCCATCGGGCAGGAGCGCGAGGAATTCTGGTACGATTGCGCGCCCGGCGATCTCGCCCAGCGCAACGTCTTCGGGCCGCCGCCCTGCGACGCACCGTATCGCGAGGTGGAGGTACGGATCGACGGACGGCTCGCGGGCGTCCGCTCGGTCCAGCCCGACGTCTTCACCGGCGGCATCAATCCCGGCCTGTGGCGACGCGTGCCCGCCCTGCGCGCGCTGAACCTGCCGCCCGCCCGGGTCGACCTCACGCCATTCGCCGCGCTGCTCAACGACGGCATGCCGCATTTGATCGCGCTTGCCATGCCGACCGCCGGCACGTTCTTCCGCGTGTCGGGCACGCTGATCGGGACAGTCGATCCCACCCGTCCGGTGGTGACCGGCGCGCTGACCGCCAATACGCTCGCCCCCGCGCGCATCGTCACGCGACAGCTTCGCGCGCCCCGCGGGCCGGGCGCGATCGGCACGGTGCAGACGGTCGCCACGCGCGCCGATCGTGTCGAGGGCTATATCGACACCCCGCACGGTCGCGTGGTCACCCGCGTGGCTTATGACCTCGACCAGCGGCTGACCAACACCCGCGACACCGGCGTGTCGAACAAGCGCTATGTTGCGCGCCAGACGATGACCGTCACGACGCGCGGCACGACGCCATCGCGGCGCCGCATCGCCGAACGCGACACGCTGGCCATCGACATCGGCATCCAGCCGCCGCTCTATGGGGTACAAAACGGCACGCAGATCGCACAGGCCAGCGAGCGCATGATCAGCGGCGATGGCCCCGACAACGGCCGCACGGCACAGATGCTAACGACCTTCGCCCCCAGCTTCTCGCTGTTCACCGCGCCCTTGCAGACGCCCAACCATGTCCGCGTCACGTCACTGGTCGAAGATGCGACGGGACAGCGGCGCGAAGTCGAAGCCGTCGTGACGGATGACAGCGTGACATATAACGACACCGCCCACCCGACGGTGAACGAAGCACCCGTCAGCAGTCGCGGGGCTGCCCCGGAACGATCATCTGCGGCATCGCGCAGTCGACATCGCCCTTCAATCGCGGGGTCGCACCGGTGATATCCAGGGCATAGGGAAAGCGCGCGCCCGCCGTCGGCTTGGCCTCGTCGCCGCCGGGGATGGGTTCGTAGACGCCGGGCGTTGCCGTCACTGCCAGAAAGAGGCGCGCATCACGGAGCGCGCGATAGGTGATAACCGCGCTGCCTCGACCCTCGACCGCGCCGAGCGTGGAATAGGTCGGCTCCGTCCCGCCCCGCACCGCGACAAGGGCGAAACGCCAGGCCGCGTCCTTGTCAACCGTACCGCCGGTCAGCCGGACCGAGACACGGCCGTCCGCTCCGGTCACGGTCAACGGGATCAAGTCGCTGCCGAACTGGTGCAGCAGCAGGCCGGGCTGGGGCACGTAGCGACCGGGCCGATCCCCCGGCAGCAGCGATGCCCAGCGGGTGCCGCCGAACAGGAACCGCATGACCGCAGCCGCATCGAGCATGGCGCGCTGGTTCAGGAAATCGAGCGTCACGAGGCGCGCGCCATACCAGCCCATATCGTCGGCGAACGATCGCATCCCCTTGGGATAGGCACCCGACGCCTGCCCAAGCCGCACGACCGCCGGCAGGAAATCCTCTGCCCCGTCGCCGGTCGGCATGCGCCGATCGTGGCGCCATGCCCCCCAG
This sequence comes from Sphingomonas pokkalii, assembly GCF_003096275.1. GTDB lineage: Bacteria > Pseudomonadota > Alphaproteobacteria > Sphingomonadales > Sphingomonadaceae > Sphingomonas > Sphingomonas pokkalii. The sequence continues at coordinate 1,908,836 of NZ_QENQ01000001.1, forward strand.
ACCAACGGCCGCGTCCGCGCGTCCTCGAACAGCATGTCGATGAACGGATAGGCGCCGTAGCGCGCCACCGGCCAGACCGCACCGAGATACAGGTGGTTCCCGTAATGCGAAATCCAGGTCGTCTTGCCCGGAACCAGCAGATGCCCCAGCCAGTTTGCGACGCTTTCCCAGACCGGCCCGGCGGTCGTGCCGCCGCGAAAGCCGCCCGAGTAGAATTGGATGACATGGCCGAATTCATGCGCGAAGGTCTTTGACCCGAACGCCATGTCCTGTGCGCTGATCCAGACGCTGGGCGAGGCATTGGCGCCATGCACGGTCAGGTCACCGCCATCGACATGCGGGCGGCCCGTACCATAAAGGTAAATGGCGATGCGCCGCCGCTCGCCCGCAGGGCTTTCGGCATAGGGCATCGGTGCGCCGGTCAGGGCGCGGCTCATCCGCCATACCCATTCGGCCCAGTCACCGGCGCGCTTCAGAAACGTGGGCCAGTCCTGCCCGCTCGCCCGCACCCACGCATAGCTCTCGCCTTGGGGATTGGTGCCATACCAGAAGACGAAATGCTGCGTCTCATAGGCGCCGATCCTGCCGCTCTCCCGGTCGCCGGGCTGGACCTGCGCAGGATCAGGCACGGTCGCATATAGATTGGGGTCGGCGGCGTAGGGGTGCCGCGCCTGTTCCGCGCTGACGAACGCGCGATCGGCGGCCGCAAAGGAATCCGCCCGAAACGCGCGGTAGCAACCGGCCGCCGTTACCATCTCGACGATTTGCCGTGCGTCCCCATCATCCACGCCATAGGCCTGGACCAGCCGGGCACGGAACGGCGCGCCGATCGCCAGCCCCTCGCGATTGCCGCCATCATCGTCGATGGTCGCGGGCTGGCGGACAGGCCGGATCGGGGTCCAGCGTCGCAACGGATAGCGCCCCCATGGCGCGAGCGTCGTGTGGCTACGACACCCGCCCGGCGCAGCGGCGAAGGCGGGACTGGCTTGCAACGACGCCGTACCGACCAGCACCGACACCAGCGCCATCCATCGCAATCCCGGCCTCATGCGCATCGTTCCCCACACCCTTCGCGCGTGCCGCCGCTCCATAACGAACGATACCCCGCGCGACCTTCCGATATGCGATAGGACAAGGCACGACGGAAAAGCCGTAACGCCCGCCAAATGGCGCCCCGCCGCGCGCGGCAAGGCTAGATGGCCTATCAGGACGTCGCGACCGAGCCCGCGCTGACGATCGGACCGTCACGGTGCGCAAGTTGCCGGCCAACAAGATGCAGGCGGACGCCGCATGAAAATGCACCGCCAGCCGCTGCCCGGAATCGAAATCCCGGGCAGCGCGGTGCGTCAGAAGCGGGCTGAAACGCCCACGCGGAGGGTCCGTCCGCGTACCGCGTAATAGGCCGGGAAGGTGTTGAAATACTGGCCGATACCATAGTTGGTATCGAAGCCGATCAGCGGCGGATCCTTGTCGAACAGGTTCTGGACATTGAACCGCAGCTCGACCCCCTTCACCACCGTGGCGTTGGCGTTGAAATCGAAATAGCTGAAGGGCCGAATGCGGTCGGCCAGCGGATAGGTCTCACCCGGCGCGGCGGCCAGCACCTTGTTGCTCGAAAGCTTCGAGATGCGGGTAGCGCCGGTGTAGCGCCAGGTGAAGCCCAGCCCGCCCTCGATCCACGGCAACCGCCAGTTCAGCCCCGCGACATGGCGCCAGCGCGGCATCGGATCGCCGCAGGCGAATCCGAAATAGCCGAGGCACGACCATGGGGTGTTGCCGGGCGCGAACTGGCGCTCATATTTGGTCGTCAGCGTACCGTTGAAGTTGAGGTTGAACGTGCCGAGATGATCGGCGATGCCCAGCCGCTCGGGATCCAGCGCATAGTTGGTCGAAAAATCGATGCCGCGCGTCGCAGTATAGCCCGAATTATTATAGCGGGCATCGGCCACCTTCAGCACACCGGTCTGCGGGTCGCGCTTGTAGAACTGACAGAAAAACTGGACCTTGTTACCATAGCATTGGTTGAATGCCATATCGATGCGCGTCCATTCGAACGCGCCGCGGATCATGATGTCATACCAGTCGATCGTGGCGGTGAAGCCATGCAGGAAGCGCGGCTGGATCACCGTACCCACGGTGATGCTGCGCGAGCGTTCCGGCTGCAGGTCCGGATTGCCGCCGTTGATCAGCGTCGTTGGGCAGAAGCCTCTCGAATCGCAGCCGGTATAGGTGGTCAACGCATCATATTGGGCGCGCGTCATGCCGATCGAGCATTGTTCGAACGTGTAGCGCGTCGCGCCCTTGCCGTCCGATGCGGCGCGCGGCGGGGCGCACAGATCGAGCATCGCGACGTTCGGATAGCGGTTCTCGCCCTCCAGCCGCTCGAGCACGCCCACCCGCACCGCGCGGTTGTAGCTACCGCGGAACCGCAGGTCGGCGACCGGCGCCCAGCTCGCCTCCGCCTTCCAGCTGCGGACCAGGCTGTTATAGACGTCATAATCCGAGATGCGGTAGCCGCCGTTGACGCTGAGCTCCTTGAAGAACGGCTTGTTCTCGATCAGCGGAATGTCGATTTCGCCGCCCAGCTCGCGAACGCTGGTGCGCCCGTCAAAGGTGGTGAAGTTCGACCAGGCGCCAAAGCCCTGCGACTGGTTCCGGTATTTGCGATACTCGCCGGTGACCGCGAAGCCGATCCCGTTGGCGGCCAGCGGGCTCTTCAGGCCATAATCCTCCAGCGTCCCCGAGACGGCGCCGTTGAGCACCTGCAGATCATTCTGCTGGCGTCGGCTGCCGGTGTCGCTCAGCCAGGTATAGACCGCATCGCTGATCGACACGTTGGACGAAAAGGCGTCGATCGGCTGGCAGCTGGGGTCCGTGCCGTCGATCTTCGACAGGCAGGTGGGTATGCCGTTGACGTTGCGCACCTGCAGGCCCCGCGCCAGGCGCTGATCCTGGTCGGGACGCCACTGATGGTCGGCGAACCCGTGCTGGATATTGCGGGTCTTCTGATAGCTGAGCTCGAAGCGGATCTTGTCGGTGACCTTGCCCGACAAGGTCAGCGCGCCGCGCCAGTCGGTGGTGTCGTTGGTGAAGTTCATGAACATGCCGGGGCGGAACAGCGACAGCGAAATCGGATCGCTGAGCGCGGTGGTGCCCGTTGCCGGCCCGCAGATCACCTCGGCCTGTTGCGGGCCGAGGAACGGGTTGTCGCAATTGACCGGCGCCTCGGGGGTCCACAGGCCGCCATCGACCGAGTTGCGGCCGCGCTCGGTGACGCGGCTGAACAGGAAGCTGCCGCCGAACCGCATACCCAGCGGCAGATCGGCGGTGATGAAGCCGCCGGCATTGACCGTCTCGCTGCGCCGCTGGATCGAATCGACGCGCTGGATACGCACCTCGTCGGCAGTGCTATAGGGTCGGAAGGCACGCACCCCGCCCTTGGCGTTGGTCAGGTCCTGACCCTTCGCGTAGAAATAGTTATACGGGTTGTAGGTGGTGCCGTCGCACGACCATTTCGTGTTGCCTGCCTCACGGTTGGCCGGATCGAACATCAGCAACGGGCAATTGGTGGTGTCCAGATCGCGGAACTGGATCGGGTCCGCCTTCTTGTAGGTCGCGAAGGCGCTGATGTTGAGGCGGTTGCCAAGGAACGTCTTGCCGGCCGCCAGCGAGGCGAAATAGTTTCCGCCGCCGAGGTAATAGCCGCTGGGCGACGGATAGCCTGCCGTCTTCGCGATATCCGAAAGCAGCTTGCTGTTGTTGTTGTGATTGAATCCGCTGACCTCGCCATCGAAGGCGATGCCGTCGAACTTGCGCTTGATGATGAAGTTGACGACGCCCGCGATCGCGTCCGACCCATAGACCGCCGAGGCGCCGCCGGTCAGGATGTCGATGCGGTCGATCAGCGCGCCGGGCACGATGTTGACGTCATTGTCCATGCGCTGCCCGTTGAGCAGGGTCAGCGTACGCCCGGCCCCCAGCCGGCGCAGGCCGACCGGCGCGGAACCGGAGGTCCAGCTCGCCCCTTGCAGGCCCAGCATCGGGGTTACCTGCGGCAATTGCGCCAGCGCGTCCTCGATCCGCGCGAGGCCACGTTCCTTCAGATAGGTCGAGTCGATGGTGGTGATCGGCGCGTTGCTGACATTGTTGGGACGGACGATGCGGGTGCCCGTCACGATGATCTCGCTGGCGTCGCGCGGGGTGTCTGCTGCGGTATCGGTTTCGGGTACCTGGGCAGGTGTCGTTTCCGCCTGCGGAAAATCGGCGGTTCGCACCTGTGCCGATGCCGTTGCCGAAAATGCCATGGCAATGAACGATACGCCGAAGAGCCCCCATTTGCACTGATATGTCATGCTGTTTCCCCAAACAGACTTTTTGTGACAACCAAGGCTATCGCAACCGCTCGGTTCAGGCAAATATATTATACTATATTCGGATCACGCACTGCTGCTGCCGCTACCAGCCGGTATCCCAGGCCCCGCGCGATCCGCGCCATTTCACCGTGCGGGTGCGCGTGCCGGATCGGGCGCCCAGCGCGCTCTGCACCGCCGAACCGGCGGTCGCCGGCGTCCATCGCCTGCTCGTCGACGGCACGCCGGTCGCGGTCCGCATCGAGAAGGGCTATGCGGTCCTCACCCGCGAATGGCACCCCGGCGACCGGATCGAGCTGGACCTGCCGATGGCGGTGCAGCGCGGGTCGTGGCGGGAGGGCACGCCGATGATCGCGATCCCCGATTCTGCGCGGGCGAAGCGCACCGGCATGCCCATTCGCGAATTCCCGCGGGGCGAAGGCGCAGGCGAATATGCGCCGGGGGCCAGCAACAGCGGCACCGGCGGGGTGGCGGTCGAGCGGGCGCCGGCGCGAGCGCCCTCACCGGATTCGGTGGTCTGGCTGACCGATATCGCCTGAGCGTCGGGGAGCGCTGCGCTCCCTGCATCCGGCGGCGGGCGGCGGGGAGAACCCGCTGCCCGCGCTGCTATCGGCCTGGCCTGGTATTCAGCCGCAGGGTGCGATCGCGCGATCCGGCTTTGCCATGGGCGGGGCCGCGTCCGGCGCAAGCGCCTCCCATTCCTCCACGCCGACGCCGGCGACGCTGCCGCCATGACTCGACGCGTCGAACACCGCGCGCAGGCAGCGCGTCCTGATCGCGGGGAAGCGCACCGTTTCGAACCGGTCGGTGCGGGTGCCATAACCGCGGGCGCCGGCGACGGGCTTCCAGCCCTTGTTCCAATATTCGAGATGCCAGGCCGCGGGTGGTGCGACGCCTTCGCCCGATCCGGCGGGCTGGTCGGCGAAGAAGCGGATCCGGCTCTCGGTCAGCGTCACCGGCGCTGCCCAGCGATATTCCACCCAGGGGCGCGGCGGATTGGCGCCGGTCCAACTGCCCCACATGTCCGGCGGCAGCGGCGCGCTGCGCACGATGCCGTCGTTCAGCGCGCCGATCCAATATTGCACCGGCAGCGGCAGGTTGGAGGCGGTGGCGAAGGCGCCGAGCGCACGATTGCGGGTCGGCGGTGCCGGCGGGCGCGGCGCGCGGGTGGGCGTGACCAGCTGGATCGCGGCGGGGGAGACGCTGTCGTCCCACGTCATTCGGTCCAGCGCCACCGATCGGCGGAAATGGCCGCCGCCCACCGCGTCGGCGGTGTGGTAGGCAAGGTACCATTGGCCCTTGAACTCCACGGCGCCGGCATGGGAGGTGGTCGACGAGACCGGTCGCAGCAGCACGCCGCGATAGGTCCAGGGGCCCAGCGGCGAGGTCGCCGTCGCATAGGCCTGGCAGGCATAATAGACCGCAGGGGTGCAGGCGCTGTCCGGCCCGGCATTGTTGGCGGCGTAGAGCAGGTAATAGACGCCCTTGCGCTTCATCAGCCACGGCGCCTCGAAGAAGCCGGTGAGGCCGGTGATCCGCTGCTCGGGGCTCTTGGGCGTGATCATGTCGGCGGCGAGCTCCATCGCGCGGATCTGGCCGAAGGTGCCCCAGTAGAGGAACACGCGCTTGTCGTCGTCGACCAGCACGGTGGGATCGATGTTCTGGATGTCGTTGGCGATGGGTACGCGCTGCGACACGATCGGCCCGGCGGGATGCGCGTCGCGCCACGGTCCGGTCGGCGCATTTGCGACGGCGACGCCGATCGCGAAGCCGTCCTTGGCATCGCTGTTCCGCTCCAGCACGGGGGCGTACAGGTAGAAGCGACCATCGACGCCGCGCACCACCTGCCCCGCATAGGCCCGCCCCGGCTCCGCCCAGGCGAACACCGCCTCGGATCGGGCGACGGCGGGATAATGCTGCCAAATGCCGCTTGCCGGATCCTTGGTCGACAGCAGCTGCCATTCGCGCATGATGAAGTCGTTGACGCCGTCCGGCGCTTCGTCGCGCCCCGCCAGGATCCACAGCGTATCGCCGTCGACCAGCGGTGCAGGGTCGGTCGAATAGGTGCGTCCGTCGCTCAGGATGGGATTGCCGGCGCTGTGCACCCTCCGGGGCGACGGTGCCGTCTGTGCCAGCGCCGTAGTGGACGCCGACAGCATGACCGCCAACGGCGCGATGCATCGTTTGTATCTGGGCATTGTGTGGATGCTCCTCCCCCTATCCGCTTTTCTGGTGGCGCGAGGAAACCCCGCCGTCTTCCCCCTGCCGCACCGTAAGGGGCGTCCTTAGAACTTCAATATATGATATACAGATTGCCATCATACGTTGGCAGCGGGGGCGATGGCGGAGAGGAATGCGGCCGGGAGGCGGCCGAACATGATCCCAATGCGGCTGGGTCGCCGATAGCGCCGCTTGTCGTACCTGGCCGGCAGTCGTGAAGAAGCTCAACGGGCGGCCGATTGCATCGGCAAGCGCATGGAGCTTCACATCGTGCTTCTCGATCGCATTCTCCCGCTACGCGCGCGCAATCGAAGCGTGAATCGGCAGAAGCGCGGCACCAAGGGCCGAGCCAGCACCTCCCAGCTTTGATATCTCGATGTCGTACCGCCCCTTCTCGCTGTCCGCGACATGGGCGCCCCAGGTGATCGCTCGGCGGTTGAGGCGGTCGGCCAGGCCATGCATGATCGCCGCCGGCAACGGGCTCATGAGACGGATCGCGCCCGGATCGAACCACGCCAGCGCTGAGTTAATGCTTTGCAATAGCTGATCAGCCGCGCGCTCCATCCAATCTTCGATCACCGGTTCGTATCCCGCAATCGCCTCGGCAAAATTGGCCAGCGATTCGACGGTGCAGCCTGCCGCCTGCAATGTCGCAATGAGGTCCAGCGTCGTCGGGCGCGGCCGGTTGCCCGGATAGAACATGCCTATCTCACCCGAGCCCCCCGATTCACCGCGCATCAGCCGGCCTTCGTGCACGATCCCTGCCCCGACGCCGTGGCCAAGCAGGATCACCACCGCGGTCGTACAGCGGCGGATCAACCCACCCAGATAATATTCGGCGAGCGCCGCCGCCGTCGCGTCATTCTCTATCCAGATCGGCAACCGCAGCGTGTCCGCGAAAACATCGCGCAGCGGCGTGTCCTTCCACCCCGGCAGGTTACGAACCACGTGCCACCGATTGCCATCGCGCGACAGCGCCGGGCCGGGCACGCTGAAGCCGACGCCGTAGAACCGGCTGCCCAGCAGGCGATGCTCAATCGCCAGTTCCTGGATGCGGCGATCGACATGACGGGCAAAGCGCTGCGGATCAACGGGCTCGATCGTCTCGGACGTCAGCGAAATCACGCCACCGGCATAATCGACCAGCGCGATCTCGAGCAGGCCGGCGTAGATCGCCACCCCGACGGCATAGCCGCCGGCGGGCGAAATGCGGAGCGGTACGCTAGGCCGTCCTCGCCCCGCCAGCGTCTCGGCGGGGAGTTCGTCGATCAGCCCCTGCCCCATCAGCGCCTTTGTCAGCTTGGAGATGCCACTGTTGCTGATCTGCAGCGTGTCCGCCAGCGCTGAACGCGATTGCGGGCCGCGCGTGCGCAGCTGCCATAACAGGCGCTTCTCCTCGTCGAGCAGCCTAAGCGGTGGGTATCGCATCGCGCCTATTCGATAGCAGCGCGCAACAGGTTCCGCGATTTATTTCGCAGGAAATAAATAAATATGTCATTCGTCCGGCGCATCGGCGCCTCGAGTTCAAAGAACCACGGGGAGCAATTCGATGAAGAAGCAATATCTTGCCGTTGGCTGTGCGCTGTTCGCGCTTGGCATCGCGGCCGCGCCGGCCTTCGCCCAGACGGCCGACACGCCGGCCGCCGATCCAGCCCAGACCGGCGAAGACGCCGGCACCGACATCATCGTCACCGGCTCGGCGCGCGCGCAGCGCCGCTTCGACATCTCCTACGCGATCAACTCGCTCAGCCAGGCCGACGTCCAGAAGATCGCGCCGAAGAGCTTCGCCGATCTGCTCGGCACCGTGCCCGGCATCCAGGTCGAAGCGACCGGCGGCGAAGTGCAGAACATAACCCGCGTGCGCGGCATTCCCACCGATCGCGGCTATCTGATCTTCCAGCAGGACGGCCTGCCGCTCTATCACGAGATCGACGGCGTCTTCTTCAATTCCGGCGAAGGCATGAACCGCTACGACCTGATGACCGAGCGGGTCGAGATCGTGCGCGGCGGCCCGGCGCCGATCTATGCCAGCAGCGCGGCGGCGATCGCCAACAACATCACCGTCTCCGGCGGCCCCCAGGCACGCGGCAAGGCACAGCTGACGCTGGGCGATACCGGCCTGTACCGGCTCGACGCGATGCAATCCGGCCCGATCAGCGACAACACCTATTTCGCGATCGGCGGCTTTTTGCGCCAGCATGACGGCTATCGCTATGCTGGCTTCCCCAGCGACAAGGGCGGCCAGATCCGCGCCAACCTGAAGCATGTGTTCGATACCGGCTTCGTCAAGGTCTCGGCCGAATATGTGAACGACCACAACGTCTTCTACCTGCCGATCCCGACCAACGATCCACGCAATCCGGCGGTATCGCTCAACAACTATATCGACTTCTTCGAAGGCACGCTGAACTCTCCCTCGCTTCGCGCGGTGAACATCAAATATCGCGACGGGGCCGGCAATATGCAGGGGATGCAGCGCGACCTTTCGAACGGCCGGCACATGCGCTTCTTCAACGCCGCCGCGGAGTATGAGGCGAATTTTGACGGCTGGCAGGTCTCCGCCAAGATCGGCGGCACCAAGGGCAAGGCGAGCTTCGACGCCTTCTATTCCACCACCAACCCGGCCGACGCGACCACCTTCGCCGCCGGCTATCTGAACGCCGCGCGCACCGCCTTCGGCCCCAATGTCGCCCGGCTCGGCTATGCGCTGGCGGGCACCAACGGGGCGACCGCCTATGATCCGTCCACCGCATCCGGCCTGATCATGTCCGGCCAGTATCGCGCGTCGGAATCTGATTTCTACTCGGTGCAGGGCGACCTGAGCGTAACCCGCAAGTTCGAAACCGGCATCGGCACCCATGATGTGCGGGTGGGCGTGTACAGCAGCTTCTACGGCAACACACTGCTCCAGGCCTATCAGGACATGCTGATCGAAGTGCGCAGCCAGCCGCGCACGCTGGATCTGCTCGCCTATTCGGCGACCGGCCAGGTGCTGGGTTCGGTCACCCAGAACGGCGTGCTGCGCTACACCACCACGCTCAATCAGGGCAAAGCCGATGCCCAAATGATCGCGGTCTACGCCAATGACAGCTGGGACATCACGCGTGGCCTACGCGTCGACGCCGGCATCCGCACCGAGCGCTACAGCTACAAGGGCTATGCGCTGCCGACGACCCAGGTAAATCTGGGCGACGCGACCACGCTGGCGGACGACACCACCCGCGGCTTCACCGGCCAATTGCTCGACCAACGCCTCAAGCCCAAGGCGACCAACTGGACGGTCGGCGTCAATTACGACCTGACCGGCCATTTCGGCGTCTATGGCCGCCTCTCCAACCTGGAGGTGCCGCCGCAGATGGGCGTGGTCAGCAGTATCAACCCGACGATCGTCAAGACCAAGGCCCGCCAGTATGAAGCCGGCGTCAAGGCCAGCTTCGGCCCGCACTATCTCTATGCCACCGGCTTCTACACCAAGTTCAACCCGTTCAACGCCTCGTTCGCGGCGTTCAACCCGCAGACCGGCCGCAACGATCAAACGCTGCCGTTCATCGGTGAAGCATCGGTGAAGGGTGTCGAGGTCGATGGGCGCGTGGTGCCGATCCGCTGGTTCTCGCTCGACGGTTCGGTGACTTGGCAGAACCCGGAATACGCCAATCTCCAGAACAATTCGGGGGCCGATCCCAGCGCCGTGAACGGCAAGCAGATCATCCGCGAGGCGAAGTTCTTCGGCAATCTGCGGCCGAGCTTCGATTTCGAGCTGGGCGAGAAGAAGGTCTCGATCTTCGGGCGCTTCGAATGGGTCGGCCGGCGCTATGTCGACCTGTTCAACCGCACCGCGATGCCGGGCTATCAGACGATCGGCAGCGGCGCTTCGCTCGATTGGGGTGGGTGGCGCTTCCAGGTGGTCGGCGACAATCTTTTCAACGCGCATGGCTTGACCGAGGGCAATACGCGTACCGACCAGTTCGCCGGCCAGGGCACGAGCCAAGCGATCTATGGCCGCCCGCTGTTCGGCCGCAACTTCCGCTTCATCCTCAGCCGCAGCTGGTGATGCGGACGCTCGCCTTCGCCGCCGCGCTTGCCGCGACTGCCCTCGCCACCCCGGCTTCGTCCGGGGCGGTTGACGACGGGGTGATGACGGCACTGTCGGCGCGGCTATTCCCGATGTTCGATGCCGCCGGGCAAGACCCGGCGGCACTCGATCGCATCGCCCGAGCCCCCGGCATGGCGGAGGTGCTGCGGGCACGCAGCAACCGCCGCACCGCATGCGGACAGGATCTGCCGTGCCGCGCCCAGGCGCTGTTGTGGAACGATAGCGAAGCGGAGACGCTGCGCCGGGCAGTCGCCGCGCTCCCTGGCCTGCCATCCGCCGATGACGGCACTGCCGCGCAGGCAGACCGCGAGATTGCCGGCATCAACCAGATCCTGCGCTTCTATGCGCTGGGGGTGAGCCCCAGCAACCCGATCGACGGTCCCGGCACGATATCACCGCGGGACCATCAGGCGCGCCTCCAGGCCGCCGAGTGGATCGCGGGCACACCGCGCGCCGGATCAGCCCAGCCGCTCGATCCCAGCATCGACTATGCGCTCGCCCTGCTCGACGTGAGCGACCGCACCGACGCGATCGGCCATGAGCCGCTCAGCGGCGGCGCCAACGCCGCAGCGATGGCGCGGGCGAAAACGCTGGACTGGAAGCGCTATCGCTACAGCGCGATGATCGTCACCGGCGTCGGCCCGGAAATCGAGGGGGAACCGCTCAGCCCGTTCGGGAAATATCATCTTCGCCTTGCCGCGCAGCGATTTGCGCAGGGCGATATCGCATTCATCCTCGTCACCGGCGGCCGCGCGCACCCCCGCGCGACGCCGTTCACCGAAGCGGATGAGATGCGCAAGGCGCTGATCGAACGCTATGGCATCCCCGCCGACGCGATCGTCAGCGAGCCCTATGCCCGCCACACAACCACCAATTTGCGCAACGCCAGCCGGCTGCTCGCGCGGATGGGCGTGCCGATGGAACGGGAGACGGTGATCGTCTGCAACCCAATGCAGAGCGCCTATATCGAAAGCGCGAAGTTCACCGAACGCAACGCGGCGGAACTCGGCTACCAGCCTGGCCGTGTCGTTCGCCGGATATCGCCGACGGAACTGGTGTTCGTGGCCGCCCGCGCTTCGGAGCGCATCGATCCGCGCGATCCCCTCGACCCCTGACAAGGAACCGCCATGCGCCGCTTCGCCCTTGCCGCCGCCGCTCTGCTGTGTCCCGCCGTCGCCCATGCCTGGGGCCATACGGCGCATGCGGTGATCGACCGCGCGGCGATCCAGGCAATACCCGAAGGCGGCCCCACCTTCCTGCGTCGCTACGTCGACTATATCGCCGCATCGGCCACGCTGCCGGACAGCTGGCGCGGCGACTCCGAGGGCTTCTCGAAGATCGAGGAGGACCCCAACCATGGCTGGTTCCGCGAGCAGTTCGCCTTCCTCAAGCCGATCCCGCGCTCGCGCTACGCCTTCGTCATCGCGCTCTACAAGCGCTACGAGGCGATCAAGGACAGCGATCCCGCCACCGCCGCGCGCACCAATGTGCGCTGGACCGGGACGCTGCCCTATGCGGCGATGGAAGCCTATGAGCGGCTGATCGTCTGCATGCGCGCGATCCGCGCGGCGCAGGCGAGCGGCGGCGATGCGGCCGTGCCCGAGCAGCATTGCGCGTTCCAGGCGATACGCCTCGGCCATTATATCGGCGACGGCGCGCAGCCGCTGCATGTCTCAATCCACTCCGATGGCTGGCTCGGCGCCAATCCGAACGGCTATACCCGCGACCGCAGCATCCATGGCCGCTTCGAAAGCCGCTTCGTCGATGCCATGGGGCTGACGGCAGCGGACATCGCGCCGCGGATCGGCGCTCCAGCGCACCAGCAGGGCGACATGTTCACGGCGATGCTCGGGTTTCTCGACCAGTCTGGCACCCATCTGGAACGCGTCTACCAGCTCGAGAAGCGCGACGGCTTCGCCAACGCCGCCGACAAGGACGTGCGCGCGCTGATCTATGAGCGTACTGCAGCGGGTGCGGCGATGCTCCGCGACATGCTCTGCCGCGCCTGGGCGGAAAGCGCAGTGCCACCGGCCAAGCTGGCCCCGTCGCCGCTCGACTTCTCCAATCCGAAGTTCGATCCCGAAACGGGCTCCGCGCCCGCCTGACGCCGGGCGAACGCGCGCAGCAGCCGCGCATGCTCTGCATGGCCGAGCGTAAAGCGACGCAGCAGCAGTATCGCCAGCAGCGCGCCGGCCAGCGGCACGCCGAGCCCAAGGCCAAGCATGCCGATCCGAACGCCGCTCGGCTGCACCGCGCCAGGGATGTAGCCCAACGCGCCCAGCACCCAGCCGATCATCGCGGTTGATGCCGCGCCGCTCGCTTTCACCAGGACAAGATAGAAGGCAAACAGCCCCGTCTCGTAGCGCCGGCCATGCCGCCACTCGACGACGTCGACCGCATCGGCGAGCAGGCCCCAGGGCAGCATGAAGACGCTCGCAAAGCCGAAGCCGATCAGCACCGCGCCCGCCATCTGCCCCGCCGGCCACGCCGTGCAGAGCGCGAAGCACAGCAGGCCGATCGCACTCACCGCATGTCCAGCGGCGAGCAGCTGGCTCTTGCCGAATCGGTGCGTCAGCGCGGTCCAGGCGAGCACGCCACCGAATTGCCCGACGGTCATCGCCCCGAGCAGCAAGGTTACTGCGCCCGGCCGCTGGAACACATAGGTCCCCAGATACATCAGCATCCGACCGAAGCACGGCATGGCGAAGCCGGTGAGCAGCGCCAGCGCCCCCATCCCCAGCACCATCGAGTCGCGGAGCGGCACGGCGATGCGATCGCCGCGGAGCGCGGAGGTGGGGGCCCGTTGCCCGCCACACGCCCAGACGCAGAGTAGCATCGTCAGTGCAAAGGCGCTCCCCGCACCGATCCCGGTCAGCGCAAGCGCCCCGAAGTGACGCGCATGCCCGGCCTGCTGCATCAGCGGCGTGAGCACGCCCGCAATCGCCAGCGCGCTTGCGGTACTGAACAGCAACCGATAGCCCGAGACGCGGCCGCGCGCGCGGCTGTCGCGACTGACCTGTGCCATCAGCGCGTTATGCGGAACATCGACCACCGCATAGGCACCGCGAAAGACGAGGATCGCCACCGCCACCATCCAGGCACGACGCAACTCCAGCGCCGGCATCGCATAGATCAGCGCGAACGCCGCACCGCAGGGAAGTGCCGCAAAAGCGACCGTCCAGCGATAACCGCGCCCCGCCGCTCGCCAGCGCAGCACCAGCCGGGCGGCAAGCAGGTCGAACACCAGGTCGCCGAGCACCGCGAACAGCATCAGCCCCGCCGCCCTGGTGCCCTCTATCCCCAGAACGTCGGTCAGCAGGAACAAGATCGTCAGATCGGCACCGCTGAACACCAGCGCCTTGCCGAAATTGCCGGAAGCGTAGGCCAGCATCCGGCTCTCTGCGGCGATGTTATCGATTGGTGGCATCTTTCGTGCAAAAGGAGGCGGCGGGCATCCTGCCGACGTTGCGCGACGACCTCTAAGGGCCGATCATGTCAGTTTAACGAACCGGCTGGCACCCGGAAGTGGACAGACGTCCCCCCCGCGCCGGTCCTGCGCGCAAGCGGGAAGGCCGGTACGTCGAACCGGGAAACGCCAGCCCTAGTCGGCCGCATCGCAATATGCGTCGAAATCGCGCGCCAGTTCGGCAAGACTGACAGCCCCCAAGCGCGCTAGCAGCAACGCCTCGGCGTCGCGGAGCACGCCCTCCAGCGCGGTGTTGACCGCCCTTTCGACCGCGCAGTCGGCCTTGGGGTTTTCGGGGCCGATAGCGAACAGGCGGGGGCCGCCGACCGCGCGATGGACGTCCAGCAAGGACACCTTCTCCAAGGGCTTCGCGATCACCCAGCCGCCGCCATGGCCCTTTTCCGAGCGTACATATCCCGCGTCCCGCAGGCCGGCCATCGTCCGCCGGACGACGACCGGGTTCGTGCCCAACATGCGGGCAATCGCATCGGAGGTCATCGGCCCCTCATGCCGCGCCATGTGGAGCAGCACATGGAGCATTCGCGAAAGGCGACTATCGTTACGCACGACGTGATCCTTCATGGAACCATAAGGCTTGGCAAGGGCGCCCATACACGATACTTTTAATGTTACGTGATACGAGGAGCGTCGAATATGCCTGCGTATGAGAATCCCGACCACTGGGACCAAGCCGCCCAGCATTATGAAGAAACGGCACATCCATTTACCGTCCAATATGCCGAGATGGCGCTGACGCGGGTAGCGCTGACGCCCGAAAGCCGCGTGCTGGACGTCGCGGCCGGTACCGGCGCGCTGGCGCTGACCGCAGCACGCACCGGTGCGCAGGTGCTCGCGACCGACTTTTCCCCTGGCATGGTGGCACGCATCTCGGCGGCGAACCTGCCCAATGTCGAAGCACGCGTCATGGATGGACAGGCCTTGTCCCTGGAAGACGGCAGCTTCGATGCGGTCTTCTCGATCTTTGGCGTCATCATGTTTCCCGACTGGCGCAAGGGCCTTTCCGAGATGGCGAGGGTGACGCGAGCCGGCGGCCATGGCGTGATCGCAACCTGGCAAGATCGCGGTGCGGCGACTTTCCTGCTGCTCGGCCAGATTCGTCGCAAGCTGTTCCCCGAGCGCGGAGGCATGACCATGCCGGATGCGGTCCAAGCACTTAGCGATCCGAGCGATTTCGCGCGCGAACTGATCGCCGCCGGCTACCATGATCCGCAGATCGAACATGTTACCCATGACTATGCGCTCGATATCGGCGCGCTGGCCGAACCCGATACCTTGTTCGGCATGTCCCCCGAGTGGATCAGCCTGACCGATGCGGAGAAAGCCGCCGTCCTCGCCGAGGTGCGAGACATGGCGGGCGACCGTGCGATCCTGCCTATCCCTTCGACCGCGCTCATCGGTGTCGCCAGGCGCTGAGCGCGAACCGTCCGGTCGCCATCGGCATCTAGACGCGTGGATCGCGCCGTTCAGGAAACTCGGCGCAGGAGTCCGATCCTCCGCGCCGGCGATGGTGAGGGCTGCGTCGTACAGGATCTGATATCGCGGATCGACCTCCAGCCGCTTGGTGCCGGCGGCATTATGCGCCTCCCCCCAGTCCATGGCGCGTGGCCTCCGCTACTCGCAAGGGCGCTGCCGATCGCGCCGATAGATTATCCCCCTCGAGCGCGACCGCCAAAGCAGTATCGCCGATCCAGTGAAAATGGCACAGGGACTCGACAGACCCTGTAAGTACTTTCCAAGCACCTCCGCTGTCGGGAAGTGCCGTCACCAATGCAGGATCTGCTTCCGACGCGATACCCAACCGTTTGCAATGCGCCTCTTTAGCCGCCCAGCACATGGTCCATTCTGTATCTGAAGACGTCGCCAGGTACTTCCTTTCGGCATCCGACAAGTGATCGAAGGGCAGCGGCTCATCAACCAGGATCTCAAGATCAACACCGATCGGCACACGCCCAGCACCGACCAGAAACTGGGCCGCTCTGCCCGCTACGCTCACATACCAACCCGCCGGTTCGACAATCTCGACCGCCCCCAAATCGGTTCTGCGGAAGCGAATATCCCCAGGGTGCACCCCGGCGAGCCGGCTCAACAAGAGGCGCGTCAGCCTTCTGCGCAGGATTCGAAGCTCCGCACCCGGGCGATTGGCGAAGTCGAGCAGATCCTCTGGCCGTGCCGCGGCTTGCGATAGCATATCGGTGGACGCCGGATCCTCCAGTGACCCATACCAGGCCACCGGAGCGCCTTCCACGTTGGACAGCTGGAGGTGCGCCGCCCCTCCCAACCAGACCGGTGAGATCATGTGCCGCCGGTGAACTGCGCAGGCGAGCCTTCCCACGAGGTGCCGGCTGGCAGGGTTTCCCCCTTCATCACCACCGACAGGTCGCCCAGCTGCACGTCCGCGCCGATCTCGGCATCGTAGAGGACGATCGCATAGGAACCGATTGTCGCGCGATCCCCCACGGTCACCCCGCTGACCTTCATCACTCGATCTTCGAACAGATGGGTCTGGAGGCCGGCAAAGTCGTTGAGCGCGACATCGTCGCCGATCCGCACCAGGTCCTGCTCGGTCACATCGGTGGTGTCGATATAGCAGCGCTTGCCGATCTTGCAGCCGAGCAGGCGCAGATAGGCGGCAAGCCAGGGTGTGCCGCGCAGCGGTTCGAGCAAATTGGGCACGGCGAGATTCTCATAGGTCGCCGTCACCAGTTCTGTCCGCCAGACAAAGGTACTCCACAGCGGCTGGGTGGTCGGCTTGTAGCGCCCCATCACCAGCCATTTCAGCAGCACGACCGAAAAGCCGCAGGCCAGGGCGAAGCCGACATAGAGGAACGGGAAGGTGACGATGATCCAGTGCCCGCCGCCCCGCAGGTCGTCGAGCTCGCTGACGATCGAGAGCAACAGGCTGAAGAAGGCAACGAACAGCGTGAGCGACAGCGTCACGCGGATCGCTTCGATCGACAGCCGGGTGGCGATCAGCCGTTTGCTGGGATTGAACCGCGCGCCTTCGTCGAACAGACCCACCGTCTGTCGAACCGGCAGCGAGATCGGCGGCGAGCCGAACCAGGTGCCGTCGGGATCGGCTGCGCGACCATCCTCGGGCGGCTTCGATAGCACACCGATCAGGACGCCGTCACCGATCGTGGCGCCCGCCGGCAGCAGCGCGGAATTACCGATGAACGAGCGGCGACCGATCTTCGTATGCGCCAGCTGGATCGCACCGGGCTCCACCCGGGCGGCACCGAACAGCACCGCATCGGCGATAAAGCTTTCCGGCCCCACATCCACGAGATCGGGCACGATCGCCGCCGCGGTCGATATCTCCGCGCGCCGCCCCACCTTCACGCCGAGCGCGCGATACCAGGGAACCACGTACAGCGTCGCGTAGATCGGGTGCAGCAGTCGCAGCGCCAGATCGTTCACCTGCTGGACGAACCAGAAGCGGACATAGAACCAGCTGTGGATCGAATATCGTCCCGGTCCCACCCGACCGAGGATCAGCCGTTTGGCCGCGACGGTCAGCACGCACATCAGCAGCACATAGGTGACGGCGAGCAGCGGCGAGATCAGCAGGTAGCTGTAACTCTCGGTATTCCAATCGATCTCGATCATCCATATGAGCCCCGGCGCAATCGGCAGGATCGCGATGATCGGCAGGATCAGCGCGCCGAGGGTCAATGCGATGCCGGTGAGCAGCCGACGGACCGGGCCGGCCTTGTCATCCTTCTGGCGCGGAATGTTGGTCGCGATTGAGCGGGCCGGCGATCCGCTCCAGCGCTCGCCGGCGGGGATGGCGGTACCCACCGGCAGCGCCGACAGATCCTCCAGCGCGGCGCCCTCGCCGAGCGCGCAGTTGCGCCCGACCACCGCCATCGAGCCGAGGAACGCGCCGGCGCCGATCGTCGCCGAGCCGATCCGCAGCAGCCCGCGCTCGACCGAGGTGGTGGCGAGCATCGCATAATCGCTGACCACCGCGTCTTCCCCGATCGAGACGAGGTCCGCCGCATCGATATTGCCGCGGCCGATAAAGGCGCGCTTGCCCACCTTCGCCCCCAACAGGCGGTAATAGGCGCGGATCATCGGCGTGCCCGCCAGATAGGGCGTTGCGATCACCTCCGAGAACCGGCGGACGAACCACCAGCGGAAATAATAGCTGCCCCAAAGCGGATAATCGCCCGCGCGGAAGCGGCCGATCACCAGCCATTTGACGACGATCGAAGCGACCATCGCCAATGGCGGAATGGCGAGGAAGCTGAGACCGCTGACCAGAAGCGCGGGCACCCGGTCAAGGTCCCCCGACAGATGGACATAGGCGACATAGGGGAAGAACCATTGCAGCCCGGCGATCGCATAGATCGGCACCAGCGCGATCGTCTGGGCGATCCAGCAAAGCCAGCGGGTCACGGCCGGCGTGTGGTGGAAGGGTTGATCTGCGCCGATGTCGCCCGCCACCTTGTCCTTCAGCCGTTCGGCCAGCGCACGGATATTGGAGGCGGCGTAGAGATCCTGGATCGAGATGCCGGCGAGGCCTGGCGTCTTGCGGATCGCCGAGACGAGCCGCGCGGCCTTGAGCGAATGGCCGCCCAGCTCCTCAAACAGATCGTCGAGCACCGACACCTTCTGCGGCGCGAACGCTTCTGCCCAGACGGCGTGGAGCTGCGCTTCCAGCGGCGTGGCGGGCGGAACGGTCTCGCGTTCGCTAATGGGGGCGAGCACTGGACGGAGCAGCGCCTTGCGGTCGACCTTTCCCGAGGCCGGCAAGGTGGGAAGCGCATCGAGCAGCTGATAGCCGGCGGGCCGCATATAATTGGGCAGTCGCTCGCGGACGCGGGCGCGCACCGCTTCCAAATCGACCGCGGCACCGCTTCGCGCAACGAGAAATCCCGCGAGGAACTCGGCACCGTCATCGTCACGAAACAGGTGTACCACGGCCTGGGCAATGGCGGGATCGTCGGCGATCACCGCCTCGATCTCCCCAAGCTCGACGCGGAAGCCGCGAATTTTCACCTGCGTATCGATCCGGCCGATGAATTCGATGTCGCCAACCGCGTCGAGCCGGACAAGATCGCCTGAGCGATAGATTTTCGCAGTCTGCCCGTCCGGGCCCCGGAACGGGGTCTGGACGAACTTTTCCGCCGTAAGGTCGGGACGATTGACGTAGCCGCCGCCGACGCCCGGGCCACCGATCACCAGCTCGCCCTCGGCGCCTGCCGGCACCGGCCACAACTTCTCGTCGACGATCCAGGCCGTATAGCCGGGAAGCGGCCGACCGATGGTGACGCGGCGGCCCGGCTGGACCTCGGTCCATGTCGCGGTGACCGTCGTCTCGGTCGGGCCATAGGTGTTCAGGATGCGCAGGCCTGGCCGCGCCCATCGATCCACCAGATCCGGCGGACAGGCTTCGCCGCCGAGGTTGAGCAGCCGCAGCGCCGGCATCTCGGTCTCCACCAGCGTCAGCAGCGACGGCACGACGTGCCAGATCGTCACCTGCTCGGCGGCGAGCACCTCGGCCATGTCCGGCCCAGCCTTGGCCAGCGCTTCGTTGGCGACCAACAGTTCGGCGCCGACGAAGAAGGCGCTCCACATCGTCTCCACCGACATGTCGAACGCCAGGCTGAAGCCGCCGAACACCTTGTCCTGCGGATCGAGTGCCAGGATCGCGCATTCGGAGCGGATCAGATGGCAGGCATTGCGATGGGTGATCATCACCCCTTTGGGGCGACCGGTCGTGCCCGAAGTGTAGATGATATAGGCGAGGTCGTCGGGCGTGCCGCCGGTCTCGGCGCGACCAAGCGGCAACGCCTCGCGTGCAGCGAGATCGCCCAGCGCGGTATCGACGGCGAGCACCCGCACCGCCATCTCGGCCGCGCGCGTGCTTTCGGTGACGACAAGCACGGCGCCGCTATCCTCGACGATGAAGTCGATACGATCCTGCGGGTACGTCCAGTCGACCGGCACGTAGCAGGCTCCCGCCCAGAGCACGCCCAGGATCGCCATATATTGATCCAGCCCGCGCGGCAGGCAGAGGACGACGCGGTCGCCGCGCCGTACACCCATCTCGCGCAGCTGGTGAGCGAAGCGCAGGGCCCGGTCGCGCAGTTCGACATAGCTGAGCGCCGTGCGCCGGCTGTGTTCCGGGTCGTCGCCGAGCAAGCGAACCCCGCAGCGCCAGCCATGCTCGCGGCAGGTGAGGTCGAAGATCTCGTGGAGCAGTTCGTCCCGGCTGTACGGCTCGTCTTCCCGCAACGCGGGCGACGGCGTGATGGGCGAGAAGACCGTTGGCGCGTCGTGCGTCCCGGGAACGGCTTGTTCCATCACAGGCCCTCGCCCAAGTCGCGCCCGCCTTCTGCGCCCGTCCGTCGGGCCAAGGGATCGCCTTCGATCCCCCGCTCGCGGAGACAGCCCCGATTCACAACGTTCAACCTACACCTCATATCGTGCGACTGCACCCCAACCGACACGGGATGGCTCCCCATAACCGTGCCACTACGCGAACATTCGACACAGATTGCGGCGTAAGGCCGGCGGCCGCGTACTCGCCGCACGCGCCCCCACTCCCTTCTCCCCGCGCGAAGAGGCCTGCCATGAAGCCGTCGCTCCCCCATCGCGCCCCCCTTGTGTCTGCCTTCAGCCAAAGGTCCGCTCCACCACGGTGCTTCGCGCGATCCTCGCGTCCAGCCATGCAAGGATCGTGTCGAGACCAGCCTGCAGATCATGCGTCTTCGCACACAGGAAAATATCGATACAGGCCGTTCCATATTCGGGCCAAGTGTGGATCGAGATGTGCGATTCCGCCAGCAGCGCAACGCCGGTCACGCCCTGGCCCACGCCGAAACTGTGCAGTCGCACCTCCAGCAGGGTCGCCCCGGCCGCCGCGGCGGCAGCGATCAGGCACGCTTCGATGTGCGCCGCATCGGCCAGCCGTTGCGCATCACGGAGATCGGCGATGAGGTGGTGGCCGATCACAACAGGCTTTCATGCGGATGATGGAGAAATGCCATCGCCCCCTCGGCGGCGCGGACCCCCTGATACTGCGCCTCCTCGAACAGCGACAGGCCGCTCAGATCGGAATGGGCGAGAAACAGCGGCGGCGCTGGGCGGACCGCCTCGCCGCGATCGAGAAAGCCCGGCGTCGGCCGGATCATCGCATGGCCCCAGCGCCACAGCTCGATGCTGCGGATCGCGCCTTCCAGATCCGGATTCATGGCGAGAAGATCGTCGCGCACGATTTGCTTCCACGTGTCCGCCGTCCGCTGCAGGAGCAACCGCCGCGCAGCCGACGGAGGCATATCCGATAGCGGCAGATACCAGGTGAGCACGGTCGCCATCGGAAACGCGTCCGGCGTCTGGTGGGTGGCGACGACATAGCCCAGCGAGTCGCTGGTGCTCGACACATTATCCCACGCGAGCGGCACGCCGCGCCCACCCGGCAACCGATCGACCGTGACGTTGGCGACCAGCCACGGCGCGTAGCTGAACGCCCCTGCCCCGCCGACGGCGGCCGGGCAGATGCGCGCCGCCACGAAATGCGGCATGGCCAGGATCGCTGCCCGCGCGCGGATACGGGTGGTGGCGTTTGCGGCGACGTCGAAGCTGTCGATCTGCACGCCCTCCCCGTCGCGGCGCACCGCATGGACGATATGGCCGGTTGCGATTCGATCCCGACAAAAGCCGGCAAGGCCGCGTACGAGCCGGGCATTGCCTTCGGGCCAGGTCAATTCGTTGTCGCCTGCACCATCGACGGTCCAACCGCGCCGACCGGCGAAATAATGCACACCCGCCCAGGCCGACACATGCTGCGGTTCGGTGCCGTAATCGTCGCGCATCGCATAGCGGACATGCGCTCGCAAGACGGGCGATCGCCAGCCCTGCCGATCGAGCCAGGCGACGAAATCGAGCCGGTCCAGCGCCAGCAGATCGGCATCCTGCGAGCTATAGGCCCTGGGAACGGCGAAGGCGGGCTTCCCGTCGCTGCCGGTCCGCCGGGAATAGGCGGACATCGTCTGCTCAAAGGCGGCTAGATCGGCGCGGTCCTGCGCACTGAGGCCGGTACGCGGCACCAGGCCTTCCTGCCATCGTCCCTGCCAGAACAGCCGCTCCTGCAGATCGGCACAAAGCTGCTCCGGATCATAGACCGGCACGCCGTCGCGATCGCCGGTGATCACCCCGAGCTGCCGGAGCAGGTGCCGCACGGCCTTCGCCTCCCGGTTCGGGACCGGCAGATAATGCGCGCCGAGCGGATAGGCGGAGACCGGATTGCGGCCACCACGGGCATTGCCGCCCGCTTCGTCCTCCAGCTCCAGGACGCGAAACCGCGTGAAGCCTGCGTCCTGCAGACGCCAGCCAGCAGAAAGGCCGGCGATGCCGCCGCCGGCGATCACCACATCGACATCCTCGAAGCGGCTCGGCGCGGGAAAGCCGCCGTCGCGCAGCCGGTGTCCGCGCGCCAGATCGGTGCCGCCCAAGCCGCCCGGCGGCAGCGCTTCCGTGCCTCCCAGCGTGGCGGCGAACCCGCCCCCGCCGATTGCGACGGCGCCAGCCCCCAGGCCCAGAAGCGTCCGCCGATCAGCCTTCATAGCGGCTCCAGGCATTCGCGAATTCGCGGACCAGTACCTGGTTGTCGAGCCGATTCACCGGTGTCGGGCGACGTGCCATGTCGGGGGGGAAATCGAACAGCTGGCCATCTCCCGCCGGCGTCAGGAAGCGGCCGCCCGGCAGAATGCGCGCGCGATCCGGGATCGCCTGCGCCGCCGCGAGCACGAAGCCCCATTCGCCAAAGCTCGGCACATAGACGTGATAGCCGCGCGTCTGGAGCCCGGCCGCCTCCAGCGTCGTCGCGACCGTCCAATACGCCATCGGGGCGACCAGCGGAGAGGTGCTCTGCACCACCATCGCGCCAGCGGGCGCCATCAGCCGTCGCGCGGCGCGGTAGAAGGTCTCGGTGTAGAGCTTGCCCACCGAGTAATCGACCGGATCGGGGAAATCGACGATGATCGCGTCGAACGATCCGGCGCGCGTCGCGGCGGCTTCGCGCGCCCAGCGAAAGCCATCGGCATTGATCACAGTGATGCGGGGATCGGTCAGCGCGCCCTTGTTGAGCGCCGTGAGCATCGCCGTCTTGGAGAACAGCGCAGTCATCTCATCGTCGAGATCGACCAGGGTCAAGTGCCGTACTTCCGGATGCCGCAAGACCTCACGTGCGGCGAGCCCGTCGCCACCGCCGAAGATCAGCACGTTGCGCGGGTTTTGCACCCGCCCCAGCACCGGCTGCACCAGCGCCTCGTGGTAGCGATATTCGTCGCGTGACGAAAATTGCAGATTGCCGTTCAGATACAGGCGCAGATCGTCCTCGCGGCGGGTGAGCACGATGCGCTGATATTTGGTGCTGACCGCATAGATCACCGGTTCGCCATAACTGCCCACTTCGGCCCAGCGCTGCAACCGGTCCGAGGCGACAAAGCCGGCGGCGAGCGCCAGCAGCACGAGCACGGCGGAGACGGTCTCGCTGCGGTACCGGCTCGCCCGCGGCAGCGCCAGCAGCACCGCGAGCGCGACGCCGGCGTTGAGGATGCCGAACAGGAAGCCGGTGCGGATCATGCCGAGGTGCGGCATCAGCAGCAGCGGGAACAACAGGCTGGCGACCAGCGCGCCGACATAGTCGAAGGTCAGCACGTTCGACACCGTCTCGCGGAAATCGAAGCCGCGCAGGATGCGGATCAGCAGCGGGATCTCGAGCCCGACGAGGAAGCCGATGCCGAGCACCAGCCCGTACAGCGCCACCCGGAAATGCTCGACCAGTGGGAACAGCACGAACAGCGCCGCCGCCGAGGCACCGCCCAGCACCGCGATCAGCAGCTCGACGCGAATGAACAGCCGCAGTTCGTCGCGGGTTACATAGCGCGAGCACCAGCTGCCCAGCCCCATCGCGAACAGATAGGTGCCGATCACGGTCGAGAATTGGGTGACGCTGTCGCCGAGCAGATAGCTGGCCAGCGTGCTGGCGAGCAGTTCGTAGATCAGCCCGCAGGTGGAAACGACGAAGGCAGAGGCAAGCAGCGCGGCAGCGGGTGCCGACGCGCGGGTCTTGGGGCCGGCGGCGTCGCCTTCAGCCATGGATGGCGGCGGCGACGATGATCGCGAGCCCGATCGCGACCGCGCCGGAGAAGATGGCGACGGCGACATTCTGCTTGTCGCGGATCTCTTCCCACAGCTTCCCCGGGGTCAGCAGGTCGAGCACGACGAAGCCGATCACGAAGACGAGGATGCCGACCACGGCATAGAGCAGCGTCGCGAGCAGCGCTGGAAGGGTAGTGACCATGAAGCGTCCTCCTATTTGTGGTTCGGGCCGTAAAAGCCGCCATGCCCGCCATGACCGCCGCTGCCGCCATAAGCATAGCTGGTGCGGCTGCGGCCCCCCTCGGCAAAGGGCGACCAGCCATAGACCGCCGCGAGCAGGAACAGCCCCAGCACGACGATCGACCAGAGCGCGTAGAGAAAGCTGCGGGTGTCCATCAATCGTCTCCGTCCCCGGACGCTGCCGGTGCGAAATCGCTCTGCTCCTTGCGCGCCTTCTCGAACCGGAGGTGAAGCATCAGCCCGACGAACCAGGGAAACGCGATCAGGAGCAGCGCGAGCAGGAAGTTGCCGGCGTACAGCGTGCCCGTGCCCAGTTCGACCACGATCTGCGGCGCATTGGTCGGCTCCATCCAGCCGCCGTCGGGATAGGCTGTGTCGTTCTGGCTCCAGCGGTTGCCCTTGTACTCGACGATCAGATCATAGTCGCCGGCCGGCACGCCTGCGATCGAGACGTCGGAATCGCGCGAACCCTCGGTCCAGGGACCGTCCGAATCCACGCCCTCGTAGCGCTCGGCGGCGCCCGACGCGGCATAGACCTGCTGGTTGCGGCGATCGATCAGGCTGTAGTCGAGATCGACCCAGCCATTTTCCAGCCGCGGGACGGTGGTGCGCACGCGCACCCGCTGCCAGCGGCTAACCAGGTGCACGGGACCGATCGTGGCGCTTTGCTCGCGGCCGTCGACCGCAACCGGCAGGGCCTCGGAGGCAAGCCAGCGCGTGCCGCTCAGCAGGAGCGAGACGAGCAGCAGGAAGGCAAGCGCGATGCCGCCGATCCTCGCGCCCTTGCCGAGCCATGCGCCCCAGGGGGAGGGCTGGTGCGGCAGGGGCGGCCAGACCTTGGCCGCAGGGGTGACGCCGAATGCGGCGACCACGTCGCGTTCGGGCAGCCACTGGTTGATCGTCCAGCTGATCTCGCGATCATTGGCCTCGCGCGACAGCATGAAGCCGGGGCGTACCCAGTCGCCCGTCTTCACCGTCTCGCCCACCGCGACGCGCCAGTAGAATTCGCCGACGACCCTGTCGACCTGGGCATCCCCACGGAAGAAGCGCGTGTAGCTCGTTCCCTCGAGTGCATAGGTGCTGAAGGTCTGCATTGTCGGCACGCGCGTCAGCATCGTGCCGAAGCTCCAGCCGCCCCGCGCGTTCACCAGCCAGCGATAGCCGTGATAGGGATTGAACAGGAGATACTCGTCCCAGCGATACGCGCCGTTCTGCGAGCGCTGGAGATAACCGATCGCCTCCCATTCGACGTCGAACAGCGTGCCCCGCGTGCCGAGCGGGATTTCCGGATAAGCAAGCGCCGTCTGCGCCTTGATGACCAGCTTCGCCAGCCCGTCGGTGGCATCGAGGATCGAGCCGCAATATTGGCAGCCGACATGGACGGTATAGCCCGCTGCGCGCAGTTCCACCGTGCCGCCGCAGTTCGGGCAGGAAAGCGCGCGCACCGCCGGTGCGGGCGGTGGAGAAAGCGAGGCCTCAGGCTGCATAATCGGGCAACGCCCATCCTTCGATGGCGCGCAGGCCACGCGGCGCCAATTCGGCGAGCGTGACGTACCGCCCCTGATAGAAGCTCACATCCTTACCATCACGCTGAAGGCTGACGCATTCGCCCTCGCGCCCGCGCAGATCGACATTATAGACCTGCCAACCGCTGGTGGCGGTGAAAGGCAGTTCTCCCTCGGCAGTGACACAAAGCGCCTGGCGGGCATCGGCGATCACAAGCTTGCGGCCGAGCAGTTCCACCTTCTGCCCGATCTTCGCGGTACCTCCCTTTGCCATCTCCGTCAGTGTCTTCGAACGGACCTCACGGAACGGGCGCTCGCGCAGCAGCATGAACTGGCCCATTGCCTCGCCCAGCCAGGCGGTGCTGCCGTCGTCGTCGAACAGCAGCAGCCATTCGTTCCAGGCGCCATCGGTCCAGCTCCAGCGCACACGACCGATCACTTCGAACGACGCGCCGTCGGCGATGCCGCGCATGCCGATCTGCACCGGGCTGACGTCGAACGGCAGCACGGCCGCGATGCCGAACTGGGCGATCCCTTCATCGCTGCGCACCAGCATGCTGCGGCAGCTGTCGCACACGCGGCTGGGCAGCGCCGGCGAGCGGAAGACGACATCGGCGCCGCAATGGGGACAGGGAAGATGCAGGCTCATCGCGGGATCAGCGGATACGGCCGAGTAGCTCGGACTTCTTGGCGTCGAATTCCTGCTGGGTGATCGCGCCGATCGTCACCAAACGATGCAGCTTCTCGATCTGCACGGTGGCGTCCTCCCCGGAGGGCGCGGCAGCCGCCTGGAAGCGCGCAAAGGTGTCGACATCGCCCGCCACCCGCATCGCGCTGGCCTTGTCGAGCATGGCCTGCACTTCTTCGGGCAGCGACAGGCTCTCGATATAGAAGCTGGTACAGGCCAGCCCCCATTGCGCGAAAGCCGGATCGACAGCGGCCTTGAGCCGTTCCGACAGCGCCGTCTGGTTGGCGGCGAGATCGATGAACGCGATCTCGCCGGTCCCCAATGCCGATGCGAGCGCAGCGGCGATCGCAGCACGCAGCTGCGGCTCGATGTCCGCCACCGTTACGCGCTCGAGCGACCCCATCAGCTTCACCGCGAAGGCGGCTACCTGTTCGATGCGGAAGCTGTAGCTACCAAAGGCGCGCACCCGCAGCGCGCCGAATTCGGGATCGCGCACCGTGATCGGCTGCGTCGTCCCCCACTTCCTGCCCGTCTGTTCCTTCTGGCTGAAGAAGGTGACATCCGCCGTGAATGGCGATGCGAAGCCCTTGTCCCAGTTGAGCAGCGCCGTGAGAAGCGGCAGATTGCCGGTTTCCAGCGTATGAAGTCCCGGATGAAAGGCATCGGCGAGCTGACCTTCGCGATGGAACAGCACGACCTGGCCATCGCGCACCGTCAACTGCGCGCCACTCTGGATAGCGCGACCCTGCATCGGGTGCCGCACCGCAAGCGTGCCGGGCTCGTCGACCCAATCGATCACGTCGACGAACTGCTTCGACAGAAACCCGAATAAGCCCATCACCTGCCCCCCAACTACCAACGCTATACGCCAAGCGCGCGGCGCGAAACAAGAAAGGGGCTGGCAGGAAGAGCGAACCGGCGGCGAAACAACCTCAGGCCGCGCGGTCAAGCAATTCGCGTACTTTCGCTGCCAGCGTGGCATAGGTGAAGGGCTTCGAGAGGAGATCGACATTCGGGTCCAGCCGGTCGTCGCGCATGATCGCATCGCGCGTGTACCCCGAGGTGAAGAGCACCCGCGGCTCCGGGTGCAACGCCTGCGCGCGGGCCGCCCGTTCGGGACCGGACATGCGCGGCATCACCACGTCGGTCAGCAGCAACGTCGCGCGGATGTCAGGCCCGCCGAGCAACCGCAGGGCGCCGTCGCCATCCTGCGCCTCGACCACGCGATAGCCCAGCTCGCGCAGGATGCCGACCGTATAGGCGCGCACATCCTCGTCATCCTCGACCACCAGGATGGTTTCGTCGGCGCTGCCCATCCGGGCGGAGGGGCGCCGCTCTTCTATCTCGAGCGGAACGTCCTGCAGCTTGCGGGCAAGATAGAGGCGCACGATCGTGCCGCGGCCTTCCTCCGATTCGATGACGCCAGCATTCCCATGGTATCCCGCAGATACCGAAGCGCCGCAGAAACGGCCGGAGCCCTCCCTGCAGCCCTTTCGATCAGAAGACGTCCCACTCCCACAGCCCCGCGCCCTGGGGCACCCGGAGCCGCAGGAACCGCACCTGGGCGGAATGGAAGAGGATGATCGGCGATCCCTTTACAGCCGCCCGACTCGCCAGCCGCCGCCAGGTGCGGCCGTCCGTGGAGCCTTCGATCGCGACGTCATACAGGCGCTGCGCATATTCCATCCGCAGCCGGCTTTCGCGCACGGCGCGCACGCGACCAAGATCGGCGGTGAGCAGCGGCAGCGCGCCGGGAGCCGGCCGCCACTGCGTCGCATAATTATCGTCGGCGGCACGTTCGGCGGCATAGGCCGGGCCGGCGGCCGCCCCACGCAGCCGAAGTGTCATCCCGCGGGTTCGGCGCGGCGCGAAGCCGGCAACGGCGCTGCCATGGCTGGGCGTAACGCGCGCGATGCTGCCATCGGTGCGGATCGTCAGCGGATCGACCGCGACCTGGCGCAACGTGGCATCGTCACCCGGCCGCGGCCAGGGCAGCGACTGGCGGTGATAGAGGATATAGGGCTGGCCACCCGCCCGGAAGATCGCATGGTGGCCGGGGCTGATCACGTCCCTGTTCTTGTCGGTCGACAGGATCGGGCTGTCCGGCCCTTCGCGGAACGGGCCGAACGGCGTGTCGCCGATGGCGTAGCGGACCTTATAGGTGTCCTCGGTCGTCTTGCCGTCGCTGTAGGTCAGCACATAGTGCTTGCCTGCCTTCACCAGGAACGGGCCTTCGAAGTAATTGGCCGGTGTCACATCCTTCGGCTCGCCGTCGAAGGTGACCATGTCGGGCTTGAGCTTTACGACGAAGCAATGGCCGTTGACCCAGTTGAGCCCCGACCCCCAATAGAGATAGGCGGTACCGTCGTCGTCGATGAACGCTTCGGCATCGATCATGTGATAGGCAGGCGCGAAATTCTTGGCGATCAGCGGCTTGCCGCCGTTCGCATCGGCCCAGGGCCCGGCCGGCGACGGCGCGCTGCCCACCCACACCTCGGAGCCCACCGAGACATACATGTACCAGCGTCCGTTCTTGGCCTTCACCACCGAGGGGGCCCAAACCTTCGAGTCCCCGGAGGTCGGGCTGGTCGCCGCGGCCTTGGTCGGCCAGGCCGGGGTAGAGAAGGTCCAGTCGCGGCCGTTGGTAGAGGTCCACATGCCCAGCCGATCGTCGCCCCAGGGGTCGATCGTGGCGTAGATATACCATTTGCCGCCGTCATGGACGATCGACGGATCGGCGAAATAGCCGGGGAGCAGCGGATTGCTGTCCCCCGGGGTATCCCAGCGGGGCGCGGGCGCGTCGGCGGCGGCGAGCAAGCCCGCCGCCGCCATCAGAAGAACCGCCTTGCTCACTTGATGTCGAGCATCACGATCGCTTTGGCGGGCACCTGCACCGTCAAGGTACCTGCCGCCAGCGTCGCACCGGTAAACGCCACCGGCTTGATCGCATCGGGCGCGGCGAAGTCGTTATGCGCGTCCATCTTGTCGCCGGTAAGGAGCTTGCCGGTCACCTGGGTCCCGCTGACGCCGTCCAGCTTCACCGTCACGCTCGCCGCTTGATTCGGATCGACATTGACGAGGCCGACATGCACGACACCGTCGGTGCCCCGCACCGCGCTGGCGCTCACCGCGCGCATCGTCCACTGGTCCTTGTTGTACCAGCGCGACTGCACGTCGACCGGCAGGACGGTGGCGTCCTGATAGTCCTTGTACAGGTCGAACGCCCAATAGGTCGGCGTCTTCACCATCTTGGCGCCGTCGGTCAGCAGCATCGCCTGTAGCACGTTGACCATCTGCGCGATGTTGGCGCCGCGCACGCGATCGGCATGGCGCGCGAAGATGTTGAAGTTCAGCGCCGCGACCATCGCGTCGCGCAGGCTGTTCTGCTGGTAGAGGAAGCCCGGATTGGTGCCCGGCTCGACATCATACCAGGTGCCCCATTCGTCGACGAGCAGCGAGACGCGCTTGGCCGGATCATATTTGTCCATGATCTTGCCATGCTCGGTGAGCAGCTCTTCCATCTTCAGCGTCTTGGAGAGCGTGCGCGCCCAGCTTTCCTCGTCAAAGCCGGTGGCGGCGCCCTTCTTTTCCCACGGCCCGGGCACGGTGTAATAATGCACGCCGATGCCGTCGATCTTGTCGCCGGCCTTGCGCATCATCACGTCGGTCCAATTATAATCGGCCGAGTTCGCGCCGCTGGCGATCTTCATCAGCTTCTGGCCGGCCGGCACCTTCAGGAAGGTGGCATAGCGGCGCGTCACGTCGGCGGCATATTCCGGCAGCATGTCGCCGCCGCAGCCCCACAGCTCGTTGCCGATGCCGAACATCGGCAGGTTCCACGGCTTGTCGCGGCCGTTGGCGCGGCGCTGGTTGGCGATCGTCGATTTGGTCGGCGAGGTCATATATTCGATCCACTCGGCCATCTCGCTCGGCGCGGCCGTGCCGACATTGCCCGAGACATAGGGCTCGGCACCGACCACTTCGGTGAAGTCCATGAATTCGTTGGTGCCGACGGCATTGTCCTCGGTCACGCCACCCCAGTTGGTGTTGACCTTGACCGGGCGCTTCGCCTTGGGTCCGATGCCTTCCCGCCAATGATATTCATCGGCAAAGCAACCACCAGGCCAGCGGATCACGGGCACCTTGATCGCCTTCAGCGCATCGATCACGTCGCGGCGAAAGCCCTTTATGTTCGGGATCTTGCTGTCGGTGCCGACATAAAGGCCGCCATAGATGCCGGTGCCGAGATGTTCGGCGAACTGGCCGAACAGGCGGCGGTCATATTTCGCGCCGGGCTTGTCGCCGTGCACCGTCACGGCGTCGCCGCCGGTCTGTGCCATGGCGGGCATCGCCGCAAGGAGCGCAATCGCACTGATCCAGGTTCGCATCATTCTTTCTCCGTCGCGCGCGCCGGGCGCGCCTTGGCTGGGGTGGTGCCTTCGCCCTGGAAGGGAGTGAGGCGGAAACGGATGCTGGTGGGCACCAATTGGGTTCGATATTTGGTGAGCGGCTTACCGAATTCGCTCCACTGGGTGTCGCCGCCGACGCCCCATTGCGCGGCATCGATCAGCAATGTGCCCTGGGCCTTGGGCACCACATCGGTGCTCTTCCAGGTGCCGGGTTCGTGCCGGTCGAGATCGGCATAGGGGAAGGCGAGCGCGTTCATCATCAACGGGGAGTCGCTCTGCACCCGCAGGCCCGCGCCGCCGCCGATCAGCTCCATCCAGCGGACATCGACCTTGTTGCCGGTCTCCTGCGGACGGATGTAATCATGGTTCTGCTCGGCGATCGCCCCGCGCCACAACCCGATCGGTGCCGAGGTCTTGCGATCGACATAGCTTTCGTGCGGGCCCCGACCATACCATTCGACCGTCTTGAGGCTGCCCGGCGTGGTGAAGGCCATGCCGATGCGGAACGGCGGCGGCAGCTGGCCCGACACGGGCTCGAACCGGCCATCGACCGCCAGCGAACCATCGGCGGCCATGCGATAGACGCTGGTGAAGCGCACCGCCCCGCCGCCCATCGTATAGGCGACCCGCACCTCCGCGCCCGCATCGCCCAGATCCTGCACCTGCACCGCGGAGACGGTGCGGGTTTCGCTCATCCCCTTCCAGGCGGCGAGCTGCTTGTCGGTGCCGATGCCGATGTCGTTATCGGTCACCGCGCGCCAGAAATGCGGGGCGCCGCCGCTGAGCAGCGTCTTGCCCTTGGCGGCGTAGCGATCGACCAGGCCGGTTGCGCGGTTCACGACCAGCGTCGCGCCGCCGGCGGAGAGGGTGATCGCCCCCTGCCCGTCCTGCGTCGTCACGCGGCCCTTGGGCGCCTGTGCTTCTGCCGTGCGATAGGCGGGATCGAGCGCGAACTGCTCCCAACCGGTGACCGCACCGGCCGGCACCAACGGCACCGCATCCGCCTTGGCCCGCGCGCGGATGGTGACGAAATACTCGGCACCCGGCTTGCGGACGAGCCCCGCCAGCGGCAGCGTCATCGTGCCCGCGCCATGCGCCGCCACGTCCGGGGTTGCCAGTGCGCCATTGGCCACCGCAACGCCGTTTTCCTGCACTTCCCATTCGAAGGTGAAGCCGGACAGGTCACGGAAATCGTGGCGGTTACGTACCGTCACCCGGCCGCTGGCCGCGTCGAAGCCGTCAAACTGGATCGGCGCATACACCTTGCGCAATTCATACAATTGCGGGTTCGGCGTGCGATCGGACTGCAGCAGCCCGTCGCCGAACTCGATGTCACCACCCGGGTTCGGGCCGTATTCGCCCCCATCGCCCCAGTAGCGACGGCCATCCTTGGCATAGCGATACATCGACTGGTCGACCCAGTCCCAGGCAAAGCCGCCCTGCAGCTTGTTCGGGTGGGCGTAGATCGTGTCCCAATATTCCTTCAGATTGCCGCCTGAATTGCCCATCATATGGGCATATTCGCACTGAATCACCGGCTGCTTGAAGTTCCAGTTGGTGGCGTAATCCTCGAGCTTCACCGCCGGATCGTACATCGGCGCATAGATATCGGCGTAGTAATTCGGGCGGTGGTCCTGGATCCCGTCCCAGGTCCCCCAGCCGAGATAGGAGACCAGCCGGCCCGGATCGACCGCCTTGGCCGCCGCGGCCGCGGCCTCGAAGTTCGGGCCGATGCCTGCCTCGTTCCCCAGCGACCAGAAGATCACCGAGGGGTGATTCTTGTCACGCTGGACCATGTTGACGACGCGGGACACATGGGCGTCCTTCCACGCCGGATCGAAGCCGACCTGGAACTGCGACCGCAGCTCGCCATGCCGGTTGGCGTAATCCATATACGCGTGGCTCTCGATATTCGCTTCGTCCATCACGTAGAGGCCATAGCGATCCGCCAGTTCGTAGAGATAGGGATCGTTCGGATAGTGCGAGGTGCGGATCGCGTTGATGTTCGCCCGCTTCATCAGCTGGATGTCGTGTTCCATCGACGCGCGGCTGACGACGTGGAACGTCTCCGGATCATGCTCGTGGCGGTTGACGCCGCGGATCGTGATCGGCTTGCCGTTGACGCTGACCAGGCCGTTCTTGATCTCCACCGTGCGGAAACCGATCCGCTGCGGCGTCGCCTGCACCACCTTGCCCTCGGCATCGACCAGCTCGACGAGCAAGGTGTAGAGATTGGGCGTTTCGGCGGTCCAGGGGCGCACGCCCGGCACGTCGGCGGCAAGCGTCACCTTCTGCGCCGCGCCGGCGGGAAGCTGCGTCTCCCGCACCAGCACCTGCGTGTCGCCATTGAGCAGCGTCATCCGCGCGGTCAGCGGCGCGCTGCGATCGGTGAGCGTCAGTTCGGTCGAGAGCTTGCCGTCCTTGTACGCGGCATCGAGCCCGGCATGGACGAACAGGTCCGCAACGCGTGCCTTGGGCGTAGCCGCCAGATAGACCGAGCGCTCGATGCCGGAGACGCGCCAGAAGTCCTGGTCCTCCAGATAGCTGCCATCCGACCAGCGATGGATCTGGATCGCGATGGTGTTGCGGCCCGCATGGACCAGCTTGGTCACGTCGAACTCGGACGGGAGCTTCGAATCCTCCGAATAGCCTGCCTCAACGCCATTGACCCATACGCGATAGGCCGAACCCGCCGCGCCGATGTGCAGGATCACGTCCTGCCCGGACCAGGTCGCCGGCAGCTGCACGTCGCGGCGATAGGAGCCGACCGGGTTGGTCGCATGGGGGATAAGCGGGCGGTTGGCCGGGAACGGATAGGTGATGTTGTTGTAGCGCGCCTGGTCATAGCCCTCGGTCTGCCAGTCGGCGGGCACTTTGATGCGCTTCCACTTGGCGACGTCATAGTCGGGCTTCTCGAAGCCGTTCGGCACCGCGTCCGACGAGGGCGAGAAGTGGAACGACCATTGGCCGTCCAGCAACAGATAGCGGCCCGACTTGGCGGGATCGCCCGCCAGTGCGGCGGCGCGGCTCTCGTACGGGAAGTGCGTGGCGCTGGCCGGCATCTTGCCGCGCGCGAACACCGCCGGGTTCTCCCAGTCGGGGCGGCGCGGATCGACCTGCACCGGCTGGACCTGCGGCGCGTCGCCGATCTTCGGCCCATCCTGCGCCATCCCCATGCCGGAGGCGAGCGCAACACTGCCCACCGCCGCCAGCAACCCGTACTTGTTCACGCTGATTCCTCCCGCCCCATGAGGGCATACTGCAAAGGCTGATTGTTTCGGTCAAATTTCTCGGAGTAATTTTGGTGTAATTTTATTCCACCATCGCCCCACTTTCCCGCAGGAACGCATCATGGGCAGGGATGCGCGACGCCGCCAGCGCCGTGACCTCGGCAATCCGCGCCAATCGCGTGCGGGCTTCGTCGCGCGCCATTCCATCGGCGATCGGATCATAGCCGATCGGATCCACGCCCTGGCCATGCAGCACCGCCAGCCAGCTGGTCTTGGAGAAGAGCTCGTCCGCCTCGCGGTAGAGCCGGCCGCTGGCACGATAGATGGCCAGGCGATCCGCCAACGTATCCGGCAATTCCATGGTGCGCAGCTGGCGCCAATAGTCGGTGTCGTCGCGTGCCGTGGCGTGGAAATGGAGGATCAGGAAATCGCGGATCGTCTCGAACTCGGTCGCCATCAACCGGTTGTAGCGGCGGATATCCGCCGGTGTGCCACCCCCTACCGGCAGCATCTCCAGCAGCCGCGCGATGCCAGCCTGGACGAGATGGATACTGGTCGACTCCAGCGGTTCGAGAAAGCCGCTGGAAAGCCCGAGTGCAACGCAGTTACGCTCCCAGAAGCGCGCCCGGCGACCGGCGCGGAATCGCAGCACGCGCGGTTCTGCAAGCGGCTCGCCCTCAAGGGTGCTCAGCAAGAGCGCCTGCGCATCCTCGTCCGAGCACTGAGCGCTGGCATAGACAAGGCCGTTGCCGACACGGTGCTGTAGCGGAATGCGCCACTGCCACCCCGCTCCGCGCGCGGTGGAACGCGTGAACGGCGTACGCCCCTCCAGACCGAGCGCGCAGGGCACCGCGACGGCACGGTCGTTGGGGAGCCACCGCCCCCAATCCTCGAACGGAATGCCCAGCGCTTCGCCGAGGAGAAGCGCGCGGAAACCGGAACAGTCGATATAGAAATCGGCGGCGATCCGCGCACCGTCTTCCAGCACGACGCCGGCGATCGCCCCGTCCGACGCCCGCTCGACGGAAGTGACGCGTCCTTCCTGCCGACGCACGCCCCATTGCTCCGCCCGCGCGCGCAGGAATCCGGCATAGAGCGCCGCATCGAAATGATAGGCATAGCCGATATGCGCGAGCGGGTTGTTGCCGGTAGTGGCAGGACGCTGGAAGCGCCCGAGCCGGGCCGCTTCGGCACAGATCGAATAGGCTTCCAGCGGCGCTGCTGCGCCCGCCATGCGGGCACGCTGCCACAGCGCCTCGAAGGGGATTGCACCGAAATCGACGCCGTGCGTGCCGAAGGGGTGGAAGTAGCGCGTACCGTGCGCCCGCCAATCGACGAACTCGATGCCGAGCTTGTAGGTGCCCTTGGTCGCGCGGAGAAACTCGGCCTCGTCGATGCCGAGCAGCGCATTGAACGCCTGGATCGGCGGGATCGTCGCCTCCCCGACGCCGACGGTACCGATCGCCTCCGATTCCACCAACGTGATGGCGATGGCCTTGGTATCCAGCACGCGGGCCAATGCCGCAGCCGCCATCCACCCCGCCGTGCCACCGCCGATGATGGCGATATGCGAAAGCGGCGCGCTCATGCCGCGCGCCGTTTGGGAACGATGTCGATGTGGAACGCCGTCACCTTGCGCCTTCCCTCCGGGAAAAGGCGGCCAGGGCAGTCACCCGCCCCGGCCATCATGGTCAATAGGTCGCTCGCAGCGACAGGCCGAAGCGCCGGTCGTTGAGTTCGTACCGCAACGGTGCGGCCGGCGTACCGATGTAGATCATGTTCAGCCGGTTGTTGAGGTTCACCACATCCGCCGAGACCGCGATCTGCTTGGTCAGGTTCACGCTGATCGAAGCGTCGAGCGAGGCATAGGGCTTGGCATATTGCGGGATGCCATTGGCGCCGCTTCCCTGGGTCTGGTCGAGATAGCTGGACCGCCAGCTCCACGCCACGCGCGCGGTGACCGGGCCCTTCTCGTAGAGGCCGACAAGGTTGTAGCTGTGCTTCGACAACTTCTCGAGCGGCAGCTGCTGCGGCGTGTTCGTACCCGCCACGGCGAACGGATTGCTCACGCTCGAATCGACATAGGTATAGTTGGCCTGGAGGCCGAGCCCGCTGAGCGGCCCGGGCAGGAAATCGAAGAACTGGTTGTAGCCGATCTCCGCGCCCTTCACCGTGCCGTTGCCCGAGTTCACCTGCGTGCTGATGTCGTAGGTGACGCCGTTGAACACGCCGGTGACGATGCCGCCGGCCAGGAAGCCGTTGACCTTCTTGTAGAACAGGCCGCCGGTCAGCGATCCGCTGGGGGCGAAGTACCATTCGGCGGTCACGTCGAAATTGTCCGAACGGATCGGGTTGAGCCGCGGGTTGCCCGAGCCGGCGCTCGGATGGCCGGTGACCGGGTTGATCTGGTTCGGATTGTTCAGCGTCAGATTGGTGGAGAGCTGGTCGAAATTCGGCCGCGCCAGGCCCTTCGAATAGGCGAAGCGCATCTGGAACGTGTCGGTCAGCTTCGCCCGAAGGTTAAAGCTCGGCAGCGCCTTGGTATATTCCTTGCCCACACTGATCGGCGCGGAGGTGCCGTCATTGTTGAACTGGGTGCCCACCGAAGTCGTCTTGGTCTTCACCACGCGCACGCCGATGCCGCCGTCAAAGCTTACCCCGCCCACATCGAAGCCATAGTCGGCGATCGCCCAGCCTGTATAGGTCTTCTCGGTCTGGCGATTGAGGTCGCCGGGCTTGAAACTGTCCTGCGTCGTCGCGCCGAGCAGCGCATACAGGGCCTTGGTCTGCGCCCATACGCCGTCACCGCCCGGGAACGCCGGGTAGAGCAGCCCGCCCTTCACGGTGTTGCCGTCGAACCAGTTCTTCGACGGGCCCGGCATCGCAAGCTGCGGATTCTTGGTCAGCGGGACCAGCGGGGTACCCGACGGCGCACCGCAATTGGGATCCGCGCCGAGCGAGGTGACGCACACACTGTGCCAGGTGCCCCGCAGGTCGATGCTGTTGTCGGCATAGCGGACGCCCGCGCGCAGCTTCTTCAGGAATCCGCCCTCGACGTCATATTCGATGTCGGACGCGAGCGCGAAGGTGTCCGCGTCGTTCCGCTGCAGCGAATCCGCGACATAGGGGGTAGTGTAGTTCGCCGGATTGTTGAGTACGCCCTGCTGCTTCACGTCCCAGCGCGGATATTTGCCGCGCAGGTCGAAGTCGACGCTGAGCGGGTGCGGCGTGGTCAGCGAGGTCTGGCCGGACTCGCTGTACAACGACAGCACATGGCCGTTGCGGTCCGCATTGTAATAGGAATGAAGATACTGCGCGTCGAAGTTCGCCTTGAGCCGGTCGGTCGGCTTCCAGGCTGCATTCAGCGTGAAGTTCTTGCTCGCGCTCCACAGCTGCTGGTCATAGCGGCCGGTCTCGAATGCGATCGGCGCCAGGGTGCCGCTGGTCGCATACCCCTCCTTGTTGAAGGTGAAGGTCGCGCCCGGCGCCGGCGCGGTACCGTAGCTGGTCACGACGCCGGCGGCGTTCCGGACGTTCGAACGGTTGCTGTAATCGTAATAATAGGCGCCGGTCCGGTTGAACCAGTATTTGGTCATCTGCCCCTGCGCCGTGATGAGCAGCGCATCGCTCGGCTTCCACTGGATGGCGCCGGCCACGCCCAGGCGCTTGCGATCGCCGCTATCGTCGTAGATTTCGGGGCCGTAGGGGATCTGGGCGTTCGCCGGCGCGCCCGCGATCGAGCCCGGCGCGACCGTGTCGAACGGCCCGATCAGCAGGCCGTCCTGGCGATACTGGCTCTTGGAATAGACCGCGTTGATCAGCACGCCGATCTCGCCCTCGCCCGCCTGAAAGCGATTGCTGTACAGGCCCGACACCGCATAGCCCGGCTTGTCGACGCGGTCGTAGTAATTGCCGCGGACCGTGGCGCTGATCACCTGGCCGGCGGAATCGAACGGCTTGCGGGTGCGCAGGTTCACCGCGCCGCCCACGCCGCCTTCGATGATGTTGGCGGGCGCGTTCTTGTACACGTCGATGCCCGACAGCAGTTCCGGCGGCACGCCTTCAAGGTCGAACGCGCGCCCGCCCGAGGCGGAATAGACCGCGCGGCCATCGAGGAAATTCTGGACCTGGGTCAGGCCGCGCACGGTGATCGCCGGCTGGGTGCGGTGGTCGAAATCGGTGGCGCCTTCGCCGTAGCGGCGCTGGATCTGCACGCCGGTAATGCGCTGCAGCGCCTCGGTGGTGTTCGCGTCCGGCAGCTTGCCGATATCCTGTGCCTGCACCGAATCGACGATCTGGTCCGCGTTGCGCTTCAGCGCCTGGGCGGAGCGAAGGCTTTCGCGCACGCCGGTGACGATGATCTCGTCCGGCCCATTATCTTGCGCCTGATTGCCTCCCTGTTGGGCAGCCGCGGGCAACGCGCCCACCACGGCAAGGGCGAGCGCCGAAACTCCAAGCAACGAAACACGATGATTCACCCGCATGCAAACCTCCCCTTTCCCCTGGCCCGAAATGCCGCATCTGCGTGCGGTGGCAGCCAGTTGTCCGACAACATATCTCGTCATATTTGTAAGACAAGTGAAATCGCATCGTTCGATTTCGGGTGGCGCAACAACCCAACTCGCCTCAAGATCGCCCGGAGCACAGGGGCAAGACATTGGTCGAACAGCAAAAGCGCAATCCCGCACACCGATCGATCGCGCGCGAACTGGGCGTGGCGATCGTATCGGGCCGATATCCACCAGGCGCCATCCTTCCGGGCGAGCTCGACCTCGCCGAATCGCGCAACGTCTCACGCAGCGTGGTGCGGGAGGCGCTGCGGATGCTGGCGGCAAAAGGGCTGATCGATAGCCGTCCGAAAACGGGCACCCGTGTGCGTGCGCGCGCCGATTGGAACATGCTCGATCCCGATCTGCTGGCCTGGATGTTCGAGGGCGAGCCTCCGCTGGGATTCGTCGACAGCCTGTTTCAGCTGCGTATCATCGTCGAGCCGGCGGCAGCGGAACTGGCCGCCCGTTCGCGCACCACTCGCCATATCGCGCGGCTGGGACATGCATTGGAGGTGATGGAGGAAAAGGGCCTGTCCAGTCCCGAGGGGCAGGCGGCGGATCAACAATTCCACAACCTGATCCTGGAGGCGACCGGCAACGATCTGCTGATCAGCCTTTCCGGGAGCATTGGCGCGGCCGTACGCTCCACCACCTTGTTCAAGCATCGCAAGGCCAAGCAACTGCGCGATTCGATTCCGCTGCATCGGGACTTGTTCGCGGCGATCACCGATGGCGATCCGGCCGCCGCGCGCGCCGCCACGATCACGCTGATTCTACAGGCCCAGGAGGACACGGAATCGTCCCTCCTGGCCTGATCGCCCGCCGTTGACGCCATTCTTCCCGGCTTATAGTCAGACAAAAACAACAGGAGGAAGCAGATGCCAGGCGCAAACCCACCCGGACGCGGGATCGATCGACGCGGGCTATTGCAGGGCGCAGCCGTGCTCGGCGGCCTCGCCGCCGCAGGGCCGACGGGGGCGACAGCGGCGACCAGACCCGCCATGCTTGCACCCACGCCGCCGATGGGCTGGAACAGCTGGAACAGCTTCGCCACCACCATCACCGAACCGCAGGCACTGGAGACCGCCGCGATCCAGGCGCGCGAACTGCTGCCATTCGGCTACGACATCTTCACGATCGACATCCAATGGTACGAGCCGGAAGCGAACAGCTACACCTATAACGCCAAGCCCGTTCCCACGATGGACGGGCATGGGCGGCTGCTCCCCGCACCCAACCGCTTCCCTTCGGCGACGAACGGCAAGGGCTTCGGCCCGATCGCGGCGAAGGTCCATGCACTCGGGATGCGCTTCGGCGTCCACCTGATGCGGGGCATTCCCCGGCTGGCCGTCGAGCGAAACCTCCCCATCCTGGGCGCCAACGGCATTCGCGCCGCCGACATCGCCGACACCACAAGCACCTGCCCGTGGAACCCGGACATGTACGGCGTCGACATGCGCAAGCCCGGCGCGCAGGCCTATTATGACAGCGTCTTCGCGCTGCTCGCCTCCTGGGGCGTCGACTTCGTCAAGATGGACGACATGAGCCGCCCCTATGACGCGCACGCGCCGGAGATCGAGGCGGCGGCCAAGGCGATTCGCGCGACCGGCCGGCCGATCCTGCTCAGCCTCTCCCCCGGCGAGACGCCGGTGCCGCGCGCCGCCCATGTCGCGCAGCACGCCCAGATGTGGCGCATCTCGGACGATTTCTGGGACGACTGGAAGATGCTGGAGGCCCAGTTCACCCGGCTGGAGAACTGGAGCCCATACGCCCGTCCCGGCGCCTGGCCCGATGCCGACATGCTCCCGCTCGGCCGCCTCGCGCTCGGCCAGCGCGACACCAAGTTCACGCCGGACGAGCAGCGTACGCTGATGACGCTCTGGTCGATCGCCCGCTCGCCGCTGATCATGGGCGGCGACCTTCGCCACCTCGATGCCCCAACCCGCGCCCTGCTCACCAACCGCGAAGTCCTTGCCGTCAACCAGGCGAGCAGCGAGAACCGGCCGTGGTTCGTCGCCGATGATCGCCGCGTCTGGACGGCACGCGCGGCCAAGGGCGGCCATTATGTCGCGCTGTTCAACACCGGCGACAAACCGGGCGAGGCCGCGTTCGACCTGCGGCTGCTGGGCTTGTCCGGCAAGGTACAGGTGCGCGACCTGTGGGCGGGCAAGGACGAGGGCGTAAGCCCGATCCGGCTCGCCCGTACGCTGCCGCCGCACGGCGCCGGCCTCTACCGGGTGACGGCGGCATGATCCGCGCGCTGGCGCTCTCGCTGCTGCTGACAGCCTCCCCCGCCGCACTCGCCCAGACCAGCGCGCCGCCGTCACCCGTCGCCGAGCCGGCCGTGTCGCTGACGCTGCGCCCCGATCTGCAGCGCCCCGGACAGCCCTTCGAGGGCTGGGGCACCGCGCTCGCCTGGTTCGCCCACGTCACTGGCGGCTATCCCGATCCGGTGCGCGAGAAGCTCGCCGACCTGTTCTACGGGCCGCAGGGGCTCGGCTGGACGATCGCGCGCTACAATATCGGCGGCGGCGACGCGCCCGAGACCAAACCCTATCTGCGCCCTGGCGCCGATGTGCCGGGATTCTGGCGCCGCCCAGCAGGCGCCACCGGCACCGACTGGTGGAACCCGGCCGATCCGGCGATGTGGGACTGGTCGGCCGACGCCAACCAGCGCTGGTGGCTCGACGCGATCCGCAAACGGGTGAAGACGCCGATCTTCGAAGCCTTCTCCAATTCGCCGCCCTGGTTCATGACGGTCAGCGGCCGCGTCTCGGGCGCCGAGAAGGGCACAGAGGACAATCTCCTTCCCGGCCAGGAAGCGCGCTTCGCCGAATATCTCGCGATCGTGGTGGACAGGCTGCAGAAGGCGCACGGCATCACCTTCCGCACGCTCTCACCGGTCAATGAGCCCAACACCGATTACTGGTTTGCCGCCAATACCCAGGAAGGCGCGCATTGGAGCCCCGCCCGCCAGGCGATGATGATCGATGCAGCCGACCGCGCACTCAAGGCCCACGGCCTGAAGACGGTGATCGCCGCGCCAGATGAGACCAATTCGCACCTCTTCGTGCGCGACTGGCAGGGCTATCCCGCGGCGACGCGCGCTCGGATCGGCCAGCTCAACGTCCATAGCTACGGCACGGTCCATCAGACCGCGGTGCGCGACATCGCCCGGACGCACGGCATCCGGCTGTGGATGAGCGAGAACGACACCCCGCTCGACAAGGATCCGGAAAGCTTCGACGGCATGGCGAGCCCACTCGCCTTTGCCGAGCATGTCGTCCACGATCTCAAGCGGCTGGAACCCGTCGCCTGGGTGTTCTGGCAGGCGGTGGAGCGGCAGAGCAGCGACAAGGGCGACGGCACCGCGGGCGGCAGCAACTGGGGCATCGTCAAGATGGCGTACACGCCGGCGAGCGCCCCCGAGCATCCGATCCACGTCACGCGCAAATATTGGGCGATGGCGCAGTTCAGCCGCTACATCCGGCCGGGCTATCGGCTGGTCCCGGTGGACGATGAAGACACGGTCGGCGCGGTGTCGCCGGACGGCCAGAGGCTGGTGCTGGTCCACGTCAATGGCGGGGTGGTGCCCCGACGCCTGACCATCGGCGTTCCGGCGGCGAAGGTGGTGGCGCGGATCGTCACCGATGCGACGCGCGATGCGGCGGACGTTTCGGCGCAAGCCCTGGCAGAGCCACAGGCGATCACCACCCTGATCGTGGCGCTGCGCTGATCCCGAGAGATTTCCGCCTACCCTTCCCGATTACAGGAAGGAAACAGATAGCAAAAGGGCCGGAACTTTCGTTCCGGCCCCTTCAGATCACTCGGCGTCGGCCTTTTTCTTGGCCGCTGCCTTCTTCGGCTTCGGCGCGGCTTCCTCGCCCTCGCCTTCGGCCGCCTTGGCAGCCTTCTTGGCCGGAGCCTTCTTCACCGGCTCGGCATCGCCCTCGGCGGCCGGAGCGGCGTCTTCTGCCTTCGTCTTCTTGGCAGCCGGCTTCTTGGCGGGCTTGGCGTCTTCGCCGGCCTCGTCCGAAGCTTCGGCCTTCTTGGCAGCCTTCTTCTTCGGCTTGTGGTTGTCGTGATCATGGACGTGCGTGCCCGACGAGAAGCCGTCTTCGCTCTCGATCGCGGCTTCCAGCTCTTCCTTGGTCACTTCGCGGTCGGTGATCTCGGCCTTGTCGAACAGGAAGTCGACGACCTTGTCCTCGAACAGCGGCGCGCGCAGCTGGGCAGCCGCCATCGGCTCCTGCTGGACATACTGGATGAAGCGCTGGCGATCCTGCGGGCCATATTGCTGCGCGGCCTGCGCGATCAGGCGGTTCATTTCCTGCGCGGTGACTTCGACGCCGTTGGCGGTGCCGATCTCGCTGAGCAGCAGGCCCAGGCGCACGCGGCGCTCGGCGATCGCACGATACTCGTCGCGCTCGTTCTCGAGCTCCGCGAGTGCCGCAGCCGGATCTTCCTCATGCTCGGTCTCGTGGACGAGCTGGTGCCAGATCTGGTCGAACTCGGCTTCCACCATCGACGGCGGGACCGGGAAGTCGTGGCCGGCGGCGAGCTGGTCGAGCAGCTTGCGCTTCATGTGGGTGCGCGTGAGGCCGTTGAGCTGCTGCTCGATCTGGCCCTTCAGCAGGCCAGTCAGCTGCTCCAGATCCTGAAGACCGAACGCCTTCGCCATGGCGTCGTCGATCACGGTCTCGCCGGCGGTCTGCACCGCGGTAACCTTGACGTCGAAGGTCGCGGCCTTGCCGGCCAGATCCTTGGCGCCATAGTCTTCCGGGAAAGTGACGTT
This sequence comes from Sphingomonas pokkalii, assembly GCF_003096275.1. Lineage (GTDB taxonomy): Bacteria > Pseudomonadota > Alphaproteobacteria > Sphingomonadales > Sphingomonadaceae > Sphingomonas > Sphingomonas pokkalii. The sequence continues at coordinate 1,952,533 of NZ_QENQ01000001.1, forward strand.
GAGCTGCTTCTCGTCACCGACCTTCACGCCCTCGAGCTGCTCCTCGAAGCCCGGAATCAGGCGGCCCGAGCCGAGCTCGACGGCCATGCCCTCGCCGGTGCCGCCTTCGAAGGCGACGCCCTCGACCTTGCCGACGAAGTCCATCACGACCTGGTCACCCTTGGTCGCCGCATGGCCCTCGGCTGCGTCGTCCCAGCGCTTCTGCTGGTCAGCGAGCTGCTTCAGCTGCTCCTGCACTTCCTCGTCCTTGACCGGCACGGTCAAACGCTCGAGCTTCAGGCCCTCGATCGACGGAGTCGGAACCTCAGGGAGCACTTCCAGCTCAACCTTCACTTCCGCGTCGCCGCCGGGGGCATAATCGCCTTCGAGGCTGACCGAGGGCTGCATCGCGGGACGCAGCTTGTGGTCGGCGATCAGCTTCTGGATGCCTTCCTGGATCGAGCTGTTCAGCGCGTCCTGCGCCAGCGCCTCACCGTGCATCTTGCGGACGAGATTGATCGGAACCTTGCCAGGGCGGAAGCCGGGCATACGAATCTGCGGCGCGACCCGCTTGACCTCGGCATCGACCTTCGAATCGATGTCCTGGGCGGTGATCTTCAGCGTGAAGGCGCGCTTCAGGCCCTCGTTCAACGTCTCGACAGTCTGCATTCTCACGCCTTCTAAAAGAATCGGAATTGCGGTGTACCACACATCAGCCGCGAAGGACTGGTGCGGGCGAAGGGAGTCGAACCCCCACATCTTTCGATACTGGAACCTAAATCCAGCGCGTCTACCAGTTCCGCCACGCCCGCAGGGGACACCGCCGGTCGGCGGGCTCTATAGCAGTCATGGGGTTCGGGGCAAGTACGAAGCAACGATTGGCTGTCGCGAGGCGTTGGAACTGCAGCGAACAGGAGATTTCCATGCCGGTCGAGCCCCCCGTACAGCCTACCACGCCGCCTGCCGAGGCCCCTGACCCCGATCCCGGCCAGCCCGGCGGTCCGCCGCCCGAGATCGCGCCGCCGGGCCCCGATATCGATGAGCCGGCGCCGGAGACCACGCCGAGCATCGATCCCGGTATCACCCCCGGCCAGCCGGTCGCCTGAACCAGGAGAATCTTCCATGCCGAACATCACCAATGATCGCGACGATCCCCGCTCCGACATTCAGCAGGCGGTGGAAACCCGCTCCGATACCGCCGATACCGCGGCCAAGGAAGGCGCGCCGCGCCCCAAGGCCGTACCGCTGGGTGCCGGCGGCGAAAACGGCGCCGACGGGATCGTGAAGAACCAAGAGTTTGGCCAGGACTAACGTCTTTCAATTCTGCCATGACAGCGGCGCAGCCCGAGGCCGTGCCGCTGTTCCATGCTGGAGAAGCCCCCAAGATGATCGAATGCCACCTGCGAAAACTTCGGCTACGCGACGAGATCAGCGCTGCGGAAGAAGCGGCGCTGCGCGGCACGATCGTCGACACGGTCACGCATCCGGCCGGCCGCACCATCGTACACTTCGGCGAGGCGCTGAACTATTCTACACTGGTGCTGGACGGGTTCGTCGGCCGCTATAAGGATCTGAAGAACGGCCAGCGGCAGATCACCCATGTTCACGTCCCGGGCGACTTCGCGGATCTCCACGGCTTCACCCTCAAGCGGCTCGACCATGCGCTGCTCGCGCTCACGCCCTGCACGATCGCCCGCGCCTCCCACACGCGGCTGCACGAGATCACCGAGACACAAGCGCACCTCACGCGCGTTATGTGGTTCTCGACCAATGTCGACGCGGCGATCCACCGCGAGTGGGAAGTCTCGCTGGGCCGTCGCTCGGCGATCCAGCGCGCCGCGCACCTGTTCTGCGAGTTGCACGTCCGGCTCGGCGTGGTCGGCCATGCCGAGGCCGAGCGCTACCGCTTCCCGATCAGCCAGGCCGAACTTGCCGAATGCCTGGGCCTCACCCCCGTCCATGTGAACCGCGTGCTGCGCGAGCTGCGCGAACGCGGGCTGGTGGAGTTCCGCAACGGCCTGGTGGCGTTCCAGGACCTGCCCGGCCTGAAGCGACTCGCCGAGTTCGATCCGGGCTATCTTTACCTGGACCCTCACCCGCTCTGAGACGGCTCAGCCGGAGACGCGGCGCGCCGAGACGATCTTCACCGGCACCTCGGGCACTTCGCCCTTGAAGCTGCCGCCCAGCGTCTTGGTCGGCGACGTCGGCGCGTCGAAGATCTTGAGCAGCACGTCCTTGCCCTCGATCACCCGCCCGAATGCCGCATAGCCGAGATTGTCGCCGGGCTTGCTCGGGTCGGCATCGAACGAGGGCTGGTCGCCGACCATGATGGTGAACTCGCCGCGCGCCGTTCCCGGTGCCAGCCGTGGCAGCGAGAGCGTGCCGTCGAGATGCTGGATGCCGGTCTCGGTCGTCGGCTCGTGCTTGATCGGCGGGAACATCTTTGCCGGGGCATTCTGGATGCCAAACTGGACAAAGCCGAACTTCTCCGCCGGTTTGACGGTGCGGTAGAATACCACACCGTCAAGCCGCTTTGCATCGACATAGCGCAGGAAGTTGCGCGCGGAGACCGGCGCCTTGTCGAGATACACCTCGACCACCATTCGCCCCGCGCTGGTCTCGATCACGACCGTGGGATTGGTGGGCGGCGAAGGGGTCTGCGCCGCTACGGGCGATGCCAGAAGAATCATCCAAATCCACGCCAACAATCTGGTCATCATCAGACTCCGCCTTTGTCCCACCATGCGAAGCGGTATCGCGCTTGGCAAGCTGCATCCTGACCAGATGCGGACCGTTGTTTCGGAAAGATAACGAATCTATAGCTCGCTCGTGTCGGTGAACACGACGAAACGGGGGGATGTCTTGATTGGACTGCATTTCATGCGCCTGGCTGCCGCCGGGACGCTTATGTTTTCTTCGCCCGCCCGTGCGCTAGGTGACGGCAGCTGCGAGTTGCACGCTTGGCCTGCATCCGCGCCGATGAACATGTTCATGGGGTTGTGGCACGGAGGTATCGTCGACGGGAGCGCCAAGGGGCGCGACGGCTATCCCAAACCGCCCGAAAATCCCCTGTCCGCAGATCGTCAGGTCCAGTTGCTCCAGGAAGCCGGTTTGCCGGACCTGCTCAAGCTGCCCGGCTATCGCGTCATCGTCCATCCGGAGCCGCTCGACAGCCGCACGATCCGCACCACGCCGGGGCGCATCGCAGCAAGCACCGCACCCTGCTACGCCGAAATGATCGTCGACGACGTGATTTTGAACCAGAACGTGATCGGCGGCAGCGGGCTGCGCGGTTCGTTCCGGTTTCGTACGTTCGGCCTCGATGCCCAGGCTATTCGCACGTTCGGCTCCTGGACGCTGGTCAAGCTGACGGCCTTCCCGCCCAAGCCGGGGGAAGCGCCGGATCGCGCGATGGAAGAAATCGTGCAGGCGTTCCGCACCAGTCTGGTGCAGTTCGCCGATACCGTGAACAAGCCGCCGCGCACCAAGCACTGAGGACCCGCGGCCATTTCATTGCAATGTTCGTCAACAGGGGAAAACAAGCATGTCGAAGAAGAAGATGCTGACTGCCATCGTTGCGGTCGGCCTGGGGATGGGCGTGAGCCATGCTGCCGCGCAAACGGCCCCGTGCGAGTTGCACATCTGGCCTGCGGAACGCATGAACTCGATGACAACGGGACTGCTGGGCGGCGGCCTGCTCGATTCGGCGCTCCACGGCAAGAAGGATGCCCGCAACAAGGCGCAGATGGCCAGCGCCCTCGACAGCCCGACCCAGCTCGATCTGCTGCAGTCGCTTGACCTCAAGACGCTGCTGTCGCTGCCCGCGGACATCCAGGTCGTCCGGCACGAACAGCCGCTGGAGCGCCACAGCATGAACAAGGTCAAGACGCGCCGCTCCGATTCGAAGGCCGCGTGCTATTCGGAACTGATCGTCGCCGACGTGTTCTACCAAAAGGCTGCCATCTACGGTCGCTCGCTCAAGACGCTGTTCATGGTCCGCGACTTCGGCAGCGACGACAAGATCGATTTCGAATACAAGGCGTGGGGTGGCAACGGCCTCAAGCTTTTCCCGCCGAAGGAAGGCGAAGACACGGTCGCCGCGCTCGACGAACTGGGCACGGTGTTCAAAAAGAATTTCGAGGAGTTTGCGAAAAACGAGCGCACGGCCGTCGCCGCACGCCCCAAAGTCGCCGCGAAGTGATCGACAGAGCCCCGGCGGCCAGGTGCCGCCGGGAGCTCCTCCCCTCAGCTCAGCGCCTTCTTCAGCAGCTCGTTGACCATCGCCGGGTTGGCCTTGCCCGCCATCGCCTTCATCGTCTGGCCGACGAAGAAGCCGAACAGCGCCTCCTTGCCGCCGCGATACTGCTCCAGCTGGTTCGGATTCTTGGCCAGGATCTCGGCGATCACCGCCTCGATCGCGCCGGTGTCGCTGGTCTGCTTCATGCCGCGCTCTTCGACGATCTCGCCGGGCGCGTCGCCGGTTTCGAGCATGATCTCGAACACCTGCTTGCCCAGCGTGTTGGAGATCGTCCCGTCGGCGATCAGCGCGAGCAGTTCGGCACCCTGTTCGGGGCTGACCGGGCTCTCGTCGATGCCCTTGCCCAGGCGGTTGAGCGCGCCGTACAGATCCGAGAGCAGCCAGTTGGCGGCGGCACGCGCCACTTCCTGCTCGCCCTTCTTCTGGATTCGCGCGCTCTCGGCGAGCAGTGCCTCGAACCAGCGCGCCGTCTCCGCCTCGGCGGTCAGCACCGCGGCGTTATAGGCGGTGAGCCCCAGCGACTCCTCGTAGCGGCGGCGCTTGGCGTCCGGCAGCTCGGGCAGGCTGGCGCGGCAGTCCTCGAGGAAGCTGTCGTCCAGTTCGAGCGGCAGCAGGTCGGGATCAGGGAAGTAGCGATAGTCCTGCGCGTCTTCCTTCGAGCGCATCGAGCGCGTCTCGCCCTTGTCCGGATCGAACAGGCGGGTCTCCTGGACGATGCGACCGCCGCTCTCCAGCACCTCGATCTGGCGACGCGCCTCATATTCGATCGCCTGCATCACGAAGCGTACCGAGTTGACATTCTTGGTCTCGGTGCGCGTGCCGAACGGCTCGCCCGGCTTACGAACCGAGACGTTGACGTCGGCACGCATCGAGCCCTGGTCCATGTTGCCATCGCACGAACCAACATAGCGCAGGATCGAGCGCAGCTTCGAGAGATACGCCCCCGCTTCGGCCGGCGAGCGCATGTCAGGCTTCGACACGATCTCCATCAGCGCCACGCCGGAACGGTTGAGATCGACATAGGAGCGCGTCGGATGCTGATCGTGCATCAGCTTGCCGGCATCCTGCTCGACATGGATGCGCTCGACGCCGATCGCCTTCACTTCGGCGTTGGGATCCTTCTCGTCCAGGCTGATCGTGATCGTCCCCTCGCCCACCAGCGGGTGGTAGAGCTGGCTGATCTGATAGCCCTGCGGCAGATCGGCGTAGAAATAATTCTTGCGGTCGAAGCGCGACCATTTGTTGATCACCGCGCCGATCGCCATGCCGGTACGCACCGCCTGGCGGATGCACTCGCCGTTGAGCACCGGCAGCATGCCGGGCATCGCCGCATCGACCAGGCTCACCTGGCTGTTCGGCTCGGCCCCGAATGCGGTCGCCGCGCCGGAGAACAGCTTGGCCTGCGACGTGATCTGCGCATGGACTTCAAGGCCGATCACGACCTCCCATTCGCCGGTGTCGCCCTGGATTCGGTAGCTCAATGCAGTCTTGGTCGCCATGTGCTCTTCACAAGGTAATGGGAATATGCGTGGCTCTGCCTATCGCGCGTCGCCGCCTTCAGGTCCAGCGCCCAATTGCGCCCGCGCATCGACTCGACTAGGCGCCGCCGCATCAAGGAGTTTGGCAGGCATGGCCTCGGTGGCGTCGCAGTTTCAGGATCGGGTCGCGGGTTTGCGGGTGGCGGTGCTGCTGCCCTGCTACAACGAAGAGGTGGCCATCGCCCGCACCGTCGAGGCGTTCCGCACCAGCCTGCCCGGCGCCACGGTCTATGTGTACGACAATAACAGTCGGGACCGGACGATGGAGGTCGCCAAGGCTGCGGGCGCGGTCGTGCGCAGCGAGCGGATGCAGGGCAAGGGCAATGTCGTCCGCCGCATGTTCGCCGATATCGAGGCGGACGTGTACGTCCTTTCCGACGGCGACCTCACCTATGATGCCGATGCGGCACCGGCATTGATCGAGCGGCTGCTCGACGAACAGCTCGACATGGTGGTCGGCGCGCGCAAGTCCGAGGTGGAGCTGGCCTATCGCCGCGGCCACCGCCTCGGCAACCGGATGCTGACGGGCATGCTGGCGCGGCTGTTCGGCCGCAGCTTCAGCGACATCCTGTCGGGCTACCGCGTCTTTTCGCGGCGTTTCGTGAAGAGCTTTCCGGTGCTCTCCGCCGGGTTCGAGATCGAAACCGAGATCAGCATCCACGCGCTGGAGTTGCGTATGCCGGTGGCAGAGATCGTCACCGCCTATGCGGCGCGGCCCGAGGGTTCGACCTCGAAGCTTTCCACCTATCGCGACGGCTGGCGGATCCTGCGCACCATCGTGACGCTGTTCCGCATCGAGCGGCCGATCCTGTTCTTCGGCAGCATCGCGGGCGTGCTGGCCCTGCTGGCGGTGCTGCTGGCGATTCCCCTGGGCGTCACCTATTGGCATACCGGCCAGGTGCCACGCCTGCCCACGGCGGTGCTGGTCACCGGTCTGTCGATCGTCGCGACGCTGAGCTTCTTCACTGGGCTGATCCTCGACACGGTGGTGCGCGGCCGGCGCGAAGTGCGGCGGCTGGCGTATCTCGCTGTGCCGATCGTGCAGGGCTGAACCCAATCCTCCTATGTAGGGGCAGAGCCCTCGCATCCGACAAAAGTATCTCGTCATCCCCGCGAAGGCGGGGATCCATTGGCGCTGAATTCGCGGTTCTCTCCCCCAGCGCTGAGGACAATGGATTCCCGCCTTCGCGGGAATGACGACGGTTTTGAGGTACGATCATCCCCTCGCTTCGAAGCGACGGAGGGGTGAAAACGGCGAAGGGGCGCCCCGCCTTATCAGCGGGGACACCCCTCCGTCAGGCCTTCGGCCTACCACTCCATCAGCAAGGGGAGGATTCTCAGTCTCTTACCACCAAACCTTCGGACGCGCCGTGAAGTCCGCGCGCTGCTCGAGCGCGAGGCCGGCGTTGAGCACGCCCTGTTCGTCGAACGGCTTGCCGATGATCTGCAGGCCGAGCGGCAGACCCGCGGAATCCAGACCACCCGGCACGCTCATCGCGGGCACGCCGGCGAGGCTCGCCGGCACGGTGAATACGTCGTTGAGGTACATCGCCAGCGGGTCGACCTTCTCGCCCAGCCCGAATGCCGCGCTCGGCGCGGTCGGGGTGAGCAGCAGGTCGCACTGGCTCCAGGCATTGTCGAAGTCGCGCGCGATCAGCGTGCGGACCTTCTGCGCCTGGGTGTAATAGGCGTCGTAGAAGCCTGCCGAAAGCACATAGGTGCCGATCAGGATGCGGCGCTTGACCTCGTCCCCGAAGCCGGCGGCGCGGGTGGCAGCGTACATTTCCTGCAGGTTCTGGCCCTCGGCCAGCTCGCGCAGGCCGTAGCGCACACCGTCATAGCGGGCGAGGTTCGAGGAAGCCTCGGCCGGGGCGATGATGTAATAGGCCGGCAGCGCGTACTTGGTGTGCGGCAGGCTGACCTCGACGATCTCGGCGCCCGCATCCTTCAGCCAGGCGATGCCCTGCTGCCACAGCGCCTCGATCTCGGCCGGGGTGCCGTCCATCCGGTACTCGGCCGGGATGCCGACGCGCTTGCCGCGCAGATCGGCGGAGAGACCCGCCTCCCACTTCGGCACGGCCATGTCGAGCGAGGTCGAATCCCTGGGATCGAACCCAGCCATCGCCTCGAGCATAATCGCACAGTCGCGCACGTCGTGCGCCATCGGGCCCGGCTGGTCGAGCGAGGAGGCGAACGCCACCACGCCCCAGCGCGAGCAGCGGCCATAGGTCGGCTTGATGCCCGAAATACCGGTGAACGCGGCGGGCTGGCGGATCGAGCCGCCGGTGTCCGTGCCGGTCGCCGCCGGGCAGAGCCGCGCGGCAATCGCCGCCGAGCTGCCGCCGGAGGAACCGCCGGGCGCGAGCGGCGTGGTGTCGCCTTCGCCCCGCCGCCACGGCGAGATGACATTGCCGAAATAGCTGGTCTCGTTCGACGAGCCCATCGCGAACTGGTCGAGGTTGAGCTTGCCGAGCATGCCGGCGCCAGCGCCCCACAGCTTGTGCGAGACGGTCGACTCATATTCCGGCTTGAAGCCTTCGAGGATGTGGCTGGCGGCGGTGGTCTGCACGCCCTTGGTGGCGAACAGGTCCTTCATGCCGATCGGCACGCCGGCCAGCGGCTTGAGCGTCTCGCCCGCGGCGCGCGCCTTGTCAGCCGCGTCGGCGGCGGCGAGCGCGTGCTCCGGGGTCTTGACGATGAACGCGTTGAGCGCGTCGGCACCGGCCACGGCGGTGTTGAACGCCTCAGCCACTTCGCGCGCGGAGAAGTCGCCGTCGCGCACGCCGTTGCGGATGGCGGCGACGCCCAGATCGGTCAGCGCGCTCATTCCACCACCTTCGGAACCGTGAAGAAACCATGTTCACCCTGGGGCGCGTTCGCCAGCACTGCGTCGCGCTGGTTGCCATCCGTGATCACGTCGGCGCGCAGGCGCAGCGTGTTGGGCATCACGGCAGTCATCGGCGCGACATCCTTCGTGTCGACTTCGCCGAGCTGCTCGATCCAGCCCAGGATGTTGTTGAGTTCGGGCGCCAGGCGCTCGGCGTCGGCGTCACTGATCGCGATACGCGCCAGATTCGCCACTTTCTTCACGGTTGCGGTGTCTACGGACATGATCTGCGCCTAACAGCCGAGCCCCGCCCCTTCAAGCACCCGCATCATGCATCGGCACTTGCGGTTGCATCCTTCGCACGCGACACTGACAGGAACGCGATTGCGTCGCCGTCCGTTTATGCTGCATTGCACAATGGAGAGGCCGATTGGCCCGAAAGTTTCTTTATGCGGTTGCGATCCTGATCATGCTCGGCGTTGCTTCCATGTTCGCCTATCGGCTCTACGGCATCCAGCTGATGCGCCAGTTCCTGGTGCCTGGCGGCGACGCGGCGGACCTGCCACCGGTCTCGCCGCGCGATTATGGCCGCGCCGAAATGTGGATCGCACGGCCGGACAAGCCGGGCAATCCCGCCCTGTGGGCGCCATCGGGGCAGGCGCCGGGCGCCAACCCGCGCGCCGCGCTGTTCTTCATCCACCCCACCTCGTTCCTCGATACCAAGCAGTGGAACGCCCCGCTCGACAATCCGGATGCCAATGCGCGCGCCGAGCTGTTCCTGCGCGGGCAGGCGAGCGCGTTCAACGCCAGCGCCGCGATCTGGGCGCCGCGCTACCGGCAGGCGACCTTCGGCGCGTTCCTGACGAACAAGGCGCAGGCGCAGAAGGCGCTCGATCTCGCCTATCGTGACGTGGCAGCAGCCTTTGACGAGTTCCTGCACGAAGCCGGCGACCGACCGATCCTCCTCGCCGGACACAGCCAGGGGGCGTTGCACCTTTCCCGCCTGCTGGCGGAGCGAATCGCGGGCACAGCCGTCGAGAGGCGGATCGTCGCGGCCTATGTCGTCGGCTGGCCGGTCTCGCTTACCGCAGACCTGCCCAGGATGGGCCTGCCCGCCTGCGCCGGGCCGGATCAGGCTGGCTGCATCCTTTCCTGGCAGAGCTTCGCCGAGCCGGCCGATCCGGCGCTGATCGTCGACACCTTCGATGCAACCGCCGGCTTCACCGGCGCGCCGCGCGCCGGCACGAGGATGCTCTGCACCAACCCGATCACGGGCAAGCCGAACGACTCGGCCCCTGCCAGCGCCAATCTCGGCACGCTGATCCCGGACCTGAACCTGCAATCGGCACATCTGGAACCGGGGCGTGTACCGGCGCGGTGCGACGGGCGCGGCATCCTGACGATCGGCGCCGCCCCGTCGGACTTCGGCCAATATGTGCTGCCGGGGAACAACTATCACGTGTTCGACTACAGCCTGTTCTGGGCCAATGTCCGCGCGGACGCGGCGCGCCGGCTCGCCGCCTTCCAGAAGCGCGCCGGCTGACCGCGATCAGGCGAGGACGGGCGTACGAACCCGGCCTGCGGCGATCGCGGCACGGGCGAGCGTGTCGGCGGCGACATGCGGCGGCACATCCTCCGCCTCGGCATAGTCGAGCACCGCGGCCAGCCTGGCACCCGTGGCTTCGACACGCATCGTCACCTCCTCGGGCGCCCAGCCGAGATATTCTCCGGCGACGTTGATGATTCCGCCCGCGTTCACGACATAATCCGGCGCATAGAGAATACCGCGCTGGGCTAGCCGCGCACCGTCCGCCGGAGTCGCCAGCTGGTTGTTCGCGGCGCCGCAAACCACGCGCGCCCGCAGTGCCTCGATCGATTCGGCGTGCAGAACGGCACCGAGCGCGCACGGCGCGAAAATATCCGCCTGTGCCGCCAGCACCTGGCTGGTCGAGGCAACCTCCGCGCCGGTCGCCGCCGCAACGCACGCCGCCCGATCAGAGTCGATATCGGCGACGATCAACCGCGCCCCCGAGCCATGCAGCAGATGCGCCAGTGCCTCGCCGACATGGCCGACGCCCTGAATCGCGACCGTGCATTCGCTGAGTTCGCGCCCCAGCCCACGCCGCGCCGCGTGCGCCATCGACACGAACACCCCGAGCGCGGTGTGCGGCGACGGATCGCCACCGGGACGGCCCGCCAGCTGCGGCAGCCCAGCGACGTGGCGCGTCTCGCCCGCCACCACTTCCATGTCGGCGACACTCGTCCCCACATCCTCGGCGGTGACATAGCGTCCGTTCAGCCGGGCGACCGCACGGCCAAACGCGCGGAACAGCGCAACGCGATCGAAATCGCCCTGCGGCCGGCGGAGCACCGCCTTCGCGCCGCCAAGCGGCAGGCCGGCCATCGCGTTCTTGTAGCTCATGCCTTCGGCCAGCCGGGCGGCATCGGCAAAGGCGGCGTCGCCATCGGCATAGTGCCACAGCCGGCAGCCCCCCGCGCCCGGCCCGAGCACCGTCGAATGGATCGCGATCACGCCGTCCAGGCCCGCCCCCGCATCCTTCAGCACCACGACTTCGTCGACCAGGCTATCGTCTTGCACCTGCAACACCATCTTGAACGCTCCGTTTTTTTTCGATGCGGACAATCTGGCAGGCACGGGCGGGAGATGCTTGCCCCAATCGGGGCCGGCGCGATCAATTTCGGGTGATATTATTCGATTTTTATACCATACCGGGATGATATGACCGAGCTTGACGCATATGAACGAAAGATTCTCCGGGAATTGCAGGGCGACGCCAGCCTCACCACCGCCGAGCTGGCGGATCGGATCGGTCTGTCGCCATCGCCTTGCTGGCGCCGGGTCGACCGGCTGGAACGCGAAGGCGTGATCCGCAAGCGGGTGGCGCTGATCGATCGGCGACAGGTCGGGCTCAACGCACAGGTCTTCGCCCAGGTGAAACTGAACGCCCATGGCCGCGCCAATCTCGACGAGTTCAGCGCCGCGATCCGCGGGTTCCCGGAGGTGCTGGATGCCTATGTGCTGATGGGCACCATGGATTTCATGCTGCGGATCGTGGCGCAGGACATCGACGCCTATGAGCGCTTCTTCTTCGAGAAGCTGAGCAAATTACCCGGCGTGCAGGAAATCAACTCGACGGTGGCCCTGTCCGAGATCAAATCGACGACCGAATTGCCGATCTGACTCTCGCCCCCCGCCACAGACCGACGTATAGCCGCAGGCGTGATTACCACGACCCCCAGCGACTTCCGCGCCGCGCTTCCGCAAGGCGGCCGCCTGATCGGCCTCGACGTCGGCACCAAGACGATCGGCACCGCGCTGTGCGATGCGGGTTGGAGCTTCGCGAGCCCGGCGCTGCTGATCCGCCGCGCGAAATTCACCAAGGACAAGGCTGCCCTGGCCGAGCTGATCGCCGCCCAGCAGGTGTGCGGCATGGTGATCGGGCTTCCGCTCAACCTCGACGGCACGGACAGCCCCCGCACCCAATCGACCCGCGCTTTTGCGCGCAACTGCGAGGACATGGGCCTGCCGATCCTGATGTGGGACGAGCGTTGGTCCACCGTGGCGGTGGAGCGGACGCTGATCGAACAGGATGCCAGCCGTGCCAAACGGGCAGAACTGATCGACAAGATGGCCGCCGCCTACATTCTTCAAGGTGCCATTGATGGCTTGGTAAACGCCTGAGTTTTTCTTTCATAACCCTGCCGGCGGACACGATCGGTTTACCCTGATCGAGCTAGATTGCCCGCAATCAGGTGGGGAATTCGGAAGATGCTGTCGATTCTGACGAACACGGGGGCGGCTGACGCGGTACGCGCGCTCAATGCCGCCTCGGCAGAGGTGCAGGCCCACCAGCAGCGGATAGCGACCGGCAAGCGCATCAACAGCACCAAGGACGACAGCGCCGACTATGTCAGCGCCCAGCAATTGCGCAGCGATGCCGATGTGCGCCGTGCGATCGGCGCCAGCATGGCGCGCGCCGGTTCCGCGCTCGACATCGCCAATGCCGGCGCCGAGCAGATCAGCACGATCCTGAACAGCATCCGCGAAAAGGCCCTGAACCTGAGCGGTAGTGACGCCGGCTCCCAAAAGGCGCTATCGGGCGATCTGAAGGCACTCGTCGATCAGATCGATACGATCGCGAAGAGCGCCAGTTTCAACGGCGTCAATCTCCTCACCGGCCGCCCGGCGACGGTAACGACGACCACCACCGCCACGACGATGTCGCCCTCCACCTCTGCGCCGCCTCCGCTGCCGATGATGGCGGCGCTGCCCCCGGGTTCGACGCTTACCGCCAACGGCAGCGGCAGCACGCTGCAGACCCTTACCAGCGACGATCCAACACCCGGCGCAGCCGATCCCGAAATGGCAGCCAAGGCGCTCGGTGCGCTACCGGAAAATGGCAGCATCAGCTACGCCGTGTCGGGCGGCGGCCAGGCCGGCCGCATGGACATTGCATTCCAGGCCTTCGGCACCGGCGACGTGATGGAGGTCTGGCAGAACGGTGCGCGGATCGCCGCGACCGGGCAAGGCTATGCCGCGGGCGGCGGTGCGGTGTCGGCCGGCAAAGCGGTGAGCGGCCAGAGCATCGTCAGCTTCGAGTATGATCCCGCCAAGGGCGACCTGCTCTTCCGCTTCAACCCCGACGGCGCCGATGCGGGCAGCGCATGGGCGGTAACCGGCGTGGCACTCAACGATCCCGGCGCGCCCATCGCCAGCGTCTCGACAAGTTCGAGCAGCACGCAGGCACAGGGCGCCGTGCCGTTCAACTATGACGTGATGACCGGCGTGAATGGCGAGAAGATCAGCATCGGCTCGCGCGACCTGTCGAGCACCGGCCTGGGGCTGAACGCGCTCGACTGGCTCGGCGCGCTCACCGGGGCGCTGGGCGCGGTCGATGGCGCAAAGGGCCGCGTGAGCGAAGCGCTCAGCCATTTCGGCAGCAAGGCGCGATCCTTCGACATTGCCGGCCTGTTCAACACCAAGCTCGGCGATGTGCTCGATGCCGCCGTCGGCAATATCGTCGATGCCGATCTCGGGATGGAATCGGCCAAGCTCCAATCGGCACAGATAAAGCAGCAACTCGCCGCCACGGCGCTTTCGATCGCCAACAACCAGCCGAAGATCCTGCTCTCGCTGTTCGACAAGAAGGCGGCTTGAAGCACGGGCGGCGGAGTCGCGGCCTTGCGCCCGGCCCGCCCCCGCTCTAGGCGGCGGCTTTAATGCACACGTCCGATCATCGCCCCGGTGCCCAGATACAGGGCAGCGCCGTTTTCCCGCACCGGCACCTCACCGGCATTTCGGGACTCCAGCCCCATGAGATCATGTTCCTGCTCGACGAAGCGGAACAATGGGTCGACGCCAATCGCAGCCGCGCCAAGAGCGACAAGCGGCTGGAGGGCCTCACCCAGATCAACGCCTTTTTCGAAAACTCGACGCGCACGCTCTTGTCGTTCGAGATCGCGGGCAAGCGGCTGGGCGCCGACGTCGTCAACATGCACGCGGCGCAGAGCAGCGTGAAGAAGGGCGAGACGCTGATCGATACCGCGGTGACGCTCAACGCGATGCGCGCCGACGTGATCGTAATCCGCCACGCCAGCTCGGGCGCGGTGCGGCTGATCGCCGACAAGGTCGATTGCCCGGTGCTCAACGCCGGCGACGGCTGGCACGAGCACCCCACCCAGGCGCTGCTCGACGCCCTCACCATCCGCCGCCGCCGCGGCCAGGTGGCAGGTCAACGGGTGGTGATCTGCGGCGACATCCTCCACAGCCGCGTCGCCCGATCGAACATCCTCGCCCTCACCGCGCTCGCTGCGGAGGTGCGCGTGGTCGCCCCTTCGACGCTGATGCCGCCAGCGATGGACCGGATGTTCGTCACCCCCTTCACCGATTTCGACGCCGCGCTGGAAGGCGCCGACGTGGTGATGATGCTCCGCGTCCAGAACGAGCGGATGGACGGCGGCTATATTCCTTCCACTCGCGAGTTCCACATGCGCTACGGCCTCACTCCCGAACGCCTCGCCCGGGCCAAGCCCGATGCGCTGGTGATGCATCCCGGCCCGATGAACCGCGGGGTCGAGATCGACTCGATCGTCGCCGATCATCCGGAGCGCAGCGCGATCACCGAACAGGTGGAAATGGGCGTGGCGGTCCGCATGGCCTGCCTCGACGTCCTCACAAGGCGATCGCGCGGCGTGGAGGGCTGGGCATGAGCAGCATCCTCTTCCGCAACGCGCAACTGGTCTGCCCCAAGGGCGGCGTCGAGCAGGGCGACCTGCTCGTCCAGGGCGACAGCATCGCCGCGGTCGGCCAGGTCGATGCGCCCGCCGATGCCGAGATCGTCGATGTCGCCGGCAAGGTGCTTGCCCCCGCGCTGATCGACCTCGGCGTGTTCGCGGTCGACAAGGGCGCCTGTCGCTTCGGTGGGATCGCGCGCGTCGGGCTGATGCCGGACCAGTCGCCGGTGCTCGACGATCCCGGCATCGTCCGCCGCGCCGCGGTATCGGGCAAGCCCGAGCTCTGGGTCCACCCCCTCGCCGCCGCGACGCGCGGGCTGGCGGGGACGGACCTCGCCGAGATCGCGATCAACGCCTCGGCCGGCGCCCGCGCCATCGCCACCGGGCGGCGCTGGATCGCCAATGCCGGCACGATGCGCAAGGCGCTGCTCTATGCGCGCGACCTGAACCTCACCGTCGTCGCCCATGCCGAGGATGGCGGGCTGGCCGACGGCACGGTCGCGACGGCCGGAGAGACCGCCGCGCGACTCGGCCTGCCCAGCGCACCGGCGATCGCCGAAGCCCTCGCCATCGCCCGCGACCTGATGCTGGCCGAGGAAACCGGCGCCAAGCTCCACTTCCGCCAGGTGACCACGGCGGCGGGCTTCGACCTGATCCGCGCCGCCAAGCGCCGCGGCGTCCACGTCACCTGCGGCATCACGCCGGCGCATCTGCTGCTGTCGGACATTGCGATCAGCGACTTCCGTACCTTCGCTCGCCTCTCCCCGCCCCTCCGCGACGAAAGCGATCGCCAGGCGGCGCTGGCCGCGGTGGCGGACGGCACGGTCGACGTGATCGCCTCGGGCCACGATCCCCGCGGGCCCGAGGCCAAGCGCCTGCCCTTCGCCGATGCCGAACCCGGCATGGCGGGGGCCGAGACGCTGCTCGCCCTGTCGCTGACGCTGGTGCGCGACGGCAAGATCGGCCTCGACAAGCTGTTCGCACTGCTCGCCGCCAACCCGGCGAAGATCCTCGGGCTGGAAAGCGGCGCGCTCGCACCCGGCCTGCCCGCTGACCTGATCGTGCTCGATCCGGAGACGCCCTGGGTGATCGATGCGCGCAAGATGAACGCGCGCGCCGGCAATACCCCATTCGATCGCCTGCCGACGCAAGGCCGGGTGCTGCGGCTCTATAAGGGCGGCGCGCTGGTCTGAGCGGTCAGCGCGCGGCGACGCGGGTAGCTGGCTTATACCAGTCGGCAACCGTGTCGCCCGCCGCCATGCGCACGAAACAGGTGGTGCCGCCGGCCTTCACCGCGCGGCACAGCGCATCCGCATCACCCCGCGCAAAGCCACCGACCGAAAGCCGGTACAGACGCGCCCCGCCATTGGCGAACACAGCGCTGTGCGGCACCTGCTGCGCCAGCGCGGAAACCCGGGCACGCAGCCGCTGCCACGCATCCCGGGCAACCGCTGCAGTGTCGAATGCGCCAAGCTGCACGACATACGGCCCGGCAACCATAGGCGCCGCCACCGCCTTGGGGGCTGGCATTCGCGGCTTTCTGCCAAGGAGCTGTGGCTGCACCGGAGCAGGCCGAAGCGGCAACGGAGCGGCAACGGCCGTCTCCGGCAGGGAAACGGGCGCGGGCGCCGCAGCCGGCGCCGTCTCTGCCAGCGTCACCTCCGGCGTGCGGGCCAGCGCCAATCCCGCCGGCAGGCCGGCATCCTGCACGGCTTGGGTACCGAGCAGCGCGGCAACCTGATCATGGGCGTGGGCCGGCCGCGCGAAGCTGGCCCATTCGGTAAGGCGTTCGTTCAGTTGATCGGGTGCGATATCCATCGCCGCGACGGCCTTCGCGTCGCCCCATCGGCCCGCCAGCGCGAGCGCCAGCGCGAGATTCTGCCGAAGCTTTGCCGTCGCACCAGCCTCCCGCGCGGCGGGCGCCAGAACATCGACCGCCGCTGCCGGATCGCCTGCCAGCGCAAGTGCCAATCCCAGGTCGCTCGGCCCGATCTTGCCGGCATGGTCGGTCAGCAGCGCGCGGGCGCTCCCGATCTCGCCCGTCGCGATGCGCGCCAATGCGAGGTTCAGCACCGTGCGCCCGTTCTGCTGCGGATCGAGTGCCAGCGAATCATCGAGCGCCTGCGCCGCAGCGGTAAAGCGCCCCGCCAGCAGATAGGCCTGGCCGAGCAAGGCACGATGGCCGGCATTCTGCGGATCCTTCGCGACAGCGGCTTCGGCATCGCGAATCGCCGCATCGGTCTTGCGCGCCTGCAACGCTTCGCGGGCGGACTGGGCGTCCGCGGCCGCCGCGCGGCCGTTGTCGGCATCGCCCGACGCCGCACCCATCGCGGACGCGGTACCCCCAAGCGCCGTCACGATCGCGAAGCCGATCGTCAGCATCCTGCGTGGTTTCATTCCGGTCCCCGTCCGTCCTCGGCGCATGGCAGCCCAAACGGCAGCATCTTCCCGGTATCGCACGATCGCAGATAAGAACCGGTTAACGCTGCCTCAGCGCAGCACCCACGCAGCGCGTGCGATACCCTGAGCATAGAGCAGCGCCTTCAGGTCGCCATGGTCGATCCGGGCGCCGGCAGCGGCCGCGACGATCGGTTTGGCATGATAGGCAACGCCAAGGCCGGCCTTGCGGATCATCGCCAGGTCGTTGGCGCCGTCGCCCACCGCCATGGTCTGTTCGGGGGCGAGGCCAAGCTCCGCCGTCGCGCCGAGCAGCGTCGCTTCCTTGGTCCCGCTGTCGACGATCGGCCTGGCCACGGCACCGGTGAGCACCCCGTCCTCAATCTCCAGCACGTTGGCGATACGGCGGTCGAAGCCGATTTGGGTACCGACCGGCTCGGCGAAGCGGGTGAAGCCGCCCGAGACGAGGATGGTATGGGCGCCGCGCGCGCGCATCGTCTTCACCAGCACCTCGGCACCGGGCATCAGCCGCACGCGCTCTTCGAGACACTGGTCGATCGCGGTCTCGGACAGACCCTTGAGCAGCGCCACGCGGGCATCCAGCGCCTCGGCGAAGTCCAGCTCGCCGCGCATCGCCCGCTCGGTCACTTCGGCGATCTGCGGCTTGATGCCGGCATAGTCGGCCAGTTCGTCGATGCACTCGACCGTGATCATCGTCGAATCCATGTCGGCGACGAGCAGCTTCTTCTCCCGGTTCGCCTCCACCTGCACGATCACATCGGCGCCGGCGAACGCGCCTTCCAGCACCGCGCGCGCCGCATCGGGCTTCGCCCCAAAGGGCAGGTCCGCCGCGACGCCTTCATCCAGCCAGCGCCAGGCGCCGGGTTCGCATCCAGCCGCCGCGAGGCGATCGGCCGCCGCGTCCAGCTGCCCTGACGAAAGACCTTCTGCTATCAGCGTCGCAATGAACATGATTTCCCCTGGGCTACCGCGCGTGGCGCTCATTGCAGGGCCGACGGCCAGCGGCAAGTCCGCGCTGGCGCTGGCGCTGGCCGAAAAGCATCGCGGCACCGTGATCAACGCGGATTCGATGCAGGTCTATGCCGATCTCCGCATCCTTACCGCACGCCCCTCGCTCGAGGAGCAAGCCCGCGCACCCCACCGCCTGTTCGGCCATATCGACGGGGCCGAGGCCTGTTCGGCCGCACGCTGGGCTGCCGAAGCGCGCGCGGCGATTGCCGAGGCCCATGCCGCGGATCGCCTTCCGATCCTGGTCGGTGGCACCGGCCTCTATCTGCGTACCCTGATTGACGGCATCGCGCCGGTGCCGGAGATCGATCCGGCGATCCGCGCCGAGGTTCGCGCCCTGCCTGTCGCCGAAGCCCATGCGGCGCTCGCCCTCGCCGATCCCGCCGCCGCGGCTCGGCTGAACGCGGGCGATACCACGCGCATCGCCCGCGCGCTGGAAGTCGTCCGCGCCACCGGGCGCACGCTCGCCGCGTGGCAGGATCGCCGCGAAGGCGGCATCGGCGAAAGCATCCACCTTGCGGCGTTGATCCTGCTGCCAGACCGCGACTGGCTGAACGCGCGGATCGATCGGCGCTTTGCCTTCATGGTCGCCACGGGCCGTGAGGAGGTGCGGACACTGCGCGCCCGCACGGACGTACCGGCGGACGCCCCCGTCCTGCGTGCGATCGGAGTCGAAGAGATCGGCAAGGTTCTTGCCAGCCAATGGAGCGAAGAAACGGCGGTCGCGGCCGGCGCCCTGGCGACGCGGCAATATGCCAAGCGGCAATATACCTGGTTCCGCCGCCAGCCCCCCGCGGGATGGGAGACAGCAACAGAGACAGATATGTGCGTCAATCTATCACAAATTGAAAGGAAGTTATTTCTTTAGGGGTTGACCTATCATATTCGTGCAGCTAGCAGCGCATCTCCGGCGGGTTGCTCCCGCACTGTACCCCATTTTTCGAACGCGTGGAGGCAAAGGTGACCGAGAAGAGCGGCGCAGACATCCTGATCGAGGCTTTGACCGACCTCGGGGTGGAAGTCGTGTTCGGCTATCCCGGCGGTGCCGTGCTCCCGATCTACGACGCCCTGTTCAAGCAGGACCGGATCAAGCACATCCTGGTTCGCCACGAACAGGCTGCGACGCACGCCGCCGAAGGCTATGCCCGCTCGACCGGCAAGCCGGGCGTCGTCCTGGTCACCTCGGGTCCGGGCGCGACCAACGCGATCACCGGCATCACCGATGCGCTGCTCGATTCGATCCCGATGGTCGTCATCACCGGGCAGGTGCCGACGACGCTGATCGGCACCGATGCGTTCCAGGAGGCGGACACGGTCGGCATCACCCGCCACTGCACCAAGCATAATTACCTGGTGAAGCGGCCGGAACTGCTCGGCGCGACGGTCCATGAGGCGTTCCACATCGCCACCTCGGGCCGTCCGGGCCCTGTCGTGATCGACATTCCCAAGGACGTGCAGGTCGCCACCGCGCGGTACGAAACGCCGGGTCCGATCCAGCACAAGACCTATCGCCCGCAGGTCGAGCCCGACGCGGCGAAGATCCAGGAAGCGGTCGACATGCTCGCGGCGGCGGAACGTCCCGTCTTCTATACCGGCGGCGGCGTCATCAATTCGGGGCCGGAAGCCACGCGGCTGCTGCGCGAATTGGCGGCGCTCACCGGCGCGCCGGTCACCTCTACGCTGATGGGCCTGGGCGCCCTGCCCGCCTCGTCGGAGCAGTGGCTTGGCATGCTGGGCATGCACGGCACCTATGAAGCCAATCTGGCGATGAACCAGGCGGACCTGATCATCGCGGTCGGCGCGCGCTTCGACGATCGCGTCACCGGCCGGCTGGATGCCTTCGCGCCGAACAGCCGCAAGGTGCACATCGATATCGACCGTTCGAGCGTTAACAAGAATGTCCGCGTCGACCTGCCGATCATCGCCGATTGCGCCCGCGCGCTCGACGCGATGGTCGAGAGCTGGAAGTCGCGCGGCCATCCCAAGCCCGATCTCGCCGAATGGTGGAGCCGCATCCAGGGCTGGCGCGCCCGCCGCTGCCTGGACTTCCCGGAAGGCGGCGAGACGATCATGCCGCAGCGGGCGATCCGTGCGCTCTATCAGGCGACCAAGCATCGCGCCCCGATCATCACCACCGAAGTGGGCCAGCACCAGATGTGGGCAGCCCAGCATTTCGGCTTCGAAGCGCCGAACAAGTGGCTGACCAGCGGCGGCCTGGGCACGATGGGCTATGGCCTGCCGGCGGCGATCGGCGCGCAGCTGGGCAATCCCGACGCGCTTGTCATTGATATCGCCGGCGAAGCTTCGATCCAGATGAACATCCAGGAACTTGCGACCGCTACGCAATATCGGCTGCCGGTGAAGATCTTCATCCTCAACAACGAATATATGGGCATGGTCCGGCAGTGGCAGGAGCTGACTTACCAGTCGCGCTACTCGGAAAGCTATTCGGATGCACTGCCCGACTTCGTGAAGCTGGCCGAGGCCTATGGCTGGAAGGGCATCCGCATCGAGAATCGCGGGCAGCTGGAGGACGGCATCCAGGCGATGCTGGACCATGACGGCCCGGTGCTGGTCGATTGCCGCGTCGCGAAGCTGGCCAATTGCTTCCCGATGATCCCGAGCGGCGCGGCGCATACCGAGATGCTGCTCCAGGCGAGCGAAGTCTCCGGCGAGATGGACGACGAGGCCAAGGCGCTGGTTTGACCGGATTTTGGATCCTCCCCGTGCGGGCAGGATCGAAGGGGTAGAAATGCACATCAAGGAAGAAGCCATCGAGCGCCACACGCTGGCGGTCATCGTCGATAACGAGCCCGGCATCCTCGCGCGGATCGCGGGCCTGTTCACCGCGCGCGGCTACAATATCTCGTCGCTCACCGTGTCGGAGATCAGCGACGACGATCTGATCAGCCGGATCACCATCGTCACCTTCGCCTCGGCAGCGGTGATGGAACAGATCATCGCCCAGCTCGAGCGGCTGGTGCCGGTCCACAAGGTGGTCGATCTCACCACCAAGGGCGAGCATGTCGAGCGCGAGCTGGCGCTGGTGAAGGTCGCCGGCACCGGCGATCATCGGATCGAGGCACTGCGCCTCGCCGAAGTCTATCGCGCGCGGGTGGTCGATGCCACCATCTCCAGCTTCGTGTTCGAGGTGACCGGCACGATCGACAAGATCGACAAGTTCGTCGAGCTGATGCGCGAAGTGGGGCTGGTCGAAGTCGCCCGCACCGGCATCGTCGCGATCTCGCGCGGTCGCGAAGCAGCCTGAATTTTACCGCGCATCCGCGCACCGCTATTTGAAAGGGAAGAATACCACCATGCGTGTCTATTACGATCGCGACGCCGATCTGAACCTGATCACCGACAAGAAGATCGCCATCCTCGGCTATGGCAGCCAGGGCCATGCGCACGCGCAGAACCTGCGCGATTCGGGCGTGAAGGACGTCGCGATCGCGCTGCGCCCGGGTTCCGCTTCGGCCGCCAAGGCGGAAGCGGCGGGCTTCAAGGTGCTGCCGAACAAGGAAGCGGCCGCCTGGGCCGACATCCTGATGATCCTCGCGCCCGACGAGCACCAGGCCGCGATCTGGGAGGCCGATCTCAAGGGTAACATGAAGCCGGGTTCGGCGCTCGCCTTCGCGCACGGCCTCAACGTGCATTTCGGCCTGATCGAGCCGCCGGCGGACATCGACGTGATCATGATCGCGCCCAAGGGCCCGGGCCACACCGTGCGCAGCGAATATGTCCGCGGCGGCGGCGTCCCCTGCCTGATCGCGATCCACCAGGACGCGTCGGGCAACGCGCATGACGTGGCGCTGGCCTATGCGTCGGGCGTCGGCGGCGGCCGCTCGGGCATCATCGAGACCAACTTCCGCGAAGAGTGCGAGACCGATCTGTTCGGCGAGCAGGCCGTGCTGTGCGGCGGCGCGACCGCGCTGGTCCAGGCCGGCTTCGAGACGCTGGTCGAGGCGGGCTATGCCCCCGAAATGGCCTATTTCGAGTGCCTGCACGAACTCAAGCTGATCGTCGACCTGATGTATGAAGGCGGCATCGCCAACATGCGCTACTCGATCTCGAACACCGCCGAATATGGCGACATCAAGACCGGCCCGCGCATCATCACCGAAGAGACCAAGAAGGAAATGAAGCGCGTGCTGGCGGACATCCAGTCGGGCCGCTTCGTCAAGGACTTCGTGCTCGACAACCGCGCCGGCCAGCCCGAGCTGAAGGCCAGCCGCATCGCCGCCAAGCGCCACCAGATCGAGCAGGTCGGCAGCGAGCTGCGCGCGATGATGCCGTGGATCGGCGCGAACAAGCTGGTCGATCAATCGAAGAACTGATCACAAGCGGAAACACTCGGTTGCCGGCTGCGCACTAGCTTTGCGCGGCCGGCGGCCGCATACGGGCATGACGCAACCACCCAAGGGGATTTGTCATGCGCGCTCTTATCGCTCTCGCTCTTTTCGCGACCGCTCCGGTCGCTTTCGCCCAGGAACTGCCCGGCCAGGCCGACGCGTCGCGCGTTCCCGCCGGTACCTATGTCGTCGATACCGGCCACACCCAGGTCGACTTCACCGTCAATCACTTCGGCTTCAGCCAGTTCACCGGCCAGGTGGGCGGCACCACCGGCTCGCTGACGATCGACCCGGCCAACCCGAACGACGCCAAGCTGGACATCACCATCCCGACCAGCGGCATCGTCACCACCGTCGCGGCGCTCGACAAGCACCTCGCCTCGCCGGACTTCTTCGATTCCGCCAAGTATCCGACGATCCGCTTCGTCTCGACCAAGGTCGTCGTCAGCGGCACCAAGGCGCAGGTCACCGGCGACCTGACCCTCCACGGGGTCACCAAGCCGGTCACGCTCGACACCACGCTGGTCGGCGCCGGCACCAACCCGATGATGAAGAAGCTGAACTTCGGCTTCGAGGCGACCAGCACGATCAAGCGCAGCGACTTCGGCATGGACAAATATGTGCCCTTCGTCTCGGACGAAGTGAAGCTGCACATCAACGCCGCCTTCTCGGCGAAGTAATCCGCACGCCCGTCATCCCGGCGGAAGCCGGGACCCATTCGCCACGCGGCCGCGGCTCGATCCGGACACGGCAGGCCAATGGACCCCGGCTTTCGCCGGGGTGACGCGTCTGGGAGCAGCCCATCTCTACCAACTAAACCCTTGGTCTAGTTGTCTCCGCCTCCTGCCTGCGCCAGCACGGACGCAGGCGGGAGGATGGACATGCTGGATCAGGAAGGCCGTGACGGCGCAAAGCGAGTCGAGGCATTTTCGGATGGCGTGATCGCCATCATCGTCACCATCATGGTGCTGGAACTGCACGCACCGGAGGCAGCGGGCCTCGGCGCGCTGGCGGCGCAGTGGCCGACCTTCCTCGCCTATGCCCTCAGCTATGCCTATGTCGCGATCTACTGGGTGAACCACCACCGGCTGTTCCAGTTCGCCACCCGCGCCGGCAACGCGCTGCTCTGGTCGAACATCGTGCTGCTGTTCGCGCTCTCGCTGGTGCCCTTCGCCACCGCCACGCTCGGCGAACAGCATTTCAGCCGCGAAGCCACCCTGCTCTACATGCTGGTGATGTTGCTCCCCAGCTTCGCCTATAACTGGCTGCAACGCGTGATCCGTCGCACCGGCGCGCAAGGGGCCACCGCGCAGGCCTATCATCGTCGCACGCTGCGCAAGGGGACCGTCGCCTGCCTGCTCTACCTCGGTGGCCTCGCGGTCGCGATCGTCTCCCCGGCGGCGGGCCTGGGCTGCGCCGCCCTGGTCGCCTTGCTCTGGTGCCTCGCCGACGGCCCGCTCGATCGCCTGTTCGAACGCTGATCCCTGCGGCTTGCGCCGCTCGCCACTTTGCTGTTTCTGCAGTCCGATCCGCCACCGGGCGGCGAAAGGACAGACCGACCATGCACGATCATCACGATGGCCCTGAAGACGGTGACATCGTCGCCCCCGCGCCGAAGATTCCCGTGCCCGAGCACGTTGCGGAAGCGATCCGCACGCTGATCCGCTGGACCGGCGACGATCCCGATCGCGAAGGGCTGCTGGATACGCCGCAGCGCGTCGCCCGCGCCTGGAAGGAATATTGCGCCGGCTATGGCGAGGATCCGTCGCACCATCTGTCGCGCGTGTTCGAGGAAGTCGGCGGCTATGACGAGATCGTGCTCTTGAAGGACATTCCCTTCCAGTCACATTGCGAGCACCACATGGCACCGATTACCGGCAAGGCATCGATCGCCTATCTGCCCAGGAATCATGTTGTCGGCATTTCGAAACTCGCCCGCGTCCTCCATGCCTTCGCCCGACGCCTGCAGGTGCAGGAACGGCTCACGGCGGAAGTGGCCGACTGCATCTGGAACAATCTCCACCCGCAAGGGGTCGCCGTGGTGATCGAGGCCCAGCATGGCTGCATGACCGCGCGCGGCGTGCGCACCCCCGGGGTCGGCATGGTCACCAGCCGGATGATGGGCGTGTTCCGCGACGACGAACGCAGCCGGGCCGAAGTGCTCAAGCTGATGGGTTATTGATGCCGGGGCGAGTGCTGGTCACCGGTGGCGCGCGGCGGATCGGCGCGGCAATCAGCCGGGTCCTGGCCGCACGCGGCTGGTCGGTGGCGATCCATCACCATCACTCGCCCGACGAAGCAGAAAGGTTCGCCGCTGATCTCCGCGGAACCGGCGCGACGATCGCGGTCGTCTCCGGCGAGCTTGCCGATCCCGCCGTCCCTGCCGCGCTGGTCGATGCCTGCCGCAGCGCCTTCGGCGGCCCGCTCGACGCGGTGGTCAACAACGCGTCGCTGTTCGCCTATGATCAGGCCCCGATCACCGATTACGCGCTGCTCGACCGCCACATGCATGTGAACCTCGCCGCGCCCGTGGGACTCGCCATGGCCCTCGCCGGCCAAGCGGATCTTGCGGAGGGGGCCGTGGTGAACCTGCTCGATCAGAAGGTCGGCAATCTGAACCCCGATTTCTTCAGCTACACCTGCTCGAAACTGGCGCTGCAGGGCGCGACACATATGCTCGCCCAGAAGCTGGCGCCACGGGTACGGGTCAACGCGGTGTCGCCCGGACTCACCCTCCCCAGCCTCGACCAGACCGAAGAGGAATTCGCCCGCACCGGCACACAGAACCTGCTGCGCCGTGCCGTCGATCCCGGCGACATCGCCACCACGATCGTGCATCTGCTCGAAGGGCGCAGCATCACCGGGCAGAACATCTATGTCGATTGTGGACAGCATTTCGTCACGCGCGACAGCGATGTGATGTTCGAAGGACGCGAGCACCGCCCCGATGCCTGACTATGTGATCCATCTCGAAGCGCTCGAAGTCACCATGGGGCTCGGTATCCACCCGCACGAACGCGCCGCGCCGCAACGGGTGCGGATCGACGTGGCGATGACCTGCCGCTATCCCGCCGCGCCCGAAGACCGGATCGACGCAGTGGTCGATTACGACTTCCTTCGCGAGGGCATCCACACCCTCGCTCGCTCCCGCCATTTCGAGTTGCAGGAAGTGTTGTGCGAACAGGTGGCCGCGCTGGCGCTCCGCGACCCCCGCGTCGTGGAAGTGCGCGTCCGCTCCGCCAAGCAGGATGTCTACCCCGACGCTCGTGTCGGCTGCGAAATTATCCGTAATCGTACGACTAGACTGCAATAATCGCGATTCGTACCGCCACGGTACGGCCAGCCCCGCTATAATCTAGCAAGGCCTGTATCAAACGACCGGCGAGGGGAGCCGTGCGCCTGCCACCAGAGGATCGTGGATGTCGATTGCAAGTTTCGTTCGAAATAGCGCGCTGGCTATGATGGCCATCCTGCTCGCGGGGGGAATGCTCGCCGCCTGGCGGCTGGATCGTATCCGCATGGGCGGCGAGGTGCAGTTGCACCAGCAGGTCAATGCGGACCTGATCGCCGACATCCTTCCGCCGCCCGAATATATCATCGAGCCCTTTCTGGAAGCGACGCTGATCGCCCGCAACCCGGAGACCCTGGGCACGCGTGAGGAACAGCTGAAGGCGCTCGAGAAGCTCTACAACGAACGCAATCGATATTGGCAGACCGCGCCGATCAACGACGCGCTTCGCGCCCAGCTGCTGCGGCAGGCACACCCCGCCGCACAGGCATTCTGGCAGGAGCTAGATCAGGACTTCCTGCCCGCCGTGCGCAAGGGCGATCGCGCCGCGATCGATGCGAGCTATGCGAAGCTGGCCCAGCGCTATGCCGACCATCGCGCCGCCATCGACAAGCTGGTAGCGATGACCCGCGCCGAGCAGGCAACGATCGAATCCAGCGGCACTTCCGAATTCTATCTCGCGATCGGGATCGTCGTGGTGCTCGGGCTGATCGTGGCCGGACAGGCGGCGCATTTCTACATCACCATGTATCGCCGCGTGCTCGAACCCGTCGGCACCCTGTCCGCGCTCACCGATCGGCTGGCGCGGGGCGAAGTGGCGACGATCCCCTATCAGGACCGTGTCGACGAAATGGGCCGCATCGCCTGCGGCCTGGAGCATTATCGCGCCGCTGCCGCCGCGCAGAGCGACGCCGATGCCCGCAAGCTCGCCGAACAGCGCGACGTTACCGAAGTGCTCGGCAACGGCCTGCTGGCGCTGCGCGAGGGCGATCTGAGCCGCACCATCGATCGCTGCTTCCCGGCCGAATATGAAGTGCTGCGGCAGAACATCAACGAAGCCATCGCATCGCTGCGCGCGCGTGTGCAGCTGGTCAGCGAAAGCGCGGAGAACATCCGCACGTCGTCCAGCGAAATTGCCCATGGCTCCGAAGACCTGGCGCACCGCACCGAAAAGAGCGCAGCCAACCTCGCCCAGGCGACCCAGGCGCTCGAGAAGATCGAAGAGCGCCTGCGCGCCACGATGATCGCCGCAGACAATACGGTGAAGCGTGCCGGCGAGGCCACCACGGCCCTTCGTGATGGCCGCGGCACCACCGCCCGCGCGGTGCAGGCGATGGACCGCGCCAGCGGCAGCGCCCGGAACATCGATGGCGTGATCGAAGGGCTGGACAAGATCGCCTTCCAGACTCGCGTGCTCGCGATGAATGCCGCGGTCGAGGCCGGCCGCGCCGGCGAAGCGGGCCGCGGCTTCATGGTCGTTGCCGATCTCGTCGCCGCACTCGCGCTGCGTGCCGAGGATCAGGCCAAGCAGGCCCGCGACATGCTGAGCGAAACCCAGGCAGACATCATCCAGGCCGCCGACGCGGTACACGATACCGATACCGCGCTAGATACGATTTCGGGCGATGTGGAAGCGGTGCACGATCTGATCGCCGCGATCGATCACGACAATCACGCCCAGTCGGCCGCGGTGACGCAGGTCGCGACGGCGATGAAGGCGATGGATCTGGTGACGCAGCAGAATGCGGCGATGGTCGAGGAAACCTCGGCGGCGATCCGCAACCTCTCCGGCGAAGTCAGCGCGCTCGCCCAGCGCGCCGCGGCCTTCCGCTTCGATCGTGCTGCCAGCGCCCGCGCCGCCGCCGCCGCGACCGCCGAACGCGAACTTTCTACCGTTCACTAAGGCAGTGCGCGGCCCCTGCCGGGAAATGGCAGGGGCCGCGTCGGGTTCAGGCCCGGTTGGCGGCGCTCAGCACCGCGCGCACCGAGGCGGTGGCGATATCGGCATCGATGCCGACGCCGAAAAC
Source organism: Sphingomonas pokkalii (assembly GCF_003096275.1). GTDB lineage: Bacteria > Pseudomonadota > Alphaproteobacteria > Sphingomonadales > Sphingomonadaceae > Sphingomonas > Sphingomonas pokkalii. The sequence goes on from NZ_QENQ01000001.1 coordinate 1,980,484, forward strand.
GGTACGCCCATCCTCGGTCCGGCATTCGACATAGGCTGCCGCCTGGGCGTCCGCGCCGCCGCCGATGGCGTGTTCGCTATAATCGACCACGTCGAGCCGCGGCCCGGTCGAGCCCGCCAGCGCATCGACAACCCCCGAAATCAGCCCGTTGCCGCGCCCCGAAATCGAGCGGCTGTCGCCATCGATGGAAATACGGCCGACAAAGACGCGGCTGCCCGCGCTCCCGCTTTCCTCATAATCGACCAGCGCGATCCGATCCTTCTCGCCCGGCAGATAGACGCGTTCGAACAGCGCCCAGATATCGGCAGCGTTGAGTTCGCGGCTGGTTTCGTCGGCGAGCCCCTGGACGTGCTTGGAGAACTCGGCCTGCATCCGCTTGGGCAGCTTGAGGCCCTTGTCCTGCTCGAGCACCCAGGCGACACCGCCCTTGCCCGATTGCGAGTTGACGCGGATCACCGCTTCGTAATCGCGGCCGAGATCCTTGGGGTCGATCGGCAGATAGGGCACGTCCCACAGCTGATCGTTGCGCGCCGCCTGCGAAGCGAAGCCCTTCTTGATCGCATCCTGGTGGCTGCCCGAAAAGGCGGTGAACACCAGGTCGCCGGCATAGGGATGCCGCGGATGGACGGGGAGCTGGTTGCAATACTCCACCGTCTGGATCACCTCGTCGATGTTCGAGAAATCGAGGCCGGGGTTCAGCCCTTGCGTGTACATGTTGAGCGCCAGCGTCACGAGATCGACATTGCCGGTGCGCTCGCCATTGCCGAACAGGCAGCCTTCGACGCGATCGGCACCCGCCAGCAGGCCGAGTTCGGACGCTGCGACGCCGGTGCCGCGGTCGTTATGCGTATGCAGGCTGATGACGACGCTGTCGCGGTTACGGATGTTGCGGCAGAACCATTCGATCTGGTCGGCATAGACGTTGGGCGTCGCCGCCTCCACCGTTGCCGGCAGGTTGAGGATCAGTGGGCGCTCCGGCGTCGGGCGCAGGATGTCCATCACCGCCTCGCAGACCTCGACCGAGAAATCGAGTTCGGCGGTGGAGAAGGTCTCCGGGCTATATTCGAAATGCCAGTCGGTATCGGGCTGCTTGGCGGCCTCGTCACGCAGCACCTTGGCGCCCTCGATGGCGATCTGGCGCACTTCGTCGCGGCTCATGTTGAACACGATGCGGCGCCAAGCGGGCGATACCGCATTGTAGAGATGGACGATCGCCTGCTTGGCGCCTTTCAGCGACTGGAAGCTGGTCTCGATCAGGTCGCGGCGCGACTGGGTGAGCACCTGGATGATCACGTCATCCGGCACCTTGTCCTCGCGCACCAGGCCGGAGATGAAGTCGAACTCGGTGGCGCCGGCGCTGGGGAAACCAACCTCGATCTCCTTCACGCCAACCTTGAGCAGCAATTCGAAGAAGCGGGTCTTCTTCTCGCCGTCCATCGGATCGATCAGCGCCTGGTTGCCGTCGCGCATATCGGTGGAAAGCCAGCGCGGTGCCTTGGTGATCGTCCGGCTGGGCCATTGCCGGTCGGGCAGGTCCACCTGCGGGAAGGGACGATATTTTACGCTCGGGTCGCGCAACATGGGGCGTGTCTCTCTCAATAAGGTCAGGCCGCGCCTAGCGCAGCCGAGATGCGTTCGGGAAGTCCGGTTTGCCCTTAGGGGAGACGCGCAGGTGCGAGATCGGCCCCTAAGGGCGGATAAGTCGCAGATCGATGGGCGCCAGCATCTTCATGGTGCGCTTCGTGCCGCAATTTACGCCATTTGTCCAGACGGTCGGCCGCATGAGTGTTGCTTCGATGCACCACCGCACCGCCACAAAAACGCAACTCATCGCCTTCCTGTCATGTCCCGGCTGGACAGAATGCCCTTCCCGCGATCAAAGGGGGTGGAGGGACGTGCATAACCGCACGAACCGCAGTACATCGTTGCGCGCGACCAGGGGAGGATGCCTCATCGATCCCGAGGCGCTGACGAAGCAATAGCCCCGAAAAGGGGCACGAACAGGAGTAAGACATCATGGCCGAGACCAAAGCACGCGGTGGCATTGCCAAGCCGGTTACCCCTTCGCCCGAACTGGCGAAGATCGTCGGTACTGCCGATCTGCCGCGCAGCGAGATCGTCAGCAAGGTTTGGGAATATATCAAGAAGCACAACCTGCAGAATCCGGCCAACAAGCGCGAGATCCTGGCAGACGACACGCTGAAGCCGATCTTCGGTGGCGACAAGGCGACCATGTTCGAAATGAACAAGCACCTCGCCAAGCACGTCAAGTAAGGCCTTCGTCGCCACAGCGACCGATGCAATACTGAAAAAATGGGGCGGGCATCCGGTGATGCCCGCCCCATTTGTTTTGGGTATCAGGTGCAGATTGCCGTCAATGCGCTAGCACCAGCGGCACCGGGCAGTGCGCGAGCATCCGCCGCGTGACGCCGCCAAACGCCGCTTCCAGAAAGCGGCTATGGCCAAAGCCGCCCATCACCAGATACGAGGCCTTCAGCGCGGCCAGCACTTCCAGGATCGTATCGCCGACATTCCGGCCCATCGGCACGATTCGAACCTCCGGCCGCATTCCGTGCCGGGATAGATATTCGGCCGCCGCCGAGGCGGGCACGCGCAGCGCGCCTTCGTCCACCACCAGAACGGTCACGGTACCGGCGTGCTTGACGAGCGGGATCGCCGCCTGCAGCGCCGCTTCGGCCACGCGCGAGCCATCCCATGCGACGACGGCGTGGCCATACAGGTCGAACCCCTTTGCCGATTGCGGCACGGCAACGATCGGCTTGCCGGTCTTGATGACGGCATCGCCCACCAGTTCGCGCATATCGGGATAGGCGCTGCTATCCAGTTCGCGGTTCAGCACCACAAGATCCGCCAGCGCGCTGGCATCCCGCACGCATTCGTGCGGCGATCCGGTCTGGTCGATCCATTCATATGGCAGGTCTTCCACCTTCAACCGCGCTTCCATGCGCGCGCGGTTCGCCGTTTCGCGGGTCTGCTCGTCCGCCAGCAGCGTCGCCGATACGCCGAAATCGGCATAATCGCCCATATAGGCAGGCACCATCGCCACATCGATGCAACGTAAATGCCCGTCCAGCCCGCGGGTAAGGTCTACGGCAGCCTGGAACCGCGCTTCCTGACCGGCGTCATCATGCATCAGAACGAGAACATTCTTCATGGTCGCCTCCATATATTCCGATTTTTACTTTCGGATATTCGGAAGGTTATTCTTAACCATCAGCGTGCAACATGCGGTTAGTTACGGATACTCCGCCGCAATCGTCGAAAGCGCGGCACGATCCTGGATCACGAAGCTGCGCAGGTCGGGCAGTGCGATCACCCCGTCGCGCTTCATCGCCGTCAGCTTGCGGCTGACCGTTTCGATGGTCAGCCCCAGCAGTTCGGCCATCTGCTGCCGGGTCAGCGGCAAGGGCACCGCCGCACCAGCCATGCAGCCGCCCCGTGCGGCGAACTGCAACAACAGGCTGGCGACGCGCTCCTCTGCCGATTTTCGGCCGAGCAGCAGCATCCAGCGGCGCATGTGATCGAGTTCGTCATAGGCCCGGCTGAGCAGCGCCTGGCCGATGTCGGGATGCGCTTCGACGATCCCCGGCAAGGCGCTGCGCGGAAAGACGCAGAGTTCCGTGTCCGTGAGCGCCGTGACGCAATGGCTGGATGGCCGATCGGCGATCGCGCCGACAAAATCCGCGGGGAATGCGAGTCCCAGCATCTGCTCGCGGCCATCCTCGAGCGAGGCGGAAAGCTTGACGAGCCCATGGTGCAGGATGCCGACCTGATCGGCCACATCCCCTTGCCATATCAGCGCCTCGCCTCGGCGCAGCACCCGTTTGCGGCCGATCCGGTTCAGGGCATCGAGCGCCGCGGCGGAGATTCCCCCGCACAGCGATGCCATGCGTACGCCACAAGCAGCGCATCGCGTCGGCAAGCTCCATTCCGCTGCGCCAAAGTCCGGCTGGTTCCGTTCCATGTACATATCCGCCTCCTCGCGCTGCATGACGCGCGCGCGGGAAGCTGTCGTTACGTATTGGTCCGAAGCGAACGGAGCTATTCCCTTGGGAACATTACCTACCCGGAACATTGCGCCGGATCAAACCCGCCACGGTCCGCCGGGCGTACCCGGTCCCTCGTCGAACACGAGGAGATTTGAACGATGCGTACTTCGCTTTTTGTCGGCCTGGCTGCTGCCGGCTTCCTGGCCTCGACGGCAGGCGCCCAGGCGCAGGACGCCACCGGCATCGCCGCCGGCGACTGGCTGGTTCGCCTGCGCGGCATCGTCGTCGCGCCGAACGAATCGTCGGGCGGCATCCTGCCCGCGATCCCGACCGGGAAGGTCGGCGTCGGCGACGCGGTGATGCCCGAAGTCGATTTCACCTATATGGCCACCGACAATATCGGCGCCGAGCTGATCGTTTCGAGCACGCGGCACGACATTCAGGGCCGCGAAGCGATCTCCGGCCTGGGGAAGGTCGGCCACACCTGGGTGCTGCCGCCGACGCTGACGCTGCAATATCACTTCATGCCGAAGACGGCCGTGCGCCCCTATATCGGCGCGGGTATCAACTACACCACCTTCTATTCGGCCAAGACCAGCGATTCGCTGAATAAAGCGCTCGGCAAGACCAGCCTCTCGCTGAAGGACAGCGTCGGCTATGCGCTGCAGGCCGGCATCGACATCGATCTGAACAAGAAGTTCTTCCTGAACCTCGACGTCAAATATATCGACATGCGCACCACGGCGCGTCTCGATACCAACGGGACGATCAACCAGACCAAGGTGGACATCAATCCGCTGGTCTTCGGCTTCGGCATCGGCACCCGCTTCTGACGAAAGCTTGCTTCCGCCGCCACCCTCTCCCGCGGCAGGAAGATACCCTTGGGGAGCAGCGTGCTAGGGCGCGCTGCTCCCCTTATTGTATCGACCGCGCGCGCAGCCGCCAGCTGCGTACCGCCCGCCCGCCCTCGGTGCCCATTGCAACGCCCCTTTCCCCGTCGGCGAGAGCGCGATATGCGCGCAGGCGGCTTCCCGCGCACTTCGGCGCGGCGCCCTTCTGGACGGGATCTACCATGGCCGCGCGCGTCCTATGCCTGATGGCACTGCTCTCCTCCACCGTCGCGCACGACAAGCCCCGCCAGCCGCCTGCGGGCGGCGGTACGCCGATAGAAGGATCCTCCCCCGCAGCCAGCGCGGCCGACGGCGTTCCGGCCGCCCGCTTCGGCCTTTCCCCTGCCAACACGCCGGCGCAGAACCTGACGGCGATGACCAAGGCGTTCGCCGCGGCGGACAGCCCCAAGATCCGCTTTGCGCCTGGCGTCTATCGCCTGGCCTGCGGCGCCTTCCGCGCCGCCTCGGCGATATCGTTGATCGGTGCGGGCAAAACCGCCACGACCCTCCAGTTCGAAAAAGGGTGCCAGTTCAACGGCGACATTTTCCTGTGGAACAGCAAATCCGACGTGGCGGTGACTGATCTCACCATCGATTTCAACACGCCCGCCACCCCGAACAAGCGGATCAACGGCCTCGCCTTCCACGCCTATTCCGGCGACACCGATGGCCTGACCATCCGCAATATGCGCGCGATCAACGCCACCTCGCCGGTGCTCGTCATCGCAGCGGCAGCCGCCGGTGGCCATCGCTACACCAATATCGCCATCACCCATAATTATGTCACGCTTGCCGAAGCCGCGCCGACCCAGAACCAGTGCATCGCGCTGACCACCGTGAACGGTGCGGGCAAGATCCCGCATGCGGTGGTGAGCTACAATATCTGCATCAACACCGGCATCCAGGTCGATGGCGATTACACGCAGGTGGTGGGGAACGATATTTCGAAGTTCCGCTTCGGTACGGCGATCTTTGCCGCATTCCGCTCCGGCAAGGGGATCACTGGCGAAACCGCGACCAATCGCTTCTGCCGGATCGAGGGCAATGTGATGCACGACAGCCCTGCCGGCCTCGACGTGAACAACGTTGCCGCGGGCGGGCTCGAGAACAGCTGCTATCAATCCGTGGTGAAGAACAACCGCGCCTATAATCTGGGCGGCGCCGGTTTCTTCAACTTCGCTGCAGGGACAAGCTATATCGACAATCTGGCATGGAACAACGGCAAGCAGGGCCCCGTCGGCGCCAATAGCCACTTGAACCAGGGCGGCTTCGCGCTGGAGGATAACTTCACCGAATCCCCCGCCTATAGCAGTCAGGATGTGACGCTGACCGGAAACAAGGCGTGGGACGACGGCGCCGGCACCCAGCGTTTCGGCTATGTCGAATTCTCCGATCGAGTGCTGCACGTCACCTTGAAGGACAATGATTTCGCGCGGTCCCCCGTGCCGCTGATGCCATCGCCGCACGGCTCGATGGTAGCCGCGTCGCCCCCGCAGAAAAAATAGCGCGCACAGCACGCGACGGTAGCATCCTGCGTCATCTCGGCAAATGGTGACCCGGAGAGGATTCGAACCTCCGACCTCTCGATTAGGAATCGCTTGCTCTATCCTGCTGAGCTACCGGGCCACGCAGCCGCTGGTACCGGCGTCGTGCGAGCAAATCAATTGCAAGCCTCAGGCGGAACCACCGGAACCAGCAGCGGCGCCACGGGCACGCCCTCGTCCAGCAGTGCCTTGGCTTCCTCGATGGTCGCCTTGCCGTGGATCGGCGCTTCGGGTTCGTCCCCCACATGCATCGCGCGCGCCTTGGCGGCGAAGGCGGCGCCCACCCATTGCGACGTTTCGAGCTGCTTCGCCTGCATCGCGGCAACGGCGGCGAGCGCGGCCTTCACCGCGTCCGCCTCGATATGCGGCCGTTCGGCAACCTGATTGCCCTTGGCGGCAACTGCCGGCGCCATCACCGCCTTGCCGATCGCGCTGTCGCCGCACAACGGGCACGCGATCAGCCCGCCATCGCGCTGCTCCTCATAGGCGGCGCTCGACTTGAACCACGCTTCGAACACGTGCCCGCCGCCGCACTTCAGGTCGAAGACGATCATCCTGCCACCACCGGTGGAATGGCGCGGCGATGGCGCAGCACCGGCACCCGCGCCCGAACATCGTCGATCCGGGCGCGATCGATCTCGGCAAAGCCCAGCCCGGCAGGCTCGCCCATATCGAGCAGCACCTCGCCCCAGGGCCCGATCGCCAGGCTATGACCATAGGTGGCGCGGCCATCGGCGTGCAAGCCGGTCTGCGCAGCGGCGATCACGAACGCGGCGGCCTCGATCGCGCGGGCGCGCAGCAGAATGTGCCAGTGCGCCGCGCCGGTCGGCCGGGTGAACGCGGCCGGCACCGCCAGGATCGTCGCGCCAGCATCACTCATCGTGCGGAACAACTCGGGGAAGCGCAGATCATAGCAGATGGCAAGGCCCAGCGCGCCCAGTGGCGTATCGACCACCACCGGCCCGGCCCCGGCCGTATAGCTGTTCGATTCGCGCCAGCTTTCCCCGGTGGGCAAATCGACGTCGAACAGGTGCATCTTGTCGTAGCGGGCGCGGATGCCGCCGCGATCGTCGATCACGAAGCCGCGATTGGCGAGCTTGCCGTCCTCGCGCAGCACCGCAAGACTGCCCAGATGCACCCAGATTCCGTGCTTCGCCGCCGCATCGCGCACCGCGGCCAGTACCGGATCCTCGCCTTCGCGCGCATAATGGGGGGCCGCCCGCTCACGATTGCTGTCGAGCAGGCCCGACATTTCCGGGGTGAACAGCATCGCGGCACCGCCGGCCTTGGCCTGCGCCACGCCCGCCACCAGCGTCGCGGCATTGCCGGCGGGATCGATCCCGCTCGTCATCTGGAGCAGCGCGGCGCGGGTCATGCGCCCAACAGCGGGTCCAATCCGCCCTTGCGATCCAGCGCGGCAAGATCGTCCGATCCGCCGATATGCCGCCCATCGATGAAGATCTGCGGCACCGTGGTCCGGCCGGGTGCGCGCTCCAGCATCTCGGCGCGCTTCGGCCCACCCATGGTGATGTCATATTCCTCGAACGCCGCGCCCTTGCTTTCCAGAAGCTGCTTGGCGCGCGTGCAATAGGGGCAGAACGCCTTGGTATAGATTTCGACTTTAGCCATGATCTCCCAGAGGTGTGCGCGCTGCCCCGGCTTGTCAATCCGGTGCCTCACCTGGCAGCACACGCGCCCAGCAGAGCAGGATGACGCGCGCCGCCCCGCCCCGCTTCAACAGCCGGGCACAGGCATCACCCGTGGCACCGCTGGTGTGGACATCGTCGATCAGCACGACGGTCTTTCCCTTCAGCACGGCGCCTGCCCCCGGCGCCAGCGCGAACGCTCCGGCAACCGCCTTTGCCCGCGCCCGCGCGCCGAGCCCGCGCAAAATCGGCGTGGCCTTTACCCGGCGCAGCACACCGCTATCGAACGCGACGCCGCTCTTTCGGGAAAGGCCGCGCGCCACCAGCACCGCCTGGTTGAAACCGCGCGACCATAGCCGCCAGCGATGCAGCGGCACCGGCACCAGCAGGTCCGCGCCCTCGGGCATCAGGCGCAGCATCGCGCGCGCCATGGTTTCGGCGGCGGCGAGCCTGCCGCCATATTTCAGCTTGAGCGCCACCTTTCGCGCAACATCGCCATAGGCCACCGCCGCCCGAACCCCGTCATGCGGCGGCGGGTTCGCCAGGCAATCGGCGCAACAGGCGCCCTCGCCGCGATCGAACGCGAACGGCGTGTGGCAGGCGGCACACCAGGGCGGCCCCAGAAAGCGCATCCCATCCCAGCAGCCGGCGCAAAAGCGATGATCCGCCTCCACCAGCGCGCCGCAGCCCGGGCAGCGCGGCGGCAGCGCCAGATCGATCAGCCAGGTGAAGGGCGTCCGCGGGTCCACGCCGCTCTTGTCGCCGCCCGCGTCCCGCTGCACAAGCGCGGCCGTGTCCGACTCCGAGATCTTCGACCGCGCCCTGCGCCGGAAACGCCGCGACCGCGCCGCCCGCGGCTATGAGAGCTTCCTGCGCGATCACATGCTCGAAGGGCTGTACGAACGGCTGGAGGGCGTGAAGCGGGAATTCCGCCACATCCTCGATCTCGGCAGTTGTGACGGCAGCTTCACCTGGCCCGGTGCGGAGATCACGCGGCTCGAAGCCGGCGCTGCCTTCGCCGCCGCCAGCGGCGCGATCCATGCAGACGAGGATATGCATCCCTTTCCGGAGGGGAGCTTCGATCTGATAGTGTCCGCCGGCGTGCTGGATACGGTGAACGACGTGCCCGGCGCCCTCGCCCTCGCCCGCCGCGCGCTGAAGCCAGACGGTCTGTTCCTCGGCGCTTTTCTCGGCGCGGGAACACTTGCCACGCTACGGGGCTGCCTGATCGCCGCCGAAGCGGATCGCCCTGTCGCGCGCTTTCATCCGCAGATCGATGTCCGTTCGGCCGGCGACCTGTTGACGCGCGCCGGCTTCAGCCTGCCCGTCGCGGATGTGGAGACGCTCACCGTCCGCTATACCGGCCTGGCTGGGCTGATCCGCGATCTTCGCGGCATGGCGGCGACCAACCTGTTGCCGGGCACCCCGCCGCTCCGCCGCGAGACACTGCTCGGAACGGCCGCCGCCTTTGTCGAGCGTGCCGATCCGGACGGGCGGACGCCGGAACGGTTCGAGATCCTCTATCTCACCGGCTGGGCGCCCGATGCCTCGCAGCCCCAGCCGGCACGTCGCGGCAGCGCCACTGCGTCGCTTGCGGCGGCCCTGAAGCCGAAGGCGTAGCGGCACGGGCGCCGGCTCGGATCGAGCGAACGAGCAGGCCTTCCCAGGCCGGGCGGCGATCACCGCGAAACTGCCGTAACGCTACGCCTGGCGCCCGAGCAGCGCGTCGAGCACGCCCAGAAACGGCAGGTCGGCAGGTGGCATCGGCAGGGTTCGCAACGTCGCCATATCGGCCCAGCGCAGGGCATTGGCATGGTGCGGCTCGGGCGTACCCTGCCAGCTGTCCAGCCGGTACAGCAGCAACAGCAGGTGCCGTCCGCCCAATGGCGCGCTGGCGAAGGTCAGCGGCACCGGTGCCGCCGGATTCACTTCGATGCCCAGTTCCTCGCGAAGCTCGCGCGCCAGCGCCGACTCCGGGCTCTCGCCAGGCTCGATCTTGCCGCCGGGAAACTCCCACAGGCCTGCCATCTGCGTGCCCTCCGGCCGCTGCTGTACGAGCACCTGATCGCCCCGTACCATCGCAGCGGCGACGACCAGGAGCATGTTGGACTTCGGCTGGACTGGTTCCATTGTCGTTTCCGGTTCGATTGCCAGGGATCTGTCGGCACCCATGGCCGAGTTTGCGGGCGCGTTCGAGCCTGCCACCGTATCCCCCACAGGGGACCAGTTAGCCCCTTCTTAACGCATCCTTCTTACGATTCCGAAAGCGCACCCGAGCCACGGGCTGCTTCGAGATAATGAACGTTTCCGCGATGATGGAGTCGGGTATGCAGAGGTTTCGCAACTTTCTCAAGAACGCCAAGGGCGCGACGGCGATCGAATATGGCCTGATCGCGGCTCTGATCGCCGTCGCGGCGGTGACGGCGATGGGCAGCCTGGGCAACCAGCTCAAGTCCACCTTCAGCACGGTCACCTCGAACATGAAGGCATCGTAACCCGGCACTGCCATGGGCCGGCCTGCACGCGGCCCCGGCAGGCCGGTACCTGCTCCCCATCGACACGCTTAAAGAAGGGAACGCATGATGATGAAGATTCTTCGGGCCCTCGCAGTCCATTGCAAAGGCGCCACCGCAATCGAATACGCCCTGGTCGCGGCGCTGATCGCAGTTGCGGCGGTAACTGCCATGGGAACCCTCGGCAATCAGCTGAGCAGCACCTTCAGCACTGCCAGCACCAAGATGCAGGCATCCTGACCGCCTAGGTTCTCCGGCACGTCCCGAACCGTGCGGGGCGGCACGTCGTTTCCGCCCGCCCCTACCCGATCTTATACCCGGCCCATCGCGAGGAACTTGGCGCGCCGCGACTGGCGCAACGCTTCGGGTGACATCCCGTCCATCGCGGACAGCGCCTTTTCGATCGCATCGCCCAGCGCCTGCACCGCCTGGCCCGGCGCGCGGTGCGCGCCGCCCAGCGGCTCGGCCACGATCCGGTCGATCACGCCTAGCTCCTTCAGGTGCTGCGCGGTCACCTTCATCGCCTCCGCTGCGTCGGCAGCCTTGTCGGCGGTGCGCCACAGGATCGAGGCGCAGCCCTCCGGCGAGATTACCGAATAGACCGCATGCTCCATCATCAGCACCTGGTTGCCCGCAGCCAGCGCCACCGCGCCGCCCGAACCGCCTTCGCCAAGGATCGATGCGACCAGCGGCACGCCGAGCGCGAGGCATGCCTCGGTCGAACGCGCGATCGCTTCGGCCTGGCCGCGCTCCTCGGCCTGCACGCCGGGAAAGGCGCCGGAGGTGTCGACCAGCGTGACCACTGGGATGCCGAACCGGTCGGCCAGCTTCATCAGGCGGATCGCCTTGCGATAGCCCTCCGGCTTGCCCATGCCGAAATTGTGCTTCAGCCGGCTGGCGGTATCGTCGCCCTTTTCATGGCCGATCACCATCACGCGGCGCCCGCGGAAGCGGCCGAGGCCGCCGATGATCGCATTGTCATCGGCAAAGGCGCGATCGCCGCCCAGCGGCATGAAGTCTTCGATCAACCCGGCGACATAGTGCTTGAAGTGCGGCCGCTCGGGATGGCGGGCGACCTGCGTCTTCTGCCACGGCGTCAGCTTGGCATAGGTGTCGAGCAGCAGCTTGTCCGACTTGGCCTGGAGCGGGGCGATCTCGGCGGCGATGTCCACGTCGCCGCCCTGGGCAGCGCTGCGCAGCTCGTCGATCTTGCCCTGGAGCTCGGCAATCGGCTTCTCGAAGTCGAGGAATGTCGTCATGCGCGTGGCGCTACGCGGAGCCGCGCTTCGCGTCAACGAGGGCCTGCCCCAGCGGATGTCTCTCGTTGACGAGTTCGACCAGCCGGCGGCTGTCGACATGGGTGTAGATTTCGGTTGTGGCGATATCGGCATGGCCCAGCATCGCCTGCAGCGCACGCAGGTCCGCCCCGCCCTCCAGCAGGTGCGTCGCGAAAGCGTGGCGCAGGACGTGGGGGCTCACCCGTTCGGGCGGTATGCCCGCAACCGCCGCCAGCGCCCGGACGATCTGGTAGAGCCGCACCCGAGTCAGGTGCTTCTTGCCCGAAGGGAACAGCCACATATTGTCCGGCGGTACCTCGCGCCGCCAGAGCGCGACGGCCGCACGCGCGCGATCGGAGATCGGCACCAGCCGCTCGCGCCCGCCCTTGCCCTTCAGGATCAGAAAGGGGCGATCGGGATGGATCGCGTTGCGCGGCAGCGACACCAGTTCGGTCGCGCGCAGGCCCGAGCCGTAGAGCAGCTCGATCAACGCGGCGAGCCGCAGGTCCAGCGGATCGGGCGGTACCCGCGCCTGGCGCTCGGCGATGGCGGCGAACATCGCGTCGACGTCGCCGGTGCTCAGGATCTTGGGCAGCCGGCGCGCGGTGCCCGGCCGCGGCAGCGCGGCGCCGGGATCGTCAGCGCGGTGCCCCTCGTCGACCAAGAAGGCGAAGAACCGGCGCAGCGCCGCAGATTTGCGGGCCACCGTCGCCCGCGCCAGTTCGTGCCAGCCGCCGGCCAGGCGCTCGATCTCCGGCCGCCCGGCATCGCACAAACGCCCCTCCAGCGCTTTGGAGGCCAGCCGCAGATCGGTGCCATAGGCTGCAATGGTATTCGCCGCCGCTCCCGATTCGGCGCGGAGCATCTCGAGGAAGCGCTCGATCAGCGCGCGGTCGCCGCCGGAATCGCTCACGCCGCCCGCGTCACCGCCTCCACGGCGATAAGGCGCGCATAATTGGTCATCCCCGCCGCGCGCATTGCCGACACGATGTGGAACAGCGCCTCGGGCGTCACCTGGTCCCAGCGCGGGGATTGCATCCCGGTCGCCGCAAGCAGCGCGACCATGCCGGGCTGGTTGCGGAACCCCGCGCGGTCGATCGCCTCGGTCCAGCGGTTGACGCCACCGATCCGCACCTGCGTCGCCTCGGCAGCACGGCGCGCATCGGCCGGGGCCAACCGTCCCAGCCCGGCAAGCCCTGCCATCAGCATCGCCGCCTTGCGCGGGCTGGCCGCGCCGACATAGCGCTCGAAATCGCCATAGCCGATCGGCCCCGCTCCGCCTGCCAGCGAAAGCAGCGCCCAGCCCTCGCTTCCCGGCGCCACCACCGCGCGCCATTGCAGCGCCGCCGCATCATATCCCGCCGAAAGCATCGATGCGATCAGCCGATCCGCATCCGCCATATCCTTGCTCGCCGGCACCCAGGCTGCGGCCTTGGCGGTCAGCACCAGCCGGGCATAGCGGGTCCGCGGTGTTTCCGCGGCATCCCACAATTTGCGCATCGCCTGCACGCGCTCGGCAGGCGATGCGCCGGTATAGGCGGTGCGCAGGTCGCGCGCCGTCGCCTGCAGCGCATCGGGCACGTCGCTGCTCTGGTCGATCTCCGAATAGAGGTCGACCAGCCCGGCGTTGGAAAATACGCCAGCCGCTGCCGCCAGTTCGGCGGCAGGCACGCGGACCGCGGGCGCGACCGCCGGCGACAATGCCTGCCAATAGCGGACCTCCGGCCCCACGGTCGCAAACAGATTGTCGGGCACGTCGACACCGGCAGCGGTCGCCAGGCCGAACCGCCAGGGCGTCAGCTTCGCCACACCGATCCAGTCGATCGTCACCGCCCGGCGCGAATCGGCGCCCATGCCCACCAGCTTCGCAGCCAGCAGATTGTCGATATTGTTCTGCAGCGTGTTGCGCCGCGCCGCTTCCAGCCGCTGCTCGGCCTCGCTCGGCTTTCCGCCCAGGGCCGCGCAGATTGCCTGTGCGAGCGCCCAACCGCGGTCCTGCAGACGAGCCGCCGCGCGGTCGACGATCGGGCACACTGCCGCGGGATCGCTCGACGCCAGCGCGATCTGCATCGTCGCCTGGTCCAGCGCGTTGGTATAGTCGTCCGCATCGACGAAGCTGACCACCGCGCGCGCTGCGACCGATTCGCCCATGCGCAGCAGCAGCCAGGCGCGCTCGGCCGCGAAGTCCGCACCGTTCACGCCATAGGGGGTGGTGATCGGCGACATCAGCGCGCGGCGCAGCGCGATGGAAACCCAGCGCGACGCGACCGGCGCGTCGAGCCGGTGCATCAGCGTCACCAGCTGCCGCCCCGGCACGTCACCGAACGCATTCGTCGGGAATGGCGCGTTGCCCCAGGCAAAGGTGCCGACACGGTTCAGCCCGTGGCGCGCCGCCTTGGGCAGATCATATTGGGATAGATCGATCGCCGATAACTCGGCAGCGGCTACTGCATTGGTTTCGCCAAGGTCGAACGCATCCTTCTCGCCGTCGGCGCTGGCCGGCACCGCCGAATCGGGCATCGCCAGCGACGGCGCAGCCGAAGGGGCCGGAGACGGCGCAGGGCGCGGCGCCGGTGGCTGCGGCCGCGCAGACGCAGGCTGGTCGAAACCAGGCGGCAGCAGCGATTCGGGGGCGTTCTGCTGCTTCTGCTGGCTCAGCGCCGGAACGGCGACCCCTGCCAGCACCAGCGCCCCCAGCGCCAGCCGCGAGACCCTAGTTGGCCAGGTTTTCAAGCGCGACGGCCTTTTCCATGCGCACCGGCTCCTTCACGGTGTTCCGCCCGGCCAAGGCAAACATCGCCGCAACCAGCAGCGCCAGTACGACAAGCAACACGACAAGCAAACGCGGCATCAAAAAAAGTCCGTTCCTCTGGTCAGGGCGACTTTTGCCCGACACGGGGGCACGCTGTATAGCCCTTCGCACGATGTTACAAACACACGCGCAACTTCAGGGGTGGATCGGCAAGCCAATCGTACTGGTGGGGCTGATGGGTGCCGGCAAAACCACGGTAGGGCGCCGCCTTGCCCAGCGGCTGCGGCTACCGTTCGTCGATGCCGATGCCGAAATCGAATCGGCGGCGGGAATGAGCGTGTCGGACATTTTCGATCGATTCGGCGAACCGCATTTCCGCGACGGCGAACGGCGCGTGATCGGCCGGCTGGTGGATGGCACGCCGAAAGTGATCGCCACCGGCGGCGGCGCCTTCATCAATGATGAGACACGCGCACTGATCCTCGCGAACGCGATTTCCATCTGGCTCGATGCCGAACCCGCGATCCTTGCCGATCGCGTCCGCCGCCGGGATACCCGGCCGCTGCTGCGCGGCAAGGATCCGCTGGCAACGCTCACCGAACTCGCCCGCGTGCGCAATCCCTATTACGCGCTTGCGCAGATCCGCGTGCCCAGCGTAGCCGCACCGCACGAAACCACCGTCGAAGCGATCCTGAAGGCCCTGCCCAAGTGACCACCATCCCCGTCGCCCTGGGCGCACGCAGCTATGACGTGCGCATCGAACCCGGCTTGCTGGCGCGCGCCGGCGAGATTCTGGCGCCTTCCTCGCGAGGCCGCCCGATACCGATCATCACCGATGCCAACCTGTCGGCCCATTGCGAAACGCTCGTCGCCAGCCTGGCCGCGGCGGGAATAGTCGCGCCGGTCCACACGCTTCCCGCGGGGGAGAGCACGAAGAGCTGGGCACAACTGGAATCGCTCACCGACTGGCTGCTTGAGCAGGGCGTGGTCCGCAGCGATCATGTGATCGCGCTGGGCGGCGGCGTCATCGGCGATCTCGTCGGCTTCGCCACCAGCATCCTCAAGCGCGGCTGCCATTTCGTCCAGATCCCCACCACGCTTCTGGCGCAGGTCGACAGCTCGGTGGGCGGCAAGACCGCGATCAACTCGAAAGCCGGCAAGAACCTGATCGGCGCCTTCCATCAGCCCTCGATCGTCCTGATCGATCCGCAGGTACTGGATACGCTGCCCCAGCGCGACCTGCGCGCAGGCTATGCGGAGGTCGCCAAATACGGGTTGATCGACGATGCCGGGTTCTTCGCCTGGTGCGAGGAAAACGCCGCGGCGCTGTTCGCCGGCGATCCTGCCGCACGCGCGCACGCCATCGGCCATTCGGTTGGTGCCAAGGCGCGCATCGTCGCTGCCGACGAGCGTGAGACCACCGGCACCCGCGCGCTGCTCAACCTGGGCCACACCTTCGGCCACGCGCTGGAAGCGGAGACGGGCTTTTCGGATCGATTGCTCCATGGCGAGGCCGTTGCCGCCGGCATGGCGCTCGCCTTCGCCTTCTCCGCGGAACAGGGGCTCTGCCCGGCCGGGGATGCCCGCCGCGTCGCCGCCCATCTCCGCGCCGTGGGTCTGCCCGACGGGCTGGCAGCCGCGGGGGTGACCGCGGACGGGCAGACGCTGGTCGGCCACATGCTGCACGACAAGAAGATGGAGGGCGGCACCCTGCCCTTCCTGCTCGCGAAGGGCATCGGGCAGACATATCTCGACAAGACGGTCGACCTGGAAAAGGTGGCGGCGTTCCTGGATACGCAACGCTGAAACTACCCTGCCGCACCGTCGCGCAGATCGATGCCGCATTGGAAGCATCGATCTGCACGGCATCAGCAACGACGCAGCATCATAATATCGCGCCGATGCGCTCGCCGGTCGAGCGACGTCGCCAATAGATTCGGCTGGGCAGCGTCTTGGTCATCGTCGCGCTGGGTACATACTCCATCTGATAGGGGGCCGTTCGATCCGGATATCCCATCACTAATCCCGTGCCGCGCCCGTTCAGGATATTCGCCGCCGGCATCGGGATCAGGCTGTTGTTCGCAACCTCGGTCCAGCAATTGTCGAGCAGGAACCCGCTGGGGTCGGGCCAAGGGTCGATCTGGGTTACCGAAAAGAACAGCGAATCGATCAGCCGAAGATCCCAGAAGCCGGAGCCGTCCGTCGCGCTCGTCCGGATCCAGAGCGTCTGATCGTTCGTCGATCGGCCGGCGAAGGTGGTGCAGATCATCGCGGTATCGACCAGGCAAGGTGTCAATTGCCCGACGATGTAGGAATCGCCCGACTTGTTGTAGATACTGTTGACGACATAGACGCCGACGATCGCCTTCAGGCACTGCACCGGTGAGTTCACCCGTACGGTTGGAAAAGGTGCATGGATCGTAACCTCACCGGTTCCCGGCTGGATCGCGGTCACGCAGCGCAGGACGGCGCTTTTCGGGGCGCCGGTGGGGTTGTAACCGATCCAGTCGTACAGCTGGAGCCATGGCGGGATGGTGCCGCCGTCGAACTGCACGGTGGTGGAACCGGCCGCCGCGGTGAAGCTGACCCCGGTGATGTCGACCAGCGTGCCATTGCCGGTGGCGCCGTTCGCGGCGATCGTACCGCCCTGCGGCAATATCGGTTGCCACGTATGCCCTTCGTATAGGCAGTCGACAAAGGTGTAGTTCTCGCGCGTTCTGGCGGTGGGCCGGTAATTCTGCATGAATTGCCCGGCATCGCCGTGCGAGACGGTGTACGCCTGCACCTTGTCGCCCGGCGACAACGCGATCTTGCCGAAGATGCGGACCTTCTTTTGCACCGAATCCCATCCCCAGCCCGGGGGAAAGGCGGTCAGGTCGTTCGGGCGTATCCGATGGCCCAGATACGGAAAGTCGCGGGTGCCGTCGCAGTTGATCGGAAAGCCAAGCTGCGTGGTCGTGGCCGCGGCGTCGGCGGCGTCCAGCACACGAAGGAAGGTGTTGCCGCCCTCCACCGTATAGGCGGTCGCCGTCGCCCAGATCGGCCCATTGTCGAAGGTCAGTTCGGTGTAGCCACCATAGGCGTCGTCCTGCAGCACGCTGGCAACGACCAGATAGTCGCCCGAATGCAGCGCCTGGTCCAGATTGCCGAACTGCCGCGCCCGATCGCCCTGGTGCGCCCAATTGCCCGAATCCGCCACGGCCACGACGTCATAGGAAATCGTCAGCCGACAGTTCAGCCGCTGCTGGATCGTGCCGCATTCGCCCATCACCACATCGCAGTTGGACATCATCCAGCGCGGATGCACATCCGGTGCGGTCGGAGAGTCCCGGAAACGCAGACAGGCACCGGGCGAAAAGCCGCTGGGGAAGCGGCCGGTCAGCACGTCATCCCCCTTCGGATAGCCGAACACGCGCGGGCGGTTCTTTCCCCAATCGTCGGTCAGAGCGCAATCGTCGAACCACGCACCGCCGCGCTTCTGCAGCACTTCCTTCAGGTCGAGGGTAAGCCCCTGGATCTTGGGCGGCCGGCCAGTCCCGCCGGTGATCGTCCAGTCGTAATTGTACGAAACCGGATCGACCGTCAGCACCGTCGAATCGCGCCCCTGTCCCCGCACCACCCATTGATAGGCGAACGCCCGGCCCACCCCCGGCATGGCTTGGCCGACGTCCTTGCCGTCCACCCGCGCCCAGGGGTGATCGTCGCGGGCGCCCGGGCCGATATCGAATACCCAGATCGCGTTCTTGGACGAGGTCGCACCGCTCAAGGGGGCGCCATCGACCGCGCCCTTCAGCGTGCGTTTGGCGGTGGCCGGCGTCAGGCCGTCATTGGCGTCGCTGCCGCCGACCCGGACATACCGGATGGTCGTCGGCACATAGCCCGCACCCGTCGCTTCGGTGTTGAGGTGCAACACGATCGATACCGTTTCGGCCATGCCGCCATAAGCGGGGGTGAGCACCGCGGACACGGTGGCCCAGCCATTCTGCCCAGCCCGCGCCGCGACGCGAACCAGGTGCCCGTAGCTGCCATCGATCGGATTGCGACCGAACGGCGCCTGCACCACGGCACCCTCGCACGAGACCGGGATCGTCTCGGTCGCGCCCAGCGCCTGGATCGTCAGCACCGTGACCTGGCCGATCGTCGAACCCGGATAGACGTTCAGCCAATAGCCGCGGGTACGGCGACAGGCGGGCACCGGATAGATTGCGGCGTCGTACACCATATCCGAGCGCACCGGTGTAGGCCCGGCCACGCCCTGGCCATTGACGACAAGCCAATCCTGTCCGGGCGTCAGCAAGGGGATGTCCGCCTCGTCCATCGCGTCTGCGAACAGCGTTTGGGCGGCGAAGGGCACGGCGGCATCCGCGTCCATTTCCAGGTCGGCATAGCTAAAGTTCATCGCAAACTCCTAAAACACAGGAATAAAATCTTGCGACCCTGTGCGGAGCACGCCCATCATCACGGCACGACCCGTCGCTCGCGACAATATATCCCCCATAAAAGGGGAATAATCGCAGAGTTTATTCAATGACGTGGAGTTTATAATGAAAACGTACGATAGATGAATTTCACATTCAACTATTAACAACGATATACTAGAAAATATAGTTTCGCCCCGCCAAAGCCTGGATGGCGTGGGTACAGCGTGCATCGCCGGTTGCCCGCGCGCACGCTTCGGCTTACCCAAGCGCCATGCGCATCCTTGCCCTGGCACTCGCCGCTTCGACCATGCTCGTCTCCCCCGCCCTCGCCCAGCAGGCCGCCCCCGCGCCGATCCTCACCACGCCCGAAGCGAAGGACGCGTGGACCCATGCCCGCCCGGAGGTGGCGCGCGTCACCCATGTCACGCTCGATCTGCGCGCCGACTTCGCAAGCAAGACGCTCCGCGGCACCGCCACGCTCGACATCCTCACTGCGCCTGGTGCCAAGGAGATCGTGCTCGACGACGATGGACTGGTGATCGCCAAGGTTACCGACGCCGCCGGCAAGATGCTCCCCTTCACGGTCGGCGCGGCCAAACCCGATCTCGGCGCGCCGCTGACCGTGCAGTTGAACGGCGCGCGCAAGATCGTCATTCAGTATGCGACCGCGCCCGGCGCTTCGGCGCTGCAGTGGCTTGCCCCCACACTCACCGCCGGCAAGAAGAAGCCCTATCTGTTCAGCCAGGGCCAGCCGATCAACAACCGCAGTTGGATCCCCACCCAGGACAGCCCCGGCATCCGCCAGACCTGGGCCGCCACGCTCACCGTCCCCGCCGATCTCGTCGCCGTTGCAAGCGGCGAGCGGCTGGATGGCGCCAAGGGCATTCCTGCCGGCAAGGGCTGGCACCGTTTCCGCTTCCGGATGGACAAGCCGGTGCCGCCCTATCTGATCGCGTTCGCGGTGGGTGATCTCGCCTTCCAGCCCGTCGGCCCGCGCGCCGGCGTGTGGACCGAGCCGAGCATGCTCGCCGCCGCCGCCAAGGAAGTCGCCGATGTCGAGACGATGATCGATGCGGCGCAGGCGCTCTACGGCCCCTATCGCTGGGGCCGCTACGACATGCTCGTCCTGCCGCCGAGCTTCCCCTATGGCGGCATGGAGAATCCCACCCTCACCTTCCTGACGCCCACGATCATCACCGGCGACAAGTCGAACGTCGACGTGGTCGCGCACGAGCTGGCGCACAGCTGGTCGGGCAACCTCGTCACCAACGCCACTTGGTCGGACAGCTGGCTGAACGAAGGCTTCACCACCTATTTCGAGAACCGGATCATGGAATCGGTGTACGGCAAGGAACGGGCCGCCACCGATGCCGATCTCGAATGGGACGGCCTGCAGCGCGACATCGCCGATGCCGGCGGCATGGAGGCGCCGACCACGCGGCTGCATGGCGAGCCCGGCGCGACGTTCGGTCAGCTCGATTACTTCAAGGGGTCGACCTTCCTGCGGACGATCGAGCGGATCGTCGGTCGCGCCCGCTGGGACGTCTATCTGCGCGGCTATTTCGATCGCCACGCCTTCCAGCCGCAGACCACTGCCGGCTTCCTGGCGGACCTGCGTGCCAATCTCATCAAGGGCGATGCCGGGCTGGAAGCCAATCTCCAGCTCGACAAATGGGCCTATGCCGCCGGGCTCCCGAACAATGCGGTGCATGTCGAATCTGCCACGCTGAAGGCGGTCGACGCGCAGCTGGCGGCGGTGAATGCGGGCGGGCCGGTTTCGGCGGTCAACCCCAAGGGCTGGGCGACCCAGCAATGGTTGCGCTTCCTGAACGGCCTCGACCGCAAGCAGACGGCGGTACGGTTGAAGGAGCTGGACGAAACGCTGGGACTTTCGGCGTCGAACAACGCCTATGTGCGCTCCGCCTGGGGCGAGTTGGCAATCGCCAACCGCTACGATCCGGCGATCCCGTCGATCGAGAAGCTGGTCGGCAGCGTCGGCCGCGGCCTCTTGATCTACCCGATCTACCGGGACCTGATGGCGCAGGGTGACTGGGGTAAGCCGATCGCGCGGCGCTTCTACGCAGCGTCGAAGGCGAGCTACCACCCGACGGTCGCGGCCGGCGTCGCCAAGATCGTCGGCGCGGAGTGACGCCATGCCGCGCGGCGTCGCCAAGCGGGACCTGCCGACCAAGACCTGCCCGGTCTGCCAGCGCCCCTTCGCCTGGCGGAAGAGGTGGGAACGGAACTGGGAGAAGGTGATCTACTGCTCGGATCGTTGCCGGCGGGCGGGGAAATGATCGCACTTTAAAGCCCTTCCCCTGAAGGGGAGGGGCTTGAATAAGTCGCGTCACTGATACCGCAGCGTCTTGCCGAACCCCGTGTTGGTCTTCGCCATTTTGGCGAGCTTGCGCAGATAGGCCTTCACCTCGCGTTCGAAGCGCTGTTCGTTGCGCACGCCCGCGCGGTAGAAGTCGCCCTTCGCCAGCAGCGCCTTGAGTGCCTCGCCGAGCCGCGCCTGATCCTCGACGGCGTCGCTGTGCCGGAACTGCTCGCACACCCATTCCTCGGCCGCGGCCTTGTCATAGTCGTCCTCGCGGTCGCGGCCATAGCGATCGGCGACGTCCTGGTCGGCGCGGGCGGCCTTGACCCGCCGTTCGAGCCAGAGGCGGACCTGCGCCGGGTCCCACAAGGTCTGCGGCGCGCTCACTTCGCCCCCTTCGAGGCCAGCAGCCAGGCGAGCCACAGCCAGCCGAGGATCATCGCCGTGCCGCCGATCGGCGTTATCGCGCCGAGCCAGCGCGGCAGCCCCAGCGCCATCAAATACAGCGTGCCGGCAAACACGAATCCGCCGCCGACGAACAGCGCCGCCGGTCCCCTCGCCGCAAACTGCAACGCCACCAGCGCGGCCACCGCGTGGATCAGCTGATACTGTCCGCCCGTCTTCAGCCACTCGACGGCCTGCCCGTGCGCGCCATGCGCGCCGAACGCGCCGGCCGCCACCGCCATCGCGCCCGAGAGCGCCGCCAACACCGCAATCCAGTTCATGCGCCCTTCCCACCCTCAGCCATCGCCCCGATCCTGCACCGCCGCCGCAGCCGCCGCGGCCTGGCTGAACATGCCGTCTCGCCCGGCATAGAGATCGCCGGTTTCCTTCTGCTCCTTGAGCCGCGCAATGTCGCGCCGGCGATATTCGGCTTCGGTCTTGTCGATCTCCGCACCGTCGACGCCCACCGCGTCCATCGCCCGACGCGCCATCACGATCGCGCTTTCCATCACTTCCCGCACCACGCCCGTCAGCGGCGCGCCCTTCAGCTTCATCACGCTGCGCCGGTCATAGGCGCGCACCAAGATGCTGGCGTGCGGGAACGCGGCGTGGATCCCCTCCACCGCCGCCGTGTCCATCACGTCGCCGTCCTGGCAGAACAGGAGCAGTTCGGCGTCGCCTGCCCCAGCCTGGCGGAGCAGATCGGTACGGGTGCCGTCGCCATAATAGACCTTCATGCCGAAGCTCCCGGCGGTTTCGATCATCTCCACATCCCGGTCGATGATCGTCACCGGAATCCCCTGTGCGATCAGCATCTGCGCAACGGTCTGGCCGAATCGCCCATACCCCACCACCACGGCATTCGCGCCTTCCTGCTGCGGCCCGTCGGGCACCGCGCCGGCCTTGGGCGGCTCGGTGCGCAACCGTCGGGTCGCCATCATCAGGAACGGCGTGGTTGCCATCGAGACGGTAACGATCGCGCTGAACACGCTCGCCGCCTGCGGTTCGATCAGCAGCGCCTTCTGCGCCTGCGCGAACAGCACGAAGCCGAACTCGCCGCCCTGGCTCAGCAACACGCCCAGCGCGAAGGCGCCGCGCGTCTTCATCCCGAACAACAGGCCCAGCCCCATGATCAGCGCCGCCTTGGTCGCGATCAGCGCCAGCGCCATGCCGGCGACGAAGAACGGCCGCTCGGCGATGGCATGCAGGTCCAGCGTCATGCCCACCGCGACGAAGAACAGCCCGAGCAGGATCGCGCGAAACGGCTCCACATCCGCTTCCAGCTCGTGCCGGAACGGTGAATCGGCCAGCATCACGCCGGCGATGAACGCGCCCAGCGCGGCGGAAAGGCCCAGCGCTTCCATCACCGCGGCGCTGGCGATCACCGTCAGCAACCCGGCAAAGACGAACATCTCGCGCTCGTCGAGATTGCCGATCAGCCGGAACAGCGGTCGCAACAGGAACCGCCCGGCGAGGACGAGTCCGACGATCGCGGCGACCGTATAGAGGCCGAGCAGCCATCCCGGCGGGCCGCCCTGATCGGCCGGGTTGCGCGACAACGCCGCCACGATGGTGATCAGCGGCACGATCGACAGGTCCTGGAACAGCAGGATCGCGAAAGCGCGCTCGCCAAAGGGCGTCCGCAGGCGGCCGGCCGATTGCAGCAGCGGCAGCACCTGCGCGGTGGAGGAGAGCCCCATGGGCAGGCCCAGCGCCAGTGCGGCGGCAAGGGTCGATCCGGTCACCGCCCAGACGACGCCGGCAATGGCCACGCCGCATAGCGCGACCTGCAACAGGCCGAGGCCGAAAATATCGCGGCGCATCCGCCACAGGCGCGTCGGGCTCAGCTCCAGCCCGACCAGGAACAGCAGCAGCGCGATGCCGAGCTCGGCGATGCCCATCTTCCCCTCGGCATCGCCGACCAGCCCCAACACATGCGGGCCGACCAACGCACCGGCGACCAGAAAGCCCAGGGTCGCACCCAGGCCGAGCCGCCGGAACAACAGCACAAAGGCAAGCGGGAAGCCCAGCATCGGCACCGCATCGGCGAGGATCGAACCGTCCGTCGCATGTGCCATCAGACCCGAGCCTCCGCTGCCTGCGCAGCTGCGTCGGCTGCGGCTTCGAACGCCAGCCGGATCGATGCATGGCGTCCGCGATGCGGCAGCGCGGGCGTGAACAGCGCCATGCCGGGCCAATCGGGTGCAGCCTCCCGCTCCCCCGCAAGCCAGGCGGCAAGGTCGTCGCGCGCCGTCGCGATCTCGGCGGGGGTGCGGCCGATCACCGCTTCGCCAAGCAGCGCGGCCGAAGCCTGGCCCAGGGCGCAGGCCCGCACCAGCATCCCCAGCTCGGCAACGCGACCGCTATCGTCCACCGCGATATCGACGGTCACGCGGCTGCCGCAGACCGGCGAGCGTTTCTCGGACGTGCCGCCGGGGCGCTCCAGCCTTTCGTGATAGGGGATGGCCGCGGCCAGGCGCAGGATTTCGAGATTGTAGAGCGGCGCGTTCATGCCCCCGATCTAGGGTAGCGACGCCGCAGTTGCGAGTGCGAAATGCCCGTCTTTCATATGGGTTGTGCGCGCCCGCCCCCCGGCGCGGAAGGGATCAGTCCGCCGCCTTGCGCCGAGGCGGAACCGCTTCGTCTTCGCGCGCGGTGCTGGCATTGTCCCCGCCGAACACCGGTTCGCCCTTGCGTCGGCGGTCGACGAAATCGCCGATCGCCGCGCTGGTGGTGTCGAGCAGCGGATAGGTCACCGATTTGGTGATCCATTTCGGCCGGTGCGTCCGCCCGCCCTCGAACGTGTCGAGCACCAGCATCAGCACCAGGAACCCCATGCTCACCAGGATCAGCCCCTTGGCCACGCCGAAACCGACGCCGAGCGCGCGATCGATCGGGCCGAGCATCGAATTGCGCATCTGCCCGCCCAGCGTGTTGGCGATCAGCCGCCCGCCGAAATAGCTGGAACCCGCCAGCAGCGCGAAGGCGAGCACCGCGGCACCCCCTTCCGTCCCGATCAGCGGCGCGAGCAGCGCGGAAAGACCGGCATGAAAGAACTTCACCGCCACCACCACCAGGATCCAGGCGAGGAACGCCAGCACCTCGGTGGTGAAGCCTCGCAGGAATCCCAGCACCGCCGCGCCGGCGATGATCAGCAAGGTGACGATGTCGAGCCCGGTCATGGCCGCCCCTTAGCAGGATAGCCGTGGAGGTGAAGAGGGCCTTGGCAGGTCACCGCACGTACAGCGTTCGCGCATCCGCCTTGAACGCTTCCGCACTCGCACCGCGCGAATAGAACATGTGCCCACCCGGATAGACGCCCAGCCTCACCCGCTGGTCCACGCCGAAGCGCGGCATCTGGTCGATGATCAGCCGCGATCCGAAATAGGGGCAGGACAGGTCGTTATAGCCATGGACGATCAGCACCCCCATCTTCGGATCGTTGGCCACGGCCTTGCGCAGGTCGCTCACCGGCGCGTCGTCGGGGGTGCCGCGGTCCCATGCCTGGTTCACCGTGTACGACAGCGCGTTGTACCGCGCGTTCGTCTTCCAGCCCAGTTCGCGGGTGATGAAATCCACCATCGCGCTCGTCGTCGGGGCAATGATCCCCTCGAGGATCGGGTCGCCCGACTTGCGCTCGGCGGCATTCGGGAAAGGATCATAGGCGTCGACGTTGGAGTCATAGACGCTGCCCACCTTCTGGTCCTCGCGGTGCACCTCGCGCAGATAGGTGCCCTCGTCCACCCGCCCGTCGAGCCGCGCCACCAGCTTCGGATCGAGCCCGGTAAGTTCCGCCACCTTCTGCCCCAGCCGCGCCGTCGCCTGCGGGTCCGAACGGCCGGCCAGAAGATCGGTGGCGAAGGCGCCGCGGGTATAGGCTTCCACCGCCGCCATTGCCTGCGGAGTCAGCCTGCCCTGGCGCTCCAGATGCCCGGCCGCCATCGACGGCAGGTTGATCATCCATGGCAACGGCGACAGCGCGTCCGACCCTGACGTCGCCGCAGGGTCCAGATAGGGCGAAACCATCACGATGCCGTTCACGCCCACGCCGAGCTGGGTCTGCAGCTCATAGGCGATGCGCGGCGCGCGATAGCCGCCATAGCTTTCGCCCATCACGAATTTCGGCGCGCGCAGCCGCTCGTTCTTGACCAGCCAGTCATAGACGATGCGCGAAAGATATTTGATGTCCGGTTCGGTGGCGTAGAACGCCTTCTTGGTCGCCTCCTCGTCCACCAGGCTGCGGCTGAAGCCGGTGCCGATCGGATCGATGAAGACCAGGTCGGTCATGTCAAGCCAGCTCGCCGGATTGTCGACCAGCAGCGGCGCATCGGAGGGGGCATCGCCCTTGTCGCCGAACTGGACCCGCTTCGGCCCCACCGCGCCCAGGTTCAGATAGACCGAGGACGCGCCCGGCCCGCCGTTGAAGGCAAAGGTCACCGGCCGGCGGGCATCGCCGCCCGGCACCACATAGGCGGTATAGACGACCTCGCCGATCTTCTTGCCCTTGCCGTCATAGACCGGCAGCTTGCCTACCGTCGCCTGATAGCGGATCGCCTTGCCGCCGATCACCGCGCTCTGCGTGATCGTCTTGTCCTCCGGCAGCGGCGGCAGCTCGCTCTTCGCGTCCTTGGCGTCGGACTTGTCGGCAGCGGCGGCATCGCCGCCCTTGTCCTGCGCCGGCGCCTGCGGCGTGAGGAGGAGCGCGGCAAGAGAGGCGGCGAGCAAGGGGGAACGGCGCAAGGTCTTCTCCAGATTCCGGGATGTGGCGGTCAGCCTAGCTTGCGCGGCGAAATCATCAAGCGCCCCCGCACAAGCCTGCATTCTGAATTAACCCTATCAAGTAACCATCTATATCGAGAGGATTTTCGCTAATTTCGATCACACCGGATTCCAGCAGATCCGGCCCGTAGCCGCCGGAACTCGGTGGAGTATGGCGTGGCCGGCATCCCTAGCCTTTTCCGTATCGCCCTCGCGGGTGGCGCCTTGATGCTCACGGCGGCCGGGAACGTTGCCCCGCTGGAGGATCAGGTTCTCGAACGGATCAACCAGGTCCGGCAGGATCCGGCAGGCTATGCCGATCGGCTGCGCGGATTGCGCCGGCATTTCGTCGGCAACGCCCTGTACGCCCCCGAGCAGCCGAGCGGCGTCATGACTCGCGAAGGGCTGCGCGCAATCGATGACGCGATCGCCTTTCTCGAACGGCAGCGGCCGCTGCCGCCGCTCGATCGCGGTACGTTGCTCGATCTCGCCGCGCAGGACCATGTCGCCGATCAGGGGCCACTTGGCGCGCGCGGCCATGTCTCCCCCGATGGCGCCACGCCGGCAGATCGCGTCCGCCGGCGCGGCGGCGGCACCCTGGTCGGCGAAAGCATCTCCTATGGCTATGCCGACGCCGAGGCCGTGGTGCGCCAGTTGGTGGTGGACGATGGCGTACCCGATCGCAGCCACCGTCTGCTGTTGTTCAACCAGGAACTTCGCTACGCTGGCATCGGCTGCGGCGCCCATCGCCGCTATGGCCATATGTGCGTGATCGATGTCAGCCGTACGCGCAACGGCCGCTCGGTCTATGCGACGCTGGCGCAGAACGATATGCCGCGCGGCGACAAGGCGCCCTGAGCGCCCCGCCGGCGTTCAGCGCAGCACCGTCACGATCGTGCCGGGCTTCACCACGTCGAAAAGATGCGCCGCGAAGCCCATCGGCACGCCGATGCAGCCATGCGTCGCCAACCCTTCGCGAACATCGCTGCCATGGATCGCCACGCCGTCGCGCGTCAGCCGCAGCGTGTACGGCATTTCGGCATCATACAGGCTGGAACGATGGTTCTTGCCCATCCAAAGCACCGGGAAGTCGCCGGTCGGTGTCGGCTTGTCGTCCTGGCCGTACAGGATCACGCTGGTGCCGATCTCTTCGCCACCACGGAAGACGGACAGGATCTGCTTCGACAGGTCGATGCGCAACCATGTCTCGCCCGCCGGGACACCCCGTTCGTTCCAGACGAAGCTGCCATACCGCATCGGCGCCTCGAGCCGGAGCAGGCTTTTCACCGGCTGCGCGGTACCATCGGCGCGGGAGAAGACATCTTCTTGGCCGATAAGGCGGATGCGCGCAGTCTTGGGCGGTAGCGGCAGCGTAGCAACCGCCACGGCGGGTTTTTGGCGAAACAACGCCATTCCAGCCGACACGGCGACGGCAACGGCGATCGCCGCCAGCGAAATCCACAGACCGATCGGGCGCGCGGTCTTCAAGCGGCGGCCAGCCTCCGGTTCCGGCGACGAACCATCGCCCCGATCATCGGAAAGGCGACGAGCATCAGCACCCAACTCGCCGGCTCCGGCACCGCCGAGATCGGAGGGATTGGCGGCGGCGGGGTTGGTGGGGTCGGTGTCGGCGTCGGCGCGACGATGATGCCGCCACCGCCACCGCCACCGCCGCTTCCTCCGCCGCCCGGGAACACCGGCGACGGCGCCAGGCCCTGCCCTCCACCGTTCGAACCGCTCGGCCCCGCGCCGCCCGGCGGGCCATCGGCCAGCGCGACATAGGGTATCTGCGCGAACGCCGGCGGCGGCATCATTGCCTCACCGGCGGGCATCGTGTCGGCGGGAAGCGGCACCGCCGCCGGCAACGGAGCCAACGGCGTTCCGATCGCCGGAGGAAGATTGGCAAGAACCTCGCTGCCGCTAAGCGCATCGGCATCGGCAAGCGGCAACAATCGCAACCTCTTGGTGCTGAACGCGCCTTCTGCGCGCACGCCCGGCGATCGCGCCGCCAGCACGGAGAGCGCATCGACGGCCGCGGAAACGGGCGCAACGGCGATACCGGCGGAGGTAGTGATGAACAGCGGCGCGATAATCGCAACGGTCAGCAGCAGCCGACGTTTGCGCGCCCGCAAACCCTTCCGACCTGCCAATGTTGCCGATTTACGCAACTACCGCATGCCCCCAAATGCGCTCACTTGCGCAAGCCAGCCTGTTAACTAAATAGATTAAGCTTATGTTATCAGAAGCAGAAAACTACGCACAGCCCAAATAGTTCCTGCCCAGGGGCGAAGCCAGTCCGTTATTCGCCATAGCCTCGGGGATTCTGTCTCTAACCTGTGTCAAAACGGATCTTCCACCACAGGCAGCCGACGCTAGTCCGATTTGCCCAGAAGGTGGCCGACAAAGCTACCCAAATTGCGAAAACCCCGCAGCGTCAGCGGTCCGCTTTCACCGGCGTGCGCGGCGGGTGCCAGGGCGCTGGCGAAACCCAGCTTGCCCGCCTCGCGCATCCGCAGCGGCGCGTGCGCGACCGGGCGGATCTCCCCCGATAGTGCAATCTCTCCGAATGCCACCGCATCCGCCGGCATCGGACGCTCGGACAGCGCCGAAACCAGCGCCGCTGCCACCGCCAGATCGGCCGCCGGATCCTGCACGCGATAGCCGCCCGCGATGTTCAGATAGACCTCGCACGCGGAGAAGCTCAGCCCGCAGCGCGCCTCCAGCACCGCCAGCACCATCGAAAGCCGCGCCGAATCCCAGCCGACCACCGCACGCCGCGGCGTCGCCCCGGAAGCGAGCCGCACCGTCAGCGCCTGCACCTCCACCAGCACCGGCCGCGTTCCCTCCAGCGCGGGAAACACCACCGTGCCGGTCACATTTTCGTCCCGCTGCGTCAGGAAGAGCGAGGATGGGTTGCCCACCTCCGTCAGTCCCTCCGCCTGCATCGCGAACACCCCGATCTCGTCGGTGCCACCGAAACGGTTCTTCACCGCCCGCAGGATGCGATACAGGTGGCTGCGCTCGCCTTCGAACGCCAGCACCGTATCCACCATATGCTCCAGCACGCGTGGACCGGCGATCGCGCCGTCCTTGGTAACATGCCCCACCAGCACCAGCGCAGTGCCGCGTTCCTTGGCGAAGCGGATCAGTTCCTGCGCACTCGCCCGCACCTGGCTCACCGTGCCCGGTGCCCCCTCGATCAGGTCCGAATGCATCGTCTGGATCGAATCGATGATCAGCAGGTCCGGCGGCGTGCCCGCGCCCACCGTCGTCAGAATGTCGCGCACGGACGTGGCCGCCGCGAGTTGCACCGGCGCATGCCCCAGCCCCAGCCGGCGCGCGCGCAACCGCACCTGATCCGCTGCCTCCTCACCCGAAACATAGGCCACTGCCAGCCCGCGCTCCGCAATCCGGGCCGCCGCTTGCAGCAGCAGCGTGGATTTGCCGATGCCAGGGTCGCCGCCGATCAGCGTTGCCGATCCCTCGACGAAGCCGCCGCCGAGCGCGCGATCGAGCTCGGCGATCCCGCTCGCCATCCGCTCCGGCAGGGCGACATCGGTATTGAGGCCGGAAAGCTGGATCGCCCGCCCGCCGGATTGCAGATTATGCTTGGCCTGGAAGGGTGTGGCGGCGGCGGCCACTTCCTCCACCAGCGTGTTCCACTCGCCGCAATCGGCGCATTGGCCCGCCCATTTCGAGGTCACGG
Source organism: Sphingomonas pokkalii (assembly GCF_003096275.1). Taxonomy (GTDB): domain Bacteria; phylum Pseudomonadota; class Alphaproteobacteria; order Sphingomonadales; family Sphingomonadaceae; genus Sphingomonas; species Sphingomonas pokkalii. The sequence goes on from NZ_QENQ01000001.1 coordinate 2,010,765, forward strand.
AGCCGCAAGCCTGGCAGACATAGCGTTTCTGGGGTTTCGCCATCCGCGCGCTGTAGCCCAACGGAAACGAAAAGGGAACGGCAATCCCTGCCCCGCCGCAGTCCGCCGCAGCCGCCGCGGCGAATCCACGCTCCCGGCAGCGAAGCTCCGCGGGCCCTTCCTCGACTTGGGACAACCCGTCCGCTTGCCCGCTCCTGCGCGCCGGACTATGCCGCCGCCAAATGCAGCCCTCCGATCTTCGTGTCGCGCTCTTCAGCGGCAATTACAACTATGTTCGCGATGGCGCGAACCAGGCATTGAACAAGCTGGTCGGCTATCTGCTGGATCAAGGGGTCTCCGTTCGCGTCTATTCGCCGACCACCGACACCCCCGCCTTTCCGCCGACCGGCGATCTGGTGAGCGTGCCCGCCTGGCCGGTGCCGGGCGGCCGGGCCGAGTACAAGTTCGCCACCGGCCTGCCGAAAAGCATCCGCGCCGATCTTGAAGCCTTTGCTCCCAATCTCGTCCATGTGTCGGCGCCCGAATTCCTCTGCCACGGCGCCGTCACCTGGGCGCGCGAACGCGGCATCGGCACCCTCGCCTCGCTGCACACCCGGTTCGAGACCTATCCGGCCTATTATCACCTCGGCTTCGTTGCGCCGGTGATCATCAAGCTGCTGACGCGCTTCTACAATCGCGTCGACAAGGTGGTGACGCCGGGCGATTCCACCGCCGAGCTGATCCGCGGCTGGGGCGTGAAGACCCCGATCGGCATCTGGTCGCGCGGGGTCGATCATGCGCGCTTCCACCCGCAGCGGCGCAGCCTGGAATGGCGGCGCGCACTGGGGCTGGCGGACGACGCGTTCGCGGTCGGCTTTCTCGGTCGGCTTGTCCTGGAAAAGGGCCTGGATATCTTCGGCGAGGTCTGCAACGAACTCACTGCCCGCGGCATCGCGCACCGCGTGCTGGTGATCGGCGAAGGGCCGGCGCGGCAGGCCTTTGCCGATCGCGTGCCGGGTGCGATCTTCACCGGGTTCCAGCGCGGCGACGATCTCGCCCGCGCGGTCGCCTCAATGGACGTGCTGTTCAATCCCTCGGTCACGGAAACGTTCGGCAACGTCACCTCGGAGGCGATGGCCTGTGGGGTGCCGGTGGTCGCGGCCCGCGCCACCGGGGCGATCGATCTGGTGGAAGATGGCGTCAACGGCTTCCTCGTGCCGCCGCGCGACGTGCGAGCCTATGCCGCTGCGATCGCGCGGCTGATCGCCGATCCCGCGCTCGCCGCCGCGCAGGGTGCCGCCGGCCATGAAAAAGCGAAGGCGCTGGTGTGGGACAAGGTGAACCGCGCCGTGCTGGACAGCTATTTCGACATCCTGGCCGCCCGCCGCGGCTGATCGCGCGCCGGACCCGCCTGACGGCGGATCGGTGGCGCCCTGCGCCGTATCGAATTGAGACTCCAGCGTTCCCTTAACCAAAGTGCCGGCTTGCGCATCATGGGGTAACAAAGGATTACCCCCCCATCCAGCAAGGATCAGCGCGCACCGGTTCCGGTTCAGGCTGCCGATCGATCGTACCGTTTGAAGGAAATCGTATGCGTCTCCTGACCATGTCGGCCATCGCAGCGCTGCTGCTCACCCCCGCGGCCCTCGCGAAGACCGGCGCGAAGCCGAGCCCCGCGCCGACTGCGAAGGCTACCGCGCGGCCCAGCGCCGCCGCCGGTCTGCAGGCGATGCGCGAACTCAACCTGGTCGTGCTCGATACGCTCACCACCAATGGCCAGGAAGTCGAAGGCCGTACGTTCGTGAAGAACCTGGTCGCCCAGAACTTCACCAATTTCGGCATCGGTTCGCAGAGCCAGGGTTCCGCATCGTCGACCTTCGACGTGTTGAGCGTGGTGGGCAACGCCACCGGCTCCATCCGGCTCAAGGCAGGCTATGCCAACGGCCAGAACGGTACGCTGGGCAACACTGCCCGCATCGGCGGCAATGTCGGCAGCTTCGATTTCAACGACGCGCGCGGCTCGGTCGGCGCGCTGGTGGTCGGCGGCAACCTCACCGGCTCGATGAACGTCAACAACCACAGCGTCACCTATGGCGGCAAGGCGGCATCGGGCATCAACGGTGCCCGCAAGGATGCCAGCCTGGCGGCGGGCGGCGCCAACGACGTCGCAGCGGGCCTGGTCCTGCGCATGAACGAACTGAGCGGCAACCTCAACGCGCTGTCGACCAACCTTGCCAAGCTGCCCTCGCTCAGCACGATCACCTCGACCAACGGCGCGCTCGATTATTCGCGGGCCAGCAACGGCTATGCCGTGTTCACGATGACGGAGGCGGCATTCACCAACCAGAACGCCAATTTCGACAATCTTTTCGCGCGCGCGCCGAACGGCACCACCACGATCATCAACGTGCTGGGAACCAATCTCGTCCAGGGCGGCAACATCAACAGCAAGGCACTGAATCAAAGCGTCATCTGGAACTTCGCCCAGGCGACGGACCTGACGGTGAAGGGCTTCCACGGCAGCATCCTGGCCCCGAAGGCGACGCTGACGAACAGCAGCGCCATCGAAGGCAGCATCGTCGCGCTCAACATGAAGCTGAACGGCGAAGTCCATCTCGGCACCTATAACGGCAACGGCAATTTCGTGCCGACCAACGCGGTGCCCGAGCCCGCAAGCTGGGCGATGCTGCTGGTCGGCTTCGGCGCCCTGGGTGCGGCGCTTCGCAAGCGCCGGGCGCTCGCGACCGCGTGAGCCGAAAAGGACGCCGCGAAGACGGCGCCCTTTTTGCTACTGCCAGTCGAACTGCAATTCGCCTTCGCGGAAGGCGAAACGATCGAGGTGCCGGGCAACCGCGCCCTGCAACCCCTCCAACTGCTCGGCCGAAGTGGCGTCGATCCGCACCTCGAGCCCCGTCTCGGCTACGTTGAACGCCACCACCGCGTCGCCGGGATGGTTGGCGCCGCGCGCATCTTTCGGGAAGACCACCGTCCCGTTCTCGGCGGTGAATTCCACCTGCAGATTATGCTGCCAATGCTTGCACAGCTGCTGGAGGTAGCGGCTGGCATGGTCGGTCGGCACCAGCGCATGGGCAGTGAAAGGCGCAATCGTCATTCTGGTCTCCTTGGCCGCACCGGGGGCGAACCCCAGACGACGACGTAAAATCTCGATCCGGGGCATCGTTGCCTATAGCCGCTCGATCTTGCGGGCGGCTTCGTCGAGAATCTCGGCGATCGCGTGCAGTCGCTCCGGATCGACCTCCTCGTCGAACACGCTGGCGGCGAGCACGGTCTTCAGATTGTGCATCGCCCGGCGCACCGGCCCGCCGCTGGTGCGGGCATGGCGTTCACCCAGTTCCGCCAGCCGCTGGAACAGCGCCGCGACTTCGTCCGCATTCTCCGCCAGATGTGCAGTGCCCGCCTCGGTGATCGCGAACTGCTTCTTGGCGCCGTCGCTCTTGTGCTCGGCGATCAGGTCCATGTCGTCGAGCATGGTCAGCGTCGGATAGACCACGCCAGGGCTCGGCGCATAGGCGCCGTTGGAACGCGCCTCGATCTCGCGGATCAGGTCATAGCCATGGCGCGGCGCCTCCTCGATCAGCTTGAGCAGGATCAAGCGGAGCTCGTCTCCGCCGAACATGCGCCGCCCACGCCCGCCCTGACCGCGCTCGCCCATGGCAAAGGCCATTTCGAAGCCGCCGGGAAAGCCCCCGCCCCAGCCGCCGCGCCCCCGTGGGCCGCGCCCGCAATGGCGATCCTGATGACGGCCATGGCCGTGATGTCCAAAATGGAAAAACATGATGATCTCTTTCTCGTTCGAGTCTTGATGCGCACAAGATATATCTTGAAAGAGATTATGCAAGAGGGAGGTTCATGCGAAATCCTCCCCTGCTGGCGCAGGGGAGGAAGGGGGTTCAATGCGTCAGCATCGCCCGCACCGTCGGCCGCACGAACGGCAGCCCGGCCCCCAGCCGCAGCACCGCGTGGCGCATCGCCCGCGCGGGCAGCCGCTCGTCGGTGAACAGCCGCACCAGCAGGTTGGTGCCCGTGTAGAGCGGCTTGCACGCCGCCCGGTGACCGCTCTCGAAGCGGCGCAACACCGCCGGCAGCGCAGGGTCCATCCCCCGCCGCACCGCCTCCAGCACCTCGGCGGCGAGCAGCGCCTGGCCGCCCAGTCCCAGGTTGAAGCCATGTGCGGTCACCGGGTGCATCCCCACCGCGGCATCGCCGATCAGCGCCGCGCGCCCGCTCACGAACTGGTGCGCCCAGGTGGTGACCAGCGGATAGACGTTACGGTCGCTCACCACCTCCATGCGCCCCAGCCGCTGGCGGAAGCGGCGGGTAAGGTCGCGGCCGAGGCTGGCATCGTCAAAGGCCGCCACCCGCCGCGCCGCTTCCTCCGGCAGCGTCAACACGGCGCCGGCCATATTCCCGTTGAGCGGCAGCAGCGCCAGCGTCTGGCGATGGTCGAACCATTCGAGCGCGGTCGCGCCATGGGGCAGCTCGTGGCGCACCCGCACCACCATCATCGAGCGGCCGAGCGGATTGACATCGGCATCGATGCCCAACGCCTCGCGCGTCTTCGACAGGCGCGAATCCGCGACGACGAGCAGCTTGGCCCGCACCACCTCGCCCGAAGAAAGCAACACCTCCGCACGCGCGCCGGTGGCGCCGGAACGGGCATGGACCACCTCCGCGCCGGGCACCAGGCAAAGCCCCGGCTGATCCTTCACCGCTTCGTAGAGCGCGGCGCGGATGCGATGGTTCGGCACGAGCCAGCCGAGCCGGTCCGCTTCGCCCTCGCCCGCGGTGAAGTTCAGCGAGAAGGGGGAATCGCCGTTCACTACCTTGGCAGCGCGCATCGGCGCGATCTCCTCGGCGGGAATCCGTGCCCAGGCGCCGAGCTGTTCGAGAATGCGCTTCGATCCGTGCGTCAGCGCGATCTCGCGCCCGTCGAAGCGGGGCGTCGCAAGCGCTGCCAGCGGCGCCCGTTCGAGCAGCACGATGCGCAGCCCGCTGTCTTCCAGCGAACGTGCGAAGGCGAGGCCCGCCGGCCCTCCCCCGACGATGACGACGTCGCAGTCCATGCCCGATCCTCCTCACCTGTCCCCCATCGCGCCCTGTGGCGATTGGAGGCCGCTTCCCCACCCCCCGCCGTCATCCCGGCGAAAGCCGGGATCCAGACGCTATAGCGCGTCGGCTCCTGCTGCACCGGATCGGCGAAGGGATCCCGGCTTTCGCCGGGATGACGAAGGGTTTGGCTGGCCAGGCGCCGCCAAGCCTTGCGCCCGATCAACCAACGGGATGCAAATCGCGTCGCACCCGCCTATCTTGCCGCCAATGGCCGACCTTTTTGCCACCCATGCACCACCCGCGCCCGGTTCCCCCCCGGCCGGCGGCCCGCTGGCCGATCGCCTGCGTCCGCAGCAGCTCGACGAGGTCGTCGGCCAGGAACATCTCACCGGTCCGCACGGCGCGATCGGGCGCATGGTCGCGGCGGGCAAGCTCAGTTCGATCATCTTCTGGGGCCCGCCCGGCACCGGCAAGACCACGATTTCGCGCCTGCTCGCCGATGCGGTGGGGCTGCGCTTCGTCGCGATCTCGGCGGTATTCTCCGGCGTCGCCGACCTCAAGAAGGTGTTCGCCGAGGCGCGCGACCACGCCCGCATCGGCCAGCGCACCTTGCTGTTCGTGGACGAGATCCACCGCTTCAACCGCGCCCAGCAGGATGGTTTCCTGCCCTATGTGGAAGACGGCACCGTCACGCTGGTGGGGGCCACCACCGAAAACCCGTCCTTCGAACTCAACGCCGCATTGCTCAGCCGCGCGCAAGTGCTGATCCTGCATCGCCTGGGGCATGAGCCGCTCACCCAGCTGCTCGACCGCGCCGAGGCGCTGGAGGAACGCCCCCTTCCCCTCACGCCCGAGGCGCGCGACGCACTGGTGGCAAGCGCGGATGGCGACGGCCGCTTCCTGCTCAACCAGGCCGAGACGCTCTTTTCCGTGCAGTTCGAGGAACCGCTCGATCCGGCGGGCCTCTCCGCCTTCCTCCAACGCCGCGTGGCGGTGTACGACAAGGATCGCGAAGGGCATTACAACCTGATCTCCGCGCTGCACAAAGCCGTGCGCGGCTCCGATCCGCAGGCGGCGCTCTATTATCTGGCGCGGATGCTCACCGCCGGCGAGGAGCCGCTCTACGTGCTCCGTCGCCTCGTCCGCATGGCGGTGGAGGATATCGGCATGGCCGATCCGAACGCGCTGGTGCAGTGCATGGCCGCCAAGGACACCTATGACTTTCTCGGCTCGCCCGAGGGCGAACTGGCGATCGTCCAGGCATGTCTCTATGTGGCGACGGCGCCCAAGTCGAACGCCGCCTACAAGGCGCAGAAGGCGGCGTGGAAGGTGGCGAAGGAAACCGGCTCGCTGATGCCGCCGCAGAACATCCTCAACGCGCCGACCAAGCTGATGAAGCAGATCGGCTATGGCACCGGCTATACCTATGATCACGATGCCGAGGGCGGCTTCTCGGGCGACAATTACTGGCCGGCGGAAATGGAGCCGCAGACCTTCTACACCCCCACCGATCGCGGGCACGAGAAGCGCGTGTCCGAACGGCTCGCCTGGTGGGCGGCGATGCGGGAGCGAAAACGCGATGGATGATTGGGCGGACGCCTGCGCCTTTGCACTCTCGTTGCCGGACGTGACAATGGAGTCCTGGTGGGGCACCCCCTGCCCGAAGCTCAACGGCAAGGGCCTGATGTCGCACGCCAAGCACCCCGGCAGCTTTGGCCTGATGGTGGCGCAGGACGAAAAGCCGCTGCTGCTGGAGACCGATCCGGAGACCTTCTGGCAGACCGACCATTATCGCAACTATCCGATGCTGCTCGTTCGCTACGGCACGCCGGCCCGCGAGCGGATCGAGCTCTACATCCAGCGCGCCTGGTGGGATCGCGCCAGGAAGGCCCAACGCCGCGCCGCCGGCATGGAAACACGCCCCTGACCTTCACCGATTTCATCGCGATCGACTGGTCCGGTCAGGCTGTCGAGCGCCCCAAGGGGCTGGCGGTCGCCCATGCCCGCGCGGGGGATGCCGCGCCGGTGCTGATCGATCGCCCCTGGTCCCGCGCCGATATCCTCGGCTTTCTCGGCGAACTCGCGGAGCGCCGCACGCGGGCGCTGATCGGCCTCGATCTCTCCCCCGCCTTTCCCTTTGCCGATGCGGGCGCCTATTTCCCCGGCTGGGATGCGAGCCCTGCCGACGGCCCGGCACTCTGGGCGTTGGTCGAACGTCTGTCCGAAGCCGATCCGCATTTCGCCGCGACCAGCTTCGTGCAGCATGTCGAAGCGCGGCGGCACTTCCGCCAGATGGGCGATTGCGGCGATCGGTTTCCCGGCGGTCGCGGCCGGTTCCGGGTGTGCGAGCATGGCCAGGCGGCGATGGCGCTCTCGCCCTATAGCTGCTTCAATCTGGTCGGCGCGAGCCAGGTCGGGAAATCGAGCCTGACCGGGATGCGCGTGCTGCATCGCCTCCGCGGGCGCATCGGCATCTGGCCGTTCGATCCGTTGCCGGAAACCGGGCCGGTACTGGTGGAGATCTACACGGCCCTCGCCGCGCGGCTGGCGGGAATGCGCAAGGGAATTTCCAAGATCCGCGACGGCGAAACCCTGGATACGTTGCTCGCAGCGTTCGGATCGGCGCCCCACACGCCCTTGGCCCGCTATGACGACCACGCCACCGATGCGATCCTCAGCGCGGCATGGCTGCGCACGACCGTCTCGCAACCGGCACTATGGCGACCGGCGGGCCTCACGGCAGCACTTGCCCGAACCGAAGGCTGGACGTTCGGCGTACCCTGAGGAATAGGACTTTTCTAGAACCTACCATAATGGATCGAATGCCCATGCGCCGCGTACTGGAAGTCTGTGTGGAAGACATCGCGGGTATCGATGCCGCTATCGCAGGCGGCGCCGACAGGATCGAACTGTGCGCCGCGCTCGCGGTGGGAGGCCTCACCCCGCCCGCTTCGCTGATCGCCGCAGCGGCCGCCGCACCGGTGCCCGTCCACCTGCTCGCCCGGCCGCGCGATGGCAATTTTCGCTATACCGATGCCGAGGCCGCGCTGGTGGCGGCGGACATTCGGGCCGCCGGTGAGGCTGGGCTGGCTGGCGTCGTGATCGGTGCCAGCTGCGCCGATCATCGGCTCGATGCGGATATGCTCGCCGATTGGGTAGCCGTCGCCCGCAGCGTTGCGCGCCCCTTATCGCTAACCCTCCACCGGGCCTTCGATCTTTGCCCCGATCCGCTGGCCGCGCTGGAAACGGCGATCGCGCTCGGGTTCGATCGCATTCTGACCTCGGGCTGCACCCCGAAGGCGATAGACGGTCGCGCGACGCTGGCGGCGCTCGTCGCCGCGGCGGGCGCGCGGATCACCATCCTTGCGGGCAGCGGCATCGATGCCGATACCCTTCCCGCGATTCTCGCGACCGGCGTGCGCGAGGTCCATGCCTCGTGCCGAAGCCCGCAGGGCGCCCCCGATCGGCAAGAAATCGCCTTCGGCTTTCAGGCCGGCGCCCGCTTGGCCACCGATGCGGCCAAAGTCGCCGCGTTACGAGAATTACTGAATGTGCAAGCTAGCGCTTGAACAATACCAATATGTAACTTATCGCTACGTCCATCATAGCCAGTGGAGGCAATGGGACATGATCGCCGAAATCCAAAAGCCCGTGAGTGGCGCCACGCTGATGGCGTCCGAAGCTGCCGAAGCCGGCGCCGCGGTTCGCCGCCTGCTCGATGCCAACGGCCCGGCGCTTGCCGCCCTGGCGCGCGAGTTGCGTGCCGCCCCGCCGGCGCTCGTTGTCACCTGCGCCCGCGGGTCCTCCGATCATTCCGCCACTTATGGCAAATATCTGATCGAAACGATGATCGGCGTGCCGGTCGCTTCGGCGGCGCCGTCGGTCGCATCGGTGTTCGCAGCCTCCGTCTCCACCACCCGTGCGCTCTGCATCGCCGTATCGCAGAGCGGCCGCAGCCCGGACCTTCTCGCCACGGTGAAGGCCTATCAGGAAGCCGGCGCCCGCGTCGTCGCCTTCGTCAACGACGAGGAATCGCCGCTCGCCGCGATGGCCGATACGACGATCGGCCTGAAGGCGGGCCCCGAGCGCTCGGTTGCCGCCACCAAATCCTACATCACCGCGCTGGCGGCCTTTGCCGCACTGGTCGCCGAATGGGCGCAGGACGAGGCACTGGCCACCGCGCTCACGGCACTGCCCGAACAGCTGGAGCAGGCTCGCGACTTCGATTGGGGCGCCGTGGTCGAAACGCTGCGCGATGCCACCAACCTGTTCGTGATCGGCCGTGGCTACAGCTTCGCCGTCGCGCAGGAAGCCGCGCTCAAGTTCAAGGAAACCTGCGGCCTGCACGCCGAAGCGTTCAGCGCCGCGGAAGTCCGCCACGGTCCGATGGCGATCGTCGGCGAAGGCTTCCCCGTGCTTGCCTTCGCCACGTCGGACGCGGCCGGCAACAGCGTGCGTGAAGCGTCGGCCGAATTCGCCGATCGCGGCGCGCGCGTGTGCCTGGCGGATGCGGAGGCGGCAGACGCCTCGCCGCTGCCGGTGCTGGCCGGCCACCCGGCAATCGAGCCGATCCTGATGGTCCAGAGCTTCTACCCGATGGTCAACGCGCTTTCGCTGGCGCGCGGCAACAACCCCGATGCCCCGCTGTATCTTCGCAAGGTGACCGAAACGCGATGAGCAGCTTCCGTTTCGTCAACGGCCACATCGTTACCGCTGCCGGGACGCTGCCGGAAGCAGTGATCGCGGTGGATCAGGGCCGCATTACCGGGCTTTCGATCGAAGGCGTCGGCACCGAAACCATCGATCTCGACGGCGGCTGGATCGTGCCCGGCTTCATCGACGTGCAGGTAAACGGTGGCGGCGGTGTGTTGTTCAACGATGCCACCAGCATCGAAGGCATCGCGGCGATCGGCGCTGCCCATGCCCGGTTCGGCACCACCGGCTTCCTGCCGACGCTCATCAGCGACATCCCCGAAGTGATCGGCAAGGCGTTGGACGCCGCCGATGCCGCCATCGAGGCCGGGGTGCCGGGATGCCTTGGGGTGCATATCGAAGGCCCGATCCTCAACAAGGCGCGCAAGGGCATCCATGATGCCGACAAGTTCCGCGGCCTGGACGAAGCGATGGTGGCCCTGCTCAGCCGCCCGCGCCGGGGCAAGGTGCTCGTCACCCTCGCGCCGGAAATGGTCGATCTGGACAATGTGCGTCGCCTTTCCGAGGCAGGCGTGCTCCTCGCCATCGGGCATAGCGATGCGACCTATGAAACCGCGGTGGCGGCGTTCGAGGCCGGCATGACCGGCGTGACGCACCTGTACAACGCCATGTCGCCCCTGCTGCACCGCGCGCCCGGCGTCGTTGGTGCGTCGCTGGAGAACCAGACCGCCTATTGCGGCATCATCCCGGACGGCTTCCACGTCCATGATGCGGCGCTGCGCATCGCGCTCAACGCCCGCCCGCGCGATCGCTTCCTGCTGGTGACGGATGCGATGCCGAATGTCGGATCGGATATGACCTCGTTCGATCTGCACGGCCAGCATATCCGCGTCGAAGGCGGCCGCCTGCTCGGCGTCGACGACACGCTGGCCGGCTCGGCGCTCGACATGACCGGCGCGTTCCGACACATGGTTACGCGCGTCGGCATTACACCGGAGGACGCCGCGATGATGGCTGCTGCCAGCCCCGCCGCGTTCCTTGGCCTGTCGCATGAACGCGGCACCCTCGCACCCGGCCTCCGCGCCGATTGGGTGCAGTTGACCCGCGACTTCCAGCCTGCCGGTTGCTGGATCGGCGCAACCCGCTTCCCCTGAGCCCACGGAGACCCGCCCTGAGCACGATCGCGCCGCCCGCTCCCCACGACGACGCCACGGCCCGGGCCCTTGCCATCGGTGCGCCGATGGCCGGCTGGCTGATGCCTCTCGAGGAAGTTCCCGATCCCGTCTTCGCGCAGCACATGTTGGGCGACGGCGTGGCGATCGATCCGATCGAAGGGTGTCTCTACGCCCCGTGCGACGGCGAAATATCGGTGTTGCAGCCGACCGGCCATGCGATCACGATGCGTGCCGGCGACGGCATCGAGTTGCTGATGCATATCGGCATCGACACGGTCCAGCTGGGGGGCGCGGGCTTCGAGCCGCAAGTGCAAGTTGGCGACCGTGTTCGCAAGGGCGATGTGCTGATCCGCTTCGATCTGGACGCGGTGGTATGTGGCGCACCCGCCGTTGTCACGCCGGTATTGTTGATCCGGCAGGACGGGATCACGCTTTCCGGGGTGCACGCCGGCGGCATGGTCGCGCCGGGCGACCACCTATTCTCCGTAACCCGTGCCGGCGTTCATGTCGAAACGATCGCAGATGAAGCCGGACCGGTGTTCAGCCGCGATGTGGTCGTCCCGCTGTCGCATGGCATCCATGCGCGCCCTGCCGCGAAGCTCCGGGAGGCGCTGGTTCCTTTCGACGCCAAGGTCACGATCGCGAAGGGCGAACGCAGCGCCGATGCGCGTAGCCCGGTCGGCCTGATGACGCTGGCGATCAAGCTGGGCGACACCATTCGAATCGAATCCCATGGGCCGATCGGCGCCAAGGCGGTCGAGACGCTGGCGGCAATGATCGAAAGCGGCATGGGCGAAAAGGCCGATCCTACCGCTATCCGCCCTGCGGCACCGTCCCCCGCGCGCGTCGCGCCGATGGTGGTCCCGTCAGGCGATCCGGGGGTGATCGCAGGTGTTTCTGCCGCGCCGGGGCTGGCGATCGGCACCGCGCGCTTCTTCCGCCTGCCGGAAATCAAGATCGATCCGCGCGGCGAAGGCGAGGCCTTGGAGCGAGCCCGGCTGGCAAGCGCCATCGCCGCGGTTGCCAGCGCGATCGATGCCGACCTCGCCCATGCGAGTGGCCCCATGCGTACGATCCTGAGCGCGCATCGGGCGATGCTCGAAGATCCCGAACTTGATGCGTCAGCACAGGAAGCCATTCGCAATGGCAGCAGCGCCGCCCACGCGTGGCAGATGGCGGTGCGTCCGCAAGCGGATCTGCTGCGTAACAGCGGCGACGCCCACCTCGCCGAGCGCGCCGATGACATGGTCGATCTCGAACGTCGCGTCGTAGCGACGATCGAGGGCGTGCAAGATGCACCCTTGACCTTCCCCGCAAACACCATCTTGCTGGCCGACGATCTGCTGCCTTCGCAGGTCTCCGCGATCGATCCGGCACAAGTGTGCGGGTTCTGCACTGTGCGCGGAGGACCGACCTCGCACGTTGCGATTCTGGCCGCGAGTATGGGCATTCCCGCGTTGGTCGCGATGGGGCCGGCGCTGCGGAGTGTTGCCGAAGGCGAGACCCTGATCCTCGATTCTGGCGCGGGCACCCTTCGGGTCGCGCCCAGCGATACGCAGCGGGCAGAAGCCCAGGCGCGTGTCGATGCCCGCGCCGCCGCGCTCGCCGCCGCCCGATCGGCGGCGGGCGCGGCTTGCCATCTAGCCGATGGTACCCGGATCGAAGTCTTTGCCAATCTGGCCAACCGCACCGATGCCGAACGGGCCATTGCAACCGGCGCCGAGGGATGCGGCCTATTGCGCACCGAATTCCTGTTCCTCGATCGCGATACGGCGCCCAGTGTGGCGGAGCAGACCGCCGAATATCAGGCGATCGCCGATGCGCTGCAGGGACGTCCGCTGATCACCCGCCTGCTCGATATCGGCGGCGACAAGCCCGCGCCGTATCTGCCGATTGCAGCGGAAGAGAACCCGGCGCTGGGTCTTCGCGGCATCCGTGTCGGGCTGGCCCATCCGCAGGTGCTCGAAGATCAGTTGCGCGCCATTCTGGGCGTTCGGCCGATCGGCCAGGCCAAGATCATGGTACCGATGATCGCCAGCATCGGCGAACTGCGCGCGGTGCGCGCGGTGCTTGATCGTCTCTGCGCCGAACTGGGAATCGGCGAGAAGATCGAACTCGGAATCATGGTAGAAACGCCCGCCGCCGCTGCGACTGCGGACCTGCTGGCCGCGGAAGCCGATTTCCTGTCGATCGGCACGAACGATCTGACGCAATATGCCCTGGCAATGGATCGCGGCAATCCGGCAGTCGCCAGCGGCATCGATGGCCTGCACCCCGCCGTGCTGCGCCTGATCGCCGATACCTGCCGCGGCGCCGCCAGCCAGCAGCGCTGGGTGGGCGTGTGCGGCGGGCTTGCCTCCGATCCGCTGGCGGTACCGATCCTGATCGGCCTGGGCGTGACCGAGCTTTCCGCCACCGTGGCGATCGTGCCTGAGGTAAAGGCGCTGCTCTCCGGCCTCACGCTCGACGCCGCGCGTGCCCATGCCACCGCGGCCCTCGCCTGCGCCACCGCCGCCGAAGTCCGCCGCCTAGCCCGGGAATTCCAAGCATGAAGTCGATCCTCGAAATGCTCCAGCCGCTCGGTCGCGCGCTGATGCTGCCGATCGCGGTGCTGCCGGTGGCGGGCCTGTTGCTGCGCCTGGGCCAGCCCGATCTGCTCGACATCGCCTTTGTCAGCGCCGCCGGCGACGCGCTGTTCGCGCATCTCGGCCTGCTGTTCGCGATCGGCGTGGCCACCGGCTATGCCAAGGACGGCAATGGCGCCGCAGCGCTTGCCGGCATCGTCTGCTTCCTCGTCACCACCGAAGCGGGCAAGAGCCTGCTCGCAGTGCCAGCCGATATAGGCGCCGACCTCGCCAAGGATCAGGCGGCGCTTGCCGTCGCCGCGTGGAAGGCCAAGGCGGTCGCCCGGCTGGACGTGCCGATCGGCATCGCTTCCGGCCTGATCGGCGGCAGCTTCTACAACCGCTTCTCCGCCATAAAGCTGCCCGCCTACCTCGCCTTTTTCGGCGGGCGTCGCTTCGTGCCGATCGCCTCCGGCCTTGCGGGCCTGGTTTTCGCGGTGATCGTCGGGGTCGGCTTTCCGCACATCAGCGCGGGCGTCGACGGGCTGAGCCACGGGATCGCGGGCGCCGGCAGCTTCGGCCTGTTCGCGTTCGGGGTGCTCAACCGCGTGCTGCTGGTCACCGGCCTCCACCACATCCTAAACAATGTGTTCTGGTTCGTGCAGGGCGACTATAACGGCGCGACCGGCGACCTGCGCCGCTTCTTCGCGGGCGATCCGAATGCCGGCGCGTTCATGGCCGGCTTCTTCCCGGTGATGATGTTCGGCCTGCCCGCCGCCTGCCTTGCCATGTACCGCGCCGCCCTGCCCGAGCGCCGCAAGGCGGTGGGCGGCCTGTTGTTCAGCCTCGCGCTCACCTCGCTGCTCACCGGCGTGACCGAGCCGATCGAATACAGCTTCATGTTCCTGGCGCCGGCCCTGTACGTCGTCCATGCGGTACTCACCGGCGCGGCGATGGTGGTGATGGACTTGGCTGGCGTGAAGCTCGGCTTCGGCTTCTCGGCCGGCCTGTTCGACTATGTGCTCAACTTCGGCAAGGCGACCAAGCCGCTGCTGCTGATTCCCGTCGGGCTGGTCTATTTCGCGCTCTACTACGGCATTTTCAGCTGGGCGATCCGCCGCTTCGACCTGAAGACGCCGGGCCGCGAGGCCGAGGCGCCCACGGTTGCGGAAGCAACACCCGGTACCGCCCCCGCAAGCCGCGGCGAAGCCTTCGCCCGTGCGCTGGGCGGCGCGGCCAACCTGATCGAAGTCGGCGCCTGCACGACGCGCCTGCGCCTGATCGTCGCCGATCAGAGCGTGGTCGACGATGCCGCGCTCAAGGCACTCGGCGCCCACGGCATCCTGCGCCCCTCGGATCGCGCGCTGCAGGTGGTGCTCGGCCCGATCGCCGATGTGGTGGCGGTGGAGATCCGCGACGCGACCGCACGCGGTGGCGTCGCGGCACCGGCCGCGCCGGCCGCAACTCCTACACCCGAACTTCCGGTAGCGCTCCAACCAGCCGCGCTCGCGGCGCTGGGCGGCGCCGCGAACATCGTATCGGTCAGCGCCCATGACCAGCGCCTGCGGGTGGAACTGAACGATCCGGCCAAGGTGGACGGCGACACACTGCTGGCACTGGGCCTGCGCGGGGTTGCCCGCCCCACGGCGAAGGTACTGCACCTGCTGGGCGACGAGGCGGCGCTGGCGGCGCTGCGGGGGTAATCGGCCGGTCCGCGCCACTACCGACGAGGCGGAGCGCGGACCTTGCTGCGTCCGCCCACGCTGCTACGCTTCTTCACAACCAGTTTCTGGAGAAGCCGGATGCGTAAATGGGTGGGCGCCGTTGTGGTGGTCACGCTTCTTGCTGCCATCGCGATATACGCAGCCTTTCCGCACCCGACCCATGATCAAGCGGAACTGCGGGCCCTCGCTGCGCAATCCCGACATCTTCTGGCACGCTACAAAGACCGTCCGGGAGCCGTCCCGAAAAGCCAATGGCCGCACGAGATCGCAGCGCTGCACCCCGCCAATGTCATTGTGCGGGAAGGAGCGGTTGAGATCACCACCAAGCGATATTTCGACGGCGGCTGGGGGTATGGCTTCGCACCGGATAAGCGGGATCTTGGGATGCTACCCGCCTGCTGGTCATCGCTGGGGCAAGACATGTACTGGCACGGGCCCTGCTGATCGTAGCTAGGGCAAGATAGGTCATCGGCAACGCGCAAGTCTCTGCACGCGCGCGCCGTCTCCCACGCTCGTAGAGAAGGCGGCGAAAGGGAGGAACTGCGCCGCCCGCGTTCGGCTATCCTCCCCCTCCGAGCCGCTGCGCGGCCCACCTCCCCCTGGCGGGGGAGGATAGGTTCTCCGCTTACCGCGGCGTCAGCGTCACCTTCCCCAGCAACCCGCTCACCTGCCCCGCCGGCGCCTCGACGATCAGTTCCACCGTCCGCTCACCCTTGGCCGCCGGCAGCACCGCCTCCAACGCCCCCGGCGCAGCATCGGCCTTCTCGGCGAGCTTCTTGCCGTCCACCCACAATTCCGCGCGCCCGCCGACGCTGGCAAAGCGCAACGTGCCGCCCTCGGCCGCGATGCGCTTCCAAGGGGTGAACCTGTTGTTGTACACCCGCCAGCCCGGCTGCGGCTCGGCCGGCGTCGGCATGGCGCTGCGCAGGAAGGCCCAGCTGTTATTGTCCGGCACCATCCCTGCCTTGGGCTTCTCGGCCACCGGCCCCGAGCGGCGCCAGTCGCCGAGCACCATCAGCGGCGGGGTCACGCCCATCTGCGCACGCGGCGCGATGTCGGCGCGATCGATGGTCAGCAGCGCGGGCTTCAGCCCTTCGGCGGTTGCCCGCACGGTGATCTTGCCGCGACCGGTGCCCGCCTGCACCAGGATCTGGGCAAGGCCATTGAACAGCGAGCGGCTATTACCCTTTTCCGGTTCATGGCAGTTCGGATCGCCATTGCCGACGCCGATGATCGCCGCGCCGTCGACGGTGAAGTTGGTCATCAGATTGGCGGTCGGCACATGCCGGCCCTTGGCGTCGACCGCATCGATGGTGATCGGCTGCACGTCCTCGTCGTCGCCCGCCATCACCGTGCGCGCCGGGGTCAACCGCAGCGCCACCGGCGGACCGGCGGTTTCGTGCACCATCCGCGCGACGACCTTGCCGCCGCGCATCGCCTGCGCCTCCAGCCGGCCCGGCGCATAGGGCACCTGCCATTCATTGCCCTGCAGCCGATCGACCTTCTGCGTGCCCACGACCTTGCCGTTGAGCAGCAGCGTCACGCTCTCGGCGTTCGACGCCACGAACACCTTGATGTTTTGCCCCTCCTTGCCCGGCCAGGTCCAATGCGGCGCCAGCCAAACGACGGGCGCGTCGTCGATCCACGCGGCGCTGTGGATCCCGAACGCAGTCTTGGGGAAGCCGCACAGGTCCATGATGCCGAAGAAGCTGGCGATGGTCGGCCATTCATAGGGCGTCGGCTCGCCATGATAGTCGAAGCCGGTCCAGACGAACCCGCCGGCGATGAATTCGCGCGCGGCGATCAGCTGCCATGCCTTGCGGTGCGTGTTGCCCCAGGGCGCGGGCTCCTCGTCGTACGAGGTGATGACGTGCTTGGCCGGATCGCTGGCGAAGGCGCCGCGCGTCTCGAACGCGCTGGTATCCTCGGAGCTGGTGCTGGGCCGCGTCGGGTTCAGCGCGTGCCACTTGTCATACTCGCCCTGATAATAGTTGAACCCCATCACATCGACGACCGACGACACGTTCGACGGATTGTAGAAGGATCCGTTCATCGCCGAGGTCACCGGGCGGCTGTCATCGAGCTTGCGCACCGCGGCTTCCATGCGGCGGACCATCTCCACGCCCGCTTCGGTGCCCTGCATCGGCTCCTCGTTGAACACCGACCAGAGGATCACGCTCGGATGGTTGCGGTCACGCCGCACCATCCAGCTGAGCTGGGCGAGATAATCGGGCGCCGGGTTGAAGTGGCGGTTCTCGTCCATGACGAGGAAGCCCATCCGGTCGCACCAGTCGAGCAGCTCGGCGGTCGGCGCATTGTGCGACATGCGGATCGCGTTGCAGCCCATCGCCTTCAGCCGCTCCAGCCGCCACCCGAGAAGCGCGTCATACTGCGCCACACCGACACCGGCATGGTCCTGGTGGATGCACACCCCCTTGAGCTTGACCGGCTTGTCGTTGACGAACAGCCCCTTGTCCGCATCGAAGCGGATCGTGCGGAAGCCGATCGCGGTGCGACGCTCATCCACCAGCTTGCCGTCACGCAGCAGCCGGGTGTGGACGGTGTAGAGCGTCGGGTTCTCGACCGACCACAGCTTCGGGTCGCCTGCGGTCAACGTCAGCGAAGCCTCGACCTGATCCAGTACCAGCGCCGTTGCAGCGGCGGTACCGGTCGCCACGCGCTTGCCGTCGGAATCGAGTAGATCAGCCTCGATCACCACGTCCACCGGAGCGCGTTCGATATTGCCGACCGTAACGGTCACCGGCACCTGCCAGCCTGCCTCGGTCTTGCGCGGATCGCAATGCACGCCGTCGGTAACGATCGACACCGGAGCACGGCGCACGAGCCAGGCATGCCTGTAGAGGCCCGCGCCTTCGTACCACCAGCCCTCCATCGCTTCGGCATCGACGCGGATGGCGATGACATTGTCCTCGTCGCCGAAGCGCGCGAACGGCGTCATGTCCACAAGGATGCTGGCATAGCCCGACCAGCTATGTGCAACGACGCTGCCGTTCACCCACACCGTGGCATTGGTGGCGACGCCGTCGAGGTGCAGCTCGATCGTCTTGCCGTGATCGGCGGGATCCAGCGTCAGGCGGCGGCGGTACCAGCCGATGCCGCGTTTGCGATAGCCTTGCGAGACGTTGGCGGTCTGCTCGAAGGGCTGGAACGAGGCCCAGTCGTGCGGCAGACGCACTTCGGCCCATTCGCTGTCGTCGAAATCGCGGGCGGCGGCACCGCGCGCATTGCCCGCCTTCACGCTGCCATAGGTATCGTCATGGTCCTTGAGCGGCGCCGGGAGCACATCGCCTTCATGGAAGCGCCAGCCGCGCTCGATGCGGATACGCGTGGGATCGCCGTCCAACAGCCGAGGCGGCAGCGCCGTCTTGGGCTGGGGCATCGGGAAGCCATCGCCCTCAATGCTCCGCACGGCCGCCTCGGCCTCCGGCATCCCAAGCGTAGCGAGCACCCCCAACCCCGCGCTGCCGAGCAGCAACTGGCGACGATCCATGCAGCAATCTCCAAAAATCAGGCAGGCAGGGGCGGCTCAGACGTCGCTGAGTTCCGCCACGAAATCATAGGCATCGCCCCGATAATAGGAGCGGGTCACTTCGGCCGGGCGGCCGTCGCGCAGAAAGGCTCGGCGCTCGATCAGCAGGCCGGCATGGCCGGGGTCGACGCCGAGCATCTTGGCGTGCTCGCCCAGGAACGGCACCGCGCGTAGTCGCTGGAGCGCGCGCACCGGCCGGTTTCCGGCAGCTTCCAGGGCGGTATAGAGCGAATCCCCCACCGCATCGACCGAAGCGAGGCAGTAGCCGGCGATCGTAGAGAATTCGAGCGCCATCGGCTCGCCGTCGGCGAAGCGAATGCGCGAGAAGCGGAGCACGCCCGCACCCGGCGAAAGGCCCAGCGCCATCGCTTCCTCGGGCGTTACCTGCCCTGCCGAGCGCGCGATCCAGCTGCTGCTGGCGGCGCGGCCGCGCGCGGCCATGTCCTCGGTGAACGACGACAGCTTGGAGAAGCTCTTCTCGACGCGCTCGGCGACGAAGGTGCCGGCACCGCGTCGGCGGGTGAGCAGGCCTTCCTCGACCAGGCCCCCGATGGCCTTGCGCACGGTGATGCGCGAAACGTCATATTCCACGGCAAGATCGCGCTCCGGCGGAATCGCGTCGCCCTGACTCAATATCTTGCCGCTGATCGCGTCACGGATCAGCTGCTGCAGTTGCAGATAGAGCGGCGACGGATTTCCTTCACGAAACCGGCCGATCTGATCGGAAAACGTCATTCGCCCTCCCCCTTGCCTGAAACCAGCACCCAACCGGAACAGCGGTGCTACCAGCAGGCTCCCAGCGATGCGCAAACGTTATCCCCGGGATCTAAATTGGTATGACCATACCATCAGCCTCAAGCGATTAGGTCAAGAGGTTTAATTGCAAGGAACTATGTCCGGCGGCGCTGGGCTATTGTCCGATAGGATCTAAATTGGTTACACCCTTGCCCGGGCCCCGTTCGGCGGCCCGCAGAGAGGGGAGTTTCCGATGCGCGCGATCCTGAAAACGGCAAGGCATTCCGGCTGGGCGGCACTGCTGCTGTCCTCGACCGCTTTCGCCCAGACCGTGCCGCCGCTCACCCCGCTTCCCGCCAGCGTGAAGCTGGGCAAGGGCAGCTTCACCGTGGCGAACGGCACCGGCATCGCCGTGCCCGCCGGTGATACCGCCGCCGCCAATGCCGCGAAGCTGCTCGCCGCGCATGTGAAGGTGGAGCGCGGCCTGACGCTGGGCGCGACCGGCACCAGCGGCGCGATCCGGTTCGAGCGCGATGCGAGCGTCCAGGGCGCCGAGGCCTATCGTATGACCGTCGACGCAAAGGGCGTCCGCATCGCGGCCTCGGGCGATCATGGGCTCCTGTATGGTGCGATGACGCTTGCCCAGCTGCTCAGCCCAGACCACGGCTTCGGCAAGGCGGTGAAGCTGCCGGCGCTGAACGTCGAGGATGCGCCGCGCTTCGGCTGGCGCGGGCTGATGCTCGACGTTGCCCGCCATTTCCAGCCGATCGAGTTCGTCTACGGCGTGGTCGACCAGATGGCCTCGGTGAAGCTCAACACGCTCCACCTCCACCTCACCGACGACCAGGGTTGGCGCTTCGAGGTGAAGCGCTATCCGAAGCTGACCGAGATCGGCGGCTGGCGCACCCCGCCGAGCACGGGCGGCGCGCCCGCCCCCAAGGTCGGCGGCTTCTACACGCAGGAGCAGCTGAAGGCCCTGGTCGCCTATGCCGCCGAGCGCGGCGTGACGATCGTGCCGGAGATCGATCTGCCCGGCCATGCCCAGGCGCTGGTCGCCGCCTATCCCGAGCTCGGCATCTTCGGCGATCGGCCGGAAGTCTCGCACGACTGGGGCGTGAACCCGTACCTGTTCAATCCCGGCCCCAAGGGCATCGCCTTCGTTAGGCAAGTGCTCGACGAGCTGATGGCGGTGTTCCCGGGCACCTATATCCATCTCGGCGGTGACGAGGCGGTAAAGGACCAGTGGGAGCGCTCGCCGGAGGTCCAGGCCCAGATGCAGGCGCTGGGGATCAAGACCGAG
Organism: Sphingomonas pokkalii; assembly: GCF_003096275.1. Lineage (GTDB taxonomy): Bacteria > Pseudomonadota > Alphaproteobacteria > Sphingomonadales > Sphingomonadaceae > Sphingomonas > Sphingomonas pokkalii. The sequence continues at coordinate 2,031,515 of NZ_QENQ01000001.1, forward strand.
AACGGGTTGCAGAGCTGGATGATCGACCAGTTCGGCGCCTATCTGGAACAGCATGGCCGCCGTCTGATCGGGTGGGACGAGATCCTCGAAGGCGGGCTGCCGCCTTCGGCCTCGGTGATGTCGTGGCGCGGCGAGAAGGGCGCAGTAGAAGCCGCGAACCAGGGCCATGACGTGGTCCTGTCGCCCGCGCCTACCCTCTATCTCGACAGCCTGCAGAGCGATCGCCGCGACGAACCGCCGGGCCGCCTGTCGATCCAGACGCTCGCTGACGTGTACAAATATGAGCCGATGCCAGCGGGCATCGATGCCGCCAAGGCCAGCCACGTCCTCGGCGCGCAGGCCAATGCGTGGAGCGAGTATCTGATCACGCCCTACCAGGTGCAGCACATGCTGTTCCCGCGCGCGGCCGCGGTGGCGGAAATCACCTGGTCCGCCAAGGACAAGCGCGACTTTTCCAGCTTCGTCACCCGCGTCCAGCCGCAGATCGCGCGCTGGCGCCGATCGGGCATGGAAGTCGCCGACAGCGCTTTTGCGGTCGACTACAAGCTGCAGGGCACCCGCGGCGAGGCGCTGCGGGCGAACCAGGCCAAGGTGGCGCTCGCCACCCAGACCGGCTTCGGCACGATCCGCTACACGCTCGACGGCAAGCAGCCGACCGCCAAGTCGCCGGTCTACAAGGCGCCGCTGACGCTGAAGCCGGGCACGACGATCACCGCCGCCGCCTTCGACGCCGCAGGCGTGGCCACTGCGACCCCGCGCGCCTTCGACACCAGCCGCACCGCGCTGCTCACCCGCACCAGTTCGGACATGGTGGCCTGCCCCAAGGGCGCGCTGGGCCTGCGCGTGCCGCTCACTTCCGAAGCGCAGGAGAATGCGCCGGTGTTCAACGTCAACCTGTTCGACACCTGCACCGCGTATCCGGCCGCGCCGCTCGACATCGCGACCGGCTTCACCGTCGACGTCGCCCGCACGCCGCGCAACTACGGCCTCGCGCACGACTTCAACAAGGTGCGCGCGCACTACAATGTCAGCACCTACGGCGAGCTGATCGTCCGGGCGCGCTGCATCGCCGCCGCCAAGGATCCGTCGATCCAGCCGATCGTCGTCGCCACCTTCCCCCTGCCCGATCCGGCACAGGCGCCGCAGCAGTTCCGCTTCACCGGCAGCCTGCCCAAGCTGGCGGGCGACGAGGATCTGTGCTTCCAGTTCACGTCCCCGCTCAGTGACCCGTTCTACACGGTCGCGAAGGTGGTGCTGACGGAGGCCGGCAAGTGAAGGCGCGTTCGCTCGCCCTGCTTCCCCTGCTCGCCCTCGCCACCCCCGCCTGGGCCGATCCGCGCCAGTCGGTCTCGCTCGACGGCACCTGGGAAGTGCGCATCGACCCCAGCGACGCCGAGGCGGCCAAGGCGCATCCGAAGGAAGCCGCCTGGTTCCCCGCCAAGGTGCCCGGCAGCGTCCAGCAGGATTTGATCGCGGCGAAGCGCGTGCCCGATCCCTATAAGGGCATCAACGAAGCGCCGATCCAATGGGCGGGCCTTACCCGCTGGCAGTTCCGCCGCACGCTCACCATCACCCCGGCGATGCTGGCGCGCGACCATCTCGACCTGGTGTTCGACGGCCTCGACACCTTCGCCACGGTGACGCTCAACGGCCAGAAGCTGCTCGATACCGACAACGCCCATCGCCGCTGGCGGGTGGACGCCAAGCAGGCGCTGAAGGCCGGCGCCAACGAACTCGTCGTCACCATCGCCTCGCCGATCAGGACGCTCCAGCCGATGGTGCTGGCGGAGCAATTCCCGCTCCCCGGCGAATATGATTCCGCCTTCGGCGACGAGCCCAAGGGCAAGCAGACCTCGCCCTATATCCGCAAGCCCAAGTACGATTACAGCTGGGACTGGGCGCCGCGCCTGGTCAAGATCGGCCTGTGGCGGCCGGTGCGGCTGGAAGCCTGGGACGATGCCCGCATCGACGGCTTCCGCGTCGACCAGGAAGCGCTCAACCCCGCCGAGGCGCGGCTGGTCGCGCGCTGGAAGCTGCTCGGCGACCGCGCGCGTGCGGTCACCGTCCGCACCCGCATCACCGGCCCCGACGGCCAGACCGTCGAGGCGGCGCGCACACTCACTCTCGGCGCAGGCGAGAACGTCGTCAGCCTGCCGCTCACCCTGGCCAAGCCCCAGCTCTGGTGGCCGGCCGGGTACGGCGCGCAGCCGCTCTACAAGGTCGAGGCGGTGCTGGAGGAAGACGGCGCCGTCAGCGACCGCGTTGCGCAGCGCATCGGCCTGCGCACGGTCGAGCTGATCACCCAGGGCGGCGGCTTCGGTTTCCGCGTCAACGGGCTGCCGATCTTCGCCAAGGGCGCGAACCTGATCCCGTTCGACATGTTCCCCAACGCCGTGTCCGAAGCCCGGATGCGCCGCATGGTCGCCGACGCGCGCGACGCCAACATGAACATGATCCGCGTCTGGGGCGGCGGCTATTATCTCGACGACGCCTTCTACGCCGCCGCCGACGAGCTCGGCCTGATGGTGTGGCAGGACTTCATGTTCGGCGGCTCGATCACCCCGCCCGACGCCGCCTTCCGCGAGAATGTGCGCGTCGAGGCCGAGGAGCAGGTCGCCCGGCTCCAGCCGCATCCGTCGATTATCGGCTGGAACGGCGGCAACGAGATTCTGTCCGGCTGGGAAAACTGGTCCGATCGCAAGGCCTTCAAGAAGGCGGTAGGCGCCGACGCGCAGGAGCGGATCGGCGCGGGCATGGCCGTGCTGTTCGATCGCACGCTGCGCGACGCGGTGCTGAAGGAAGCACCCGGCACCACCTATTGGCCCGGCTCGCCCTCCAACGACTATACCGGCCCGGTCGATACCGACGCGACCGGCGATCGCCATTTCTGGGACGTCTGGTCCGGCTCCAAGCCGGTCGAGAATTATCTGAACGGCTGCGCGCGGTTCATGTCCGAATATGGCTTCCAGGCGATGCCGAACCTGTCCACCATCCGCGGTTTCGCGGGCACCGGCCCGCTGGCGATCGACAGCCCGGTGCTCAAGGCGCACCAGAAGTTCCTGGCCGGCGAAGGCAATAGCCGCCTCCAGCTCTATCTCGACCAGCGGCTGCGCAAGCCCACCGACTTCGCCGATCTCGTCTACCTCACCCAGGTGAACCAGATGCAGGCGATCGGCATGGCCGCGCGCCACCACCGCGCCTGCGCGCCGATCACCATGGGCTCGCTGTTCTGGCAGCTCAACGATGCCTGGCCGGCGATCAGCTGGGCGAGCATCGACTATGACGGCCAGTGGAAGCTGCTCCAGTATGAAGCGCGCCGGATGTTTGCGCCCCAGGCGATCGTCGCCGAGCACAAGGACGGCGCGACCCGCCTCGCCGCCGTGTCGGACGCGACGCAGTTGATCGCCGCCGAATGGCGCGTGCAGGGCTACACCATGGACGGCAAGCCGCTGGGCACCAAGGCATCGACATTCGACCTGTCGCCTGGCGCGCTCGAACTCGCCACGATCGCCGATGCCGATCTGTTCGGTACCGCCGCACCCGCCGACAGCTATGCCGTCGCCGAGCTGTGGATCGACGGCAAGCCGGTCTCGCGCGCAATCCTCGAACGGTCCCTGCCCAAGGACATGGCCTATCCCGCCCCGCGCCTGTCGGCCCGCTGGCAGGGCAAGCAGGTGACCGTCACCGCCGGCGCGCTCGCCCGCGCGGTGATGCTCGATTTCGGCACCACCGTCGCGCAGCCGAGCGACAATGGCTTCGATCTGCTGCCCGGCGAGAGCCGCACCCTCACCGTCACCTCCGAGGCGAATGCTGCCGCGCTCGCCCGCGCCCTCACCCTTCGTACGCTGGGACCCCGCTGATGCCCTTCCTCCCCCTGCTCCTGCTCGCCGGCGATCCCGATCCGGTCGCCGACGCCATTGCCAAGATGACGATCGAGCAGAAGGCCGCGCAGCTCCAGAGCACCGCGCCCGCCGATCCGGTGATCGGCCTGCCCGCCTATGACTGGTGGAACGAGGGGCTGCACGGCCTCGCCCGCGACGGCTATGCGACGGTGTTCCCACAGGCGATCGGCCTTGCCGCGACCTGGGATGTGGACCTGCTTCACAAGGTGGGCGATACCGTCGCCACCGAGGCGCGCGCCAAGTTCAATGCGAGGCCGGTGACCGCCGATCGCAAGATCTATGAGGGGCTGACGATCTGGTCGCCCAACATCAACATCTTCCGCGATCCCCGCTGGGGCCGCGGCCAGGAAACCTATGGCGAGGATCCGTTCCTCACCGGCCATCTCGCGATCGGCTTCATCCAGGGGCTGCAGGGCCCGGACCCCGCGCACCCCAAGGTGCTCGCCACGCCCAAGCATCTGGCGGTGCACAGCGGCCCCGAGGCCGGCCGTGACGGCTTCGACGTCGATCCCAGCCCGCAGGATCTGGAGTCCACCTATACACCCGCCTTCCGCCTCGCGCTGACCGAGGGCAAGGCGCAGTCGGTGATGTGCGCATATAATTCGATCCACGGCACGCCGGCCTGTGCCTCGGGCGGGCTGCTCAACGATCGGCTGCGCAAGGACTGGGGCTTTACCGGCCTCACCGTCTCGGACTGCGACGCGGTGGCGAACATCCATCTGTTCCATCATTACCGCCTCGACGCCGCCGAAGCCTCGGCCGCCGCGATCAAAGCGGGCATGGATCTCAACTGCGGCACCACCTATGCCGCGCTGCCCGAGGCGGTGAAGCGCGGGCTGGTCAGCGAGGCGGAAGTCGACGTGGCGCTCAAGCGCGCGCTGGAGGCCCGCCGCGCGCTCGGCATCGCATTCGGCGGCGCCAATCCGTGGAGCCGGATCAAGCCCAGCGAGCGCGGCACCCCGGCCCAGCGTGCGCTGGCGCTGGAGGCCGCGCGCAAGGCCATCGTGCTGCTCAAGAATGACGGCGACCGACTGCCCCTCACCCCCGGCGGCCGCATCGCGGTGATCGGCGCCAATGCCGATGATCTGGGTGTGCTGGAGGGCAATTACCACGGCACCGCCAAGGATCCGGTAACCCCGCTCGACGGCATCCGGCGACAGTTCGGTGCCGATCGCGTCGTGTACGCGCAAGGCTCGCAGCTGGCTGAGGCGGCTGCGGTGATCATGCCCGAAACCGCGTTCCGCGCGGACGGCAAACCGGGCCTCAAGGCCGAGTATTTCGCCAGCCCGACGGTAACCGGCACGCCGGTCGCCACCCGGCAGGACCGCCGCATCGACTTCAACTATACCCGCGCCGCGCCGCTGCCGGGGCTGAATCCCTCCGGCTTCGCAGTCCGCTGGAGCGGCGAGTTCGTCGCCCCGGGCGCGGGCGAGTATGAGCTGGCGATCGACATCCCCGCCTGCTGGAAGGATTGCACCACGCACGACGCGGTGCGGCTATGGGTGGACGGCAAGCTCCTCCACGACGGCCCGCTCGGCAAGGCGCGCGTCGCGGTGAAGGTCGCCAGCGACGGCCGCCCGGTGCCCTTCCGCATGGAGATCGACCATCGCAGCGAGGATTTCGGCGTCCGCCTGATGTGGCAGCCCCCGGCCGAGCCGATGCTCGCCCAGGCGCTCGAAGCCGCCAAGAACGCCGACACGATCGTCGCCGTGCTCGGCCTCTCGCCCGATCTCGAGGGCGAGGCGCTCAGCGTCTCGATCCCCGGCTTCGTCGGCGGCGACCGGACCGACATCGCCCTGCCCCGTCCGCAGCTCGACCTGCTCAAGGCGCTGCGCAAGACCGGCAAGCCGCTCGTCCTCGTCCTCACCAGCGGCAGTGCGGTGGCGGTGGACCCCAGCCTCGCCGACGCGATCCTCGAAGCCTGGTATCCCGGCGAGGAAGGCGGCACCGCGATCGCCGAGACGCTGGCGGGCAAGAACAACCCCTCCGGTCGCCTGCCGCTGACCTTCTACGCCTCGGTCGACGACCTGCCGGCGTTCGTCGATTACGGCATGAAGGAGCGCACCTATCGCTTCTTCACCGGCAAGCCGCTCTGGGGCTTCGGCCATGGCCTCAGCTACACCAAATTCGCCTATGGCGACGTGACCGTGAAAGCCGCGGGCATTGGCCAGCCGGTACAAGTCGCTGCCAAGCTCACCAATGCGGGCAATCGCGCGGGTGAGGAAGTCGCGCAGGTCTATGTCGTGACGCCGGACGCCGGCAAACCGGGCGGCTTCACCACCCCCGTCCTGCAACGCCAACTCGCCGGCTTCCAGAGGACGTCCCTCGCGCCCGGCAAATCCACCAGCCTGTCCTTCACCCTTGATCCGCGCAGCATCAGCAGCGTGGCGCGCGACGGTACCCGCCGCGTGCTGCCGGGTCGCTATCGTGTCTGGATCGGCGGTGGCCAGCCTGGCGACGGCCCCGGCCAATGGGCCGATTTCACCCTGACAGGCGACGCACAGGAACTCCCGAAATGATCGACCGCCGTACCCTGATCGGCTCCGGCCTCGCGCTCGCGACAACCCCTGCATTCGCGCGCCCCGCCCCCGCCTTCGTCAGCAAGCGCCCCGCCCCCGCCGACCGCCGCTTCGTCAGCAAGGCAGTCGAGCGTGAAATCCTACGGGTTTCCAAGCAGATCGCCGATCCGAAGCTGCGCTGGATGTTCGCCAACTGCTATCCGAACACGCTCGACACCACGGTGAAAATGAGCACGGTCGATGGCAAGCCCGATGCCTTTGTCATCACCGGCGACATCGATGCGCTTTGGCTGCGCGACAGCTCGGCGCAGGTGCGGCCGTATCTGCATCTGGCGAAGGACGATGCCGATCTCCGCCGCCTCTATCACGGTCTGATCGCTCGTCAGGCCCGCTGCATCCTGCTCGATCCCTATGCCAACGCCTTTCTGGAGGACCCGAACGCCCGCACCCAGCTGGGCTGGGCGCTGCACGACAGGACCGAGATGAAACCTGGCGTCGCCGAGCGGAAATGGGAGATCGACAGCCTCTGCTATCCCATCCGCCTCGCCCATGATTATTGGAAGGCCACGGGGGACACGGCACCGTTCGACGCGACCTGGGCCGAATCGGCCCGCGCGATCGTCCGCACCTTCCGCGAGCAGCAGCGCAAGACCGGCCCTGGCCCCTATCGCTTCCAGCGCGGCAGCGAGCGGCCGACCGAAACGCTGATGCTCGACGGCTATGGTGCGCCGACCCGGCCGGTAGGGCTGATCCACTCCGGCTTCCGCCCCTCCGACGATGCCTGCGTCTATCCGTTTCTGATCCCGGCCAATTACTTCGCCGTCACCACGCTCCGCGAACTGGCAGTATTGGCAATCACGGTACGGCAGGACGCGGCGCTGGCGAATGACGCCACCGCGCTGGCCGACGAAGTCGCTGCGGCGCTGCGCAGCTATGGCACGATGCGCCTTCGCGATGGACGCGAAGTAATCGCCTACGAGGCCGATGGCTTTGGCAACACCTTGTTCATGGACGACGCCAACGTCCCCTCGCTGTCCAGCCTCGCCTATCTGCGTTGTTTCGATCGAAACGATGCGCTGTGGCAGCGCACGGCAGCCGCGGCATGGAGCGAGGCAAATCCCTACTGGTCACGCGGTAAGGTCGTGGAAGGCATTGGCGGACCCCATGTCGGCCTTGGCCATGTCTGGCCGATGTCGTTGATCATGCGCGGCTTCTCCTATGACGGCGATCTCCCAACGCTTCGCACAATCATGCGAATGCTTAGCAGTAGTGATGCTGGCACCGGCTTCATCCACGAGGCTGTGGATCAGGATGACCCTTCCAAATTCACCCGTGACTGGTTCGCGTGGGCCAACGGTCTGTTCGGCGAACTGCTTGTCCACCTCGCCGCCGTCCAGCCCAAGCTCCTTCAGGAAACCCTGTGATGCTCTCTCGTCGCCGCCTTCTCGCCACCAGCGCCATCGGCATAGCCGCTACTGCCGCAGCGCCCCGTCTGGCCTTCGCACAAGCCCCACGCCGCACGGCGCCGAACCTGTTCATCGGCACCGCCGGCACCGGCCACACCTATCCAGGCGCGAGCTTACCGTTCGGCATGGTCCAGCTCAGCCCCGATACGGGGGTCGAGCGCTGGGAAACCTGTTCGGGCTATTATCATAGCGACGGATCGATCCTCGGCTTCTCGCACACCCATCTTTCCGGCACCGGCATTGGCGACATGCTCGATCTGCTGGTGGTGCCCGCCCGCGGCCCGGTGGTGCTGCAACCTGGCACCCGCGAAAAGCCGGAAACCGGCTATCGCCAACGGTATAGTGACGAGCGTGCCGAGCCGGGCTATTATCATGTCGCGCTGGACAACGGCGTCACGGCGGAACTCACCGTCACCGAACGCACCGGCTGGCATCGATACACCTTCCCCGCCGGGGAAGGTCATTTGTTGCTCGATCTGTCCCACCTGATCCTCGACAGTTCGGACAATCCCCCGCTGATCGGCGACGCGGTGATCGAAGTGGAACCGGACGGCACGATCACCGGCCGGAGACAAGTCTTCCGCTGGGCAAAGGGGCGCACAATCTTCTTCGCGCTCCAGCTCTCCCCCCACCCCAACCGCATCACCTTCTACGCCGATGATGATGCCGAGCAGCCTGCCGGCAGCCAGAAAGTCACCGGTCGGAGACTAAAGGCCGTGCTCCACTATGCGGATGCCGGAAAGGCGCCGATCCTGCTCCGTTGCGGTATCTCGGGTGTCGATATAGGCGGCGCCCGCGCCAATCTCGGTGCCGAAGCGAAACACTGGGATTTTGATGCCACCCGCCGCGATGCTGGCGCCCGTTGGCACGCGGTGCTTGATTCCGTCCGCGTCACGGGCGGCACCGAAGATCAGCGCACGATCCTCGCCACGTCACTCTACCATGCCCATTTGGCACCGACGCTCTTCTCGGACGTGGACGGCCGCTATCTCGGCATGGACGGGCAGGTCCATACGGTGCCCAAGGGCGGTGCGGCCTACAGCACCTATTCGTTGTGGGACACCTATCGCGCGCTGCATCCGCTGCTCACCCTGATCGCACCGGATCGCACCAAGTCCCTGGTCGACGATCTGATCCGCCAGACCGCGCAATCCCCCTTCGGCCCGCTCGTCTGGCCGCTCCAGGGCAAGGAAACCGGCACAATGATCGGCTGGCACGGCGTCGTCCCGCTCGCCGAGGCGCAAGCCAAGGGCATACAGGCCGATTACGCCGCCGCATGGCCGGCGATCCGCCGCCGCAGCTTCGATTTCACCGCCAAGGATCTCGATAACAGCAAGGGCCGCGATCTTTATGATCGCATGGGCTATGTGCCTGCGGACAAGTGGTTCGAAAGCGTCAGCCGCACCCAGGAATATGCGTATGACGATTGGGCATCCTCCCACATCGCGACCGCCATCGGCGAGAAGAGTGACGCGGCGCGGCTACGCAAGCGCTCGGCCAACTGGCGCAACGTGATCGATGGCAGCATCGGTTTCGCCCGCCCGCGCTTCAGCGACGGGAGCTGGTGGACCCCCTATGATCCCATCCAACTGGGCCACATGCCCAAGCCTTGGTGGCGCGATTATACCGAAGCCAATGGCTGGCAGGCGACCTTCCTCAACCAGCACGATGTTTACGGGCTTATCCAGCATATGGGTGGAGATGCGAAATTCGAGGCGAAGCTCGACGCCTTGTTCAACGCCCCCTCCACCCTGCCCGCCAATGCGCCGCCGGACATTTCCGGATTGGTGGGCCAGTACGCGCACGGCAACGAGCCCGATCAGCACGCTCCCTATCTCTACGCCTATGTTGGCGCGCCGTGGAAGACCCAGGCGATGGTCCGCCGACTGTGCACGGAAATGTACAAGAACGATCCGGACGGAATCATCGGCAACGACGATTGCGGCCAGATGAGCGCCTGGTTCGTGTTCTCGGCGCTCGGCTTCTATCCGGTGGATCCGGTGGAAGCCGTCTATGTGTTCGGCTCGCCGCTGTTCGAGCGGGCCGAAGTGACGGTCGGCAACGGCAAGCGGCTGGTCGTGGAAGCACCGGGCAACCGCGCCGACACTCCCTATGTCGCGGCCGTCACCTGGAACGGCAAGCCTTGGCGCAAGAGCTGGATTGCTCATGCCGATCTCGTGAAGGGCGGCACGCTGCGCTTCACCATGTCGAGTAAGCCGAACCCCGCCTTCGGTCGCGCGCTCGCCGATCGGCCGCCGTCCAACGGCCGCACGCCCGGCTGATGCTGCTCGCCGCCGCGCTTCTGACGACGGCGCCCTGCGTCGCCGCCGGCGCCGGCGGCGACGTCGCCGCGGAACTGCTGCGCACACGGTTGGAAGCGCGGCGGGCGCCCTGCGCGCCGGTGCTCCTCGCACCGCTTGCCGCAGTCGAAGCCGCGCTGCCTGCCCCGCAGCGCATCGCCTGGCGGAAGGTGGCGCCGCGCACGCTGCCCGCGGAAGGTTTCGCCATCCGCCGGATCGGCGACACGCTGGTGATCACCGCGCAAGGCACGCGTGGGCTGGTCTATGGCGCCGGCTGGTATCTGCGCACCGGTAAACGGCCGCTGCGCTATGACAGCGCACCAGCGCGGCAGATGCGGCTCACCCAGATCGGCTATCGCGCCAAGAATAACAGTTACGATGCCTGGACGCTGGCGATGTTCCGCCGCCGGATCGAGGATTTCGCGCTTTGGGGCGCCAGCGGCGTACAGGTAATCGCGCCGGTTTCGGACGACGATGCCACCAGCCCGCTCTTTCCCGCCCCGCCGCTAGAAACGCTGCGCGGCATCGGTGAAATTACGCACCGGCTGGGACTGGACTTCGCGCTCTATTACCCGAACCTCCACGACTATGCGACACAAACCGAGCGAGACCAGGAAGTCGAGCGCTTCCGCACACTGCTAGGCCAGTTGCCAAAGGTCGATGCCCTATACGTGCCGGGCGGCGACCCCGGCCATGCCGCCCCCGCCAACCTTTTCCCCCTCGTTGCGGAGGAAGCGGCCGCTCTGCGCACCTCCAATCCGGCGGCTACCGTTTGGATCTCGACCCAGGGCTTCGACGCCGCGGGGCTCGATGCCTTCTATGCCCAGCTCGCCCGCCGACCGCGCTGGCTGAGCGGCATCTTCGCCGGACCGCAAACCCGCGATCCGGTGGCCGTACAGCGGCGGCATCTGCCCGCCGGATACCGGCTGCTGCTTTACCCGGATATCGCCCATACCATGCACGCGCAGGTGCCGGTCGATCGCTGGAGCCCGGCTTTTGCCCTCACCGAGGGGCGTGAGCCGATCAATCCGCGTCCACGGGCGATGGCGGTGCTCTTCCGGCATCTCGATCCCGGCAGCAGCGGCTTCGTCACCTATTCGGAAGGCGTCAACGACGATGTGAACCAGTTCCTCTGGTTCCGTATGGGCTGGGACCCGCGGGTAACCCCCGAGGCCTTCGCGCGCGAATATGCTGACAGCTTCATCGGCGATGCGGGCGCGGCCAACGCCTTGTTCGCATTGGAAGGCAATTGGAGCGGTGATCCCGCCACCAATACCGGCATCGACGCGACGCTGGCGATGATCGATGGCCTCACGCCTGCCCCATGGACCGATTGGCGCATCGACGCTCTCCGCTACCGCGCCGTCTATGACGCCATCGTCCGCCATCGCCTGATCGCGGCCCGCGCTCGCGAAGCCGCCGCCCTCGCCGTCCCCGATGCCGCCGCGGCGCGCGTACAGCTTGCCGAACCCGATCCCGCACCGGTACCGGCGCTCCGCACCCGGCTGTTCGCGCTCGCCGAGCGGCTGTGGCAGGGCGCGCGGCTGCAGCTTAGCGTGAAGCGCTACGGCGCCGCCAATGTCGAACGCGGTGCGAATCTTGATCGGGTCGATGTCGATCTCAACGACCGCGTCTGGATCGAACGTCAGCTCGCTACCCGCGCGCCGGCCCAACTCGCGGACCACGCCCGCATCCGGGAAGGCGCGCTCTATGACGATCTGGGCGATCCCTGGAACGCGCCGCACCTCGTGCGTGGCAGCCGCGTGGGCGCCGATCCGCTGCGTTTCCATGGCGCGGTGGAAGGCATCGCCGATCGCACGCCGGAGGATGGCTGGCGGATGGCGTGGATCAGCTATGCCGAGAGTCTCTACGATGCCCCGCTGCGGCTCCATTATACAGGCCTCGATCCCCGACGCCGCTATCGCCTGATCGCCACCTATGCCGGCGAGGACTATTGGCTACCGATGCGCCTCGTCGCCAATGGGCGCATCGAACTGCATCCGCCCCTGAATCGATCGAGCAACCCGATGACCGTGGAGCTCGAAATCCCGCAGGCGGCGACCCGCCGCGGCACCCTCGATCTCGCCTGGACGCGGCCCGCCGGCATGGGCGGCAGCGGCCGTGGCCATCAGGTCGCCGAGACCTGGCTCATCCCCGAACCCCTTTCCGGAGAAAGACGCAAATGACCAACCTCTCCCGCCGCGCGCTCGTCGCTGCCGGCCTCGCCACGCCGGCGCTTGCCCATGCGGCGACCGACGCCACCAAGGCCACGGCGCCCAAGCCGTTTGGCGCCACCCCCTCCGCCCGCCAGTGGAAATGGCACCAGCGCGAGCAATATGCCTTCATCCATTTCTCGATGAACACCTTCACCGACAAGGAATGGGGCTATGGCGATGAAGATCCCAAGACCTTCAATCCCAGCGATTTCAACGCCGACCAGATCGTTGCTGCAGCCAAGGCTGGCGGCTTGAAAGGTCTTATTATGGTCTGCAAACACCATGACGGCTTCTGCCTCTGGCCGACGACGCTGACCGAACATTGCATCCGCAACAGCCCCTACAAGAACGGCCAGGGCGACATCGTCCGCGAGATGTCCGATGCCTGCGCCCGCGCCGGCCTGCCCTTCGGCGTCTATCTTTCGCCCTGGGATCGCAACCACCCGGAATATGGCCGTCCGGGCTACATCCCCTATTACCGCGCGCAGCTGACCGAACTGTGCACACGCTACGGCAAGCTGTTCGAAGTGTGGTTCGACGGCGCCAATGGCGGCGACGGCTATTATGGCGGCGCGCGCGAAACCCGGAAAATCGATGCCCCGGCCTATTACAACTGGCCGTCGATCGTGGCGCTGGTCCACAAGCTCCAGCCCGAAGCCTGCACCTTCGATCCGCTCGGTGCAGATATCCGCTGGGTTGGCAATGAGGACGGCGTGGCGGGCGATCCCTGCTGGCCGACCATGCCTAACCACCCCTATGTCCAGAGCGAAGGCAATTCAGGCGTGCGCGGCGGCGCGCTTTGGTGGCCGGCGGAGACAGACGTCTCGATACGGCCGGGCTGGTTCTATCACGCCGACGAGGATTCACGGGTGAAGAGCCCGGAGCGGCTGATCCAGCTATATGACGAATCCGTCGGCCGCGGCACCAATCTCAATCTGAACCTCCCACCCGATCGCCGCGGCCGCATCGCCGATCAGGATGTGAAGATACTCAAAAGCTATGGCGACGCGATTCGCGCAACCTTCGCACGGGATCTCGCCAAGGGCGCAGTCGCGCATGCCAGTGCCGTGCGCGGACCCGGCTTCGAGGCGGCCCGCGTGCTCGATGGTGATCGCGAAACCTATTGGTCGACGCCGGACGGTACGACCACGCCGATCCTCACGCTCGATCTCAAGCCCGGCACCCGCTTCGACGTGATCCGGCTGCGCGAATATCTGCCTCTCGGCGTGCGGGTCACCCGCTTCGCGGTGGATGCGGAGATCGACGGCGCCTGGCAGCAGTTGGCGGAAAAGCAGTGCATCTCCGCCCAGCGGGTGATCCGACTTGCACATCCGATCGCGCCCCGCCGCGTGCGCCTGCGCATCCTGGACGCGCCGGCCTGCCCGGCGATCAGTGAGTTCTCGCTGTTCCGCTCCGTTGCGCCGGTCTCGGTCGCCCCGATCGTCTCTTCCGACCCGACGGTGATCGATACGCGCGAATGGAAGATCGCTGGGGCAGCTGCGCCGGGCGCAGAAAAGCTGCTCGACCGCGATCCGGGCACAATCTGGACGGTTCCGGCACCGACAGCCGGCGCGCCGGTGGAGGTGACCATCGATTTGGGCAAGGATACCGCGCTGGCAGGTTTCAGCCTCACCCCGTCGCGCCATGTGATGACCAATGCCGCCCCGCCCAAAGGCTATGAAGCAGAAACCAGCATGGACGGCAGTTCCTGGCAGCCCGCCGCCAGCGGCGAGTTCGGCAACATCGCCTACGCGCTTTCGACGCAGCGCATCGCGTTCGCGCAGCCGCGTCCAGCCCGCTATCTGCGCCTTCGGTTCGCCGAACCGGCCCTTCCCGAACCCAGGCTCGCCATTGCGGAGATCGGTGGCTTCACCGCGCCTCGCTGAGCGCCGGTTCGACACCAACCGCCGACGCGCCGGCGCCACCCCGTGGCGCCGGCGCGTTGCGTTTCGGCAACAACCGTTCGGAAAACGTCCCGAGGTTTGACGGTACACTGCCATATATAAAACCAATTTCTTTATTTGGTATTGTATCCGGATAGGACCTATGACAGCATCCCTTCCATGCGGTGACAGACATATGACGGACCGCCTCAACCAAGGAGAGCGGCGCAGCGGCGCCGCGCGGGGATGCATCGATGGGCCTAGACAGGCGCAAAGCATTGAAATTAGGCTTGGCAGGTGCGGCGGCGATTCCAGCGGGCACTTCCTTCGCAGGCACTGAGGCGCCTCGCGCATTGATTGTTTCAACATGGGACTTTGGCGCTGCGGCGAATGCCGCAGCCTACTCCGCCTGGAAAAAGAGCGGATCGCTACTCGATGCGGTCGAAGCCGGTGCATGGGTACCGGAGGCGGATGCGTCGAACCATTCGGTCGGCCTGGGCGGCTATCCCGATCGCGAGGGGCATGTCACGCTCGATGCGATCATCATGGACGATCGCGGCAATGTCGGTGCCGTCGGGGCGCTGGAAGATATCCTCCACCCCATCTCGGTCGCGCGGCGAGTAATGGAAAAAACGCCGCACACGTTCCTGGTCGGCGAAGGCGCTCGCCAGTTTGCGATCGCGCAAGGATTCCCGACGACCCGCCTGCTCACCCCGGAGGCGGAAGCGGCGTGGCGCGAATGGCTAAAGACGGCGAAATATACGCCTATCGCCAATATCGAGAACCAACGCGGCTCGGCCCTCGATCATGACACGATCGGCATCGTCGCGTGCGACGCAAGCGGCCGGCTGGCGGGAGCCTGTACGACATCGGGCATGGCCTTCAAGCTGCGCGGCCGGCTGGGCGATTCACCACAGGCCGGCAGCGGGCTGATGGTCGAGCCCGGGGTGGGCGCCGCGACGGCGACCGGCGTGGGCGAAGAGGTGACGCGCATTGCGGGATCGGCACGCGTCGTATCCTCGATGCGCGCCGGCATGTCGCCGATGGCAGCCTGCCGCGAAGCCGTTCTCCATATCGCGAAATTGCGCGGGGATGCCGTGAAGGACGCCCAAGTCGGCTTCCTTGCCATCGACCGTAACGGCCGCGTGGGCGCCTATTCGCTCCAGCCTGGCTTTACCTATGCGGTTACCGATCTTGGGGGACAAACAACAGTTCACGCTGCGCAAAGCCTGGGGCAGGCAACCGCCAGCGCGAGATAATCTAGAAAAAAGGGAATCGTAAAAGACATGCATACGAAACTAGTCAACTTGAAGGGGTCCTCCTGCGTCGCAGCCCTGCTCGTCGCTGCTTTTGCAGCTTCAACTCCGGCGTTCGCCCAGGAAGCGTCCACCGCAGCAGCACAGAATGACGCGCCGGCCGCGACCAGCGGCGACGAGATCGTCGTCACCGGCATCCGCGGCAGCCTTCGTCGTGCGATCGAAGTGAAGCGTAACGCCAATGCGGTTGTCGACGTCATTTCTTCCGAAGACATCGGCAAGTTCCCGGACCGCAATGTCGCGGAATCGCTTTCGCACATCCCGGGCGTCAGCATCGATCGTCGCTTTGGTGAAGGCGAAAAGGTCGCGATCCACGGTACCGATCCGGCACTCAACCGCATGCTGCTCGATGGCCACGGCGTCGCCTCAGCCGATTGGGGCGGCAACGACAACGATCCCAGCAGCCGCACCTTCAACTATTCGCTGCTCGCGCCCGAACTGGTTGAGCGCCTCGAAGTGTACAAGTCACCTGAAGCGCGTCTGGAAGACGGCAGCATCGGCGGCAGCGTCATCGTCCGTACCCGCCGCCCGCTCGACCTGAAGCCCAACACGCTGTTCGGCTCGGTCGGCTATTCGTACAATGATCGCGCCGAGAAGGGCAATGTCCGCGGTTCGGGTCTTTACAGCTGGAAGAATGATTCCGAGACATTCGGCATCCTCGTTGCTGGCACGTACGACAAGCAAAACCTTGTCCGCGGCGGCGTGGAATTCTTCGGCTATTCGTCCGGCAAGGACTTCTTCCAGACCGACTCCAACGGCAACGTCCTGAATGATACGAGCGGCCAGCCGCTGCTCAAGAACCCGAACGCGACGATCAACGGCGGCACTCGCCAGGATTTGCTCGCTGCACGTTATCCCTTCGGTATTAACCACGCCTTCTTCCAACAGGAGCGTGAGCGCACCAGCCTGTTCGGCGCGGTGGAGTACAAGCCGACGCCCAGCACGCGCATCAGCATCAATGGCCTGCGCATCGACGGCAACTACAACAACTACAGCCAGTCGCTGTACGTGATACCCGGTGCATGGTCGGGTGCGCTGGTCCAGTCGCTCACGATCGATCGCGGCCTCGTTACCGCCGGATCGTTCGGCGCCGCCGACCGCAACGTCACCCAGAATGCCCAGCTCGACACGCTGGTCCGCAGCACCAAGCTGAAGACCGACAACTATAACGGCGTGTTCGAATGGACCGCTCCCGATGGCGGCAAGATCACCGTCGGCGGCGGCTGGAGCAAGGCGACCGGCGGCAAGACGCCGGAATATCTCTTCGATACCCAGGTCGGCCTGCCCTACAGCTATGCCTTCACGGGCAACAGCGCCAAGGTCGACTTCACCGGCGACCTGAAGAACCCGGCAAATTACTTCAACAGCAACAACGTCGAGCCCCAGACGATCGACGGCGTGCCGATCATGGTCAACGGCAAGCAACTGGTGGCAGCACGCAGCGGCGGCGTCGACATCAGTAAGACGACCGACGAAGATATGTACGGCAACCTCGACATGGAATTCCCTGTCGATATCGCCTTCTTTAGCAAGTTGCGCGGTGGCCTGAAGTACGTCCATCACATCAATCGCCAGGACGCGGGCGGCAGCAATACGTATCGCGCCAGCCCCTACACGATCGCTGATCTCGGAGTGCCCACCTCGGTGACGCCGGATAATGTCTTCAACGGTCTCAACTCGACCGGCAGCGGCAACGTGTTCTTGAATATTCCGCGCCAGTCGGTGATCGACATCCTCAACAATTCGATCACGATCCCCGTCGCCAAGCCGACCTCGACCTATTACGTCTCGGAGAGCACTGCGGCCGGCTATGTCCAGCTCGATTTCGAACAGGGTGGCTTCCGCGGCAATATCGGCGGACGCCTAGTCTATACGCAGCAGATTTCCAAGTCGACGAGCCAGGTTAACCAGGGCGGCAATCCGATCTTCGTACCCAGCTCGGTCGCGCACGACTATGTGAAGTTCCTACCGTCGTTCAACATCGCCTATTCGGTGCGGCCGGACGTGTTGGTGCGCGGGGCCGTCGCCAAGGTCATCGCACGTCCGCGATTCAGCGATCTAGCCGGCTCGTTCAGCCAGAACGACGTCACGCTTGATGCGGGCGGCGGTAACCCGGACCTGAAGCCCTACGAGTCGACCAACTACGAAATCTCGGCCGAATATTATCCGCGTCCGGGCGCCGTTCTCTCACTCGAACTCTTCCGACGTGAGATTGGCTCGTACATCATCAACACCCGCCAGGAAGGCGTACAGCTGTTCAACAGCCTTACGCAGCGCTTCGCGTCCTACGGCGTGTCGCGTCCGATCAATGGCGGCAATGCCAAGGTCAACGGCGTTCTCGTCGCTGGCCAGGCCGAAATCTGGGGCGGGTTCGGTCTGCAGGCGAACTATAGCTATGCCGATGCGTCGACCGACAACGGGCTGAATATGCCGTACCTGTCGCGCCACACCGTCAACGTGATCCCGTACTTCGAAAAGGGTCCGATCCAGGCGCGCCTGAGCTACAACTATCGTTCGTCCTACTTCCGGACGATCGGCCGCCTGAACTCGATCGACATGGTAGCGCCGTACAGCCAGCTCGACTTCTCGGCGAGCTATCAGCTGACGCCGCAGGTGTCGGTCAGCGTAAACGCGCAGAACCTGCTCGACGAGACCTACTACCAGTACAGCGGGGACCGTCGTGCGCCTACGGCCTTCTACAAGAACGGCCGTATCTTTGCAGCGAGCGTAAGCTTCCGCATGTAAGCATCATCCCCCTTCCCGGCCATGCCGGGGAAGGGGGATGATGCCTCCAAAGCGGTCCGTCAGCCTGTGCTGGCGGACCGCTTTTCTTCAAAGGCTGCACTGTACCGTTCCCGCTTGACCCGCCGCCCCAAACCGCTCAGATGCGCATCCTGCTCCGCATCGCGGAACAGGCCATCGCCGGTTTAGCTCAGCTGGTAGAGCAGCGGTTTTGTAAACCGAAGGTCGCGGGTTCGATTCCTGCAACCGGCACCATTTTTCGATCTCAGGAAATCCCATACGGCTTTGTAAGCCGCAGAAATCTGCGGTATTTTTTGGTCGTCCGGTTCGTGATCGCTCGTCTGGTTCCATCAAAGCGCAATGCCAAGTGGGGCCTTTTTTGCAGGTTTACGGGCCTCAAATTTGGCATGAGGCCCCACCCGTTCGGGCCCTCGCTACGAAAGGCCCCAACCATGGCTCTGAGCGACATCGCAATTCGGAAGGCCAAGACTCGCGACAAGGCCTACAAGCTGTACGACGAGCTAGGCCTGTTTCTGCTCGTGTCGCCGTCCGGCTCCCGTCTTTGGCGCATGAAGTACAAGCGTCACGGCGTCGAAAAAAAGCTCAGTCTCGGCTCCTACCCCGAGGTTGGCCTGCGCGACGCGCGCAATCTGCGCGACGACGCCCGCGAACTTCTGGCAGAAGGGAAAGACCCCGCTCTGGAGCGCCATCGCGAGAAACTCCGGAGGGAAGCGCTTGCGGATATTACCTTCACCCGAGTCGCCAATGAATACTGCTCAAAGAGGCGGCGGGACGGTGACCGGGCATGGGCTCCTGCAACCGCGTCACGCAGCGAATATCTCCTCAGCCTGCTCGACAACTCAATCGGCAAGATGCCGATTCACGAGATCGAGCCAATCGATGCGCTCGCCGCGATCCGGAAGATCGAGAAGCGCGGCAAGCTGGAGACCGCACGGCGCACCCTCCAGTTGGCGAGCGCCGTGTTTCGCTACGCGATCGCCACTGCCCGATTGAAGTCCGATCCGACACGGGACCTGCGTGGCGCGCTGTTGACGCCGACCGTCACACATTATGGCGCAGTTACCGAAGCGAAGGATGTCGGCAAACTGCTGCGCGCCATTGACAGCTACGAAGGCCAAGGAATGACCAAATGGGCACTGCAGCTAGCGCCCCATGTGTTCGTCCGCCCTGGGGAATTGCGCCATGCCCGGTGGGAGGAGATCGACTTGGACGCCGCCGTGTGGACCATCCCGGCCGAGAAGATGAAGATGCGCAAGCCACATCATGTCCCACTCTCGACTCAGTCGATCGCCATCCTGCTTGAGATCCGCTCGATCACCGGGTCCAATGGCTATGTCTTCCCATCGATGCGATCTCGCACGCGACCGATGTCGGACAACACCCTCAACGCTGCACTTCGCCGTCTCGGATACTCCAGCGACGAGATGACGGCACACGGCTTCCGGGCGATGGCGAGCACCTTGCTGAACGAATCCGGCAAATGGTCCTACGACGCCATCGAACGCGCGTTGGCGCACGGCGACAGCGACAGGGTCCGCGCGGCTTACCATCGCGGCAGACACTGGAAGGAACGCGTGGCCATGGCACAGTGGTGGTCGGACCTGCTGGATAGCCTGCGCAACGGGGCGACTATCCTGCCTTTTCCTGAGGCGATGGCTTGTTAGATGCTTTGGGCTTACAGGACTCATATCTAACGCTGAAACCCGCAGAAAATCGTCAGTTCTTCCAGGGCCTGAGATCCGTGGCCCCAAAATGAGAAAACACGGGACTGTCAACCGCGATTTTATCGCAGCTTTCCGCAGATTTCCACAATGTTCTCAATATGTACTGGTGCCCTGGCCGGAGTCACATCTGACCTCCAAAAACCTCAGAAAACGGCCATTTTTTGCGCCCTCAAAATGCCGTGGCCCACTGGTGGCCCACCAACAATTTCGGTCCGAAACCCGGACACGAACCCTCGCCCCTTGAACCCTTTTGGTACTTTTTGGACGTGATTCGCGGCACGCTTTTCGGGCGATCAGGGTCAATTATTCAGCGCCGGTCATACATGTTCCGGCATAGCGATTTCTAAGCGGCGCCGGTCGCCTGATCGCATCGCATGCCGGGCGAAGTGGATCAGCGCTTGCCGTATCCCTCGAGGATCGGGGTCATCGCCCTGACATGCGCATCGATGCGCTCAAGGACGGTCAACGGAACAACCTCACGCTCCGGCAACTTCCACCAGTGCGCATGGACGCGAGCCACCGTCTCCACCACGGCTTCGAGAACCGCCGGTTCGGGGAGGCGCGCGCGATTTGCGAAGACCTTCCAGCGATCTGCCGTCAACGCCTTGAACGAACGTTCGCCACCGAGCGACAGCGCCAGAGTGTCCGCTGGAATATAAGGGACGGTCGACAGCACGTCGTAGATTGGCGCCAGCGCGGGAAGGTTGCCGTCTCCGGGATAGATGAGCGACCAGTTCTTAAGATGCATATCGCCATTGCCGGTGATCACGGCCAGGACCAGCCGGCGGACGAATTCGAGCGCGGCCGGCGGAGAGATCGCTACACCTAAGGCCGCGGCGATATCGTGATAGGCCGCGGCATCGTATTTCCGCGACGGATAGGCACCGAACACCTGGGCGAAATCCTCGATGTGGATCCTTTCGCCCGATGGCGCACGGTCGAAGCGCCGGATCAGCAGGACCTTGCCCTCGGCCATGGTATCGAAGTCTTCCGGGATCCCGTCGAAATCCGATTTGTCGACCAGTTCGCGCGCTGGCACGTCCATGCCGATGGCTGCCGCCAACGCCAGGTTGGCGAACTCGTTTTCGGAGACGCCCGGAAATGCGGTCGACGGGAACTTGGCAATATACTGGCCCTGCCCATCTTCGAGCGGGATGGTCAGGCCGCCTCCCTTGCCGGTGTTCTTCATCACCGACAGCTTCATCTGCACGCCGGCAAGCGAAAAGCGCGCCTTGGGCTCGTTCTCTACGGCCTCCGGACGTGCGTCGTTGGAGCCTTCGCTGGGGATTACCCGAACCGCGCCCGGGAGGTCGGTGCCGAGGGCCGCCAGAAGGTCGAAATCATTGCCCGGGCGGACAACCCCGGTATGATGCCTTTCCATCGCATCCCGCAGTTTGTCCTCGGGAAGCAGATTCGCGAAGAAGGCAGGCAGCGCACCGGCCAAGGGCTTCGGATCCTTCCGCAGCCCCCCTGCCGCCGCCCGGAAAGACAGGCTGAGGACCGGGAATCCGCCGATAGCCCGATAGGCGGGATCAAAACTAAACGCGTTAAAGTCGCCCGGCGTCCGGACGATTACACCAACCTTCATCGCGTTCAGAAAGACGTCCAGCGACTGGGTGGTCTGCGGAACCTGCGTCACCTTCAATCCTCCTGGGGAACGAAAGCAGGCAGGTCGTCGTCGTGCTGAGGCTGCAGCAATGCGCGGACAGCGGGGACCATCGCCTGTGGCACCAGCATCACCTCAAGCCCAAGAGCACGCGCAACATTCATCAGCGTCGTAGCTCGGGCAGCGGCAACCCCAGTTTCGATATCCCGGTAGCGAGGCCGCGAGATGCCAGCCAAATCGGCGACCTGTTCCTGCGTCAGTCCGGCAGTCCGCCTGACTTCACGCAATCGCTGCC
Source organism: Sphingomonas pokkalii (assembly GCF_003096275.1). Taxonomy (GTDB): domain Bacteria; phylum Pseudomonadota; class Alphaproteobacteria; order Sphingomonadales; family Sphingomonadaceae; genus Sphingomonas; species Sphingomonas pokkalii. The sequence goes on from NZ_QENQ01000001.1 coordinate 2,053,505, forward strand.
CCATTTCCTGCAGGAATGTTGAAGACGCTTCCACAATGATCCTAAAACATATCATAATTGCGCTCAATGATATGTATAGAGATCATAATTGATCCTTCGCGTCAACGGAGTTTGGTCCGTTTAGGTACCAAAAATTCGTCAAAAGATATGGAAACATATCACCGCGTCGAAAGACTCTGCGCTGGCCCGCGCGAAGACATAGAAGGTGCTGTAAAGGAAGCACTCCAGCCCGTCGCGCGTGTCATCGGCCTGCTCCCCGCACCCTTGCAAAACTACGGTCGCTATCGAGGAAGGACGCGAGCATGGCCGGGATCAAATCGGTCACCGCCTCCTTCTGCCCATAAGTTTCGGCATATAGCGCAGCATAGTCCTGCAGCCGCTGGTGCAGGTCGGGCGTGATGAGGATGGCCAGCTTGACGGGCTTTCGATCCGGTAGCTTGGCGAGTTTCAGGTCGGGCATGTCGGCCTCCTATCCGCGCCAGGGCGCGAGGATCAGGTCCTTGTGGACCACGAGCAGCACATTCGTGCCGGGGCGAATTGTGAGCGTCGGCTGGATGTTCAGATTACGCGAAGTGAGCTGGTCGCCCGCACGCGCGACATTCTGCTGCATCGACTGCCGGATCGCTCGGACCAGATCGCTGTCACCGGAAACCGTCAGCTCCGAGCCCACGCCGAGCAGGGTCGAAAGCGCGATCCCCTTGAGCAGCGTCCAGTTGTGGAAGTCGACCTTGTCCTGCAGGCCGGCATATCCCGAGGCATCGGTCGCCGGCACGTTGTCGATCCGGAGCGAGCTTCCGTCCGGCAGCAGGATGCGCTGCCAAATGACGAGTGCGCGCTTCTGCCCGAACGCGACCACCGAGTCGTAGCTTCCGACGAGCCGCGCGCCCTGTGGGATGAGCAGGATGCGCCCGGTGGGACTGTCGAACACGTTCGCGGTCACTTGCGCCGTCACCAGGCCAGGCAGATCGGACCGCAGACCGGACATCAGGCTCGCCGGAATCACACTGCCGGCCGACAGGAGATAGGGAGACGGCGCGGCTTCCAGCCTGTGCGGATTGGTGTCAGCCGATGTATCGCGCGTGGCGAGGAACTGAGCCTTGCGGCTCTGGGCGTTGGGATCGCGCTCCGGGTCGATTGCCAGCGTTGCTTCCCCGGTCACGGGTGCCGGCGGAGCAGTGACCTCCACTGACACCGGCGCCGATGGCCCGCTCTGGTTCTGCACAAGCAGGCCCGATGCTCGCGCGGCCTTCAGCTCGGCAAGCTCCCGATCGCGCTCCTGCGTCGCGGCCTGCGCCCCCGCCCTCCCCGGCCCGTCCGGGTCATTCGCCTCCACCTCGGCCGCCATGCGGCGCTGGCGCTCGAGGATGGGCCGCCCCAGGTCGCCCGGCAGCGGCGGGCCGAGCTTTGGAACCTCGCCATAGCTTGCGGGGAGCCTGTTCAAGGTATCGGGCGGCGGCTGTCTGCTCGGTTCCGATAGCTCCTTCCGCTCGGCTGCCGCCTGCCGCAGGCGCGATCCCAAGGCACTCCATGCCACGGCGACAAGGGCGACCGACCCCAGTGCCGCGATAGCGATGATCACGCCGCGCCGGAACCGGATGGCGCGCGGCGGCTTGACCCGGATGGCCAGCGACTCCGGGTCGAGCTTCGGGGTTGGCGAGACAGCATCGTCGCTCATGACCGCTTGCCTTTCGGCGCTGGAACCTCGGTGACCCGATCGATGCGGACGACCTGCTGCTTGCCGGTGCCGAGCCGCAACTCGGCGCGGTCGAAGATCCGGTCGACGACATAGAAGCGCCCGCGCATCCGGTAGTTGACCAGCTCGGCGTCCCCCGCCGCCCCGATCACCAACAGCGGCGGCGCCTCACGCGAAGATCGTCTTGGCGGACGGCGTCGCCGCCTATGTGGGCTCGGCGAACCTGTTGAGGCGATCGAAGTCGACGAACCTGGAGTGCGGGATGTTGGTCGAAGGCCCAGCCGTCGCGGCTATAAAGATCCTGCTCGATGCCGTAATATCAATGGCAAACAGTTGACGTGCCTTTTGAGACGTAGGATCTACGTCTGCGGCTATGGAACGCGCAGTTCCGAGTGACCTATCGCGTTGGCTACCCTGCTCCTGCGTTCCTCGACGTTGATTGTAGCATCAACACTGGCGTATTCGCGCATCTCGATGCAATCGGTCGGACGCGCTACCGACACGGTGCTTTGCGCGGATCGGCTGCAGGAAGTCGGTCTTCCCTGAAAGGTTAGGCGTCTGCTTTTGATCATACGCAAAGTCTCATTGGATGGCTGGCTTTGGCGCTGGGCCGACGACGTCTTTGCGAGCAGTCAACGACGGCATTCCCCAACACCCGTCGTTTCCCAGCGCCTTCTCCAACGTCGACTTTGTCCCACGATCGGACCAACCATGATGCCGTGAGAGCGGGCAAGCGTGTAAGCGCATTCTGCGCGCAGGCTCTCGATCGTAACCAGCCCCGACGCGCTAGAAGCCCGCTCGCTGATGAGCTACTCAAGATATTACTGGTCCCGACCGACTCCTCCCGAATTGCCAATCGATCCCTTCCGCCCGCATGATACCCGAGGCTGGTTTGCCCAGGTTACGCTCCAGCACATCCCGCCACGGTACAAGTGTAAAATCCCGCGACCGTTCAACGATCGCGAAGCTCCCGCTCGCGATCAAGCCAAGTCGGTGCCTCTATGTCGACCAGTTCGCTGACAGCCCGAGACGACAGTATCGTCAACGCAAGCGGTCGCTCCCCCTGCTGCCGTCGCGCAAATGCTTCGGCGCGATCCAGATGGTCCTCCGGAATGGTCCAACTGCCGTCGGCTTGCCTTTCCGGCCCGGCACCCGCCCGCCGCATCGCTTCCAGGCGCCGAACATGCGCTGTTGAATATCCCGGCATGGTGGTGCGCGAGGAAGCGGGCGCGCGCATCCTGCAGTCGATGGTCTGGGGATTCCCGCTCCGGCTCAAGGGGATGAGCCCGACCGCCAAGCCGAAGCCGGTCAACAACATCGCGGATCTCACCAAGCCCATGTGGGTCGGCCTCGCGCGCAAGCCAGAGTGGCGCTGCCTCATTCCGCTGACCGGTTTCGCCGAAGCGGAGGGGGCCAAGGGATCGAAAACGCGGACTTGGTTCAGCGTCAAGGACGCGCCGATCTTCGCCTGGGCGGGACTGTGGCGGGACAGCGCCGAATGGGGGCCGGTCTATTCCGGCGTGATGACCGACTGCAACGAGGCGATCCGTCCGGTGCATGACCGCATGCCGGTGCTGCTCCACCGCGATGACCATGATCGCTGGCTGCACGGCAGCTTCGACGACATTCTAGGTTTCCAGGCCCGCTGCTTCCCCGACGACCTGATCGTCATGGAGCGTACCGACGAGCCCTGGGTGAAGCGCAAGGGCGCTGTCGAACAGGCGGCCCTGTTCTAGGCGCGGAACCGGCTGACCGCCCGCCGCCACTCGACATCGCTCGGGAGCGGCAGGCTGGTGATCGTCGGCGGATCGCGGGTCAGGCTGATCGCCGTGCCACGCCGCCCACATCGCGAACATCGGAGGCGGGCACCAACTTCGGCGAGCCGCCCCGGCCATTGCCTGCGCTCGAACAGCCGCCAGAGCGCCGCCGCATGAAAGACGCCGATGTGCCCGCACCCCGCACAGGCTGCCTGGACCGAACGGTGGAACGCCGCAGCCTCGAACAGCGTCCGGGGCACCTGCCCGCCATCTGCGTCGTAGCGTGCCATGTCAGCCCACCAAGCGCAGGCGCGGACCTGCCGCGGCAGGCGCAGGGTGCAGGCCAAGCGCCGGCACCTGGTCCTGCGGCACCACCCGGATGAGGGCATCCGGCCAGGCCGGGAACATCGCCCGCACCTTGGCGGAAAGCAGCGTTGCCGCCGGTGCATCCATCAGCAGCGTCGCGTCATAGCCGCACCACAGCTCCGGCGGGATACGGCCCAGGCGGTACTTGCCGGCCACCACCAGCACGGCCGGCGGATGAAGCTCGCGCCTCCCCGCAATGAAGCGCGCCAAGCACAGCGGTCGCTGCGCTGCCTTCCAGGTCTCGAACTCCGCAGCGGAGTTGACTTGCCCCAGGCGATGCCCCTCGACCCTGCCCACATGGATCAGCCACCCGCCATAGGAGAAGGTTTCGAGTTCGATCGGCCAGCGGTGCGCCAGCCAGTTGGTCCGTTCGATCGCATCCATCGCGCGGGCGTCAGGCGTGCACCTGCTCGGCGAACAGGCTCGGTTGCACCGCGCGATCGTGCAGCGCCCGACGCGCCTGCAGCGCCGCGCCGACGGCTTGGCGATAGTGGATGGTCCTGAACCGCTCCGCCTCGTCGAAGCCGAACGGCGCCCACTCCTCGCTGGGATAGCAGGCGTCGTAGATCGCACGCGCAGCAGCGCGCAACTGGAGGTCGTGCTCCATGCCGAAGCTCCCAATGATGTCGAATCGCTGCCTCGACAGCGGACGGCCAGCTAGAACAAAATGGGAACGAAGAGCAAGAACGCAAAGTCTCTGACTTGTGCCATGCAAGCTCAGGTGCGCTGCAACCTCGTCGGCGACACCCTCGGGCAGACGGACCGCTCGCACAACCGTCGATCCCAGTCGATGTACATGCCAGCCTGCACCGAACAGGGCCATTTCAGCCCCAGACGAACCCTTCTGCCGGCAAGCCGTTCGGGTCCATCTTGCGTCGAAACCCTCCATCAACCCCCGAACGATGCAAGGTGATAGCAATGCACTCCAACGCAACGGACCGCATCCTCCGGCTCAAGGCCGTCCTCGCTCTAACAGGCCTCACGCGTTCCACCCTTTACCGGAAGATGGAAGCAGGCACCTTCCCCGCTAGCACGCAGATCAGCACCCGCTGTATCGGCTGGCGCGAGTCTGCTGTTACCTGCTGGCTTGATGATCCGATGACATATGAGGCTGCTCCCACCCCGGAGCGATGAGGCAACGATTGACCGGGTGTGGGACATTCCTGCCGTTCCCTCGCGACCTGTCGAGCGGCCGCTCTGGCCAGCAGCAGACATTAGGCATTTTTCCGAACGGCATCGTAGAGCAACAGAGCTTGCGCCGGTATGTTAATCTTCGCGATTTCTCTTCTTCTTGACGAATCAAATTAACCGTGCCTCTATTCTAATCATGACGGATTTGCTGCTCGGATGGCCGCTAATTGGCGAAAAAAACAATATCCGCCGGCAGTTTGGTGGCCGAACTGCGAGCAAATACACCGACATATCTCGTGTAGAACGATATGATCAGGACGGGCACCTCGTCACATTCGCACCCACTGGCGCAGGTAAGGGCGTCAGTGTAATAATTCCGAACCTTCTTCACTATGATGGTCCGGTCATTACTATTGACCCAAAGGGCGAGAATTTTGCGGTTACGGCCCGCTATCGCAAGGAAGTGTTGGGTCAGAAGATCATCCTGCTCGATCCGTTCGAGCATGTGCCGGACGAACTCCTGAAGAAGCTGGAAGTCACGCGCGCGCGCTTCAATCCGCTCGATTTGGTCGCCGCTGATTCGAAGCAGGACATTCAGGCAACAATGCTGGCCGCTGTATTCTCAGGCAAACGAACCGATCGCCAGATAAGCTCACAGCACGATTTCTGGGACAATGAAGCACTGAAGCTACTGGCCGGCGTGTTAGGTGCAACTGTAGCTAGCGGGGAAATTGAGGGGCGCGTTCCGGGATTCGCAGAGTTCCTGAATTGGCTCTATCGAGACGATGTCGTCTACGAGTTGGCAGTTTTGCTTGATAACCAGGGCAATCAGATAGGATCGTTTTCCTACAAGTGCATTGCCGCCTTTCTTCAAAAAGCTGATAAAGAACGTTCGGGGGTCATTTCCACAGCTCAGAGCTATCTCAATCCACTCTTATCGGATTCCCTCAACAAATACATGAAGGATTCGACCTTCGGCGTGAAGGATATTCTAGGAGAGGAAAACTATACGGTTTACATTGTCATTCCACCTTCCAAGCTGGTGTCGCATTCGGTCCTCCTGCGTATCTGGATCGCAAGTACGCTCACGCTCATCATGGAGCGCAAGTCTCATCCTAAACAACGCACGCTCTTCCTGCTCGATGAATGCGCCCAACTCGGCCATCTCGAAGGGCTGAAGAAGGCGATCACGCTACTGCGGGGCTATGGCTTGCAGGTCTGGATGTTCTTCCAGGACCTCACGCAGATCCAGATGATCTACGAAGAAGATGCCGATGGCATGATCAACAATTGCGGCGTCGTCCAGTGTTTTGGCATGGGCCGAAATCTCGCCGCCAAACCGATATCGGAAATGATCGGGCGCTTCTCTGTCGAGCAGCTCGTCCAACTTTCACAAAAGCAGCAAGTTGTTTCATTGTCGCGCAAGGCGCCTGAACTCCTGAGATCCTGCTTCTATTATGAAGATCGTGCATTCGCAGGACGTTGGGACGTCAATCCGTTGCGCGGCGATTCAGACGAAACACATAAAATCATTGGCTTTGCGCCAAATGTAATCAGGACCGGCGCGGCATCCAAATTCTAAGCCAGGTTGGCAGAGGGGGGGCATATGGAGCAAGATGCGCGATGGCGCCGGGGCATCGTGGCAGTCGCACTGTCGATCGTAATCATCCTTATCATCGTGCTGTTGATATTGTCGTTATATGAAGTGGCGACCGGAAAGGGCGCGCCCGGCGGAACGATCCTGCGCGATCCACAGGTCATCAGCATTGCCATCGGCCTTCTGATCAGCGTCTTATTTGTAGAGCGATGGCGATCTTTGGAGTCTAAGGTTGATCTTCTGTCGACCGGACAGCGGGAAAGTCTGGACCGTCTCGAAAAGTCGGTCGAAGCAGATTTCAAGCGACGGCTGAGTCAGAGCGTCGGGAAAGCGGAGACGCTGAGCGCCAAAATCTCCGAGATACTTGAGCTACACCCTTGGCTAGAAGTCATCACCGACCGAGACATATTCGTCGAGACTGACAGCGTACGCGCCATCATTAGGAGCTCTTACAGCCTGCTGAAAGAAGAGAAATACGGACACCTCTGCGAGTACCTCGAATATCATTCCAAGAAGGGCACGGCCAACGATCCGCGCGAAGCATCGAAGCGGTCGAAGCTTCGTGGCACACCCGACGATTTTCTCGAACTAGCAGAATTCTGCGAGACTTGGCTCGAGGACTACTATCTAGGCTCGCAGTTTCTCGCCCGGTTCTCCGAGAATGGTGGATCGCAGGCCGCCGTCCTGATCCCAAGTTATCTCCGGCGCTTGATCCGGCTTGGCGACTTTGCTGGCGCGGAGCGCGTCCGAAAGCTCATCGATCAGCGGCTCTACGGCGAGACACCTTGGCTACGTGCGGCAGTCTATCTCGGATGGCCCCGGCCGCTTCCCGAACGTACTATGTGGGAAGCGCTTGAAGTGCTGTCGCTTTTCGAAGCGTCATCGGGCGATGTCGTGAAGGCGAAGCGGTTACGTCAAAAAGTAGCATCTAGCGAGCTCGCTAACTTGTTCCCGGTTGAGCAAGCTTTGCGTGAAGCCGAATTCCTGCTCGCGTCCGGGCAATGGCTGGAGGCCCGGGACCTGCTAGTTTCGATCGAGGAGCAGTTGGTATCTATCCATCACCTGCGAGAGGCCGCATATCTCGCAGCGCAGCTCGGGGAAATGCGCTCGGCGCTCTGGTTCAGGGAACGCATGACTGAACTGCGCGACCGGGTCTTCGGCGATGACGAGCCTATCGAAGAGGCGGATGAAAGCGATCCCGAGGATGCTCGAGATCACGCCGCGGAAAATGAACGCGCCCGTGCTCCATCGAGATCGCCGATGTGGGTGAGAGCCATGGCCGAGCGGGCGGAACGCGAAGCGCGAGGCCCGGATGATGGAGACCGTGGGCGTTGACACCAACGGGAACTCGCCAATCGCTTGCAGATGTGTTCGATGCTTTGGAATGCGCCAGCGGTTGCCAGGTCGTGCTGGGTGTCGAGCACGAATACGCGCTGCGGCCTATCGGACTAAACCCGATCGCTTGGCGCGAGGCATTTCTGGCCGCGCTTGGCGGTTTTGTTGACCGGGTCGTAGAAGAGCGACATCCCCTGCAGGTCGAGTATAGGAGTTCGCTCCACCGCGACGTGACTTCGCTGATTGCCGAGCACGACGAAACGGTTTCCGCGATGCGTGTCGCCGCGGGCAAGTTCGGGCTTCGGCTGGACGATAGCTGCGTCATGACACCGACGAGCTCAATGCAAGTGAATGTCTCGCTATGGGAGGATGATAGCAACGTCTTTTGCGATAGCGATTGGTCATTGAATCTCGCCGTCGGCTCACCGCTTTCCCGCTCACTCATTGGACTGCTTACGTCATATCCCGTGTACCGGGCAGCCTATTGCCCCTCGGGTGAGAACTGCGTTCGGCGCCATTCGTTGTCGAATGAAGACCTGTTGTTCGTGCCGCGCTACAATGTTTGGAGTGTGAACAACCGTGCAGCCGCTTATCGTGTTTGCTATGACCGCACTGCGCCTGCTCAAACCCGGATAGAGAACCGCGTGCCTTGCTCAAGTGCCGATCTCGCGATCTGCCTATCCAGTACTCTGGCATCGATGCTGGCGGGGTGGGAAAACGATCGGCATATTGATTTACAAAGCCAAAGGCTGTTTGGCTTCCTAGAACCTAACACGAAACCGTGCGAGCATCTTCTACTATAGTTGCCAACGTTTTGGCCGCCCAAACGAGGCATATGGGGCGCGTCGTTGCCTGGGTGCTATGGAAATTTCGAATGACCGGTTCCGACGTGAACCGACATTCTTTTAGACGCATCGGAGCGGCGTAAGCTGGTCGCCAGCTGCCGAACAATCGTGGGACATCTCCGGCGTTCGTAGTTGCCCAACCCGATCGCGTTTGTGCTTCGAACCCGATTTACGAAAAGGGGAGTGGGGCCTGACCCCTGGGGCTCCATTTTTGCTGCAGTGCGGTAAGTGCATATTTTGACGAGCGTATTTCGATCGGTTGGTTTCCCTTCACCGCAATTCGGCCAACTCTACCCGCGCTTTCGGAATTTCGCCTTGATCACCGCACCGCCAACGCGAAGCTGGTCAAGGTAGTCAGACCACCACTGCGCCATGCGGACCCGCTCATCCCAGTGTGCGCCCCGGTGGTACGCGGCCCGGACGCGATCCCTTTCGCCGTGCGCCAATGCACGTTCAATGGCATCAGGATGCCAGAGGCCAGATTCATTAAGCAGCGTGCTCGCCATGGCGCGGAAGCCGTGGCTGGTCATTTCGTCATGCTCGAAGCCCAGGCGACGAAGTGCGACATTCAGCGTGTTGTCGGAGATCGGACGCAACGTCGTATGCAGCGCGGGGAAAAGGAACTCGCTGGATCGCGCAAGCGAGCGCAGATCCTGGAGCAGATACAGCACCTGCCGGGAAAGTGGCACAGCGTGCGCCTGCTTCATCTTCATGCGCTCCGCAGGCACGCGCCAGACCTTCTCGGCGAAGTCGATCTCGCTCCATTTCGCCTGCCGGAGCTCGCCCGGCCGCAGGAACACATGCGGCGCGATCCGCAGCGCGTAGAGCGTTTCGGGGCGGCCTTTATAGTCCTCGATGGCGCGAAGCAGTTCCCCGACCTTCTTCGGCTGAACGATCGCGGCGTGGTGCTTCACACGGGGAACGGTGAGCGCGCCCCGGAGAATGTCCGCCGGGTTCTTTTCGGTGCGTAGCGTTGCGAAGCCATAGCGGAACACGCGGCCTGCGAAGGAGCGTAGTCGCACCGCCGTTTCATGATGCCCGCGACGTTCAACGCGCTTCAGGACATCTAGCAACTCGTGTGGCGTAATGGCCGCGATGGGCCGGCGGGCGATCCCACTCAGCAGTTCGAGAAACCAGCGCGCCTTCTTGAGGGTCGCCGCCGATTTTCCTTCGCGCTCCATCTTTTCAATATATTCATTGGCAACGAGCTCGAAGGTGGTCTTCGCTGCCAGTTCCGCCTCAAGCTGCTTCTGTCGCTTCTGCTCGACCGGATCGAAGCCGTCGGTGAGCTCCGCGCGCGCCTCGTCTCGTTTGTGGCGCGCCTGCTGGAGGGTAACCTCGGGGAAACTGCCAAGCGACAGCTTCCGCTCAACACCGAACACCTTGTAGCGAAACCGCCACAGCAGCGCGCCAGAGGGCTGGACGAGAAGATACAAGCCATCGCCGTCCGGAACCTTGAACGGACGTGCCGCCGGCTTCAGCGCGCGAATCTCGACGTTCGTAAGCATGGTGGGCCACGCCTTCCTGCGATCTCCGTGGCCCACCGATTCGTGGCCCACTTTGGGTGGGCCACGGTGGAACAAAATGGGAAACCACGGGACCCGCAGGAGACATTTTACCGCAGTTTTCCGCGGTTTTCTACAATGTTCTCAATATGTACTGGTGCCGCTTACAGGACTCGAACCTGTGACCCCCGCATTACGAATGCGATGCTCTACCAGCTGAGCTAAAGCGGCACATCGTGCGTCCAGGCGCTGGCTTGCCCGGAGGAGGGCGCGCTTACCAGCGGACGATACGCATGGCAAGCACCGCGTTGCAAGGCGATGTCGTTTTTGCATCCTCCGGGAAACTCCCGGGGCCGGCGACAGGCGGCCTTTACCAGCGCTTTACCATGGAGCGGGCAGAAGCGGTCGATCAGGGTTTCGGGCATCGCCCGCAATGGAGCTTGGCAATGAACATGGCGCGCCGCATCAATCCGCCTGCCGCGGGCTCGCGCAAGGCTGCACGCGAGGGGATGATCGACGAGCGCCCGATCGCCATCGGCACCCAGGATCGCCGGATGCAGGTGCGCGCCTATAATCACTGGATGTCGCTGCTCCGGGGCCGCCCCTGCCCCGCCTTGGCAGATCTCGACGCCGGCGGCCTCGCCGATTTCGCGCCCAACAGCGTGCTACTCGATTTCAGCACCGAGAGCGACAACCCCGCCATCCGATTCCTGGGAGCCGCACTCGCCGCGCAATGCGGGCTGACCGGCATCGTCCGCCACCTGCGCGATGCGCCCGAATCCTCGCTGCTGTCACGACTGGCCGAGCCCTATGCGCAGATCATCGCCAATCGCGCGCCGATCGGCTTCGAAGCCGAGTTTGCCGGCCCGCGCGGCAGCCAGATGTTGTACCGTGGCCTGCTGATGCCCTTCGCCGACGCGCAGGGCAGGATCTGCTGCATCCACGGCGTCATCAACTGGAAGGAAGCCGTCGACATAGAGACGCAGGCACTGCTCGTCGCGGAAATCGACGCGTCCTGCCGCCCCGCCTCCAGCCCGCCGCCCGAAACGGCACGGCGCGGGCCGCCATGCTGAGTCCTTCCACCAAGACGACAACTCCCCCGGCACCGGCGGTCGACGGGCTGTTGCTGCTTGCACGCGCCGGCGCACAAGGGGTCGATGTCGTGACAAAATCCGAAGGCGATGCGGCGCGTACCGATCGCGCCGTGCGCCGCGCGGCTGCCTGAGTCCAGCCCGCGACGAACAGCGCTTATGCGCCCATCCTAGCGGCTTTTCCAGACTTGAGGTGGCAACCTGCCAGGCGCATAGCCGCCTATATGAAGAACATGACCAAAGAGATCATGCAGGCGTTCGAGGAGCGGATCTTCGAAGGCGCCCTGCCCGGAGAGCTGGAAGGACTGGACGAGAGCGAACGCGCCGACATCGCGCGCTTCGTCGCGGAGACGGCAGCAGAAAGGCCTCCCCAGACCGTCCGGCTGAACCTGGAAACCTATCACGACGACAACAGCCGCCGAATGCGGCTCGCCGTGATCAACGACGACATGCCCTTTCTGGTCGACTCGATCGCCGGGGCGATCGCCGCCTTCGATCTGGGCACGTTCCGCATCATCCATCCCATTCTGCCGATCGAGCGCGATGCGAAGGGTGCGATCACCGCGGTGGGCGAAAAGGCCGCCGACGCACAGCCCGAATCGATGATCTACATCGAGATCGAGCGCGCCGATGCGCGCACCCGCCGTGCCCTGACCAGCGAGATCGAGCGGGTTCTGGAACATGTCCGCGACGTGGTTTCGGATTGGCGCCCGCTACAACAGGCGATGGGCCTGGATGCCGCCCGTGTGCCCTCCCGCGAGGGCGAAGCGCTGCTGCGCTGGTTCGCCGACGACGCCATGACGTTGCTGGGCCATGAGAAATGGACGGCAGGCGGCGAATCCTCGGACGAGATCGGCCTGGCGCGCTACACCCATGATGTACCCCTGCTTGCCGATGCCTCGCGCAACCTGGCGGTCGATTATTTTCAGATGGGCGGCGAAATTCCGCTGCTGCTGAAGTCCAACGCAATTTCCACCGTCCATCGCCGCGTGCCGCTGGATATCGTCGTAACGCCGCTGATGACCGGCCAGGACGTAACCGGCCTGTCGATTCATTACGGGCTATGGACCAGCCAGGCGCTTAACACCCCGCCGGCGATGGTGCCGATGCTGCGCAGCCGGCTGGAGATGCTCGAATCGAAGTTCGGCTTCGATCCATCGGGCCATACCGGCAAGGCGATGACCCATGCGTTGACCGGCCTGCCGCACGACCTGACGACAGCATTCGATCTGGAAGCGCTGGAAAGCCTAGTGCTCACGGCGATGTCGGTATCCGATCGTCCCCGCTCGAAGCTGGTGCTGGTACGCAGCCCGCTCGGCCGGCACCTGTTTGCATTCGTTTGGCTACCGCGCGAACAGGTTGCCGCAGGGCACCGCGAAACGATCGGCAACATGCTGGTGGATGCCGCCCATGCGAAGATGATCAACTGGTCGATCGCGCTGGAAGACGGCGTGCTGGCCCAGTTGCGCTACACGCTCGATCTGCGCGGCGACACGGTGATGCCGGACGAAGGCGAACTCGATGCGCGCATCGCCCGGATCGTGCGTGGCTGGGCGCCGGCCGTGGATGCGTGCCTGAACGAGATTGCGGGCAGCGGCGCCGCCCGCCTGTCGCTCCGGCTCGCCAACGCGTTTCCCGACGTCTATCGCCTCACCCACACCCCCGAGGAAGCCGCGCAGGATATGGTGCGGATCGGCGGGTTGGAAGACGAACATGGCCGATCGGTCCGCATCTTCCCGGTGGCGGATGAAGCCGGCGCCTATCGGATCAAGCTGTACCGACTGGGAGGCGCACTGGCACTTTCGGATGCCGTTCCCGCCTTCGAGAATTTCGGCTTCCGCGTCCTGGAGGAAGTGCCGACCGAATTGACCAACGGCGCCTTCATCCACGATTTCAAGGTGGAGCCGGCAAGCCCCAGCGACATGCTGGATCGGAATCCGGCGGTGGTGGAAGCCGCGATCGCAGCGGTTCTGGAAGGCCGGGCTGAAAATGATCTGTTCAACCGCCTGATCGTCGAAGCAGGCCTTGCCCCGTCTGCAGTGGTGCTGCTTCGTGCCTGGTTCCGCTATCTGCGTCAGGCAGGCATGCTCTATGGCCTCGGTACCGTCGTCGATGCGCTGCGCCGTGCGCCGCTGGTTGCGACGGCGCTGGTCGAACGGTTCGAAGCCGCACACGATCCCGCGCGCGGCGGCGATGCCGAAGCGATCGACGACGCCGAAAAGGCGATCAACGCTGGCCTGGCCCAGGTCTCGGCGATCGACGACGATCGCATCCTGCGCCTGTTCAAGGGCGTCGTCCTGGCCACATTGCGCACCAACGCTTATGCGCCCGCCGGCGAAGAGGCACTGGCGTTCAAGCTTGATTCCGCCAAGGTACCGGGCCTGCCGGCGCCGCTGCCCTGGCGCGAGATCTGGGTGTACAGCCCCCGCATCGAGGGCATCCATCTGCGCGCCGGCCCGGTTGCCCGCGGCGGCCTGCGCTGGTCCGATCGACGCGACGACTTCCGCACCGAAATTCTGGGCCTGATGAAGGCACAGCGCGTGAAGAACGCCGTGATCGTGCCGACTGGCGCCAAGGGCGGCTTTTATCCCAAGCAACTGCCCAACCCGGCCGTCGATCGCGATGCCTGGCTGGCCGAAGGCACCGAGAGCTACCGCATCTTCATCCGTGCGCTGCTTTCGATCACCGACAATATCGTGGCCGGCGCGGTGGTGCACCCCGAAAGCGTAACGGTCCTGGACGGCGAAGACCCCTATTTCGTCGTCGCCGCGGACAAGGGCACGGCCACCTTCTCCGACGTCGCCAACAAGATCGCCACCGAACGCAATTTCTGGCTGGGCGACGCATTCGCGTCGGGCGGCAGCGTCGGTTACGACCACAAGGCGATGGGCATCACCGCCAAGGGCGCCTGGGTCTCGGTGCGCCGCCACTTCCTCGAAATGGGGACGGACATCCAGTCGGAGCCGGTGACCGTGGCCGGCGTCGGCGACATGTCGGGCGACGTGTTCGGCAACGGCATGCTGCTGTCCAAGACGATCAAGCTGGTCGCAGCGTTCGACCATCGCCACATCTTCCTGGATCCGAACCCGGATGCGGCGAAGAGCTGGGAAGAACGCGCCCGCATGTTCGCGCTGCCGCGTTCGAGCTGGGCGGACTATAACCCCGCGCTCATCTCCGAAGGCGGCGGCGTGTTCCCGCGCACCGAAAAGTCGATCCCGCTCAGCCCGCAGATCAAGGCGCTGCTCGACCTCGATGTCGACAGCATCGATCCCAACGGACTGATGATCGCGATCCTCAAGGCACGCGTCGGGCTGCTGTGGTTCGGCGGCATCGGCACCTATCTGAAGGCGGCGAGCGAGAGCAACGGCGAGGTGGGCGATCCCGCCAACGACCGGATCCGCATCAATGCCGAGCAGGTGCGCGCGCAGGTGGTCGGCGAAGGCGCCAATCTGGGCGTCACGCAGGCGGCCCGCATCGCGTTCGCCCGCAATGGCGGCCGGATCAATACCGACTTCATCGATAATTCGGCAGGCGTCGACTGCTCGGATAACGAGGTCAACATCAAGATCGCGCTCAACCGCGAGATGATCGAGGGCCGCCTGGCCTTCGAGGATCGCAACACGCTGCTTGCCTCGATGACCGACGACGTCGCGCATCTGGTGCTGGAGGACAACCGCCTCCAGACACTGGCGCTGTCGTTCATGGAGAATGACGGCGCGCTCGATCTGCCCAGCTATGTGCGGGTGATCGAAATCCTGGAAGCCAGTGGCCGGCTCGACCGGTTCGTCGAAGGCCTTGGTTCGAACGAAGACCTGCTGCGCCGAGCCCAGGACGGGCGCGGCCTGACCCGGCCGGAGCTGGCAGTGCTGCTCGCGTCGGCCAAGCTGGCGTTGCAGGACGCGATCGAACAGGGCGATCTCGGCCATGATCCGGCGCTGGTGGGCGATCTCCACGCAGCCTTCCCGCGCGCGATGCAGGAGCGCTTCGGCAACGCGATCGATGAACATCGGCTGCGGAACGAAATCGTGGCGACGAAGCTGGCGAACCGCGTGGTCAACCGGCTGGGTGTACTGCACCCCTTCGAACTGGCGGAAGAGGAAGGCGCAGCGATGCGCGACATCGCGGCCATGTTCGTCGCCGCAGAACGCCTGTTCGACCTGCCGACGCTATGGGCGGAAATCGAAAGCGCCACCATCGGCGAAGGCGCCCGCATCGCGCTGCTCGACCAGCTCGCACTCGCGGTACGCGGCCAGATCGCCGATCTGCTCCGCGTCACCCGCCCCGGTGCAAGCGCCGCCGAAGTAATCGATCGGCTGCGCCCCGGCATCGTTGTACTGGGTGACAAGGCGCGATCGCTGCTGCTGGACGAAGCCCGCGCCCATTCCGACCGCATCTCGGCAAGACTGGAAGCCGCGGGCGCGCCGGCCGAGCTGACCGACAAAGTCGTCCGCATCGTTGAGATGGACGGCGCCGTTGGCCTCGCCGATCTCGGCCAACGGCTGGAAATCGACGAAGAGGTGTTGGCGCGTGCCTTCACCGCGCTTGGCCAGACGCTGGGGCTGGATTGGGCCCAGGGTGCGGCCGCGCGGATCACGACCGGCGATGTGTGGGAGCGGCTGCTGATCGCCAGCCTGGCGCGCGATTTCCAGCAGTTGCGTCTCGAGTTTCTGGGGCGCATCGAAGGTGCCGATCCACAGGCTGCGGTGGAGGCTTGGCGCACCGACCATCAGGCCCGGGTCGATCAGTTCGTGGCGGTCGTGCGCCGCGCCCGGCAATCGGCCGCACCCAATGCGGCGATGCTGGCGCAGATCGCCGGCCAGGCCCGCGTGCTGCTCGGCCGCGAATAGGCGAAACCAGAAGCGGCGCCGGTTGCCCGGCGCCGCGGCTTCTCATCCTACCGATTCAGTGGTTGTGCCGGGGCACCTTCAATCCGGTGCCGCGGTACTTGGTCGCGAATTCCAGCACGCCGCCTTCGTGGAGCTGGCCCGACTTCTCGCGGTACAGCTCTTCCCAGGGCGTGTTGCTCGGCGGGATCGGTGGGGCGGGCTCGCCCTTGCGACGGGCGATCTCGTCGGCCTCGACCAGCGCGTCCACGCGGCCCTGGTTGAGGTCGATGCGGATCATGTCGCCGGTGCGCAGCCAGGAAAGCCCCCCGCCCGCCGCGCTCTCCGGCGAGGCGTTGAGGATCGAGGGGCTGTCCGACGTGCCCGACTGGCGGCCGTCGCCCAGCGTCGGCAGGCTCTGGATGCCCTTCTGGAGCAGCGCATCGGGCGGCTGCATGTTGACCACCTCGGCCGAGCCCGGCCAGCCCAGCACGCCCGCGCCGCGGATCACCAGGATGCAATTGTCGTCGATGGCGAGCGCCGGATCGTTGATCCGGTGGTGATAGTCGTCCGACCCGTCGAACACCACCGCGCGGACCTCGAACACGCCCTCCTGCCCCGGCTTGGAGAGATAGCGTGCGCGGAAGGCATCCGAGATCACGCTGGTCTTCATGATCGCCATGTCGAACAGGTTGCCGGTGAGCACCAGGAACCCGGCCTTCTCCATCAACGGCTTGTCGATCGGGAAGATCACGTCGGCGTCGAGCACGCGCGCGTCCGCCACATTCTCCGCCATCGTGCGGCCGGTGCAGGTCGCGACGCTGCCGTCGAGAATGCCCGCGTCCACGAGCAGCTTGAGCACCGCGGGGATGCCGCCGGCGCGGTGGAAGCGCTCGGACAGATACTGGCCCGCCGGCTGCATGTTGACGATCAGCGGCAGGTCATAGCCGGTCTGCCAGTCCTCGGGCGTGATGGTGATGCCGGCATGGGCGGCCATCGCGTTGAGGTGCGGCTGGGCGTTGGTCGAGCCGCCGATCGCGGTCAGCAGCTTGATCGCGTTGAGGAAGCTCTGCTTCGACAGGATCTTCGACGGACGCAGATCCTCATAGGCCATGTCGACGATGCGCTTGCCGGTTTCGTACGCGATCTGCCCGCGCTCGCGGTACGGCGCCGGGATCATCGCGCAGCCGGGGAGCGACATGCCCAGACCCTCGGCGAGGCTGTTCATCGTCGAGGCGGTGCCCATGGTGTTGCAATGGCCCGAGGAGGGCGCGCTTTCCATCGCGCGGCGGAGGAACTCGGCCTCGTCGATCTCGCCCGCCGCCATCTTGCGGCGCGAGCGCCAGATCACCGTGCCCGAGCCGACCAGTTCGCCCTCGTGCCAGCCGTCGAGCATCGGGCCACCGGAGAGGACGATCGCCGGGATGTCGACGGTGGAGGCAGCCATCAGCGAAGACGGCGTGGTCTTGTCGCAGCCGGTGGTCAGGATCACCGCATCGATCGGATAGCCGTTGAGGATCTCGACCAGGCCGAGATAGGCAAGGTTGCGGTCGAGCGCCGCGGTCGGGCGCCGGCAATTCTCGAAGATCGGGTGGAGCGGGAATTCCATCGGGATGCCGCCCGCCGCCAGGATGCCTTCTCGCGCGCGCTTCACCGTCTCCAGATGGATGCGGTTGCACGGCGCAATGTCGCTGCCCGACTGGGCGATGCCGATGATCGGCTTGCCCGACGTCAGCTCCGCCGGCGTGATGCCGTAGTTCATGAAGCGCTCGAGATAGAGCGCGGCCATGTCGGCGCGGCCGGGGGCGGCGAACCATTCGCGCGATCGGAACGGACGGGCAGGCGTGCGGGTCACGATTCAAACTCCCAAAAAACAAAAAGCCCCTCCCCTGGGAGGGAGGGGCCGGCAGAAGGCCTCAGCCCTCCATCGCCTCGAGTTCCTTGCCCTTGGTTTCCTTGATGAACTTCAGGACGAGGAAGAAGCTGACCGCCGCGCAGACGGCGTAGAAGGTGTAGCTGGCAGCAAGGCCGAGCTTGGACGCCATAACCGGGAAGCTCTGCGCAATCAGATAGTTGGCGAACCACTGGGCGAAGCCGCACACCGCCAGCGCCGAGCCGCGGATCTGGTTCGGGAACATCTCGCCGAGCATCACCCACATCACCGGGCCCCAGCTGATGTTGAAGAAGATCACGTAGAGATTGGCGGCGACCACGGCGATCTTGCCGAGCTCGGGCGAGAGGACCAGCTTGCCCGAGGCATCGAGCGAGCCATGGCCGAAGGCATAGACGAGCACGAACAGCGTCACCGCCATGCCCGCCGAGCCAATCAGCAACAGCGGCTTGCGGCCGATCCGGTCGACCAGACCGATCGTCACGAAACAGGCCGCGATCGAGACCGCGCCCGAGACGATGTTGATCAGCAGCGAGTCGGCTTCGGTGAAGCCGGCCAGCTGCCACAGCGTCGAGCCGTAATAGAAGATCACGTTGATGCCGACGAGCTGCTGGAACACCGCGATCACCAGGCCGGCCCACAGGATCGGGCGGATGCCGCCGGTGCGCGGGTCGATCAGGTCGCGGAAGCTCGGGCGATGGTCGGTGGTGAAGCTGGCGCGGATTTCCTCCAGCTTGGTGCGCGCGGTCTGCGGGCCGAACAGGTCGGTCAGCACCTTGGTGGCTTCCTCGATGCGCCCCTTGGCGACCAGGTAGCGCGGGCTCTCCGGAATGAAGAACAGCGCGACCAGGAACACCGCGGCGGGGATCGCCTGCATCAGGTACATCCAGCGCCAGGCTTCGAGGCCTGCCCAGAAGGCGTTGGTCGAGGCGCCTGCGGCAGCGGCAAGGTAATAGTTGACCACGAACGCGGCGGTGAGGCCGGAGATGATCATGATCTGCTGCACCGTCGTCATCCGGCCGCGAATGTTCGCGGGGGCGACTTCGGAGATATAGGCGGGCGACAGCACCGAAGCCGCACCCACCGCGATGCCGCCGGCGATCCGGGCGACGACGAACACGCCGTGCAGGTGCGCAAAGCCCTGCGCCAGCGCGCCGACGAGGAAGATGAAGGCGGCGAGCCGCATCACGTTGCGGCGGCCGATCGCATCGGCCAGCGTGCCGGCGAAGAACGCACCGATGAAACAGCCGATCAGCAGCGAGCCGACGGTGAAGCCAAGCCCGGCTTCATCCAGTTGGAATGCGGCCTGCAGGCCAGGCTGGGTACCGTTCACGGCACCACTGTCATATCCGAAAAGCAATCCGCCGATCGTGGCCACCGCCACGATGGCGCTGATCAGGCCGATATTGGCCCGCTCCGCCGTCTGGTTCATCAGGTCCCTCTCCTCAACACCCCGGATGTGGCGCGATTTGTTAGCGGTAACGCTGGCCCGTGCAACCAGGAAAAGCAAGCCCGCACATCGCTGCACGCAACTTTCTGCCAGCGTTGTCCTATCGCCGGGGTGGCGGCGCGCAGGATTCGCGCACGATCAACTGATGTGCAAGCACTTGTTCGGCGGCCTCGCTTTGTACGCCGGGGCGAAGCGCTTCGAGCAGCATGGTCAGCGCCGCCTCGGCCATCGCGGCGATCGGCTGGCGAACGGTGGTCAGTTCCGGCCACATGGTGGTAGCAAGCGCGGTATCGTCGAATCCGACGACGCTCAGATCCTGCGGCACATGCAGGCCGCGGCGATGCGCCACGCCCACGGTCGCGGCGGCCATATCGTCATTGCTTGCGAAGATCGCCGTCGGCGGCTCGGGCAAATCGAGCAGCGCCTCGCTGGCGACGATACCAGACCGGAAGGTGAAATAGCCCTGCTCGACCGGCATCGCTGCAAGGTCCATCCCCGCCGCTGCAATCGCCGCACAGAACCCGCGATAGCGCTCGGCGCTCGATGTCTGGTTCGGGTTGCCGCGGATGAAGCCGATCCGGCGATGCCCCAGATCGATCAGATGCTTCGTCATCGCGGACGCAGCCGCGAAATCATCGATGCGGACATTCAGGCTGCCCTCAGGCGGCAGGCCCATGGCGACGGATACCCAGGGGATGCCGGCAGCTTCCAGCTCCGCACGCACCGCCCCCGCTTCGGAAAGCGGCGGCGGCAGGATCACCCCTTGCACATGCGTCTGCACGAAGCCGCGGGTCGCCTCGGCCTGCTCCTCCGGACGTTCGCCTTCGCACGCTTCCAGCACGAGATGGCAACCGGCACGCCGGGCGGCGGCAAGCGCGCCGATCAGAAACTGCGAAAGATAGGCGGCGGAGGGGTTCGAATAGAGCAAGCCGATCTGCGTGGCTTCCCCTGCAGCCAGGCTGCGGGCTGCGCTGTTCGGCGAGTAGTTGAGCTTGGCGATCGCAGCGAGCACGGCTTCCCGGGTCGCTTCGCGGACATTCGTGCCGCCATTGACAACGCGCGAAACCGTCATCGCGGAAACGCCCGCTTCGCGTGCCACGTCCTGTACGGTGATGCTGCCCCGGCTGCGCCGGCTAGGTTTGCTCATCCCCCCTCCCTGCACGAACGCATAGGTTCGCGCTACCATGATTGCAATCGTTCGAGCGCGCGCGGTTGACCGGCATCGGCACGCCCCCTTATAGCTGATAGCGCTACCATCATGGCAACAGGCGACATCAAGATCGTCGCCAGCCTTCAGGGAGAGGAACATGCGCCACTTTCGCCGCGTCGCCGCGCTTGCCATCGCCGCGAGCGCCTTGACGCCCCTCGTCGGGTCACAGCCGGTTCAAGCGCAGACCACCCGCGCCGAAAAGCCGCTCTACAAGGACGCCAGCCAGCCCGTCGAGGCGCGGGTCAACGATCTGCTCGCGCGCATGACGCTGGAGGAAAAGGTCCAGCAGCTTCAGGCGCTCTGGCTCAACAAGGGCCTGGTTCAGGACAGCAAGGGCGCATTCGATCCCGCGACGGCGAGCAAGAATTTCCCCAACGGGCTTGGCATGATCTCCCGACCCTATGACCGACGCGGCGTTGCTGCCGGCGCATCCGCTGCCGCAGGTGCCAACGCAGGCGACGTCAACCGCAGCCCGGAGGAAACGGCCCGCTACGTCTATGCTGCCCAGAAATGGGCGATGGAGAAGACGCGGCTCGGCATCCCGATGCTGATGCATGAGGAAGCGCTGCACGGCCTGGTCGCGCCGGGGGCCACCAGCTTCCCGCAATCGATCGGCCTGGCCAGCAGCTTCAACCCCAGGCTGGTCGAACAGATCTTCTCGATGGCCGCCAAGGAGGCCCGCGCCCGCGGCGCCAACCTCGTCCTCGCCCCCGTTGTCGACGTCGCCCGCGATCCGCGTTGGGGTCGCATCGAGGAAACCTATGGCGAGGATCCGTACCTCGTCACCCAGATGGGCCTCGCCGCGATCCGCGGTTTCCAGGGCAGTACCCTGCCGCTGGCATCCGACAAGGTGTTCATCACCCTCAAGCACATGACCGGCCATGGCCAGCCGGAGAACGGCACCAATGTCGGCCCCGCCTCGCTCGGCGAGCGGACGCTGCGCGAAGATTTCTTCCCGCCCTTCGAGGCGGCGGTGAAGACGCTCCCCGTGATGTCGGTGATGGCCAGCTATAACGAGATCGACGGCATCCCCAGCCACGCCAACAAGTGGCTGCTCACCGACGTGTTGCGCGGCGAATGGGGGTTCCAGGGCGCCGTGGTCAGCGACTATTTCGCGATCCGCGAGCTGATCACCCGCCACCACATGTTCAAGGACCCCAAGGACGCGGCGCAGCGCGCGCTCGACGCGGGTGTCGACGTCGAGACCCCGGACGGCGAGGCCTATACCCATCTCGTCCAGCTGGTGAAGGAAGGCCGGGTCAGCCAGGGCGAGATCGACAATGCCGTGCGCCGCGTGCTGCGGATGAAGTTCGAGGGCGGGCTGTTCGAGAATCCCTATCCCGAGGTGAAGCTGGCCGCCGCGCGCACCAACACACCCGAGGCGATCGCGCTTTCCCGCCAGGCGGCGCGCGAATCGATCGTGCTGCTCAAGAATGCCCAGGGTCTCCTCCCGCTCGACGCCAAGGGCATCAAGCGCATGGCGGTGATCGGTACCCACGCCAAGGACACGCCGATCGGCGGCTATTCGGACCTGCCCAACCATGTCGTCAGCGTGCTCGAAGGCATGCAGGCCGAAGGCAAGGGCAAGTTCGCGGTCGACTATGCCGAGGGCATCCGCATCACCGATCATCGTGAATGGTCGAAGGATGCCGTGCAACTAGTGCCGGATTCGGTGAACGACCAGCTCCGCGCCCAGGCACTGGAGACCGCGAAGAACGCCGACGTGGTTGTGCTGGTTCTCGGCGGCAACGAGGCGGTGAGCCGCGAGGCCTGGGCCGACAACCATCTCGGCGACAGCGAGACGCTCGACCTGCCGGGGCCGCAGGACCAGCTGACGAAGGAGCTTATCGCGCTGGGCAAGCCGGTGGTCGTGATCCTGCTCAACGGCCGCCCCTATGCGGTGAACTATCTTGCGGAAAAGGCCCCGGCGCTGATCGAGGGCTGGTATCTGGGCGAGCAGACCGGCAACGCGATCGCCGACGTGGTGTTCGGCCGCTACAATCCGGGCGGCAAGCTGCCCGTGTCGATCGCGCGGAACGTCGGCCAGCTGCCGATCTACTATAACAAGAAGCCGAGCGCGCGCCGTGGCTATCTGTTCGGCGACACCAGTCCGCTCTACCCGTTCGGCTATGGCCTGAGCTACACGAGCTTCGACATCGCCGCCCCGCGCCTGGGCACGCCGACGATCGGCATCGCCGACAAGGCGAGCGTCGAGGTGGAGGTGACCAACACCGGCAAGGTCGCCGGCGACGAGGTGGTCCAGCTCTACGTCCATGACGACGAGGCTTCGGTGACGCGGCCGGTGATCGAGCTCAAGCGGTTCGAGCGCGTGACGCTGAAGCCGGGCGAGAAGAAAACGGTCCGCTTCGAGCTGACGCCGGACGATCTGGCGCTGTGGAACAGCCAGATGCGCCATGTGGTGGAACCCGGTACCTTCACCATCTCCGCCGGCCCGGACTCGGCGACGCTGAAGAGCACAACGCTGACCGTGAAGTAAGACAGCGGGGGCGGTACGCGCCGCCCCCGCCCCTGTCTCAAACGAAGGCGGGCATCCCCGGCAGCAATTTGTCGAGCGTGATCGGATAGTCGCGCACTCGCACGCCGCACGCGTTGTAGATGGCATTCGCTACCGCCGCGCCGACCCCGCAGATCCCTAGTTCGCCCACGCCCTTTGCTTTCATCGGCGAACTGGTCGGATCGGTTTCGTCGAGGAAGATCACCTCCTGGTGCGGGATATCGGCATGGACCGGCACTTCATAGCCGGCGAGATCATGGTTGACGAAGAAACCGAAACGCTTGTCGACCGCGAGTTCCTCCATCAGCGCCGCCCCTGCCCCCATCGTCATCGCCCCGATCACCTGGCTGCGGGCCGATTTGGGGTTCAGGATGCGGCCGGCGGCGCATACCGCCAACATCCGGCGGATGCGCACCTCTGCGGTCGCCGCGTCGACCCCGACTTCAACGAAATGCGCGCCAAAGGTGGATTGCTGCTGCTTCTTGGCGAGATCGCCATATTCCATGACGTCCTCGGCGACGATCTCGCCGCCCTTGGCGGCATCGGCGAGCGCCGCGCTGCGATTGCCGGCGCGGACCTTGCCGTCTTCGAACACCGCATCGGTCGCATTGAATCCCAGTGCCGCCGCCACCTTGTCGCGCAGCGCCGCACAGGCAGCATAGACGCCCGCCGTGGCGCTGTTCGCGCCCCATTGCCCGCCGGACCCGGCCGAGACCGGAAAGCTCGAATCGCCCAGTCGTACGGCCACCGCTTCCAGTGGCACGCCCATCATCTCCGCGGCGGTCTGCGCGATGATGGTATAGGTGCCGGTGCCGATGTCCGTCATGTCGGTTTCGACCGTCACCCGACCATTGCCGTCAAGCCGTACGCGGGCGGCGGAGCGCATGTTGAGATTGTTGCGGAACGCCGCCGCCATGCCCATGCCGATTATCCAGCGCCCGTCACGCCGCTTTCCCGGGGTCGCATTCCGGCGGGCCCAGCCGAACCTGTCGGCGCCGATCTGCATACATTCCACCAGCTTACGCTGCGAAAAGGGGCGTTCGGGTTTCTCCGGATCGACCTGGGTATCATTCGCCGCGCGAAAGGCGATGGGGTCTATCCCCAGCTTTTCCGCCATTTCGTCCATCGCGATTTCCAGTGCCATCATGCCGGGCGCCTCGCCCGGCGCACGCATCGCATTGCCCTCCGGCAGATCGAGCACGGCCAGCCGCATCGCCGTAAGCCGGTTCTCGCCTGCATAGAGCAGGCGAGTCTGCGCCACGGCGGTTTCGGGGCCACCGCCGGGCAGATCGCCCGAGCCGCTTTCATGGGCGATTGCACGAATGCGTCCGTTCCTGTCGGCACCGATGCGGATCCGCTGTATGGTGGCTGGGCGATGGGTAGTGTTGTTCGCGATCAGCGGACGCTGCAGCGCCACCTTCACGGGCCGCTTCGCCGCCCGCGCGCCCAGCGCCGCAAGCAGCGCATCGGACCGCACGAACAACTTCCCGCCAAAGCCACCGCCAATGAAAGGCGAGATCAGCCGCACCTTTTCTTTCGGAATGCCCAGCGTGCGGGCGACATCGCCCTTGCCCCAGTTGATCATCTGGTTCGACGTCCACAGCGTCAGCGCATCGCCGTCCCATGCCGCCGTCGAAGCATGTGGCTCCATCATCGCGTGGCTGTGATCCGGAGTGGTGTAGGTAGCGTCCAACTGCACCGCGGCCGCCGCGAAGGCACCGTCAAAATCGCCGGTGCGATCGGGCTTGGGGGTACCGTCGCCATCGCTGGAGATCGGTGCCGTCTTGAGCTGCTCCGCAAGATCAAAGCGTCCGTCCTCGCGAGCATAGCGGACGCGGATCAGCGAGGCCGCGGCGCGCGCCTGCTCGAACGTTTCCGCCACCACCAGCGCGATCGCCTGATGATAATGCTCGATGGCGGGACCACCCAGCAGCTTGGCGGTATTGAAATTACCCTTGGTCAGCTTGCCGGCATTCTCGGCAGTCACGATCGCGAGCACGCCGGGCGCGGCCTCTGCCTCCTCCAGGTCCATGCCGATGATCCGGCCCTTGGCGATGCCTGATCCCAGCACATAGCCATAAGCCGGGTTCTGCACCGCATCGTGCCGTTCATAGGCATAGGGCGCACGGCCGGTGGTCTTGAGCGGGCCATCGATCCGATCGGTGGCCTTGCCGACCACCTTCAGGCGATCGATCGGATTGGTCGTGGCGGGGGTATCGAACTTCATGGCTCAGCCCCTTGCTTCGCTCAGCACCGCGGCGAGCGTGCGCTCGGCCAATGGCAGCTTGAAGGCGTTGTCGTGTGTCGGCGTCGCGCCGGCGAAAGCGATCTTGGCAGTCGCGGCGGCCCCCTTGGGGAGCGCGGCCTCGGCGGCTTCGACCCGCCATGGTTTATGCGCCATGCCGCCAAAGGCGACGCGGCCGGTGCCGTCCTTCTGCACAACCGCCGCCACCGAAACGAGCGCGAAGGCATAGGAGGCGCGGTCGCGCACCTTGTGGTAGAAATGCTTGCCGCCCAACGGCCTGGGCAGCGTCACCGCAGTGATCAACTCCCCGGCTTGCAGACTGTTGTCGATATGCGGCGTGTCGCCCGGCAGCCGGTGGAAATCAGCGATGGCGATCTTCCGGGTGCTGCCGTCCGGCTTCACCGTCTCGACGGTTGCATCCAGCAGCCGCATCGCGATCGCCATATCGCCGGGATAGGTAGCGATGCAGTCCTTGCTCGTGCCGATCACCGCCAGCTGGCGGCTGAACCCGCCGATCGCCGCGCAGCCGCTGCCCGGCTTGCGCTTGTTGCACGCCTGATTGGTATCGTAGAAATAGGGGCAGCGGGTACGCTGGAGCAGGTTGCCGGCAGTGGTCGCCTTGTTGCGCAACTGGCCCGAGGCGCCCGCGACGATCGCGCGGGTCAGCACCGCATAGTCGCGGCGTACGCGCTTGTCGGCGGCGAGGTCGGTATTGCGCACCAGCGCACCGATGCGCAGGCCGCCCTCTGCCGTATCCTCGATCTTGTCGAGCGCGAGCGTGTTGACGTCGATCAGATGCGCCGGCGTCTCGATCTCCAGCTTCATCAGGTCGAGCAGGTTGGTGCCGCCGGCAAGAAACCTCGCACCCGGCGTCTTGGCCGCCAGCGCTGCCGCATCGGCCGGGCTGCTCGCGCGGCTATAGGTAAACGCCTTCATGCCTGCCTCCGCCCCGCGGCCTCGCGGATCGCCTCGACGATGTTGGAATAGGCGCCGCAGCGGCAGATGTTGCCGCTCATCCGCTCGCGGATCTCCGTCTCGGTAAGTGCGGGCAAGGCGGCGACATCGTCGCTCACATGGCTGGGCACGCCCGCCTTGATCTCCTCCAGCACCGCAATGGCCGAACATATCTGCCCCGGTGTGCAATAGCCGCACTGATAGCCGTCATGCTTCACAAAGGCAGCCTGCATCGGGTGCAGGTCTTCGGGCGAACCCAGCCCCTCGATGGTAGTGACGCTGTCGCCAGCGTGCATTACCGCGAGGCTGAGGCAACTGTTGATGCGACGGCCGTTCACGATCACCGTACAGGCACCGCACTGGCCATGGTCACAGCCCTTCTTGGTGCCGGTGAGGTGCAGATGCTCCCGCAGCGCATCGAGCAGGGTGGTGCGCGTATCGACGGTGAGATCGACGGCCTTGCCGTTCACCTTGAACTGCACGGGAAGCATGGTGGGCGCATCGGCGAATGCGGGTTCCTTCGCGTTCGCCCCTGCGGGAATCGCACCGGCGGCGGCACAGGCCGCGCTGGTGATCAACACCCCTCTCCGCGACATGCCGAATTCGGCTGTCCTGTCCATTGGCATCCCCTTTTCCCGTCAATCATGAAGAACCGTGGCGGTCCCGGATCCGCATGTTGCATCCGCAACGCCCCATCTTGTTTTGAGTACACGATCCTATGCAAACGCTTGTGGAAAAGAAAGCGATCCAAGGATCAGGTACAGAGCGTGCAGCCCGCACGATGGCGCTCTTGCTATCCGCCGGGAATGGGGCAAACGGCCCATGGGCAGAACGGCCGCCCCGACGGGGGTCGGGGCGGCTGCAACTCGGGGATCAGAGCTGGCCGCAAAGCCCCAGCAGAATGGATTCCGAACATTTCACGATCGGCACGCCCGGCGGCACATCGATATCCGAACCCCGACCATCACCGACCGGGCCTTCCCCGGTATCCAGTCCAAAGGCTTTTTGACAGGATAGATCGCAATCCCGCTCCCGACCGGGAAAGCCATCGTAACAACTCAACACGCAGTTCATGTAGCCTTCCCAGTCGACATCGAATGCCGCTGCCGGGGTTGCCGAAAACAACCATCCTATTGCTGCAACCGTACCCGTGAACGCGCCAATGCGTCGCATGACCAACCTCCTCCATGAAGGGAGTTCGAAATCTCCATTGAAAGGAAGGACAGTCAACCGAGGTTATTCTCGGGAAACAAATTGTTACCCATTTGAAAAATTACGCCGTTTCGAGGCAATTCCGGCCGATCAATCCTGTGCGTCGGAAAGATCCATGAAATTTCGGGCCGCTTCTCGATCCGCTTCGTCTTCGAACGTCGCATCCAGATCGGGGGCGCTGCCGAACATGAACAGCAACGCCCAGAGCGCAAAGCGGCGCCCGCGATCGGTTTCCAGACCCAGATCCACCTTCATATGTTCGATGCCCGCGGCAAGCGCCGGCGGGGTGATGGCGCCCAGCTCGCGGGTGCCGAAATAGCGAAGTAGCTGATCATCCAGTTGCATCGGGCGATGCCTATCCCCCGCCGCCTCGGGCGGCAAGGCTACGGAACATTCCCAAGCGACAACCCTGCCCACGCCCGCCATGCGATCAGCGCATGTGGACCTATCATCCCGATCTGCTCGCCACGCCGGCGCCGCGCTACACCAGCTATCCCACCGCGGCCGAGTTCGGCGACGCCGTTACGCCGACCGACATGGCCACCGCGCTCGATCGCGTGGCGCCTGAAGCGGAGCTGTCGCTGTATCTCCACATCCCATTCTGCCGCGAAATCTGCTGGTATTGCGGCTGCAACACCGGCGCGGCCAATCGCACCGCCCGGCTCGACGCCTATCTCGCGCGACTTTCCGACGAAATCGAAATGATCGCACGCCGTCTCGATGGTCGCGGCAAGGTGGGGCGGATCGCCTTTGGCGGCGGCAGCCCCAATGCGATCGCGCCAGAGGCCTTCACGCAGTTGGTATCGCAGTCTCGGGCGGCATTCGGCGCCACCGCCCCGGTGCTGTCGATCGAGATCGATCCGCGCGGCTTCGATGCCGATTGGGCGGATGCGATCGGCGCGGCCGGTGTATCGCGGGTCAGCCTGGGGGTGCAGACCTTCGATCCCGCGATCCAGGCGGCGATCGGCCGCGTCCAGCCGCGCGAGGACATCGCCGCAACCGTCAGCCTGCTCCGCGCCGCCGGCGTGGAATCGATCAACTTCGACCTGATGTACGGCTTACCCGGCCAATCGGCCGCCGCTCTGGAAGCCTCGCTGGACGAAAGCGTGGCACTGGCCGCCGATCGGCTGGCCGTGTTCGGCTATGCCCATGTCCCGCATCTGATCCCGCGCCAGCGCCGCATCGATGCGGCGGCGCTGCCCGCCGCCGAACGGCGGTTCGAACAGGCGGCACGGGCCCATGCCCGGTTGCGGGCGGCAGGCTATGACGCGGTGGGGTTCGATCATTTCGCTCTGCCCGGTGACGCGCTGGCCCATGCCGCACGCGACGGGCGGCTCCGTCGCAATTTCCAGGGCTTCACCGAAGACGAATCGGACATCCTGATCGGTCTGGGCGCCAGCGCGATCAGCCAGTTCCCGGACCGGCTGCTCCAGAACGAGAAAAATGCAGGCCGCTGGCACATGGCAATCGCAGCGGGCCGATTCGCAGCAGCGCGAGGGTGCCACCGATCGATCGACGATCAATGGCGGGCCGCCGCGATCGAGGAGCTGTTGTGCCAGGGCCGCGCAGATCTGGCGGCCATCGGCAATCGCGCCGATATCGCGCTGCGTCTGGCGCGTTTCGCCGCACTGAAGCTGGTGCGCTGGGAAGGCAGCATATTGATCCTCGCGCCGGACGCATTGCCCTATGCACGGGTGATCGCCAGCGCGCTCGACGTCTATCGCGGCCAGGCGGCAGCGCGGTTCAGCAGCGCCGTGTGAAAGCGCGCCGCCGCCGCGATCAATACAGTTAGTCCACCGTATAGCTTCAGTTCATCGCAGCTTCTATAAGATGGGGGTCCCCGGCTGCGTGCCGGGATTTTTGCGCCCGCGAAAGATTGCCCCCGATGTCGCCTCCTGTCTTTTTCGATCCCACCGGCATCCGCAAGCGCTGGGCAATCCGCACGGTGATTTTGATCGTCGTCGGCGTTTTGCTGACCGCGGTCATCTTCGCGGCGACCATCGTCAATGTTCCGCCGGCACATGATCTGCCGGTGCGGTGGGAAAATGCAAAGCCGGCCGCACTGCGATCGATGAGCGCCCGCGGCGATCCCCGGCGGCACCGCTGGCTTCCCGGCGGCACCACCAAGCGTCCAGGCGCGCCGCTCACCATAGGCTTCTACGTTCCCTGGGACCAGGCGAGCGCCGACTCGCTCCGCCGCAACATCGGCGATCTCGACTGGGTGGTCCCTGCCCTGATCTCGGTCACCGGCAACGATCACAAAATGCAGATCACCGAGGATCCCCGCCTCGCCACCATCCTTGCCGGTGCGCGCAGGCCAACCCGCGTGCTGCCGATGGTGCAGAACGTTTCCGATGACGGCTGGGACAGCGCCGGCGCCGCACGGCTGATGGCGAGCCCGGCCGCCCGTGCCAAGCTCGCCCGCGATCTGGCGGCACAGGTCCAGGCGCGGCATCAGGCCGGCCTGGTGCTGGACTTCGAAAGCCTGCCCGCCAATGCGCTGCCGGGCTATCTTCAGCTGCTCACCGAAATCAACGCGGCGATGCCGAAGGACAAGCTCCTCGCGGTTACGGTGCCGGCGGGCGACGCGAGCTGGAAGCTCAAGCGCTTCGCCGCCGTCGCCGATCGTGTGATCCTGATGGACTATGACGAGCACTGGCAAGGCGGCACGGCCGGGCCGATCGCGCCCCAGCCCTGGTTCGTCGATCAGCTGCGCAATGCCGTGGCGCAGGTCGGCACCGAGAAGCTGATCGTCGCGCTCGCCAGCTATGCCTATGACTGGCACGGCTCGACGGTGGATGCGCTCAGCATCGAAGAAGCCTGGTCGGCGGCGCACGACAGCGATGCGAGCGTCACCTTCGACAAGGGCAGCGGCAACAGCGCCTTCGCCTACACCGAAAATGGCGAGCATCACGAAATCTGGATGGTCGATGCCGCGGCGAGCTGGAACCAGCTTCAGGCGGTCCGTGCCGCCGGCGTCGGCAGCGTGGCACTGTGGCGGCTCGGCACCGAGGACGCAGGGATCTGGACGGCACTTCTCGCCTATCGCCATGGCGGCTTGCCCGATCTCAGCCGGATCGTGCCGGCCACCGAAGTCGATGTCGAAGGCTCGGGCGAGATTCTTCGGATCACCGCCACGCCGACGGTGGGGCAGCGCGTCATCCGTTTCGATGCCGCGAACATGATCCGCGACGTCACCTATCCCGTGCTGCCCACCCCGTATGTCGTGGTCCGCACCGGCGCCCAGAGCAAACAGGTGGCGCTCACCTTCGATGACGGCCCCGATCCCACCTACACGCCGCGGATCCTCGACATCCTGAAAGCCGCACAGATACCCGCGGCCTTCTTCATCGTCGGCGAAAACGCGCTGCAACACCCGTTGCTGCTGCGTCGTCTGGTGGCGGAAGGGCATGAACTGGGCAACCACACCTACACCCATCCGAATCTCGCTACCACCTCGGCCGCCAGCACCGCGCTGGAACTCAACGCCACCCAGCGGCTGGTGCAGGCCTATACCGGCCGGGGGATGCGGCTGTTCCGCGCGCCCTATTTCGGCGACGCCGAGCCGACGACCGCGGACGAACTCGATCCTGCTCTGGTCGCCCAGAAGCAGGGCTATACCGTCGTCGGCCTCCACGCCGATCCGGACGACTGGAAGCGGCCGGGCGTCGACGCGATCGTCAACGGTGCGGTGAACGCGGTCGAATCGGCGACGCCTTCCTACTCCGCCAACATCATCCTGCTGCACGACGGCGGTGGCAATCGCGAGCAGACGGTGGAGGCGCTACCCCGTATCATCGCCGAGCTGCGCGCGCGGGGATACAGCTTCGTACCGGTTTCGAAGCTGGCCGGGCTTTCCTACGACGCGGTGATGCCGCCGATCCGTGGGAGCGATCTGCTGGCGGTGCGGGCGGACGTCGCGATCTTCGTCGTCCTTGCTGCGATCGCCTCGGCGCTGCGGTGGATGTTCTTCATCGCGATCACGCTGGGCATCACCCGCGCGCTGATCCTGGCCGGCCTGGCGCTGCGGCAGCGCCGCCGCGAACGCGGCGCTCCGCCGGTCTATGTCCCCAGCGTATCGGTGATCATCCCGGCCTATAACGAGGAACGCGTGATCGAGGAATCGGTGCGGCGCGTGCTGGCCAGCGACTATCCCGCGATCGAGCTGATCGTCGCCGACGACGGGTCCAAGGACCGCACCAGCGAGATCGTCGCAGCGGCGTTCGGCGACGATCCGCGCGTCACCCTGCTCACGCTCCAAAATGGCGGCAAGGCCGCGGCGCTCAACCGCGCGCTGCAGGAAGCCAAGGGCGAAGTGATCATCGCCCTTGATGCCGATACCCAGTTCGAACCGGAGACGATCGGGCGGCTGGCGCGCTGGTTCGCCGATCCGAAACTGGGCGCCGTCGCCGGCAGTGCGCAGGTGGGTAATCGCATCAACCTGGTCACGCGGTGGCAGGCGGTGGAATATATCACCGCGCAGAACCTGGAACGGCGCGCCTTGGCCGGCTTCAACGCGATCACGGTGGTGCCGGGTGCGGTCGGCGCTTGGCGCCGGGCCGCGCTCGATGCGGTGGGCGGCTACCCCGAAGACACGCTGGCGGAGGACCAGGACCTCACCATCGCGATCCAGCGCGCCGGCTGGCGCGTCACCTATGACCCCGATGCGGTTGCCTGGACGGAAGCGCCGG
Source organism: Sphingomonas pokkalii (assembly GCF_003096275.1). Taxonomy (GTDB): domain Bacteria; phylum Pseudomonadota; class Alphaproteobacteria; order Sphingomonadales; family Sphingomonadaceae; genus Sphingomonas; species Sphingomonas pokkalii. The sequence continues at coordinate 2,085,816 of NZ_QENQ01000001.1, forward strand.
AAAGCTTCCGCGCACTCGCCAAGCAACGCTATCGCTGGGCATTCGGCACGCTGCAATGCCTGTGGAAGCATCGCGGCCTGTATCGGGACGGCACCGCCCGCGGCCTGGCCTGGGTCGGCTTGCCCCAGGCATGGGTGTTCCAGATCATCTTCGCCGCGATCTCGCCACTGATCGATATCGCGCTGGTCGCCGCGATCTTCGCCACGGCGCTGCGCATTGCCCAGCATGGCTGGCAGCAGACCAGCACCGATGTATTCACCATGGCGGTTTACTGGATCGCCTTCACCGCGATCGACATCGGCTGCGGCTGGGTCGCCTATCGCCTGAACAGCCGGCGCATCCGCTATCCGGCGCTGCTGCTCGTGGCGCAACGCTTCGTCTATCGCCAGCTGATGTACTGGGTGGTGCTGCGCGCGATCGGCTCCGCTGTCGGCGGATGGTGGGTCGGCTGGGGCAAGCTCGAACGCAGCGGCCGCGTTGGTTCGTCGGGCGCAGCCGCGTGACCTCCCTCCGCTCCGAAGCGCTGGTATGGTCCAGGCGCGGGGTGGGGGTGATCGGCACCGTGCAAAGGTTTGCAATGTCGACTTGATGCAGGTTTAGGAAAAATCCTTGTCTTTCCGCACTATGACAGCTTGCGTACCCGAGCGGACACGCATAGCCATGGTCGCCGTGAAAGACGAAATGATCGACGTCATCGACCGCGCGTCGCAATTTTTGAAAGCGCTGTCCGGCCGCAGCCGCCTGCTTCTGCTATGCCATCTGCTCGATGGCGAGAAGTCGGTCGGCGAACTCGCCCGGCTGACCGGCGCCCGCGACACCGCTGTCTCCCAGCAACTGGCGCTGCTCCGCCGGGAAGGCATGGTATCGGCCCGGCGGGCCGGCCAGATGATCTTCTATTCGCTGGCCAGCCCGGAAGCCAGGCAGATGCTGGACGCGCTGTACGGCCTGTTCTGCACCGAAGCCGCGCCATCCGCGCGGGCGGAGGCCCCGTTCATCGCGCGCTCGGCAGAGAAGGTCTGATCCGCCGATAGCGGCGCGCTGCGATGGCGCGCCGCCCCCTATTTCCGGCCGCGTTCGACGATCGCGCGGACCGCGGGCAGGATCAGTTCCATCGGCCGATTCGCGCGCATCCGATGCCAACCGAACAGATCGCCGACCGAACTGCGGGATTGTTCGCGCACCACGGCGACGGTGGCATCGGAGGCATCGCTGGTCCGCGCCGCGATCCGGGCCAGCCGATCGCCCTCCGGTGCTTCCAGCCAGATGCCGGTGAAGGGCACGCGTGCCTGCTGCGCCAAGGCCTCTGCCACTTCGCGCTCGCTGCGATTGAGGAACACGGCGTCCAGAATCACGGTCGTGCCGCACGCCAGGTGATCGTCGGCGGATTCGAACATCGCCTCATAGGTGTCGGCGTTCTTGCGGGCGGTATAATGCCGGATCGGCAGGCGCGTCTCCGGAGGAAGACCGGCGATCCGCTTGCGGAACACGTCGGATCGCAGCACCCGCGCACCGGGGCGCCTGCCGACATGCCCGCCCAGCAGCCGCGCCAGGCTAGACTTGCCGGTGCCGGAAAGGCCGCCGATGACGATCAGTTGCGGCATATCATACGCCAGCATCCGGTCCGCCGCTTGCGGGTCCTCCGCCTGCAGCGCGAGCATCAACGGCAACAGCGCCCAGCCGGACGCACCCTGCGGCGAGATATCCAGATAGCGGTTGGCGACGATATTGGCCTCGATATGCCTGCCGCCGCCGATCCAGGCCGCAAGCGGCCGCGCCAGATCGAACAGGATGTCCGCCGGGCGCCCATCGGCGAAGGTACGAATCCGCCCGGCCCGCGCGCGGCGCTCCAGATCGGCGCCCTGAAGGGCGATCGCGCTGCGCTGGGCGGAGGTGCGCGCCAGTTCCAGCAGGTGCTGCCGGAAGGCCGCACCTGCGGCGGCTACCGGCGCCTGCGCATGATCGCGCGCCAGCGCTTCCGCATGTGCGAACAGCGCAGCCATGTCGAGGCTGATCGACGGATATTCGCCGCCGCTCGATCCTTCCCTGGTTGGGGCCGCTGCGGCCATGGACCTGCTCCCTGGAGTGCTGGCCCGCGGGCCGTCGCCACTCCCATCTATAGACGCCGAATATGAACGGGAGCGTGCCGGAAATCAGGCCCGCGCCGCCGCCTTCATCAGCTTCCTGGCAATCATGTCGCGCAGCGGCTTGGGGCGAAACCGGGTGTCGTACGGCGTCACCCGTGTTCCCGTCCCATCGCGGCGCGGCTTGAAGCCGTTCAGCCAGCTATACTTGTCACACATGCCCCAGGCGAGCACATCGCGTAGTTGCGGATAGCCAAGCAAGATGTCCAGATAAATACCGGCATATTCTGCAACGATCCGGTCGCGCGTAGCAAAGTCCGTCGGTAGTTGCTGATCGGCAACATCGAACTCGGTGATCAGCAGATCATAGCCCATCGCGGTCACCGAATCGAGAAACGCGCGCCACGGCTTTTCCTGTCGCGCCGCCATTTGCCCCGGCGTCCCCTCGCCCAGCGGCTCGATATGCGATTGCACGCCCAGCGCGTCCACCGGCACGCCGCGCTTGCGAAACCCTTCGAGCAGTCGGAGCACGCCCGCGCGGTGCGCCTCGTTGCCGGGCTCCCAGCTCATATAGTCGTTATATACCAGCTGCGCGTGCGGCGCGGCGGCACGTGCGGTCTGAAACGCCCGATCCAGCATCGGTTCGGTGCCGCCAAAGGCGCGGGACAGGCTGGTATCGCGGAGCGCCCCGGTCTTCTCGTCCACCGTTTCGTTCACCACGTCATAGCTACCGATACGGGTGCCATACCGGCCGCAGACCGTGCGGATATGCGTATCCAGCACGCGCTCCGCTTCCCGCCGCGGCGTCGCACCGAAATCATATCCGTTCAGCCAGCGCGGGAAGTACTGCGTCTTGTGCCACAACAGGGTATGGCCGCGCATCGCCATGTGGTGCGCCTCCGCCCAATCGAGCATCGCATCGAACTGGGCGAAGTCGAAGCGATCGGCGCTGGGGCGCAGCGCCTGCCACTTCATCTGATTCTCCGCCACCAGGATCCCGCAATCGCGCTGGAGCAGAGCGGCATAGGCCGGATTGGCGAAGCTGCCGGCATCGGCATCCGGCGGGCTCCATGCAAAGGCCGATCCGAAGCGCATTCCCCGCCGACCCGCGATCGTGTTCAGGCCGGGAATTGCACTGCTCGCCCGGGCGCTGATCGGCATCGCCGCCGCAACCGCCATGGCGCCCCCCAGAATCCCTCGCCGCGTCGCCCGATTCGCGATCATCACCCTCTCCTGTACCGCGTGCATGGTTCTGCACCGCCTCCTTGGTAGCGGTACCACGTGGAGACTGCTACAGCCTTCTCAACGGCGGCAAAGAATCGCGCGTCAGGAGAGTGAAGCCGTGTGGCGTTCTATACGATCGATTATCGCAGTCCTGCTTGCCCTGATCTTTGCGGCGCCAGGCCATGCCGAAACCGGCTATGACCTCTGGCTGCGCTATGCGCCGCTCGCGCCGAGCCAGGCGCAGCGTTATGCCCCCCATTTCCGCTATCTCGTCGCCGATACCACGCGCCCCACCCTTGCCGCCGCCGTGCAGGAACTCGATCGCGGCCTGGGCAGGATGCTCGGATCGCCGCCTGCCCATGCCGGCGCCGTGCAGGGAAATGGCGGCATCGTATTGGCCACCGCCGATTCGCCGCTATTGAGCGGGCTGGATCTGCCGCTCGCACCGCTCGGCCGGGAAGGCTTTCTGATCCGCTCGGTCGCAATGCCGGGCGGGCGGGTGATTCTGGTTGCGGGCAACAGCGATGCCGGCGTGCTCTACGGCACGTTCCGCCTGCTCCGCCTGCTTCAACTCCAGCAGCCGATCGACGCGCTGGCCGTTGCCGATGCGCCCAAATTGCAGCTGCGGGTGCTGGATCATTGGGACAATCTCGATCGCTATGTCGAGCGCGGCTATGCGGGCCAGTCGCTATGGGACTGGCAGAAGCTGCCCGGCTACACGGATCCTCGCTATACCGATTACGCCCGCGCCAATGCCTCGATCGGCATCAACGCGACGGTGCTCAACAACGTCAACGCCAACGCCGATATCCTGACGGCACCCTATCTCCAGAAGGTGAAGGCGCTGGCGGGGGTATTTCGCCCCTATGGCATCCGCGTCTATCTCACCGCCCGCTTCTCCGCGCCGATCGAGATCGGCGGGCTGAAGACGGCCGATCCGCTCGATCCGGCGGTCCGCGCCTGGTGGAAGGCCAAGGCGGACGAAATCTATGCCGTGATCCCCGATTTCGGCGGCTTCTTGGTCAAGGCCAATTCGGAAGGCCAGCCCGGCCCGTCCGACTACAAGCGCAGCCACGCGGACGGCGCCAACATGCTGGCCGATGCCCTCGCCCCCCATGGCGGCGTGGTGATGTGGCGGGCCTTTGTCTATTCCGAGCATAACGATGCCGATCGCCACAAACAGGCGAGCGAGGAATTCGTACCGCTCGACGGCAAGTTCCGCGACAACGTCCTGCTCCAGGTGAAGAACGGCGCAATCGACTTCCAGCCGCGCGAGCCCTTCCACCCGCTGTTCGGTGCGATGCCGAAGACGCCGCTGATGCTGGAGGTGCAGATCACCAAGGAGTATCTCGGCTTCGCCACGCACCTCGCTTATCTGGGGACGATGTGGGAGGAGGTGCTGGAAAGCGACACCTTCCGCCCGCGCGCGGGCAGCACCGTCGCCAAGGTGCTGGAAACGCCGGTGGCACCCAGGGCGCTCACCGGCATGGCGGGCGTCGCCAATATCGGCACCGACATCAACTGGAGCGGATCGCAGTTCGATCAGGCGAACTGGTATGCCTATGGCCGGCTCGCCTGGGATCCGGACGCCCGCGCCGTGGACATCGCGCGCGACTGGGCGCGGCTCACCTGGAGCGCCGATTCCGCCATCGCCGATCCGATCGTGGCGATGATGATGGAATCGCGCGAGGCGGTGGTGAATTACATGACGCCGCTGGGGCTCGGCCATCTGATGGCGACCGGGCACCATTATGGCCCCGCCCCTTGGGTATCTGACCTCGCCCGGCCCGAATGGAACCCGGCCTATTATCACCGCGCCGATGCAAACGGGATCGGCTTCGATCGCACGCCCACCGGCACCAATGCGCTCGGCCAATATGCGCCGGAAGTGGCGAAACGCTGGGGCGACCTGAAGACAGTGCCGGATCGGCTGCTGCTATGGTTCCACCACGTCCCCTGGGACTATCGGATGCGCTCGGGCGGAACGCTTTGGGACAGGCTGGTAGCCCAATATGATGCCGGCATCACCACCGTCGAGGATATGCAACGCCGCTGGTCCACGCTGGACGGCAAGATCGATGCGCGGCGCTGGGCAGAGGTGCGCGACTTCCTCGCCATCCAACGCCAGGAAGCGCAGTGGTGGCGCGATGCCTCGATCGCCTATTGGCAATCTGTTTCGCATCGGCCGCTGCCCGCCGGCCATCTGCCCCCCCCGCACCCGCTGGGCTATTATCAGGCCATCCGTACGCCACACGCACCGGGCAACGGAAAATAGGGAAAAGGGGAAGGACGATGCCAAGGAAGACAGGATGGCTGTTCGCCGCGCTGCTCGCGGCAAGCCCGGCGACCGCGCAACAACAGCCGACCATCGACCTCAACCAGGTCGGCTTCGAACCGGGGGACGTGAAGCTGGCGATTCTCCGCAGCGGGGGCACGACGGCTCTCCCCTGGCTCCTGCTGGATGCGGATGGCAACGCTGTCGGACGCGGCGAGACCTTCGTCTATGGACCGGATGCCAGTTCGGGCGTGGTCGTGCAGCGGATCGATTTCTCCGGCTTCCGTCGCGCCGGTCGCGGCTATCGCCTGTCGGTTGCCGGGGTGACGAGCGATCCCTTCGCGATCGCCGCGGGCCTGTATCGGCCGCTGGCACGCGATGCCGCCAACTTCTTCTACCAGCAACGCGCCGGCGTTCCGATCGACGCGCGCAATGCGGGGGCAGCCTGGGCGCGCCCGGCAGGCCATCCATCGGAAGTCGCCCCCTGTTTCGCCGGCAAGGACGAACGCGGCACGGCATGGCCGGGGTGCGGCTATCGCCTGGATGTGACCGGCGGCTGGTATGATGCCGGCGATCACGGCAAATATGTCGTCAACGGCGGAATCGCCCTTTGGACGCTGCTCAACGCCTATGAACGACGGCCGTCCGCCTTCCCGGACGGTTCGCTGCGCATTCCGGAATCCGGCAATGGCGTGAGCGACCTGCTCGACGAAGCGCGGTGGGAGATGGAATTCCTGCTGCGGATGCAGATCCCCGATGGCGTACGGACGCGGCTACCGGTCGGGCCGCTCGCCGGCAGGCAGCTTCCGCCCGTAACGGAAATCGATGCCAGCGGGATGGCGCACCAGAAGGTGGCGGACCGCAACTGGACGACGCTGCCGACACCGCCGCAACAGGATCGCGAGGAACGGCTGCTCTATCCCCCGACCACCGGGGCGACGCTGAATCTGGCCGCGACTGCGGCGCAGTGCGCCCGGCTATGGCGCGGGATCGACGATGCCTTTGCGGCCCGCTGCCTGTCCGCCGCGCGGCGCGCCTGGTCCGCAGCGCAGCGCAACCCGCAGGTGTATGCGACGAACAGCTTCACCGGCAGCGGCGGCTATGGCGATGGGAGCCTGAGCGACGAAGTCTATTGGGCGGCCGCCGAACTCTACGCCACGACTGGCGAGGAAGCCTTCCGTACCGCAGTGACGGCCTCTCCCCATTTCGAGGCGGCGGTGCGGGCACCGGGCTGGAGCTTCACCGCCCCGCTCGGCACGATCACGTTGGCGACGGTGAAGAACGCCCTGCCCGCGCCCGAGGTCCAGCGTCTGCGCGCCGCACTGATCGCCGGGGCGGACCGCATCCTCGCCGAGCGGCGCGAAAACGGCTATGCCATTCCTTATCGGGCGAGTGGCTATCCCTGGGGATCCAACGGCGATCTGCTCAACCAGGCGATGCTGCTCGGCGTGGCGCACGACCTGACCGGGGACGCGAAATATCGGGCAGGCGTGGTTTCCGCGATCGATTATGTGCTCGGCCGCAATCCGCTCGGCCAATCCTATGTCAGCGGCTATGGCGCGCGGCCGCTGCGCAACCCGCATCACCGCTTCTGGGCGCACGCGCTCGATCCGAAGCTGCCCGGCCCGCCACCCGGCGTACTTTCCGGCGGACCGAACGATACCGCGATGGTCGATCCGGTGGCGGCGAAGCTGAAGGGCCGCTGCGCACCGCAAGCCTGTTGGGCGGACGATATCCACGCCTATGCGCTCAACGAAGTCGCGATCAATTGGAACGCCCCGCTCTTCTGGGTCGCCGCCTGGCTGGACGACTGACGCGCAATTACCGTCCTGACATTTACGCGCGGAACGGTAAGGAGGGCGGCGGGGGCGCGGCCGAGGAAGACAATGGACCATCACCGCAATGCGCGCCGCGTGCGCGCGATCGTGCGCCGGCACGGGCCGACCGCGCCGCTCTGGCGCCGTCGGGTCGCCTTCCTGGGCGGTGCGATCGTCATCGGCCTCGTCGCCTTCGCCTTTGCCGAGGCTGCAGACTGGGCCGCGCGCCGCTTTTCGATGCTGGAGCGGGCCTGGTGGTGGCTCCCCCTCCTCCTCACCCCTGCCGGCTTCGCACTGTTCGCCTGGGCGACCCGCCGCTTCGCCCCCGATGCCGTCGGCTCGGGCATCCCGCAGGTGATGGCGGCAACCCGCGATCCGGATGCTGCGATGACCAGCCTCACCTCCGCGAAGACCGTGGTGCTGAAGCTCATCCTCACCATCGGCGCGGTGCTGGCCGGCGCCTCCACCGGCCGCGAGGGGCCGACCGTGCAGGTCGCCGCCTCGATCATGGGCTATGCCCACCGGCTCGCCCGCGTGCCGATCCGCGCCTCGGTGTTCATCGCGGGCGGCGCAGCGGGCGTGGCTGCCGCGTTCAACACCCCGCTCGCAGGCGTTGCCTTCGCGATCGAGGAACTCGCCGCCGCCTATGAGCAGCGCATGGCCGTATTGGTAATGGCCGCAGTGCTGATCGCCGGCATGACCAGCCTCGGCATTGCCGGCGACTATGTCTATTTCGGCGCGATGCGCGATACGCTGCCGCTGCGCCAGGCGATCCTGGCCGCGCCGATCGCGGGGGTGGTCGGCGGCCTTGCCGGGGGGCTGTTCTCCCGGCTGATGCTGGCGACCGGCGGGTCGAACTGGCCGCCGCTCGTCGCCGTCCGCCGCCACAAGCTCGCCTTTGCCGCGGCCTGCGGGCTGGTGGTGGCCGTGCTGGGCGTGACGACCGGGCTGACCTGGGGCACCGGCTATGACGCGGCGCGCAGCGCGATCACCAACGGCGCCATTCCCTGGTGGTACGCGCCTGCCAAGTTCGCCTCGACGCTCGCCACCGCCGTGGCCGGCATTCCCGGCGGCATCTTCGCGCCGTCTTTGTCGGTCGGCGCAGGTGTCGGCGACCTCGTGCGCCCGATGTTCCCCACTGCCCCCGGCGGGACGATCGTGCTGCTGGGCATGGTCGCCTATTTCACGGGCGTGGTCCGCGCACCGCTGACCGCGGTGATCATCATCGCCGAGACGACCGCCAGCCGCGGCCTGATGCTGCCGCTGCTCGCCGCCGCGCTGATCGCCGACTTCACCGCACAGCTGATCTGCAAGGAACGGCTGTATCACGGCCTGTCGCTGCGCTTCGGCACAACGCAGGTGCAGCATGAATCCGATGAAAGGGGGAACGGATCGGTCCCGCGCGCGTAACGATCCCATGGAAGGCGCCCGTTTCCCCGCGCCCCGATGAGGAGTTGCATGCCTGTTCTGATGCCGCCGCCCGCGGACTTGCTCGATTCCGCCAGTCTGTTCCTCGATTTCGACGGCACGCTGGTCGAACTGGCCGAAACCCCCGACGGCGTCGTCGTCGACACGGCGTTGATCCGCCTGATCCGCGCGCTGGAGGCGAAGCTCGACGGCCGGCTCGCGCTGGTCAGCGGCCGGCCGGCCGAGGATCTCGCCGCGAAGTTCGGCGATTCGCCGCCCGCCGTGGTCGGCAGCCACGGCATGGAGTTTCGCTGGTCCGCAGCCCGTCGCGAAGGCGTCGAGCGCCCAGAAGGACTGGTGGAAGCACTCGCCGCAATGCAGGCCTTCGCCGCCGAACGCCCGGGCGTGGTGCTGGAAGACAAGCCGCTCGGCGCCGCTGTGCACTACCGGCAAAACCCCGAACACGAAGCCGATGCGATCACCCTCGGCGAGCAGCTGGCTAGCCGCTACGGCCTGTATCTCCAGCACGGCAAGATGATGGTCGAGGTGCGCAGCCCGGGGGGCGACAAGGGCAGCGCGATCCGCACGCTGATGGCCGACTCTCGCTTCGCCGCCGGCCGCCCGGTGTTCCTGGGCGACGACGTCACCGACGAGCCCGGCTTCTCGGCGGTCGCGGCGCTGGGCGGCGCGGGGGTGCTGGTCGGCGCCCCCCGCCCCACCGATGCCCGCTACCGGATCGACGACGTGGCAACCGTCCTCGCCTGGCTCGCCGCCGCCGCCGGAGTAGATGCATGACCAATCTCGATCTCTGGCCGATCGGCAATTGCCAGGTCAGCGCGCTGATCGACCGCACCGGCCGCTTTGTCTGGGGCTGCGTGCCCCGCGTCGACGGCGATCCGCTCTTCTCGGCGCTGGTCGGCGGCGACGAGCCCGAGGCTGGCTATTGGGAGATCGCCCTCGAAGGTGTCGTCTCGGTCGAGCAGCGCTATCTGCGCAACGCGCCGATCCTGGTCAGCCGCCATACCGACGCGGCGGGCAACGCGATCGAAGTCACCGATTTCTGCCCCCGCTTCCAGCGGCTCGGCCGCGTCTATCGCCCGGTCGCCTTTGCGCGCATCGTAAAGCCCGTGGCGGGCAGCCCGCGCATCCGGGTGAAGCTGCGCCCCACCTGCGGCTGGGGCAAGGGCTGCAAGACCCGCATCGGCGGCTCCAACCACCTGCGCTATCTCGTCGAGCCGATGACGCTGCGCCTCACCACCACCGCCCCGGTCGGCATGGTGGAGGAGGAGCGCGTGTTCCGCGTCGAGAAGCCGCTGCATTTCTTCCTCGGCCCCGACGAGAGCTTCAGCGGCGACGTCGCCGAGACGGTCGACGACATGCTGCTCAACAGCCTCGCCGAATGGCAGCACTGGGTCCGCGGCCTCGCCATCCCGCTCGAATGGCAGGAAGTGGTGATCCGCTCCGCCATCACCCTCAAGCTCTGCCAGCACGAGGAAACCGGCGCGATCGTGGCGGCGCTCACCACCTCGATCCCGGAACATGCCGGCTCGCAGCGCAACTGGGACTATCGCTACTGCTGGATCCGCGACGCCTATTACACGGTGCAGGCGCTGAACCGGCTGGGCGCACTCGACGTGCTGGAGACCTATCTCGGATACTTGCGCAACATCGTCGACGATGCCCGTGCCGAGCCGCGCGGCGGGCATATCCAGCCGCTCTACGGCGTGCTCGGCGAAGCGACGCTGGAGGAGCGCGAAGCGCCCGACCTTGCCGGCTATCGCGGCATGGGGCCGGTCCGCGTCGGCAACCAGGCCTATGAGCAGGTCCAGCACGACGCCTATGGCCAGATCGTCCTTTCCAACGTCCAGGCGTTCTTCGACCAGCGGCTGTACCGCATCGCGGGCATCGAGGATTTCGAGGCGCTGGAGCGCGTCGGCGAACGCGCCTGGCAATATCACGACTCCCCCGATGCCGGGCTTTGGGAGCTGCGCACCCGCCAGAGCGTCCATACCTATTCGGTGGCGATGTGCTGGGCGGCGTGCGACCGGCTCGCCAATGCCGCGCATGTGCTGGGCCTCGAGGAGCGCCGCGCCTTCTGGCAGCACCGCGCCGACACGATCCGCGCGACGGTCTTCGACAAGGCCTGGCGCGAGGAGACCAATCGCTTCTCCGCCACCTTCTCGGGCGACGATCTCGACGCCAGCCTGCTCCAGCTGCTGGAGATGCGCTTCCTGGCGCCGGACGATCCCCGCTTCACCGACACGCTGGCGGCGGTGGAAGCCGGGCTGCGGCGCGGATCGACGATGCTGCGCTACGATACCGAAGATGATTTCGGTCTGCCTGAAACCGCGTTCAACTTCTGCACGTTCTGGCTGATCGAAGCGCTGCACATCACCGGCCGTACCGAGGAAGCGCGCGCCTTGTTCGAGGAGATGCTCACCCGGCGCACCGCCGCCGGCCTGCTTTCCGAGGATATCGACCCCGTCACCGGGGAATTGTGGGGCAATTATCCCCAGACCTACTCGCTGGTCGGCATGATCAACTGTGCCGTCCTGTTGAGCAAGCCCTGGAGTTCGATCCGTTGAGCCGCCTCATTGTCATCTCGAACCGCGTCACCGCACCCAATGGCTCCAATTCGGGCGCGCAGGGCGGCCTCGCCGTCGCGCTCGCGGCGGCGCTTCGCGAAAATGGCGGCATCTGGTTCGGCTGGTCGGGCGAACAGACCGACCAGTTCACCGGCCAGATCAGCATGCAGCGCAGCGAGGGCGTCACCACCGCCACCGTCGACCTGGAAGAGCAGGATATCGACGAATATTATAACGGCTATGCGAACCGCACGCTGTGGCCGCTGTTCCATTACCGGATCGACCTCGCCGAATATGAGCGCGGCTTTGCCGGCGGCTATCAGCGCGTCAACGAACGCTTTGCGGAGACCGTACGCCCGCTGATCGAACCGGACGACGTGATCTGGGTGCAGGACTATCACATGTTCCCGCTCGGCCAGGAGCTGCGCCGCCGGGGTTGCCGCAACCGCATCGGCTTCTTCCTCCACATCCCCTGGCCGCCACGCCGCCTGCTCTCCAGCCTGCCCAAGGCGCACGAGCTGATCGAGACGCTGTTCGCCTATGACGTGATCGGCTTCCACACCCAGGAATGGATGGAGAGCTTCATCGACTTCGCCCGCGCCGAGATGGAAGCGGTGGTCCAGCCCGACGGCGTGCTGCGCATCGGCCTGAAGAGCGTGAAGCTGGTCGCCTGCCCGATCGGGATCGACGCCAAGGAATTCGCGGCGCTGGCCGAAAGCGACGCCGCGCGCGAAACCTATCAGCAGATGCGCACCAGCGCGGTCGGCCGTTCGCTGATCGTCGGCGTCGACCGGCTCGATTATTCGAAAGGGCTGGAAGAGCGATTCCTAGGCTATGAACGCTTCCTCACCACCTACCCCGAGCAGCGCAAGGAAGTGTTCCTGCTCCAGATCGCGCCGCCCTCCCGCGCGAGCGTGGAAACCTACCAGCGCATCCGCAACACGCTGGAAGGGCTGTCGGGCAAGATCAACGGCGCCCATGCCGATCTCGATTGGGTGCCGCTGCGCTACGTCAACCAGGGCTATCCTCGCGACGTGCTGGCGGGCGTGTACCGCGCCGCCAGGATCGGCCTCGTCACCCCCTTGCGCGACGGCATGAACCTCGTCGCGAAGGAATATATCGCCGCGCAGGATCCCAAGGATCCGGGCGTACTGATCCTCTCCAAATTCGCCGGCGCGGCCGCACAGATGGAGCAGGCGCTGCTGGTGAACCCCTATAGCGCAGAGGAAGTCTCCGACGCGATCTGCCAGGCGCTCAATATGCCGCTGGGGGAGCGGATCGCGCGCTGGCAGGCGCTGAAGGCGGGCGTCGACGAGCAGGACGTGATGTGGTGGCTCAAGAAGTTCACCGACGAGCTCAGGAACGTGCCGATGGAGACGGAGACCCGCCTTCCGGTCGAGGCGTAGTCCTAAGCCTCATCCCGTCATCCCGGCGAAAGCCGGGATCCATTGGGGGCTCCCGTCAAGGCGCTTGCTGCGGCCGAGCGGCGACTGATCGCGGCTTCCGCCGGGATGACGGCCCTAGGATAAGGGGTCGCTCTCCACACGCGGCGGCGTAAACTCCAGCAGCCCGCGGGTACGGACCAGCGCCTCGGGCATCTCTTCGCGGATATAGGCGAGCAGCCCCTCGCGAATGTCGCAGCGCAGGTCGAAGGCGGTGGAGGCGTCCTTGGCGGTCATCAGCCCGCGCACTTCGATCGCCTCGGGCTTGGTGTCGGTCACCTGCAGGTTGCAGAAGCGGCCGTCCCAGCGCGGATTGGCCTTGACCAGTTCCTCCAGCTTGGCGCGCAGCCGGGGGATGTCGGCGGCGGGATCGAGATACCAGAACACGCTGCCGAGCAACTGGCTGGTCTCCCGCGTCCAGTTCTGGAAGCTCTTCTCGAGGAACTGCGACACCGGCACCACCAGCCGGCGATCGTCCCAGATGCGCACCACGACATAGGTCAGGCGGATATCCTCGATCCGCCCCCACTCGCCTTCCACGATCACCACGTCGTCCAGCCGGATCGGCTCGGAAAACGCCATCTGCACGCCGGCGATCAGGTTCTTGAGCGCCGGCTGGGCGGCGGCACCCACCGCCAGCGCGGCAAGGCCGGCCGAAGCGATCAGCGTCACACCGATGCTGCGCACGCTGGGGATGCTCATCAGCATCAGGCAGAAGGTAATCGCCAACACCACGAACACGATGATGCGATGGAGGATCGAAGCGCGCGTCCGCCGGCGACGGGCACGCAGATTATCGGCCACGCTCACATCCGCGCGCAGCAGCACCCAATCGAACAACACGCCCAGCAGCGCCACCAGCATCCAGCCGATCAAACCCGGCACCAGCAGGCCCGCCGCCTGCGTCCAGGCCTTGGTGCCGCTTGCACCAAGGTCGAGGCCGGGCTGCACGAACGAAAGCGCGATCGCCAGCAGCAACCACCGCGCCGGACGATGCAGCCGCCGGATGACGATGTCGTCCAACTGCCCCTTGCTATGGGCTGCGGCGCGCCGGCCGATGGCGAACGCAAACCGGTGGACCAGCAGGGCGATGGTGATGGCGACGGCGATCAACGCGGTGCTCGTCACCCAGCCGGGAAGATCGGCGGTCAACCGCTCCAAGACGTTCTCCTCTCACTAGGATGAAAGCCTTCCAACGGGAGCATGGCAGCGTGGGTTCCGTCTCGCCGGAGCTCGCCGGCCGGGTGGCTTGGGGGCCCCCGTATCGATCCATACCCTGATTTCTACGGAATGGCACCGAGGACCAATCCACTACAAATTGGCTGCGAACCAATCGCAATCCAAACGGGAATGGTCGATGACCACGCGACAAAAGGCGCCTCTTTCCAGCCATTTCCGTGAACGCGCGGAACAGGAGCGCGATCGTGCGAGTCGGGCGCCGAACGAACGCCACAAACGACTGCATCTCGAACTTGCCGCCATCTTCGAGCGAAGGGCTGCCGGCGATCCCATGTAACGCGCCAAGACAGCGCGATTCGATCGAAATCGGCGTAAAAAAGGAAAGGGCGAGCGATCCGACATGGGATCGCCCGCCCTTTCGATTCGCAGGAAGGGGGGTACGGCGGGCCCCGCTGTCCCCCTTCGCTTTCTTCAATCGAGAACCGTCAGGTCCGTTGTGGGATCGGAATGGAATTCGTGCCAGATACCGTTCAGCACGGCGACCGCGACGGCCAGGCAGGTTCCCAGGATCCAGGCGAAATACCACATTGGGACTTACTCCTCAGTAGAGGTCCGGGTTGAGCCGCAGCTCTTCCCCGGTGACGCGGCCGAACATCACCTTGTACACCCAGGCGGTGTAGGCCAGCACGATCGGCAGGAAGATCAGCGTGCAGACCAGCATGATGAACAGGGTGAGGTGGCTCGAGGATGCGTTCCAGACGGTCAGGCTGGAGGCGGGATCGATCGAGCTCGGCAGGATGAACGGGAACATCGACAGGCCGACGGTGGCGATGATGCCGACGTTCGCAAGCGACGAACCGGCGAACACCAATGTGCCATTGCGGGCACGAAGGCCGATCAGCGCCAGCACCGGCCCAACGAAACCGAGCGCCGGAGCGAGCAGCATCCAGGGATGCGCCGCGTAGTTGGCCAGCCACGCGCCCGGCGCCTTCACCGCGCCGAGCAGGTGCGGGTTGGACGGGCCATTGGCATCGGCGATGCCGGCCAGGCGATAGCCCATGTCGCCATAGGCGACGAACGCGCCACCCACCGCGAAGAGGACGACCGCGAGGATCGCCGCCACGGTGCCGAAACGCTGTGCACGCTCCACCACCACGCCTTCGGCCTTGAGGCTCAGCCAGCCGGCGCCGTGCAGCACCAGCATCGCGACCGAGAGCAACCCGGCCACCAGGCTGAACGGCGTGAACAGGCCCAGCAGCGTGCCGTCATAGAAGGACCGCAAGTCGCTATCGAGGCGGAAGGGCGCGCCGAGCAGCACGTTGCCCACCGCGACGCCGAACACCAGCGCCGGCACGAACCCGCCGACGAACAGCGCCCAGTCCCAGCGCGAACGCCAACCGGCGTCGGGACGCTTGGACCGGTATTTGAAGCCGACGGGTCGCAGGATCAGCGCCGCCAGCACCAGGAACATCGCGAGGTAGAAACCCGAGAAGCTGACCGCATAGACGAACGGCCAGGCGGCGAAGATGGCGCCGCCTCCCAGGATGAACCAAACCTGGTTGCCTTCCCAGGTCGGGCCGACGGTGTTGATCACCATGCGGCGCTCTTCATCGGTGCGGCCTACGAACGGCAGCAGCGCCGCCGTTCCCAGATCGAAGCCGTCGGTCAGCGCGAAACCGATCAGCAGCACTCCCAGCAGCGCCCACCAGATGAGGCGCAGGATCTCATAATCGAGCGGGATGGACATGTTCTTTCTCCTTGCTCGCGCTCATTCCGCGGGGACGGCGTGGAGCGGCCGCGGCTCAGGTGCGGTCGGCACCGAGTCGTGGCGGGGTTGCCAGGGCTCGTAGGTCTCGGGCCCGTGCTTGATCGCCGCCAGCATCAGCCGGAGCTCGATCACCGCCATCAGGCCGTAGATCGCGGTGAAGCCGATGATCGTGGTCCACAATGCGGGCACGGTGAGGCTGGAGGTGGCGAGGAAGGTGGGCAGCACGCCGTCCACCGCCCAGGGCTGGCGTCCCACTTCGGCGACGATCCAGCCGAACTCGATCGCGAGCCATGGCAGCGGGATGATCCACATCGCCGTGCGCAGGAACCACTTGCGGTGGAACCGGCGGGTGTTGGCGTAGTAGAGCGCCGCCGCGAAGAAGGCGATGAAGAAGAAGCCCAGCCCAGCCATCCCACGGAACAGCCAGAATACCGCCGGCACGTTCGGAACCGTCGACCAGGCGGCCCGATCGATCTGCGCCGGCGTCGCCTGGCGCGGATCCGCGACCCAGCGCTTCAGCAACAGGGCATAGCCCAGATCATTCTTCGCCGTTTCGAACTTGGCGCGCGCGGCGACATTGGTCCGGTCGGTCTTCAGCACCTGCAGCGCATCATAGGCGGTCAGCCCGTTCTCGATCCGCAGCCTGGCCTTGGCGACCAGCGGATAGATGCCTTCCACCTGGCCCGTCAGGCTGCGCGTGCCGATCAGGCCGAGCACATAGGGCACCTTCACCTGGAACAGCGTCTCGCGGCCTGCATTGGACGGGAAGCCGATCACGGTGATGCCCGCGGGCGCCGCTTCGGTGTGCCATTCCGCTTCGATCGCGGCGAGCTTCATCTTCTGGTTGTCGGTCAGCGCATAGCCGCTCTCGTCGCCGAGCACGACGACCGACAGCGATGCCGCCAGCCCGAACGCCGCCGCCACCGCGAAGCTGCGCTTGGCAAGCTCCATGTGCCGCCCGCGGAGCAGGTAATAAGCGGAGACGCCGAGCACGAACACGCTTGCGCAGACATAGCCGGCGCTCACCGTGTGGACGAACTTCGCCTGGGCGACGGGATTGAAGATCACCGCCATGAAGTCGACGACTTCCATGCGCATCGTATCGGCATTGAACACCGCACCGGCGGGGTGCTGCATCCAGCCATTGGCAACGAGGATCCACAGCGCCGAAAGATTGGTGCCGAGTGCCGTCAGGAACGTCACCATCAGGTGCTGACGCTTCGACAGCCTATCCCATCCGAAGAACATCAGTCCAACGAAAGTCGCTTCCAGGAAGAAGGCCATCAAGCCTTCGATCGCCAGGGGCGCACCAAAAATATCGCCCACATAATGCGAATAATAGGACCAGTTTGTCCCGAACTCGAATTCCATCGTCAACCCGGTGGCGACACCGAGTACGAAGTTGATACCAAATAATTTTGCCCAGAAACGGGTGATGTCCCTCCAGATCGGGCGATCGGTGACGACATAGACGCTTTCCGTAATCACGAGGATGAAGGAAAGGCCCAGCGTCAGCGGCACGAACAGGAAGTGGTACATGGCCGTCAGCGCGAATTGCAGGCGCGACAGCTCAACTACTGCCATATCCATAGGTTGTGTCCTCAGCAAAAGCCGGTGATCGCGGCCTAGGCTTTGGGGCGCGAACCGCCTATGCGGATTATCCCCTATTTCCTCCGCACCCTCCGATCGATTGTACAAATTGTCTCATATGACCCTTCAGAAGCAGGCCGGGCTCGCCTGGATCATCGATTTGGGCGGCGCGGCGCTGTTCGCCTGGGGCATCGCCGATGGCGTTGCCGCAGCGGCTGCCGGGCAGCCGGTGCCGGCGACGGCGTTCGCGGCGATGCTGGGCGGCGGGCTGGCGCGTGCTGCCACCGCCTGGGGCGTACCGGTGCTGGCGGTGCGCGGCGCGCAGGCCACGACCACGCCGCTCCGCCGCAGCCTGGTCGAACGGCTGCTCGGCAGCGGCGCCGCGCCGTCCAGCGGGCAATCGGCGGTACTGGCCATCGACCATGTCGCAACGATCGAGGGCTATGAGACGCGCTTCGTCCCCGCCCGGATGGCAGCGGCGGCGGCGCCGCTGGTGGCGATCGGCATCATCGCCTGCGCAAGCCTGGTCGCGGCGGGCATTCTGCTCGGCACGCTGCTTCCCTTCGTCTTCGGCATGATTCTGGCGGGCACGGCGGCCCGGCGCGCCTCCGAACGCCAACTGGAGGCCCTGGGCGAACTGTCCGACCTATTTGTCGATCGCCTTCGCACGCTACCGATCCTCCGCCACTTCGCCGCCGAGGCGCGGATCGCGCGGCAGGTAAGCGCCGCCACTCTTGAAGTTGCGAACCGCACCATCGCTGTGCTGCGCGTCGCTTTCCTGTCGAGCGCGGTGCTCGAATTCTTCTCGGCGCTCGCGGTAGCATTGGTGGCGGTCTATTGCGGATTCAGCCTGCTGGGCCTGCTCCCGTTCCCCGATCCCGAGACGCTCACGCTGCGCGAAGCCTTTTTCGCGCTGGCGATGGCGCCGGAATTCTATCTGCCGATGCGCCGGCTGGCAGCGGCCTATCATGACAAACAGCTCGGCGAAGCCGCGCGCGAGGCGATCGCGGCGGTGCCGGCCCTGCCGACACCGATCGCGGCGCCGGCCATGTTCGCCGGAGTGGAAGCGAAGGATCTGGTGATCGGCTGGCCAGGCCGCACCATCGGTCCGGTCAGCCTGTCGATCGGCACCAGAGGGCTGGTGGCGCTGACCGGCCCCACCGGCAGCGGCAAGACCAGCCTACTCGCCGCGATCGCCGGGCAGATCGCGCCGAGCGGCGGAAGCCTGCACTTGCTGGCCGGCGAGGAAATGGCCGCCCCCGTCCCCCTCTCTGCACGGAATGGGCCGGGGGTGGATACGAGGGCGCAGACCGAGCCACCCTCCTCCCAGCATAAGGCCACGGCCGAGGCATTGAACCCCGAGCGAGACCAGACTCCCCCCATGATCCCCTTCCCTGCACGAAGAGGAGAAGCGGGAGCATCCGTAACCAGCCCCATCGCCTGGGCTGCCCAACACCCGCTGATCCTGCCTGGGACGCTGCGCGACAACCTCGCGCTGGCAGCGCCGCACGCGACCGACGCAACCCTACTCGCAGCGATCGAACGGGTCGGCCTCGGCCCCATGCTCGCCCGGCGCGGCGCAACCCTCGGCCTGCCACTCGATCATCGCGGCTCCGGCCTGTCCGGCGGAGAGCGCCGCCGCCTTGGCCTCGCCCGTGCGTTGCTCGCCGATCGCCCGCTGCTGCTCGCCGACGAACCCACCGCCGATCTCGACGATGCGAGCGCGGCTGCGATCACCGCGCTGCTCCGCACGATCGCCGCCGAGCGCGCGGTGATCGTCGCCACCCATGATCCGCGCCTGATTGCCGCGGCCGATGCCGAGGTGACGCTGTGAACCCCTTCCCCCTTGCAGCCCCCGAGCGCCGCACACTCCGCCAGGCGCTCGCCTGCGCGGCGATTGCCGGCCTCGCCGCGATCCTGCTGCTGGCGCTCTCCGGCTGGTTCCTCACCGGCGCCGCCATTGCCGGAGCGGCCGGCGCCGGCGCCATCGCCGTGTTCAACTATCTCATTCCCAGCGCTGCGATCCGCGGCCTGGCCATACTGCGCACCGCCGGCCGCTACGGCGAGCGGCTGCTGTCGCATCAGGCCGCGCTCACCGCCATGGCCGATCTGCGGGGACGGCTGTTCGGCAAGCTGGCGGCGCAGGATAGCCGCACCGCGCCGGATCTTGCCGGCGGCGACGCCAGCGCCCGGCTGATCGGCGACATCGAGGCGCTGGAAGATCTGATCGTCCGCCGCCCTGGCCGCCCGGCCAGCCTCGTCGCCGCAATCTTCGCGGTCGCGCTGGTCGCGCTCGCCGGCTGGAAGGCGGCGCTGGCGCTGGCGCTGCTGCTGGCGGCATTGCCGCCGCTACTCACCCTCGCCGCCCGCCGCCTCACCACCGGCCCCGCCGCCGAAGCCGCCGAGGCACTGGGCGCGCTGCGCACCGCGTTCGTCGACTATGCCGCTGCCCGGCCCGAGATCATCGCCTATGGTCTCGCCCCGCGAGTGGCGGATACGATCGCGGAGCTCAGCCGCCCGCTCGATCGCGCCCGCGCGGCGCTGGCACGCGGCGACGGCGCGGTGGCGGGGCTGCTCGCCGGCTATGGCGCGGTCACCGCGGCGGTCATCTTCGCGGTTTCCGACGCCAGCGCCCCGATCCGCGCGCTGGCACTGCTCGCCGCCGCCGCCGCGGTGGAAGCGATGGCGGCCTTCGCCCGCACCGCGCTGCGCCAGGCAAGCGTCGCACAGGGCCTCGCCCGCCTCGCCACCCTCGCCGACCTACCGGAGGATCTTGCTCCGCCGGCGCCATCCGACGCTGTCGCCCGGCCGATCGCGCTGGGCAGCCACCAGCTTGCCCCTGGCACCCGCGTTGCGATCACCGGCATCTCGGGCAGCGGCAAAACGCGCCTGATCGAAGCCCTGGCCGGGCTTCGCGCGCCGGTGCATATGTTGGCGCTGGACGGCATCCCGATCGAGCAATGCAGTGCCCATGCGCTACGCAGCCAGTTTGCGCTGGCGCCGCAGGATGCGGTGCTGATCGCAGGTTCGGTTGCGGACAATCTGCGCGTAGCCCGCCCCGGCGTCACCGAAGCGGCGATGCACGCCGCGCTGTACGCCGCCTGCCTGGAAACCACTATCGCCGCGATGCCGGCGGGCCTCGCTACCCAGATTGCCGAATCCGGTGGCACGCTTTCCGGCGGCGAACGCAAGCGGTTGGCGCTGGCCCGCGCATTGCTCGCGGAACGTCCTTGGCTGCTACTCGACGAGCCGAGCGAAGGCCTCGATTCCGCCACCGAAAGCGAATTGGTCGCCCGGATCGATGCCTGGCTGGCCCGCGCCAGCACCGGACTCCTGCTCGTCTCGCACCGGCGCGCGCCGCTGGCCCTCGCGTCGCAGCAGATCGAGATCCGCGATCTTTCGATACAATGATATGTTGCAACATGTGAGGCACTGATCTAGGTCGCCTCGGATGCGCCTGTTTCGCGTGATCGATCCTGTTTCCCGGCTTGTCGCAGCACTGTTCCTGGTGTTCGCGCTGTGCTGGCAGGCGGGCATCGTCCGCGCGCATATACACGAGGTGCCGGGCTTCGCAGCAGCGTCTGCGGTACACCGCGCCAACCATCCCTCCCGCTCGGGGGACGAGGGGCAGGATTGCCCCGTCTGTGCCGAAGAAGCCGCGGCCGGCGTCTACCTCGCCGCCGCCCCCCCGGTTCTGGCGGCACCGATCGAAGCGCCGATCTGGCGGGCGGCGATCGTCGCCGACCCAGCCCCCCGGCTGCTGCGCTCGCATGACTGGCGCAGTCGCGCACCACCCATCCTCCGGACCACCTGATACCAACCCGGCCGAAGGCCGGAACTGCTGCCGCTGCCCGATTTGCGGCCGCTCCCCAGGTTCACGGAGTAATATTCATGCGTACTGCCCTTCTCGCCGGCGCCGCGCTCGTCGCGCTGCTGCCTGCCGCCGCTGCCTTCGCCGCCAATGCGCCCGATCCTCAAGCGAACGACAAGAACACGATCATCGTCACCGCCGCCCCCTATGCGGTGCAGAGCGATGAGGTGCCGACGATCGTCACCCATGTCGATCGCGAACAGATCCTGAAGGCCGGCGGCTCGAGCATCACCGATGCGCTGGCGCAAGAACCGGGAATTTCCGGCACCACCTTCGCCAGCGGTGCCAGCCGCCCCATCATCCGCGGCATGGATGCCACGCGCGTCCGTATTCTGGAGAATGGATCGAGCAGCGCCGATGTTTCCGATATCGGCCCCGATCACGGCATCCCGGTCGATCCCTTCTCGGCACAGAGCATCGAAGTGGTGCGCGGTGCCGGCACGCTGCGCTACGGCAGCCAGGCGATCGGTGGCGTGGTGAACGTGCTCAACAATCGCGTACCGATGGCGCTGCCGAAGGAAGCGCTGTCGGGCGAAGCGGTCGGCAGCTTCGGCACCGTTTCAAACGTCGGTGAAGGCGGTGCACTGGTCGATGCCAAGCTGGGCCAGGTCGCGCTGCACGCGGACGGCTTCTATCGCGATGCCGGCAATTACGACACGCCGCTGGGCACCCAGCAAAACAGCTTCTTCCGCGGCCATGGCGCCTCGATCGGCACGTCCTATTTCTTCGGCGGCGACGATGCGAGCCATATCGGCGTCTCGGTCAGCCAGTATAATTCGAAGTACGGCATCCCCAGCGACACCACCTATATCGACATGCGCCAGACCAAGGTGATGACGCGCGACGTGTTCGCGGTGAACGCCGGGCCTCTCAAGTCGGTCAATCTCGATGCCAGCTATGCCGATTACACGCATGACGAGAAGGAACCGGACGGCACGATCGACACCACGTTCCGCAACAAGGAATTCGACGGCCACCTGGAATTCCTGTTCAACCCGCTCGGGCCGGTGCGCAACTCGGCGCTGGGCTTCGAGGTGCAGAATCGCAAATTCTCGGCGATCGGGCAGGACAGCAGCTATCTGTTCCCCACGACGACGCAGAGCGAAGCCGCCTATCTGTTCACCGAAGTGCCGCTGACGGACATCCTGCACGTTCAAGCCAGCGGGCGGATCGAGCATGTCCGCGTGGACGGCACGCCGGCCTCGAACGTCTTCACCAGCCGTGAGTATACGCCGGTCAGCGGCGCGTTCGGGGCGCTGCTGGATGTCGGCAGCCATGTGAAGCTCGGCCTCACCGGCTCCAGCACCGGCCGCGCGCCGGCGATCACCGAATTGTTCGCCCGCGGCGGGCATGACGGCCCGAACACCTTCGAGACGGGCGATCCGACGCTCAAGATCGAACGCGCCAATTCGATCGAAGCGACGCTGCGCTACGACATGGATCGCTTCCACTTCGACGGCAGCCTCTACTCCACCTGGTTCAACAACTACATCTATGGCGATCTCACCGGCCGCACCTGCTCGGACGACGGCACCTGCGCCGTGGGCGGCAGCGGCGATCTGAGCGAGCTCAACTATCGCCAGCAGGGCGCGCATTTCCGCGGGGCCGAAGGCAAGGCGAGCTATGATCTGCTCCGCGGCCACGATAGCGCACTGCAACTTACCGCGCTGGCAGACTATACCCGCGCGACGCTGGACAATGGCGGCAACGTGCCGCGCATCCCGCCCTATCGCCTGGGCGGCGGCGTGAACTGGACGAGCAGGGTATTCGACGCTGCGGTGCAATTCACCCATGCCGGCCGCCAGGATAAGTTCGGCGCGTTCGACACCGCGACGCCGGGCTACAACACGCTGGGCGCGAACATCGCCTGGCGCCCGTTCAAGGCCTATCCGGGCATCGAGTTCGCGGTCGTCGGCCAGAACCTGACGGACGAGGTGCAGCGCAATGCCGCCGCGCTGAACCGCGACCAGGTGGTGCTGCCCGGCCGCAACGTCCGCTTCGTGGTGAAGGTCGCGACCTTCTGAGCGTTGGGCGGGGGCGCCGCTATGGGGCCCCCGCCGAAATAGAGGCTCGTCTTGGCGCGGCGGAACGCTAGAAGGCGGATATGCTTTCCTCGCCCGCCACCCGGACGATTCTCGCGATCGGCGTCGCGGCGCTTGCCGCGCTGCTGGGGTTCTTCCTCAACGGCGACGCGCAGGCGGCGCTCGTGCTGTTCGTTGGCGCGCTCGCCGCGATCCTGATCGTGGTACTCGGCGGCGATCCGCCCGTCACAGCGCCGCGCGACGATCTCCTCCCCGGCACGCAGGGCACCGCGACCGGCGACGTGATCGAGGCGATCGCCGAACCGGTGCTGGTCGTCGATGCCACCCGCGTCGTCGCCGCCAACGCAGCCTCGCGCGCGTTGCTGGGCGCCCACATCCTCGGCGAGGACGTCCGGCTGGCGATCCGTCACCCCGCCGCTGCCGAGCGCCTGCTCGATCCCGCCGAACAACTGTCCAACGCCCCGATCCACCTCGTCGGCCTCGGCACCCGCGAGCAGCGCTGGGAAATGCGTGTCCATACCCTCGCCAGCGGCGAGCGCGTGGTCCATCTCGTCGATCGCACCGGCAGCTACACTGCGGATCGGATGCGCGTCGATTTCGTCGCCAATGCCAGCCATGAGCTGCGCACCCCCCTCGCCTCGCTGCTCGGCTATGTCGAGACGCTGGCCGACGGCGCCGGCGAGGAGCCGGAAATCCGTGCGCGCTTCCTGAAGATCATGCATGACGAAGCCCGTCGCATGGACCGGCTGATCAGCGACCTGATCTCGCTGAGCCGAATAGAGGCGGACAAATATCGCGCGCCCGCGGAATCGGTGCAACTCGACGAGTTGATCGACCAGGTTTGCCAGGAACTGTCCGGCAGCCCCCGCGCCGCCGATCTGGTGACCGAGATCGAGGCCGTGCACCCCGTGCGCGGTGATCGCACCCAACTGAGCCAGCTGCTCCACAACGTGATCGGCAACGCCATGAAATATGGCCGCCACGGCACCGCGGTCACCGTCTCGCTGCGCAGCGAGGGCGAAGCCATGGTCCGGCTGGCCGTCACCGATCAGGGCGAAGGCATTCCGCCGGAACATATTCCACGCCTCACCGAACGCTTCTACCGCGTCGATTCGGGACGCAGCCGTTCGCTCGGCGGCACCGGCCTCGGCCTCGCCATCGTCAAGCATGTGGTCGAGCGCCACCGCGGCCGGCTCGATATCGCCAGCGCCGTCGGCGTCGGCACCACCGTCACGGTGCGGCTGCCGATCGAGCCAGCTGTCATAAAGTCGTAACGCGATTGCCGGATGGGCACGATGCGGGGCAAGGCCATGCCCGCACCTAACGCCGAACCCCCGGGGAGCATGAAGTGACGATGCTGGGTCGTCTAGCGCTGATCGCATCCGCCACGCTCGCGCTTTGCGCGTGCGACGGCAACGCGACGCGTGAGATCCGCGTCGTCGGCTCGTCCACCGTCTATCCTTTCACCACGGCCGTCGCCGAAGCGTTCGTCAACGCGCGCAGTGGCCGCACGGCACCGGTGATCGAATCGATCGGCAGCGGCGCCGGCCTGCGCCGCTTCTGCGAAGGCGTCGGCGCCCAGTTCCCCGATATCGCCAACGCCTCGCGGCGGATGACGCGCAACGAATATGATCGCTGCCAGGCGAATAAGGTCGGGCCGATCGAAGAGATCGTGATCGGGCTGGACGGCGTCGCGCTTGCCGAATCAAATCAGGGCCCGAAGCTCCAGCTCAGCAAGCGCGACATCTATCGCGCGCTCGCCGCCAATCCCGGCGGCCGCCCGAACCAGGCCCGCACCTGGCGCGACGTGAACCCGGCGCTGCCGGCGATCCCGATCCTGGTGATGGGCCCGCCCTCTACCAGCGGCACGCGCGACGCTTTTGTGGAGCTTATGCTGGCCCCCGGCTGCCTGGAGGCAGACCCGGAGGCCGAGGCGCTTAGAGCCTCCGCCGATCCCGCGCAGTTCGACGCCCGCTGCCACCGCATCCGCGACGACGGCCCCTATGTCGATAAGGGCGAGAACGACAATCTGATCGTGCAGGGCCTGGCGCAGAATCCGAATGCACTCGGCATCTTCGGCTATTCCTATCTTGAGGAAAACCAGAGCCGGCTGCACGGCGTGCCGATCGGAGGCGTCGCCCCCAGCTATGGTACGATCGCCGATGGCCGCTATCCCGGCGCCCGCCCGCTCTATCTGTACGTCAAAACGCGCCACCTGAAGGCGGTGCCGGGCCTGAAGGATTTTCTGCTGCTCTACGCCAATCTGTGGGGCCCCACCGGGCCGCTGGTCAAGCGCGGGCTGATCGCTGCCCCGGAAACGATGCGGGCGACGATGACCGATCGCATTCACCGCCAGATTCCGCTCGATCCCGCGGACCTGAAATGATGCGCCGGTTCGTCTTGTATTCGCACCTCGGGATGGCTGCGCGGTGAACGGCTTCGCGCTTTGCTTTGTCATCCTCGGTCTCGGCCTGATCGGCTGGCTCACCGCGCGGGCACGGGCGCTGCGCTTCGATCGCGGCGGCCGCAAGCGGCTGCACTCGCTGCCCGCCCAGCATGGCTGGTACGCGGCCGCTTGGACGGTGCTGCCGCCGCTGCTGTTTCTCGCGGTCTGGTCCGCGATCAGCCCGGGGATGGTGCGACAGACGATCCTGCGCAACCCCGCCGCCGCACAGCTTTCCGATTTCGCGTTCGAACGGGATTCGGTGCTGGCGCAGGCGCGCGCGGTCGCCGAAAACCCCTATGCCGGCGATGTCGATCCGCTCGCCCGCCGGCTTGCGCCGCTCGTCGGCGCGACGCGTAGCCGCTATGCTTGGATCGGCACCTTGGTAGCAGCGCTG
Organism: Sphingomonas pokkalii; assembly: GCF_003096275.1. Lineage (GTDB taxonomy): Bacteria > Pseudomonadota > Alphaproteobacteria > Sphingomonadales > Sphingomonadaceae > Sphingomonas > Sphingomonas pokkalii. The sequence continues at coordinate 2,111,937 of NZ_QENQ01000001.1, forward strand.
CTAGCCTTTGCCGCGGGTGCCTATGCCATCACCCGCATACGTCCCGATTTCCGCGCGCGCTCGCAGGTGGAACGCACGCTGATGATGACGTTGCTGGTGGCATCGCTGATCGCGATCCTCACCACGCTGGGCATCTTCGTGTCGCTGTTCTGGGAATCGCTGCGCTTTTTCGGGCACGTGCCGATCACCGATTTCCTGTTCGGCACGCATTGGAGCCCGCAGGTGATCGATGCCAAGGATCCCGGCGCGTCGCTGGGCGCGGTTCCGCTGTTCTGGGGCACCTTCTTCATCGGCGCGGTGATCGCGATGCTAGTCGCGATCCCCTTCGGACTGATGAGCGCGGTGTACCTAACCCAATATGCCAGCCCGACCACGCGCCGCTGGATGAAGCCGACGCTGGAGATGCTCGCCGGCGTGCCCACCGTCGTCTATGGCTATTTCGCCGCGCTTACCGTGGCGCCCGCGATGCGGCAGTTCGCGGTGCTGCTCGGCGATCCCTATGCCTCGTCGGAAAGCGCGCTGGCGGCCGGGCTGGTCATGGGGGTGATGATCATCCCGTTCGTCTCCTCGATGGCCGACGATTCGCTGGCCGCGGTGCCCACCGCGATGCGCGACGGCAGCCTGGCGATGGGCGCCACCACCAGCGAGACGATCTCGAAGGTGCTGGTCCCCGCCGCGCTGCCCGGTGTGGTGGCGGGCGTGCTGCTTGCCGTCAGCCGTGCGATCGGCGAGACGATGATCGTCGTCATGGCCGCGTCCGGCGCGGCGACGATCACGCTCAACCCGCTCGAAAGCGCCACCACCGTCACCAAGCAGATCGTCGACCTGCTGACCGGCGAGGCGGAGTTCGACAGCCCGAAGACGCTCGCCGCCTTCGCGCTTGGCCTCACCCTGTTCGTCATAACGCTGCTGCTCAATATCGTCGCGCTCCGCGTCGTGAAGAAGTATCGCGAAGCCTATGAATAAGCCTGTCGCCCCTGCTGCAGCCGAACGGCAGCCGACCGATTGGAACAGCCCGGCGATGCAGCGGCGCATTCGCCGCCGCTACGCGGCCGAGCGGCGCTTCCGCGTGCTCGGTGCCGGCGCCGTGATCCTGTCTGCGGCCTTTCTGGGATTCCTGCTGTTCACCATGGTCGCGCAAGGCTGGCGCGGCTTCACCACCACCGAACTGGCGCTGCCGATCGATCTTCACGCCGCCGGCTTCCACGTCGAGCGCGCTCGCCTGAATACCCCGGCGGCAGACCTCGCGCTGGCAAGCGCCGGCCTCGAAGACGCGGTGGAGAATGCCGCAACCAGCGCCTTCGGCCCCGATGGCGCCACGCTGATCGCGCCCAGTGCGTGGACGGTGTTACGCGCCGCCGTGAAGCGCGATCCCGCGATCCTCGAACGGCGCACGGTGGTGCGCGTGCCCGCATCCACTGCCTTCGATCGGGCACTGGCTGGCGAAGGCACCCCCGCCATGAAGGCCACGGTCGCGCGCCTGCAACGGGCGGGTATGGTCGTGCGCGGCTTCAACTGGACGTTCCTCAGCGAATCCGATTCCACAGATCCGGTGGCGGTCGGCATCTGGGGTGCACTGAAGGGATCGCTGCTCACCATGGCGATCACCTTCCTGATCGCCTTTCCGGTCGGCGTGCTCTCCGCCATCTACCTGGAGGAATATGCGCCAAAGAACCGCTGGACCGACCTGATCGAGGTTTCGATCAACAACCTCGCCGCCGTTCCCTCCATCATCTTCGGCCTGCTTGGCCTGGCGGTGTTCCTGGGCACCTGGGAAATCGGCGGGCGCGTGTTCGGGCCGATGCTGCCGCGTTCGGCCCCGCTGGTCGGCGGCGTCACGCTGGCGCTGATGATCATGCCCGTCATCGTCATCGCCAGCCGCAACGCGATCAAGGGCGTGCCCCCGTCGATCCGCGACGCCGCCCTCGGCATCGGCGCCAGCCCGATCCAGGTGGTGTTCCACCACGTCCTGCCGCTGGCGATGCCTGGCATCCTCACCGGCACGATCATCGGCATGGCCCGCGCGCTGGGCGAAACCGCGCCGCTGCTGCTGATCGGGATGCGCGCCTTCATCGTCACGCCGCCGGACGGCGTCACCGATCCGGCGACGGTGCTGCCGGTGCAGATTTTCCTGTGGTCCGACGAAGTCAGCCGCGGCTTCGTCGAAAAGACGAGCGCGGCGATCCTGGTGCTGCTCGCGGTGCTGCTCGCGATGAACGGGCTCGCCATCTATCTCCGCAACAAGTTCGAGACCCGCTGGTAATGTCCACCGCTTTCACCCCCGTCTCTCACAAGATGTCGGCGCGCGACGTCAGCGTCGCGTATGGCGACAATCAGGCCGTGAAGAACGTCTCGATCGATATCGACATGGACAAGGTGACGGCGTTCATCGGTCCGTCCGGCTGCGGCAAGTCCACCTTCCTGCGCACGCTTAACCGAATGAATGACACCATCCCTAGCGCACGGGTGACAGGCGAGATCCTGCTCGACGGCGAGAATATCTATTCGGCGGACATGGACGTGGTGCAGCTGCGCGCCCGCGTCGGCATGGTATTCCAGAAGCCGAACCCCTTCCCCAAGTCGATCTTCGAGAACGTCGCTTATGGTCCCCGCATTCACGGGCTGGCGACCTCGCGCGCGGATCTGGAGGCGATCGTCGAACGCTCGCTGAAGCGCGCCGGCCTATGGGAAGAAGTGAAGGACCGCCTGTCCGACAGCGGCACCGCGCTTTCCGGCGGCCAGCAGCAGCGGCTGTGCATCGCCCGCGCGATCGCAGTGGATCCAGAAGTCATCCTGATGGACGAACCCGCGAGCGCGCTCGATCCCATCGCCACGGCGAAGATCGAGGAGCTGATCCACGAACTGCGCGGCCGCTACGCGATCGTGATCGTCACGCACAACATGCAGCAGGCCGCACGCGTATCGCAGCGCACCGCCTTCTTCCATCTCGGCCAGCTGGTCGAATATGGCGAAACCGACAACATCTTCACCGCGCCGCGCCAGGAGCGTACGAAGGACTATATCACCGGAAGGTACGGTTGATGGCGACGGGCTCCGAACACACGGTCAAGGCGTTCGACCAAGATATCGGTCAGCTGCGCGCGCTCATTTCACAGATGGGCGGGCTTGCCGAACAGGCGATCCACGACGCGCTAAAGGCGCTGCAGCGCGGCGATCTCGTGCTGGCACGCGAAGTGCGCCGCAAGGATGCGCAGATCGACGCGCTGGAAGCGGAGATCGAAAAGCTGGTCGTGCGCGTGATCGCACTCCGCGCGCCGATGGCCGACGATCTGCGCGAAGTGATCGCCGCGCTGAAGATCGCGGCGGTGGTTGAGCGGATTGGTGATTACGCGAAGAACATCGCCAAGCGCGTGCCAATGATCCATAGCGAGGGCGAGGATCGGATCGAGGCGGTGTCGATCCTGCCGGCGATGGGCCAGCTCGCGGCGGATATGGTGCATGATGCGCTCGATGCCTTTTCGGCGCGCGACGCGCGGAACGCCGCGGAGGTTTGCGCCCGCGACAATGCGCTCGATGATTTCTACGATTCGATCTTCCGTACGCTGGTGACCTTCATGGTCGAAAACCCGCGCACGATCAGCCAGGTGGCGCATCTGCTGTTCGTGGCGAAAAATCTGGAGAGGATCGGCGACCACGCCACCAACGTCGCCGAGATGGTCTATTTTGCTGCGACCGGGCAATATCTCGCCGATCGCGAGAACGGCGATAGCAGCGGGAGCTGAGGAAAGATTATGGCACGGGTCAAGATGCTGCTGGTGGAAGACGATGCGGCGATTGCCGAACTCGTCACCTGGCATTTCAAGCGCGAAGATTATGAGGTGAAGCACACGCCCGACGGCGAGGAAGCGCTGCTGCTCGCCAAGGAAGCGACGCCCGATATCGTGCTGCTCGACTGGATGGTCGAAGGGCTGTCGGGCATCGAGGTTTGCCGGCGGCTGCGGCGGATGCCGGAAACGGCGAACGTGCCGATCATCATGCTCACCGCGCGCGGCGAAGAGGAAGATCGCGTGCGCGGCCTGGAAACCGGGGCGGACGATTATGTGACGAAGCCCTTCTCCCCGCGCGAGCTGGTCGCACGGGTCGGCGCGGTGCTGCGCCGCGTGCGACCGGCGCTGGCAGGCGAGGCGCTCACCTATGCCGACATCGAAATGGATACGGTGGGCCACAAGGTGCGCCGCGGCGGCGAAGTGATCGCGCTGGGGCCGACGGAATTCCGCCTGCTCAAGCATTTCCTTGAGCATCCGGGCTGGGTCTTCTCGCGCGAGCGGCTGCTCGATGCGGTGTGGGGGCACGACAGCGACATCGAGTCGCGCACCGTCGACGTCCATATCCGCCGTCTCCGCAAGGCGATCAACCGCGGCAACCGTCAGGATATCATCCGCACGGTGCGGTCTGCCGGATATTCGCTCGACGCCGGCAACTGAGCAGGAAACTTTCTGCGGGCAGCGCGTTTACACATTCGGGTGTGCAGCTGCACACCCGTGTAGATTTGCAGGAGTACCGCTATGAAGGCGTTTGCACTTGCCGCCGCGCTGCTGTTGACCAGCCCCGCCTTTGCCCAAGCCAGCACCCCGGCCGAACCCGGCGGCTATGCCCCCGCCCAGAGCATGTGGGTGAACGGCACCCCCCAGCCGGGGGACAAGGTCGTGTTCGAACCGAGCAAGCTTACCCCGGCGGAAGCCTTCCCGGCACCGGCCCCGCGCAACCACTATCCGGCGTGCACGCGTGGCCAGACCGACGAATGCATCCAGCGCGCAGGCCATTGAGGCAGCGACATCCGGCACCGCCCCCAAGCGCGGTGCGGTGCCGGAGCATCGCACACCGTATTGCTTAAGCAACACACCTATGCCATCCTCCATGTTCGAAGGAGGATTTGCCGATGTATAGCGAAAGCGAACTGGCAGGTGCGGTCGAGGCCGGCGCCCTTACCCCCGAGGCCGTGGCGGCGTTCCGCGACTATGTTGCGGCAAGCCGGGCGACACCCGCAGTGGACGAAGAACATTTCCGCCTGCTGAGCGGCTTCAACGACATCTTCGTGACCATCGCCGCAGCGCTGATTCTGCTGGCGATCGGCAAACTGGGGGGCAGCCTCGTCGAAATGCTCGCCGGCGCCGGGCCCGAACCGAAAGTGATCGGTGCAAACCTGATCGGCGGCGGCGCCGCGGTGGCGGCTACCAGCTGGATGCTCGCCGAATATTTCACGGCGCGCCGTCGACTGGCGCTTCCCTCGATCCTGCTGCTGCTCGGCTTTGTTGGCGGTGCGGGCGCGACCATTGCCGGCCTGTTCGTCATCAACGCACCATGGTTGACCGATGCGCTGCACCTTACCACCCAGGTTCAGCAGGAACGGCTGGCCGGTGCGATCGCCGCCGTTGCGGGCAGCCTCACGGCAGTTGCTGCGTGGGTGCACTGGCGCCGATTCATGGTACCGATCACCGTCGCCGCTGGCGCACTGGCCGTGGTCGGGGTGTCGGTGGGGCTCATCACTTCCCTGATTCCCGCCGCCAAAGAATGGGTGAATGCGATCCTGCTGGTCGGCGGCATAGGCACCTTCATTGCCGCGATGCGCTGGGACATGACCGACCTGGAACGCCGTACCCGCCGTTCGGACGTCGCTTTCTGGCTTCACCTCGCCGCAGCGCCGCTGATCGCGCATCCCGTGTTCCATATGCTCGGCGTATTCGAGGGCGAGATCGGCGCGCCGATGGCGGCACTGGTCTTCGCGCTCTACCTGTTCTTCGCCTATGTGGCGCTGGCCGTGGACCGCCGCGCGCTACTCGTCTCCAGCCTCGCCTATGTCCTCTGGGCGATGTATTCGCTGTTCCAACAGAGCGGCGCGGTCGAGCTGAGCGCAGCGCTGACCGGACTGGTGATCGGATCGGCGCTGCTTTCGCTTTCCGCCTTCTGGCACCCGATGCGGCGCACGGCCGTGAGCCTGCTCGGCGATTTCGCCCGGCGGCTTCCGCCAACCCAGCAAGGCGCCATGGCATAACCGGCGACGCGTATCCTGGCCCGTCACGCCAGGATACGCATCTGCCACCTTATCCTTCCACCAGCTTCATCAGCCGGCGCTCGACCGGCGCCAGTACTGGCCCCAATTCCTGCCCGCGCTTGAGCACCGCGCCGCTTTCGTTGACGAGCGCCCACATGCCCTGACGGTTGCGCAGCGAAGGCCGCTTCTCGATGCGATATTCGGGCCGCTCCGCAGCACGGCGAAAGGCTGCGAACACCGCAAAGTCCTTGTCGAACTGCATGGCATAGTCGCGCCAGTGCCCGGCCGCGACCATCCGCCCATAAAGATCCAGGATGCGGGTGAGTTCGATACGATCGAAACCAACTTGTCCGGGACGGCCGATCGGAAGTGGCGTAACCGTTCCCATCAGGCGCGGTCGCGCCGCTCGGCCTCAGCGTCTCGCTCGGCGATCATCGCATCCAATCGCTTGCGCAGTGTCTCGATCTCGCAACGCATCAATTCGAGCTTCTGGCTGGCGGGATCGAACAACTCGCTGCAGGGCGTGCCGTACGGCACGAAATCCTTCTGCCAGGTTGCCGCTTCGACCAGCGTCGGCTTGGCGGGGATGCCGACCATGACGGCTCCCGGCGAAACATCCTTGGTGACGACCGCGTTCGCGCCGATGCGCGCCCGCTCGCCTATCGTGATCGGCCCCAGCACCTGCGCACCGGATCCGATGATCACCCCATCCGACAGCGTCGGGTGGCGCTTGCCGCCCACGCCATTGTCCGGGCTGGTGCCGCCGAGAGTGACGCATTGATAGATGGTGACATTGTCCCCGATCGTGGCCGTCTCGCCGATCACCACGAACCCGTGATCGATGAAGAAATTGCGCCCGATCGTGGCACCGGGGTGGATATCGATCCCGGTCATCCAGCGCGACCAGTGATTGACCAGCCGGGCGAGGAAGAAGAAGCGCCGCCGGAACAGCGCATGGGCGAGCCGGTGATAGCCGAGCGCCCAAACACCAGGGTACAGCAGAATCTCCAATCGGCTCCGTGGCGCCGGATCGCGCGCGCGGATCGAATCGAGATAGCGCTTCAGACGCTGAAACATGGCCGGGCCCCTTTGCAGCAGCGAAAATAGGGGAGCCGCCCCGAAATTTCCAGCATGGCCCTCCGTTTGCGGAACCCGGGCATACACTATCGGGGTTGTAGGATTTCGCGGAAGCCGCCATTTCGTGCGGCCGGCCAATCGCTACAGGGGCATGGATGTTCGCAGGAATAACGCTGGCCGAAATGTTACCTTATGTCGCCGTCGGCTTTGCCGCGCAGCTTGTGGACGGCGCGCTCGGCATGGCCTTCGGGGTCATTTCGAGCACCTTGCTGGTAAGCGTGCTGGGCATCGCGCCCGCCACTGCCTCTGCCGGCGTGCATCTGGTGGAGACGATGACGACGGGCGTATCGGGCCTCAGCCACGTCCTGCACCGCAACGTCAACTGGCGTCTGTTTGCGCGCCTGCTGATTCCAGGCGTGATTGGCGGCGTTCTGGGGGCTTATGTGCTGACCGCGCTGGATGCCAGCGTTACACGGCCTTTCGTGATGGCCTATCTGTCAGCGATCGGGCTTTATCTGCTGTTCCGCGCGATTCGGTTCACCCCCCATCATCGCGAGCCAAAGATCGTGGAACCGCTGGGCTTGGCTGGCGGCTTCCTCGATGCGGCGGGCGGCGGCGGCTGGGGACCCGTAGTGACGAGCAACCTGCTCGCCCAGGGCGCGCAGCCCCGCACCACGATCGGCACGGTCAATACGACCGAATTCTTCCTGACGCTGACGATCTCGGCTACCTTCCTGTTCCATATCGGCGCGCAGGGATTCACGCCAGATTTCTGGCATCCGGTGCTCGGCCTGCTTATCGGCGGCGTGATCGCGGCACCGTTCGGGGCGATGGTCGCCAAGCACGTGCCGACCAGGCTGCTGCTGAGCCTGGTCGGCGTGGTGCTGACCGCGACCAGCGCATTCAGCCTCTACCGTGCGCTGATCTGACTGACATGCTCATCGCGGCGGATGATAGCGCGTCGCGGTGAGGTTTTTGGAGACGGCACAGGATTTGGTGTCGCGATACCCGGCTGCGCGTAGCCGCGTACGTATCGCTGCATCCCCGAACGCCGATGTTCCCTTGGGATAGACCGCCCAGATCGGCAGCGTGCCGGGCACTGCAAGTGCCGCCTCGAGATCGCCGGGGCCTGCGACCTGCACGACGATCACGCTGGCCGCATCCGAACGATCGGTACGAGCATCGGCCAGCGCCGAAACGAGCGCCGGATCGTCGCAAGCGCCCAGAACCAGGGCATTCCCCTTGAGATCCAGCTTTTCCCGCAAGGTCGGCAGCGGCTTGCGTATCGCTTCGGCCCAGCGCACCGCCGCGGAAGCGCTGCCCAGATGGAGCGCCACCGCCTCCGCGCCGCTATCGAACCGCAGCACGCCGTCCACGACCCGCAGATCGTGGATATCGGTCTTGGCGTAGCGGCGCCGGATCGCACCGCGCAGGATCAGATCGGATGCCTCCAGCAGCACCTTCACCTCGCCCGCCTCGCCGCCGACTTCCACATAAGCGATCGCTTCGCGCCCCATATCGCCCTCCGTCAAGCGTCAACCTCGATCAATTTTCGATCAGTGATTGATAAACTCGATCACCTCGAGCAGGTCTTCCAATTTCACAGCCTCGGCTGCGCCGCCTATATGCCGTTCTGCAACAGCAACCCCCGTTCTGGAGGAACAAAAATCATGGCTCTTATCGGCAGCACCATCAAGCCGTTCACCGCACAGGCCTATAAGGAAGGCAAGTTCGTCGAAGTCACCGACGCCGACGTGAAGGGCAAGTGGGCGGTCTTCTTCTTCTACCCGGCGGACTTCACCTTCGTGTGCCCGACCGAGCTGGAAGACCTGGCCGATATCTACCCGACCCTGCAGGGCATGGGCGTTGAAGTCTACTCGGTCTCGACCGACACCCACTTCAGCCACAAGGCATGGCACGACACATCGCCCGCGATCGGCAAGATCAACTACTACATGCTGGGCGACCAGAACCACACCATCTCGAACAACTTCGACGTGCTGCGTGCGGGCCAGGGCCTGGCGGACCGCGGCACCTTCGTGGTCGACCCGGACGGCGTGATCCAGATCATGGAGATCACTTCGGAAGGCGTTGGCCGTAACGCCCAGGAACTGCTCCGCAAGATCAAGGCGGCGCAGTATGTCGCCGCGCATCCGGGCGAAGTCTGCCCCGCCAAGTGGGAAGAAGGCGCCGAGACGCTCGCGCCCTCGCTCGACCTGGTCGGCAAGATCTAAGAACGATCCTCCTTTGCGGGAGGATTGAGGACTACGGCGCCCGCCCCCGCCCCCCCAATGCGGGCGCCGATCGCGGCCCGGAGCGGATTCCCCCCTCCGCTTCGGGCCGTTTTAGTGAGACAAACAGGAGTATCCCATGCTCGACGCCACTCTGACGCAGCAGCTCAAGGGCTATCTGGTGAACATCCGCGAGCCGATCGAGCTCGTCGCCAGCCTTGGCGACGATGCCAAGTCGGGCGAGCTGGGTGACCTGCTGGCCCAGATCGCCACCCTCTCGGACAAGATCGACCTTGTCCATGCCGAGGACGCACGCAAGCCCAGCTTCCTGATCCGCCGCAAGGGCACCGAACTCGGCGTGCGCTTCGCCGGCATCCCGATGGGGCATGAGTTCACCTCGCTGGTGCTCGCGCTGCTCCAGGTCGGCGGCCACCCCAGCAAGGCGGCGCAGGAGCTGATCGAGCAGGTCCGCAATATCGAGGGCGATTTCAGCTTCGAGACCTATTTCTCGCTGTCGTGCCAGAACTGCCCGGACGTGGTGCAGGCGCTGAACCTGATGGCGGTGCTCAACCCCAATATCCGCCACGTCGCGATCGACGGCGCGCTGTTCAAGGACGAGGTCGAGGGCCGCAAGGTCATGGCCGTGCCGACCGTGTACCTGAACGGCGAGCCCTTCGCCTCGGGCCGGATGGACCTGGAGCAGATCGTCGCCAAGATCGACACCGGCGCCGAAGCCCGCGCGGCCGAGAAGATCAAGAACAAGGATCCGTTCGAGGTGCTGATCATCGGCGGCGGCCCGGCGGGCGCGGCGGCGGCGATCTACACCGCGCGCAAGGGCATCCGCGTCGGTGTCGCGGCCGAGCGGTTCGGCGGCCAGGTGCTCGACACCATGGGCATCGAGAATTTCATCTCGGTCTCGCACACCGAAGGGCCGAAGCTGGTCGCGCAGCTCGAACAGCATGTGAAGGACTATGACGTCGACGTCATGAACCTGCAGCGTGCCGAGAAGCTGATCCCGGCGAAGCGCGAGGGCGGCCTGCACGAGGTGGTGCTGGCCAATGGTGCGAGCCTGAAGGCCAAGGCGGTCATCCTCTCCACCGGCGCGCGCTGGCGGCAGATGAACGTGCCGGGCGAGGACGAATATCGCAACAAGGGCGTGGCCTATTGCCCGCACTGCGACGGCCCGCTGTTCAAGGGCAAGCGCGTCGCGGTGATCGGCGGCGGCAACTCGGGCGTCGAGGCGGCGATCGACCTGGCCGGTATCGTCGCGCACGTCACGCTGATCGAATTCGACAGCCAGCTGCGTGCCGATGCGGTGCTGCAGCGCAAGCTTGCCAGTCTGCCCAACGTGAAGATCCTCACCTCGGCGATGACCACCAAGGTCAATGGCGACGGCGAGAAGGTGTCGGGCCTCAGCTACAAGGACCGCAACAGCGGCGCCGAGCACGACATCGCGCTGGAAGGCATCTTCGTCCAGATCGGCCTGGTGCCGAATACCGAGTGGCTGAAGGACGCGGTGGCGCTCACCCAGCGCGGCGAGATCGAGATCGACGCGCGCGGCGAGACCAGCCAGCCCGGCATCTTCGCGGCGGGCGACTGCACCACCGTGCCGTACAAGCAGATCGTGATCGCGATGGGCGCGGGCTCGACCGCGGCGCTCTCGGCCTTCGATTACATGATCCGGCTGCCGGAAGAAGAACGTCAGGCTGTTGCCGCCTGAGCCCTCTCCCCCTCCCGCTCGCGGGAGGGGGAGCACTTTCCGCTATTGGCTTCCCATGTTCGAGAACGTCACTATATACGCGATCGACAATCGAGAGAGGCGATCAGTGGCGCAAACCTACCTCCCTACCCTCAAGCAACTCCAATATCTGGTGGCGCTGAACGATGCGGGCCATTTCGGCCGCGCGGCGGAGGCGTGTTTCGTTACCCAGTCGACCCTCTCCGCCGGCATCCGGGAGCTGGAGACGCTGATCGGCGTCGTGCTGGTCGAGCGGACCCGCCGGGTCGTCCGCTTCACGCCGCTGGGCGAGCGGATCGTGGAAAAGGCGCGTCGGGTGCTGCGCGAGGCGGACGAGCTGGGCGACCTCGCCCGCGCCGCCGGCCGCCCCCTCTCGGGCGAGATGCGGATGAGCGTCATCCCCACCATCGCGCCGTTCCTGCTGCCGCGCATCCTCCCCCGCCTGCGCGAGCAATATCCCGACCTGAAGCTCTATCTGCGCGAGGAGACCAGCGGCCAGGCCTGCGAGGCGCTGAACCATGGCCGCACCGATTGCGTGCTGCTCGCCCTCCCTTTCTCCTGCGGAGATGTGGAAAGCGCGCAGTTGTTCGACGACCGGCTGTTCGTCGCCTTCCGCAACGGCGAGATGGACCCCACGGCATCGATCCATCCCGATGCGATCGACGAGACCCGGCTGCTGATGCTCGAGGACGGACATTGCTTGAAGGACCATGCGCTGGCCGCCTGCAACCGCCCCGAACTGCGCGCCGAGGCGACGATGCTCGGCACCTCGCTGCACACCATGGTGCAGATGGTCGATAACGGGCTGGGGGTGACGATGCTGCCGGAAATGGCAGTGGATGCAGGCATCCTGGAGCATACCTCGGTCACGGCCCGCCCGCTCGATGCCGCCAACGCCTCCCGCCACATCGCGCTGGTATGGCGCAAGGCCAGCCCCCGCGAACGCGACTTCAGGCTGCTGGCGGACGTGCTGAGCGCGGCGCGGAGTTAGGGCTGCCACGCGGCAGGGGCTTGCTCGGGTTGGTGCGTGCGCTCATCGCGCGGCGTGCCTCGCGCGGTTGCGTTCGATCACCGAGTCTGCGGTGTCCAGGCTATAACCAGTGTGCCGCGGCCTGCGCATCCGTGGCACGGGGTTCTACCCAGCGGGCGCCCCCGGCGAGCCATTCGCGCTTCCAGAAGGGCGCATCGGTCTTCAACCGGTCGATCAGATAGGTACACGCCTCCAGCGCCTCGCGCCGATGCGCGGCGGCGGTGCCGACGAACACGATGCGCTCGCCGGCCGTCATCCGCCCGACGCGGTGGACGATCGTTGCGCCCAGCAGGTTCCAGCGATCCATCGCCGCCTCGGCCAGGGCGCACAGCGCCGCCTCGGTCATGCCGGGATAATGCTCGAGTTCCAGCGCCTCGACGCCGTCATCGGTGCGCACCACACCGGTGAAGGTCGCGATGCCGCCTGCCCCGCGCGCCTCCAGCGCGGCGACTTCCACGCCCAGTTCGATCGGCGCGGGATCGACCGAAACGCGAATCATCCGCCCGTCACCGGCGGAAACAACGCCACTTCGCGCGCATTGCCCAGTTCCGCATCAAGGCCCACAAAGCGCTGGTCGATCGCCGCCCGCAACTTCGCCGGTTCGGATAGTGCGGCTGCATGGCCATCGCTGCGCCGGGACAGCCAGTCGATCAGGTCCGCGACGTTGCGCACGACCTCGGGCGGATCGATCACCTCCTCGCCGATGCCCACCCGCTCGCGCACCCAGGCGAAATAGAGCATCGTGATCGCCATCAGCTGTCCATATGGCTGAGGCCGACACGCAGATAGTCCCAGCCGGTGATCGCGGTCAGCACCGCCGCACTCCACAGCGCGACCAAGCCCACGCCCAGCACCCAGGGCCATTCAGGGACCGCGCCGGACAGGATCAGCGCGCCCAGCGACCCCAGTTGCAGCGCCGTCTTCCACTTGGCCAGCCGCGACACCGGCACGGAGACCTGCAGCCCCCCCAGGAACTCGCGCAGGCCCGATACCGCGATCTCACGCAGCAGGATCACCAGCGCGGCGATCACATGCCAATCGGCGATCACCCCCTTGCCCACCAGGATCAGGATCACCGCCGCGACCATGATCTTGTCGGCGATCGGATCAAGGAAGATGCCGAGCTTCGAGACGGTCCCCTGCGCGCGGGCGAGATAGCCGTCGAAATAATCGGTGATGCCCATGAGGCAATAGAGCGCGAAGGCGATCGCGTATCCGGGCGCCCAATGCGGCCACCACAGGAACCCTACCAGCAACGGCACGGCGAAAATCCGCGAAAGCGTGAGGATATTCGGCAACGTCAACATCGCATCAGCCCTTAGCACTGCCGAACCGCGCGGGGGAACGTTAAAGCTCCCCGCATCAGAACAATTCGTCGAGACGCAGATGGAAATCGCGCCTGGCGGGGTCGAGCGCGATGCCATAGGCGTCCAGCATAGCCTGGGCCGCGTCTTCGCCGAATTCCTTCAGGCTGTTCCACAAAATCGCCAGGTCCTGCCAGCGATCGGCGATCCCCACCCGCCCCAGATCGATACAGCCGACCACCTCCCCGTCGACCACAAACAGATTGTCGAGCGAGAAGTCGCCATGCGTCACCACTCGATCGAACGAGGCCGGCATCGCCGCCAAGAGTTCGGCCCAGACCTGTTCGGCCGACATGCCCAGACGCGCCTCGTCGAAATCCGTCTCGTCCACCAGTCCCGCGTCGATCCGGTCCCGCGCCGCAGCCATCCGCAGGCGATGATCGGCGTTGAACGGACAGCGCTCGACCGGCACCGCGTGCAGCCGCCGCAGAAACCGCGCGAGCGCCCCCGCCAGTGCGGGCGCCGCGCCCGGATCGGCTTCGAGCAACTGACAGGCGGTCTGCCCCGGCTGGCGCCCGGTGAGCAACCAGGCCGCCTCCGCTTCCAGCACGAAGCCGTGCAGCGGCGGCACCGGCAGAAAGGGGGCCAGCCAGCGCAGCCGGGTCATCTCGTCGACCAGATCGCCGATGCACGATCCACGGCCCATCTTCAGGTACAGGTCGTCATCCGGGCGGCCGGCAGCAGCCAGACGATAAACGGCACAGCCGGATTCCCCCACCCGGTCCCGGAACCAGCGCCGTCCGCCCACCGCCAGGCTGCCCGGTACCTGAATCGCCTGTACGGCCGCTTCGCGAATCATGTTGCCCTCCCGTGCAGGTTCGATGATGGCCGGATTAATCGATTGAAGCCACGCCCGCCCGCCGGTATGCCCCCCCCTTCACCGTGCGGCATACCGCAGCGAGGGAGCTTATATCGAATGATCGGTGCGCTCGGGCTCATGAAGGAGCGCCGGTTCCTGCCCCTTTTCATCACGCAGTTCCTGGGAGCGTTCAACGACAACCTCTTCAAGAACGCGATGATCTTTTTTGCGACCTACCAGATTTTCAATTCGGTGGAGCAGGAAACCCAGTTCAGCGCGATCGCCACGGGCATCTTCATCCTGCCCTTCTTCCTGTTTTCCGCGCTGGGCGGCCAGTTGGCCGATACACATGACAAAGCGCGGATCATGCGGATCATCAAGGCAGCCGAAGTGGCGATCATGCTGGTCGGCGCCACCGGCATCTTTCTGAAGAGCCTGCCGCTGATGCTCGTCGCGCTGGTGGGAATGGGGGTGCACTCCACCTTCTTCGGCCCGATCAAATACGCCATTCTGCCCCAGCACCTCGCCGAAGACGACGTGCTGGGCGGCACCGGCATGATCGAAGCGGGCACCTATATCGCGATCCTGTTCGGCACGATCGCCGGCGGCCTGCTCAGCGCCCATGCCGCAGCCTTCGCGGTCGTCGCCATCGCCATCGTCGGCTGGGTGGCCTCGCTCCAGATCCCGCCTGCGCCGCCGCTCACGCACCTGGAGATCGATTTCAACATCTTCCGTGCCTCGGCACGATTGATTTCGGTGACCATGCACATTCGCCGGCTGTTCCTGGCGATCATCTCGATCAGCGTGTTCTGGTCGATCGCCGCGGTGCTGGGCGTATTGTTCCCGCCGCTGGTCAAGAACGTGTTCCATGCCCAGAAGGACGTGGCGAGCGTATTCCTCGGCATCTTCTCGATCGGCATCGCGCTTGGCTCCGTGATCATCAACAAGCTGCTGAAGGGCAATGTTTCGGCGCGTTATTGCGTGCCGTCGGTACTCGCGATGGCGGTCTTCGTCGTCGATTTCCACTTCGCCGCCAAATATTGGCCGGTCCATGAAGGCCCGTTGCTCAAGACCCTCGATTTCGTACGCATGCCCGCCGCGTGGCACGCGCTCGGCGATCTGGCGATGATCGCGATCACCGGCGGCATGTTCGTGGTGCCGCTCTATGCCTTCCTCACCACCACCGTCGAGAAGTCGCAGACCGCACGCACCGTTGCTGCCAACAATGTGGTCAATTCGGGTGCGATGGTGCTCGGCTCGGTCGGCATTTTCGGCTTCACCCGGATTCCCGGCGTGCGGGTTGAAGACGCGCTGTGGGTAGTCGTAGCACTCGCACTGGCCTCCGCCGCCTGCGCCCGGAGGCTCCATAAGGAAGGTGATGTGCCGCGCCGGGGCGATCGCCCGGACGCGTGATCCGCGCGGGGACTACAGCAGGAAGCTGTAGAAACAGACAAAGAATGCCGCGAAGCTAAGCAGGAAGAGCCGCACGTCGCCATCATCCTCGGCCTTGCGCCGGCGGGCGATGGTCGCCCGCATCTGCCGACGGAACGCATGGGGCGAAGCTTCGCGGACGGTGCGGATATGCTGCATCCGGCAAGGTTAACCCGCCGTTTAGGATTTCGCCCGCAGCAACTAAGGTTAACACCGTCCCCTGGCGGGACGGGCCTTATGGCGTGGGTGCCGGCCCCGTCGTCGCCCGCACCTTCAGTTCGTGCTCCAGCGTCAGTTGCTGCACCACCGCCTTGCCCGAAAGCATCAGATCGGCTGCGGCATAGGCCAGCTGTCGTACCGGCTGGCGAATCGTCGTGAGCGGCGGCCAAACCGCGCGGGCAAGATCGCTGTCATCGAAGCCGGCGATCGAAAGCGCTTCGGGCACCGCGATATCGGCTTCATGCGCAGCGGCAAGCGCGCCGGCCGCCATATCGTCATTGCCGGCGAAGATCGCGGTCGGCCGCGGCGTGCGGACAAACAGCGCCTTGGCTGCGGCGCCGCCCGAGGCAAAGCTATAGTCCCCGGCGATGACCAGTGACGGATCGAAGGCGATGCCGTGCGCCTCCAGCTCCTGCCGATAGCCCGCCATGCGATCCTTCGACGACACATGGCTTTCCGGCCCCGAAACGAAGGCGATCGCCCGGTGTCCCAGATCGATCAGATGTCGCGTGATCTCCCGCGCGGCGGCGACGTCGTCCATCGCGGTGGCCAGCCCGTGATTCTTGCGCAAGCCCGGCGCGATGCGAACATAGGGCAGCTTGCGCTTGTCCAGGGCATCGATCAGTTCGGGCATCTCGGTGAGCGGCGGAGACAGGATCAAGCCATCCAGATGGGCTTCGTCCACCAGCGCCAGCACGTCCTGCACAAGATGCCGCGCGGTCGTATCGACCGGCTGCATCAACAGGCGATAGCCCAGCTCGCCGCAACGCTCCATCGCCCCCGCCTGGATGTGGAAGACATAATAGGGGCTGGGATTGTCGTAGAGCAGCGCCACCTGGAACGAGCGCCGTCCGGCAAGGATCCGTGCGGCATGGCTTGGCCGGAAGTTGAGCTGGGCAACGACCTCTTCCACCCGCCGCCTGGTTTCTTCGCTGACATGCTTTTCGTTGTTCAGCACGCGGGAAACCGTCTTGAACGAAACGCCGGCGATCTTCGAGACTTCCTTGATCGTCGGGCGTGTCGTCATCGGGCTCCCCACTGCACATCATCGTTCCGGCATGAAAACATGCGCGTTAACCGGCTTGTAGCGCGCACGCTTCCGCAATGCACTGACTTTGGTGAAAGCGAATTCTCAGCGTTTACGCCCTTGATGGCGGATATTGGCCGGGCGGCCACGGCGGTGCAACACGCGCTTGGGCGCGCCCTTCCCCGGCCTTCCGGTGCGCGGAGGGCCGCCGCCGGCCCCCTTCCCCTCCGGCAGTTCGAACCGCAGCGCACCGGAAACCGGGTTGGCCTCCACCAGCCGCAGTTCCAGCCGCTGGCCGAGCGCGAATTCGTCGCCGCTATGCTCGCCTACCAGCCGCTTGCCGGCTTCATCATAGTGGAAATACTCGCTGCCCAGGTCGCGCACGGAAACCAGCCCATCGCCCCCAACGCCCTCCACGGTGGCGAAGAAGCCGAAATTCTGCACTCCCGTGATCCGCGCTTCCAGCACTTCGCCGACATGGGTGGCGAGATAGGCCGCGACATAGCGGTCGATCGTCTCCCGCTCCGCCTCCATGGCGCGGCGCTCGAGCTTGCTGATCGCCTCGCCGATCCGGTCCATCGATCCGGATTCCTCCGGCGTCAGCCCGCCCGGCCCGAGCCGATAGGCCTCGACCAGCGCGCGGTGCACCACCAGATCCGAATAGCGACGGATGGGGGATGTGAAATGCGCATAGGAACCCAGCGCCAGCCCGAAATGGCCGACATTCTCCGGGCCGTAATAGGCCTGGGTCTGGGTACGCAGCACCTGCTCCATCACCTGGGGGCGGAAATCCTCTTCGCCCACCTGATCGAGGATGCGGTTGAACGTCGCCGGACGGATCACCTGGCCCAGCGCGAATTCCATGCCGAAGGTCTTCAGATATTCCTTCAGCGCTACCAGCTTCTCGCGCGCCGGCGGCTCGTGGATGCGGTACATCACCGGCATCTTCTTCGCCTCCAGCGCCTTGGCGGCGGCGACATTGGCGGCGATCATATATTCTTCGATCAGCTTGTGCGCATCGAGCCGCTCGCGCGGCGCGACGGACAGGATACGCCCCTTCTCGTCGAGCACGATCCGCCGCTCGGGCAAGTCGAGGTCGAGCGGCTCGCGCTTCTCCCGCGCGGCCGCCAGTGCCGCCCAGCACGCCCAGAGCGGACGCAGGGCGGTTTCGGTGAGTGCATTCTCCAGCGTGCCGTCGATCGCCGCCTGCGCATCCTCATAGGCGATGTTCGCAACCAGCCGCACCACGGCCCGCGTGAACCGCCAACTCTTCAGCGCGCCGCCCTTCGTCACCTGCAGGTGACAGGCCAGTGCCGCGCGATCCACGCCTTCCTTCAGCGAGCACACGTCCGCAGACAGCACCTCGGGCAGCATCGGCACGACGCGATCGGGGAAGTACACCGAATTGCCCCGCTTGCGCGCCTCGCGGTCCAGCTCCGAACCGGGCCGGACATAGAAGGAGACGTCGGCGATCGCCACGATCGCCTTCCACCCGCCTTCGTTCGTGGGATCGTCGTCCGGCGTCGCCCAGACGGCATCGTCATGGTCGCGCGCATCGGCGGGGTCGATCGCAACGATCGGCAGGTGGCGCAGATCCTCGCGCCCCTCGCCCAGCGGCTGCCCGGCGACGCGTTCGGCTTCTTCCAGCAGTTCCTCCGAGAACATATTGGGAATGCCGTGGCGATGGATCGCGATCAGCGAGAAGCTGCGCGGCGCGAACGGATCGCCCAGGCGCTCGACAACCTTGGCCGTGATCCTCGGCGGCCGGCCGGTCTTCTCCGCCAGCACCAGATCGCCCGCTTCGGCACCCGCGGCGTCCGAAACCGGCCAGTCGCGCCGTTCCTTCTTCTCCACGCCCTGCAGCCACATCCGGCCGCCCTCTTCGTGGAGTACGCCGAGCATCAGTTCCTCGCCGCGCGCGAGCTTCTTCATCGGATGCGCGATCCAGCCGTTGCCGGCCTCTTCGGTGCGGGCGAGGATGCGATCCCCGACCCCCAGCGCCGAACGCTTGCCGCGGGCCTCGCGCACGCGCAGCCGCGGCGCCGGCACATGTTCCGCCTCCCAGCGCTCCGGCACCGCCCACACGGTATCGCCATCGGCATCGGTGACGCGCAGCACGGTCACCTTGGGCAGCCCGCCCATCTTGTGGAAGGCCCGCCCCGGGGCGATGTCGATCAGCCCCTCATCGGTCATGTCCTTGAGCAGCGCCTTGAGCAGGATCTTGTCCTGCGCGCTCAGCCCGAACGCCCGCGCGATCTCGCGCTTGCCGGCGGGCGTGTCGGACGATGCGATGAAATCGAGAATCTGCTGCCGCGTCGGCAGCCCTGCTTTTGTTCTGTTCTTGGCCATTGACCCCCAGCATAGAGCCTCGGGCCAGACAAACCAATCGCTATCCGGCCGCCGCCGCGCGCTCGAAGGCCGCCGCATTCTCCACCGTCGGCTCCAAGGCGAAGTCCGGCACGTGCGCGCAGATCCGCGCCAGCGCCGCTCGATCGAGTTCCCACCAGCGGGTCCGCTCCAGCGCCTCGATCACGTCCGGCGCGAAGCGATAGCGGATCAGCTTCGCCGGATTGCCCGCAACGATCGCATAGGGAGCAACGTCGCGCGTCACCACGGCACCGGCTCCGATCACCGCGCCGCGCCCGATCCGCTTGCAGCCAGGGGTGATGATCGCCTGATGGCCGATCCACACATCATCCTCGACGATCGTCGGCTGCGCCACCACGCGATCATGGTCGATCACCCCCCGTGCCTTCAGATAGAAGATCGGATGGGTCGACAATGCCTGCATCGGATGGTTGGCGGAAATGATCAGCGCCGATCCCGCGAACGAGCAATAGCGCCCGATCCGCGTCCCCGGCGGAATGCGCCAGCGGTCGAACGCGCCATAGCTGTAATCGCCGATCTCGATCCGATAGAGCCTGCGGAAGCGGCGGCGGAGCAGTTCGCTTTCCTCATGGTTGCGTACCAGCTTCACCAATAGCCGGTCGATCGTGCTCTGTATTCCCATCGCGTACTCCCAAGCCTCCCCTGGCCCGAAGGCCGCATCCGATCACCAGCGATAGTTGAAACTGACGCTGATCCGCTTCTCCTTGCCCGATCCCGGTGGCACTTCATGGCGAAGCCAGCTTTCCCACAGCAAGACGGTGCCCACTTCCGGCACCACTTCGACGAAGGGCTGGAGCATCTCCGGCGCATCCGGGCGGCGGGTGGGAGCCGCCATCATCATGGCGAGGCGCGGATCCTCCAGCTTCAGCCCGCGCGATCCCGCCGGAAGCGCCACATAGACGGTGCCGGAGACGACGCTGTGCGGATGGATATGGGCGCTATGGCCGCCCTTGCCGTCGAGCACGTTCACCCACAGGCTGTCGAGCTTGAGCTTGCGCCCGGCGAGATCGAACGCGCACGACTCGACGAACTTCGCCACGTGACGATCGAGCAGCCGCTTCAGATCGGCAAAGGCCGGATCGCGGATCGGCAGATCGTCGAGCGAAGCATAGCTGGTATAGCCGCGATAGTGATTCTCGCGGCACCAGCGCCGGCCGGCGCCGTCATCCTCGGCGAGTTGCAGGCACGAGGCTTCGAGGTCGGCGATCAGGGCATCATCGCCCAGCGGCTGCTGATAGAGCAGAGTAGAGAACAAGGTGCGCACGCGCGCGCTATCGCGGGATTCGGCTGGTGGGGCAAGAAGGCGCTGGCATCCCGCTATGCGCAAAGTGCCTGGATATGCCCGGCCGCGGCGACGGCGCCGTCTTCCGCCGCGATGTGCGCGGCTGCGCGCGAGGCCGCAGCACGCACCGCCTGCTTCGACAACAGCCGCGCAATGGCCTCCGCAACGACCCTGGATTCAAACCGCTCTCGCCGGATCGTCTGGCCGATACCGGCCCGTTCCAGCCGCACTGCATTGTCGAACTGATCGCCGAAATGCGGCACCACGATCTGCGGCCGTCCCGCCCGCAGCGCCTGGCCCGTCGTGCCGACGCCACCGTGATGAATGACGGCGGCGGCCCGAGGAAACACCGCCGAATGTGGAGCATAATGGAGGTACAGACAGTCCCCCTCCGCCTTTGGCGGCCCCGGCCGGCCGGTCAGCAGCACCGCGCGCATCCCCAGCCGTCGTGCCGCAGCCGCCGCCTCGTCATAGAAGTGCCCCGCAGATGCGACGGCAAAAGAGCCCAGCGTGAACACCAGGGGCGGCGGCCCTGCGCGCAGAAAGGCGTCGAGTTCCGGCGCCAGCGGCGCATCGGCCCCGCTCTCGCTGTCGAAGAACGGAAAGCCCACCAGCCTCGCATCCTGCGGCGCATCGGGCGGCAACCCGCCCAGCGCCGACGACCAGCAGCACAACACGGCACGGGTGGCACAGCCATGGTCGAGCAACGGCGCACCGCGCCTGGGTGCCAAGCGGTGCTGCGCCCGCACCGCATCGATGTGCCGCGCGTGGCGCCGGCGCAGGATCGTGCGCACCACCGCATATAGAGCGCGGTTCCAGCTTCGTCCCAGCATCGTGCGCGGACTGTGTCGCATCGCCTCGAACCGCGGGGCGGCCGGCGGTTGCCAGGCGGAAAACAGCGTCATCGGCTGAAGCACGATCGTTGCCAGCGGCAAACCGCGCTTTTCCGCGACAATCTCCGCCGCCAGCGCGAAGATAGACCCAACCAGCACGTCCGCCCCATCGGCAACCGCGTCCAGCGCAGCCGTGCTTGCCGGGAGCGACGGCAGCAGGATTTCGTCCAGCACGAAGCCGCTATCGGCGAGAACCCGTGCGGCGACCTCCTCCTCGCGCATCCCCAGCCGCTCGCAAATCGCGGCATAGCTCGGCAGGATCGCCGCGGCCTCAAGCCCGGCGGCGCGAACCTTGGTCACATGGTCCTCCGGCACCGCCAGCACGACCGCTTGCCCCGCAGCCCGCAGGACGCGGCCGATGGCGATGAACGGATGTAGATCGCCGAGAGAACCGATCGTCGCCAGCACCACCCGCATCAGGCCCCCCCCTCGGAAGCAGGGTGGTTGCAGGGAACGGAGCGTAGGTCAACGAAGATCCGGGACCGCATAGAAAGCCCAGGGCCGCCGGCATGAAAGGACCATCGTCATTTCCGCGAAGGCGGGAATCCACTGCCTTGGGCGCGGTGAGAAAGAACCGCAGCATCAACGCCAATGGATCCCCGCCTTCGCGGGGATGACGATGTATCCTGGTTATATGCAATGGGCCTCCCCGGCACGGGGAGGATGTTCAACTCAATACGCCCGCGCGACCAGGATGCGTTCCACCGCCGGCTTGCCGGTGAACAGGCAGATGCCTTCGGCCGGCGCCGCGCTGCCCGGCACGTTGCGGAAGGTGAGCTTGAGCGCCTTGAGCCGCTCGACCACCGCGTCCAGTTCGGCGCCCGTCGGCTTGGCCCAGCTGACCTCGGCCCAGCCGGGGAATTTGACCGAATCCGCGAACATCGCCGCCAGCGCATCGAAGTCGGTCACGTCGCGACGGATATTGCTGTCCAGCCGCTCGCGCGCGTCGAGATACAGGCCCTGCTGGATACTCTCCAGGATCGCAGCGGCTTCCGCCACGAAATCGCCGCGCGGCAGGATTTGCGCATTGAGCTTGCCGTCCTCGCGGTAGAGCTTGTCGCGCTGGATCACCGAGACGTTGCCGCCGGCGACGTCGCGCCCGCCGACCTCGATCACGATCGGCGCGCCCTTCTTCACCCAGCCCCAGCGCTTGGTCTGCGCCTTGACCGCCTTCAAGTCGAGCAGCGCACGCACCGGTTCGCCCAGCGCGGTCAGCTTGGCGAGCTCGGCCTGGAGCGACTTGCAATAGTCGACCGTCGCCGCGTCCTCGGGCTGGTCGCGCAGCATCGGCACGATCACGATCTGCCACGGCGCCACCATCGGCGGCACGCGCAGGCCGTCGTCGTCGCCGTGGACCATGATCAGCCCGCCGATCATGCGGGTGGAGACGCCCCAGCTGGTCGTCTGCGCCAGCTCGAACTGGCCTTCGCTGTTCTGGAACTTGATGTCCTGCGCCGAGGAGAAGGTGGTGCCGAGGAAGTGCGAGGTGCCGGCCTGCAGCGCCTTGCCGTCCTGCATCATCGCCTCGATCGAGAAGGTCGAGACCGCGCCGGGGAAGCGCTCATTCTCCGGCTTCTCGCCTGCGACCACCGGCATCGCCAGGCAATCCTCGGCGAAGCTGCGATAGACTTCGAGCATCTTGAGCGTCTCTTCCTGCGCCTCTTCCACCGTGGCGTGGGCGGTATGCCCTTCCTGCCACAGGAATTCGGCGGTGCGCAGGAACATGCGGGTGCGCATTTCCCAGCGGACGACGTTCGCCCATTGGTTGATCAGCACCGGCAGGTCACGCCAGCTCTGCACCCAGCGCGACATCGCCGCGCCGATCACCGTCTCCGAGGTGGGACGGACAACCAAAGGCTCTTCCAGCTTGGCCTCGGGATCGGGCACCAGCCGGCCGTCCTTCTGGACGAGGCGGTGATGGGTGACGACCGCCATTTCCTTGGCGAAGCCGTCGACATGCTCGGCTTCCTTCTCGAAATAGGAAAGCGGGATGAACAGCGGGAAATAGCAGTTCTCGTGCCCCGTCGCCTTGATGCGATCGTCGAGCAGGCGCTGGATCCGCTCCCAGATGCCATAGCCCCATGGCCGGATGACCATGCAGCCGCGTACGCCCGAATCCTCGGCCATATCGGCTTCGCTGATGACGGTCTGGTACCATTGCGCGAAATCGCCGTCGCGCGTGACGGAAAGGGCGTGCTTGATCATGATGCCAGCGCTTAACGCCTGGGCGCGCCGACGCAAGGGCCGGCGCGTCTGGGTTCAGGCAGCGACTGCGCCGACCGGGGCGTTCTCGTCCACCGGGTTGCCGAAGCTGTCGAACGGGATCAGCGGCTTGCGGCCGATCCGCAACTGCCCGCGAAACGGCTGATAGCGTTCATTCGCGTCGAAGCCGGGGCGACCGTCCATCACCCGCGCATCCCGCCCGCGGGGCACACCGCGCAGGAAATGATTGCGCTGCACGCGCAGGCCCCAATCGGGAATCTGCGGCGTGTCGGCATCCATCTTGCTTATCAGGTTGAACAGCTGAACATGGTTGCGATGGCCATGTCCGGGAAATTTGTTACGGAAGGTCAGGCAGTTGGGCTGGCCGATAAAGGTGTTCTGGGTCAGCAGGAAGTTGCGATGACCATCCTGGAACTGCCCCATTTCCCAACCGCTGCCGGTCTTGCGCAGAACCGACAGCGCCATCACGAAGCCGACGATCGACTTCGATCGCTCCACCGCCACGTCGTGTTGATCGGCGCTGAAGGCATCGAGCAATAGCCCCGTCCCCGTAGCCCGATCGAACGATTTGACGACGCGATATTCGCCGGATTGGGGCCCCGCCTGCAGGCGCAGCATATCATCGTCGAGAAGCAAGTTCGGCTTGCCGCTGCCGCTGAGGATCTGGAAGCGCGTGCCATTGGTGCTGATCCGGCTCCCCGGCTCCAGCTTCACCGGCGCCTGCGTCAGGAACAGCTGCGACGTCGGCGAGCTCGCCCGGTAGCGGAAGATCGTGATGTTCCGCAGGCCGCGCTGATCGGGGCGCTGCACGCCCTGTTGCTGGCAGAAATCGGCGTGCCAGACCGCATAGCCGCGCACGCGATCCCCGGCGGCGACCCGCCGGACGATGTCACCGCCCACGACGATTCGGCGCTCGGCAGGCTCGACGGAGAGGACCTGCATTTCCTCCTCCGCCGCCAGCGCGCCGGACAGGAAGCGGATTCGCAGATCGCCCCCTCGCCGTTGTTCGGATAGGTCCGCAGCATCGGCCAGGGTCAGCACGGTGGTGCCATTCGGCCCACGCGCCGCCGACGCGACTTCGAGAAACGGCCGAAGGTGCAAGCGCGTGACGCCCTGCTTGGGCATCGTGACATGATAGCCGTCGACCACGACGTCGTCATAGCCGGGCCCGCCGGCAAAGGAATCCGTCGCCTGATAGGCGGCGACGTTTCGATAGAGACGCGCGCCCTCCGTGGTGAAATTCACGAACAGGCACTCGGCGAGGTAGAATCCACCAAAATTGTACGGCAGGCCGGTCGCCAGGGTATCCTGCTGGGCGGGCGTGCCCTTTGCCAGGTTGTAGCCCATGGCGATGCCGTTTTCGTCGCGATCCCCTTCGGGTCCGCGCGGATCGACCAGGCGGCAGCCCAGAAAGCCGATCGCCCGATCGGCGGGGCCCCACAACAGCATGATCTTGCCCAGATCGACCGTGATCCCGATGAAATGCACGACCCGTGCCTGG
Source organism: Sphingomonas pokkalii (assembly GCF_003096275.1). Taxonomy (GTDB): domain Bacteria; phylum Pseudomonadota; class Alphaproteobacteria; order Sphingomonadales; family Sphingomonadaceae; genus Sphingomonas; species Sphingomonas pokkalii. Next base: position 2,137,153 of record NZ_QENQ01000001.1, read on the forward strand.
ATCACCCATCGCGGCTCGGGAAGCCGCCGCGCCGTGCGGGTGATGATCACCTGATCCGCCCGCAATCCTTCGGCAGCCACCACCTCGATCGCCCGGCGATTGTTCATCGTCGGCGTGCGCGAAACGTTCACATCCTCGACATAGCGCCCGGCCTTTTGCAGGATCAGCTTGCCGCCGTCACCGACGCCCTTGCCGCCCAACGCATGATGCAGGGTCCGCCACGGCGCGGTGCGGCTGCCATCGGCATCGTCGCTGCCGTCGGGATCGACGTAACAAACCCGCCGCTGCGCATCCAGCTTGCGATCGACGTTGATCACCAGCGGAATGTCGATGCGTCGTTCCAGGCCGTGCTCGCCGCGCAGGAAGCAATAGAGGATGGCGTCGCCCGCCGTCACCGCGCCTTCGCCGGCGCCGATTTCGACGGAGAAGCCGATCGACCCCTGGGGCACCATCGTACCGTCATACAGCCGGACGGGCGTGGGGTTCACGCTCCATTCGGTGACGGTGACGCTGTTCCCTTCCAGGTAGAAAACCGCTTCCTTGAAATAGTTGATGGCATCGCCGGCGGCTGGCTGGGGCGGCAGGCCGAGGGCGGTGATGCGAATGCCCTCGCCGTGGATCCACTGGCCCGGCACCGCCGAAAACCCGCCGGTAAACCGTTCGTCCGGCACCAGCGTGCCAAGCGGCTGATCGCTCTGGGCCGCAGGCGCGCCGCCGCTGCCGGCGACGCCCGTCCAGCGCGGCCCGGGCTGGAGTACGCCAGGGGCCGCTTTACGCCCGTGATCGGTTGCCATGCTGCTCGGCGCAGAACAGGCCAGCGGAGCCGTCGACAATGCCAGGGCACCGCCGAGGAAAGATCTGCGCGTGCCGTCTGTCATCTCGTGCGAACCCTAATTGTACGCGCCAGCCGATACCATGCCCTGGGCGGCGCCGCGAGATTGCGACGGCACGCTCGTCTCGATCTTCGACCGGTACAACAGCGCAAATCCCAGCCCCAGCAGCATGTAGACGACCTGCTCGTTATCGATCTGCGACAAGACCGACTTGGTCGACAGCAGCACCACGAAGCTCACCGCAAGGGCCAGATGGATCGGATACCGCGGGACCGCCGCCCGCAGGCCCACCATTGCCAGTTGATAGGCCATCAGCAGGATCGCGCCGAAATAGGCGATGAAGCCCAATACGCCATAGTCGGCTGCGGTGGACAGGAAGCCGCTGTCGATCGAAAGGAAACCGTCCGCCGACCGCCAGCCGACCGCACCCGCACCCTCGCCCGGGCCGTAGCCGAACAACGGGCGCTTCGCGATCGCGGGGATGCCAAGCTTCAGCTGCTCGGTTCTGCCGTCGTTGCTCATCTGGGCGCTACCGCCGCCCAGGACGCGATTATGGACCGCCGGCACGAACATGATCATGAGGGCGAGAACGACGGCCAGGGCAGGATAGAGCATCGTCGTCGCGACCCCCACCAGCCCGCCGCGCTCGGTACGCCAGCGACGCAAGGCCCAGAGCAGCAGATAGGCCGCATGCGCCACGATGATCCCGACGATGCTGAGCCGCGCGCCGCTGAAATATCCGGAAACCATGAACAGCACGTCGAGCGCCAGGCACAGCAGGATCGCCTTGAGCGATCGGGCATTGGCGAGGAAATGCAGGGCGAACGGCGCCGCCAGCGCAATGAACTCCCCCCAGGAAAGCGGCGTCGAAAACACCGTCACCACGCGGTAATGGTCGCGATATTGCGGAATGAAGACCTTGGCGATGCGGTCGTCATTGACCTTGAGGAAGCTCGGGATGTGATCCGCCCACAGGATATGTTCGGCGCGGAACTCGAAAACGCCGATCGTAAGCAGCACAAACGCGCATAGCATGAAGGTGCGCAGCCACCAGACCAGCGGGCGCTGTTCCTTCCCGAGAATCCACAGCGTCGCGAAGAAGAAAGGTGTGATGGTGATGCTGATATTGATGAACCGCCCGATGGTCGACGCCGGAGACGTCGACGCGATCGACGCAATCGCCTGGATCGCCAGGAACGCCAGCATGAAGCGGGCCAGCAGCGGCGACGCCCGGAAAATGTCCGAGATGTCCTTGCGGAAATCGCGGGACATCGAATAGCAGATCAGCAGAAGCAGCGACGTCGTCACGCCGAACAGGCGCCGGAACGAGATCCAGGGCAACCCACCCACCGCCACCGACAGATAGTTCGGCCACAGGATGTCCAGGATCATGAACAGCAGGTAGCTGCGGATCAGAAGGTCCGTCGGCACGCGCTTCGCTTCCGGAAGCGCCCAGATCACCAACAGCGCCAGCACCGCCAGCGGCGCCGCAGCCGGTATCAGCAACTGCGCGGGCAGGATGGCAACCAGCAGGCCATAGACCATCGCGAGGAACATCACGCCGAGCAGCAAGCCGCCGCGGCGGCCGATCATCGCCAGCCCGGATCGTTCCGGGACATAAAGTGGAAGCACCGGCCGCGCGGGACGAAGCACATAGCCGCGCAACCGCCGCAACGCACCGGCGATGCCGCCAGCGCCGCCCCGACCCCTTGCCTTTGCCGTCACCGCCATAGCCAGTCCCTCAGATGATCGGTATCCCGATAAGCCGCACCGCGGCCATCGAGGCAAAACGCAGGAAGATGAAGGGCACGACGCTCGCGATCGCCGCCCCCAGCGCACCATAGGGGGGAATGAGCAGCAGCGCGAGCGCCGCCGCAAGCGCGACGGTGATCACGCTCAGCACCGCCACGAGCCGTTCGCGATTGGCCATCAGCAGCACGCCGCCGCTCGACGCGCAAATCAGGCTGAGCACCTGGCCGAGCACCATCACCTGCATCGCGATCGCCCCCGCGGCGAATTGCTTGCCGAACAGGTTCATGATCCAGTGCGGCGCGATCAGCACCGCTGCCACGATAGGCGACGAGGCAAGCAGTAGCGCAAGCAGGGTCAGCCGCAGGATGCGCGCGATACGCTTAACGTCCCCCTGCTGATAGCTGGCCGCGAAAACCGGCTGCAAAATCGTTTCCGACGTGCTCGATAAGAGCTTGAGCGACGATGCGATCTGATAGCCGACACGAAACAGGCCTGCCTCCGCAGGACCATGGGTCGCCGCGAGCACCACGGTCGCGAACCAATCGATGAAGAAGTTGTTCGCGTTGGAGAAAAGGATCATCAGGCCAGGCCGCACCATGGGCCGATCGAGCGGCTCCGACGCCTTCCAACCGCGGATCGCGCGTCGCAGCAACAGGCTGGCGACGAGCATCGTGACGACCCAGCCGGTCAAGTACAGGATCGAGGGGAGCAGCGGATTCCTGGTCATGCCCAGCAGGATGGCGCCGCCCAGCATCACCGCGCCGATCAGCGTCCCCAACGGACCATCGACCATCTGCGATTCGCCGATCCGGCCCACCCCGCGCAGCGTGGTCGACGCGAGACGGCAATAGGCACTTACCGGCACCAGGACCGCCATCAACATCAGATCGGGGCCCAAGGTGGCACTGCTGAAAATGCCGATCGCGATCTGGTGATGGAAAAGCAGGACCCCCAGCATGATCGCCACACCCATGCCCAGCGCGATCCGAATCGCGTGGTGCATTGCAGCACGGGCAACGCCGGTACGATCCTGCGCGATCGATACCGCGACGGTGCGGACAAGAATGGTATCAAGGCCGATCAGCGCGATGATGGTCGCCATCTGCGCCGACGTCAGCGCCGTTCCGAACGCCCCCACACCGACGGGACCGAAGGAGCGCGCTACCAGCCAGGTGAACAGAAAGCTGGTCACCGCGCCGAAGCCCTTGACCCCGAAGCCGACAACCATCTGGCCCCGCAGTCCGCGCAGGTGCAACTTGCTAGTCTTCACGATGGATGCTTGCCCCCAAGGAGAACTGCCGGTGCCTTATGGCAGCCAATCCCCAGGGGCAAGCCTGTGCAAATGCCTCGTTTCGGTCAGGCGTGATACATTTCAAGACGGTGTGCGTTGCTACCCATTACCATGCTGCGCTGCGACAGCCCGATCGCATCCATATTGCCGGCGACGCTGATATTCGTGGCAACCGCCACCTTGGAACCGAGCGCGCTCGCCGCGGTCGCTCCGCTGGCGAGCGTGGACGCGAGCGTTGCCGTCCCCATCGCGGTAACGCTCTTGGCCGCATTGGTCCCGCCAGACGTGAGCAGCGCCGCCGCGCTGGATGCAGCCCCCTTGGTCAACGAGTATTTGACCGCGTCCGCCGGCGGCACGGTCGCGTTGGCGCCACCACCAAGCGTCAAAATCTCCGATGCGCTCAACGCGCCCTCGCGAACCTGAATGCCGCCGATGCCGCCGCTGAAGGCAGCACCGAAGACATTCCCGATGGTGAGTCCCCAAAATTCGGATCCGCGCGTGCTTCCCGAAACGGCAATGCTGCCCCGCGCCACGCCATCCACATACATGACGGCAGTGCCCTTCATGCTGTCATAGGTCAGCGCGACCTTGTGGGTGGCAGTGTCGAGCAGATTGGCGCCGCTGGTGACGAGCGAGAAGTTCTGGCCGGCGGCATTGGTCATGGTGAAGGCGAGTTCGCCATTGGCGCGAAGCGCGATTGCCCAGCTCTGATGGATGCCCATGACCTGGCCAACCGGCGCAGTCACCGAATCGCGCTTGAGATCGAAATTCACCGTGAAGGCCGGGAGATTGTACAACTGCCTCGAATAATCGCGGAGCAGCTCGAAGCTGCTGCCCGTCTTCACCTTGAAGAAGCCATCGCTGACCGACGCCCCACTGACCGGCGATTTCGTTTCATCCGAGCTCCACCGCGACTGATCGACCATGCCGTTCGCGTTGAAGTTCATGTTGAGAAGCAGATTGGTGTTCGAAGGCTTCTGCAGGGTCAGCAGTTCCTTCGCCACTAGCGATGCAGCAACGCTGCCCGCGGGCGGTTGATAGCCGACGCCGGCGACGAGCAGATTGGCCAAAGCGGCGTTCGACACCGCATTGATGTCGTACAGCTTCCGCAAGGTTACGGAATCATTGGCAAGTACGGCATTGTTGACCTGCGTGATATTCTTCGACGTCGCATCGATGACGATCGAATCCGCAACGTTGTTCGACACGACGGCGCCATCGGTCTTGTCGAGACGGATCCAAAGCGGCGTCGCATCCATCTTCGAGATGATCGTGTTGGAATCGATGTTCACATTACGACCGTTCACGACATTGATGCCGTGAAAAAATCCATTCACATAGACAAGGTTATTCTTGATGTTGACGTTCGTGTAGGGAAGGTTTCCGTTCTCATCATTCATGAAGATGCCCTGGCTGGCACCGCCCTTCCCCTGCATGATGAGATTGTTCGAGATCGTGATGTTGGAATTGCCCTTGGGCTGGCCATTGGTCAGAAACTGGATCGAATCCGGGTGCTCGCTGCCGACGGGATAGAGATCGGTGAAGATGTTGCTGTCGATCACGAGATTGTTCATCGAGGCGAAATTGGTGTGATCCCGCCGATTATCGTGGAAATTGTTATCCTTGATCACCATGCCATCGACGTTATTGCCGGACAGGCCAACGGAATAATGGTCGATCGAGGAATTCTTGATCGTAAAGTTGCTGCTATCCCGAACGTTCAGACCAAAGCCCATCGACTTCGTCACGTCGCCGGTCCCGCCGCTGAGCACGACGTTGTCCAGCGTGACGTTCTTCGTATTGACGATGCGGTTGGCGATCATCCAATCCTGCTCGGGCTTGAAATCCTGCCGGACATCCAGGTTCTTGACGACGACGTTGCTGCTGCTTGCGATCAGCAGCGATTGCACCACCGCCTTGTTGCCAATATCGAGCGACTGGATCGTAACCGCCGAGGTAAAGGACTTCAGGTTGACGGTGATTGACGTGTAGGCACCGGCGGCCAGCTTGATCGTTTCCCCGCCCCTCGCCGCCTTCAGCGCCGCGTCCAATTCGCTCTGGTTCTTTACGATGATGTCCGGCATGGTAAGCACCCTTTACTGGTCGACCCCTGTCGACGCATGACCCCGTCGTAGCCAACTCTAGCGCCGGGCCCGTGAAACGGCTTTAAAGGAACAGGGTTAAGCTCCTGTTTTACAAGCCGTTGGGGATCACCACATCCGCATATGTCCCTAGCCGGGATAGAGGTGGCATCGCAGGCTCGACGCCGCAGTGCGGCAAAGCTATGAGCAGGGCCATGAAACCGCCTTCGTCGCCCGAGGTCAGCGTGCTGGTAGTGGCCTACCACTCCGCACCGTTCATCGCCCAGTGCATCCGCGGCATCGCCGAAGGCGCTCGCGAAACCCCGTATGAGGTGCTGCTCATCGACAATGGCGGCGGCGACACGGAAGCGCTGGTCGCGACCGATTTCCCCGAGGTGCGCATCGTGCCGAGCGAAGGAAATATCGGTTTCGGAGCGGGCAACAACCGCCTGGCGGCCCATGCCCGGGCGCCGCGCCTGCTGCTGGTCAATCCCGATGCGATTCCGCAGCCCGGCGCGATCGACAAGCTGGTCGCCTTCTCAAAAGCCCATCCCCAGGCCGGCGCCTGGGGCGGCCGTTCCTATTCCCCCGACGGGACGCTGGATCACGCCAACTTCCTGGCGCTTCCCACGGTCCGCGACTTCGTCGTGTCGATCGTCGATACCAGCCCGATGCGGCGGGGCGGCCTGCCGGCAGAGGCGACCGAGCCGGGACCGGTGGAAGTGCTGAATGGCGGCTTCATGATGGTCCGCGCCGATGCCTGGCAGGAACTCGGCGGCTTCGACGAAGGGTTCTTCCTCTATTCGGAGGAGATCGACCTGTTTCAGCGCCTCCATGCCCGCGGCTATCCGGTGCTGGTGGATCCCGCCGTATCCGTGGTCCACGATACCGGCGGCGGCCAGTCGCTGTCACCGACCCGCCTGATGTATCTGATCACCGGGCGGATGCACTATGCACGCAAGCATTTCAGCGCGGTCGGCGCGCTGATCACCGGCTGGTCACTATGGCTGACCGCCGCCAAATATGTCGTGATCGGCGGGCTTCTTGCCCGGCTGCGCCCTGGCCGGGCGGCGCATTACCGCGCCCTGATCGGCGGCTGGGGCCCGGTGTTCCGGGAACGCGCGCGCTGGTGGCGCGGCTATCTGGATCGTCCCCGCGGCTGAGGGACGCGCGCCACGCCGGCCCGCGCCCCTGCCATTGCCTTACTGCGAGGAATTGCCGGCGGGCGCCGCCCTTTCGGCCGGTGCGGCAGCCGGCGCGCTGGCTTGTGCGGGTGCGCTGTACCCGGGCTGATATTTCACGGTCTCGCGCGCTTTCTTGATACGATCGTTCAGCTGCGCATCCGCGGCCTTGGAGAAGCGGTCCGCCCGCAAGGCGTTCACCGCCGCTTCGCGCGCCTGCGGCCCGGTCAGCGGCTGCACGGTGGTGCTGGTGATGACGTTCGCGGTCAGCCCCTGCTGCGTCGGCAGAATGAACATCTCCGCGGCCGGCAACCCGGCGATCTTCGCCGCGATCTCCGGGGGAAGTTCGGCCGAATCGATCTGGGTATTCGTCCGGCGGAACTGAATCGCATCGGCGCCCAGCTTGGCAGCCAGCTGATCCAGCGTCTTCAGCGGGGCGAATTCGCGCAGCTTCTCGTTCGAGGAGGGCGGGGCGAACAGGATCTGTTCGACGGCATAGACCTTGCGCTGCGCGAATCGATCGGGGTGCGCCGCCTGATACTGGGCGATATCCGCATCGGTGGGCTGGGTCACGCCGCTTGCGATCTTGTCGCGCAGCATCGTCGCCAGGATCAGTTCGTTCGCGCGGCGCTGCTGGATGAGGTAGGCGGGAGTCTTGTCCAACTTCTCGTCGCGCGCGATCTTTGCGAGAATCTTGCGTTCGATGACGCGCTGCAACGCGAGCTGCTCCAGCACCTTGCGATCGGCGCCGGCGGGTGCGGGGGCGGACTGAAGTTCGGCATTCAGTTCGAAAACCGTCACCTCCTCGCCGTCGACGGTGGCAACAACCTGGCCCTTATCAAGCTGATCGCCGCCTTTCTGGCCACAGCCTGAAACCGCGAGCGCAGCCGCAGCCGCCGCCGTCACCAGGAACAATTTCTTCATGAAAACCTCCCGGCCGCGCACGGAATTGCGCACGGCACAAACTTCTACTTGAACCTATTCGGGCGGCCGGGCATCCGCAATAGCGTTGGTTAGACGAATGTTTCCCACCGGGAGACGCGCGACACGGGGGACAGCATGGCGGAAGTGAGTGGCGCAGAACGCGACGGCGGCACACGGCTGAAAATGTGCCTGGCGGCCTCCGGCGGCGGCCATCTGCGGCAGATTCTCGACCTCGAATCGGTTTGGAAGGAGCATGACTATTTCTTCGTGACCGAGGACACCGCCCTGGGCCGCAGCCTGGCGGAGAAGCACCCCGTCGAGCTGGTCGAACATTATGCGCTGGGCCAGGCCAAGCTCGGCCATCCGCTGCACATGCTGCGCGGCGCCTGGCACAACCTGCGGCAAAGCCTGGCGATCATCCGCCGGCACAAGCCCGATGTGGTGATTTCCACCGGCGCCGGGGCCGTGTTCTTCACCTCGCTGCTGGCCAAGCTGCACGGCGCGAAGTTCGTCCATATCGAAAGCTTTGCCCGGTTCGACCATCCTTCCGCCTTCGGAAAGATGGTGAAGCGCTTCGCCACGGTTACGATCGTGCAGTCGCCGGCATTGAAGCAGCACTGGCCGGATGCCGAGCTGTTCGATCCCTTCCGGATGATCGACGCCCCCCGTCCGCCGAAACAGCCGCTGACCTTCGCCACCGTCGGCGCGACGCTGCCCTTCCCGCGGCTGGTTCAGGCGGTGCTCGACCTGAAGCGCGCGGGCGGACTGCCGGGGCGGCTGATCCTGCAATATGGCGACCAGGCGCTCGCCGACCCCGGCCTGCCCGATGTCGAAATCCGCCCGACCATTCCCTTCGACGATCTCCAGCTGCTGCTGCGCGACGCCGATGTGGTGATCTGCCATGGCGGCACCGGCTCGCTGATCACGGCGCTGCGCGCGGGGTGCCGCGTCGTCGCCTTCCCGCGGCGGCACGACCTGTCCGAACATTACGACGATCACCAGGAAGAAATCTCGCAGACCTTCGCCGATCGCGGCTTGCTGCAGGTGGTGCGCGACGAGCGGCAACTCGGCGCCGCCGTCGACGCCGCCAAGGCGCAGGAGCCGCGCATGGCCACCACCGACCACACCGCGCTCGCCGCCCGGCTGCGCGAACTGCTTGCCCAATGGGGAGCGAAACGATGAGCGCACCACGCATCTCGGTCGTCATTCCGCATTACAACGATCCAGCGGGGCTCAAGGCCTGTCTCGATTCGATCGATCGGCAGACGATCGCGCGCGATACCTTCGAGATCATCGTCGGGGACAATAATTCGCCCTGCGGCCTGGCGGCCGTCGAGGCCGCCGTGGCAGGCCGGGCGAAGATTGTGACGGTGGAGGAGAAAGGCGCCGGCCCCGCCCGAAACGGCGCAGCGAAGCACGCCACGGGCGAGATCCTCGCCTTCATCGACAGCGATTGCGTCGCCGAGCCGGGCTGGCTCGCGGCCGGGGCGGAGCAGGTCGCACCCGGCCGCTTCCTGGGCGGGCGGATGTTCGTACTGCGCCCGGAAGGCCCGCTTACCGGCAGCGCAGCCCTCGAACTGGCGCTGGCCTTCAACAACGAGGCCTATGTTCGCAAATCCCGCTTCACCGTCACCGCCAACCTGTTCGTGATGCGCGCGGATTTCGAGCGGGTCGGCGGCTTCCGCGTCGGGGTTTCGGAAGACGTGGAATGGTGCCACCGCGCGCTGGCGACGGGCCTGACGATCGATTATGCCGCCGACGCTGCCGTCGGCCACCCGCCGCGCCCCGACTGGGCCGCACTGCTCGTGAAAACGCGCCGCATCCAGCGCGAACTGTTCCTGTTCAATATCGAACGGCGCCACGGCCGCGCCCGATGGATCGCCCGATCGGTGCTTCAGCCGGCGCTGATTCCGGGCGACGCGGCCAAGATCCTGCGCACGCCCGGCCTGGAAGGCGCCCGGCTGCGCGCGATCGCCACGCTGGCCCGGCTCCGCTTCTGGCGCGGCGGCGCGGGCGTACTGCAATCGCTGGGGTTCCGCATCTAGAGCGAGAGACGGTATGCCACCTCGCTCCAGCAGTCCCGGCCAGGGACGCGCGGGACCGCGCATCCCTGGCAGTATGCGCGATCAGCGTGCGGCGAGATCGGCTTCCAGCGTGGGGCTGTCGAGCCTGACGCGGCCGAGCATCAGCCACAGATAGACCGGCAGGTTATCGTCGGTGAAGCGGAAGCGACGCTCGTCTTCCACCACTTCGGTTTCGAGTTGCAGCTTCCCGCCCAGCTCGGCGAGTTCGCGCTCGATCTGCTGCGCGGTGATCGTCGAATCCGGCAGCAATTCGACGACGCTGCGTCCACCGAACCAGCCGTCGGTGGAGCGCGAGGCTTCGGCAAGCGCGGCAACCAGCGGATCGTAGCGGCCGTCCACCAGCTTGCGCAGCTCGGCCACGGTCCGGGGCGCCATCCGCCCCTCCACCTCGGCGATGGCGAGGTCTACTGCGCTGCGCAGATGCCCCATGTCCACCGTGAGGCGGCCGTGATCCAGCGCCTCCTGCGCGGCATGATGGCACAGCAGGCGCGCCAGATAGGGCGAGCCGAGCGACAACAGGTGCAGCACGCGCGTCAGATTCGGATCGAACCGGACGCCCGACGCGCCTTCCCCGAGCGCGACCATCTCCTGGATTTCCGATTCCTCCAGCCGCGGCATCGGCAGGCCGATCACATTGCGCCGGATCGAAGGCACATAGCCGATCAGTTCCTGCAGGTTCGAAGCGACGCCGGCGATCACGAGATGCACGCGGGCCGCACGATCGGACAGGTTCTTGATGAGTTCGGCGACCTGCTGACGAAATTCCTGGCTCGTCACCCGATCATATTCGTCGAGAACGATCAGCACGCGCGTACCGACGATTTCCGAACAGAGCGCGGCCAGTTCGCTCGCCCCAAAGGCCCCCGCCGGCAGCCGATCGGCCAACTTACTGCCACGTTCGGCTTCGTCGGCATTCGGTGCCACGCCGCGATGGAACAGCAACGGCACGTCCGCGAGCGCGCTGCGGAACAGCTCGGAAAAATCGGCGTTCGCGCCACACGTCGTATAGCTGACGATATAGCTCGAATCTCGGGCGACGTCCGCGAGCACGTGCAGCAGCGACGTCTTGCCGATACCCCGCTCGCCATAGAGCACCACATGGCTGCGCTGGCCCTCGATCGCCGAAATGAGGCGGCTGAGCACCCCCAGGCGCCCCGCGAAACTCGAGCGATCGGTTACCGGCTGGGTCGGCGTGAAATAGCTTGCGAGCGCGAAGCGTGCCCGGCTGATCTCGCGCCGCTCGCTGCCGGCGCCGTCCAACGGACGATCCAGGGCGGAGGCACGAAAATTCGGGAAATCGGCCCGTGCCCGCGGGCCCCGGGTCTCACGGCTCGCAACATAGCCGGATGCCGGAAACTGCCCATCCTCGTCCTGGTTCTCCCGGCGGGAGAACGGCCACAGAAATCTCAGTGCGGAACCTACAGCCACTCAACAACCCCTTCGAAACCTGAAGCCATCCGCAAGGCGGACGATTGGATACGCCGGCAGGCGCGTCCCGTCCCCCCTCCGGCTTCCACCGCGATCAGCGCCGCTTGAAAAACTCATACGGCTTAATCACCAACGCAACATAGGCGAAAATCAGCGCAATGGTGAGGATCGCGAAGACATGATACTCCTCATTGCCGAGATAGTTCGCAACCGCACAACCCACGGCCGGCGGCAGATAACTGATCATCGAATCCCGAACCGTTGAATCCGCCTGCGACCGTTGCAGAAAAATGACGATCAGGCCGGCAAAAATCGCGATGGTCACCCAATCATAGGGCGTCTGCATGGATATCCTTTCCGTGCTGCATAGACTCCGTCCTGGATCACGGCGCCGCTGTGGCTGCACTAGCAGCGGGTTGTGCTTCTCGCTAGATACCTGTCAGAGCGATAAAGTACGGTTAAGAACGCGCTTTACCGCCATGCATTCATTACGCACCCGGCCTATTTTCTCGCTCTTGAATGCCCCGGGACGACACAGATTCAGTGAAATTCGGCCAAAGCCGCCCGGCCTTTCGGTTGCGTGTGCGAAGGACGGTTGATAATGAGCTAACCACCCTGGGGGAACATGCGTGCCTGTAAGTAAACACCAGAATTTCAGGGCTGCCCCGGTCGGCGGCTCTCTGAACGGATTTGGCGCGGTGGCGGTTCTTCTCGCGTCTGCGACATGCGCGGTGCCGGCAATGGCCCAAACGGCGGGCGGCGCGGCGGCCGGCCAGGGCCGCCAGATTCGAGTGATGGCCATGGCGCGCGTGCAATATGACGACAATGTCGTCCTTAACAATCCCAGCCTGGCGGCCGGGCAGCCCAAGGGCGACGTGAGCACGGCTCCCTCGCTGGACGTCAACGTCTTTCTTCCGCGCGCCACCGGCGATTTCTATCTGCGCGGAAATGTCGGCTACAATTTCTATCGCCGCTATACCCGGCTGAACCGGGAGTCGATCGACCTCACCGGCGGCGGCGACCAGCGGCTCGCCTCCTGCATCGGCCATGCCGAAATCGGCTATAGCCGCCGCCTCAGCGATCTCGGCAACCTGCTCGCACAGGATGTTGCGGCGAGTGTGAACAACACCGAAGAGCGCCGCAACTACACGGCCGATATCGGCTGCGGCGGACAGATCGGCCTGCGCCCTTCGATCGGCGTCAGCCGGAGCGAAGTGCGCAACAGCACTACGCTGCGCAAGTTCGCCGATTCCAACACCAACAGCGTTACCGGGCAGCTGGGGCTGGCCTCGCCGGCGATCGGCACCGTTTCGATCTTCGGCCGCTATTCGGACAGCAGCTATATCAACCGCGCGACGCCCAACGGCGTGGGGCAGGACGGCCTGAAATCCTATGCGGCCGGCGTTCAGCTGGAACGCACGGTGGGGACCCGGCTCGATTTCCGCGGATCGGTCAACTACACCAAGGTGGATCCGAAACTTGCCGGCACGCCGGGCTTTTCCGGCATAGGCTTCGATCTCGCGACGACCTACAGGGGCGATCTGTTCAACATCGTCATCGGGGCGAGCCGCAGCGCCGTGCCATCGCAGCTTCTTTTCGTCAGCTATAATCTGGAGACGACCGCGCGCGCCACGGTGACGCGCCGCCTGTCGGAACGGACGCAGGTACAGTTCGGCGCAAGCTTTCTGCGCCGCGAGTTCGCCTCCTCCCCGCTGTTCCCGGACGCGCCGCCGAGCGGCAAGGACGAAAATCTGACCTTCAACGCCGGCCTCCGCTACGAAGCGAGCCGCCGACTGCGCTTTTCGCTCGATGGCACTTATATGAAGCGCACGTCGAATATTCAGCTGTTCGGGTTCGATGCGAAGCGTATCAGCCTGACCACTTCCCTATCGCTTTGATGAGGGCATTTCTCATGCACGACCCACGCCGTTTCCTGATCGCAACCGCCATGGCTGCGGTGGCCGGGCTTTCGAGCCATGCGACTGCGCAGATCCCCAACCGCACGCTGCCGGCGCCGGCCGCGGCGCGTCCGCCGGTCGCAGCGCCGGCGGCACCGACCATGCCGATCGGTCAGGCGACCGAAACCGCACCGGCCGCACCCGCGGGCGTCGGCGCTCCGGCCGGCTATCGCATCGGCGTTGACGATGTGATCGAAGCCGACGTGCTGGGCCAGGCCGACTTCAAGACGCGCGCGCGTGTCCGCGCCGACGGCACCATCACCCTGCCCTATCTGGGTGCCGTTCCGGTGCAGGGTGAAACCGCCGTGTCGCTTGCCGACAAGCTGGCGGCGCGGCTCCGCGCCGGCGGCTATTATGCAAAGCCGATCGTCAATGTCGAAATCGTAACCTTCGTCAGCAACTATGTGACGGTGCTGGGCGAAGTGAATTCGGCGGGACTGCAACCGATCGACCGCGCCTATCGCGTGTCGGAGATCATCGCCCGCGCGGGCGGCCTGCGGGCGACCGGTGCGGAAACCGTCGTCCTCACGCGTGCGGACGGCACCAGCGTCAAGCTGGATTACACCAAATTGGCACAGGGCGGCCCGGATCAGGATCCGGAGGTCAAGGCAGGCGACAAGGTGTTCGTGCCGGAAGCCGAAAAATTCTACATTTATGGCCAGGTCAATGCACCGGGCGTATATGCGATTCGTTCGGAAATGACGTTGCGGCGCGCGCTCGCGCAGGGAGGCGGGCTGACGCCGTCGGGTTCCAGCAAGCGCGTGAAGATCAGCCGCAACGGCCAGGAGATCAAGTTGAAGATGGACGATCCGATCAAGCCGGGTGATGTCGTCGTCGTTGGCGAACGACTGTTCTGATCTTGGCACAGCTTCCAGCTTACGAGGAAAATCGGTGAACATAGTCCAATTCTTTCGAATCCTTTGGGCGCGACGTTGGATTATCCTGCCGGCGTTCCTCATCTGCGTGGTCACGGCGACGCTGGTCGTCCAGTTCCTGCCGTCGCGCTACCGCGCGACGACCCGGATCGTGCTCGACACCTTCAAGCCCGATCCGGTGACGGGCCAGGTGATGAGCTCGCAGTTCATGCGCGCCTATGTGCAGACGCAGGTGGAGCTGATCGAGGACTATGCGACCGCGGGTCGCGTGGTCGACGAGCTCGGCTGGGCAAGCGATCCCGCCAATATCGCCGCGTTCAACGATTCCTCGTCGGCGGCAACCGGCGACATCCGTCGCTGGCTGGCCAAGCAGATCGTCTCCAATACCAACGCCAACGTGATCGAAGGCAGCAACATCCTCGAGATTTCCTATTCGGATAGCTCGCCGGAACGTGCCGAACAGATCGCCAACATGATCCGCCAGGCGTTCCTGACCCAGGCGCTGGCCGCCAAGCGCCAGGCCGCCGCCAAGTCGGCGGAATGGTATACGCAGCAGGCCCAGGCAGCGCGCAACGCGCTGATCGCCGCCGCGGATGCCCGCACCGCCTTCGCGAAGAAGGCCGGCATCGTCCTGACCGAAACCGGCAGCGATCTCGACACCCAGAAGCTGGAACAGCTGCAGGGGCAGAGCGCCGCCGCCAGCACGGCAGCCGCCCCGGTGGCGGCCGCCGGCATCGGCCCGGCACAGATGCAGCTTGCCCAGATCGATCAGCAGATCCAGCAGGCGGCGACCAGCCTGGGGCCGAACCACCCGACCTTCCAGGCCCTTCAGCGCCAGCGCGAGGTCTATGCCCGTGCCGCCGCGCAGGAGCGGGCGCAGGCAAGCGCCGCCAACACCAGCAATCGCGGCGCCGCCGAAAGCGCGGCCAATGCGCAGCGTGCGCGCGTGCTGGGCAACCGGCAGGACGTCGACCGGCTGATGGAGCTGCAGCGCGACGTGACGCTGAAGCAGGACCAGTATATGAAGGCGGCACAGCGCGTTGCCGATCTTCGCCTGGAGGCCAGCAGCAACGAAACCGGCATGACGACGCTCAGCGAAGCTTCGGCACCCGAATTTCCCTATTATCCGAAGGTACCGCTGATCATCGGCGGTGCCGCCGGCTTCGGGCTGGGGCTGGGCGTGCTGATCGCGTTGCTGGTCGAGCTTCTGGGCCGCCGCGTCCGCAGCGCGGACGATCTGGAAGTTGCCGTCGAAGCGCCGGTGTTCGGCGTGGTGCAGAGCCGCACCAACCTCGCCAGCCGCCTGCGCCGTAGCCAGCAAACAACCGGCCAATCCCACGAGTTTCAGGGAGCTGCAGTAGAGTAATGGACGCGATCACTACGCCCCAGCCGCAGCCGGAAGGCGATCGCCCGAGCGGCGCCCTGGTTACGCCGGACACGTCGGGCATCCCTGAATATCAGCTGGTCCTCTCCGACCCGACCGGCATCGAAGCCGAAGCGATTCGCGCATTGCGTACCCGCATCGTCAGCCAGCATCTGCGCGAGGGCCGCCGCGCGCTCGCGATCTGCGCCGCCTCTGCGGGCACCGGTTGCAGCTTCGTCGCGGTGAACCTTGCCACGGCGCTGGCGCAGATCGGCATCAGGACCGCGCTGGTCGATGCCAATCTGCGCGAACCCGCGATCGGCGAAGCCTTCGGCCTGACCGCCGACAAGCCGGGCCTGGCCGATTACCTGATCTCGGGTGAGGTTTCGCTCGACGCGATCCTGCATCGCACCGGCATGGAGAACCTGTCGGTCGTCCCCGCGGGGCATGTCGAACACAGCCCGCAGGAGCTGCTGTCTTCCGAACAGTTCCGCGAACTGGCGACGCAGTTGCTACGCGAGTTCGACATCACGATCTTCGACACCACCGCATCGAACAGCTGTGCGGACGGCCAGCGCGTTGCCAACGTTGCGGGCTATGCCCTGATCGTCGCGCGCAGGGACGCAAGCTATATGCGGGACGTGACGACGCTCACGCGCACGCTGCGTTCGGATCGCACCAACGTCGTCGGCTGCGTTCTGAACGGATATTGATTTGGACAGCATGACCGCGTCCGCGCTGGAGCGGGAGCACGCCAAGCGCGGCCACGGCTTCTGGTTGGCCGTGGCCGGCCTGCTGGCCCTGGCCATCCCCACCTTCATCACGCTCGGCCGCCAAGTGTGGAGCGCGGATGGCGGAGTGCACGGCCCGATCGTTCTGGCGACCGGCGTCTGGATGCTGGCCCGCCAGCGCGAGACGATCGAACGGCTGCGCCGGCCCGGCAATCTGCTGCTGGGCACGCTGCTGCTGCTCCTGTCGCTGGCAGTCTATGTCGCCGGGCGCGTCTTCGATTTCGTCAGCATCGAGACCGCCGGCCTGGTCGCGACCGTGATCACGACGGGCTATCTCTATTTCGGCGGTGCCGTGCTGCGGGCCGCCTGGTTCCCCGTGCTGTGGCTGGCGTTCCTGATCCCGCCGCCGGGCTGGGTGGTGGATCGCGTCACCGCGCCGCTCAAGGAATTCGTTTCCTATGCGTCGACCGGTTTCCTCTCCTGGCTCGATTATCCGATCCTGCGCCAGGGGGTGACGCTGTTCATCGGCCCGTACCAGCTGCTGGTGGAAGATGCCTGTTCGGGGCTCCGTTCGCTTTCCAGCCTCGTGGTGGTCACGCTTCTGTACATCTACATCAAGAACAAGCCGTCCTGGGGCTATGCGCTGTTCATCGCGATGCTGGTGATCCCGGTGGCGGTGGCAACCAACATCCTGCGCATCGTGATGCTGGTGCTGATCACCTATCATCTTGGCGACGCGGCCGCGCAGAGCTTCCTGCACGTTACCACCGGCATGGTGATGTTCGTGGTGGCACTGCTCTCCATCTTCGCGATCGACTGGGCCGTCGAACGCATCCTCCTTTTCGCCCGGAGGCGGCATGTTCAACCGGCGTGACCTACTGATCGGCGCGGGCTGCTTCGCGGCGGCCGGCGCTTCGCTGGGCCTCAAACCGCACAAGCGGATGGACCTGCTCGGCAATGCCAAGCTCGACGCGCTGCTGCCGCACGCCTTCGGGCCGTGGCGCGCCGAGGATACCGGCGCCCTGATCGCGCCCCCGCGCGAAGGCAGCCTGGAAGACAAGCTCTACAACCAGACCGTCAGCCGCGTCTTCTCGCGGCAGGACGGTGCGGTGGTGATGATGCTGATCGCCTATGGCAACGCCCAGACCGATCTTCTCCAGTTGCACCGTCCCGAAGTCTGCTATCCCTTCTTCGGCTTCACCGTCGAACGCAGCGCACCGCAGACGATCCCGGTGGCGCCGGGCGTCGCCGTGCCGGGCCGGGCACTCACCGCATCGAGCTTCAACCGGACCGAACAGATCCTCTACTGGACCCGCGTCGGCGACTATCTGCCGCAGGACGGCAACCAGCAGCTGTTCGCGCGCCTGAAAAGCCAGATCGCAGGGTGGATCGTCGACGGCGTGCTGGTGCGCATCTCGAGCGTGACCGACAATCCGGCGGAAGGCCTTGCCATCAACCTGGATTTCGCCCGCCAGCTGATCGCCACGCTGCCCGACGCGGCGCTGCCGTCCCTGCTCGGGACCAGCTTCGCCAAGGCATTCGAAGCGCAGCATCCGCCGCGCAGCTGAACGCGCGGGTGGCCGGGGAGCGCAGCCTGCTCCCCGGCCCCGGTCTCAGCGTTCGTGCAACGCGTCGCCGCCGGTTTCGAGCACCGGCCCGACGATATAGCTGAGCAGCGTCCGCGTGCCGGTGACGATATCGGCAGAGGCGATCATGCCGGGGCGCAACGGCACCTGCGCACCATTCGCGACGATGTAGCCACGATCGAGTGCGACCCTTGCCTTGTACACCGGCGGCTGCCCGTCCTTCACCGCCACCGCCTCCGGGCTGATGCTGACGACGGTGCCGGCAATCGTGCCGTACCGAGAATAGGGAAACGCCTGAAGCTTGACCTTCACCGGCATCCCGGTGCGGACGAATCCGATATCGCCGTTGCCGATCATCATCTCCGCCTCCAGCCGGGCATTGTCCGGCACCAGCGTCAGCAGCGGCTTGGCACCTTCCACCACGCCGCCTTCGGTATGCAGCTGCAGTTGCGACACGGTGCCGCTGACCGGCGCGCGCAATTCGCGGAACGAACTGCGCAGCGTCGCCTTCGCCACTTCCTCGCCCCTGGCGCGCGCTTCTTCCTGCGCCTTCACCAGATCCTGCAGGACCTGCGCCCGCGCCTCCTCGCGCGTCCTGACCGACCCGCTGACGGCACTGCGCGACTGCTGGCCATACCGCGCGACGGTCGCCCGCGCCGCGAGCAGATCCTGACGCTCCGCGATCAGCTGACGCCGCATCTCCACGACCCGTAGCCGCGAGACATAGCCCTTGGCAGCCATCGCCTCATTGGCGGCAACCTGTTGTTCGAGCAGCGGCAGCGACTGTTCCAGCTTGCGCACCTGCGCCTGCGCCTCGGCCGAGGCGGAGGCGGCGGCACCGCTATCCGATCGTCCCGCGGCGAGCATCGCTTCGATCTGGCCAAGCCGCGCGCGCGCCAGGGCGCGATGCGTCTCCGCCTCGGCCGCCCCCGCCGCCGCCGGCGCGACGAAGCGGAATCCCTTGCCGTCCAGCGCATCGACGATCGCCTGGTTGCGCGCGACATCCAGCTGGGCGCTGACCAGCCCCACCCGCGCCTGCGCCGCTTCCGCGCCCGAAATCGTCGGGTCCAGCGTCACCAGCACCTGGCCCTTGCGCACCTTCTGCCCCTCGCCCACCAGGATCCGGCGGACGATCCCGCTTTCGGGCGACTGGATGATCTTCGTCTCGCCGGTCGGCGCGATCCGCCCCTCGGCCGGCGCAACCACATCGACACGCCCAAAGGCGAGCCAGGCGCCGGTGACGATCAACCCCGCCAGCATCACCCGCGCCGTGATCCGCGCCGTGGGCGATACCGGCCGTTCGATGATCTCCAGTGCAGCAGGGAGAAACGCCGTATCATAGTCGGACGTGCGGGCGGGGACGATCGCCCCCTTCATCCGCGCCAGCGCGCCACCCCGGCGCATGGGTACCAACGCGTTCATGCGGCAAGCTCCCCAAGGCCGCTCTGGCGGCGATACAGATCGGCATAGCGCCCGCCCTGGCGCAGCAATTCTTCATGCCGGCCGCTTTCGACGATCCGCCCCTGTTCCAGCGTGATGATGCGATCGCAGGCGCGTACCGCCGACAGGCGATGGGCGATGATGACCAGCGTACGCCCCGCCGAAATCGCCCGCAGATTGTTCTGGATCAGTTCCTCGCTTTCCGCATCGAGCGCCGAGGTCGCTTCGTCGAACACCAGGATACGCGGATTGCCGATCAGCGCGCGGGCGATGGCGATGCGCTGGCGCTGGCCGCCCGACAGGTTGGCGCCGCGTTCGACGATTTCCGTATCGTAGCCGCGCGGCTGGCGAAGGATGAAATCATGCGCGCCGGCTAGCGTGGCGGCCGCAACCACCTGTTCGAACGGCATCGCGGGATTGGACAGTGCGATATTCTCGCGGATCGTACGGCTGAACAGCAGGTTCTCCTGCAGCACGACGCCGATCTGGCGGCGCAGCCAGGCAGGATCGAGTTGCGCTACATCCACCTCGTCCACCAGTACGCGCCCCTGATCGGGCATGTTCAGCCGTTGCAGCAGCTTGGCCAGCGTCGACTTGCCCGATCCGGACGATCCGACGATGCCGAGCGAGCTTCCGGCCGGAATCTCCAGCGTGATGTCGCGCACCACCGGCGGCTGCCCCTCGCCATAGCCGAAGGTGACGTTCTCGAACCGGATCGCGCCGCGCAGCATGGGCAGCGTGGCGGCCGATTCGGGGCGTGGTTCCACCGGATGGTTGAGCACGTCGCCCAACCGCTCGATCGCGATCCGCACCTGTTGGAAATCCTGCCACAGCTGGGCCATGCGGACCACCGGCGTGGCGACGCGCTGGGCGAACATGTTGAAGGCGACCAGCGCGCCCACCGTCATCGAACCGGCAATCACCGCCTTGGCGCCGAAGAACAGGATCGCGGCGAAGCTAAGCTTCGAAATCAATTCGATCGCCTGGCTGCCGCTATTGGCGGTATTGACCAGCCGCTGCGACGCGGCGGTATAGGAAGCGAGCTGGCGCTCCCACTGGTTCTGCCAGTGCGGCTCCACTGCCGTTGCCTTGATCGTGTGGATGCCGGATACGCTCTCCACCAGCAGCGCATTGCTGGCGGAGCTCTTTTCGAACTTGTCGTTCACACGCGCCCGCAAGGGGCCGGCCACGACGAAGGAAACCGCCGCATAGGCGACCAGCGACACCAGCACGATGCCGAACAGCATCGGCGAATAGAACAGCATCGCCGCCAGGAAGACGATCGTAAACAGCGGGTCGATCATCACCGTCAGCGAAGCGTTGGTGAGGAATTCGCGAATCGTCTCCAACTGCCGTACCCGCGTGACGGTGTCGCCGACGCGACGCCGCTCGAAATAGCCGAGCGGCAGCGCGAGCAGATGGTGGAACAGGCGCGCACCGAGTTCGACATCGATCTTCTGCGCGGTTTCGGTGAACAGGCGCGTGCGGATCCAGCCCAGCGCAACCTCCCAGATCGAAACCGCGAGGAAGGCGAAGGCCAGCACGCTGAGCGTGCTCATGCTGTTATGGATCAGCACCTTGTCGATCACGCCCTGAAACAACAACGGCGCCGCCAGCCCCAGCAGGTTCAACGCCAGCGTGATCGCCAGCACCTCCAGGAACAGCGCGCGATAGCGATGGATCTGCCGCGTGAACCAGCCGAACCCGAATCGCAGCGGCTGCGGCGCGACCGCACGCGTGGTGAGCAGCAGCAACGTGCCGGACCAGATGGCATCGAGGCCCTGGCGATCCAGCTGCTCGGCGGCCTGGCCGGGGCGCTGCACGATCACGCCATGCTCGGTGAGCCCGCAGATGACGAACCAGCCTTCCGGGCCGCAGGCGGCCGCCGGCAGCGGATGCCGTGCCAGCCCGCCGCGAGGCACGTCGACCAGCTTCGCGCGCACGCCACGCTGCCGCTTCGCGAGCAGGATCAGGTCGTCCGCGGTGGGCGCGTCCGGGTGGCCAAGCATATGCCGCAGTTGCTCAGAAGTTACCGCTACATCATGTGCCGCGAGCAATAGCGAGAGCGCCCGCAGCCCCGATTCACGACGTTCGACCTCGCGATCCGCCGCGGCATGGGCGGCGAACGCACTTTGCAGGCGTGCCTGCATCTCCTCGCGTTTCATTCTGGGACACCGCCTCTACTGGCCTGGATGACGCGGCCGATACTGAACGCAAATGGTAAACACTCGTTTAATCCATTGTTTTTTCTTCGTTACGTGCGGTGACGCGGCCGTAACAAATCGGCCGGTTTCGGCCGGGCGCGCCATTGCCTCGTCTAACCTTTGTTGGCTGTGGTTTTACTTGGCGTCGCGGGGGAACTCGGTTGAAGTTTATACGCTGTTAACGTAGTGCAGCGCAGCGCAGGCTATGCAAGCGGCCTGCACTTTATCTACTTTTCGGGAGGCTTTCATGGTCAACTTCAAGCGGGCAATCGCCGCTGCCGCCCTTGCGGGCGCGACCCTTGGTTTCGCTGGTTCGGCAAGCGCCACCACCTATGTCTGCGACGCGGTTTCGAGCCCCTGCTCGTTCGACCAGGGCACCGGCGGCTTCTCGAACGTCAAGGTTGCCGCGAACAGCGCCAAGAGCGACCTGTTCAAGATCGCGGTGACGACGCCCGGCCAGCTTATCCTGACCTTCACGTCGGCGAACCTGACGTTCGGCAGCTTCTCCTTCGCCGGCACCAACTTCACGCCGGTGAGCGGCAACAAGTATTTCTTCAACATCGCCACCGCGGGCAGCTACGACCTGGTGACCAACCTCACCAACAGCGGTTCGGTCGTTTCGTCCTACAGCGGCACGATCGATCTGGCCGCCGTTCCGGAACCGGCTGCCTGGGGCATGCTGATCGGCGGCTTCGCGATGGGCGGCATCGCGCTGCGTCGCCGTCGCGCAACGACGCTGGCCATCGCCTGATCGCAGCGCGATCCCGGCTTATGGCTTTACAGAGAGGCGCTCCTGACGGGGCGCCTCTTCTTGTGAGGACACCCCTTCAGAGCGTTAGACTGGACTTAACCCTTTAAGATCATACAGAACCGCCGGCACGATCCCGAGCAAGATGGACCCGAGGCGGAATTGCTGCATTGCAGCATAATGGGATGGAACGAAGAGAGGATCGCGCTTGGCGGGCCGTTTCGCACGAAGGGCAAAGGCGTTGCATCAACGAGGCGGAGTTGATCGTGCGCCGTCGTTTGCGCTAAGTCTTGGCGATGGACAGCGTCCATTGGCGGCCGCTGCCTCCGAAATCCTTCTATGGGTTAGGGGTATTGCGTGTCCGGCGCGTTGGCTTGCCGGCCAGTCTGCGGCAACAACCAATTGGGGCGAATGCTTGAACCCTTCTCGTCTCATAAATGGACCCGCTCGGCGAACGAGGTGCTTCCGCCCCGAATTATGTCTCGTTATAGTGCAGTGCAGCAGGCCGAATCGCCCGCTGTCAGCGTGCTAAACCGTGAGGGAGCCCGGCGAGGCAATGAACGCTTTCGAAGCGCAGCGAGCTTTTGAGGAACAGCTGCGGGCACACGCCCGCGCCGAACAGCGCCCTGCGCCGATGCTGCGCAGGTCTGCCGTTCGACTGCTGCTCTATACCGAGCTTTTGCTGCTGGACAGCATTGCCATTCTTTTTGGCTTCTATCTTGCCGCCTGTATGCGCGACAGCAACTGGCTGTCGCTGGCGGGCGTGAATGTCGGCGTGTTTCTGCTGCCGATCACGCTCGGCACGGCCATCGCCAGCGGCACCTATTCGCTTCCCGCGCTGCGGCATCCGGTCAGCGGCGTGAAGAACATCTTCTCCGCCTTCTTCTTTTCAGTCTTCATCGTGCTGCTCGGCAGCTTCGTGCTGACGGCCGAGCTACCGCTTTCGCGTCTTCAGCTGGGTGTCGGCGTCATTCTCGCGCTCATGCTGATCATGGCGGGACGCCTGGGATTCCGCGGCCATGTCCGCCGCCTGACCGGCGGCAAGCTGCTGGACGAACTGGTAATCGTCGACGGCGTGCCGATGGACGTGACGAATGGTGCGGTATCGCTCGATGCGCGCATCCTGAACCTGACGCCCGATCCGCATAATCCGCAGATGCTCCATCGGCTGGGATCGATGGTCGCCGGGTTCGATCGGGTCGTCGTTGCGTGCGCCCCCGAACAGCGCGCCGTCTGGGCGTTGCTCCTCAAGGGCATGAACGTGAAGGGCGAGATTCTCGTGCCGCAGTTCAACGCGCTCGGGGCGATCGGCGTCGATGCATATGACGGGCAGGACACGCTGATCGTGTCGCAAGGGCCGCTGAGCATGCCGAATCGCGCCAAGAAGCGGGCGCTCGATCTGGCGATCACTCTGCCCGTGCTGATCGCGCTTGCGCCGCTGATGATCATGGTCGCGATCGCGATCAAGCTGGAGAGCCCGGGCCCGGTGCTGTTCGCGCAGGATCGCGTCGGCCGCGGCAACCGGCTGTTCAAGATACTGAAGTTCCGCTCGATGCGGCAAACGCTGTGCGATGCGAACGGCAATGTTTCCGCGAGCCGCGACGACGACCGTATCACGCGGGTCGGCCGCTTCATTCGCAAGACCAGCATCGACGAATTGCCCCAGTTGCTGAACGTACTGCGCGGCGACATGAGCGTGGTCGGCCCGCGGCCGCACGCCCTGGGTTCGCGCGCAGCGAACCATTATTTCTGGGAAATCGACGAGCGCTACTGGCACCGCCACACGCTGAAGCCGGGCATGACCGGGCTGGCGCAGGTGCGCGGCTTCCGCGGCGCGACCGATCGCCGCGTCGACCTCACCAACCGCCTCCAGGCGGATATGGAGTATATCGACGGCTGGGACATCTGGCGCGACGTGACCATCCTGTTCAAGACACTGCGGGTGATCGTCCACTCCAACGCCTTCTGATCGCCGTCGCCTCCGCGCGCCCGAAAGCGACGGCGGATTGACAGCGCGCCTGCTTCGGTTTTTGAAGTTTAACGTCGGTGCCGGGCACCGCCCGCACCATGGGGGATTATTGAATGAAGGGTATCATTCTTGCGGGGGGAAGCGGCACCCGCCTGTATCCCGCAACGCTTTCGATTTCGAAGCAGCTGCTCCCGGTCTATGACAAGCCGATGATCTTCTATCCGCTGTCGGTGCTGATGCTGACGGGGATCCGCGACATCCTGATCATCTCGACCCCGCGCGACCTGCCGATGTTCCAGGCGCTGCTGGGCGACGGTTCCGCCTTCGGGATCAACCTCAGTTATGCCGAACAGCCCGCGCCCAACGGCCTGGCCGAAGCCTTCATCATCGGCGCCGACTTCGTCGGCAACAATCCCAGCGCGCTGATCCTTGGCGACAATATCTATCACGGCGAGAAGATGGGCGAGCGCTGCCAGGCTGCGTCCGCGCAGGCAGCGCAGGGCGGCGCGAACGTGTTCGCCTATCATGTCGACGATCCCGAGCGCTACGGCGTGGTCGCGTTCGACCCAGAGACCGGCGTTGCCACCAGCGTCGAGGAAAAGCCGGCCAACCCGAAGTCGAACTGGGCGATCACCGGCCTGTATTTCTACGACAAGGATGTCGTGGAAATCGCCAAGTCGATCCAGCCTTCGGCGCGCGGCGAACTCGAGATCACCGACGTCAACCGCACCTATCTGGAACGCGGTGACCTGCACATCACCCGGCTTGGCCGCGGCTATGCCTGGCTCGATACCGGCACCCATGACAGCCTGCACGACGCCGGCTCGTTCGTGCGCACACTCGAGCACCGCACCGGCGTGAAAATCGCCTGCCCGGAAGAAATCGCGTTTGAGAGCGGCTGGCTGGGCGCGGAAGATCTGCTCCAGCGTGCGGCCGGGCTCGGCAAGACGGGCTATGCTTCGTATCTCCGCAAGCTGGTGGCCGCCGCATGACGCAGGTTCATCATCATGCGCTGTCCGGCGTGATCGAATTCACGCCGCCCAAATCCGGCGATCACCGCGGCTTCTTCTCCGAGGTATTCAAGCAGTCGGTGCTCGATGCCGAAGGCGTGGAGACGCGCTGGGTACAGGACAATCAGAGCTTCTCGGCGCAGCCGGGCACGGTGCGCGGGTTGCACCTCCAGGCGCCGCCCTTCGCCCAGGCGAAGCTGATCCGCGTGCTGCGCGGTGCCATTTACGACGTCGCGGTCGATATCCGCCGCGGCTCGCCCACTTATGGCCAGTGGATCGGCGTCGAGCTTTCGGCGGAAAAGTGGAACCAGCTGCTGGTCCCCGCTGGCTATGCGCATGGTTTCATGACGCTCGTCCCGGATTGCGAGATCCTCTACAAGGTCAGCGCCAAATACGCGCCCGACCACGAAATGGCGATCCGCTGGAACGACCCGGACCTGGGCATCACCTGGCCGGAGATCGGCGTCGAGCCCATATTGTCGGGCAAGGACGCGGTCGCCACGCCCTTCGCCGAGTTCAACACCCCCTTCTTCTATCAGGGCTGATCCATGCAGCAGACCTTCCTCGTCACCGGCGGCGCCGGCTTCATCGGCTCGGCGGTGGTCCGCCACCTCGTCCGCCAGGGCGCGCGCGTCATCAATCTCGACAAGCTCACCTATGCCGGCAACCCGGCCTCGCTGACCGCGATCGAGAACGCGCCCAACTACCGCTTCGTCCATGCCGACATCGCCGACACCGCGACGATCCTGCCGCTGCTGCGCGAGGAGCAGGTCGATGTGGTGATGCACCTCGCCGCCGAGAGCCATGTCGATCGCTCGATCGACGGCCCGGGCGAGTTCATCGAGACCAATGTCGTCGGCACCTTCAAGCTGCTCCAGGCGGCGCTGCAATATTGGCGCGAGCTGGAAGGCGAGAAGCGCGACGTCTTCCGCTTCCACCATATCTCCACCGACGAAGTGTTCGGCGACCTGCCGTTCGACAGCGGCATCTTCACCGAAGAGACGCCCTATGACCCCTCCTCGCCCTATTCGGCGTCGAAGGCGGCGAGCGACCATCTGGTCCGCGCCTGGGGCCACACCTATGGCCTGCCGGTGGTGCTGTCGAACTGCTCGAACAATTACGGGCCGTTCCACTTCCCGGAAAAGCTGATCCCGCTTACGATCCTCAACGCGCTGGAGGGCAAGCCCCTGCCCGTCTACGGCAAGGGCGAGAACATCCGCGACTGGCTGTACGTGGACGACCACGCCAAGGCGCTGGCGACCATCGCCACCACCGGCAAGGTTGGCCAGAGCTACAATGTCGGCGGCCGCAACGAACGGACCAACCTCCAGGTGGTCGAGACGATCTGCGACCTGCTCGACCAGCGCATCCCGCTGAAGGACGGCCGCAAGCGCCGCGAGCTGATCACCTTCGTCACCGATCGCCCGGGCCATGACCGCCGCTATGCGATCGACGCGACCAAGCTCGAGACCGAACTGGGCTGGAAGGCCGAGGAGAATTTCGACACCGGCATTGCCCGCACGATCGACTGGTATCTCGACAATGCGTGGTGGTGGGAGCCGATCCGCTCCGGCAAATATGCCGGCGAGCGACTGGGCCAGACCGCCTGATGCGCATCCTCGTCACCGGCAAGGACGGGCAGGTCGCCCAGGCGCTGGCCGAGCAGGCGAAAGGGCATGAGCTCGTCTTCGCGGCGCGGCCCGCGTTCGACCTCGCCCAGCCGGCGACGATCGAAGCGACGGTGGCGCGGGTGCACCCCGATCTGATCGTTTCGGCTGCCGCCTATACCGCGGTGGACAAGGCCGAGAGCGAGCCCGAGATCGCCATGGCGATCAACGGCGACGGTGCGGGCGCGCTGGCGCGCGCGGGGGCGAAGATCGGCGCGCCGATCATCCACCTCTCCACCGACTATGTGTTCGATGGCAACCTCGATCGCCCCTGGCGTGAGGAGGATCCCACCGGCCCGCTCGGCGTCTATGGCGCCACCAAGCTGGCCGGCGAACAGGCGGTACAGGCCTCCGGGGCCGACCATGCCGTGGTGCGGCTGGCCTGGGTTTATAGCCCGTTCGGGAACAACTTCGTGAAGACGATGCTGCGCCTCGCCGAGACGCGCGACGCGCTGAACGTTGTGGAAGATCAGCAGGGCTGCCCCAGTTCCGCACTGGATATCGCCACCGCAGTCCTGGCAGTGATAGACCATTGGCAGCGCGATGGCGCGTCGAAGGGCGTCTATCACTTCGCAGGAACGGGCGAGACCAACTGGGCCGATTTCGCCCGTGCGATCTTCGCCGAAAGCGCGCGTCATGGCGGGCCGACGGCGGACGTGGCCGGCATCCCCAGCTCGGGCTATCCCACCCCCGCCAAGCGGCCGGCGAACTCCCGCCTCGATTGCACCCGCTTCGCCGAGACTTTCGGCTATCGCGCACCGGCATGGCAGGATTCGCTCGCGATCGTCATCGGACGACTGCTGGGCTGACGCTGCGGCAATTCGTAGATTCACTGGCGAAAGACCCGCCGCACCGACCTGATGGAGATATTGGCTTTGGTCGACAAGGCGCGCCCAACCCTGACAAGCATTCAGGTGCTCCGCGGCATCGCGGCGCTGTTCGTCGCCATCGGCCATGTCATCGCGGAATTCTCGCGCCTGCCTGCCTTTTCCGGCGGCTATGACGAGAACATCGTCCAGTTTCGCTTCGGCGTGGACCTGTTCTTCGTCATCAGCGGCTTCATCATGGTCTATACGACACGCGGAAAGCCGCGAACCGCCGCTGCCGGCGGGCAGTTCCTCATTGCCCGTTTTCTGCGGATCTCGCCGCTATACTGGGCGGCCACCCTGCTGACAATCGCCATCGCGCTTGCCCTGCCTTCGGCCCTCAACCACGAAGGCATGAGCGCAGAACGCATCCTGACATCGCTGTTCTACCTTCCCCATCGAAATGCCAGCGGCGATTTTTTCCCGATCGTGGGACCGGGCTGGACCCTCAATTATGAGATGTTCTTCTATCTGATCTTCGCGGTGACATTCGTCCTGCCCTGGCGCAGCGGCATCGCCGCGCTGGTAGTGGCACTGGGCGGCATCGTCGCGCTCGGCGCGCTGGCGCCCGCCGGCAACGATCTGATCGCCTATTACACCAATGCGATCCTGCTGGAATTCGCCTTTGGCGCGCTGCTTGGCTATGCCTATGTGCGGGGCGCGCTCAACCGGCTGGGGCGCCTCGCCCTGCCCGCTGCGGCGATCGCCATTGCTTGGATCATCGCCCTGCACCTCGGCGGCTTCGAACATATGGACCAGCGCGTCTTCTTCTACGGCGTCCCGGCGACGTTGCTCGTTTTCGCCGCGGTAGTTGCCGATGCACAAGGCAAGGGCATCCACTGGCCCTTCGCAATGATGCTCGGTGACAGCTCCTACAGCATCTACCTGACGCATCTGTTCGTCGCGCGGGCCGCCAGCATCGTCACCGCGAAAATGCTGCCGGGATGCCCCGTATGGCTGTTCTTCGTCATGACGCTAGCCGCAGTGATGCTCGTGGGCATTCTGACCGCGCGATGGTTCGAAATCCCGATGCACCACTTCACGAGCAAGGTCTTTCGCAGCGGCAAGCAAAAGACAGCCGCCTGAACCCGCCTAGCGCACGCCCGTGCCGGCAACTGCGCCCGCACCGTACGCGGCGCAGGCATCAGCCATCCTATTATTCACCGATCGCGGATGCGCACCACGATCGGCTTGATGATCTTGATCCCCAGTTCGCGCAGCACGCGCAACGGCGAAACCACGCCATGATCCCAGAATACGCCCGCGGCGCCGACCCGTTCGGCGGCCACGTCGCTGCGGATCTTGAAGGAATCGATCACGTCCGTATCCGCCACCAGCTTGCCCTTGATACGGTTGGTGACGTTCTCGCCATGCACGACCTGCAGCCACAAGGGCGGGCTCGGTACCTGAACGATCTTCCACTTGTCGCCGAGTTCGTGATGCGATTTCGCCCAGATGGTCTCGACCTTCGCCAGATCGCGTTCGACCAGCGAGGTGAAGGGATTGCTGTGGTCGCTCGCGGTGTAGAGCCGCCCCTTGCGCATCGCGATGCCGTGGGTGAAGTTCAACACGGTCTGCGCCGTCGCGCCCGGCGCTGCCGCCTGTACGCGCGCCACGAAATCCGCCGAAAGCGCATCGTCATTGTCGAGGCGGGTGGTGACGATCAGCGTCTCGCCGGGAGCAGCCAGCGCGCGCACATCCTCGGCGATGCGCGCCTTGTCGAACATGGCGACATATAGCGGCGTGAAGTTGAAGATCTGGCGATCGCGCTCGATCCGTTCCTTGAACTCGGCGGGCGTATCCTTGTCGAAATAGATCAGCCAGTGGAAGTTGCGCTCGGTCTGCCCGGCGATGCTGGGCAGGCAGAACTGCTCGAAAAGACCGAAGCGCCGATCGAGCCAGCCCGGCGAGTTGCGGATCGCGACCTCGCGGCCGGGGCTGGCGATGTTGAAGCGCGTCAGGATAACGTGAAGCATCGGTTCGTCAGCCCTTGTCAGCGAAAAAGACGTGAAAGGAGTTCAGGCAGGCTCGCGCCCGCGGAACGCCCCCGTAAAGCCAATGGCACAAGGTGGATCGGGCGATCGACGTCGCGCAGTGCACGGCTGCCAACCCCCCGATGGTTGCGCCCGGTTAACCGGTTAGGAAATTATCCCCAGCCGGGCAACAGCGGATTGCTGCACCGCGAAACCAATACAGGACAAAAGAACAAAACGACTTGCCGCTCAAGCGCCTCCGCCGTAACCAGCCCCCGTGTCCAATGCCCGCACCGATCGCGTCGCCACCGGCCTTGCCCTGCGCCTGTTCGCGATCGCCTGCCTGGCGACCATGTCGGCCCTGATCAAACTGTCCGAAATCCGCGGCGCCAATCTGGCGGAGACGATGTTCCATCGCCAGCTATGGGCGGTGCCGCTGGTAACCCTCTGGGTGGCCGCGGGGCCAGGGCTGAAATCGCTGAAGACGCAGCGGTTCGGGGCGCATGTGTGGCGCACGGCCGTGGGCCTTACCGGCATGATCTTCACCTTCGGCGCGGTGGTGCTGCTGCCGCTGGCGGAAGCGCAGACCTTCCAGTTCACGGTTCCGATCTTCGCGACGCTGCTCGGCGCATTGCTGCTCCGCGAGCCGACGGGCTGGCATCGCTGGAGCGCCGTGATCGTCGGCTTCCTCGGCGTGCTGATCGTCGTGCAGCCGGGGCACCAGGCGATCCCGGTTTTCAGCGCGATCGTCGGCCTGCTCGCGGCGCTGTTCGTTGCGCTGGTGGCGATCACGCTACGCCAGATCGGGAAGACGGAGAGCGCAGGCACCACCGTCTTCTGGTTCTCCCTGCTATCGGTGCCGGTGCTGGGCGTGGTCTATATCTTCAACTTCCAGCACCACGATCCGGTCACCTGGGCGATCCTGATCGCCACGGGGCTGGTGGGCGGTGTCGGCCAGCTCGCGCTCACCGGCGCGATGCGCTTCGCCCCGGTCTCGGCGGTGGTGCCGATGGACTATTCGGGGCTGATCTGGGCGACGCTGTATGGCTGGCTGCTGTTCGACATGTTCCCCACCTTTTCGACCTGGCTGGGCGCGCCGGTGATCATCGCCAGCGGCCTGTACATCGTCTATCGCGAACAGAAGCTGGCGCGCGGCCAGGCTAGCTACGCCGAAACGCCACTATGAGGTTGTTGGCGGGCATCGCCACCCGTCGCTCGAACACCAGCCCCTGCGCCGCCGCGACCTCGACCACCGCCTCCAGCGTGCGCAATCCCCATTCCGGGTTGCGCGCGCGCAGCGACTGGTCGAACGCCTCGTTCGAGGGCGCCGTGGGCACATCTGCCTCGCGATAGGGGCCGTAGAGGATCAGCGGACCACCTGGCGGCAGCAGCCGCGCCGCCCCCACCATCAGCCCCAGCGTCGCGTCCCATGGACTGATATGGACCATGTTGATGCAGAGGATCGCGTCCGCGTGCGCGACCGGCCACTTGGCCGCTGCAGCATCGAGCGCGACCGGCGGACGGACATTGGCCAGCCCCTCGCACCAGGAGGCGATCGAGGCGAGCGCATCGGGGTCCGGATCGCTCGGCTGCCATTCGAGGCGCGGGAAATGCTCGGCGAAATAGGCGCAATGCTCGCCGCTGCCGCTCGCCACTTCGAGCACCCGGCCGGCGGCGGGGAGCAACTCCCCGAGCATCGTCGCGATCGCCGCGCGGTTGCGCAGCGTCGCGGGGGCGTGGCGCCGCACACCTTCGGGCGGGGCCAGCCAGCTACGCTCGCGGTCGTTCATAGGGCGGCGCGCGCCCGGGCGAGCAGCCGCTTGCCCCGCAGGTACATCTCCACCCGCATCGCGCTGAACAGCCCCAGCGCCATCGCGCCGAAGGCCTGGGTCAACAGCATCACGTCGAGGTGCAGCGCCGAACCCTCGGCCTGACCGATGAACTTGATCGCGATCAGCGCGACGATGAACAGCAGCCCGCCGATCGACGCCTTCTGATTGAGCTGGTGCGTGACGGGATCGACCGACAGCTGCATCAGCTTGCCCCGCTGCCACCCCAGCCCCGCGCCCACCGCTAGCGCAACGGCGCACAGCGCCCAGCCGCCAAGGCTCGGCTGCGCCTGGACGAACAGACTGGCGACAAGCAGTGCGTACAGGGTGGGGATGATCCATAGCCGCTCCAGGGTAAGCGGCCTTGCCTTCGACATGCGGCGGATGCGGAGCGCGA
The DNA here is from genome assembly GCF_003096275.1 of Sphingomonas pokkalii. GTDB lineage: Bacteria > Pseudomonadota > Alphaproteobacteria > Sphingomonadales > Sphingomonadaceae > Sphingomonas > Sphingomonas pokkalii. Next base: position 2,169,343 of record NZ_QENQ01000001.1, read on the forward strand.
GGATGAGGCCGATCACCAGGGCGGTGATGCCGTAGCGGATCAGGTGCGGCGTATCGAACTGCATGGCGGAGTCCCCAGAATCGATGCAGTGCAGCATAGGACGAAGTGCCGCGGGGTCAAAATGCTGTGGTGCTGATGCGGAAAACTCATGATCCGAGGACCTAATCTTTTTCGCGATATTTACCGTAGCGACCCACAGGCAAATATCACTTGAAAGGATAACTTACCGCGCGATAGGTTCCGACAAAGGCTCGGAGATTGTGCAAACATGGCTAGATGTACTGCGCCGTCCAGAGGACATCGATCAGCAGCGGCGGCTGCGAATTGCCCTGCCTGCGCTGGTCGTTCAAGAGGCTATAGCTACGGTGGATACGGCGGTTACAGCAGCTACGGGAGCTACAGTCCGCCCCCGTCACCGTCTTCATATTCATCTTCGTCAGGTGGAAGCGGGCGGCGTAGCTCAAAACCTCGCTGGTCCCCCTCAGGTTCCGGCGCGTGGTATACGCCAGAAGAGGTACGGGCGCTGACGCCAGTTCGAGACGAGGTCGAGAGCCTCGCCGTTTCTCAGCCTGACCTGCGAGATGTTTTCCTGTGCCACGCGTGGGACGATCGACAGGGGGCAGCTAAAGACCTTCATGACCTACTTGAAGCGCGAGGCGTTCGGGTGTGGTTTAGCGAAAAAGACCTTGGCCTTGGCGTGCCGATGATGCGTGCAATCGACAAGGGACTGATCAACTCCCGAGTTGGTATTGTGCTGGTGACGCCCGCAATGCTGCGGCGGCTTCCGGCTGAGGGGGTCGCTGACAAGGAGCTTTCGGCTCTGCTACGGAGGGAGCGCCTGGTCCCGGTCGTGCACGGGACGACTTACGAAGAGCTTGAAAAGGTCAGCATCCTGCTCGCGTCTCGGGCTGGGCTAAGCACCTCCGAAGAGTCTATGGCGGCGGTCGCGACGAAGATCGCTGAATTGGTCGCTGCTTAGTCAGTAAGTTAGACGGACTGGCACAGGCCTCAAGCCCGCCGGCAGCCGCAAATCACACCCATTCGCCACCTCTCTCACCGCCAGCAACTACCAAAGGCGCTTCACAGCAAACCCATCAAACAGCGCCTCCTTGGAAATCAGCACCATATCTTCGACCTGTGCCTGCGCGATCAGCAGGCGATCGAACGGGTCCTTGTGGGCGATGTGCATTTCCCCCGCCCGCCGCGCGTGCTGGAGGCTGATCGGCAATTCCGCGAAGCCCTGCCCGGCGACGATTGCCTCGAAGTCCTGCGCCAGCAGCGCAGCGCCCGCGAGCTTGCCGATGCGGAACTTCGTTGCCACCTCCATGGCAGAGGCCGCGCTGACGAAGATGGCATTCGCACGATCGGCGATCGCTTCGCGGGCATTCGGGCCCAGCGCCGCGTCGCCGGCCAGCCACCAGATCAGCGCATGCGTATCGAGCAGGAACCTCACCCGAGGTTCCACCCGCCCAGTTCCTCGTCCGGCAGCGGATCGTCGAAACGCGCGTCGATCGTGATCTTCCCGCGCAGGGCGCCGAATTCGCGCCATCCCTGGGGGTGCACGGGCACGAGCCGCACGACCGGCACGTTGCCGCGCGCGATCACGACCTCGCAGCCCGCCAGTGCCTCGGCGATCAGGCGGGAGAGGTTGGTCTTGGCATCGTGGACGGTGAACTGCGCCATGCGGCGTCTCCTTCGGAGGGAAGGTAGCTAACCTGCTTAGCTAAGGCAAGGTTGCGGCTGTTCGCGTCGCCCCATATCCTGGGCGCCGTATCTACATCCTTGGTCACCCTCACCCTTCCGCCGCTTCGCGGCTCCCTCCCTCTCCCAAGGGGAGAGAGAGCGTGGCGTCCCTCCTCCCTCTCCCCTTGGGAGAGGGAAGGGGCCCGCCGCCGAAGGCGGTGGGAAGGGTGAGGGTGGCTAGGGCCGCACGCCCCCAAGACGCAAAACGCCGACTGGAAGCGAAGGGCTTCCAGTCGGCGTGTGCGACCCTCTTGGGGGGTAATGGGTCGGGGCTTACTCGGCCGCTTCGGCCGGTGCCGCGTCCTTGTAGGCCAGCACCGGCTTGCGCGCGGCGAGCGTCTCGTCGAGGCGGCGGCGGGGGGCGAAGTGGGGGGCGCTCTTCAGCGCCGGCTCGCCGTTGCGGGCACGCGCGGCAACCGAGCGGAACGCGCCGATGAACTGGTCCAGCGCCGCCTTGCTCTCGGTCTCGGTCGGCTCGACCAGCATCGCGCCATGGACGACCAGCGGGAAGTACACCGTCATCGGGTGATAGCTCTCGTCGATCAGCCCCTTGGCGATGTCGAGCGTCGAGAAGCCCTCTGCCAGGCCCTTGTCGCTGAAGATCGCCTCATGCATGCACGGGCCGGACTTGGCGAAGGGCGCGTCGAGCACGTCCTCCATCGAACGCAGCACATAGTTGGCGTTGAGCACCGAATCCTCGGCGACCTGGCGCAGGCCGTCGGCACCGTGGCTGAGGATATAGGTCAGCGCGCGGGTGAACATGCCCATCTGGCCGTGGAAGGCGGTCATGCGGCCGAAGGTGCCGGCATGATGCTCCTCGGCATTCTCCTCCTCGACGAGGCGATAACCGTCCGCCGTCTTCTCGACGAACGGCAGCGGCGCATAGGGCGCCAGCGCAGCCGACAGCACGACGGGGCCCGAACCCGGGCCGCCGCCGCCATGCGGGGTGGAGAAGGTCTTGTGCAGGTTGATGTGCATCGCATCGACGCCGAGGTCGCCCGGGCGCACCCGGCCGACGATCGCGTTGAAGTTGGCGCCGTCGCAATAGACATAGCCGCCGGCGGCATGGACCGCGTCGGAAATGTCCTTGAGGTCCGGCTCGAACAGCCCGCAGGTGTTCGGGTTGGTGATCATCACGCCGGCGATGTCCGGTCCCAGCCGCGCCTTGAGCGCCGCCACGTCGACCCGGCCCTCCGGCGTTGCGGGGATGTCCTCCACCGCGAAGCCGGCGAACGCCGCCGTCGCCGGGTTGGTGCCGTGCGCGCTCTCCGGCACCAGCATGATCCGGCGCGCGGTCTCGCCCTTGGCGTCGAGCGCGGCGCGGATCGCCAGCACGCCGCAGAGTTCGCCGTGGGCGCCGGCCTTGGGGCTCATCGCCACCGCCTGCATCCCGGTCAGCGTGATCAGCCAGTGCGCGAGCTGGTCGATCGCCTCCAGCGCGCCCTGCACGGTATCGACCGGCTGGAGCGGGTGGATGTCGGCGAAGCCCGGCAGGCGCGCCATCCGCTCGTTGAGGCGCGGATTGTGCTTCATCGTGCAGCTGCCCAGCGGGAACAGGCCGAGGTCGATGGCGTAGTTCTGGCGGCTGAGGCGGGTATAGTGGCGGACCGTCTCCGGCTCGGACAGGCCCGGCAGGCCGATGGCCTTCGAGCGCTCCATGCCGGCCAGGCGCGACTTGCCCGCGGGGGCCTCGCCGAAATCGACGCCGGTGGTGTCGGCCGAACCGATCTCGAAGATCAGCGCCTCTTCCAGCATCAGCGCGCGGTTGCCGGTGAAGGTGCCCTCGGCGCTCTCGCCGCCCTGCGACGGCGTGGTGGGGCGCCAGCCCGACGGATTGATCGTGCTCATGCCAGCACCTCCTCGAGTGCGGAGGCAAGCGTCTCGACGTCCTCCTCCGTGGTGGTTTCGGTGACCGCGACGACGAGGCCGTTCTGCAATTCCTCGACGCCGGGGTACAGGCGGCCGAGCGACACGCCGGCCAGGATGCCCTTGTCGGCCAGCTGGCGGACGACCGGGCGCGCTTCCTTCGACAGCTTCAGGGTGAATTCGTTGAAGAACCGGTCGGTGACCAGCTCCACCCCATCCACTTCGGCCAGGCGATCGGCGGCGGCGCTCGCGCCGACATGGTTGAGCTCGGCAAGCTGGCGCAGGCCCTTCTCGCCCAGTAGCGTCATGTGCACCGACATGGCGAGCGCGCACAGCACCGAGCTGGTGCAGATGTTCGACGTCGCCTTTTCGCGACGGATATGCTGCTCGCGGGTGGAGAGCGTCAGCACGAAGCCGCGCTTGCCGCTGGCGTCCACCGTCTCGCCGCAGAGGCGGCCCGGCATCTGGCGGACCAGCTTTTCCGAGCAGGCGAACAGGCCGACATAGGGCCCGCCGAACTGCAGGCCGACGCCGAGCGACTGGCCCTCGCCGACGACGATGTCCGCGCCCATCTCGCCCGGCGCCCGAATCGCGCCCAGCGCCACCGGCTCGGTGACGACGGCGATCAGCAGCGCCTTCTTGGCGTGGCAGGCGTCGGCCAGCGCCGACATGTCCTCGATGCGGCCGAGAATGTCGGGATACTGGACGACGACGCACGAGGTGTCGGCGTCGATCGCGTTGATCAGGTCGAGCGTGTCGGGCTCGGGGCTGAAGGTCGGCACGCCAGTGACCAGCTGGTCGCCGGTGAAGCGCGCCATCGTCTTGGCGACCGAGACATAATGCGGGTGCAGGCCGCCCGAGAGGATCGCCTTGCCGCGCTTGGTGACGCGCCGCGCCATCGAGATTGCCTCCCAGCACGCGGTCGAGCCGTCGTACATCGAGGCGTTGGCGACGTCGCAGCCCAGCAGCCGGGCGATCTGGCTCTGGAACTCGAACATCATCTGCAGCGTGCCCTGCGCGATTTCCGGCTGGTAGGGCGTGTAGGCGGTGAGGAACTCGCCGCGCTGGATGAGGTGGTCGACCGAGGCCGGCACATGGTGGCGATAGGCCCCTGCCCCCAGGAAGAACGGCGCCTCACCGGCGGCGATGTTCTTGCGCGCGAGCGCGGTCATGTGGCGTTCGACCGCGAGTTCCGACGCATGCATCGGCAGGCCGGCGATCGGCCCGCTCAGGCGGGCGCTTTCGGGCACGTCGACGAACAGATCGTCGATCGACTGGGCGCCGATCGTGCCAAGCATCGCCTGACGGTCGGCCGGGGTAAGGGGCAGGTAGCGCATCGACTGTCCTACTCCCCTCCCGCGTGCGGGAGGGGTTGGGGGTGGGCGCCCGCCATCCGCGGGCCTTTTGGTTTGGGGAGGGTTCTGGCCCGCCCCAGCGTTCCTCCCTTGCGGAGGAGAAATTCGATCCCCCCTGCTTCTCCCCTCCCGCGTGCGGGAGGGGCCGGGGGTGGGCGCCCGCTATCCTCGGGCGGCCCCTCAGGAGGAGAGCGTGGGCCCACCCCCTGCCCCCTCCCGCACGCGGGAGGGGGAAAGGTCAGATCACAGCTTGCTCACGAACGCCTGGTACTTCGCCTCGTTCATCAGGCCTTCCAGCTCGCTCTCGTCGCTCAGCGTCATCTTGAAGAACCAGCCTTCGCCTTCCGGATCCTCGTTCACCAGCGCAGGGTTGTCGGCGAGGTCTTCATTGCCCTCGACAACGGTGCCCGACACCGGCGCATAGACGTCCGACGCCGCCTTCACGCTCTCGACGACGGCGGCATCGTCGCCCTTGCTCAGTTCCTTGCCCTCATCGGGCACCTCGACGAACACGATGTCGCCGAGCTGGCTCTGGGCATATTCGGTGATGCCGACCGTCGCGACGTCGCCGTCGACTTCGATCCACTCATGGTCTTCGGTAAAATAACGGCTCATGTCACGCTCCCTTTCGGACATAGCGGTGGGGGACGAAGGGCATTGCCACAACTTCCGCGGAGTGCTGCTTGCCCCGCTGGACAAGCGTAATCTTGGTGCCGGCCGCTGCAAGTGCGGCAGGTACGTACGCCATCGCGATCGGCTTCTGCACCGAGGGCGCGAACCCGCCCGAAGTGACCTTGCCGACTTCCGCGCCCGAGGCGTCGACCACCGCCGCGCCCTCGCGCACCGGTTGGCGGCCCTCGACGATCAGCCCGACGCGCTTCATGGCACTTCCCTGCTCGCGCTCGGCGAGAATGCGCTCGGCACCGGCGAAGCCACCTTCCTCGCGGCGGCGCTTGGACAGCGCGAAGCCAAGATCAGCGGCGACCGGCGTGGTCTCGAGATCGAGGTCGTGGCCATAGAGCGGCAGGCCGGCCTCCAGGCGCAGCGAATCGCGCGCGCCCAGGCCGATCGGTTTCACTTCGGGCTGCGCGGTGAGCGCGTCGGCGAACGCTTCGGCCGCCTCGCCCGGCAGCGAGATCTCGTAGCCGTCCTCGCCGGTATAGCCCGAGCGGCTGACCCAAAGCGGGTTGCCGTTCCACTCAAAGGCGGCGGCGGTCATGAACACCAGCTTCTCGACGCCCGGCAGCACGCGGGCGAGCGCGGTGACCGCTTCCGGCCCCTGCAGCGCCAGCAGCGCCTGGTCTTCCAGATGGTTGATCGTCACTTCGTCGGGCAGGAATTCGCGGAACACGCCGAGATCGTCCCACTTGGTCGCGCCGTTGACGACCATGTAGATCGTGCCGCCGTCGATCTCGAAGGCGTTGTCGGCGGGCAGGCGGGTCATCATCAGGTCGTCATGGATGCCGCCCTCTTCGCTGAGCAGCAGCGAATAGCGCATCCGGCCCTCGCCCAGGCCCTTCACGTCGCCCGGCAGCAGCTTTTCGAGCCCCGCATCGAACTCGACGCCCGAGAAGAGCAGCTGGCCCATATGGCTGACGTCGAACAGCCCGGCATGCTCGCGCGTCCACAGATGCTCGGCCATGATGCCTTCATACTGGACCGGCATCGCATAGCCCGCGAACGGCACCATCCGGCCGCCGCGCGCGCGGTGCCAGGCGTCGAGCGGCAGCGTCTCGATCGGCGTTTCGGTTTCGGCGGTGGCGTCGAGGGTCTCGCTCATGGGGCACTCCGGGCATCAAGGGTTTCAATGACGCGCATGGAGCAGACCGCTCCCCGCAGCACCATCGCCCCCTCTGTCACGGAACCTGAGAGCTTTCGCGCGGGTTTGGGCCCGGCTTACCCCTTCGGTGGAGCCCGGCTGCAAGCCGGCTCGCTTTCCAGAGTGTCGTGGCCTGCGCGGTCCTCGGTGCCTGAGAGATTCCGGGGCGGTTGCTCCTTCGGCGATCCGGCGAACCGGATTCTCTCCCGCGCATGCCCATGCCGGTTGCCCGGCATCGACGCGCCCGCCTTGGCGGGACGGCTTGTCGGAGTCAATCGGGGATTGAGGGTAAATCTGGTAAGAGCGCGCTCCCCTCCCGCTTGCGGGAGGGTCTGGGGGTGGGCCCCCGCCATCCAAGAGCACATCGCCAGGAGGAGAGCGCGGGCCCACCCCCTGCCCCCTCCCGCAAGCGGGAGGGGGTTCCAAGGATCACCGCGTCGCGTTGTACTTCAGCTGGTCCTCGGTCAGCTGGAAGCCGATCAGCGCCTCGAACGTCGCGGAAAGCACCGCGCTGCGCACCGTGGGATCGGACAGCGGATCCGTCGCAGCCGATTGCTCACCCGCCTTGCGCTTTTCCGTCAGGCGGCGGCGGACGTCGTCGGGCAGCGTCGCTGCCGCGTGCGAGACGCTGCTGGTTGCGCTGCCGACGGCACTGGCGCGAATCTGGCCCGCCTCGAAGTGCAGCGTGATGTTGCTCACCCGCTTCGCCTCCACCTTGGTGCCGCCACGAACGACCGTAAGGAAATAGGGCAGCACCACGTCGCGGGCCGGGCCGGCATCGCGGCGGCGCGCCAGCACGTCGAACTTGATGTTGGTCACCACCTGGGCGCCGGCGTCGTTGCAGGTCGGCTGCACGTTGGTGATCGTCGCCACCACGTCGATCGCTTCCGCTTCGCGGCTGGTCGCCGGATCGAACAGCGTCACGTCGCCGAGGCCGGCCGGAATCGCCACCGTCGGGCAGGCGGTGCGCACCGCGCTGATACCGCCTTCGGTGATTTCGCCGGTGCGGGCACAGCCGCCAGCGGCAAGCAGGATCAGGGCGGGAACGGTGAACTTAGGCACAGACAAGGGAGGGCAACCTTTCGAACCGAACAGCCGCCCCCCATCTCGCACGAGACAGGGACCGGAACGGCGCGCACCATAGGAACCGCCTTCCGCCCGCGCAAGCAATCGCGTAGAGGCTCCACCCGATGGCAAACACCGAAAAGCGTCCCCTGGAGCTGCTGATCGCAGCGCCCCGCGGCTTCTGCGCCGGCGTCGACCGCGCGATCCGAATCGTCGAACTCGCGATCGAGAAATACGGCGCGCCGGTCTATGTCCGGCACGAGATCGTCCACAACAAGTTCGTCGTCGAGAATCTGCGCGCCAAGGGGGCCGTGTTCGTCGAGACGCTGGACCATGTGCCGGACGGCGTGCCGGTGGTCTTCTCCGCCCACGGCGTCCCCAAGGCGGTACCGCACAAGGCCGAGCAGCGCGGGCTCTCGTACCTGGACGCCACCTGCCCGCTGGTCTCGAAGGTCCATCGCCAGGCCGAGCGCCACGTTGCCGCCGGGCGGCACATTCTGTTCGTCGGCCATGCCGGCCACCCCGAGGTGATCGGGACCTTCGGCCAGGTGCCCGAAGGCGCGATGACGCTGGTCGAAACCGAGGCGGATGCCGAATCCGTCGTCGTGCCGGACCCCGAGAACCTCGCCTTCCTCACCCAGACGACACTGTCGGTGGACGACACCGCCGCCGTGCTCGGCATCCTCAAGCGCCGCTTCCCGACGATGCTGGCGCCGGGCGCGGACGACATCTGCTACGCCACCTCGAACCGCCAGGGCGCGGTGAAGGCGATCGCTGAGCAGGCGGAGCTGGTGCTGGTGATCGGCGCGCCCAATTCGTCGAACTCGCTGCGACTGGTCGAGGTCGCCAAGCGCGGCGGCGCCCGCGCAGTGCTGATCCAGCGCGCCGCCGAGATCGACTTCGCGTGGTTCGACGGCGTCACCCATGTCGGCATCAGCGCCGGCGCCTCGGCCCCCGAAGTGCTGGTGCGCGAAGTGGTCGAGCGGCTTGGTACCCAGTTCTCGATCACCGAACGCGAGGTCGAGACGGTCGAGGAGAACGTCGTTTTCAAGCTGCCCCGCGGGCTCGAGGCCGCGTAATGGCTGTCTACACGCAGGTTTCGGCCGAGGCGCTGTCGGCGTTTCTCGAGCGCTTCGATGTCGGCGAGTTGGTTTCCGCCAAGGGCATCGCCGAAGGGGTGGAGAACAGCAACTACCTCGTCGACACGACGAAGAGCCGCTTCATCCTCACCCTCTACGAAAAGCGCGTCGATCAGGGCGACCTGCCCTATTTCATGGCGCTGCTCGATCACTGCGCCGATCGCGGCCTGCCGGTGCCCCCGGCGGTGCCCGATCGCGACGGCACGCTGATCCACACGCTGGAGGGCCGCCCGGCCTGCCTGATCCAGTTCCTGTCGGGCGTCTCGGTCTCGCACCCCACCCCGGCGCAAGCACGCGCGGCGGCGGAAGCGATGGGCAAGATGCACAAGGCCGTCGCCGACTTCCCGCTGAACCGCCCCAACTCGATGGGCGTCGACACCTGGCGCCCGCTGTTCGAGCGCTGCGGCACCAGCCTCAACGACATCGCGCCGGGGCTGTACGACGAACTCGGCCAGGCGCTGGACCGGGTGACCAAGGCCTGGCCACGCGAGGGCTTCGACAGCTGTGCGATTCATGCCGACCTGTTCCCGGACAATGTGCTGATGCTCGGCAACCGCGTCACCGGGCTGATCGACTTCTACTTCGCCTCCACCGATCTGCGGCTGTACGACCTCGCGGTGATGCACACCGCCTGGGCGTTCGATGCGACGGGCACGAAGTTCGATCCCTATGTCTCCGAGGCGCTGCTCCATGGCTATGAGACCAGCTACACGCTGACCGAGCAGGAGCGCGCGATCCTTCCGCTGCTGGCGACCGGCGCCTGCATCCGCTTCACCCTGTCGCGCGCCTGGGACTGGCTCAACACGCCGGCCGACGCGCTGGTGACGCGCAAGGACCCGATGGCCTTCTGGCGCCGCGCGCGGGCTTATGAGTCTGCCCTGGCGGCGCTCGCATGACCGAACTCCAGCATGTCGAGATCGCGACCGACGGCGCGTGCAAGGGCAACCCCGGCCCGGGCGGCTGGGGCGCGCTGCTCCGAATGGGCGAGGTCGAGAAGGAACTGTCCGGCGGCGAGGCGCACACCACCAACAACCGCATGGAGCTGATGGCCGCGATCGAGGGACTGAAGGCGCTCAAGCGCCCGTGCCGGGTGACGCTCTCCACCGACAGCCGCTATGTGATGGACGGCCTGACCAAGTGGATCCATGGCTGGATGAAGAATGGCTGGCGCACGGCGGACAAGAAGCCGGTCAAGAATGCCGATCTCTGGCAGGAACTGCTGGCCGCCGCGAAGCCGCACCGGGTCGAGTGGAAATGGGTGAAGGGCCATGCCGGCCACCCCGACAACGAGCGCGCCGACAAGCTGGCGAGCGATGCAGCGGTGGCGGCGCGGTAGGGGCCTCGGATGTTCGGGTGGCTCCGGAAACGAACGGCCCGTCTTCAACCGGAAGCGCGCTGGATCGTCGAGGTCGATACCGACTATATCCAGATCACCGACGATGCCGGTACGATGAAACGGCTGGCGAAGAGCGACCTGCGCGGCGTCGCCATCGAAACCAATGAATCCGGCCCCTGGGGCACCGACCTTTGGTGGCTGCTGTTCGGGCCGGACGATCGCGTCGCCTGCGTCTATCCGCAAGGAGCGACAGGCGAGGACGCGGCGCTCGACTACCTCAGCAACCTGCCCGGCATTGATTTCGCACAGATGGCCCAAGCGATGGGATCGGCGGAAAATGCGTTCTTTCCGATCTGGCGAAGGGCATAGCTTCGATTCTCACCAGTACGGCCTCGCCCTGGGTGGAGAGGCCCGCTTACTCGCCCTTCACGAAGAACCGGTCGATCACGTCCTTGGCCAGGCGTGCCGGACGACGAGTCTCGGCGTCCAGGCAGCACCAACTCGACTTCACTTCGGCTAACACTTCCGTGCCGCGCCGGATCACCGTTTCGTAGAACGCCCGCGCACCCTGGACCTTTTCGAGCAGTACGGTCGCCACCACGTCATCGTCGAGGAAGGCAGGGCGGCGATAGGTGATCTCGTGCTTCAGCGCGACCCACAGATGCTCGGCCACGGCCTCGACCGGGGCCAGCGCCTGCCAGTGGCTCACCACCGCGTCCTGCACCCATTTGAGATAGGAGGCATTGTTGACATGCCCCATGAAATCGATGTCGTCCTGCGCAACGTCGACGCGGAATTCGAAGGGGATGGCGGAGCTGGTCACCCTCGCATCATAGGGCAAAACGGCAGGCGGCGCACCCCTTGGCGGGTTGAATCGCCGGATAAATCCTTGTCCGCCGTCAAGTCACGCTTGCCGTAGCGGAAAGGGTCAGTCCGGGCCGATTTCCAGACGGCGCGCCAGCGTATCGCGCCGCGCATCCAGTTCGTGGCGGGCACGTTCAAGCAGTTCCAGCTCGGTCGCCTCCAGCAGGTCGTCCACCACGCCGCGCAGGTGGCGACGCATCGCCGATCGTGCGCCGTGCGGATCGCGGGCGTGCAGCGCATCGAGGATCGGGCGATGCTCGTCGAAACGCGGGTTCACGCCGTTGCGGCGCGCCCGATCGAACATGTTCGCGCACAGCGGCGAGCGGGTGCGCAGGTCCCACAGATACTCGACGACGCTGCGGATAGCAGCATTGCCGGTGGCATTGGCGATGGCGATGTGAAAGCGGTGATCGGCATCGAACAGCGCCGCATTGGCCACCGCCGGATCGGACATTTCCTGCGCGATGCCGTCCAGTTCGGCCAGTTGCTCGGCCGTGATCGACACTGCCGCCAGCGCCGCCGCCTCGCCTTCGAACAGGATCCGCGCCTCGGTGAGGTCGAACGCGCCGATATCCAGGTTCAGCGCATCCTCGCGAAGGCCGCCCTGGCTGTCGCGATGGGTGACGTACAGGCCGGAACCGTGCCGCGCTTCGATCCACCCCTTCATTTCCAGGGCGATCATCGCTTCGCGGATGGTGGGACGACTGACCTTATACTCCTCGGCAAGGTCCCGTTCGCCGGGCAAACGCGTGCCGGTCGCCCAACGGCCGGATTCGATTCCGTCGGCAATGGACGCGGCGACGCGCTGGTAAAGTTTGCTGCGGTTGAGCTTCATCGTCCAGCATTCATAGGCAAGAGCGGCCATTTCGCAAGGCAGTTTGGCCAGACCAATCAACCCGCTCCGTCCAGGAATCGGGCAGGATGATAGCGTGCGGGGTCGACGCCGATGTCCGACGCTTCCCCGAGGATCATCGCAGCGGCTAGCCGGGCCGCGGCGGGCGCCGTCTGGATGCCGAAGCCACCCTGCCCCGCGCACCAGAAGAAGCCCGGCACGGCCGGGTCCGCGCCATAGACCGGGCGGCGATCCGGCGCGAAGCTGCGCAGGCCGGCCCAGCGATGCTCCAGCGCCGACACCCGCCAATCCACCGCCTGCTCGAGGCGATCGATCGCGATGGCCACATCGATCTCCTCGGGCGCGGCGTCGCAGGGCGGGCTGTCGATCTCGTCATGCGGGGTCAGCCACAGCCGCCCCCCGGCTTCCGGCTTGAAGTAGAAGCTGCCGCCCAGATCGCTCACCAGCGGGCAGCCAGCCGGCGGCGCGGGATCGGTACGCAACTGCACCATGGTGCGGCGATAGGCGCGGATACCGATCGGTGCCGCGCCAGCCAGTGCCGCCACGCCGTCCGCCCAGGCGCCGGCGGCGTTGGCCAGCAGATCGGCGGCGAACCGCCCGGCGGCGGTCTCGATCGACCAGCCACCGCCCGCCGCCCGCGCCAGGCCCGTCACGCCCGCGGAGAGATGCAGCACCGCCCCCGCCCGCCGTGCCTCGCCCAGGAAATGCTGATGCAGCGCCGCCACGTCGATATAGGCGCAGCCGGGCTCGTGCACGCCCAGCGCCCAGTCCTCGCGCAGGCCGGGCACCATCACGCGGGGATCGATGCGCGCCAGCGCCACGCCGCTGCCGGCGAAGGTTGCCAGGAACGACTCCACCGCGGCCTCGCTCCCCGTGCGTGCGATATGCACCTCGCCCAGCGGATCGAGGAACCCGCCCGCGCGCAACATCGGGCCGGAGGCGGTGGTGAGCGGCTGCACATCCGGGCCGCCATAGGTTTCGGACCAGAACGCCGCCGACCTGCCGGTGGCATGATAGCCCGGCCGCTCCTCCGCTTCGAGGATCAGCACCCGCATCCGCGGCGCCAGTGCGGCAGCCAGGCTCGCACCGGCGATCCCCGCACCGATCACGGCGATGTCAAAACGGCTCACCGGCGCGGGGCCCGCGCGGCCAGGAAATCGTCGATCGCAGCAAGCGCACGGTTCCGGACCGGATCGGCCTCGCGCAGAATCTCGTGTGCGCTCTCCGCACCGAAGCGCTCCACCCGCGCGTCCGGCAGGCGCGGCGCAATCCGCAAGGCCGCGCGCGCGTCCACCAGACGATCCGCTTCGGCGACCAGCACCAGCAACGGGACGCGCAACTGCTCGATCGGACTCGCCTCGAGCGCGGCCATCGACCGGAATGCTTCGAGCAGCCATTGCCAGCTCGGCGCACCGGTCAGCAGCGCGGGCGCTTCCGTCTGCCACCAGATTTCATCGGCATAGCGTTCCAGATCGTGGGTCAGCAGGCGTGCGCGGGTTTCGGTCGTGTAGGGCTTCTCGTTGCCCTTCCACGCCGGGCGGCGGGGATCGCCCAGCCGAGCGAGCAACCGCGCCGCCGGGGCGGCGAATCGCCCGAACAGGCTGCGCACCCCCAGCATCGGCGCAATCAGCACCGCGGCATCGGGATCGATCGCCCGCTCCACCAGCGCCCGAAGCATCAGATGCCCCCCCATCGAATGGCCCATCACCACATGCGGGCCGGGGGTGGAGGCCGCCCATTCGCGATAGAAGGCCTGCACGTCGGCGACATAAGTTGCGAAATCGTCGATATGCCCGCAATTGGCCTTCGGCGTCAGCCGGCCCGATCCCCCCTGCCCCCGCCAATCGAACGCGGCGACATTCCATCCTTGGCCCTGCCAATGGCCGAACGTCTCCAGATACTTCTCGAAGATGTCGCCTCGCCCGGTCTGGAACAGGATGCTGCCGCGCGACGTGGCCCCATCGGCGGGCCAGCGGAAACGCCGCAGTGCCCAGCCATCGCGGGCATCCCAGGTATCGACCAATGCGTCCGCTGGGATCGCCCGGCGCAGGTTCGGTAAAACTGCCATGGCGGGTGGTTACGGTTTCGTAAGCCCGTCCGTCTAGCCACTTGCGGGCTATGGGGGCGATCTTCTCCGCAGTTCTGCTCGGCACGCTGGTGCTCCTCCTGCTCGCCGCGGGGGTGCAGGACGTGACGACGCGCGAGATCGGCAATGGCCGGAATGCAGCCATCGCCCTGCTTGCCCCCGCCTGGTGGTGGGCACAGGGACTGCCGCTCTGGCCCGATATCGGCATCCAGATCGGATGTGCCGCAGGCGCTTTCGCGCTGTTCGCCGGTGCCTTCGCGCTGGGCCAGATGGGCGGCGGCGACGTGAAGCTGATCGGTGCCGTGGCATTGTGGCTGCCGCTGCTGGCGATGGCGCGGATGCTGGTGTGGATGGCGCTGCTCGGTGGCGTGCTGACGGTGGCAATGCTTATTCATGCCCGGCTGCGGCGGCGCCCACCCCGATCGATCGAGGTGCCCTATGGCGTGGCGATCGTCGTAGCGACGCTGATTGCGCTGCGCGAACCGATTCTTAACCGCTTTGGATGATGCTTAACGCTGCCGAAACCGGGCGCGGCCAACGACACGAAAAGGCGTGATGTCACCATGGATCCACGGAGGCTATTGCTGATCGCCGGCGCGCTGATCGTCGCAGCGGTCACGGCGCTGCTGGCGCGCAGCCTTGTCCTCGGCACGGCCGCGCCCATTGCGGTTGCTGTTCCTGCGGTGGCGCCGCCCGCGGCGCCCGCCAACACCATAGACGTGCTGGTCGCCCGCCGTGCGCTACCCATCGGAACGATCCTCGATTCCAGCACGGTCGAGTTCCGCCCGTGGCCGAAGGAACTGGTTGCAGGCGCCTATCTGCTGCGCGGCCAGAGCGATCTCGCCCGTCTGCAGGGGACGGTCGTCCGCTTCGCCATTCCCGCCGGCCAGCCGGTACCCCAGGGGGCGCTGGTCAAGCCGGGCGACCGGGGTTTCCTCGCCGCCGCGCTCGGCCCGGGAATGCGCGCCGTGACGGTGCCGGTATCGGCGCAAAGTGCCGTGGCGGGATTCGTGTTCCCCGGCGACCGCGTCGACCTGATCCTGACCCAGACAGTCGCAGGTGGCGGCGACGGCCCACCGCTGCGCGCATCGGAAACCGTGCTGCGCAATCTGCGCGTCCTCGCCACCGATCAGCGGACCGACAAACAGACCGATGGCCGCGGCAATACGATCGTCAACGGCTATTCGACCGTGACGCTGGAAGCGACGCCGCGCATCGCCGAAAAGATCGCGGTGGCGCAGACGGTGGGCGCCCTATCGCTGTCGCTGCGCTCGATCGCCGATGCGGCGGACGGCCTGGAAGAAGCGATCGCCAGCGGCGCCATCGACGTGTCCGACGATCCCCGCCAGGAAAAGGCGATGCTCGCCCACCGCGCCGGAGGGCCGCAGGAAGGCGGCGAAACCTTCGTCACCGGCGCAGACGTATCGCGGTTCCAGCGCAGTACCGTCCCCGGCCGGGGCGACGCCGGCGCCGCGACGATGTCCGCGCCCGCCGTCTCCGCGCCGATGCCGCGAGCGGCGCCGATGGGTGCCATCGTCCGTGTGGTGCGCGGCAACGATGCCAGCCTGGTACCCGTGGGAGGAAAGAACTGATCATGGGTACGCAGGCTCTCGTCCGCGGCACGCTGGCGGCGGCGCTCGTCGCGCTCGCGGCCGGGCCGGTACTCGCCCAGCAGCGCGCACCGGCCCGCCCGGTCGTCCGCACCGCGCCGCTGCCGGCGGGCAGCCAGCGTCCGCAACACGATGTCGCGCTGTCGACCGGCGAGGGCCAACTCGTCACGCTGCCGGCCGCTGCGGCCAATGTCTGGACCTCGAACCCCGGCGTCGCCGATGTCTATGTCGCCAGCACGCGGCAGATCCACCTGTTCGGCAAGACGGCCGGCGAAGCGACCGTGTTCGCCACCAGCGCTGGCGGCGGAATTGTCTATTCGGCCACCGTTCGCGTCAGCCAGAATCTCGGATCGATCGATCGGATGATGAAGGCGGCGATGCCCGATGCCGATGTCACCGTCACCACCGTCGGACGCATCGCCGTGTTGAACGGCACTGTCCGCTCGCCACAGGATAGCGAACAGGCGCAGCAGCTCGTCACCAGCCTGCTCAATCCCGATCCCAATGCCGCGCTGAAGATCGGCGTGGTCAACCGGCTGCGCACCGCCACCCCGCTGCAGGTGCAGTTGCAGGTGCGTTTCGCCGAAGTCAGCCGCAGCTTCGTCAAGAACCTGAACGTCAACTTCACCAATCGCGATCATGGCAGCTTCCTGTTCGGCTTTCAGCAGGGCAAGCAGGGATCGATCACCACCAACAACGGCACGGTCGTCGATCCCACGAGCGGCGTCGGGCCCGGCGGCACGATCTATAAGCTCCCCAGCCCCGGCACCGGTAACAGCATAATCGGCGCGGCCGGTCGGATGCTCGGCACCGATCTGCTCGCCAGCCTCGATTTCGGCGAAACCATCGGCCAGGTCTCCACGCTGGCCTCGCCAAGCCTCACCGCCTTGTCGGGGGAGACCGCCAATTTCCTCGCCGGCGGCGAAATCCCGATCCCGATCGCGCAGGCGCTGGGCACCACGACGGTGGAATACAAGCAATATGGCGTCAGCCTCGCCTTCACCCCGACGGTGCTCTCCGATGGCCGCATCGCGCTGCATGTGCGGCCGGAGGTATCACAGCTCTCGTCGTCCGGCGCGGTGACGGTGAACAACACCACCATCCCGGCGCTGACCACCCGTCGCAGCGAAACCACCGTGGAGCTGGGGTCCGGCGAAAGCATGGTGATCGGCGGCCTGCTGCAGAACAGCCACAACAATTCGATTACCAAGACTCCGGGCCTGGGCGACGTGCCGATCCTGGGTGCCCTGTTCCGGTCGAACGGGTTTCAGCGCAACGAAACCGAGCTGGTGATCGTGATCACCCCCTATCTGGTCCGCCCGGTCAACGCGAACCAGATCGTGCTGCCCACCGATGGCTATCGCGCGCCGAACGATTTCGACCGGCTGTTCCTGGGCAAGCTCGCCGGCGCGAACCGCGACGCTGCGCCCAGACCGCAGATGGCCCCCGCCGCCTCGCCGCCACCGGCGCCCTCCCGAAAACCGAAGGGCGCCCCACCGACGCCCGGTTTCAGCTTCTGATCGCCGCGCATGAGGAGTCTCCGCTTGTTCCCGCGCATCCCCCGCTCGCTCTTCGCCGCTCCCGCGCTCCTGCTCGCAGGGTGCAGCGGCTATAATGGCGGGCTCGAATCGGTGCATCAGCCGATCGTTACCCGACAGACCCTCGCCATCGATCTGCGAGTGGAATCGGGCGCCCTCGCCGCCGGCGAAGCGCAGCGGCTGGCGGACTGGATGGCGGCGCTGGACCTCCGGTACGGCGATCGCATCGCCATCGACGATGGCGCGCAAGGCAATATCGCGCGCGGCGACGTGGCGGCGCTGGCGAGCCGCTACGGCCTGATGCTCGCCGATCGCGCTCCGGCTACGGAAGGTGCACTCGTCCCCGGCCGCCTGCGTGTCGTCGTCTCGCGGTCGAGCGCCAGCGTTCCCGGCTGCCCGGATTATTCGCATCCCTCGATGGTGACGGCGGACGCCAGCACCAGCTCGAACTTCGGCTGCGCCACCAACAGCAACCTGGCGGCGATGGTCGCCGATCCGGCGGACCTGGTGCGCGGCTCCCCCGCTGCCCCCATCGCCGATCCCGCCACCGCCGCCAAGGCGATCGGCGCCTATCGGGCCGCAGCCCCCACCGGCGCCGGCGGGACCGCCGTAAAGGCCGAACCGGCAGGGGCGACGCCACGGTGAACCTGCCGTTCAACCCTGGCCGGACCGGCACCCGCGAGCCCTTTGCAGCGTTCGTCTGCGACGAGGCGACCGCGGATCTGATGCGGCCGATCGCAATAGAGCTTGGCTGGTCGCCCGAAAAAGTGGTGCGCGGCAGCCTACGCGATGCGGTGCAGACCCTTGCCGTCTCCGCCAGCCCGAACATCCTGTTCGTCGACCTTTCGGAATCGAGCGATGCCCTGGCCGACATCCACGCGCTGGCCGAAGTCTGCGAACCCGGCACGGTGGTGATCACCGCTGGCCAGGTGAACGATGTCCGCCTCTATCGCGCACTGCTTGCCAGCAGCATCCAGGATTATCTGCTGAAGCCAATCCACCCGGAGATGCTGCGCGATGCCTTTCTGAACGCACAGGCCAGCCTCTACGGCCCGGATGTTCGGGAAGCGCAGGACGGCCGGCCACATTGTGCCGTCGCGGTGATCGGCGCGCGCGGCGGCGTGGGCGCGACCAGCACCGCCACCTCGCTTGCCTGGCTGATCAGCGAACGCCAGAGCCGCACCACGGCGCTGCTCGATCTGGACGTTCATTTCGGCACCGGCGCGCTCGCGCTCGATCTGGAACCCGGACGCGGGCTTACCGATGCGATCGAAAATCCCAGCCGCATCGACGGACTGTTCATCGAACGCGCGATGGTGCGCGCCTCGGAACGACTGGCGGTCCTCTCCGCCGAAGCGCCGATCGACGCGCCGATGATGGGCGACGGCGCCGTCTTCTACCAGTTGCAGGAGGAGATGCGGAGCGCGTTCGACTGCACCGTCGTCGATCTGCCGCGCCAGATGCTGGTCCAGCACCCGCACCTGATCGCCGACGTCCAGGTCGCCGTGCTGGTGACCGAGCTGACCCTAGCGTCCGCGCGCGATGCGATCCGGATCCTGAGCTGGTTGAAGACCAACGCACCGGAGACGCAGGTACTCGTCATCGCCAACAAGGTGCCGTCTGCGGCCGCGCTCGAGATCAGCCGCAAGGATTTCGAAGGATCGATCGAACAGGCGCTCGACCTGGTGCTGCCCTTCGAACCGCGGATCGCCGCGCAGGCGGCCAAGCTTGGAAAACCGATCGCGGAAATGGCCAAGGGCCATCGCAGCATGGCGGCGCTGACCGATCTGGCGAAACGGATCGTCGCAATCGGCGATGCGGCGGTGGTGGAGCCGGCGGCGCCAAAACCCGTGGCGGGTACGTCGCTGCTCGGCAGGCTCGCCGGGCTGAAGGCACTGCTCGGCCAGCGCCGGAGTTGACGGAAGCGGATGGTGCTCCTGCCCGCATTCCTCGTCGTCGTCGGCGCCTCGACCGCGCTGGTGCTGATGCTGCTGGCCTTCTCCGGCCCCTCGGCAGGGCGCGCGAGCGCCCGCCGGTTATCGTCGCTGCGCGATCGGCACCTTATCGGCGCGGACGCGCCGGAAGGCGAGGAACGGCAGCTCCGCGGCATTTCCACCGCGCGCGCCACAGGCTGGGATCGCCTGGCCGGAACGATGCTGCCCAACCGCAGCCAATTGAACAAGCGCCTGGACCGAACCGGAAAGGGCTGGACGATCGGCCAATATGGTGGGGCAACGCTGATCGTGGTGCTGGTCGTGGCGCTGCTGCTGGCGTTCGCGGGCGCCGAATGGGTGACGGCACTGGCGCTTGCGGTTCTGGCTGGGCTGACGGTGCCGCGCGCGGTGGTGGGCATCTACATTACCCGGCGCAGCGCCCGCTTCACCGCACGCTTCCCCGACGCCATCGATCTGCTGGTGCGCGGGCTCCGTTCGGGCCTCCCCGTGGCCGAAACCATGGCCGTGGTCGGCCAGGAAATCGACGGCCCGGTGGGTGAAGAATTCCGTGCGATCGGCGACAAGATCAAGATCGGCCGCACCCTCGATGCCGCGTTGCAAGACAGCGCGGACCGGCTCGACACGCCGGAATTCCGCTTCTTCACCATCACCATCGCCATCCAGCGCGAAACCGGCGGCAACCTGGCCGAAACGCTGTCGAACCTGGCCGATGTGCTGCGCAAGCGGGCGCAGATGCGGCTGAAGATCAAGGCGATGTCGTCGGAAGGCAGGGCCTCGGCGATGATCGTCGGCGCGCTGCCGTTCATCGTCTTCGCGCTGATATGGTCGATCAACAATGGCTATATGGTACAGTTCTTCACCGATTCCCGGCTGATGCTGGCGGGCATCTGCGCGCTGGTATGGATGGCGATCGGCGCGCTGATCATGGCTCATATGGTCCGGTTCGAGATCTGAGTCGATGGACGCAGCCATCCTCTTGAAACTCGGCATCGATCCCGGCTGGGCTGCCGCGATCCTGACCTTCATCGCCGTCGCCGCGCTGCTGGTCGCGCTGCATGCCGCCTTTCTCGCCCCGGATCCGATGGCGCGGCGCATACGCCTTCTCAACCAGCGGCGCGAAGAGCTGAAAGCGGGGATCGTCGTCCCCGCGTCGAAACGGCGTGCCAGCCTCGTCCGGCGCAGCGACATGACCGATCGCATCCGCGCGCTGCTGTCCTGGGCACGCGTGCTGCAGGAAGAGCAACTCGAACAAGTGCGGCTGAAGCTGTTGCGCGCCGGAATCCGCCGCCGCGAAGTCGCCGTGATCGTCATTTTCGCGCGGCTCGCGCTGCCGATCCTGATCGGCGGCCCGATCCTCTATCTGGTCTATGGCACCGAAGCGCTGGCGCATTGGTCGCCCGTGAAAGCCTATATGCTCGCCGCCGGCACGCTGATCCTCAGCTACAAGGCCGCCGATCTCTATCTCGACAGCCGTATCCGCACGCGCAGCCATGCGATCCGCCAGGCGCTTCCCGATGCGCTCGACCTGCTGGTGATCTGCGCCGAAGCCGGCCTCACCGTGGACGCCGCCTTTGCCCGCGTCGCCAAGGAGCTCGGACGCGCCTATGGCGAGTTGGGCGAGGAATTCTCGCTCACGGCGATCGAACTCGGCTTCCTTGCCGATCGCCGCCAGGCCTTCGAGAATCTGGCTAACCGCATCGGCCTCGAATCGATCCGCGGCGTGGCGACGACCATGATCCAGACGGAGAAGTACGGCACCCCCCTCGCCTCGTCGCTGCGCGTGCTGGCCGCGGAGTTCCGCCACGAACGGATGATGCGGGCGGAGGAAAAGGCCGCGCGCCTGCCCGCCATCATGACGGTGCCGTTGATCCTGTTCATCCTGCCGGTACTGTTCATCGTGATTCTGGGGCCCGCCGCCTGCTCGATCCACGATACGCTGCTGCGCTGAGGCGGGCTGCGGGAACCCCGCCCAAGCTCGCCGGTTCTCGCCGGGTTGCCGGAGCCAGAACCATGAACGAGCTGCCTTTTACGACGCCGATCCAGTTCATCGCGCTTGCGCTCGCCCTGCTCGCGGGCTGGCTGCTCGGAATGGCGACCAGCGCGACCGGCCGCCGCTGGCGCGAGCAATATGCGCAGGAGCAGGATCGCCACCAGGCCACGCAAAACGAGCTGGACGCCGCCAATGCCCGCATCCGGGAGCTCGAAGCCGCCCATATGCGGCTGGAGCGCAGCATCGCCGATCGCAGCATTGCCGAACATCCGGTGGCCGATCCCACGCCCTCGCGGCGGGAAACGGCGATGCGCAGCTGGTTCTATGGCGGCACCGACCTGCTCTGCAGGATCCGCGGCATCGATGAGCATCGCGAGCGCCAGCTCAACCAGCTCGGCATCCAGCTGTTTCGCGATATCGAGAATCTCCCACCCGAAGATGAGCTGCCGCTGGAGGAACGACTCGGCGTGCCGCGGGGCACCATCGTCGACGAACAGTGGCGCGAACAGGCCGCGCTGCTGCGCAGCGGGCGTGCCGAAGAGCATGAGCGGCGCTTCGGCCGGGTGGCCTGACAACGCATCGACGACATCTTCGCTTCATCCTCGGAGTGTCGACTCGTAATTTTACATGTAAAATTCAACTCGCACCTGTGTCGTCAACGACGCGGGTGCGATGCTTGCACACCTTCCGCAAACCGTTGATATCCTCCTATTTTAGGCATCCACCTCGCTGCAGAGGTATGGCCTGGCTTCATCCGATTGTCTCATATAGGTCATGCCCTTGTCCTACAGTGGCTTGACAATTGGTCAGGCCGATAAGACAAATCACTCCCATCCGGGCGAAAGACCCGGTTGATCGGACCCGCCGCAGGGCCGTTGTCGTCATAAGGGGTGGTATATGCTGAAGCACGATAGTCCGCGCACTGCGCGCGCTGGTACGAAATTGGTTCTCCTCTCTGCCGGCTGCATTGTCGCGATTGCGCTGGGCGCTTCCGCCCATGCGCAGGACAGCGCTGTCCCCGCAGAACCCCAGGCCCAAGCCGCGGACGGCGAGATCGTCGTCACCGGCTTCCGCTCCAGCCTTGCTTCCGCGCTCGACGCGAAGCGCAAGGATATCCGCATCACCGACGGGATTTCGGCCGAGGATATCGGCAAGTTCCCGGCGCAGAATATTACCGAAGCGATTCAGCGCATCGCCGGCGTGCAGATGTCGAACATCAACGGCCGCGGCTCGACGATCAGCATCCGTGGCCTCGGCGCGCAATATGCCCGCACCACGATCAACGGCCAGACCTTCGCCAGCGCCGACTTCAAGGACGGCTTCCGCTACGACATCATCCAGACCGATCTCGCCAGCGCGATCCAGGTGGTGAAGTCGCCGACGGCGGACATGGATACCGGCGGCCTGTCGGGCACCGTCAACATCGATACGGTAAAGCCGCTCGCCTATAAGGGCCCGCGCTTCATCGTCGGGGTGAAGGGCTACAACTCCGACTATCGCGGCAAGGAATGGACGCCCAAGGTCAG
The DNA here is from genome assembly GCF_003096275.1 of Sphingomonas pokkalii. Taxonomy (GTDB): domain Bacteria; phylum Pseudomonadota; class Alphaproteobacteria; order Sphingomonadales; family Sphingomonadaceae; genus Sphingomonas; species Sphingomonas pokkalii. The sequence continues at coordinate 2,192,088 of NZ_QENQ01000001.1, forward strand.
CGGCGCCTATATCGACAGCTTCGCCGGCGGCACGCTGGGCGTGATGGCGAATGTCAGCTACCAGAAGCTGAAGGATCGCGGCGACTATGTCTTCATCAAGAACTGGTACAATGCCGGGGTGATCGATCCCGAGGTGCGCGTGCCGGGTAACCTGCGCTATCGCCGCATCGATCGCGATACCGAGCAGCTGATGGCCAGCGGCGCGATCCAGTGGAAGCCGAGCGACAATTTCGAAGCGCTGCTCCAGGGCGAATATTCGCGCGACCACACCCGCTACACCACGCGCCAGTTCGTCTTCGGCCGCTGGGCGTCGAGCGCGGTCAAGGTGAACGGCAAGGCCAACGGCATCGCCAACAACATCACCATCAGCAACTTCAACGTCGACAACAACACCCAGCCCGAACTGCGCAACCTGAAGACGCAGGCCTATACCGGCACCATCAACTGGCAGCCGGGCGATAGCTGGAAGGTCCACGCGGTCGCCCACTACACCAAGGGCAATGCAGCGCTGTACGAGTGGGCCTCGATCGACGAAGTGAAGTTCGCGCAGGGCGGCACGCTCGACATCTCGAACCCGCAGAACATCAAGTGGACCACCCAGAGCCTGACCGACGGTTCGGTGTGGAACAACGCCAACCGCACCTGGTTCGCGTTCGTCGACGGTGCGACGCACATCCAGACCGCCAAGGACAAGGCCGCACAGGTCGACGTGACCAAGGAGCTTGGCTGGAACGGCATCCAGTCGGTCGTGGTGGGCGCCAAGTACCATCATGAGAGCTTCTCGACCCGCGCCTTCCGCCACGATCGTGACGGCGACGTGAGCGACCCGGCGAAGTTCCCCGAGTTCAACTTCATCCCGGATCTCGGCACCACCGGCCAGTTGGTCAGCAACTTCCTCGACGGTGCGATGTCGATCCCGCATTCGTTCCTGTCGACCAACGCCGCCGAATGGCAGCGCGTGCTGGCGTCGAAGGGCATCACCGTGCCGGACGTGCCGGACTGGCCCAGCACCTACCGCGTCGATCGCTATGTGCCGTCCGTCTATGCGATGGCCAATGTCGACACCAATGTCGGCGGCATGGCACTGCGCGGCAATCTGGGCGTGCGCTACGAGCATACCCACCAGAACGTCACCGCCAGCCTGACCGACGGCACCGGCAGCGAGGCCGCGCTGCTCGGTCTGCAGCATATCGTCCAGGATTACGGCAACGTCCTGCCGAGCGCGAGCTTCGCGCTCGACCTGACGCCGAAGCTGGTCGCCCGCTTCGCCGCCGCCAAGGTGCTGGTGCGCCCGCTGCTCAACAGCCAGACGCAGATGGCGGATACCATCAGCACCGGCGTCTCGCAGCAGAAGCGTCCCTTTACCAGCGTCTCGGCGGGTGAATCGCGCCTCAAGCCGCTGACCGCCAACCAGCTCGACCTCAGCCTGGAATTCTACCATGGCCGCGGCAATTCGGTGAGCATCGCCGGCTTCTACAAGGCGGTGAAGAACGGCACCTTCACCCAGTTCTACTGCCCGAGCTCGTATAACGGCGTGGCGCTGAACGGCGTGGTGACGGACTGCCAGTCGGCGGATCTGAAGAGCGACTATAGCTTCAGCCGCGTGCTGAACGACAACCGCACCATCCACATCAAGGGTGTCGAGTTCGCCGCTTCGGAGAATTTCGACGCGATCCTGCCGGTCAAGGGCTTCGGCGCCACCGGCAACATCACCCTGGTCGATACCAATGCGAGCGCGCTGGGCACCGGCTTCAACCTGCGCGACCTGTCGAAGTTCACCGCCAACATCACGCCCTATTGGGAAAACGAGATGTTCAGCGTGCGCTTCTCGGTCAACCATCGCAGCTCGTACAAGCAGGATGCGGCGAGCAGCTTCTTCGTGAACGGCGGCGAGACCCATGTGGTGCGCGCCCGCACCCAGATGGACCTCGCGCTGGGCTTCACGCCCAACCAGTGGCTGGGCTTCACGGGTGGCGTGATCAACCTGAACAACACCCACGAAGACGCCTATCAGACCACCGCGGACACCTTCCAGATGGCCAGCCGCACCGGTCGCACCTTCTACCTGTCGGCAACGGCGAAGTTCTGATCGACCGACCCGGGCTATCCCCGGAAGCGCCCCTCTTCCGCAAGGAAGGGGGGCGTTTCTCGTTTTAGGGGGCGATGAATCTCAAGCCCCTCCCCTTCAGGGGAGGGGCTTGAGACGGATCAGCGCAGCACGGCCGGCGTGTAATTCTCCACCACTTCCGCCAGCGCCCGGCCCTCGCCGTCCAGCACCAGCGCGCGGTGACGGAGCACGTACGGCGCGACGCCCGCCAGCACCTGCTCCAGCGGCTTGCGATGGGGCTTGAGCGGCCGGATCACCGCGCCGAACGGGGTATCGCCCTGCTCCAGCGCGGCGTTCATTTCCGGGGTAAGGCGCGCGGGCACGTACCAGTTCTCGGCAACCGAGAAGGCCACGCCCGCGCAGCGGAGCACGACGCTGCGATATAATACCCGCTCGTCGGGCCCCACGCCCAGCCGGGTCCGCTGCTCCGGCGTCAGGTCCTTGTGGGCCGCGCGGTCCACGTGCGCCCGGATCGGGCCGCCGCAGCGGCGTTCCAGCACGGCGGTGGCGGTAGGGCTGGCGAGAAGGTCGCGGCTGAGGGCCGCTGCATCGTCCGTCGCTACCGCTACCGCCACTGTCAGCATCACTTCCCTCGAATTGCCGCCTGCGCTGCCGCCAGCCGCGCGATCGGCACCCGATAGGGCGAAGCCGAGACATAATCGAGCCCCGTCTTCTCGCAGAACGCGATCGAGGCCGGATCGCCGCCATGCTCGCCGCAGATGCCGAGCTTGATGTCGGGCCGGGTCTTGCGCCCACGCTCGGCGGCGAGGGCGATCAACTGGCCGACGCCCTCGACGTCGAGGCTGACGAACGGATCCTTGGCGTAGATGCCCTTCTCGACATAGGTCGTCAGGAAGCGCGAGGCGTCGTCGCGGCTCACGCCCAGCGTGGTCTGGGTGAGGTCGTTGGTGCCGAACGAGAAGAAGGCGCCCACCTCGGCGATCTCGCCCGCCATGAGGGCTGCGCGCGGCAGTTCGATCATCGTGCCGACCAGATAGTCGAGCGTGCGGCCCTTCTCGGCGAACACCGCCTGCGCGGCCTTGTCGACCACCGTCTTCATCAGCTCCAGCTCGCGCTTGGTGCCGACCAGCGGGATCATCACTTCGGGCACCGGGGCGGCACCGGACTTCTCCGCCACCGCGATCGCCGCCTCGAAGATCGCGCGCGCCTGGATCTCGTAGATTTCGGGATAGGTCACACCCAGACGACAGCCGCGATGGCCGAGCATCGGGTTGAATTCGTGCAGCTCGCCCGCGCGACGCTTGAGCGTGTCGACATCCACCCCGGCCGCGGTCGCGACCTCGGCGAATTCCGCCTCTTCGTGCGGCAGGAATTCGTGGAGCGGCGGATCGAGCAGGCGGATCGTCACCGGCAGGCCCGCCATCACCTCGAAGATTTCGAGGAAGTCGCTGCGCTGTTCGGGCAGCAGCTTCTCCAGCGCGGCGCGACGGCCGGCCTCGTCCTCGGCGAGGATCATCTGGCGCACCGCGGTGATGCGGCTCTGCTCGAAGAACATGTGCTCGGTACGGCACAGCCCGATGCCCTCGGCGCCGAACTCGCGCGCGGTGCGGCAGTCCAGCGGCGTCTCGGCATTGGTGCGGACCTTGAGGCGGCGGACCTGGTCGGCCCAAGCCATCAGCGTGCCGAAATCGCCCGAGAGCTCGGGCTGCACGGTCGGCACCTGACCGGCCATCACCTCGCCGGTGGCGCCGTCGATCGTCACCATGTCGCCCTCGCGGACCTCACGGCCGCCGACGCGCATCACCTTGTCGCGCGCGTTGATCGACAGGCTTCCCGCGCCGGAGACGCACGGGCGGCCCATGCCGCGCGCGACGACCGCCGCATGGCTGGTCATGCCGCCGCGCGCGGTCAGGATGCCGCGCGCCGCGTGCATGCCGTGAATGTCCTCGGGGCTGGTCTCGACGCGGATCAGGATCACCGCATCGCCGGCATTGGCGCGCTTCTCCGCGGTGTCGCTGTCGAACACCGCATAGCCCGAGGCCGCGCCCGGGCTGGCGGGCAGCCCCTTGGTCAGCACGTCGCGCGGCGCCTTGGGATCGAGCGTCGGGTGGAGCAGCTGGTCGAGCGCGGCGGGGTCGACGCGCAGGATCGCTTCCTCGCGGGTGATCAGCCCCTCATTGGCCATGTCGACCGCGATCTTGAGCGCCGCCTTGGCGGTGCGCTTGCCGCTGCGGGTCTGCAGCATCCACAGCTTGGCGCGCTCGACGGTGAACTCGATGTCCTGCATGTCGCGGTAATGGGTTTCGAGCCGGTCGAACACCGCCGCCAGCTCGCCATAGACCTCGGGCATCGCCTCTTCCATCGAGGCGGGCTTGGCGCCTGCGGCCTCGCGGGCGGTCTTGGTCAGATATTGCGGGGTGCGGATGCCGGCGACGACGTCCTCGCCCTGCGCGTTGATCAGGAACTCGCCATAATAAGCGCGCTCGCCGGTCGAGGGATCGCGGGTGAAGGCCACCCCCGTCGCCGAGGTGTCGCCCATATTGCCGAACACCATCGCCTGCACGTTCACCGCCGTGCCCCAATCGGCCGGAATGTCGTTCAACCGGCGATAGACCTTGGCGCGCTCGGACTGCCACGAGCCGAACACCGCCCCGATCGCACCCCAGAGCTGGTCGTGGACGTCCTGCGGGAACGGCTTGTTCCACAGCTCCTCGACGATGCGCTTATATTCGGCGACCAGCGCCTGGAGATCGGTGGCCGACAGCTCGGTATCGAGGGTGAAGCCGCGATCTTCCTTGGCGATCTCCAGCGCTTCCTCGAACCGGCCATGGTCGAGGCCCAGCACCACATCGGCATACATCTGGATGAAGCGGCGATAGCTGTCCCAGGCGAAGCGATCGTCGCCGCTGGTCGCGGCCAGGCCCTGCACGGTCTGGTCGTTGAGGCCGAGATTGAGGACGGTATCCATCATCCCGGGCATCGACACCCGCGCGCCCGAGCGGACCGAGACGAGCAGCGGATCGCCCGCATCGCCGAACTGCTTGCCGGTGATCGCGGCGATATGCGCGATGCCGCCCGCGACCTCGGCCTTCACGCTCTCCGGGAAGGTCTCGCCTTCCTCATAATAACGCGTGCACATCGCCGTGGAGATGGTGAAGCCCGGCGGCACCGGCAGCCCGATCGAGGCCATTTCGGCAAGGTTCGCACCCTTGCCGCCGAGCAGATTCTTGTCCCCCGCACCACCGTCCGAAACACCACCGCCGAAGCGGTACACATATTGCGTCATTCTGATCCCCTTCCGATCGAAAGCGCCCCTTTGAAGACAAGGGGCCGCTACCGCAGCTGCGAAGACTCAGGAACCGCTGATTGCGTTGTCGGTGCCGGTTTATTTCAGGACAATGGCAGTTTCTGGCCAATTTAACCGATGATTAATCGTACAATTAAGCGCTCAACCTTCGATTTTTGCGAAGTCCGCCACCTTGTGCACTGCATCACGCATCCGCGCCAGCAGGCTCAGACGCGCGGCGCGTTTCACCGGATCGGCGTCGTTGACGGTCACGGAATCGAAGAACGCATCGATCGGCGCGCGCAGGATCGCGAGCGCGGCCATCGCGCCTTCGAAGTCCTCTGCTTCGATCGCGGCAGTCGCCTTGGGCTCGGCCGCGTCGAGCGCGGCGGCAAGCGCGGCCTCGGCGGGTTCGGGATCATAGGCGAATCCGGACGCGTGCTGCGCGACTTCGTGCCCCTGCGAAAGCAGGGGCCCAGGGTTGCCCTGCCCTTCGCTACCCTGGGCTCCTGCTTTCGCAGGAGCACTGGCAGTGGCGACGCCTTCCTTCTTGAGGATGTTCGCCGCGCGCTTGTAGCCGGCGAGCAGGTTGGCGCCGTCCTCGGTACCGACGAACGCCTGCAGCGCCTTCACCCGCTCGAGCAGCCGGACGAGATCGTCCTCGCCACCGAGCGCGAACACCGCGTCGATCAGGTCGTGGCGGACACCGGCCTCGCGCTGCTGAACCTTGAGGCGATCGGCGAAGAAGTCGAGGAGGTCGGCAGTCGCCTTCTCGCGAGCCATTCGCCCCTTGCGGGTGATTTCCGCAGCGTTCTCATCCCAGCGCTCGACCATATTCGTCTCACCAGAATCGCTAAGCCCTCCACGCCCAGCCATTCTCTCGATTGTCTCAAAATCCCGCACCAATGGAGCAAGCGTTGCAGCCTCCTCCGAGGGAAGAAGAGAAACCACCGCCTCAGTAATAGCGCTACGCAGCGGGAGACGTATCGAGTTTTGCGTGACCGTCGAAACAACACCAAGGGCAGCCCGGCGCAGCGCGTAGGGATCCCGCGAACCAGTCGGCTTTTCTTCGACCAAGAAGAAGCGAGCCAACGTATCCAGCTTGTCCGCCAACGCCACCGCCACCGTCACCGGATCGGTGGGGACGTCGTCGCCCTGCCCGACCGGCTTGTAGTGGTCGCGGATCGCCGCGGCGACCGCCGGCTCTTGTCCTTGCGCGGCGGCGTAATAGCCGCCCATCAGGCCCTGCAGCTCGGGGAACTCGCCGACCATGCCGGTGACGAGGTCCGCCTTGGCGAGCCGCGCGGCGCGTTCGGCGAGGGTGGCCAATTCTCCCTCTCCCCTTGTGGGAGAGGGAGGGAGCGCCGAAGGCGCGGAAGGGTGAGGGGGAGTGGGGGATGCGGCATCCAAGTCCCCCTCACCCTTCCCATCGCTGCGCGATGGGCCCCTTCCCTCTCCCACAAGGGGAGAGGGAGAAATGACGACCCCACTCTCCACCAGCCAGCGCGCGAGCTTGGCGACACGCTCGACCTTGTCGGCCACCGTGCCCAGCTTTTCGTGGAAGACGATCTTCTCCAGCTTCACCGCCTGATCGGCCAGCTTCACCTTCAGATCCGTTTCGTAGAAGAAGCGCGCGTCGCTCAGCCGCGCCGCCAGCACCTTCTGGTTGCCCGCGACGATCTTCTCGCCGCCATCGGCCGCGTCGATATTCGCCACGCAGACGAACGCGTTGGCCAGCTTGCCGGCAGAATCGCGGCACACGAAATACTTTTGGTTCACCCGCGCGGTGAGCTGGATCACCTCGGGCGGCACGGCCAGGAAGGCCTCGTCGAAGCGGCCGAGCAGCGGCATCGGCCATTCGGTCAGCCCGGCATTCTCATAGAGCAGGCCCTCGTCCTCGATCAGGCTGAGCCCGGCCTTCTGCGCCGCCATCTTGGCGCCCAGCGCGATGATGTTGCGCCGCTCGGCGCCGTCGACGATCACATGGCAGGCGCGCAGCTTCTCGACATAGTCGTCGGCCGAACCGATCGTGATCGCACCCGGATGGTGGAAGCGATGCCCCACCGTCGCCGCACCGCTGGCAACGCCGGCGATCTCGCACGGCACCACCTCGCTGCCGAACAGCGCGACGATGCCCTGGAGCGGGCGCACCCAGCGCAGGCTTTCGGTGGAAAGCGAATCCGCCCCCCAGCGCATCGACTTGGGCCAGGGGAAGGCGCGGATCACCGCGGGGATCGCAGCGGCCAGCACCTCGGCGGTCGCCCGGCCGGGCTTGTCGACGATCGCGAACAGCACGCCGTCGCGCTCGACCAGCTGGTCGGCGGTGAGGCCGGTCTTGCGGAGGAAGCCTTCGAGCGCCTGGGGCGGCGCGCCGACGCGCGGGCCCTTGGTCTCCTCGGAAACGGCGGCGGTCTGCTCGGGCAGGCCCTTGAGGATCAGCGCCAGCCGGCGCGGCGTGGCGTAGGACACGACCTCGGCGGCCTTGAGGCCGGCCTTGTCCAGCTCGGCGGCGAACAGGCGCGCGAGATCCTCCCGCGCCTTTTCCTGCATGCGGGCGGGGATTTCTTCGGAGCGGAGCTCGAGGAGGAAGTCGGTCATGATTTCTTTTCACGCAAAGGCGCGAAGGCGCAAAGGAAGGAAGAAGATTGGTTCACGCGGAGGCGCGGAGACGCGGAGGGTGCAGTCCGCGCGGCGGCGTCAGCCGCCCAAATCATCGAGCGAGACGTGGCGGCCGCGACCGACAGAGGGCCGCTCGCGCGGCGGGTACTGACTCCGCGTCTCCGCGCCTCCGCGTGAACCCAAAACTTCTTCGCGCCTTCGCGCCTTCGCGTGAACGAAAGGCGCATCACGCCGCCCACCCAGGGTACGCGGCTTCCCACTCGGGGCTCTTCTTCTCGATCCACGCCGTGCACGCGCCCTTCGCCAGATCGCGCACCCGGCCGATATAGGCCTGGCGCTCCGCCACCGAAATCACGCCGCGCGCGTTCAGCAGGTTGAAGATGTGGCTCGCCTCGATCGCCTGCTCATAGGCCGGGATCGGCAGCCTGGCCTCCAGCGAGCGCTCGCACTCGGCCGCGGCCTTGCGGAACAGGTCGAACAGCGCGTCGGTATCGGCGATCTCGAAGTTCCACGTCGACATCTCGCGCTCATTCTCCAGGAACACGTCGCCGTACGTCACGCCGGCGTCGTTGAAGGCGAGATCGTACACGCTGTCCTTGTTCTGGATGTACATGGCGAGCCGTTCGAGCCCGTAGGTCAACTCGCCCGCCACCGGCTTGCAGTCGAACCCGCCCATCTGCTGGAAATAGGTGAACTGGGTGACTTCCATCCCGTCGCACCACACTTCCCAGCCCAGGCCCCAGGCGCCGAGGGTCGGCGATTCCCAATCGTCCTCGACGAAGCGGATGTCATGGCGGGTGAAGTCGATGCCGATCGCGGCGAGCGAGCCCAGGTACAGCTCCTGCAGGTCGGGCGGGCTCGGCTTCAGGATCACCTGATACTGGTAGTAATGCTGGAGCCGGTTGGGGTTCTCGCCATAGCGGCCGTCGGTCGGGCGGCGGCAGGGCTGGACGAAGGCGGCGTTCCACGGCTCCGGCCCCAGCGCGCGCAGCGTCGTGGCGGGGTGGAAGGTGCCGGCACCCATGCGCATGTCATAGGGCTGGAGGATCAGGCAGCCGCGCGTGCTCCAATAATCATGGAGCGTCAGGATCATGCGCTGGAAGCTGAGAGGTTCGGACAAGTTGGTCACCCTGTAAGGTTTGGGGAGCGCTTTGGCGCAGGGCGCCGAGGGGGTCAACCGCTCCCCCATCCTCCCCCGCCAGGGGGAGGTGTCAGGCGCAGCCTGAAGGAGGGGGAGGAAGCACGACGGCCGTGGTTCTGGCATCCTCCCCCTCCGGCCCGCTCGCGCGGCCCACCTCCCCCGCCAGGGGGACGATTGTTGAACTTGGCCGTGGGAGCAGTCACAAGGCCGCCATGTTCCGCGCCCTCCTCCTCGCCGCCCTGTTCCTCCTCGGCAGCTGCGGCACCGCCCCACGCGAGGCCAAGCCCGCGCTGTGGGCGGTGCGTGACGGCGATACGACCGTCTATCTGTTCGGCACGGTGCATCTGCTGCCCGCCGGGTTGCGCTGGTTTGAAGGACCGGTCCGCACCGCCTTCGACGCCAGCGACACGCTGGTGCTCGAACTGGTGATGCCGCCCCAGGCGGAAACGCAGGCGCTGCTCGACACGCTCGGCAGGACCCCAGGCGACCCGACGGTCGCCACCCTCCCCGCGCCGGAACATGCCCGGCTGACGGATACGCTGCGCCAGGCCGGCCTGCCCCCGCAGGCGCTCGACCGCGACGAACCCTGGCTGGCCGCGCTCACACTTTCGCTGCTGCCGCTCCAGAAGCTCGGCTATGACGATGCGAACGGCGCCGAAACGGTGCTGCAAGCCGCCGCGACCAAAGCCGGCAAGCAGGTAAAGGGGCTGGAGACCGCCGCGCAGCAGTTCGGCTATTTCGACCATCTCTCCGCCCCCGCCCAGACGCGTCTGCTCACCGAGACGCTGAACGGCCTGCCCCGCAGCGGCACGCAGATCGATGCGATGATCACCGCCTGGAGCAAGGGCGATGCCGATGCCCTGGCCCAGCTGCTCAACGCCGATCTCGCCAAGAACCCGGAGCTGCGCGCCACCCTGCTCGTCCAGCGCAACCGCAACTGGGCGGACTGGATCGCCGCGCGGATGCACACGCCCGGCACCGTCTTCGTTGCCGTGGGCGCGGGGCACCTGGCCGGCGGCGACAGCGTGCTGGCGATGCTTGGCCAGGCCGGCCTGAAGGTCGAGCGGTTGCAATGAGTCCCCTGCCTTGCGATTCGCCGCCGTCTCGACTATAGGCGCGCGCTTGCCGGCACAGGGTCATCCCTGGAGGCCTGTATCGGCATGCACGTTGAAACATTTAGCGCATTGGAAATCGACACATGAGCGACACGCTTACGCTGTCGGCCGAAACGCGCGACCGGGCTGGCAAGGGAGCCTCCCGGGCGCTGCGTCGTGAAGGCCGCGTCCCCGCCGTGATCTATGGCAACAAGCAGGATCCGAAGAGCATTCACGTCAACGAGCGTGAACTGCAGAAGCTGCTGAACACCGGCCACTTCTTCAACTCGGTGATCATGGTCAACGGCGAGCGCACGCTGGCCAAGGACGTCGCCTTCGACGTCGTGACCGACCGCCCGCTCCATGTCGACTTCCTGCGCATCTCCGAGCACGCGACCGTCACCGTCGAAGTGCCGATCGTGTTCGTCGACGAAGAGCTGGCCCCCGGCCTGAAGCGCGGCGGCGTGCTCAACATCGTCCGCCACGAGCTGGAGCTGGTGGTCGACGCGGCAGAGATCCCCGACCAGGTCGAGATCTCGGTCAAGGGCCTCGAAGTCGGCGATTCGCTGCACATCTCGGCCGTGACCCTGCCCAAGGGCGCGACCCCGGCGATCACCGATCGCGACTTCACCATCGCCACCGTCGTCGCGCCGTCGGCGCTGAAGTCGGCAGACGGCGAAGCGGAAGCCGAGTCGGCCGAGGGCTGATCGGCCTTCCCTTCACGGGTTCAAAAGATCGCCTCCGCACCCTAGGTGCGGGGGCGATTTTCTTTTTCGGGGAGTGTGGGTGATGCAGCTATGGGTGGGTCTCGGCAATCCGGGGCCGCAATATGCGATGCACCGCCACAATGTCGGCTTCATGGCGCTCGACGCGCTGGCCGAAGTGCATGGCTTCTCCGCGCCGAAGAAGCAGTTCCAGGGCTGGACCCAGGAAGGCCGGATCGGCACCGACAAGATCGTGCTGCTCAAGCCGGGCACCTTCATGAACGAAAGCGGCCGCGCGGTGCGCGCCGCGATGGATTTCTACAAGCTCAGCCCCGAGGACGTGACCGTCTTCCACGACGAGCTCGACCTGCTGCCGATGAAGGTGAAGGTGAAGCGCGGCGGCGGCACCGCGGGGCATAACGGCCTCCGCTCGACCGACGCGCATCTCGGGCCCGAGTTCCGCCGGGTGCGCCTTGGCATCGGCCATCCCGGGCACAAGGACCGGGTGACCGGCTATGTCCTCGGCAACTATGCCAAGGCGGAGATCGAGCCTTTGTCCGACATGCTCGGCGCGATCGCCGCCGAGGCCTCCTGGCTGGCCGCGGGGGACGACGTGCGGTTCATGAACGAAGTCGCGCGGCGGATGCAGGACTGAGCACCGGGCGCTCCGGGTTCTTACCTTGAATCAAAGAGGTTGCGATGGAACGGCGGCACCGCCCGTGCCATCCTGCGGCAACCGCCGATGAAGGGATGCCCGATGCGCCTGATCCTGCCTGCCCTGCTCGCCCTCCTTCCCCTCGCCGTGCCCGCCGCGGCCCAGACCGCACCCGCCTCGGCGCCACAGCCGGTCTATGAGCTGCGCATCTACTATCCGGCGCCGGGCAAGGCGGAGGCGCTCAACGCCCGCTTCCGCAACCACACGCTCAATCTGTTCGCGAAGCACGGCATGCGCAACGTCGCCTATTGGAACGAACTGCCCCGGCCGGATGCGCCCGAGGGCCGCGTGGTCTACATCCTCGCCTATCCCAGCCGCGAAGCGCGCGAGGCGGACTGGAAGGCGTTCGGCGCCGATCCCGAATGGCAGAAGGTGGTCGCCGAATCCGAGGCGAACGGCAAGATCGTCACCAAGGTCGAGAGCATTTTCATGACGATGGCGGATTATTCGCCTGCGCTCGCGGGCAAGCAATAAGGCACTTCGAGGGCACGAGGAGTTCCACCCACCCTTCCGACAGACCGTCTCCAGCCGCACCGACAACATGCCGCGCATCTGCCGGACACCGCCCTGAACGCGGAGAAAGAGGCCAGGCTCGCTGACCCCTTCCCCTATCAAGCGACTTTACGGATCGAGTCCATAAATCTCCTAGGACGCCGACGCCGAGAAAAGCCCTCCGCAACAGTCTACTTCCAGCGCAGCGCTGATGACCGTCCCGATAACGGCATTCGGTGTCGCGAAGTTGATGGTATTCACACCCTTGACCTGCGTCGCCAGGGCAATGATCTGCTGCCCGACATAAGACGAAGGGCTCGCTGAGAAAACCGCAGTGCCCTTATAGGTCCCCGCTGCGAGATTTGGCGGAATGATTTTCCCGGTAAAGCTTCCACCCTTGCCGAATGTTAAGGATAAGGTGTTAAATACACTTCCTTTTTCGACAACGATGGAAACTGCGGAATAATATGCGGAAAGCCCGAGCGCTTCGATATCGGCAACAGCCGACTCCCCCTGATATATTTCGAAGGGGTTTGATTTCGCAAGTGCACAATCGGATGACATGGGAAGCCTCCATGCTGAAATGTCATTCTACAACACGCAACGCTCACACATCCCTGCAACAATTATACACCTTATCTATTCTGATCCGCAACTATGCACGGCAAGGGGAATCATTACGGTGGTCGCGGATGCACCCGCGGCAGAACCGCCCTAGCGTGCGGGTTGCTGCGACATGCGCCGTCGCGCGCTCCGGAACGCTACCCACAGGCTATCGTCCCTCCTACCGCTGCAACGAAAAAGGGGCCCGGTTTCCCGAGCCCCTTGCGTCCATCCTGGTGCAGGCGCTTACTGCTTCACGCCGACCACTTCGCCGACGATCCGCGTATCGGCACCGTTGATCGTACCGGAGGCACCGAACACGATGCCCATGTTCACGCCCTTCGCGCCATAGAAGGCCCCGGCGATCGTGCCGGTTACCGGCGCGCCGCTGGCGAAGCTGCCGCTGAACTGGTTCTGGCCGATCGGAATGGCGCCCTGCGCGTTCAGCGTCACATAGGCGGTCTCGGCACCGCTCGTCGGCACCGTCGTCAGGTTAAGGGTGGTCGAAACCAGGCCGGTGGCGAAGTTGACCGTCACCGTCGCGGTGCCGCCCAGCCGGTTCAGCGTGGTCGCGCTGTTGGCAACGCTCACCGCACGGCCGACGATCCGGGTGGTGTAGCTGGCGGTACCGGTTGTCGGCATGTCGAAGCCGAGCGTCGTATAGCCCCAGATCGAATAGGTCAGGCGCTTCTGGCCGGCGGTCGAATCGCCACGCCACCAGTTGGCGTAGCTCAGCACGCTCAACGATTTGAGCAGGCTGTCGCTGGTTTCGACGGTCGCTGCGCCGATATTGTTGAGCACTTCGAGCTGGCTGAAATTGCCGGCCTGCGCGGCGGTTGCGGTGCTCACGCTGCGATAGACGAATTCGGTGACGGTCGGCGCCGCGGTGGTGGTGACATTGGTGCCGGTGAAGCGGGATTCCTCGGCAGCCTCGTCCATCACGAAGGTACCGTTGGTCAGGTCCGTCGTCGCGGCCAGCTTGACGCGGTTGGTCAAGGTCTCCGTCGAGGTGACGCCCAGCGTCACCGCGCCGGTTGCCGGATCGCCGGTGTAGCTGGTGGTGGCGTTGAGCGTGTTGAACTCGGCTGCCGAGGCCAGCGGAAAGGCCGTGTAGCTCGCCGTCGGGGTCGGCGTCGGTGTCGGGGTGCCCGAAGAAGTCGGGGTCGGCGTCGGCGTGGGCGAGGAGTTTCCGCCACCGCTGCAGCTCGACAGCACGGCCGCAGTCGCGGCGGCGCCCACAATCACATAACGGCGAATCATACGAAAACTCCTCGAGAACCTGCGCAGGACAGGAAAAGACTTGTCGCCCCTGTACCCCAGGTGAACAGGGATGCGTCAAGGCTAGACGCGTGGATGGTTGCACCGCACTGGAAAAAGCCGCGCCATAGGCCTATCGAGCGCACCATCATCGCCGGCATGGCCGGCCCATCACGACAGGATCACACTACCAATGGGTTTCCGTTGCGGCATCGTCGGCCTGCCCAATGTCGGCAAGTCCACGCTTTTCAATGCGCTGACCGAAACGGCCGCGGCGCAGGCAGCCAATTATCCGTTCTGCACGATCGAGCCGAACGTCGGCAACGTCGCCGTGCCGGATCCGCGCCTGAACAAGCTGGCGGAGATCGCCGGCTCTCAGAAGATCATCGAGACGCAGCTCGGCTTCGTCGACATCGCCGGACTGGTGCGCGGCGCCAGCAAGGGCGAAGGCCTGGGCAACCAGTTCCTCGGCAACATCCGCGAAGTGGACGCGGTCGTCCACGTCCTGCGCTGCTTCGAGAATGACGACATCCAGCATGTCGACAACCGCGTCGATCCGATCGCCGACGCCGAAACGGTCGAAACCGAGCTGATGCTCTCCGACCTCGAAAGCCTGGAAAAGCGCGTGCCCAACCTCGCCAAAAAAGCGGCGCAGGGGGACAAGGAAGCCAAGGCCGCGGCCAGTGTGCTCGGCCAGGCGCTGGAGCTGCTGCGCGACGGCAAGCCTGCGCGTCTCACCGTTCCCAAGGACGAGGATGAGGCCCGCCACCTCCGACTCGCCCAACTACTCACCGCCAAGCCGGTGCTCTATGTCTGCAACGTCAACGAGGAAGACGCGGCGAACGGCAACGACCTTTCCGCCAAGGTGTTCGCAAAGGCCACAGCCGAAGGCGCCCAGGCAGTAGTCGTCTCCGCGGCGATCGAGGCCGAGATCGCAACCATGCCGCTGGAGGAGCGCGGCGAGTTCCTGTCCGAACTGGGGCTGGAGGAAACCGGCCTCGCCCGCGTGATCCGCGCCGGCTACAAGCTGCTCGACCTCCTGACCTTCTTCACTGTCGGCCCCAAGGAAGCGCGCGCCTGGACCGTCCATCGCGGCGCCACCGCGCCCAACGCCGCCGGCGAGATCCACAGCGATTTCGAGAAGGGGTTCATCCGCGCCGAAACGATCGCCTATGACGATTTCGTCACGCTCGGCGGCGAAGCCAAGGCGCGCGAAGCCGGCAAGCTTCGCGCCGAAGGCAAGGCCTATATCGTCCACGACGGCGATGTGATGCACTTTCTGCATAGCTGATCGATGCGCGCCCCTCCCTGTCGCGTAGGGAGGGGGCGCATCGACGCCCCCGGCGGAAATCGCCCGCCCGAACTCGGTTCGCCGCAATTAGCCCCAAAAGATGCAAAGGTTTCCACTCCGGGCAACCCCCTCCCTTCTATAATTTTTCCCAAACGTTTCAGCCGATGTGGCGGCGTAGGGATTTCGCAAATGATGATAACGGCACGCGTGCGGACAGGCGCTCTGGCGCTGATGATTCTCCTGCTGGGGATATGCGCGCTCGCCGCTTGGCGGATCGATGCCATCCGCATGGGCGGGCCGATGCACCTCGCCTCGATGCAGGTGGCCGATCTGAACGCCGATATCCTGCCCCCGCCCGAATATGTGATCGAACCCTATCTGCAAGCGACGCTGCTGCTGCACGATCCTGCCCGGCTGGCGCTTGCCCGCGCACGGCTCGCCACGTTGCGCCGGCAATATGACGATCGACATGCCGTATGGGCAACCTCGGCTCTGCCCGAAGCGCTCAAACGGCGAATCCTGGTCGATGCGCACGCGCCGGCCCAGCGATTCTGGCAAGAACTGCAAGGCCCGTTCCTCGCGGCCATGGAAGCGCGCGATGCATCGGCAGCGCAACGAAGCTACGCCTTGCTCACCAGGGAGTATGAGGTGCACCGCCACGCCATCGATGCGCTGGTCGAGGCAACCGCTGCCGAACAGGCCAATCTGGCGCAAAGCTCCGCCCAGTCGCTGGGCCGCTCGCTGCTGCTGCTGGCAGGACTTGGCCTGGTGCTGCTCGGCACGATCGCCGGTTTCGCCTGGTGGCTGATCGGCCGGGTCGTGCGCCCCCTGTCGCATGTCGCGCAGGTCACCACCGCGCTTTCGCGCGGCCGCGATGCGCCAATTCCCTATCTCGACCGGCAAGACGAGCTGGGAGAAATCGCACACGCCCTGCAATGCTTCCACGACGCGGCGGCAACCCGTGCCCAACAGGACGCCGATCGCATGGCCGAACAGTCTTCGGTCCGCACAATGCTGGCCGACGGGTTGGCGGCGCTGGAACAGGGCGACATGCGCCACCGGTTGACCACGCCCTTCCCCGCCGCGCAGGAGCCGGTGCGCGACAGCTTCAACCGCGCAGCCACCCGGCTGTGCGACATGCTACGCACCGTCAACGGCAGCGCCCGCAACGTCGGCACCGGATCGGGCGAGATCGCCACCGCTTCCGAAGACCTGGCCCGCCGCACCGAAAGCACCGCCCATGCCCTGCAGGAAACCAGCGGCGCCATTCAGCTGATCGAGAACCGCCTGAAAGCTACCATGCATTCGGCAGAAGCAACGATGACGCGCGCCGATACCGCCGCCAGCGCGGTGCGCGCCGGACGGAACACGGCGGAATCCGCGGCAGCGGCGATGCGGCATGTCTCGCAGCGCGCGAACGACATCGACACCGTGGTCGAAGGGTTGGACAAGATCGCCTTCCAGACGCGGGTGCTCGCGATGAACGCCGCGGTGGAGGCCGGGCGCGCCGGGGAAACGGGACGGGGCTTTGCCGTCGTCGCCGATCTCGTCTCGGCCCTGGCCCTGCGCGCTGAGGAAGAGGCCAAGCGCGGCCGGTCGCTGATCAACGAGACCCAGGTGGAAGTCGCGCTCGCCGCCAGCGAAGTCAGCCGCGTTGACGAAGCGCTTGCCGGGCTCGTCGAGGATTTCGACGGCGTCCATGCCCTGCTCGAAGCCATGCGCGAAGACAATCGGTCGCAGGCAACGGCGATCACGGAAATCACCCAATCGGTGGTGGCGATGGAAACCGCAACCCAGCAGAATGCGGCGATGGTGGAACAGGCATCGGCGGCGGCCCGCTCGCTCCATCGCGAGGCGGAAACCCTGTTGCGCGGCGCGGAGGCGTTCCGCGTCGAAGCGGACACCCCCGCCACGATCAGCCGTTCCGGGCGATCGGCCTGGGCGTCCCCCATGGCTGCCGCCTTTTCAGCGTAACCATTTCGCGGCATCAGCCCGTGATGCGTTGGACCTCCCGAGTCGTCGCCGCGGCACTCGTCGCGCTGCTCCAGGCCTGTGCCACCCCGCCCGCGATCGCCCCTACGCCCCCCGCGGCAGTAGCCGAGACGCGCGCGCCGGTGACGATATTGATTTCGATCGACGGGTTCCGCGCCGATTATCTGCACCGCGGCGTTACCCCCAACCTCGCCCGGCTGGCGACCGCCGGGATAAGCGGGCCGATGCGGCCGAGCTTTCCGACCAAGACATTCCCCAACCACTGGACGATCGTGACGGGCATGGTGCCCGATCACACCGGGCTGGTCGGCAACCGGATGGAGGACGCTGCCCGCCCCGGCGAAATCTTCACGATGGCGAACACCGATCCCTTCTGGTGGAATGCAACCCCGCCGATCTGGGTCGATGCCGAACGCGCCGGCATCCGCACCGCGACCTTGTTCTGGCCGGGATCGGAAGTTGCGTTCGGCGGCCGCTTGGTCAAAGGCGGCCATGCCAGGGTGGAAGGCGGCGAGCGTCCGCAGGACTGGCTCGCCTTCAACGACGCGATCACCGAAACCCAGCGCGTGGCCACGGTGCTCGATTGGCTGCGGCGCCCGGCGGCGACCCGCCCGCGGCTGCTGACGCTCTATTTCGATCGCGTCGATGTGGTCGGGCACGAAAACGGGCCGGACAGCGCGGAGGTGCAGCAGGCAACCGGGATCATCGACAGCCAGATCGGCGCGCTGGTCGACGGGCTGGCGGCGCTGCGGCAGCCCGCCAATTTCATCATCGTTGCCGATCACGGCATGGGGGCAACCAGCAGCGATCGGGTGGTGACGCTCGGCCTGCCGGCGGACAGCTACCATGCGCTGGAAACCGGCCCCTATGCCACCATCGTACCGACGCCGGGCAAGGAAGCGCTCGTCGAACGGCAGTTGCTGGTGCCGCATCCCCATATGCAATGCTGGCGCAAGAGAGATATCCCGGCCCGCTTCCGCTATGGCAGCAACCCGCGCGTCGCGCCGATCCTGTGCCTGGCCGATATGGGATGGCTGATCCAGGAAAAGGCACCGGAAAAGCCGTTCGCCGGCGGCGCGCATGGCTATGACAACCAGTCCCCCGAGATGCTTGCGCTGTTCATCGCGGCCGGCCCCGCCTTCCGCCATGGCAGCGTGCCCGTGTTCGACAATGTCGATATCTATCCATTGCTCCGCGATCTGCTCGGCCTGCCGCCTCGGCCAGGCATGGACGGTAGCGACGCCCCATTCCGGCCCTGGCTGGAACACCGCTGAATCCGCTTGCTAGCGACAGGTTTTCGATTGAAACTCGCTGCCATGCGCTATTTCGACGATATCCAGGTGGGCGATCGGGCAAGCTTCGGTCGCTATCCCGTAACACGGGAAGAAGTGCTCGATTTCGCCCGCAAATATGATCCGCAGCCCTTCCACCTTTCCGACGAGGCAGCCGCGGCAACGCATTTTGGGCGGCTGGCCGCCAGCGGCTGGCACACCAATGCGATGACGATGGCCATGCTCGTCGCGCATCATGCCGATGCGCCGGTCGCGAGCCTAGGCGCGGCCGGCATCGACGAACTGCGCTGGCTGAAGCCGGTATTTCCGGGCGATACGCTCCGCTGCGAAACGGAAGTACTGGAAGCGCGCGCATCGCAAAGCCGGCCGGAAATGGGCATCGTCCGCAGCCGCATGACGACATTCAACCAGCAGGACGAACCGGTCCTGACCTTTATCGCTAACGCGTTGATCGGGCGGAGACCGGTGCGGGACTGAGCCGCCGCCGGTTCAGGCCGCCTGCAACACGCGGACCGCATGATTGGAGCGGCGCCTACCACCCTGCGGCTCGAGCCGGAACGCATCCGTCTGGCCGCTCAGCACTTCCACTTCCCGCAACAGGTTGGTGGTCGCGGCCGAGGTCTCTTCCACCATCGCCGCATTCTGCTGAATGCCGTTCTCGATCGAACTGAGTGCGCCGGAAACAGCGTTGGTGGCCTCCGCCTGTTCGCGGCTGGCGCTGGCTATCTGCTCGGCACGATGCGCAGTATCCTCCGTGGACGCCTCGATCACCTGAAACGCCTCGTCGATCAGGCCCACCGCGGCTACCGCCGTGTCGATCTCATCGCGCGCGCGGGTCAGCTGCTCCTTGGCGCTCGCCGATTCCGCCTCCGCCCGTAGCGCGAGCGAGCTCACCAGATCGGCGACGACCGCAAAGCCGCGGCCGGCCTCACCGGCGCGGCCGGCCTCCACCGCGGCGTTCATGGCGAGCACGCGCGTCTGGAACGCGATCTTCTCGAGGCCCTCGATCACCCCGTCGATAGCACGGGAACTTTCGGTGACCGCATCCATCGCTACGGTCGCGGCGGTGGTGCGGTTGCGGCCTTCAATAACGGCACTGCGGGCGGCTTCGCTGGCCGCGCGCGACTGGTCCGCAGCCGACGCCGTCTCGCGGACGCCGCCAGTGATCTGCTTCACCGCTGCCGCCGTGCTGCTCAGCTCGCCCGCAGCCTGTTCGGTGCGCCGGGCGAGCGCGCTCGATGCCTCGGTGATTTCGCGGCTGCCGGCCTCGATCGATTTCGTGCTTTCGGTCAGCGCGTGGATCAAGTCCCGAAGACGATCGATGGCGCTGTTATACCCCTCCTTCAGATCGCTGAACTCGGCGGGATAGTGCTCGACGATCTTGGCGCGCAGATCACCATCGGCCAGTCGCTGGAAATAGGCGCTCATACCGCGCACTACCGCCGCATGTTCCTGGGCCAGTGTGTTCAACGCGATCTGCTTTTCCGCGGCGCCCTTGAACGCGGCCATCGCGCGGGTGAGACGGCCGACGCAATCGGTAAAGTCGGTATAGGCGATCGGGCTCTCTAGGTCGCCGTCCGCCAGTGCCTCCATGCGAAGAACCGTGGTAACATAGGGAACCGCGATTGCCTCGCGCAGCCACCATGCACACACTACGCCCAAAAGCACCAGCCCGACATCCAGTTCCATCGACACCCGCGGTGGCAAGAGCACATTCGCGAGCATTGCCGCAGTCAAAAGGCCGATGAAGAGACCAAAGGCAATGAGCAGCTTCAGCCGGATCGGTGCGTTCGCCTTGAACCAATGCACCCACGCCTCCTGTATTTGATACTTATCAATCCATCATAGGAGGACACGAAACATAATGTTACACACCGTACCTTTAGGAATTTTCACTTAGATATCAATTCCAAGCCAATTATTATATTGATAAAAAATCAGCACCAAAATAGAGGCAATCTTCGTTCGGGGATCGACGGCAATCTCGGAAAACATTCTTTGTGCACATTTTAACCAATTGCGCTTCCAAGGCCCGGCGAATTTTACAGCATGTGGCCGCGCTCTTCCGCGGCATCGCAGCAAATCCTCGCCCGACTTGAGCGTTTTCCCCCTGGGCAAAGACGCTCTACGTTGTTGATTGCCGCATTTTCCGAGCCGTTGACCGTAAACGGTCAACTTGAAAATGCTCTCGGAACGCCGGACTGGCAGAAACTGCCGCGCTTGGGTACCGCCGGACCATGTATGAGCGCCTGCACAAGCTGATCGTTCGCCCCCTCGCGCCAATGGATCTGCCGGCCGCGCTCCGAATTCAGGCGGAATGTTATCCCGCGTTCCTGCGCGAAGACGAAGCGGCGTTCGCCAGCAGGTTGCAGATCGCCGCCACCTATTGCCTCGCAGCGTTCAAGGGCGATGCATTGATCGCCTATCTGCTCGCGCATGGCTGGGCGCGGGAAGCCCCGCCGTCCGTCGGCACGATCCTGCCGCCTGCGGCGCCGCGCGACGTACTGTTTCTGCATGATCTGGCAGTATCAGCGCTCGGGCGCGGATCGGGGATCGGCGCGCATCTCGTCGAGCGCGCGCTTCGCCAGGCCGCACGGGACGGCATTGCGGAGGCCGAGTTGATCGCGGTGGAAGGCGCCGCCGCCTATTGGCAGCGGCTTGGATTTACGGAGCCGATAGTAACCTCGACGCTCGCCACCAAAGTGGCCGGCTATGGCCCTCGCGCCCGCTGGATGCGGCGCGACATCAGGACGCTGTAATCGACGCCCGCTCGACACCGCACGCTGGACGCAGCATGTGACGGCGACGCAAGGGCCGTCGGCGTCATCGCGCCCCTCAATGCCCCTCGAAAACGACCAGTGCCGATACTGCGACGCCATCGTCGCGCAACGCAGCGGCACCGCCCAGTTCCGGAAGGTCAACCACGAACGCAGCCTGGACCACCACGGCACCTGCCTTGTGCAGCAACCGCACCGCAGCCCGCGCCGTGCCGCCCGTCGCAATCAGGTCGTCCACCAGCAGCACGCGGGCGCCCGGCGCACAGGCATCCGCGTGGATGGCGATCCGATCGGTGCCATATTCCAGGGCATAATCCTCGGCAATCGTCGCGCCGGGCAGTTTGCCGTCCTTTCGGACGAGCAGAACACCGGTTTCCAGCCGCATCGCAAGGGCGGACGCGAACAGGAAACCGCGCGCCTCGATGCCGGCCACCAGATCCACCGGTCCCTGAACCTGCGCCGCCATCCGGTCGATGGTCAGCTTCAGGCCTTCCGCATCGAGCAACAGCGTAGTGATGTCACGAAACTGAATCCCCGGCTTCGGGAAGTCGGGGATCGTTCGGATGCGACTGCGAATGTCGTTATTCTGGTCCAGGTCCATCAGTGCTTCATGCCGCGCCACACAGTGAGGTACGCGCCATAGGCGAGCCCCGTGGCAAACAGCAAGAAGATCACGACGGCAAGGCCTGCCTGGTGCCGCTTCTGCAGCGTCGGTTCGGCGGTCCAGACCAGGAAGGCGCTGACGTCCTTCGCCATCTGATCGATGGTAGCGCGGGTGCCGTCGTCATATTTCACCTGATCGTCGCTCACCAGCGGCGGCGGCATCGCGATGTTGAGATTGGCGAAATAGGGGTTGAAGTGCATGCCCTCGGGCGTCTTCATCGCCTCCGGGAACTTGGCGGCCACCGCCGGATCGGGCTTCTCGCCATAACCGGTCAGCAGCGAATGGACATAGGCAGCCCCGTCATGCCGCGCCTTGGTGATCAGGCTGAGGTCCGGCGGGTTGCCGGTGCCGGCATAATAGACCTTGGGGAAGCGGTCCGAAGGAAGATTGTCGCGCTCGCCCCAGGTGCCAGCCTTCTCGTCGAACACGGGCTGCTTGATCGCCCATTCCTTGGCGATCTTCTTCACCTGCGCATCGCTATAGCCCAGGTCCTTGAGGTTGCGGAAGGAAATCATGTGCAGCGAGTGGCAGGTCGCGCAGACCTCCTTGTAGACCTTGAAGCCGCGCTGGAGCTGGCCGGTATCGAACTTGCCGAGCGGCCCGTTCGACGCGAGTTCGAGTTCCTTGGGATGCTTGTGCAGCGCCTGTTCGGCAGTCTGCTTTGGGGGTTCGTTGATCAGGCCGGTGATGCTGCCGAGCAATGCCAGCAGCAGCACGAACACGAAGCCGGCACCGATCAGGAACTTGATCGAGCGAAAGAAGATCGACGTCATGGTTCCCGGCCCCCTTATGCCGTCGCCGCGGTGGCGGTGATGCGCGATCCGCCTTCATCGCCCAGCACCGCCTCGGTGATGGAGTTGGGCAGCGGGCGCGGCGTCTCGATCCGCGAGATGATCGGCACGATGATCAGGAAGTGCGCGAAATAGTATGCCGCCGCGATCTGGCTGATGATCACGTACAGCGGCTCGGCCGGCGACCCGCCGCACCAGCCGAGGATCAGCACGTCGGCGACCAGCACCCAGAAGGCAACGCGGTACATCGGCCGGTAATTGGCCGAGCGCACCGGCGAGCGATCGAGCCAGGGCAGGAAGAACAGCAGCAGGATCGAGCCGAACATCGCCAGCACGCCCCACAGCTTCGCCGGCAGGATGAAGTCCGCGGTGAAGGCGCGCAGGATCGCGTAGAAGGGCCAGAAATACCATTCGGGCACGATATGCGCGGGCGTCGAGAGCGGGTTGGCCGGGATGTAGTTGTCCGGGTGGCCCAGATAGTCCGGATAGAAGAAGATCAGTGTCGAGAACAGGATCAGGAAGATGCCGACCCCGAAGCCATCCTTGGCGGTGTAATAGGGGTGGAACGGCACCGTATCCTGCTCGCCCTTCACCTCCACGCCGGTCGGGTTGTTCGACCCCGGGATGTGCAGTGCCCAGATGTGCAGGATGATCACGCCCGCGATCACGAAGGGCAGCAGATAGTGGAGCGAGAAGAAGCGGTTGAGCGTCGCATCGTCCGGCGCATAGCCGCCGAGCAGCCAGATGCGGATCCAGTCGCCCACCACAGGGATCGCCGAGAAGAAGCCAGTGATCACCTGCGCCCCCCAGAAGCTCATCTGCCCCCAGGGGAGCACATAGCCCATGAAGGCGGTGGCCATCATCAGCAAGAAGATGACCACGCCGAGCAGCCACACCATTTCGCGCGGTGCCTTGTACGATCCGTAGTGCAGGCCGCGGAAGATGTGGATGTACACCACCACGAAGAACATGCTGGCGCCGTTGGCGTGGGCGAAGCGCAGGAACCAGCCCGCGTTCACGTCGCGCATGATCGTGCCGTTCACCGAATCGAACGCGCCGGCGGCCGAGCTGTGAAAGTGCATCGCCAACACGATGCCGGTGACAATCTGGATGACCAGCGACAGCCCGGCAAGGATGCCGAAGTTCCAGAAATAGTTGAGGTTGCGCGGTACCGGATAGCCGGCGCCGATCGCGTTATAGACGAACCGCGGCAGCGGCAGCCGTTCGTCCACCCATTTCATCACCGGGTTTTTCGGCTCGTAATGGCGCGCCCAGGGAAAGCTCATCCAGGTCTCTCCTCACCCAACAACGACGACGGTGTCGGACGTGAAATTATATTTTGGTACTTCGAGGTTTTTCGGTGCCGGCCCCTGCCGGATGCGGCCCGCGGTATCATAGGCCGATCCGTGACACGGGCAGAAATAGCCGCCGAACGGCCCGCGATTCTCACCTTCGCCCGCCCCCAGCGGGACGCAGCCAAGATGGGTGCACACGCCCAGCGTGATCAGCCAGTTCTTGTGGCCTTCGGCAGTACGCTGCTCCAGCGTCTGCGGATCGCGCAGGCTGGAAACGGGCACGGCATCGGCCTCCGCCATTTCCTTCGGCGTGAGATTGCGCACGAACAGCGGCTGTTTGCGGAAACTTGCCTTGATCGCCTGGCCTGGTTCGATCGCCGCCAGATTGACCTCGGTGGTCGAGAGCGCCAGCACATCGGCCGACGGGTTCATCGAATTCACCAATGGCAGGACCACCACCCCCGCGCCGACCGCCGCCACCGATGCGGCAGCATAGGTCAGGTAATCGCGACGGCGCGGATTATCTAGAATTTCGCCACCAGGGCCTACGGTCTGTTCTGGAGAAACGCCTTCTTCAAACGTTGCCATGCTCTAGCCCTTGCACTTCGAAACACTTCCGCGAAAGAACCGCGGAGAGAGGAACGCGGACGAAACGAAGCCGAGTGCCGGCCGGGATTCCGGTGGCTATCGATGATTTGATAGACGGCACGACGCGCGTTTGCCAACAGGGATTTTCATTTCCTGTTCGATCCGGGATCGGCGTCGCCGTAATGTTGCACTGCAAAACGACTTGAGTTGCCACGATGCGTATCGCCTTGTTTCAACCTGAAATCGCCGGAAATGTCGGCACGATATTGCGCCTCGCCGCCTGTATGGGCGCGGCGGTGGATCTGATCGAACCTATGGGTTTTCCCTGGAGCGATCGCGCCCGCAAACGCGCGGCGATGGACTATGATGCCGCCTCCGAGGTGGTTCGCCATGCCGATTGGAAGGCTTTCGAGGCGCGGGTTCCTCGCCGGCTGGTGCTGTTCACCACGCGCGGCGGAGTGCGCCTGCCGGAAGCGCGGTTCGAACCGGGCGATACCCTGCTGTTCGGCTCCGAAGGCAGCGGCGCACCCGATTTTGTTCACGCCCGGGCGGATCTGGCGGTGCGTATCCCCATGCGCGCCGAGCTGCGCTCCTTGAACCTCGCCGTCGCAACGGGCATCGGTCTGGCCGAGGCATTACGCCAGACGGAGGGTTTCCCGCAGTGATCGCAATGGACGAGCAGCAACAGCGCGCGCGCACCTGGTTCGAGGGCCTGCGCGATTCGATCTGCGCCGAGTTCGAAGCGATCGAGCGCGAGGCGGGATCGGATGCCAGCTTCACCTATCTCCCCTGGGATCGCGTCGATGCGAGCGGCGCGCCTGGCGGCGGCGGCGTGCGCGGGGTGATGAAGGGTCACGTCTTCGAGAAGGTGGGCGTCAACGTCTCCACCGTCGGCGGCGCGTTCGAGGGTGATTTCGCCAAGACCATCCACGGCGCGGGCGAGGATCCCAGCTTCTTCGCCACCGGCATCAGCCTGGTCGCGCACATGGCCAATCCGCACGTCCCCGCCGTGCATATGAACACTCGCTTCCTCACCACCACCAAGCGCTGGTTCGGCGGCGGGGCGGACCTCAATCCGCCGCTGCCCTATGCCGAGGATATCGCCGATTTCCACGCGCGGTTGCAGGCGGCGTGCGATGCCCATGATCCGGCCCATTATCCGCGCTTCAAGGCATGGGCCGACGACTATTTCTACATTCCCCATCGCAAGGTGCATCGCGGCGTCGGCGGCATCTTCTACGATCACCTCGAAAGCGACTGGGAAGCGGATTTCGCTTTCACCAAGGATGTCGGCCGGGCCTTTCTCGACGTGTTTCCGCGCCTTGTCCGCCGCCGGATGCACATGCCGTTCGACGATGCCGATCGCCAGCAGCAGCTCGAATGGCGCGGGCGCTATGCGGAATTCAACCTGATCTACGATCGCGGCACGCTGTTCGGGCTGAAGACCGGCGGCAATGTCGATGCGATCCTGATGAGCCTTCCGCCGCTGACCGCCTGGAGCTGAGATGGGCCTGCTGCCGGTTGCCAACGATCAGATCGCCACCATCGTCACCGCGCTGGAGATGCGGGTGCGGCCTCGGCCCCGGCCGATCCCGCCCTCCCCGTTCCGGCTGATTCACTGGCCGGCGCCGGAGAGCGAGAAGTATCGCACGCTGTTCCGACGGATCGGCGCCCCCTGGCTGTGGTTCTCGCGGCTGGTGATGGAAGAAGCGCGGTTGCGGGCGATCCTCGATGATCCGCAGGTCGTCGTCCATGCCGTGGTCGATCGCGCGGGCGTGGAGGTCGGGATGCTGGAACTCGACTATCGCACCGCCGCAACCTGCGAGCTATCCTTTGTCGGGATGGTGCCGGAACTCACCGGCCAAGGCCATGGCGGCTGGCTGATGGCCCAAGCCCTGGCGCTGGCGTGGCGAAGAGAAGTGACGCGTGTCTGGGTGCATACCTGCACGCTCGATCACCCCGCGGCACTGGAATTCTATCGCCGGCATGGTTTCGTGCCCTATCAACGAACGATCGAGACCTTCGCCGATCCCCGCCTTGCCGGAATCCTGCCGCCGGAAGCGGCGCCTCACATCCCCTGTCTGGCAAGCACGGCGCGGTAGGCGGCAAGCCGCAGCAGCGTCAGCGCCGTCCAGATGCCTGCGCCGATCGTTGCGATCAGCAGGAAACTCAGCGTCTCTGCGACGAGGCCGCCGCCGAACAGCCCCCCGACCAAGCCGACGATCACGCTACCGATCACCATCGCGCCGATCCCCACGACGAACACGATGGCGGTCACCGCGAGCAGGAGAAAGCCGACAAGGCCCCGGCTGCCCGTCCAGCCCTGGCGAAGGGCGCCGATCAGCCCTGCCTGCGGATTCGCCGCCAGCGCCGGCGCCGCCAGCCAGGTGCGCGCGAACACGAACAGGCCGGGCACCACGAACAACGAGACGCCGATCGAAAGGCCGAGCCCGACGAGCAGTTCCAGCACGAGGAACGGAAACAGCGCGCGCAAGGCATGCACCATCACCCGGCCCAGCGTCTGCCCGGTACCTTGCAGATAGAGGTTGAGCATGATGAAGATGCCGTAATCGATCGCCGCATTGGCCAATGCCAGCGGCACGATGTGGGTCTGGCCGAAGCGCTGATAGAAGGCGCTGAGCGCTGCGGCGGCCTGGTCCGCAGGCAGGTCCAGCGGCGGCGCGCTGGCCGCGATCAGCAGGATGATCCCCAGCATCGGCAGCAGGAAGAACATGCCCGCGAGCGGGAGCAACAGGGAACGCTCGGCGCGCCACAGCGCGCCGGCATCGGCGAAGATGGCATCGAAACGAGGGGTCATGCGGCGGCGTGCAGGTCGGGCTGCCCCGTCTCTCCCGTCAGTGCAACATAGAGCGTGCCCTGAAAGGCGGCGAAAACCACCATGAACCCCGCCTGCACGATCGCCGTCACGATGGTGGTGAGCACCAGCGCCGGCGACATGCCGGTGCGGGCACCGCCGAGCAACAGGGCGAACACGCTGCCGAACACCGATTGCGCCGCGAGCTGGCACACCCCCGTCACGACAACGAATAGAATCAACACGCCGAGGATGCGGAAGGTGTGGCGACGGGTGAGTTGCCACGAACGACGAATCGAACCGAACAGCCCGCCTTCACGCAGCAACACGGCATTCACGACGATCATGCGCACGAACAGCACAATCAGCACCGCGCCCAACAGGATCATATAAGCTGCAATGCGCATCCCCGTCGCCGGATCGATCGGCGCCGGCCCGTTCATGCGGGCAAGCACGGTCAGATCATAGCCGGCGAACAGCAGCAGAAGGAAGATCGGGATCATCAGCACGCCGCCGAGGATGCTGAGCGTAAGCGTCACGATCAGCGACGCCACCAACCGATTCCGCGCCACCACGCCAGCCGCACGGATACCAGGCGCGCCGACCGCGAGCCCCGTCACCACCAGTGTACCCCAGAGCGATACCAGCCAGAGCAGCAATTGCAGGACCAGTGCCGCACTATAGACAATGCCCGTCTGTCCTGCCGCAGCCGAAAGGTTCGCGCTGATCGCCGCGGGCGCGACGAGCGTCACCAGCGCCAGCGGCACCAGCAACCCGGCCCGTTCGCCCAGAAACTCCGCCGTCCGATCCCAGACAGCCCCCATCTTCGCCATATGGCCAAATCCTTGTATTCGGGCTCTGTCTCTACCCCGTCCTCTGGTGCCTTGCCAATGGCTGCGGATCGGCGCAATCGCGCAACCATGGACGAGACGATCGAATGGCGGGTGGAACCGCGGCCCGTCGACTATGCCGAAGCTCTGGCCAGCATGGAGGCACGCGCAGCCGCCGTCACCCGTGGCGAGGGGCGCGAGCTGGTCTGGCTGCTCGAACATCCCCCCGTCTACACCGCCGGCACCAGCGCCGATCCCGCCGAGATGCTAGATCAGCGCTTCCCGGTCCACCGCACCGGACGCGGCGGCCGCTATACCTATCACGGCCCGGGCCAGCGGATCAGCTATGTCGTGTTGGACCTGCGCGCGCGCAAACGCGACGTGCGCAATTACGTCCATGCCATCGAAGGCTGGGTGATCGCAGCACTAGGCGAATGCGGAATCGAAGCGTTCCGCGCGCCGGGCCGGATCGGCATCTGGACGCTCGATCGGGGAACCGAAGCCAAGATCGGTGCGATCGGCGTGCGGATTCGGCAGTGGGTGACACTGCACGGTTTCGCCATCAATCTAGATCCCGATCTGAACCATTTCACCGGTATCGTACCGTGCGGAATCGCGGAATTCCCCGTGACCAGCGCCGCCGCGCTCGGCAAACCGATTGCGACGGACCGTTTCGATGCCGCACTCCGCGCCACATTTTCGCCGTTTTTAGCGGCTCTGGCTGGCGCGGGATAAATTCGAGACTTGAGGGTGTCCCTCGAACCGTCTAATGTCCATCACGGTTTGGGTATTAGCGGCGTAAACCGTCGTCCAAATCCACTATCTAGGGAGCTATTTACATGCGTGCAGTCCTTTCGAAGATCGTTGCTGGTTCGATGATCGCCGGTGCGGCCCTCCTGGCCTCGGCGTGCACCAACAACGAGAGCACCAACGTCACCAACACCACCGACGTCGTTGCCGAGAACACCACCGATGCGATGGTGACCAACGTTGACGCCGGCGTTGCTGACAACGGTGTTGCCGACAACGGCGTTGCCGCTGAGAACACCACCAACGCGATGTAATCATCGCGCTTTGGCGTGTTGATTAAAAGGGCCGTCCGGGAAACCGGGCGGCCCTTTTTACGTGTCGATGCAGCAACGCCAACCATCCGTCGCATAATGCGCCGATCCGAAAAAAGGGGCTTGGGCGACGAATCGAAACGCCCTAACGAGCATGGTTTAGCATAAGCATGAGGGCGGGATGCTCGTTCGTCGTATCAGTTTCAGCATCATGGCCCTGGCGGGATTCTGCCTTGCAGCACCAGCCTCGGCCCAGTTTTTCCTGAAACCGGCAGATTTGTCGGGCGCGCCGGTTACCGGCACGGAGCCCGGCATGATCGGCCCCGGACTGCCGGGGGCAACCCCGGCCGAATTGCGCGCCGCGCTGGTTTGGAGCCTGCGTGCCGCACTCAATGTTGCGGCACTGCAATGTCAGTTCGAGCCGACATTGCTTACGCTCGAGAACTACAATGCGCTTCTGGACGACCATGAAGTCGAGCTTCGACAATCATACGGAACGCTTGAGAAATATTTTATTAAAGCCGCGAAGAACACCAAGGCCGGACAGACCGAGCTGGACCGGTTCGGGACGCGGATCTATTCAAGCTTCTCCACCGTCTCTGGCCAGCTATCTTTCTGCCAGACGGCTGCCGCAATCGGCCGGGATGCGGTGTTCGCGCCGCGCGGCAAGCTGGGAGACGTGGCGATCGCCCGGATGCGCGAGCTCCGCTCGAGCCTGGCGGCCTGGGGCGAACAATATTTCCGCAGCCGGCGCGTCGCGATCAGCCTGCCGGCGCAACGGCCTCTGCCGCCTTTTGGCGACGACAAGTGCTGGCGCAAGGGGGAATATTATCCGCGCAAGTGCGGCCCCCTCACCCGCTGAGTGAAATAGCGGATGGGGTAGCCCGCGCCACCCCATCCCCGCCACCATGCTCAGCGCAGGCCGAGCAGCTTATGCGTCTGCAGGCTCAGCCGCCATCGCGGCCGCGCCATGGCCAGCGCGATCGCCGCATCGCGGTTGGCCGCGGCATCGGCATCGTCCATCGGCTGCACCAGGAAATGGCCGAAGTCCCAGCCTTCGATCGCCTCCAGATCGGTGCCGGGCTGCGGCCAGACCAGCTTCAACTCGTTGCCGCGCTGCTGCACCACCACGCTGCCCGCCTTGGGGCTGACGCAGACCCAATCGATCCCCGGGTGCACCGGCAACGTACCATTCGTTTCGATTGCGATTCGAAATCCCCGCGCGTGCAGCGCCTCGACCAGCGAATCATCGACCTGCAGCATCGGCTCGCCGCCGGTCAGCACCACGAAGCGCGCGGTGCCGTCCGGCCCCCAATGCGCCGCGGCCGCATCGGCCAGCGCCGTGGCATCGGCGAACCGCCCACCGCCCGCACCATCGACGCCGACGAAATCGGTATCACAGAAGCGGCACACCGCCGCAGCCCGGTCGACCTCCCGGCCCGACCAGAGATTGCACCCGGCGAACCGCACGAATACCGCCCGCGCACCGGCATTCACGCCCTCCCCCTGCAGGGTGAGGAACATTTCCTTGACGGCGTAGCTCATGGGTGGACAGCGTAGCGGGTCGGATCGGGCAGCCCGGCCTCTTCGAACCCGCGCGACCGCAGCCGGCAGCTGTCGCACAGCCCGCAATGCAACCCCTCCGGCGTCGGATCATAGCAGGACCAGCTGAGCCCGGCGTCTAGCCCCAGCCGCGCCGCTTCGCGCACGATGTCGGCCTTGGTCATGTTCTGGAGCGGCGCCTGGATGCGGAAGGGATGGCCCTCTACCCCCGCCTTGGTCGCCAGCTCTGCCAGTTTCTCGAAACCGGCGATGAATTCCGGACGACAATCGGGATAGCCCGAATAATCGAGCGCGTTGACGCCGATATACAGGTCGCGCGCACCCGCCGCCTCGGCCCAGCCGAGCGCCAGGCTGAGGAAGATGGTGTTGCGCGCCGGTACATAGGTGACCGGAATGTCGCTGCCGACGCCGGTCTTCGGCACATCGATATCGGCGGTAAGCGCCGAGCCGCCAAAGGCGCGCAGATCCAGCGGCAGGACGATGTGGCGCTCGGCGCCGAGCGTGGCGGCGATCTTCGCGGCGGCGGCGAGCTCGATCTTGTGGCGCTGGTTATAATCGATCGAAAGGGCGAGCAGACGGTGGCCGTCCTCGCGAGCACGCGCGGCGGATACCATCGAATCGAGTCCGCCCGAAACCAGGGCGATGGCGATGCTTTGAGTCATCGGCGCCATCTAGTCCTTTCCGCCACGAAAAAAAATGGCCGCCCCCGAAGGGACGGCCCGGAAAGGATAGAAATGGGAAAACCAACACCGGAAAGAAGCTCTTTCCGGGACGCCCCTTTGTAGCCGCAGAATGCTTAACAAATGGTAACCAAAGCCTTTCAGGAACAATCGCCGACGCGCTTCGCGTCGTAGATCTCCGAAAATGGCTGGCCATCGATCACCCCTTGCGTGTCCACCGTCACCTGGCGCGGCGTATCGACGGTGATGCGGGTAAGCATGGTCCCGTGCCCTGCACAGCTGCTGCGAACGGTCGCGCGGCTGGCAGTGCTTTCCAGCACCACATGCTGGCACGGCGTGTTGACATTGGCGGGGCGAAGCACCTGATACGGATCGCGGACGCACATGGTGCGCTCCTTGTCCTCGCTGTCGCGCGCGGTCCATTTGCCCTTCTGGATCATGTTGATCGCGGGGACATCCAACGTCCGCACACCGCCGCCCGCCTGCTGCCGAGCCGACGCGCCGGCTGCAGCCATCGCCAGCCCGGCAACCATTGCCAACGGCACCCACCCAATTCGTTTGCTCACCCGTTCAAACTCCATGTCGGAGAAGGTGCCGCTCCCACGGCACCTTTTCCGCCCGATATATCATAGGCGAAATTCGGCATTACAACGCCGGCGGAACGAAATCGGCGAGCGCCACCGGGAACTGCTTCGAGCAGAAGGCACAATCGACCTTGATCACCCCGCCCTCGTCCGCCATGGCCGCACGCTCCTCCTCCGGGAATTTGGCGAGCACCTGCTGGATATAGTCCGCCCCGCAGCGGCACCCGCGCGACAGATCGCTGCCGGCGAGCATCCGCACCTCGCTCTCCTCGTTGAACAGCCGCCACACCAGTCCTTCCAGCGCGATCGCCGGATCGGCCAGTTCGTCGGCGCCCATCGTGCCGCCCAGCGCCTCGACATGCTGCCATTCCGGATGATCGAGCCGGACGTGCAGGCGTTCGCGGCCCACCTCGCCCTCGGGGAGATGCTGCAGGAACAAGCCGCCGGCGACGATCTTGCCGTCTTCCTTGCTGCGGCGCATACCGAGCCGCACCAGCGTGGGGATCTGTTCCGACTGGAAGAAATAGTTCTGCGCCGCCTCGGAGATCGAGGCGCCTTCCAGCGGCACGATCCCCTGATAGCGTTCCTTGGTGAGCGCCTGATCGAACGTCACCGCCAGATAGCCGCCGTTGAACAGCGACTTGAGCGACGGGTTCTTGCCGAGTTGGCTGAGGCGCACCGCATCGAACTGCACATAGCCGCGCAATTCGCCATTCTTGTAGTCGCACACCATCAGGCTGACGATACCGCGCTGGGTCTGCGCCTGCAGCGTCATCTGCCCCTCGGCATCCTTGAGCGTGCTGCCGAGCAGCGCAGTGAGGGTCAGTGCCTCCGCCAGCAGCTTCTCGATCGGCGCCGGATAGGCATGGGCCGACAGGATCTCGTTCAGCACCGGCCCCAGCCGCGCGACGCGGCCGCGGACATGGCGGTCGGGAATGGCAAAGCCGGTCACGCGATCGAGATCGGCGGCGGGAACGGGGTTCATCACTGGTCGTCTCCGGCATTCGTGTGCGGCCGCGAGAAGTCGAGGGTGACTCCGCGCGCTCCGACGAACGCATTTTCTGGGTTCGATGGCGTAGATAGGGGTTTCGCGGCGGGAAACAATGTGGCGCAGTGGGACTGCGCGGCGGGGGTTAAGTTCACGAAGTTCACAGTCGCAGCGGTTTTTGCCGGGGGTAAAGTTTAGGAAGTTCACGGTCTCGCGCGATCCGGCGCAGCCCGGTGACGATGCGAAGGCACGGGGAGCGGGCATTGCGTGCGTGTGCGGATGATGCCTTCTTTGACCCTCCCCTCCGGGGGAGGGACGAGCACAGCTTCCAGAGTTCTCTATTGGGACGCGAACCGACATCCCGCTTGCGCGCCATCCAGCGCGGTGGAAAGGGCTCCACGCAACCATGACAAAGAGCATAGAGCACAAGCACATAAGAACATATAGGAAACAATTTCACTTTCGCAACATCTTGTCGCTGGAATGCGAACAGCGTCGGCTATCTGCTTCTATAGATATAGATATGAAGATCGCACCCTTCTCGCTCGCCGCGCTTGCCTCCGCCGCGAGTCCGCGCGGGCAGGCATCCGAAAAGACCGACGGCGCACTCGCGGCGCCGCTCTCCAAGAAGGACGAGATGGCCGCGCGCAAGCTGCAGGAAGCGAAGAATGCGGTAGCGACGCTGGCGGGGGTGAAGAGCAAGGGCAGCGACGATCAAAAGGCGCGCGCAGCCGAGAAGGTGAAGCAGCTCAAGGCGCGGCTGCAGTCGCTGAAGATGATCTATGCCGGCGATCCCAAGAAGCTCGCCCGGGCCGCCGCACAGATCGCCCGCGAACTGGGTGCGGCGGTGAAAAGCTATGTCGATGCCGGGGGCGGCGCGGGCGAGCTGGGCGGCGTCGAGGCCGGCGCTGCGCCTGCCGAAACCGCGGGCGCCGCCGACGAAGGCGGGGCCGAGGGCAGCGAAGCCGGCGCAGCCTCGGCGGAGAATGCGGCGGCGCCCGCAACCGACGCGGCGGAAGGCGACAAGGCGGACGACAAGAGCGCCCCCGGCCTGGGCAAGCCCGACGATGGCAAGAGCGCCGCAGACAGCGCCCGCGAAAAGGCCGATGCCGACTTCGCCCGCGAGGCGCGTGCGCTCGCCCGCGAACTCAAGGCCGCCCTCCGCCGTAGCCATGCGAAGGGGCCGGACGAGGAAGACCGGCGCTCGGGGGAAGAAGCGCTGGCGTCGGTCGATAAGGCGCTGGGGGCGCTGCCGATTGCCGATATCGGTGTGGCGGCGGTGATGGGGATTTGAGGGGCGCGATTGCGGCGCTTTGACGGGTTCGAACCTCTCGCAATCCTCCCCCGCCAGGGGGTGGTGGCGCCGAAGGCGTCGGAGGGGGAGGTAGGCGACCTAATAGCGGCCGGCTTCCTCCCCCGTCAGGCTGCGCCCGCCACCTCCCCCTGGCGGGGGAGGATCAGGGAGATCGTCAAAGCTGCCCGAAACACCAGCGCAGGACAGACTTCTGCGCGTGCAGCCGGTTTTCCGCCTCGGGCCAGATCAGCGACTGGGGCCCGTCGATCACCGCGTCGGTCACTTCCTCGCCGCGGTGCGCAGGCAGGCAGTGGAGGAACCTGGCGTCGGGCTTGGCGGCGGCCATCAGCGCCTCGTCGACCTGGAACGGCATCATCGCCTTGAGCTTGGTCTCGGCATGGGCCTGGCCCATCGAAATCCAGGTATCGGTGACGATGATGTCGGCGCCTTCCGCCGCTTCGCGCGCGGTGCCGACGATGCGGGCGCGGCCCTTGCCCTTCGTCACGTCCGCCTCGCTCGGCTGATAGCCTTGCGGGCAGGCGGCGACGACGTCGAAGTGCATCAGCCCGGCGGCCTCCATGATCGAGGCGAGCACATTGTTGCCGTCGCCCAGCCACGCCACCTTGAGGCCCGGCAGCGCCTTGCCGCTCTCCAGGATGGTCAGCAGATCGGCCATGATCTGGCAGGGGTGCGAGGCGTCGGTGAGGCCGTTGATCACCGGCACGGTGGCGTGCGCGGCCATGTCGAGCACCTTCTGGTGATCGTCGGTGCGGATCATGATCGCGTCGACATAGCCCGAGAGCACGCGCGCGGTGTCCGCAATGCTCTCGCCGCGGCCGAGCTGCATCGACCCTGCGTCCATCACGATGCTGGTGCCGCCGAGCTGGCGGATCGCCATGTCGAACGAGACGCGGGTGCGGGTGCTGTTCTTCTCGAAGATCATCGCCAGCACATGGCCGGCGAGCGGGGCGTCGGCATCCGGCTTGCCCTTGGGCCAGCCCGCGCGGGCGGCCTTGCGGGCCATCGCGTCGTTCAGCATCGCCGCAATGGCATCCGGGCCGGCATCGGTAAGATCGATAAAGTGGCGGGTCATGCTTTCCTCCCTCGCGTGCATTGGGGAGGGGGACCGCCGGCGAAGCCGGTGGTGGAGGGGGAATGCCCCGGGCCACCAACGCCTCGCGCGGGGGAAGCCCCCCCCCTCCACCATGCTGCGCATGGTCCCCCTCCCCCGCTTGCGCGGGGGAGGAAACGCTTTAGTTGGCCGGGGCGAAGCTGCGCGCGCCAGCGCTCAGCTTGTCGATCGCCTCGGCGATATGGCTCTCGTCGATCACCAGCGGCGGCAGCACGCGGAACACATTCTCGCCCGCCGCCACGGTCAGCAGCCCGTGATGATCGCGCAGATGGGCGACGAAGTCGCGGCTCACCACCGAGTCCTTCATCTTGATGCCGAGCATCAGGCCCTTGCCGCGGATCTCCTCGAACAGGTGATCATGGTTGGGGATCAGCTGCTCGAACGCCTGGCGCAGCCGCTCGCCCATGCGGGTGACATGTTCGAGGAAGCCGGGCTCCTCCATCACGTCGAGCACCGCCATGCCCGCCGCCATCGCCAGCGGGTTGCCGCCATAGGTGGAGCCATGGGTGCCGGCGACCATGCCCTTGGCCGCTTCCTCGGTGGCGAGGCAGGCGCCGAGCGGGAAGCCCGCGCCGATGCCCTTGGCCGAAGTCATGATGTCGGGCGTGATGCCGTAATGCTCATAGGCCCACATCTTGCCGGTCCGGCCATAGCCGCACTGGATCTCGTCGAGGATCAGCAGCAGGCCGTGCTCGTCCGCCGCCTTGCGCAGCCCCTGGATGAATTCGACCGAGCCTGCGGTCATGCCGCCCTCGCCCTGGATCGTCTCGACCAGGAAGCCGGCAGTCTCGCCGTCGATCTTGGCGAGTGCGCCCTCCAGATCGTTGAACGGCACATAGTCGAAGCCCGGCAGCAGCGGCTCGAACCCGTCGCGCATCTTGCCCTGGTCGGTCGCCGAGATCGCGCCGAGCGAACGGCCGTGGAAGGCGTTCTTGAAGGTGATCAGCTTGTGCCGCTGCGGATTGCCGTTCGCATAGTGGTAGCGGCGCGCGGTCTTGATCGCGCACTCGATCGCCTCGACGCCCGAATTGGTGAAGAACACCGTGTCCGCGAAGCTGTGCTTCAGCAGGCGCTCGGCCAGCGCCTCGCCCTGGGGCGAGCCGTAGAGGTTCGAGACGTGCATCAGCGTGGCCGCCTGGTCGGCGATCGCCTTCACCAGATGCGGATGGCCATGGCCGAGCGCGTTGACGGCGATACCGGCGGCGAAATCGAGATAGCGTTCCCCGCGTTCCCCGATCAGGTAGCAGCCCTCGCCTCGCACCGGCCGCACACCGCACCGCGGGTAGACGGGCATGAGCGGGGTGATGGTCATGGGAACGATACTCCTTGACGAAAAAAGGGTTGGGAAAACTCCAGAAACGCAAAAGGGCGACCTATCCGGGCCGCCCAATTGTGTTCCTAGGGCCGCTAGGGGCCACAGGTCAACCGCCCTTTGGGACTAGTGGCTGGTGCTGTGATTCCATTGCTGGATGGCACCGCGCGAGCGGCCGTAATCGACGGTACAGGCCATGTACCACGGATAGAATTGCAGCGGCTTCGCCTTGGCGTCGATCGCCTGCCATGCCGAACAGGTCTTCCCGTTGAAGACATGGTCGTTGGGCTGCTCGCCACCGGGGATGCCTGCGTTGCTGAGATAGGCCATATCGAGCTCGCCTTTGGCGATGCCCACCCGCGCTACGCTGGCGGCAGAAAAGCGATAGACCTGCGTTTCCATCAAATCGACGGCGCGCAGCGCTGCGCCCACCGCCGACCAGCGCTGCATCGGCTGGCCGCTGGCGCTCCAGCGGCCGACCTCCATCGTCGTGTTGACCATCAGCATCGTGCGGCTGCGGTCTTCGTCCCCAGCGCCACGGAGCGCGGCCAACACCGGTTCAAGGAACATGCCGAAGCGGGCACCGCCATCCATGTACATTTCGGTGGCATTGGCCGTCTGCAGCGTCACCGGCGGCACGCCGGGCGGGACGGAGGAGGAGGCGAGCATCGCATCGACATAGCAGCCCTGGAGGCGGGCGAGTTCCGTCGGCGAATCGGTATCGAGCGCGCGGGCGGCGAGCTCGGTCATGTCGATGCCATAGCCCTCGCCATCGTCGAGATTGCTCACACCGACGAACAGCTGGCGCTTCTGATCGCGCCATTCGCGGCCGACCGCGCGCAGCGTGCCGGGCGTCATGATCTTCAACAACCGCGCACGAAGCGGCCCGAAACTGGCAGTGGACCCCTTGCGCAGCACGCCGCTCACGGCACCGCCCGCGCGGACGCGCATCAGATCGGCTTCCTTGTCGATCGAATAGGCAAGGACGAGATCGCCGACATTGGACGTGCCGGGTTTCACCACCATCCCCGTGCCTTCCGCCTGGCTGGCCAGCGGGCCATCGACCCAGCTGTAATCGGTACGGTCCGCCGGCACCGGCTGGTTGGCAAGAAACAAGAGGGTGCTCTGCAACGACCCCGTGCTGACGCCGGTGACGATATCCCAGGTCGGCAGCGTGCCCATGCCGTAGAAGAAGCCCGCCCCGAACGAACCGTGCTGGCCGCCGCCGCTCAGTGCGAGGAACTGATCGGAGGGCACGGCGCCCTTCTCTCCCTGCGCGCCCAACAGCGGCGCGCGGCGGGCGCGGCGCTCACGCAGCAGCGCACCCAGCCGCTGGCTGACGGCGTCCTGCGCCGAAGCGGCACGCGCAACCGCGTCCAGGCGATTCGGCGCCTGGTGCCAGCGCGGGCCAACGGTAAGCGGCAGGACCTGATAGTTGCAGCCCAGAATCGGCTTGGGCCGAGGCTGGCTACAGCCGGCGACGGAAAGTCCCGCCGCTGCAAGCAGCACCAACGAACGCAGAAATGGCATGACTTCCCCCATGACGTTGCGGCTCCGTCCCCGCGGAACCCTTTCGTCACGGTCTTACATAGCAGTTCGTTTGAAATTCGTAACGATGCTTCTCTTGCGCGCGCTCAGCTCTTTATCTTCCATCCGCGCCGCAACAGGGTGTAGCAAGCCAGCCCCAGCACCACGTTCAGCCCCAGGATCACGCCGGTGCCGAGCAGGACCGGCGAATCGGCGACGCCCAGGAAGCCGTAGCGGAAGCCCGAGATGATGTAGAAGAACGGGTTGGCATGGCTGATCGCGCGGAACAGCGGCGACAGATTCTCGACCGAATAGAAAGTGCCCGAAAGCAGCGACAGCGGCGCCACGACGAAGTTGGTGATCGCCGCCGCATGATCGAACTTTTCCGCCCAGATCGAGGTCAGTACCCCCATCAGCGACAGGAACAGCGAACCGAGGAAGCCGAACCAAAGCACCGCCCAGAGATGTGCCGGGAACACATGCACGCCCCAAAGCGCCATCGCCAGCCACACCGTACCGCCGACGCAGAAGGCCCGCGTGACCGATCCGCCGGCCAGCGCCGCCAGCATCTCCCCGGTGGAAAGCGGCGGCATCAGATAGTCGACGATCGTGCCCTGGATCTTGCCGACGAGCAGCGAGAAGCTGGCGTTGGCGAAGGCGTTCTGCAGCATCCCCATCACGATCAGGCCGGGCGCGATGAAATCGGCGTAATGAATCGAGACACCGTCGAGCACCACCATGCGCCCGTCTCCACCCAGCGCGACCGTGAAGATCACCAGATAGAGGAGGGTGGTGACGGCCGGGGCCCACACCGTCTGGAGCTGCACCTTGAAGAAACGGCGCACCTCCTTGATATAGAGGGTGCGCAAGCCTCCCCAGTTGACGTTGCGAATCACCGGAACGCCCGGCTCGGGAAGCTGTGAACCGATTTCGGGGTGGCTGCTCATGGCTCGATCGCGTACCCGCTGACGCCGCCGCCCGCAAGACGAAGGAACCGAAGTGAGCTGGACCGACGAGCGTATCGAAACGCTGAAGAAGATGTGGGACAGCGGCCTGACCGCAACCCAGATCGCCGAGGAACTGGGTGGCGTTTCGCGCA
Organism: Sphingomonas pokkalii; assembly: GCF_003096275.1. GTDB lineage: Bacteria > Pseudomonadota > Alphaproteobacteria > Sphingomonadales > Sphingomonadaceae > Sphingomonas > Sphingomonas pokkalii. Next base: position 2,231,642 of record NZ_QENQ01000001.1, read on the forward strand.
ATGCGGTGATCGGCAAGGCGCACCGCCTGGGCCTGCCCTCGCGTCCCTCGCCGGTAAAGTCGAACGAAGCCAAGGCCGCCGCAGCCGCCGCCCCGGCACCCGCCGCCGAGCCAAAGCCGACGCCCGCGCCCAAACCCGCCCCTGCACCGGCAGCGCCGCGCGTCCAGGCCGAAGCACCCGCCCCTGCACCGCGCCCGGCGGCACCGGCACCCGCCGCGCCGCCCGCCCCCGCGGCAGCCGCCCCCGCTGCAGATTTCGAGGCCCCGCGGACGCCGCAGCCGGTGCTCCGCTCGGTCGGCCCCGGTGGTTTCATCCGCCAGAATCCCGGTGAACAGGCGCCGCCGAGCACGCCGGCACCGCCGCGTCGGCTGGTGCCCGCCAAGCCGAGCGACGCCATCGCCGGCAAGGCGACATTGCTCGATCTGAACGACAAGATCTGCAAATGGCCGCTCGGCCACCCCGGAGAGCCGGACTTCCACTTCTGCGGCGAGAAGGTGAACCCGGGCTTCCCCTATTGTGTCGAGCATTGCGGCCATGCCTATCAGGCACAGTTGCCGCGCCGCGACCGTCGCACGCCCGCGGCCATGCCCTTTGGCGGTACGCCGCGACCGCGCTGAACCGCGCCTGCCGACGCCCAAGCAAAAGGGCCCGTTCCCACCGGAACGGGCCCTTTTTCCATCGTGCAATCGCTGGACTCAGCGCTTCTCGAGCCGGGCCGCCAGCACTGCATTGCCCTGCGCGGCGGCCACGCTGGCCGCGGTGCGCCCGCTCGCGTCCGCAAGTGCCGGATCGGCTCCCGCCGCCAGCAACAGATCGACCTGGGACGCTCGACCGAACAGCGCCGCCATCATCAGCGCGGTCTGCCCGGCCTTGTTGCGGACGTTGACGTCGCAGCCGGCCTTGAGCAGCCGCGCGGCGATCGCGTCATCGCCCTTGAAGGCCACGCCCATCTGCGCGGTGTTGCCCTGCGCGCTATCGGCCAGGCAGGGATCGGCGCCGGCCGCGATCAACGCCTCCAGCGCCGTCGCCTGGCCGTTATAGGCGGCGAGGATGGCGGGCGTGAAACCGCGGGCGTCGCGGGCATTGGGGTCTGCCCCCAGCCGCACCAGCCCAGGCACCAGATCGGCCCGGCCGGCGCGCGCGGCTTCGAACAGCAGTGCCTGGCGACGCTCGGGCGACGGCAGGTCGGCTGCCGCCGTCTGGGCGGCCGCCATCGGCACCGGGGCCAGCACGGCCCCGGCCAGCAGAAACAACAAGGAACGCATCACATGCTCCGATAGCGCGAATATCCGGGCCGGCAGGTGCCCTCCCGGATATCCGGGAAGGCCTCAGTTGGCGGCCAGCTGCTCGGCGTGTGCCGCGCGATATTCGGCGACCGCCCTCTCCACCTCGGCCAGCGGCACGTTCACCGCCTTGGCGAGCCGGGTGCCATAGTCCTTGTCGGCCTGGTAGAAATAGCTGACCATGATCGTCCGCGTGCGCGGCGACACGACCTTGCCCAGATCGCCCGACAGGTTCTTGATCAGGTCCGCCTTCTCCGCCGCCGGCAGCGCGCGGTAGAAAATGCCCGCCTGGGCGAAGTTGTTGGTCTGCGCGATCGGCTTGGCGGCGACCGTCGCATCCACCGCATAGGGGGCGGCGCCCGCCTCGGCCGGGGTAGTCTTCGGGGCCAGCGCGGCGGGGAAATAGTTCACGCGCGAGGCCCGGCCAGAGGCGTTGAGCTGGCCGTCCTGGCTGTTGTTGACCACCGTGACGCGCGGCTTGTTCACCGGCAGCGCCAGCGCGTTGGCGCCGATGCGGTAGCGCTGGGTATCGGCATAGCTGAACAGCCGGCCCTGCAGCATGCGATCCGGCGACGCTTCGATCCCCGGCACCATGTTCGACGGCGCGAAGGCGGACTGTTCGGTCCATTCGAAGAAATTGTCCGGCACCTTGTTCAGCGTCATCTCGCCGATCTTGCGAAACGGCACGCCCAGCCATTCCTTGGTGTCGTCGAACGGGTTGTAGTCAAGCTTGGCGAAGTCCTCAGGCCGCATCACCTGCACCATCAGGTCCCAGCTCGGGTAATTGCCCTGGGCGATCTCGGTATAGAGATCGTGCGTCTGGTAATCGAACGCCTGGGCGCCGGCCTGCGCCGCGGTGAGCGTGCGAATGCCCTGCCGGCTGATCCAGCGGAACTTGGCGAACACCGTCTCGCCCTTGGCATTGACGAGCTTGAACGCATGGACGCCGTTGCCGTCCATCGTCCGGTACGATGCCGGCGTGCCCAGGTTCGAATAGAGCTGGGTCAGCATGTTGGTCGATTCGGGCGTGGCCGAGAAGAAATCGAAGAAGCGATTCGGATCCTGGCGGTTGGTGACGGGATCGGGCTTCAACGAATGGACCATGTCCGGGAACTGCATCGCATCGCGGATGAAGAAGATCGGCAGGTTGTTGCCCACCAGATCCCAATTGCCCTGATCGGTGTAGAATTTGGTGGCGAAGCCGCGCGGATCGCGCAGCCATTCCGGGCTGTCCTTGCCATGGACGACGCTGGAGAAGCGGACGAACACCGGGGTTTCCTTGCCCGGCTGGAACAGCGACGCCTTGGTGAGATCGGCAATGTCGGCGGTCGCGCGGAACACGCCATGTGCGCCGGCGCCGCGGGCATGGACGACACGCTCCGGCACGCGCTCCCGATCGAAGCGGGCGAGCTTTTCGATCAGATGCGAATCCTCGAGCAGCACCGGCCCCAGATCGCCCGCCGCCTTGGAGTTGCGGTTGTCGCCGATCGGCGCGCCATTGTCGCGGGTCAGCACCGGTGCGGCGCCGGTCTGCGCGGGCAGCGGCGTATCGGGCCGGGCCGGCGCGGGCGGGGCGGTGGTGATGCGGGCGGCGGCCTGGGTTTCGGTCTGGGCGAGCGCGGCGGCGGGCAGCAGGGCGCCGCCGAGCAACGCGGCCATCGCCGCGCCGCTCCGGGTGGAACGAAGCATGTGGAAACTCCCTCTTTGGACGGCGGCGGCAGCAGACTTCCGCGCCGCAGCGCCGTGGCCGCACTATGAAGCTGCGATGATATGAAGGTGAAACGCAAAGACGCGCTCACAGAAATCGATTGGGCCACTCAGCCCCACGTCCCCGCCTTGCGCGGGTGCCCTCGCACCCCCTATACGTTCCGCATGTCCGAAGACCTCTTCGCTGCGCCCTCCGTCCCCGCCGGCACCTATGACGCCTCGTCGATCGAGGTTCTCGAGGGGCTCGAGCCGGTACGGCGCCGGCCGGGCATGTATATCGGCGGCACCGACGAGCGCGCGCTCCACCATCTCGCCGCCGAAATCCTCGACAATGCAATGGACGAAGCGGTCGCCGGCCATGCCAACCGCATCGAGGTGACGCTTTCCGCGCCCAACCGCATCACCATCGTCGACAATGGCCGCGGCATGCCGGTCGATCCGCATCCGCGCTTCCCGGACAAGTCGGCGCTCGAGGTGATTCTCTCGATGCTCCACTCGGGCGGCAAGTTCTCGGGCAAGGCCTATGCCACCTCGGGCGGTCTGCACGGCGTCGGCATTTCGGTGGTCAACGCGCTGTCGGTGGACACGGTGGTCGAGGTGGCGCGCGACAAGCAGCTGTACCGCCAGCGCTTCAGCCAGGGGCAGACGCTGGGGCCGCTCGAGAAGCTCGGCGGCACGCCCAACCGGCGCGGCACCAGCGTCGCCTTCACCCCCGACCCCGAGATTTTCGGCGAGATGCTGTTCAAGCCCGCGCGGCTGTACAAGCTCGCCCGCTCCAAGGCCTATCTGTTCGCGGGCGTCGAGATCCGCTGGAAGTGCGATCCGTCGCTGATCACCGACGATACGCCCGCCGAAGCCGTGTTCCAGTTCCCCGGCGGCCTTGCCGATCACCTGAAGGAGCAGGTCGGCACGCGCGAATGCGCCACCGCCGATTTCTTCGCGGGCACCCAGGAATTCCCGGATTCGCAGGGCCGCGTCGAATGGGCGGTCGCCTGGCCGCTGTGGAGCGACGGCAGCTATAGCTGGTATTGCAACACCATCCCGACACCCGATGGCGGCACGCACGAACAGGGCCTCCGCCAGGCGCTGGTGCGAAGCCTCCGCAGCTTCGCCGATCTGGTCGGCAACAAGAAGGCCAAGGACCTCAATCCGGACGACGTCGTCACCGGCTCCGAGGTGATGCTGTCGGTGTTCATCCGCGAGCCGCAGTTCCAGAGCCAGACCAAGGACCGCCTCACCAGCCCCGAGGCGACCGCGCTCGTCGAAAAGGCGGTGCGCGACCATTTCGACCATTTCCTCACCGACAATATGGAGCGCGGCAAGGCGCTGCTCGGCTATGTGCTCGAGCGAATGGACGATCGCCTGCGCCGCAAGCAGGAGCGTGAGGTCAAGCGCAAGTCGGCCACGACGGGGCGCAAGCTGCGCCTGCCGGGCAAGCTGACCGACTGTTCGGCCGACAGCCCCGAGGGCACCGAGCTGTTCATCGTCGAGGGCGATTCGGCCGGCGGCTCGGCCAAGCAGGCGCGCGACCGCAAGACCCAGGCGATCCTGCCGATCCGCGGCAAGATCCTCAACGTCGCCAGCGCGACCTCGGCCAAGATCCTCGCCAACCAGGAAATCGCCGACCTGATCCAGGCGCTGGGCTGCGGCACCCGCAAGGACTGCGACGCGACCCAGCTGCGCTACGAACGCATCATCATCATGACCGACGCCGATGTCGACGGTGCGCACATCGCGACGCTGCTGATGACCTTCTTCTTCCAGGAGATGCCGGACCTGGTGCGCAAGGGGCATCTCTACCTTGCCCAGCCGCCGCTCTACCGGCTGACCGTGGGCTCCAAGAGCCTCTACGCCCGCGACGACGCGCACCGCATCCAGATCGAATCCAAGGAGTTCAAGGGCAAGAAGGTCGAGGTCAGCCGGTTCAAGGGTCTCGGCGAGATGAACCCGAACCAGCTCAAGGAAACCACCATGGACCCCGCCACCCGCAGCCTGCTGCGCGTGACGCTGCCGCAGGAATATGAGGAGCGTGCCGGGGTGAAGGACCTGGTCGACCGACTGATGGGGAATAATCCGGCCCATCGCTTCGCGTTCATCCAGGAGAACGCGGCACGGCTCGATGATGAGGTGATCGACGCCTGAGACGCGCGAGGCACGGGACGAGGCGACTTCTCAAAGAAGCCGAGCAACGCGTTGCACTATTATGCCAGGCCAGCGCCCCACATGGTTATCGAAGCGTCTATAATGCCCTGCATCGCTACGGCGATACAATGAAGGGGATACGCGCAACCATGACCTTTGGAACATTTATCGAGCCCGACCTTTCGCTGCGGGATAGCGAGGATCCGGCCGCCCAGCTCGATATCCAGGTTTATTCCGGATATCAGGCCCGCGGAGCATATGACCACTTCCTCCGTGAGAATAGTATTTTTGACAATATTGCTCAACGCATTCTGTCTGCCGACTTGCGATATGAAGATCAGTGCTCCGCTAGATATTATTATGATCTAGTCCGCGTGCTGCGTGATTTTAACGGACATTTCGATCGGCTGGTCGAAGTAGGCGTTTTCATGGGCGGATCATCGTCTATTTTCGCCGGCTGCATCGAAAAGTTCGACTTCGACCTCGACATGGTCGATATCAACCCGAAATATCTGCAATTCGCCTATGAACGGATTCGCCGGACCTTCCCGGAAGCGACCGGGCGCGTGCGACTGTTCCATGGCGACATCGCGTCCTATGTCCGACATGTCATGCTGGAAACGCAGGGCGTCCGCCACATCCTGCACCATGACGGCGCGCATAAATTCAACCAGGTGGTGAAAGATATGGCCGCGCTCTATTACGCTCGGGACCGCATTTACGCGATCATTGCGCAGGACACCCATCTGCGCGGCACGATCGAGAAAATGAACTTCGTCGATATGGCGTTGTACGCCGTATTCGGCACCGATCTGAAATATGCGCCGATTGGTGAATCCTATGCCGCGGACACCGAAATGAGCCGCCCCAATATCTATCAGGGCAATTATTTCGTCCCGGGCGCTGCGGAAGGATTTGTGTTGCCGATGGCAGCCAACCGCTTCGTCTATCCGCACCCGGCGCTTCGTATGGACGATTTTCTGCCACCCGCGCGGGCGGAGACCAGGCAGCGCGAGTACGAAGCTGCCTGATGCATGGGCGGGGCGGCATGTGCCCCCCGCCCCTCCAATAGCATCGAACCCTCCGGCCGCACCGGACCGGCCGGAGCAAGCTCGGTTTCGCCCATCCCCAAAGCGCCGGGCAGAATCGCAACCAGCCGAAGCAAGGCAGCGCCGTGGCTCTGGCCGCGCGAAAAAGGTTGTCCAGGGTGTCACATTGTATCATGCCACCACGGCATGTTGCAGCCCCTGCCCACCATCGCTCCAAATGGTTCCGCCCGCCCCCGCATCCGCGCGATCGACGCACTGCGCGGGCTGGTGATGCTGCTGATGCTGGTCGATCACACGCGCGAGGCGTTCTATTCGACGGTGTCGGTCGCCGATCCGCTCGGGCCGGACACGCCCAGGGCGCTGTTCCTCACCCGGCTGACCGCCCATTTCTGTGCCCCGGTGTTCGTGTTTCTAACCGGACTTGCAGCGTGGCTCTATGCGCAATCGCGAGGCGGCGCTGCGGCGGCCTCGGACTTTCTGTGGAAGCGCGGGCTGTTCCTGATCGCGCTGGAACTGTCCGTCATCAATTTCGCCTGGAGCTTCGATCTCACGCCGGCGATGCTGTACCTCCAGGTGATCTGGGTGATCGGGCTGTCGATGCTGGCGCTGGCCGTGCTCGTCCACCTGCCCCGCCCGGTGCTGATCGCGCTGGCGCTGGCGATCGTGCTGGGGCATAATCTGCTCGACGGCGTGCATGTCGCGGGCGAGCCCGGCCATGCGATCTGGGCGGTGCTGCACGAGCGCACCATCTTCGACCTGCCCTGGGGCTGGCGGCTGCGAATCAGCTATCCGCTGCTGCCATGGATCGGCGTGATCGCGCTGGGCTATGCGCTAGGGCCATGGTTCGCCGCCGAGGCGAACGGGACGGCCCGCCGGCGCGCGCTGACCCGACTCGGCCTTGCCGCGCTGGCGCTGTTCGTGCTGCTGCGGGCCACCAACATCTATGGCGATCTCCACCGCTGGCAGGCGGGCAAGGACGCGCTCGGCACCGCGCTCCAGTTCGTCAACCTCACCAAATATCCGCCCTCGGCCGATTTCCTGCTGGCGACGCTGGGTGTGGGGCTGATCGTGCTGGCCGCGTTCGAACACCTGCCCGAGCGGGCGACCCGGCTGCTCGCGGTGCTGGGCGGAGCGCCGCTGTTCTTCTACCTGTTCCACCTCTATCTGCTGCGCGCACTGAACCTGGTTGCGGCCGACGCGCTGGGCGTCGACGGGCCGGTGAGCGTGCCCAATGTCGCAACGCTGTGGCTGCTTGCGGCCGTGGTGGCGGTGCCGTGCTGGTTCGCCACCCGCGCCTTCGGCCGCCTGAAGCGCGGCAGCGACGCGTGGTGGCTGCGCTACCTATAAGTCCCCGCGCATCCGGCGTTGATGGTATTTCACCCGGACGGTGATGCCGAGGACCATGAGGAAGAAGGCCAGCGCCAGCACCGCCGCCGGCACCGCAACCGGCATCGGCAGCACCTTGGCCCTGAGCGCCGCGAGCAGCGCGCCGAGCACCGCCAGCCATACCGCGCCCATCCGTAGCGGCCGGGCCACGGCGCGCAGTTCAGCCTGGTAGGCGGCGCGTTCGGCGGGGTCGTTCAGGCGCGGCGGGGTCGGCATGTCCAGTCTTCCTTCAACAGCCCGTAGAGCGTGGTGTCGCGGACGCCGATATGGGTTTCCCATTCGGCGCGCAGCACCCCTTCCAGCCGGAAGCCCAGCCGCTCGAGCAGCCGGCGCGAATACACATTGTCCGGGTCCGTGTCCGCAAAAACCCGTCGATAGTTCTCGGCGAGGAAGAGCTGGTCGAGGACGCAGGTCAGCGCCTCCTCGGCGATCCCCCGCCCCCAATGCGGCCGGGCGAGCAGATAGCCGATCTCGCTGACATGCCGGCGCTTCTCGTTGACCGCGACGAAGCCGATCGCGCTGTCGTCGCCCGTCAGCGTGATTGCCCAGTGGCGCCAGCCTTCCTCGTCCTCCTCGGCGAACCAGGCGCGGGTCTCGGCCAGGTCGGCATGGGGGGCGTGGTTCCACCAGCGCATCAGTTCCGCATCGGCATAGGCCGGGTGAAGAGCGTCGGCATCCCCGGCAACGAGCGGGCGCAACCGCAGCCGCGCGCTGCCCAGGATCGGCGTGTCGGGCGCCTCGCCCTCAGGCTCAGCGATTGCCACCGATCAGGTCGCCAAGGCCGCCCAGCACCGAGCCTTCGCCGCGGCTTTGCCCGCCGCCCATGGCCGCCGCCGCCATCCGCCCGGCGAGCCGCGCGAAGGGCAGCGACTGGATCCACACCTTGCCCGGCCCCCGCAGGCGGGCGAAAAACACGCCTTCGCCGCCGAAGAACATGCTGCGCACGCCGCCCACCGAGACGAGATCGAAATCGATCGAGGACGTCAGCGCAGCGACGCAACCGGTATCGACGTGCAGTTCCTCGCCGGGCGCCAATTCGCGCTCGACCACGGTGCCGCCCATCTGGACGAACACCCAGCCATCGCCGTCCAGCCGCTGCATGATGAAGCCTTCGCCGCCGAACAGGCCGGTCATCACCCGGCGCTGAAAGGCGATGCCGATCGAAACGCCCTTGGCCGCGGCGAGGAAGGCATCCTTCTGGCAGATCAGCGTACCGCCATAATCGGACAGTCGCAGCGGCAGGATCGCGCCGGGCGTAGGCGAGGCGAAGGCGACGCGCGCCTTGCCATGGCCATTATGGGTGAACACGGTGGTGAACAGGCTTTCGCCCGTCACCAGCCTTTTGCCGGCGCCGAGCAGCTTGTCCATGAAGCCGCCGCCTTGCCCGCCGCTGCCGTCCCCGAATACCGTCGTCATGCCGATCGCGGCATCCTTCCACACCATCGCGCCCGCTTCCGCGACGGCGCTTTCGCCGGGATCGAGTTCGATCTCGACGAACTGGAGCTCCTGCCCCTTGATCTCGAAATCGATATCGTCGGCGCTGCCATCACGACGGTGATGCGTCCAGGGGCTTGCGGGCGGCATAGGAAACTCTCCATCCTCTCGTTGCTGCCGATTACTACACCAATGGCCGCGAGAGGCGAGCCCCCGCCATCGCCCTTGATCGCGCGGGCTAGCCGGGCCATGTGCCCGACGACGCAATGGGAGTTTGGATGCATGGACGCGCGTAACGGCATTGGCGGCAGCCTGACGGGCCTGGACCTGCGCGCCGAAATCGATCGGCTGCGCAAGGAGCGCAATGCCGTGATCCTCGCCCATTATTATCAGAAGCCGGAGCTGCAGGATCTGGCCGACTTCGTCGGTGACAGCCTGGATCTGAGCCGCAAGGCGGCGGAGACGGATGCGGACGTGATCGCGTTCTGCGGCGTGCGCTTCATGGCGGAAACCGCCAAGATCCTCTCCCCCGACAAGATCGTGGTGCTGCCGGACATGGATGCCGGATGCAGCCTGGAAGACAGCTGCCCGCCAGACCAGTTCGCCGCCTTCCGCGCGCAGCACCCCGATCACATCGCGCTGACCTATATCAATTGCTCGACCGAGGTGAAGGCGCTCAGCGACATCATCGTCACCAGCTCTTCGGCCGAAAAGATCCTGGCGCAGATCCCGGCCGACCAGAAGATCATCTTCGGCCCCGATCGCAACCTGGGCGGCTACCTCCAGCGCAAGAGCGGGCGCGAGATGCTGCTGTGGCCGGGCGTGTGCATCGTCCACGAAGCATTCAGCGAAACCGAACTGCTGAAACTGAAGGCCGAACATCCCGGCGCGCCGATCGCCGCGCATCCGGAATGCCCGCCCTTCATCCTGGACCATGCCGACTATGTCGGATCGACCAAGGGTATATTGGATTTCTCCAAGACGATCCCCGGCGACACGCTGATCGTCGCGACCGAGCCGCACATCATCCACCAGATGCAGAAGGCGATGCCGGAGAAGCAGTTCATCGGAGCCCCCGGCGCCGACGGCAACTGCAATTGCAACATCTGCCCGTACATGGCGCTCAACACGATGGAGAAACTGTATCTGGCGCTGCGCGATCTGACCCCGCGGGTTGAGATCGAGGAAGGGCTGCGCCTGCGCGCCAAGCAGAGCCTGGACCGGATGCTCGACATGGCCGGCGGCACCGTCGGCAAGGGCGACCTGGGCCCGCGCCAAGGCTGATCCGTTCAAGGCTGATACAACTGGCACCCGGTACGGCCGGGAGGGCGTCGACGCGCGACCGGATGGGCAGTAGAAACGAGGTGCAAACCTTGGCACAACTACCCGGAAGAGGTGGTGCTGCCGTCGCGCCGACTCGTTCTGGGCCATGATCGTCGATGCAGGATACATCGCCAGCCGCCATCGCCAGCAGTCGCGAAGCTTCGCCGCTTCCGCGGGCGCGAATGATGGCGCGGCTGATCACCGAGATGCAGATGACGATGATCGCCGCGGGTGCCCGAGCCCTGCACGGCGATCTCGATCGCGCGATCGTGTTCATGGTGGTGGCGAGGATCAGCGACATGTCGGCGGGCGATCAGTCGACCGACGATCGGCAGGCCGCCCACGCGATCAGCATCAATGCGCTGGCCACGTCGCTCAACCGGCCGTTCGAAACGATGCGGCGGCATATTCACGCGCTGTGCGACATGGGTCTTTGCGCACGCGGCCCCGGCGGGGTCACCGTGCCCGAACGGGTGCAGACGCGGCCGGAAATCGCGGCACTGTTCCGCACCTGCCACGATGCGCTGGTGCGGCTGGCCGAAGACCTTGCCGAATTCAACTTCCCGCTGCCGGAAACACGGGCGCATCGCCGCTATAGCTGGCAGGCCGGGCTCACGGCGGCGCATGATATCCTGCTGACCGGCATCGAATTCCATGCCCATCGCTTCCAAAGCTGGACGGACATGGTGATGGCGCACGCGATCATGTGCGCCAATTCCAGGCCCTTCACCTATGATCGCGCAGTATCTCAGGCGTATGCCGAATCCAGCAATCTGCCGCCCGATACGCTGCGCCAGCCGGTATCGACCGGCGCGATTGCGCGCACGCTGGGTGTGCCGGTTTCGACCGCACATCGCCGTGTTGCCGTAATGGTCGATTCGGGATTCCTCGTCCGGCGCCGCCGCGGCGTGATGCTGGCCGATTCGGTGCTGAGCGATCCCGATCGGATCGCGGAGACCCGCACCGCCCTGCTCCATACCCGCCAGATTCTGATCCGGCTGGCCGCCGCCGGATTCCGCTTCACCGATCCTGCCGCCTGCTATCTCGACGGGCGGCCGGAACTGGTGCCATTCGCATAGACGCGAACCGCATCGGCTTTTACAGCGCAGCCATGTCCTTCGCGCTTCCCCATTTCGATTGCGACGCCTTCGTCCGCGCCACCCTTGCCGAGGATCTGGGCGATGGCGGCGACGTCACCTGCGCCGCGGTGATTCCGCCCGACGCGCGCTTCGCCGGCGCGATGGACAGCCGCGATCCCATCACCGTCGCGGGTCTGCCGATCGCCGAGGCGTTCTTCCGCGCACTGGACCCTGCCGTACGAATCGAACGGCTGGCGGCGGACGGGGACCAGGTGGCGCCGGGTACCGAACTGCTCCGCCTGCAGGGCCTGGCGCGCGCGATGCTCACCGCCGAACGCTCGGCGCTGAACACCGTGCAGCACCTCAGCGGCATCGCCACGCTGACACGCCGCTATGTCGACGCCATCGCCGGCACCGGGGCGACGCTGCTCGATACCCGCAAGACGCTGCCCGGGCTGCGCGTGCTCGAGAAATATGCCACGCGCATGGGCGGCGCGACCAATCACCGCATGGGCCTGTGGGATGCGGCGATGATCAAGGACAACCATGTCGCGGTCGCGGGATCGGTGGAAACCGCCGTCGCCCGCGCCGTTGCCGCCGGAATCGCGCGGATCATCGTCGAGGTCGACCGTATCGACCAGATCGCACCCGCCCTTCGTGCCGGGGCGACACACCTGCTGCTCGACAACATGCCCCCGCCCGTCCTGCGCGACGCGGTGACGCTGGTCGCCGGGCGCGTGCCGACCGAGGCATCCGGGGGCGTGAACCTCGACACGATCCGCGCGATCGCCGAAACCGGCGTCACCTATATCAGTGTCGGCCGGCTGACCCAATCGGCACCGGCGGCCGATATCGGCCTCGATTTCGCGGCGCTGTGAAGGAAGGAATGGGCATGAAGACGCTTGTGGCGGGCTTGGCCATGGTTGCGGCACTGTTGCCGGGCGCCGCATGGGCGCAGGCGCAGATGTGCGTGGTGCCGGGCAAGGTCGAACGGCCCCGGCCGGACCTGCCGAGCGCCAAGGAGCCGCAGCGGATCCTGCCGATCGGAAGCTACACGCTCGCGCTCACCTGGAGCCCCGGCTATTGCCGCGCGCATGGCGACGAACCCGGCCGCGCCTTCCAATGCGGCGGCGACAATCGCTTCGGCTTCACCCTGCACGGGCTGTGGCCGGACGGACGCGGCAAGCTGTGGCCGCAATATTGCCAGCGCACCGACATCCTGCCGCCCGCGCTGATCGCCAAGACGATGTGCGCCACCCCCTCGGCACAGTTGATCCAGCATGAATGGGCCAAGCACGGCACCTGCATGAAGACGACGCCGCAGGCCTATTTCCAGCGCTCCACGACCCTGTACGCAGCGATACGCTACCCGGACATGGACGCGCTGTCGCGCGGCGATCTGACGGTGGGCGCGTTCAAACAGGCGTTCGCCGCGAAGAACCGGGCAATCCCGGCCAGCGCCATCCGGGTGACGACGACGCGCGACGGCTGGCTGGACGAACTGTGGCTCTGCCTCGACACCCGCTTCCGCTACCGCCGCTGCGAAGCCGGCACCGGCGGCGCGCCGGACGATGCGGCGCTGAAGATCTGGCGGGGGCGGTAAGGGCAGCGATACGCTTCCGAAAACGGTCCTTCGGTCAGCACGGCCATTCCCGGTTTTCCTCTCCGAGCAGAAATTCCGGAGAATCCGCCGGGAACCGATTCTGGTACGGCGAAACCCGCCAGCGGCTGCCAGCCTAAGCGGTGGGGCAAATTCTTCACCCCGCATTCCCCTTCGGGATCGTGACGGGCCAGGTTGCCGTCCGGGGATGGGCGCGGCATGTTGGACGTACCCGGAGGGAACGGTAATGGAGACGCGCGCCGCATCGTCCAAGGATGCCGAGGGAATGGGCCAGGTGCTTCGCGAGATCATCGCGCATACTGGCCGCCAGCGCCCAAGCGACGTTGCGTTTGTGATGGGCCGCTACATCGCCGATCCTATCTCACAGATCGATCACCTGGCTCGCCGGGTGGTGCTTGTCGAGATAGCGCTTGATCAGCCGCACGTTTCGGGTGTTCGACCGGAAGAAATAATCGGGAATCGCGCCCACGAACGGGATCATCCCCAGCGCCCAGTCGACCCCGATATTGCCGGCCATGCGCGCGATGGTGCGTTTGGGCATGCCCAGGTTGCGCGCCTCCCAGGCGAGATAGGCGCCCATCGCCGCGGCCACGCTGGGGCCGACACCGGGTACGAAATCCAGCAGCACGTCCAGCCCTATTTTCCGGCGCAGGCCGGGAATCGTCAGGCTGCGCTCGAGCAGATATTCCATCGCCTCGATGCGCTGGCGCACTGCCGCCGCGTCCCTGCCCATCGGCACGCGACCGACAAAGCCTGCTTCCAACCGCTTTGCGCGCACCATGGCCCGTTCCCTCACTCCTTGCGGAGGTGGTTCAACGGGTGCCAGGCGCGCGCGTTCCCCCGCCAGGCGCTCAGCCGCAGCGCAACGATCGAATAGCGCAGCGGCTGCGCGATCGGCAGGAAGGATACATCGCTCGCCAGCATCGCATCGGCCTCTGCGATGCGATGGGTGCGGTTGTAGAGATCCGGGGCATCGCGTGCCGCCGCGATCAGCGTCGCGGCATCCTCCGAACAGGCGCGGCAGGCAGTGGCGAGATACCATCGGCCGCTGTCGTAGGGAGCGACGGCGTCGATCAGTTCCAAATCGGCCTGCGGGTCGCCGAGTCCGACGCGACGCGGGGTGATTCCCACCGCGATCAGCGAGGCCGCAAGATGCCCCCAGACCAACGTCGCCCCCGGCCCTGCGGGCAGCGCGAGCGCGATCTCCACCGGCCCGCGATGCACCGCCTGCCATTCGCGCACGCGCTGTGCCGCCAGCGCCTGGCGCGCATCGGGGGGCACTGTCGCCCAGGCGGCCGGCGCAGGCGGGGCGGCGGAATCGAGCTGTGCCGGCAGGATCGTCTCGGCCGTCGTCCAATTCGGGGCGATCGCGCTGGTCAGGTCCGCCCGATTGATCGCCATCGCGACGGCGGCACGATTCTGGGGCGTGGAAAGAAAGCCGTCGCGGCGCAGCACCGCGAGCCCGAACAGGCCCATGGCGGGATCGAAACGGATATTCTCAGGCGCGATCCCCGCCTGTTCGACGATCGGCCAGTCGAGCACGCTGCCGCCCAGCACCAGATCCGATGCCCCCGCGCGGAAGCGCGCAATGGCCGCGGCAGCCCATTCCCCGCGCAGCCGCACATGCTGTTCGGGCGCGGGCTTGGCGGCGGGATCGTCGCCCGGCTCCTCCATCGGGCGGAGCAGCAGGCCGTCGCGCTGGCCGGGCATGATTCGAAACGGCCCGGCGCCACCGATGGCACGGCCGCGGGCCACCGACAGTTCGGGCTGGGCGAACAGGTTGAGCAGATCCGGGCGCGGATGCTTCAGCCGCACTTCGATCACCTGCGGCGTCATCTCGACGATCTCGTCGATCACTGCCAAATGCGGGCCCAGCCGGCCGCTGCCATGCGCCGCGACCGCCCGCCGCAGCGCACGAACGATTTCCTCCGCCGTTACCGGCTGGCCATTGGCCCAGCGCGCCTCGCCCAGCCGAAAGATATAGCTGCGGGCATCGTCGAACACGTTCCAGCGCGCCGCCAGCGCCGGCTCGATCTGGCCGTTCGCATCATAGCGGACCAGCCCCTGCGCCGTCGCCGCGAGTGCCACGGCCTGGGCCCCGTCGATCCCCTTCGATGCAGGATCGACCAGCAGGTCCGCGCTGCCGATCGCGCTTACGACCACCGGCGTATCGTCCTTCCGCCGGCCTTCGGGCGCGCAGGCGGTGCCGGCCAGAGCGATCGCGATCAGGGGAAAGAGCGGGCGGACCATCGGCACTTCCGAAGCAACGGACCCGCCAACCTCTATGGTAGCGCGCCTGCACTGCCAACCCCCGCTATGGCTTTCACGGCACGGCGCCGGCCTGTACGATGGCGTGATGGTGTTTTCCCGGTTCCGAAGCTCGCCCGTCGTCGCCGCCGCGATCGCAGGCGCGTTGCGCGGCTATCTGGCGATCCGCACGGTCGGCTGGTTCGTCACCCGGCCCCAGACCCGCGGCGTCCGCGCGATCGCGCTGACGGCAACGGGCGCGGTGATTCTCGTCCGGCACAGCTATCTGCCCGGCTGGCACCTGCCGGGCGGCGGCCAGGCACGCAGCGAAACGGCCGAAGCCGCGCTGCTGCGCGAACTGCGGGAGGAAATCGGCATGGTAACCCATGGCCCGGTGCGCCTGCTCGGCGAACTCGCCCATCGCCCCAACTATCGGCGCGACACGGTTACGCTGGCGGTGGTGGAGGCGATAGACTTCGCCTTTCAGCCCTCGCTGGAAATCACCGATGCCGTGGCGTTCGATCCCGACGACCTTCCCGCAGGCACCACGTCGGCGACGCGACGACGCATCGCCGAATGGCGCGCGGCAAGGCCGCCGGCACCGAACTGGTAGCTGCCTCGACGCGGTGGTGCGGACGGCGGGACTCGAACCCGCACGCCCCGAAGGGCAGAAGATTTTAAGTCTCCGGCGTCTACCGGTTCCGCCACGTCCGCGCGGACGGCAGCCAAGACGCTGCCGCACGTCGCATGTCAAGCACGCATCACACGTTCAGGCGCGCCCGCATTTCCTTGCCTGGCTTGAAATAGGGAACGCGCTTGGCGTCCACCTCCACGGCCTCGCCGGTCCGCGGATTGCGCCCCACCCGCGCATCGCGCGCACGTGTGGAAAACGCACCGAAACCGCGGAGCTCAACGCGGCCATCTTCGCTCAGCCGGCCGACGATATCGTCGAAGAAGACCGAGACGATCTTTTCGACTTCCCGAACCGAAAGGCCCGGATTTTCGTCCACCAGCAACTGCACCAACTCAGAACGGATCATCCGCTCCCCTCCCTTGGCGCACACAACCAACCAATGGCTGCGCACGGCTATCCCCAAGGAAACCCTAGCGCTGTTGGCCAATCTTCATCAACCCGAAGATTCACCAATTTTCGATTTTAATTCAGAAAAGAAGGGGAAATGGGGGCAGCCAGGCCGCCCCCATCCCATTCGATCAGTTGTTCTGGCCGCGCGCCTTGAGCGCTTCGCCCAGAATGTCGCCCAGCGAGGCGCCCGAGTCGGACGAGCCATACTGCGCAACCGCCTGCTTCTCTTCGGCAATCTGCATCGCCTTGACCGAGAAGGTCGGCTTCTTGGAACGGTCGAAACCGGTGACCATCGCGTCGAACTTCTGGCCGACCTGGAAACGCTCCGGACGCTGCTCGTCGCGGTCGCGGCCGAGATCGGTGCGCTTGATGAAGCCGGTCGCGCCGTCGTCGCCCACCTGCACTTCGAGGCCCGCGTCGCGGACTTCGAGGACGGTGACCGTGACGACCTGGTTCTTGCCCAGACGATCGGCACCACCGGTCGAGCCGGCAGCGGCGACGCCACCACGCTCAAGCTGCTTCATGCCGAGCGAGATGCGCTCCTTGTCCGGCTCCACGGCGAGAACGATCGCGGTGACGGTTTCGCCCTTGCGGTGCAGCGCCAGCGCGTCTTCGCCCGAAATGCCCCAGGCGATGTCGGACATGTGGACCATGCCGTCGACGTCGTTGTCCAGGCCGATGAACAGGCCGAACTCGGTGGCGTTCTTGACTTCGCCCTCGACGGTCGAGCCAACAGGATGCTCTTCCGCGAAACGCTCCCACGGATTCTGCTGCGCCTGCTTGAGGCCCAGCGAGATGCGGCGCTTTTCCTGATCGACCTCGAGCACGACGACTTCGACTTCCTGCGAGGTCGAGACGATCTTGCCCGGATGGACGTTCTTCTTGGTCCAGCTCATTTCCGAGACGTGGACCAGGCCCTCGATGCCGGCTTCCAGCTCGACGAACGCACCATATTCGGTGATGTTCGTGACACGGCCCGACAGCTTGGCGCCGACCGGGTACTTCACGCTCGCGCCATCCCACGGATCGCTCTCAAGCTGCTTCATGCCCAGCGAGATGCGCTGCGTGTCGCGGTTGATGCGGATGATCTGAACGCGGACGGTGTCGCCGATGTTCAGCACTTCCGACGGGTGGTTGACGCGCTTGTAGCTCAGGTCGGTGACGTGCAGCAGGCCGTCGATGCCGCCCAGGTCGACGAACGCACCATAATCGGTGATGTTCTTGACGACGCCGTCGATCACCTGGCCCTCGGCGAGGCTCTGGATCAGGCCCGAACGCTGCTCGGCGCGGGTTTCCTCGAGCACCGCGCGACGCGACACGACGATGTTGCCGCGCTTGCGGTCCATCTTGAGGATCTGGAAGGGCTGCGGGATGTCCATCAGCGGCGCGACGTCGCGCACCGGACGGATATCGACCTGGCTGCCCGGCAGGAAGGCCACGGCGCCGTTGAGGTCGACGGTGAAGCCACCCTTGACGCGGCCGAAGATCACGCCTTCGACGCGGCTGTTCTGGGCGAATTCGCCTTCCAGCTTGTCCCAGGCGGCTTCGCGGCGGGCGCGGTCGCGGCTGAGCATCGCTTCGCCGTTCGCGTTCTCGACGCGATCGACATAAACTTCGACTTCGTCGCCCACCTTGAGGTCCGCCTTCTGACCCGGCGCTGCGAATTCGCGCAGCGGCACGCGGCCTTCGGACTTGAGACCAACGTCGATGACGGCCAGATCGTTTTCGATGCCGGTGACGGTGCCGATCACGACGCGGCCTTCAAAGCCGTCCGCCTGACCGAAGGTTTCGTCGAGCAGTGCCGCGAAATCGTCGCGGGAGGGATTTGCCGTAGTGGCCATAGAAAAGTGGTTCCTAACGTTCGTTTTTTCCGGCCAACCGGTTGGATCCGGCGGTCTTGAGGGCCAGAAATGCCGCGGCGGCCGAATGCCGGTCGCGGCATCCTGCGCACGAAGGACCACGGAGGAACAGGCCGCGCCATGAACGCGAAAAGGGCGCATGGAAGCACGCTTCCATCGCCAACCTCCGGGGGCATCCGCCCGCGGGACGCGCGCCCTGTACCCGGATCGCGGCGATTTCGCAAGGCGGAGCGCGTTTCCGGTATCGTTTCCTGCGCGGCGCGGCGATGGCCCTTCCGCCTTGCTTCTGTTAGGGTTTTCGCAACTGGACAGGGGGGCCGCATGACCGTCGCACCGCGTCACCAGATCGCGCTATCCGGGCCATTGCTGGCCGCCGCGCCGATTCTGCTCACCCTGGCGGCGGCGATGGCGGTGCGCACGCCGATCGCGGTCGCGCATCCGCTGGCGGCGGGGCTGCTATTCCTTTGGGTCACCAGCGACACCAGCCTGCTCGCCGTGATCGCGCGCGCGGAGCGGCTGCGGCCGCCGGTGCGCAAGCTGGTTGCCACGCTTGCGATAGCCGCCCTCGCCGCCCTGCTGGTGCCGCCGCCGCCGGTGCGCGCGGCACTGCTTTCGCTACCCGGTCTCGCTGCAGCCATCGCGGTGCTGATGCTGGTCCATCTTAGCTGGGCCCTTGCCGCCGCCTTCCGGCAATGGCGCGCGGCATCGCAGGCGCGATGGATCGCCGCCGCGTCGGAACTGCTGCCGCCCGCGCTGGTCCGCCTCGCCGCCGCCGAGCTGCGCCTGCTCCATCTCGCCTTGTTCCGCTGGGGCGCACCGCCCGACGTGCCGCCAGGGTGCCAGGGCTTCGCCTATCACCGGCATCTGACGCCGATGGCCGTCACGCTGCTGGCGCTGCAGACGATCGAAGTCGCGGTACACCATCTGCTGCTCGCGCATTGGAGCGCCTTCGCCGCCTATATCCTGTTCGTGCTGAGCGATATCGGGCTGGTCTATCTGATCGGGCTGATCAAGTCCTTTCGCCTGCGCCCGGTGCTGCTGACGCCGGAGGGCGTGCGCATCCGCACCGGCATCGCGATCGACCGGTTCGTTCCCTATGCCGATATCGCCGCAGTGGAGGCGGCGTTCGATTCAACGCTGGTGAAGGACAGGGGGACGCTGAACGCCGGGCTGCTCGCCTGGCCGAATCTGGTGCTGCTGCTGCACGATCCGCTGCCAGGGCGGCGTCGCCGCACGGCGATCGCCTTTCGCCTCGACGATCCCGAGCCGTTCGTGCGCGCGCTGCGCTGGCGGCTCGAGAGCAGACCGTCATAGCGGCGCGCCGAGTCCTCCCCCTGGCGGGGGAGGATCGGCCTGCTTACGCCCGCCCGACCACGCTTTCCGGCAGATCCTTGCCGAACACGCGCTGATAATATTCCGCCACCTGCGCCCGCTCGGCATCGTCGCACTTGTTGAGGAACGACAGGCGGAAGGCGAAGCCGACATCGCCGAAGATCAGCGCATTCTGCGCCCAGGTGATCACGGTACGCGGGCTCATCACGGTGGAGATATCGCCGTTGATGAAGCCGCGGCGGGTGAGTTCCGCCACGCGGACCATGTTCTCCACCGTCTCCTTGCCGCCCGGCTTGTCATATTCGCCGGACTTGGCGAGCACGATCCGCGCCTCGGTGGCGGCGGGCAGATAGTTGAGCGTGACCACGATGTTCCAGCGGTCCATCTGGCCCTGGTTGATCTGCTGGGTGCCATGGTACAGGCCGCTGGTGTCGCCCAGGCCCACCGTGTTGGCGGTGGCGAACAGGCGGAACCACGGGCTGGGGCGGATCACCCGGTTCTGGTCGAGCAGGGTCAGCTTGCCCTCGGTCTCCAGCACGCGCTGGATCACGAACATCACGTCCGGGCGGCCCGCATCATATTCGTCGAACACCAAAGCCGTCGGCGTCTGCAACGCCCAGGGCAGCAGGCCTTCGCGGAATTCGGTGATCTGCTGGCCGTCCTTCAGCACGATCGCGTCGCGGCCGATCAGGTCGATGCGGCTGATATGCGCGTCCAGGTTGATGCGGATGCACGGCCAGTTGAGCCGCGCGGCCACCTGCTCGATGTGGCTCGACTTGCCGGTGCCGTGATAGCCTTGGATCATCACGCGGCGATTGTGCGCAAAGCCGGCCAGCACCGCGAGGGTGGTGTCCGGATCGAACACATAGGCGGGGTCCAGATCGGGCACCCGCTCGTCCGCCTCGCTGAACGCGGGGACTTCCATGTCGATGTCGATCCCGAACAGGTCGCGCACCTTCACCATCTTGTCGGGCGCGGCGAGGATCGTGGTTTCCCGGCTGTCGGGCTGGGTGTTGGGGATGTCGGCCATGGGTCTTAAAATCCTTGAGTCCGTTCGGGGACTAGAGGCTTGTTTGCCGCACTGCAACCGCATGTCCCCTTGGGGCAGGATCAGGCGGCGATCTTCGGCGGCAGCAGGAACAGATCGGCGAAGGCGGCGGCGCGGCCGGTATCGCCCTCCACCACAAACCTCCCCTCCCCCAACGCGAAGGCCAGCGGCATCGATCCGAACAGCACCGGCAGAAAATCATTGGGTTCGCCGATGAACACCGCCTCCGCCCCGGCCAACGTACCCCGCTCGACCGCCAGCGCGCCGTCGGCGATGATCGCGAGATAGGCCTCCTCCCCCAGCCGGAAGCCGATCCGCCCGGCCCATCCCGCCGCCTTGTCCGGCAGCAGCAGCATCCGCAGCGCCAGCAGCAGCGACACGCGCGAAAAGGGCAGGCTCGGATCGTGCTGGGGGGAGCGCAGCGCCCAGCGCCCCATCGCCATCACCACCGGCTCCGCCTCATAGCCCCAGGGGGTAAGCGCATAAACCTGCACGCTGGCCGGCGGCGGCAGCTTTTCGCGGACGACGATGCCGTCCGCCTCCAGCCCGGCCAGCCGCTGGCTAAGGACATTGGCGCTGAGCCCCGGCAGGCCGGCACGAATTTCTCCGAAGCGGCGCGGCCCCAGCAGCAGCTCGCGGATGATGAGCAGCGCCCAGCGCTCGCCGACGAACTCCAGCGCCAGCGCGGTGCCGCAGGCGTCGTCGTAGCGGCGCTTCTTATCCATGTTAGTTACTTTTTCTAACTTCACCGTTGTTTTTTAGGATCGACGGAGGCACGAATCAAGCAGGCCGCGACTCGAAACGCGGCAAAGCAGGAGAGAAGGCCATGCCGAACCCCGTGTTCGTGAACCTGCCCGTCGCCGATGTGGCGCGCGCGACTGCCTTTTACGAAGCGATCGGATGCACGATGGATCGGCGGTTCAGCGGGCCCACCGCCAGCGCGATGGTGTTTTCGGAATCGCTGACCTTCATGCTGCTCCACCGCGATTTCTTTCAAACCTTCACCCCGCGCGCGATCGCCGATGCGACGGCGGTGACGGAGGTGCTGATCGCCCTGCCGCTCGACGATCGCGCGGCGGTCGATACGTTGGTCGCAAAGGCGGTCGATGCTGGCGGCAGCGGCGATATCCGGCCGGTGCAGGACATGGGCTTCATGTACGGCCGCAGTTTCACCGATCCCGACGGCCATATCTTCGAGCCGTTCCATATGGACCAGGCCGCGGCGGAGGCTGCCATGGCCGCCGCCCAGCCGGCCTGAGCCTGGGAGCGCGCCGATGTCGTTCCAAGCCTATCTCGACAATATCGAGGCCAAGACCGGCCGCAGCCCCGACGATTTCCGCCGTTATGCCGCCGAGAAGGGCTGGGCGGATCCGTCGGGCCTGCGCCCCGGCGTGAAGGCCGGCGTGATCGTCGACGATCTCAAGGCGCAGTTCGGGCTGGGGCACGGCCATGCGATGGCGATCGTCGCGTTGCTCAAGGGTGCCAAGCGCGAGGGCGATGCCTGATTCAAAGGGGAGACGCGCGATGAGCTATCTCGACGGATATGTGATCCCGGTGCCGGAGGCGAAGAAGGAAGCGTATCGCGCGCTGGCGGCGGAGACGGCCGAACTGTTCCTGAAGTTCGGCGCGACGCGGGTGCTGGAGGGTTGGGGCGAGGACGTGCCGCACGGCACCGCCACCGATTTCTACCGCGCGACGCTGGCCGAGCAAGGCGAGGCGGTGGTGTTCGCCTGGGTGCTGTGGCCGGACAAGCCGACGCGCGACGCCGGCTGGGGCAAGCTGATGGAAGCGCCCGAGATGCAGGGCCGGACGATGCCGTTCGACGGCAAGCGGATGTTCTGGGGCGGCTTCGAACCGATCGTCGAAATGGGCCGGAATGAAATCCAGGGAGGCACAGCATGACGAACCGGCACGGCGATTTCCTGTGGTATGAACTGATGACGCGCGATGCTGCCAGGGCATCGGCCTTTTACGGTTCGGTGGTCGGCTGGCAGGTGGCGGACGCGCCGCCCGGCGGGCCGGAGTACCGCATGATCGCGGCCCCCGATGGCAATGCCGGCGGGATGCTGCAGCTCGACAATGCGATGCTGGCGGCGGGAGCGAAGCCGACATGGCTCGTCTATTTCGCGGCGGACGACGTCGATGCCAGCGTGGCCGCGATCACGGCGGCGGGCGGCACGGTGCTGGTGCCGGCCTGGGATGCGGCCGGCGTCGGCCGGATC
Source organism: Sphingomonas pokkalii (assembly GCF_003096275.1). GTDB lineage: Bacteria > Pseudomonadota > Alphaproteobacteria > Sphingomonadales > Sphingomonadaceae > Sphingomonas > Sphingomonas pokkalii. Next base: position 2,254,458 of record NZ_QENQ01000001.1, read on the forward strand.
GCGATGGTCACCGATCCGCAAGGCATTCCCTTCTATGTGATGCGCGGCGCGACCGAGGACGCGACCAGCACGGTCTTTCAGCGCAACGGCCTGGGCCATGTCGGCTGGAACGAACTGCTCACGCCCGATGCCGAAGCCGCGCTTGGCTTCTACCACCGCCAGTTCGGGCTGACCCGGCTGGGCGGGATGCCGATGGGCGAGATGGGCGAATACAGCTTCATCGGCCGGGAAGCCGATGCGCCGGTGGGCGCGATCATGCGATCCCCGCCCGGCGCCGCGCCCGGCTGGAGCTTCTATTTCCGGGTCGACGATGTCGATGCCGCCAAGGATCGCGTCACGGCTGGCGGCGGCACCATCGTCATGGAGCCGATGGACGTGCCGGGCGGAGAGCGCGTGCTGCAGGCGGCGGATCCGGATGGCGCGCTGTTCGGGCTGGTAAGCGGACAGGAAAGCGGCTGACGGCGGCGCGCACCCGGACCGCGGTCAGGCGGGAATGCCGTCGACTTCCTGCCTGGCCGCGCGTGCCTTGTGCCAGCGCTGCAACTGGCTTTTCATATCCAGCGCGGGCTTCTCGACCAGGTGCCACGACGCGAACGCCAGTGGCGCGGTGACGGCGGCGACGGCCAGCGTGAGCATGATCGGGGGCAGGTGCACGCCCAGAGTGATGAACATCGCCAGCACCGGCATGGCATAGATGTACATGCCGAACGAGTAATCGCCCCAGTTCGCCGAAAAATTGCCGCTGCGAAAGCCCGCGCACAACACGAAATAGGCCGCCGCGATGGTACGGGCGTGGCCAGCGAAGCCGGTATTCTGCAGCAGGCACGCGGCGATCAGCACGCCGATCGCCGCGATCCAGTTCAGCGGGACGCGCGAACGGAAGATATAGAGCGCGATGCCCAGCGCGAAGGCGGCCCACAGCCGCGAGAACTGATCGACGAAATAGATCTTGCTGCCGATCTTGGCGGCCAGCGCGCCATGGACGGCGGGGATATCGGTGAGCAGCGCCAAGGCGAAGCTCGCCACCAACGCTGCGACGACCGCCCTTCGCCCGCCGAGATATTTGGCCGCCGTGAACAGGATGCCGAGAATGCAATAGCAATAGCATTCCCAAGGGATGGTCCACAGCGATCCGTTCACGTTGCACAGCGCCGTCCCACACTGCACGCCGGGCAATTCGTAATGGGGACGCAGCGTGGCGGCACCGAGCACGAACTCCAGGAACTTGGGATCGGCCATATAGGCGGTGGTGGAAAGCCGGGAGAAGAACATCCCCATCAGCCCCACCACGATCGCCATCACCATCAGGCCCGGCCAGATCCGGGAAACCCGCGATGCCGCATAATCGAGGATGGAATCGCGCCGTTCCAGGCTGCGATAGACGAGGAAGCCGGAAAGAACGAAGAATCCGTCCACCGCGAACCACGAGATCGGCCAGCCGAGCAACGGCTTCAGCGCATCGGTGTCGTGCAAGGGGTAATAGGAATGCGAGTAGATCACCGCCGTCGCCAGAATCAACCGCACCGCATTGAGGTTGTTCGACGATTTCTGGAGGTCTTTGTCGGTGATGAAATGCGTCGCCGGCGTGGAATCGACGGCGGGCAGTTCGAACGCGTCGATACGATCATTCACGGCGGTCGTCATGATTCCCCCTGCGGTGGCGGGGGGATATCATTAGATAGAATTTAACGCTAGCGCTTGAGGATATCCAGCGCCGCGGCGGTCATCGCTTCGGTGGCGGTGCCGATCACCGCCTCGGCATCGGGAGCCCATTGCGCGCTGTGGAGCGAGGGGAGCGTGCCCTTGCCGGCCTGCGCCGCCTCCCATTTCGCCTTGGGCACGCCGCCCACCCAGAAAATCGTGCTCTGGATGCGCTGATCGGCCAGCCAGTAGCGGCTGAAATCCTCGCCGCCCATCACCGCCTTGGTCTCCACCACCCGGTCCTGGCCGAAGCGGGCGGCGAACAGCGCCTGCAGCCGCCCGACCAACGGCTGGGTGTTGAAGGTGGCGGGCGTATATTCGTCCTTCACCGTCACCACCGGCATCCGGTCTTCCGGCACACCGGCGGCGATCGCCTCGCCCCGCGCGATCCGGGCGATGCCGTCGAGCAATTGCTTGCGCGCCTCGGGCGTGAAGCTGCGGACGGTGAGCAGCATCGTCACGTCGTTGCCGATGATGTTGTGCTTCGATCCGCCATGGATCGCGCCCACCGTCACCACCGCCGGCTGCTGCGGGTCCATCTCGCGGGCCACCAGCGTTTGCAGCGTGGTGACGATGCGCGCGGCGAGAACGATCGGATCCTTGGTGGTGTGCGGATAGGCACCGTGCCCGCCCACACCCTTCACCACCACGTCCACCGAATCGACATTGGCCAGCGCATAGCCGGGCGTCAGGCCGATCTGCCCGGCAGGCTGGCCGGCGCTGTCGTGAAAGGCGATGGCATAATCGGGCTTGGGGAAGCGCGTGAACAGGCCGTCGTCCAGCATGTCCTTGGCGCCGCGCCCGCGCTCCTCGGCCGGCTGCGCGATCATCACCACGGTGCCGTGCCATTTGTCCTTCATCGCCGCCAGGTTGCGCAGCGTGCCCACCCAGGTCGCCATATGCGTGTCGTGGCCGCAGGCGTGCATCACGCCGCTCTCGATCCCCTCGTCGGTCACCGCCCGCACCTTCGAGGCGAAGGGCAGCCCGGTATCCTCGATCACCGGCAGCCCGTCCATATCGGCCCGGATCAGCAGCACCGGGCCGGCGCCGTTGCGCAGCACCGCGACCACGCCGGTGCCGCCGACCTTTTCGGTAACGTCATATCCCGCCGCGCGCGCCGCCGCCGCCAGCTTGGCCGCAGTCTTCTCCTCGTGCAGGCTCAGTTCGGGGTTGGCGTGGAGATCGCGATAGAGCGTCATCAGCGCCGGCATCGCCTTGGCGGTCGCATCGCGCACCGGATCGGCGGTCGCGGCACCGGGCGCGGCCAGGCTCATCGCCCCCGCGAGCAGAAAAGGTCCAAACATCCAGCCCCCTGTTCCAGCATGGCGCGAGTGTCTCGCGCCACCGGCCCGCTGTCAAATCCCGGTGGGCACCATCTCCACCACGTCCAGCTTCGATTCGAAGCGGGGATACGGCATCACGAACCGCCAGCGCCGCGCCTCGATCTGCTCACCATAGCCGAGCAGATCGCGCGCATTGTCGATGCCGTAGCGCAGCGGCGCGCTTTCGTCGCCGATCTCGAGCGTGCCGATGAAGATCACCCGGGCCCTGGTTTCGGGAAAGATATTCCCTTCCGCACGCTGCACCCCGCCGCTCACGCGGAAATGGAGGACCTCCCCCACCTGGGTAAGCGTGCAGGGTTGCCAATCACCGATGGTCAGCGGCGACACCGCCGTACCGGCGCCGCCCAGCTTGTAGGTGCGGCACCGGTAGCTGCCCGCCGGCGGCATCGCATCGCCCAGCGCGCGATCGGGATCGAACAGCGTCGGGTCCCCGGCGATCACGGCGGGGTTGGCGGCCTTGGCCAGCGGCAGCGCCTCTTCCCAGGCGTCGCGCCATTTGCGCAGCCGCTCGCGATCGGCATCGGTGGCGATCGGCCGCCAGCCGACGCTGGTGTCGATCCGCGGCGTCGTCGCCTCGCGATAGACGCCGCAACCGCCCAGCATCCCGGCCAGCCCGGCCATGGCGACCAGCGTGCGCAGGATCATTCCGCGGTCCATCCGCCGTCGATCGAATAATTGGCGCCGGTGATCTGCGCCGCCTCGTCGCGGCACAGGAACAACGCCATCGCCGCCACCTGCTCCGGCAGCACGAACTGCTTGGTCGGCTGCGCATCGAGCAGCACGTCGTTGATCACCTGGTCGCGGGTCAGGCCCCGCGCCTTCATCGTATCGGGGATCTGGTTCTCGACGAGCGGCGTCCAGACATAGCCGGGCGAGATGCAGTTGACCGTGATGCCGTGCGTGGCGACTTCCAGCGCCGCGGTCTTGGTAAGCCCCGCCAGCCCGTGCTTGGCGGCGACATAGGCGGCCTTGTTCGGGCTCGCCACCAGGCTGTGCGCGCTGGCGGTGGAAATGATGCGGCCCCATTTCCGCGCCTTCATCCCCGGAATCGCCGCGCGCATCAGGTGGAAGGTGGAACTGAGGTTGATCGCCAGGATCGCATCCCATTTCTCGATCGGGAACTGGTCGATCGGCGCGACATATTGGATGCCGGCGTTCGAAATCGCGATATCGACCGCGCCGAATTCGGCCTCGGCGCGCGCCACCATCGCCGCGATCGCCTCGGGCTTGGTCATGTCGGCGGCATCGTAGAGCGCCTTGCCGCCGCTGGTCTCCGCAAGCGCCGCGCGCTCCTTCTCGATCGCCGCGGCATCGCCGAAGCCGTTGATCATCACGTTCGCGCCCTCGGCGGCCAGCGCCTTGGCATAGGTCAGGCCGATGCCCGAGGTGGACCCGGTGATGATCGCGGACTTGCCCTTGAGGAACATTGGCGGACTCCTAACGCTTGGTGAGGTCGAAGGCGGCGGTCTTGCCGTCGAGAATGTTCTGCGCAACGAGGCGCGAATTGGCCATGGTTTCGGCCACTGCGGCGCGGCCGGCCTCCCAATGCTCGTGCATCGTCCGCGCGGAGAATTCGAAGTCGCGCGATCCGCCCTCCCAGGCGTTGGCGCGGTAGATCAGCTGGACGACGTTGACCGGGTGCTCGGTGACCAGGTCGCGCACCGCCTTCACCTGCGGATCGTCGGCCAGATGATCGGGCAGCTTTTCCAGCAGTCGCCGCACCGTCTCGCGCGCGGTGCGCAGCCGCAGCCGTTCGTCGGAGATGGCGCGCGTGCGGCTGGAGAAGCGGATTTCCTTCTCGCGCGCCATCACGTCCATGATCGTGCGCGGCAATGCGTTCTCGGCGGGGAAAAGGTCGACCTGGAAGACGAGCATCTCGGCCTCCTGCCGATCGAGGACATGGGTGAGCGGCGTATTCGAGACGAGTCCCCCGTCCCAATACCAGCAGCCGTCGATCTCGACCGGCGGCAACCCAGGCGGCAACGCACCAGAGGCCATGATGTGCCGTGCGTCGATGCGTTCGTCGCGCGTGTCGAAATAGCGGAAATTGCCGCTGTGCAAGTTCACCGCCCCCACCGAAAGCCGCACCGGCCCGTCGTTCAGCAGGTCCCAGTCGATCAGCCGGTCCAGCGTCTCGCGCAGGGGGCTGGTATCATAAAAGCTCAGCGCACCCGGCGTGCCCGGCAGGGCAAAGGCGGGCGGGATCGGGCGGGGCCGGAAAAAGCCCGGCACGCCTGCCAGCATCACCGCGCCGGCGGCCCATTCGTGGCTGATCTCGCGCAAGCGATCGTTCATCGGCAGGGAAAAATCCGGCAGCGCCGATGTCGCCTGCTCCCAGAAGGCGCGGATCGCTTCCAGCCGCTTTCCGGGCGGATTGCCGGCGAACAGCGCCGCGTTGACCGCGCCGATCGAGATGCCGGCGACCCAGTCGACCTCGATATTGGCGACCGCAAGCTCCTCGATCACCCCCGCCTGGAAACTGCCGAGCGCGCCGCCGCCCTGCAGCACCAGCGCCACGGTGTCGGGCAGCGGCATACCGGGTGCGGCATGGCGGCGGCGGTGCGGGCGGGACTCGGCATCGGCCATGCGCGCGATGTGGGCCATCTGTTGCTGCAGGGCAATACGAACCTTGAATGCCGCGCGTGCAGACGGTGCAACGCACGCCGGATTGGCGCATTGTAACGCCGAACGAACAAAGGGGAGGCCCCATGCGGCTCGACGATCTCGATCCTACCGACAATGCCCGCGATCTCGGTTCGGGCGGCGGCGGGGGCGGCTTTCCGCTCCTGGGTCTGCTGCCGCTGTTCCTCGGGCGCGGCATGGGCTGTGGCGGCATCGTCCTGATCGGCATCATCGCGCTGGTGATGTTCGGCCTGGGCGGCGGCGGCGGGATGCTGGGGAAGAGCGGCGGCGGCGGCACCGCCGGCCAATCGCCGACGGCAGGCCAGTCCGGCCAGCAGGTCTGCCGCGTCAACGAACGCCGGCTGGAGGCGTGCCGAGTGATGCGCAGCACCGACCTGACCTGGGCGAAGATCTTCCAGGAAATGGGCCGGAGCGACTATAAACCGGCCACCATCAACTTCTTCTCGGGCGGTACGCGTACCGGCTGCGGCGCGGCGAGTTCGGCCGTCGGCCCCTTTTACTGCCCCAGCGACAACGGCGTGTATATCGACACCAGCTTCTTCGACGAGTTGCAGAACCGCTTCGGCGCGAAGGGCGACTTCGCCCGCGATTATGTGATCGCCCATGAAATGGGCCACCACATCCAGGATCTGCTCGGCACCTCGCGCGAAGTGTCGCAGGCACAGGCGCAAAGCTCCAGGACCGAGGGAAACCGCCTGTCGGTCAGGCTGGAACTGCAGGCCGATTGCTATGCCGGCGTCTGGGCCGCGCGCAACCGCGACCGGCTGGAACCCGGCGACATCGAGGAAGGCATGACCGCCGCCAACGCGATCGGCGACGATACGCTCCAGAAAGAAGCCCAGGGGAGCGTGGTGCCGGACAGCTTCACCCATGGCACCTCGGCGCAGCGCATGGCGTGGCTGAAGCGCGGGCTGGAAACCGGCGATCCCCGCCAGTGCGACACGTTCAGCGCGGGGATATGAACCGCACGCGCGCCGGTTCCGGCCGGCGCGCCCGGCCTTAGGGGAATGCCCCCTTTGCACGTTCGCGCAGGCCACCCATATGCGGGTCCATGAACGACAAGAACGCTGCGTGGCACGGCACGACGATCCTCTCCGTGCGCAAATCCGGCAAGGTGGTGATTGCGGGCGACGGCCAGGTTTCGGCCGGCAACACCGTGATGAAGCCCAACGCCCGCAAGGTCCGCCCGCTCGGCGATGGCAAGGTGATCGCGGGCTTCGCCGGCGCCACGGCGGACGCCTTCACCCTGTTCGAGCGGCTGGAAGCCAAGCTGGAGCGCCACCACGGCCAGCTGCTGCGCGCGGCGGTGGAACTCGCCAAGGACTGGCGGACCGACAAATATCTCCGCAACCTGGAAGCGATGCTGCTCGTCGCCGACAAGGACGTGACGCTGGTGATCACCGGCAATGGCGACGTGCTCGAGCCCGAGGCGCATGAACACGGCACCGTCGCGGCGATCGGCTCTGGCGGCAATTTCGCGCTGTCCGCAGCGCGCGCGCTGATCGAGTACGAGCCGGATGCCGAAGTGGTCGCGCGCAAGGCGATGGCGATCGCCGGCGAGCTGTGCGTCTACACCAACGACCGGCTGACCGTGGAGACGCTGGAAAGCGCAGGCTGACTTCTTCTCCCCTCCCGCGCGCGGGAGGGGGCGGGGGTGGGCGCTCGCTCGCCTCCAAAGACATCGCTCGCGGATGGCGGGCGCCCACCCCTAGCCCCTCCCGCAAGCGGGAGGGGAACGAGTAGAACATGAACCAGAACCTCACCCCCAAGACGATAGTTGCCGCGCTGGACGCGCACATCATTGGCCAGAAGGACGCCAAGAAGGCGGTCGCCGTCGCGCTGCGCAACCGCTGGCGCCGGCAGCAACTCGCCGCCGACCTGCGCGACGAGGTGACGCCGAAGAACATCCTGATGATCGGGCCCACCGGCTGCGGCAAGACCGAGATCAGCCGCCGTCTCGCCAAGCTGGCCGACGCGCCCTTCGTGAAGGTGGAAGCGACCAAGTTCACCGAGGTCGGCTATGTCGGCCGCGACGTCGAGCAGATCGCCCGCGACCTGGTCGAGGAAGCGATCCGGCTCGAGAAGGAGCGCCGCCGCTCGGCGGTGAAGGACAAGGCCGAAGAGGCCGCGATGGGCCGCCTGCTCGACGCGCTGACCGGCAAGGATGCCAGCACCGCGACGCGCGAGGCGTTCAAGCAGCGCTTCAACGAAGGCCTGCTCGACAACACCGAAATCGAGATCGAGGTCGAGCAGGCGCCGCAGATGCCGTTCGACATCCCCGGCGGTGCGCCGCAGATGATCAACCTGTCGGAAATGATGAAGGGCCTGACCGGCACGCCGCTCAAGCGCCGCAAGCTCAACGTCCGCTCCGCCTGGGAAAAGCTGGTCGAGGAAGAGGCCGACAAGCGGCTGGACCAGGACGAGGTGAGCCGGGTGGCCCTTGCCGATGCGGAAGCGAACGGGATCGTCTTCCTCGACGAGATCGACAAGATCGCGGTCTCCGACGTGCGCGGCGGATCGGTGAGCCGCGAGGGCGTCCAGCGCGACCTGCTGCCGCTGATCGAGGGCACCACCGTCGCCACCAAATACGGCCCGATGAAGACGGACCACATCCTGTTCATCGCGAGCGGCGCCTTCCATGTCGCCAAGCCCAGCGACCTGCTGCCCGAGCTGCAGGGCCGCCTGCCGATCCGGGTGGAGCTGAAGGCGCTGACCGAAGAGGATTTCGTCGCGATCCTTTCGGACACCAAGGCGAGCCTGGTGCGGCAATATGCCGCTTTGCTCGGCACCGAGGGCGTCTCGATCGACTTCACCGAGGACGGCATCCGCGCAGTGGCGAAGATTGCCGCCGAGGTGAATGCCGAGGTGGAGAATATCGGTGCCCGCCGCCTGCAGACGGTGATGGAGAAGCTGCTGGAGGAAGTCAGCTTCGAGGCCGAGGACCGCTCGGGGAGCGCGGTGGTGATCGACGCGGCCTATGTCGACAAGCAACTGGCCAGCGTGGCGCGGAACACCGATCTGAGCCGCTACGTGCTGTAGATGCCAACGGACCGGGACGCGCCCTGCGGCGCATCCCGGTCCATGCGTCAGAGCGGCTTCCGCATCGCGACGAGGCTCTGCCAGAAGGGCGGATGGTGCGTACCGTCGTTGCCGCTGGTGAATGCCGGCGGCTCAAAGCCGATGCGCGCGGCCCAATGCCGGATCCAGTCGGGGTGGAGGAAGGTATCGAGCAGCGCGAGCTGCTTGCCCCGGGCCCGCCGCGCGACGCGGCTGTCGAACACCTGCTCATGGGGCACATGGCCGATTTCGAGGAACGAGAAGATCAGCTTGCCGCCCGGCTTCAGCGCGCGGAACGTGTCCTGCATGTAGAGGAAGCATTCCTCGACCGAGATATGGGTGAACACAGACCAGTGGAAGACCATATCGAGCGAAGCGTCGGCGGCGTCGATCGAGGGATCGAGATGCACCTTGCCGACATAGCCGGGGCAGGAGCGGCGCATTTCCTGGACGAGGCCCGGCACAATGTCCGCGCCGACATAGCTGCCTTGCCAGCCGGCGCGTTGCAGGGCCTGCGCGGTGCGCCCACTTCCGCAGCCGAGATCATAGATTGCCATCGCGTCGACGAGCCCGTGGTGGCGAAGCACGGCGACATGGCCATCGCCCTGCTCGGCGAACAGTTCAATCGTTTCGGCACCGATGGCCTGGGCGAATGCAAGCGGCCTGTTGTGCGGATGCTCCCGCAGTCGATTTTGCAGGGCTTTCCCATATGCCTTGGCAGAATCGTAATACAGTCCTCCCCGAGGTCGAAATGAAGCTATCCAGTTCAACACGCAGGTTCCCCACTATTATCTCGCCCCGGGGCCTATCGTTGCGTCACCGCTAAAACAAGCGACGATCGGCGGCGGCGCCCACCTGATACCGGGTCGGCCGGCGTCTCCCCCCAGGCAGCATCTGGTCTCGAATGGCTACCCCCGCCCCCTCCCCCCGAGGGTGCACTTTTGGAACCGGCGCACTCTCGCAACCTTGCCTTTGATCTGGCAGGTTCCCGCGATCGACTCGATCCCGGGGGACCCCATGAACAAACTCGCCATCGCCGCGCTGCTGGCCGGTGCCGCCGCCGCGCCGCTGCTCGCCCAGACCGCCGCGCCCGTGCCGCCCGTCGCCGCGAAGAAGCCCTACACCGTGAAGGCCCCCTTCGGCGCCACCCGCGAGGATCCCTATTACTGGCTGCGCGACGATACGCGGAAGAACCCGGAAATGCTCGCCTATCTCGCCGCCGAGAACGCCTATGCCGATGCGGTGCTGGCGGGCGAAAAGCCGATGGCGGACACGCTGTACCGCGAGATCATCGGCCATATCAAACAGGACGACGCGAGCGTCCCCTACGCCAAGCACGGCTATGTCTATTACACCCGCTTCGATACCGGCGCCGACTATGCCGTGGTCGCGCGCCGCAAGGGCAGCATGACGGCGCCCGAGCAGGTGCTGTTCGATCAGCCCGCCATGGCCAAGGGCAAGAGCTTCTTCCAGATCGGCCACTGGCGGGTAAGCCCGGACAATAGCCGCGTCGCCTGGGCCGAAGACACGGTCGGCCGCCGCCAATATGTGCTGAAGGTGAAGGACATCGCGACCGGCACGCTGCTCGCCGACACGGTGCCCAATATCGAGCCCGACCTCGTCTGGTCCGCCGACGGCAAGACGATCTTCTATGTCGAGAAGGATCCGGTGACGCTGCTCGGCAACCGCGTGAAGGCGCATGTGCTGGGCACCCCGGCCTCGGCCGACCGGCTGGTCTATACCGAGAAGGACGACACCTTCTACATGGGCATCGGCGCGACCACCGACGAGCGCTATATCTGCATCAACCTCCATTCGACGGTGAGCGACGAGCAGCGCTGCGCCCCCGCCGCCAACCCGGTGAAGTTCACACCCGTCGCGCCGCGCGAACGGGACTTCCTCTACAACGCCGATCACCTCGGCGGGCGCTGGATCGTCCGCACCAACTACCAGGCGCCGAACTATCGGATCATGGTGGTGCCGGACGCCAAGGCCGCGGCGGGGCGCGCGGCCTGGCGCGATCTGGTGCCGACCAGCGACACGGTGTTCATCGAGAATTTCCAGCCCTTCGATCGCTTCCTCGCCATCGAGGAGCGCTCGGGCGGCAACAAGCGGCTGCGGATGCTGACGCCTGCCGGCAAGAGCAGCTTCGTCAGCGCGGACGAGCCGGCCTATGTGATGGACCTCGGCACCAACGAGGATCCCGCCAGCCCGGTGCTGCGCTACACCTATGGCTCGCTGGTCACGCCGACCACCACCTATGAGGTCGATGCCGCCACCGGCAAGCGCACCGTGCTGAAGGTGCAGCCGGTGCCGGGCTATGACCCCAACAAGTACGTCACCGAGCGCGTCTGGGCGACCGCGCGCGACGGCACCAAGGTGCCGGTGAGCTTGGTCTACGCCAAGGGCTTCAGGAAGGACGGCACCGCCGCGCTGTTCCAATATGCCTATGGCAGCTACGGCAATTCCACCGACCCCAGCTTCAATCCGATACTGCCCAGCCTGCTCGATCGCGGCATGGTCTATGCCATCGCGCATATCCGCGGCGGCCAGGAAATGGGCCGCCATTGGTATGACGATGGCAAGATCTTCCACAAAAAGAACAGCTTCACCGATTTCATCGATGTGACGCGCTTCCTGGTCGACCAGGGCTATGCCGCCAAGGGCCGGGTGGCAGCGATGGGCGGCAGCGCGGGCGGCCTGCTGATGGGCGCGGTCGCCAACATGGCACCGCAGGACTATCGCGTGATCATCGCCCAGGTGCCGTTCGTCGACGTGGTGACGACGATGCTCGACACCTCGATCCCGCTGACAACCGGCGAGTTCGACGAATGGGGCAACCCGGCCGAGAAGCGCTATTACGACTATATGCTGAGCTATTCGCCCTACGACAATGTGGCGGCGCAGGCCTATCCCGCGCTCTATGTCGGCACCGGGCTATGGGACAGCCAGGTGCAATATTACGAGCCGACCAAATGGGTGGCCAAGCTGCGCGCGACCAAGACCGACCAGAATCCGCTGGTCTTCCGCGTCAACATGGAAGCAGGCCATGGCGGCAAGTCCGGCCGCTTCGAGCGCTATCACCAGAATGCCGAATGGATGGCCTTCGCACTGGACCAGCTGAAGGTGCAGTGAGGCCGGATCGACGGGCGGCTGCGTCAGCCGCCTGTCGACCGCGTATAGGGGATGAACTTGCCGAGCCGGCAGAACTGGCTGGGAATGCTGTTGCCGGGCGTCAGCACCCGGAACTGATCGTTGCGGCACAGCTGGTTGCCGCGCATTTCCACGATCACCGTGGTCAGCGGCGCCAGCGACGGGCATTCCGCGACCAGATCGTTGCGATACAGCCGTCCGCCCTGGCGATAGACCAGCGTGCGGGTGTCGATGATCTGCGGGCCGTCGGTCATCCCCGGCGAGATGCAGTCCTGCGGCTTGCCTGCCACCCGGTCGCCCAGCGCGCTGGCCAGCTCGCGCCGGGCCTGCGCATCACGCTGCGCCTGATAGTCGGCATTCTGCGCACAGCCGGCCAACGCGGCGGCCCCGATCATGATCGCGAAACGCATCGTACCTCTCCTGGAGCGAGATAACAGGATGTTGACCCGCCGTGATTGCCCTGCGCCGACTCAGCCGGCAAAACTGTCCTTGGCCGTCCGGCGTTCGGCAAGGATGCGCGCGTTCGGCGCGCGGAGAAAGGGGTTGGTTGCACGTTCGGCCGCAATGGTGGTCGGCAGCGTCGCCTCGCCCTCCGCACGCAGCCGCGCCACTTCCACCATGCGGGTGGCGATCGCGGCATTGTCCGGCTCCGCGACCAGCGCATAGCGGCCGTTCGACAGCGTATATTCGTGCGCGCAATAGACCCGGGTCTCGCCCGGCAACGCGGCGAGGCGCTGCATATTGGCGAACATCTGCTCGGCCGTGCCTTCGAACAGCCGCCCGCACCCCATCGCGAACAGCGTATCGCCGACGAACACCACCGCGTCCTCGGCAAGATGATAGGCGATATGGCCGGCGGTATGCGCAGGCACTTCCAGCACCACCGCGCGGTGCGCACCCAGCGCAACCTGGTCCCCCTCGCCGACCAGCCGATCGGCGGTAGGGATCTTCGCGGCTTCGGCGGCAGGCGCGATCACGGTGCAGCCGGTCGCCGCCTTGAGGCCCGCATTGCCGCCGGTGTGATCGGGATGCCAATGCGTGTTCCAGATCGCGGTCAGCGCCCAGCCCCGCTCGGCCAGCGCCGCCAGCACCGGATCGGCCTGCGCCGGATCGATCACGATCGTTTCCGCCGAGGCGGGATCATGGACCAGCCAGATATAATTGTCGCTGAGCGCGGGAATGCGAAGAATGATGAGGTCGGTCATGACGGTTCCTGGAGCAGCGCGGCGGTTTCGGCGGACAGGCGGCGGATAATGCCAAGTTGCGTTGATATAGCCTGATCCTGCCTCGCCGCCGCCATCCCCACCAAAGCCGGGATGCATTCGCCGCGCGGTCTCAGCAGGCGCCAACCGCGGGCCCCATGGGCCCCGGCTTTCGCCGGGGTGACGCGCCGGGGCACAACGATCGGTGCGGTCGCCCCGCGTTCGGCGAAGAACCGGGGCGCCGACATCACCATTCGCCGGTGTTCGGCATCGATGCCCAGGGCTCCTGCGGCGGCAGATGGCCGTCCTGGAGCAGTTCGATCGAGATCGCGTCGGGGGTGCGGACGAACGCCATATGGCCGTCACGCGGCGGGCGGTTGATCGTCACGCCGGCATCCATCAGCCGCTGGCAGGTCTCGTAGATATTCTCCACCTGGAACGCCAGATGCCCGAAATTGCGGCCGCCGCCATAGGTTTCGGGGTCCCAGTTATGGGTAAGTTCGACCTCGGCACGGCCGCGGCCGGTGGCCGGATCGATATCGGCCTCGCTCGCCAGGTAGATCAGCGTGAAACGGCCCTTCTCGCTGGTGATGCGATGCGTTTCCTTCAGCCCGAGCAGTTCGAAAAAGGCGATCGACGCATCGGGATCGGTCACGCGGATCATCGTATGCAGAAACTTCACGCTGGGGGCTCCCTCGATTTGGCCGTTCCAGCCAGATAGGGAGCGCCCCCGGCGGCCGCCAGCCCCGGCTATTGGGCAGGCGCCGGATCGAACTGCGCCAGCGCGGCGCGGGCGGCGGCGGCCTGCGGGCTGCCCGGCGCGGCGGTGACGACCTTGGTCCAGGCCGCCCGTGCCGCGGCTTCGTCGCCCGCCGCCGCCGCGATGTTGCCGGCCTCCAGCTGTACCGAAACATCGTCGCCGGCGCGCTGCACCGCCTCCGCAATGTCCTTCTGCGCGCGGGGCAGATCGTGCATCCGCCGGGCGAGCGTGGCGGAAAGCAGCCAGGCGAGCGGATCGTCGCCGGCCTTGGCGAGCGCGACATCGATATCGGCACGCGCACCGGCATTTTCGCCCGAAGCGACGGCGGCGCGGGCGCGATCGAGATAGGCCTCGCCCAGCGCCAGTCCCTTCAGCTGTCCGCTCGCCAGCGCGGCGTTGATCGCGGCGCGCGCCTTGGGCGGCTTCTTGGCGGCGAGCCAGGCATTGCCCGCCTGGGTCCAGTAGGTGGCGGCGCGGGGACCGTCCTTTGCCGTCTCCGCCTCGCCCGCCGCTTCCTCGAACGCGGCCGCGGCGGAGTCCCAGCGGCCCTGGTTGGTATAGGCGACGGCGAGGCACTGGCGGGCGAACATGCCGCCCTTGTCGGTGCCCCATTTCACCGCCTCGTCGATCGCCGCGGCGGGGTCGCCGGTGGCGAGATCCATGCATTTGGTGAAGCGCGGCGGCTCGCCGGGGGGCGGTGCTGCCGCCGCGGCGGCCTTGGCGGCCGCGGCGCGGGCGCGCTCGGCGTCGCGCAGCACCGGGCCTGCCTTGGGCGCGACGGCGGTGCGGTCCTGGGCGATCAGCAGGAGGAGGGGGAGCAGCATTCGATCAGAACTTCCTCGGTGGCGCGGAGCAGCAGGCGGATATCGGCATCGCGCGACAGGCGGTGATCGCCGTCCTTGACGATCCAGGCCTGCACCTTGTCTGAACGGATCGTCTCGGCGATGCGCAGGGCCAGGTTCCACGGCACCTCGGCGTCACGCTGGCCATGGAGCAACCGCACCGGGCCGTCGAACGCGATCGGCGCGTCCAGCACCCGGTTGGCCTCGCCCGAACGCCAGAAGGCATGGGTGGTAACCATCGGCGCGTCCGAATAGTCGCTCGGCTGTTCCAGCCGGCCTTCCGCCTGCATGTGCCGCTTCTCCGCATCGGTGAAGCCCCAGTCGGTGAAGTCGGGCGCGGCGGCGATGCCGACCATGCCGATCACCCGTTCCGGCCGCGCCAGCGCTGCGAGCAACATGATCCAGCCGCCCATCGACGATCCCACCAGCACCACCGGCCCTTCGGCCACCGAATCGATCATCGCCAGCGCATCGTCGCGCCAGCTGGCCAGCGTCTGGTCCTCGAACGCACCGGGGCTTTCGCCGCACCCGGCATAATCGAACCGCAGAAATGCCTGGCCGCGCGCCTGCGCCCAGGCTTCGAGCGCCAGCACCTTCGATCCCTGCATGTCGGAACGATAGCCCGGCAGAAAGACGATCGTCGGCGCGGTGCCGGGGCTGTGGCGATAGGCAAGGGCGGGCGCGGTCATGTCGCGCGGTGTAGCCGCTCGACGCGCCGGGTTCCAGCGATGCAGGCGATTACAGCCATCCAGATTTCCCGCGAGACAGACGCGATCGGAACGCCCATCTTGCACGGCATGAAACAGGTAGAAAAAGCCATCGCCCTCCCCGTCCGCCGGTTCGTCCCCAGCAGCCAGCTCGCATTTGGCGCGGCGATCGCCGTGTCCGGCCTTTCGGTCCTCGCCGGCAAGCTGCTCGCACTGGCCTGACAGGGCCTCAGCGGGCCGCCGCCTCGCACATGGTCCGCAGCGCCTGCCATTGGGCGGGGGTGAGCGCGGGCGTATAGGTCGCACCCGGCCGAACGCCATCGGCGAAATATTGTTCGCGCGCCGGCGAGATCGGGTGCGATCCGAGATAATCGAACAGCAGCGCCGTCGCCCCCGGTTGCCGTTCGCGCTCGGCCAGCCTTGCGAACAGCGCCGCGGTCGGGCGCGGGGAAATATGCGCCGCCTGGAGATGGCCGACCGCATAGGCATCGGCACCCCGCTCCGCCTTGTTCGCATAGCGGGCGTTGAGCACGGCATGGGTATAGGTCGCGACATTGTGATCGAAACCGCCGAACAGCAGGCGCAACCCGAACTGCCGGAACAGCCACTGCATCCCGTCGCGATGGGCGACATGGCCCAGTTCGTGGCTCAGCACCCCCGCCACTTCGTCGGGTGATTCGGCGTTCTGGATCAGGCCGTCGAACAGCACCACCTGGCCGCCGGGAAAGGCGGCGGCGTTGATCATCGGCGCGCGGACGATGCGGATCGTCACCTTGCCCTGCTGCCCCAGCCGATCGCCCAGCACCCGTAGCGCCGCGTCCCCCGCGGGAGACGAACAGGTATAGTCGTCGAGCGTGTCGACCATCATCCGGCCCATCCGCTGCTCGATCGCTTGCGGCATCAGCCGCGCGATCAGCGGCGGCAGCTTCAGCGTGAGGCCGACGAAAAGCACCCCGATCACCGCGAACACGGCCGCCACCCGCCGGCGCCCGAAGCGGGCGACCCAGCCGGCGTAGCGCGGCGGCTTCGGCAGCTGCAGCGCGATTTCGGAGGGCGGGAATTCCTGGAAGCTGATCCGCCAGCCCGGCCGGCCCTTCAGGCCATAGGTGCGATCATGGGGGCCATGCCCCCTCGGCACCAGATCGGCAAAGACATACGGGCCGGGATCGGCGCCGTCGCCGTCGAGCACGAAGCCGCCCGCCTCCGCGGTGAGCACCATCCGCGGGCTGCGGCCCTGCCCGCCCCGGCCATCATAATGCCAGACTTCAACATCCACCGGTCGGTCCCCCCATGCCGCTCTTATAGCAGGGACTGGCGCCATGGCACCGCGCAAAGCCCGAAAGCCGCGCCCCCAGGGCAGCGAGCGTCCGATCATATCCAACGAAGCGATGAGGAATTTGGGTGTGGCTGGTCGGGGCGACAGGATTCGAACCTGCGACCCCCACACCCCCAGTGTGATGCGCTACCAGGCTGCGCTACGCCCCGACCGAGGGTGCGCCCTCTATGCCGCTTGGGGGCCGGATGCAACCCCCATGCGCGGCTTTTCAGCGATCGATCGCTTCCAGCCCCATCGCGATCGCGCCCAGCGGCCCGGCCATGTCGCCCAGCCCCGGCGGCCCGACCCGCGTCTCCAGCTCGGCGCAATAGCCGGCCAGCGCGCCATAGCCGTTGATCATCGCGGCCAGCTTCTCGCGCACGCGCGGGAACAGCGCCGGCCGCTGCGTCATCACGCCGCCGCCGATCGCGATCCGCTCGGGCGCCAGGCTCACCACCAGATTGTGGAGCAGCGCCGCCAGGTCATGCGCGAAATAGTCCCATTCGGGTGCGTCGTCGGAAACGTCCTGCCCCGGCCGGCCGAATCGCGCCGCCAGCGCCGGGCCGGAAAGCAGGCCCTCGGCGCAGTCGCCATGGAAGGGGCACCAGCCGGCGAAGCTGTCGCCCGGCGCACGGGCCGATCGCATATGCCCCGCCTCGCCATGGGCATAGCCCATGATCGGACGGCCATTGGCGACGAGCCCCACGCCCACACCGGTGCCGATGGTGATATAGGCGTGCGTCGAAAGCCCCGCCGCGGCGCCCCAGCGCGCCTCCGCCAGCGCCGCGCCGTTCACGTCGGTCTGGATCGCCAGCGGCTTGGCATAGCGCGCGGCCAGGCGCTTGGTCAGGTCCGTCCCGCTCCAGCCCGGCTTGGTGGTGGCGACGATCGCGCCGAAATCGGGCCGCGCCGGGTTCAGTTCGATCGGCCCGAAGCTGGCGATGCCGATCGCATCAAAGGCCCAGCCATCGAGCACCTTTTCCAGTCCGGCCAGCGTTGTCACCGGATCGGTGGTGGGTATCACGTGGCGCTCGCGCACATCCTGGGGCCCACTGCCCAGGGTGGCGACGCACTTGGTGCCGCCCAGTTCCAGGCCGGCGATCGACGGGTTCGAAGTCATGCCGCCGCGCTAGCGCGCTCCGCCGCCTTCGGGAAGCCCCTCGATGCACGCCGACGCAAAGGTTTCCACATCTGGTTTGCGGCTTTATCGATCCGCGCGATGCACGTAATCGCTCAGGCTCACAAAGGCGAGCGCGGCGGTGAAAACCCCCATCGCTGCCAACACCATGTAAAGATAGTTGCTACCGATGACGTCGAGCATATCCGCCTCCATCTGCAAGGCGCGAATCGTGGCGCGATCCCCGGAGGATTGCGTTGATCTTCGTCAAACCGTGGCTTGCGGCATCGCGGGCCAGCGCGCATCATGCCTGCAACCCTTTGCCAAACGTCGGAGTTTATGACGCAACGCCCCAGCCATGATCCCACGGCGATGGCGCTGTTGTTCGAGGCGGCCAGCGATCGCGGCGTGTTCCTGCTCGATCCCGACGGCCGGATCGCGAGCTGGAGCCGCGGTGCCGAGCTGCAGGACGGGTGGACGCCCGCCGAACTGCACGGCGCCGGCCTTGGCCTCCACTATCCCGCCGCCGATGTCGCCGCCGGCCGCCCGGCGCGCGATCTCGCCCGCGCCCGCGCCGCCGGCCGGCTGGTCGAGGAAGGCTGGCGGCTGCGGCGCGACGGCAGCGAATATCTCGCCGAAGTGGAGCTCACTGCGCTGGTCGATCCCGATGGCACGCTGCGCGGCTATGCCGAGGTGTTCCGCGACATCACCGACAGCAAGGCATCGGAAACCGCGCTGGCGGGCAGTGCGCTGCACCTGCGCTCGATCCTCGCTACCGTGCCCTCGGCGATGGTGGTGATCGACGATCACGGCCTGATCCTGTCGTTCAGTGCGGCGGCGGAGCGGCTGTTCGGCTGGCGCGAGGCGGAAGTGATCGGCCGCAACGTGCGGATGCTGATGCCCGCCCCCGACGCGCAGCTGCACGACCGCTATCTCGCCCGCTACATGACGACGGGAGAGCGGCGGGTGATCGGCATCGGCCGCATCGTCGTCGGCCAGCGCCGCGACGGCACCGATTTCCCGATGGAGCTGCAGGTCGGCGAGGCGAGCAGCGAGGGCAATCGCATCTTCACCGGCTTCATCCGCGACCTTACCGACGAGCAGCGCGCCGAACTGCGGCTGAAGGAATTGCAGTCGGAACTGATTCACGTCTCGCGCCTGTCGGCGATGGGCACCATGGCCTCCACGCTGGCGCATGAACTCAACCAGCCGCTCACCGCCATCGCCAATTATCTGCAGGCGGGCAGCAACCTGATGCAGCAGGACAGCGGCGATCCCGAGGATCAGGCGATGATCCGCGAGGCGATGGAAGAATCGGTGAAGGAAGCGCTGCGCGCCGGCGACATCGTCCGCCGCCTGCGCGCCTTCGTCTCGCGCGGCGAGGCGGACATGGGCCTGGCCGATCTTCCGCGGCTGATCGACGAGGCAAGCCGCCTGGCGCTCAGCGGATCGCGCGAGCTGGGGGTGCGGGCCTTCTACGCGCTCGATCCCCACGCCACCGCCGTGCTGTGCGATCGGGTGCAGATCCAGCAGGTGCTGGTCAACCTGATCCGCAACGCGATCGAGGCGATGGCCGCCAGCCCGGTGCGCGAGGTGACGATCGGCTCCGAAGCCGCGCCGCGCAACCTGGTCCGCGTCTGGGTGGCGGATACCGGCCCCGGCATCGCGCCCGAACTGGCGCCCCGGCTGTTCCAGGCGTTCAGCAGCACCAAGGAACAGGGCATGGGCCTGGGCCTGTCGATCTGCCGCACGATCGTGGAAGCCCATGGCGGCCGGATCTGGGCAGAGCCCCGGCCGGAGGGCGGCACCATCTTCAACTTCACGCTGCTGTCGGCGAACGAGGAACAGGCATGACGGAACAGAGGCATATCCATCTGGTCGACGACGAGGAATCGGTCCGCCGCTCGACCAGCTTCATGCTGCGCACGGCGGGCTATGCGGTCGATACCTATCCTTCGGGCGTGGCCTTTCTGGAACAGGTGGCGGATGCCCGGCCCGGCTGCATCCTGCTCGACGTGCGGATGCCCGAAATGGACGGGATCGAAGTGCAGGCCCAGCTGGTCAGCCGCGGCGTGACGCTGCCGGTGATCGTGCTCACCGGGCACGGCGATGTCGGCACGGCAGTGGCGGCGATGAAGGGCGGCGCGATCGATTTCCTCGAAAAGCCGTTCGACAGCGCGGCGCTGATGGACGCGCTCGATCGCGGTTTCGAACGGCTCGGCCGCAGCGATGAGGCGGTGGCCTCGCAGCAGGATGCGGAACGCCGGATCGCGCAGCTTTCGCCCCGCGAGCAGGATGTGCTGCGCGGGCTGGTGCGCGGCCATCCGAACAAGACGATCGCCTATGATCTCGGCATCTCGCCCCGCACGGTGGAGGTGCACCGCGCCAATGCGATGAGCAAGCTCGGCGCGCGCAGCCTTTCGGAAGCGCTGCGGCTGGCCTTCGCCGCGAAGTTGGATCAGTCCATCTGATACCTAGGGATATTCCGTAGCGACAGGATCGCCGCGCAATGGCAGCGCCGCATCTTAGCCCATGTCTGCCATCGCGCCTTCCGAACGCCCCAGCGTATTGCTCGTCGAAGACGATGATGGCGTGCGCCGGGCCACCCAGCTGCTGCTCCATGGCCATGGCTATCGCGTCCGTTCGCACCGTGCGGCAGCGTCTGCGCTGGCCGATCCCGCGGCGCCGGAGGCGGCCTATCTGCTCGCCGATTATCGCCTGCCCGATGGCGACGGCATCGATCTGCTGCAGGCGATGCGCGCCACCGGATGGTCGGGCCATGCCGTGCTGATGACCGGCTACCCCCATGCCGGGCTGGCAGAGGCGGCGCGGCAGAGCGGCTATGCCGCATTCCTCGAAAAGCCGTTGCGGACGCACGATCTGCTGGCGGCGCTGTCCCGGCAGCAGCCGAACATGCCGGCAGCCTGAACCCGGTCAGGCCGGCAAGGTCGCTTCGGCATCCTCGCGCTTCTCCGGTCGGATATAGATCGAGCTCAGCTGCGGCAGGGCCGCCTTCAGCCGCGCTTCCAGTTGCTCGATCAGCGTTTCGGCATCGCCCATCGCCAGCGTGTCGTCGAAGTCCGCGCTGATCGCCACGAATACGCGATCGGGCGCGGTGTGGATCGTGCGGACATGGTTGACGAAGGTGATGCGCGGTTCGGCTTCCATCATCGCGCGCACCTGCCGGATCAGCGCGGGATCGGCCCGCTCGCCGATCAGCAACCCTTTCGCCTCGCGCGCCAGGAGCACGGCCACCGCCGCCAGAATCAGGCCGATCACGATCGAGGCGGCTCCGTCGATCCGGGAATCGCCCCAGGCATGGCTCGCCCAGATGCCGATCGCGGCGACGATCAGCCCGGCCAGCGCCGCCGAATCCTCGAACAGCACGATGAAACCGGCAGGGTCCTTGGAATCATGCACTGCCTGCCACCAGCCGCATTCGCCCTTGCTGCGGGCGAATGCACGCACCGCAATGGCCCAGCTCGTGCCCTCCATGGCGGCAGCAACGGCCAGCACCACATAATTGACCAGCGGATCGCGGAGCGGCTCCGGCGCCACCATGTGTCGCCAGCCTTCATATACCGATACGCCCGCCCCCAGCCCGAAGATCAGGATCGCGACGACGAACGCCCAGAAATAGAGTTCGCGGCCATAGCCGAAGGGATGCTCGGCATCCGCCGGGCGCCGCGCCCGGTGCTGGCCGTACAGCAGCAGGATCTGGTTGAAGCTGTCGACCAGGCTGTGCACGCCTTCGGTGAGCATCGAGGAAGACGCGGTGATCGCCGCCGCGATGAACTTCGCGACGGCGATTCCGAGATTGGCGGCCAATGCCGCGTACAGGACAAGGTTCGTGCGCCAGCCGGACGCGGGGGCATGGGGCGCCATCCCTGCAGCGTGGTGTCAGTCGAGGCCGAGTTTCGACAGCGCCTTGCCGATCAGCCCCGGCGCCTTTGCGTCCTTCCGCCGTGCTTCCGCATCGGCATCATAGCCCGAGCTTTCCGGTGGCTGGTTGTTGTGGATCGGCTGGGTCGATGCCGGCGGATCGGACGCATCCATCGATTCGTCCAGGGCCCGGTCCAGTCGGGCGTCGCGGCTCTGCGGATCGCGGGCCAGCCGCTCCTCGATCGAAACATCCGTGCCGGCATCGGAGGAATGGGAGGCGCCCCTGGCGTTGTCCTCCGCCTTGGGATCGGGGGCGACCGACATCCGGTCCATCGCCGGGTCGAGCGGGTTGGTGGTCATCGTGCACTCTCCTGGGCTTCTCGCCTTCCAACGGACAGTGCAGTGCCCGCGTTCCCGCGGGCGCCAAGCAGTTGAAAAGAAAAGGCCCGGTGGATCGCTCCACCGGGCCTTTCTGCATTTCCCTGACGCGAGGATCAGTCGCGCGAACTGCCGAACAGACGCAGCAGGAAGAGGAACATGTTGATGAAGTCGAGATAGAGGTTCAGCGCCCCCATGATCGCGACCTTGCCCTCTTCGCGGGTACCCGCGACATAGGTGTAGATGCTCTTGATCTTCTGCGTGTCATAGGCGGTCAGGCCGGCGAAGATCAGCACGCCGATCGCACTGATCACCAGGCTCATCGTGCCCGACTGCAGGAAGATGTTGACGATCGACGCCACGATCAGGCCGACCAGGCCGATGATCAGGAAGGTGCCGAAGCCCGACAGATCCTTCTTGGTCGTATAGCCATAGACGCTCAGCGCGGCGAAGCCGGCGGCGGTGCCGAAGAACACCTGCGCGATCGACATGTCGGTGTAGGAGACGAAGATCGTCGAGATCGACGCACCCAGCAGGCCGGCATAGGCGAAGAACAGCGCCTTCAGCGTGCCTTCGGACATGCGGTTCTGGCCGAAGCTCATCGCGAACACGATCGCCAGCGGCGAGATCATCACCACCCAGCCGAGCAGCGTCGGCTGCAGCGACAGGCCACGGGCGGTTTCCACCACCTGGAACAGCATCGCCTGCAGCGCACCGACCTTGCCGAACGCCAGCGCGACGATACCGGTCAGCAGCACGCCCGAGAGCATGTAGTTGTAGACCGACAGCATGTACGACCGGAGCCCCGCGTCATGCGCCGCGGCGCGTGCACTTGCGGTCGCGAAGGGCGACTCGCTCGTGCGGGGATCAGACCAGTTAGCCATTCGAAAAACTCCTTTGCCCGGCGCGTTGCCGGATAGCGCGAATATCGGCCCGCCCTGCGCCCTTTTCAAGCGAAACCGGGCATAGCAATGTTTCGAAACACGCAGCCGACTCGACGCGCGGCCCGCGTTGCACCCAATATCCGCGCTTTCAGGACCAGAATGATGCATCGCCTGTTCGTCGGCTTCCGTCCTCCCCCAGCGATTCGCGCGCAATTGCAGGCGCTGGCCGGGGGCGTCGCGAGCGCGCGCTGGCAGGATGACGAGCAGCTGCACTGCACCTTGCGCTATATCGGCGAGGTGGAACGCCCCCGCGCCGAAGACATTGCGGTCGCGCTCGGATCGCTGCGCTTCGCCCCGTTCGAGCTGGCGGTCGACGGGGTCGGCGAATTCGATTCGCGCGGCCGCCCCAATGCGCTCTGGGCGGGTCTTCGCCCGCAGGATCAGGTCACGCAGCTCCACCAGAAGATCGATCAGGCACTGGTCCGCCTCGGCCTCGAACCCGAACGGCGCGCCTATCGCCCGCACATCACCCTCGCCCGGATGAATGTGCCGGCCGGCACCAATGCCCGCTTCCTGCAGGACCATGCCGGGCTGACCAGCCCGCCCTTCCGCGTCGATGCCTTTCTGCTGTTCGAAAGCCATCTCGGCCGGGAGGGCGCGCGCTACGCAGCGATCGAGCGCTACCCGCTCCGCCCCTGATCGCCGGCGATTCCATCCGCCAGCAGCGCCAGCGCCGCCGCGATCGGCGCATCGGCGGCGGGCAGCTTGCCGTCCAGCGCCAGCGTCGCCAGCCCGTGCACCGTGCCCCAGGCGGCCATCGTCGCGGTTGCGGGATCGCGGCACGCCAGCGATGCGACGCGCCGGGAAAGGATCTCGAACGCCTCGCCATAACGCCCCGGCGGCATCTCGCACCCCGGCTCGCCCCGGAACATCAGGCGGAACAGCGCCGGCCGCGCCTGGGCGAAATGGAAATAGGCGACGCCCTGCGCCACCAGTGCGGCGCGGGGGCTGTCGGCCGCATCCGCCCGGGCCAGCGCCTCGGCCAGCATCGCAAAACCGGCTTCCGCGACCGCGCCGAGCAGCGCCGCCTTGTCCGCGAAATGGCGATAGGGCGCCATGGCGGAAACGCCGGTCGCCTTGGCCAGCGCCCGCAAGGTCACCCCGTCGCCGCCGCCCTGGTCGAGCAGCGCGATCGCCGCCGCCACCAGGCGCTGGCGCAATCCGCCCTCGGCGGCACCATTTTCCATCTTGTTTACACCGTAAACTTCGCTATCGATGGTGTACGTTGTAAACAAGGAAGCCTGCCATGCAAGCCACCGCGCTCCGCGAGACGGTCGATCTCGCCGCCTATCCCGATCTGATCGTCGTCATCCTCGGGTTCAAGCTGCGCCGCCTGCGCGCGCTTCCCGCGATGCTGCGGATCGGCCGCGGCCTTGCCGCGATCCGCAAGAACCCGCCCGAGGGATTGCTGGCCGAAGACGGGATGCTGTTCGGGTGGAACCATGTCGGCTTCCGCCAATATTGGCGCGATCTGCCCAGCCTGGAGGCGTTCACGCGCAGCGCACCGCACAGCGTCTGGTGGCAGGATTTCCTCAAGGATCCCCACGGCGCCGGCTTCTGGCACGAAGCCTATGGCGCACGGGGGATCGAGGCGGTGTATGTCAATCTGCCCGGCCAGCGCCTGGGCCTCGGCATGTTCGCGCCGCGGGCGCGGCCGGTGGGCACCTTGTTATCGTCGCGGCAGCGGATGCAGGCCCATGCCGGGGTAGAAGGGTAAGGCCCTGGGCGCCGTCAGAACGACGCCCAGTCGCCCTCTCCGCCGGCCATTGCCGGGGCGGCGGCAGCGGCGGCGCGCGCCTTCGGCGCCACGGTGGTGCGCGCGATCGCCGGGCGCTTGAGCGGCAGGTTCATCCGTGCATTGCCATCGCCGCCATCGACGGTGAAGGCCATGGCCTGCACCTTCAGCGCCTCGACCTCGCCGCTCAGGTTGCGCGCGGCGGCCGAAGTTTCCTCCACCATCGCGGCATTCTGCTGCGTCGCCTGGTCCATCACGTTCATCGCCGTGGTGATCTCGCCGATCGAAGAGGCCTGGGCCTGGTTCGCGGTCGCCATGCTGCCGAGCAGATCGTGCACCTCGCGGACGTCGTTGGCGATCGCCGCAAAGGCGTCGTCGACGCGCTGCACCATGCCCACCGCGGCGGTCACGTCGGTCTGGGTGGCGGTCAGCTGCTCGCGGGCGCGGCCGGCTTCCTCCTCGGCACGCATCGCGAGCGCCGAGACGAGATCGGCGACCACCGCGAAGCCGCGGCCCGCTTCGCCGGCACGGCCGGCCTCGACCGCGGCGTTCATCGCGAGCACCCGCGTCTGGAAGGCGATCTTGTCGAGGCCCTCGATCACGTCGTCGATGCCCTTGGCGCTTTCCGAAACGCGGCTCATCGCCGAAACCGCCTGATCCGCCACGCTGCGGCCGGCTTCGACCGATCCGATCGCGCCGTCAGCCCGCGCCACCGTCTGGGTGGAAGCGGTTGCCGTGCCGCGCAGCCGCTGATCCATCTCGCTGATCGAGGCGACCGTCTCTTCCAGGCTGGCAGCGGCGCCTTCGGTCCGGCGCGACAGGTCTTCGGAGGCGCTGGCGATTTCCGACGCACCGTTGCTGATCGTCTCGGCCGAGATCCGCACGGAACGGACCAGATCGCGCAGCGAGGCCAGCGCTTCGTTGAAATTGGTCTTGAGCTGCGCGTTGGCGCCGGGGAAGTCGACGGTCACATCGGCGGTCAGGTCGCCCGCGGCCAGCCGCTGGAGCGACGCACCCAGCACCCGCACCACGTCGGCCTGCTGCTCCGCGGCTTCCTTCTGCGCCACGGCGGCGTCGCGGAAGATCAGCATCCCGCGCGAGATGCGGCCCACGCAATCCTCATAATCGGTATGCGCGATCGGCGAGGTCAGATCGCCGGCGGCAAGCCCTTCCATCCGAAGAACGGTGGCGACATAGGGATCGGCAATCGCCCGGCTGAACCTGCGGGTGACGGCGAAGGCGCCGCCGATCACCCCCAGGCTGAGCCCAAGCCCGACATAGGTGGGCAAAAGCGCGTTCATCACCGTCAGAAGCAGCATCACACCGAGCATTGCGTTGAAGGAAAACTTCAACTTCTCCCGAATGGGTGCTTTCACTTCGAACCAATGCAACATTTGCGCTTCCTTGATCTGCGGACCGGTGGGCGCGCTGCGCTCGCAGAGAAGCCCTGCGAGCGTGCGCCTCTGAACCGCATTGTAGGCGTGTTTCGACTTGAAAGGTCCAAATTGCCATCAACCGGAAACAATATGTCTTTTCGATCATAAGGTCTTACGTATTTTCCCGTAACCCGATCATCCTTTGCCGGGTTCGATCAGGAACTTCTCGCCGGTCGCCTTGCGCTCATAGGCGCGCAGCACCTCGGGGTTCAGCGCCTCCGCCAGACCGATCGCGCGCGTGTAGCGGCTGGCGAAGGTGGTGGTCAGTTCGCCCAGCACGCGGCGGCGCATCGCGCCCACCACTTCGCCGCCGGCGCGTTGCAGGAACGGCATCAATAGCCAGCCCGAAACGCTCCACTGGAAGCCGAAGGCCAGCCGGTTCAGCGTGGTCGGCGCCAGATCCAGCGCGCCATAGATATAAAGCTGCTTGAACTGGTCGGAGCCATAGCGGCTATAGTCCGTCATCGCCCGCACCGCGGCGGCTTCCATCGCCTGCAGGATATCGCTGCCCAGCGCGCCCCCACCGATCGCGTCGAAGGCGATGGTCGCCCCGGTCTCCGCCACCGCATCGACCAGCCTGGCGCGGAAGTCCTCGTCCTTGCTGTTGAGCACATGCGTCGCGCCGATGCCGCGCAGGATCGCGGCCTGTTCCTCGGATCGCACGATGTTCACCAAGGGGATGCCGTCCGCCCGGCAGAGCTTCTGCAACATCTGCCCCAGATTGGAGGCGGCGGCGGTGTGCACGATCGCCTTGTGCCCCTCACGCCGCGCCGTCTCGACAAAGCCCAGCGCGGTCATCGGATTGACGAACAGCGCCGCACCGTCCGCCGCGCTCGCGCCTTCGGGCAGCGGCACCACCTCGCGCGCCTTCAGCGTGCGATAATCGGCGAACATCGCCCCTCCCGCCATGCCGACGCGCTTGCCGAGCAGCCCCTGCGCCTCCGATCCGGCGGCGACCACCGTGCCGGCGCCTTCATTGCCCACCGGCAGCGACTGGCCCAGCCGCGCCTTCATGCTCGCCAGCCGGCCCTGCGGCACGTCGAACACCAGCACCGGGGCGTCCGCGGTGCCTTCCTCGCGCAGCGTGTCGATCTGCGCCGGCCCCAGCAACAGCCCCAGGTCGCTCGGATTGATCGGCGCCGCCTCCACCTGCACCACCACGGCGTCCGGGGCAGGATCGCCATGCGTCACCTGCTCCAGCGACAGGCGCAGTGTGCCGTCTTCGTTCAGGGTCGAGCGTAGTTCGCGTCCGGTGAATGCCATTCCATCTCTCCTTCAAGCTTCAGCAATGTTCAACGAGCGCGCGTACCAGCATGTCCGCCGCGGTGCGCACTTCGTCCCAGGTGCGATCGAATCCGTCGGGGCCGCCATAATAGGGATCGTCCACGCCCTGCCCCTCCCAGCCGGGCACCACGTCCAGCAACAGCCGCAGCCGCGCGCGGCCGCCACCGGCCGGCGCGATCCGGCGCAGATCGGCCAGATTCTGCGGATCGAGTGCGAGGATATGGTCGAACCGCTCGAAATCGGCGCGCGCCACCTGCCGCGCGCGCTGGCCGGCGATATCGATGCCGTGCTTCGCCGCCACCGCGATCGATCGCCGGTCCGGCCGGCTGCCGACATGCCAGTCGCCGGTGCCGGCGGAATCGGCGATCGCGTCCACGCCCGCCGCCTCGGCGGCTGCCCGGAACGCCGCCTCGGCCAGCGGCGAGCGACAGATATTGCCCAGACAGACGAACAGGAATGCCGGTTTGTGCATCGGGAAAATCATCCTTTCGTAAAATGGGTACGCTCTGCTAGCGTTCCGGGCAATGGCGCGAACGCGCCGGAGGAGAGGATATGGCGAGCAATTCCCCCGCACCCGATTCGGGCAGTGCGCGCCCCTATGCCTGGTACGTGCTGTCGCTGCTGCTGCTCGTCTATATTCTCAATTTCGTCGATCGCCAGATCGTCGCGATCCTGGCGGACGACATCAAGCGCGACCTGAAGCTGAACGATCAGGATATCGGCTTTCTCTATGGCACCGCCTTCGGCGTCTTCTATGCGCTGTTCGGCATTCCGCTCGGCCGGCTGGCAGACAATTGGCACCGGGTACGCCTGATGACGGCAGGGCTGGCGCTGTGGTCGAGCATGACGGCACTGTCCGGCTTCGCCCGCAACGGGACGGCGCTGGCGCTGGCGCGGATCGGCGTGGGCGTGGGCGAAGCCAGCGCCGGCCCTGCCGCCTATTCGCTCATCTCCGATTGGTTTCCCCGCCGGCTGCGCGCCACCGCGCTCGTGCTCTATTCGTCGGGCATCTATCTGGGCGGCGGCTGTTCGCTGCTGATCGGCGCCACGATCGTCCAGCGCTGGAACCTGGCCTATCCTGCCGGCGGACCGCTCGGCCTGGTCGGGTGGCAGGCGGCGTTTCTCGCGGTGGGCCTGCCCGGTCTGCTCGTCGCCGCCTGGACGTTCACGCTGCGCGAGCCGCCCCGCGGCCTTTCCGAAGGGATCGAGACGCCCGCCCATCCGGCGCCGTTCCGCGCGTTCTTCGAAGAACTGGTCACCATCGTCCCGCCCTTCACGCTGATCGGCGCGGCGCGGCTGGGCTTCGGCGTGCTCGCCCGCAACCTGGCGGTGCTCGCGCTGGTCGCCGGCATGGTGGCGCTGCTGGTCGCCCTGGGCGAGCCGCCGGCGCAATGGATCGCGATCGGCATCGGCGTCTATGCGGTCTATAGCTGGGCGGTGGCGCTCAAGCGGCGCGATCCGCCCACCTATGCCCTGATCCTCGGCACGCCGGCCTTTCTGTGCGTGGTGCTGGCCTATGGCCTCAACACCTTCCTCGCATATGCGATGGCGGCCTTCGCCCCCAGTTTCGTCCGGCGCAGCTTCGCCATCCCGCCCGAACAATTGGGCGAAGTCGGCTTCTGGATCGGTGCGCCGGCGGCGTTGGCCGGCTTTCTCGGCGTCACGCTCGCCGGGCGCGTCGCCGATCATCTGCGCGCGCATAGTCCGGTGGGGCGGCTCCATGTCATCTTGTTCGGCTGCCTCGCGCCGCTGCTGCCGATGGCGCTCGCCTTCACCGCGCGCACGCCGGCCATGGCCTATACGATGCTGCCGATCGCGCAGTTCCTGATCTGCGGCGCGCTGGGCGCCGCCGCCGCGACGACGCAGGATCTGGTGCTGCCGCGGATGCGCGGCACCGCCACCGCCGCCTTCTTCATCGGCACCACGCTGATCGGGCTGGCGCTCGGGCCGTATCTCGCCGGCCGTATCTCCACGCTTACCGGCGATCTCGGCACCGGCGTGCTGTCGTTGTTCGCCAGCGTGCCCCTTGCGCTCGGCGCGATCGTCGCGGCCTATCGGCTGCTGCCGGCGGCGGAATCGTCGAAGCTGCGCCGCGCCCGCGCCGCCGGCGAGGCGCTATAGCCGCAGAAATGGGAATCGCCCCTCCCCGCCCGAAGGCTCAAGAACGGGCCGATCCGATCGGCTTCCGCCGGCGTCAGACGGTCTGGAACACGCCGCAGGCGATCCGACCGCCGCTGTTGCCGGCAGGATCGGTCTTATAGTCGTCCTCGCCCGCATGGACGACCAGCGCGGCGCCGTCCGCATCCATCAGCGCGGCGAAGCTGCCGCCTTCCAGCATGAAGCGGCCATGGCCGTCGCCCTTCTCGTCGACCTTCAGGTTCGGCAGGTCGCCGCCATGCGGCCCCATCGGATTGTCCTTGCCGTGTTGCTTCCCGGTGGGGTTCCAATGCCCGCCCGCGCTGGCGAAGTCGGGCGCCGTGCATTTGCCGATGGTGTGGACATGCACGCCATGCGATCCCGGCGTCAGGCCGCGAACATCCACCAGCACGCGAATCGATCCGTCGATTTCCTCGGCAACCGCCGTGCCGATGGTCTTGCCCGCCGCATCGTGCAGCTCGGCCTGGGCGCGATAATGGCCCGCCATGTAGCGCGCATTCTGCGCCTTGGTCACGCAACCGGATAACGCCATCGCCACCAGCCCCCCCACGACCAGAACCCGTCCCTTCATGCGAACTACTCCCGCCTGTGCCATGGTTCCCGTAATGGGCGCTTCGTCGCTGCGTTCCAAGGGGGCGCGGCGCGTTTGCCGTGGCCTGGTTTCGGTTTGCCGCAGCATTTACTTTTCGTTAATAGTCTTGGGCGACCGTCGAAACCCGTAGAGCGTCGAACGGACGCGGCGACTTCATCAGGGGAAATCAATCATGTACCGGCTTGCCAGTACGCTGCTTGCCTTGCCTGCGCTCGCCGCATGTCAGCCGGGCACAACCGCGGTCCATGCGATCGCGGCAGTGGAGCCGGCGCCGCCGCCGCCGCTTTGGCGCACCCGTATCGCCGAGGCCGATCTCCCGCGCCTCGAAGCGCTGCCGGGCGAATGGCAGCGGCTGTATACCGGGCTGCGCGCGCCGATCCGGGTGAAGACCGGTGCGGTGCTCGATCCGGCAGCGGGGCAGCCGCACCCGGCACTGCCGCCCGGCTCCTATCGCTGCCGCACGCTGCGGCTCCGTCCGGCGCCCAGGGGCGGCGCGCAGGTCCAGCCGACCCCCAACGGCTTCTGCTTCATCTCCGCCGCCGACGCGGCCGACGAAGACGCGCCGCTCGGCCTCGCCAAGCAGACGGGGACGGACATCGTCGCCGGCTATGTCTTCCCCGATGGCAAGCGCGCGGTGTTCCTCGGCGCGCGCCAGCGCAAGGCGGGGGCCAACGACATCGGCTATGGCGGCGCCGGCCCGCGCGACGTGGTCGGGCTGGTCGAACGCTTCGGTCCGTTCCGCTGGCGGCTCGCGGTTCCGGGCGAGCGCCCCGGCACGATCGACCTGTACGAACTCACCCCCGTCCCCGCCGAGGGACAGCCCAAGGGCTGATCGCCCGCCCGTTCATGGCAGCGACAGGAACCGTTGCCGCGGTGCAACAGGTGCCGTGAAAAGGTTTGCCGCGACGCAACCTTCGCCGCCGCCCCGGCATTAGACCCAGCATCCCCGCCCGCCGCCGACGCTCGGCCAGGCGAGAGGATGTTCGGTTTAATAGCGTACGAGGTTCATCCCAATGCGTAACATCATCGCCGTCGCGGCGCTCAGCGCCGCGCTGCCCTTTGCCGTCCCCGCCTTCGCGCAGGACAGCGGCACCGCCGCCACCGCCGCTGCCCAGACCGATAGCGGCACGCCCACGGCACCGGACGGTACCCGCGCGTTCGGCATCGAACCCTATGTTGGTGTGCTCGGCGGCTGGGAACGCTTCGATCGCCAGGAAAATGCCGGCATTCCGGTCCAGCCCAACGGCTATCGCCTCGATGGCGCGCTGGTGCAGGCGGTGGCGGGCGTGAACGTGCCGCTGGGGCCCGTGTTCGTCGGCGCCGAGGGCAATGTCGCCAAGGGAGTCAGCGGCGACATCGATTGGGAATATGGCGCGGCCGGCCGCTTCGGCGTCCGTGCGGGCGAAAGCGGCCTGATCTACGGCAAGGTCGGCTATCAGTGGGTCAATTTCGATAAGGTGCCGAACGCCACGCGCGATTACCACGCGATGACCTATGGCCTCGGCGTCGAAGTCGGCCCCAAGGATATCGGCCTGGGCGGCATCACCGGCAACAGCGGCGTCCGCCTCCGCCTGGAGATGAACACGTTCAACGACGCGAAGAGCTTCCGCCCGATGGCGGGTGTGATCGCCCACTTCTGATGCCCTGCGCCGGGGCGGGCGGCAGCGCCCCCCGCCCCGGTTGACCTGGATCAACGTGCCATGCCGCCGCTGCCGCTAGCAGGGGCGGCATGGTGCTTTCTTCCACCCCCTATGATCGCCTCGGCGGTGCCGAAGCGGTGCGCGCGATCGTCGATCGCTTCTACGATCTGGTCGAATCCGATCCCGCCTATGCCGCGCTGAAGGCGATGCATGGCGAAGATTTCGGCCCCGTCCGCCACGCGCTCGCGCAGTTCCTGATCGCCTGGAGCGGCGGCCCGCGCGACTGGTTTACCCGGCGGCCCGGCGCGTGCATCATGTCGTTCCATCGTGCCCTGCCGGTCACGTCCGAAACCGCGGCGCAATGGGCGCACGCCATGGATCGCGCGATCGCCGCCGATCCGGGCCTGGAGCCGGAGACCGCGCGGCTGGTCGCCGATGCGCTCGATCGCATGTGCCGCGCCATGGCCGCGCAGGCCCGCGCCGCCTGATACATCCAATCTGGAGCAATCTCGCGCCGGAACGGAGTGGGAATCGGCTATGCCGCGCGCTGTGCCACGCAAACCCGCCCCGCCCGCCGGCGCCTCGCAGGTCGCCCTGTCCTCCCCACGCACCGCCCCGCTCGGGGCGGCGGCCGATGCGACGCCGCCTATCGACTATGTCTGCGAACATTGCGGCGCGCCGGGGATGACGCGCGACGCCTGGGCCGAATGGAGCACCACCGAACAGCGCTGGCAGCTGACGACGTTGTTCGATTTCGCCTTCTGCCACATGTGCCACCGCCCCACCCGGCTGGTCGTGCATCCGCTGCGCAAGGGATGACGAAACGCCCGCGGCTTCCTACAACGGCGCGATGAGCGAATTTCCCAAGCCCCCCGTCGCCGCCACCCGGCCGCACAGCATCACCCATCACGGCATCACCATCGAAGATCCCTGGGCCTGGCTGCGCGACCCCGGCTATCCCGACGTGCAGGACAAGGACGTGCTCGCCTATCTGGAGCAGGAGAACGCCTATTTCGACGCGGTGATGGCGCCCCACAAGCCGCTCGCCGAAACGCTGTTCCAGGAGATGCGCGGCCGCATCAAGGAAGACGAATCCACCGTCCCCCAGAAGGACGGCGACTGGCTCTACTGGACCGATTACGAAACCGGCGGCGAATATCCGCGCTGGTGGCGCAAGCCGGTCGCCGGCGGCCCCGACGAGCTGATCCTCGACGAACCCGCGCTCGCCGCGGGCAAGGAATATTTCCGCGTCGGCGCGGTCAGCATCAGCGAGGACGGCACGCTGATGGCCTATTCGACCGACGACAACGGCTCCGAACGCTACACCATCCGCTTCAAGGACCTGCGCACCGGCACCGCCAAGGACGAGCCCATCCCCGGCGCGGCCGGCTGCTGGGGCAATGTCGCGATCGAAGGCTCGATCGGCAATCTCGTCTTCACGTCCGGCGGCGACGCGCTGCTCTACGGCCTCACCGACGAGCATTGGCGCACCCGCACGATCAAGCTCCACCGCCTCGGCACCGATCCGGCGGAGGACGTGGTGGTCTATCACGAGGAGGAGCTCGGCTTCTCGGTCGGCGTCGAGACGAGCAGCGACCGCAAGTGGATCCTGCTCACCACCAGCGACCATGAAACCAGCGAGATCCGCCTCCTCCCCGCGCACGATCCGCTGGCCGAGGCGATCCTCGTCGCCCCGCGCAAGACCGGCCGCGAATATGATGTCGACACGCACGGCGACACGCTGTTCATCCACACCAACGACGTGGACACCAACTGGCGCCTCGTCACCGCCCCGATCACGGCGCCCGGCGAATGGACCGAACGCATCGCCCCCTCGCGCCATTTCTACATGACCGGGGTCGCCTGCTTCGCCGATTTCTTCGTGGTCGAGGGCCGCGAGGACGGGCTCGATCAGATCGAGCTGCACCGCTACGACGCGAATGTCCCCCCGACGCGCCTCAGCTTCCCCGAGGCGAGCTATGTCGCGGGCCTGGGCGACAACCCCGAATATGCCGTCAACAAGCTGCGGCTCGGCTATGAATCGATGGTCACCCCCGGCACCGTCCAGGATTACGACATCGCCACCGGCACGCTGGAGACGCTCAAGGTCCAGGAAATCCCCAGCGGCTATGACAAAGCCAAGTACCGCACCGAGCGCCTGACCATCACCGCGCGCGACGGCACCGCCGTCCCCGTCTCGATCGTCTACCCGAAGGACTTCCCGCGCGACGGCACCGGCAAGCTCTATCTCTATGCCTATGGCGCCTATGGCCACGCCATCCCGCCGGGCTTCTCGACCAGCCGCATGTCGTTCCTCGATCGCGGCATGGCCTTCGCCATCGCCCATATCCGCGGCGGCGACGATCTCGGCCAGCACTGGTATCACGCGGGCAAGCTGGAGAAGCGCACCAACACGTTCCACGATTTCGTCGACGTGGCGAAGGGGCTGATCGCGCTCGGCTATACCGCGCCGGGCCGGATCGCCATCGCCGGCCGGTCGGCGGGCGGCGAGCTGATGGGCGCGGTGGTCAATTCCGATCCCGAGCTGTGGGGCGCGGTGATCGCCGACGTGCCGTTCGTCGACGTGCTCAACACGATGCTCGACGAGAGCCTGCCGCTCACCCCCGGCGAGTGGCCCGAATGGGGCAACCCGATCGAGGACAAGGCGGCGTTCGAGCTGATCCGCAGCTACAGCCCGTACGACAATGTGCGGGCACAAGCCTATCCGCCGATGCTGATCTCGGGCGGCCTCAACGACCCGCGCGTGACCTATTGGGAGCCCGCCAAATGGGCCGCCCGCCTGCGCGCGACCAAGACCGACGACAACATCCTGCTGCTCAAAACCAATATGGGCGCCGGCCATGGCGGTAAGTCCGGGCGGTGGGAGAGCTTGCGGGAATATGCCGACGAGATGGCGTTCGTGCTTTGGCAGTTGGGGGTGGAGGGGTAGGAGCCCCCCGGGGAAACTGGCCGCCAGCCTCACACGCAAACTGGCGGCCCACCATGGAGCGGCATCGTTGCGGCTCCACAAAAATACTACCCGTAGCACGAGGTTTTCTGGCAACGGGGGGCAAACGAGGACGGAGAACGACGATGGCGGTATATGCAATTTGGAACAACAAGGGGGGCGTCGGTAAAAGTTACCTCACGTTCCAGATTGCTTCCGAATATGCCCGCACACATCGGGACCAGCGCGTTCTAGTCATCGACCTGTGCCCCCAAGCGAACTCCTCGAGCATGATCCTCGGGGGTATCGTCGAAGGGGAAAATCGCATTGAGGAGCTCTCCAGCCAAAATCCGCCGAAGACGATCTCGGGGTACGTGAACGACCGAATTGTGAGTCCGTACGTCGACACTCACTCCGGCGCGAACTTCGTTACGCACGCCCACCCGCTTAACAATATGGTACCTGACAATCTTTATCTCGTTTGCGGAGATGAAGAACTGGAAATGCAAGCATCAAGAATTCAGCTTGCCTGCTCCGCCGGTCCTAACAACGCTTGGCAGATCGTGCACACGTGGATTAGGAATCTAATTGACGATGTGAGAGCCTCGTGGAACCAGCAGAATATAACGGTATTCATTGACTGCAATCCGAGCTTCACGGTTTATACTGAGCTGGCTATTTCGGCTGCAGATCGACTTATAATTCCATTCTCCGCAGATGGATCCTCAAAGCGGGCTGTGAAGTCGCTCCTTTCACTTGTGTATGGCATTCAACGTCGGCCAGGACAGCCGCAGTCCCAGTTCTTTCGTAACACTCAACAGTTCCGGATGGCATTGCCTCAAATATACTCATATGTAGGCAATCGCCTGACTCAGATGAATAATAGTTCAGCGAGCGCATTCAAAAATGTCGTTCTAGAAATTTTCAATGAGGTATTCCGCGTATACCAGGCAAATCCTGGACTATTCGCTATACATCCGAATGGCGCCCCGGCACCTATTAATCGAACAACCTTCCGAATAATGTTCGAGGAACAAGTGAACGACGCCAATACTGCATCCGTGGTTTCGGGAGCTCTTGGGATTCCTATTTGCCGGCTTACTGCGGGGGTAAAAACCTTCGCCGGCCGAAGCTCCCGTGTGAACCAGTCTCAGCTAGATAGGCAGCAACCGAATATTCAGAATTTTGTAGCTAAGATCGAATAAGGTCGCTCACATCGACTCAGCACTCTTTGGTTTGCGGGGGAGTTAATTGAGGCTCTATACTTTACGAGACCTCAATCCCCCGCAAACCCAAACGCCGTAACCCCGCGCTCCCGCTCGCTCCCCGCCGCCGCCCGCCCCGCAGGCGCCGCCGAGCGCTGCGGGCAGGCGACGCGCGTACACGCCCGGCACCCCAGCCCGATCGGCGCGGCGCGGCCGGCCAGGTCCACCCCGCGCGCCGCCGCCAGCGTCCCCGCCTCCGCCGCCGGCAGGCCCAGCGCGATCACGAAGCGAGGGCGCACGCCGCCCGGCGCACCCCCATGCGGATGCACGCAGCGCGCGATGGTGAAGGCGCGTGCGCCATCCTCCAGCTCGACCAGCTGCACCGCCGTCTCGTCGGTCCGCGCAAAGGCGTCATAGGCGTTCCACAAGGGGCACGGCACCGCCGCCTCGACCAGCGCCGATCCGCTGGCGCCGGCATAGCGTTTCGAGACCTGCCCCGCGCGATCGAACCGCATCAGGAAGAAGCTCAGCCCCCGCGCACCCACCCGCTGCAGCGTCGTCAGCCGGTGCGCCACCTGCGCCGCGCTCGCGCCGAAGCGCCGTTGGAGCAGCTCCAGGTCATAGCCGCTTGCCTCGCACGCGCGCAGGAAGCGGGCATAGGGCATCGTCACCGCGGCGGCGAAATAGGCGGTCAGA
Organism: Sphingomonas pokkalii; assembly: GCF_003096275.1. Taxonomy (GTDB): domain Bacteria; phylum Pseudomonadota; class Alphaproteobacteria; order Sphingomonadales; family Sphingomonadaceae; genus Sphingomonas; species Sphingomonas pokkalii. The sequence goes on from NZ_QENQ01000001.1 coordinate 2,291,194, forward strand.
TGGCGACGGAACGGGCGTTCGGCGGCGCGGTCCAGCCCGGCGCCGCGGACCAGCGCCTCGATCTCGTCGCGCGCCTCCACCGCCAGCTGCTCGGCCAACGCAAAGGCGCGCGCGCTGGGATCGAGCGCCTCGGAGAGCTGCAGCTGCCGCGCATGGAGGTCGAGCCGCTTGAGCGTATCGACCATCACCTCGGCGGGCAGGATGCGCACCGCAAGCTGGTGTTTCACCCGCAGCCGCTCGGCCATCGCGCCGTACGGCTCGCCGGCCATGCGCAGCTCGTCGGCCAGCGCCTCGCCGGCGGCGTCGAGATCGGCGAAATGGTTGCGCCAGCGCTCGATCGCGCGGCGGACCTGCGGGCCGGGATCCTGCGCAGCGCCCGGCGCGGGCATGGGGCCGCCGCCACCCATCCGGTCATAGGCGCGGGCAAAGGCCTCGGCGCCGTCGGGCGCGCCGGCCAGCCATTCCTCGAGCTGGTGGCGATCGATGGCGAGATCGGCGAACAGCGGGTCCGCCAGCCGCCGCCGCAGCGCCTCGGCCCCGCCGCCGGGCTCGGCCGCGGCGAGGCGGCGGGGATCGAAGTCATAGGTCTCGGCCAGCTTGAGCATCAGCGCGGCGGAGATCGGCCGCTGGTTGCGCTCGACCAGGTTGAGATAGCTGGGCGAAATCTCCAGCGCCTCCGCCATCGCCGCCTGGGTGACGCCGAGCTGGAAGCGCAGCCGCCGGATGGCGTGCCCGGCGAAGAGTTTGCGTTCGGCCATCGTCGCGTCTCCCGTCCACGATCCGCCCGGCGCGGGCACCGGGCAGCCCCTTTCCTACAGGATGAGTTCTTGCTATGTTCTCATCCTGATGGTTCCGCCACGATTTGTAAATAGATTTACATGCCAACCCCAAGGAGGCGCAATATCGGCCGAAACTTTCTTCAAAAACACGTCACAGCCACGAAGTTCGTGAAGTTAACTGCACAAATCCGCCGAAACGGTTTCGATCTTTACAACACGTCAGCGGCGCCCGCCCGCCCCTTCCCCGCCCCTCCCGGTGTGCGGAAAGGGCGGATCGGACGGCCGGCGGCGGCAGCGATTGCGGCGGCGGTGGTTAGGGCTTGATGCCGTAGCGCGTGAAGCGGTCGGCGATCAGCGGATCGATCATCTTCGCGGCGGCCAGATAGCGGTCGGCGTCGGGCGCCTTGCTCCGCTTGGCGATCACCCCGCGCAGGTACAGGCTGGAGGCCTGGTCCGGGCTGGCGAGCAGTGCCGCGTCCAGATCGGTCAGCGCGTCGGGAAGGCGGTTCATGCGGAAATACACCATGGCCCGGCTGTCCAGGATCGCCGCATTGTCCTGGGTGAGCTCGATTCCCTTGGTGCAGTCCTTCAGCGCCGCCTCCAGCGCGAGATTATGGGTGCCGCGCACCCAGCAGCGCTGGTTGAGCAGCGTGGCGTTGCCGGGGGCGGCGGCGATCGCCTCTTCCAGCACGGCCAGGGCGTCGTCGGGCTTGCCATAGTCGCCCAGCAGGTTGGCCAGCGTGATCTGCCAGCCGAGCTTCTCGTCGCCGCCCAGGGCGATCCGCTCGTCGAGCAGCGCCCGCGCCTCGTCCAGCGCGCCGCGCCGGGCCTTGATGGTGGCGAGCAGGCCGATCGCGTCGTCGCTGTTCTGGTCCAGCGCCAGGGCCGCGTCGAGGTCGGCGATCGCCTTGTCCTCCTGGCCGAGCCGGTCGAAGGCGCCGGCGCGGCGGGCGAGCAGTTCGGCGGACGGCGCCAGTTCGATGGCCTTGCTCAGATCGGCGAGCGCACCGGCATGGTCGTAGATCCGCTCCAGGAACCAGGCGCGGTTGGTGTAGGAATCGGCATCGTCGGGGTCGGCGGCGATCGCCTTGGCATAGCCCTCCAGGATCGGCGCCAGCCGGTTGTCGGCGCGGGCGGCCTGCACCGTCTGCCAGCGCGGCGGCTGGTTGGCCGGGGCGACGGCCTTGAGCGGGTTGGCCTTCACCCGTGCCACCTCGGCGCGGACGGCGGCGATGCGATCGGCGGGAACTTCGTCCACCCCGGCGGTGCGGCGGTCGTCCAGGGTCAGCACGCCCTCGGCCAGCGCCACGCTGCGGGCGACGCGGAGATTGGCGAGCGTGGCGGGCAGCGTCTGCTGGCCCTCCAGCGTATAGCCCTTGCCGCCGTCGGGCAGGCGGATGCGCTTCACCACCCGCATGTCGGCAAAGCCGCCGCGGGTGACGGGGATCGCCTTCCACGCCGGGCGGGCACGGTTGGGGGAGAAGTCGAGATTGTTGCTGGTCCAGTCGAGCGGCAGGCGCTGGCGGCCGCGGTCGAGGCCCCAGTCGGGATAGGCGATGCCGCTGGCGCTCAGCGTCACCGTCCCCGCCTTGGGGTCGTCTTCCAGCTTGCGGTCGAAGCTGCTGTTGGCGCCGAGCACGCCGTTGATCTGCGGGCCGATCAGTTGCTTCAGCTTCTCGTCGTCGATCTGCGCCCGCAACCCCCGCAGCCCTTCGGCCATGCCGCCGGTATAGGTGGCGCGGAAGGTGAAGCGGGCGGGAAAGTCGATGCCGGGCGTGGAATCGAGGGTCACCGCGATATCCTGTGCCGGGCGGCCGGGCGGTTGGAGCGGCAACGGCTCCAGCGTCGCCCCCTCCGGCCGCAGCGGCAGCGCGGTGACGAAGGGCGGCACGTCATCCAGATCGGCCAGCCGGCTGCCGCCCTGGGTGCCGTCGAGCCACAGCGTCTTGCCGTCGATGGTGGCGCGGACGATGACATGGTCGAACGCCGCCGGCGAGGGCAGGCGCGCCTGCACCAGGTCGCTCATCTGCACGCTCACCACCGCCGGCTCGGCCGCGATGCCCATTTCGTGCAGCAGGGCGAGCAGCAGCAGCGTCTTGGCCTTGCAGTCGCCATAGCGCAGCGACCAGGTCTCGGCCGGCTTTTGCGGCACATAGTTGCCGGTATCCATGCCGCGGAACAGGTAGCGGACCTGGTCCTGCACCAGCTGCAAGGCCATCGCGGCCCGCACCCGCGGGTCCTTGCTCGCCGCCACGATCCGGGCGACCTCGCCTGCCAGCGGGCTCCCCGGTGCGATCGCGCCCGCCGTTGCATAATAGGGCGCCATGCCCTTCGACACCGCCGCCCAATCGGCATAGGTGCTCGCTTCCAGCAACGGCAACGGCTTGAACCGCGGCGGCGCATCGTCCGGCATTTCCGCCGGCTTGGGCGAAGGCAGCGGGAAGCTGAGCTCGCGATAGCCGCCGGGCAGGATCGTCGGCTGCGGCTGCGGCGCACCCGCCGGCGCCACCGTGCCGGCGGCATAGCTGCGCCACTGCAGCGGTACACCGTCCTTCCACAGCAGCCGCACCCGCCCGAAACCCAGCTTGGCGGGCGCAGGCACCAACTGTGCGATGGTCACCATCTGGCCCGCCAGCGCCGGATCCTTGCGCGTGATCGAGAAGGCCACATCGACGACATCGCCGACGCGCAGTCCCTCCAGCGCCACCGTCGCGGTCAGCGTGCCATCCAGCGCGAACTGCTCCAGCTTCTGTTCGCGCTGGAGCACGGTGAAGCGGGTTCCCTTCGCCAGCAGATCGATCCGTTCGTTCCCGCGCAGGATCTGCAGCTTGTGGATGATCAGATCCCCCTTGCTGGGGTCCCATTGCAGCGGCAGCGTGCCCGCCTGGGTCAGCATCTGCGGCGAAACCATCCGCATCCCGGTTTCGACATAGCTCCAGACCTGGCCCGCCTCCAGCCGGTGCTGCTGATCGAAGATCTGCATCACCGGTGCGCTGTCATTCAGCTGGGTGACATCGATCCCCGGCGCTGACGCGACCCAAGCCGGCGCCGCCTGATACTGTACCTTGTCCCCCGCATGGGCCACGCCGGCCATCGACAAGCCGACCACCACCAACGCACTACGCCGCGACATCCAGATCCCCCTAAATTGTCCGGCAAGACTAGCGGGTCGTTACGTACGCTCAATCGAAATCGGCACGGCGTTTCGCGATCACCGCGAATGATAGAAATCATACACCTGCTGCGCCACCGCCGCAGAGACGCCGGGCGCCTTGCGCAGATCCTCCAGGCTCGCGTTCCGCACCGCCCGCGCGGTGCCGAAGTGCATCAGCAGCGCCTTCTTCCGCGCCGGGCCGATGCCGGGCACTTCGTCGAGCGGGCTGGCGCCGATCGCCTTGGCGCGCTTGTCGCGATGCGCGCCGATGACGAAGCGGTGGACCTCGTCGCGCAGCCGCTGGAGGTAGAAGAGCAGGGGCGCGTTCACCGGCAGCATCCGCTCGCTGCCGTCCATCAGGTGGAAGACTTCCCGGCCATCCCGGCCATGGTGCGGACCCTTGGCGACGCCGACCATGCAGACATCCTCGATCCCCAGTTCCTCCAGCACCGCCCTGGCGGCATTGAGCTGCCCCTTGCCGCCGTCGAGCAGCACCAGATCGGGCCAGTCGCCCTGGCTGCGATCGGGATCCTCGTCCTGCGCGCGGGCGAAGCGACGGCTGAGCACCTCGCGCATCATTCCGTAATCGTCGCCGGCAATCGTCTCGGCGCGCTTGATGTTGAACTTGCGATACTGGCTCTTGCGGAAGCCCTCGGGCCCCGCGACGATCATGGCGCCCACCGCATTGGTGCCCTGGATATGGCTGTTGTCGTACACCTCGATGCGGTTGGGCGGCTCGGCCAGGTCGAACAGGTCGGCCATCTCGCGCAGCAGCTTCGCCTGCGTCGTGCTTTCGGCAAGGCGGCGGTCCAGCGCCTCCTCCGCGTTGCGCTTGGCCTGATCGAGCAGCCGTCGGCGCGTGCCGCGCTGGGGTACCGACAGCGCGACCTTGTGGCCGGCGCGCTCGCCCATCGCCTCGGCGAGCAGCGCCGCCTCGGGCAGCTCGCGATCGACGAACACGTTCTTCGCGGGTGGCACCTCCTCATAGAACTGCATCAGGAACGCCGCGAGCACGTCGTCCTCGGGCACGTCCTGGGTATGGCTCGGGAAGAAGCTGCGATGCCCCCAATTCTGGCCGCCGCGGATGAAGAAGGCCTCGATGCCGATCACGCCGGACTTGGCAGCGAGCGCGAAAATGTCGGCATCGCCCACCCCGTCCGCGTTGATCGCCTGGCTGCCCTGGATGAAGGTCAGCGCCTTCAACCGGTCGCGCAGGATCGCGGCCAGCTCGAAATCGAGCGCCTCGGCCGCCGCCTGCATCTGCTCGCCCAGCTTGGCCTGTACCTTGGTCGACTTGCCTTGCAGGAAGTCGCGCGCATCCCCCACCAGCTCGGCATAGCCGGCCGCGTCGATCCGGCCGACGCACGGCGCCGAACAGCGGCGGATCTGATACAGCAGGCACGGCCGGTCGCGCGTTGCGAAGAAACTGTCGGTGCAGCTGCGGAGCAGGAACAGCTTCTGCAACGCATTCAGCGTCTTGCGCACCTGCCCAGCCCCCGCGAACGGGCCGAAATAATCGCCCTTGAAGCGCCGCGCGCCACGATGAAGCTGAACGCGCGCGAAGTCATGATCCTGCCGCAACAGGATGAACGGAAACGACTTGTCGTCGCGCAGCAGCACATTGTACGGCGGCCGGTAGCGTTTGATCAGCTGCGCCTCGAGCAGCAGCGCCTCCGCCTCGTTGTTGGTCGTGACGATCGTCATCGATCGCGTCTGCGCCACCATGCGCTGCAACCGCTTCGAGAGGCGATTGACCTGGGTATAGTTGGTCACCCGGTTCTTCAGCGCCCGCGCCTTGCCGACATACAGCACGTCGCCGCGGGCATCCTGCATCCGGTACACACCGGGTCGGATGGGCAGCGTGTTCAGCACGTTGCGGATCGCGGCCACGCCGGCCTCGATATCGGGTGCCTCTGCCCCGCGCACCGCAAAGGCGGCCTTTTCCTCGTTGAACCGTTCGGGGGACTGGGGGTCGTTCATCGCCGCCGATGTAGGCGCAGCTCCCCCGGCTTGCCAACCGGCGCTAGGCCTCCACGCCGATCAACCGCCAGGCCTCGCCGTCCGCCGCCACCCGGCCACGCGTTTGCAGATCCTCCAGATGCGCCAGCACCGATCGGCTGGCCGCGCCGTGCAGTCGCGGATCGAGTCCGACATACATCCGCTCCACCATCGCCGGCACCGCGCCGATGCCTTCCCCCAGCAACCGCAGGATCTGCCCCTCGCGCTGCTTGCGGTGCCCGGCCAGACCGCGCACGAAGCGCTGAGGCCGTTCGATCGGCGCGCCATGAGCGGGATAATAGACGCGGTCCCGCTCGCGCTGCATCAACTTGTCCAGGCTGGCCATGTACGCCGCCATATTGCCGTCCGGCGGAGCCACCACGGTCGTGGACCACCCCATCACATGGTCGCCGGTGAACAGGGCGCCGCTTTCCTCCAGTGCGAAGCAGAGATGGTTGGAAGTGTGCCCCGGCGTCGCCACTGCGGTCAGCGTCCATCCCTCCCCCGCCACCTGCTGGCCATCGGCAAGCACGCGATCGGGCGCGTAGCTCGCATCGAACGAGGCATCGGCACGGGGCCCGGCATCGTCCAGCACCAGCGGCGCGCAGCCGATGATGGGCGCGCCCGTCGCGGCCTTCAACGCCGGGGCCGCCGGGCTATGATCGCGATGGGTATGGGTACACAGGATCGCCCGCACCGGCCGCCCATCGATCGCCGCCAGCAAGGCCGCGAGATGGTCGGGCTCATCGGGGCCCGGATCGATCACCGCCAGGTCCGTGGTACCGACCAGATAGGTCTGGGTGCCGGTATAGGTATAGGGCGATGGATTGCCGGCCAGCACCCGCGTCACCAGCGGTTCGAGCGCAATCGCGAGGCCGGTTGGGGCGTCTTCGGTCATGCCGCAGCATGTGGGCATTCCGCGCCGTGAGGCAAGCAACAGCGGAAGCGAGGCCGGCCGCGAACGCGCGACCGACCCCACCGAACACACCACCGCGGGGCAAGGTGCGGCAGCGCGCTACCCTTATTCGTCCTTGGCCTCTTCGCGCAGTTCGGCCAGCGCCTGATCGATGCCGGCCAGCGCTTCGGCGCGTTGCGCGGCGCTGAGGCTCGGCTGCGCCTCGATCGTGCGTCGGGCATATTGCAGGCTCATCACTGCGCTGTTCATCGCCATGGCCTTGCTGTGCATCGCCATCTGCGCCGCGTGCTGGCTGTCTGCCGCCTGGCTGCTCATGGCCGCGATGCGATCGCTGCAGACGATCGTGATCCGCTTCTTGCCTTCGGTGCGATGCTCGACGGTGGGTCCATCACCCTTACCGCAATTGCCGTTGCGGATCTCGGGGATGCTCGCCTGGATCGCCGCCATATCCGGCATGGCGATCTCCTGCCGGGTGCCGTCGCGACGGACGATCACCATCTTGCTGATCGCCTTGCCGTCGCTGGCGGTACGATCGACACGAATGACGTGGCGCTCGCGGGCGGGGCCTTCGGGCGCGGCCGGTACTGCCGGTGCCGGCGGCACGACGGGTGCGGATGCCGCCATCGGCGCAGCCGGAGCGCGCGGCGCAAGCGGTGCCGCTGCCGCCGCCGGCGCAGCCGGGGCGACCGGCGCCGCCGGCACATCCTGCATCTGCATCGCGGCGTCGACGCGGTCGCGCAGCCGCTCGGCAGCCGCGCTGCCCGAAGCGGTCAGCGCCAGCGCGGTCAGCGAAACGGTGGTGATACCGGCCAGCCCCGCAGCGATGCGGGCGGGGGATAGCTTCCGGTGGATCGAGAGCATGCGTAATCTCCCTTTGACGTCGTTTATGGTGTGGAGGTGACAGGCCGCCGAGACCGCGCCCCCATGCGCGGACTTGACGATCGCACGGCCATAGGCATGGCGCAGTGCCTGGGCGCGGCCGGCGAGCACCAGGGCGTCGCAGGCCATTTCCTGGTCGGCACGGAAGGCGCGGAACGCCCGCCATGCGACCGGATTGAACCAATGGGCGGCCAGCACGATCAGCGCGGCCCAGTTGGCGATCAGGTCGCCGCGCAGATGGTGGCCGAGTTCATGGGCGAGCGCGAGATCGCGTTCGACCTCGTCGTAGCGCTCGGAAAAGTCGCGCGGAAAGGCGACATATTTGCGGAAGATGCCGAACGCGAGCGGCCCGTGCGCGGCATCGGTCTCGATCACCCGCACCCGGCCCTCGGCGACCGTGCGATCCACCCGCGCCCGCGAGAGCAGATGCCGGCAGAAGCGGCGATGCGCGATCAAATGATAGCCGAGAAAGATCAGCGCGCCCGCAGCCCATAGCGCAAGCAGCAGCAGCGTGACGTTCAGCCCCGCGGCCACCGGCGTCGGCGCGACCAGCGCGGCGGGCAGGTGATGGCCACCGGCGCTCAGGTCGATGGTGATCACCGCGCCCTGGTCGATGGTCGCGGGGAGCTTGTCGGGGTTGAGCACCCCCATCGCCACCGCCGGCGCGGCTTCCGCCTTGCGGGTGAGCGGCGCGAGCCACTGGCTCAGCTGCCACTGCCCCGGCAGCGGCGGCAGCAGCATCCGCGCGGCGGGCAGCACCCACAGCGCATAGGCGAGCTGCGGCCCGAAGGCACGGCGCACGGGTCCACGGAGCGCAAGCGCCAGCAGCATCAGCAGCGTGCTCGCGAGCAGGGTTTCGATCCACCAGCCGATCATTGCTTCAGCTCCTTCAGGAGCGCTTCGATTTCGGCGATGTCCTGGTCGGTGATGGCGTCGCGTTCCGCCAGATGCGCCACCAGCGGGGTCAGCCGGCCGCCGAACAGCCGGTCGATCAATTTCCGCGACTCTCCTACCACATAATCGCCCCGCGCGACGAGCGGGCGATAGCGATAGCGCCGCCCCTCTTCCTCATGCGCGATCACATTCTTGGCGAGCAGCCGCCCGAGCAGCGTCTTGACCGTGTTGGCGCTCCAGCCGCGATCGGCGGGCACCCGCTCGGTCACTTCCTGCGCGGTGAGCGGCGATTCCTCCCACAGAACCTCCATCACCGCATGTTCGGCTTCGCTGATTCGCTCGGTCATACACCCTCACTGACTACGCTTGTAATCGCTTCGATTACGTCTGTAGTCAAGCGGCTGAATGCCGGGTGAACGGGCCCGGGCGGGTCGATGGTGCACCGGCATGGCCATCGATCCGCCCGCACCGGGGTCTCCCCAGCCCCTCACCGCCCCCGCCGTCATCCCCGCGCAGGCGGGGATCCATTGATGGAACCGTGTCGGTTCTTGTGACGACGTCCTGGCAAATGGATTCCCGCCTTCGCGGGAATGACGGGACGGTTGTGGGAGGCGATTACCCGCCGACCAATGAAAAGGGCCCCCGCCATCGGCGAGAGCCCTTCCCGTCTACCCGTACGAACGCCGCGTCTCAGGCCGAAGCCGCGACGCCCTTGTCGGCCATCAGCTGGGTCAGCTCGCCGCTTTCGTACATTTCCATCATGATGTCCGAACCGCCGACGAACTCGCCCTTCACATAGAGCTGGGGGATGGTCGGCCAGTCGGAAAAGGCCTTGATGCCCTGGCGGACGGCCTGGTCCTGCAGCACGTCGACGCTGTCGAACTCGACGCCGAGATGGTTGAGGATCGCCACGGCGCGGCTGGAAAAGCCGCACTGGGGGAACAGGGGGCTGCCCTTCATGAACAGCAGCACGTCGCTGCCGTCGACCAGCTGCTGGATGCGGGCCTGGGTATCGTCGGTCATTGCTTACTCCTCGGGCGTCGCTTCGGTGGTCAGCTGGAGCGCGTGGAGCACGCCGCCCATCCGTCCACCCAGCGCCGCATAGACGGCCTGATGCTGCCGCACGCGCGGCATGCCCCGGAACATGGGGGCGACAACCCGCGCTGCATAGTGGTCCCCGTCGCCGGCCAGATCGGTGATCTCGATCTGGGCGTCGGGGATGCCGGCGCGGATCAGCGCCTCGATCTCGGCAGCGGCCATCGGCATGTTACTTGGATTCCATCAGCTGGCGGCGCGCCTCGACGGTCTGCTCCTCGATCGCGCGGCGCACGGTGGCGTCGTCGATCTCGACATTGGCCGCGAGCATGTCGCCGAGCAGCTTGCGGATCACGTCCTCGTCGCCGGCTTCCTCGAAATCGGCCTGGACGACCGCCTTGGCATAGGCGTCGGTCTCTTCGGGCGTGAGGCCCATCTTGGCGGCGGCCCACTGGCCGAGCAGCTTATTGCGACGCGCGGTGATGCGGAACGCCATATCCTCGTCGCGCGCGAACTTCGCCTCGAACGCCCGTTCGCGATCGTCGAATGCGGTCATCATATGCCCCTTAGCTAAACTCGGGACCGAGATAGGAGGGCCGGGCCGCGCTGGCAACGGGGGGAGGTTCCGGATGGCAGCTCTACCATCCATCTTCTGGTGTCGTTGAGGGCCATCGCCTTTGAACCCGTATCCCCCTCACCCTTCCCACCGCCTTCGGCGGCGGGCCCCTTCCCTCTCCCACAAGGGGAGAGGGAGTCAGGTGCCACTTCTCCCTCTCCCCCTGTGGGAGAGGGAGGGAGCGCCGAAGGCGCGGAAGGGTGAGGGGGACCGCGGTTGAAATGCAATCAGGACGCTGCGTGAGGGGAGGGGCCGGCAAAAAAGCGAAGATCAGACGTTTAGCGCCACAGCGATGATAGCACCGACGATCAAAAATGGCGCCATGAACACCGCAACACCGCCGAACCAGCCCCACCTTCGGTAAGCCCGCTCGATCCCGAACTCCCAACAGAATTCGAAAACAGCTCCAACGATCTCCGCCATGCCCACGCCCCCGCGCGGGAATGAGCGGAACCCCGCTCCAACTAGTTCAACCGATTACAATCAAGACGACACCAATCAGTGCAAGGCCGCTCCAGAATACGGCAGCAGCCCAGAAGGCAATTGGAGCCGATCGCCTCCCGGTATCAATCGCCGGCCCTGCTCCATTGCTGAGATACATGTTACCAGACGCGAATCCCGCTCCCAAGACCATCACAGAGAGAAGGAGAATTGCGGCACCAGCGATGGCGGACATGGACATGCCAGATCATCGCGCGCCAAAGCTATGAAGGCAAGCTGGCGACTGAAAATCGGGCGCTGGTTCGCCCCTACCCAGCCACCCGCACCACCACCTTCCCGATCACCGCCCGCGCCGCCATTTTGGCAATCGCCGCCCCGCCCTCGGCGAAGGGGAACACCTCCGTCACCCGCGGCGCGATCTTGCCGTCGCTCCACAGCCGGAACAGCGTGTCGACATGCGCGCGGTTGGCCTGGGGGTCGCGCGCGGCGAAGGCGCCCCAGAACACGCCGCACACGTCGCAGCTCTTGAGCAATGTGAGGTTGAGCGGCAGCTTCGGGATGCCCGCCGGGAAGCCCACCACCAGATAGCGCCCCTCCCAGCCGATCGCGCGCAGCGCCGGCTCGGCATAGTCGCCGCCTACCGGATCGTAGATCACGTCTGCCCCCTTGGGGCCAACCGCCGCCTTGAACGCCTCGGCCAGCGCCTTCGAGGCTTCCTTGTCGAGCGGCCCGCGCGGATAGACGAGCGTCGCATCCGCACCCGCCGCGCGCGCGGCCTCGGCCTTCTCCTCGGAGGAGACCGCCGCCACCACCGTCGCGCCGTATGCCTTGCCCAGCTCGATTGCCGCGAGCCCGACGCCGCCCGCCGCACCCAGCACCAGCAGCGTCTGGCCGGCGCTCAACTTGCCACGGTCGAGCAGCGCATGGATCGTCGTCGCATAGGTGAGCAGCAGCGCCGCGCCGTCCTCGAAGCTGCGACCCTCGGGCAGCCGGTAGAGCTGCGCCGGGCTCAGCACCAGCTTCTCGACCAGCCCGCCATGGCCGGGCACCGCGATCACCCGGTCGCCCGGCGCCCAGTCGGTGACGCCCTCGCCGACGGCTTCGACCACGCCGGCGATCTCGCCGCCCGGCGCGAAGGGCCGGGGCGGCTTGAACTGGTAGCGATCCTCGATGATCAGCACGTCGGGATAGTTGATCGCGCAGGCGCGCACGCCGACCAGCACCTGGCCCTTGCCCGGAACCGGATCGGGCAATTCTTCCAGGCTTAGAGTATCAGGTCCGCCCGACGCCTTCGACAGCAACGCCTTCATGCCCGCCTCCTACAGCAATCCACGGGCGTTCGTGCGCAGCCGCGGATTCGAATTTCGAAATCGCGGTATCTTGTGCCAGCGTCATGCCGATCTCGTCCAGCCCCTGCATCAGGCAGTCGCGGCGGAACGGGTCGAGCTCGAAGGCGAAGCGGTCCTGGAACTCCGTCGTGACGGTCATCGTCTCCAGGTCGACGGTGATCTCATTGGCGGTCGCCACCTGCACCAGCCGGTCGATCGCTTCCTGCGGCAGCACCACGGTGACGATGCCGTTCTTGAAGGCGTTGCCAGAGAAGATGTCCGAGAAGCTCGGCGCGATCACCGCCTTGATGCCCAGATCGGCCAGCGCCCAGGCGGCATGTTCGCGGCTGGAGCCGCAGCCGAAATTCTCGCCCGCCACCAGGATCGGCGCGCCCGCATAGCGCGGATCGTCGAACAGATTGCCCGGCTCCGCGCGCACGCTCTCGAACGCGCCCTTGCCCAGCCCCTCGCGCGTCGTGGTCTTCAGCCAGTGCGCGGGGATGATGATATCCGTATCGATGTTCTTGGCGCCCCAGGGATAGGCGCGGCCCGAAACCTGCTGGATCGGCTCCATCAGCGGCGCTCCGCCGATACGGTGTTCAGATGCATGGACACAGCTTTCCTAACGAATGGCCGGCGGCCATCCCGAATTTCCGGCAATCGGCCGCCCGCTCAGCGGGGGGCTACCACCACCCGCTCGAGCGCCGGGATGGTCTTGATCGGCGTCTCCGGCCGCGGATAGGCACCCGCATAGGCAGCAGCGACACCGCTCAAAATGGTTCCGGCAATCAATGCGACGAGCGCCTTTTGCATGGCGTCTCTCCCCTTATCCGTTACGCCTGGTTCGCCATCAACGCGCGAACGTCCGTCAGGTGCCCGGTCACCGCCGCCGCCGCCGCCATCGCGGGCGAGACGAGGTGCGTGCGGGCACCGGGCCCCTGCCGCCCTACGAAATTGCGGTTGGAAGTGGAAGCGCAACGTTCGCCGGCGGGCACCTTGTCCGGGTTCATCGCCAGGCACATCGAGCAGCCCGGCTCGCGCCACTGGAAGCCGGCTTCCAGGAAGATGCGGTCCAACCCCTCTTCCTCGGCCTGACGCTTCACCAGCCCCGAGCCCGGCACGATCAGTGCCTGGCGGATGCGATCGGCGACCTTGCGGCCCTGCACCACCGCGGCAGCGGCACGCAGATCCTCGATCCGGCTGTTGGTGCACGATCCGATGAAGATGTGCTCCACCGCAATGTCCTGCATCGCGGTGCCGGGCGTGAGCCCCATATAGTCGAGCGAGCGCTGCGCCGCGGCGCGCTTCGAGGGATCGGCGAAACTCTCCGGATCGGGCACGACGCCGGTGATCGGCACCACGTCCTCGGGGCTGGTGCCCCAGGTGAGCGACGGCGCGATGTCCGCCGCGTCCAGCGTCACCACCTTGTCGTACACCGCGCCCTTGTCGGTCGGCAGCGTCTTCCAATAGGCGACGGCGCGGTCCCACGCCTCGCCGGTGGGGGCGAGCGGGCGGCCCTTGAGATAGGCGAAGGTCTTCTCGTCCGGCGCGATCAGGCCGGAACGCGCGCCCCCTTCGATCGACATGTTGGAGATGGTGAGCCGCCCCTCGATCGAGAGGTTGCGGATCACCTCGCCGGTGAATTCGATGACATAGCCGGTGCCCCCGGCCGCGCCGATCTTGCCGATGATCGCCAGCACCACGTCCTTGGCGCTGACGCCGTGGCCGAGCGTGCCGTCGACGCGGACTTCCATCGTCTTCGACTGCTTGAGCAGCAGCGTCTGGGTGGCGAGCACATGCTCGACCTCGCTGGTGCCGATGCCGAAGGCGAGCGCCCCCAGCGCGCCATGCGCCGAGGTATGGCTGTCGCCGCACACCAGCGTCGTGCCGGGCAGGGTGAAGCCCTGTTCGGGCCCGACGACATGGACGATCCCCTGCCGCGCATCGAGCGCATCGATATAGGGCACGCCGAACTCGGCGACATTGGCCCGCAGCGCGGAGAGCTGGCCGGCGCTGGCCGGATCGGCGATCGGCAGCGCATTGCCCGCGGCGTCGACGCGCGGGGTGGTCGGCAGGTTGTGATCGGGCACCGCAAGGGTAAGGTCGGGGCGGCGCACCTTGCGATCGGCCGCGCGAAGGCCGGCAAAGGCCTGCGGGCTGGTGACTTCGTGGACGAGGTGCCGATCGATATAGATCAGGCAGGTGCCATCGTCCCGGCGCTCGACGACATGGTCGGCCCAGATCTTCTCATACAGGGTGCGGGGTTCACGCGACATGCGCGCGCTTTAATCGAATCGTGCGCGGATGCAAGGTTCGGGGACATTTTCTGCCGCACCTCTTCGTAATCCTCTCCCTCGAGGGAGAGGATAGCGGAGCTTGGCGCTTCAGCGCCTAGCGCAGCTTGGAGAGGGTGAGCGGTTGCGCAAGCAACCGCGCGAGGCAGCGCCTCGCATTGCCCCTCCCCCTCCCTCTCCCCGGCGGGGAGAGGGAAAGAAACGCATATGCAGCATATGCAATTGCCCTGACTTGGGGGATAGGAAGATCGCACTTTGGATCAGAGCGCAGCTATTCCTCCCCATCGGGCGCGTAGATATCGAAATCGATGAGCAGCCCCCGCTCCGCCAGTCGCCCCAACGTTTTGGACCTAAGCGTTACCCCCTCATTGCCACTGGCCATGAACAAGCCGCAGAATATCCTGCCGCGATAGCGCTCAGAGAATTGGCGCCACGCTTGGAAGTCATTAGACATTCTGTCTAGCAGCTCGTTGATTTGCGTGTCCAAGTCGCCAGGCTCGCGGCGCTCGGCTCGGATACGCCAAGAGCCACGCCGAGCGATCTTTTCCGCGCCCTTCGCCGTCCGCCACGGCTCACCCGCGCGCACGCCGACGCTTGGTTCAATTGCGAATGCTTCGGTCAGCTCTTCAGGATTCAGGTCGTCGCCGTAGAAACCGATAGAGGCCGCTGATTGGTGCAATGTTCCCATGATCTAATGATGCCATCGAAAGCCAACAGACACTACTCCCGACGCTCATCACTCCGGCAGCGCCCCCCGCAAATAGCGCTGCACCGCGTCCACCTCGTCGGGCCGCAGCGCGTGGAGGTTTTCCTTCACGATCGTGCCCATGAAGCCGACATTGCGCGCCCCTGCCCCTACGCCCTCGTGCAGCAGCCGCTGGAAATCCGACGGCGCGTAGCTGGCAGCCATCGGCGCCAGCGGCGGCACGGGCTTGCCGTCATGGGCACGCGGCTCGGTAAGCGCGTGGCATTCGGAGCAGAGTACCTGCGTCAGGTACCGCCCCGGATCGGCGGGCCGTTTTGCCACCCCGTGCAGCTCCGCCACCACGCTCGGCCGGGTCTCGCCGGTCAGGATCTTCCAGCGGCCGACGGGGCCGAACCAGGTGGTCGCCTGCACGTCGTCGGGCGCGGGCTTGAGGCTGCGGACCCAGCCGATGATCCGGCCGACATCGTCATCGGCGAGATAGGTCATCGACCAGGCGGGCATGACGAACAGCGTCCGCCCCTCCTTGGTCACCCCCTGGCGGATCAGCCGGGCGAGTTCGGCATCGGTATAGCGCGCGGCGCTGCGGGCGATCGGCGGCGGGGCGACCTGCCCCTCGCGCCAGTCGACCGGGGTCCACACCGCGCCCTTGCCGTCGCCATGGCAGCTCTTGCAGCCGGTGAGCGTCGCCAGCCGCGATCCTTCCGCCAACGAGGCGGCGTCGTGCGGCACCGCGATGGGCCCAAGCGGCACGGCATGGCTGCGGCGGAGCACCCACTCGGAGGCGCCATACACGCCGCCCACACCCGCCGCGACAAGCGCCGCCACGCCCAGCCCCAGTCGCGCCCAGATCCGCATCGCCATTCCCCCCGGAAGGATGCGCCGCGCTATGCCAGAACCGGGCCGTCTCCGCCACGCTCCTTGGGCGAAACATAGGCCGGGTCGTGCGCGAAGGGCAGCGGGCCGCCGTCGCGGAGCGCCGCCAGCACGGCCGCGAAGTCGGTTGCGCAGCGGAACCCCAGCACGCGCTCGGCCAGCCCCGCGTCATAGACCCGGCCGATGCTTGCCGGCAGCGTCCAGCCCCGCGCCGCATAGAGCGATGCCGCCTCGGGAAAGCTGCGAGCGATCACCGCCGCCGCATCGCGCTTCAGTTCGGCGCAATCCTCGCGCCCGAACGGGGTCGGCGCGGAAATCACGAACACGCTGTGGCCCACCGCCGGCGCCCGCTCCAGCGCCGCCAGATGCGCGCGCGCCGCATCCTCCACCGTCAACCGGCGGTGGAGCAGTTCGTTGGCCTTGAGGTTCTCGCCCGAGGGCACGGCGTGGGTATCGTCGTCCTCGGGGAAGAAGCGGCTGGTGCGCAGCACGATGGTCGCCAGGCCGTGTTCCAGCGCCGCGATCCGGCACAGGCCCTCGGCGGCGAGCTTGGTGACGCCGTAGATGTTGCGTGGTTCGATCGGGCCGCTGGTCTCGTCGAGCCACACCGCCGCGTCGCTCGCCTCGTCGCGGATCGCCTGGCTGATCATCAGCGAGGTGGTAGAGGTGAAGACGAACCGGTCATGCCCCGCCGCCTTGGCGCATTCGAGCAGGTTGAGCGTGCCGGCAACGTTCACGTCCACGAAGGTCTGCGCCGGATAGCGGACGATGTCCGGCTTGTGCAGGCCGCCGGCGTGGATCACGGCCTCGATGCCATGATCGGCGAACACGCGTTCCACCAGCGCGCGATCGGCGACCGAGCCCAGCACCTGCGTGTCCGTGCCCGGCGCCACGTCGAGCCCGGTGACGTGGTGCCCCGCCCCCCGCAGCATCGGCGCCAGGAACCGCCCCAGCCAGCCCGACGATCCGGTGAGCAGCACCCGCATCAGGGCCGCACCCCATATCGCCGCGCCAGCACCGCGCAGACGAACAGTTGGAGCTGGTGGAAGATCATCAGCGGCAGCACGATCAGGCTCACCGCCCCGCCGGGGAACAGAATCGTCGCCATCGGGATCCCGCTCGCCATGCTCTTCTTGGAACCGCAGAAGACGATCGCGATCTCATCCTCGGTCGAAAAGCCCAGCCTGCGGCTGCCGACCATCGTCACGGCGATCACCACGCCGAGCAGCACCGCATTGAACGCCAGCACCAGCGCGAGATCGGCCAGCGATACCTGCGTCCACACGCCGGCCACCATGCCTTCGCTGAAGGCCGCATAGACGACGAGCAGGATCGATCCGCGGTCGACCACCATGGTCAGCACCCGGTGCTTCAGGATGAAGCCGCCGATCAGCGGCCGCGCCGCCTGCCCGGCCGCGAACGGCAGCAGGATCTGCATCGCGATCGATTCGAGTTGCCCCAGCGAGAAGCCCGCCCCGCTGCCATGCGGCAGCAGCAGCGCCGCCAGCAGCGGGGTGATGATCACCCCGATCAAATTGGAGAGCGAAGCGCTGCACAGGGCCGCCGGCACGTTGCCGCGCGCGATCGACGTAAAGGCGATCGACGACTGCACCGTGGAGGGCAGCAGGCACAGGAACAGGATGCCGAGCGCGATCCCGCCCGGCAGCACATGGCCGGCAATCGCATAGGCGCCCAGCCCGATCAGCGGAAAGAACAGGAAGGTGCTGAGGAATACGGTCAGCTGCAACCGCCAGTTGGTCAGTCCCGCCCAGATCGCGGACGGCGCCAGCCGCGCGCCATACAGGAAGAACAGCAGCGCGACGGCGATCGTCACCGCCTCGTCCGCGATGCTCGCCCACATCCCCCGCGCCGGAAACAGCGCCGCCAGCCCGACGGTGCCGAGCAGCATCAGCAGATAGGGATCGATCCAGCGGCGAAGGGCAGCCATGGAGTACTCGCGACAGGGGAAACCGGGGGTGCCCATGATCCCGTCCGCACCGCCTTGCAAGTGTTCAGGCGACGGCGGGCGCCTGCACATCGGGCAATGCCTCGCCCGCATCCGCCCAGTCGGTCCGCCGCCGGACGAAGGGATTCAGGAACAGCACCGGCAGCTTCAGGAACAGCAGCTCGGAATGGATGAACGTGTCGATCGCCCGCTCCCACCAGCGGGGTTCGCGCTTGCCATGCGCGCGCAGCCAGCCGTCATAGGGTGCCCAATGGCTCGGCTCGTCCTTCTCGATGATGCGGAAGATGCGGGTCAGCACCTTGTCGCGCAGCACCGCCGGATGAAGCAGCAGGATGTGCACCTGTTTGTAGCCGCGCTGCTCGGTCAGCGAGATCACCCGGCACAGTTTCTCGAACTGGGCATCGTCGTCGATCACCGCCTGGGTATCCAGCGCATCGATGGTGCGGCCGAACATGATCTCGACGAAGCGATCGATATGGCCGCAGGTCCGGTCCACCGCCAGCGGCATCCGCCCCTGCAACTGGAACCAGCGCTGGAACATCTGGTAATGTTTGCGCTCGTCGGCGCGATGCTGTTCGATCGCGGCGATCAGCGCATGGTCGTCCGGCGCCCGCACCCGCACCGCCTGCAGCACCCGATCGATGCTCGTATAGCCGCGATACTCGTTGTAGATGTAGATCGACCCCAGCAGGTCGAGATAGCGGCGGCGGAACCACGCAAACATGGCGTTCGGCCTAGACCTGGGCCATTACGCGGTCAACATGATCCCCCGGCCTTTCTTGACTTTGCGCGGGCCGGGCGCATGTGGAAACCATGGCGCAGGATTCTCCCCTCGATCGCTTTCGGGACGTGCTCGCGGGAACCGCGCGTGCGCTCTCCGGCACGGCCGAACTCGAGTTCGGCTTCACCGCCGATGCTCCCTTCCAGAGCGGCAAGACGGTGAAGGTGCCGATGCCCTCGCGCACGCTGCCGCCGGAACAGGTGGCGGAAGCGCGCGGCTTTGCCGATGGCTTCGCGCTGCGGATGCGCCTGCACGACGGCACGCTGCACGCCCGCAACGCACCCCGCGAACCCATCGCCCGCGCCGTCTATGACGCGATCGAAACCGCGCGGGTGGAGGCGCTGGGATCGCGCGGCTATGCCGGCATTGCCGACAATCTCGAACAGGCGCTGGCGATGCGGCTGCGCTCCGATCCGATCGGCCGCGCCCGCACCCGCGACGAAGTGCCGCTGTCCACCGCGCTCGGGCTGATGGTCCGCGAACGGCTCACCGGCCGCGAGTCGCCGTCGAGCGCTGCGCTGGGCCTGGCGCTGGTGCGCGACTGGATCGAGGATCGCGCCGGCGCCGACCTCGACGCCCTGTCGCTGGCGATCGACGATCAACGTGCCTTTGCCGATCTCGCCGCCAAGCTGCTGCAGGATCTGGAGCTGACCGAAGGCGAGATGGTGCCCGACGAGGCCGATGAAGGCGGCGGCGAGGACGAGGGCCAGGAAGAGCAGCAAGAACAGGGCGACGACGACAGCGAAGCCCAGCAGCAGCAGGGCGAAGGCCAGAGCGAAGCCCGCGGCGAGCAGCGCGAATCCGAACAGGGCGAGGACGGCGAACAGGACCAGCAGTCCGAGGGCATGGACGACGGCGACGGCGAACCCGGCGACGATGGCGACGAAGGCATGATGCCCGTCCGCCCCAATCGCCCGTGGAGCGATCTGCCGCCCAGCTTCGAATATCGCGCCTTCACCACCCAGTTCGACGAAGTGGTGGCCGCCACCGACCTGTGCGACACGGACGAGCTGGATCGCCTGCGCTCCTATCTCGATCAGCAGCTGATCCACCTGCAGGGAGCGGTGACGAAGCTTGCCAACCGGCTCCAGCGCCGGCTGATGGCGCAGCAAAGCCGCAGCTGGGATTTCGATCAGGACGAAGGGCTGCTCGATGCCGCCCGGCTGGCCCGCGTCGTCGTCAATCCGATGCAGTCGCTCAGCTACAAGGTCGAGCGTGACACCGAGTTCAAGGACACGGTCGTTACCCTGCTGATCGACAATAGCGGTTCGATGCGCGGCCGGCCGATCTCGATCGCGGCGATCAGCGCGGACATTCTCGCCCGCACGCTGGAGCGCGTCGGCGTGAAGACGGAAATCCTCGGCTTCACCACCCGCGCCTGGAAGGGCGGTCAGGCGCGCGAGAAGTGGCTGGGCGAGGGACGGATCGCGCAGCCGGGCCGGCTCAACGATCTGCGCCACATCATCTACAAGCAGGCCGACGAGCCGTGGCGGCGCGCCAAGAAGTCCCTCGGGCTGATGATGCGCGAAGGGCTGCTGAAGGAGAATATCGACGGCGAGGCGCTGCTCTGGGCGCACAGTCGGCTGATCGCCCGGCCCGAGGACCGCAAGATCCTGATGGTGATCTCGGACGGCGCGCCGGTGGACGACTCGACGCTGTCAGTAAATTCGGGCTCGTACCTGGAACGCCATCTGCGCCAGGTGATCAGCTGGATCGAAGCGCGCTCGCCGGTCGAGCTGGCGGCGATCGGCATCGGGCATGACGTCACGCGCTATTATAGCCGCGCGGTGACGATCATGGATGCCGAACAGCTCGCGGGCACGATGGTCGAGCAGCTGGCCGCCCTGTTCGATACCGAGTGAGGCCGCGGTGGCGCTGGAGATCGTGCCCCCGCCGGGCGGCTTTCACGGGCCGGTGAAGCGTTCGATCACCATCGCCGGGCACCCGACATCGATCAGCCTCGAGCCGATCTTCTGGGCGGCGCTGGAGGCCGCGGCAGCGGCGGCGGGGCTGCCGCTGAGCGCGCTGGTTGCCGCGATCGACCATGCTCGGATCAGCGCAGAGGATCCGCCCAATCTGGCGAGCGCGATCCGCACCTGGCTGATGGCACAGCGCGCCTGAACGATCGGGGCCGCTACGGTCAGCGCCCGATCGCGAACTGGGCATAGACGCGGGCCTGCGTCTCCAGCGGGCGCGGCGTGATCGCAATCTCCACCGGCGCGGGCGGTGGCGGCGGGGCCACCATCCGGCTCGCCGCACCGGTGACGATCACCTCGTTGCGGCCGCTTTGGTCGCTCAGCGACAGCAGTTCGCCCAGCCGCACCCCGGCGCCCGCCGCCATCGCTTCGGCCTGGCTGCGGGCATTGGCGATCGCCGCAGCGGTTGCCCGGCGTTGCGCCGCTGCGGGATCGCTAAGCTGGAAGCCGCTGATCCGCGCATCGCGCGCACCCAGCCGCGCCGCCAGTCCGGCGGCGGTGCCTGCCTTCTCCACGACGCGGGTCCGCGCGGTGCCCTGCAAGGTCGCGATGAAACCGGTCAAGGCGCAGTCGCCGTCGCTCAGGCGCGGCCGATTGTTGTAATTGCCCGGGCCATCGCATTTCGGCGAGCGCGTCTCCATCACGCTCACTTCCCCGGAAGTGAGTTGCAGGTCGGCGCCCAGCAGGCCGGCCAGTCCGGCGGTGATCGCCTTTTGCTTGGCGGCAAGATCGGCGCTTGCGGCATCGGCGGTCTTGCCCTCGCCCGCCACCCAATAGACGAGGATCGCCTGGTCCGGCTTGGTCGATACGGTGCCCACGCCGACGACCTGGATCGACGGCGGCAATGTGGGCGGCTGCTGGGCGTGGGCGGGAATGGCAAGGCAGGACATACCGAAAGCCACGAGCAAACGCATCGATTCTCTCCCTTTTATGGCCGCAGCATATGCCCTCTCTCGATCGCGGTAAACGCAGCTTCCGCGCCGTCGCCACCAACCCATGGTCACACTGCGCAGAGGAAGCGTCACCATTCGGAAATGCTATTGCGACGGGCTTGCATTAGCATTGACTCCGCGAGCGGTTCGCAATAGTCGCGAGCGAAACGAAATCGAGTTCAAAGGGGATTGTTGAGTGACCGATCGTACCGCGCCGCTTTCGCGCGTTTCCACCTTTGCGGCGCTTGCCTGTGTCGGCTTCATCGTCTCGGCGCCAAGCCATGCCGAGGAACGTGCGCTTGCCGATCGCACCGATAATGGCGCGACCGTCAGCGCCGATCGCGATGGCAAGGATGGCGACGCGCAGGATCGCGATACGATCATCGTCAAGGGCCAGCCCTATTCCCCGCATCAGGAATCGCCCAAGGCTACCCGCCCGGTGCGCGATACCCCGCAGACGATCACCATCCTCACCAACGAGGTGATCGAGCAGCAGAATCTCCTCACCCTGCGCGATATGCTGTCGACGGTGCCGGGCATCACCTTCGGCGCAGGCGAAGGCGGCGGCGGCTATGGCGATTCGATCAATCTGCGTGGCTACTCCGCCAATACCGACATCACGATCGATGGTATCCGCGACAGCGCCCAATATACCCGTACCGATCCGTTCAACCTCGAGCAGTTGGAAGTCGTCAACGGCCCCAATTCGGTGCAGAACGGCGCGGGCTCGGTCGGCGGCTCGATCAACATGGTCACCAAGAAGCCGCAGGCCAACACCCGGTTCCAGGCATCGGCCGGCATCGGCACCGACAATTACTATCGCGGGACCGTCGATGCGAATGTCCGTGTCAACGATCTGATCGCCTTCCGCCTCAACGCGATGAAGCATGAAAATGACGTCCCGGCCCGCGACGTCGAACGGATGAAGCGCTGGGGCGTCGCGCCGTCGGTGACGATCGGGATCGACAGCCCGACCCGCCTGACGCTGCAATATGTCCATCAGGAAGACGACAACACGCCGCAATATGGCGTGCCCTATTATCAGGTCGTCGGCGGCGCGCTGCCGGGTGTCAGCCGGTCCAGCTATTTCGGTTTCCGCAACCTCGATACGCAGAAGAGCAACGTCGATCAGGCGACCGCCACGTTCGAACATCATTTCAACGATCGGGTGACGCTGCGCAACATCACCCGCTGGCAGGATGTGACTCAGCACGCCATCGTCGATCCGCCCCAGGGCACCTGGTGCCTCGCCTCGGGGCGGACGCCGCTCGGCACGGCGTGCACGACGACGATCAACGGCGCGACGCTGACGGTCCCCACGGGCTTTTATCTGCCCTCCGGCCCGCGCGGGAACACGCGGGATACCCGCAACCAGCTCGCCTATGATCAGGTCGACCTGATGGCCCGGTTCAACACCGGCTTCATCGAACACTCGCTCACGCTCGGCGCAGCGGCAACCTGGGAGAAGTTCAGCCTCTCCACCGGCAATGTGCTGCGCAATGCCAACGGCACCAACCCCTTCAGCTACCTCCCGCTGATGAACATGGCCAATCCCAATGCGGTAGTGGCTGGCCCGGCGGCGACCAGCGGCCTCGCACGCGTCTATGGCAGCAACGTCTATAGCGGTCCGATCAACTTCATCGAAAGCGCCCGGCAGACCGGCGAGCTCACCAACTATGCGGTCTATCTGTTCGATACGATGAAGCTCGGCGATCATGTCGAGATCAACGGCGGCCTGCGCTGGGAATCGAACGACGGCAGCTACCGCGCCGACACCGTTTCCACCGCCACCGCGACGCTCGGGCAAGTGGCGACCGGCCAGACGCTCTTCAACAGAAACAAGCTGTTCTCGTATCGCGCCGGCCTGGTGTACAAGCCGATCACGGCGATCAGCCTGTATGTCGCCTATGGCAACGCCAAAACGCCGTCCAAGACGTCGGTGAACGGCTCCTGCCTGGTCGAAACCTGCAACGTCGATCCGGAAACGGCGCGCAACTATGAAATCGGCGGCAAGGCCGAACTGGTCGGCGGCCGGCTGCTGCTCACCGCCGCGCTGTTCCGCAACGAACGTACCAACTTCCGGGTGGCGACCGGCGATCCGCTGGTGCCGGAGCAGCAGCTCGACGGCAAGTCGCGGGTGGACGGTATCGCGCTGGGCGCGGTCGGCCAGATCACCAAGGCTTGGTCGATCACGGCCAACTACACCTATCTCGATGGCACGGTGCTCCGCAGCATCGCTAGGAACAGCCCGGCCGGCACGGTCGATCCGGCGCGCAATGCCGCCCTGCAGAACACCCCGAACCATTCCGGCAGCCTGTTCACCACCTATCGCCTGTCGTTCGGGCTGACGCTCGGCTATGGCGTGACCTATCAGGGCAAGGCGGCGTTCAACCTGCCGACGGTCGCAGCGCCCCAGGTCATCTACAGCCCCGATTTCTGGGTGCACAACGCATTCCTCTCCTACGAAGTCACCCGCAACCTCTCGGCGCAGGTGAACGTGAAGAACGTCGCGGACTCGCTCTACTACACTCGCATCCGCAACAATGGCTGGGCCACGCCGGGTGACGGCCGCTCGGCGCTGCTTACGCTCAACTACCGCTTCTGATTGCACGGGCGGTTTGCGTGCGGCCCCTTCCGGCATCTCCGCCGGGAGGGGCCGCTTCGTTCCGGCGATTGCGCCGCGCCGTTGATCTGGCGCATGTTCGGCGGACCGCGCGGCCGTCAGAAGCCGACTTTACCCCGCGCAGGAGGCCCGCGCATGTTGATCCCGATCCCCGACCTGCTCTCGTCGGCAGAGGTTGCCCGCATCCGCACGCTGGTGGACGCCGCAGACTGGGTGGATGGCAACATCACCTCGGGCCCGCAGGCGGCACTGGCCAAGCGCAACGAACAGCTTCCCGAAGAAAGCCCGGCCGCGCGCGAGGCGGGGCGGATGATCCTCGATGCGCTGGGCCGATCGCCGCTGTTCGTCGCCGCCGCGCTGCCGCTGAAGGTCTTTCCGCCGCTGTTCAACCGCTATGCCGGCGGCCAGAATTTCGGCACCCATGTCGATAACGCCATCCGCATCCAGCGCGGCAGCGAGTTTCGCGTCCGCTCCGACCTGTCGATGACGGTGTTTCTGGAGGCGCCCGATGCCTATGCGGGCGGCGAGTTGCTGATCGAAGGGTTGTTCGGCGCGCAATCGGTGAAGCTGCCGGCGGGCCACGCGATCCTCTACCCTTCTTCCAGCCTCCACCGGGTGACGCCGGTGACGCGGGGCACGCGGGTGGCGAGCTTCTTCTGGCTCCAGTCGATGGTCCGCGACGATGCCGCGCGCCGCACGCTGTTCGATCTCGATCGGGCGATCCAGGGGCTCACCGTCGAGCTGGGTCAGGGCCATGCCCAGATCGTCGCGCTGACCGGGGTGTATCACAACCTGCTGCGCCGCTGGGCCGACGCATAGGGTCTGCGGCGCTCGCTCTTACGCCAGCATCGCCGACAATGCGGGAGACAGATACTCGGCAAAACCGTCCCCCGCCGCCGCTCGCGTCACCATATGCACCGCCAGCCCCTCCTGCTCGGCGAGCGCGCGGCCTTCCGGGCCCAGCACGGTCAGTGCCGTCGCCCAGGCATCGGCGAGCATCGCCTCGCGGTGGATCACCGATACCGAGACGACGTTGTTCGCCACCGGCCAGCCGGTGCGCGGATCGATGCTGTGGGCATAGCGCCGGCCGCCGAAATCGAAGAATCGGCGGTAATCGCCGGACGTGGCGACGGAAAGCCCGTGCAGCGCGATGCGCACGGGGGCCAGTCTCGCCCCCGGCACCGGCTCCAGCGCCACCCACCAGGGCTGGCCGTCGGGCTTGATGCCTTCGCCGCGCAGCTCGCCGCCGATCTCGATGAGGAAATCCTCGATGCCCAGCGACACCAGCCGCTCCGCCACGGCATCGACGGCATAGCCCTTGGCGATACCGGAAAGGTCGATCCGCACGGCCTCGCGGCGGCGCATGCGGCACGCTCCCCGGTCATATTCCAGATACGCCGCGCCCGACATGCCCCGCGCCTCCGCCACCGCGCCGGCGCTCGGCAGATTCGCGCGCGGACCGGCCGGCCCGAATCCCCAAAGATCGACAAGCAGCCCGGCCGCCGGATCGAACGCACCGCCGCTCCGCTCCCACACGGCAAAAGCCGCGTCGAGCACGCGGATCGTCTCCGGCGCCAAGGGATGCCACCGCCCCAACGGGAGGCGATTGAACCGGCCGATCCGCGAGCCCGGCTCATAATGGCTGAACTCCGCGATCATGCGCGCCAGCACGGCCTGGACGATCTCGCGGATATCCTCCGGCGGATCGACGACGATCAGCCGCCAGTCCGTTCCCATGGTCGGCCCACCCAGGGTCGCAACTGCTGCGTGGGAGCGGCGCCGCTGAAATGCGGCGGGGGACAGCGTGGCAGGCAGTGCGATGCGGGGTTCGACGGTCAGGGTGCCAGTACCTCCAACGTCGTCGTGTAACTCACCCGGCGGCCGGACGGAACGCCTCCCATCGCCGGCGCCTGCCCCTGCGGCGCAGCCGCGGCCGCGCCGGGCGCCGGGCGCCCCTCCTGCGGGGCGTTCGGCGTCACGTTCAGCCAGTACATGCCGGGCTCCGGCCAGGTGATCTTCACCTTGCCCTGCGCATCGGTACGCAGGTCCATCTGCTTCAGCTTGTCCCGATAACGGATGCCGCCGGGAATCGCGGTGACGTAGAGGCCCGCCGCAGGCTTGCCGTCCAGCAGGAACTGGAAGGTCGCGGCCTCGCCCGCCACCAGATCATTGGGGTGGGTGACGGGCACCAGTTCGATTCCACGCCCGGCCGGCGTGAACACGGTGGTCGTCGGTGCCCCCTGCGTCACGAAAATCTCGTTGCGGGTCAGCGCCTCGCTGGTCTGCACATCGGTGGCGCCCGCGGGGATCACCGTCGCCAGTTGCGCCTTGGTGGTGCCGCGCGGGATCATCTTGGTCTCGCCGTTCAGCACATAGCGGCCGAACACGCCCTCGTTCACCACGGCGATGCGATAGGTGCCCTGCTGCGTCAGATGCACGTCGAAGGTGGCGCGGAACTGGCCCACCGCATGATGCTCCACCTTGCCCTCGCTGCCATCGGGCTGGGTGACGGTCGGGATCGCAGCCATCGGCCGATGGTCGAAGAAGAACAGGTCGTTCGAAACCGCGGCGTCCACGGTCACCCAATTGTCGCTACCCGAAATCACCGTGGAGGAAGGAAGCAGCCACATGCGGTGCGCCCAGGCCGCCGGAGCAGCGAGGGCAACGACAGCGGCCATGGCCAGGATCGGTGTTCGAAGTTTCATGTGGATGCCCTCTCAGCGCTTGATCGATACGGAGACGGTGCCGAGTTCGGCACTGCCCTTGCCGACGGCGGTGGCACTGGTGCCGGTCCAGCGGAACGGCAACCGCACCAGCTCCCGCCCGCCAACCTCGCGCGCGGCTTCCACAACCAGCACATAGCTGCCGGGCGTGATCGCCGCGATCGCGCCCCTGCCCGCCACCAGGCGCAGCTTGTGCACGCCGGGCGCGCGCGTTGCGCCGCTGATTCCGTCCGCCGGGAAGCGCATCGATCGACCGGCGGCGCGCCACCATTGCCGCACGTCGCGCAGCCACTTGGTGCCCTCGCCACCCCGCTTGTCGACATCGTACCAGACGGAAAGCGTCTGGGGTGCCGCCCCTTCCTTCTCCAGCCACGCCGCAACATATGGCCGGTGATATTCGGCCACGGTCATCCGCGGCAGTTCGATCGAAAGGTCGATGGTCTGCGCACCGGCAGTGCCGGGCAGCAATGCTCCGGCGCCGATCGCGGCGGTGGTCCAACCGGTCAGACGAAATTGCATGGATACCCCCTTAAAGCGTAAAGCGAGATGACGGGATGTTGCCCCCATGATTGCCGGGCAACCGCGAGGCGGCGGGCCGATATTGGCCCGTGGCGTCCTCCCGCGTCGGCACGGGGGCAACGCCCCGCTCCCTCCTTGCTCCTGGCCAAGGGCCAACATCGGCGACGCCACGGTGAGTCAACATCACGTCATCTCGCGCTAGTGGATCAGGAACAGCGCAATCAGCGCAGGAATGGCCAGGCCCGCGGCCACCAGTGGCCAGGTGCTGCGACGATGTTTGCTGTGCATCCACAGCAGCACCAAGCCGGTGAGCGTGAACACCAGACAGGCAGCGGCGAAGACGTCGATGAACCATTTCCACGCCGTGCCGGCGTTGCGGCCTTTGTGCAGGTCGTTGAGATAGGCGATCCAGCCGCGCGTCGTGACCTCGCTGGTCACCCTGCCGCTATCCCGCGCGATGGCCACCCATGCATCGCCCCCGGGTCGCGGTTGCGCGAGATAGATTTCGTCGGCAGACCATTCGGCGGTGCCGGTGGCAGGCAGGTGCAGTTCGCGGGCGATCCACGCCGCAATCGGCGCGGGCAGCGGCTTCTTCGCGTCGGGCTGGTCATCGGGGCGGACGCTGCGGGCCAGCGCCGCAGGCAGTTGCACCGCGCGCTCCGCGGTGGACGGCGCGGCTTCGATATCGGCCGCATGGTTCAAGGTGAAACCGGTGATCGCAAAGAGCAGCAGCCCGATCAGGCTGATCGCCGAACTCATCCAGTGCCAGGTATGGAGTTGCTTGAGCCAGAAGCTCTTGCGGCTGCGCTTGCGTGCAAGCGGCGGTGACTGGGCATGCATCGAAAAGGGGCGATCTCGACTTGGGTTCGGTATCGCCGAATAACGCGAACGATTCGCAAGTGCAATGGAGAAACAGCGCGAAGGCCGGCGATCGCGCGTACCGGTCACTCGGTCGCGGATTCATTCTCCAAGGCGCGCAGGCGTTCCTCGATCCGTTGCATCGTCCGCTCGGCCCGCACTTTCACATCGCTGGCGTCCCGATGCTCCTTGGCAGCCTGGCGCACCGCCACTGCCCCTATCAACGCAGCGAGCGCCAGCGCCACCAGGGCACCGACGCTCAGCCAGCGATAGGATTTGGGATCGGCACCGCCCATCGACTATCCTTGGCAGGATATGCGCGACGGCGCCACCGGCTTCAGTTCAGGCGGCCCAGCCCGGCGATCGCCCGATCGACGATCGGCTTGTCCGCCGCTGCGCCGTGGTTCTCCGCGATGATCGCGCCAGCCGCACGTGCAGCTGCGTCTGCCGCCTTGGCGCGGATCGCCTGGATCGCCGCACGCTCCGCAGCACCGATCTTGTCTTCGGCCATGCGCGCCCGACGCGCGGTCAGTTCAGCCGCATCGGCCTCGGCCTTGGCCTTCAAAGCGGCGGCCTCGGCCTCGGCGTTTGCGACGATCTGGCGGGCATCCGTTTCGCTCGAAGCGGTGCGCGCCTTGGCGTCGGCCAGCAGCGCCTCGGCTTCGGCGCGCAACTTGGCGGCCTCGTCGAGCTGCTGGCGAATACCGTTGATCTGCTTGTCGAGGGCCTTGGATACCAGGGCCGGCACGCGTGCCAGCAGGATGATCCCCACCACGACCAGCATCGACAATGCAACGAAGCCCGCCGCATTGATGCCGAACACGGCCGGTTCGTGGTGCAGCTCCGCGGTGCCCACTTCGGCGCTCAGGGTATGGGTTGCCTCAGCCATGGGTCAGCGCAGCCTTCACATTGCGTTCGATGGTAGCGCGGTCGACCTGCACGCCGGAAAGACGCGTCACGATCGCTTCGACGGAATCGACCACGGCGGTTTCGATTTCCGCCATCGCCTCGCCGGTACGCGCATCGATCGCCTGCATGGCGGTGGCGATGCGCGCTTCATCGGCGGCAGCGGCGGCCTTCGCCGCCGCTTCGGAAGCGGCGGAAGCCTGCGCCTTGGCGCTCGCGGTCACCCGCAGCGCCTCGGCGCGGGCGGCTTCCAGCCCCGCCTGATAGGCCTCGTCCGAGGCGCGCGCGGCGTCGCGCGCGGTTTCGGCCGCGGCGATGTCCCCGGCGATGCGGGCGGAGCGATCTTCCATCGTCCGCTCGATCTTCGGGACCATCGCCTTGCCGATCCCGAAATAGATCAGGGCAAATACGATCGCGAGCCAGAAAAGCTGCGAGGCGTAGATCTCACCGATCTGGGATAGCTGCGGCATGGGCCGAGGCCTCCGTTCTTACTTACTTGACGACGAACAGGATCAGGATCGCGACGACGAACGCGATCAGGCCCAGCAGTTCCGATGCGGCGAAGCCGATGAACAGACGGCCCTGCTGGCTGTCTGCAGCACCCGGATTGCGCAGCGCGCCTTCGAGGAACGAACCGAACACGTTGCCCACGCCCAGCGCGGCCAGGCCGATACCGATCGCCGCGAGGCCGGCACCGATGTACATTGCACCCAGATCAGTCATGTCTAGCTCCCTAGAAAATTCGATAAAACCAAAACGAAACTTGGCGACTTAGTGCAGGTGCACCGCGTCGTGGAGATACAGCGAGGTCAGCAGCGCGAACACATAGGCCTGGATGGCGCAGACCAGCAGTTCCAGCGCGCTCACGCCCACGATCATGGCGAAGCTCAGCACGCCGACCACGCCGCCCAGCGCCGTGCCGCTGCCAAAGCCCTGCACCACGAAGCTGCCGAACACCTCGAGCAGGATGTGCCCCGCGGTCATCGCGACGAACAGTCGCAGGCCCAGCGAGAAGGGGCGCACCAGGAACGAGACCAGCTCGACGGGAATGATCACCGGCATCAGCCAGGCCGGCGCACCATGCGGCACGAACAGCGAGAAGAACTTGAAGCCATGCTTGATCAGGCCGACCGCGAGCACGATGCCGAACGAGAAGAAGGCGAGCACCGCCGTGACGGTGATGTGGCTGGTGACGGCGAAGGTGTGCAGGCCGGGCAGGATCGCCAGCGGCAGCACGCCGATCAGGTTCGCGAAGAGGATGAAGAAGAACAGCGAGAAAATGTACGGCGCGAACTTCTTGCCGCCCTTGCCGATGTTCGCGGTCACCATCGAATCGATGAAACCCACCGCGCCTTCCGCCATCAGCTGCCATTTGCCGGGGATCAGCTTGCGCTGCATGCCGCCGACCATGAACAGGAACAGCAACGCTGCCACCACGAACATGAACAGCGCCGAGTTGGTGAAGGAGATGTCATAGCCGAACAGTTCGATATGACGGCCGAACAGTGGTTCGACCTGAAACTGCTCCATCGGATCGATTTTGCCGGCGCTCACTCCGCGCGCTCCTTCGAAATCTTGTAGATGTTGCGAAACGCCACGAACACGCTCAGCGCCAGCAGGATCAGCAACCCCCAGGGGCTCGTTCCCAGCCAGCGATCGAGCGCATATCCGATCACGAACCCACCGAGCGGCGCGCCGATCAGTTCGGCCAGCACGCGCGAGCCCTGCTTATAGCCCTTTTGGGGCTTCGGGGCGCGCACAACCTCGCCACGCGCCGCCGCCTTCGCATCGGCGATGCGACGGTCGAGGTCAGTACGGGCAGGGTCGTCAGACAAAGCGAGCACGGCGATCCAGATATGAAAAAGCCGCCGCGCATCGGGCGGGCGACATACAGCATCAACAGCCGGAAGCTGCGATGTAGGGGCGCTTTAGGAAGACCAATCGACCGAGTCAACCGTTGTACGGCATGGCCTGCCCCAACCGATTCTTGGCCTCTCCGTGGCCTTCGCCTGAACATCGCGCGCCGTATCGGCCGCGCTTGGGAGCCAAGGCCCTGCGCGGCGCGGCGACTTCTTGGAAACCGGGCGATTGCGGCCTCCGCCCGGCGCCTGCATAGTCGCGCCGATGTCCGAGGAAGCGCCAGAAAATAGCGGTCATCGTGCCCGCCTGCGCCAGCGCCTGTTCGAAGGCGGCCCCGATGCGCTGCTCGATCACGAGCTGATCGAATATCTGCTCGCGCTCACCATTCCCCGCGTCGACACGAAGCCCTTGGCGAAGACCCTCCTCGCCGAATTCGGCGGCATCGCCGGTCTGCTCACCGCCGATGCCGAAGCGATCGCCCGTGTGAAGGGGATGAGGGAAACCAACGTCGCGGCGCTGAAGGCGGTGCACGCCGCAGCCCTCCGCCTCCTGCAGGCACGGGTGCGCGAAAAGCCGGTGCTGGCGAACTGGCAGGCGCTGCTCGACTATCTCCGCGCGGAGATGGCATCCCACCCGATCGAGCGGGTCCGCGTGCTGCACCTCAACACCCGCAACATGCTGGTGCGGGACGAGCTGATGAACGAAGGCTCGATCGACGAGGCGCCGGTCTATGTCCGCGAAGTGATACGGCGGGCGCTGCACCTGGGCTCGGCGGCCCTGATCCTGGTGCACAACCACCCCTCGGGCGACCCCAGCCCCAGTCGCGCCGATATCGAGATTACGCGCAGGATCGTCGAAGCCGGGAAACCGCTTGGCATCCTTGTTCACGATCATGTTATCATCGGCACCGAAGGCCACACCAGCCTCCGCGCCAAAGGACTGATCTAGAAAGGCTTTCAGCGAACGGTTGCGGCCGCCGTCAGATCGGCCTCCGCCGTCACCGTACGCCCGCTGGCGAAGCGCAAGGTCAGCGGCACCTTCTCGCCGGGGTGTACATTCGGCACCACCCCGAAGAGCATTACGTGCTTGCCGCCCGGCGCGAACCGTATCGCGCCGCCCACCGGGACGTCCACGGTCTGCAGCGAGACCATTTGCGCCATGCCGCCTGCATCCTTCACACTTTCGTGAATCTCCGCCCGATCCGCCGCACGGGTGGATACCGAAATCAGCGTTTCCGCCTCCCGTCCGCCCCGCAGCGTGAAATAGGCCGAGCCGGGCTGGCCGGCCACGGCGGGCAGGCGAATCCAAGCGCCGTCCACCTTCACGCCGTCCGCCTGGGGCGAACAGGCCGCCAGGATCGTTACCGCAGCAAGCCCCGCCAGAGTCCGCATTCGGCATCCTCCCTTATGTGATTTGGGAAATCTTGTAGAAACCCAGCCGTCTTGCGGCAAGGCACGACGCACCTATATCCCCCCTCGGACATCTGGACGGCGGCCGCCTCTTCTGGGGCCGGCATCCAGATAACGCTTATGAACCCTTTTGTTTCGATTGTGGGGGCCAACGAGGACCATGGCTAAAGTTATCGGTATCGACCTGGGCACGACCAACAGCTGCGTCGCCGTGATGGAAGGCGGCAAGCCCAAGGTCATCGAGAATGTGGAAGGCGCGCGTACCACGCCGTCGATCGTCGCGTTCGCCAAGGATGGCGAGCGCCTGATCGGCCAGCCGGCCAAGCGCCAGGCGGTGACCAACCCGGACAGCACCATCTTCGCGGTGAAGCGCCTGATCGGCCGCCGCTTCGACGACCCCGTGACCAAGAAGGACACCGAGCTGGTGCCCTACACGATCGCACGCGGTCCGAATGGCGACGCCTGGGTCAAGGCCGGCGGCGAGGAATACAGCCCGTCGCAAATCTCGGCCTTTATCCTGCAGAAGATGAAGGAAACCGCCGAATCCTATCTCGGCGAGAGCGTCACGCAGGCCGTCATCACCGTGCCGGCCTATTTCAACGACGCCCAGCGCCAGGCGACCAAGGACGCCGGCAAGATCGCGGGCCTGGAAGTGCTGCGCATCATCAACGAGCCGACGGCGGCGGCGCTGGCCTATGGTCTCGACAAGGACAACAACAAGACCATCGCGGTCTATGACCTTGGCGGCGGCACCTTCGACATCTCCGTCCTCGAAATCGGCGACGGCGTGTTCGAAGTGAAGGCGACCAACGGCGACACCTTCCTCGGCGGCGAGGACTTCGACTCGACCGTCGTCCAGTATCTGGCGGACGAGTTCAAGAAGGCGGAGGGTATCGACCTCACCAAGGACAAGCTGGCGCTGCAGCGTCTGAAGGAAGCGGCCGAGAAGGCGAAGATCGAGCTGAGCTCGGCGCAGACCACCGAGGTCAACCTGCCCTTCATCACCGCCGACCAGAACGGCCCGAAGCACCTGGTGAAGAACATCACCCGCGCCGATCTCGAGCGTCTGGTCGATGACCTGATCAAGCGCACCCTCGAGCCGTGCCGCAAGGCGCTGGCCGATGCGGGGGTGAAGGCCGATGCGATCGACGAGGTCGTGCTCGTCGGCGGCATGACCCGCATGCCCAAGGTCCGCCAGGTCGTGAAGGACTTCTTCGGCAAGGAGCCGCACACCGGCGTGAACCCGGACGAAGTCGTCGCCATCGGCGCGGCGATCCAGGCCGGCGTGCTCCAGGGCGACGTCAAGGACGTGCTGCTGCTCGACGTTACCCCGCTCAGCCTCGGCATCGAGACGCTGGGCGGCGTGTTCACCCGCATGATCGACCGCAACACCACGATCCCGACCAAGAAGTCGCAGGTCTACTCCACCGCTGACGACAATCAGCAGGCGGTGACGATCCGCGTCTTCCAGGGCGAGCGCGAGATGGCGGCGGACAACAAGCTGCTCGGCCAGTTCGACCTGGTCGGCATCCCGCCGGCGCCGCGCGGCGTGCCGCAGATCGAAGTCACCTTCGACATCGACGCGAACGGCATCGTCAACGTGTCCGCCAAGGACAAGGGCACCGGCAAGGAGCAGCAGATCCGCATCCAGGCCTCGGGCGGCCTGAACGACGCCGACATCGAGCAGATGGTGCGCGATGCCGAGAAGTTCGCCGAAGAGGACAAGAAGCGTCGTGCCGCGGCCGAAGCCAAGAACAACGCCGAGAGCCTCGTCCACACCACCGAGCGTCAGCTCGCCGAGAATGGCGACAAGGTCGACGCGGCGCTGAAGGGCGAGATCGAGGCGGCGATCGCCGAGACCAAGTCGGCGATCGAGAGCGGCGATGCCGATGCGATGACCGCCAAGGCCCAGAACCTCGCCCAGGTGGCGATGAAGCTCGGCCAGGCGATCTACGAGAAGACGGCTGCCGAAAACGCCTCGCCGAACGCGGGCGCCGCGGCCGGCGGCGACGCCGGGGCCGAGGAAGTGGTCGACGCCGAGTTCTCGGAAGTGGACGACAACAAGGCGTAACAACCCCCCTCCCTCTCCTCACCGGGGAGAGGGCCGGGGAGAGGGGGAGTGGGGCGGGTCGATGCAATCACCATCGAACCGGCCCCGCTCCCGTCCTTCTCCCTTGATGGGGAGAGGGCTTTCTTGATGACCACCGAAGTCGATTATTACGAACTGCTCCAGGTCGAGCGCACCGCGGACGATGCGACGATCAAATCGTCCTACCGCAAGCTCGCGATGAAATATCACCCGGACAAGAATGCCGGGTGCAAGGAATCCGAGGCCAAGTTCAAGGCGATCAGCGAAGCCTATGACTGCCTGAAGGATCCTCAGAAGCGCGCGGCCTATGACCGCTTCGGCCATGCCGCCTTCCAGAACGGCGGCGGCGGCCATCATGGCGGCCAGGGCGATTTCGGCGCGTTCAGCGATATCTTCGAAAGCGTGTTCGGCGAATTCATGGGCGGCGGGCGCGGCGGCGGCCGTCAGCAGCGGCGCGGCGCCGATCTGCGCTACGACATGGAAATCTCGCTCGAACAGGCGTTCCACGGCCATTCGACCGAGATCACCATCGACGTCTCCGGGCCCTGCGAAACCTGTCACGGCTCGGGCGCGACCCCGGGCACCAAGGCCAAGACCTGCACCACCTGCGGCGGCCACGGCAAGGTCCGTGCCCAGCAGGGCTTCTTCATGGTCGAGCGTACCTGCCCCACCTGCCATGGCGCCGGCGAGGTGATCGCCGAGCCCTGCCGCAGCTGCCGCGGCGAGGGCCGGACCGACAAGACCAAGACGCTCAAGATCGAGATTCCGCCCGGCGTCGACGAAGGCACCCGCATCCGCCTTAGCGGCGAGGGCGAGGCCGGCGCGCGCGGGGCCCCTGCGGGCGATCTCTACATCTTCCTCCACGTGACGCGCCATTCGCTCTACGAGCGGCAGGGCACGACGCTCTACGCCAACGCGCCGATCAGCTTCACCACGGCGGCGCTGGGCGGCGAGATCCGCATTCCGGGCCTCGACGGCGAGGAGCATGTGATCAAGATTCACCCCGGCACCCAGTCCGGCCGCGAGATGCGCCATCGCGGCGCCGGCATGCCGGTGCTCCAGGGCCGCGGCCGCGGCGATCTGGTCGTGCGGCTGGAGGTGGAGACGCCGACCAAGCTGACGGCGAAGCAGCGCGAGCTGTTGGAAGAGTTCCGCAAGACCGAGACGGGCGAGGAATGCCCGCAGTCGAGCGGGTTCTTCGCCAAGCTGAAGGCTGCCCTGGGTTGAGCTTGCATGTACTAGGTCTGCCCTACCAGTCGTCATCCCGGCGAAAGCCGGGATCCATTGGGGTCGCCGTACCGGCTTTTGCCATGACCGAGTGGCGAATGGATCCCGGCTTCCGCCGGCATGACAATTTGCGGGGCATCGCATGACCCCCCGCGAATTGCTCGACACCGCCGACGTCCCCGGCGGCGAACCGCTGCGGCTGTTCCGCCGGGGCGAGGATCATATGATCGTGCTCGAACGCAACGAGCTGATGAACAGCCGGATGAGCGGTTCGGAAGAAGCGCTGGCGGTGATGACGCTCGAACGGCTCGGAAAGCGCGAGGCACGGGTACTGATCGGCGGCTATGGCATGGGCTTCACGCTCCGCGCCGCGCTGGCGGTACTGGGAAACAACGCCAAGGTCACCGTCGCCGAGCTGGTTCCGAAGATCGTCGACTGGGCACGCGGGCCGATGGCAGCGCTGACCAATGGGTGTCTCGACGACCCGCGCGTTCAGGTGGTTTTCGACGATGTCGGCCGGGTGATTGCCGGCGGGCACGGTGCGTATGACGCGATATTGCTCGACGTGGATAACGGCCCGGACGGTCTCACCCGTGTCGGCAATGACGGGCTCTATTCGATGCGGGGCCTCGATTCGGCACGGCAGGCACTACGTCCGGGCGGCATTCTCGCCGTCTGGTCGGCAGCACCCGACCCAGCCTTTGCCCGCCGGATGCGCGATTCGGGCTTTGTCGTCGAGGAAGTGGCGGTCCGTGCTCGTTCGAACGGCAAGGGGCCACGCCACATCCTCTGGTTCGGCAAGCGCCGCTAGCGGCGATCACGGCGCTATCGCGATCGTCCCGGCTATGGCAGGCTGCCTGAATCGGGAATCCAGGAGAGATGCCGTGAAGATCCTTGCCTGCGCCTGCGCTCTTGCCACGGCGCCCCTGCTTCCCGCCCCTGCCAACGCGCAGGCCGCGACCGACCTGACTGCCTTTGCCGGCAACAACGACGTCAAGGCCCAGATCCGCGCGATGCTGGCCGAAATGAAGCCCGATCAGGGCTTTATGTGGCGCCCGCTGGTCCGAGACGGCGCGCAGATTGCTGCGATCGAGGTCTGGAAGAAGCCCGGTCGCCCTGCCGTCCACCCCGCCGACGCCGAATATGCCATCGTGCTGGAAGGTGCCGGCACGCTGGTCTCCGGGGGCACGCTCGCCGAACCGCAGACGCGCCGCGCCGATCTGGTGGAAGGCGTCCGCATCGTGGGCGGCACCACCCGTTCGCTTGCTCCCGGCGATGTCATCCTGGTGCCGGCCGGCGTGCCGCACTGGTTCGGGATCACTGGCGATCGGCTGGTCCTGCTGGGCATCAAGCTGCCCCGCGCCCAATAATCCGGCAGCTCGGCCGCCCCGCCCTATCGCCCGAGCAGCCCTTCCAGCATTCGGGCCATATTCACCGCGGTATATGGCTTCTGCAGCACCGGCACGCCCCGGTGCTCCGCATCCAGTTGCAACTGCTCGCCATAACCGGTGGCGAAGGCATAGGGCACACCGTCGGCCCGCAGCCGATCGGCAATCGTCAGGCTGGTCTCTGCACCCAGATTGACATCGAGGATCGCCACATCGAACCGGCCCCTGTCAATCTCTTCCATTGCCGGCGCGATCGAGGCGACGGTCACCACCCGGTCGGCGCCTAGCCGCACCAGGATATCCTCCGCGTCCATGGCGATGATCAGGCTGTCTTCCACCAGCAGCACCTGACCCTTCAGTACCGGGCGGAGCCCGCCCTCGGTCGGCACCGGCACGACCTCCTCGGGTGCCTTGCCCTGCCGCGACGCCGATTCCCCGTCGAGCACCACGTGCCGCGCGGGGATGCAGAACTCCGCTTCCAGCCCGGTCAGAGGGTAGCGCACGGTCGCCTTGCCGCCCAGGTCGTAGGGCACGGAGCGCTGGATGATCGTCGTCCCGAATCCCTGCCGCGTCGGCGGCTGCACCGCCGGCCCGCCGCGTTCCCGCCACTCGATCCGGCAATCACCTTCGGTATCGAGCCACCAGCGCACCGAAACCGTGCCGCTATCCGAAAGCGCGCCATATTTGGCGGAATTGGTCATCAGCTCGTGAAAAACCAGCGCCAGCGTCGAAAAGGCGGCAGGGCGCAGCAGCACCATCGGGCCATCCTGCTCCAGACGACCCGATCGTTCGCCGAGATAGGCCGCCGCCTCGGTGCGCAGCAGCCGTCCCAGCGGCGCCGGCGCCCAATTGTCTTCGGTAATCTGATCATGCGCGCGTGCCAGCGCTTCGATCCGTCCTTCCAGCAGCCGGATATAAGCACCTGCATCGATCCCCGGTGCACGCGACTGGCGCACCAGGCCGCGAATCAGGCCCAAGATGTTGCGCACCCGGTGATTCAGCTCGGCAATCAGCAGTTCCTGGCGTTCGGAGGCGCGCTGCCGCTCCTCCTGCGCATCGTCGGAAAGGCGTAACACCACTTCGATCAGCGAGGCGCGCAGCACTTCGGCGATGCGCAATTCGGGATCGGTGAACGGCAGCGATCGGCCGCGCACTTCCTGGCTCCAGGCTTCGAAGCTCTGGCGCGGCGTCAACCGCGCGCCATGCGGGCCCAGCTCGGCAGGCTTGTGCGGATCGCCGCCCCAGGTGACCGTACGCACCAGTTCCTGACGGAACAGCAGCACATAGTCGCGCGGAGAGCGGCTGATCGGAATCGCCAGCAGACCGGCGCCGACATCGGCATAGTCCGCGGCCTGCGGCAACACGTCCGCCAGATGATCGGTCGCGAATACCCTGCCCGATGCCATGGCGTTCAGCCGCCGCACGATCGTGGCAAAGGCGGCGGGCGGTGGTGTGGCGCCGCTATAGGCGACCTTGCCGCCGATCCAGATCGCGATGCCGTCGCACGGCACCACCTCGCGCAACCGGCTGCCCAGCCATTCGGGCTCGTCGAGCAGTCCGCCATCGCTCGCCACCGCGGCCAGCAGCCGGTCACTCGTCGCCCGCGCCGCCGCCTCATAGATGGAAAGCGCCTTGCGCTCGCGGCTCTCCAGCTTCAGCGCGAACATCTGGCCGAACAGTTCGGCCATCGATCGCCGCTCGAATCCCGGACAGCGCGGACCACCATAATGATGGCACGCGAACAGACCCCAGAGCTTGCCCTCGACGATGATCGAAATGGACAGGGAGGCGCGAACCCCCATGTTCTTCAAATATTCGATATGGATCGGCGACACCGAGCGCAGCACGGAAAGCGACAGGTCGAGCGGCGCGCCGAATTCGTCCCGCGGGGGCACGATGGGCACCGGCTTTCCGTCGACATCCGCGATAATGCGGAACGGCGTGCGGAGATACAGGCGCCTCGCCTGGGTTGGGATGTCGCTCGCCGGGTAGCGCAGGTCAAGGAAGCTGCCGATGCCGCTGCGCGCCGCTTCCGCCACCACCACGCCCGATCCGTCGCGTTCGAATCGATAGACCATCACCCGATCGAACCCGGTCAGCGCCCGCACCTGCCGCGCGCCTTCGTGGAAGAAATCGGCGAGCGCGTCCTTCTCGTCCAGCCGGCCCATCATCGCGCGCAGCGTGCTGGCGGTATCGCCCGCCGTATCGGCGGTGCAGGGTTCGCCCTCGACGATGATGGTATCGCCGCTCACATGCAGCGCCAGATCATAGGCGCCGTCCCGCCCACGCAGCGCGTGCACCCCGAACAGTCGCTCCAGCGCATCGTCGCCACGCAACAGCGTCAGCCGATTGCGCAGCGCATGGATCGCCTCGTCGTGGAAATAGCTGCTGGCATGGGTGCCCAGCATCTCGTCCGCGGCAAGATCGAAATGGCGCGCGACATTCGCCGATGCGCGCCGGATCATCCAGTCGCTCGAAAATGCGATCAGGAAGCCGAAGGGCTGGATCGCGCCGAGCTGATGGATCGGTTCGCGATCACAATTGCTCAGGTCGACCTGAAATCCGCCATCGTCCACCGCCAGCACCACTCAACTCACCTTGTCCAACCACCGCGCCCCGGCGGCCTCGAACCGCCCGAAGGTCTGGTTGGCGGCGATGACGGCGACGTCCACAAGCTGCGGCTCGTAGAGTAGTGAATCGATTTTCGCCAGCAATTCCGGCCACATATGCGACGGTTGGTGGCTGGAGAGATAGGCGCGTGGCCAATGATCCGGCACCCCGCGCGCCAGGAAGCGCGCGCCCAGGCGCGAGCCTTCCAGCACATAGAGCATCCCCGCCATCGCGGCGATTTCCGCTACGGCGCCGGCGGTTTCGGGGACCGAAACGGGCGCGCCCAGCGCGGCGAGATCGGCCCGGATAGACGGACCGCGTCGCCGCTGCGGCCAGTCCGCCGTCAGGCGCTCGGCCCCCCCGCGGTCGAGCAGCGCCTCGACCGGCAACACCGCCTCGGCGTGGGCGGCGAGCAATGCGGCATAGTCGTCGCGCCGTGTCAGGTCGAAACGGCCGAACAGCGAATCGACCCGGGTATGGGCGTTCCCTGTCGCTTCGCGCAGGCGTCGATGCGTCGGGCTCACGCGGCTAGGTCGATCAGGAAGTTGCGATACACGGCGGAGAAAAATCGTCCGCCGTGTATCCGTTCCATTATGGCCGAACCGGCCTTAGTCAGGCGGCGCCAAATACCCGCGCGAAGATCGTGTCGACATGGCGATAGTGATAGCCGAGGTCGAACTTCTCCTCGATCACCTCCGGGCTGAGCGCCGCGGTGACTTCGGGATCGGCCTTGAGCAGTTCCATCAGCGACAGCTCGCCGTCGGACTCCCACACCTTCATCGCGTTGCGCTGGACGAGGCGATAGGCATCCTCGCGGCTGACCCCGGCCTGGGTCAGCGCCAGCAGCACGCGCTGCGAATGTACGAGGCCGCCCATGCGATCGAGATTCTTCTGCATCCGCACCGGATAGACGAGCAGCTTGTCGACCACGCCGGTCAGGCGGGCCAGTGCGAAGTCGAGCGTGATCGTCGCGTCCGGGCCGATATAGCGCTCGACCGAGGAGTGGCTGATGTCGCGCTCGTGCCACAGCGCCACATTCTCCAGCGCCGGGGTGACATAGCCGCGCACCATGCGGGCGAGGCCGGTCAGGTTCTCGGTAAGTACCGGGTTGCGCTTGTGCGGCATCGCCGACGAGCCCTTCTGGCCCGGCGAGAAATACTCCTCCGCCTCCAGCACCTCGGTGCGCTGCAGGTGGCGGATTTCCACCGCGAGCCGCTCGATCGACGAGGCGATCACGCCCAGCGTGGCGAAGAACATCGCGTGGCGGTCGCGCGGGATCACCTGGGTCGAGACCGGCTCGACCGACAGGCCCAGCTTCTCGGCCACGTGCTCCTCGACGCGCGGATCGATATTGGCGAAAGTGCCCACCGCGCCAGAGATCGCGCAGGTGGCGATGTCGGCGCGGGCGGCGAGCAGGCGCGCCTTGTTGCGCTGGAACTCGGCATGCGCCTCGGCCAGCTTGAGGCCGAAGGTGACCGGCTCGGCATGGATGCCGTGGCTGCGGCCGATCGTCGGCGTCATCTTGTGCTCGCGGGCGCGGCGCTCCAGCACCTCGAGCAGCGCATCGATATCGGCCAGCAG
This sequence comes from Sphingomonas pokkalii, assembly GCF_003096275.1. Lineage (GTDB taxonomy): Bacteria > Pseudomonadota > Alphaproteobacteria > Sphingomonadales > Sphingomonadaceae > Sphingomonas > Sphingomonas pokkalii. Next base: position 2,332,555 of record NZ_QENQ01000001.1, read on the forward strand.
CAGGTCGCTGGCGCGGGCGAGCTGCACCGCGAGGCAGGTGTCGAGCACGTCGGAGCTGGTCATGCCCTGGTGCATGAAGCGGGCTTCCTCGCCCACCTGCTCGGCCACCCAGGTGAGGAAGGCGATCACGTCATGCTTGGTCACCGCCTCGATCGCATCGATCGCGGCGACGTCGATCGCCGGCTTGGTCGCCCACCAGTCCCACAGCGCCTTGGCGGCGCTCTGCGGCACCACGCCCAGATCGGCGAGTGCCTGCGTGGCGTGCGCCTCGATCTCGAACCAGATGGCGAAGCGCGTCTCCGGCGACCAGATATCGGTCATCGCGGCGCGGGCATAACGGGGGACCATGGCGTTCCTTCGTACGGGAGGGTGGCGCCCGGCACGTCCGGGCGGAAACGACGCGTCGCCCCTAGCAAGGCATCGCCGCACCGGCAACCAAGCGCCGCGGCGCGCCTTGCGGCCCCGCCCGGCCGGGCTATGATGAGGGCATGGCGCAATTGATCGATCGATTCCGCGGTTCGACGCGGGGCTGGCTGAAGGGCTCGTTCGCGGGCTGGGGCACGCTGCTACTCTGTCTGATCGGCGTCGGGCTGATCATCATCGCGGTGCGCTGGATCGGCAATCGCTCGACGCTGTACGAAGTGACGGAAGATCGCCTGATTCTCTATCGCGGGATCGTCCGCAAATCGATCGACGAGGTCGAACTCTATCGGGTGAAGGACGTGCGGCTCGATTATTCGATCGTCAACCAGATCTCCGGCATCGGCACGCTCACCATCACCACATCGGACGAAACCACCCGCGGCGGCCCGCTGGTGATCCGCGACGTCGAATATGCCCGTGAGCGCCGCGAAAAGCTGCGCGAACTGGTCAGCAATGCCCGGCGGGTGCGCGGCGTGCGCGAATTCGACATGGTACGCGAAGACCTGCACGACGGCTGAACCGCTCCGATCCCGGATCAGGCGCCACCTAATCCCCAGCTTCCCGATCCGACTCGCAACTGCCGGGGTGACGCGCGCCCCGCACCCCGCTAAGGGGTCCGCCCATGACCCAGATCACGCCCGAGATCGTGGCCGAGCACGGCCTGTCGCCCGAAGAATATGACCGCGTCCTCAAGGCGCTCGGTCGCGAGCCCAACCTGACCGAGCTCGGCATCTTCTCGGTGATGTGGTCCGAGCATTGCAGCTACAAGTCCAGCCGCATCCACCTGAAGAAGCTGCCCACCACCGGTCCGCAGGTCATCTGCGGCCCCGGCGAGAATGCCGGCGTCGTCGACATCGGCGACGGCCAGGCGGCGATCTTCAAGATGGAGAGCCACAACCACCCGTCATACATCGAACCCTATCAGGGTGCGGCGACCGGCGTGGGCGGCATCCTGCGCGACGTGTTCACCATGGGCGCGCGCCCGATCGCCAACATGAACGCGCTGCGCTTCGGCCGGCCCGATCATCCCAAGATGAAGCACCTGATCGCCGGCGTCGTCCATGGCATCGGCGGCTATGGCAATTGCGTCGGCGTGCCGACGGTGGGCGGCGAGGTGAACTTCCACCCCGCCTATGACGGCAACATCCTGGTCAACGCGATGACCGTCGGCATCGCCGAAACGACCAAGATCTTCTATTCGGCGGCCTCGGGCGTCGGCAATCCGATCGTCTATGTCGGCTCCAAGACCGGCCGCGACGGCATCCACGGCGCCACCATGGCCTCGGCCGATTTCGGCGAGGATTCGGAAGAGAAGCGCCCCACCGTCCAGGTCGGCGATCCGTTCACCGAGAAGCTGCTGATCGAGGCCTGCCTCGAGCTGATGGCCTCGGACGCGATCGTCGCGATCCAGGACATGGGCGCCGCCGGCCTCACCTCCTCGAGCGTCGAGATGGCGTCGAAGGGCGGCGTCGGCATCGAGCTGATCATGGACGACGTGCCCCAGCGCGAAACCGGCATGACGCCGTACGAGATGATGCTCTCCGAATCGCAGGAGCGCATGCTGATGGTGCTCAAGCCGGGCCGCGAAGCCTTTGCCGAGGCGATCTTCCGCAAGTGGGAGCTCGATTTCGCCGTCATCGGCCATGTCACCGACACCGGCCGCATGGTGCTCAAGTGGAAGGGCGATGTGGTGTGCGACATCCCGCTCGCCCCGCTGGCGGACGAGGCGCCGCTCTACGATCGCCCGCACGTCCCCACGCCCAAGCAGCCCGAGCTGCAGAACGTGCCCGAATGCACCGATCCCGCCGCCGATCTCGTCAAGCTGATGGGCTCGCCGGACATCGCCAGCCGCCGCTGGATCTGGGAACAATATGACCACATGGTCGGCGGCGACACCGTGCAGCGCCCGGGCGGCGACGCCGCGGTCGTGCGTGTCCACGGCACCGACAAGGGTCTGGCGATCACCACCGACTGCACCCCGCGCTATTGCTTCGCGGATCCCGTAGAGGGCGGCAAGCAGGCGATTGCCGAGGCATGGCGCAACCTCTCCGCGGTGGGCGCGACCCCGCTGGCGGTGACCAACTGCCTCAACTTCGCCAACCCGCAGCGCCCGGAGATCATGGGCCAGATCGTCGGCGCGCTGGAAGGCATGAGCGAGGCCTGCCGCGCGCTCGACTTCCCGATCGTCTCGGGCAATGTCAGCCTCTACAACGAGAGCAAGGCCACCGGCGGCGGCTCGGCGATCCTGCCGACGCCGGCGATCGGCGCGATCGGCCTGCTCAAGGACTGGCAGAAGAACTGCACCATTGCGTTCAAGGGCACCGGCGACGTGATCATCGCGGTCGGCGAGCGCGGCGGCCATCTCGGCCAGTCGATCTGGCTGCGCGAGATCTGCGGCCGCGAGGAAGGCCCGCCCCCGCCCGTCGACCTGATGATGGAGCGCCGCACCGGCGCCTTCATCCGCTCGGCGATCTGCGGCGGCGCGGTCACCGCCTGCCATGACGTGTCGGACGGCGGCCTGGCGGTGGCGATCGCCGAGATGGCGCTGGCGTCGAACATCGGCGCGATCCTCGATCAGCCCCAGCCCTTTGGCGTGGCGGGCAGCTGGTTCGGCGAGGACCAGGGCCTGTACGTCGTGACGGTCAAGGACGAGGCGCTGGCCGACTTCCTGGTCGCCGCCGACAAGGCCGGCCTCGCCGCCGATCCGATCGGCCGCACCATCGCCAACCGCATCATCTTCGAGATGGAGGAAGGCGATTTCTGCGTGAGCCTGGCGGACCTGCGCACGGCGCATGAGGGCTTCTTCCCGGCGCTGATGGGCACCGCCGACGCCGCCTGATCCAGCACCGTGCCCAGCCATTGCCGCCGACGAGCGACTTGCGTCTGAATTGTTTCTGGCGGAAGGAGCGTCTGTGCGGCCGGTCCGATCCGGGGGAAAGCCACCCGCCGTCGCACGCCGCAGACAGGAGATGCGCTAGGGATGCCGTCATTTGGCCGGACGCTGGAACGACTGCCGTTGCTGGTCGATCAGCGGCGTCTGGCCTATGGCATCACCATCGCACTGTGCGCCGCCGCCTGGTGGCTACGGCTGATCCTCGATCCGCTGTTCCCGCCCGGCTTTCCCTACCTCACCTTTTTCCCGGCGGTGATCCTCTCCTCGTTCCTGTTCGGAAGAGGGCCGGGAATCGTTGCGGCGGTGCTGTGCGGATTGCTCGCCTGGTATTTCTTCATCCCTCCATTGCAAAGCTTCGGCCTGCAGCGCGGCACCCCGCTGGCGCTGCTCTTCTATGTCGGGGTGGTGACGGTCGATATCCTGCTCGTCCATTGGATGCAGGTGGCGAACCGCCATCTTTCCCGCGAACGCGAACGCACCGCCCAGCTCGCCGCACGCACCGAAATCCTGTTCGAGGAGCTGCAGCATCGGGTTTCCAACAATCTCCAGATGGTGGGCGCGATGCTGAGCTTGCAGCAACGCAGCACCCAGGACGAGGAAGCCCGCCGCGCCATCGGCGATGCCGCCAGCAAGCTGCAGTTGATCGGCCGGATTCAGCGCGGCCTCTACGGTTCGCGGGGGGAGCCGCTGGCGATCGGCACCTTCATCACCCGGCTGGTCGAAGACCTGGCCGAAAGCAGCGGCAAGCCAGGTGTCCGCCATATCATGGACTCGAGCACCCCGCTGATGCTGGCGCCCGAGCGCGCCATTCCGATCGCGCTGATCGTCGCGGAAGCGGTGGCCAATGCCATCGAACACGGCTTTGCCGATCGCGATCGGGGGACGATCAAGATATCCATCGCCTCGGACGGAGCGATGCTGTCGCTGACAGTAGCCGATGACGGGCGCGGCGTGCCGGACGATTTCGACATCGCCCGCCAGGACAGCCTGGGCCTGCGAATCGCGCGCAGCCTGGCCCAGGGAATCGGCGCAACGCTCTCCATCCGGCCGGCCCGCCCCGGCACTATCCTGCGCCTGGAGCATATTCCGACGGGCAGCGATTCTTGATCCTCGTCAACGCCCCTGGCACCCAGGGAGCAGATAGCGTAGGCTTGCCGCAAGGAGCGCCGCCATGTCCGAACGCTACCCGGGAAGCCCCCTCGCCGCCCGCCTCGGCCTGAAGCCGGGAATGCGCGTGTGGTTCCACGACATGCCGGTTTCGGTTCGCGCCGCGATCGAACCCGATCGCAGCGCCGTCGAAGAGCTTTGCTGTGCGAGCGACGGGCTGCAGGCGGCCTATCTGTTCGCCACCGCGCGCAGCCATCTCGATCGCGAACTGCAGGCGCTGCGCCCGCTGATCGCCTCCAACGGGTTCATCTGGGTTTCGCATCCCAGCGACGCGGGAAGCGCCTTGCGCGCCGAGGATGTCGCCTCTGCGGCGGCGACGCACGGCATGGTCGAACGGGATCGCTGCGCGATCGGCAGCGACTGGACCGGCGTCAAACTCGTCGTCGATGGGGACGCTGGCTCCGCCTGAGCGCGAAAGCCCATTTTACCTACGCACAAGAACCGGATCGACAAGCGGCATCAGATAAGCAAACTATTTGTCTTCTATTTGGATATTCTACCATCATGCCGCCGTGGCCGAAACAACCCGCAATGACGGAAGACGAGCGCACGTCGCGCGCAACAGCCTTTCTCGAACAGATCGCTTCGCGCCACAGCTGCCGAAGCTTCTCCAGCGAGCCGGTGGCCTCCGCCACGATCGAAGCGGCGATCCGCGCGGCGGGATCGGCGCCGAGCGGTGCCAATCGCCAACCCTGGCATTTCGCCGTGCTATCGACACCCGGCGCAAAAACGGCCCTGCGCGTGGCGGTGGAAGAAGAAGAGCGCAATTTCTATGGCGGCATGGGCGGCAGCGAATGGCAGGGCCTGCTGCGCGGCCTCGGCACGACGGCGCACAAGCCCTATCTGGAATTGGCCCCCTGGGTGATCATCGCCTTCGGCATCACCCGCGGCGTGGATGACAGCGTTCCCAATCCCTATGTCACTGAAAGCGTCGGGATCGCCTGCGGGCTGTTGCTCACCGCGCTGCACGAAGCGGGCTTGGCGACCCTGGTCCATTCGCCGACGCCCGCACGCTTCCTCAACCGGCTGTGCCGACGGCCTGGAAACGAGCGCCCCATCGCGATAATCGTCGTCGGCCATGCCGCTGAAGACGCCACGATTCCGGAAGCCGCGGCCCTGCGCAAACCGCTCGATCAGATCAGCAGCTGGTTGTAACCCATTCGCGTGCAACACGATACGTCCCAACGCCTGCCCGCGCTCGATATGGTCCGCGGGGTCGCCCTGCTCGGCATCCTGCTGCTGAACATCGTCAGCTTCGCGATGCCCGAAGCGGCCTATTTCAATCCGCGCGCCTATGGCGGCTGGCATGGCGCCGATCTTGGCGCCTGGATGGTCAACTTCCTGTTCTTTGACGGCAGGATGCGCGGGCTCTTTTCCTTTCTGTTCGGCGCGTCGCTGCTGATCGTAACCGATGCGGCGCAGGCCACCGGCCGCGATCCGGCCCGCACCCATTATACGCGCATGGGCTGGCTGCTGGTCTTCGGCCTCGCCCATCTCTGGCTGGTCTGGCACGGCGACATCCTTGCGCACTATGCACTGATTGGGATGATCGCCTATCCGTTGCGGCGCCTTTCGGTGCCGAAGCTGGTGGGGCTGGGCGCGGTGCTGGTGCTGATCAGCGTCAGCCTGTTCGGCGATCTGACCGCCTCGGCCTGGTATCTCACCCGCCACCCGACCCCCGACAATCTGGCCGCACTCAAATCTCTGGTGGAGGCCTTCGGAACGCCGTCGGCCGAGCGCATCGCCGCCGAAGTGGCAGTGCATCGCGGCACCTATCCCGAAATCGTCGGTCAGCGCATGATCGAATATGGCACCAGCCCGCTGACGATGCTGATGCTCTATGGCTGGGAGACGCTCGGCTATATGCTGTTCGGCATGGCGGCGCTGCGCAGCGGGCTGCTTTCTGGCGCCTGGTCGCGGGCGCGCTATCGATACTGGCTCGTGCGCTGCTGGGCGATCGCCGTCCCCTGCTATGCCGCGCTTGCTGCGTTCGTGATCCTGGAGCGGTTCACGCTGTTCGCGACGATGCTGGGCGCCGTCACGCTGCCGGGACTGATTCGGCCGCTGATGATCGTCGGCTGGATCTGCCTTATCCTGCTGGTGCTGCACCCCGAAGGCAGGATGGGGCGGCGTTTTGCGGCGGTGGGGCGCATGGCCTTCACCAACTATCTTGCCACAAGCATCCTCTGCACATTGTTCTTCTACGGTTATGGGCTTGGCGCATACGGGCATCTCAGCCGGTGGCAGCTCTATCCGGTCGTACTCGGCGTCTGGACGCTGCTGCTGCTGTGGTCGCCGCTATGGCTTCGGCATCACCGCTATGGCCCGATGGAGTGGCTGTGGCGCAGCCTGGCGCGCGGAACCCTGCAACCCATTCGCAATAGCCTTGCAAGTCGCTCGCAATAGCCCTAAAAGGGCAGGCGAGAGATTCGGGGATTTTCCGATGGTTGTTTGCGTGTGCAATGCCCTTCGTGAACGGGATGTGCGGGAAGTTGCCCGCAACGGCGCCCAAAGCGCCTGCCAGGCCTATCGTGCCCTGGGGTGCCAGGCGAAATGCGGCCAATGCGTGCCGTTCGCGCGAGCCATTATCGCCGAGGAACGTGCGGCTGCGTGACAGTCGCAAGTAAAAACTCGCTGATTTCTGCGGTTTTTTTCTATCTCCATTCGCGCTAGAGAGACCCTTGAAAGGAGTTTCTCGCGATGAAGGGCGATGCAAAAGTAATCGAGTATCTAAACGAAGTTCTCAAGAATGAATTGACGGCGATCAACCAATATTGGTTGCATTACCGCGTCCTCGACAATTGGGGCATTCACAAGCTGGCGGAATTTGAACGCCACGAATCGATCGATGAGATGAAGCACGCCGACAAGTTGGCGGAGCGCATCCTGTTCCTGAACGGCCTGCCCAATTTCCAGCTGCTCGGCCGGCTGCGGATCGGCGAGAATGTCGAAGAGATCCTTCGTGGCGATCTCGCCCTGGAGATGGAAGCGATCGCCGTGCTGCGCGATGCCATCCAGCATTGCGAATCGGTGCGCGACTTTGTGAGCCGCGATCTCTTCGCCAGCATCCTCGAGAGCGAGGAAGAACATGTCGACACGCTGGAGCGCCAGTTCGACATGATCGCCCGCATGGGCCTGGAAAATTATATCCAGCTCAACAGCAAGGCCGCCGAGGCCGATTGAACGTCGCCACGCCCGGTGCAGAAGTCTGCGCCGGGCATCGCACCTGCCGCGCTCAGATCTTGTCGCGGTCGAACGGATTCTTCGGCGCCCTGAGGGTGAGGCGCACCGGCACCGCGCCGAAATCGAACTCCCGCCGCAACTCGTTGATCAGATAGCGCTGGTAGCTGACCGGCAGCAGATCGACCCGCGTGCCGAACAGCACGAAGCTGGGTGGCCGGCTCTTGTTCTGGGTGACGTAGCGCGGCTTGATCCGCTTGCCGCCCGGCGCGGGTGGCGGATTGGCTTCGATCGCCCGCTCGAACCAGCGGTTGAGCTGACCCGTCGGAACACGGCGCGACCAGGCGTCGCGCGTCTCGAACGCTACGCGCATCAACACGTCCAGCCCCTTGCCGGTCACCGCCGAGACGGTGAGCAGCGGCACGCCTTTCACCTGCGCCAGCCCCTCGTCCAGCGCCCCCTTCACGCCGTTGAACAGACTGGAGGCGTTCTCCGCCACATCCCACTTGTTCAGCGCGATGATCAGCGCGCGGCCCTCCTGCAGCACGCGATCGGCGATCTTGAGGTCCTGCACCTCCAGCCCGCGCGTCGCATCGAGCAGCAGCACCACCACTTCGGCAAAGTCGATCGAACGCAGCGTATCGGCGACCGAAAGCTTCTCCAGCTTCTCCTCGACCCGCGCCTTCTTGCGCAGCCCGGCGGTGTCGACCAGCCGCACCTTGCGGGGTTTGTCCTCGAAATCGATCCATTCCCAATCGATCGAAATCGAATCGCGGGTGATGCCCGCTTCCGGCCCGGTGATCATCCGATCCTCGCCGATCAGCCGGTTCACCAGCGTCGACTTGCCCGCATTCGGGCGGCCCACGATCGCCAGCTTCAGCGGGGCATCGGGGCTCTCGGGATCTTCCTCGGGCGCCTCCTCCTCGTCGCGTTCGACATGCGGCAACAGCGCTTCGAACAGGTCGACGACCCCTTCGCCATGCTCGGCCGAAAACGGGATGGGATCGCCCAGGCCCAGCGCCATCGCTTCCAATATGCCCGATTCGCCCGCGCGCCCTTCGGCCTTGTTGGCCATCAGCACCACCGGCCGATCGGTCGAGCGCAGCCAGCGGGCGATTTCCGCGTCCAGCGGGGTCACGCCCGCGCGGGCATCGATCAGGAACAGCGAGACGTCGGCCTCGCGCACCGCCGCCTCGGTCTGTGCGCGCATCCGGCCGGGTAGCGTGGCGGCATCCTCGTCCTCATATCCCGCGGTGTCGATCACCCGGAACTCCAGGCCGAGCAGCGAAGCATCGCCTTCACGGCGGTCGCGCGTCACACCCGGCTGGTCATCCACCAGCGCGAGACGCTTGCCGACCAGTCGGTTGAACAGGGTGGACTTGCCCACATTGGGGCGTCCGATGATGGCGACGGTCGGCAATGGCATAACGAATCTCTTACTCATGCGAGGCCGCGGCGAAAAGCCCGGCGCCGAATACGACGGGGGCCGGAGCATGAAGCCCCGGCCCCCGCTTGGGTTCTACGCCCCCGGCACGACGCCGGGGTGCCGGCTCAACGATAGGCGCTCAGGCGGCCCTTGTCGTCGAGCAGATACAGCGTGTTGTTGGCGATCACCGGCGGCAGTGTGAGCGGCGCCTTGGTCGCCATCTTCGACAGCGTGCTGCCATCCTTTGGCGATACGGACACCACCTCGCCCAGACTGTTGACGAGCAGCAGACGGCCACCGGCAGCCAGCGGCCCCTTCCAGCTGATCGGGTTCTTGGACTTCTTCATGTTCTTGTAGCGCGGCATCTGGACGATCCAGCGCGGCTTGCCGCTGCTGCGCGACAGGCACAGCAGGCGGCCGTCATCGGTAACGACGAACAGCCATTCGCCCGCCGCCCAGGGCGAGGAAAGGCCGCCGATGCTCTGTTCCCACAAGGTCGAACCGCTGGTGATGTCGACGGCGACCATGCGGCCCCCCTCGCCAAGCGCATAGACGCGGCCCTGGTCGATCACCGGCTCGGCATCGATATCGGCCAGCGAGGAGACCGACGTCGTCATCGTGTTGCGGGTCAGCACGTCGCCCCACAGCGAAAGGCCGTTCTCATAGCGATAGGCGTTGAGTTCGCCCGAGGAGAAGCCGGCGATCACCGTGCCCTGCGCGGATGCCGGCGCGGCGACGCCGAACACACCCTGCGATTCCAGGCTGGCGGTGGCGCTCCACGAAAGTTCGCCCTTCTCCTGGCTGAGCGCGAACAGCTGGTTGTCCTGCGTCACCACATAGACATTGCCGTTGGCCAGTGTCGGCGCGCCGCGCAGCGGACCGCCGGGGCGGCTGCGCCAGATTTCCTTGCCATCGGCCGCGCTCAGCGCAACCACATCGCCAAGGCCATTGGCGGCGAACACGCGATCGCCCTCCACGCTCACGCCGCCGCCGAACAGCGCGCTGCGATTGCCCTTGCCCTTGCCGGTCGGCGCCGTCCATCGCTGCGCACCGGTATCGGCGGCAAGCGCGTGCACATCGCCGTGCGTGTCGATCACGAACAGCATATTGCCTTCGATCACCGGCGCGGCGGCCATGCGCTCCTTCTTCGAAGGCTTGGCAACCTGTTCGGACCAGACGCGCGACAGCGTCTCGCCCAGCGCGAGATGCCCCATCGACTTCGCGGCATTGCCGCCGGGCTGGCTCCAATTCTCGTTCACCGCCGCTTCCGGCAGCTGCACGTCGATACCGGCGAGGGTCTTGTCGGCGCTGATGTCGTTTTCGGTGACGAGGATCGGCACGCGCTCACCCAGCACCGGCGTCTTGCGCGCGCCGCTGCCCTTGAACACGCCGCAACCACTTACCAGCGCGAGCGCCGCAACCGCCGCAACTACGCGAACCTTGGTCTTCATTTAGCTTGCTTTTCCTGCGTCTGGCTGGCCGCCGGGGCGACCGAAAGCGTCTTGGCGACTTCGGCGGTGCGCTCGCGAACCGATGCCGGCACGCGCTCCCCCGCCTCGCTGATCTGGCGATAGAGCTTCGCGGCCTCGGCCCGCTTGCCCGATTTCAAATAGGCCGCGGCGACCATTTCGCCCGCCGTCCCGAACCAGGGCGAATCGGGGTTGGCGAAGGTGCCCAGCCGCTGGATCACCGCCTGGGGCTGCAGCGTGTCGAACTCGGCCTGAGTCTGGCGCACCAGCGCGAGATCGCGAAACGGCTTGTCCAGCTTGGCATCGTTGACCACGCTGGCGAATTTCGCCGCGGCAGCCGCCCTGTTGCCTTGCGCGAACAGCATATTGCCCTGGGTGAAGCGCGCCATCGCCGCATAGCCGTCTTCCCCTTGCGCGATCTTGTCGAGCGCGGGGGCGGCCTGCGCCTGCTGATTCTCGACCACGAGCTGCAGGGCGGCGTCATAGGCCTCGCCCCGCGCCTCGGCGGCCGTGCGGCGGCTGTGATCGTAATAGAGCCATCCCGCGACGGCGACCAGGAACAGCACCACGGCGCCCACGATCAACAGGCCATAGCGCCGCCCGACCCGCATCAGCTGGTCGCGGCGATATTCCTCGTCGACTTCGCGAAGAAAGGCCTCGTCGGTGGTACCGGAAGGAGGAAGCGCCAAAATCTACTCCATAGGTCTGATGCGGCCGCGGACCTTAGCGCCGCGTGCCGTGAACGCAAACCGCCCTACTCCGTCAGTCCTTCGGCGCATAGACCTGATCCGGTCCCGGAAAGGCCCGCGACCGTACCTCATCGGCATAGGTTTCAACCGCGGCGGAAATGCGGCCGGCCAGGTCGTCATAGCGCTTCACGAACCGCGGGGTGCGTTCGAACAGGCCGAGCATGTCTTCCGCGACCAATACCTGGCCGTCGCACTGTGCCGAAGCGCCGATGCCGATGGTCGGGCATTTGACGGCCTGGGTGATCTCGACCGCGATCGGCTCGACCACGCCTTCGACGACGATCGCGAAGGCGCCCGCCTCGTCCATCGCCACCGCGTCTCCGACCAGCTTGGCGCGCTCGGCCTCGCTGCGGCCGCGCGCGCCGTACCCGCCGAGCACGTTGATCGCCTGGGGCGTCAGGCCGATATGGCCAATCACCGGAATGCCGCGCTCGCCCAGGAACTTGACCGTCGGCGCCATTGCCGCGCCGCCTTCCAGCTTGACCGCGGCCGCGCCGCTTTCCTTGAGCAGCCGCGCAGCGCTTTCGAACGCCTGCTGCGGGGAGGCCTCATAGCTGCCGAACGGCATGTCGATCACCACCAGCGCATGGTAGCTGCCGCGCACCACTGCCGCGCCGTGCAGCGCCATCATCTCCAGCGTGACCGGAACCGTGGAAGGCAGGCCATAGATCACCTGGCCCAGGCTGTCGCCGACCAGCAGCATGTCGCACGCGGCGTCCATCAGCTGCGCCATGCGGACGGTATAGGCGGTGAGCATCACCAGCGGTTCGCCCCCCTTGCGCTTGCGGATCGCCGGCACGGTCACGCGCTTCATCGGCGCAGGCGTGGGGTTGGCGCGGCTGGTGGCAGTATCGAGGGTGAGCTGGTGCGACATGCACGCGGTCTAGGACCGCCGCAGGCGAACGGCAATGGCCGCTACAGGATCCAGCCGCGGCGGGTCGCCAGCCCCGCCAGCCATATCTGGAACACACCGACGCCGGCGATGAACAGCGGAAAGGCTGCCGCACCTATGCCCTTCGCGGCAACCAACGGGGTGAAGGCGAAGACATAGCCGAACTGGACGATCACCGCCGCCAGCGAGACGATGTACAGGATGTTCGCCCATCGCGATCGCCGCAGCATCGCCATCGAACCCAGCAGCGCAGCCGCCACGGCGACGGCATAGTCATAGATGAACCACCCCGGCAGCGCGCGATGATAGGCGCGGTCCCAGGCGGTAGCGGTGGAAGACTGCGCAGGATCGAACGTGACGTGAAAATAGAAGGCCACACATCCAACCACGCCCCACAGGAACAACATGGTTGCGGCAACCTGAAACCAATAGGCAGGCCGTTGTCGAATATAAGACGCCATGCGACCCCAATATATGAGTGGCGGATTATAGTTAACCTAGGGTAAATCCAGAGGTTCTTCCATATTCCTTGCCGCCCTCATGCCTCAGAGCAACGCACGTGCATAGCGTTCCACCGCGAAACCGACGAGCAATCCGCCCGGATATTCCAGCACCGGTCGCTTGATCATCGAAGGTTGGGCGATCATCAGCGCACGCGCCTTGGCGGCATCCAGATCGGTCTTGTCGGCGTCGGGCAGTTTCCGGAACGTGGTACCGGCGCGATTGAGCAACACCTCCCACCCTTCCAGCGCGATCCAGCGATCGAGCCGCGCGGGATCGACGCCTTCGATCTTATAATCGTGGAAGACATGGGCGACGGCGTTGGCGTCGAGCCAGGCTCGCGCCTTCTTCATCGTGTCGCAATTCTTGATTCCGTAGAGTGCGATCGTCATGTCGCCCCTAGTGGAGGAAACGGCCGAGCGTCACAACCGGCTGGAGCTCCAGTCCCAGCGCGCGATAGAAACCGATCGCCGCATCGTTGCCCTCGCGCACCATCAGTTGCAGCTTGGGGCAGCCGCGCGCGCGCAGCCAGGATTCGGCCGCCGCGATCAGGGCGCGGCCATGCCCCTGTCCCCGCGCCGCTTCGGCGACGGCGAGATAATAGACCCAGCCGCGATGCCCGTCTTCCCCCACCATGGCCGTGCCCAGCAGCGTGCTGCCGTCGCGCAGCACGAGCACGGCAGAGGTTGCACCAGCCACCGCCCGATCGAAATCGGCCCGGGGATCGTTCCACGGCCGCGTCAGTTCCGCGGCCTGCCATAGCGTAACCACGGCCTCACGATCGGCCGCACCTGCTTCTTCGATATGCATCGCGGCAGCCTATACCCGCACGCGCGCTGCGCCTATCCCCGCTTGAGCGCGAGCAAGGCCAGGGCCGCGACCAGCGAACCGCCCGCCATCCCCAGCGCGACGACGGGCAGCCCCAGATTCATCGCGAACAGCAGCCCGGCGACGATCGGGCCCAGCGCCGCGCCGCCGCGGCCCACGCCGATCACGAAACCGGTGCCGGTTCCGCGTGCCTCGGTGGGGAAGCTCTGCGCGATCAGCGCATACATGCCCACTACCCCGGCATTGGTGAAGAAACCGGCGATCCCGGCGATCAGCGCAAGCCCGGCAAGATCGCGCTGCCCCTGCCCGAACAGCGCGACCATCGCCGTCGCCGCCACCAGCGCCGCGACCAGCAGGGCGCGCAGCGGCAACCGCCAGCTGAGCATGCTCAGCAGCACCGCGCCCGCGAGCCCGCCGACATTGGCCCACACCAGCACGCCGGCCGCCTGCGAGGCCGGATAGCCCATGTCGACGACGATCTTCGGCACCCATTTGATGATGAAGTAGAAGGTCATGATGTGGCAGAAATAGGCGATCGTCAGCAGGATCGTCGTGCGCGCCAGCGGCTCCGAAAACAGCTGGGCGAGCGGCAGCTTCGCGCCCGCCGCACGGCGCGGCGGCAGCGCCTCGATTGCCCCCTGCCCCATCCGTGCCAGCAGCCGGTTGGCGCGCGCCAGGGCATTGGCGGGCTGGCGCTGGAACAGATAGCGGACCGATTCGGGCATCAGCCACCACACCAGCGGCAGGCACAGTGCCGTCGCGCCCGCACCGAACAGGAACACATGGCGCCAATCGCCGCCGACCAGCAATTTCGCCGCGATCGATCCGCCGACGATCGCGCCGACCGGATAGCCGGATGCCATCAGCCCCACCGCCAGGCTGCGGGTGCGGGCGTTGCCGAGTTCCGCCGCCATCGCATTGGTGCAGGCGAGCATCCCGCCGATGCCGAGGCCGGTGAACAGGCGGAAGACGGACAGCATCTGCACATTCTGCGCGAACGTCGCCGCCAGCATCCCCGTGGCCATGATGCCCAGGCACAGCAGGATGGCAGGTCGCCGCCCGACGCGATCGGCATAGGCCCCGAGCACAACCGAGCCCAGGGCCATGCCGATCAGTTCCATCGACAGCACCAGCCCCAGCGCCGCGCGATCGATGCCCCATTCGGCAGCGATGCCCGGTGAGGCGAAGCTGATCGCCAGCACGTCAAACCCGTCGAGCGCGTTGAGCAGCAGGCAGAGCAGGATACCCGAAACCTGTGTGCGGCTCAGCGGCGCTTCGTCGAGCCGCCGCAGAATTTCCGACGACTCCGCCATGTTCAACCTCTCCTTCGGGCGTTTTCGCCCCTGTTGTCGTTCGTCAGGCGGTAAGCATCAGCGCATCGAGCGCCACCACCCCTTCACCCACAGGGTGCACCACCACCGGGTTCAGGTCCACTTCACGGATCGAGGGCTCGGCGATCAGCACCTGCGCCAGCCGTGCGATCAGCGCCGCCACGGCGGGCACGTCCAGCGCCGGGGCGCCGCGCCAGCCGCGCAGGATCGCCGCGCTCTTCAGCTGGTGCAGTTCGCGTTCGATTGCCTCCTGGGTAAGGTCGCACGGCAGCAGCCGCACGTCCTGCAGGATCTCCGCCGTCACCCCGCCGAAACCGGCCAGGATCACCGGCCCCCATTCGGGATCGCGCTTGGCACCAACGATCAGCTCCACGCCGCGCTTGCCCATGCCCTCGACCAGCACGCCGTCGAGCGTCAGGTCCGGCCGGTGCCGCGCGACGTCACCGTGCATCTTGCGCCAGCCGGCGCGCAGCGCGCCCTCGTCGGCCAGGTTCAGCACCACGCCGCCGGCATCGCTCTTGTGGCTGAGCTCGGCCGATTGCGCCTTGAGCACGACCGGATAGCCGATCTCCCCGGCGATCTGCACCGCCTCGTCCGCGGTGCGCGCAAAGCCGCCCTTGGGAAAGGGCAGGCCCAGCGGTGCCAGCACCGCCTTGGCGCGATATTCCGGCACCACCCCGCCCAGCGGCAGGCCTTCGCACGACAGCGGCACGGCATCGCTCGTGCTAAAGTCGCGCGCGGCCTGGCGCGACAACCGCGCGATCGCGCGGAACACCCGCTCGGTCGAACCGAAGCACGGCACCCCCGCCGCGCGCAGCCGCGCGATATTCTCCGCCCCCAGCGGCGCGCCTTCGTCGAGCCCGGCGAAGATCAGCGGGGTGGTCAGCGATGCTTCCTCCACCGCGCGCAGGATCGGCGGCAGCTTGATGCCCACCGTCGCCGCATCGGTAAGGATGATGCCCGCGACGATCGCCCCGAAGCGATCGTCCGCCCCCAACGCCCGGAGCAGGCGATAATACATGTCGGGCTCGACCAGCCCCTGCGCAGTGATGTCGAGCGGGTTGCTGACTCCAACGAAGTCCGGCATCGCGGCGCGCAGCGCCGGCGCATTGGCATCGTCGAGCGCCGGCAGCGTGACGCCCAGTTCCTCGCACAAATCCAGCGTCAGTGCCTTGAACGCCCCCGATTCGCCCAGCACGGCGGCGCCGCCGCCGGGCAGCGCCGGGCAGCGCGCGGCGATCTCGGTGATGTCGCCCAGTTCCTCCAGCGTCTCGGCGAACACCACGCCCGCGCGCTCCACCATCACCCGCATCAGCTGATAGTCGCCGGCCATCGCGCCGGTATGCGTCGCCGCCGATTCGCGCGCGGCGCTGCTCTTGCCAGGATGCAGCAGCACGACGAGCTTGCCCGCCGCCCGTGCCTTGCGTGCCGCCTCCAAAAAGCGCTGGGGCTTGCGGAACTGCTCGACGATCATCGCGATCACCTGCGTGTTCGGATCATCGACGCAATAGTCGACATAATCCTCGACGCCGCTCGCCGCCTCGTTGCCGGTCGACACCGAAAGCGTGACCGGCAGGTCGCGGCTGAGCAGCATCGTCGCCAACACCGCCGCCATCGCCCCGCTCTGCGAAACGATGCCCACGCCCTTGCCGGGGCCGCGCTCCGGCACGATCGTCTCGACGAACGTCAGCGGCACCCGCTCGACATAGTTGACGAGGCCCAGGCAGTTCGGCCCTTCGATCACCATCCCCGCCTCGGCGGCGATGCGGGCGATCTCGCGCTGGTCGGCAAGCCCCTGCTCGCCGCCCTCGGCGAAGCCCGCCGAGAAGACGATCGCCGCCCCCACCTTGCGGGCGGCGAGCGACCGGATCGTCTCCACCACCCCGGCGCGCGGAATGGCGAGCACCGCCGCGTCCACGCCCTCCGGCAGCTCCTCGACCGAGGGCAGGCAGGGCCGCCCGCCGATCGTCTCGCGCTTCGGGTTGATCAGGTGGATGTCGCCGGCAAAACCGTTGCGCTCCAGATTGGCGAGCACCGAGGCGCCGAGCGCACCCGGCTTGTCCGAAGCGCCAACGATCACGACCGATCTCGGCCGCAACAGCCGGTCGAGCGCAAGGCCGCTGGCGGCCTGGGTCGGGGCGAGCGTATCGACGGTCATCGGTGCCCTCCCCTGGCTCAGGCGTTCTGCTTGGACTTGTCGTACGCGCCGAGGCCCGGCTTGTACGTCTTGTCGTCGATGAACTGCTTGATGCCTTCCTTGCGGCCTTCGTTATCGTAGCTGTTGGCCGCTTCCTGCGCGCGGATCAGATAATCCTCGGCATTGTCATAGGTCATCTCGCGCACGCGGCGGATGGCGTCCTTGGTTGCCTTCAGCGCCACCGGGTTCTTGGCGAGCAGCACCTTCGCCACTTCCTCGACGCGTGCCTTCAGCCCGTCCAGCGGCACCGCTTCGTTCACCAGGCCCCATTCGGCCGCCTTCTTGCCGCTGATATTCTCGCCCATCATCGCGTGGTACATCGCGTTGCGGAAGCCGGTCAGCTCGGCGATCACCTTCGAGGCGCCGCCGCCCGGCAGGATCCCCCAGTTGATCTCGGAAAGGCCGAACTGCGCCTCTTCCGCCGCGAAGGCGAGGTCGCAGCCGAACAGCGGGCCATAACCGCCGCCGAAGCACCAGCCGTTCACCATCGCGATGGTCGGCTTGTGATACCAGCGCAGGCGCCGCCACCAGCCATAGGCCTCGCGCTGCGCGCCGCGGGTGGCGCCCAGGCCCTTGGCCTCATTCTCGCGGAAATATTCCTTCAGGTCCATGCCGGCGGACCAGGCAGTGCCTTCGCCGCTCAGCACGAGCACACCGACATCGTCGCGATATTCGAGTTCGTCGAGCACTTCCATCATCCGGCGGTTGAGCCGGGGCGACATGCAGTTGCGCTTGTCGGGCCGGTTGAAACGTACCCAGGCGATGCCGTCTATCACGTCATAGGCGACGGTGGCGGCTTGGATCGGATCGGTCATGCTGCTTTGCCTTTCTGAAAAATCGCGCGTCATTCGACGCTGTAGAAATCGATGATCACATGGTCGGGGCGGCGGATGCCGCGCGCGACGAACACGGTGCGCGCCAGCCAGGCGTGCGGCCCCTCGGCCACCTCGAAGCGCGGCGTGGTGCGGAAATAATAGGCGTCGGGCTCGATGGGCTCGTCCTGCGCCAGCCGGGCGGTAACGGCTTCGCTGGCCACCCGTACGCCAGGGTTTTCGATCGCGATCACCGTGCCGTCCTCGGCCCGCAGGAAATAGCGGGCGAGCACGCGGGTAACGCCGCCCGGCAGGATCGTCTGCCAGTCGCCACCGCCGGGGAGGACGATACCGTTCAGACGCGGCCCGACGATGCGGCCGCCGGTGATCGCGATGAAACGGGCGCGGCCGCCATCCACCTGTCCGCGCTCGACGGGGGGCGCGATCTGGACCCGGGCCGAAAAGGCGAAGGCAAGGCCGGGCGGCGGTGCCGACGGCAGTACCGCAACGCCCTGCTGGGGGCCGGAGAGCGGGCGCATCGCTCGGCCCTCAGATCGGGAAATGGCCGGGCTGGGTCTCGAGCGTGATCCAGCGCAGTTCGGTGAAGCTCTCGATCCCCGCCTTGCCGCCGAACTTGCCATAGCCAGACGCCTTGACGCCGCCGAACGGCATCTGCGCCTCGTCGTGCACGGTCGGGCCGTTGACGTGGCAGATGCCCGACTGGATCTGCCGCGCCACCCGCAGCCCGCGCGCTGCGTCTCGCGTGAAGACCGAGGCAGACAGGCCATACTCAGTATCGTTGGCGAGTTCGATCGCGTGCGCCTCGTCGCGGGCGCGGATCACGCCCACCACCGGGCCGAAGCTCTCGTCGCGGAACAGCTTCATCGCCGGCGTCACCTTGTCGACGACATGGGCGGGCATCAGCACGCCGTTCGCGGCGCCGCCGTTCACCAGCACCGCGCCCTGCGCCACGGCATCCTCGATCAGCCCCTGCACATGCGCCACCGTCTTGGTATCGACCACCGCGCCGAGCGGCGTCTTGCCCTCGCGCGGATCGCCCACCGCCATGGTCGCCACCTTGGCGCGGAACTTCTCGACGAACGCATCGGCGACTGCATCGACGACGATGATCCGCTCGGTCGACATGCAGATCTGGCCCTGGTTCATGAACGCGCCGAACGCGGCGGCCTTTACCGCTTCGTCCAGATCGGCATCGTCGAGCACGATCAGCGGTGCCTTGCCGCCCAGTTCGAGCACCACCGGCTTCAAATTCTGCGCGCACCGCACCGCGATGATCCGCCCGACGCCGGTGGAACCGGTGAAGTTCACCCGCCGCACCGCCGGCGCATCGATCATCGCACCGACCACCTCGCCGGCATCCTCCGGCGCGTTGGTGACAAGGTTGACGATGCCATCGCCGAAGCCGGCCTCGATAAAGGCCTCGACGATCAGCGCATGGGTGCGGGGGCATTGCTCGCTCGCCTTCAGCACGACGGTATTGCCGCAGGCGAGCGGCACCGCGATCGCGCGGGTCGCCAGGATGATCGGCGCGTTCCAGGGCGCCATCGACAGCACAACGCCCGCCGGCTCGCGCACTGCCATGGCGATGCAGCCCGGCTTGTCGCTGGGGATCACTTCGCCGCTGATCTGGGTGGTGAGCCCGGCGGCCTCGCGGATCATCGAGGCGGCGAGCATCAGGTTGAATCGGGCCCAGCCCTCGGTCGCGCCGATCTCCGCCATCATGGCATCGACGAACGCGTCGGCGCGGGCCTCCATCGCGGCGGCCGCCTTGGTGAGCAGCGCCCGGCGGGCATTCGGCCCCTGCGCGGCCCATGTCGGAAAGGCAGCCTGCGCCGCCGCAACGGCGGCCAGCGCGTCCTCGGGCGTCGCCGCCGCGGCGCGGGTGGCGACATCGCCGGTAACCGGATTACGGCGCTCGAACTGGCGCGCAGCGGCGCGCGCGGCACCGCCGACCAACAAGGTGACTTCGGTAGCGGACATCAACCTCTCCGTCCTCTTCATTATTGTTATGGATCATAACGTTTATGAAGCAGACGGCAAGAGGAGAATTGCGCGGGGACCACCAACGAAAAAGGCGGCCGCTTGCGCGACCGCCTTCCGTGTCGATTCTCCGACGAACGCCGATCAGGCGGCTTCGTCGAAATCCTCGTCGCTGACCACCGGGCCCGAATCCTGGCCCTTGGCGGAAACGTCGCGATCGACGAACTCGATGATCGCCATCGGCGAGGCGTCCGACGCGCGGATGCCGGCCTTGATGATGCGGGTGTAGCCGCCGTTGCGATCGGCGTAGCGCGCTGCCAGCACGTCGAACAGCTTCACCAGCTGCGCATCGTCGAGCAGGCGGGCATGGGCCAGACGGCGGTTGGACAGGCCACCCTTCTTGGCGAGGGTGATCAGCTTCTCGACGTACGGGCGCAGTTCCTTCGCCTTGGCGACGGTGGTGGTGATCTGCTCGTGCTTGATGAGCGCTGCGCTCATGTTGCGGAACAGGGCAATACGGTGAGCCGAGGTACGCTGCAGCTTACGACCGCCTACGCGATGGCGCATGATATCTTCCTTCGTTCGTTAAGGGGCCGTTCGACGGAACCCCAGACCAGGCGGTGCAAGAACGGGCCACCGCCCAAAACCCTCAAAAAAAGCCGAGGAAGGTCAGGGCAGTCCTGACGCTTCCTCCGACGGAACATGGGCTCAGCCCATGATCTCCTGTTCGAGCTTCTTGGCCATTTCCTCGATATTCTCGGGCGGCCAGCCCGGGATTTCCATGCCCAGGCGCAGGCCCATGCTGGAGAGGACTTCCTTGATCTCGTTGAGCGACTTGCGGCCGAAGTTCGGCGTGCGCAGCATCTCGGCTTCGGTCTTCTGGACCAGATCGCCGATATAGATGATGTTGTCGTTCTTGAGGCAGTTGGCCGAGCGGACCGACAGTTCGAGCTCGTCGACCTTCTTGAGCAGGTAGCGGTTGATCTGCGCGGCATCGCCTGCGCCACCTTCCGCCGGCGCCGCTGCCGGCACCATGCCGACCGGAGCCGCACGGGTGACCGACGAATCGTCGAAGTGGACGAACAGCGCCAGCTGGTCCTGGAGAATACGCGCAGCATAGGCCAGCGCATCGTCCGGAGTCACCGTGCCGTCGGTCTCGACGGTCAGCGTCAGCTTGTCGTAGTCGAGCTCCTGGCCGACGCGGGTGTTCTCGACCTTGTACGAAACCTGGCGGACCGGGCTGAACAGCGCATCGACCGGGATCAGGCCGATCGGCGCATCGGCCGGGCGGTTCGCGGTGGCAGGCACATAGCCCTTACCCACGTCCGCGGTCAGTTCCATGTTCAGCGTCGCGCCGTCGTCGAGGTGGCAGATCACCAGCTCGGGGTTCATCACTTCGATGTCGCCCGAAACCGCGATATCGCCCGCCTTCACTTCCGCCGGGCCGGTGGCCGACAGCTGGAGACGCTTCGGGCCTTCGCCCTGCATCTTGAGCGCGATCTGCTTG
Source organism: Sphingomonas pokkalii (assembly GCF_003096275.1). Lineage (GTDB taxonomy): Bacteria > Pseudomonadota > Alphaproteobacteria > Sphingomonadales > Sphingomonadaceae > Sphingomonas > Sphingomonas pokkalii. The sequence goes on from NZ_QENQ01000001.1 coordinate 2,353,931, forward strand.
ACGTTGAGGACGATGTCGGTCACGTCCTCGCGCACACCGGCGAGCGACGAGAATTCGTGCAGCACATTCTCGATCTTGATCGAGGTAACCGCCGCCCCCTGCAGCGACGACAGCAGCACGCGGCGCAGCGCGTTGCCGAGGGTGAGGCCGAAGCCCCGCTCCAGCGGCTCGGCGACGAACGTCGACTTCCGCTTGGGATCGCCACCGGGCTTCTTCTCGAGGCCGTTGGGCTTCTTGAGTTCCTGCCAGTTCTTAGCGTTGACCGACACGGGCTTTCCTCATGTTGGGCGGGGAAGAGGCATTCCCCGCCAGGTAACTACTGCAAGACCGCGAGACCCGCCTCAGGGCCCGCGGCGCAAGCAGGACGTATCAGACGCGACGACGCTTCGAGGGACGCACGCCGTTGTGCGGGATCGCCGTGACGTCCCGGATCGAGGTGATCTGGAAGCCGACCGCCTGCAGCGCACGAAGCGCCGACTCGCGGCCCGAACCCGGACCCTTCACTTCGACCTCGAGGGTGCGGACTCCGTGCTCGGCGGCCTTGCGGCCGGCGTCTTCGGCGGCGACCTGCGCGGCATACGGGGTCGACTTGCGCGAGCCCTTGAAGCCCATCATGCCGGCCGAGGACCAGCTGATCGCATTGCCCTGCGCGTCGGTGATGGTGATCATGGTGTTGTTGAAGCTGGCGTTCACATGCGCGACGCCGGCGGTGATGTTCTTGCGCTCGCGACGGCGAATGCGCTGCGGTTCACGTGCCATTTGGAAGTTCCTGACCTAGAAGCTTGGTGCCTGGAGGCGCGATGCCTCGGGACGAAGAAAGTCGCGCGTTTGCGCCTTACTTCTTCTTGCCGGCGATCGGCTTGGCCTTGCCCTTGCGGGTGCGCGCATTGGTGTGCGTGCGCTGGCCACGAACCGGCAGGCCCTTGCGGTGACGCAGGCCGCGATAGCAGGCCAGGTCCATCAGGCGCTTGATGTTCATCGCCACCTGGCGACGGAGATCACCTTCCACCGTGTAGCCGGCGTCGATCGCTTCGCGGATCTGCAGCACTTCCTGATCGCTCAGGTCCTGCACGCGGCGTTCCGGCGCGATGTTCAGCTTTTCGGTCAGTTCCTTGGCCTTGGTCGGGCCAATGCCGTGGATATACTGCAGCGCGATGACGACGCGCTTGTTGGTCGGGATGTTAACACCCGCAATACGTGCCATGAACTATATTCTCCCAGCTCCACAGGGCACTGCATGGCAGCGGCACCCCATCTCGTAGCGTTGCCTTCCGAAATGCAGCGGCACGACGCACGCGATGGAGCGCCGCCGTAAGCTACTGTTCCGGAAGTTGGGCGAGATACGGGGCCGCAGGCGAGCTGTCAAGCGCCACGGAGCCGGAAAATGCTGAACCCTCCTTATATAGCAAGGTTCCCGGCAGGCCAAGCGCGGCGAGCGGTGCGGCGGCGAAGCGCGTCCCGTTTCGGATAGGGGGACGCGGCCAAATCCCCCTCCCGCCTGCGGGAGGGGTTAGGGGAGCGTGCGACGTGGAGGTTCTTTCATGACCGCCGCCACCCGCAACCCACACACGCGCTCCTGCCACCCCTCGCCCTCTACCGTCATTCCCGCGAAGGCGGGAATCCATTCGCCTGTGCGCTGGGGGAAAGAACCGAGACGCCAGCGCCAATGGATCCCCGCCTTCGCGGAGATGACGGCCGTTTGTGATGGAAAGCTTACGCTGAAGCGTGCCGCTTTAGAACCAAGAGCGGCCGATCACTAACGACAGAAATAACGCGAACGCGACCATAAGGCCGAACGAAAGCCAGCTCAGGATCATCCCCGCTCGGAACAGTCGGGGGGTGCGGTCGCGGCGGATACTGAATGGGAATCCGAAGATCACCCCACTCCGCGCGTAGTGCCGATTTACTTGCCAAATGCCGACAATCACGCCCGCCATGAACAGGATGGCGAAAAGCTGATCCCAACGCATGCCATCGCTCCGTACGCTTGCCGACGCATGAAACACGCATGCCGAATGTACGCAAGTGGAGCGGGAGCCGACATAGCGACCACCCCGAATCAAAAAGGGCGGGGTTTCCCCCGCCCTTCCCGTTATCCCTGCCCGTCGAGCACCGCGGCGATCTGCCGAGTCACTTCGTCGATATCGGCCATGCCGTCGACTCGCCGGACCAGCCCCTTCGCCTCGTAGAAGGGCAGGATCGGCGCGGTCTTGGCGCGATATTCGGCCATGCGGGTGCGCACCGTCTCGGCATTGTCGTCGGGGCGGCGCTTGAACTCGGTCGCGCCGCACACGTCGCACACGCCGTCCACCTTGGGCAGCTTGTACTTGTCGTGATAGCCCTCACCGCACTTGGCGCAGGTGAAGCGGCCCTCGACGCGGTCGACCAGCGCCTCTTCGTTGACCAGCAGCTCGATCACATAATCGAGCTTGCGGCCGCGCTCGGAGAGCAGCGCATCGAGCGATTCGGCCTGCGCATAGGTGCGCGGATAGCCGTCGAAGATCGCGCCCGTCTCGGTGTCCGCCATGTCGAGCCGCTCGCCGATGATGCCGGAGACGATCGCGTCGGAGACGAGCTGGCCCGCCTCCATCACTGCCTTGGCCTTCAGGCCCGTCGGCGTCCCCGCCTTCACCGCGGCGCGCAGCATGTCGCCCGTGGACAGCTGCACCATGCCGCGCTCGGTTTCGAGCCGCTTCGCCTGGGTGCCCTTACCGGCCCCCGGCGGACCCAACAGGATGATATTCAACAGGTACCTCCCCTAGAGCATTTTCAAGTTGACCGTTTACGGTCAACGACTCGGAAAATGCGGCAATCAAGAACTAGAGCGTCTTCGCCCAAGGTGAAAACGCTCTTGTGCCGCCGCGCCGATCAGCGCGCGCGGCCGCCCTTGAGCTTCGCCTTCTTGATCAGGTCGCCATACTGGTGGGCCAGCAGGTGCGACTGGATCTGCGTCACCGTGTCCATGGTTACGTTGACAACGATGAGAAGGCTAGTGCCGCCCATCAGGAACGGGATGCTCATCGCGGAGAACGCCCATTCCGGCAACAGGCAGATGATCGTCAGATAGCCTGCGCCGATCACGGTGATGCGGGTCAGCACATAATCGAAATAGAGTTCGGTGTTCTTGCCGGGGCGAATGCCCGGCACGAAGCCGCCATAGCGCTTCAGATTGTCCGCCGTCTCTTCCGGGTTGAAGACAACCGCGGTGTAGAAGAACGAGAAGAAGATGATGCCGGCGGCATAGAGCGACATGTAGATCGGCGAACCGTGGCGGAGCCAGATATTCAGGTTCGCGATCAGATCGCCCCACCAGCTCTCGCCCGTCGTCGCCTGGCCGGCGAACTGGGTGATCGTCAGCGGCAGCAGCAACAGCGACGAGGCGAAGATCGGCGGGATCACGCCGGCGGTGTTCAGCTTCAGCGGCAGGTGGCTGCGCTCGGCCTGCACCCCGCGCGCCGTCTGGCGCTTCGGATACTGGATCAGGATGCGGCGCTGGGCGCGCTCCATGAAGCAGATGAACAGCACCAGCGCCGCAACGCAGACGATCACGAAGATCAGGCGCAGCGGATCGATCGAGCCCGAACGGCCGCTTTCGAACAGCTGGACCAGCGTGACCGGCAGGCGGGCGACGATGCCGGCCATGATGATCAGCGAGATGCCGTTGCCGATGCCGCGGCTGGTGATCTGCTCACCGATCCACATCAGGAACATCGTGCCGCCGATCAGGCTGACGACGGCGGTCATCGTGAAGGCGAGGCCCGGCTCCACCACCGGGCTCAGCCCCTTGGCGGCACCGGCGGCCTGCAGGCCCTGCACCAGGAAATAGCCCTGCACCGCGGTCAGAAGCACCGTGCCGTAACGCGTATACTGGTTCAGCCGCTTGCGGCCGCTTTCGCCTTCCTTCTTGATCGCGGCGAGCTGCGGCGACAGCGAGGAGGCGAGCTGCACCACGATCGACGCGGTGATATAGGGCATCACGCCCATCGCCACGATCGACATGCGCGAGAGTGCGCCGCCGGTGAAGTTGTTGAAGAAATCGAGCACGCCGCCCTGGGTCTGCTGCGCGAGCAGGCCGAGCGCCGTCGGGTCGATGCCCGGCAGCGGCACATAGCTCAGCATGCGGAAGACGATCAGCGCACCGAGGGTGAACCACAGGCGCTTCTTGAGGTCGGTGGCCTTGCTGAACTTCGCCAGATTGATGCTGGAGGCCAGCTGGTCGGCTGCGGATGCCATTTCGTATCTTCGTCCCGGATAAGTGACGGGCGCTCCCCCGCCCTGCGGGGATGCATATAGGGCCTGCGCGCGGCTTGTCTAAGCCCTGTCGCGCGAATCCCGATCGCCCTGAGCTTGTCGAAGGGCCGTTTTTCTGTGGACGAGGAAGAAAGAACGGCCTTTGGGCAAGCCCAGCACGAAGGAAGGCGGAGCCTTGGGAGCCCCGCCTTCGCATTTCGTCAGCCCTGCTTGGCGGCCTTGGCAGCGGCCTGGGCCGTGCGGTGCTTCGCCTTGTGCTTGTCGGCGGCCGGCACGATTTCCGGCACGGTGACGGTGCCACCCGCCTTCTCGACGGCCGCACGCGCACCGGCGGAGACGCCGGCGACGGTGAAGTTCAGCTTCGCGGTGAGCGAACCCTTGCCGAGCAGACGGACGCCGTCCTTGCCGCCACGGGCCAGGCCAGCGGCCTTCAGCGCGGCGTGATCGATGTCGGTGCCGGTCAGCTTGCCCGAATCGACAGCCTTCTGGATCTCGCCCAGGTTCACCTCGGCATAGTCCTTGGCGAAGATGTTGTTGAAGCCACGCTTCGGCAGACGCATGTGGAGCGGCATCTGACCGCCCTCGAAGCCCTTGATCGAGACGCCTTCGCGGCTCTTCTGACCCTTGACGCCGCGGCCGCCGGTCTTGCCCTTGCCCGAACCGATACCACGGCCGATGCGCATGCGGCGATGACGGGCGCCCTGGTTGTCGTTGAGTTCGTTCAGCTTCATGATGTGTGCACTCGCTTTCGCTTTTGTCGCGCGTTGATGGGAAGCGCGGGCTCATAGCGGCGAGCGGGGGGAATGTCGACTCTTGTTTGGGGGAGGGCGCATCGGGCGGGCGAACACCAGCATGCGGAGTTGCATTACCCCCGCTAGCGGGACGTTGCCGGCGGGTAGTTGAAGGATCTTGGACGACGATGAGAATACCTTCTGAGTGCCGAACATGGCTTCTTCTGCCCGTCGTCCTCGCCACCACGGCGTGCGGAACGCAAACGCCGACGAAGACAATGACGATCGACACGGTCGTTGCAAATATCGACGCGCTGAATGGGCAGACGGTACGCGTGTTCGGATACCTCCCCGAGTGCGAGCCGATGTCGTGCGGCTTATACCGAAACAAAGCGGAAGCGGACCAAATCGGCCGTTCGATGAAAGCCATGCGCGTCGCGCTAGACGCCGGAGCTGATGACGTATCAGGCATCAGGATGCCGTTGCATCCGTCGCTCGCAATTGGTGAAGGGCCACCATGGGCGTTCTTCGACTTACGGGCCCGGCTCACTGCAGGCCATTATGCGATTCTCACCGGAAAGATTTCGAACAAGTGTCGCTCGAATGGCAAACCCGTTTGCCTCGATCGAGCTACCGACCTTGAGCCCATCGCGATTCAGCAGGCCGCCGCCCCGCTATAGGAAGGCCCCCGATCACTCGCCGTGTAAGCAAGCTAACTGGGCGACCGACCGGAACCCGAAGATAACGCGATCCCGAGGCGGCCCGCCGCGTCATGCAGTCGTCGATCGCGCGACCACAGCAAGGCATCGGGTGTCAGCCGCACCGACGCGAGCAGGTGCGCATCAATATAGCCGATACCCCGCCCGTACAGCGTTTCTCGGGCGATGAGCGCCAGCACCTCGGCGTCCTCGGCGACGATCGCCTTGGGCAAATCCAACAGCGCGCCGATGATTTCCTCCCGCTGGCGGAGGCTGCCCAGCGCCAGTTCCCCGATCACGAAAGGATGCGCGAGCACTTGTCCTCGGAGGAGCAGTTCCGCCAGCGCAGCGTCTCGGCTGCGGAGATGATCGATCCAGACCGAGCTATCGACGAGGATCAAGCGTCGCCCGCGTCCGAACGGCGACGCGGGGGAAGCATGGCGTCCGGTTCGCTGCCGCCCAGCCGCGCGAGCCGACGGGCACTTTCGCGCTCGATCAAGGCGGTGAGCGCCTCCCGAACCAGCGCCGACTTCTCCCGCAGGCCGGTAAAGGCCTGGGCTTTGGCGACAAGTTCGTCATCAAGGGCAAGGGTCGTGCGCATCATGATGCTCCATCAATGCTATCCTCCTAGCATCGATTGACCCGGCACCCAATGCCGGTGCGGGCGAAGGTCGCAGGTGACGTCCGAGGCACGCCCCCGCCCCACTGACTTCGAACGTTCAGCCAAGCAAATTCAAGGACAAACGAAAAAGGGCGGTGGTTGCCCACCGCCCTCTTCGTGTTGTCGCCTGGTTCGGCAGACCGAAGGCTCAGCCCTCGATCACCTCGACCATGTGCGGCAGCTTGCGGATCATGCCGCGGACCTCGGGGGTATCCTCGAGCTCCGAAACCTTGTGCATCTTGTTGAGGCCAAGGCCGATCAGCGTCGCGCGCTGATCCTTGGTGCGGCGGATCGGCGAGCCGATCTGCTTGATCTTGATCTTCGCCATGATCGTTTACTCCGTAACGGCCGCAGCGTCCGCCTCGGCGGTCTGCGAACCACCGCGGCCGAGCAGATCGGCGATCTTCTTGCCACGGCGCTGCGCGACCGACTTCGGCGAAGTCTGCTCACCCAGGGCCTCGAACGTGGCGCGGATCATGTTGTACGGGTTGGACGTGCCGACCGACTTGGTCACCACATCGGCCACGCCCAGCGATTCGAAGATCGCGCGCATCGGGCCGCCGGCGATGATGCCGGTACCCTGCGGTGCCGAACGGACGGTCACGCGGCCTGCGCCGAAATGGCCGTTGCCGTCGTGGTGCAGCGTGCGGCCTTCCTTCAGCGGAACGCGAACCATCGCCTTCTTGGCCGAAGCGGTCGCCTTCGAGATGGCTTCCGGCACTTCGCGCGCCTTGCCATGGCCGAAGCCGACACGGCCCTTGCCGTCGCCGACGACGACCAGTGCTGCGAAGCCGAAGCGCTTGCCGCCCTTCACCGTCTTCGAGACGCGGTTGATGTGGACGAGCTTTTCGATCAGCTCCTCGCCGCCATCTTCCTGGCTGCCGCGGCGATCGTCGCGACGACCACGGTTGCCGTCCCGGCCGCCGCGGCCGCGGTTGTCACCGCCGCCGGGGCCGCCACGGCCACGGCCGCCGCGCGGGCCACGGCCCTGCTGCTCGGGGGCCGCCTGGCCGGCGTCCTGCGCCTCGACCGGTGCTTCGGTCGTGTTGATTTCATCGGCCATCTTAGAACTCCAATCCGCTCTCACGCGCGGCATCTGCCAGCGCCTTGACGCGACCATGGTAGAGGAAGCCACCGCGGTCGAAGACGACCTGGGTGATGCCGGCAGCCTTGGCTGCTTCGGCAACGCGCTTGCCCACTTCCTGCGCCGCGGCGATCGTGGCGCCGGTCTGGCCACGCACGTCCTTCTCGAGCGTGGAGGCCGAGGCGACGGTGCGACCCTGGGTATCGTCGATCACCTGGGCATAGATGTGCTTGCCCGAGCGATGGATCGACAGACGAGGACGGCCACCGGCCCGCGCACGCAGCGCGGTACGGTTGCGGCGACGACGCTTTTCGAAAAGCGAAAGACCCTTGGTGCTGATCACTTCTTCTTCCCTTCCTTGCGGAAGATGAATTCGCCATCGTACTTGATGCCCTTGCCCTTATAGGGCTCCGGCTTGCGCCAACGGCGGATTTCCGCGGCCACCTGGCCGACCTTCTGCTTGTCGATGCCCGAGATCTCGACCGTGGTCTGATCCGGCGTCTTGATCTCGATCCCCTCGGGGATGTCGAAGTTGACGTCGTGCGAATAGCCGAGCTGCAGCTTCAGGACCTTGCCCTGCGAGGCAGCGCGGTAGCCCACGCCGGTGATCAGCAGCTTCTTGGTGAAGCCGGTGGTCACGCCGGTGACGAGGTTCTGCACCAGGGTACGCTGCATGCCCCAGAAGGCACGGGCGCGCTTGGTCTCGTTGGCCGGCTGCACCGAAATGCCGCCGTCGGTGAGCTCATACTTGATGTCGTCCGCGAGCGGCATGGAAAGGGTGCCCTTGGGACCCTTTACCGAGATCTGCCCGCCGTCGATGTTCGCGGTCACGCCCGCGGGGACGGGAACCGGCTTCTTACCGATGCGGCTCATCAGAACACCTCCGCCAGCACTTCGCCGCCGACATTCTGTTCGCGCGCTTCCGCGTCGGACAGAACACCGCGAGGCGTCGAGACGATCGTGATGCCGAGGCCATTGCGGATGCGCGGAAGTTCCTGCGCGCCCGAATAGATGCGGCGGCCGGGCTTCGAGATGCGCGCGACGTGCTTGATCGCCGGCTGGCCCTCGAAATACTTCAGCTCGATGCGGATGCCGGCCGCGGGGCCCATCTGCTCTTCGCTGTAACCACGGATATAGCCCTCGCGCTGAAGCACGTCGAGGACGCGGGCACGCAGCTTCGACGCGGGCGTGAGGACGCTGTCCTTGCGCGCACGCTGGCCGTTGCGGATGCGGGTGAGCATATCACCCAGGGGATCGGTCACTGCCATCTTGCGTGTCCTTTACCAGCTCGACTTCGTGACACCCGGGATCAGGCCCTTGTTGGCCAGATCGCGCAGCATGACACGTGCGAGACGGAACTTGCGGTAATAAGCGCGGGGACGACCCGTCAGCTCACACCGGTTGCGAATGCGGGTCGGGTTCCCGTTGCGGGGGATCTCGGCCATCTTGAGCCGTGCGATGAGACGCTCGGTCTCATCCAGGCTGTCGTCGTTCGCAATCGCCTTCAGCTTCGCATACTTGCCGGCATACTTCTTCACCAGCTGCTTGCGACGCTCGTTCTTGTTGATCGAACTCAGTTTCGCCATGACTTAAGTTCTTCCTTCCTTACGCCGCCTGCTTCGCTTCGCCGTCCACTTGCGGGAACGGGAAACCGAAAAGACGGAGAAGCTCGCGAGCCTCGTCATCCGTCTTGGCAGTGGTGGTAACAATCACGTCCATGCCGCGCACCTTGTCGATGCGGTCATAGTTGATCTCGGGGAACACGAGCTGTTCCTTGATGCCGCAGGCATAGTTGCCACGGCCGTCGAACGACTTCGGGTTGAGGCCACGGAAGTCGCGGACGCGGGGAAGCGCGATCGTGATGAAACGGTCGAGGAACTCGTACATGCGTTCGCGGCGCAGGGTAACCTTGCAGCCGATCGGCATGCCTTCACGCAGCTTGAACTGCGCGATCGACTTCTTCGCCTTGGTCACGACGGGCTTCTGGCCGGCGATCAGTTCCATTTCAGAAGCGGCCTGCTCGACCTTCTTCTTGTCCTGGGTGGCTTCGCCAACGCCCATGTTCAGCACGATCTTCTCGATGCGCGGAATTTCCATGACGTTCTTGTAGCCGAACTTCTCGGTCATCGCCTTGACGATGGTCTCGTCATACAGCTTCCGCATCCGCGGCGTGTAGGAATCAGCCATTGATGACCTCCCCGGTCTTGACGGCGACGCGAACCTTCTTGCCGTCGCGGGTTTCGAAGCGGACGCGGGTCGCCTTGCCGTCGGCGGTCACATGCGCAACCTTCGAGACATGCAGCGGCGCTTCGGCGCGCACCAGGCCACCCTGGGGATCGCCCTGGGTCGGCTTCTTATGGCGAACGGCGATGTTCACGCCGGAAACGACGACCTTGTCGTCCTTCGGCAGCGACTTGACGACTTCACCGGTCTTGCCCTTGTCCTTGCCGGACAGGACAACGACCTTGTCGCCCTTCTTGATCTTGGCAGCAGCCATCACAGCACCTCGGGGGCGAGCGAAATGATCTTCATGAAGCCCTTCGAGCGGAGCTCGCGGACCACCGGGCCAAAGATACGGGTGCCGATCGGCTCCTCGTTCTTGTTGACCAGCACAGCGGCGTTGCCGTCGAAACGGATCACCGAACCGTCGGCGCGACGGATGTCCTTCGCCGTACGGACGATCACCGCACGGTGCACGTCGCCCTTCTTCACCTTGCCGCGCGGGGCGGCTTCCTTGATGCTGACGACGATCACGTCGCCCACGCCGGCGAAGCGACGCTTCGACCCGCCCAGCACCTTGATGCACTGCACCCGCTTCGCGCCGCTGTTGTCTGCGACGTCGAGATTGGACTGCATCTGGATCATTGATCCGGTTCCTTCTCGTTTGGCCTGCCGGGACGAGCCCGGTGGTTCCGTTTCTAATGCGTCACCCCGGCCTTAGCGGCCGGGGCACCAAAGCGGCGGCCTATGACCGCAACTCGAGTTCTCCGCAAGAGCGGAGATGACGATTATGCGTCGACCGTGTTCGGCGTCGCGTGGGTATCAACCCGCCCGATCACCTTCCAGGTCTTCAGCTTGGAGATCGGCGCAGTCTCTTCGATGCGCACGGTCTCGCCGGCCTTGTACTCATTCGCCTCGTCATGGGCGTGGTACTTCTTCGAGCGGCGGATGATCTTCCCGTAGAGCGGGTGCTTCACCTTACGCTCCACGAGAACCACCACGGTCTTGTCGCCCTTGTCCGAGACGATGTTCCCGGTCAGCACGCGCTTCGGCATGGTCTCGGTCCTCTTACTTGGCAGTCGAGCGCGAGCGCTCGTTCTGCAGCGTCTTGATACGGGCGATGTCGCGACGCACTTCCCGCACGCGGGTCGGCTTCTCGAGCTGGCTGGTGGCAGCCTGGAAGCGCAGGTTGAACTGCTCGCGCTTCAGGTTGCCCAGCTGCTCGGCGAGCTGGTCGTCGGTGTTGGCCCGAAAATCGGTTGCCTTGGTCATTTCTCTCAGCCCTCCAGGTGCGTCGTGTCGCCGAGGCGCGCGACGACCTTGGTCTTGATCGGCAGCTTCATCGCCGCGCGCTCGAACGCTTCCGCCGCGAGCGGGCCGGGAACGCCGTCCAGCTCGAACAGGATGCGGCCGGGCTTGACGCGGGCGACCCAGAATTCCGGCGAACCCTTACCCGAGCCCATGCGGACTTCGGCAGGCTTCGACGAAACGGGAACGTCCGGGAAGATGCGGATCCAGAGACGACCCTGACGCTTGATGTGACGCGTGATCGCGCGGCGAGCCGCCTCGATCTGGCGCGCGGTGATCCGCTCGGGCTCCATCGCCTTCAGGCCATAGGAGCCGAAGTTGAGCGCCGTACCACCCTTGGCGTCGCCATGGATGCGGCCCTTGAAGGCCTTACGGAACTTGGTGCGCTTCGGTTGCAGCATTGTTCTGTCCTAGTCCTTAGCGGCGATCGTCGCGCGCCGGGCGCACGCCCGAGGTCTGCGCCTCGAGGTTCAGCCGGTCCTGCGCCATCGGATCGTGGCCCAGGATTTCGCCCTTGAAGATCCAGACCTTCACGCCGCACACGCCATAGGCGGTGTGGGCTTCGGCCTCGGCATAGTCGACGTTCGCGCGCAGCGTGTGCAGCGGAACGCGGCCCTCACGGTACCATTCGGTGCGGGCGATCTCCGCGCCGCCCAGACGGCCGGCGCAGGTGATACGAATGCCCTCGGCGCCGAGACGGAGCGCCGACTGCACCGCGCGCTTCATCGCACGACGGAACGCGATACGGCGCTCCAGCTGGTCCGCCACGCCCTGCGCGACGAGCTTCGCATCGACTTCCGGCTTGCGGATCTCGACGATGTTGAGCGAGACGTCGGACGAAGTCATCGCGCCGAGCGTCTTGCGCAGCTTCTCGATGTCCGCGCCCTTCTTGCCGATGATCACGCCGGGGCGTGCCGCGAAGATCGAGATGCGGCACAGCTTGGCCGGACGCTCGATGACCACCTTCGAGATCGCGGCCTGCGGCAGCGTCTTGAGGATGAACTTGCGGATCTTGAGGTCCTCCAGCAGCAGACGGCCATAGTCATGGCCTTCCGCGAACCAGCGGCTGTCCCAGGTGCGGTTGATCTGCAGGCGCAGACCGATGGGATTGCTCTTCTGACCCATTATGCTTCTTCCTGCTCGCGCACGACGATGCGCAGACGGCTGAACGGCTTCAGGATGCGGGTGGACTTGCCACGGCCGCGCGTCGCGAAGCGCTTCATCGTGATCGACTTGCCGACCGAGGCCTCGGCGACGACGAGCGCGTCGACGTCGAGGTTATGGTTGTTCTCGGCATTGGCGATGGCCGAAGCCAGCACCTTGCGGGCGTCGACCGCCATCGCCTTCTTCGAGAAAGCGAGGATGTTCATCGCCTCGGCCGCCGAACGACCGCGGATCAGACCGGCAACCAGGTTCAGCTTCTGCGCCGAACCACGGATCTGCGTGGCGACGGCGAGAGCTTCCTTCTCGCCGACCTTACGGGGGGCTGCCTGCTTGCTCATTAGCGCTTACCCTTCTTGTCGGCGGCGTGGCCGGGGAAGAAGCGGGTCGGCGCGAACTCGCCGAGCTTCATGCCGACCATTTCCTCGTTGACCGAGACGGGGACGAACTTGCGGCCGTTGTAGACGTTGAACGTCAGACCAACGAACTGCGGGAGGATCGTCGAGCGACGCGACCAGGTCTTGATCGGACCAGCGCGCGTGCCCTGATCCTGGGCGGCTTCTGCCTTCTTGAGAAGGTGCAGGTCCACGAACGGACCCTTCCATACGGAGCGAGCCATCTATCAGCCCTTCTTCTTCGCGTGACGCGAACGGATGATCATCTTGTCCGTCGCCTTGTTGTGGCGGGTGCGCGCACCCTTGGTCGGCTTGCCCCACGGGGTAACCGGGTGACGGCCGCCCGAGGTACGGCCTTCACCACCGCCGTGCGGGTGGTCGACCGGGTTCTTCGCGACACCGCGGGTGAGCGGACGCGCACCCTGCCAGCGGCTACGACCGGCCTTGCCGAAGTTCTGGTTCTGGTTGTCGGGGTTCGACACCGCGCCCACCGTCGCCATGCAGGCGGCGTGGATGTAGCGCTGCTCACCCGAGCCCAGACGCACGATCACCATGCCGCGGTCACGACCGACGACCTGGACGTACGCACCGGCCGATCGGGCGATCTGACCGCCCTTGCCCGGCTTCATCTCCACATTGTGGACGATGGTGCCGACCGGCATCTGGCCCAGCTCCATGGCGTTGCCCGGCTTCACGTCGGTCTTCTTGCCCGCGATCACCTTGTCGCCGACAGCGAGACGCTGCGGGGCGATGATGTAGGCCAGACGATCCTTGCCGTCTTCGCCGGCGCCATAGTTGATCAGCGCGATGAAGGCGGTGCGGTTCGGGTCATACTCGATCCGCTCGACAGTGCCTTCGACGTCCCACAGGCGACGCTTGAAATCGACGATGCGATAGCGCTGCTTGTGACCACCGCCGATGCCACGCGAGGTGACATGGCCCTTGTTGTTACGGCCGCCGGTCTTGGTCTTGCCCTCGGTCAGCGCCTTGACGGGGCGTCCCTTGAACAGCTGCGAGCGGTCGATCAGGATCAGGCCGCGGACGCCAGGCGACGTCGGATTGTAATTCTTGAGCGCCATGGTCAGTTGACCCCCTGCGTCACGTCGATCTGCTCACCTTCAGCGAGGGTGACGATCGCCTTCTTCATGTCGGAGCGGCGGTAGGGCGCACCCTTCCACTTCTTCGTCTTGCCCTTCTGGACCAGCGTGTTCACGCCCGTGACCTTCACGTTCCAGATTGCCTCGACAGCGGCCTTGATCTCCGGCTTGGTCGCGTCGCTGGCGACCTTGAAGACCACGGCGTTCGCCTCGGAGACGAGCGTCGACTTCTCGGTGATGTGCGGTGCGACGATCACGTCATAGTGACGGTTGTCGACCGGCTTGGACTGCTTAGCCATTGAAGCGCGCCTCCAGCTTCTCGACGGCAGCGCGGGTCAGGACCAGCGTGTCGCTCTTCAGGATGTCATAGACGTTGGCACCGATCGCCGGCAGCACGTCCACCTGGTGCAGGTTGCCTGCGGCCAGCGCGAACGTCGTCTCGACGGTGTCACCGTCGATCACCAGCGCCTTCTTGCCGAAGCCCAGCTTTTCCAGGTTGCCCGCGAGCACCTTGGTCTTGCCGTTCTCGACGACGAGGCTGTCCATGACGATCAGCGAACCCGCCTTGGCGTGGCTCGACAGCGCCATCTTCAGGCCCAGCGCGCGGATCTTCTTGTTCAGCGACGGATTGAAGTCGCGAACACGAGCGCCGTGCGCCTTACCACCGCCGATGAACACCGGGGCGCGGCGATCGCCGTGACGCGCCGTGCCGCCGCCCTTCTGGCGACCCCACTTCTTGCCCGAACGCGCAACGTCCGCACGCTCACGGGTGCCGCGGGCAGTGCCGCGGCGCTTCTCGAGCTGCCAGGTGACGACGCGGTGCAGGATGTCGGCGCGCGGATCGAGACCGAAGATCTCGTCGTTGAGCTCGATATCGCCCTTCTCGGCGGCGTCGAGGGTTTGAACCTTGACCTTCACTTAGCCCTCCTGGCCTTCGGTGGCTTCCGGAGCGGCCGCTTCGGGCGCTGCGGCGGGAGCCTCGTTGCTGTTCGCGACGGCCTTCAGACCGGCGGGGTACGGCGCTTCGGCGTGACGGGCGACCTTGACGGCGTCCTTCACGATCAGCCAGCCACCCTTCGAGCCCGGAACCGAACCCTTGACGAAGATCAGGCCGCGCTCGGCGTCGGTGCCGACCACTTCCAGATTCTGCTGGGTGCGATTGCGGTCGCCCATGTGGCCGGCCATCTTCTTGTTCTTGAAGACGCGACCCGGATCCTGGCGGTTACCGGTCGAACCGTGCGAACGGTGCGAGACGGAAACGCCGTGGGTGGCGCGCAGACCGCCGAAGCCCCAACGCTTCATGGCGCCGGCGAAACCCTTACCCTGGGTACGGCCCGACACGTCGACCAGCTGGCCTGCGACGAAATGGTCGGCCGAAATCTCGGCGCCCACGTCCAGCAGACCATCTTCCTCGACGCGGAATTCGCAGAGGATCGCCTTCGGCTCGACTTCGGCCTTGCCGAAGTGGCCGCGCTGCGGCTTGGCGACGTTCTTGGCCTTCGCCGTGCCGGCGCCGACCTGAACGGCGACATAGCCATCCTTTTCGGTGGTGCGCTGTGCCACCACCTGGACGCCTTCCAGTGCCAGAACGGTCACCGGCACGTGCCGGCCGTCGTCCTGGAACAGGCGGGTCATCCCCATCTTCTTCGCGATAACGCCAGTGCGCATCGGCCTGTTGCTCCTATTACAGAGGCACCCCCGGGACCATTCCCGCGGGTGCGTGTTCAACCCTGAATGTTTTACTGCGAAGCCCCCGTCCGGGCTGAACCTCCACCTCGCGGTGGAAGAGACGGGGGACGCAGGCCCGGCCACTCGAAAGCCGCCGGCGGTATCCCTTGTCGCTGCGAGCCGGTTCCGGCTCACCACTCCTTGCGTTGGATCGGGGAACGATCCGGTCGAGGAGGATGGCGACTCCATGCAGGGAGTCGCGAATCTCGTGGAAGCGCGGCCTTTACGTCAGCTTCGCTTCCCTGTCCACCGTATAAAGGGTGAACGCCAAAAGCCCCCGCGAAGCGCGGGGGCTGAAAGCCGGCTCAGGCCAGCTTGATCTCGACGTCGACGCCGGCGGCCAGGTCGAGCTTCATCAGCGCGTCCACGGTCTGCGGGGTCGGCTGAACGATGTCGAGCATGCGCTTGTAGGTGCGGGTCTCGAACTGCTCGCGCGACTTCTTATCGATGTGCGGGCCACGGTTGACCGTGAACTTGTCGATATGAGTCGGGAGCGGGATGGGGCCACGGATAAGGGCGCCGGTGCGGCGGGCCGTGTCGGCAATGTCGCCGGCAGCCTGATCGAGCACGCGGTGATCGAACGCCTTGAGGCGAATGCGGATATTCTGCGTTTCCATGGTCCTACCGATGCGAAAGAGCGGGGCAACGCACCCAATGCCACTCCGGCGAAGCCCCGGCCTCCTGCCCTGCCGCTGGATCAGCGATTCGGGAGGCGCCGGTTGGTCCGGAACGGCGGCTGGATGGCCGCCTCTTGCTGTTGAACTCTAAAACCGAAGGGCGCGCCTTTAACGGCCCTTCCATAAAAAGGCAACCGCCCGACACTCTTTTCGAGTGCCGGGCGGAACCTTTTTTCATCACCTGCCGGCCGAGGCCGGCGCGATGCTTACTTGTCGATCGACGCGACCACGCCGGCGCCGACGGTACGACCGCCTTCGCGGATCGTGAAGCGCTGGCCGACGTCCATGGCGATCGGCGCGATGAGCTTGACGCCCAGTGAGATGTTGTCGCCCGGCATCACCATTTCGGTGCCCTCGGGCAGCTCGACGGTGCCGGTCACGTCCGTGGTACGGAAGTAGAACTGCGGACGATAGTTCGCGAAGAACGGCGTGTGACGGCCACCCTCGTCCTTCGACAGGACGTACACTTCCGACTTGAACTCGGTGTGCGGCTTGATCGTGCCCGGCTTCGCCAGAACCTGACCACGCTCCACCTCGTCACGCGCGACGCCGCGCAGCAGCGCACCGACGTTGTCACCGGCCTGGCCCTGGTCGAGCAGCTTGCGGAACATTTCGACGCCGGTCACGACGGTCTTGCGGGTGTCGTGGATGCCGACGATCTCGACTTCTTCACCAACCTTGATGATGCCGGTTTCGACACGGCCGGTCACCACGGTGCCGCGGCCCGAGATCGAGAACACGTCTTCGATCGGCATCATGAACGGCTTGTCGAGGGGACGATCCGGCTCGGGGATCGACTCGTCGCAAGCGGCCATGAGCGCCAGGATGGCGTCCTTGCCGAGCTTGTCGTCGGTACCGTTCAGAGCGGCGGTCGCCGAACCACGGATGATCGGAATGTTGTCGCCGTCGAACTCACGCTTGGAGAGCTCTTCGCGGATTTCCATTTCGACCAACTCGAGGATTTCCTCGTCGTCGACCAGGTCGCACTTGTTGAGGAACACCACCATGGTCGGCACGCCGACCTGACGGGCGAGCAGGATGTGCTCCTTGGTCTGCGGCATCGGACCGTCGGTCGCTGCCACCACCAGGATCGCGCCGTCCATCTGCGCCGCGCCGGTGATCATGTTCTTCACATAGTCGGCGTGACCCGGGCAGTCGACGTGCGCATAGTGACGGGTGTTGGTCTCATACTCGACGTGCGCGGTCGAGATGGTGATGCCGCGCTCGCGCTCTTCCGGCGCCTTGTCGATGTTCGCGAAATCGACCGCAGCGTTGCCCGCAACGTTCTCCGCGAGGATCTTCGTGATCGCAGCCGTCAGCGACGTCTTGCCATGGTCGACGTGACCGATGGTGCCGATGTTGAGGTGCGGTTTGCTCCGATCGAACTTTGCCTTCGCCATTGTCTTCCTACCTTCTGATTCAATTTCCCGTGCCGCCAGGGGACTCGCGAGAACGCGGCCCCATAGCGGCTGTTTTCCGATTACGCCAGCTTTGCCTTCACTTCGTCGGCGACGTTGGCGGGCACTTCATCGTAGTGCGAGAACTGCATCGTGTACTGCGCACGGCCCTGGGTGAACGAGCGGAGCGCGTTCACATAGCCGAACATGTTCGCCAGCGGCACCATGGCAGTGACGGCCTGCGCGTTACCGCGGGTGTCCGTGCCCTGGATCTGGCCACGACGGCTGTTCATGTCGCCGATGACGTCGCCCAGATAGTCTTCCGGGGTGACGACTTCGACCTTCATGATCGGCTCGAGCAGCTTGATGCCGGACTTCTGGGCCGCTTCGCGCATCGCTGCACGGGCGGTGATTTCGAAGGCCAGCGCCGACGAGTCGACGTCGTGGTACGCACCGTCATACAGCAGCACTTCGAAGTCGATGATCGGGAAGCCGACCAGCGAGCCCGTAGCGGCCGTCTCGCGGAAGCCCTTTTCGATCGCGGGGATATATTCCTTCGGAATGTTACCGCCCTTGATCTCGTCCTTGAAGACGATGCCCGAACCACGCTCGCCCGGCGTCAGCTTGACCTTGACGCGACCGAACTGGCCGGTGCCGCCCGACTGCTTCTTGTGCGTGTAGTCGATGTCGACCGGCTTCGCGAGATATTCGCGATACGCCACCTGCGGCGCGCCGACATTCGCCTCGACCTTGAACTCGCGCTTCATGCGGTCGACCAGGATCTCGAGATGGAGCTCGCCCATGCCCTTGATGATGGTCTGGCCGCTCTCCGAGTCGGACGAGACGCGGAACGAGGGGTCCTCGCGGGCAAGACGATTGAGCGCGACGCCCATCTTTTCCTGGTCCGCCTTGGTCTTCGGCTCCACCGACAGCTCGATCACGGGCTCGGGGAATTCCATCCGCTCGAGGATGATCGGAGCGTTCTGCGCGCAGAGCGTGTCACCGGTGGTGGTATCCTTGAGGCCGGCGAGCGCGACGATGTCGCCCGCATAGGCTTCCTGGATGTCCTCACGGCTGTTCGCATGCATCAGCAGCATGCGGCCGACCTTTTCCTTCTTGTCCTTCACCGAGTTCATCACGGTGGTGGCCGCTTCGAGCTTGCCCGAATAGATGCGCGCGAAGGTCAGGGTGCCGACGAACGGGTCGTTCATGATCTTGAACGCCAGCGCCGCGAACGGCTCGGTGTCCGAGGACGGACGCTCGTCCGGCGTCTCGCCGTCGAGCTTCACGCCCTTGATCGCCGGAACGTCGAGCGGGCTCGGCAGATAGTCGATCACGGCGTCGAGCAGGGGCTGCACGCCCTTGTTCTTGAACGCCGAGCCGCAGATCACCGGCACGAACGCCATCTCGAGCGTGCCCTTGCGGATCAGACGCTTGAGGTCGGCGACGCTCGGCTCGTTGCCTTCGAGATAGGCTTCCATCAGCGTGTCGTCGAGCTCGACCGCCATCTCGATCAGGTCGCTGCGATACTTCGCGGCCTTCTCGGCCAGATCGGCCGGGATTTCCTGATATTCGAACTTCGCGCCCAGGCTCTCTTCGAGCCAGATGATCGCGCGGTTCTCGACCAGGTCGACGAGGCCCTTGAAGCCGCCCTCGATGCCGATCGGGAGATACAGCACCGCCGGACGCGCGCCGAGGCGGTCGATGATCGAGTTCACGCAGAAATAGAAATCGGCGCCGGTGCGGTCGAGCTTGTTGATGAAGCACATCCGCGGCACGCCGTACTTGTCGGCCTGGCGCCACACGGTTTCCGACTGCGGCTCAACGCCGGCAACGCCGTCGAAGCACGCAACCGCACCGTCGAGCACGCGCAGCGAACGCTCGACTTCGATGGTGAAGTCGACGTGGCCGGGGGTGTCGATGATGTTGATGCGGTGCTCTTCGCCCTTGCCGTCGGCAGCGCGCCAGAAGCACGTGGTAGCAGCAGACGTGATCGTGATCCCGCGCTCCTGCTCCTGTTCCATCCAGTCCATCGTCGCGGTGCCTTCGTGCACTTCGCCGATCTTGTAGGACTTGCCGGTGTAATAAAGGATGCGCTCGGTCGTGGTCGTCTTACCGGCGTCGATATGGGCCATGATGCCGATGTTGCGGTAACGCTCGAGCGGATGGCTGCGGGCCATGATCGTGGTTTCCTTGAAAATTTGGGGAGCCGGACCGTCCGGCTCCCCAATATGTAGGTAAGAAAGTTACCAGCGGTAGTGGCTGAAGGCGCGGTTCGCTTCCGCCATGCGGTGCGTGTCTTCGCGCTTCTTCACCGCGTTGCCGCGGTTGTTCGCCGCATCCATCAGCTCACCCGAAAGACGGGCGGCCATGGTGTGCTCGCTGCGGTTGCGGGCCGAGGCGATCAGCCAGCGGATCGCCAGCGCCTGGGCGCGCTCCGGGCGCACTTCGACGGGGACCTGGTAGGTCGCACCGCCGACGCGGCGGCTGCGGACCTCGATGCCGGGCTTGATGTTGTTCAGCGCGTCATGGAACACGCCGAGCGGCTCGCGCTTGGCGCGGGTCTCAACGGTTTCAAGCGCACCGTACACGATCGCTTCGGCGACGGACTTCTTGCCGTCCAGCATCACCGAATTCATGAACTTCGAAAGAACCACATCCCCGAACTTCGGGTCGGGCAGGATTTCCCGCTTCTCGGGACGACGACGACGTGCCATCTCAACTTTTCCTTATGATCTTCAGCCGATCCGAAACCTGTTCGGGGCTTACTATGGCCTGATTACTTCGGACGCTTCGCGCCGTACTTCGAACGGCTCTGCTTACGATCCTTGACGCCCTGCGTATCCAGCACGCCGCGAAGGACGTGGTAGCGGACGCCGGGAAGATCGCGCACACGGCCGCCGCGGATGAGCACCACCGAGTGCTCCTGCAGGTTGTGGCCTTCGCCCGGGATGTAGCTGATGACTTCGCGGCTGTTGGTCAGACGGACCTTGGCCACCTTGCGAAGCGCCGAGTTCGGCTTCTTCGGGGTCGTCGTGTACACGCGGGTGCAAACGCCGCGCTTCTGCGGGTTCTGTTCCATCGCAGGGACCTTGCTCTTGGCCTTCTGCGGTTCGCGGCCCTTGCGGACCAGCTGGTTAATCGTCGGCATGAAGCCCTTCACCTTTCAGATGGTTACTTTGCTGGAGCCCTGTTGGACAGAATACGAAAAGGCCCCGGCGGCCTCAGCCCCCCGGGCGATTGCGTCTCCAGCAACGTTCAGCTCTTTGCGCCGCAAGGGGAATCGCCCCACGCGGAACCGGGCGGCCTATATCGATGCGCGCCCTCGCGGTCAACCGCACAGCCGGGCGGCGCGCGCGGTGGCACCGCGCCGCCCGGCTGTGCTAGCCACCGGCAGTGGGATTCGGCAATCACCGAAATGGGGACCATCATGTTCAACGGCAACCGCAATCGCGAAGAACGTACGGCACCGGGCACGGCGCAGACCAATGCCCGGCGTGGTCAATTCTCGGTGCTGGGCGCGGATATCGTCGTCACCGGTGACATCACCGCCACCGCCGATCTGCACATCGATGGGCGGGTGGAAGGCGATGTACGCTGCGGCAGCCTGGTGCAGGGCGCGGAAAGCCAGATTTTCGGGCGAGTCGAAGCCGAGGATGCACGGCTGGCGGGGTTGGTCGAAGGTGCCGTCCATGTCCGCCGGCTGATCATCGAGCGCACCGCCCGGATCACCGGCGACGTCGAATATGAAACGCTCACCGTCGAACAGGGCGGTCATATCGACGGACGCCTCAAGCACCGGGAAGACACGATCGCCGCGGCGGCCGCCGCCGCCCCGCCCCCGCTGCTCCAGGCGGTCGGCGGGGAGACAGCCTGACGGCCGCACCCGGGCGCGATCTACATGCCGCGGATCGCGTCATCATGTTTGGCGATCATGCCCTCGGCCTCGCGGGCGAAAGCACGAAGCGACTCCACGTCGCCCCGCGCGGCATAGCCTCGCACGGCGGCAAGCGCCTGGGCATGTGCGGCCACCTGCTGCGCCTTGTATTCGGTGTCGAACGCGGTGCCGGTCGCGGCCTGCAACGCCTGTAGATGGGCCTGTTGCTCCGCCGTCAGCGCCGGCGCCGGCGTGATCGCCGGGCTTGCCTTGCCGGCGGCAGCCTTCAGCTTGTCGGTGGATTGGGTGTGCGCCGCCACCATTTCCGCGCCGAACGCCTTCAGCCCTGCGCTGGTCGCCTTGGCTTGCGCCAGCTTGCCCGCGGCGATCTCATAGGCATCGCTGGCGGCGACGGTGTCGGCGAAGTCCTGGCCCGTCATCGCCGCAGCGGCCATCGCGTTGCCCGCGCCATCGTTCATCATCGCCCTATCGTCCGCCATGGCGTTGCCGGTGGACATGGACGTCTCCATGCCGTTGTCCACGCCGGGGCTGTCGGTGTTGCCACCACAGGCGCCCAGCGCCAGTAGCGGTGCAATCCCCAGGATCAGCAGTTGCTTGTTCGTCATCGAAACCTCCTCATTCCTGGCACGAAGCAACGCACCTTGCTCGGGCACGTTCCGGAAGAACGCGATTATCTAATTGATTTTAAATAACAAACTATCAAAGGTTAGGGGCAGTGCCGCGCCGGGGCTTGTCGATGGGGCCGGCTTGCCGCTAAGGCGGCCGGCGTAACGGGTGTCCTCCCGACGGAGGATGAAAAGGGAACTCGGTGCCAAGTCCGAGGCTGCCCCCGCAACTGTAACCGGCGAGTCGGCGCGCCTTTCTGCCACTGGGGCTTCCAGCTTCGGGAAGGCGGCGCGCCAGCATGGACCCGGAAGCCAGGAGACCTGCCCGGTACCGTCGATTCCTTCACGCGGGCGGGGTGCACCGGGTGATCGGGGCTGAAACCCCCGTGCGAGCGACACCAAACCATGCGGGGCCGCCGGTCCCCATCCTCGGGTGTCTATACCAGATGCGTTTCTTGCCATTTTCCCTTGCCGCCGCCACGGCGTTCGCACCGATCGCCGCCCATGCCGAGCCCGATGACGCGAAGATCATCGTCGTCGCCAGCGGCGTCGCCCAGCCGGCGGACGAAGTCGGCCGCTCGGTGACGGTGATCGACCGCGCCGAGATCGAGCAGCGCCAAACGGTCGCGCTCTCCGATCTGCTGGCGACCACGCCGGGCGTCACCGTCGCCCGCAACGGCGGGCTCGGCACCGCCACCGCGCTCAGCATCCGCGGCGCGCAGAGCGATCAGACGCTGGTGCTGATCGACGGCATCCGCGTGAGCGACCCCTCCTCCACCGGCGGCGCCTTCAACTTCGCCAGCCTGCTCGCGGGATCGATCGAGCGCGTCGAAGTGCTGCGCGGCCCCAATTCGGTGATCTGGGGCAGCCAGGCGATCGGCGGCGTCGTCAACGTCACCACCCTGCAAGGGGCGCAGGGCCTCTACCTCCGCGCCAATGCGGAGGGCGGCTCGTTCGGCACCTTCAACGGCAATGCGGCGATCGCCGGCGGCAATGACCGGATCACCGCCGGGCTCACCGCGGGCTACCTCACCACGGACGGCATCTCCGCCGCCGCCGACGGCACCGAAGCGGACGGCTATCGCCAGTTCGGCGCCACCGGCAATGTCCAGGTGACGCTGGCCGAAGGCCTCGCGCTCGATCTGCGCGGCTATTATGCCGACGGCAAGGTCGATCTGGACGGCTATGCCCCGCCCGCCTTCACCTTCGGCGATACCCGCGAATATGCCAAGACGCAGGAACTATATGGCTATGCCGGCCTGCGCCACGAAGCGTTCGGCGGCCGGCTGCGCAACCGGATCGGCTTCACCCTCTCCGACATCGATCGCGACGGCTATACTGGCGACGACAGTATCGCCTATCGCTATCGCGGCCGCGCCGAGCGCTACCTCTATCAGGGCGATGCCATGCTGGCCGATCCGCTCCGCATCGTGTTCGGCGCGGAGCATGAGCAAAGCCGCATCCGCTATGACGAAGGCTTTGGCAGCACCGGCCGCTATTCGGCTGGGATCACCAGCGTCTATGGCCAGGCGATCGTCACGCCGATCGCGCCGGTGACGGTAACGGCCGGCGTCCGCAACGACGATCACAGCCGCTTCGGCAATCACTGGACCTGGAACGCCGATCTCGCGGTGCGCGCCACCGCCGATACGCTGCTTCACGCCAGCTATGGCGAAGGCTTCAAGGCGCCGACGCTCTACCAGCTCTACAGCGCCTATGGGTTCCAGGACCTCCAGCCGGAAACCGCCAGGAGCTACGAAGCCGGCGTGCGCCAGTCGCTGGCGGGCGGCAAGGTCGCGCTGGGCGCCACCTGGTTCCACCGCGATGCCGACAACCAGATCGATTTCAACTTCGCCACGTCGAGCTATTTCAACCTCAACAAGACGCGCGCGGAAGGCATCGAGCTCGAAGCCGTGCTCCGGCCGGTCGCGGCATTCACGGTGCGGGGCAACGTCACCCATGTCACCGCCGAGAACCGCACCGCCGGCAGCATCGGCAAGGATCTGCCCCGCCGCCCGCGCGATACCGCCAGCGTCTCGGCCGACTATCGCTTCCCCTTCGGCCTGTCGCTCGGCGGCACGGTGACGATGGTGGGCGACAGCTTCAACGATGCCGGCAACGCCACCCGCATCGATGGCTATGCCCTTGCCGGCGTGCGGGCGGAAATGCCGGTCACGAAAATGCTGTCCGTCTATGGCCGCGTCGATAATATCGGCGACGTGCGCTATCAGCAGATCACCGGCTACGGCACCTATGGCCGCGCTGCCTATGGCGGCGTGCGGGTGCGCTTCCAGTGAGAGCCGGCGCCGCGCTGCTCGCCTGTCTGTGGCTGGCCAGCTGCGCGGCGCCGCCGCCCCCTGCCGGCGGGGGTATCGTGTCGATGAACCCCTGCGCCGATGCCATGCTGCTGGCGCTGGTGCCGCCGGCACGCATCGCCGCGATCAGCCATTATTCGCAAAGGCCTGATTCCACCTCGATCCCGCTCGATGTCGCCCGGCGCTTCCGCGGCACCAGCGGCACGGCGGAGGAAGTGATCGGGATGAAGCCCGATCTGGTGATCGCCAGCAGCTTCACGCCGCCCTCCACCCGCGAAGCCTTTGCCCGGGCCCGGCTGAACGCGCTCTACCTCGACATTCCCGCCTCGATCGATGCCAGCAAGGCGCAGGTGACCGCGCTCGCCGCCGCGGTCGGCGCCCCGGCCAGGGGCGCCGCCCTCAACGCCCGGATCGACGCCGCCATCGCCGCTACCGGCTGGCGCGGCCCGAAGGCTTCCGCCCTGCTCTGGATCGGCGGCAACCTCGTCAACGGCAGCCAGACGCTGCTCGACGACATGATGGTCCGCACCGGCTTCGCCAACCAGGCGGCGCATTACGGCCTCGCCCATACCGGCCAGCTGCCGATGGAGCAGGTGATCGCCGATCCGCCGCGGGTGATGCTCGTGCCCGAAGGCGCCGGCCATGACAGCGATTCGCGCGCCGCCGCCCTGCGCCAACGCGCCATCGCCGAAACCGGCCTGCCGGTGCTGCAGGCCCAATTCCCACGCCATCTGGTCAATTGCGGTGGTCCGGTTATTCCCGCGGCGATGACTCGCCTCGCCGCCCTCCGCCGGAGCGTTCGATGAACCGCCTCGCCCTCAATCTCGGCCTGGCGCTGCTCGTCGCCCTGCTGTTCGCCGGATCGCTGATGGCCGGCAAGTTCTGGGTGCCCCCCGCCGCCTGGTTCAGCCAGGATCCGCGCTGGTGGATCATCGCCGAGTTGCGCCTGCCCCGCGCACTGCTGGGCCTCGCCATCGGCGCCGCCCTGGGGCTTTCGGGCGCCGTGCTGCAGGGGTTCCTGCGCAATCCGCTCGCCGATCCGGCGGTGGTCGGCGTCTCGTCCAGCGCCGCACTGGGGGCGGTTGCCAGCATCGTGCTGCTCGGCAGCACCGCGCCGCTCGTGCTGTTCGGCTGCGCCATGGCGGCGGCGTGCGGATCGATGCTGCTGCTCGCCGGGCTCGCCTGGCGGGCGGAAAGCGCCGTCGCCTTCATCCTGGCCGGCACCGTACTCGCCAGCCTGGGCGCGGCGCTCACCAGCTTCCTCATCTCGATCGCCCCCAACCCCTATGCCACCGCCGAGATTCTCGACTGGATCATGGGCGCGCTCACCGATCGCAGCTATGCCGAAGTCCAGCTCGCGCTGCCGTTCATCGTGGCAGGCTGCGCGCTGCTGCTGCTCACCGGCCGTGCGCTCGATGCGCTGACCCTGGGCGAAGCCGCCGCGCGATCGATGGGAGTACGGCTGGAGCGCACCCAATTGCTCGTCGTGCTCGGCACCGGCCTCGCGGTCGGCGCCAGCGTGGCGGTAAGCGGGGTGGTCGGCTTTGTCGGCCTGATCGTGCCGCATCTGCTGCGCCCGCTGACCGGCGCACGCCCATCTGCGCTGCTGCTGCCCAGCGCCTTGGGCGGCGCGGCGCTGGTACTGGCGGCGGACAGCCTCGTGCGCCTTTCCCCCGGCGCGGGCGAGATCCGCCTCGGCATCGCGATGGCGCTGCTCGGCACGCCCTTCTTCTTCGCGCTGCTCCTCAAACTCCGGCGGTCGACATGGAACTGAGCGTCACCGATCTCGCCGTCAGCCTCGGCAAGCGCCGGGTGCTGCACGGGCTGGATGCGGCGCTGCGGCCCGGCAAGGTCACGGCGATCCTCGGCCCCAACGGCTCGGGCAAGTCCACCCTGGTCCGCACACTGGCCGGGCTGCTCGATCCCGATGCCGGCCAGGTGAAGCTGGGCGGCAGGCTGCTTGCGCGGCTGGAGCCGCGCGAGCGCGCCCGCCGCATCGGCTATCTGCCGCAGGACGCGACGGTGCACTGGGATCTGCGCGTCGCCGATCTGGTCGCGCTCGGCCGGCTGCCGCACCGCGCGCCCTTTGCCGGTCTTTCGGCCGAGGATCGCGCCGCGATCGATGCCGCGATCGATGCCACCGCGATCGGGCCTCTCGCCGATCGGCTCGTTACCCAGCTTTCCGGCGGCGAGCGCGCCCGGGTGCTGCTCGCGCGGGTGCTGGCCGGGCAGCCGCAATGGCTGCTGGCGGATGAGCCGCTGGCCAGCCTCGATCCGGTCCACCAGCTCGATCTGCTCGATCGCCTGCGTGCGCTGGCGGCCGGCGGCATGGGCGTGGTGATCGTGCTGCACGATCTCGTCCAGGCCGCGCGCGCGGCCGACGACGTGCTGCTGCTCCGCGACGGGCGTACGGTCACCTTCGGTCCGGCCGCCACCGCCCTCGCCCACCAGCCGCTGCGCGATGCGTTCGGCGTGGAAGTGATGGTGATCGGCGACGATCAGGGCCGGTTGCTGCCGGTGCCGATCGGTCGGGTAAAGGAATAGCGCCCAATTGCCAGCGCCCGGCGCTGCGCCTAGCATCCTGCCCCAACACGGGGGAGGATGCACATGATCGTTCGATCGATGGCGGTTGCGATCGGCCTGTTGCTGGCGACCGGCGTACCGGCGGCGGCCCAGCAGCAAAGCCGCAAGATCGAGGTTCCGGCCGACAAGAAGTGGCAGCACGCCGCCACCGGCCTGATCGTGCCGACGGCTCTTGCCGGTTTGCCCCGCAACGAGATCACCGATGCCAGCGACCGCGAAATCGACGTCTCGCTCCAGTTCGGCGACAGCAATACCACCCACGCCACCATCTTCCTCTTCCGCCCGGCGCTGATGGACGTGCCGGTCTGGTTCGATCGGGTGGAGACCCAGGTGCTCAAGGGCGACACATTCGGTGCCGCGGAACCGATCGGCACGCCATCGGGCTTCGCGCTGCCGGGCGGCACCGCAACCAGCGCGCTGCGCCGCGTGTATCAACCGGCACATCCGCCGTTCCGCGCCACCGGCGTCGCGGTGCTGCCGCTCGGGCAATGGCTGGTGGTGGTGCGGCTCAGCTCCGCGGTGCTTTCCCCTGCGGAACTGGACACCAAGCTCTCGACCGTGGTCGCCGAACTGGGCTGGCCGGCCCGCAAGCCGAATGTGCCGGAAGCGCCGGCAGCCGCCCCGGTCCAGCCTTGCGCGACGCCGCTACGCTACGACCCGAAAGCGAAGATGAAGAAGCCGGACATGGCAGCGGGCCTGCTCGGCGCAACGCTGGCGATGATGGCGTCCAAGCCACCGGAAGACGGCAAGAAGGAAGAAGAATCGGCGCCTGCCACATTCTGCCGCGACGGCGAAGGCAGCACGGAACTGGGCGTGTACCGCGCGCTGCCGGCGGACAGCTTTGCCTACACCATCGCCATCGCCGATGCGGGTAATACGATCTCGGTCTATCCCGATCTGCTCTCCGACGCGAAAAAGCCCGGCTATGCGGTGACGCTCAACACGCTCGAGCGCGCCTATGTCTTTCCGGCATTCGATCGGCTTCCCGAGCCGGTCAAGGTGATGGACGCGCTGACGAAGACCAGGCCGATTTCCTCCACCGGGCGCGACGGCAACGAAATCTCCATCCAGGCGCAATAACCGGGGCAGCAACTAGCCGCCCAGCACCTCGACCAGCGTCTGCACCTTCTTCTGCCGCCACTGCGGCAGCGGCGCGACCAGCCAATAGCCGAGTCGCGAGGCCTTGGGCTCGCCGACCATGGCCACCCGGCCCGCCTCGATATCGGCGCGGGCGAGCAACTCGGGCACGGTCGCACGGCCCAGCCCCTGCGCCGCCGCGTCTATGGCAAGACCGGCATCGGCGACGCGCACCAGCGATCCGGCATCCTCCGCCATGCAGCCGGGCCAGGAAATCCGCACGTCGATCGTGCCGCCGCCGGGGCGCTCGATCGTGATCATGCCGTCGCTTTCCAGCGCCTCGCCCTCATGCTCGCCCGGCCCTTCGCCCCAGCGGATCGCCAGGTCGAGATTGGCTTCGGTGAAGTCGAGCGCATCGTCGGCGGGAACCAGGACGAAGCGCAGATCGGGATCGATTCGCGCGATGTCGGAAAGCCGCGGCATCAGCCATTTGGCGGTCAGGTCGCGCGGCGCGGCGATGGTCAGCGACTTGGAGGATTGCCCCGCCTGCATCGCCCGCACCGCTTCCTCGAACTGGAGGAAGCCGTTGCGCAGCGCGGTGAGGCCGCTTTCCGCCTCGGGGGTCAACTCCAGCCCCTTGGTGGTGCGCCGGAACAACACCACGCCCAGCGTATCCTCCAGCGCCCGGATCTGCTGGCCGACGGCAGCCGGGGTCACCGCCAGCTCGTCCGCCGCGCGGGTGAAGGAGAGGTGGCGGGCGGCGGCATCGAGCACGCGCATTCCGTTCAACGGCAGATGGGTCCGCTTCATCTCGATCCTTCTCCGGCCTGTCCCCGGCGCAGACCCCGGCCTCTCACTGTTCCCCCGACACGGTCGGCGCGATCAGCGCGAATCGCGGGATCGCCACGTCGAACGACGAACCGTCCTCGGCAATCATGTGATAGCTGCCCTGCATCGATCCGTTCGGCGTCGACAGCGGGCAGCCTGAGACATAGTCGAAGCTCGCCCCCGGCACGATCATCGGCTGTTCGCCGACCACGCCCTCGCCCTCCACCGTGTGGCGCAGGCCGCGCCCGTCCGTGATGATCCAGTGGCGGGTGAGCAGTTGCACCGCCACCGGCCCTTCGTTCTCGATCCGGATATGATAGGCCCAGAACCAGCGCCCGCGCTGCGGCTCGGACTGTTCGGGCAGGTACGTCACCGACACACGGACGACCACGCCGCGCGTCGTCGCCTCGTCGGTGAACAGCGCCTTCACAAGCCGGCGCCCCGCAGCGCCTGGTCGAGATCGGCGATCAGGTCGTCCGCGTCTTCCAGGCCGACATTGATGCGGATCATGCCTTCGCCCACGCCCATCTCCAGCCGCTTTTCCTCGGCGAGGCCCGAATGGGTGGTGGAGGAAGGATGCGTCATCAGCGAGCGCGAATCGCCGATATTGTTCGAAATGTCGATCAGTTGCAGCCCGTCGAGCAGCGCATGCGCCTGCTTGCGCCCGCCCTCCAGCTCGAAGCTGAAGATCGGCCCGGCCGCGTCCATCTGGCGCATGAACAGATTGTGCTGCGGGTGGCTGGGCAGCGCCGGGAAGTTCACCCGCGGCACGCGCTTCTCGAGGAAGCTGCCGACCTTCAGCGCATTCTCGCTCTGGCGACGGATGCGCAGGTCCAGCGTCTCCAGCCCCTTCAGCACCACCCAGGCGTTGAACGCGCTCAGCGTCGGCCCGGTGTTGCGGGTGAAGGGCAGCAGCGTGTTGGTGATGAAATCCTCGCTGCCGCACACGGCGCCGGCGAGCACGCGGCCCTGCCCGTCCATCATCTTGGTGGCGGAATAGGCGACCACGTCCGCGCCGAATTCCATCGGTCGCTGCAGCGCGGGGGTAGCGAAGGCATTGTCGACCACCGTCACGATGCCATGCTTCCGGGCGATCGCGCACACCGCTTCCAGGTCCACCACATCCATCGTCGGGTTGGCGGGGGTCTCGAAGAAGAAGATCTTGGTGTTCGGCCGGATCGCGTCCTCGAACTGCTGCGGATCGCGCGCGTCGATCGTCGTGGTGGTGACGCCGAAGCGCGGCAGCAGCGTATCGGTCAGCCAGCGGCACGAGCCGAAGGCAGCGCGGCCCTGGACGATATGGTCGCCCTGGCTCACCTGGCAGAGCAGCGCCGCGGTCATCGCCGCCATGCCGGTGGCCATGGTGCGGCAGGCCTCGGCGCCTTCCAGCAGGGCGATGCGCTGCTCCAGCATCTCGACGGTCGGGTTCTGCAGCCGCGAATAGGTCATGCCGACCTGGTCGCCGGCAAAACGCGCGGCAGCATCGCCCGCGCAGTCATAGGCATAGCCCGAGGTGAGGAACAGCGCCTCGCTGGTTTCCCCGAACTCGGAGCGCGCGGTGCCGCCGCGCACGGCCTGAGTCGCGGGCTTCCAGGTTCGGGTGATGCTCGGGTCTTGTCCGGTACGACGCTTCATGCGCGCTGCTTTGCGGCGCTTGGGGGCGCGGCGTCAACCTTTGGCTTGTGCGGACCTGCACCCTATTCCGATCCGCCCTGACCTCCGCTACGCCCTCCCGATGCGTCTCCGCCTTTCGGCTCTCGCCACCCGCCCCTGGCTCGTCGCCCTGCTGATCGGCCTCGCCGCGCAAGCGCTGTTCGCCTTCCATCTCGATCGCCCCGGCGGGATCATGTTCGACGAGGTGCATTATGTGCCTGCCGCCAAGGCGCTGATCGAACTGTCCGGCCCCCGCAACATCGAACATCCGCTGCTCGGCAAGGAACTGATCGCGCTGGGCATGGATCTGCTCGGCGACAATCCGTTCGGCTGGCGGCTGGTGCCCAGCCTTGCCGGCACGGCGACGGTGCTCGGCGTCTTCACCTTTCTGATGGTCCTGATGCGCGGGCGGATGCGGGTTGCGGTCACCGGCGCCGCACTGGCGATGCTGAACCAAAGCCTGTTCGTCCAGGCCCGCACCGCGATGCTCGACATCTTTCTCGGCGCCTTTCTGCTCTGGGGCCTGGTGTTCCTGCTCTGGGCGATGCGCGGCACGCGCGGGCAGGTGCTTTGGCGCTGGTGCGTCGGCGCCGCGCTGCTGGGGCTCGCGACCGCAGTGAAATGGGCCGCCGCGCCCTATATCGCGCTCGTCGCCCTCGCCTTTGTCGCGATCCGGCTGCGCGATGCCCGCCGGGCGCACCGCCCGCTCGCCGCCGCCCTGCTCTCGGGCGATCAGCCGCACTGGCCGGGCCTGCCGAGCCTCGCCGGCCTGGCGCTGCTCGGTGCGATCAGCATTTCGGTCTATTTCGCCACCTTCACCCCCACCTTCTTCTATCTCACCGGCGCGACCGACGGACTGTCCGGCCTGCTCCACCTCCAGCGCGAGATGTACGCCGCGCAGGTGCAGGTGCTGCCGCATCATAACTACCAGTCGGACTGGTGGAGCTGGCCGCTGATCCTCCGGCCGATCTGGTTCTTCTACGCCTGGGATCATGGCGCCCAGCGCGGCGTGCTGCTGATCGGCAACCCCGTGATCATGTGGGGCGGGCTGGTCGCCGTGCTCGTCGCCTATGCCGTGTCGTTCCGCGGCCGGGCGCTGCGCCCGCTCGCCCTCGCACTGCTCTGGACCTTTTCGGTCGCCATCTATGCCATCATCCCGAAATCGCTGGGCTTCTATTATTACTACCACCTCTCGGCGATCTTCCTCTGCCTGGTGCTGCCGGTGACGTTCGATCATTTCGATCGCACCCGGGACCGCGGCTGGGAAGAATGGTATGTCGCGCTGGCACTGGTCTGCTTCGGCTATTTCTACCCGATCCTGTCCGCCGCCCCGCTCGATGGCCCGATGGCCTTTGCGCATTGGACCTGGTTCCCCGGCTGGCGGTAAATTTCGTTCCGCCCGCGCAGCCATCTTGAAGGGTGTACGGGAAGCCCTAGCTTGACATCAGTTTCAAACTGCAACGGAGCTCCCATGACCGCGTCGACCGACGTCCTTTTCCGTCCGTTCCGCATCAAGTCGCTCGATCTGCCCAATCGGATCGTGATGGCCCCGATGACCCGCACCTTCGCGCCGGCCGGCATCCCCGGCGCGGCCAACGCCGCCTATTATCGCCGCCGCGCCGAAGGCGGCGTCGGCCTGATCCTGTCGGAAGGCACGGTGATCGACCGTCCGGCCTCGCGCAACCACCCCAATATCCCGTTCTTCCACGGCGAGGCCGCGCTCGCCGGCTGGCAGCAGGTGATCGACGAGGTCCACGCCGCCGGTGGCAAGATGGCGCCGCAGATCTGGCACACCGGCTCCACCGTCGGTCCGGACCGCGAATGGAAGCCCGATGCGCCGGTGGAAAGCCCCTCGGGCCTGCTCGCGCCGGATAAGCCGCGCGGCGTCGCGATGACCGAGCAGGACATCGAGGCGACGATCGCCGCCTTCGCCAAGGCGGCGGCCGATTCCAAGCGCCTCGGCTTCGACACGGTCGAGCTCCACGGCGCGCACGGCTATCTGATCGACCAGTTCTTCTGGGCGGGCACCAATACCCGCACGGATGGCTATGGCGGCGCCACCATCGCCGATCGCTCGCGCTTCGCTGTCGAGGTGGTGAAGGCGGTGCGCGCAGCGGTCGGCCCGGATTTCCCGGTCATCCTGCGTCTCAGCCAGTGGAAGCAGCAGGATTATACCGCCCGTCTCGCCACCACGCCGGACGAGATGGCAGCCTGGCTCCAACCGCTGGTCGATGCCGGCGCGGACGTGCTGCACTGCTCGCAGCGCCGCTTCTGGGAGCCCGAATTCCCGGAGATCGACGGCGAGAACGGCCTCAACTTCGCGGGCTGGGCAAAGAAGCTCACCGGCGCGGCGACGATCAGCGTCGGCTCGGTCGGCCTGTCGGGCGAGTTCATCGCCGCGTTCGGCGGCGAGACGTCCGAGCATAGCGACCTCGACAAGCTGGTCGAGCGGATGGAGCGCGACGAGTTCGACCTGATTGCGGTCGGGCGCGCGCTGATCAGCAACCCGGACTGGGTGCACAAGGTCCAGGCCGGTGCAGGCGAAGCGCTGAAGGGGTTCAGCCCGGCGGCGCTGGCGGAGTTGGTGTAACGACTAGGAACAAACCCCTCCTCCTCGGAGGAGGGGTTGGGGTGGAGGGATTCCAGACCAGACGTTGGTCTCGCTGAGACCCCGCCCCACCCCAACCCCTCCCCTGAAGGGGAGGGGCTAAGTTTTGGCTAGTACCGCCCCCACACGAACCGCGACGACAGCGCGAAATTCCACACCGCCGCCACCGCGATCCCGGCCAGTGCGGAAAGCCGCCAGTCACCATGCTGCACATTGTGCAGGAACGCCGCGAGGCCGACATTCGCCGCCGCGCCCACGCCGCACACCAGGCAGAAGCTGAACCATCCCGCCAGGATCGGCCCCGCCCCCTGCAGCCGCCGCTCGCGATAGGTCAGGGCGTTGTTGAGCAGGAAGTTGAACGTCATCGCCACGATCGTCGCGGCGATGGTGCCGGTCACGAAGGGCAGCCCGACCAGCCGGAACAGCACGAACAACACGCCCAGATGCACCGCCGCGCCGGCCGCGCCGATCGCCGAGAACATCGCGAACCGCACCGGCACGACCTTGCCGAACATCCGGTCGTACAAGGCGATCAGATATTCCATCGCCACGACGTAATCGAGCTTGCTCTCGCCTTCGATGCGAACACGGAAGGTGTAGGGCAGTTCGCGGAAGCGCAGCGGTTTCGGGCTGGCGGTCATGATGTCGAGCAGGATCTTGAAGCCGATGCCGGAAAGCACCGGCACCAGCCCGCGCACGATCTCGCTGCGGATCATGAAGAAGCCGCTCATCGGGTCGGTCAGGTCGGCCTTCAGCACCTGGCGCGACAGCTTGGTCGCGAAGGCGGATTTGGCGACGCGCTCGCGGTCCCATTCGCCGGTGCAGCCGCCTTCGCAGAAGCGCGATCCGATCACCACGTCCAGGCCGGCATCCGCCTGCAGCGCATCGAGCATCTTCGGCAGCAGCGTCTCGTCATGCTGCAGATCGCCGTCGATCACCGCGACGCACGGCGCGGCGGTGGCGCACATCCCCTCGATGCACGCCGACGACAGGCCACGCCGCCCGATCCGCTGAATCACGCGTACGCGCGGGTCGGCGCGCGCGATCGCCCGCGCGGCATCGGCGGTCCCGTCGGGGCTGTCGTCATCGACGAAGATCGCCTCCCAGGCGCGGCCGGCAAGGGCCGCGTCCAGCTTGGCGATCAGCAGGGGAACATTGGCGCGCTCGTTGAACGTAGGGATGACGATCGCGAGTTCGAGCAGGGTTTCGCTCACTGAAGCTCCGACAGTACCGCATCCCCCATCGCGGCAGTAGAGAGGGTTCCCCCGAGATCGGCCGTCCGCGCGCCCTTGGCAAGCGCCGCGGCAACCGCCTTTTCGATGCGCTGGGCCGATGCCTCGTCCTCCAGCGAATGGCGCAACAACATCGCGGCGGACAGGATCGCGGCGCACGGATTGGCCTTGCCCTGCCCGGCGATGTCCGGCGCGCTGCCATGGATCGGCTCGTACATGCCGTTCGCGCCCGACCAGGCGGCCAGCGACGCGGAGGGCAGCATCCCGATCGAACCGGCGCACATGCTGGCCTGATCGCTGAGAATGTCGCCGAACAGGTTGCCCGTCACGATCACGTCGAACGCGGCCGGCGCGCGCACCAGCTGCATCGCGGCATTGTCGACATACATATGGGTCAGCTCGACCTCGGGATATTCCGCGCCCATCGCGGTGACGACGTCGCGCCACAGCTGCGAGGTCTCGAGCACATTGGCCTTGTCGACCGAGCACAGCTTCTTGCGGCGGCGCTTGGCCATTTCGAAGCCGACGCGGGCGATGCGCGTCACTTCCTGCTCGTCATAGCTCATCACGTCATAGCCCTGGCGCAGGCCGTCGGGCGTGGTGCGATGGCCCTTCTCGCCGAAATAGATGTCGCCGATCAGCTCGCGGACGATGACGATGTCGAGGCCGTTCACCACCTCGGGCTTGAGCGGCGAGGCGTCTTCGAGGCCGGGGAACAGCGTCGCCGGGCGCAGATTGGCGAACAGGCCCAGCGCCTTGCGGATGCCGAGCAGCGCGGCTTCGGGGCGCAGGTGGCGCTCCAGCTTCTCGAAGCGGGGGTCGCCGATCGCGCCGAACAGCACGGCATCGGCGCGCTTGGCCAGCGCCAGCGTCGCATCGGGCAGCGGATGGCCGGAGGCGAGATAGCCTGCGCCGCCGACCGGCGCTTCCTCGAAGGACAGGCCCAGATCCAGCGCTTCCAGAACCCGGCGCGCCTCGCGCGTCACTTCGGGGCCGATCCCGTCACCGGGCAGAACAGCAATCAACGGCATCGCATTTTCCTGACGACGCCCATCGGGATCGACGGGCGAAAGACTGGGGACGCCGCTTAGCCGCCCCGGGGCGGTTTAGGCAACTGCCCGCAACAATCGATCCACCAGCCGTTCCCGCGCTGCGATCGGTTCCGCGCCCTTGCCGGTCAGCAGATCGCGGGCAAGGAAGTGGCCGGTCAGCCGCAGCCCGGCCAGGATATCGTCCCAGCCCGCCTCGCCGCCGGTCTGCAGGAACGGCGGCAGCGCCAGCAACCGCGCTTCATAGCCGGCCGCGCCCGCACGGCTCACCGCGATTCCGCTTTTCGGGCTGACAAAGGCCAGGTCGTCGGTCGCGTCCGTCACCGCGCACCGCGTCAGGTCCAGTCCGAAGCCGAGCTCCGCCAGCAGCAACAACTCATACCGCACCAGCGCGACGGCCCAGCCGCGTGCGGCCGGCGCCGCCTCGATCGCGGCCAGCACCCCCTCCAGCGCGGCATGCAGGCGCGGAAAGGGCAATGCTTCGGGCAGGGTCGTCGCGGTCAGCGCCGTCACCCAGGCGAGCGCCGCCGCCGGCAATGGCTCGCCGAACAGCGGCGCGCAGCTGTGGAGCAGTTCGACGGTCAGCGCCGCAAGCTGCTCCTCGGTGCGCGCGCGCCACGTGCCCAGTACCTGGTTCGAAGGTTGCAGCACCGGCCGCAACGCGCGCGACCGGCCGCCGCGGACATAGCCCGGCTGCATCCCGTGCGCGGCAGTGAACGCACGCACCACCGCGCCATGCTCGCCATGCGGGCGCACGCTCAGGATCAGGGCTTCGGCGCGAAGGTGCATCGCCCCTGCTCTAGGCGCTGGCGGTGCGGGAGGGAATGCCGCCGGCCCTTTCGTTCGTCGCGCGCCCGGAACGAAGGGGCGCCGTCGCGCATTCCATGCGGCACGCAAGCAGAGGAATGTCCGCCATGTCCGACTCGACCGAAACCACCAGCCTGCTCGTCACCGCCCGCGTCGAAGGGCTCAAGGTGCGCAGCCGCGATGGCGATTCGCTGGGCCAGGTCCAGGCATTCATGGTCGAGAAGGAAAGCGGCCGCACGCTCTATGCCGTGCTCAGCCTCGGCGGCTTTCTCGGCATGGGCAAAAGCTATTACCCGCTGCCGTTCGAACTGATCGCCTATGATGCCGGCGGTGACGACTACATCGTCACCATCGATCGCCGGGTGCTCGAAGGCGGGCCGAGCTGGGCGAGCAATCCCCCCGACTTCACCCAGGCCTATGCCGATCGCCTGTCCGGCTATTACGGCCTGTCGGCGGCGCGGGTCGATCGCTTCCCCGAAGCCTGATCGGCGTCAGTCGGCCGGCGCTTCCCACAGTTCGATCGGATTGCCTTCGGGATCGTGGATGCGCGCGAACCGGCCGGTTTCCGGCGTATCCCATTCGGCGCGCGTCTCGATCGCCACGCCGGCGGCGTGCAGCTGCTCCAGCAGCCCGTCGAGATCGATCACCCGCAGGTTCAGCATCGCCTGCTTGTCGGCAGCGAAATAATCGGTGGTCGCGGCGAAGGGCTGGAACACCACCGGCCCGGCCTCGGGATACCAGAACCACGGGCTCGCCTGCCCCTGCGGGTCGGTGCCGCATCCGTCGCCGACGCCCAGCATCTCGCGATACCAGCTCGCCAGCGCCTCCGGATCCTGCGCACGGAAGAAATAGCCGCCCAGTCCCACCACCGGCATCGATCGTCCCCCCGATCAGGCGGCCTGCGCGATCTCCTCGCCGGCCGCGGCCTCCAGCAACCGCCGCTCGATCGTCTTGAGCCGCGACGTCGAAACGATCTTATCCCCGATCAGGTCGGTAAGATAGAAGGTATCGACGGCGCGCTCGCCATAGGTGGCGACATGTGCCGAATGGATCGTCACCTTCGACTGGAACAGCGCATGCGCCAGGCTGTAGAGCAGCGCCGGCCGGTCGCGCGCGTTGATCTCGATGACGGTGAAGCGGTTCGACGCCTTGTTGTCGATGAACACATTGGGCTCGATCGAAAACGCATCGGCGCGCAGCCGTACCGGCGCCTTGGTCTTCAGCCGCTCGGATAGCCGCGCACGGTTCGCCAGCGCGTCGGCGATGCCGGTCTTCAGCCGGGTGAGCCGCGCCTCTTCGTCGAAGGGCTGGCCGAACGGATCCTGCACCAGGAAATTGTCGAGCGCCATGCCGTCGCGCGTGGTGTGGATGCGCGCGTCGATGATGTTGCCGCCGGCGACATGGATCGCGCCGGCGATGCGATAGAACAGGCCCGGATGGTCGGCGGCATAGACCGTCACCAGCGTGGCGCCGCGATCGGGATAGACCTGCGCCTCGACATGCAGCGTGGCGTTGCCCGCTTCGGCGACCATCACCGCATTGCGTTCCAGCACGTCCACCGGTTCGGCGATCCAGTAGCTTTCGGTGAAGCGCTTCCGGAACGCCTCGAACCGCGCCGGCGCCCAGCCGAGCGCGGCGGCCAGATCGTCCTGCTTCGCGGCGATCCGCTCGCCGCGCCCGCGCTGCTTGTGGCCCAGCCGCAGCACTTCCTCCGCCGCTTCGTAGAGGTTGCCGAGCAGCTGCCGCTTCCAGCCGTTCCACACCCCCGGCCCCACCGCGCGGATATCCACCACGGTCAGCGCCAGCAGCATCCGCAGCCGCTCCGCGCTCTGCACCTGCGCGGTGAAGTCGAGGATCGTCTTGAAGTCCGCCAGGTCGCGCTTGAACGCGGTGGCGGACATCAGCAGGTGCCAGCGCACCAGCCACGCCACCATCTCGGTCTCGCCCGGCGTCAGCCCCAGCCGCGGGCACAGCCGCTCGGCAACCTCCGCTCCCAGGATCGAATGGTCGCCGCTGCGGCCCTTGGCGATATCGTGCAGCAGCACCGCGACATACAGCGCGCGGCGGGAGGCGAGCTGGTGCAGCAGGATGGTGGCCAGCGGATGGTCTTCCTTCAGCTGCCCCTTCTCGATCCGGCTGAGCAGCCCGATCGCGCGGATCGAATGTTCGTCCACCGTGTAATGGTGGTACATGTCGAACTGCATCTGCGCGACGACGCGGCCGAAATCGGGCACGAACCTGCCGAACACCCCCGCCTCGTTCATCCAGCGCAGCACCGTCTCCGGGTCGCGCGGCGAGGTCAGCACATCGAGGAACAGCGCGTTGGCGCGCGGATCGGTGCGGACGTCGTCGACCAGCTTGGCGTCGCGCGCCGCCGCCCGCATCGCCAGCGGATGGATCTCCAGCTCATGCTGGTCGGCCAGCGCGAACAGCTCGATCAGGCGCACCGGGTCCTCGCGGAAGAAATCGTCGCGGGGCAATGCCAGCCGCCCGCGCTCCAGCACGAACCCCTTCAGCTTGCGCCGTCCGCGCCACAGCGCCGGGAAACCGAAGCGCCGCCCGCGGCTGGCGAACTTTTCGTCCAGATGCGCCAGGAACACGCCGGTGAGGTCGCCGACCACTTTCGCCTGGAGGAAGTAATAGCGCATGAATCGCTCGACCTTGGACATGCCCGGCCGGTCGGCGAAGCGCATCCGCTCGGCGATCTCGCGCTGCACGTCGAAGGTAAGGCGGTCCTCGGGGCGGTTGGTGATCAGGTGCAGCTGGCAGCGCACCGCCCACAGGAAATTCTCGGCCCGGCGGAACTGGCGATATTCGGTCGGCGTCAGCAGGCCCGCCTCCACCAGCTCGGCCGGCTCGCGGACGTTATAGGCGAACTTGCCGATCCAGAACAGCGTGTGGAGGTCGCGCAGGCCGCCCTTGCCTTCCTTCACATTGGGCTCGACGACATAGCGGCTGTCGCCCATCTTCTTGTGCCGGGCGTTGCGCTCGTCCAGCTTGGCGGTGATGAAGCCGCGCGCGCTGTCTGCCTGCACCTCCGCCTTGAAGCGCCGCCCGGCCTCGTCATACAGGTCGGTATCGCCCCACACATAGCGCGCCTCCAGCAGCGCGGTGCACACCGTCACGTCGGCCTTGGCCTCGCGCACCATCTCGTCGAGCGAGCGGGAGGAATGCCCCACCTTCAGCCGCATGTCCCACAGCGAATAGAGCATCGATTCGATCACCTGCTCGCTCCAGCCGGTGACCTTCCAGGGGGTAAGGAAGCCGATGTCGATATCCGAATGCGGCGCCATCTCGCCCCGGCCATAGCCGCCCACCGCGATCAGCGTCATCCGCTCGACGGCGGTGGGGTTGGCGTTGGGGTGCAGCCGCTCCACCGTGAAGTCCCACAACAGCCGCAGGATCTGGTCGGTCAGGAACGCGCCCGCCGCCGCCGCCTCCAGCCCGCGCGAAGGATGGTCGGCCAGCCGCCGCGCAATCTCCGCCCGGCCCGCCTCCAGCGCCGCCTTCAGCACCACCGTCGCCGATTGGCGCAGCGCGGCGGGATCGCGCGCGTCGAGCGCACCAAGCTGCTCGGCAACGGCACGGCGGTCGATCAGGGCTCGCCGATGGGGGACGGACGCGAAACGGGTAGGCATGGCAAGTCAGATAGTAGGATTTCCGGGCAAGTTCACCCATTCCGGCCGCATGCGTGCGATTTTGCCGCCCGGACAACCCGGATTATTGCAGCGACTGCCTGCCAGGCTGCCACAGCCCCCGCCATCGGATGGCAGGGCGGCAGCCGATATCCGCGATCCCGATCATGCGGCCCTTCGGACATCGGGTTCTTGACGGCGTTCGGAACACCCTTCGCTCCCGGCCCGTTGAGCGGCCCGAACGAACAGGAGATTGTCATGGCCATCGAAAGCAAGACGTCCAAGCCCAGGAACCCGCGCAAGCGCGCGCCAAAGGCTGCCTCGGCAGCCGAGGCTGCATCGCCGGAGGCCAAGGTCGATGCCGCCGCAGCCAAGCCCGCCCCGAAAAGTCGGGCAAAGCGCACGCCCAAGGCACCGATCCCCGCACCCACGGTGGAGAAGCGGCCGCGGCTCGGCAAGAGCGGCCTCGCCGCGATCGTAGCGACGGGTCTGGGCGCGATCGGCGCGATCGCGTTCGGCATACTGCGCAGCCGTCGGGCCACCGCGACGACGCCGGGTACCGTTCCGACCGACCTGATGGGGGACGGCCATCCCGATGGCACCGCCCGCGCCATCGAAGCGTTCCGCCCCGATCCGACCGCCCCGGTTCCGCCGAACGAGCGCGATGCGTTTCGGCCCGCGCTGGCAGGCGGTTCCGCGCCGACGCTCGTCGCCGGCCAGGACGACGAGCTTCGCCGCGCCGACGCGGCCCCCTCCTGAGCCACCCGGATCCGCACCCATGCGCAACCATCGCGGCGGCCGTGCATTGCTCCAGCACGTCCGAGATACAACAGGAGAGAGACCCATGCGCATCTTCGCTTTAGGCATGGTCGCTGCGGCCACGCTGGTTTCCGGCTGCGTCGGCGACAATTACGGCCCCGGTTCGTCCAGCTATGGCGGCTACCGGTCCTATGACTATGATCGGCCCGATCCCGCCTATAACGGCTATTACGCCGATCGCTATTATCGCGAGGGCCGCAACTATCGCGAACGCCGCCTGTCGCGGAACGATCGCGTCTATCGCGGTCAGGATGGCCGCTATTATTGCCGCCGGAACGACGGCACGACCGGCCTGATCGTCGGCGGCGTCGCGGGCGGCCTGCTCGGCAACCTGATCGCACCCGGTGGATCGGGCACGCTCGGAACGCTGCTCGGCGCAGCGGCGGGCGCGGCGGCCGGCCGTTCGATCGATCGCGATAACGTCACCTGCCGCTGATAGGATCGGGCCGGGGTCGAGTCCCCGGCCCCACCGTTTCGAGGAGCCTGCCATGACGACCCGCACCGCTACCGCGCGCTACACCGGCTTCGGCAAGACCGGGAAGGGCCAGCTCAGCAGCCCTTCCGGTGTGTTGGAAGCGACGCCCTATAGCTTCAACACCCGCTTCGGCGACGAAAAGGGCACCAATCCCGAAGAGCTGATCGCCGCCGCCCATGCCGGCTGCTTCACCATGGCGCTCAGCTTCGCGCTGGCCCAGGCCGGGTTCAGCGAAGGCACGCTGGAAACCACCGCCGCGGTGAAGCTCGAACAGGATGGCGACGGCTTCGCCATCACCCGGTCGGACCTGAAGCTGCACGCGGACGTCCCCGGCATCAGCGAGGAGCAGTTCGAGGCGCTGGCCAAGGGCGCGGAGGCCAATTGCCCGGTTTCCAAGCTGCTCAAGGCCCAGATCGGCCTGGAATGGACGCTTGCCTGAAGCACCACCCCGGCTCGCCGGCCGCCCCTAGGGGCGATGGCGTGCCGGGGCAACCTCGCCGCCGCCTCGGTGCGGCCGACGGCCCAGCCTTGCAACCGGCACCCATTGTTCCCTATATGTTCATACGCTTCCCGGATGAGGGGCCTGCTCTTTGATCGCGTCGATCTTCCATGTCTGCCGCGGTGCCGGCGTCGCGCACCTGCCGCACGCTTTGCCTGCCCCGACGACGGCCGTTCGCAACAGCCCCGCCCCGCCCGCGCCGCAACCTCGCGCGATTGCGTCATCGTGTGAACTTTGTGAACTTTGGCCGTCCGGCAGCACCGCGAAACCTTTCACAGCTGTGAACTTCGTGAACTTTGCCCGCCCGGCAGCACCCGCGAAATCCGTCACGACGGTGAACTTCGTGAACTTTGCCCGCCCGGCAGCACCCGCGAAACCCGTCACGACGGTGAACTTTGTGAACTTTGCCCGACCGGCAGCACCCGCGAAACCCGTCACGACGGTGAACTTTGTGAACTTTGCCTGCCCGGCAGCACCCGCGAAACCCGTCACGACGGTGAACTTCGTGAACTTTGCCTGCCCGGCAGCACCCGCGAAACTCGTCACGACGGTGAACTTCGTGAACTTTGGTCGGGCCAGCCTGGCTCAACGCCGCCCCAGCAGCACTTCGATGCCTTCATGCCGCGCGGTATCCGCGCACTCGTGTTCCAGCCGGTCCCGTATGGCGAGCAATTCCCGTTCGCCGAGATGCTCGATGCCGATGAACTCGTTGCGGGCGTTGTCGATGGCCCGGATCACTTCGTCCAGCTTGGCCTGAAGCGCCGCCGCGTCCCGGTTCTGCGCGTTCTGGATCAGGAACACCATCAGGAAGGTGACGATCGTCGTGCCGGTGTTGATGACCAACTGCCAGGTGTCGGACCAGTGGAACAAGGGCCCGCTGATGCCCCAGCCGACGATGATCAGGAAGGCGAAGGCAAAGGCCGGCGGACGCCCGGCCCAGCCGGCCACCGCCTGTGCGAATCGTTCGAAAATCCTGCCCATTGCCGCGCTCCCGATCCTGCCTGCCATTCGCTATGCGCGGCGATATAGGGGTTGCCAACCGCGCGGGGATGCGGCCCGCACCAAAAGGGGGCCGGCGTCGCCGCCAGCCCCCGTGTCGCCAGCCCGCGGCAGCGGCGATCCCCAGATCGCCTCGCTTCAGTCCGGCGGCAGGCGCTGCCCCGATCGGCAAGGATCGTGGCACCGCTGCGGATGCAGGCACCACCTCTTGGGGAAGGCTGGCCTGCTCCTTCGCTCGAACGTCGCGGTTTCCGAATGGCACCAGCGCCGCCGAGGCGAACAAGGGATTGATTTCATGCCGGTTTCCCGCCACTCGATGCAATCTCCCTGTGCCTTGAAGGGTCGCACCGAAGCCGAGTCGCACCAAGCGGAAACCCACCGCACCAGGCTGTTAGAACTG
Source organism: Sphingomonas pokkalii (assembly GCF_003096275.1). Lineage (GTDB taxonomy): Bacteria > Pseudomonadota > Alphaproteobacteria > Sphingomonadales > Sphingomonadaceae > Sphingomonas > Sphingomonas pokkalii. Next base: position 2,396,821 of record NZ_QENQ01000001.1, read on the forward strand.
TGGATAACGGGGATAACCCCGCTTCATCCGCCCGGCGGCGACCAGCCCGGCGGCGCCAGCTCGAACCCGGCAAAGTCGAACCCCGGCACCACCACGCAGCTCACCAGCCCCCAGCCCTGCCGCGCCTCGGTCGCCTGCCACCGCCCCGCCGGCACGCGGATCTGCGGAGTCTGCCCCGCCAGCACGTCGCCGCCCAGCAGGTGGGCGGTAACGTCCCGGTCGGCGGCATCACCGATCCGCACCTCCAGCGGCGATCCGGCGTGCCACAGCCACAGTTCGTCGGCATCCACCCGATGCCAGTGCGATCGCTGGCCGGCCTCCAGCAGGAACCAGATGGCGGTCCCGGCCGATCGCCCGCCATCCTTGCCAACTGCCCGCCACGTCTCGCGAAACCAGCCGCCTTCGGGGTGCGGCGCCAGGCCCAGCCGGTCGATCAGGGCGCGCGCTTCGGTCACTGTCTCTGCCTCCTGCCTGAACACCATGTCGTCTCAGGTTCATGCAACATGTCGTAAACCCGAAACGTTGATTTCATCTACCGCACATCGGGGAGTTTGATATGCGTACTCTGCTTCTTTCGCTCAGCGCTGCGGCGCTGGCCATTCCCGCCGCGACGGTGCTTCCGTCCACCCAGGCCGAAGCCAAGCCCGTCGCCCAGGATCGCTATTACCGGGATCGTGAGCGCTACCGCGACGATCACCGCCGCTACGAATATCGCGAATGGCGCGGCCGCGATGGCCGGCGCTATTGCCGCAAGCCGGATGGCACCACCGGTCTGGTCGTCGGTGCAGTCGGCGGCGCGCTGCTCGGTCGCACCATCGATACCGATGGCGATCGCACCATGGGCACCGTGCTCGGCGGCGTGGCGGGTGCGCTTGCCGGGCGCGCCATCGAACGTGACGGCGATCGCCGCTGCCGCTGATCCGGCCCGAAATGCCTCCGTCGGCCCGCTGCCGGGCCGACGGGGGAACCTGAAGGAACGTGCAGGGTTCGGTATCGCGTGGGGACCATTATTCGGTATCGCGTGGGGACCATTAGGAGTGCCTGCCGTGCAGAAGCCCAAGCCCTATCGTGCACCGATCCGTCGCCGCAGCGCGACCGCCCTGCCGCCGCGACGGCTCCGCCGCGGCGTCGGCAGCGTCGAGGATCACGATCTGGAAATCATCTTCGACTGGGAAGAACCCTCGTTGACCCAGCATTGACAGCGCGATTCGCTTGGCAGAGGCTTGCACCTTGATCCGAAGCGGAGGCGCGCCATGGCTGGCAAGAAAGAAAAGAAGACCGAGAAGAACGGCAAGAGCCCCTCGATCCTTCCGAAGGTCGTCGATGGGATCAAGCTTCCCAAGGAAGCGCGCCGCCAGTTGACGGCGCTGGCCAAGCACCCGGTGATCGCCGATCTGATCGCCGCTGGGCTGGTCGCGCTGGCCAACCGGATCAAGGGTGAACCCGCCAAGGCCGAACCCGCCGCGGCGCCCCCACCCGCCACGCCCGAACCCGTGGCAGCGGCACCGGCAGCGGTAGAAACCGCCAGGCCCGCCGTGAAGCGCGTCCGCAAGCCGGCCGCAACCGCCAAACCCGTGGTCAAGCGTGTCCGCAAGCCCAAGGTGACAGCCGCTAGCCCGCAGGTCGCGACACCCGCCCCCCCTTCCACCACCACCGCCGCCGCAAAGGCGCCGCCGCGCCGGGTCCGCAAGCCCAGCGACGCCGCCGCCAAGCCCCGCACGCGCCGGTCACCGCCCAAGGCTGACGCCTGAGGCGATATTGCCCAAATGAAAACGGGCCCCGCCAGATGCTGGCGAGGCCCGGATCTACGCATCGTCGGATCGATCAGCGGCGGTGGCGATTGCCGTCATGCTTCTCGAAGCGGATCTTGGCCGACAGCATGTCGTAGCGGCGGTCGAGGTCCCGGCGCTCCCCCTGGGTCAGGCCGGGACGCGAGGCCCGATAGCGCGCCTCCAGCCGCACCAGGCCACGATATTCGTTGCGGATCTGCGTCGCCTCGCGGCGGCTGAGCGCACCCGAGCGGATGCCCTGATTGATCCGCCGTTCGATGCGGTCCTGGCGGGCATTGATGTTCTGCCAGCCCCCCTGGAACGTCGGCGCGGCAGACGCGGGAACGGCGGCAGCGGCAACGCCAATACCTGCGATCAGCAGCATGAACTTCTTCATCGTGACAACTCCTCTACTGGACCGCCCCTGCGGTCTAGCGCCGTTGTGGAACGGCAGTGTCGCGCGCTTGTCCCGCACCTCGGCCTTTTCCGTCACGATTTGTCGCAAGTCGGATAGGTTTGTTCAGCTTCAGGCCGCCAGCAGCCGCTCTGCCTGGGCCCGCGCTTCGGGGGTTATCTCCGCCCCCGACAGCATCCGCGCGATTTCCTCGCGGCGTTGCTCGGGGGTGAGCGGGGTCACGCCGGTGCGGGTGACGATGCCGTCATGGCGCTTGGCGATCAGCAGATGCCGCGCCCCGCGCGCCGCCACCTGCGGGCTGTGCGTCACCACCAGCAACTGCGAGCCCTGGGCCAGTCGCGCCAGCCGCTCGCCGATCGCATCGGCCACGGCACCGCCGACGCCGCGATCGATCTCGTCGAAGATCAGCGTGCGCGCGCCGCCTTCCTCGGCCAGCGCTACCTTCATCGCCAGGATGAAGCGCGACAATTCGCCGCCGCTGGCGATCTTCATCAAGGGAGCGAACGGCGCACCGGGATTGGTCGAGACCTCGAACTCCACCCGGTCCATGCCGGCTGCGCTCCACTGGTTCTCGTCGAGCGGCTCCACCACCGTGCGGAAACGGGCGGCATCCAGCTTGAGCGGCTTGAGTTCCGCCGCCACCGCCGCATCGAGCCGCGCCGCCGCCAGCGTGCGCATGGCGGAAAGGGTCCGTGCCGCCTCGCGATAGCTCGCGTGCGCTTCGGCCGCGGCCTTTTCCAGCCGGGCGATGCCCGCACCGCCGCTGGTCACCCGATCGAGGCGACCGGAAAGCTCCGCCAGCAGCGCCGGCAGGTCGTCCGGCTGCACGCGGTGCTTGCGCGCGACGGCGCGCAATTCGAACAGTCGCGCCTCGTCCGCCTCCAGCGCGGCGGGATCGAAGGCGAGCGCCTCGGCGGCGGCGTCCACCTGCGCCTGCGCCTCGCTGCCTTCGGTGATCGCACGGTCGATCGCCGCCAGCGCCTCGCCCAGCGCCGCGTGATCGTCGGACACCCGTTCCAGAATGCGCGCCGCCTGCCGCAGCCGGGCAAGCCCGCCATCCGATCCTTCCAGCAGCTCGGCGATGCCCTGCAGGTCGGTCGCGATCTTCTCGCCGCGCTGCATCGTCGCGCGCCGCTCGGCGAGTCGCTCCTCCTCGCCCTCCTCGGGGGCAAGCGCCGAAAGCTCGGTAACGGCATGTTCCAGCCATTCACGGTCGCGCTCTGCACTGTCCTGCTCGGCGCGCGCCACCGCCAGCGCATCCTCGGCTGCACGCCAGGCGCGGTGGGCGATCGCAACCGGCCCCACATCGCAGCGCCCGAAGGCGTCGAGCAGCAACCGGTGCCCCCGCGGGTTGAGCAGGCCGCGATCGTCGTGCTGGCCATGGATTTCGACGAGGTGGGGCGCCAGCTCACGGAGGAAGCCCGCCGAAGCGGGCTGGTCGTTGACGAAGGCGCGGCTGCCGCCATCGGCCTTCACTAGCCGCCGAATCAGCAGCGGCTCGCCAGGTTCCAGCTCCATGCCGTTCTGCGCGAAAAGATTGGCGATCGCGCCATCGGCAGCGGGGGGCACGAAGCTCGCCCCCACCACCGCCTGCCCCGCACCGCTGCGGACCAGCCCGCTATCGGCGCGCGCGCCCAGCGCCAGCCCCAATGCGTCGAGCAGGATAGACTTGCCCGCGCCGGTTTCCCCGGTCAGCACGCCAAGCCCTTCGCCGAACTCCAGGTCCAACGCCTCGATCAACACCACGTCGCGAATGGATAGCGCGGTCAGCATCGGGGCCCCCTATCGCAGGAACAGGAGTAGAACGGAAGTGGTTTTAGCTCTTCGGCTTCGCCGGCGGGCTCGGCTTGGCCGCCGCCGCCACCTTGTCCTGATTGTCCTGCATCAACTCATAGGCGTGCTTGTACCAGTCAGTGCCGGGATAATTGGCACCGAGCACCGCTGCCGCCTTCTTGGCTTCCTCCGGCACACCCAGCGCCAGATAGGCCTCGGTCAAGCGCATCAGCGCCTCGGGCACATGGGTGGTCATCTGGTAATTGTCCACCACCGCGCGGAAGCGCAGCACTGCCGCCAGCCATTGGCCGCGCACTTCGTAGAAACGGCCGACTTCCATTTCCTTGCCGGCCAGGTGATCGCGCACCAGGTCCAGCTTCAGGCGGGCGTCGGCCGCGTATTTGGAGTTGGGGTACCGGCGAATCAGTTCGCCCAGCGAATCGAGCGCCTGCTGGGTGATCTTCTGATCGCGGGTGACGTCGCTGATCTGCTCGTAATAGGAAATGCCGACAAGGTAATAGGCATAGGGCGCGTCGCGGTTGCCGGGGTGTACCGCCAGGAAGCGCTGCGCCGACGCGATCGCCTCGGGATAGTCGCGGTTCAGGTAATAGCTGAACGCGCCCATCAGCTGCGCGCGCCGCGCCCACACCGAATAGGGGTGCTGGCGCTCGACTTCGTCGAACAGCGCGGCGGCAAGCTTGTACTGGTGCTGATCCAGCTTCTGCTTGGCGGTGCTGTACAGCGTGCCGACGTCGCGGGCGACATAGGGGAGGTCCTTCACCCCGCTGCGCTTGGCACAGCCGGCGGCGGAGAGGGCGAACACCGGGAGAAGCGCGAACGCAAGCGCGCGAGGCAGAGGACTACGCATATGGCGGGGTTCTTAGACCGGGGCCATGGCTGCAAACAATCCTTTTCGGGGCGGGATTGCGGCGGAACCCGCTTCGCGCCACATGCGCTCGCGCTTCCGTACCGTTCACCGAAGGGAATCTTCTCGTGCCCGCCACGCTTCTCGCCACCCACCGCGTCGAAAAACCCTGGGGCCGCCATACCCTCTATCCGGGCTTTGCCGATCCTGCCGCCGATGGCGAACCGGTCGGCGAGGTGTGGTTCCAGACGCCGGGCAATTCGACGCCGGATCTGCTCATCAAATATCTGTTCACCAGCGAGAAACTGTCGGTCCAGGTGCACCCGAACGACGAGCAGGCCCAGGCCGTCGGCCTGCCGCGCGGCAAGGACGAATGCTGGATCATCCTCGACGCCGAACCCGATTCGACGATCGCGCTCGGCACCAAGCAGCCCTATAGCCGCGAGGAACTGCGCGCCGGGGCGCTCGACGGCTCGATCGAGGACATGCTCGACTGGAAGCCGGTGAAGGCCGGCGATTTCTTCTACTCCGCCTCGGGCACCGTCCACGCGATCGGCGCGGGCATCACGCTGATCGAAGTGCAGCAGAATAGCGAGACCACCTACCGCCTCTATGATTACGGCCGCCCGCGCGAATTACATCTCGATGCGGGCATCGCGGTTTCCGATCCCGTGCCGTTCGTGCCGCATCCGATGCCGGGCGCGGTGGCACCGAACCGTACGATCCTGGTTGAAGGGCCGAAATTCGTGCTTGAGCGCTGGGAAGGCGGGCACCGCCGCTTCGATCTGCCGGAAGGCAACACCGGCTGGTTGATTCCGGTCAAGGGCGAGGGCGTGGTCGACGGCGTGGCCTTCAAGGCGGGCGAGTGTCTGACGCTCGAAGGCCATGTCGAGCTGCACGCCGAAATGGGCAGCGATCTGCTGTTCGCATACCCGGGCGACACCCGCGTCGCGGCGATGGACGCACAGTGAACCGCAAGTAGTTTCCTGTTCACGCAACTTGCCGCCGCTCCGGCACGTTCGACACGCATCGATAACGAAAAGGAAATGTTCCGATGCGCATGTTGTTCGTTGCCGCTGCGGCGGCGCTGACGGTGACTGCGGTGCCCGCCATGGCGCAGGGCCCGCGCGAACGCGATGCCCGCCAGGATTGCCGCCGCGATCTGCGGCACGCGGATAGCCGCGGCGAATATCGGCGCGAGCTTCGCGATTGCCGCCAGGACATTCGTCAGGCGTCGCGGGCGGATAACCGCCAGTGGCAGCGCGATTGGCGCCGCTATCGCAATTACGACTATAACCGCCTGCCCGCCGGCGAGCGCCGCTATTATGCCGACCGCTATTATCGCGACGGCCGTTATTATCAGGAGCGCCGCCTGGGCCGGAACGACCGCATCTATCGCGGCAATGACGGCCGCTATTATTGCCGCCGCAACGACGGCACGACGGGCCTGATCGTCGGCGGCGTCGCCGGCGGCCTGTTGGGCAACGCGCTGTCCTCGGGCGGGAATGCGACGCTCGGCACGCTCCTCGGTGCAGCGGCTGGCGGCGCGCTCGGTCACTCGGTCGATCGCGGCAACGTCCGCTGCCGCTGAGGCCTGACGGCAAGCACGAAAAGGGGTCCGGTTCGCCGGGCCCCTTGGCGCTCCAACTCGGCAAGAGCGGGTGGATAATGGATCCCGGCCTCCGCCGGGATGACGGTGTGTGGGTCAGCAGATCGACCCAACGCGGGCAGCGATTAGATGAACCCGCCGGTCAGCATCAGCCGCGCGCCGCTGATGATCAGGATCAGCAGGTTGAGGTTCCGCCCCGCCGCCCCGCGCGACAGCATTCCCACCACCGTGCCGGTAAGCGCGATCGGGAACGCGATCCAGTTGACCAGCGGCACGAAGGGGAACGGGATGATCCCCACCAGCGCAAAGGGCAGCGCCACCAGCCCGATCAGCAGCGAGAGTGCGTTGAACATGGACGGGATTTGGGGCGGCAAAACTGTATTATCAAGGCAGTACACTAGGAATCGACATGCACGCTCGCTGTTTGCGATCGGGAATGATAGGGTCCGCGCCGGTCAGCCCTATCGGCGGCGGAGGTCTTGCATGCCGAGGTCTTACATGGTGCCGTTGTCCAGTCCGCTATTGCTGCTGATGCTCGGAGCTGCCGGTCAGGACGCGCGCATGCTCAACCCCGAATATACGGTCACGAATGTCGGCGGCGGTCTCGGCGTTTTCGTCGACGAGAAGGTGATTATCGGGCGTGTGCCGCAGGGCGCGGGCAGCGCCCGCTGGCTCGCCGAGCGGATCCGGCGTGATCGCAACTGGTGCGGCGCCAAGGATGCGAGCGGCAAGTGCGCCGCAGCCGACACCCAAGTGCATGACTGGATCGACAGTGCGCGGTGCAAGGCGCTGACGACGGCGATGACCACCCTATGGGACCTGCCCCCGGTGCGCTTCCTCCCGCCGGGTGAAACGATGTTCGTCTCCGATTCCGCCACAGTCACGGTGCGAAGCAACACCAGGCAAGCTGGTTACGGTACGCCGCTCAGCATAAGCCAGGAAGAGGGCGACTATGCGCGCTGGTGGCATGCTGCCAGCAACAGCCTGAAACCGTGCTGGCAGGCATCCCCCCCACTGGTGGAGGGCCAGCCGCTTGCCGCCCGCCTTTCCAGCCCCACATCCGCCCCGCAATAGCGCTGCCTTCCCGAGGTTCCCCTTTGCCCCGATTCGCGCTAGGGGCGCAGCATGCCCAATCTTTTTCTCGTGATGCTCGGCGGGGCCATCGGCTCCGCGGCCCGCTACGGCGTTGGCCGCTTAGGCGTTGCCTTGCTCGGCCCTGCCTTCCCCTGGGGCACATTGGCGGCGAACATTATCGGCGGCTTCCTGATGGGCGCGCTGGCTGCCGGCCTCCTGCGCTTCGGCCAGCAGGCTGAACAAGCCCGGCTGCTGCTCGGCGTCGGCGTGCTCGGCGGCTTCACCACCTTCTCCTCCTTCTCGCTGGAGACTTTCGCGATGATCCAGCGCGGCGATCTGGGCGTGGCGCTCGGCTATGTCCTCGCCTCGGTGGTCGGCGCGATCGGCGCGGTCGCCATCGGCATGATCCTTGCGCGGGCGGTGACGGCATGAGCGGCGGCGAGAACGACGTCCGCCAGTTCGTCGTCGGCCTGGACGATGACGGCATCCGGCTCGACCGCTGGTTCAAGCGGCATCTGCCCGACGTGAGCTTCAACCTCGTCTCGCGCTGGGCGCGAACCGGCCAGCTCCGCGTCGACGGTGCACGGGCCCAGCCGGGCGACCGCATCGCCGAGGGCCAGACGATCCGCGTCCCCCCGGCCGAGCCGGCCAAGCCCGCCGCCGCGGCGCGGCCCAAGTCGAACCGTCCGCCGCTCAGCGACGAGCAGGTCGAGCTGGCGCAGTCCATGGTGATCCATCGCGACGCCTCGGCGATCGTGCTCAACAAGCCGCCGGGCCTCGCGACCCAGGGCGGCACCAAGACGTTCGAGCATGTCGACGGCCTGCTCGACGCGCTGCAGTTCGAGGCGGAAGGCCGGCCCAAGCTGGTTCACCGACTGGACAAGGATACTTCGGGCGCGCTGCTGATTGCCCGTTCGGCGCGGGCGGCGGCGTTCTTCTCGAAGAGCTTTTCCAGCCGCACGGCGCGGAAGATCTACTGGGCGCTGGTGATGGGCGTGCCGGAGATCGAGGACGGCTTCATCGAGCTGCCGATCGGCAAGCAGCCGGGCACCGGCGGCGAGAAGATGCAGGTCGACACCGAAGAGGGCCAGCCCGCCCGCACCCGCTACCGGGTGATCGAGCAGGCCGGCAATCGCTGCGCCTGGGTGGAGCTCCAGCCCTTCACCGGCCGCACCCACCAGCTGCGCGTCCACATGGCGGCAATCGGCCACCCGATCGTCGGTGACGGCAAGTACGGGCTGCAGGAGGCGTTCCTCACCGGTGGCATCAGCCGCAAGATGCACCTCCATGCCCGCCGCATCCGCATCGACCATCCCGATGGCGGCCGGATCGACGTCCGCGCCGAGCTGCCGCACCACTTCGCCGAATCGATGCACACGCTCGGCTTCGACCTGGCGGTGGGCAATGCACTGGAGATCGACGACGGTCCCCCGCCGATGAGCAAGGAGCTGCTCAAGCAAAAGGCCAAGGCGCACGCCAAGACCTACCGCAAGGAACGCCGCGGCGAACGGCGGGGTCGTGGGGCGAAGAAGTGATGCTGCCCAAGATCCTCCCCTGCAAGGGGAGGTGGCAGCCCGCAGGGCTGACGGAGGGGTGTCGACGCTGATGGCGCGCGCCTCCGTCACCACCGGGGACACCCCTCCACCACCGCCTGCGGCGGCGGTCCCCCTCCCCCTCCGGGGGAGGATCGGGGTCGCATGAACCGCCTCGCCTTGTTCGATTGCGACGGTACCCTGGTCGACAGCCAGGCGAGCATCTGCCTCGCCATGGAGCATTGCTTCGCCGGCCAGAAGCTCGAGCCCCCGGCCCGCGATGCGATCCGCCGCATCGTCGGCCTGAGCCTGATCGAGGCAATCGCCCAACTGCTGCCGGAGGCGGAGGACGATCTCCACCGCCACCTCGCCGAGGAATATAAGCGCGCCTACTTCGCGCTGCGGACCTCCGGCCATATCGAGGACGAGCCGCTCTACGACGGCATCCTCGAGGCGGTCGAGACGCTCGACGCGAATGGCTGGCTGCTCGGCGTCGCCACCGGCAAGTCCGATCGCGGCCTGATCCGCGTGCTGGAGGCGCATGGGCTCCGCCACCGCTTCGTCACGCTGCAGACCGCCGACCGCCACCCCTCCAAGCCGCACCCGTCCATGATCGAAACCGCGATCGCCGAGGCAGGCGCGAGCCCGGAGACCACCGTGATGATCGGCGACACCAGCTTCGACATGGCGATGGCCGTCGCCGCCCGCGCGCACCCCTTGGGTGTTGCATGGGGCTACCACACCCCCCATGATCTGCACGCGGCCGGCGCGGTGCGGGTCGTGGAGCATGCGTCGGCGATTCCGGCGCATCTGGAGGCCCTGTGAACGAGGCAGACCGCGTAGCGCGCAACCGCTATTTCCTGATGATGGGCGCCAACTGCGCCGGCGTGGCCGGCGCCGTGCTGGCGCTGCTCATCTTGGGCCGCGCCAAGACCACCGAGCTGACCATGCTCGGCATCGCGCTGATGCTCGCCTCGTTCTGGGTCATGGCGGCAATCCCCAGGATGCTCGCCCGCCGCTGGAGGACACCCCCCGAAGCATGAAACGTTTCTGGAAGACCGTATCGATCGCCGACGGCGCGATCGAACTCGATGGCCGCGCCGTCCGCACCCCTGCCCGCGCCGCGCTGACGCTGCCGACGCCGCAGCTGGCCGAGGCGGTAGCGGAGGAATGGCGCAGCGTCGGCGAGGAACTCGATCCGCGCGCCATGCCGCTGACCGGTCTCGCCAACGCCGTGATCGATCAGGTCGCGCCGAACCCCGCCCCCTTCGCGGCGGACCTCGCCCGCTATGGCGAGAGCGACCTGCTCTGCTACCGCGCCGAGCTGCCCGAGCCGCTGGTCGAGCGCCAGGCCGCGCAATGGGACCCGCTGCTCGACTGGGCGCGTACCCGCTACGACGTGCATTTCGAAACTACCGCCGGGATCATGCACCGCCCCCAGCCGCCCGCGACGATCGCGCGCCTGCAGGAGGTGGTGGCGGCGCTCGATCCGTTCCGGCTGGCGGCACTGAGCCCGCTGGTGACGATCAGCGGCTCGCTGGTTGCCGCGCTGGCGCTGCTCGAAGGCGCCGCCGACCGCGAGACGGTGTGGCGCGCCGCCCAGCTCGACGAGGACTGGCAGGCCGAGCAATGGGGCGAGGATGACCTCGCCACCCGTGCCCGCGACGTCCGCCGCGCCGATTTCGACGCGGGGGCGCGGTTCCTCAGCCTGCTCTGAAGCGCCTCAAAGGACGTCCGAGGATTCCCCGGTCGGATCGCCGCGCTTCATCAGGCCGCGGATGAATCCGATCAGGCCGGTCTGGCGCGAGCGCTTGAGCCGCTCGGCCTTGAGGATGGTGTGAACCGCCTCGAAGCACTTGTCCGCATCGTCGTTGACCAGGACATAGTCATAGCCGTCCCAGTGGCTCACCTCGTTGGAGGCGCGGGCCATGCGGTGGGCGATCACTTCGGGCGTGTCGGTCTGGCGGCCTTCGAGGCGGCGATGCAGCTCCGCCATCGACGGCGGCAGGATGAACACGCGGACCACGTCGCCGCCCATCGTCTGGTGGAGCTGCTGCGCGCCCTGCCAGTCGATGTCGAACAGCATGTCGCGGCCGGTGGCGAGCACCGCATCCACCGGCCCCTTGGGGGTGCCGTAGCGATGCTTGAAGACGTGCGCCCATTCGATGAAATGGTGCTGCGAGACCATCTCGCGGAACCGCTCGACATCGACGAACGTATAGTCGACCCCGTTCACTTCGCCGGGGCGCGGCTCCCGCGTCGTTACCGAGACGGAGACGGCGAGATCGGGTTCGGCCGCGAGCAGCTTGCGGGCGATGGTCGACTTGCCCGCGCCCGAGGGCGAGGAAAGGACAAACAAAACCCCGCGGCGATGGAATCCATGCGGGTCGTTCTGGTGCGAATGGGCCATGCGGGCCTTTGGCGTAGCGGCACCCGGGCCGTCAAGCCCGAGTGCCGTTCGCCGCCCTACGCGCCGAGGCCCGTATCGGGACCGTGCTCGGTGGTCAGCTTGCGCTTGAGATAGGCGGCGCCCACCGCGCCCGCACCCAGCACGAATGCCGCCGGCACCACGCGCTTGGCGACTTCCCAGGTCGCGACACCGACCGCGGCACCCATGGCGCCGCCTTCGCCGTCGCGTCGGTCGATCTTGCTGCCGATCCAGCCTGCAATCAACTTGCCGATCATCGTCTTCTCCTTCGCCGCAACAACGGCGTTTCGGTCCCGCCGTTCCGCAGTCCTTCAACGGCCGATCATCGTCTCGGGGCGGACGAACGCGTCGAAGGTCTCCGCGTCGACCAGCCCGAGTGCCAGCCCCGATTCTTTTAGCGTAAGTCCCTTCTCATGCGCGTTCTTGGCGATTTTTGCGGCATTGTCGTAGCCGATCGCCGGGGCCAGCGCGGTGACCAGCATCAACGAGCGATCGACCAGTTCCTTGATCCGCGCCTCGTTCGCCACCGCGCCGTCCACCGCGCGCTCGGCGAAGTTGGTCATGCCGATCGCCATCAGCGTGACCGAGCGCAGGACGTTGGCGCCGATTAGCGGCTTGAACACGTTGAGCTCGAAATGGCCCTGCATGCCGCCCACGGTGACGGCGGTGTGGTTGCCGATCACCTGCGCCGCGACCATCGTCAGCGACTCGCTCTGCGTGGGATTGACCTTGCCCGGCATGATCGAACTGCCCGGCTCGTTCGCGGGCAGCTCCAGCTCGCCCAGCCCCGATCGCGGACCCGAGCCGAGCAAGCGGATGTCGTTGGCGATTTTGGTGAGCGAGACGGCCAGCGTGTTGCAGGCGCCGGAGAGGTTCACCAGTTGGTCCTTGGTCGCCAGCATCTCGAACTTGTTGGGCGCCGAGACGAACGGCAGGCCGGTGATCCTGGCGATCTCAGCCGCCACGTCGTCCGCATAGCCCGGCGGTGAATTGAGCCCGGTGCCCACCGCCGTCCCGCCCAGCGCCAGCTTGAAGATGTCGAGTTCGAGCACACTGTGAAACCGCGCCCGCGCCGATTCGAGCATCGCCGCATAGCCCGAGAATTCCTGGCCCAGCGTCAGCGGCGTCGCGTCCTGCAGATGGGTGCGGCCGATCTTGACGATGTGGTCCCAGTCGCGCGCCTTGCGATCGAGCGACGCGTGCAGCCGCTCCAGCGCCGGGAACAGGTCGAGCGTCACGGCGCGCGCCGCGGCGATGTGCAGCGCGGTCGGGAAGCTGTCGTTCGACGACTGCGCCATGTTGACATGGTCGTTGGGGTGGATCGGGCTCTTGCCGCCGCGATTTCCCGTGAGGATCTCGTTGGCGCGGCCGGCGATCACCTCGTTGACGTTCATGTTGGTCTGGGTGCCGCTGCCGGTCTGCCAGATCACCAGCGGGAACTGATCGTCGAGCTTGCCGTCGATCACTTCCTGCGCGACCTGGTCGATCACCTCGGCGATCTTGGGGTCGAGCCCGTGCTTGACGTTCACCCGCGCCGCCGCCTGCTTCACGATCGCCTGGGCATGGACGATGCCGATCGGCATCCGCTCCTCGGGCCCGAACGGAAAGTTCTGGATCGATCGCTGGGTCTGCGCGCCCCAATAGGCATCGGCTGGAACCTCGATCGCGCCAATCGAGTCGGTTTCGGTGCGCGTGGCCGTCACTGCATTTCTCCGCTTGTTTGCGCGCGATGTAGGCAGCCGCTGCCGCAAACCCAAGCACCGACTCACCGGCCAGAAACACTTGGTAACTTGCGTTTCCCGCAACCCAACGCGCAAAGAAATCGGGTCACCGGCGAAACAGCCGGGACAACCGCAGGAGAAGAGCCATGATCCCATTGATTTTGGGGATGCTGCTCGGCACCCCCACCACCGCGACCCCGACCGTGTCGGAGATCGCCCACAGCATCCGTATCGATCACGATGCCGGACCGGTGCACGCCGATTATCGGATGCGCATCGACGTCCGTCACGATCAAGTCGGCACCGCCGGTCCAGGCGGCCGCCCCTCCACCCTTCGCTGCCGATGGCAGGCGGATCTGCTGCTGGATCGCAGTGCCCGGCACAGCGCCGGCACCGTACTTCAGCGCAGCCTGCGCCGCGACGCGGTAGCCTCGGGCAGCCGTCCCGGCTGGTGCACCGCCAATCGCGATACCATTGCCCGCGACGTTGCGCGCGCGACGACGGACGTGCAGGGCGAGATCCGTGCCCTCGCGCAACAGGATGCCGATGGCCTCCGCGCGGAACTGGACCGATTAGGAAACGATAGGAACGGATGATCTTTGCTTTGCACTCGCGCCGTCGTTGGACGGCGGCGCTCTTTCTGCTCACCGCGCCGGCCGCGGCCCATGCCCAGTTGGTCCCCGATGTCTCGGGCGGTGTCGAACTTGCCACGGATGAAAGCCGCCGGGGCCTGAGCTGGAGCGAAAACCAGCTCAGCGCCTCCGGGGATGCGTCGGTCGGCATTCTCGGTTTCGATGCGTCCGTCCGCGTGGCGATGACGCGGGAATCGGCCCGCCACGCCGGCGCCGACACCGTGTTCGATCTGGAGGCGGGCCGTCGCTTCGGCATCGGCGCGCTCAATCTGCGCGGCTTCGTCACGGGCCATGTGTTCACCGGCGCGGCGCGGAACATGGACTATGTCGAACTGGGTGCTGACGGGAATTTCTCGTTCGGGCCGCTGCAGCTCAACGCCGGCGCGGCCTATGCCCCCGATCAGGGGCCGATCGGCGGCGACAACCTCTATCTCCATGCCGGCGCCCGGGTTGGTATTCCCAGCACCCCCTTCACCGTCCTCGGCTCGGTCGGTCGCACTACCGGCAGCAACGATGATGCGCGGTCGGCGCGGCTGCGACCGGCCGGGGACTATACCGATTGGCGGATCGGGGTGGAGCATTCCACCGGCGCACTCACGCTCGGCGTCGATTATATCGGCACCGATATCGACACCAATCGCGCGGCTGCCTCGCCCTATGCGGATCTCCGCCATTCGGGCAATCGTGTGCTGGGCCGCGCCCGCCTGTCGTTCTGATACCCGAAACAGGCTGGCGGCCCCGCCGCCGGTCTGCCTGCCGGGCTTTACTTCTTTCGCTTGAAATCCACCGACACGACGTTCGACCCGTCGTCCGCCGGCTTGGCGATCGGCCCGCCGTCATTTTCGGCATCGTCATGCTCGTGGGGCTCGGGGCCCTCGGGGCCTTCCTGCGCCTGGAAGCGCAGTTCGAAATTGACCGCCGGATCGTGGAACCCGGTGATCGCCGAAAACGGAATCGTCAGGATCGACGGCACCTGATTGAAGCTGAGGCCGACCGAGAACTTGTTCGCATCGACGGTCAGGTCCCAATAGCGATGCTGCAGGACGATCGTCATCTCGTCGGGAAAGCGCTCCATCAGCCGCTGGGGGATGTCCACCCCCGGCGCCTGCGTCTTGAACGTGATGTAGAAATGGTGCGCGCCGGGCAACCCGCCGGATTCGGCTACCGATCCAAGCACGCGACCGACAACGGCGCGCAGGGCTTCCTGCACGATCTCGTCGTACGGAATCAAACTATCGGGTACATTCCCTGTCATGCCCCTCTGGGTAGCGGCTGAAAAAATGGGGTCAAGATTGCATGCACCGCTAGCCGCGTTATGTGCAGCGACATGCGCACCGCGACGATCCGCCGGAAGACCAGCGAAACCTCGATCGACGTCACCGTCAACCTCGACGGCACCGGCGTCTACACCATCCATACGGGCATCGGATTCTTCGATCACATGCTCGAACAGCTCAGCCGCCACTCGCTGATCGACATGGACGTGAAAACGGTGGGCGACCTGCATATCGATCAGCACCACACGGTGGAGGATACCGGCCTCGCGATCGGCGAAGCCATTGCCAAGGCGCTCGGCGACAAGAAGGGCATCCGCCGCTATGCCGACGCGCTCTCGCCGATGGACGAGACGCTGACCCGCGTCGCGATCGACATTTCCGGCCGCCCCTATCTCGTGTGGAAAACCGAATTCTCGCAGAAGAAGCTCGGCGAGATGGATACCGAGATGTTCGAGCATTGGTTCCACAGCTTCGCACAGACCGCGGGACTGACGCTGCACGTCGAGACGCTGTACGGCAGCAACAACCACCATATCGCCGAAGCCGCGTTCAAGGGCCTGGCCCGTGCGCTGCGCGAGGCGGTGGAGATCGACCCGCGCAAAGCAGATGCCATCCCGTCGACCAAGGGAGTGCTGTGATGATCCTCGTGCTGCTGACCTACAAGGTGGACATCGCCCAGATCGACGCACTGCGCCCCGCGCATGTCGACTGGCTCAAGCAGGGCGTGGCGGATGGCCGCCTTCTGGTCGCCGGCCGCAAGTTGCCGGTGACCGGCGGCTTCTTCATGGCGCGCGGCACGCTCGAAGAGGTGCAGACCTGGGCCGCGGGCGATCCGTTCGCCACCGCCGGCGCCGCCGAATACGACTTTGTCGAAGTCGCCCCGAGCATCCTCGCGCCAGGGCTGGAGGCGCTTGGCCAGTGAGTGTCGCGCTGATCGATTACGGCGCGGGCAACCTCCACTCGGTGCACAATGCGCTGAAGGCGGCGGGTGCTGCCGACATCGCGGTAACGGCGGACCCGGCGGTGGTGCGCAGTGCCGACCGGGTGGTGCTGCCCGGCGTCGGTGCGTTCGGTGCCTGTGCCTCGGGCCTGCGCGCGCTGCCCGGCATGATCGAGGCGCTGGAGACGCGCGTACTGCGCGACGCGGTGCCGTTCCTCGGCGTGTGCGTCGGCATGCAGCTGCTCGCGACCACCGGGGAAGAACTGGGTAGCCATGCCGGGCTCGGCTGGATCCCCGGCACCGTCCGCCAGCTGCCCACCGGCCCCGATGTGCGCGTCCCGCACATGGGCTGGAACGACGTGGTCCCCACCGTCGACCACCCGCTGATCGAGCGCGGCGAGGCCTATTTCCTCCACAGCTTCGCCTTCGACGGCGAGGCGGTGCTCGCCACCACCGAACATGGCGGCCCGGTGACTGCCGCGATCGGCCGCGACAATATCGTCGGCCTGCAATTCCACCCGGAAAAGAGCCAGCGCTACGGCATCGCGCTGCTGGAGCGGTTCCTGGCGTGGAGGCCGTGAGAACCATTCCCCTCCTCCCCCTTGACGGGGGAGGATACCGTAGCTTGGCGCGTCAGCGCCTAGCGAAGGTTGGAGAGGGTGAGCGCGGCGTAGCCGCGCGCGCTTGCCCTGCAAGCGCTCCCCCTCTCCCGCTGCGACTAGGCTCGCTTCGCTCCCCAAGTCTCGCGGCCTCCCCCGCAAGGGGGGAGGCAGTTTGGAAAAAGCAATGACCCTGCACATCTTCCCCGCCATCGATCTCAAGGCCGGCCAGGTCGTTCGCCTCGCCGAAGGCGACATGGCGCGCGCCACCGTGTACGGCGACGACCCCGCCGCCCAGGCCGCGCTGTTTGCGGAGGCGGGCGCCGAGTGGCTGCACGTCGTCGACCTCGACGGCGCGTTCGCGGGCGAATCGGTCAACGGCCTCGCGGTCGCCAACATCCTGGCGAAGACGCCTGCCAAGGTGCAGCTCGGCGGCGGCATCCGGAACCACGAATCGATCCGCCGCTGGCTCGACATGGGCGTGACCCGCGTCGTGATCGGCACCGCTGCACTGGAAAACCCCGAGCTGGTCCGCGAAGCCGCCCGCGCGCATCCCGGCCAGATCGTGGTCGCGGTGGACGCCCGCGACGGCATGGTCGCGACGCATGGCTGGGCCGATGTGTCGGACGTGAGCGTGGTCGATCTCGCCCGCCGCTTCGAGGATGCCGGCGTCGCCGCACTCCTCTTCACCGATGTCGGCCGCGACGGGCTGCTCAAGGGGTGCAATGTCGAGGCGACGGTGGCGCTCGCCCGCGCCGTGTCGATCCCGGTGATCGCCAGCGGCGGCGTCACCGATATCCACGACATCCATGCGCTGCGCCAGCACGTGAGCGACGGCATCGAGGGCGTGATCTCGGGCCGCGCGCTCTATGATGGCCGGCTCGACCTCGCCGAGGCGATCGCAGCGGGCCGGGTGGACGCATGAGGTTCACGCGAAGGCGCGAAGGCGCGAAGAAGAGAGACTCGGTTCACGCGGAGGCGCGGAGACGCGGAGGGTTGGCGGCCCGCAGCGGCGACAGCCGCCAAACGCCTCCGTTCCGCGCGCTGAAGATGCTGGAGAACAGCGCCGCTGCCGCGGCAAATTTCTCTCTCCGCGTCTCCGCGCCTCCGCGTGAACCAAATCTTCTTCGTGCCTTCGCGCCTTCGCGTGACACCCAAAAGACCCCCGTCCCGGAGACCCGCGCATGACCGTCCGCGCCCGCGTCATCCCCTGCCTCGACGTGGCGAACGGCCGCGTGGTCAAGGGCGTCAACTTCGTCGAGCTGCGCGACGCCGGCGATCCGGTCGAACAGGCCCGCGCCTATGACGCGGCGGGCGCCGACGAGCTCTGCTTCCTCGACATCACCGCCAGCCACGAGGCGCGCGGCACGATCCTCGACGTGGTGCGCCGCACCGCCGAGGTGTGCTTCATGCCGCTCACCGTCGGCGGCGGGGTGCGCAGCGTCGAGGATGCCCGCGCGCTGCTGCTGGCGGGCGCGGACAAGGTCGCGGTCAACAGCGCGGCGGTGTCGCGGCCGGAAGTGGTCGCCGAGATCGCCGACCGCATGGGCAGCCAGTGCGTCGTTGCCTCGGTCGACGCGCGGCGAACCGGCGACGGGCGCTGGGAGGTGTTCACCCATGGCGGGCGCCGCGAAACCGGCATCGACGCGGTCGAACACGCGCTGCGCCTCGCCGAACTGGGCGCGGGCGAGCTGCTCGTCACCTCGATGGACCGCGACGGCACCCGCGACGGCTATGACCTCGACCTGATCCGCACGATCGCCGATCAGGTGACGGTGCCGGTGGTCGCCTCGGGCGGCGTCGGCGGGCTGGACGATCTGGTGGCGGGGATCCGCGACGGCCATGCCTCGGCGGTGCTGGCGGCGTCGATCTTCCACTTCGGCCACGCGACCATCGCCGAGGCGCATGCCGCGCTGGCAGCGGCGGGGATACCGGTTCGGGGGTAGGCAGTCGCCGCTATGCCGCTTAGAGTTTTGGGCGACAGGCAATTGCCTATGGCTGCAGGAGATCTAGGCTAAGGCAATGATTACGTTAGTGAGCCTCGTGCTACTGCCGGTACTAGCGTTCTGGGCAGGAATGCTATGCCGCAGACCTTTGAGGTGGATAATCTGGCCCTTAGCCATCGCAGCGCCGCTAACAATCTACACCGCTGAACTCGCCAGCTACCCGCCATCGATTCCAGGTTTCTGGGAGTGGTGGCTTGCTGGGCTGGTAATGCTCGGAATTCCCATCCTTCTCTCGACCGGTGCTTCAGGTGTCGCACTCATGGCCGGTAGCAGAATACGAGATCGTACCTCAGATTGAGAGTGCGGAAATGGATGCGTTTGTCTGGCCGACAGATGCTTCCTTCTACACCGCCGTCGGCCGGCTCAGCACATACCACGCGCACCCCAGCATCGCCGCCGCCACCCCGACCGCCAGCCAGGGCCCCGGCCGCGCGCCCCAGGCGAAAAGGCCGTAGCCGAGCGCCATGCCCGCACAGGCCATCGCCTTGCCCTTGCGCGGGATCGCGCCCTGTTCGCGCCAGGCGACCAGCGTCGGCCCGAATCGCGGATGGTCGAGCAGCCATGCCTCCAGCCGCGGCGAGGAGCGGGCGAAGCAGCCGGCGGCGAGGATCAGGAAGATCGTCGTCGGCATCAGCGGCAGCAGCGCGCCGATGAAGCCGAGGCCGACGAACACGAAGCCCAGCGCCAGCCACAAGGGTCGCGACAGCCGCCCCTGCCCTGCCCCCGATTCGCGTTCCTGCACCATCATCATCCTGCCCTGCTGCCGCGAATCGCTCGCAATCACCATAGGGGAAGCCCCGCAATCCCGCGCCCCAGGATTGACAGCGCCGCACGCCTCCCGCAGCCGGAGACCATGGCCGACCTTCTCGACACGCTCGAACAGACGATCCGCGACCGCCGCTCGGGCGATCCCGCCGCCAGCTATGTCGCCAAGCTCACCGCCCGCGGCCGCGCCAAGATCGCGCAGAAGCTGGGCGAGGAAGCCACCGAAGCGGTGATCGCCGCGATCCAGGACGATCGCGACGAGCTGGTGAAGGAATCGGCGGACCTGCTGTTCCACCTGCTCGTGCTGCTCGCCGATATGGGGCTCGGCCTCGACGACGTCCGCGCCGAGCTGGCGCGCCGCGAGGGCGTGTCCGGGATCGCCGAAAAAGCGGCGCGCGGGGCGTGAAATCGTAATCCTCCCCCGTCAGGGGGAGGTGGCAGGCGCAGCCTGACGAAGGGGGAGGACGCCCTGCCGCCAGTTGATCGCTGCCCTCCCCCTCCGTCGCGCGTCGCGCGCCACCTCCCCCTGACGGGGGAGGATTGGTGGCTGCCTAACCCTGCGATAAGGGATGGTGCTGAAGGAGCCACCAATGCCGATCGACCCGACCAAGCCCTATGACGACCAGAACATCTTCGCGAAGATCCTGCGCGGCGAGATCCCGGCGAAGACGGTCTATGAGGACGACCACGCCCTCGCCTTCCACGATATCGCGCCGCAAGCGCCGCACCATATCCTGGTGATCCCCAAGGGCGCCTATGTCAGCTGGGACGATTTCTCGGCCCGCGCGTCCGACGCCGAGATCGCCGGGTTCATCCGCGCCGTGGGCAAGGTCGCGCGCGAGGCGAGATTCGTCGAGCCCGGCTACCGCCTGCTCGCCAACACCGGCGTCCATGCCGGCCAGGAAGTGCCGCACCTGCACGTCCATATCTTCGCAGGGCAGCCGCTCGGGCCGATGCTCGCGCGGTAATTGCGTGCGCACGCAACATTGTTTCACATCCGTACGCGGTAAGGGATTGCGCGAGCCGCGTTTGGGGCTAGGCTCGCGCCTTTACCAATTGGGGGCGGCGCTACGCTCGCCGCATATGGGGATCAACCAATGATATTCGGGCGCGTAAAGCCTCTCGATGCCATTCTAGCCACAGCCGAAAAGAAATCGCTCCACCGCTCGCTGGGCGCCTTCCAGCTGACCATGCTCGGCGTCGGCGCCGTGATCGGCACCGGCATCTTCGTGCTCACCGCCGAAGCCGCGCAGAAGGCCGGGCCGGGCATGATGATCTCGTTCGTCATCGCCGGTCTGGTCTGCGCCTTCGCGGCGCTCTGCTATGCCGAGATGGCGGCGATGGTGCCGGTCTCGGGTTCGGCGTACACCTATAGCTACGCCGTGATGGGCGAGCTGGTCGCCTGGATGGTCGGCTGGGCGCTGATCCTCGAATATGCCGTGGCGGCAGGGGCCGTCTCCGTCGGCTGGTCCGGCTATGTGATCGGCCTGATCGAGCACACCTTCCATATCGACATACCGAACAGCCTGGTGCTCGGGCCGTTCGACGGCGGCCTGATCAACCTGCCGGCGATGGCGATCGCCGGCCTGGTGACCTGGCTGCTGGTGATCGGCACCAAGGAAAGCGCCACGATCAACGCGATCCTGGTGACGATCAAAGTCGCGGCACTCACCCTGTTCATCGTCCTGGCGATCCCGGTGATGAACAGCGAGCAATTCTCGCCCTTTGCGCCCACCGGCTTCGTCGGCATCTCGATGGCGGCGGCGTCGATCTTCTTCGCCTATGTCGGCTTCGACGCGGTCTCGACTGCTGCCGAGGAAACCAAGAACCCGCAGCGCAACATGCCGATCGGCCTGATCGGCTCGCTCGGCCTGTGCACCATCTTCTATATCCTCGTCGCTGCGGGCGTGATCGGCGCGCCGGGCCTCAGCACCCAGCCGGTCGTCGGCCCGACCGGCGCGACGCTCGACCCGGGCAGCGCCGAGCTGACCGCGCAATGCGCCGCGCGCGCCGCGCAGGGCTTCAAGGACGTGGTCTGCTCGAAGGAAGCGCTGGCCTTCACGCTGCGCGAAATCGGCTGGCCGCAGATCGGCAACCTGATCGGCCTCGCCGCCGGCCTCGCATTGCCCTCGGTCATCCTGATGATGATGTTCGGTCAGACCCGCATCTTCTTCGTGATGAGCCGCGACGGCCTGCTCCCCGCCGCCTTCTCGAAGATCCATCCCAAGTTCAACACGCCGCACGTCATCACCATCCTGACGGGCATCGCGGTGGCGCTGTTCGCGGCATTCTTCCCGGTGGGGCAGCTGGCCAACATCTCCAACTCGGGCACGCTGTTCGCCTTCGCCGCGGTATCGATCGCGGTGCTGGTGATCCGCCGCACCGATCCGGGCCGCCACCGGCCCTTCCGCACCCCCGCGGTGTGGGTGATGGCGCCGCTGTCGATCCTGGGCTGCCTCTACCTGTTCATCAGCCTCGACCATAAGAGCATCATCCTCTTTCTGATCTGGGCCGCGATCGGCCTGCTGGTCTATTTCGGCTACAGCCGCTCGCGCAGCCATGTCGGCCGCGGCATCATCGATGTCTCGGAAGCCGACCCGGACGCCCCGCCCCAGCCGGTGCCGCCGATCGGCAGCGCGCATACGCCGGGCTACAAGGACGCCTGATCCGCGGATCGCAGTCCACAAAAAGAAAGGGCCGGAGGAGCGATCCTCCGGCCCTTCTTCTTTGGGTCGCTTTGGCTGATCAGCCGATCTTGGCGGCAGCGAGCGCCTTCAGGTCCTTCTCGGCGCGCGCGCCGTAATGCTGGATGATCTCCGCCGCGCAGATCGCGCCGAGCTGGAGCGATTCCTTCAGCCCCTTGCCCTGCGCCTGGCCGTGCAGGAAGCCGGCGGCGAACATGTCGCCCGCGCCGGTGGTGTCGACCAGCGCGCTGATCGGTTCGGCGGGAACTTCGATCCGCTCGTCGCCCTGGAGCGCCATCGCCCCCTTCTCGCTGCGGGTGACGACGAGTAGCGGCACCTTGCCATGGATGTGCTGCACCGCCGCTTCGAAATCCTCATGCGCGCACAAGGCGAGCAGCTCGGCCTCGTTGGCGAACAGGATGTCGATCAGCCCGTCCTCGATCAGCTTGCGGAAATCGTCGCCGTGGCGCGAGATGCAGAACACGTCGGACAAAGTGAAAGCGACCTTGCGGCCGGCGGCACGGGCGATGTCGATCGCCTTGCGCATCGCCGCGCGCGGCTCTTCCGGATCCCACAGATAGCCCTCGAGATAGAGGATCGCGCCGTTGGCGATCATCGCCTCGTCGAGCGCGGCGGCCGGCAGGAACTGCGAGGCGCCGAGGAAAGTGTTCATCGTCCGCTGGCCGTCCGGCGTCACGAAGATCAGGCAGCGCGCGGTGGTCGGCTGGCCGGGGCGCACGGCGGTGTCGAAATGCACGCCCGCTGCGCGGATGTCGTGCGCGAACACGGTGCCGAGCTGGTCGTCCGCCACCTGGCCGATGAACGCCGCCTTGCCGCCGAGTGCGGCGATGCCCGCCACGGTGTTCGCCGCCGAGCCGCCCGAAATCTCGCGACCCGGGCCCATCTTGGCGTAGAGCGCATCGGCCTCTTCGGGCGAGAACATCAGCTGCATCGAACCCTTGGGCACACCGATCGATTCGATGAAGGCGTCGTCGGCCTGGGCGAGGATGTCGACGATGGCATTGCCGATCGCGACCACGTCAAAGCTGGGGTTGGTCAAGGTTCAGGGCTCCAATGATACTGCGCGCCGCCGTAGAGAGAGGCAGATACAAGTGCAACCAAGGGAAATCCGTTTGAACGCCATGCGCATCGCCAAGCCGTCCGCACCGCTCGTGGCCCTGCTGCTCGCCGCCTGCTCGGGCACGGTGCCGACAGCGCGGCCGGCCGCTCCGCTGCCAGCGCCGGGCCGCGTGCCGGTGCCGGAACAGCCGGCAAACCTCGCGCCGATCCGCGGGTTGAACGCGACCCAGCTGCTCGCCCGCTTCGGCCAGCCCCGGCTGGACGTGACCGAAGGCAAGGGCCGCAAGCTGCAGTTCGTAGGACCGATCTGCGTGCTCGACGCCTATCTCTATCCGCCCGAGCGCGGCAGCGGTGCGGCGACGGTGACCTGGGTAGACGCACGGCAGCGCGACGGCAGCCCGCTCGATCAGGCGAGCTGCGTCGCGGCGCTGGGGAAGCGGAAATAACGCCCCTCCCGCAAGCGGAAGGGGAGCGCACGCTGCGGCGGCTCGGTTTCTTTACGGCAGCAGAATCGTCGACCCGGTCGTCTGCCCGCCTTCGATCGCACGGTGCGCCTCGGCCGCGTCCTGCAGCGCAAACCGCTGGCCGATCTCCGGCTGGATCGCACCGCTTTCCAGCATCGCGAACAGCCGCGCGGCGCCCGCCGCGCGTTCCTCGGGTGTCGCATAATAATCGAACAGCTTCGGCCGGGTGACGAACAGCGAGCCATGCTGGTTGAGCGCGGCGAGCTTCACCCCCTCCACCGATCCGCTGGCATTGCCATAGCTGACGATCAGCCCGCGCCGCGCCGCCGCGCCCAGCGATGCCTCCCAGGTCGCCCTGCCGATCCCGTCGAGCACCACCGGCACGCCCGCGCCGCCGGTGATCTCCTTCACCCGCGCCGCGACATCCTCCTCGCGCGAGCGCAGCACATGGTCGCAGCCGACCGCGCGCGCCTTCTCCACCTTGTCCGCGTGGCCGACCGTACCGATCACCGTCGCGCCGATCGCCTTGAGCCACGCCACCGCGATCTGCCCGACGCCGCCGGCGGCGCTGTGGACCAGCACGGTCATCCCCGGTTGCACCTTGGCCGCGCGCTCGACCATGAACTCGACCGTTCAGCCCTTGAGCAGCACCGCCGCCGCGGTCTCGCTGCTGATCTCGTCGGGCAGTTTGAACAGACTCTCCGCCTTCAGGTTGCGCGCGGTGGCATAGGCTCCAAGCGCCGGGCCAAAGGTTGCGACTCGGTCCCCGACCGAAAAGCCGACTACGCCCTCGCCCACCGCCTCGATCAACCCGGCGCTCTCGCCGCCGATGCCCGAAGGCAACGGCACGGGATAGACGCCGGTGCGGTGATATACGTCGATGAAGTTGAGCCCCACCGCCTCGGTCCGTAGTCGGACCTCGCCAGGGCCGGGCGCAGGCAGATCGACCTCGACCCATTGCAGCACTTCCGGTCCGCCGATCTGCTCGAACCGGGTCATCCGTTCCATCGCCATTTTCGAATCCTTCAATGCACCAGCCCAATGGTCAGGATCAGCGCATCCCTCCAGCAGCACCGGCAGCGACTGGTCAAGCGCATCTCGGATCAGGGTGCGACGACTGATCGACAGACCCGCGATCGGGCCCGATCAGGGCAGGAGTTCGATCAATATCGGGTGATCGGGCACCGGAACATCCACCGCCAGCGCAGCATTGCGGTGCCCGATCGCGGCCGTCCCGGCCAGCGGATCGAAAATGTCGACGGCAAGCGGCCGCGAGAAGCGCACCGTGACCGAAACCGGCGCTGCGTTCAGCGCCCCGCCATAGGACCAGAAATCGACGTCGTTCCAAAGGGCGAGGATCAGACCACCGCTTGCCTTGCGCAACAACAGGCTGCGCACCGTTGGCGCCCCGCTGATCAGGTCGCGGGAGATCGCGGCGGATCCCGCCCGGTTCCTAGCCTGGTTCAGGAGGAAGACGAGGTTCCGGATCGCGGTGGCGGCGGGTTTGGGGCTGTGGTCGAAGCGGAACACGCCGAAGCGCATCTCCGGCTTGCTATTGTTGGGGTCCGGCTTCTCGTCGAGCAGTTCATACACATAGGTGCGTGCGACGCCGGCCCGTGCGCCGCAGAAATAGGCGGCGATCACGCTCTTTGCCTGCGTCGCCTCGTCGATACCGAGCATGGTGTAGCCGTGCCACCAGGACTTGTTCGAGGGCCAGCCCGCCGGCAGCGTGAAATTGCCGATCTCGGTAATCACGCGCGGCACCGGCGCAGGCTGCACATAGTTCTCTTCGAATCCATGATCGATGGCGCCGCACGGCTGGCGGCCATTATGCGGATAGGGATGCGCATTGGCGAAATCCGCACGCCTGGCGATTCTGGCGACGGGTGGTGCACCGGTCATGTCGTAAACGGGAATGCTCTTCAGCACAGGATCGGCGCGCAGCGCGGCATAGACCGCCTGCATCGCCGTGTGCGCGGCCGCCGGGCCTGTCTGGCCACCATAGGTAACCGGCCAGTTCTGGATCTCGTTGAATCCTTCGACTGCTTCCAGCGATCCCGGACTGGTCCTGACCAGATCATGCAGAAACGTCCGATAGAAGCCGTTTTCTATGTCCTGCCAGCGCAGGATCATATCAAAGCGAGTGCCCTGTCGCGCCAGCACCGCGAAATCGTCTAGCCGCACCGTGCCCCAGCTTACAGGCATCCCCTGGCGCACCTGAACGAGCCCCAGATAGCGCAAGTCGGCGGCGACCTGCGCGGCATCGGCATAGGCGCCGTCCTTGTAGTTGATATGGACGTTGATCCCCAGCGAATCGACAAACGCGGTCAAAGGAATGGTCCGCACCGTCTGCGCGCGGGCTGTTTCGATACCGCAGGCGGCCAGCACGGCGATCATCATAAGCGCACGGAACAAGCTCACGCCCTCCTGCAACCGAAAGCACGGTTGGTCGCGTATAGCACGAAACGCGACGCAGCGCAGCAGAAGCGCGCCTTGGGCCTGTCAGTGAATCGTGCCGAGCGCGCGGGGAACGGAAAGCAGCATCACCAGCCGCTCGATCTGGCGCCAGCGGCAGAAATGGACGTAATTGCCAAGGTCGCGACTCGCCTCGGCGCGGGCTGCGGCCTCGCAACCGGCGGCTTCGCCGAACCGCCGCATCAGGTCTGCCGCATCCGTCACTTCGTCGCGGTGAACGAGATAAGGATAGACGTCCATTCCAACTCCGTACACGACGACCGCCGGGCCCGCTCTTGGCGTTCCCTACGCCGATTTTCCTCCGCTTCGGTGGACGATGCTGGTGAACGCGTGCGAAACCATGCGTCGGGCTGGCGTCGCGGCGCAATGCGTGGCAAAGGGGGCTATGCAATCAACGCCATCGCGTTCGCCGGTAGCCGGCGGCTTCCTGCTGACGACGAGCATTCTCGTCGGCGCGGTCGCCGGCGCGGTGCGGGGTCAGGCGACGGCGGGATTGCTGGTCGGTTTGGCGGTCGGGCTCACGCTCGCGATTGCCATCTGGCTGATCGATCGCGCGCGAGGATAGAGGGGCGCGCCTGCTTGTTGTTCGGGCTAGCGGTACGCCGCGCGCAGCCCCATTTTTAGGGTTTTCATGTCGATTTCCAATATTCCGCAGCGCCTTGCCGAGGCGCTCGAACAGCGTGGCTATTCCGCGCTGACTCCCGTTCAGTCCGCCGTCCTCGAAGACGAGGCGGCTGGTCGTGACCTGATCGTCTCTGCGCAGACGGGCTCCGGCAAGACGGTGGCCTTCGGCCTTGCCATGGCACCGGAACTGCTTGCCGGCGAAGACATGTTGCCGCCGCCGGCAACCCCGCTGGCACTGATCATCGCGCCGACGCGGGAACTGGCACTGCAGGTGAGCCGCGAGTTGATCTGGCTCTATTCCCCCGCCGGCGCCCGCATCGCGACCTGCGTCGGCGGCATGGATGCATCGAAGGAACGCCGCACGCTCAATCACGGCGCGCATATCGTCGTCGGCACGCCCGGGCGCCTGCGCGATCACCTCGAACGCGGCGCGCTGGACCTGTCCGCGCTGCGCGTCGCAGTGCTCGACGAAGCCGACGAGATGCTGGACATGGGCTTCCGCGAGGAACTGGAAGCGATTCTCGATGCGACGCCGGAAGGCCGCCGCACCCTCCTCTTCTCGGCAACCATGCCCCGCCCGATCGTAGCGCTGGCCAAGCGTTACCAGCGCGATGCATTCCAGATCACGACCAAGAGCGACGATCGCGGCCATGGCGACATCACCTATCAGGCCGTCACCGTCGCGCCCGCCGATATCGAGCACGTCGTCATCAACCTGCTGCGCCTGCATGATGCCGAAACCGCGATCCTGTTCTGCGCGACGCGGGACAATGTCCGCCATCTCCACGCCAGCCTGATCGAACGCGGTTTCGCGGCCGTGGCCCTCTCTGGCGAACATTCGCAGTCGGAACGCAACCATGCCCTCCAGGCGCTGCGCGATCAGCGCGCGCGGGTGTGCGTGGCGACCGACGTGGCGGCGCGCGGTATCGATCTGCCGACGCTCACGCTCGTCGTCCATGTCGAACTGCCCCGCGATGCCGAAACGCTCCAGCACCGTTCCGGCCGCACCGGCCGCGCCGGCAAGAAGGGCACGGCCGTGCTGATCGTTCCCTATCCTCGCCGCCGCCGGGTGGAGCAGATGCTGCGCGGCGCGCGCATCCCCGCCGAGTGGATCGAGGCCCCGACTGCCGACGACGTGCGCGCAGCCGATCGCGCCCGGCTGATCGAAACGCTGCTGCAGCCGATCGAAACCGACGAGGAAGACCAGGCACTGGCCGAGCGCCTGCTCGCCGTGAAGACACCGGCGGAAATCGCCGCCGCGCTGGTCCGCGCGCACCGCGCCGCGCTGCCTGCACCGGAGGAACTGATCGAAGCGACACCGGAGGCGCGCCGCGCCGCGCAGCAGGAGCGGCACCGGCCCGGTTTCGACGAAACGGTGTGGTTCCGCATGGATATCGGCCGGCGCCAGAATGCCGATCCGCGCTGGCTGCTGCCACTGATCTGCCGCCGCGGGCACATCACCCGCAACGAAGTCGGTGCGATCCGGATCTCGGCGAACGAAACCCACTTCCAGATTCCGAACCAGCTGGCGGGCAAGTTCGCCGCCGCCGTCGACAAGTTCGCGCGCACGGCGGGCGATGACGACGACGGCATCCGCATCGAGCGCGCCACCGACGCGCCGCAGCCTTCGGCCCGTGCCGATGGCCCGGCGCGGCGCGGTCCGCCCCAGCGGGGCGGCCCCAACAGCGGCCGTCCGCCGATGCGCAAGGGCCCGCCGCGCGGCCGCTGAGGATCGGCCGGGGAAGGCCTGGGCGCCTTCCCCGCACCTCGCCGAGCGATCAGTTCGCGAACATCACCGCCTTCAAATTCATGAACTCGTGCAGGCCCCAGGGCCCGAGTTCGCGGCCATGGCCGGAAAGCTTGATCCCGCCGAACGGTGCCGCCGGTACCGAGGCGAGCAGCGTGTTCACCGCCGTCATCCCGGCTTCGATGTCGCGGGCGAAGCGCTCGATCTCCGCTTCGTCCTGCGTCCACACCGACGAGCCGAGGCCGTAGGGCACGTCGTTGGCCAGCGCGATCGCTGCGTCGATATCGGCCACCTTGTAGACCGCCGCGACGGGACCGAATATCTCCTCCTTGGCGACATCGCTCTCCGGGTCGAGGTCCGCCAGCACGCCCGGCGTCATCCAGGCGCCCTCTCGCTCGATCTTCGTACCGCCGGTCAGCAGCTTCGCCCCCGCCGCCTGTGCCTTGGCAACCTGTGCCAGCACGGTATCGCGCTGCTGCATGCTGGAAAGCGGCCCCATCACGGTCGCCTCCTCCATCGGATCGCCGATCGCCACCGCCTCCATGCCGGCCACGAACTTCTCCAGGAACGCGTCGTAGACGTCGGCATGGACGATCATCCGCTTCGAACAGATGCAGCTCTGCCCGGCATTCTGCACGCGAGCGGTAACTGCCGTCTTCACCGCCGCGTCGAGATCGGCCGAAGGCATGACGATGAAGGGATCGGAGCCCCCCAGTTCCAGCACCACTTTCTTCAGCGCCCGGCCGGCAGCCTCGGCGACCTTCGCCCCCGCCCCCTCGGAGCCGGTGAGCGTTACCGCCACCACCCGCTTGTCGGCAATGATCGCGTCGACCTTGTCCGATTTGATCGCGAGGTTCTGGAAAAGCCCCTCGGGAGCGCCTGCCGCGCGTGCCATCTCCTCCATCGCCGCCGCGCAGCCCTGCACGGACGAAGCATGTTTGAGCAGCGCGACATTACCCGCGAGGATCGTCGGCGCGAGGAAGCGTACCGCCTGCCAATAGGGGAAGTTCCACGGCATCACCGCCAACACCGGCCCCAGCGGCAGCCAGCGCGCAACGGCATGGCCGGTCGGGGTCTGCACCATGGTCGGCGCCAGATAGGCGGGGCCGTGCTCGGCATAATGGCGGAAGCCGGAAATGCACTTTTCCACTTCCGCGATCGCCGACGTGATCGTCTTGCCCATCTCGCGCACCGCCCGTTCCGCGAGGTGCTGCTTGTTGGCTTCCCAGGCATCGGCGATCTTGGTCAACAGCGCGGTTCGGGTCTCGATCGAAGTTTCGCGCCAGGCCTTGTACCCGGCCGCCGCGCGCGCCAGCGCCGCCTCGATCCCGGCATCGTCGAGTTCCGCGATGCGATCCACGGTTTCGCCGGTCGCCGGGTTGATGAGTTCGAACATCCGCAAGTCTCCTTCGCGCTTCCCAACGCGGACCTAGGCGCAGGGTGCCAAGGGCGGCAATCATACTGCCGTCCATTGCGCGCGGAACGGCTTGCCAAGCGCGTGGCACCCGAACACGATGTCGCATCTGTCCTGCCGGAGACCTTCATGCGCCTCGTCCCCCTTGCCCTCCTCCTCAGCACCGCGATCCCCGCGGCCGCGCTTGCGCAGGACGGGCCCAGCCGCCTGTTCACCGGCAGCGACCTGTTTTCGCTCGAGCAGGCCAGCGATCCGCAGATCAGCCCGGACGGCAGCAAGGTCGCCTATGTCCGCCAGTCGGCCGACATCATGACCGATCGCGGGCGCGCGACGATCTGGCTGGTCGACGTGAAGACCGGCAAGCAGACCCCACTGGTCGCCGGTACCGGTTCGCACCGCCAGCCGCGCTGGTCGCCCGACGGCACCCGCCTTGCCTATGTCTCCTCGGGTGAGGGCGGCGCGCCGCAACTGTTCGTCCGCTGGATCGCCACCGGCGCCACCGCGCGCGTCACCGGTCTGCCGGACAGCCCGCAGGGCATCACCTGGTCGCCAGACGGCACGCAGATCGCCTATACGATGACCGTGCCTGGCGAGGGCATGTCGCTCGGCAGCCAGCCGCCCAAGCCCGAAGGCGCCAAATGGGCCGAGCCGCTGGAGGTGATCGACCGCGTCACCTACCGCGCCGATGGCGGCGGCTATCTGAAGCCGGGGTCGGACCATATCTTCATCGTCTCCGCAGACGGCGGCGCGCCGCGCCAGGTCACCTTCGGCAAGTTCGACGATGCCGGCCCGCTCGCCTGGTCCAACGACGGGCGCACGCTCTTCTTCGGCAGCAATCGCCGCAAGGACTGGGAGCGCGAGCCCAACGATAGCGAGATCTACGCCGTCGACGTCACCTCCGGCACGCTCACCCCGCTGACCAGGCGCTACGGCCCCGATGCCGCGCCGGTGCTCTCCCCCGACGGAACCCGCATCGCCTATCTCGGCTTCGACGACACCCATCGCAGCTTCCAGAACACCCAGCTCTATGTGATGAACCGCGACGGGACCGGCAGCCGATCGCTCACCGCCGCGCTGGACAAGAGCATCGAAAGCGCCGTCTGGGCCAAGGACGGCCGCAGCCTGTTCGTCTCGTACGACGATCACGGCCGCAAGCAGGTCGCCCGCCTCGGCCTCGACGGCAAGGTGAGCACCGTGGCTACCGGCCTTACCGGCGGCGGGCTCGACCGGCCCTATACCGGCGGCGACTTCAGCGTCTCCGCAAGCGGCACCATCGCCTATACCGGCGGCGACGCACTGCATCCGGCCGACATCTATGTGAACGGCCAGCGCCTGACTCGCCTCAACGACAATCTGCTGGCGGCGAAGACACTGGCGCCGGTGACGCCGCTCGCCGTCACCGCGCCCGACGGCCGCAAGATCGACGCCTGGCTGGTCACCCCGCCCGGCGTGAAGCCCGGAACCCGCGTACCGACGATCCTGGAGATCCATGGCGGCCCGCACACCGCCTATGGCCCAAGCTTCTCCACCGACTATCAGCTCTACGCCGCGCACGGCTATGCGGTGCTCTACGCCAACCCGCGCGGCAGCACGTCCTATGGCGAGGAATTCGCCGATCTGATCGACAAGAAATATCCCGGCGACGATTACGGGGACCTGATGTCCGCGGTGGATGCCGCGATCGCGGCGGGGGTTGCCGATCCGGACAATCTGTTCGTCACCGGCGGATCGGGCGGCGGCGTGCTCACCGCCTGGATCGTCGGCAAGAATGATCGCTTCAAGGGCGCGGCGACGCAAAAGCCGGTGATCAACTGGATCAGCGAGGCGCTGACCATGGACGCAACCGGCTTCACCTCGCGCTACTGGTTCGCCAAGCAGCCCTGGGAAGATCCGATGAGCTACTGGAGCCGCTCGCCGTTGAGCCTGGTCGGCAATGTCAAGACGCCGACGCTCGTCGTCGTGGGCAGCGAGGACTATCGCACGCCGGTGAGCGAATCGGAGCAATATTATGCGGCCCTCCAGATTCGCGGCGTGCCGACCGCGCTGGTGAAGGTGCCCGGCGCCAGCCATGGCGGCTTCACCGCCCGGCCCAGCCAGTCCGCCGCGAAGGCGGCGGCGATCCTCGCCTGGTTCGATCGCTACCGCACGGGCGCCAAGCCTGCCGATAAATGACCCGGCGCTCTACCCGTGCCGTCATCCCGTCGAAAGCCGGGATCCAGACGCCTCTCGGTGGCAGCAAAAGCGGCGACGGAGACCCCAATGGATCCCGGCTTCCGCCGGGATGACAACCGAGTAGCACGCTGTTCCTTTCGACTTCGCACAAATACCCGACGGGCCCCGGTTGCCATCGGGCCCCGCCGTGCCGCATAGCGAGCGCATGGCTACCCAAGCAGACATCACGGCGCTGTCCTTCGAAGAGGCGCTGAAGGAACTGGAGAAGATCGTGAGCCGGCTCGAGAGCGGGGAAGCGGCCTTGCAGGAGGCGATCGACCTCTACGAGCGTGGCGATCAGCTGCGCCGGCAATGTGCCGCCCGTCTCGACGCGGCGCAGGCCCGGATCGAGGCGATCCGCACCGATGCCGACGGACGCGCCGGCGGCACCACCCCCTTCGCGGCCGGCTGAGGCGTGGCGAGCGTGACGCATGCTTCGCTCGCGCTCGAATCGGCGCTGCGCCAGGTCGCGGCCGAGATCGACGCCCAGTTCGACCGGCTGCTCGACGTGCCGGACGATCCCCGCGCCGACCTCTACCGCGCGATGCGCCACGCCGCGATCGGCGGCGGCAAGCGGCTGCGCCCGCTGCTGGTGTTCGCCACCGCCCAGCTGTTCGCGGTCGACAAGAGCTGCGCTGCGCGCGTCGCCACCGCGCTCGAATGCATCCATGTCTATTCGCTGATCCATGACGATCTGCCGGCGATGGACGATGACGACATGCGCCGCGGCAAGCCGACGGTGCACAAGGCGTTCGATGAGGCCACCGCCATCCTGGCGGGGGATTGCCTGCACGACCTCGCCTTCGAACTGCTCGCGCACGAAGCGACCCATGCGGACCCGTTCGTCCGCGTCGAACTGATTTCCGAACTCGCCCGTTCCTCGGGTCCTGCCGGCATGGCCGGCGGCCAGATGATGGATCTGGAAGCGGAGAAGGCCAGCTTCGATCTCGCCACCGTCACCCGGCTCCAGGCGCTGAAGACCGGCGCGCTGATCAGTTGCGCGGTGGAGTGCGGCGCGATCCTCGGCCGCGTGCCCCATGAAGGCCGCACCGGCCTGCGCGGCTATGCCCGCGACATCGGTCTCGCCTTCCAGATCGTCGACGACATTCTCGATGCCGAAGGCGACGAGGCGGTAGTCGGCAAGAAGCTCGGCAAGGACGGCGCAGCGGGCAAGGAAACCTTCCTGTCGCTGCTCGGTATCGATCGCGCGCGCGAACAGGCCCGGATGCTGGTCGATCAGGCCATTGCGCACCTCCATGCCTTCGGCGCGGAGGCGGATCTGCTGCGCGACATTGCCCGCTTCACGTTGGAACGCGATCGTTAAGCCCGGGGAGGGCCCCTCTATGCATACCCGTATCGGTGTCTATCCCGGCACGTTCGATCCGATCACGCGCGGCCATATGGACATCATCCGTCGCGGCGCGAAGCTCGTCGACCGGCTGGTCATCGGAGTGACGACCAATCTCTCCAAGTCGCCGCTGTTTACGGTAGAGGAACGGATGGCGATGGTGCGCCGCGAGGTCGAAGAGATCGATGGCGACATCACCGTCGTCAGCTTCGATTCGCTGTTGATGGACTTTGCCGAGCGCGAACGGGCCAGCGTGATCATTCGTGGTCTGCGGGCCGTCGCCGATTTCGAGTATGAATATCAGATGGCCGGCATGAACCAGCAGATCAACGACCGGATCGAAACGGTTTTCCTGATGGCGGACGTTTCGCTCCAGCCGATCGCCAGCCGGCTGGTCAAGGAAATCGCGATGTATGGCGGGCCGATCCATCGCTTCGTCACACCGTCGGTGCAAGCGGATGTCGTTGCGCGGATCGACATGATCGGGCGCAAGGGCAGCCGCTGAAGACGTTGCACCCGCCGGGCTTTGCGGCATCCGGGGATTGGGGTAGAGCCGCGCCTTCACCAGAAAACGAGTGGGAAGTTCGATGCGTTTCCTAGCCACATTGGCCGCCATGGCTGCCACGCTGTTTGCCGTTCCGGCGCTGGCCCAGGGTGGCGGGAAGCCGAAACCCGTGATCGAGCCGTTTCGCGGCGTGAATGCGGACTCCGCCACCCGCCCGTCCGTGGTGGTGCCGGCCGATCCCGAAAACACCTGGGTGCTCGATCTGTCGACCGGCGGCCGCGTGCTGATCCGCCTGCGTCCGGACGTAGCGCCCAAGATGGTCGAGCGGATCAAGACGCTCACGCGTCGTCATTTCTATGACGGCCTTACCTTCCACCGCGTGGTCGACGATCCCTACAACATCGCCCAGGGCGGCGATCCCAAGGGCGACGGCACCGGTGATTCGGATCTGCCGAACGTGCCGGCGGAGTTCAGCTCGCTGCCGCACGTGCGCGGCACCGTTTCGGCCGCCCGTCGCGGCGCACCGGACAATGCCACCGCCGAACAGAAGGCCGAAGCGCAGAACAGCGCGAACAGCCAGTTCTTCATCATGATGCAGCCGAAGCTGGCCTTCGATCACGATTACACGGTGTTCGGGCGCGTCATCTCGGGCATGGAATGGGTCGACAAGATCCAGCGCGGCGAGCCGCCGCAGAACCCGACCGTGATCATCCACGCCTATATCGAATCAGACAATCCGCCCGCCTATCAGCCCCTGGCACCGGCCGTGCCTGCCACCGCCGCGCCGATGCTGCTGCCGGAGGCCCCGGCAAAGCCGCCCGTCAAAAAGCCGGCCCCGGCAGCAGCCAAGAAGCCGGCGCCGAAGAAGAAGTGATCGCGTAGGTTCCAGTGAACGTCGACCTTTTCGATTTCGAACTGCCGACAGACCGGATCGCGCTGCGCCCTGCATCGCCGCGCGACTCCGCCCGCTTGCTGGTGCTGGACGGGGCGGAGACGCGCGACGCGATCATCCGCGATCTGGCACAGCAGCTCCGCCCCGGCGACTGCCTGGTGTTCAACGACACCCGCGTGATACCCGCCCAGCTGGAAGGCACGCGCGGCGAGGCACGGATCGGCGCCACGCTGCACAAGCGCGAGGGCCCCCGCCGCTGGCGCGCGTTCATCCGCAACGCCAAGCGGCTGCGCGACGGTGACGCGATCGACTTCGGTCCGAACGCGGTCGCCATCGCCTCCGACCGCGCCGACGATGGCAGCTTCGCGCTCGATTTCCAGGGCGACGAGCCGGTCGAACTGCTGCTCGAGCGTTGCGGCCGGATGCCGCTGCCGCCCTATATCGCCTCGAAGCGCCCGACCGACGAACGCGATGCCGAGGATTACCAGACGATGTTCGCGGCCGAGCCGGGTGCCGTCGCCGCACCCACCGCCGCGCTGCACTTCACGCCGGAATTGATGGCGTCGCTGGAAGCTGCAGGCATCGGCCACACCACGCTGACCCTGCATGTCGGCGCCGGCACCTTTCTGCCGGTCAAGGCCGAGGACACCGAAGACCATAAGATGCACGCCGAATGGGGCCGCATCACCCCCGAGGTCGCCGATCGCCTCAACGCCGTGCGTGCGGCGGGCAACCGCATCGTCGCGGTGGGCACCACCAGCCTGCGCCTGCTCGAAAGCGCGGCCAATGCGGACCGCGTGATTGAGCCCTTCGAGGGCGACACCGCGATCTTCATCACGCCGGGCTATCGCTTCAAGGGCGTGGACGGGCTGGTCACCAACTTCCATCTACCGCGCTCGACGTTGTTCATGCTGGTCTCCGCGTTGATGGGACTCGATCGGATGCAGGCAGCCTATGCCCATGCCATCGAAACCGGCTATCGCTTCTACAGCTATGGTGATTCCAGCCTGTTATTGCCTGCCCGCTAAAGGGGATTCGATGCGCCTGTTCCTGCTGATCGCCGCCTGCACCGCCGCTCTCCCCGCTGCAGCGCAGCAGGCACCGGCACCCCAGATAGCGCCCGGCACGCCCGCCCCGCAGCCCCAGGCGACGGTGATCGCCGAACCGGTGGCGCTGCTGATCGCCGGTTTCGATGCCGATGGCGATGCGCGGGTCACCCGCGCCGAATTCGATGCAGGGCTCAAGCGCAGCTTCGACAGCGCCGATACCGGGCACATCGGCAGCCTGGGCTATATCGCCTATTCGGATTGGTCGCTGCGCTGGATGGGCGATCGCAACACGCTTCCCAGCCCGTTCGAACTCGATCGCGACGGCGACAACAAGGTGAGTTGGGCGGAGTTCCAGGATCGTTTCGCCGATATCTTCGCCCGGTTCGACAAGAACAGGGATGGCGTGATCGAACGCAGCGAACTGGTGACGATCCGGCCGCCCGCCTTCAATCCGATGGGCAAACGCGGCCGCCGCTGAACGCCAGGGCATTTGGCGCAATGGGCTAGCATCACATCCCGCAGGCCCGCTAGGATTGCCGGGCATGTCCGGGAATCACTCACACGCGCACCACCATGGCCACGATCACGGGCATGGGCATGGGCACAGCCATGGCCATCATCACGGCCACAGCCATGCACCGGCCGATTTCGGTCGCGCCTTCGCGATCGGCATGGCGCTCAACATCGGCTTCGTGCTGATCGAAGGCGGCGCCGGCATCTGGACCGGATCGATGGCCCTGCTGGCGGATGCCGGGCACAATCTTTCCGACGTGCTCGGCCTGCTGATCGCATGGGTCGGCGCCGAATTGGGCAAGCGTCCCGCCACCCCGCGCTTCACCTATGGCCTGGGCGCCTCGTCGATCCTGGCGGCGCTTGCCAATGCGCTGCTGCTGCTGGTCGCGGTCGGCGCGATCCTGCTGGAAGCGATCCAGCGCCTTACCGATCCGCCCGTCGTCGCGCCGATCCCGGTGATGCTGGTGGCCGGCGCCGGCATCGTTGTCAATCTCGGCACCGCGCTGCTCTTCGCCCGCGGGCGCGACCAAGATATCAACATTCGCGGCGCCTATCTGCACATGGCCGCCGATGCCGCCGTGTCGGCAGCGGTCGTGATCGCCGGCGCGCTGATCTGGTGGACCGGGGCGGGATGGATTGATCCGGTCATGAGCCTGGTGGTGGTCGCCGTCATTCTGCTCGGGACCTGGAGCCTGTTGCGCGAGTCCCTGACGATGGCGCTGCAGGCGGTGCCTGACCGCATCGACCTGGCCGCCGTGGAGCAGACGCTGCTCGCCCAGCCCGGTGTCGACCGCGTCCACGATCTCCATGTCTGGCCGATGAGCACGACCGAGGCGGCGCTTACCGCCCATCTGGTAATGCCGGACGGTCATCCAGGTGACGCATTCCTGATTCATCTTCAACAGGTACTCGCGCACGATTTCCAGATCGAACACAGCACAGTACAGATTGAGTTAGGCAACGGGGCGGAGTGCCGGATGCATGGAACTGGTAGCGGACATGGCTAAGACGGGCGCCATCGCGACCCGACCCCTGGACCTCGTCGTCTTCGATTTCGACGGCACCCTCTCCGATAGTGGCGACTGGTTCGTCTCGATTGCCAACGATCTTGCCGAACGCTTTCGCTTCCGCAAGATCGCCCCCCACGAAGTCGAACTGCTCCGCCGCAAGAGCTCGCGCGAGGTGATCGAGTTCCTTGGCATCGCCCGCTGGAAGATGCCGTGGATCGCCCGCTATGTCCGCAAGCTGGTGAGCCGCGAGGCCCACCGGATCGAACTGTTCCCCGGCACGCCGAACCTGCTCGAACGGCTGGCGGAAACCGGGGTGAAGCTGGCACTGGTCACCTCCAATTCGGAAGCCAATGCCCGCAAGATTCTGGGGCCGCGCCATGCCGCGCAGATACATTGCTATGCATGCGGCTCCTCGCTGTTCGGCAAGGCGCCGAAATTCCGCCGGGTGCTGCGCAAGATGGGCGTCGAACCGCACGCCGCGCTGGCGATCGGCGACGAGACCCGCGATGTCGATGCCGCGCGCGAAGTGGGGATGCGCGCCGGCTCCGTGCTGTGGGGCTATGCCGCGGAGGATCTGCTGAAGGGCATGACCCCCGATGCGCTGTTCCGTACGCCGGAGGACATTCTGTCCTATGTCCGCCACCACCGCGACTGAAGCACAGGCTTCTCGCCTTCCCCCAAAAGGCGAAAGCGCGCCCGCACAGTAAAACCGCCGTCTGGCGCAAACTGCCGGCGCGGAACGAGGCCGGACTAGCCGCGCATTGTCCCGGTCTCGATGAACCGCTGATGCCAGGCAAGGGCCTCCCCGGGCAGCATCGGCGTCTGCTTGCCGTAGCTGCCCGCCAGCGCCCGTTCGAAATACGCGCGCAGCATCGGGCGGAAATCGGGGTGGGCGCAATTTTCGATCACAAGTTCCGCGCGCTTGCGCGGTGCCAGGCCACGCAGATCGGCCAATCCCTGCTCGGTCACCACTACCTGCACGTCCTGCGCGATGTGATCGACATGGGAGACATGGGGCACGATCGCGGAGATCGCCCCGCCCTTCGCCGTCGAGGGCGACATGAAGATCGAGATATAGGCGTTACGCGCGAAATCACCCGATCCGCCGATCCCGTTCTGGATGCGCGAACCCATGACGTGGGTGGAATTGACGTTGCCGTAGATATCCGCCTCGATCATCCCGTTCATTGCCAGGCAGCCGAGCCGGCGCACCACTTCTGGGTGGTTGCTGATTTCCTGCGAGCGCAACAGGATGCGATCACGGAACCGATCGAGATCGGCGTTCAGCCGCTCGGCAGCGACGGGGCTCAACGAGAAGGCGGTGCAGCTTGCCATCCGCAGCTTCCCGTTGGCGAGCAGGTCCAGCATCCCATCCTGCAGCACTTCGGTATAGGCGGTCAGGTTCTCGAACGGCGCGGTCATCAGCCCGGCGAGCACCGCATTGGCGATGTTGCCTACCCCCGATTGCAACGGCAACAGCGACGGTGGCAGCCGGCCCTTGCCGACTTCGTGGCGGAAAAACTCGATCAGATGGCCGGCAATGGCGCGGGCGCTCGCATCGGGGGCCGCGAAGGGGAGGTTGCGATCGGGCGCATTGGTCTCGACGACGGCGATCACCTTGTGCGGATCGCAGCGCAG
This sequence comes from Sphingomonas pokkalii, assembly GCF_003096275.1. Lineage (GTDB taxonomy): Bacteria > Pseudomonadota > Alphaproteobacteria > Sphingomonadales > Sphingomonadaceae > Sphingomonas > Sphingomonas pokkalii. Next base: position 2,435,880 of record NZ_QENQ01000001.1, read on the forward strand.
CGTCGGCTGTCCGATGCGCTGGTCGGGTGCGGTGAGCGGAATCGGCACGCGGTTGGGCGGCAGCGCGGTGCCGTAATAGATGTCGTGCATCCCCTCCAGCGCCGGATTCTGCCAGGAATTGACCTCCAGGATCACCCGCTTGGCGCAATCGAGCCAGGTCTTGTTGTTGCCGACCGAGGTCGACGGGATCAGCGATCCGTCCTCGCGGACGCCGGCAACCTCGATCACCGCCACGTCGAGCTGGCCGAGAAAGCCTTCCCAGGCAAGCGGCGCGACCTGGCTGAGATGGAGATCGACATAATCCATCTCGCCGGCGTTGATCTTCTCGCGGGCGATCGGATCGGAATTATAGGGCAGCCGCGCCGAGATGCCGTCGACACGGGCGAGTGCCCCATCCAGTTCCGGGCCGGTGGAGGCGCCGGTCCAGACCTTCAGTCGCATCGGCTTGCCGGCGGCATGCTCCGCCTCGATCTGCGCGGCGAGCGCGATCGGCACCGCCTTGGGATAGCCGGAACCGGTGAAGCCGCTCATCCCCACCGCCATGCCATCGGCGATGAATGAAGCGGCGTGCTCCGCCGTGGTGATATTGGCGGCAAGTCCGGGGTGCGCGATACGGGACATGGAACCTCTTATGGGTGCGACGCAGGCGGCGATGCAGCCCTATCGACCGGGATGCAATTGTTGCAATTACCTACTTGGGTTCCCTGGGTGCACCCTGCGCACGCGACACTTCCAGGGCCGACGAAATCCACCAAGTCTTTGATGTATAACGATGTTGGATTGGAACCCTGCCGTACCGCCAACGGTTGAGCCCGCCAGGCAGGAGAATTTCCCCATGGCAACCGTCGTGCGCGATTTCGCGCCAACTATGCGCTCGCAATTTCATACCGACAGCTTTCAGCGCGGCCTCGCGCACTGGAACCGCGAACGGCTCGAACCCGGCTTTCCTTCCGCCGACTGGCAGCGGCGGCTGGAGCGCGATGTGCGGATGCACCGTCTGGAAGGCGCCTTCCTCGAAGAACTGCGCGCCGATGTGGCCACCGAAGCTGCCGCGGCCCCTACCGATGTCGACGGCTTCATCGCATGGTTCGAAGCGCTGCAGGCGACAGGACCGGGCCAGGGCGATCCGCTGTTCCCATGGCTGGCGCAATCGGCGGAACGGGACCAGCTTCGATGGTTTTTCGAGCAGGAAGCTGCCGGCGAGGCCGGGTTCGACGATCTGGTCGCGATGACGCAGGTCAAGCTGCCGACCCGCCCCAAGCTGGAACTGGCGCGCAATTACTGGGACGAAATGGGCCATGGCACCGAAAAGGGCATGCATGGCCCGATGCTCGATGCGCTGGTGGATACACTGGCGGTGCAGCCGGTGATCGAGAACACCGTCTGGGAAAGCCTGGCGCTGGCCAATGCGATGACGGCGATGGCCACCAACCGCCGCTACGCCTGGCACTCGGTCGGCGCGCTCGGTGTGATTGAGCTTACCGCACCCGGCCGATCGGCGCTGGTGGCGGAAGGATTGAAGCGCGTGGGGCTGAGCCCGAAGGAAGCGCGCTATTTCACGCTTCATGCCGTGCTGGACATCAAGCATAGCGAGGATTGGAACCGCGAGGCGATCCGCCCCGCGGTGGCGGAAGATCCCCGCCGCGCGACGGCCATGGCCGAAGGCGCGCTGATCCGGCTGCGTTGCGGCGCGCGTTGTTTCGATGCGTATCGGGCGCGGCTCTGGAACTGATGTAGCGCGGGCCGCAACCTATTCGGCGGCGAGCGCTGGGGAAATATCTTCCGGCAGCGCCCAGAGCAGATCGCCGCGGCCCAGCACCCGCCCATCCCGCGCCTGCACCGTCACGGGCGCAATCGGCTGGCGATCGCGTGCATCGACCAGAATCGGCGTCGCCGGAACACCGGTTTCCCAGCGTTCGCCCCATTGGCGCAGCGCCACCATGGTCGGCAGCAGGGCGTGCCCCTTCTCGGTAAGGCGATATTCCACTTTCCGCCGATCGTCGTCGCACGGTTCGCGCACCAGGATGCCGTGTTCGACCAGACGCGCCAGCCGGTTGGCCAGGATATTGCGGGCGATACCCAGCTCCGAATGGAATTCCTCGAAATGGCGGATCCCGTTGAAGGCGCCGCGAAGAATCAGGAACGACCACCGCTCGCCCACCGCTTCCAACGCTGCCGGCAGGCTGCACGTCGGCCGGGGCCTGCAGGGCATCGGATGAGCACGATCCTCCATGGCACCATGCTACCGCATAATCCGCGCGAACGAAACCGGCACCGGGCAACGCCCCGTTGCTGTGACTTTCGGGCCAAGGATGATGGCAAAGTGCAACACTCTGGTGCACCGCTCTGAATTTGGCGCGGCGACGGGGTTGCAAATTGGCCACGCCCGGCTTCATCTAGGGATGTGCTGCGTCAGTATGAACTTGTAGATCGGGTCCTCTCCTACGACCCTCAGGCCGATGAGGCTTTGCTCAACCGCGCCTATGTCTTCTCGGTGAACGCCCATGGCTCGCAGAAACGGGCTTCGGGCGACCCCTATTTCAGCCATCCGATCGAAGTGGCCGGCATCCTGACCGACCTGCATCTCGATGCGGAAACGATCGCCACCGCGATCCTGCACGATACGATCGAGGATACGGTGGCGACGCCGGAGGAGATCCGGCGGCTGTTCGGCCCCAATGTCGCCCGCATGGTCGATGGCGTGACCAAGCTTTCGAAGATCGAGGCGCAGACCGAGAGCGAACGCGCGGCCGAGAATCTGCGCAAGTTCCTGCTGGCGATGTCCGACGATATCCGCGTGCTGCTGGTGAAGCTGGCCGATCGTCTGCACAACATGCGCACGCTCCACTTCATCAAGAAGGAGGAGAAGCGCCGCCGCATCGCCCGCGAGACCATGGATATCTATGCCCCGCTCGCCGAGCGGATCGGCATGTACGAGTTCATGAAGGAGATGCAGACGCTCGCCTTCCGCGAACTGGAGCCGGAGGCGTTCGAATCGATCACAAGGCGGCTGGAAAGCTTCCGCGTCGAGGGCGTAGACCGCATTGAGAGCATTTCCGGCGGGCTGCGGCAGCTGCTCGCCCGCGGCGGCATCGAGGCGGAGGTCTCGGGGCGCGAGAAGCACCCCTTCTCGATCTGGAAGAAGATGTCGGAACGGCATGTCAGCCTGGAGCAGCTGTCCGACATCATGGCCTTCCGCGCGATCGTGGATACCGAGGAGGAATGCTATCGTGCGCTGGGCGTGATCCACCGGCGATGGCCGATGGTTCCCGGCCGGTTCAAGGACTATATCTCCACGCCGAAGCGCAACGGCTATCGCTCGCTGCACACGACCATCATCCACGCCGCCGATACGCGCGTGGAAATCCAGATCCGCACCCGCGACATGCATGCCCAGGCCGAATTCGGCCTGGCGGCGCACTGGGCCTACAAGCAGAGCTCGGTCCGGCCCGATACCCAGGTCAGCTGGATCCGCGACCTGATCGAGATCCTGGAACACGCCGAAAGCCCGGAAGAGCTGCTCGAGCATACCCGGATGGCGATGTATCAGGATCGCATCTTCGCCTTCACGCCCAAGGGCGAGCTGATCCAGCTTCCCAAGGGGGCGACGCCGGTGGATTTCGCCTATGCCGTGCACACCGATCTCGGCGATCAGTCCGTAGGCGCGAAGATCAACGGCCGGGTCGTGCCGCTGCGCACGGAGATCGAGCAGGGCGATCAGGTACAGATCCTGCGTTCCAAGGCGCAGGAACCCCAGCCCAACTGGCTGAACTTCGCCATCACCGGCAAGGCGCGCGCCGCGATACGCCGCCACCTGCGGATCAAGGAGCGCGACGAAACCATCCGCCTTGGCCGCAAGCTGTACGAGGATATCATTGCCCGCCTGCCGGTCGCTCCCGGCGATTCCGCGCTGGGGGATGCGCTGAAACGGCTCAAGCTGCCCGACGAGGCCGCGCTGATGGAAGCGATCGCCCGCCGCAACTTCACCGATGGGCAGGTGATGGAAGCGCTGATGCCCGGTTCCTCCAGCGGCGACGACCAGGAATTGCCGCCCCAGCATCACGCCATCGATATCAAGGGTCTCACCCCCGGCGTCGCCTTCACCTTTGCCGAGGATTGCCGGCCGGTGCCGGGCGATCGCATCGTCGGCGTCCGGCAGCCCGACCAGCCGATCGTGGTGCATCGCATCGACTGCCCCAGCCTGGCCGATGTGGAAGAGGCCGATTGGGTCGACCTCACCTGGGGCGACAAAGCCGATGGCGGCGTGGCGGAAATCGCGGTGACGCTGAAGAACGAACCCGGCGCGCTGGGTACGGTCGCAACGCTGATCGGCCAGCACAAGGCGAACATCCTGGGCCTGCGCCTGGATAATCGCGACACCACCTTCCACACCAACACGATCGATCTGGAGGTGCGCAACGCCGCCCATCTGATGAAGCTGCTGGCCGCGCTTCGGGCAGCGGATGCGGTCAGCGGGGCCGAACGGGTCTGACCCGAATCGGCCATCTCCGCTTGTACCAGCAATTAGAGCTGCTTACGCTCCCCCATTCTACAAGGGGGAAGCACCAAATGGATCGTCGCCAGTTTCTCGGATCGTCTAGTGCCGCCACCCTGGCAGCGCTGCTCCCCGCGGCCGCCCGCGCGGCGGTGGCCGGCACCCGCGATGCCGAAATCAACGCCGTCTATAACCAGATCGTCGCCGCCCGAATCCAGCGCTCCCCCGAATTCGCCACCTCGCTCGGGTTCGACAAGGGACCCAACGCCGCGCTGAAACACAAGCTGAGCGACACCAGCCCCGCGGCCAAGGCCCGCAACCTCGCCGATACCAAGGCGGCGATCGCCAAGATCGAAGCCTTTGCGCCCGACAGCCTTTCGGAAGGCGCTCGGCTTGACCGCGAGGTCGTGCTCTATTCGCTGCGCGGCGCGACGGTGCCGCAGGATCGCTTCCAGATCGATTCGGTCGGGCGGCCGTTCCCGATCTTCCAACAGGGCGGCGCCTATTTCTCGACGCCGGATTTCCTCAACACCAGCCACACCATCGTCACCCAGGACGATGCCGAGGCCTATCTCGATCGGCTGGATGCCTTTGCCGGCACGCTGGACCAGGATACGGCCGACCAGAAGGAAGCTGCAGGCCGCGGTTTGGTCGCACCCGGCTTCTGCCTGGAACTCACTTTGGCGCAGATGGCCAAGCTGCGCGCGCCGGCACCAGCCGCGAACACGCTCACCGAATCGATCGTTCGGCGCACCCGCGACAAGGGCATCCCCGGCGACTGGGAAGGCCGCGCGGCGACGATCGTTGCGCAGAAGGTCTATCCTGCGCTCGACCGGCAGATCGCGCTGATCCGGGATCTCCACGCCAAGGGCCGCACATCGGCGGGCCTGTGGGACGTGCCGCGCGGCCAGGAGATCTATGCCGCCGCGCTCGCCCAGGCGACGACCACCGATTTCACGCCCGATCAGGTCCACAGGATGGGCCTTGCACAGGTCGCGGAGATCAGCGCGTCGCTCGATACGCTCCTGAACCAGCAGGGAATGGGCAGCGGCAGCGTCGGCGAGCGGCTGACAGCGCTCAACGCCCGGCCCGATCAGCTCTATGCGGACACCCCGGCCGGCCGCGCAGCGCTGCTCGCCAGCCTCAATCAGGGCGTGAACGAGGTCGCGGCGCTGCTGCCCAAGGCCTTCCTCAACCCCAACAAGGCGCCGCTCGAAATCCGCGCCGTGCCCGTCGAAATCCAGGACGGTGCGTCGAACGGCTATTACAGCCGCGCGGCGCTCGATGGTTCGCGCCCGGCAATCTACTGGATCAACCTGAAGAGCGTTGCCGACTGGCCGAAATATTCGCTGCCAGCGCTCACCTTCCACGAAGGGCTGCCGGGGCATCATCTGCAGATCAGCACCGCGCAGGCAGCCGAAGGCCCCTTGATCCGAAAGATGGGCTTTTTCGGCGCCTATACCGAGGGCTGGGCACTCTACGCCGAGCAGCTGGCGGATGAGCTTGGCGCCTATCACGGGCCACTTGAACGCGCTGGCTATCTCCAGTCCTTCCTGTTCCGTGCGGCCCGGCTCGTCGTCGATACCGGCATCCACACGCAGAAATGGAGCCGCGAAAAGGCAACCGACTATCTGGTCGCCACCACCGGCTTCCCGCGCGCGCGCTCGCAGCGCGAGGTGGAGCGCTATTGCACCCAGCCGGGCCAGGCGTGCAGCTACAAGCTGGGCCACATCGCCTGGACCCGCGCGCGCGCCAACGCACAGAAGATCGCGGGGCCGAAGTTCGACCTCAAGCAGTTCCACGAGGTGATCCGCCTCGGCGCGATGCCGCTCACCATGTTCGAACGGCTGGTGGAGGAGCGCGCCAGGGCGATGGCGTGAGGCTGGAGCTTTTCCCGGTTAGGCAGGGCAATCGCATCGAACAAAATACCACGTCATCCCCGCGAAGGCGGGGATCCATTGGCGCTGAATTGGCGCCTCTTTCCCCAGCGCCGAGGGCAATGGATTCCCGCCTTCGCGGGAATGAGGTGCCGCCGGCCCCTTGCAGCAACCGCGATAGCCCTCCCCTTGCAGGGCCGCAGGAACAAGGTTCGCGCGCGGGCCGGTGGCCTTCGAACTCCCCGGCCCGCGCGCAGGATCAGGCGGCCCTGGTCGCCTGATCCATAAGCGTCTTGGCCAGCGCGATCGCGTCGGCTTCCTTCCTCTTGCCAGCCTGCACCTCGTCGGCGATTTCGAGCAGCCGGCTGGCGATCACCGTGCCGGCCTGCGCCGCCTCGGTGATGCGGATGCCGTTCTTGGCCTGCGCGATGCGGTCCCATTCCGCGCGGATCGCGGCCCAATAGCCCTTGGTCGCCGCCCAATAGGCATCGGCCGCCTTCACGTCATAGCCGTCGAAGCGGGTATAGCTGTTGAGCACATATTCCTGGACGACCGGCTGCAGCCTGCCGTCGATCACGCCCATCTTGGTATTGTCCTGCCAGTGGATCCAGCCGTTCGGGGTCGGCTGGTGGCGATTGATGCCGAGATAGCGGTCATAGACGGGCCCGCGCACCGCATCGCGCCGGGCGAGCGGGCGCCAGGTCCAGCCGGAACGCCAGCGCCGCACGCCGCCCTCGGTGGTCCACTGCCCCCAGCCGCCATAGCGCGGGCTGTCATCGACCTGGTACACGGTCTGCGACCAGCGGCCCCGGCGCATCGCCTCGGGCACCGCTTCCCATTTCCATGTGTTCGGGCCAGCATAGACGAGCACGCGGGCGGGCGCATAGTCCCAGTCCTGGCGCCAGTGCTTGATCACCATGGTCTTGCCGCCCTGCTCCACCACCAGCAGATGCTGGAGGACGATGTGGCGGCCGGTGTCCTCGATCACCCGCACCACTTCGTTGCCGCCGGAGATCGACCGGTCGATCGGCGTATAGTCGGCGCGCCAGGCGGTCGATTCCTGCATGTCGAAGCGGACCTTGAAGGTGCCCGCCATGGCGAGGATGTCGCGCCGGTCGGCCGCGAACGCGGCTTGTTCCTCGGCGGCGCTACGCGGTTTGACCGGGCCGTCCGCCTGGGCAGGCAGCGCCGGCACCATGGCGGCAAGGCTCAGGACCAGCAGGCCGATGTGTCGAAACTTCATGATGTGCCCTCCGATGGTCAGAAGCGGTAGCTGAGCGAGACGCTGCCGTTTCGCCCCGGCTGAGTGTAGGCGTCGGTGATCGTCGAGCTGGCGGCGAGGCCGCGCACGTCGTTCCACCAGGCATATTTCTTGTCGAGCAGGTTGAAGATGCCCGCGCGCAGCGTGAGGCCGTTCGTCACTCGCACGAAGGCGGTGGCATCGACGATGGTGAAGGCATCCGGGCGGAAGCAGGCGGCGGTGCATACGCCGGTGGTGGCGCTCGCTTCCTTGCGGGTGCTGTGCGTCACGATCAGCTGGCCCCCGAACGCCCCGTCGGGCGCGCGGTAGCCGAGCCCGCCGACGATCTTCGCCGGATCGACCGTCGAGAGCGACGCCTTCTTGCCGTTGCGGATCACGTCACCATCGGCATAGGCGAAGGCGAGGTTGGCGCTGAAGCCGCGGCCGAGCTGGGCATCCACCCGGCCTTCGATGCCGTTCACCCGCGCCTCGTCGAGATTGATGAACTGGTAGACCGCTGGGTTCGCAGGCGTGAATGCGCCGCCTACCACTTCCTGCGAGATGAAGTTGTCGTAATCGGCATGGAAGCCGGTCAGCTGCACGCGCACGCCGCCGCCGCCGAAGCGGATGCCGCCTTCCACGCTGCGGCTGGTCTCGGGCTTCAGCTTGGGGTTGGGTTCGGAGCGGTAGCCGAAGGCGAGGTTCTGGAAGAACTGGTTCACCTGGCTGGGTTCGGGCGCCTTGAATCCCTGGGCATAATTGGCGAACAGGCTCAACCCGCTCCCCAACGCCACCGTCGCCCCGATCTTGGGCGAGACGCGCGAGCCGCTCTGGCTCACCGAGTTGAACGCCGGCAGCGCCGCATCCTTCTTGGGATCGAGCGCATAATGGTCGAAGCGCAGCGCCGGGAACAGCGTCACCGGGCCGAGGCTGATCTCGTCCGAGACGAACAGGCCGGCCAGCGTGAAATCGGTGATCGGGAAGGCGCGGGTGGGATAGGTCTCGCCCACCGGCGGCACGGTGCCGTCGCGGATACCTTCCTGCCGGGTACGGCTGGCGTCAGCGCCGACGATCAGCCGGTGGCGCAGCGCGCCGGTTTGATAGCCGAACACGATCTCGCCCGATCCGCCGAACACGCGATTGTCGAAGGTATTCAGGCGGGTGCGGTCGGCAAGCACAACGCGGTCCTCGGCGGAGAACTGGCGGTCCTTTGCCTGCTGCCAGTAAAGGCTCAGCCGGGTGCGCTGGATCGCGCCCTGCCCATCCCAGGTCCAGTCGAACGCCGCGCGCTTGCGCTTCGTCGCGTCGTTAGCGGTCGTACCGGCGACGCTGGCGCTGACGCTGGTCAGCACGTTGCTGTCGAGATGATTGTCCAGATATTCGCCGGTCAGCCGCAGCTTGTGGCCGGTGCCGGGTTCGTAAACGATCCGGCCGAGCACCGCGTTCGAATCGCCGTCCTGCGGATTGGCCTTGGTGCGTGCCGCCCCGCTGCCGCCGACGCTGCCCTGGTTCTCCAGTTCGGAGAAGTCGCGGCGGGTATAGGCGACCATCGCCGACCAATCGCCGCTGCGCCCGGCAAGGATGCCGGTCTCGCTCCATTCCTGGTCGGACGACTGGTAGCCCGCGCGCACCAGCCCGCCCACCGCCTTGCCGCCGGTCAGGAAATCGCCCGGATCGGCGGTGGTGAAGCTGATCGCGCCCGCCAGGCCGTCGCTGCCGTACAGCGCCGAGGCGGGTCCGCGCAGGATCTCGACCGACTTGACCAGGCCGAGATCGACATAGTCGCCGCGCCCCACGCTCTGCGCGCCGAAGGTGAAGCCATCGGGCACGCGCACGCCGTCCACCTGGATCAGCACGCGGTTGCCGCCGATGCCGCGGACGATGAACCCTTCGTTCCCCGCGCGGCCGGTGGTGCCCGATGCCGCACCGAAGCGGGCGGGCTGGCGCGGCACGCTCACGCCCGGCTCGAAGCGCACCAGGTCCTTAACGTCGTTCACCAACTGGTCGGCCATCTTCTCGTCGGTGACGACGGTGACGGTCGCAGGCACCTTCTGCGTGTCGGTCGCAAGGCGGGTCGCCGAGACGGTGATGGTGGCGGGATCGGGAACGACCGCGGCATCGGTCGCGACGCGGTCCTGCTGCGCCTGGGCAAAGACGGGCGCAGCAGACAGGTACGCGAACAGGCTCGCCGCCCGGGCAAGGCGGGCGATGGAATGGATCACAAAATCTCCCCTTATTTGATACTGCGACTGAGTCGCAGTTGCTATAGCCGCAAAGGAGATGCTGTCAAACCCTGGCCGTAACGATCCAGTGCCGAGGGATAGGTTGTCGCGGGCGGAACCGGCCGCCACAAGGGCGGTTGCCCTTCCGTGTCCGTGAGCCGCCCATGTTCCGATTGCCCCGCACCGCCACTGCGCCGTTCTGCCCCTCGGAGGTGCGCGGCACCGTGAGCGTGCCGGCCAACCTGCCCCCGATCGCCAAGCTGCTACGCTATATGGGCCCTGGCCTGCTGGTGTCGGTCGGCTATATCGATCCGGGCAATTGGGCGACGGACATCGAGGCAGGCTCGCGCTACGGCTATGGCCTGTTGTTCGTCATCCTCGCCTCCAGCGCGGCGGCGATGCTGCTTCAATCGCTGTGCGCACGGCTGGGCATCGCGACGGGGCGCGACCTCGCACGGCTGGTGCGCGACCGTTATTCGCCGGGGATCGCCAAGTTCCTCTGGCTGTTCGCCGAACTCGCGATCATCGCGACCGACGTGGCCGAGGTGCTGGGCAGCGCGCTCGCCTTCCAGCTGCTGCTCGGCATTCCCTTGTGGATCGGCGTGCTGATCACGGCGCTCGACGTGGTGATCGTGCTCAGCCTCAAGGGCCAGGGCTTCCGCCAGATGGAGGCGATCATGCTCGGGCTGATCGGCACGGTGGCGGCCTGTTTCGTGGTGCAGCTGTTCCTGTCGCCGCCGGACGGGGCCGCGGTGCTGGCGGGCATGGTGCCGGATGCCAGCCGCCTCGCCGACCCCCATGCGCTCTACCTCGCGATCGGCATTCTCGGCGCGACGGTGATGCCGCACAATCTCTACCTGCACAGCTCGGTGGTGCAGACCCGCGTCTCGGGCCCCGACGAGCCCGCCAAGCGCGAGGCGGTGCGCTATGCCCAGATCGACATCATCGCCGCCCTGCTCGCCGCCACCTTCGTCAACGCCGCGATCCTGATCGTCGCGGCCTCCGCGTTCAACGCCAACGGCCATACCGGCGTGCGCGAGATCGAGGACGCCTATCGCCTGCTCACCCCCGCCACCGGCGCCGCGATCGCAGCGCCGGTGTTCGGCATCGCCCTGCTCGCCTCCGGCCAGAGCGCAACCTTCACCGGCACCATCGCCGGCCAGGTGATTCTGGAGGGCTTCCTGGACCTCAAGATCCCCTGCTGGGTCCGACGACTGATCACCCGCGGGCTGGCGCTGGTGCCCGCGCTTGCCGGCGTGCTGCTGCTCGGTGACCATGCGGTGGGCAAGCTGCTGGTGCTGACCCAGGTGGTGCTCTCCGCCGGGCTGCCCTTCGCGATGGCGCCGCTGCTGCTGCTCACCGCCGATCGCACGCTGATGGGTCGCTTCGCCAGCCCGGTATGGCTGCAAGCGATCGGCTGGCTGCTGTTCGCCGCGATCACCGGCGCCAATCTGTGGCTCGTTTCGAGCCTGTTCGCCTGATGCGCGCCCGCTCGACGCGCCGTTCCGGCAGCGCTACAGACCGGCGATCATGAAACGTCCCCAGCTTTCCGTCGTCGTCCCCTGCTACAACGAAGAAGCATGCCTCGACATGCTCCACGCCCGCGTCAGCGCCGCCGCGCGCGATGCGGTGGGCGACTCGTACGAGATCCTCTTCGTCAACGATGGCTCGCGCGACCGCAGCTGGCAGGTGATGCAGCGCCTGTCCGCCGCCGATCCGCATCTCGTCGCGATCAACCTGTCGCGCAACCACGGCCACCAGCTCGCGCTCACCGCCGGGCTCGACCTGTGTGCCGGCGACCAGATCCTGATCATCGACGCCGATCTGCAGGATCCACCCGAGTTGCTGACCGAGATGCGCGCCACGATGGCCGCGCAGGGCGCCGACGTGGTCTATGCCGTCCGCCGCAAGCGCGAGGGGGAGAGCCTGTTCAAGAAGGCGACCGCGGCGATCTTCTACCGCATGCTCGATCGCATCACCGACACGCCGATCCCGCTCGACACCGGCGATTTCCGCCTGATGAGCCGGCGTGCGCTCGATGCGCTCTTGTCGCTGCCCGAACAGGCGCGCTTCATCCGCGGCATGGTCGCCTGGATCGGCTTCCGCCAGGTGCCCTTCGTCTACGATCGGCACGAGCGACATGCGGGCGAGACCAAATACCCGCTCGGCAAGATGATCCGCTTCGCGCTCGACGCGATCACCGGCTTCTCCACCGCCCCCTTGCGCTTCGCCAGCCATGTCGGCCTGCTGCTGACGGCGGCGTCGGCGCTGCTGGTGCTCTACATCCTGGTCGCCTGGCTGCTCGGCCGCGCGGTGCAGGGCTGGACCTCGACGATGCTGGTCGTGGTGGTGCTGGGCGCGGTGCAGATGTTCGTGCTGGGGATGATCGGCGAATATCTGGGGCGGCTCTACGTCGAATCGAAACGGCGGCCGCTGTATCTGATCGCCGATGTCGCCGGGCCGGTGCAGGGCCATGCCTCGCTCGGCTATCGCCACCAGGATTCGGGCGCGATCAGCGTCTCGCCCCAGGCCCGCCACAACGACGCGGCAGAGTAAGCGGCGCTCCCCTCCCGCCTGCGGGAGGGGGAAGCAGGCTCACCCCTTCGGCTCGGCCAGCACGATGATCGAGAGGCCCGGCGGCATCGGCAGGCGGCCGAGCAGGTGGCGCTCCAGCCCGAAGATCGTCTCGAACGCCTTGTTGAGTGCGGCCGGCGGCGGCGAATCGTCGCTGTCGTCCTTGCCCATCAGCTTGCCGGCAAAGCGCGCCGCCACCGCTACCGGGAACAGGAGCGAGTTGAACCAGCGCAGCTTGTTCCACCGGAGCCCCGCCTTCTCCAGCGCTGCGAGCAGCGTGCGCTTCGAATAGCGGCGCTTGTGGTGGTTCACCACGTCGTGTGCGCTCCACATCCACTGGTGCGCAGGGACCGTGATCAGGATCTTGCCGCCGGGCTTGAGCACCCGCGCCATCGCCTGCAGCGCCGCCACATCGTCGTCGATATGCTCAACCACGTCGAGCACCGCGACCAGATCGTAGCTGCCGGGTTCCACCCCGGTCAGGTCCGGCAACGGCGACGAACCCACCGGCTTGCCCAGCCGCGTGCTGGCGATTTCCCGTGCGGCGGGATCGATTTCGATCGCGTCGACGTCGCCGAACGCGCCGAGCATCGGCAAATTGTGGCCGGTGCCGCAGCCGATTTCGAGGATCTTCGCATCCTTCGGCACCGCGCCGTAGCGGGCGAGATAGTCCGCCAGGATGTCGCGGCGGGCGCGGTACCACCAATGGGTGGAATCATGCGCCGCCATGCGGTCGTAAACGATACGGTCCATGTCAGCCGAAAACCCACCAGCGATTGAGTGCGAAAGTTGCGAAGGGCGTCACCAGTACCGCCGGCACCAGCGGCCACCAGGTCGGCCCATGCACGAACGGGCCGGTAAGCCACCAGGTGAAAGCGGCGTTCATCACCATGCCCGCCGACTGCACGACGAAAAACTTGAACTTCAACGCCGCATTCTGCTCGGCGCCGTGCCCCTGGAAGCTCCAGCGGCTGTGAAAGACATAGCCGAAAACCACGGCCACCAGAAAACCCGCAACCGATGCGAGCACCGGCCAGATAACATAGGTGGCGAGCGGCCAATACACGGCGGCGTATACCACGGTGGAAAGCCCGCCAACGATCACGAAGCGGATCAGCTGCCCCAGCACCCCGCTGGCGCGCAACGCCTCAACTCTTTGAAGTACCGCCGTCACACTCGCTTGCCCTTGGACCCTGCCCCGCCCTAATGCGCGCCAGCATTCGAGGAAAGCGATTTTGACGCCCCACCCCATGCGCGGTTTCCGCGTTCGAGACGAATTCGATCGCCACTGGCTCGGCTGGACGCTGCTGGTCTGGGCCTGCACGGTCGCCTGGTTTCTCGTCCAGCGCCAGGGCAACATCTATTGGCTCACCCTGGGCGACACCGACGACAATATGCGCCTCATGCAGGTACGCGCGCTGCTCGCAGGCCAGGGCTGGTACGATCTGCGCCAGTACCGGATGGACCCGGCGCTGGGCGGATTCGACATCCACTGGTCCCGCATCGTCGACCTGCCGATCGCCGGGCTGATCCTCCTGCTCAAACCGTTCCTCGGCGCCGCGACGGCGGAGAAATGGGCGTGCGGCATCGCGCCGCTGCTGCCGCTGTCGATTACCATGGCGGGCCTGTCGCTCACCGTGCGCCGCCTCGTTTCGCCGCTCGCCTGGCCGATCGCGCTGGCGCTGCTGCTGTTCACCTGCACCGCAACGCTGCCGATGTACGCGCCGATGCGGATCGATCACCATGGCTGGCAGCTCGCCGCCCTGGCGATGACGGTCGCCGGCCTGTGCGATCCAAAGGGCGCGCGCGGCGGCGCCGTGGTCGGCCTGGCGAGCGCCTTCTCGCTGTCGATCGGCCTCGAACTGCTGCCCTTCTGTGCCATGGCGGGGGCGATACTGGGCTTGCGCTGGGTATGGGACGCGGGCGAGCGACGCCGACTGATAGTCTATGGCCTCACGCTGGGCGGCGGATCGGCCATCGGGTTCGCGCTGTTCGCATCGAATGCCAACCAGGCGATGCGGTGCGACGCGCTAACCCCGGTATGGCTGAGCGTGCTGGTTGCCGCGGGCGCGCTGCTGGTCGCGCTCGCCCTGGCCAATCCGGGTTCGCGCTGGCTGCGGCTGGCGCTCGCCGCCCTCGCCGGCGGCCTGATCGTCGCCGGATTCGTCCACTTCTTTCCGCAATGCCTCGGCCGGCCCGAACAGGTATCCGACGAGCTGTACACCACCTGGCTGTCGAACGTCCGCGAAGCGCGCCCGATCTACCGCCACCCGCGCGAAACCGCGATCCCGATCGCCATCGTCGCCAGCCTGGGGCTGATCGGCGCGCTGCTGGCGGTGTGGCACGCGCGCCGCACGCCCCGACGGATCGGCTGGGCCGCCGTCGCATTGTTCACCACCTTCGCCGCCGCGATGCTGCTATGGCAGTTGCGCGCCGCGCCGGGGGCGCAGCTGCTCGCCCTGCCGGGCATCACCGCGATGATCTGGCTGGCGGTGCCTTGGCTGCTCCGCCGTGGTCCGCTCTGGCTGCGCATCGGCATCGCGCTGCTCGTCTTTGCCGGCGTCGGCATCTGGGCCAGCGGCGCGAAGATGCCCTGGGCCGCCAAGAGCACGGCCCGGCCGGGCAGTGACCGGGTGCGCCAGGCGAATATCGCCTGCACCCGCACCTCGCAGTTGCGGACATTGGACGCGATTCCTGCCGCGACGATCTTCACCCATGTCGATCTTGGGCCGCGCCTGATCGTCGTTACGCATCACAATGCCGTCGCCGGCCCCTATCACCGCAACGGCACCGCGATTCTGGACGTGCACCACGCCTTTACCGGCCCGGCCGCCGCCTTCCGCGCCATCGCCGCCCGGCATCGGGCCGGCTATCTGCTGATCTGCCCCAACATGTCGGAAACGACCGTGTATCGCGCACGCAATCCCCAGGGCTTCTATGCCCAGCTCGCCAAGGGCCAGGTGCCCGATTGGCTGGAGACCGTGCCGCTGGCCGACGGATCGCCGTACCGCCTGTGGAAGATCCGGTACGACCGGTAACGGCGCCGCGCTTTCGCTCCCCCTCCCGCTTGCGGGAGGGGAATAGAGGTTTACCCGGCCGCCAACGCGGCCCGGATACCATCGATCACGAACTGCACCGCCAGCGCCGCCAGCAGCACGCCCAGCAGCCGCGACACCACCGCTTCGATCTTGGCACCGACGATGCGCATGATCGGCCCGGCCGCCAGCAGCGCGACCAGCGTCAGCAGCAGGATCGCAAGCATCGCCGCCAGCACCGTCGCGGATTGCTCGATCCCCTGGCTCTGCGACATCAGCAGCATCACCGAGGCGATCGATCCCGGCCCGGCGATCATCGGCATCGCCATCGGGAAGATCGAGATATCGACCGGATCCTCGGCCTTCACCTTCTCGGCGCGGTCCTCGCGGCGCTCGGTGCGCTTCTCGAACACCATCTCCAGCGCGATCAGGAACAGCATGATGCCGCCCGCGATGCGGAAGGCGTTGAGGCTGATCCCCAGTGCATGGAGCAGCGCCTCGCCGAACAGCGCGAAGCCGAGCAGGATGATCGAGGCGACCGTCACCGCGCGCACTGCCATCGCGCGGCGATGCACGGCGTTGGTCCCCGCCGTCAGCCCCGCGAAGATCGGCGCACAACCAGGCGGGTCGATGATGACGAAGAACGTGACCAGCGACGAGACGAACAGCTCGATCAAATCGCGTCTGCCTCGAGCGCAACCCCGGCGTTGCGGTGCGCGGCGACCAAAGTGTTCCGCAACAGGCAGGCGATCGTCATCGGGCCGACACCGCCCGGCACCGGGGTGATCGCGCCGACCACGCTCGCTGCGCTTTCGAAATCGACGTCGCCGACCAGCCCGTTCTCGGTGCGGTTGATGCCCACGTCGATCACGGTCGCGCCGGGCTTCAGCCATTCGCCCTTGACGAAGTGCGGGATGCCCACCGCAGCGACGACGATATCGGCATGTTTCAGATAATGCGGCAGGTTGCGGGTGCGCGAGTGCGCCACCGTCACCGTCGCGCTCGCCTTGGTGAGCAGCGCCGCCATCGGCTTGCCGACGATGTTCGAACGCCCGATCACCACCGCGTCGAGGCCGGACAGGCTGCCCAGCTTGTCCTGGAGCAGCATCAGGCAGCCGAGCGGGGTGCAGGGCACGAAGCCCTCCAGCCCGGTGGCAAGGCGGCCGGCATTGACCGGGTGGAAGCCGTCGACGTCCTTCTCCGGCGAGATGCGCAGCAGCACCGCCTGCTCGTCGATATGCTTCGGGAGCGGCAGCTGGACTAGGATGCCGTCCACGCTCGCATCGGCATTCAGCTGATCGACCAGTGCCAGCAGCTCGGCCTGGGTGGTATCGGCGGGCAGGCGGTGCTCGAAGCTCGCCATGCCGGCCTCGCGCGTCTGCTTGCCCTTGGATCGGACATAGACGGCGGAGGCGGGGTCTTCGCCGACCAGCACCACGGCAAGGCCGGGCACGCGCCCCGCCGCCGCTTCGAATGCAGGAACCAGGGTCGCGATGCGGGCGCGCAGGCCCGCGGCAAATGCCTTGCCGTCGATGATCTCAGCCGTCATGCCCCTCGCCATAGAGGCTGCGGGCGATTTGTTCCAGCGCCGCACCGTCTCCGGCGATCGAAAGTCGCTTGAGCCGCGAGGTTTCCCCCGCGACCAGGGTCACGTCGCGCTTGGGCACCCCGAAGGTCTTGGCGACCAGCGGCACCAGCGCGGCATTGGCGGCGCCCTCCACCGGCGGGGCGGCGAGACGGGCAGCAAAATGCTCTTCCGTCCCCGCCGCCAGCATGTCGCGCGACGACCGGGGCGTCACGCGCACGGCGATTTCGATTCCGGTGGCGCTAGGCCGCCAGGCAGGCACCGTACCGGCTCAGAGCGCGGCGCCCGCGATCATGAACGCGATCCGCGGGACCACGATCGTCTGGAGAATGTAGAGGATCAGCAGCACCACCAGGGGCGAAAGATCGAGCGCGCCGAAATCGGGCAGGATGCGCCGGATCGGGCGATAGAGCGGCTCGGTCATCCGCTGGAGGGCGTACCACACCGTGCGCACGAAATCGCTGTGCGTGTTGATGACGTTGAACGCGATCAGCCACGACAGGATCGCCTGGATCACGATAATCCACCAGACGATATTCAGCACCACCTGCACGATCTGCAGCAGCATCAGGCCAATCTGGGTCAATTCTCTCTCCGAGGCACCGTTTCAGGACCGATATAGGATCAATCGTCCGCCGGACAATCAGCTATGGACGAGCGTGCCTACGCCCTGGCGGGTAAAGATTTCGAGCAGCATGCCGTGCGGGATGCGCCCATCGAGGATCACCGCCGCGTCGACCCCGGCCGCGACCGCGTTCACGCACGTTTCCACCTTGGGGATCATCCCGCCGGAGATCGTCCCGTCATCCTTCAGCGCCTGGACCCGCGCGGCGTCCAGATCGGTCAGCAGGTCACCGGTCTTGCTCAGCACGCCCGGCACGTCGGTGAGCAGGAAGAAGCGCTTGGCGCCGCACGCACCGGCGATCGCGCCCGCCATGGTATCGGCATTGATGTTGTAGGTATGGCCATCCGCCCCCAGCGCGATCGGCGCGACCACGGGGATGAAGCCCGATGCCGCCAGCGACTTCAGGATCGAAATGTCCACGGCCACCGGCTCGCCGACGAAACCAAGATCGACATGGCGCTCGATACCCTGAAGGGGATCGGCCTCGGTGCGCTGCACCTTCTCGGCGCGGACCAGCCCGGCATCCTTGCCCGAAATGCCCACCGCCTTGCCGCCGGCCGCAGTGATCCAGGCGACGATTTCCTTGTTGATCGATCCCGCCAGGACCATTTCGGCGATCTCGGCGGTCGCCTTGTCGGTGACGCGCAGGCCGCCCACGAAGGTCGATTCGACCCCCAGCCGCTTGAGCATCCGCCCGATCTGCGGGCCG
This sequence comes from Sphingomonas pokkalii, assembly GCF_003096275.1. Lineage (GTDB taxonomy): Bacteria > Pseudomonadota > Alphaproteobacteria > Sphingomonadales > Sphingomonadaceae > Sphingomonas > Sphingomonas pokkalii. The sequence goes on from NZ_QENQ01000001.1 coordinate 2,454,242, forward strand.
CCGCCATGGACGACGATCGGGTTGATCCCCACCGCCTTGAGTAACACCACGTCTTCGGCGAAGTCGCGCGCCAGCTCGGGGTCGCCCATGGCGTGGCCGCCATATTTCACGACGAAGGTGGCGCCGGCATAGCGCTGCAGATAGGGCAGCGCTTCGGTGAGGGTCTCGGCCTTGGCGAGCAGCGCCGGATGGGGTGCGTGGTCGGTCATGCGCGGCCCTTTAGTGCCGGTTAGCGCCTACGTCCATCGAGTGCGCGTCCCAGTGCCACCGCGCCGGTGATCAGGAACGGCACGAGCACGATCGACAACACCACCTTGGTGAGCATCTGGCCGGCCATCAGTTCCAGGATCGGCCGCTCGCCGAGGAAGGAGATGCTGATGAACAGCACGGTATCGACGATCTGCGAGACGACGCTGGCCACCATGCCGCGGAACCATACGAGGCCGCTCGGCCCCTCCTGCCCACGCAGCTTGTTGAAGATGAACACGTTGAGCGTCTGCGACGTGCCGTAGGAGATGAAGCCGGCGAGCATCATCCGCATCCCCTGCCCGACCACGATCGGGAAGGCGGCGATCGCGGGCGGGTACATGCCGGGATCGGTCGGCAGGATCAGCACCAGCTGGATCAGCGCGGCGGACATCAGCAGCGGCACGAAGCCCAGCCGCACCAGCCCGGTGGCGATCGCCTGGCCGTGCAGCTCGGCGACCGCGCTCGACAGCACCACGAGCAGCAGGAAGGCGAAGATCCCCGCCTCCACCGCCAGCGGCCCCAGCGCGACCTGCTTCACCCCCAGCACGCCCGCCATGCAGACCATGCCGCCATACAGGATCGAGAACACGAAGAGCGAACGCGGGATGGCGAGCTTGGGGGTATCCATCGCCGGGTGCTAGCGCCAAAGCGGGCGCGGTGGAAGATGGCGCACATCCTGTGCGGTCCCCCGCCCCACATTCGCAAGCCTCTGGCAAGATGCGCCGCCGCGTGTATGGTCGGCAGGTTTGCTGGCAGGGATTCCGCTGGCGTGGGGACATACGACTTCAGAATGACTCATTTCCCGAGCGGCATTTTCGGGGTGCTGGCGATCTTGGGCATCGCCTTCCTGCTTTCCAGCAACCGCCGCGCGATTCGCCTGCGCGTGGTGGGCGCCGCCTTTGCGCTCCAGGCCGGCACCGCCATCCTCGTCCTGCGCACCAGCTGGGGCCAGGCCGGGCTGCACGCGATGGCCAGCGGGGTCTCCGCGCTGCTGGCATATGCCAGCGCCGGCACCAGCTTCCTGTTCGGCAATCTCGCCAGGCCCGAGCTGGGCGGCCAGAGCTTCGCGATCGCCGCGCTGCCGGTCATCGTGTTCTTCGCGGCGCTCGTATCGATCCTCTACCATCTCGGCATCATGCAGTTCGTGGTCCGCTGGATCGGCGGCGCGATCGAAAAGGTGACCGGCGTCAGCAAGGTCGAATCGCTGTGCGCGGCGGCGAACATCTTCGTCGGCCAGAGCGAGGCACCGCTGGTGATCCGCCCCTATCTCGCCCGGCTTGCCCCCTCGCAGGTCTTTGCGGTGATGAGCGTCGGCATGGCGGGCATCGCCGGCACGATCCTCGCCGCCTATGCTAGCCTGCTCGGCCCGGCATCGCTGCCCTATCTGCTCGCCGCATCGTTCATGGCGGCGCCGGGCGGCTTGATGATGGCCAAGATCATCATGCCGGACGAACCCGTCGTCGACGATGCACCGCTGACCGGCGAAGACGAGGTGATCCGAGTCGCCGAGGAGGATTTCCAGGAAGAACGCGCCGCCAATATCATCATGGCGGCGGCGACCGGGGCATCCACCGGCGTGAAGATCGCGGTGGCGGTCGGCGCGATGGTGCTTGCCTTCGTCGCGCTCGTCGCGCTTGCCAACGGCCTGCTGGCGGCGGTGGGCGGCTGGTTCGGCTATCCGGCGCTGAGCTTCCAGTCGATCATCGGCACGATCTTCGCCCCCGTGATGGCACTTCTCGGCATCCCCTGGCACGAAGCGATGACCGCGGGCGGCCTGTTCGGCACGAAGGTCGTGCTCAACGAATTCGTCGCCTTCATCGATCTCGGCAAGGCGGCAGACCTGGCCCCGCGCAGCAAGGCGATCATCACCTTCGCGCTGTGCGGCTTCGCCAATTTCAGCTCGATCGCCATCCAGATGGCGGCAACCGGCAGCCTGGCGCCGAACCAGCGGCCGGTGATCGCGCGGCTGGGCCTCAAGGCGCTGGTGGCCGGCAGCCTCGCCAACCTGATGTCGGCGGCGCTGGCGGGGCTGCTGCTTCCCTAGAGCGCGCCGGTTGGGCGGCGCCGCGATCGCGGCGCCCCTATCCTTCGAAATGCACGGCCAGCCAAACGCTCGGCCGGTCGGGCGCGGTCCAGGTGACCCAATGCCGCTGCCCGGCAGCGATCAGCAGATGGTCGCCGGGCCCGAGCCGCATCTCCGCCGAACCCTCGATGCGGATACCGGCCGCGCCTTCGAGCAGCACCACCCATTCCGCCCAGTCCTGCACCATCGGCTTCTCCGCCGGCGTCGCCTGCCCGCGCGAGACGATGCGTTCGATGCGGACTCCGGGCCGCGTCAGCAGTTCGGTGAAAACTTCACCGCTGCGCGCATCGGGCAATGCCGCCAGCAGATTGGCCGGCTCGATCCTGTCGCTCGCCATCCTCGGTCCTCTCCCTTTCCTTCCCCGCCGGAACGCGCCAATAGCGCACCATGCCCCGTTTCCAGTTCACCATCCACGCAACCGACGGCAAGGCGCGCCGCGGCACCATCGCCATGCAGCGCGGCGAGATCCGCACCCCTGCCTTCATGCCGGTCGGCACCGCCGCCACCGTGAAAGCGGTGAAGCCGCAGGACGTGCGCGCCTCGGGCGCCGACATCCTGCTCGGCAACACCTATCACCTGATGCTGCGCCCCACCGCCGAGCGGGTCGCGCGGCTGGGCGGCCTGCACAAGTTCATGGGCTGGGATCGCCCGATCCTCACCGATTCCGGCGGCTATCAGGTGATGAGCCTCTCGGAACTCACCAAGCGCAGCGAGGAAGGCGTCGCCTTCGCCTCGCACCTCGACGGCTCGCGCCACATGATGAGCCCCGAACGCTCGATGGAGATCCAGCGGCTGCTGGGGTCCGACATCGTCATGGCGTTCGACGAGCTGGTGCCGACCACCTCAACCCGCGAGGTGCAGGCCAAGGCGATGGAACGCTCGATGCGCTGGGCGAAGCGCAGCCGCGCCGGCTTCGATTCGGGCGAGGAACATGCCGCCCGCGCCGCACTGTTCGGCATCCAGCAGGGCGCACTCGACGAGGGGTTGCGCAAGGCCAGCGCCGACGCGCTGAAGGATATCGGCTTCGATGGCTATGCGGTCGGCGGCCTGGCGGTCGGCGAGGGCCAGGAGGCGATGTTCGGCGTGCTCGACTATGCCCCCGGCCAGCTCGACGAAACCAAGCCGCGCTACCTGATGGGTGTGGGCAAGCCGGACGACATTGTCGGCGCGGTCGAGCGCGGCATCGACATGTTCGATTGCGTGCTGCCCACCCGCTCGGGCCGCACCGGCCAGGCGTTTACGCGCGGCGGCCCGATCAACATCCGCAACGCGAAGTTCGCCGAGGACCAGGGCCCGCTCGACCCCGCCTGCTCCTGCCCGGTGTGCAGCACCTGGAGCCGCGCCTATCTCCACCACCTCGTCCGCGCCGGCGAGATCCTCGGCGCGATGCTGATGACCGAGCACAATCTCTGGTTCTACCAGAATCTGATGGCCGACCTGCGCGCGGCGATCGAGGAACAGCGGCTGACCGCGTTCGCGAATGACTTCCGGGCGAAGTACCAGGTAAAGCAGGGCTGAAGCGCCGAAACTTCACCGTTCCACGCGCTGCCCCCCTCCCCGCCGGCGCCCAATCCAGGCTCGGGAAGGGGGGCGACGCCCCATCGATACTGTTAGGTGATAGCGATGATCTGGGTCCCGATCCTGCTGGGTACATTCAAGATAGCGGTGTTCGGCACCGGCATGTTCTTCGCCATCAAATGGCATTACGATCAGGGCAAGAAGAAGAAAGCCGAGGCCGCCCGGCGGCAGGCCGCCGCCGACCAGGCCCCAGACGCCGCGTCGAAACAATAGCCGCATCGCCCCGTTACCCGAACGGGTTGCGAGCTGCGGAACTCCGGCCCCGTGCGCGTATAGGCGGAATCTGCCGGGCGGGTGTCGGCAATGCCCGGCCGCGCCTATAAGCTAAACAGCTTCTCTCGCCGACGGAGTTCCCGTGTCGCCCCTTCCCCACGCCGAGCAGCGCCAGCGGGTCCTCTTTTACCTGCCGATGATCACCAACTGGTGGTTCGTCCACATCGTCGAACCGCTGATCCGCCGCGTCGCCGAACAGCATGAGGTGCACGTGCTGGCCCCCGTCCCCTGGCGGGGCACCGGCCTGGGGCCAGAGGAACTGGGCCGTTGCACGGACCTGTCGGACGTCCACTGGTACATGATGGACGGTGCCGATCATCCCAGCACCCGCACCGTCCCCGAGGACGCCGAGGGCCTGATCGCCTTCGTACGCGGCTTGGCGCCGGACGTGGTGCTGTGCCGCACCGCAGATCACGCGACGGTGCAGCACTTCCCCGGCAGCGTCCGGCTGCTGATGGAGGGGCGGTACGAGCCCTTCGCGCCGCCGCCGCGCTGGCTGCAGCTCGCCGGGCGCCCGCACGATCATGGGCTGCTCGCGCCGATGGCTGCGGCAGAGGCCGCACGGCTCAAGGCGATGATCGCGCCGGCATGGGAACGGCTCCAGCGGCGCCTCGCCCCTGCGCCCGGCGAGCGCGAGGCGCTGTTTGCGCGCTTCGGCATTGCGGCGGATCGCCCCGTGCTGCTGCTGCCGCTCGAATGCGAGACCGACGACAATTTCTTCGCCATGCACCGGCTGGTCACGCGGCCCAATTCGTCGCTGGTTAGCGCACTCTCCGCGCAGCTCGGCGACCGGTTCACGCTGGTCGCGTCGAACCACCCGCTCAACGATGCCCATGTCGATGCCGCCTCGCTGATCGAAACGGTGGGCGCGTGCGACAATGTCGTGCTGCTGCCGCCGCGGATCGGCATGCTGCCGGCGACGCTCGCGATGGCGCGCCATGCCGACGGGATGATGGTCGGCGATTCGAAGACCTTTGCCCTGGCCGCCTTTTTCGGGGTCCCGATGCAGCGCGAGACCCGCTTCGCCACCGGCGACTGGCTGCAGCCCTATCGGGCGATGGCGCCGTTCCTTGAAGACATCGCCGCCGGCACCGCCCGTCGTCCTGATCCCGAGCAGGCCCGGCTATGGTTCGCGCAGTATCTGCTGAACGACGCCATCGACCCGCTTGCGCGGGACGACGACGTGCTGGCGCATGTCGCGCGGCCGTTCGATCCGGATCGCTGGGATGCGGCGCTGGCGCGGCTGGCGCAAACCCTGCCGGCGCTGTTCGCCGACGAGGCTCAGGCCAGCGGGTAGAGCGCGCCCGCCACCCAGCGCAGTTCGGCCCGCAACACCCCCCAGGCGCGCGCCGCGGCCCGGCTGTCCATCGCCTCGATGCCGATGCCGCGCTTCTCCAGCGCCTTCACAAGGGCAAGCGGCGGCCGAACCAGCGTCGCGCCGGTGCCCAGCAACAGGAATTCGGGCTGCAGGTCCAGCGCGAAGGCCGGCGCCAGGTCCGCCTCGCTCAGTTCGGCAACCGGCGGCGGCGCCCAGCCATCGGCACGCTGGGGCGTGATGATCAACCCGTGATAGACATTCTCGTCGACGCGAAAGCCGCCGCCCGAAAAGCCGGAGATCAACGGCCCTTCGGCGCTGCGGCGCTCGATCTTCATCCCGCTCACGGCTTTTCGCGCGGGCCTACGCGCTCGGCGTTGCTGGCGATCGAATCCGCCTTTTCAGGCTTCGCGCCCGGCTTCAGCCCCAGCGTGATCAGCAACGACGACGACACATAGACCGAGGAGTAGGTGCCGACGATGATGCCCAGCATCATCGCAGCGGTGAAGCCGCGCAGCACATGGCCACCCCAGATCAGCAATGCGCCCAGCGCCAGCAGGATGGTGACCGAGGTCATCACGGTACGCGGCAGCGTTTCGTTGACCGACAGGTCGATCAGCTCGCTCATACCCATCTTGCGATATTTGCGCATGTTCTCGCGGATGCGATCGTCGATCACCATCTTGTCGTTGATCGAATAGCCGATGATCGTCAGCACCGCCGCGACGATGTTCAGGTCGAACACCAGCCGGGTCAGCGCGAAGAAGCCCAGCGTCATCAGCACGTCGTGGATGATCGCGACCGCGGTGGAAACGCCGAACTGCCATTCGTAGCGCAGCCAGGAGAAGATCGCGATGCCGATGATCGCCAGCAGCACCGCGAGCACGCCGTTGCGGATCAGCTCGTTCGAAACCTTGCCGGAAACAGTGGAATAGGTGGAGAAGGTCGCACCCGGGAACTTGGCCGCGACCGCGCTCTTCACCCGCTCCACCATCGCATCGGTCGCGGCAGGATCGCTCGACCGTGCCGGTGGCAGGCGGATGGTGACCAGGTTCTTGCCGCCCATCTGCTGCAGCGTCGTCTCGCCATAGCCGAGCCCGTTCACCGTCTCGCGCAGTTCGTCGAGCGGCGGGACGGTCTTGAACTGTTCCTCGATCGAGACGCCGCCGACAAAGTCGACGCCCAGATTCAGGCCGCGTACCGCGACCAATCCGATCGCGGCGATCGTCAGCAGCGCGGTGATCGCGAACGCGATGGCACGGACGCGGACGAAGCCGATATTGGTGTTGTCGGGAACGATCTTGAGGAGCCGCATGTCGGCGCTTCCTTAAATATGGATCTCGCTCGGGCGGTTCTTGCGCAGCCAGAGCGTGACGAGCATGCGCGTGAACACCACGGCGGTGAAGACGGAGCTGGCGATACCGATCAACAGCACCACCGCGAAGCCGCGGATCGGGCCGGAGCCGAGCACCAGCATGATCAGACCGGCGATCGCATGGGTGACATTGGCTTCGAAGATGGTGCGGCTGGCTTCCTTATAGCCCAGCTCCACCGCCTGCATCACGCTGCGGCCGCGCCGGCGCTCCTCGCGGATACGCTCGTTGATCAGCACATTGGCGTCGACCGCGGTGCCGATGGTGAGGACGAAGCCGGCGATGCCCGGCAGCGTCAGCGTCGCGTGGAGCAGCCCCATCACTGCCAGGATCACCAGCACGTTGATGGTGACGGCGATGTTCGCATAGACGCCGAAGCGGCCATAGGTGAGAACCATGAACACCACGACCGCGACGATGGCGATGATCGAGGCGGTGACGCCGGCGCGGATCGAATCGTTGCCGAGCTCGGGGCTGACCGTCGATTCCTGTGCCACCTTCAGCGCGATCGGCAGCTTGCCCGAACGCAGCGCGATGGCGAGCTGGTTGGCGCTGTCCACGGTGAAGCCACCCGAGATCGAGGCGCTGCCGCCCAGGATCGGCTCGTTGATGTTCGGTGCCGAGATCACCTTGTTGTCGACGATGATCGCGAAGGGCTTGCCGGTATTTTCCTGCGTCACCCGCGCGAAGCGCTTGGCGCCGGCGCCGTTGAGCTGCAACGTCACGTCGGGCCGGCCCTGCTGGTCATAGCTCTGCTTGGCATCGACCAGCATGTCGCCGGTGATCATCGCGGTGCGATTGACCACGATCGGCGCGCCATTTTCATATTGCAGCAGCTGCGAGGTGACGGGGATGTCGCCGCTGGCGATCTGCTGCGGCGTCACGCTGGTATCGACCAGCTTGAATTCCAGCTTGGCCGTCTTGCCGAGCAGTTCCTTGAGCTGGCTGGGATCCTTGAGGCCCGGCACCTGCACGACGATCCGGTTGGAGCCTTCGCGCACCACGGTCGGCTCGCGGGTGCCGAGCGCGTTGATGCGCTTGTCGACCACTTCGCGGGCGTCGCTCATCGCGGTATCGATCTGCTGCTCCAGCCCGGCCTTGGTCGGCGTCAGCACGAAAACGCTGGAGTCGCGAACGGTGATGTCCCAGTCGCGCTGGCCGGTGGTGCCGACGCCGTTGGTCATCGGCAGCAGCTTCTCGCGCGCGGCATCCACCTTGCTCGGATCGCGCACCATGAAGCTCAGCTTGCCGCCCTGGATCGAGATGTCGCCCACATCCACGCGCGGATCGCGGCGCATCGCCAGGCGCACCTGCTCGCGCATCTGCTCCAGCTTGGTCTGCTGCACGTCGCTCGTATCGGCTTCGAGCAGCAGATACGAACCGCCCGCCAGATCGAGGCCGAGATTGACGGCAGGCTTGGGCACCCAGCTCGGCCAGGTGTTGCGGATATTCTCCGGCACCAGGCTCGGCACCGCGAGCAGCACCATGGCGGCGATCCCGATCAGGATCGTCCAGACCTTCCAGCGCGGGAAATCGAGCATCAGTCGTTCGCAGGCTTGGCGCCCAGCGGGCGCACTTCGGCGAGCGTGGATTTGACCGCGCGCACCTTCACGTTCGGGCCGAGTTCGATTTCGACTTCGGTCTCGTCCACCTTGGTCACCTTGCCGATCAGGCCGCCGGCGGTGATGACCGTGTCATTCTTCTTCACCGCCTTCACCGCGTCCTGCAGCGACTTCATCCGCTTCTGCTGCGGACGGATCATCAGGAAGTAGAAGACGACGAAGATCAGGACGAGCGGAAGAATCGAAACGATCCCGGCGGCCGTGCTGCCTGCGCCCGTAGCCTGTGCATATGCTGGAGAGGAGAACATGGGTTTCCGAAATGCCTGATGGAGGGGCGCGGATTGGCCCCATTCAAGCGGGGGGCGCTATCATGCACGCTGGGACGGCGCAACTATTCACGCGAAGGCGGGCGCCCCCTTGAGCTGCTGATAGGCCTCGATCACGCTGCGCAACCGCGCTTCGTGGCTGCGATCGCCGCCGTTGCGATCGGGGTGATATTTGCGCACCAGCTCCGAATAGCGCTTGCGCAGCGCCGTCCGGTCCGAGTCGATCGTCAGGTCCAGCACCTTCAGCGCCTCGCGATCCTTGCCCGAAAGCGGTCGCCCGTCCTGGCGCTCGGCCCGGTCCTTCATCCGATCGCGGAAACGCGCGCCGATGGCGTCGAGCGGATCGGCGAAATCGGCCCAGCGCGGCGGCACGTCCGGATTGGCGGTGAAGGGGCGCGCCGCCCGCTCCCAGCCGGCGGTCGGCCGCTGGGCTTCCTGAATCTCCTCGGGCGTCATCCCCGCGAAGAAATTATAGCCGGCATTGAACGCGCGGACATGGTCCAGGCACAGCCAGCGGAACGGCGGCGGCCCGTCGAAGCCGCTGCTTGCGCCTTCGCGCGCGGGCGCCCGGAATTCGCCGGCGGCGGTGCAGCCCGGCTCTGCGCACAATCTTCCTTCCGCCTCCACGCGCCCATGGAAACGGGTATGCGGACGATCCTTCTTCGGCTGACGACTAGCCACGCGACTCCCTCGAACAAACGGCCTATATAGGCCCGATGACCGACCTCGCCACCGGCCCGTTGGCCGATCTGATCGCCGATCGCCTGCGCCACGCGCTCACCCCGTCGCACCTGCATGTCAGCAACGACAGCGCCCAGCATCGCGGGCATCTGGGCGATGACGGCACCGGGGAATCGCACTTCACGGTAACGATCGAAAGCCCGGAATTCGCAGGCCTCAACCGCGTCGCGCGGCAACGCCTGGTCAATCGCGCGCTGGCCGATCTGCTTGCCACCCGCATCCACGCGTTGGCCATCAAGGCAACCGCGCCCGGCGAGTAACCGCCCGGCACGGCGCGGTTCGGGAAACCCTGTGTTCGCGATCCTATCCCCTGGTTTGGCTGGGCGATCGGGTCGCGAGCCGCTATCGCTCTGTTCCGAACAGGAGAGCGACGATGCGTGACGACCTCGTAACCCAGACGATCGAGCCCAGCACGCACGATCTCGGCGGCTTCAAGGTGCATCGCACCCTGCCCTCGCGCCCGCGTACCATGGTGGGGCCGTTCATCTTCTTCGATCAGATGGGGCCGGCGATTCTAGATGTCGGCACCGGCATCGATGTCCGCCCGCATCCGCACATCAACCTCGCCACCGTCACCTATCTGTTCGCCGGCGCGATCGACCATCGCGATTCGCTCGGCACCTTCGCGACGATCGAACCCGGCGCGGTGAACCTGATGACCGCCGGCCGCGGCATCGTCCATTCGGAGCGCTCGCCCTCGGCCGAACGCGAGAAGGGGCCGGAACTGTCCGGTATCCAGACCTGGCTCGCGCTGCCTGAAGCCGATGAGGAGCGCGACCCGGCGTTCGAACATGTCGCCGCCGCCGACCTGCCGATCGTGGAAGCCCATGGCGCCCGCGCCCGCATCATCATGGGCGAGCTATGGGGCGCCGCCGCGCCGACCACCACCTATGCCCAGACCATCTATGCCGATATCGCGCTGGAGGGCGGCGCCAGCATCCCGATCGACGCCGCGGCAGACGAACGCGCGCTCTACGTCGCCACCGGGGATGCCAGCCTGGACGGGATGCCGCTGGTCCCGATGACGCTCTACATCCTTCGCCCCGGCGTGCGCGCCACGCTGCGTTCGGAACGCGGCGGGCGGGTGATGTTCTGCGGCGGGGAAGCGTTCGCCACCCCCCGTCACGTGTGGTGGAACTTCGTCTCGTCCAGCCGCGATCGCATCAACCAGGCCAAGGAAGACTGGAAAGCCGGGGCCTTCCCCAAAGTGCCCAATGACGACAAGGAATTCATCCCCATTCCGGAAGTGCCCAAAACCGTCAGTTATCCCTGAAATTGCGTAGCTTGCGCGGCGCCTGCAACCGGCGCATCCTTGGCGCCGAGGACAGGGGAGGGCCGCGTGACGGATCTGCGAACGACGATGGTATCTCTGGCTACCGGGGTCACGCTGAACGTCGCCCTTGCAGGCAATCCCGCCCATCCGCCGATCATCCTGCTGCACGGTTTCCCGGAATCGCACCGCACCTGGCGGCACCAGATTCCGGCGCTCGCGCGGGAGCATTTCGTCATCGCGCCGGATCAGCGCGGCTATGCCTGTTCCTCCAAGCCGGAAGGTGTGGAGAATTACGCGGCCGACAAGATCGCCGCCGATCTGTTCGCGCTTGCCGATGCCCTGGCGATCGATCGCTTCACGCTGGCGGGGCATGATTGGGGCGGCGCGATCGCCTGGATGGCTGCCCTGCGGGAACCGAAGCGGGTTGCCCGGCTCGTCATCATCAACGCGCCGCATCCGCAGGTGTTTCAGCGCAAGCTGTTCGACGATCCCGGCCAGCGCCGGGCCAGCCAGTATATCCGCTTCTTCCGCGAAACCGATCTGGATCGCGTGCCGGACAAGTCGGCGCTCGAGCAATTCCTGTTCTCGCTGTTCGGCGAGCACCTCCAGGTGCGCGTGCCGCCGGAGGAGAAGGCGATCTATCTCGAGCAATGGAGCCAGCCGGGCGCGCTCACCGCGATGCTCAACTGGTATCGCGCGACGCCGATGGTCGTGCCCGCGATCGGCGAGGATCTGCCCCGCCCTGCCTGGATCGACGGCCCCTTCCCGCTCCAGCCCCAGCCGACCCTGGTGATATGGGGGATGAAGGATCGCGGGCTGCTGCCCTGCCTGGTCGACGGGCTGGAAACGCTGATCCCTGATTACAGCTTCGTCGCCATTCGCGATGCCGGCCATTTCGCGCCGTGGGAACGGCCGCACGCCGTTACCGAAGCGCTGCTCGACTGGCTCGCCGCCCGCCCCGCATAAAAAAACGCCCGGCCGAAGCCGGGCGCGAAGGCGGGGAAGGAACCGATTGGATTGGTTCAGAAGCGGAAGCGCACGCCGGCGCTGAAGTAGCGGCCCTCGTACCGCACATCGATGGGATAATACTGGGTCTCGCTGAAGTACCGGTAGTTGCTGTACGGCTGCGCGAGGATGTTGTTCACCTCTGCCGTCAGCGTGATATTCTCGATCGGCGTATACGATCCGGAGAAATCGAGACGCGATATTGGGCGCGACGTCTGGCCGGTATACTGCACATCGCTGGAATTCCGGCTGTAGAAATCGATGTAAGAGCTGCGATAATTATACGAAAGACGCAGCGAAACCTTCTCACGCTCATAGAAGCCGCTGAGATTGTACGACCATTTCGACAGGCCGGTCAGTGTGACCATCGGCTGGGACGTGCCGAGCGCGCGGGGCAGCTGGTTCTTGGCGTCGATATAGGTGAGGTTCGCCTGCACGCCGAACCCGCTCAGCCAGCCGGGCAGGAAGTCGAAGAAGGTCTGGCCAGAAACCTCGAAGCCCTTGATCTTGCCGCTACCGGCATTCTCCGGGCGGCTGATCTGGATCAGGCCATAGGTCGGGTCGTTCACGTCCCGCGTATAGTCGCTGATGAAGCCGAACAGATCGCGATAGAACACCGCACCGCTGACGGCGCCGTTCTTGCCGAAATAATATTCGATCGTCGCATCGTAGTTCTTCGACGTCAGCGGCTTCAGGTCCGGGTTGCCGCCCGAACCGAAGAAGGCATAGCGCGAACCATTGCCGCTGCCCGAACCGAAATCGGCGTTGCGATTGATGCTGAACGCCGGATTTAGCTGGCCATAGCTCGGCCGGGTACGCGTCATGGTGAAGCCCAGGCGCGCCTGCAGCCCCTGCATCAGCTTGGCCCGCAGGCCGAAGCTCGGCAACACGTCGACATAGTTCTGGCGATTGGTGTCGGTTACCGCCGAAACCTTGCCATCGGTGGCCACCACGCGCGACGTCCCGGTGTAGCGGCCATCGGTGTTGACGATCCGCACGCCGAACGTGCCGTCGATGGGAATACCCACATCGAACGCGTATTTGGCCTGCGCATAGGCGGCGTAGCTCGCTTCCTTGGCATAGAAGCCGCCATAGGGGTCCATCGGGATCGCCTTGGTCGCATATTGCGCCAGCGCATCCTTATAGCCCTGATCGTTGGGATTGGCCGCGACGATCTTCTGCAGCGACTCGTAGGAGAGCTGGCGGAGCGCCTCGGCATTGCCCTGGATCGCGTCGTAGGACGGCATCAGCCAGTTGCGGAACGGCGGGCCATCGCCGCGGAAGCCGTCCTGCACTTGCTGCAGGCTGCCGGTCGGCAGGCTGCCCATCGGGATGTTGAGCGTGGGCGTATAGGCATAGCGGCTGCCCTGGCGCCGCTTCGCATCGCGATCGGTGGCGCGCAGGCCCACCTTGATCTTCGGCAGCCATTCGATGTCGGTATCCAACGCCACGTCGCCGCGCCACTGGATGCCCGCGCCGCTCACATAATATTCACGCTCGTAATAGCCGCGCCAAACATAGTTGGCGGGATTCGTCATGTCGTAATTGCCGAGATCGAACCAGGACGACTTGTCCTTCTCGAAAATTACATTGACCGGTGGCGCAGCAGCGGTTTGCGAATCGAGGCTCCGCTCGTTCGCGCCATATTCCGAGAAGGTGTAGGCGAAGTCGCTGGAGATCACCGCGCGGCCGGTGGTCCAGATGAAGCCGGCCGCTGCCTGATAGGTGTTGGTGAAATCGCGGCTGGTCGAACGGAACATTTCTGCCGGATAGCCACCGGTCTTGCTCACGCTCACCAGCTTGTTGTTCTGGCCCGGTACGCGGACGATGTTCGACAGCGTCGGGGGCACCTCCACGCCGGCGGCGTTCTTGGGTGCCGCGCGCAGCAACGAGACGTCGAAGCTCTCGGTCGAACCCTGGTTGCGGAAGGCCTGCCACAGGCCGTCGGCATAGATTTCCAGATTGTCCGCCGGCTTCCACTGGAACGCGCCGTTCACCGACGGACGCTCGCGCAGGCCGCGCGGATAATAGAGGCCGACGCTGTAGGGCAGCCGGAAGTCGGCCGCTTCGCCCGCCGGCAGCGCGGCCTTGCTGTTCGCAACGGGATCGACGCCGCCGTTCGTGTAGCGGATCGAATTGTTGTAGTAGAAACGGTTATAGGCGACGTTGATAAGGGCGCCCATCTCGCCGATCGGCGTGTTCCAGCGATCGCTGATCAGCAGGTTGCCGTTGGGGTTCGTCTTCTTCGACTGGTCGTTGTACGATGCCCGGATCGTACCCGCGATCTCCAGCCCCTTGAAATCGAAGGGGCGGCGCGAACGAACGTTGACCAGGCCCGCCAGGCCCGGCTCGATCAGCTCGGCAGTCGCCGACTTATAGACTTCCAGCGCCGCCAGCGCGCCGGCGGGGAAATCATGCACCTGCACGGTGCGGTTCTCGGCGGTGAAGATTTCGCGCCCGTTGAACGAGGTACCCACGTCCGGCAGGCCACGAATGCGGATGCCCGACGCTTCGTCGGCATAGCGGTCGACCTGCACGCCCGGCAGGCGCGCTAGGCTCTCCGAAGCATTATTGTCAGGCAACTTTCCGATATCCTCGGCGACGATCGCATCGAGGATGGAATCCGAATTGCGCTTGAAATCACGGGCGGAAGCAAGGCTCGCGCGGATGCCGGTTACGAGGATCTCCTCCTCCTCCGCTGCGGATTGCGCGGACGCAGAAGCAGCATTTTGCACGGTATCGCGGCTGTTTGCCGCGGATTGCGCCCATGCCGACGATGCGTTCGCCAGCGTCGCCATCGCCACGCCCAACAACAGAATCTGTTTGTGAGACACGTTGTCCTCCCCTTTTTGCCCCCTGCCGGGTTCGAGCTTTCTCGATCTACACGGCAGCACCACGCAGCCCGGAATGCGCAGGCTGCGTCGCGTTAAGTCTGACAAAAAGAAATCCGTGTCAATGATGCCCAGATGAAAATCGCGAGCCACCTGGGAAAGGCGTTTGCGTGCTAGTCCGAACGCGTCGGATGCGGCCGCATCCCATAAGGGTGCACCGCGAAGGGCGGCGCCAGCCCCTCCACCCACGCGCCATGGGCATGGGTCAGCGCGACCAGCTCCATCGGAGTCTCGCCCGGCCAGCCGCGCACGCGCACCTCGTGGCGATTCAGATCGCGGTTCGGCTCCATCATTACCCAGCCGAGCGGCCGCGCCGGTGTTGCAGCCTCCCCCGCCGCATCCATTGCGGCCGTGATGCGCCGCTGCGCCGCCTCGGGCAGATATTGCCACACCACCGAATGCATCAGCACGCGCGTCACGCCGTCCGGCTGCGGCTCCGCCAGCCGCGCTTCAAGCCAGTGCGCGGCGTCGCCCCGTTCCAGTGCCACCGGCTCGGCCTGCAGCATGGCGATCGTGGCGGCCAGCCGTGCCTGCCGTTCCACCGCATCCACCCAGCAATAGGCTTCCAGACGGGCGGCATCGCGCGGGTCGGTCAGGTCGAGCGGCGCGATATCCACCCCGCGGGCGGAAACGATCTCCACGGCGGCATCGGGCGGCGGCGGTCCGCGCCATTCGGGCCGGATCGTCACCGGCGACTCCACCGGGCCCGGCGCCACCCCGCCCAGATCGAAGCGATAGCGGCCGATCATGAGGTTCAGCCCGCCGCTCGATCCGATCTCCAGCAGATCGAAACGCGGCCCGAACCGTCGGGCGAGGTGGAGCAGGCCGGTCATCAACCCCGCCGATCGCCCCGCCTCGTTGGTCTGCGGCGGGCCATAGAGCCAGGGCATCAGCGGCAGGTCGTAGGCGCACAGCACCGCGTCCAGCGCCGCGCCGATCCGGCCGATATCGGTCTCCTCGCCGGTGAAGATGCGGCGCAGCTCGGGCACCCCGCGCCGGTGCAGCGCGTGCAGGCCGCCGACCAGCCGCAGCACCAGCGCGTCGGCCACCGGCTCGCCCGGCCAGTCGAGCACGCGTCGCCCGGTCTCGCTGTTCCGCGTGATCCCCTGCCCCAGCGCGGTACAGATGCGCGCGGTGATCGGCGCGTCCATCGCGGCACAATAGCCGGCCTGGATGGCAAAACTCTTGCGGTTCTCGGCTTCGGACGCCATGCGCTTCCCCTTTGGCGCGTGTTGCGCCCATGGCCGCCCCCAAGTAAAGCCCCCGCACCCATGACCGAGCCGTTGATCCTTGCCGTGCCGAAAGGCCGGATTCTCGAAGAGGCGCTGCCCTTGCTGGCGGCGGTCGGCATCGTGCCCGAAGCGGCCTTTTCCGATAAGAACTCGCGCGCGCTGCGTTTCGCGACCAACAATCCCGCGATCGACCTGATCCGGGTGCGCGCCTTCGACGTGGCGACCTTCGTCGCGCATGGCGCCGCGCATCTCGGCATCGTGGGGTCCGACGTGCTCGCCGAGTTCGACTATTCGGAGCTGTACGCGCCCGTAGACCTGGGCATCGGCCATTGCCGCATCTCGGTCGCCGAACCCGTGGCGCTTGCCGAGCAGGACGATCCGCGCGGCTGGAGCCATGTCCGCGTCGCGACGAAATATCCGCACATCACCCGCGCCCATTTCGAGGCGCGCGGCGTGCAGGCCGAGTGCGTCAAGCTCAACGGCGCGATGGAGCTGGCGCCGGTGCTGGGCCTCGCCCCGCGCATCGTCGACCTCGTCTCCTCGGGCCGCACGCTGCAGGAAAACGGCCTTGTCGAGGTGGAAGTCATCGCCCAGGTGACCAGCCGCCTGATCGTCAACCGCGCCGCGTTCAAGACGCGCGCCAGCGAAGTCGTGCCGCTGGTGGATGGCTTCCGAAAGGCCGCGGCATGATCCGCCTCGACTCCACCGACGCCGGTTTCACGCAAGCCTTCACCGCGCTGGTCAACGCCCGCCGGGAAGCGGACGACGATGTCGCGCGCAACGTCACCCACATCATCAAGCGCGTCCGCGACGAAGGCGATGTCGCGCTGCGCGACCTGACCCGGCTGTTCGACAAGCACGATCTCGACCGCTCGGGCTGGACGATCGACCGCGCCGACTGCCTCGCCGCTTACGAGGGGCTCACCCCCGAGCTGCGGGCCGCGCTGGAACTCGCCGCCGAGCGGATCGCGGTCTACCATGCCAAGCAGCGCCCCGAAGATCGCGACGACACCGACGCGCAGGGCATCCGCCTCGGCGCGCGCTGGACGCCGGTCGATGCGGCGGGCGTCTATGTCCCCGGTGGGCGCGCGGCCTATCCCAGTTCGGTGCTGATGAACGCCATCCCCGCCAAGGCGGCGGGCGTGCGACGGCTGGTGATGGTGACCCCGACGCCCAATGGCGAAGTGAACCCGCTGGTCCTCGCCGCCGCGCATGTCGCCGGGGTGGACGAACTCTACCGCGTCGGCGGCGCGCAGGCGGTGGCAGCACTCGCCTATGGCACCGACACGATCGCCCCGGTCGACGTCGTCACCGGTCCCGGCAATGCCTGGGTGGCAGAGGCCAAGCGCCAGCTTTACGGCGTGGTCGGCATCGACATGGTGGCAGGGCCCTCCGAGATCGTCGTGGTGGCGGACGGCAAGAACGATCCCGAATGGATCGCCGCCGACCTGCTCAGCCAGGCCGAGCATGATCCCACCAGCCAGTCGATCCTGTTCACTGACGACGCCGCCTTCGCCGACAAGGTCGCGGCGGCAGTCGATGCGCAGATCGCGACGCTGTCGACGGGTGCCACCGCGCGCACCAGTTGGGACGCGAATGGTGCGATCATCCTCGTGCCGGACCTGCCGACGGCGATGCCGCTGGTCGATCGCCTCGCCCCCGAGCATCTCGAACTCGCCTGCGACGATGCCGAGCCGCTGTTCGACATGGTCCGCCATGCGGGTTCGGTGTTCCTCGGCCGCTATACGCCGGAAGCCGTTGGCGATTATGTCGCCGGCCCCAACCATGTGCTGCCCACCGGGCGGCGCGCGCGCTTCGCATCGGGCCTCTCCGTGCTCGATTTCATGAAGCGCACCTCGTTCCTGAGCCTGGATCCGTCCGGGCTCGCCGCGATCGGCCCCGCTGCCGTGGCGCTGGCAGAAGCCGAAGGCCTGCCCGCGCACGCAAAGTCGGTGGCGATCCGTTTAAAGTGATAGAAGTAGATTATGGCCAGTCCGCAAGCAAAGTCCCGTTCCAAGGCCCGCGCCGCCGCGCGCCTTGGCGCCGTCCAGGCGCTCTACCAGCGCGAGATGGAGGGCACCTCGATCCCCGCGCTGCTGCATGAATTCCACCAGCACCGGCTCGGCGCGATCATCGAAGACGTCGAATATGCCGATGCCGACATCGCCTTTTTTGACGATATCGTCAGCGGCACCGACGCGCGCCGCGACGAGATTGATGGCATCATCTCGGGCAAGCTCAGCACCGGCTGGACGCTGGAACGGCTCGACAAGCCGATGCGCCAGATCCTGCGCGCCGGCACCTATGAGCTGCTCGCCCGCAAGGACGTGCCGACCGCGGCGGTGATCAGCGAATATCTCGACGTGACGGACGCCTTCTACGATCGCCGCGAAAAGGGCTTCGTCAACGGCATCCTCGACGCGATCGCCAAGGAAGCGCGCGGTTGATGGCCGCCCCTGCCCCGTGCCGGGCGGGATGAACGAAGCGGCGTTCCTCGCCTATCTGCGCCACCTCCCGCTCCATCCCGGCGCGCGGGACTTGCGCGACGATACCGCCGTGCTCGGCGACCTCGTCGTCACCCATGACGTGCTGGTGGAAGGCGTGCATTATCTGCCGGACGATCCGGCGGAGGATGTCGCCTGGAAGCTGCTCGCGGTGAACCTCTCCGACCTCGCCGCCAAGGGCGCGGTGCCGGAAGGGGTGCTGCTCGGCTATCCGCTTGCCGGGGACGACGCGTGGGACGGTGCGTTTCTCGCGGGGCTGGAGGAAGCGCTGGGGGCGTTCGCCTGCGCGCTGATCGGCGGCGATACGGTGAAGGCGCCGGCGGGCACCCCGCGCACGCTGTCGCTGACGGCAATCGGGCGTTCCGCCCATGCGCCCGCCCGTAACGGCGCGCAGGCGGGCGACCTGCTCTACGTTACCGGCACCATCGGCGACGGTGGTGCCGGCCTCGCGGTCGCCCAATCGGGCGAAGGACCGGCGACGCTGCTCGCCCGCTACCGGCGGCCGACGCCGCGCCTCGCCGAAGGGCAGGCGCTCGCCCCCGGCGTTCATGCGATGATGGACGTGTCCGACGGTCTGCTGATCGATGCCGCCCGCATGGCCGCGGCGAGCGGGCTTGCCGTCACGATCGACCTCGCCGCCGTGCCGCTGTCGGCGGACTATCACGCGGTGCGCGGCACGGATCGCGCCGCGCGCCTCGCGGCTGCGACCGCGGGGGACGATTACGAACTGCTCTTCGCCGCACCTGCCGGGCTGCCACTGCCGGTTGCGGCCAGCTGCGTCGGCGCGTTTAGCGACGGCGAAGGCCTGACGCTGCACGATGCAGGCGAGCCGCTCCCCCTGCCCCGCCGCCTCGGCTTCGAGCACGGCGCCGTCTGAATCCTCCCCCGCCAGGGGGAGGTGGCGCCGAAGGCGACGGAGGGGGAGGATTCCAGAACCTCCCGAACCGTCGTGCTTCCTCCCCCTCCGAGCCGCTGCGCGGCCCACCTCCCCCTGGCGGGGGAGGATAGGCTACGCCCTCAATCGAACAGCCCCTCCTGCGATCCCGCCGGCGGGTTGAGGCCGAGATGCTTCCAGCCCGGCCCGTTGAGACAGCGCCCGCGCGCCGTCCGCGCGATCAGGCCGAGCTGGATCAGATAGGGCTCGATCACTTCTTCCACCGTGTCGCGCGGCTCGCTGAGGCCGGCGGCGAGCGTCTCCACCCCCACCGGACCGCCGCGATAGACGTCGGCGATCATCATCAGATAGCGCCGGTCCATCGCATCGAGCCCGAGCCCGTCGACCTCCAGCCGGTTGAGCGCGGCATCGGCGACCTTGGCGTGCACCACCGCCTCGCCGAACACATTGGCGAAGTCGCGCACCCGGCGCAGCAGCCGCCCGGCAATGCGCGGGGTGCCGCGCGAGCGGCGCGCCACTTCGCGCGCACCGTCGGCGGAAATGGCGAGGCCGAGCAGCCCGGCGGCGCGGGTCACCACCCGCTCCAGCTCGTCCACCGTGTAGAATTGCAGCCGCACCGGAATGCCGAACCGATCGCGCAGCGGCGTGGTCAGCAGCCCCTGCCGCGTCGTCGCCCCGACCAGCGTGAAGCGCGGCAGCTCGATCCGCACGCTGCGCGCCGACGGCCCCTCGCCGATCATCAGGTCCAGCGCGCGGTCTTCCATCGCCGGGTACAGCACCTCTTCCACCGCCGGATTGAGGCGGTGGATCTCGTCGATGAACAGCACGTCGCCATCCTCGAGATTGGTGAGCAACGCAGCGAGATCGCCCGACTTAACGATCACCGGGCCCGAGGTGGAGCGGAACCCCACCCCCATCTCGCGCGCGATGATCTGGGCGAGCGTGGTCTTGCCAAGCCCCGGCGGCCCGAAGAACAGCACATGGTCCAGCGCATCGCCGCGCGCCCTGGCGGCATCGATGAACACGCGCAGATTCTCGCGCGCCGCCTTCTGCCCGACGAACTCGTCGAGTGATTTCGGGCGCAGCGCGGCGTCGACGTCTTCGGTGCGTCGGCCGGCGGTGAGGAGGCGATCGGGTTCGGTCATGCGGTCCAGATGCTCTGATAGCCCGTGGGGCCGAGTTGGTCGATCACGTCGAACCGCGCGCGGAGATAGGCAAGCACCGCCTCCGGCACCGGCCCGGCCCGCATCACGGCGACGCGGTGGGAGGTATCGAGATAGGCGCGGGCGATCATGTCGCCGCCAAAATCATAGACGAGATAGTTGTACTCCTGTTCCACCTGCCCCGCATCGTCGATGACGAGGTCGCGCAAATGGGTGATCGCGGGCGTCGTCACGCGTCCCAGCTCCGCACCCAGCGCAGGAACGGATCGGCGCTGTCCCGGTCGCCCATATCGGCGATGCGGCCCAGCATGTCGGCGGCACGCGCCGGCACGGCGACGCCGAACTCGGCCTCCACCCAGGCGCGCATCGCGGCGGCGCGGTCCCAGGGATCGCGCTCCAGATACTCGTTCTCTTCGTCGATCTCCGCCGGTGTCCGGTCGAACTGGTCCGGCCAGCACAGTTCCTCATAGCCGATCGCGAGCAGGCGCAGGAAATCGACCGGATCGGAAACCAGCACGCCCAGCATCGTCGATCCCGAACCCGAACCGAGATGCACGATCCGCACCGCGCCCGCATCGTCGCGCCACAATGCCGCATAGGATCCGTCGCCGCCGGTCCGGAAGAATGCGGCCAGCCGGTCGCGCTCGGCCTGCGGCGCCGTCGGCAGCCAGCCCTCCGCATAATCGGGCTCGACCGGGGCGGCATACATGCACCCCGCCTCGCTGGCGGTATCGATCTGGGCATAGCAGCCTCCCGATCGAAAGGCGCGCACCAGCCCCTGCGCCTCCTGCCAGGCGAAGAAGCGAAGCAACGGGTCCGGCACCGCCATGCCCGGCGGCATCGATTCGATCATCCGGCGAACGAATTCGATCGTGCCTGCGGTCATCGCATTGCCTTTCGTCGGTTGCGCCTGACCGCGGCGGACTGGCCAAGCAGCGGCAAGCGGCGCATCATCGCGCCATGGCCGACCTGTACCTTGCCACCACCGTCTCGCCCACGCTGCACGCCGCGCTCGCCGAACGCTTCGCCGTGCATGACGGCAATCCCCCGCCCACCACCCGCGCGATCGTCGGCGGCGGCCAGATGCGGCTGGATGCCGCGATGCTCGAACGGCTGCCGGCGCTGGAAATCGTCGCGATCCACGGCGTTGGCTATGACGGGCTGGACCTCGATGCGCTGCGGGCGCGGGGCGTTCGCGTCACCACCACGCCCGACGTGCTGACTGAGGATGTCGCAGATCTCGCCATCGGCCTGATGCTCGCGGTGCAGCGCCGCATCGCCGCCAACGATGCGCTCGCCCGCAACGGCGGCTGGAAAGCGCCGCTCGGCCGGCGCGCCAGCGGGCGTCGCATCGGCATTTTCGGGCTGGGCCGGATCGGCACTGCCATCGCCGCGCGCGCCGCGCCCTTCGCCGGGGAAGTGCTCTACACCGCCCGCAGCGCGAAGCCGGTGCCGTGGCGGTACCTGCCCGGCATCGCCGCGCTCGCTGCGGAAAGCGATGTGTTGATCCTCGCCGCTCCCGGCGGCGCCGCGACCGACGGGATCGTCGATGCGCGGGTGCTCGCAAGCCTGGGTACGCAAGGCGTGCTGGTCAATGTCGCGCGGGGCAGCCTGGTCGACGAGCCGGCACTGATCGCGGCGCTGCACGGCGGAACGATCGCCGGCGCCGGGCTCGATGTGTTCGCGGACGAACCCCATGTGCCGCAGGCCCTGCGCGCGATGGAGCAGGTGGTGCTCGCCCCGCATCAGGGCAGCGCCACCCAGGAAGCCCGCGCCGCGATGGCCGCGCTGGTGCTGGCCAATCTCGACGCCCATTTCGCCGGCGCGCCCCTGCCGACGCCCCTGCTCTGACGACGGGCTGCTGCCCGCCAGGCGAAGGATCGTGCCGCGCCGGTCACTTGGCGGCCTTGCGCAGCGCGAGCCGGACCAGCGCGTCCAGCGTCGCCGCCGGCCCCAGCTCGTCCTGCGCGACGCGCACCGCTGCGCTGGCTTCCGCGGGCTTGAAGCCAAGGTTCAGCATCGCCGACACCGCATCTGCGGCGGCCCCGCCGCCGGGCGCCGCGGTCGCGCCGGTGCCGCCGAGCGCCAGCCCGCCGGCCTTGTCCTTCAATTCGTTGACGATGCGCTGGGCGAGCTTCGGGCCCACCCCGTTCGCCCGCGCGATCGTCGCCGCATCGGCGCGCGCCACGGCGGTGCGCAGTTCCTCGGGGGCAAGGATCGAAAGGATCGCCAGCGCCACCTTCGCCCCCACGCCCTGCACGCTGGTCAGCAGCTTGAACCAGTCGCGCTCGTCCGCGGTGGCGAAGCCCATCAGCCGGATCGAATCCTCGCTGACCAGCATCTCGGTATGGATGGTCACCTGCTCGCCCACCGCGCCCAGTTTGTCGAGCGTCTTGGCCGAGGCGCCGACCAGATAGCCGACGCCGTTCACGTCGATCACCGCATGATCGGCGCCGCTCGCCGCCAGCGCACCGCGCAGATGGGCGATCATCGGAGGGGCCTCGGCGTGGCGATCGGAAGCGAGGTCTGCTGGGTCACGTCGGTACATAAGCAGAACGACGCCCGCCGGAAAAGTGGGAATCGCCGCGCCCTCTGGCAATTCGCCGCAATGCTCCCCAATTCGGCCGCGAAACAAAGGGGGCACCCGATGATCGCTACGACGTTGTTGCTGCTCTGGCTCGCGCTGCTGGCCGCGGGCGACACGCCGACCGGCCGTCTGCTCCACCGCGTGCTGGTCGTGGCACCGGCGCGTTGGGGGCTGCGCTGGTCGCGCGGCAATGTGATTCTGATCGTCTCCTTCCTGCTGTTCGCAACCTTCGTCCTCTGGCTGATGGAAGAGGAAGGCGGCATTCTCGTCGGGATGATGGCGCCGGAACTGATCGGCTGGGTGACGATGTTCGACATCGGCGTGCTGGTCGATGCCGCACTCGCCACCGTCACGCTGGCATCGGCAATGCGGCTGCGCGGGTTCCGCCAGTGGGTCGCCGCCCGGATGCCGCGCCCCCGCGCCCGCCGGATGCGCCGCCCCGCCCGTCCGCGGGCGCCCGATCCGGAAGACGGGCGATGGACCTTCCCCAAAATCCATTGGCCACAACCGGCGCTCGCGGGCTAACGACACGGCCATGGTCAAGCTCAACAAGATCTATACCCGCACCGGCGATGCCGGCACCACCGGCCTGGCGGACGGCTCGCGCGTCTCCAAGGCATCGGCTCGGCTGGAGGCGATCGGCGACGTCGACGAAGCGAACAGCGCGATCGGCGTGGCGCGCACCCACCTCGCCGGCGATCCGCTCGATGCCGTGCTGGCGCGCATCCAGAACGATCTGTTCGATCTCGGCGCCGATCTCGCCACGCCGGGCGACCGTGAAGGCGCGCTGCGGATCACGCCCGATCAGGTCGAATGGCTCGAATCGGCGATCGATAGCGCCAACGAATCGCTGGCGCCGCTCAACAGCTTCGTCCTGCCGGGCGGCAGCCCCGCCGCCGCCGCGATCCACCTCGCCCGCGCGATCACCCGCCGCGCCGAACGCGCCGCCGTCGCCGCCAACGATCAGGGCACGCTCAGCGCCAACGCGCTTATCTATCTCAATAGACTTTCGGATTTTTTGTTCGTCGCAGCCCGCGTGATGAACCAAAACGGACGTGACGACGTTCTCTGGGTGCCTGGGGGGCCACGCGACCAATAGCCGTCCGGGCACGCTCATCCCTCCGTATGGGTTGCCTCGCGGGCAGGCTTGCGGTAGGAGAACAGAGTGAGAACGGAATCTGCCATCTCCGCTGCTCCCGCGGCGCTTGCCGATCGCTATGCGGCAGTGCGGGCGCTCAGCAGCGCGCTGGTCGCGCCGCTTTCGGATGCCGATGCGACGATCCAGTCGATGGACGATGCCTCGCCGGCCAAATGGCATCTCGCGCATACGACCTGGTTCTTCGAAACCTTCGTGCTGCGCGATCATGTGGCCGGGTATCGCCTGTTCGACGAACGCTGGCCGTTCCTGTTCAACAGCTATTACGAAGCGGAAGGGCAGCGCCATGCCCGTCCGCGCCGCGGGATGCTCTCCCGCCCGACGCTGGACGAGGTGCACGCCTATCGCGCGGCGGTGGACCACGCCATTTTTGAAGCGATTCCAATCCTTTCCCCCGAAGCTCAGGCACTGATCGCGCTCGGCTGCCAGCATGAGCAGCAGCACCAGGAATTGCTGCTCACCGACATGCTCCACCATTTCTCGGTCAATCCGCTGGCGCCGGCCGTCTGGCCGGCCGCTGCCAAGGTGCCGGTGGCGGTGCCCGGCCCGATCGGCTGGATACAGGGTGCGGACGGCATGGTGACGATCGGCAGCGCCGGGCAACCTTCGCCACATCCGGCGGATTTCGCCTTCGATTGCGAAGGCCCGCGCCACCAGGCGCTGCTCACGCCCCACGCGCTGGCCGATCGCACCGTTACCAACGGCGAATGGGCGGCGTTCATCGCCGATGGCGGCTATGCCGATCCGCGCCACTGGCTATCGGACGGCTGGGCCTGGGTGCAGGCGAACCGCATCGGCGCCCCGCTCTACTGGCAGCAGATCGACGGCGTCTGGACACGCTTCGGCCTCGACGGCCGCCGCCCGATCGATCCGGCCGCGCCGGTGACGCATGTCAGCTTCTTCGAGGCCGATGCCTATGCCGGCTGGGCCGGGGCGCGATTGCCGACCGAGTTCGAATGGGAAGCCGCCGCCGCGGGCGCCGATCCACGCTCCGGCAACCAGCTCGACGCCGCAGGCCCGGTCGAGCCGCGCCCGTCGACAAGTGGCCCGGCCTGGTTCGGCGATGTCTGGGAATGGACCGGCAGCGCCTATCGCCCCTATCCCGGCTTCCGTGCCGTCGAGGGTGCGGTCGGCGAATATAACGGCAAGTTCATGAGCGGGCAGTGCGTGCTGCGCGGCGGCAGCTGCGCCACCCCGCGCGGCCATGTCCGGGCGAGCTACCGCAATTTCTTCTATCCCCACCAGCGCTGGCAGTTCACCGGCGTACGTCTGGCGAAGGACCTCTGATGCTCAAGCAGGAACTCGAAGACGGCCCATTCTCCTTCCACAGGGCAAGCCTTGCCGATCCCCATTTCCGCGCCGACGTGCTGGCCGGCCTCGCCGCCAGCCCGCGCGCGATCCCCGCGCGCTGGTTCTACGACCGCCGCGGCTCGGAACTGTTCGAGGCGATCACCGAGCTCCCCGAATATTATCCGACGCGCACCGAAACGGCGCTGCTCGAATCGATCGCCGGCGATCTCGCCGCGCTGGCCGCGCCCGATGCGGCGGTCGTCGAATTCGGCTCGGGCTCGTCGGTGAAGACGCCGCGGCTGCTCCGCGCGATCGAGCCGGCCGCCTATGTGCCGATCGACATTTCGGGCGAATTCCTGCGCCACTCCGCCGCCCAACTTTCCCAGGCCTTTCCCGGCCTGCCGGTCTATCCGGTGGAAGCCGATTTCCTCCGCCCGGTGCCGCTGCCGGAGCAGGTGGCGAAGATGCCCAAGCTCGGCTTCTTTCCCGGCTCGACGATCGGCAACATGAACGCCTGGCACGCGATAGACCTGTTGCGGGCGATGCGCGAATGGCTCGGCGAAGGCGCCCGGCTGCTGATCGGGATGGACCGGGTCAAGTCGCCCGAGATCCTGGTCCCCGCCTATGACGATGCGTCGGGCGTGACGGCGGCGTTCAACCTCAACCTGCTGGAACGGATCAACCGCGAGCTGGATGGCACGATTCCCATGGACGCCTTCCGTCACCGCGCGATCTGGAACGCCGACTATGCCCGGATCGAGATGCATCTCGAAGCCCAGCGCGACGTCGACTTCTCCGTGGCCGGCCGCCCCTTCCATCTGCGGGCGGGCGAGACGATCCACACCGAGAACAGCCACAAATACGGCCCCAACGGCGCGCGCCAGCTGCTCCGCGCCGGCGGCTGGACGCCGATCGAACAATGGACCGACGAGAAGGACTGGTTCGCGCTGATCCTCTGCGAGGCCCAGCCGCTTCGCCGGGCGCCCTAGTTTCCTGGTTTCACACAAAGGCGCGAAGCGCTCTGGTTCGCGCAGAGGCGCAGAGGACGCAGAGAAAAAGGAGGGGCGCTTCGCGCCAAGGGATGATTGTCTGGCGCCAGCTGGGCGTCACCCCACACAAATTCCCCCTCTGCGTCCTCCGCGCCTCTGCGCGCAAAAAACCTTCTTCTCTTCGCGACTTCGCGCCTTCGCGCGAAATGACGATCCCCGAACCAACCGGTTGACCCTCGCCGAAGGAACCCGCAAGGCTCCCGTCCATGCGCTTCTTTTCGGACAATGCCGCCGCCGTCTGCCCGCCCGTGCTCCAGGCGCTGGTCGACGCCAACACGCTCGATACCGCCTATGACGGCGATGCCTGGTCGCAGCGGCTCGACGGCGCCTTTTCCGATCTGTTCGGCACGCAGGTCCGCGCCCTCTGGGTGCCCACCGGGACGGCCGCGAACTGCCTCGCGCTCACCGCGCTCTGCCCGCCGCATGGCGGCATCGTCTGCCACCGCGACGCGCACATCAACTGCGACGAAGGCGGCGCGCCGGAGTTCTATACCCATGGCGCCAAGCTGCTCGCCGCCACCGGGCCCGGCGCCAAGCTGACGCCCGACGCCATCCGCGCGGTGATCGATCCGATCCGCCATGATGTGCATCAGGTGCAGCCGCACGCCATCTCGATCACCAACGCCACCGAATATGGCCTGGCCTATACGCCGGACGAGGTGGCGGCGATCGGCGATCTGGCAAAGGCGCGGAAGCTCGGCCTGCACATGGACGGCGCCCGCTTCGCCAATGCCATGGCGCATTGCGGCTGCCATCCCGGCGACGTCACCTGGCGCGCCGGGGTCGATGCGCTGAGCTTCGGCTTCGTCAAGAATGGCGGCATGAGCGCCGAGGCGCTGGTCTTCTTCCGGCCCGACCTCGCCGATGTGACGCTGTACCGCCGCAAGCGCGCCGGGCTGCTCTTCTCCAAGGGGCGCTATCTCGCCGCGCAGCTGCTGGCGATGGTGGAGAACGACGTGTGGCTGGCCAATGCCCGCGCCGCCAATGCCGGCGCGCGGCTGCTCGCCGAGGCGGCGGGCGACCGGTTGGTACATCCGGCGCAGGCGAACGAAGTGTTCCTGAAGGCGAACCCGCAGGAAGCCGAAGCCTTGCGCGCGCTCGGCTTCGACTTCTACGACTGGGCCGAGGGCGAAATCCGCCTCGTCACCAGCTGGGACCAGGCGGAGGAAGCGATCCGGCCGCTGGCGCAAGCGATCGCGGCGCTGTGAGGGGTAGCCTCTTCATCCTCCCCCGCCAGGGGCAGGTGTCGCGCGCCAGCGCGACGGAGGGGGCGGATGCCAGAACGACGGCGGTGGGGCTTCCTCCCCCTCCGTCGCCTTCGGCGCCACCTCCCCCTGGCGGGGGAGGATGGTGGTGAGCGGCCTCACCCAGCCCCCCCGCTCCGCCCGGGTGACGGTCCTCATCCCGTTCCTGCTGGTGACGCTGATCTGGGGCTCGACCTGGCTCGTCATCAAGGATCAGCTCGCGGTGGTGCCGCCAAGCTGGTCGGTCAGTTATCGCTTCCTGGTGGCGGGCGTGACCACGCTGATCTGGGCGGCCCTGCGCAAGGATCGGCTGTGGCTCGATGCGCGCGGGCTCGCCTTCGCCACAAGCCTCGGCCTCGCCCAGTTCGTGCTCAACTTCAACTTCGTCTATCGCGCGGAAGCGCACGTCACCTCGGGTGTCGTCGCCGTGGTCTATGCGCTGCTGCTGGTGCCGAACGCGCTCCTCGCCCGGATCTTCCTCGGCCAGCGCATGGGCCGGCAACTGCTGATCGGCTCGGTTGTGGCGATGGCCGGGGTAGCGCTGCTGTTCGTCCATGAAGCGCGCCTCAACCCGGTCGGGCCGCACGAGGCGCTGCTCGGCATCGGCATCGCGCTGGCAGGCGTGCTCTCTGCCTCGGTCGCCAACGTGATGCAGGCGACCCGCACCGCCAAGGCCTATCCGATGGCGACCACGCTCGGCTGGGCGATGCTGATCGGCGCCGGGCTCGATGCCGTGTTCGCGCTGGCGACGGTAGGGCCGCCGATGATCGAGGCGCGGCCCGCCTATCTGCTCGGCATCCTCTATCTGGGCGTGATCGGCTCCTCGATCACCTTCACCCTCTATTTCCAGCTGATTCGCACCATCGGCCCGGCCAAGGCCGCCTATACCAGCGTGCTGATCCCGGTGATCGCGATGCTGCTGTCGACTCTGTTCGAAGGCTATCGCTGGTCGCTGCTCGCGGTCGGCGGCGGCGTGCTGGTGCTCGCCGGGCTGGTGCTGGCCCTCAGGGCACGCAGGCCCAACCGATAATCCGAATATTGCGGCCGCCAGCCGAGCAGCCGCTTCGCCTTGCCGTTCGCCACCCGTCGGTTCTCGGCATAGAAGGCGCGCGAGGCGGCACTCAGTTCCACCGCATCGGGCGCCAGCTCCGGCCCCGGATCGGTCCCCAGCAGCATGGCGGCATAGGCCAGCACATCGGCCTGGGGCGCCGGATGATCGTCGGCCAGATTGTAGATGCCCGTCGGGCCGTCGAACGCCGCGATCACGCCGGCGACCAGGTCGTCGACATGCACCCGGCTGAACACCTGGCCCGGAAACTTCACCCGCACCGCGCCCGCCGCCATCCGCTCCAGCGCCGATCGCTCCGGCCCGTAGATTCCGGGCAGCCGGATCACACAGGCGCGCGGCAGCGCCGCCCAGTCCTGGTCCGCCGCCATCCGCGGCCCCCGCCGCCCGCGCAAGGGGGCGCTTTCGTCCACCCAGCCGCCGCCGGTATCGCCATAGACGCCCGTGGAGGAGAGATAGCCCAGCCACGCCCCGCTCCTCGCCAGATCGCCGCCATAGGTCGCCAGCACCGGATCGCCCTCGCCCGGCGGGATGCTCGACAGGATGTGCGTCGCCGCCGCAATCCGGGCCCGCGTGCCCTCGACATCGCCGAAGGTCGCGCGCGTCACCGCCGCGACGTCGCCGCCGCGCGCGGCCACCGCCGCCATCAGGCGCGAGGCGCTGTAGCCGGGGCCGAAGACCAGCAGGCGCACGGCGCCGCTCATTGCCCGCCCTCCCCGCCGAACATCGTTCCGAAGAAATCGCCCCGGTTCCATGTCGGCCGCGCCTCCGCATCGGCCAGCGCCAGCACCGTCGCCTGCGCGACCCGCTTGAACCGCACCGCCGATTTCCAGTCGAACGGCAGATCGATCTGGTCGGACGGCTGGTGATAGTGGCGATTGAGGAATGTGCGGCCGGCGGCGGCGCCGGTTCCGCCCGGCCCGGTATCGATCGAAACTGCCGGAATGCCGGCCCGGACGAAGCTGTAGTGATCCGATCGCACGAAGAACATCTCCTCCGGCTCGGGGTCGGGAACCACCCCCAGCCCTTCGGCACGCGCCGCCGCCGCCACTGCCGGGCCCAGGCTCGAACGCTCGCCGCCGAGCACTACCAGGTCGACCAGCGGATAGGTGAGGATCGGCATGTCGAGGTTCACATCGGCGACGATCGATCCCTTCGGCACGGTGGGATAGCGCGTGAAATATGCAGAGCCGAGCAACCCCTTTTCCTCGGCCGTCAGCGCCAGGAACAGAATCGATCGGCGGGGACGCCTGCCGCTTTCCTGGATCGCCCGCGCGATCTCGAGGATCATCGATACGCCCGCGGCATTGTCCATCGCGCCGTTGTAGATCGAATCGCCCCGAACCTCCCTGCCGATGCCGATATGGTCGAGATGGGCGGTCAGCGCGACATATTGGCCGCGTAGCGTCGGATCGCGGCCTTCGATCAGGCCCACCACATTGCGGCTGTCCCGCGTCGCGATCCGGGTCTTGTTCGCAACCGACAGATGGCCCACGAGCCGCCCGGTCGGCATCCGGTCGCCGCGCATATCGGCCGCCTGCACCTCCGCCCAGCGCATCGCGGCGCCGTCGAACAGCTTGGCGGCGCCGGCCTGGCTCACCTGCCCCACCACCGGCGCGCGGGGCGACGGGTCGTCGGTTGCCCCGTCCGGCCCCACCCATCCGGTGCGCGGATAGGCATAATAAGGCGCGATGCTTTCGACGCTGAAGTCCCGCCGCCGCGCCGCGGTCTCCAGCACCAGCACCGCCTTGGCGCCGCGCGCGCCGGCCAGCCGCGCCTTCTGCGCGTCGTCGTCAAAATGCGCGCGCACATCGGCCGGCAGGGCGGCGGGCGCGCCGGCCAGGATCGCCACGATCTTGCCCCGTACGTCCAGGCCCGCATAATCGTCGCGGCCCGCGGCCGCATAGACGATGCCATAGCCGGCGAAGACGATCTCGCCCTCGGCCTTGAAATCGGGCGCCGACGGCACCGGTTCGTTCACGAAATCCTTGCCGAAGAGGAAGGGCACGTCGCGTCCGCGCCGGCGCAGGGTCCAGGTTGCGCGTTCTGCCGGGCGATAGGTGGTAAGCGTCACCGGCTGGAACCAGCTGCCATCGGTACCGCCGGGCTTCAGCCCCGCCGCCAGCATCCGCGCGGCGACATAGTCGGCCGCCACGTCGAAATCGCGCGTGCCGGCCTCGCGCCCGCGCAGGGAATCGGCAGCGAGGAACTGGATATGCGCCTTCAGCGCCGCCTGTTCCGGCGTCAGCGCCGCCGGCTGCGCCACCGTCGCCACCGGGGCGGCAGCGAACAGCAGCAGCGCGACCAACGGCCGGAACATGCCCATCCTTGTCGCTCCCCGACCGGTTACTTCGCGCCCGGCCCCTCATAGGCAAGGCCGAAAAAGTCGCCCTTGTTCCACAGCGGCCGCTGATCGCCGTCGGCGATGGCCCGGGCGATGCGGTAGTTCACATCGACGAAGCGCACGCCCGACTGCCAGTTGATCGCCGGCTGCTGGTCGATCTGGTCGGAAGGCTGGTGATAGTGGTTCTTCATGAAATGATCGATCGCGGCCCGGCCCGGTCCGCCGGCACCCGGCCACAGGAACACCGAAGGCACGCCCTTGCGCACGAAGTTATAGTGATCGCTGCGCACGAAGATGTTCTCGCCCGGCAGCGGATCGTCAGACATCTTCACGCCGATCTCCGCCGCCGCCTTTTCGACGATCGGGCCGAGCGTGGAGTGGTTGGCACCGTACACCACGATATCCTCGAACGGATAGGTGATGATCGGCATGTCCAGGTTCACATCGGCAACGATCGTGCCCCTGGTCGTAGGATTGTTGGCGAAATAGTCGGAGCCGACCAGCCCCTTCTCCTCTGCCGTCACCGCCAGGAAAAGGATCGAACGGCGCGGCTTGGCCGCGGCCTTGAAGCGCTTGGCCTCTTCGATCAGCGAGGCGATGCCGATCGCATCGTCCAGTGCCCCATTGTTGATGGTATCGCCCTTCGCATCGGGCGATCCGACGCCGATATGATCGAGATGCGCCGAAAGCACCACCACTTCACCGGCCAGCTTGGGATCGCTGCCCTCGATCATGCCGGCGACGTTGAAGCTCGGCAGCTTGGTAAGCGCCGTCTTGGCCGCAACCGTGATCGTGCCCGGCAGCTGGAACGCCTTGAACGTCGCGCCATCCACCGCGGCGGCCTTGGCGATCGTCGCCCAGGGGGTCTTGGCGCCGGCGAACAGCTTCTCCGCACCGGCAAGGCTCACCATCCCCAGACTGGGCGTCCCCGGTGCAGGAATATGGCCGGTGCCATCGGCATTGCCCCAGGTGATGCGCGCGCGCCCGGAATAAGCGACGTACGTCGAAAACGGCCGGGTCTTCGCCGTCAGCGGCGATTCGATCGTGATCGTGCCGATCGCGCCGCGCTTCCTGGCAATCTCCGCCTTGGCGGCGGGATTCTGGAAATGCGCGCCTTCCTCGCCCGGCAGGTTGGACGGGGCGCCGCCGAAATAGGCAACGATCTTCCCCTTCACGTCGACGCCCTTATAGTCGTCGCGCCCCAGCCCGACGATGCCATAACCGACGAATACCACCGGCGCCGTCAGGCTATATTCCGGCTGCGACGGATTGGCGGAGGCGATGAAGTCCTTGCCCGCGACAAGCGCGACCGGCGCCCCCTTGGCCCGCTGGATCGCCATCGCGCCGATGCCGTCCAGCTTGTAGCTGAGCAGCGGCACCTTCTGCAGATAGCCGCCATCGTCGCCCGCCGGCTTCAGCCCGGCGGCATAGAATTGGGCGGCGACATATTGCGCGGCGATATCGAATTCCGGGCTACCCGCATCGCGCCCCTTCAGCACATCGGATGCAAGGAACATCACATGGCTCTTCAACGCAGCTTCCTCAGGCGGCAGCGGCGCGTTGATGACCGCATTTCGTTCCGCCGCGGTCTGCGCGAGGGCGGGCGATGCCGCGAGCAGGAAAAGAACAAGCGGCGCAGTCGATCGAAGCATCGGAATTCCCTGAAGGTCGTAACAATATTTCAAGCCTAGCAGCGCGGCGATGTCCGTCAATCGCCCCGCGCGCCCGGCGGGGTGCAGCAGCAGGAAGGCGGCATGGTGCTGCACCGCAACCGCTTTTGCGCGAGAGCGCAGCACGACAGAATTTGAGTAGCGGGAGCGCCGGCTTCTCCTATATCGAGCGGGTATGAGTGACGCCCGTATCGCCGCCGCAGCTCCCCAGGCCATTCGCCGCGAGGACTATCGCCAACCCGACTGGCTGGTGCCGGACATCGCGCTCGATTTCGATCTCGATCCTGCCGCGACGCGGGTGCGCGCCACGCTCCAGGTCACTCGCAACGGCACGCACGATCGCCCGCTGGTGCTGAACGGAGACGGGCTGGTCGCGGTGTCGGTGAAAACCGACGGCGGCGATGCGCAGGGGTGGCGCATCGAGGGGCAGGATCTGGTGATCCCGCTCCCCGGCGATGCCCATGTCATCGAAACCGAAGTGGTGATCGCGCCCGAGCGCAACACCCAGCTCCAGGGCCTCTATGCCTCGTCGGGGATGCTCTGCACCCAGTGCGAGGCCGAGGGCTTCCGCCGCATCACCTTCTTCCCCGATCGCCCGGACGTGCTCTCGAAGTACAAGGTGCGCATGACGGCGGATAAGGCGCGCTTCCCGGTGCTGCTCGCCAATGGCGATCCGATCGCGCAAGGCGATGCCGAAGGCGGCCGCCACTGGGCGGAGTGGCACGATCCCTTCCCCAAGCCGAGCTATCTGTTCGCGCTCGTCGCGGGCGATCTCGTCGCCAATACCGGCAGCTTCACGACCATGTCGGGCCGCGAGGTGCAGCTGGGCATCTATGTCCGCGCGCCCGATCTGCCCAAGACCGACCATGCCCTCCACGCGCTGAAGCTCAGCATGAAGTGGGACGAGGAGGTCTATGGCCGCGAGTACGACCTCGACGTGTTCAACATCGTCGCGGTCGACGATTTCAACTTCGGCGCGATGGAGAACAAGGGGCTGAACGTCTTCAACAGCCGCTACATCCTCGCCGATCCCGACACTGCCACCGACTGGGACTATGACGCGATCGCCGCCGTCGTCGCCCACGAATATTTCCACAACTGGTCGGGCAACCGCGTCACCTGCCGCGACTGGTTCCAGCTGAGCCTGAAGGAAGGCTTCACCGTCTTCCGCGACCAGAGCTTCTCGGCCGATCAGGGCTCCGCCGCGGTCAAGCGGATCGAGGACGTGCGCAACTTGCGCGCCAGCCAGTTCCCGGAGGATGCGGGCCCGCTCGCCCACCCGGTCCGCCCGGACGAATATATCGAGATCTCGAACTTCTACACGGCGACCATCTACAACAAGGGCGCCGAGCTGATCCGGATGATGGCCACCATCCTCGGCCCGAGCAAGTTCCGCGCCGCGACCGACCTCTATTTCGATCGGTTCGACGGTACCGCTGCCACCTGCGAGGATTTCGTGGCGTGCATGGAGGAGGCCGGCGGGGTCGATCTCGGCCAGTTCCGCCGCTGGTACAGCCAGGCGGGCACGCCGCGCGTCTCCGCCAACCTTGTCCAGGACGGCGCCACCGCCCGGCTCGCGCTCGCCCAGACCGTGCCGCCCACGCCCGGCCAGCCGGTCAAGGAACCAATGGTCCTGCCGCTCAAGATCCGCCTGTTCGGCGAGAAGAGCGGCACGCCGCTGACCGACGAACAGCTGCTGCTGTTCGACAAGCCCGAGCAGGAGCTGCGCTTCGAGGCCCTGCCCGAACGCGCGGTCCTCTCGATCAACCGCGGCTTCTCCGCCCCGGTGATCGTCGATGCCAATCGCAGCGCCGCCGATCTCGCCTTCCTCTCGGCGCACGATGACGATCCCTTTGCGCGCTATGAGGCGATGCAGCAGCTGATGCTCGATACGCTCGTTGCGGCGGTGACCAGCGGCAAGGGCGACCATGCGGCGCTGATCGATGCCGTCCGCAATACGCTGACCGATCCGTCGCTTGATCGCGCCTTCATCGCCGAGGCGGTGCTGCTCCCGTCGGACAGCTTCATCGGCGACCAGATGGCAGTGGTCGATCCGGAGGCGATCTACCGTGCCCGCGAAGCGCTGCGCGCTGATCTCGGCAAGGCGCTCGAGGGCGAATGGCGGGCGGCCTATGAAGGCGCACGGGCCAATCGCTTCGAATATTCGCCGGCCGCCAACGGCGCGCGCCGCCTGAAGAACGTGGCGCTCGGCTATATCGCGGCGAGCGGCGCGGGCGATGCGGCGGCGCTGGCCTATGCGCAGTTCGACGCGGCCGACAACATGACCGATCGCCAGGGCGGTCTCGCCACGCTGGTCAACGGCACGTCCGCGCTCCGCGAAAAGGCGATTCAAGCCTTCTACCAGCGCTATGCCGGCAACGCGCTGGTGCTGGACAAGTGGTTCCAGACCCAGGCGTTCTCCTCACGCGACGACACGCTTGCCGCCGTCGAGACGCTGGCGAAGCATCCGGACTTCACGCTTGCCAATCCCAACCGCGCCCGCGCGCTGATCGGCGCATTCAGCATGAACCAGCGCGCGTTCCACGATCGTTCGGGCCGCGGCTATCGCTTCGTCGCGGACCAGCTGATCGCGCTCGACAGGCTCAATCCGCAGACCGCCGCCAAGCTGGTGCCGCCGCTAGGCCGCTGGAAGCGCTTCGATGCGGATCGCGCCGCGCTGATGCGGGGCGAGCTGGAGCGGATCGTCGCCAGCCCCGGCCTGAGCAAGGACATGTTCGAGCAGGCCACCAAGTCGCTCGACTGATCCGACAATCCCTCCTCCCCCGCCGGGGAGGAGGGATCCTGCCTCACGCCATCACGTTCCTTCCCCGCGTCACCGTCGCGCTGTGCCCGATGCTCGCCTTCAGGCTGCGCTCCTTCACCGTGTCGACGAACACCCAGTCGTTGCGCGCCTGTTCGGGCGTGAGGGTGAGCGCCATATAGCCGCGGCGGCTGGTGTCGCACCATTTCAGCTCAGGGTTCGCCTTCACCAGCGCCGCCGCGACGATCTTCGGATCGGTCTTGATCGCGCTTTCGAAGCCGGGTGAGGTCACCGCCTGGCCGGCGAATTCGACGCCGGCGGGCTTGCCGTCCTGGCCCAGATCATAGGCCCAGGCGTTATGGCTGTCGCCGCACACCACCAGCAGGTTCGCGCCCATCGCCTGCGACGAAGCCAGGAACCGCGCCCGCGCCGCCGGATAGCCGCCCCAGTTGTCGAAGTTCATCGGCAAGCCGAGCTTCGCCGCCGTGACGCCCGCCTGCACATAGGCCTTGGCGCGCGGGTTCGCGTCGGGCGCCAGCCAGCCCAGCGCCTCGGCCGGGGTCACGGTGTTCCCCATGATCGTGCCGAAGCCGACCACCTGCCAGCGCTGCCCCGCCTTCACCGATCGGCGCATCGCATGGTCCAGCCACACCTCCTGCTCGCTGCCGAGCATCGTCGCCGCGGGGTCGTGCCATGCGCCGTCGCGGAAAGCGGTGAGCGCCTTCACCGGATCGGCCTCCTTGAACAGCGGCGCGAGGTCCGGCTGCTGGGTGCGGGCGAGCAGGCGGCTCTCGGTGCGGAAGAAGGTCGCCAGCGTGCCGATGTCATAGCTGCCCCACGGCGTTTCGGAGACCGGCATCCACTCGCGGAACACCTGCATCGCCGCGGCCTTGCGCGTGCTCCAATCGCCCTCGCTGTCCGGCTGGTGATTCTCCGCCCCGCCTTCCCAGCTGTCGTTCGCGCTTTCGTGGTCGTCCCACTGGATCAGCATGGGCTTGGCCGCGTGCAGCGCCTGCAGGTCCGGGTCGGCGCGGTAGCTGGCATAGCGCAACCGGTAATCGGCAAGATGCACCATCTCGCCCACCGGCTCGGGCAGTCGTCCGCCGATGGCGCCGCCGGCCGGCGCATAGCCGCCCTGCTTATATTCGTAGAGATAGTCGCCGAGATGGATCCACAGATCGATGTCGTCGCGCGTCGCGGCATGGCCATAGGCGTTGAAATAGCCGAACGGCAGGTTCGAGCAGGAGAAGATGGCGATGCCGAAGCGGCTGGCGTCGCCCAGCGGCAGCGTCTTGGTGCGCCCCACCGGCGAGAAGCTGCCGTCCGGCGCTACGAAGCGGTAGAAATAGCGCGTGTCCGGCAAAAGGCCCGCCACCGTCACCTTGGCGGTATGGTCGCGCCACGGGCCGGTGATCTGCGCGCCTTCCGCGACGATCTGGGTGAAGTCGGCGCTGGTGGCGATCTGGGCGCGCAGCTTCACCGCGCCGCCATCGGCCGGAACGTAGCGCGTCCAGAGCAGCATCGTGTCCGGCCCCGGCTCGCCGCTCGCCACCGAATGGGTGAAGCCGCGCGCGGCCAGCTGGGCCAGCGCCACGCCCGGAAGCGCCAGCGCGCCGATCCCCAGGGTTCCGGCAAGCAGCAGCGATCGACGGTCGATACGAAGGGTCATGATTCAGGCGTCCCGTGGTTTTGGTACGATGGCGCTTGCAGCCCATTGGTTTCGTGTTCGTGACAGGCGGCGAAAGCTGGGCTACGCCAGCCGGCGAATCGGAATTCGGGGCGTATCAACAGGGGAACGCAACCTGCCGGCCGGAGCACCGCCGACAGTACGGAGACGATGACGCGCGTGACCTTTTCCATGCTCGAGCCCGACATGCCGGGCCCGCAGACCCGCCGCTGCGCCGCCGAACCATGCCCTTCGTCCCGGCGGGGCCGCTGATGGCCACGCGAATCGCGTCTGTGGGGCTGATCGATTCGCGCTCGGGTCTCGGCGCGGCGATCGCGGCGTTGCCGCGCTGGCTGGTCCTGCTCGTTGCCGCCGTCGCGGTGCGCGCCGTCACCTTCGGCAACCCCGTGGTGCATGTCGACGAGCAGTTCTACTGGGTCACGGCCGAGCGGATGCTGCACGGCGCGCTGCCCTTTGTCGACATCTGGGATCGCAAGCCGATCGGCCTGTTCCTGCTCTATGCCCCGGCCGCGGCCCTCGGCGCGCCCTGGGGCATCCTCGCCTATCAGGTCATGGCGCTGGCGGCGGTGGTCGCGACGGCGATGATGATCGGGCGGATCGCCGATCGGGTGGGCTGGCGGGCCGGCGCGCTGCCGGCGGCGCTGCTCTATGTCTTCATGCTCAACGTCGCCGACGGCCAGGGCGGCCAGGCGCCGGTGTTTTACAATCTTCTTACCGCCTCTGCACTAACCCTGGTCCTACCCCGCCCCGACGATCGCAGCGAGGATCGTGCCCGAATCGGCCGCGCGGTCGCGGCGATGCTGCTGATCGGCCTTGCCCTGCAGATCAAATATTCGGTGCTGTTCGAAGGGCTGTTCCTGGGCCTGTGGCTGCTGTTCCGCGAGGTCCGGCTGGGGGCAGGCGCGATCCATGTCCTGCGCCGCGGCGTCGCCTATGCCGGCATGGCGGCGCTGCCGACGCTCGCCGCCGCCGCCTTCTATGCGTCGCTCGGCCATTTCAACGAATGGTTCTACGCCAATTTCGGCTCGATCCTCGATCGCCGTAGCGATCCGCTACTCGATCTGGTGGGCGCCTTTTTCGAAGTGATGGTGCCGCTCGCGCCGTTGTTGGCGATCAGTTGGCTCGGCTGGCGCGATCTTGCCCGCGCACGGGCCGTCGCGGCGCCCGCGATGCTGCTCTTCGGTTGGCTGGTGAGCGCGATGGTCGGGCTGATCGTCTTCGGCTCCTGGTTCCCGCATTATGCGCTGCCGGTGATGCTGCCGGGTTGCCTGTGCTGCGCCGCCTGGTTCTCCCAGGATCGCCGCGCGCCGCGAATCGCCGCGCCGCTGCTGCTGGCGGTGATGCTCGTCGCCGGCGTTGGCCTCGTCCTCGCCGCCCAGGCAAAGCGGGGGAACCGGGAGCAGCTGGAAACGATCACCGATGCGATCGGCCGCGGCCCGGGCTGCCTGTACGTTCATTCCGGCGATTCGATGCTCTACGGCTATACCGGGCGGTGCGCGCTAAGTCCGTGGCTGTTCCCCAGCCACCTGTCGCGCGAACGCGAAAACGGCGCGATCGGGGTCGATCAGTTCGCCGAGGTCGACCGCATCTTCGCCCGCCGCCCTGCGATCGTCGTGATGCGCTCCCCCTTCCGCGGCGAGCGCCTGGCCGTCCGCGAACGCACGATGCGCCACCTGCAGCGCCTCGGCTATGCGGTGCGCGGCCACTACCTGCTTGGGCAGACCCCGATCACCCTTTATGCGGCGCCCGGCGTGGCGATCGGCGATCCACCGCGTCGCGTCGCGAACAGCCGGGCATAATAGTCCATCAGCATCGCGGCGTGGTCCTCGTCGCTGCGCACCCGCGCCGACGCGACCCGCGCCGCCTGGCGCAATATCCCCTGGTCCCGCCCGAACAGGCGGCGGATCGCGTCCGCAGCCGACAGCGTATCGCGCGCGGCATAGGTTTCGGCGAACAGAGGATCGGCGATCTCGGCGAAGCCGCCCTCGTCCGGCCCGATCAGCGGCAAGCCGGACGCCAGCGCTTCCCACGCGACCAGCCCGAACGGTTCGGCATCCGATCCATGGATCAGCGCATCGCAGCTCGCCATGATCCGCGACAGCCGCAACCGATCATAGACCGGGCGGAAAATCCGGATATGCGGACTTCCGGCAATCAGCGCCTCCAGCTGCTTGCGCTGCGGGCCGTCGCCCAGCAGCATCAACCCCACCGGCAGATCATTGGCAGCGGCTTCCACCGCGTCGATCACCAGCGGCCAGCGCTTTTCCTTGTGGTGCCGCCCCAGCCCGAGCAACAGATGCCCCTCTGGGGGCAACCCCAATTGGGCCAGCATCGATGCGCGCAGCTTCTCATCGCGCAGATCGGGGGAGAACCAGTCGCGCTCGATCCCCAGCGGCACCGACGCGTCGACGCGCAGCCCGCGCCGGCGAAAGCGCTTGGCCAGCGCCGGCCCGTTCGTCACGAACGCATCATAGTGTTCGAGGAAGCGGCCCATGTAACGGGTATACCAGGCGAAGGCCTGTTCCACCTGATGCGGCGTAGCGACGCTGTCCAGCCAGCGCTGCGGATACGCGCCGACCAGATCGCCATGCGCGAAGAACACCTTCAGCGCATCGCCCTTCCAATGGGCCACCGTCCAGGCCGGCAGCCAGGGTGAACTGTTCTCGACGATATCGGGCGCCAGGCGATCCAGCGCCGCCCACACCGGCTCGTCCTTCACGAAGATGCGATAGTTGCGGTCGAGCAGCAACGGCGGGGCCTTGATCCAGTGGATCGCGCCGCCGCCGGGACGCTCCTCCACGCCGTCTCCGGCGCCGGGGGCGACGACGATCAGTTCATGGCCCAGATCGGCCAGGATGCCCATCTTGCGATCCAGATAGGTGCGGACACCGCCGCCGGTCGGCGAATAGAATTCGTTGACGTCGACGATGCGCATGCCGCTCCTTCAGTCGAGCGGACCGAATCCTCCAAGCCCGCGGAGATATTGTGCACGAATGTTCACGCGGGTAATCCCGTTCCCGGAAACATTGATCGTCGCCTGGCGCAATTTGGGGCGGCTGCGCCCCAGCCGCTGGTTCGATACGAAGCCGGCGCCGTCGGACCAGAAGTTGAACTTGTTCTTGCCGTCGCGATCATGGGTGAACAGCACCGCATAGGTGCCCGGCGCGGGCACGCGAATGCACATCGTCACCGCGCCGGAGGGCGGCGTGTTGGCCCAGATCCGGCGGAAGGTCTTGCCCTCGCGCACGAGATCGTGATCGTCCTTCAGAAAGTCTTCCTCGGTCGCCGGATAAAGCTCCAGCTTCAGCCGGCCGCTGCGATCCTTCAGGCCGATCACATTGACTTCGATCGCCGGGCCATGGCCACTGGCGCAGGCGGCCGCATCCTCGCCCAGAACCTGGGCGCGGGCGACGCTCGAAAGGCCCGATACGGTGATCGCCGCCGCGACGAACAGGGCGGTGCGGTTCATGCTTCTTTCCTCTTCAGCACGGCGTGCACGCCGAATCCCAGGATCAGGATGATGTGCGCCACCAGCGACAGGCCGGCGATCAGCGCCATCAGCTCCGACAGCGCCTCGCCCTGACCGATGATCATGATAGCGAAGCTGGCGAACAGCAGTTCCTTGTTCGGCACCAGCGGCAGGCGCCAGGCCAGCAGCCGCCCGGCCGACAGCAGCAGCCAGATGCCGACCGAAACCTGGGGCATCGCGAAGTGCCAGGCAAAGGCGATCAGCACCGAACTGCTCACGATGCGCAGGCAATGGATGCCGAATACCCACCACAGCTGGCCCCGCGGCAGCGAGAAGACGCGCTTGGAAAAGATCAGGAACGGCAGCGACATCGCGAAGATCACCGCGATCGAACCCATCAGCGTGTTGAATTCGGCCGGCTTCAGCAGATCGATGCCGAAGGGCAGCGCCATCGCCACCACCGCCAGCGTCATCGCGTTGCCGGCGATGGCGGAAAGGATCGTCACGTCCTTCACGGCGCCGAACGGCGCCGCAACCATCTGGGTGCGCTGCCGCGCCCAGGCGTAGAAATAGGCCTCGCCCGAATAGCCGAGCAGCACCTCGTTCGCGATCCGCTTCTTGTGCAGCGCGATCATCCCGTCGATCGGGATCCGCCACAGCCGGCGGAAGATGATGTAATCGAAGGTCGGCGAGCCCAGATAATAGAGCAGGAACACCAGGTAGAAGAGCGGGTTGGTCGGCAACGCGCGCGCCAGCCCGGCGAGCCCGCCGGAGAAGAGCTCGCGGCCCAGCCCGATCACCATCAGCAGCGTCAGCGCGCCGCCCAGCCACATCGGCCAGCGACGCTTGATCTTCTCCACCGGCTCCAAGCCTGCGAGATCTGGTGCGCCGGGGATTGCGGCCTCGACTACGCTTGTGTTCAACGAAGCCTCCCGGGCCTGCCTGTTCAAACCGTTCAAATGTGCCACCGACAAGACCGAAACAATCTCTATGCTTTCCGCGTTTCGGCGTTCACCGGAGGTTCGGCGCTTGGCGCGGGATCAGGCGAATGTCACCACATTGCGGTTTATTCCGGCAGCGATTTGGGCTTTAGAAAGGCAATCTGCAAGTAGATGCTGTACCGCTCGCCCCCCCATATGCCCCTGCACATCCTCTCGTTCGCAGAGACGCTGCAGGGCGGCGGCGTCGAACGTGCGCTGCTCCGCATGGCCGCGGGCTGGGTCGAACGGGGGCACCGCGTCACCCTCGTCCTCGGCGACTGCGCGGGGCCGCTCGCATCGGAAGTGCCCGCCGGCGTAACCATCGTCGAGCTCGGCAGCCGGCATTATCCGATCCTTATCCGGCTGGCGGGGGTGATTCGCCGCGCCGATCCCGATATCCTGTTCTGCCCCGGCAACTACTATACCGCGATCGCGGCGATCACCCGGTTGCGGCTCGGCAGCCGGATGCCGCCGGTGGTCGCCAAGGTTTCGAACGCGCTGGTGCGTCCCGAAATGGCGCGAATCTTCGCCTGGGGCTATCGCAAGTGGCTGCAGATGCACCCGCTGTTCCTCGACCATCTCGTGGCCATGACGCCGGCCATGGCGAACGAGGCGATCGCCGAAATGGCGATGCCGCGCCGGCGGGTGAGCGTGATCGCCAATCCGCCGGCCGCACCGATTCCCGATGCCGATCCGCTGCCGCTGCCGCACGGCCGCTACATCGTCGGCGTGGGGCGCCTCGAACCGCAAAAGCGCTGGGACCGGCTGATCGCCGCCCTGCCGCGACTCGCCGATCGCTCGGTCCAGTTGCTGCTGCTCGGCGAAGGCACCGCGCGCGCCGCGCTGGAGGCGCAGGTGGCGCAGCTCGGCCTTGCCGCCCGCGTCTTCATGCCGGGGCATGTCAGCGATCCGCTGCCCGCGCTGAAGGGCGCGGCCGTGGCGGCGCTCACCTCCGATTATGAAGGGGTGCCGGGGGTGATTCGCGAGGCGCTGTCGCAGGGGACGCCGGTGGTCGCGACCGAAGCCAGCGTCGCGGTGCGGGAGATCATCGA
This sequence comes from Sphingomonas pokkalii, assembly GCF_003096275.1. GTDB lineage: Bacteria > Pseudomonadota > Alphaproteobacteria > Sphingomonadales > Sphingomonadaceae > Sphingomonas > Sphingomonas pokkalii. The sequence goes on from NZ_QENQ01000001.1 coordinate 2,497,060, forward strand.
TGCGCCCGGCCTCGGCACCGTCGTCTCGCGCGAAGACGGCGATGCGCTGGTCACCGCGCTCGATCACTGGCTGATCCCCGGCCGCGAACGTCCCGAGCCGCGCACCGATCCGGGCGATCCGGTCGGCGAGTATCTCGCGCTGTTCAGCCGGCTCGCCGGTCAGCGCATCGCATAGCGCAGGCCGATCCACAGCGTCCGCGGGGTGGCGCGTTCGATCACGCCGCCGCCGCTGATCGCCGCCTGCACCTCGGCATCGAACAGATTCTCCGCGCGCGCCTCGGCTCGGAGCGCACGGGTGACCGCCACGCCCAGCGTCGCATCCACCGTCCATGCCGGATCGAGCCGGGCGCTGTTCAGGTCGTCCTCGAACCGCGCGCCGGCATAGCGCGCCGTGACCAAGGCATTCGCCGCCGCCGTCGCCCAGGCGAGCGTGCCCGATCCCTGGAAGCGCGGCGTCTGCGCCGGGCGCAACCCGTTCAGCGGTGCCGCCGCGCCCGATGCCTGCACGCGGCTGTCGGCATAGGCCCAGGAACCGGCAAGCCGCCACGCCCCCTGCGTCCAGCGTGCGTCGAGCTCGACGCCCCTGGCTTCCACCGCGTCCAGATTCTGCCGCATCCGATAGGCGCCCGCTGCGCCGACAAAGCCGACGCCGGGGAAATTTCCCGGGCCGCGGGCCAGCGTCACATTGGCGATGGCGCCGTCCAGCCGGTTCCAATAGCCGGTCGCACGCAGCACCAGCGCACTGGCCGGACAAAGGTCCAACCCCACTTCCCCGCCCCATAGCCGCTCGGGTGCCAGGGCCGCGTTCGCCGCGGTGGCATCGGCACCGGCGCGGAAAGGCCGGTACAGCTCGTTGAGGGTCGGCAGCCGCCAGCCGCGATACCCCGCCGCGCGCAGGTGCAGCGCACCGACCGCATAGGCCACGCCCAGCCGCCCGGTCGGCTCCCAGCCGCGGCGATCGCGGTAGCGGGTATCGGTGATCGCCGGGCCGCTCGCCAGCGGGCGCTCGGCCAGGCTGCCGTCGGCGATCGTCCAATGGTCCAGCCGCCCGCCGGCATCGAGCGTCCAGCCGCCATGGATATAGCTGGCATTTGCGAAGCCGCCGGCCGTCAGGCTGGCGCCGCCCGCCACGCGCCGCCGCGTCGGGCTGGTGCCGATGAAGCTGTACAGCTCGCGCGTCTCGCCCGAAACGCGGCGCAGATCGCCCCCCAGCCGCAACGTGATGCCGCCGCCCACCGGCGGCGCGATCTCGATCCGGCCGCCGATGCCGGTCGCCGGCACTGCCTGCTGCACCACCGGGAGAACCGAGTCGCGCGCACCGGAAATGCTGGCGAAGCCGCTGTCGAACTGGCGCACCTGGAGATAGCCGAGCACCGACCAGCCCCATTCGCCCCGCTGCCCGTCGCCGCGCCGCACCAGCCGCACGCTGGCATCGGCGCCCTTGCTCCGCACATCGGTAAAAGCGGTGCCGCGATCGCGCCGGTCGCTGAAGCCGGACACGTTTGCCTGCAGCTCGGTGCCGTGGCCGACGTCGGCCACGCCGCGCACCGCCAGGCTCGCCTGGTCGTAGGGCGCGGCGCGGTCCACCGGCCCCGGCCGCACGATTGGCACGAACCCGTCGCTGCGGCCATATTGTCCGGCGATGGTCAGGAAGCCGCCCTGCACCGGCAGCGCCGCCACGCCGCTCGCATCGATGCTGTCGCGGCTGCCATAGAAGGCGCTGAGGTTCAGCGTGCCCAACTCGGCGGGGCTGCCGCTCTCCAGCTCCACCGTGCCCGCCAACGCTCCCGGCCCGGCAAAGCCGCTGCCGCCGCCGCGCGTGACCCGCACCGAGGCGAGGCGGCCGGGCAGGTACGCCGGAAACGGCACCCAGCCGCCGAACGGATCGGCCTGGGGCACCCCGTCCAGCAGCAACAGCGCACGGCTGGAGGCGTTGCCGCCCAGGCCCCGCAGCGTGATCCCCTGGCTGGTCGGATGGGCCGAGCTGGAGGTCGACCGCCGGAACTGCACCAGCCCGGCGACATCGGCGAGCACATCCTCGATTCGGTTGCTGGCGGTATCGGCCAGTCGCGCCCGATCGATCGTCGCCACCGCATAGGCGGCATCGCCCGGCGGCGCCTCCAGGCCACGCCCGGTGACGATGATTTCGCTCTCCTGTGCCAGCGCCGGGCTCGCGACACACAGGGCAATCAGCGCGCAGCCGATCCGATCAAGCACCCGGCGAGACCCGATCCGGATGCGCAGCCGCAAAGGCCGGATTCGCCAGCGCCGCCGCTTCCGCCCGCAACAGCAGCGGATAGCCGTCCAGCGGCACCGAGAAGCGGCGCGCGTTGAACAGCTGCGGCACCAGGAAGCAATCCGAAATGTCGGGCGCGGCACCGCCCAGAAACGGCCCGTCCTGCGGCAGTGCCGCCGCCATCGCCTCCAGCGCCGTGAAGCCTTCGGTCATCCAATGCGCGGTCCAGGCCGAACGCGCCGCGGCATCGGCACCGAGCGTCTGCTCCAGATAGCGCATCACCCGCAGGTTGTTGATCGGATGCACGTCCATGCCGATCACCATCGCCCGCGCCAGCGCCGCGGCCCGCGCCTCGGGCGCGGCGGGAATCAGTCGCGGCGCGGGATGGCGGGCGTCGAGCCAGTCGAGAATGGCGAAGCTCTGGGTGAGGACGATGCCGTCCGCCTCCAGCGCCGGCACCAGCCCCTGCGGGTTGCGGGCGAGATGCGCGGGGCTGCGCTGGGCGTTCTCCAGCAGCGGGATTTCGTGGCGCACATAGTCCACGCCCTTCAGGTTGAGCGCGATCCGGACCCGATACCCCGCCGAGGAGCGGAAATAGTCGTACAGCACCAGCATCGGCTTCAATCCCCCTACGACGTTTCGCCGTCGGAATCGTCGTCGCTTTTCGGCTTCTTGCCGTTGAGGCGGGCGTTGCTCTCCAGCGCGACCTTGATCATCGCCACCATCGGATCGGCCAGCGCCAGCCCGAGCACGCCGAACAGCGTGCCCGAGAGGATCTGCGAGGACAGCGTCAGCGCCGGCGGCAGATCGACGGTGCGCTTCGCGACCATCGGGATCACCACATAGCCGTCGAAATTCTGCACGGCGAAATAGATGATGATCGCCCAGATGCCGGTTTCCTGGCCTGCACTGAAGCCCACCGCCGCCATCAGCACGCCGGAAATGATCGCCCCGACATTGGGAATGAACGCCAGCACGCCGGTGATGATGCCGAGCAGCAGCGCCATCGGCACGCCCGCAACGCTGAGGCAGATCCAGGTCAGCACGCCTTCGAACAACATGCCCAGCAGGCGCCCGGCGAGCAGGCGCCGCATCGTCGTCGCCATGCCACCCAGCATCTGCGCAAAGGCGTGGCGCTGGTCGAGCGGGACCATCCATTGCAGCCCGCGCTCGTAGATGCGCGGTTCCAGCGCCACGAACAGGCCAAGGATCAGAATCATCACCATGCTGGTCACCGCGCCGATCGCGGTGCCGACAGCGCTGGTGAGCTTGCCGACCGAACCGAGCGCCTCGCGCAGCATCCCGTTGATGTCCGATCGGCCGGGCATCAGCCCCATATCGGAGGCCCAGCGCCCGACGCGGTTGGCCTGCGCCTCCAGCGTGGTGCGCAACTGCTCCGCCTGGTCGGCGATCTGCATCCCGGTGCGGTAGAAGACGAGGCCGAAAAAGGCGAAGACCAGCAGCAGCACCAGCGCGATGCGCAGCCCCCGCGGGATCGGCAGCACCTTGCCCAGCAGCCGCGCGCCGCCATCGAGCATGGAGGCGAAGACGAGGCCGGCAAAGATGATCAGCAGCGGCTGGATCAGCAGCACGATCAGGGCGATGCCCACCGCCATGCCCAGCCACACCGCCGCCTTCTTGAATTCGGCGCGGATGGCGGGATCGCGAAACTCATTGGGTCCGGGCGCCTGCACCACGCGGACGCGCGCCGATTCCAGGGGATCGTTGCTCATTTGCCCTCGCGGCTGGGGTGAAGCGAAATGCCCGTCCGATCGCCGCGAAAACCGCTGAACCAGGTCAGCGGGTTCCAGGTCGACGATCCGTCGCGGGAGAAGGTGATGAACTCTGCCCGGCCGCCGATATTCTCCCACGGCACCGGACCGCCCAGCCCGTTCTGCTCCAGGCTGAAGCGGCTGTCGGCGCTGTTGTCGCGATTGTCGCCCATCAGGAACACATGATCCTTGGGCACCGTCACCGGGCCATAATGATCGCCCGGCGAATCGCCCAGATCGGCCACATCATAGCTGGCGCCGCCGGGCAGCGTCTCGCGGAACAGAGTCAGGCTGCAATACGCCTTGCCGCCATGGGTGACGCGCCGTCCCTGGTAGAAGACCGATCCGCCGCGCTCCGGATCGGGATCGCAGCGGGTATTGCCGTCGATCGGTATCAGCCGTTCGCCCAGCGCCACGCGCGGCACCGGCTTGCCGTTGATCCAGACGACACCGTCCCGAACGGCGATCGTGTCGCCGGGCAGGCCGATCACCCGCTTGATATAGTCGGTGCTTTGCTGGGGCGGCGTGACGATCACGATATCGCCGCGGGCCGGCAACGCGCCGAGCAGGCGGCCCGGAATCGGCGGCAGCAAATGGAAGGTCGGCGTGACGAACGAATAGCCATAGGGATATTTGGTCACGATCAGCTGATCGCCCACCCGCAGCGTCGGCAGCATCGATTCGGACGGGATGTAGAAGGGCTTGGCGATCAGGCTGTGAAAGGCGAGCACGCCCAGCACCAGCCACAGGATTCCCACGAACTCGGACCACCAGTCGGTGCCCTGGCTCGTCGCGCGTCGCCGCCGCTCGATCCGTTTGCTGTTCAGCGCCAGCTCGTCCACCCCCACTATGCGTCCTTTTCTGCCGGTATGGCTTCGATCATCACCATCGCGAACGCCCAGGGATGATCGTCCGTCAGCGTCAGGTGCACGCGCGCCACGTGTCCCGGCGGTGTCAGGGCGTCAAGCCGGGCCTTCGCCCCACCCGTCAGCGCCAGGATCGGCGCACCGGAAGGGGCATTCACCACGCCGATGTCCTTCAGGAACACGCCGTGCTTGAAGCCGGTTCCGACCGCCTTGGAAAATGCTTCCTTCGCCGCAAACCGCTTGGCAAGCGTGGCGGCGTAATTGTGCGGCCGTTTTGCCGCCTTGGCCAGTTCCAGATCGGTAAAGGCCCGCTCCTCGAACCGCTTGCCGAAGCGATCGAGCGAATGCTGGATCCGCTCGATATTGCACAGGTCCGATCCCAGCCCGAGGATCATATTTCCTTCTCCCGAAAGCGAAAGAGGAAGGGCGCCGCCAACGCCAGCGGAGGGGTGAGGCGGGGTGCGGTTCCCGGGCGGATCGCCAGCAACGCCCGCGTCTCGCCCTCTCCCCGCCCCTCTCGCGCTTGCGGGAGAGGGGGAAGGGCAAGGAAGCTCACCGGGCCGAATCCATCAGGCTGCGCATCCGCTGCACCACCGGGGCAAGGCCGTCGAAGATCGCCTCGCCGATCAGGAAATGGCCGATGTTCAGCTCCATCACCTGCGGGATCGCCGCGATCGGTACCACATTCTCGAAGGTCAGGCCGTGGCCGGCATGGGGTTCGATGCCGTTGCGCGCCGCCAGCGCCGCCGCGTCGGCAAGACGCTTCAGCTCCACCGCGATATCCTCGCCCTCCAGCTCGGCATAGCGGCCGGTGTGCAGCTCAACGACCGGCGCGCCCAGCCGGATCGCCGCATCGATCTGCCGCGCCTCCGGCTCGATGAACAGCGAGACGCGGCTGCCATTGTCGCGCAGCTTCGCCACCATCGGCGCCAGCAGATCGAACAGGCCGGCCGCATCCAGCCCGCCCTCGGTGGTCCGCTCCTCGCGCTTCTCGGGCACGATGCACACGGCATGGGGGCGATGGCGAATCGCGATCGCCAGCATCTCTTCGGTCGCGGCCATTTCGAGGTTCAACGGCACGGTCAGTTCGGTGGCCAGCCGCGCGATGTCCGCATCGGTGATGTGGCGCCGGTCCTCGCGCAGATGGGCGGTGATGCCATCCGCCCCCGCCTCGGCCGCCAGCAGCGCCGCGCGCACGGGATCGGGGTAGCCGCTGCCCCGCGCGTTCCGCACCGTCGCGACATGGTCGATATTGACCCCGAGGCGCAGCCGGCCGGTCATGCCGGGATCGCCCGGCTTCCTGGCTTGGTCGCCGGGATCGCCGCCAGCTCGGGCGGCAGCTGATCGGCGGGATAGGCCGGCACGTCCAGCTTGGTCAGCGAAATCAGCGGCACGCCGACATCGGCCTTGCCGTTCGAACGATCGACGATGCACGCCGCGCCGACCAGCGTACCCGGATGCTTCTGGATCGCGGCGATGCACTCGCGCGAGGAAAGCCCCGTGGTGACGATGTCCTCCACCATCACCACGCGAGCACCTTCGGGAATCTCGAAGCCGCGGCGCAGCTGGAACTCGCCGTCCTCGCGCTCGACGAACACCGCCTTGCAGCCCAGCGCCCGCGCCGTCTCATAGCCGGGGATGATCCCGCCGATCGCCGGGGAGACGACAATATCGATCTGGCCAAAGGTCGCGCGAATCAGCGCGCCCAGCGCGCTGCACACCCGCTCGGTGCGCACCGGATCCTCGAAAATCCGCATCTTCTGGAGAAATACGGGAGAGCGCAAACCGGAAGACAGGATAAAATGCCCCTCCAGCAATGCCCCGGCATCGCGAAACTCGTCGAGGATGGCATCTCCGGTCAATGTCTGCACTCCAAAGCAATCGATGGCCGCGATCCTTTAAGTGGCGGAAGCAGCGTCCGCAACCGCGCGCGAAAAAGGTTGAGAATGGGCTTTTCCGGGCTATACCTTCCGTAACATGGGCCGGTGCGAGGTCCTGGTTGTGCGTACCTGGAGAGGGGTGGCCACACACGATGCGCAATCTTTCGTTTACGTCGATATTGCTGGCCGCTGGGCTGGCCTTTGCTTCGCCGACGGTGGCACAGACCGCCGCGACGGAACCCGTTGCAACCGCCGCCCCTGCGCCGGCGGCTTCCCCGGCCGCGCCCGCCGCCAAGGTCGCGGATCCCACCGTCGACGCCAAGGGCGTGCCGCTCACCCGGCCCGAACCGGGTGTCGGCCAGCCGGTCGACAAGGCCATTTCGCTCCAGCCGCAGGTAACGCCCACGGGCGAGGAAGCGCACTGGTTCCACAACACCATCCTGCTGCCGCTGATCACGATCATCTCGATCTTCGTGCTGCTGCTGCTGGTGTGGGTGATCCTCCGCTATCGCCGCGCCGCGAACCCCACGCCCTCGCGCACCAGCCATAATACCGCGATCGAAATCGTGTGGACGCTGGCGCCGGTGCTGATCCTGGTGGCGATCGCCATTCCCTCGATCAAGCTGCTCGCCGCCCAGTTCAAGCCTGCGCCGAAGAATGCGGTGACGCTGAAGGCGATCGGCAACCAGTGGTTCTGGTCGTACGAATATCCCGACAATGGCGGCATCCAGCTGACGGCCAACATGCTCAAGGAAGGCGATCAGGTCGGCAAGGGCCAGCGCTATCGCACCGATGCCGATGGCCCCCGCCTGCTCGCCACCGACCAGCGCGTGGTGCTGCCGGTCGGCGTGCCGATTCGTCTGGTTACGACCGCCACCGACGTGATCCACAGCTGGGCCGTGCCCGCCTTCTGGATCAAGCTCGATGCGATTCCGGGCCGGCTGAACGAGACGAGCTTCATCATCCCGAAGGAAGGCGTCTATTTCGGCCAATGCTCCGAACTCTGCGGCGCGCGCCACGCCTTCATGCCGATCGCGGTCGAGGCGGTGAGCCCGGCCAAGTTCGCGCAATGGGTCGCCGCGAAGGGCGGCACCATGCCGGGGGCCAAGGCCGAACCGGCGAGCACGACGGCGATCGGCAACGACGCGACCGACGCCGCCACTGCCAACGGCACCGCCGAAGCCGCACCCACCGTCGCCGCCACCGCCTCCCCGGCACCGTCCAACACGCCTGCGACCGCGAACCCCGCCGGCGCCGGCAACACGGGCAACTGAGCCATGACCGATACCGCGCTCCCCTATGCCGCCGCGCACGACGCGCATCACCACGATGCCGATCACAAGCCGGGCTTCTTCGCCCGCTGGTTCATGTCGACCAACCACAAGGATATCGGCACGCTCTACCTGATCTTCGCGATCTTCGCCGGCATCATCGGCGGCGCGATCTCGGGCATCATGCGCGCCGAACTGATGCAGCCGGGCATCCAGTATCTGCCCTGGTGGGTGGCCAAGCTGCACGGCGAAGGCACGTTCGACGAAGCGATGCACTTCTGGAACGTGCTGATCACCGCGCACGGCCTGATCATGGTGTTCTTCATGGTGATGCCGGCGATGATCGGCGGTTTCGGCAACTGGTTCGTGCCGATCATGATCGGCGCGCCGGACATGGCCTTCCCGCGGATGAACAACATCTCGTTCTGGCTCACCGTGGCCGGCTTCGTGCTGCTGATGCTTTCGCCCTTCGTCGGGGTGGGCGCCGGCACGGGCTGGACGGTCTATGCGCCGCTATCCACCTATGGCGAGCCAGGGCCGTCGGTCGATTTCGCGATCTTCTCGCTCCACCTCGCGGGCGCCGCATCGATCCTCGGCGCGATCAACTTCATCACGACGATCTTCAACATGCGCGCACCGGGCATGACGCTGCACAAGATGCCGCTGTTCGCCTGGTCGGTGCTGGTCACCGCCTTCCTGCTTCTGCTGGCGCTGCCGGTGCTCGCCGCGGCGATCACTATGCTGATCACCGATCGCAACTTCGGCACCGCCTTCTACGATCCGCAGTACGGCGGCGATCCGGTGCTCTACCAGCATCTGTTCTGGTTCTTCGGCCACCCCGAAGTCTACATCATGATCCTGCCGGGCTTCGGCATCATCAGCCACATCGTCGCGACGTTCAGCCGCAAGCCGGTGTTCGGCTATCTCGGCATGGCCTATGCGATGGTGGCGATCGGGCTGGTCGGCTTCGTCGTCTGGGCGCACCACATGTTCACCACCGGCCTGCCGGTCGCGGTGAAGATGTACTTCACCGCCGCGACCATGGTGATCGCGGTGCCGACGGGCGTGAAGATCTTCTCCTGGATCGCGACGATGTGGGGCGGCTCGATCAGCTTCAAGACGCCGATGGTCTGGGCGATCGGCTTCATCTTCATGTTCACCGTCGGCGGCGTGACCGGCGTCGTCCTCGCCAATGGCGGCGTCGACGATTACATGCAGGACACCTATTACGTCGTCGCGCACTTCCACTATGTGCTGTCGCTGGGCGCGGTGTTCAGCCTGTTCGCCGGCTTCTACTATTGGTTCCCGAAGATGACGGGCAAGATGTACAACGAGTTCCTCGGCCAGGTGCACTTCTGGGTGTTCTTCGCCGGCGTGAACCTGCTGTTCTTCCCGATGCACTTCCTGGGGCTCCAGGGTATGCCGCGCCGCATCCCCGACTATACGGACCAATATGCCTATTGGAACCATATGGCGACGGTCGGCTATATGGTGATGGCTGCGGGCATGGCGGTGTTCTTCGTCAACCTGATCTACTCGCTGCTCGCCGGCAAGAAGGCCGAAGCCAATCCCTGGGGCGAAGGCGCGACGACGCTCGAATGGACCCTGTCGAGCCCCCCGCCCTTCCACCAGTTCGAGACGCTGCCCAAGATCGACTAAGTCGATACGGGTTGGAGAGGATGGCGCCCCGGAAGGAAACTTCCGGGGCGCTTTTTCGTGGGCGACTGAACTTTCCCCCTCACCCTTCCCACCGCCTTTGGCGGCGGGCCCCTTCCCTCTCCCACAAGGGGAGAGGGAGTTGGACGCCCCTTCTCCCTCTCCCCTTGTGGGAGAGGGAGGGAGCCGCAAAGCGGCGGAAGGGTGAGGGGGACCACGCTACCTTGCAGATGCCTCAGAAGCGCGTCGACGCCGTCACCCGGAAATTGCGCGGTGCGCCCGGCATCGTCCACACATTGGCGTAGGCGCTGGCGATGTAATAGGTGTCGAAGATATTATCGATGTCCGCCCGCAGCGTCAGGCGATCGTTCAGCGCGACGCTCAGATTCGCCCGTGCGATCGTGTAGGCCGGCAGGCGATAGGCGGTACCGAACGGATCGCCGGCACGCTTGCCGACATGGCTGACGCCACCACCCAGCGCGAACCGCCCCAAGGTCTGCTGCACGAACAGGCTGCCCATATCGTCCGGCACGTTGCTCAGCGGCGTGCCGATCAGCGCCGCATTGGCATCGTTGCGCACCGTCGCGTCGAGATGGGTGTAGGTACCCGTCACCAGCAGCCCGTCCGCCGCCTTCCAGTTCAGCTCGATCTCACCGCCGCGCGAGCGCTGCCGCCCGATCTGCGTCCTTACGAACGGATCGATCGCGTTGGGATTCAGCACGTTGCGCTTGATCATGTCGAACAGCGCCGCCTGGCCGGTCAACCGCCCGCCGAACAGCGCGAACTTCACACCCGCCTCGGTCGAATGGCTGCGTTCGGCGTTGAACGTCGTCGTGCCGTCGGAGGGATTCAACCGCAGCGATTCGCCCCAGCTGGCATAAAAGGCCAGCGCCGCGCTCGCCCGCCAGGTCAGCGCCACGCGCGGCGTCACGCCCCTGTCCCGGGTTTCCAGGCGCCGGTTCGCCGCCAGCCGGTTGATCACCGTCTCGCGGAAGCTGTTCCACCGCGCGCCGAGCAGCAGGGTGAACGGCCCCGCCCCGATCAGGTCCTGCGCATAGACGCTTTCGCTCCGGAACCGGGTGTAGCGGCTGGCAAAGGCCGGCGGCACCGGCAGGGCAGCCTGGCTATAGACGGGATCGAACAGGTCGATCGGCAGCAGCGGCCGGGTGGCGGTTCCCCGCGCGCGATCCAGCACGAAGTCCATGGCGTGGCGCACGCGGTCCGCACCGATGCGCAGGTCGTGCGTCATGCCGAACAGCGTTCCCTTGGCGGTCAGTTCGACGCGCAGCGACAGGTCGTTCCAGTCGAAATCATGATAGCGCCGATCGCGCCCGGCGGTTCGGCCATCGGCCTGCAACCCGCGCGGCCCGAAATCGACCATGGTGCCATAGCCGCGCAGCGATCCGTCACGCTGGCTCGCGCCCAGTTCCAGCCGCATGTCCTTGCCCAGATCGGCGAACAGGCTCGCCTGCTGCCACAGGCTGTTCTGCACGATATGGCCATCGCCGGGTTCGCCCAGAAAGGTGCGCCGGTCCATCGCCCGCGCATTGCCGCCAACCGCCACGATGCCGCGATCGAGCACGCTGGTATTGCGCATATATTCGGCCTGGTAGAGCAGCCGCAGCCCGTCCAGCGGCCGCCAGGCGATCGACGGCGCGATCAGCCGCCGCGATCCGTCGACATGTTCGCGGAAGCTGTCCCGCTGCTCCGCCACGCCGATCAGCCGCGCCGAAAGCCCTTGCGCCAGCGGCCCGGTCACATCCGCCGTCGCCCGCAGGCTGTTCCAGCTGCCATAGCTCAGATCGGCGGAACCCTGGAAGCGATCGAGCGGCGCCTTGGTGACGAGGTTGATCGCGCCGCCCGGCTCGCCCAGCCCGGAAAGCGCCGCCGTCGCGCCCTTCAGGACCTCGACCTGCTGGATCGTCGCGGTATCGATCGGTGCGTTGAAGCCGAAATTGCTGCTGAATCGGTTGATGCGGATATCGGGGCCGGCATTCTCGTCGCCGGCAAAGCCGCGAATCGAAACCTTGTCCCACAGCCCGCCGAAATCATTCTGCCGGGCAACGCCGCCGGCCAGATCGAACACATCGCCCAGCCGCGTCGCGTTCACCGCATCGAGCAGGTCCCGATCAAGCACCCGAACCGATTGCGGATAGGCCATCGGAGAGACGTCACTGCCGAGAATGCTGGCGCTCGCCGCGCGTGCGGTGACGATGATGTCGTCGCGCGCGCCCGCCGGGGCCTCCTGCGCCATCGCAGGCAGCGGCGCCAAGCAGCCATATGCGGCAAGCAGCAGCGCCCGGCGCTTGGAGTTGGTGGTCGTGGTAGACATGCGGCGCGGCCCCGGATTCGTTTCTGTGGTTTGAAACGGCAGGCAGTACCGCCGTGTGATCGGCGCTTATTCGTATTGATAATGATCCCCAATAGGTACGCTAATGATCCGCTTTAACAGCGAGCCACTCTTGCGTTGTGCAAACGCTTCCACTGGGCGACGGGGCGGGATACAAGCGTAACGAATATCGGCAGGCGGGAAATTCCGGATTTCCCCGGTGCCGCACGGCAATGCCGCGCGTTCAGCCCCTGCCCATCCCCTCAGGAGACTCTCATGCGCAACGCCCCTTATGCGGACTGGATGAAAATCGGCATCGACAGCTGGATGCTCGGTTGGGAAGCCTCCACCGTAATCGGGCTGCGGATGGCGAAGCTGGCGGCCGGCGGGCCGGGGGCATCCGCCGAAGCGCAGCGGATGGTGGCGGAAAAGATGCAGGCCGCCTGGGAACTCCAGGTCGCCGCCGCGACCGGCAGGCTCGGCAGCACGCCCCAGGCCCAGGCGAGCAAGGCGCTGCGCCATTATCGCCGCAAGGTGCGCGCCAATGCCAAGCGATTGGGCTGAGGGCACTTCCCCGCGCCTGAACAGCGCCGTATATCGGGGCGGATGATGTCCGCTGCCAACGCCAATCCCGCCTTGCCCGCCGATTGGCGCGATTTCCTCGCCCTTACCAAGCCGCGCGTGATGACGCTGGTGGTGTTCACCGGCCTGTGCGGCATGCTCGCGGCGCCGGTGCCGATCCATCCGGTGCTGGGCTTCACCGCGATCCTGTGCATCGCGCTCGGGGCCGGTGCGGCCGGCGCGCTCAACCAATGGTATGAAGCCGATCTGGATGCGAAGATGAAGCGCACCCAGGGCCGGCCGCTGCCGGCGGGCCGCATGGAGCGCCAGTCGGCGCTGCATTTCGGCGTTTGGCTCGCGGCGTTCAGCCTGTTCCTGATGTATGTCGCGATCAACTGGGTGGCGACGCTGATCCTCGCCGTCTCGATCCTGTTCTACGTCTTCGTCTATACGATCTGGCTCAAGCGTCGCACGCCGCAGAACATCGTCATCGGCGGCGCGGCGGGTGCCTTTCCGCCGTTGATCGGCTGGGCGGCGGCGACGGGCGATGTGGCGACGCTGCCGCTGCTCCTCTTCGCGCTGATCTTTCTGTGGACGCCGCCGCATTTCTGGGCGCTCGCGCTGTTCGTGAAGACCGATTACGCCAATGCCGGCGTGCCGATGCTGCCGGTCGTCGCCGGCGAGCGCACCACCCGCATCCAGATCGGCCTCTATACCCTGCCGATGATCGCCGCCGCCGCCGCGCCCTGGCCGCTGGGGCTGACCGGCATGGTCTATGGCCTCACCGCCGCGCTGATGTCCGGCATCTTCCTGGCGATGGCGGTGCAGGTCGCCACCCGTCGCACCGCGCCGGAAGACGGTATGATTCCGGAAAAGCGCCTGTTCAAATTTTCGATACTCTATCTGTTCGTGCTATTCGGCGCGCTGGTGATCGACAGGTGGGTGGGATGAACGATCCACGCGGAGAGGATGTGATTCATATGCCGGCATCGGAGCTGGAGTTGATCCGCGCCCGCCAGCGCGCCCGCGCGCGGGTGATGGCGCTGCTGCTCGGCGCGTTCGTGGTCCTGGTCTTCGCCATTTCGATCGTGAAGATGAAGCTGGGCCATAGCGGATGAGGATCAGCCGCAACCTGCGCGTTGGCCTGATGGGTGCCGTGCTGGTCTGCGGCATGACCGGGCTGGGCTTCGCCGCGGTGCCGCTCTACCGGATATTCTGCGAGGCGACCGGGCTGAACGGCACCACCCAGCGCGGGCTGCGCGCGCCGGGTGCCACCGGCCAGAAGATCACCGTCGCGTTCGACAGCAATGTCAGCCCCAAACTGCCGTGGAAGTTCGCCCCCGAGCGCCGCGCCGATACGATCGATATCGGCGGCCGCGACATGGCGTTCTTCACCGCGACCAATCAGTCGTCCAGGCCGATCACCGGCACTGCGACGTTCAACGTCACGCCCGCCCAGGTCGGTAAATATTTCACCAAGATCCAGTGCTTCTGCTTCACCCAGCAGACACTGCAACCCGGCGAAACGGTGCGGATGCCGGTGATCTTCTTCGTCGATCCCAAGATCCTCAACGATCCGGATGCCCGCGACGTGCAGGAAATCACGCTGTCCTACACATTTTATCCAGTGGATTCGGCGAAGACACCAAGCTAGCATCGCGCCAAATTAGAGAGAGGATTGGGGACACCCATGGCTGGAGCAAAGAACCACCAGTACCATATCCTGCCGCCGAGCATCTGGCCGCTGCTGGGCTCGCTGGGCGGGCTCATTCTCGCCTCGGGCGCGGTCCTGTGGATGCACAAGATGGCGAACGGCACGCTGGTGCTCACCACCGGCTTCGCGCTGGTGCTGCTCACCATGTTCGGCTGGTGGGGCAAGGTGATCCAGGAAGCCCATGCCGGCGATCACACGCCGATCGTGCAGCTCCACCTGCGCTACGGCATGATCCTGTTCATCGCCTCCGAAGTGATGTTCTTCGTCGGCTGGTTCTGGGCCTGGTTCGATTTCTCGCTCTTCCCCTCCACCGTCGAAGCGGTCGGCGGCACCTGGCCGCCCAAGGGCATGGAAGTGCTCGATGCGTGGCAGTTCCCGCTGCTCAACACGCTGATCCTGCTCTGCTCGGGCTGCACCGTCACCTGGGCGCATCACGGCCTGATCCACAATGAGCGCGGCGGCGCGCTGAAGGGCGCCTGGGGCCTGATCGGTGTCGGTGAGAACGATACGGTGAAGAAGGGCCTCTGGCTCACCGTCGTGCTCGGCCTGCTGTTCAGCTGCCTGCAGGCCTATGAGTATATGGAAGCCCCCTTCCCCTTCAAGGCGGCGTCGGAACATGGCTCCAGCTATGGCGGCGCCTTCTTCATGGCGACCGGCTTTCACGGCTTCCATGTCATTGTCGGCACCATCTTCCTCATCGTGAACCTGGTGCGCGCCTATCGCGGCGATTTCACGCCACGCCAGCATTTCGGTTTCGAAGCCGCGGCCTGGTACTGGCACTTCGTCGACGTGGTGTGGCTGTTCCTGTTCGCATCCATCTATGTATGGGGTGGTTGGGGCGCGCCGGTGCACGCCGGCTGAGGTGGCCGATCCCCTCCCTGATCCCGCCGGGGGCGGCAGTCCGCTGCCGCCCCCGATCGCGTCCGGCCTGTATGGCTGCTGCCCGCGCTGCGGCGCCAAGACGCTGTTCCGCCGCTTCGCCACCTTCGCCGATCACTGCCCGGCCTGCGGGCTCGATTTCTCCGCCTTCAATGTCGGCGACGGGCCGGTGGTGTTCCTCACCCTCGGCATCGGCGCCTTCGTCACGATCCTGGCGCTATGGGTGGAATTCACCTTCTCGCCGCCCTTCTACGTCCATATTCTGCTGTGGATACCGATCACCCTCGTGCTGACGGTGCTGGCGTTGCGCGTGTCGAAGGGGCTGCTGCTGGCGCTGGAGTATCGCAACAAGGCGCAGGAAGGGCGCCTGCGCAAGGATTGAGATGCGCCGCCTGCCGCCGATCCCCACCCTGCTCGTCGCCCTTGCCGTCGCGGCGATGCTCGCGCTGGGGGTCTGGCAGCTCCAGCGCCGCCACGAGAAGAACGCCGCACTGGCGCTCTATGCCGCCAACAGGATGCAGCCGACGATCACGCTGGAAGGCGGCGATCGCGATCCGGCGCTGCTCTTCCGCCATGCCCGCACCGCCTGTCTTTCGGTCACCGGCTGGGCGCGGCAAGGCGGACGCGGCACGCGCGGCACCAAGGGCTGGCGCCAGATCGCCACCTGCCGCACCCATATCGGCGCGCAGCTTGCCGTGGATATGGGCGTCACCACCAATGTCGGCTTCCAGCCCCACTGGCCCGGGGGCATGGTCAGCGGCACCATCACCCAGTTGCCGGACCACCGCCCGCTGATCGCCGCGATGCTCGATCCCGCCCCCCGCGCGCTGATGCTCGTCTCGGATCGCGCCGCGCCGGGGCTGGAGCCGAGCGCCCCGCCCGACCTGTCGAGCGTGCCGAACAACCACCTCGCTTATGCGGTGCAATGGTTCCTGTTCGCGGGCGTCGCCATCATCATCTACGTCCTCGCGCTGCGCCTGCGCGCCCGCGCCGCGACTCAGCCTTCGCCCTCGGCCGGCGGATAGACTTTCCCGACATGCGGCTCGCCGCGCGTGGCGGCGAAGCATTCCTGCCGCTGCCGCTCGCGATAGCGTGCCCGGTCTTCCTCGGTCCGCTCGTCATAGCACGCCGCGCAGCTCACCCCTTCCTCGAACCGCGGCGAGCGCCGGTCCTCGGCGCTGACCGGCCGGCGGCAGGCATGGCACAGCCCATAGCTGCCCGGCGCCAGCCCGTGCGCCACCGTCACCCGCTGGTCGAACACGAAGCATTCGCCCTCCCACAGGCTTTGCTCGGCGGGCACCTTCTCCAGATAGTTGAGGATACCGCCCTTCAGGTGGAATACCTGCTCGATGCCCTCGGACTTCAGGAACGCCGTCGATTTCTCGCAGCGTATGCCGCCGGTGCAGAACATCGCCACCTTGGGCGGGGTCTCGCCGCGCTCCAGCAGTTCCGCGCGATGCGCGCGAAACCAGTCGGGGAAGTCGCGGAAGCTCTTGGTCTTGGGATCGATCGCGCCGCGAAACGTGCCCGCCGCCACTTCATAGTCGTTGCGCGTATCGATCACGATCGTGCCCGGATCGGCGATCAGCGCGTTCCAGTCCTCCGGCGCGACATAGGTACCCACGCTCGCCAGCGGATCGATATCCGGCTGGCCCATCGTCACGATCTCGCGCTTCAGCCGCACCTTCATCCGGTAGAAAGGCTGCTCGGCCGCCCGCGAATATTTCACGTCCAGCCCGGCGCAGCCCGGCAGCCCGCGCACATGCGCCACCACCGCCGCGATGGCATCGTCGCTGCCCGCGATCGTGCCGTTCACGCCTTCGCGCGCCAGCAGCAACGTGCCCTTCACCGCCTGCCCGCAGCACAAGGCGGCCAGCGGCCCCTGCAACGCCGCCGGATCGTCGAACCGGGTAAACTGGTAGAGCGCCGCCACGCAGATCGGCAGCGCGGCACTATCCTGCGCGTGATCGTCCATCGCCGTGCCTCTAGCGGGATTCGCCGCCCAAGCACAGCTATCTTGTCCCGCCCGCGCCTGCCGGGTAACGCGATCGGCCATGCAGTATCACAGCACGCGCGGCGCCGCCCCTTCGCTGGGCTTTCGGGACGTCACCCTCACCGGTCTGGCCAGCGATGGCGGCCTCTATGTTCCGACCGCCTGGCCGAGCTTCTCGGCCGCGGACATCGCAAGCCTGCGCGGCCTCTCCTATGTCGAGACGGCGGTGCGGGTCATGCTGCCCTTCGTCACCCCGGACCTCTCCGAAGACGAGCTGCGCCAGCTCTGCACCCAGGCCTATGGCCGCTTCGCCCATGCCGCGGTGACCCCGCTCGTCCAGATCGACCAGCAGCACTGGCTGCTCGAACTGTTCCACGGCCCAACCCTCGCCTTCAAGGATGTGGCGCTCCAGCTGCTCGGCCTGTTGTTCGAAAAGTTCCTGGCCGGCACCAACCAGCATCTGACGATCGTCGGCGCGACCTCGGGCGATACCGGCAGCGCCGCGATCGATGCCGTCGCCGGCCGCATCGGCGTCGACATCTTCATGCTGCACCCGCGCGGACGCGTGTCCGACGTGCAGCGCCGCCAGATGACCACCGTGCTCGCCCCCAACGTCCACAACATCGCGATCGAGGGCAGCTTCGACGATGCCCAGGCGCTGGTGAAGGCGATGTTCAACGATGCGGACTTTTCCGGCCGCTTCCAGCTGAGCGCGGTCAATTCGATCAACTGGGCCCGGCTGATGGCGCAGGTGGTCTATTATTTCTACGCCGCCGTCCGCTTGGGCGCACCGGACCGGGCCGTGGCCTTCTCCGTCCCCACCGGCAATTTCGGGGACGTCTTCGCCGGCTATGTCGCGGCGCGCATGGGCCTGCCCATCGCCAAGCTGGTCGTCGCGACCAACGTCAACGACATCCTCCACCGTGCGCTGTCGGCCGGCGATTATTCGGCGGGCACCGTCACGCCCACCGCCGCACCGTCGATGGACATCCAGGTCAGCTCGAACTTCGAACGCCTGCTGTTCGATCTCGCCGGCGGGTCCGTCGCCGATCAGATGCGCGGCTTCGAATCGACCCGCGCGATGCAGCTCACCAACATGCAGCGCGAAGGCGCGGCCAAGCTGTTCACCAGCGACGCGATCGATGCCGACGGCATGAACGAAGCGATGCGCTGGGCCTGTGCAGAGGCGGGCCAGGTGATCGATCCGCACACCGCGATCGGCCTCGCCGCCGCCCAGCGCGCCGGCTTGGCCGCAGACGTACCGGTCGTCACGCTCGCAACCGCGCATCCCGCCAAGTTCCGCGACGCGGTCGAACGCGCCACCGGCGTCCGTCCGCAGGTGCCCGGCCGCATCGGCGACCTGTTCGAACGCCAGGAGCGGTACGACACGCTGCCTGCCACCTTCGACGCGATCACCGGCTACATCGCCGAGCGCGCACACGCCCGGCCGTGAAACTCGTCACCCTCACCGGCGCGCCCTGGGCGGACTATGGGCTGATCGATTCGGGCCATGGCCGCAAGCTCGAACGCTATGGCGCCTATCGCTTCATTCGCCCCGAGCCCCAGGCCTTGTGGGCGCCCGCCTCGGCCGACTGGGACGCCCATGCCGAATTCGTCCCCGGCTCCGACGAGGATGGCGGCGGCCGCTGGGAATATCTGAAGCCGGTGCCCCGCGAAGGCTGGCCGCTGGCGTGGCGCGAGGTGCGCTTCACCGCCCAGACCACGCCCTTCCGCCACCTCGGCTTCTTCCCGGACATGGCGCCGGTCTGGGAGTGGATGCGCGGCCGCGTCGACGGCATGGACGCGCCGGAGTGCATGAACCTGTTCGGCTATACCGGGGTCGGCTCGCTGGCGCTGGCGGCGGCGGGCGCCAAGGTGACGCATGTCGACGCCTCGAAGAAATCGGTGATGGAGGGCAAGGCCAACGCCGTGCTCTCCGGCATGGCCGACAAGCCGATCCGCTGGATGATCGACGACGCGATGAAATTCACCGCGCGCGAGGTGCGCCGCGGGCGGCGCTATGACGGCATCATCCTCGATCCCCCAAAATGGGGCCGCGGGCCCAATGGCGAGGTGTGGAAGCTGGAGGAAGGCCTGCCGTCGCTGATCGACGACGTGGCCAAGCTGCTCGACGAGAACTCGCGCTTTCTGTTCCTCACCGTGTACGCGGTGCGCATGTCGGCGCTGGCGATCGGCGAACTGGTCCGCCAGGCGATGGCGGACAAGGGCGGCACGGTCGAGGCCGGCGAGCTGACGGTGCGCGAGGAAGCGCGCGGGCTGGAACTGCCGACCGCGATTTTTGCGCGGTGGTCGCGCTAGCCTTGGACGCCGGCAAGGGCCCGCGCACACCCTTTCACTTCGCGCGCTTGCCCGCCTGATAGGCCCTTCGCACCGACGCAGGCATGCGCTGTGCCAGCAGAATGGCGGCGGCGCCCGGGCAATGGCGTTTGCTCGCCAGGTGCGCGTCGAACCTGGTCTGCGGGTTCAGTGGATCATAGGCTCGACAAAAGACGCTCGCAGCTTGCGCTACTCGAGCAGCAAGCGCAGCCCTTCCGGCCTCCGTTTCAAGCGCCAGATCGCCATAGCCGACCGCCATGCGAAGCGGCGTAGCTTCCCGCGCGTGCGGCGTAGCTTCCCGCGCGTGCGGCGTGGCGCACGCCGACAGGAGCGCGGCGCAGGGGAGCACCAGCAACTTCATCGTTTCTCTCCAGATTTAAAGAGCGGGATACCGCCGTCGCGACGCGCGCGGACCTCCCTCGGCGGAGCGGCGGCGGCCGATGCACGTCGCCACCCCCGGCAGGATTTCAGGGCACGCGCTTGAAGTGGAACTCGCGGACGAAAGGCGCGCCGCTAGCATCCACCGCAGCGGCCGACTCGGTCATCTCGCATCCATCGGCGGAGACGACATAGACCCGAACCGAGCCCAGCATCTGCTTCTTGGCCAGCCCCATCACCAGCACGTTCGGCGCCGGCGAGCGGAAGGCGGCGCTATCCGCCTCGGACAGGTCCCCCTCGCCGGGAGCGGCGGCGCCGTCGCGGCGATAGCGCACCGCCATGTGGCGGACACTGCCGTCGGGCGCGGTGATGTCGACGGTCGTTCGCCATTGGTCCGCGCCGACCGGCTCGAATGTGAAGCGAACCCGCTTGGGCGGCGGACCGTACTTCTCCGGCATGCGGGTGAGGTCGAGCTCCCATGCCCCGACGAACGGCGACGAGGCCGCTGCCGCGCCTGCAAACACGGGCTCGTCGGGACGAGGTACTGCACTTGCCGTCATGGCGAGGAGGACGGTCACTGCCGCACCGGCAAGGATGGGATGCGTAAAGGACGGTCGCATGGCTTCTTCTCCTCAAGTACCGGGATCAGCCCCGGTTTTTGTCGCGATCACGTGTCGCGTCACGGCACCGCGCGGGCGCACGGTCTGGGTTTCCGGGACGGTGCGCCCCGGAAAGGTCTCAGCGACAGAAGTCGTGCGTGCGGTCGTGGGCGCTTACCGCGCCTGCGCTAGCCCGCTTGACAGCTGGCTATGCCACCGCGCGACGACCGCGATCGTGGCTAGTTCGATGGCGAGTACCGCGCCTTGCAGCACCACCTGCCGCCCATCGAGGAACAGCGCCGCCATGAACAGGATCAGGGTGGCGGTCGCGGCAAGGCAGATGCTGCCCCAGCGCGTTGCACCGGCCCAGTCGCGCTCCAGCGTAAGCCAGCCTACGCGCAGATGACCGAGCCCGATCATCACCTGCAGCATGGCCAGTGCCGGAATCGCGGCTTGGTAGACGCTCGGCAGCAGGTCCTGTCTGGGGCTGCGTTCCAGTAGCGCGCCGGCCAGCCCGTGCTGGTCCGGGTAGAGATAGGGCAGGCCAAACAGCGCACAGCCGATCTGCAGCGCTGCCATCGGCAGCACCATGCCGAGCACCAGTGCGTAGCTGGTGAGGAGGAAATGCCCCTGCTCGCTTGTAAACATCGCACGCCACGCCGCTGTAAGGCAGCCGAACGCGAAGGGCAGCGCCTCCCCGGCCGCCGCCGCGGCCTCGAGTTCCGCCTCCATGGCCGACGCCCAATCGGCATGACGTTCACCGAGGCAGGCTCTCGCCAGCCGCAGCAGGGCCCGAGCAACGAAGAGGGTCATGCGAGTGCTCCCTTGAACGGCCGATCGGCGATGGTGTCGGCAAGCTCCCGCGCCACCGCGTAGCCGGCCGCCGTCAATCGGTAGGCATGGCGGGCGGGCCGTCCCGGCTGCGCAGGCTCGCGCCACTCGGCCTCTACGAGCCCCTGTTCGGTCATCCGCATCAGCAGCGGATAAAGGGTACCGGACAACAGTCCGGTCGCCTTCATCAGCTCATAGCCATGCCGCCAGACATCGCGTTCCTCCGCAAGGACCTGCAGGAGAAGGCGCATCTGCTTCGAGGGTTGCCGCTTCCGAACCATGAGCCTAATACAACATATGTAGATTTAAGAGTCAAGCGGAGGGTCTGCTGGGCGGCATTCCTTGAACGAGCTCAATTCGTATCCCATATGTTCTTACCGGCAGGAGACCTGCCCATCGCTCTTTGAACGTGCTGGAAACATGCGCACGAGAATGCACCGTGCGCATTCGCGTGTGAACTTAGCGAATCGCGCACGGGTGTGAACTTTGGCAACTTAGCGAGGTCGAAACCGTGCGGCGCGTGCGCCTCGACGCCCGCCGTCATCCCCGGCAAAAGCGGCGGTCGCCGTTGCAACTCGAACCGGCATGGCGGACGGATCCCGTTTCCCCCGGGATGACAATTTCGACGATTGGAAAGGGAAAACGCCAGCCCTCAGCCGGCGAGCACGCCCAGCCGCACCAGCTCGGCGCGGAACGCCTCGGCGCCGGTGAACACCACGCCGTGGATGCCCTGCGCCCGCGCCGCTTCGACATTCACCGGCAGATCGTCGACGAACACCGCGTCCGGGCCCTGCAGCCCGAATCGCTCCAGCGCGAGCGTATAGATGGCGGGATCGGGCTTGGTCAGCTTCTCGTCGCCCGAGACGACGATGTCCTGGAAGCGGCCGAACAGCCAGTCGACCTGCGGCATCCAGGCCCGCCAGAATTCGCCGGAGAAGTTGGTGATGCCGTATAGCGGCACGCCCGCCGAATCGAGTTCCTCGACCAGCGCCGCCATGCCGGGGATCGGCGGCCCCAGTTGCTCGCCAAAGCGCGGCCCCCACAGCGCGATCTTGTCGGCATGTTCGGGGTATAGCGCGCTCAGCTCCGCCGAGGTCTCGGCGAAGGGGCGGCCAGCGTCATGCTGGAAATGCCATTCCTTGGTGACGACCTGCGACAGAAACGCGTCGAGCGCCTGCTCGGTGTCGAACAGGCGCTCGTACAGCCGTCGCGGTTCCCAGGGGAACAGGACGTTGCCGACGTCGAAGATAACGGCGTGCGGCACAGTCCCCACGCGCAAAGGGCTTAGCCCTGGCGTGCCTTGAAACGCTTCTGCGTCTTGTTGATCACGTAGATCCGGCCACGGCGGCGGATAACGCGGTTGTCGCGGTGCCGCCCCTTGAGCGACTTCAATGAATTCACGATCTTCATGACCGATTCGCTTCTCAAATTATCTGGAATGCCGGAAAGAGGCGCCCGCCTATAAGCGCGGGGGCAGGAAGTCAAGGCAAAGCCGCGCAAATGCGTCTGATCGCGCCGTTCGGGCGTTTCGACGGCGGGAAGACGGCGGAACCGACTCGACCGCATGGCGGTTGGCAGGATACAGCCGTTGCGGCCGCGAAACAGGAGTGCGTGTTCGTGAATCAGTATCTGCGTTTTGCCTTGCTTGCCACCCTGCCCGTGCTGGCGGCGGGATGCACCTCCACCACCGGGCGGACGCCGATCGACGTCACCCGCTACCACCTCGGCCAGGCGATGGAGCGGACAACCGTCACCATCATGCCGATGAGCGGGGCGATGGACGTCAGCGCCGAATATCGCGTCTATGCCGATGCCGTGCAGGCGGAGCTGAACCGGCTGGGCTATGTGCCCGCCACCAGCGATCGCCCGGCAGGCTATATCGCCTCGGTATCGTTCACCCGGTCGACCCGCGGGGTGATCCAGGATCGCCCCCCGGTTTCGGTCGGGCTGGGCGGCGGCAGCTTCGGCGGCGGTCGCGGCGGCGGTGTCGGCCTGGGCGGCGGCGTCTCCTTCGGGCTCGGCAAGGGCAAGCAGCATGAGATCCTGGTTTCGCAGCTCTGGGTGCAGCTCCGCCGCCGCGCCGGCGAAAGCGTGATCTGGGAAGGCCGCGCCGAAACCACCGGCGTGGGGGTGAAGGACAATCAGCCCGCCGCCACCGCCCAGCGCCTCGCCGCCGCGCTGTTCAAGGACTTTCCGGGCGAGTCCGGCATCACTATTACGGTGAAATGAGCATCCAGATCAGCGCCGCCTTCGATAGCGGCAATATCCGCGTCGTCGCCATCGATGGCGATACCGTCGACCTCGAGATCGTGAAGGATCACGAGTCCGACTTCTACCAGTGGTTCCACTTCCGCGTCACCGGCGCGAAAGGAAGGGCGCTGACGCTGCGGATTCTCAACGCCGCCGGCTCGGCCTATCCGTTCGGCTGGCCGGGCTACAAGGCGCGCTGGTCGGCGGATCGCGAATCGTGGCGGATGACCGATACCGACTATGCAGACGGCGTCCTCACCATCCGCCACACCTGCCAGATGGCGATCACCTGGTTCGCCTATTTCGCGCCCTATTCGATGGAGCGCCACCATGATCTGGTCAGCCGCATCGCGCTGGCCGAAGGTGTGACGCACCGCCAGCTCGGCACGACGCTCGACGGCCAGCCGATCGACTGCCTCACGCTGGGCGAGGGGCCGAAGCAGGTCTGGCTCTATGCCCGTCAGCATCCCGGCGAGAGCATGGCCGAATGGTGGATGGAGGGCGCGCTGGAGTTCCTGACCGACGAAGACAATGCCGTCGCCCGCGATCTGCGGGCCAGGGCGACCTTCCACTGCGTCCCGAACATGAACCCCGATGGTTCGCTGCGCGGCCATCTGCGCACCAATGCGGCGGGAGTGAACCTCAACCGCGAATGGCACACCCCTACGCCGGAGCGCAGCCCGGAAGTGCTGGCGGTGCGCAACGCGATGGATGAAACCGGCGTGCACTTCGCCATGGACGTCCATGGCGACGAGGCGATCCCGGCCAATTTCCTCGCCGGATTCGAAGGCATTCCGAGCTGGACCGACGCACTCGGCGAGAAATTCTACGAATTCGGCCGGCGGCTCGCCGCGCACACCCCCGATTTCCAGACCGAGCTCGGCTATGACAAGTCGCCCCCGGGCAGAGCGAACCTGGCCATGTCGACCAACCAGCTGGCCGAGCGGTTCGGCGCGGTATCGATGACGCTGGAAATGCCGTTCAAGGATCATGACGCCAATGCCGATTCCGAATTCGGCTGGTCCCCGATCCGCAGCAAGCTGCTCGCCCATGCCTGTCTGGAGACGCTGGCAAGCATGATCGACGATCTGTGATCGCCATCCGGGAGGGCGGGCTGGACGAGCCCCAGGTGCAGGAGCTGCTCCGGCTCCACGCCGCGGGATGCTCGCCAATTCGCCCCCCGACAGCTGCCATTTCCTCGACCTGTCCGGCCTCCAGACGCCGGACATCAGCTTCTGGAGCGCGTGGGACCAGGAAGCGTTGCTCGGCATCGGCGCGCTCAAACAGCTGGACGCCGCGCATGGCGAGCTCAAATCGATGCGCACCGCCCCCGCCCATCTCGGCAAGGGCATCGGCGCCGCGATTTTGGACCATATCCTGACCACCGCCCGCACCCGCGGCCTCCGGCGCCTGAGCCTGGAAACCGGCACCGCCCCGGCGTTCGAACCGGCGCTGCGGCTCTATACACGGTACGGGTTTGCGCCGTGCGCAGCCTTTGCCGACTATCGCGACGACGATCCCCACAGCCGTTTCCTCACCCGAAGGCTATAGTCGCCCCCGCCGCGGGGGGCCGGCAGCAATGGCCTGCGCGCGCGATTCGGCGATCCGGGTTATTGCAACCGGAGCTGCGTGAATTACGTTATAGGTGCTGTAATCTCTCTGTGCTAACGAGATCGGATGTCTCCAGACACCAAGACCAGGGCGCTCGCGCCGGATGCGAGCGAGATCGAAACACATCTCGTGTCGCACCTTGTGGCAGCCATCGCCGAAAGCGCGACGCCCTTGACGCAGCACGCGATCAGCAAAGACGTGCTGGTACAGGTAAAGGCGAAAACGAAGATCAAGCGCGTCAGGCCGTATTCGGGATCTGTGCGCGGGCGTGCTGGCAGCGGGAAATTTCGCTTCGTCCGAAAGGGGGAAACCGAAAGTCTGGAAAGCCCCGAGCAGATCGAGGCGCCGGACGTTTCGGCATCGGATCTTGCGCTTGCCGTGCGCAAGGCGCTTCGCGGCACGGTGGCGGAAAGCGGCGGGCAACTGGTTCTGCTCGATCCCAATGTCCTGCGCATTGCGGAGGTCGTCGACCGTGCGCTGCCATCGGCGCGCGACCATCATTCGGAAGCGACGATCGAAAAGCTGGTCGATGCGCTGGTAGAGACGCAGGATCCGGTCGCAACCATCCGCGCGCAGATCGACACGCGGAACGCCAAAGCGCGCGTCGCCTTCATGGGCAAGTTCATGACCTATTCGGCCGAAGAGGTAACCGCGGAGTCCGGCAGCCAGGCGCGCAACCGCAGCCAGACCGCCAGCCGTTGGAAGTCGGAAGGGAAGATCTTTTCGATCCCCTGGCTGGGCCAGGAACGATTCCCTGCCTTCCAGTTCAAGGACGGCCGGCCGCTCGCGGTCATCGCGGATATCTTGCGCGCATTGCCCGACAGCATGTCCGCATGGGAGACCGCCTTCTGGTTCGTATCCACCAATGGCTGGCTCGACGGCGCAGCACCATGCGACAAGCTCGCCGACCCCAGGATTGTCGATGCCGCACGGCTTGAAGGTGAGGCGGTTATTGGATGACGGGCGGGCCAAGCACCGGGCCAGTCCCCGCCCCGCCGGCCGATCTGGAATGTAGCGGCTTCTTGCTTGCGGCGGGAACACGGCTGCACCGCATTCATGACGACCAGTTTGCGCCCTGTGCGTTCAACCCGGGATATGGCCATTCTCGCTTTGCGCCTTTCGAGGTGGGCGGCGTCAAAATCCCCACGGCCTATGCCGCAACGAACCTGGAATGCGCGGTCTATGAAACCATCTTCCATGACATCGATGCGACCGCGCCGATCAAATCGGTCCGCTGGTCTGCCCTGCAGCCGTTGCGCTACTCGATCGTGGAACTGAAGCGGGAAGTTTCGCTCGCAGCCCTGTTCTCGGCAGACCTGCTCAAATTGGGCCTGGAGCGGGGACAACTGATCGACACGCCGAAATCGACCTATCCGGCTACCCAGGCCTGGTCACCGGCGATTCACGGATCGCCGGGCGCGCATGACGGGATGATCTGGGTTTCCCGCAAATTCGATCTTGAGAAGGCAATGATGCTCTTCGGTGACAGGATCAAAGCCGCCGATTGGGAGGTTGTCGAATCGACCTGGGTCACGCGTGATCCCGAAACGTTACGCACGGTCGAGGAGCTGGCAAACCGCTCGGGCATATTGATCGCCCGCTGACCACGCCGCGCTGGCACCATGGTGCCAGCCACAGCCCTCCTGCCTCCTACTCCTCCTCCACCCCCGGCCACTCGATCACCCCGCGATAGGGCGACGCATTCTCCCCCACCCGGATGAAATGCGCCTCGGGATCGTCCTCCAGCGCGTCGGCTGCATCTTCGCCGCCGAGATCGATCTGCGCGTCCGCCGCCGCACGCCGGGCGGCGCAGGCTTCCAGTGCGGTGGCGATCGTCGCCTGCGCCTCGGCATCCAGCGTCACGCAGGCAAAATCCTCCAGCACCGCCGATGCGCGGTCGGTGCGCAGGGCGGCGCTGCCGCCGGAGCCATCGCCGGTGATCACCGTGCGCACTGTCGTGGTGCTCGCCGCCGCGGCCGCCTCGCCATCGCCATTGCCTGCCGCCGCGCGGGCGGAGAAATAGTTGATCGTGGTGCGCTTGCCATTCGCGTCCTGGCCATAATGGCGCAGGCAGAACATCAGCAGCGCATCGTTGCGCTTGCGGCGGAAGCCCATCAGCTTGCCGCGATCGAACACCGGGATCAGCTCGCCTTCGATCGCGCGGGTAAACGCTTCATCCTTCAATCGGGCCAGCCCGAAATCGAGCGCGGCATCCCAGGCGCGGCGAAAGTCCTCGGCGCCGTCCGCCCGGCGGAGCGTATAGGCGTTGGCCTGCGACATGTTCACCATATTCGCGGCCCGCCGCACCGATCCGGTATCGGCCAGCGCTTCGATGAATGCCTTTTGCCGCTCGGGCGTCCAGCCGTCATGGCGGTTCGTCTTGCGCGGCACCGGCTCGAACGCCGGCAAATCGCGCGCCTCACGCGCTACGGGAACCCGATTCTGCATCACCCCTGCTCCCCCAAATTGGCCAACCGGCAAGCCTGTACCGATTTTGGAGGCTGTAGGAAAGGATTTTGTTCTCTATTTGTTCACTACGACAGCGGAACAGGGCGATCGCACAAACCCCGTCCTTCCGCGTAGGCGGGGATCCATTGGCGCCGATGCCGCGGTTCTTTCCCCGGAACGCAAGCCGAATGGATTCCTGCCTTCGCGGGAAGGCCGGGATAGTATTGGGCGGGCACAACCTCCGACTGTCGACGGCGATTGCCCTGCCCGGCAGAGGAGGATCAGGCGGCCGCCACCCCCTCGGCGAACTGATCATAGGCCCGCAGCGCATCGGCCGCGTACATCAGCGCCGGGCCGCCGCCCATATAGACGCACATCGCCATCACCTCGGCCACTTCCGCGCGGCTGGCGCCCATCCCCACCAGCGCCTTGGCGTGGAAGCCGATGCAACCGTCGCAGCGCTGGGTGACCCCGATCGCCAGCGCGATCAGCTCCTTGGTCTTGGCGTCGATGGCCCCTTCTGCACCGGCCGCCTTCGCCATGGCGTGGAAGCCCGCCATCGTTTCGGGCGCCAGCTTCCGCAACTGCGCCGAATAGGCCGAAATGTCCTGGGTGAGCGCGCGATAATCCTTGGCCATGGGGCAACTCCCAATTGATTCACATATCTATTAATTGATATAGATGTGGAATGAAGGCAAGTCCCCCCGTGCATTCCCTGATGGAAGCGATGGCGCCCAAGGCGGCCGGCGCTGCCGCCTTGCTCTCCGGCCTGGCCAACCCCCACCGGCTGATGATCCTGTGCGCGCTGGTGGAAGGCGAACGCAACGTCGGCGCGTTGATCGCGGCAACCGGCATCGCCCCGACCTCGATGTCGCAACACCTCAATAAGCTGAAAGACGAGGGCATCGTCACCGCCCGGCGCGCGCATCGCACGCTGTTCTATTCGATCACCCACCCCGCCGCCCGTGACCTGATGGCGGTGCTCCACGCGCATTTCTGCGGAAAGGAAGAGGCATGACTGCCACCATCGACGCCCGCGAGGCGCACCGCCTGCTCGCCCGCGGCGACGCACTACTGATCGATGTGCGCGAACCAGACGAATTTCGTGCGAGCCATATCCCCTATGCCGCATCGATGCCGCTCGGCGCGCTGCCGTCGCTGCTCGCGGATGCCGTTCTACCGGCCGGTCGCCTGCTGATCTTCCAATGCCAGAAGGGCGGGCGCGGCGGCCAGGCTTGTGCGCTGGCAGAAGGGATGCTGGGCGATCGGGTGCGCAACCTCACCGGCGGGATCGAGGCCTGGGCCGCAGCCGGGCTGCCGCTGGCGGGCGCGGGCGCACCGCGTGTCTCGATCTTCCGCCAGGTGCAGATGATCGTCGGCCTGCTCGTGCTGGGCTTCACGCTGCTGGGGCTGGCGGGGTTCGCGCCGGGCTTCTACGCAGCCGGGTTCTTCGGTTTCATGCTCGCATTCGCCGGGTTCAGCGGCTGGTGTGGACTGGGGATGCTGCTGCAGCGGATGCCCTGGAACCAGGGGGCGGCCTGAGCCCTCCCCACGAAAAAGCCCCCGCCGTTGCCGGCAGGGGGCCTTTCTGCACCGCATCGGCGCGCCTCAGGCGGCCGACTTCGCCCGGCTGGCGCGCTTGCGCTCGTTCGGGTCGAGGAAGCGCTTGCGCAGGCGGATGTTCTTCGGCGTCACTTCCACCATCTCGTCGTCGTCGATGTACGCAATGGCCTGTTCCAGCGTCATCTTCTTCGGCGGAGTCAGGCGGATCGCGTCGTCCTTGCCGCCCGAAGCGCGGAAGTTGGTCAACTGCTTCGCCTTCATCGGATTGACCTCGAGGTCTTCCGTCTTGGCGTTCTCGCCGATGATCATGCCTTCATACAGCGCTTCGCCATGGCCGACGAACAGGATGCCGCGCTCTTCGAGCGGACCCAGCGCATAGCCTTGGGCTTCGCCGGCGCCGTTGGAGATCAGCACGC
Source organism: Sphingomonas pokkalii (assembly GCF_003096275.1). Lineage (GTDB taxonomy): Bacteria > Pseudomonadota > Alphaproteobacteria > Sphingomonadales > Sphingomonadaceae > Sphingomonas > Sphingomonas pokkalii. The sequence continues at coordinate 2,526,650 of NZ_QENQ01000001.1, forward strand.
CGTTCTTGCGGCCTTCGATCTTGCCCTTGTACGGCCCGTACTTCTCGAACAGGCGGTTCATGATGCCGGTGCCGCGGGTGTCCGACAGGAACTCCCCGTGATAGCCGATCAGGCCGCGCGACGGTGCCGAGAAGGTGATGCGGGTCTTGCCGCCACCCGACGGACGCATGTCGGTCATCTCGGCCTTGCGCTGGTTCATCTTGTCGACGACCGTGCCGGAGAATTCTTCGTCCACGTCGATCACGACGGTTTCGTACGGCTCTTCACGGCCGTTCTCGCCTTCCTGGAACAGCACGCGCGGACGGCTGATGCCGAGCTCGAAGCCTTCGCGACGCATCGTCTCAATCAGCACGCCAAGCTGAAGCTCGCCGCGGCCGGCGACTTCGAAGCTGTCCTTGTCCTCGCTCTCGGTGATCTTGATCGCGACGTTCGATTCCGCTTCGCGGAACAGGCGGTCGCGGATCATGCGGCTGGTCACCTTGGTGCCTTCGCGGCCCGCCATCGGCGAGTCGTTGACGGCGAAGCGCATCGACAGCGTCGGCGGATCGATCGGCTGCGCCTGCAGCGGCACGCTGACCGAGGTATCCGCGATGGTGTTCGACACGGTGGCGACGGCGAGGCCGGCAAGGCTGATGATGTCGCCCGCCTTGGCTTCGTCGACCGGCACGCGGTCCAGGCCACGGAACGACAGGATCTTGGAAGCGCGACCGGTCTCGATGATCTTGCCGTCATTGTCGAGCGCGTGGATCGGCTGGTTCAGGCGCACCGTGCCGCTCTCGACACGGCCGGTGAGGATACGGCCGAGGAAGTTGTCGCGGTCGAGCAGCGTGACGAGGAACTTGAACTCCGCGTCCGGGTCCACCTTTGGCGGCGGGACATGTTCGACGATCTTTTCGAATAGCGGGGTCAGCGTGCCCTCGCGCGCATCCGGATCGGTCGAGGCATAGCCGTTACGGCCCGAGGCGTATAGCACCGGGAAGTCGAGTTGTTCGTCGGTTGCTTCGAGCGTGACAAAGAGATCGAACACTTCGTCGAGCACTTCCTGCACGCGCGAATCGGCACGGTCGATCTTGTTGACGACCACGATCGGACGCAGGCCCAGCTTCAGCGCCTTGCCGGTGACGAACTTGGTCTGCGGCATCGCGCCTTCGGACGAATCGACCAGCAGGATCACGCCGTCGACCATGCTCAGGATGCGCTCCACCTCGCCGCCGAAGTCGGCGTGGCCGGGCGTGTCGACGATGTTGATGCGGATGCTGTTCTCTTCCGTGCCGTCCGGCGACCAGTCGACCGAGGTCGGCTTGGCGAGAATCGTGATCCCGCGCTCCTTTTCGAGGTCGTTCGAGTCCATCGCACGCTCTTCGACGCGCTGGTTGTCACGGAAGGTGCCGGACTGGCGGAAGAGCTGGTCGACGAGGGTGGTCTTGCCATGGTCGACGTGCGCGATGATCGCGACGTTGCGGAGATTCATGCGATTTCCTGATTGGCGCGGAAGCGCGCGTTCGGGCGGCCCCATAGCGGAATTTGTGCGCCGCGGGAAGGCCCCCCGCCAACAGCGATGTCCCGGTTCGGTCTAGGCGATCCGATAGACCGTGATTCGCACGGCCGGGCCGGAACCGGGAGGCGGCGCGCCGATCGTGCCCGTGAACACCGATTGGTTCAACCAGCCATGCGGCCCTTCCGGCACCTCGAACCAGGGAATCGTGCGCAGATAGGGCCGCGCCGGATCGCGACTGATCAGCCCCTTGTTGATGACGTGGATCAGCGTGCCGTCCTCCGCCTGCATCATATAATCGGCATAAACGTCGAGGCAGCCGTCCGGCCGCTCCAGTTGCCAGTCCATGCCGCCGGGCAGCACCTTACCGCGGATCCGCGGCCCTTCGAAGGTACCACCGGTAATCGGAATGCGATTGCGCGTGCCATAGGGGGTCTTGCCCACCGGAGTGGCGGGCGCCAGCGTTACAATCGCTTCATAGGCGAATTCCAGCGGCAGGCTGTGCAGCCGCTCGGGTCCGGCGCCTTGCGCCAGTGCGCGATCCGCACCGCCGGCGGCAAGGCCGATCGCGCCCAATGTGCCGAGAAGCTCGCGCCGCGCGACCCCACCCATATCGCTCTCCCGCATAACAAGTACCGTCATAAGCGCCAGGCAGCGCGCCGGAATCAAGTTGAATCCCGCAGTGTGGTATCTACATGACACGCTTGCGGGACGCCCGCTTCGCCTGCATGGTTGCGGCACGGAGTTGGAGAGAGAGTGACGATGGCGACGGAAACTGCGACGGCCGATCAGAACCTGGTGCTGACGCCCCCCGATCCCGTTCCGGTTGTGGCGCCGGAAAAGGCTGCCGGACTCGTGCCCGTGGAAGACACCAAGAAGACCGAACTCGACAAGCGCGTCGACGGCTTCATCGACGATCTGATCGCGCAGGACGTGAACTCGCCGGAGTTCGGCAAGCGCGTCGATGCGATCGCGGCGATGGGCCAGAAGGAAATCCGCGACGCCGCTGGCCAGTCGAACCGCTTCCTCGATCGCCCGGTCCGCGCGATGGGCAGCGACGGCGGCGTCGGCGCCGACCTGCTGGCGCTGCGCAAGACGGTGGAGGAGCTCGATCCCTCGCGCAACGGCAAGCTGATCGGCGGCAAGGACGGTTTCCTGTCGAAGCTCTTCGGCGGCGGCGGCGGGCTCACCCAGTATTTCCGCAAGTACCAGTCGTCGCAGAGCCACATCAACGCGGTGCTCAAGAGCCTGGCCAACGGCAAGGACGAGCTGCTGCAGGACAATGCCGCGATCGCCACCGAGCGCGCCAATCTGTGGAACGCGATGGGGCGCCTGGAGCAGATGATCTATCTCTCCAAGGCGATGGACGCGAAGCTCGAGGACAAGGCCAACGAGCTGGATCACACCGATCCCGCCAAGGCCAAGGCGATCCGCGAGACCGCGCTCTTCTATGTCCGCCAGCGCACCCAGGATCTGCTCACCCAGATGGCGGTGACGGTGCAGGGCTATCTCGCGCTCGATCTGGTCAAGAAGAACAATGTCGAGCTGATCAAGGGCGTCGACCGCGCCTCGACCACCACCGTCTCGGCACTGCGCACCGCGGTGACCGTCGCGCAGGCGCTCAACAACCAGAAGCTGGTGCTCGACCAGATCACCGCGCTCAACACCACGACGGCCAACCTGATCGAATCGACCGGCCAGCTGCTCAAGAGCCAGACCGCGGCGATCCACGAACAGGCGGCGAGCGCGACGATTCCCGTCGAGACGCTGCAGCGCGCCTTCCAGAACATCTATGACACGATGGACGCGATCGACACCTTCAAGCTGAAGGCGCTCGACAGCATGAAGGTGACCGTCAACACGCTGTCGAACGAAGTCGAGAAGTCGAAGGGCTATATCGCCCGCGCCGAGGGCGCCGAGCAGAACCGCCTGAGCGGCCCGGCCGACGGCTTCAAGCTGGAGGCGATGTAAGCCGCGATGCCGAGTGACGTGGACCGCCTGCTCGCCCGCGGCGAGGAACTGATCGAGCGTTCGCGCGCCCGCACCGAAGGCGCGCTCGCCACCCGCACGCGCAAGCGGCGCGAGGCGGAGATCCTCGCCCGGCTCGGCCGGATCGCGGCGGCGGATGCAGTGATCATCCTCGCCGCGATCGTCATCGGCATGTTCGTGCCGCTTGGCATGTTCGGTGCGCTGGCGGTGATGGCGCTGCTGATCCTGGCGACGTTCGTCTTCGCCTCGCTGCCCGTCACCAGCGCGCCGCGCGTCGAGCAGTTGGTGCAGGTGCCGCTCAAGGCGCTGCCCGCCACCACCGAGCGCTGGCTGGAAACGCAGCGGCTGGCCCTGCCCGCCCCCGCCCGCACGCTGGTCGATTCGATCGGGGTGAAGCTGGAGACGCTGGCGCCGCAACTCGCGCGGCTGGACGAAAGCTCGCCCGCTGCCAACGAAGTCCGCAAGCTGATCGGCGAACAGCTGCCGGAACTCGTCAATGGCTATGGCCGCGTGCCGGCGCCGCTGCGTGCCGTGCCCCGCAACGGCCTTACCCCGGATCAGCAGCTCGCGCAGGGCCTGCAGGTGATCGACGAGGAAATCGCCGAGATGACGGCGCAGCTTGCGCAAGGCGACCTCGATGCGCTGGCGACGCGCGGCCATTTCCTCCAGATCAAGTACAAGGACGACGAACTGGGCTGAGCCTTTTCACCCCTTGCCCCTGGGACATTCCCGAGCAACAATGTTACGCGATCCGGGCGCTTTCTTGCTCGTGAGAAGCACATAAAAGGGGCCGTTGCCGATGTTTCGCGCCATATCGTTCGCCAGCCTTTTGCTGGCCACCACCACGCCTGTGCTGGCGCAGAATTCGGCGCCCCAGCCGGTACCGATCGTCGAAACGATTCCAGCCGCGCGGGACATTCCCTATCCCGGAACGATCAAGCTCGATGTCGACGCGACCGACACGCTGCGCGGCATCTTCCGGGTGCGGGAGACGATCCCGGTCGCCAAGTCCGGTCGCGTCACCCTGCTCTTCCCCGAATGGCTGCCCGGCAAGCACGGCCCGCGCGGCGAGATCGAGAAGCTGGCGGGACTGCAGATCCGCGCCGGCGGCAAGCGCCTGCCCTGGACGCGGGATGCGGTGGACATGTTCGCCTTCCATATCGATGTGCCGAACGGCGCCAAGCAGATCGACATGGAGTTCCAGTTCGTCTCCGCGACCGAGGGCGACCAGGGCCGCATCGTCATGACGCCGGAGATGATGAGCCTGCAGTTCAATTCGCTCAGCCTCTATCCGGCCGGGTATTTCACCCGACGCATCCCGATCCAGGCGACAGTGAAATATCCCGAAGGATGGAGCGCCGCCGGGGCGGTTCCGGCCAAGGCTACCGGCTCCACCTATGCCTATGCGGCAACCAGCTACGAGATCCTGATGGATTCGCCGGTGATCGCCGGCCGCTATTACCGCAAGTTCCCGCTGACCGAGCGGGTGACGCTGGATGTCGTCGCCGACAGCGCCGAGGAACTGGATGCCAAGCCGGAACAGATCGCTGCGCACAAGCGGCTGGTCGAACAGGCAGTGAAGACGTTCGGCGCGCAGCATTATGATCACTATCATTTCCTGCTGTCGATCAGCGACAAGCTGGGCGGCATCGGGCTGGAGCATCACCGCAGTTCGGAAAACGGCGTACGGCCCGGTTATTTCACAAAATGGGCCGAGCAGGCGAGCGCACGCAATCTGCTGCCACACGAATTCACCCATAGCTGGGACGGCAAATATCGCCGCGGCGCGGAACTCTGGACCCCGGATTTCCGGATGCCGATGCGCGACCAGTCGTTGTGGGTGTATGAAGGCCAGACGCAGTTCTGGGGCTATGTCTTCCAGGCCCGGTCGGGTCTGGTATCCAAGGAAGAGACGCTGGAAGGCTATGCCGGCATCATGGCAGCGCTCGATACCCGGGCCGGTCGCCAATGGCGCCCGCTGATCGATACGACCAACGATCCGATCATCACCCCGCGGGCGCCGAAGGGATGGACCAGCTGGCAGCGTTCGGAAGATTATTACAACGAAGGCCTGCTGGTCTGGATGGAAGTCGATTCGATCCTGCGCGAACAGAGCAAGGGCACCAAATCGATCGACGATTTCGCGCGCATCTTCTTCGGCGGCCGCGACGGCGATTTCGGTGAAGTCACCTTCACGTTCGACGATGTCGTGAAGACGCTGGAGGGAATCCAGCCCTATGAATGGCGCAAACTGCTCACCGCGCGCCTGCATGAGGTTTCGGACCGCGCGCCGCTGAAGGGTTTCGAACGGAACGGCTACAAGCTCGTCTACACCGATGTGCCGAACAAGATGACGCGATCCGGCACCACGGATCTCAGCTATTCCCTGGGCCTGGCGCTCGGCAAGAGCGGGATCACGGGCGTTGCCTGGGACAGCCCGGCGTTCAAGGCCGGCATCACCATTGCCGACGAAATCGTTGCCGTGAACGGCCGCGCCTATTCGAGCGAGTCGCTTGTCGAGGCGATCAAGGCGGCGAAGGGCACCAAGGTACCGGTCCAGTTAACCCTGAAACGGGACGATCGTTACCGAGAGGTTAGCATCGACTATCATGACGGGCTGCGCTATCCGCACCTCGTCAAGACGGTCGAAGGAGAGGCTGGCCTCGACAAGCTGCTCCAACCCCGCTGAGACGGGGGGAAAGCCAACCAATAGGTCTAGGGAAACCATGCGCATCGATCTGATTCCTGTCGGGGACGATCCCCCCAACAACCTGAACGTCGTCATCGAAGTGCCGGTCGGCGGCGAGCCGGTGAAGTATGAGTTCGACAAGGCGAGCGGCGCGCTGTTCGTCGATCGCATCCTGCACACGCCGATGCGCTATCCGGCCAACTATGGCTTCGTACCGCACACGCTGTCGCCCGACGGCGACCCGCTCGACGCGCTCGTCATCGCCCGCTCGCCCTTCGTGCCGGGCTGCGTGGTGCGTGCGCGCCCGATCGCGGTGCTGAAGCTGGAAGACGAAGCCGGCGGCGACGAGAAGCTGGTCTGCGTGCCGGTCGACAGCACCTTCCCTTATTATTCGGACGTCGGCGAGCGTTCTGACCTTCCCTCGATCGTGCTGCAGCAGATCGAGCATTTCTTCACCCACTATAAGGACCTGGAGTCCGAAAAGTGGGTGCGGATCGGCAACTGGGGCGATGCCGCCGAAGCGCGCCAGATCGTCCTCGAGGCGATCGAGGCCGCGAAGAAGGCCAAGGCCGCCTGAGCCAGAACGTGCGGCGGCGCGGGGCCCGACCCCGAGGGGTCGGCAACGTCCTCGCGCCGCCGCGCTTTCTCGCCTTCGCCGCGACGACGATCGCGGCAGGGCTGTTCCTGGTGCCGCAACTCGGCATCCGCGCCGGCGCGATGCTCGCCTTCGATATCGGCGCAGCGCTGTTCCTCGCACTCTGCGTGCCGATGCTGAAGCACCAGTCCGATGCGATGCGGCGTTCGGCGTGCAACAACGATGCGAACCGGCTGGTGCTGCTGGGCATCACCGGCGCCGTCACCATCATCATCCTGATCGCGATCGCCAGCGAGCTGATGGCGCGCAAGGCGCCCCAGCCCGCGCAGCTCGCGCTGATCATCGGCACGCTCGCGCTCAGCTGGACGTTCAGCAACGCCGTCTATGCGCTGCATTATGCGCACCTCTTCTACAGCGAAGCACCGGGCGGCCGCGACAAGGGCGGGCTGGAATTTCCCAAGACGCCCGAGCCCAATTACTGGGACTTCCTCTATTTCGCCTTCTGCCTGGGCATGACCTTCCAGACCAGCGACGTCTCGATCACGACGCGGCAGCTGCGCCGGGTGGTGACGCTGCACTGTCTGGCCGCTTTCGTGTTCAACCTGGGCGTGGTGGCCTTCACGATCAACGTTCTCGGCGGTAGTTGAGCGGCAGGGCATCCGCCCGAACCCAGCCTGCCGGAGAATCCATGTTCCGTGTCGCCGCCCTCGCGCTTGCCGTGCTACTTGCGCCTGCTGCCTCCGCCCAGACCAATGACAAGTTCGTCGTCGCCAGCCTGACCGACGGCGTGTGGATGAAGGGCGACCTGCACGTCCACTCGCGGCACAGCAAGGATTCGACCAACCACAGCGAGGCGCGGATCATCGCCGATGCCGAACGTGCCGGCTTCGACTTCCTGCTGATCAGCGACCATGACAACCATGTGAACGGCGACACCGCGCACCACACCTGGAGCGACCCGGAATTCCATTCGGACAAGCTGCTGCTGCTCTACGGCGCGGAATGGACGACCGTGCGCGGCCATGCCGTGATCCTCTCGGCCAAGCCCTATGACCACCAGAAGCTGTTCGACATCCGCGATGCCCGCGATGTGGCGGTGCAGAAGGTGAAGGACGGCCTTGGCGTGCACCTTTCGGCCAACCACCCGACCAACAAGGACCATTTCGGCTATTCCTACGACATGGTCGATTCGCTGGAGGTGTGGAACACCGTCCGCTGGGCACCGAACAAGACCAACCTGATGGTGTGGGACGACATGCTGAGTTCGGGCCGAAAGATCGGCGCGCGGGGCGGCAGCGATTCGCACCATGGCACGGTCCCGGGCAGCACCGCGCCCCAGGCGCTGGAGGCGACCGCCAACAATATCGGCACGCCGACCACCTGGGTGTTCGCGCCCGCCCGCACCCGCGAGGCGGTGATCGCCGCGATCGGCCGCGGCCGCGCCTCGATCAGCGCCAACCCCTATGCCCCGCGCGTCGAGCTGACCGCGGACGTGAACGGCGACGGCAAGGCCGACATGATGATGGGTGACAATGCCAAGGCGCCTGCCGGCCCCGTGCGCTTTACCGTGCGCCTCTCGGGCAAGCGCGAGGCAGGGACGTATCGCGTCCGCGTCATCAAGAACGCCGGCGAACTCGCAACCCTCGACATCGGCGCGGACGGCACGCTGGGCTTTACCGACACGCCCGAGGCCAAGGGCCGCAGCTATTACCGGGTCGAAGTGGAAGGCCCGCAGACGCCCTATCCGGGCGTGGACAATTTCCAGAAGGTCGCCGGGCCGATGGTCGCGATCTCCAACCCGATCTTCTTCAACTTCGACCCGAATTTCTGAAGGGGCGTGGTGGCGCCGTTACAGCGCCACCACCACCTGCCTGCCGTCATAGACGATCTCGCGGCCCGGCGCTTCGGCAAGGCCGGTTCCCGCGCCCGGCGCGACCGTCACCACCCGGAAGCGCCGCGTCTTCGCCATGCCGGGATAGCGGCCCTCGCGCGCGCCGATCGTCAGCGTGCCCGCCTTGTCGTTCAGCACCAGGTCGATCGTGGCCCGCTCGCCGCGCTTCCAGCCCTGGCCATCCCCGGCATCGTCATACAGGGTGAAGCGGCCATCGGCGCCGCGATAGACGCGCAGCTCGATCGGACGGTCGGGGGACTGGGCGGCATAGTGCACCGGCGATCCGAGCGGCAGGATCGTCCCCGCCGCCACCTGCACCGGAATCTGCCCGATCGGTGCGGCGACCTGGATCCGCGCGCCGCCCGCATGGCGCGCACCGCTCCAGAAATCGATCCAGTCGGTGCCCGCCGGCAAATAGACCGCGCGCGCGGTCGCGCCCTGCTCGATCACCGGGCTCACCAGCAGGTTGCGGCCGAACAGATACTGGTCGCGCAGGTCCTGCGCCTTGGCGTCGTTCGGGAACACCATCCCCGCCGGATAGAGGAACGAAGCGCCATGCGCCGCCACTTGCCAGCTCTGCGCGTAGATAAAAGGTAGCAGCCGGTAGCGCAGCGCCACCGCGTCGAGCAGCGGCTGGCGGACGCTTTCGGGGAAGCTGTAGACCTCCTTGCCGTCGCCGGTGCCGTGGATGCGGAACATCGGGTTGAACACGGCGAACTGCAGCCAGCGGGTGAACAGCTCCTGATAGGCGGGATCCTTGGGGCTGCCGCCGAAGAAGCCGCCGATATCCGCCGACCAGAAGGGATTGCCGGTCATCGAGAAATTGACGCCCGCCGGGATCTGCCTGGCGAACACGTCCCACCGCCCGCTCACATCGCCCGACCAAGTGAAGGCGCCGTTGCGTTGCTGCCCTGCCCAGGCCGAACGGGTGAGTAACAGCGGTCGCTTGCCAGCATAATCGGCTGCCATGCCGTCATGCACCGCGGTGGTATGCATCAGCGGATAGGCATTGAAGAGCTGCGCACCCGGCCCCGCGGCCGTATTCACCTCGGCCATTTCGCCCCAATGGCCGCCAAGTTCCGCCTCGCTTCCGTCGAGCCAGTAGCCGTCGAATCCCGCCTTCCCCAGACGATCGGAGATCTGCCGCCAGTACAGCGCGCGGGCCTTGGACGAGAAGGCATCGTACCAGCGGCCTTCACCGGCGGGGTACACGTTCGGGTAGGTCTTTGGGTACAGGCCGCCGATCGCATCGAGCGCCTTGCTATTCTCCAGCCCCAGATCGAATCGCGGCCAGACCGATACGATGCTGTGCAGATTCTGCCGGTGCAGCGTATCGAGCATCGCCTTGGGATCCGGGAAGCGGCTTGCATCCATCTCGTGGCTGCCCCAGCGGCCGGCCGGCCAATATTGCCAGTCCTGCACGACCGCATCGAGGGGAATGCCCAGCCGGCGATACTCGGCCGCCACGCCGAGCAGTTCGGCCTGCGAGCCATAGCGTTCCTTCGACTGCCACAGCCCCCAGGCCCAGCGCGGCAGCAGCGAGGCAGCGCCGGTGAGCTGGCGATAGGCGCCGATCACCTGGTCGACGTCCGGCCCCGCGAACAGGAAATAGTCGACGCCCTCGCCCGCCTGCGACCGGAAGACGATGCGGTTGCCCGCCTGCGGGGTATCCACCGCGACCTCGGTGACCGCGGCATTGTTCCAGAACAGCCCGAACCCGGCGGGCGAGACCAGCACCGGCACGCCGACATCGGTGTTCGCCTGCTGCAGCCGGACGATCGTACCACGATAATCGAGCAGGCCCGCCTGATGCTGGCCGAGGCCATAGACGGCGCGTCCTTCGGGAGCCGCGAAAACGAGCTGGACGGCACCATCAGCGGCGGGCGTACCGCCGAGGCGCCGTCGATAGAGATCGGTCTCGGCGACCAGCGGCTTCCCGTCGGCGCCAAGCAGCGCCACCGCGCCGGTCTTGCGATCGACGCTGATCCGCATCGCCGGAGTGGCCAGCAGATAACGTTCCGGCTGCTGGTCAAGCGTCCATGCCACCTTGGCCGGCTGGCCAACCAGCGCGAGATCCGGCGTCCGCTCTGCCCCTTCGCGCAGCATCGAGACGCGAAGGATATGATCGCCCCAGACGGTGAGCGCCAGCACGCCCTGCGCGGTGCGGAAGGTGGCCCCCGTCGAGTTCTGCGCGAGCAGCGTCGCGCCCTCGGCGGTGGCAGCCTGAAGCGGCACGGCCTGCGCGAAAAAACTCGGCGCAATGGTCGCGGTAAGTGCTGCGCCAAACAGCAGAAGCGACTTGGCTTTCATGGACATTCTCTCCCCTGACGCTACCGTCTTGCTGCATTCTTGTCAGACAATATGGGGAGCGCCTAGTCCTTTTTCCGCGCCTTGCGCGGTGGCGCCCGCAACCCGGCCGCTATCGCCAGCCGCGCCCACTCACGTAGCGCATCGGCATCGTCATAGGCCTCGGCGGGCGCGCGGCGATAGTGCATCACCATCGTGCGGCCCTTGGCATCATAGGTGAAGCGATCGGCGCCGGCGGCGTCCCAGGCGGCATCGCTCTCCGCATCGGCCTTGAACCAGAGTTCGTCGAAGGCGAGAATCGCGAACACCGTGCCGTCACAATAGAGCGTCGCCCCGCCCATCATCCTGCGCATCGTCACCGTGCCGATCGGGGCCAGCGCCTCGCGCACCCATTCGACCAGCCCGGTGTCGAGCGCCATCAGTGGCCGCCGCCTGCCAGCCGCAGCCCGGCGATGCAGCCGACCAGGCCGACGATCAGCAGGATACGCACCCCGCTCACCGGCTCGCCGAACCAGAGCATGCCGACGATCACCGTGCCGAGCGCACCGATCCCACCCCACACGGCGTAGGCCGTCCCCAGCGGCACCGTGCGCGAGGCCATTTCGAGCAGCGCCATCGAAACCGCGATGAAGGCGAGGAAAGCCAGCGTCCAGGGAATGTTGCGGAACCCCTCGGTGAAGCGCATGCAGGTGGTGAAGCCCACTTCGCACAGCCCGCCGAGCAGCAGATAGATCCAGCCCATCAGCGACCGGCCAGCGCCCGAAGTGCGTCGCCGGTCACCCGCTGCACCGTCCATTCGTCCATGCCGACTGCCCCCATCGCGCGGTAGAAATCGATCGCCGGCTGGTTCCAATCGAGGACCGACCATTCGAACCTGCCATAACCGCGTTCCACCGCGATATCGGCCAAATGCCGCAGAAGCGCCTTGCCGACCCCCGCCCCACGCGCGGCCGGCGTAACGTACAGGTCTTCCAGATACATGCCCGGCAGCCCCGTCCAGGTGGAGAAGTTCTGGAAGAACAGCGCGAAGCCCAGCGGCGCGCCGTCGGCGCCTTCGGCGATCACCGCCTCGGCAGCGGGGCGGGGGCCGAACAGCGCCGCTTCCAGCATTGCCTCGGTCGCCACCACCGCGTCAGGCTCCCGTTCGAAGGCCGCGAGTTCGCGAACGAAGGCGATAATCTGCGGCACATCGGCGGCCGTTGCGAAACGAATATGTGTCATGCTCCAGCCTCGGTCTGTGGAGCGGGTGCCACGCGGCCACGGATCGCGAGCAGACAGCCCAGGATGATGAGCAGCGCGCCGCCGACCGTCCAGGCCGAGACCCGTTCGTCGAACACGACATAGCCGAGCAGCGCTGCCCAAACGAAAGCGGTATACTCCACCGGAGCCAGCACCTGCGCCTCGGCAAGGCCATAGGCCCAGGCGAGCAGCACCGCAGAAACCGATCCGACCAGCGCCGCCCCGAGAATCCACGGCCAGATCGCCAGGTCCGGCATCGCGGAAAACCAGGGCGCGCCCGGGAGCAGCAGCAGCGTCAGCACGATACTGGTGAACAGCGCCACTTCGATGGGATCGGCGATCTGGGCCTGGCGCCGCAACATGATCAGGCTACCGGCATACAGGATCGAAGCGGCGAAGACCGCGACCGAGCCGAGCACGACATCGGTCGAGGCGTTGGCCTGTGCCTGTCCGGCCGCGATCGCGAGCACCCCCAGGCTGGCGACCATCGATCCCCCGATCGCGGCGCGGCGGATCGTTTCGCCAAGAAAGGCGGCGGCCAGAAACAGGGCGATCAGCGGGGCCAGGAAGGTAAGCGCAACGCCCTGCGCCATGGTGACCCGCACCAACCCCCAGAAAAACAGCACCACCGAACTGCCCGCAAGCACGCCGCGCCCGAGATGCAGCCCCAACGCCTGCCGGCTGGGCCATGGCGTACGCCGCATCAGAAAGATGGGGCCGAGCAGCACGATCGCCCCAACCGATCGCCAAAGCACCGCGCTGTACGCGCCGTGCGCGATCGACATGCCCTTCATCACCGCGTCCATCAGCGAATAATTGGCAATGCCGATAGCGGCTACGGCAAAGGCGAAAGCAGGCGACCGTTTCATACCCGCCGGTTAACGGCATCGGCCAGCGTTGGCGAGGGGCGCGCAAAGTTTAGCGCCGGGTACCGTGCCGCGCGCCCTCGAGAACCGGCCGCGCGCTTACCGGATATGTCGGGCGCGAATCGCGCCGACCAGCAGGTCGTCCAGCAGCGCCAGCATTGCGCCCGCGGCAAGAATCGCTACGGCCGCAGCGACGAGCAACGGCGCGCGATCGCCCCCCTGCATCGCCAGCGCCACAAGCCGCAACGCCGGTACCAGCAATGCCGCCGCCACCCCGCGCCGCAGCCAGCGCGCGATCCACCCGGTCCATCCCTGGCGGCCGCCCAGCCGAAGCGCGACAAGACGGGCGAGGAACAATGCCGCCACCACCGCGCCCGCGTCGATCAGCGCGGCATTGGGTTCGGGGTTCACTCCGCCGCTTGGGGCGTCGCGGCGTTCGCGGCTTCGATCTCGGCGGCCTTGGCCTCGACGAGCTTGACGATGTGATCGAGCATGTCGGCATCCTCGACCGTATGGTCGGTCAGGCCCGACAGATAGACCATGTGCTTGCCGTTGCCGCCGCCGGTGAGGCCGATATCGGTCTCGCGCGCCTCGCCGGGGCCGTTGACGACGCAGCCGAGCACCGAGAGCGACAGCGGCGTGCGGATGTGCTGGAGCCGTTCTTCCAGCGCCTGCACGGTGCGGATCACGTCGAAGCCCTGCCGCGCGCAGCTGGGGCAGGAGACGACGCGCACGCCGCGATTACGGATGCCGAGCGCCTTGAGGATCTCGAAGCCGACGCGCACTTCCTCCTCGGGCTCGGCCGAGAGGCTGACGCGGATCGTATCGCCGATGCCGAACCACAAGAGCGAGCCGATGCCGATCGCCGACTTGACCGTGCCGCCGACGAACCCGCCCGCTTCGGTGATGCCCAGGTGCAGCGGGCAATCGACCGCGTCGGCCAGCTGCTGATAGGCGGCGACCGCGAGGAACACGTCGCTCGCCTTCACCGCCACCTTGAATTCGTGGAAGTCGCGGTCCTGCAGCAGCTTTATATGGTCGAGCGCGGATTCGACCAGCGCCTCCGGGCAGGGCTCGCCGTACTTTTCCAGCAGGTCCTTCTCCAGGCTGCCGGCATTGACGCCGATGCGGATCGCAGCGCCGTTCGCCTTGGCGGCGTTGACCACCTCGTTCACCCGATCGGCCGAGCCGATATTGCCGGGATTGATGCGCAGGCAGGCGGCGCCGGCGTCGGCGGCTTCCAGCGCGCGCTTGTAGTGGAAATGGATGTCGGCGACGATCGGCACGCGCGCGGCGCGGACGATCTGCTTGAGGGCCGCAGTGCTCTCCACGTCCGGGCAGGAGACGCGGATGATGTCCGCGCCGGCTTCCTCGCAGCGGCGGATCTGGTCGATCGTCGCCTTCACGTCGGAGGTGGCGGTGTTGGTCATGGTCTGCACCGTCACCGGCGCATCGCCGCCAACGGGCACGTTGCCCACCATGATCTGACGGCTTTGCCGCCGGACGATATCGCGCCAGGGTCGTACGGACATGGGCCGCCATATAGCCCCTGACTCCCCCGCCGCCTAGGGCAGACGCGCGAGGCCGATGCGGTTCCGGATACGCAGCTTCGCACGGGCAGCGTGCCTTACCTGCACGCCCGCTGCCCAAGCACAGGTCTATACCCGATCGTTCCGTGGCACGGTAACCACCGCCGAAATCTTCGACATCCCGATCAACGATCCGGATATTGTCCATGATTTCAAAGGACAAGCAATGTCGGGCTTGTTCCGCATCGATCTGGGCAACGGGTTTACCGACGCCCGTTACAGCGCCACGCTCTCGGCGGCGGAGCGGGGCCAGTGGCTGCTGCTGATCGGGGGGATGGGCCTGGGCGGCGCTGCGCTGCGCCTGCGCGGTCGTCGCGCCCCTGGCAGACCGGCGGCAATCTGCTAGGGGAGCGGCGCGAACCCCAGCCGGAGCCCTATCCATGTCGACCGCCGCCACGCCGCGATGGACCCTCGCCATTCACGGCGGCGCGGGCAGCATGGTGCGCGACACGCTCGCCCCCGAGCAGGTCAGCGGCGCCGAAGCCGGTCTGCACGCCGCCCTGGATGCGGGTTCCGCCATTCTCGCCGCCGGCGGATCGGCCGTCGAGGCGGTGCAGGCGGCGGTGCAGGTGCTGGAGGATGATCCGCATTTCAATGCCGGCCGCGGATCGGTGTTCACCTGGGAGGGCACGCACACGCTCGATGCGGCGATCATGGACGGCCGCGATCGTGCGGCCGGTGCGGTCGCCGGCGTCACCACCACGCGTCATCCGGTGGCGCTTGCCCGATCGGTACTGGCGGCCAGTCCGCACGTGCTCCTTGCCGGCGCGGGCGCCGATCAGTTCGCACGCGAACAGGGGCTGGAGCAGGTCGACAATGGCTGGTTCGGCACCGCCGAGCGGCGCCAGCAGCTGGCGTGGATGCAGGCCGATACCGCACGCGGCGGCTTTGACGTGGACATGAAATACGGCACGGTCGGCGCCGTCGCGATGGATATCCATGGCCATGTCGCCGCCGCGACCTCGACGGGAGGGCTCACCGGCAAGCGCTGGGGGCGGGTGGGCGATTCGCCGGTGATCGGTGCCGGCACCTATGCCGATGATCGCGCCTGCGCGGTTTCCGCGACGGGATCGGGCGAGTTCTTCATCCGCGAAGGGGTCGCCCATGAGATCTGCGCGCGGATGCGGTTCAAGGGCGAAACCGCCAAGCAGGCCGCCGATGTGGTGATGGCCGATGTGCAGGCGATGGGCGGCGTTGGTGGCGTTATCCTGGCGTCGCCCGATGGCGCGCTCGATTGGCACTTCACCACCCCCGGCATGTATCGCGGCAAGACCTCGGCCGGCGGCGAGAGGGTCGTCGCCATCTTCGGGGACGCGCATCGCTAACCGATTGATGCGGAAGTGGCGCAAGCCTAGGGCGGGCGCATGAGTCGCTTTCTGCTTCTGCTCGCCGCGCTGATCGGCATCGGCACCGCCAGCCCGGCTGCCGCCTATTGGGAATATGGCCACCAGACCGTCGCCGCGATCGCCTATCGCAACGTGACCCCACAGGTTCGTGCCCGGATCGACGCGCTGCTCGCACGCGCTACGCTCCTGGACACACCAACGTGCCCGGCGCGCACCATCGAGGAGGCGAGCGTCTGGGCCGATTGCATCAAGACGCTGGGGCCGCGATTCAGCTATGCCTATTCGTGGCATTATCAGAATATCGACATCTGCAAGCCATTCGACCTGAATCCCCCCTGCCGCGATGGCAACTGCGTCTCCGCACAGATCGAACGCGACATGAAACTGCTGAAGGACCGCAAGCTCCCGTTGCGCGAGCGGGTGCAGGCGCTGGCCTTTCTGATCCACTTCGTCGGGGATCTGCACCAACCGCTGCACGCGGGCGATCACAACGATCTCGGCGGCAACCAGGTCAAGACCAGCTATGGCATCTTCACCAGCAAAAGGCTGAACCTGCATTCGGTCTGGGACGGCTATCTGGCGGAACGCGCGATCTCGACCCCACCCTCGCCGGTGCGCCGATACAGCGCCGCCGACCGGGCATCGCTGTCAGCCGGCAGCATCGAGGAATGGAGCCGGGAAAATTGGGAAGTCGCGCGCGATTTCGCCTATCCGGCTGCCGTTGGCAGCGCCATGTGCACCGCACCGGCCCATCCCGGAAAGCTCAGCGAAGCGGCGATCGAAACGCTGGTGCCGGTGGCGCGCCAACAGGTGGTCCGCGGCGGACTGCGCCTGGCACGATTGCTCGACGAAGCCCTGGGCTGAGCCGCATTCACGTCTCCCGGCGCCACCCGCCATCGGTGTGCCAGAAACAGAACAGCCAGGCAAAAATCGTGACCGGCAGCAGCAGCCAGCCATGGGCCGCGCTGCCGTGCACGGCGCGATCGATCATCCAGCCGGCAAGCAGGCCATAGGCCAGCACAACCACCCACCCCTGCCAGGTCACCGGCGCGGAAACGATCCCGAGCATTCTGGGCCGAAACCAATAATGGGTGCGCAGCGGATCCTGCGTCATTCCTCGTCTCCCTGCACGGCCTTTGCCGGGCGCCCGCGCTTCGGCCGCACCGGATCCGCCAGCTTCACGCCCCGCCGGGCCAGCGCCTCGCGCAGCAGACATTCCACCTGCGCGTTCACGCTGCGCAGGTCGCTCGCCGCACTCCGCTCGATCGCCGCGTATAACGCGGGATCGACGCGGAGAGGAAACGCCTTTTTCTGGGGGGGAACGCTCACCACCTTGCCTTACTGATAGAGCGAGCCCGCATTCACCACCGGCTGGGTATCCCGCTCGCCGCACAACACGACCATCAGGTTCGACACCATGGCGGCGCGGCGTTCGTCATCCAGTTCCACGACATTCTTGGCCGATAGCTGGTCCAACGCCATTTCAACCATCCCCACCGCACCTTCGACCAGCGCCTTGCGCGCGGCGACCACCGCCTGCGCCTGCTGCCGCCGCAGCATCGCACCGGCGATTTCCTGGGCATAGGCGAGATGGGTGAAGCCGCATTCGTCGACGGTGATGCCCGCCACCGCCAGCCGCGCGATCAGTTCGGTACGCAGTTCGCCGCCGACCTGATCGTGATTGCCACGTAGCGTGATCTCCTGATGCTCGAAATCGTCATAGGGATAGCGCGAGCCGATGGTGCGCACCGCCGCCTCGATCTGGACATTCACGAATGCCTTGTAATCGTCCACATCGAACAGCGCCTGTGCCGTATCGGTCACCCGCCACACCACCTGCGCCGCCATCTCGATCGGGTTGCCGCGCAGATCATTCACCTTGATCTTGTCCGAGATCATGTTGTTGGCCCGGACGGAGATGGTCTTCTTGATAAGCCACGGCCAGGACCAGCGCAGGCCAGAGGAACGATCGGTACCGCGATAATCGCCGAACAGAAGGATCGCTGCCGCCTGGTTGGGCTGGAGCAGGTAGAATCCGCACAGCACGAACGCGATTGCGACGGAGGCCAGCACGAGCCACCCAATGAACACCCAATCCGGCACGCGATCGACCTGGGTAAAGGCGAGCCCGCCTGCGGCCAGCGCCGCCACGGCGACCAACAACATGCCATAGCCGCTGGCGGTCTGCGCAGCGGACTCACTGCTGTGCCGCAATGCAGGCGCCGCACTCCGTAGGTCCGTCATCTTTCCCTCCTGAATTGTGATATCACATTTATATCGCTCGGAGGCGGAGTGCAAGCGGATCTGGACTCATACGAGGCGCGGCTGCGCGCTTTCGTGTCCCGGCCGCATCGCGTCGAAATCATGGCGCACGAAAAAGGCCGCCGGAGCATTGTCCCGGCGGCCAAAATTCCGTCGGTACGACCGCCGGTCAGTTCAGAACGATGGTCACCGCGCGGCGGTTCTGCGCCCAAGCCGCCTCATCCGAACCCATCGCGATCGGGCGTTCCTTGCCATAGCTGATCGTGGAGATGCGATCAGCGGAGACCCCCTGCGCGGCGAGATAGTTCTTCGCGGCATTGGCACGGCGGTCGCCAAGCGCCAGATTGTACTCACGGGTGCCGCGCTCGTCGCAATGACCTTCCACGGTGATGCGGACGTTCGGGTGCGCCACGAGCCACTTCGCCTGGCTGTCGAGGATCGCGCGCGATTCCTGATCAACGTCGTACTGGTCCAGCGCAAAGTGGATCGTGTCGCTGGTCACGTCACGACGGAACTGCTCGGAGAGCGGCGTCGCCTGCGTGGTTTCGCCATTGCCATAGGGCTGGGCCGGCGCCGGGGTTTCCGTCGGCGCGGGCGGCAGTTCCTTCGGCGGCTTCTTCGAGCAGGCTGCGGTGGCGACGAGCGCCACGCCGAGCATCAGGCTGGGGACGAGCTTGGTCATGTTATCCTCCTTGTCACTGGCGGTCGCGCATGAAGCGCATTCGTTACGCTAAAGTTTCTACTTCGTATCAGGGACGCACGGCGCCCCAATTTGGATCCGAACCATCGAGCGGCGTCGGCACTTTTCGTGTCGCGCGGCCGGTGAGATCGACCGTCCACAGATCTGGACGGCCCGATCCCTGGGCCGATCGGAAGAAGATAATCACGCGGCCATTGGGCGCCCAGCTCGGCCCTTCGTCGCCCCAGCTGTTGGTAAGCAGTTGCTCGCCGCCGCCCGAGGGGTTCATCACGCCGATGCGGAACGCGCCGCCGCCCATGCGGGTGAAGGCGATCTGGTCGCCGCGCGGGCTCCAGGCCGGCGCGGCATAGCGCCCGCCGCCGAAGCTGATGCGGTGCTGGTTGGAGCCATCCGCATTCATCACATAGAGCTGCTGGCTGCCGCCGCGATCGCTTTCGAACACGATCTTCGAGCCATCGGGCGAATAGGACCCACCCGTGTCGATACCCGGCGAATTGGTCAGCCGCTCCGGCGTGCCGCCGCTGGCGGGTACGCGGTAGATATCGGTATTGCCGCCGATCGCCATCGAGAACAGCACCCAGCGCGCATCGGGCGACCAGTGCGGCGCGAAATTGAGCGCGACGTTGGAGACGAGCGTACGATCCTGACGCGAATTGAGATCGTAGACGTGGATCGACGGCCGATCCTTCTCGAAGCTCATATACAGGATCGCGTTGAGCTTGGGCGACAGGCGCGGCGTCAGCGTGATCGACTGGCCGTTGGTGAGGAAGCGGTGATTGGCGCCATCCTGGTCCATGATCGCCAGCTGCTTGCGGCGGCGATTCTTCGGACCGCTTTCGGCGATATAGACGACCTGGGTATCGAAATAGGGGCCTTCGCCGGTGAGGCGCGAATAGATCGCGTCGGCGCATTTATGGCCGGCGCGGCGCCAATCGGCAGGCGACACCACGAAGCCCTGGCGAATCAACTCCACCTTGGCGAGCACGTCGTAGAGGTAACAGCCGACGGTGAGCGAGCCATCCGCATTGGCGCGGACATAGCCCTGCACCAGCGACTGGGCGCCGGTGCCGCCCCAATAATCATAGGCGGGGGCGGTGACTTCCGGGAAAGCGACCGTGCGCAGCTGCGCCGGGGGCACCGGCGTGAACAGCCCCGAGCCGCGCAGATCGTTGGTGATCACGTCGGCAAGCTTCTGCCCCAACACGTCGGTCGAGCCGGCCGGGGTATCGACCACGGCAGCGGTGGGCATCGCAGGAATGGCGATCGGCATGGGTGCGGAAATACCGCCCACGATATCGATTACCGGCTGCTGATCCTGCGCCTGCGCCTGCGCGGCCGCCTGCGGGCTGTTGGCGATCGGCGGCGGCGGCGGCGTGATCTGCGCGTGGGCGGTGCCTGCCAGACACAGTGTCGCAAGGGCCAGTGTTCGGAATTTCATCGCTTCATCCTCATCCAGGCAGCTTGTAGCTGAAGGCCAGGCTCTTCCACCCACCCGGCACAGCATAGAGATTGGCGGGCAGCCCACGAATCGGCGTGCAGCCCTTGAAGGTGGCGACCGCAAGATCCTTCACCCGGTCCACATACCGTCCATTGCCGGCATCGTTCCCCTGCACGCCGGTAATGTCCGGATTACCCGCCAGCGAGCCATCGGGATTGAAATTCAGGCGCACCAGGATGCGGATCCGCTCGGCGCCAGGCCCCGGTGTGACCTGGCGGTTTGCGCAAGGCTGGATCTGTCGTGCGATCAGCCCGCGAAAGCTCGCGACCTCTTCGGCCGAAGCCTTGCTCGCAGGATTGTTCGTCGCGGTACTTTTGGTCTTGTTGTTCGACCGGCCGAAATCGAGCCCGTCGAGATTGCCGGTCGGCTTGACCGGGCGGCGCGCATTGCCCGTCGCCGCGCTTTGCGCGGGCGCGGTGCTGGATTTTTGCGGCTGCGGCTTGGCGGCAGGGGAAGGCTTGCTCGGCTTTTGCGGCTGCGGCTTCTCCGCCGGCTTCGGCTGCGGCTGCGGCGGGGCTGGCTTCGGTTGCGGCTGTGGCTGCGGGGCAGGCTTGGGCGGCGCCGGCTGCGGTTTGGGCAGCGGCTGCGGCTGCGGCGCCGGGGCAGGCGCGCTGTCCGGCTCCACCGGCGCTTCGACCGGCGACTTCTTCGCCGCCAGTTCTTCCTGGCTCACCACCGGCGCGGTGCTTTCCAGCCCGACCTTGTCGGCCAGCGAAATCTCGATCGGAATCGCCTTGGGCGGTTCCTGCGGCGGCGGCTTCAGAAAGCTGAGCGTCAGCGCCGCGAACACCGCGGCATGCGCCACAATGGAAATGCCGAGCCCGGTCCGCTCGCTACGGTCCATGGCGTCGCTCACGTCAGCGCGGGTCGCTCGGGTCGGTCAGCAAGGACACGCGATTGAGGCCGGCCTGGTTCAGCTCGCCCATCACCCGCATCACCTTGCCATAGCCAAGCGCGGTATCGCCGCGGAGATAGATGGCGGCCGGCTTGCCGTCCGCGCCCTTCTTGGCGGCAATCGCTGCCAGCTTCGCGGGCAGTTCAGCATCGCTCACCGCATCGGTGTCGATGAATACCTGGCCCTTGTCGTCGATCGAGATCTGGACCGGCTTCTGTTCCTGATCGAGCGCCTTGGCGCGACTCTCGGGCAGGTTCACCTGCACGCCGGCCGTGAGCAAGGGTGCGGTGACCATGAAGATGATCAGCAGCACCAGCATCACGTCGACCAGCGGCGTCACATTGATGTCCGCCATCGGCGCTCGGCGGCCACGGCCTTTGTTGGAAGGAAGGTGCATCCCCATGGGCTCAGCCCTCCATCTCCAGGCGACGGCTGAGCGTCGCGTGGAAACCGTCGGCAAACCGGTTCAACCGTGCTTCGACGCGGTTCACGACATGGCTGTAGCGATTGTACGCGATTACCGCCGGGATCGCCGCGAACAGGCCGATCGCCGTCGCGAACAGCGCTTCGGCGATGCCGGGGGCGACGACGGCGAGCGACGAACTCTGCGCGGCCGCGATCCCGGTGAAAGCGCGCATGATGCCCCATACGGTACCGAACAGCCCGACGAACGGCGCGACGGAACCAACCGTGGCGAGGAAGTTCAGCCGATCCGAAAGCCGGTCGATCTCGGTCGCGATCGTCGCACCCATCGCGGTCGCGAGACGTTCGCGCGTACCTTCGCGATCGATCGTCTTGCCCGCAGTGGAACGACGCCATTCGCTGACGCCTGCGGCGAACACGCGCGCGATCGGCTGGTCGCGCCCGGCGGCCCGCCGGTGGAACTCATCGAAGTCATCGGCCTCGCGATACTCGGTCTCGAACCGCTGCATCTCCTTGCGCAGGCCACCAACCTTCAGGCCGAAGCCGAAGATGATCGCCCAGGTCCACAGGCTGGCGAGCAGCAGGCCGACCATCACCAGCTTCACGACGATGTCGGCTTCGAGAAACAGATGGATCGGCGACAGGACGGCACCGGTTGAGACGGACGGCATGGACGCTTACTTCTCCTTCCACACAAGCGGTTCGAACGCGGCCAACCATTCGGCCGGCTGCCGCCGAGGACGACCGCTCGGGGCGACGAACGCCACCGCCACGGTTGCTTCCGCGACTAAAAGATCGTCCCGCATGACTCGTTGCTGAATATCGACGGCGGCGGCGCGCAATCTTTTGAGCCTGCTGATAACCACCAGCGCGTCGCCGAGTTTCGCCGGGGCGTGGTAGCGGATGTCGAGCCCGGCAACCGCATAGGCACCCCCGCCTGCCTCGAACACCGCGCGCTGATCGATGCCTGCGCATTCCAGCATGTCCGATCGGGCACGCTCCATGAAGCGCAGATAGTTGGCGTGATAGACCACGCCGGTAAGATCGGTATCCTCGAAATAGACGCGCAGCCCAAAGCGATGCTCGCGGCCGTCGATGCGGCCGGCAGGGGCTTGGGCACTGCTGGTCATGGATTGGCCTCCTAGCGGAGGCGCTGCCCTAGCGGAACCCCAAAGGGGTTAACCTTTGGTAGCTGGGTTGTTGGTCTCCCCCCGTCGCGCGCCGCTTCCTCTCAGGCACCGCCTCCGCCGAGCGGAGGGCGTAGCGCCTGGTCATAACAGCGATCTTTGCGCCGAGCTCCCCCGCCCCACCGGCGCGCCACCACGGCGACGGGCAAATTCCGTCTCCGCCGAAAAGCGCACATCCTCGTCGCGATCGGTAAGGAAGCCTTCCAGCGAATCCTCCGAAATCTCGCTCCACTCCTTGCCGCGATCGGGGCCGTAGCGGACCCGCGGCTCGAGCGCCGGCTCCTTCGACCAGGCGATGAGCTGCTCGACCGCGGTTTCGTTGAGCATGTCGCGCAGGTGGAAGGCCGTTACATAGGCGTCGGGAAAGGCGCGGTGCGCAGGCAGGCCCCGTTCATGCTCCAGCCCCTCCGGATTGCGCCAGTAGCGCAGGAACTGGTTCGAGAATCCCGGCGTATCCGGCCACAGCCGCAGCGCGCATTTATAGGTGCAGATCCAGTCGGCACCGCGGGTGAGCGCCGGCGTGCAAAACTGCGCCTCGAAGGTCGCCCGATGCGCAGCCAGCGCCACGCGCCGGGGCCAGGGATCGAGAATCGGGCGCGCGACATCGTGCCAATAGGGCGCTTCGGCCACATCCTCGTCGCGGATATGATGGATCGCCATCGTGAGGGGCGGAATGCCGCGCCCGGGATTGACCAGGCGGCTGCCGCCTTCGCCCTGCAATTCCCAGCGGCCATCAGGGCCAAGCGCCACGTCCTGCCAGCCGATCTCGCACACGGCATGGGTAGGCGGCTTGTCGCCGGTCGTTTCCAGATCAATGACACGAATGATCGAGGGGGGTGGCGATGCCATGCCCGCGATGTGGCGGCTTTCGGCACGAATTGCCAGCCGAAAGCGCCGGCTGCCCGCTCCCGAAAAGAAGCGCGCAGCCGGCGGGCGATCAGTGCGCTGCCTGTTCGCCGCGGACGATGCCGCTCTTGGCAAGCTGGTCGTCAATCTGTGCGACGAGCCGGTCCAGCCCTTCCTGGCTCTTTGCTTCCGCGCGGGCGACCAGCACGTCCTGCGTGTTGGACGCACGGAGCAGCCACCAGCCGTCGGCGGTATTGACGCGGGCGCCATCGGTGCGATCCACGTCCGCGCCGTCCGCTTCAAGCCGGGCCAGCACCTCTTCCACCGCCGGGAACTTGCGGCTCTCGTCCACCTGGAAGCGCATTTCCGGCGTATTGACCATCGCCGGCATCTCATCCTTCAGCTGGGTGAGCGACTTGCCGATGACGTGCACCGCCTGGATCAGCCGCACCGCGGCGTACTGGGCGTCGTCGAAGCCGTAATAATCCTGCGCGAAGAAGATATGGCCGCTCATTTCGCCTGCGAGCGGGGCACCGGTTTCCTTCATCTTGGTCTTGATGAGACTGTGGCCGGTCTTCCACATCACCGGCTTGCCGCCCAGTTCCGCGATCCGGTCATACAGGGCCTGGCTGGCCTTCACATCGGCGATGATCGTGGCGCCCGGATCGACGCGGAGCACCGGCTCGGCGAGGATCGAAAGGAGCTGATCGCCCCACACCACCCGGCCCTGGCCGTCGATCGCGCCCAGGCGATCGCCGTCGCCATCGAAAGCCAGTCCGAAATCGAGATTCTTCTCCGCGACGAGCTTCTTCAAATCGGCGAGGTTCTTTTCCTCGGTAGGATCAGGATGATGGTTGGGGAAGTTACCGTCCACATCGGTGAACAGCGTATGGTGCTCACCCGGCAGCAGCTTGACGAGCTTCTCGATCACCGGGCCGGCGGCGCCGTTGCCCGCGTCCCAGCCGATCTTGAACGAACCACCCGCATAGCCGGCGATGAGGCGGCTGACATACAGGTCCTCGATATCAGCGTCGGTGACGGTCTCGGTGCCGTCGCCTTCGTCCCAATCGCCTTCCGCCGCCATCTTGCCCAGCGTCTGGATGTCCTGGCCGAAGAACGAGCGGTGCTGGAACACCATCTTGAAGCCATTGTAGTTGCCGGGATTATGGCTGCCGGTAATCTGGATGCCGCCATCCACCTCCAGCGTAGCCTCGGCATAATATAGCATCGGGGTGGGGCCCATGCCGGTGCGCACCACGTCGCAGCCGGACTTGGTCAGGCCCTCGATCAGCGCTTCCTCGAGCATCGGCGAGGAGATGCGGCCGTCGCGGCCCACCGCCACCCGGCGGCCGCCGGCGCGGCGCAGCAGCGTCGCGAAGCCACGGCCGATCGCGCGGGCGTCGTCGGGACCCAGCGTCTTTCCGACGATGCCGCGGATATCATATTCGCGCAGCGACGTGGGGTCGAAACGATGCGTCATTCATGCCTCCGGGAAGAAAAGATGCGCGTCTCATCCGCGACTCGATAGGAAGTTGCAAGCCGGCCGAAACGCCAAAGGTTAATATTTTTGCACCGCAGCATAATTGCAGGCGAATTGTTACGGTACAAGGACCAGCCTCAGCCGTGCAGCAACGTATCGCGTGCCATATTGATCCGCCGCGTCAGTTCCTCGGAACCCCCACGATCGGGATGCACCGCCGAAACGAGCCGTCGATGGGCCGCGCGGATTTCGTCCGGCCCGGCATTCGCATCGACACCCAGGATCGCCCGTGCCTCTCCCTCCCCCAGGCGGAGTGGCGGCACCGGCGGCGCCTTCTTCTTCGGCTGCAACCAGCGCCACGCGAGGTAGAGCAGCAGCGCCGCGAGGAGAAGCTTCGCCATCAGGCGAACAAGGGCGCGGTGACGTCGGGCAAGGCCAGCCCGGCCATCATCTCGCGCAGTTCCTGCCGCGCGGCGACATGGCTGAGCCCCATTTCGCCGAATTCGCGCGAATCGAGCATCGTAAGCCCCTGTGGAAACAGCTCGCGATAGATCACACGCTCCGACAGGCCGGAGATGACCCGGAAGCCAACCCGCTTCGAAAGCTGGTCGATCGCCTCTGACACGCGACGCATGTTGCGCGCTTCGATATGCTGCATCCGGTTGCGCAACACCACCCAGTCGATCGTCTCGCCATCCGCCTTGGCGCGGCGCTTGCGCGATTCCCAGATCATTTCCGAATAGAAGCTGGGACGAGTGACCCGAAACGTATCCGGATCGACCTGGCCGATCAGATCGAAGTCGACGAAGCTGTCGTTCATCGGCGTCACCAGCGTATCGGCGTTGGTGACGGAGATGCGGGCGAACTTGTCGTCACGACCGGGCGTATCGATCACCAGAAAATCCGCGCCCTCGCCCAGCCGGTCGAGCGTGTCGGTGAAGAAGTCCATGCTCTCGCCGTCATGTGTCTCATAACGGGGCATGGGCAGTTCGCGTCCGGTGCGACGGATCGTCGCGCGGCGATTGTCGAGATAGCGCCCCATCGTCCGCTGACGGTGATCGAGATCGAAACAGGCCACCCGCGCGCCCTTCGCCGCCAGGGCGATCGCCGCGTGGACGGCGGTCGTCGATTTGCCGGTGCCGCCCTTCTCATTGGCAAATACCAGCACGTGCAGGCGTTTGGCTGGCTGATTCAAAGCAGGCATTCCTTCACTTGATCGCACTGCCTCCCCCCCATAGAAGGCCGCGCTCCCATCCATATCGAAAGTGCCAAAGCGTGCAAACCGTTCGCCAGATCGACGATCTTCGCAAGACGCTCGACGTCTTCCGCGGCGAAGGC
The DNA here is from genome assembly GCF_003096275.1 of Sphingomonas pokkalii. GTDB lineage: Bacteria > Pseudomonadota > Alphaproteobacteria > Sphingomonadales > Sphingomonadaceae > Sphingomonas > Sphingomonas pokkalii. Next base: position 2,553,285 of record NZ_QENQ01000001.1, read on the forward strand.
GCCCGGCTGGCCTTCGTGCCTACCATGGGCGCGCTGCATGACGGGCACATGGCGCTGGTGGAAACTGCCAAGCGGGCGGGCACCCGCGTCATCGTGTCGATCTTCGTCAATCCGATCCAGTTCGGACCGAACGAGGATCTGGCCAAATATCCGCGCCGCGAGCAGGCCGATTCGCGGATGCTCGCCAATGCCGGCGTCGACCTGCTGTGGATGCCCAGCGCCGAGACAATGTACCCGGAAGGCTTTGCCACCGGCGTGCGCGTGTCGGGTGTGAGCGAACTTCTCGACGGGGCCCATCGGCCCGGCCATTTCGATGGCGTCGCCACCGTGGTGTCCAAGCTGTTCAACCAGATCCGGCCGGACGTGGCGGTGTTCGGCGAGAAGGATTGGCAGCAACTGCAGGTGATTCGCCGGATGGTGGCGGATCTGGACATGGGCATCGACATCCTCGGCGTGCCCACCCAGCGGGAGGATGACGGCCTCGCCCTCTCCTCGCGCAACGCCTATCTGATGCCGGAGGATCGCGTCCGGGCCATCGCCCTGCCCCGCGCCCTCGGCGCAGCCGCCAAGGTGATCACCGAGGGGGGAGACCGCGAGTCGGCCTTGGCGCAGGCGCGGGAGACCTTGACCGCTGCAGGATTCGAACTCGACTATGTCGCGCTGGCCGATGCAGAGTCGCTGGGCGCGCCGATCGAAGGAAATCCGATGCGGCTGCTCGCTGCGGCCCGAATCGGCGGCACCAGACTGATCGATAATATCCCCGTCCTATGAATTAATACGGTTAAGCCGCTTAACCTTTTGTTGTCCGTTCGGCCGCAAATCTTGTGCAACGAAGCGTTGAACAGGGATTAGCGAAATGGCCAACAGCCAGAAGACTGCACGCTTTCTGATCGAAAGCCGATTGCGCGATGCCGCTTATGGCAGCGCGGACGCCTGTTTCGACCTCGGGGTCGTCTATTCCAGCGGTGCCGAGGGCGTGGCCATCGACCTGGTCGAAGCGCATAAATGGTTCAATATCGCGGCGATGACCGGCAGTGCGGCGGCGCAAGCCTGTCGCGCCGAAATCGCGGAAGACATGACCGCCCGCGAGATCATCACCGCGCAGAAGGCGGCACGCGCCTGGCTGCGCGGCATCGAGCGCCGCGCAGCCTGATCACCGCCGTCAGCCTTCGGCCTTCTTCTTGGCCGGGGCTTTCTTGGCGGCAGGTTTCTTTGCCGCTGCCTTCTTCGCCGGGGCCTTCTTCGCCGGGGCCTTCTTCTTGCCCTTGGCAGGGCCTGCCGCCGCCTTGGCGTCGATCAACTGGGCGGCTTCCTCCAGCGTCAGCGCGTCCTTGTCGATCGTCTTGGGCAGCGTCGCGTTGGTCTCGCCGTCGGTGAGGTACGCGCCGTAGCGGCCTTCCATCAGCTTGATCTCGGCATCGGTACGCGGATGCTTGCCGAACACCTTGAGCGGCTCGCGCGCCGCACCGCGGGCCGGGCGCCCGCCGCCCGCCGCCGCTTCGGCCAGCTTGACCACCGCCGCGTTCATGCCGGTCTCGAACACCTCGGCGGTCGACTGGAGCCGCGCATATTTGCCGTCATGCGCCAGATAGGGGCCATAGCGGCCGATCGAGGCGGTGATCGGGTTGCCCGTCTCCGGGTGGTTGCCGATCGTGCGCGGCAGCTTCAGCAGCTTCAGCGCCCAATCGAGATCGAGATCGATATCCTTCGGGATCGAGGCGCGCGCCGCATCCTTGCCTTCGCCCAGCTGGATGTACGGCCCGAAGCGGCCGGACTTGCGCTCGACATTGAGGCCCGTCTCGGGGTCCTGGCCCAGCACCTCCGGGCCGGTGTCCTCACCGCCCTCGCCGCCCGGCTGGCCGAAGCGACGGGTATATTTGCACTCGGGATAGTTGGAGCAGGCCACGAACGCGCCGAACCGGCCGCCACGCAGCGCCAGCTTGCCGACCCCGCAATTCGGGCAAAGCCGCGGATCGCTGCCGTCCGCCTTGGCGGGGAACAGATAGGGCTCCAGGAACTGGTCGAGCGCCGCGGTGATGTCGGAGGGCTTCTGCTCCATCACCTCGGTGGTGCGCGGCTTGAAGTCGCGCCAAAAGGCTTCCAGCACCGCCTGCCACGCGGCACGGCCGCCGGAGACGTCGTCCAGCTCTTCCTCGAGGCCCGCAGTGAAGTCGAACGACACGTACTTCTCGAAGAAGCGCTCGAGGAACGCGGTCAGCAGGCGGCCGCTTTCCTCGGCGAAGAAGCGGTTCTTCTCCACCCGCACATAGGCGCGGTCCTTGAGCACCTGGATGATCGAGGCATAGGTCGAAGGCCGGCCGATACCCAGCTCTTCCAGCCGCTTGACCAGCGAGGCTTCGGAGAAGCGCGGCGGCGGCTGGGTGAAGTGCTGCTCGGCGTGGACTGCCTTCTTGGCGGGCGAAGCACCTTCGGACATGCGCGGCAGGCGGCGGGAATCTTCATCCCCCTCGTCGTCCTTGCCCTCTTCGTAGAGCGCGAGATAGCCGGGGAACAGCACCACCTGGCCGGTGGCGCGCAGGCCGTGCTGGCCGGTGCCGTCCGCCAAGTCGACGGTGGTGCGCTCCATCCGCGCCGAGGCCATCTGGCTGGCGAGCGCGCGCTTCCAGATCAGGTCGTAGAGGCGGGCATGGTCGCCCGATCCGGCGCGATCCTTGCTGAAATCGGTCGGGCGGATCGCCTCGTGCGCTTCCTGGGCGTTCTTCGCCTTGGTCTGGTACTGGCGCGGCTTGTCCGGCACGTACGACCCGTCATAGCGATCGGCGACCGCCTTGCGTGCCGCCTGGATCGCCGAGGGGTCCATCTGGACGCCGTCGGTACGCATATAGGTGATCGCGCCGTCCTCGTAGAGCGCCTGCGCGATCCGCATCGTGTGGCTGGCCGAGAAGCCGAGCTTGCGCGCCGCCTCCTGCTGCAGCGTCGAGGTGGTGAAGGGCGGCGGCGGGTTGCGCAGCGCGGGCTTGGTCTCGACCGCGACGACGGTGAAGCGCCCTTCCTCGACTGCCTTCTTGGCGGCCTCGGCGCTGCCCTGGTCGCCGATCGAGAGGCGGTCGAGCTTCTCGCCCTTCCACTTGACGAGGCGGGCCTGGAACGGCGTGCCGTCCGATTCCATCTCGGCGATGACCGACCAATATTCCTGCGCGACGAAGCTTTCGATCTCGCGCTCGCGCCCGACGATCAGCCGCAGCGCCACCGACTGGACGCGCCCCGCCGACTTGGCGCCGGGCAGCTTGCGCCACAGCACCGGCGAGAGGGTGAAGCCGACGAGATAATCGAGCGCACGGCGGGCGCGGTACGCGTCGATCAGGTCGGTATCCAGTTCGCGCGGATGCTGCATCGCGTGGAGGATCGCGGGCTTGGTGATCGCGTTGAAGGTGACGCGCTCGACCTCCTTGGGGAGCGCCTTCTTCAGCCGCAGCACTTCCTGCACGTGCCAGCTGATCGCCTCGCCCTCGCGATCAGGGTCGGTTGCGAGGATCAGTCGGTCGGCCTTCTTCGCCTCGTCGGCGATCGCCTTCAGCTGCTTCGACTTGTCGGCATAGGTCTCCCACTCCATCGCGAACGATTCGTCGGGGTTCACCGACCCGTCGCGCGCCGGCAGGTCGCGGACATGGCCGTAGCTGGCGAGGACCCGATAGTCCTTGCCCAGATACTTCTCGATGGTTTTCGCCTTGGCCGGCGACTCGACGATGACAAGCTGCATGAAGTGTTCGATCGATCCCTACGTGTACGCGTGCGAGGATGGGGAAGCCCGCCGCACCGCGTCAAGCGTATGCGGCGGTCGCCCGTTCCGGAGTCAGGCCGTAGCTCGGATCCGTTCCAGCACCATGTCGATATCCTTCGCGTCATGGCGTTCGGGCACCCGCTGGTCCTCCGGGCCCGTGCCGCGATTGACCAGCCGGCCGCGCTGTACCGGCACGCGCGCGGCGATCTCCGCGGCCCAGCGCAGCAGGTTCGGATATTCTTCCGTCCGCAGGAACACGTCCGCCCCCGCATAGATCTCGCCGCGCGCGACCGCGCCATACCAGGGGAAGATCGCCATGTCGGCGATGGTGTAGTCGTCGCCCACCAGGTAGCGGTTGCTCTCCAGATGCGTGTCGAGCACGTGGAGTTGGCGCTTGGTCTCCATCGCATAGCGGTCGATCGCATATTGGATCTTGATCGGGGCATAGGTGAAGAAATGGCCGAAGCCGCCGCCCAGGAACGGCGCCGATCCCATCTGCCACATCAGCCAGCTGAGCGTCTGCGCGCGCTTGACAGTGTCGGTCGGCAGAAAGGTGCCGAACTTCTCGGCAAGGTGAATCATCATCGCGCCGCTTTCGAAGATCGGCAGCGCGGGGCTCAGCGAATGATCGACCATCGCCGGAATCTTCGAATTCGGGTTGATCGCGACGAAGCCGCTACCGAACTGGTCGCCCTGGCCGATGTTGATCAGCCAGGCGTCATACTCGGCGCCCGCATGGCCGGCAGCGAGCAGTTCCTCCAGCAGGATCGTCACCTTCTGTCCGTTGGGCGTGCCGAGCGAATAGAGCTGGATCGGGTGGTTCCCGATCGGCAGTTCCTTCTCGTGCGTGGCCCCCGAGACCGGCCGGTTGATGTTGGCGAACTGGCCGCCATTGCCCGGCGCCCATTCCCACACCTGGGGCGGCACATAGCCGGCGGGAAGGTTGTTCGCGGGATCGGGGGCGTCGGCCATGCTCGTGTCTCCTCAGGCGGGGCTTGCGGGCGGCATGTAGGGTGCATCCGTCGCCGCGCCAGCCCCTGCCGCAGGGTCCGGTGGCGCGAGCAGCAGATGGGCCGCGACGGCGAGCACCCAGGAACCGACCATGCAGGTCGGAATCACGATGTCGGACGCCAGCACCGGCCACAGCGGGAGCGGCGCATCGAGCCCGAAAAAGGAAAGCACGCCCAGGCAAAGCAGCGCGGCGGGCGCGAAGATTGCCGCTACCGCAACCATTGCGGGGCCGATCCAAGGTCCCATGCGATGCCAACTGGTTCGGAGCGCGCCGCGCACGCCCAGCCCTTCTCCGATGACGAGCGGCAAGACCACCAGCCAGCGGGCGTAGAGATAGATGGCCGGCACGATCAAGAGCAGCGCACCGGCCATCAGGCACAGCACTGTCACGACTCCCTGCACGACATAGGTCGCCACTCGGCCGGGCTTGCCCCAGGCATGGTGCATGCCTTCGCGGCGCAGCAGCGCGCTGGTGAGGAGAAATTGGGCGAAAACGCTACCCAGCGAGGCAACGGAATCCAGCCGCGGATCCAGGCCGCCCGCGTCGATGGTCAGCCAGGGAATCGCCATGGTGAGCCACGCAGCCAGGCAGGACCATGGATATGCGCGCACCAGCCTCGCAGTTCGACGCAAGAAATACCCACCGTCCATCACGCTCCCCCTCGGCCCAGGGGATACGCATCGCAACCGCCACTGTCACGACCGATCGCGGGAAAGCACGCGGATACGACAAGGGCCGGGCGTAGCCTTCGCCACGCCCGGCCCTGCTATCGGCTGCGCTACGCTTACTTGAAGCGCAGGCCGACGCCGGCCATCACGCGCTGGCGCGACGTGTTGTCATTGTACTGCGAGTAGACATACTGGACATTGGCATAGACCGGCATGCGGGTCTGCTCGCCGGTCAGCGAATATTCGACGCCGCCGCCGACCTGGTAGCCGCTGGTGTTGAAGTGGTCGTAATAGCCGCCGGTCGGCGTATCGAGCCGCTTGCGCTGCTCGTTGTTCACATAGCCGCCCTTGGCGAAGATCAGCAGCTGCGGGGTGGCGAGCACGCCAGCGCGCACCGCCGCGCCATATTCCTCGAACGACTTGTGGCACACGGTGCCGCCGTTCACGCCCGAGCAGTTCTCGTTCCAGTCGTTGGCGCGCCAGTAGCTGCCCTCGGCACCGATCACGATCCGCTCGCCGATCTGGCCGTCGAAGCCGACGGTGCCGCCATAGCCGAACTTGTCGTTGTGCACGCCCTGCGACTGGAAGCGGTCGCCGCCGACATTGGCTTCGAGGCGGATGCCGCGGAAGCTGGTGCCGTTGCTGCTGGTGGTGTCCTGGGCATTCGCGGCGGTTGCCGAAAGGCCGATTGCCGCGACGGCGACGAGAAACATTGAACGCATACGGATACATCCCTTGAGATTGGAAAGGCTTTGTCACCCCCCAAACCCTCCAGTCCGCAAAGGTTTCCACATTGCGAAAGAACGTCCGACAGCGTTGCAATTCTGCAACAACCTGCAGATTGCGCCGATCGTAACGCCGGGAAAGGGTCAGCGAAGCGAAACCCGGCCGCCCGCGTGGCGATCGAGACGCCCGGCAAGCTCCAGTTCCAGCAGCACGGTCTGCACGATCGCTGGGGACGATCCGGCTTGACGGATCAGTTCATCGACCGCGACCGGTACAGGGCCCAGCAGCGCAACCACGCGGACACGATCGGCATCGCTTGCGTCTTCCGGGGGAGCGCCGACAAAGCGGGCGCCGGGCGCGCGCACCGCACGCGGATCGATCGGGCGGATCGCCTCCCAGATATCGTCCACCGACTGGACGAGTGTGGCGCCTTCGCGAATCAAGAGGTTGCAACCCTGCGCCCGCGGATCGAGCGGTGAGCCGGGCACCGCCATCACCTCGCGGCCAGCCTCGGCAGCGATCCTGGCGGTGATCAGGCTCCCCGAGCGCGGCGCCGCTTCGACCACGACCGTACCCAGCGACAGTCCGGCGATGATGCGGTTGCGTGCAGGGAAGAAGCGCGCAAGCGGCTGGGTGCCCGGCGGCTGTTCGGTCACGAGGAACCCCTGCTCGCCGACGCGCGCCTGCAACTCGGCATTCTCCGGCGGGAAGACGATATCGATCCCGCTCGCGATCACCCCGATCGTCCCGCCCGAAAGCGCGCCCTGGTGCGCCGCCGTATCGATACCGCGTGCCAGCCCGGACACGATCGTCGCACCGCGCTCGACAAGGCCGATCGCAAGCTGGCGGGCGAAACGGCAGGCGGCAGCCGATGCATTGCGCGCGCCCACCATCGCCACGCAGGGGCGTTCCAGCAACCGGGCGTCACCGCGAACGATCAACGCCGGCGGCGCGCTCTCCAGCGCCGCCAGCAGCGACGGATAGGCGGGATCATCGAGGAACAGATACCGGGCGCCAAGCCGCTCGACGGCAGCGATTTCCCGCGCAACGGCAGCGAGATCGGCGATCACCGGCGCCCTGCCCCCACCGCGCGCCGCCAGCATCGGCAATGCTTCCAGTGCGGCTTCGGCAGTTCCGAAACGCGCGATCAGCTGCCCATAGGTGACGGGGCCGATATTGGCGGAGCGCAACAGCCGCAGCCGTGGCTCCCGCCGGTCAGCCACGCTTGCTGCCAACCCTGGGCTCGGCTCCGCTGAGCAGCCTGTCGATATTGTCGCGATGCTTCCAAAGAACGATCAGCGCCAATGCAAGGAGCAGGAGCACCAGATCGATCCGCCCGAAAAAGGCCGCGCTTACCGGCGCGCTAATCGCCGCGGACATGCCCGCGACCGACGAGATTCGCACCACCGCCAGCAACCCGAGCCAAACCACGGCGTAAACGAGTCCGGATGGCCAATAGAGCGCCAGGACGACGCCCATCAGCGTGGCCACGCCCTTGCCGCCACGGAACTTCAACCACACCGGGTAACAATGACCGAGAAAGACGGCAGCCGCGGCAAGCGCCGTCATGCCGGGCAGCAACGCATCTGCCAGCCATATGGCAGCCGCGCCCTTGCCCAGATCCAGCAGCAATGTCGCCGCAGCCAGGCCCTTGCGGCCCGTACGCAGCACGTTGGTAGCGCCGATATTGCCGGATCCGATGGTACGCAGATCGCCGGCGCCGGCCGCCCGCGTCAGCAGCACGCCGAACGGGATCGATCCGAGCAGATAGCCCAGCAACAGCGCCCCTACCGGGGCCAGCCATGGAATTTCGGTAGGCAAATCTTCCCCCCTTCAGCCAGGGCGGAGTAGCCGTTTCCGGGGCAAGGGTGCAATGATCTGCATCAGCGTGCAGCCAAGCCCCCCGCCAACGCACGCTCCGAGTCGCCTGATCCAAGGCGCCAGCCCCGTTGACGGACCGGCGGCCCCTCGGCCATGGCGGCAGGCGATGTCCGATCGTCGCCCCCTGCTGTTTTTCGATTCCGGCGTGGGCGGCCTTTCGGTGCTTGCGCCCACCACCGCGCTGCTGCCCCGCGCGCCGCTTGTCTATGTCGCGGATTCGGGCGGCTTTCCCTATGGCACCAAGAGCGAGACCGAGATTGCAGCGCGGGTGCCCGCGCTGCTCGGTCGCCTGGCCGAACGCTATGATCCCCGGCTGATCGTGATCGCGTGCAACACCGCCTCCACCATCGCCCTCCAGCACGTGCGCGCGGCGCTGGACCTGCCGATCGTCGGCACCGTACCCGCGATCAAACCCGCGGCGGCGGCAAGTCGCACCCGCACGATCGGCGTACTCGGTACGGCGGCAACGGTCCGCCAGCCCTATGTCGACGATCTCGCCGCCCGGTTTGCGCAGGATTGTACGGTGCTGCGGCACGGATCGGGCCGCCTTGTCGCGCTTGCCGAAGCCAAGCTTGCGGGCGAGACCGTGCCACTGGATGCCGTTTCGCACGAACTGGACGGCCTGTTCCATCAGCCCGGCGGCGAGCGGATCGACGTGATCGTGAACGCCTGCACGCATTTCCCGCTGCTCGAAGCCGAGATGCGCGCCGTGGCGCCCGCGGGGGTTGCGTTTGTCGATGGCGGTCCCGGTATCGCCCGGCGTGTCGCGCATTTGACACAAGGCCAATCCTGGCCGGAACACCTCCCGCCCGGCCATGCCGTCTTCACATCCCACGACCCGGCGCATCGCCGGCTCGCCCCTACGCTTGCCACCTATGGGTTGAGTCGACTCGAAACGCTGTAAGCGTTGATTGGCGGAATCGACGGGAACAGGAAGAGGCGGGCGGGCCGATCCAATCCCATGCCCCGGCGCGGCGCGCTCAGAGACCGTTTGGGAATTCGGCGGCGGAGGGCTGGCGAGGGATTTTTTGTCGCGCGCAAGAAGCCAACCGCAGGCGATGCCGGAGGCATCGGCGAGGATTGGCGACGCTGCGGCGGCGAAAAAGACCCGCCAGGCCGACCCGATCGAATTTCCAAACGGTCTCTCAGACGCTGCGTTCGCCCGCAGCCATGGGTTCGGATGTGCGGGCCTTCGCCGTATAGCGCGCCGCCAATTCCTCATGCACGCGACGAGCCGGTCCCTGCACACATCGCGCAGCAAGCTCGCGTTCCTTTCGCGCGCGGGCCGAAAAATACTCGCTGTCGATCGTCATCGTCAGGGCCCCTGTCCATGGTTACAAGCCGCGCAGAATGTTCGGCGGCGTCCATTCACACCAGCCGCAGTACGGGAAAGTTGGAGCATAGCATGTTTGACTTCCCATATCGCCCCAAATGCACTTAAACTCGATTAGAGTAAGCGAGCTTTTCGTCGACGGAAAAACTGGAAATCCACGGCGCCCTGTGCACATTCCAGGGGCGCCATTCCTTCCGCGGCGACAAGCAAGCGCTTGCCGGAGAGGACGGGCAATACGGGGCTTCCCGTGCTGGAATTGCCGGAAAAGAGGGCGTAGAGGAAAGAACCATGCAGCGCCAAGACGCCCACGCACCCGCGATTGACTATACGCGAGTCTTCACCCAGGCCATCGACCGTCTCCATGCCGAGGGGCGCTACCGGGTCTTCATCGACATCCTGCGCAACAAGGGCATGTTCCCCAATGCGCGCTGCTTCGCCGGGCATAACGGGCCGAAGCCGATCACGGTGTGGTGCTCGAACGACTATCTGGCGATGGGGCAGCACCCCAAGGTGATCGCGGCGATGGAAGAGGCGCTGCACGATGTCGGCGCCGGCTCCGGCGGCACCCGCAATATCGGCGGCAACACCCATTACCACATCGATCTCGAACGCGAGCTGGCCGATCTCCACGGCAAGGAAAATGCGCTGCTCTTCACCTCGGGCTATGTCTCGAACGAAGCGACGTTGTCGACGCTCGCCAAGGTGATGCCGGGCTGCATCATCTATTCGGACGAACTGAATCACGCCTCGATGATCGCCGGCATCCGAAATTCGGGCTGCGAGAAGCGGGTGTGGCGCCATAACGATCTCGCCCATCTCGAGGAACTGCTGGCGGCCGACGATCCCTCGGTGCCGAAACTGATCGCGTTCGAGAGCGTCTATTCGATGGACGCCGATATCGCGCCGATCGCGGAAATCTGCGACCTGGCCGACAAGTATAACGCGCTGACCTATCTCGACGAGGTCCATGCGGTGGGCATGTACGGCCCGCGCGGCGGCGGCATCTCGGACCGCGAGGGGCTGGCCCACCGGCTGACGATCATCGAGGGCACGCTGGGCAAGGCGTTCGGCGTGATGGGCGGCTATATCGCCGCCGACCAGGTGATCATCGACGTGATCCGCAGCTATGCGCCGGGCTTCATCTTCACCACCTCGCTGTCGCCGGTGCTGGTCGCCGGAGCGCTGGCGAGCGTGCGGCATCTCAAGGGCTCGTCCGTCGAGCGCGAAGGCCAGCAGGCCGCCGCCGCGACGCTCAAGCAGCTGATGAACGACGCCGGGCTGCCGGTGCTCCCTTCCACCACGCACATCGTGCCGCTGATGGTCGGTGATCCGGTCAAGGCCAAGAAGATCAGCGACGTGCTGCTCGCCGAATATGGCGTGTACGTGCAGCCGATCAACTACCCCACCGTGCCGCGCGGCACCGAACGGCTGCGCTTCACTCCCGGCCCCGCGCATGACGAAGCGATGATGCGCGAACTGGTGGACGCGCTGGTCGAGATCTGGGGCCGGCTGGAGCTCAGGCTGGCCGCGTAAGCGCCGTCAGTCGAGGGTAACGGGGACGTCGGACCAAGGTACCGGCACGGGATCGCCAAAGCGCGCAACCTGGCGGTCAGCATAGCCGCCATCGGGCTTGGGCGACGTCATGACATGCACCACCCGCGCCGCAGCGTCGACAACCCAGTAATTGGGGACGGCGGCCCTGCCATAATCCGCGAACTTTTCGCCCAGGTCGCGGGCCAGTGTGGTGTCGGCGATCTCAACCGCCAGCAGGATGTCCGCACCATCGGGCACCTCGTCTTGCGGCAATGTGTCCGGATAAATGGCAATGTCGGCTGCCCGCACCGTGAGATCGTCGATCCGTATCGCAAGATCGGTGGCGATCGCGAGCGGCTGCCCATTGATCGTCGCGTGCAACCGCAAGACAAGCGTGGCGTTCCGCTCGCCATGCCCTGGCAGTGCCGGCATCATCTTTACGAGCGCTCCCCCCACCAGCTCGGCACGCATGTCCGCAAACGCACCCAGCTTCAGCATTCGCTCAAAATCGGCGGCCGTGAAGGCAACGCGCGGCTCCTGAAGCTCCGCCAGTCGGAAGGGGTGGTTCATGATGTAAGAGATATCATCTAACCACCCCGCAGACCAGCATCAGGCCGGGCGCCTGAGCTCCGCGCTCCAGCTATAACCGCGCAGCGAGGAGCGGAACGATGCCGCCAGCCCCTGCTCGGCGGCAATGCGCTCCACCACGTCACGCAGATCGGCACGCGGATAGACGTGGAAGTCGTTGAGCGACTTGAAGTGGAAGCGCTTGGCGAAGCCCGGCAGGCGTTCATACTGGCCGAAGTCGACGATGTGCAGGCTGCCGCCCGGCGCCAGCGCCTTGGCACCCAGCGCGATCGCTTCCTTCCAGGGCGGAATCATCGACAGCGTGTAGCTCATGAACACGCGGTCGACCTGTTCCAGGCCGAATAGCGCGTTCACGTCGAACGCTCCAGCATCGCCCTGCGCCAGCGTTATCTTCGAGGTAAGGCCGTGCTTGGCCACCGACTTGCGTGCGGTGTCGAGCATCGCCTCGCTGATGTCGAAGCCGTGGAAACGCGCATCGGGCCAGCGTTTGGCGGCAACGATCAGGTTGCGCGCGGTGCCGCAGCCGACTTCCAGCACGGTGCCGCCCGGCGGCGGCGCCAGTTCGCGGATCAGCCGGTCGCGGCCGAGCAGATAGAATTTGCGGGTGAAATCGTAGAAGTGGCGATGGAGCGCGTAGGTCGCGTCCATCAGCCCCTTCTGATCCCCTGTCCCTGCCGTGGCGCTCATGCGTGCGGCTTCAGCGTCCAGACATGGGTCGCGCCATAGACCGAAGACCGGTCGCGCCGCGTCCAGTCGTCGAGCTTGGCCTGATCCTCATATTGCCATTGGTTCAGCAGCGCGTCGGGGATGTGGCCGCGCACCACGTCCGGCACGGCTGCGGTGCGATACAGCACCCGCGCGCCCGGCTTGGCGGTGCGGGTGATCTCGGTCCAGATGCGGGTCAGCTGCTCGTCGGTCATCCAATCCTGCGCGTCGAGCAGGATGTAGCGATCGAGCGACTGGGCCGGCATCGACTCGAGATAATCGGCATAGTTGGTGTGGCGAATCTCGACGCGGTCGGCGCGGTCGCGCACGACCTCGTAGTTCTTGCGCTCGAGATAGGGCGGCAGCGGCGCGCCCTCATGCTCGCCATAGCCGCGGCCGAATGCCTGCCAGGCGTAGAAATTGTCCTTGAGGTCGAAGTCGCAGGCGAGCTTGCGCAGGCGGCTGCGCAGCGCGCCGGTGATGCCTTCCTGATCGTCCACCTTGAGCAGGTCATATTGCGCCGGCGGGATGCCGAAGCCGAACAGCGCGGCGGGCTGGTCGACCAGCCAGCGCAGCAGCTTCTTGTCGAAGAACGGCGCGAAGCGCGTCTCGAAGATGTGGCGCTGCTCCTCGATCGACTGCGCCGCGAGCATCTCCTTGGGATCGATGCCGTAGCGATGCCCCAGCCAGTGGACGAAGCCGATCAACCGGCCAAGCAGGCCCTGGCGGTAGAAGCCGGTCTTGAAGCCGTTGATGCGGCGCACGCCGTTGGGCGCGCGGCCTTCCCAATAGGCGCGCGAGCTATCGTCGAGATGCGGGCGCAGCCAGGTCTTGTACGCATCGATATTCTCGGGCCGGTTGGCCAGGCCGAAGAAGCGGTGGAAGGACTCATAGTCCGGCAGCCGCAGCGCCGCCTGCTGCTTGAGCTTGTTGAGCGCGATATGCGCCGGATTGAGGTCCACCGCAGTGATTTTCGCGGGGTTGGCCGTCAGGTAGGAAAAGACGTTGCAGCCGCCCGAAGCGATCGTGACGATGTGGCATTCCGGCGTGATCTGCAGCGCTTCCATGTCGATCACCGGGTCTTCCCAGATCTGGGCATAGACCAGTCCGCGGAACGCGAAGGTGAAGGCGCGTTCGAGAATGCCCTCCTTCGAAAGATGCTCGTGGCGGTGCACCGCACCCCGAACCGCACCGTTCTTCGGCGCCTTGGCAACTGATGACATTCGTAGAAGACTCCCGGAGGCCAGCACCAGCGACGGACGGATCGCCGCGCCGGCCAAACTCCCCTGTGACAAAAGCTTTGCAGCCTTGTGACAGCACCTCCAGGAAATCAATCCTCGGGCAAAAAGCCGCCGCGTCAACGCGCCGTGTTGTCGATCGCGCGGCCGGCATCGTCAGCCCCTTCGGCGACGGTGTTGCCCGCTCTGTCCGCATCGCGGCGGAGCGAGTCGCGCGCCCGATCCATGCCGTTCTCCAACCGATCGCCCAGCCGGTCTGCCGCGTTGGTGAGCGAATCGCCCGCGCGATCAAGCGAATTGTCCACGCGATCCTCGGTGCTCGGCGAGCAGGCGGCAAGGCCGAGCGCAAGGGCAGGCAACAGAACGAACAAAGTCTTCGGCATATGGTCTCCTGGGTGTCTAGCCAGCGGGCGCACACGCGCGTAGAGGGCCGCCATGCAACACCGCATCGCCCTCGCCTCGGATCACGCCGCCTTCGCCATGAAGGCAGAACTCGCCGATTGGTTGCGTGGCCTCGGCCACGACGTGCTCGATCTGGGGACCAACGGCCCGGACAGCGTCGATTATCCGGATTATGGCTATCGCCTGGGCAAGGCGATCGAGACCGGCGAGGCGACCTTCGGCGTCGCGCTGTGCGGCTCGGGCATCGGCATCTCGATCGCGGTCAACCGCAACCCCGCCGCCCGCTGCGCGCTCGTCTCCGAGCCGCTCTCCGCCGGCCTTGCGCGCCAGCACAATGACGCCAATGTCATCGCGCTCGGCGCGCGACTGGTCGGCATCGAGATGGCCAAGGCCTGCATCACCCAGTTTCTCGAAACGGCTTTCCTCGGCGATCGGCACGTTCGCCGCGTGGAGAAGCTGAGCAACCCCGAAAGGAGCCCCGCATGAGCACCAACCCCGTTACGGCAGGCCTTCAGCCGGATGGCTTCTTCACCAAAACCCTGAGCGAAGTCGATCCCGCGGTGTTCGCCGGCGTCGAGCACGAGCTCGCCCGCGAGCAGTATCAGATCGAACTGATCGCCTCCGAGAACATCGTTTCCAAGGCGGTGCTCGAGGCGCAGGGCTCGGTCTTCACCAACAAGTACGCCGAGGGCTATCCCGGCAAGCGCTATTATCAGGGCTGCCACCCGTCCGACGAGGTGGAGCAGCTGGCGATCGATCGCGCCAAGCAGCTGTTCGGCTGCGACTTCGCCAACGTCCAGCCGCACTCGGGCGCACAGGCCAACGGCGCGGTGATGCTCGCCCTGACCAAGCCGGGCGACACCATCCTCGGGCTCAGCCTCGATGCCGGCGGTCATCTGACTCACGGCGCCCGCGCGGCGATGAGCGGCAAGTGGTTCAACGCGGTGCAGTATGGCGTGCGCCCCGACGATCACCTGATCGACTATGACCAGGTGCTCGCCCTCGCCAAGGAACATAGCCCCAAGCTGATCATCACCGGCGGCTCAGCCTATCCGCGCCACATCGATTTCGCCCGCTTCCGCGCGATCGCGGACGAGGTCGGCGCACTGTTCATGGTCGACATGGCGCACTTCGCCGGCCTGGTCGCCGGCGGCGTCCACCCGACCCCGTTCGGCCACGCCCATGTCGTCACCACCACCACGCACAAGACGCTGCGCGGTCCGCGCGGCGGCATGATCCTGACCAATGACGAGGCGATCGCCAAGAAGATCAACTCGGCGGTGTTCCCGGGTCTGCAGGGCGGCCCGCTGATGCACGTGATCGCCGCCAAGGCGGTCGCGTTCGGCGAGGCGCTGCGTCCCGAGTTCAAGAGCTATGCCGCGGCGGTGGTCGAGAACGCCAAGGTGCTGGCGGCGACGCTGAAGGAGCGCGGCGCGAACCTCGTTTCGGGCGGCACCGACACCCACCTCGCGCTGGTCGACCTCACCCCGCTGGGCGTAACCGGCAAGGACGCCGACGAGGCGCTGGAGCGTGCGGCGATCACCTGCAACAAGAACGGCATTCCCAACGATCCGCTGCCGCCGATGAAGACCAGCGGCATCCGCGTCGGCTCGCCGGCGGGCACCACCCGCGGCTTCGGCCCGGCCGAGTTCCGCGAGATCGGCAACATGGTCGCCGACGTGCTCGACGGCCTGCGCACCAAGGGCGAGGCGGGCGACGCCGCGGTCGAGGCCGATGTGAAGGCCCGCGTCCGCGCGCTGTGCGAACGCTTCCCGATCTACGGCGGCTAAGTGCGCTGCCCCTTCTGTTCGAATGAAGCCAGCCAGGTAAAGGATAGCCGCCCCACCGACGACGGGGCGGCGATCCGCAGACGCCGGCAATGCGAGGCGTGCGGTGCGCGCTTCACCACCTTCGAGCGCATCCAGCTGCGCGACCTGACCGTCGTGAAGAGCGGAGACCGGCGCGAGCCGTTCGAGCGCGAGAAGCTGATGCGTTCGGTCTCCACCGCCTGCCGCAAGCGCCCGATCCAGCCCGCCCAGATCGAGCGGCTGGTGTCGGGCATCCAGCGGCAATTGGAAACGACGGGCGAGAGCGAAATCCCCTCCCAGCGCATCGGCGAGCTGGTGATGGAGGCGCTCAAGGGGCTCGATTCGGTGGCCTATATCCGCTTCGCCAGCGTGTATAAGGATTTCCGCGAGGCGAAGGATTTCGAGGAATTCGCCGGTAACGTCAGCGAGGTCGGCAAAAGTTGAATCCCCCCGTGATCGTGCTCGTTCGCCCGCAATTGGGCGAGAATATCGGCAAGGCCGCGCGCGCCATGCTCAACTTCGGGCTGACCGAGATGCGGCTGGTGAGCCCCCGCGACGGCTGGCCGAATCCCGCGGCAGGGCCCGCCGCGAGTGGTGCCGATATCGTGCTCGAAAAGGCGCAGGTATTCGAGAGCGTCGCCGATGCGGTGGCGGACTGCACCCATGTCTATGCCACCACCGTGCGCAAGCGCGGGGTGACCAAGCCGGTGGTGACGCCCGAAGTCGCCGCGCGCGAGATCCACGGCGCGCCCACCCGCAGCGCGATCCTGTTCGGGCCGGAGCGTTCGGGGCTGGAGACCGACGATGTGGCGCTCGCCCGCACGATCATCACGGTGCCGATCAACCCGGAATTCGGCTCGCTGAACCTCGCCCAGGCGGTGATCCTGGTCGCCTATGAATGGTCGAAGCATGTCGGACTGGAGAGCCCACCGGCGGTTGATCTCGATCCCCCGGCCCCGCAGGAGGAGCTGGACGGCATGATCGGCCAGCTCGATGCGATGCTGGAAGATTCCGGCTATTATTTCCCGCCGGACCGGGTGCCCTCGACCAAGCGGACGCTGCGGACGCTGCTTACCAAGCCGCGCTGGTCGAGTCAGGAGTTGCGCACGCTGCGCGGCGTGCTGTCCGCGCTCAACGGCCGGAAGCGCCACCGGGTGGAGTGAGGCGCTTGACTCGCCCGCCCTGCCCCGCTAGGCGCGCCGCTTCGCAATTGGCCCCGCACCCCCGGTGAAGCGGTGGCCCTGCGCTCTCCCACAAGAGCAGC
Source organism: Sphingomonas pokkalii (assembly GCF_003096275.1). Lineage (GTDB taxonomy): Bacteria > Pseudomonadota > Alphaproteobacteria > Sphingomonadales > Sphingomonadaceae > Sphingomonas > Sphingomonas pokkalii. The sequence continues at coordinate 2,570,185 of NZ_QENQ01000001.1, forward strand.
ACAGGCGAAACCGGGATCGCGATCAGGGCGGTTTGCCGTCCGGGTCAACGTCAACGCAATTGATCAAGGAATTGACATGTCGAAGCGCTCCAGCGCCAAGCATAAGCTCGATCGCCGCATGGGCGAAAACATCTGGGGTCGTCCGAAGTCCCCGGTGAACAAGCGTGAGTACGGCCCGGGCCAGCACGGCCAGCGCCGCAAGGGCAAGATGTCGGACTTCGGCATCCAGCTGCGCGCCAAGCAGAAGCTCAAGGGCTATTACGGCGACATCACCGAGAAGCAGTTCAAGCGCTCGTACGAAGACGCGTCGCGCATGAAGGGCGACACCGGTCAGAACCTGATCGGCCTGCTCGAGCAGCGCCTCGACATGATCGTCTACCGCGCCAAGTTCGCGCCGACGATCTTCGCGGCCCGCCAGCTGGTCAACCACGGCCATGTCCGCGTCGACGGCGAGAAGTGCAACATCGGTTCGCGCCGCATCAAGCCGGGCCAGGAAATCAGCCTGAGCAGCAAGGCGCAGGAAATGGCGCTGGTCATGGAAGCGCAGAGCCTGGCCGAGCGCGACATCCCCGATTACGTCGTGCCGGAAGGCGCGTCGAAGGTCACCTTCACCCGCGTGCCGACGCTCGACGAAGTGCCGTACCCGGTGAAGATGGAACCGAACCTGGTCGTCGAGTTCTACTCGCGCTAATTCGGCTCCTTCGGGAAATGAGAAAACGGGGCGGTCCTTCGGGGCCGCCCTTTTTCATTGGGCTGAACCAGGGCTGACCGGCTTGCCAGAACAGGCGCATCAGGAGGAACGCCATGCGCTTTTCGTTGCTTGCCCTTGCCTGCTGCGGATCTATGATGGCCCGGGCCGCGAACTGGCCGAGGGCAGCAGCTGGCACAACTGGTTCAAGAATGCCGAATTCCGCAGCGTCCGCGACAAGGCGCGGGCGGGGCAATAACCCTCGCCTCTCTACCCCGTCATTCCCGCGAAGGCGGGAATCCATTTGCCAGGACGGCGCGGCTCGTGCTGCGAACGCACAGGCCAATGAATCCCCGCCTACACTTGGATGACGGCTAGGGGGGACGGCCGGCCTTTCCCCTGTAACCGTACGCGGCTAAAGCCCCCGCCATGACTCGTACCCCTCCCCCCGAATGGGCACCGCACGACGCGGTCTGGATCGGCTTTCCCAGCCATGGCGATCTCTGGCTCGAAGATCTGGAGCCCGCGCGCGAGGAAGTGATCGCCTTTGCCCGCGCCGTCCATGCCGAAGGCCGCGGCGAGCGGGTGATCCTCGTCGCCGCCGATGAGGCCGCCGCCGACGCCGCCAGGGCGATGGCGGGCGACGCCGCCGAGGTCGTGACCGAGCTGTTCGGCGACATCTGGCTGCGCGACACCGCCGGCATCGTCACCGGCGACGGCGTGGCGCAGGACTTCGGCTTCAACGGCTGGGGCGGCAAATACGACCTCGAAGGCGACGACACCATCGGCGCCCGGCTCGCCGCGCGGCGCGGTCTCGCCGCCGTCAAGCATGGCTGGGTGCTCGAAGGTGGCGCGATCGACGGCGACGGCACCGGGCTGTGCGTCACCACCGAACAGTGCCTGCTCAACCCCAACCGCAACCCGGACCTGGACCGCGCCGCGATCGAGGCGAAGCTCGCCAGCGACCTCGGCTACACCCGCGTCCTGTGGCTGGGCGACGGCCTCGCCAACGACCATACCGACGGCCATGTCGACAATCTCGCCCGCTTCGTCGGCCCCAACCGGCTGCTGATCCCGACGCCCGCCGAGGACGATCCCAACGCGGACGTATATGCCGATGCGGTCGCCCGCGCCGAGGCATTCGGCGTCGAGCTGGTGCGGATGCCCTCCCCCGGCGCGGTGCTGGATGAGGATGGCGAGGTGATCCCGGCCAGCTACATGAACTTCTACATCGGCAATGCCACCGTCGTCGTGCCACTGTACGGCCAGCCGAACGATCAGGCTGCGATCGAAACGTTGCAGGAGATCTTCCCCGGCCGCGTCATCGTCGGCCAGCGGGCGGACCATATCCTCACCGGCGGGGGCAGCTTCCACTGCATCTCGCAGCAGATACCGACGATCGGGTGACTGCCTTCGCCGTCCGTGCGCTGCTATCCGGGCTGATCGTCGCCGCCGTGGCGATGCTCGCCCGGCGCAGTCCCGCGTTCGGCGCGCTGGTCGCATCGCTGCCGCTGATCTCGCTGCTCGGGGTCCTGTGGCTGTGGCGCGACACGCAGGACCCGGTGCGGGTGGCGGACCATCTCCAGGCGACCTTCTGGTATGTGCTGCCCTCGCTCCCCATGTTCCTGCTCGTACCCGTGCTGCTGCGATCGGGGGTGGGCTTCGCCCCCGCCCTGCTCGCCGGCATCGCGCTCACGATCCTGTTGTATTTCCTGACCGCCGCGGCGCTCGCCCGGTTCGGCATCACGCTCTGAGGACCGTCATGACTGCAATCACCGTCGGCGCGCTGCAGCTCGCCTTCTCGAACGATATCGACGCGAACATCGCCCGCGTGACCGAGCTGGTCCGCGAGGCCGCCGGCCGCGGCGCGCAGGTCGTGCTGCCGCCCGAACTGTTCGAAGGCGAATATTTCTGCCGCGTCGAGGACGAGGGGCTTTTCGCCAACGCCAAGCCGGTGACCGAGCACAAGGCGGTGCTGGCGATGCAGGCGCTCGCCGCCGAGCTGAGCATCCACATCCCGACCAGCTTCTTCGAAGCCGATGGGCCGCACCACTATAACAGCCTCGCGATGATCGGTCCCGACGGCAAGGTCTCCGGCGTCTATCGCAAGAGCCACATCCCCGACGGCCCGGGCTATGAGGAGAAGTTCTACTTCCGCCCCGGCAACACCGGCTTCAAGGTGTGGGACGGCCCCGGCGCCAAGCTCGGTGTCGGCATATGCTGGGACCAATGGTATCCGGAAACCGCCCGCGCGATGATGCTGATGGGTGCGGAACTCCTCTTCTACCCCACCGCGATCGGCAGCGAGCCGCATGACGACAGCCTGGATACCGCCCGGCTGTGGCGCCGCGCGATGGTGGGCCATGCGGTCTCCAACGTCGTGCCGGTGATCGCCGCCAACCGCGTCGGCACCGAGCATGGCCAGACCTTCTACGGCACCAGCTTCATCACCGACGAGCGCGGCGACATCCTCGCCGAACTGGACCGCACGGAAGAAGGCGTGATCACCGCGACGCTCGATATCGCGCGGGTGAAGCGGCACCGCGCCGCCTTCGGCTTCTTCCGCGATCGCCGGCCGGAACTGTATGGCCGGCTGGTGCAGGATATCTGAAGCAATCGCTTCCTCCCCGGCTGCCGGGGAGGAAGCGAAGCATCATCGACCCATTTCGGCGAGCTTGCGCTCCCAGGCGAGCGCATCGCGGACGATGCCGTTCAGATCGGCGTGCTTCGGCCGCCAGGGCAGCGCCGCCAGGATTGCGCTGTTGTCCGCCACCAGCGCATCGGGATCACCGGCGCGACGCCCTTCCAGCTTGCGCTCGATCGTCACGTTGGTCTCGCGGTCGACGGCATCGAGCACTTCGAGCACCGAGAAGCCACGGCCATAGCCGCAGTTCAACGTGTGGCTCTCGTCCGGCCGCGCGATCAGCAGGTCGAGCGCATCGACATGGGCTGCGGCGAGATCGCTGACATGGATATAGTCTCGCACGCCGGTGCCGTCGGGCGTCGCGAAATCGGTGCCGAATACCGACACATGGCTGCGCTTGCCGGTGGCGGCTTCCACAGCAACCTTGATCAGATGCGTGGCACCTGCGGTCGACTGGCCGCTGCGCCCCTGCGGATCGGCACCGGCCACGTTGAAATAGCGCAGCGCGCAATAGTTCAGCGGGTGCGCGGCAGCGACGTCCTTCAGCATGATCTCGGTCATCAACTTGGACATGCCGTAGGGATTGATCGGCGCCTTGGGGCTGTCCTCACGGATCGGAACCTGCTCGGGGATGCCATAGGTCGCCGCAGTCGACGAGAAGATGAAGTGGCGCACCCCTTCCGCGACAACGCTTTCGATCAGCGAGCGGCTGGCCGCCGTATTGTTGCGATAATATTTGAGCGGATCGCTCACCGATTCCGGAACCACGACGGAGCCGGCGAAATGCATCACCGCGGTTACGCCGTGCGTGCGGATCGCGCCGCGTACGGCATCGGCATCGTCGATATTCGCCACCACCAGCGTCGCCCGCGAGTCCACAGCCCAATTGAAACCGGTAATGAGATTATCGACGACGACCACGCGCCATCCCGCGTCGAGCAACGCCAGCACCGCATGGCTGCCGATATACCCCGCACCACCCGTCACCAACACCGTATCATTGCGCATCGGATACCCCCCATTGTTCCAACTCCGCTCCACCCTATCTTTGCGATACAAGCAAGGAGTTCCTCGTAATGACGATCGAGACGGCCACCCTCGCCGGGGGATGTTTCTGGTGTACCGAAGCAGTGTTCAAGGACGTGATCGGTGTGCAGGCAGTCGAAAGCGGCTATATCGGCGGCACCAAGGAACATCCCACATATAAGGAAGTGTGCACCGGCACTACCGGCCATGCCGAGGCAATCCGCGTGAGCTTCGACAACGACGTAATCAACTACGGCCAGCTCCTCGATATCTTTCTCGCTACCCATGATCCGACCCAGCTGAATCGCCAGGGAAACGATATCGGCACCCAATATCGTTCTGCGATCTTTCCGCACTCGGCGGAGCAGGAACGCGAGGCGCTGGCGGCGCTTGACCGCGCCCGCCCGGATTGGCCGCAGCCGATCGTCACGTCGATCGAGCCGCTGGGCGCGTGGTGGCCCGCCGAAGACTATCACCAGGAATATTGGGAAGGCGAAGGCCAGCGGAACCCCTATTGCCTCGCCGTCATTCCGCCCAAGCTTCGCAAGCTGCGCAAAAGCTTCGCCGAGAAGGTGAAAGAGGGCGCGGCCGCGTAAGCCGCGCCCTCTCCACGGGGGGCGTCATCCGTGCGGCCGAAAGAATCGGCCGCACGGCAGGAAGCCGACGCACTGGTCATTCGCGCCAGCAGCGGCGGACATCCGGGTTCCGCATAAGAAGAAGAAGCCTCCGATCGCAATCGCCGGCGCTGGCAGATGTTTACATCGCCGCGCTCAGGCTCAGCGCCATCCGCTTCCTCCACCTTTGATTTCGTGCCGCCTATTATTGGCGAACTTCCGAACGAGCGCTACCTTATGGTTCGTGACCTGCATGTAAAGCGCGCAGATATTCTCTTGTACCCATTATGGTAAAGCGGACACCGGATCAGCGCCCGATATGCCGGATGCATCGGTCGGCGATCGCGTTAGGTTCCAGCGCCGCGCGATTATTGCCCGGCTCGGAAGCAATAGATGGCGAGGACGGTCAACCATTGCCGTGCACCGATCGCCGAGTGCATCGTCAGCGCGGATGGGCGGCCCGGACCAGGCGATCGTTGATCGCCACGCCGAGTCCCACGTGCGGCACCGGCGCCACCGCAATGCCTGTCCGGCCAGAGGCATCCGCCCGGTGCAGCGCATCGAACAGGCGGGACGCCGCTTCGACCAGATCGCCCGACGCCGAAAGCGTATCGTCGCCCGCCACCGCGCCAAAGCCGATCAGCCACTCCCCTGGCACAGGCCGTGTCGCACCGAGCCGCACCGGCTTCGACGGCGCGTAATGGCTCGCCAACTGGCCGGGCGCCGTGATTGCCCCGGGCGTTGCCCCGGTGCCATAGCCGGGCAGCGCTTCTGCCGGAATCGGGCCTGGCCGCAGGATCACGCGACGGACCGTATCGACGATCGTCGATTCGATGCCGGCTTCGGTAGCGCCGTCATCGATCACCAGCGGCACCCGCCCGCCCAGGCTGGATACGACGTGCGCCGCCCGCGTCGGGCTGATGCCGCCGCTTGCATTGGCGGAAGGCGCAGCGAGCGGCCGCCCGCTTGCCTGGATGACCCCCTGCATCGCACGGTGATCGGGCATCCGCAGCGCCACGGTCGGCAAACCGGCGGTAACCAGGCTGGCGACCGGGGAACCCTCCGCGAGCGGCAACACCATGGTGAGCGGCCCCGGCCAGAAGCGCGCCGCCAGCGCCCGGGCCTCGTCGTCGAACCGGGCGATCGTCTCCGCCATTGCCATGTCCGCGACATGCACGATCAGCGGGTTGAACGAGGGCCGCCCCTTGGCCGCATAGATCCCCGCCACCGCGGCCGAATCGGTGGCGTCTGCGGCGAGGCCGTAGACGGTTTCGGTGGGCACCGCGACGCATTCGCCTCGCCGAATCAGCGCCGCCGCTTCCGCAAGGGCGGCCTCGCCGTAGGGTAAGATGCGCGGATTTGCTGGGGTCACGGCGACGGCGCTATAGTGCTGGAAAGAAGATCACAAGAGAGAGGCCTGATGTTCACCCCCGCCACCGCCGAGCAGCGTTTCGTGCTCGACCATATTGTCCGCCTGTCCGAGATCAGCGCAGAGGCCACGCCCGACCTGCTCGATGCCGTGCTGGACGGCGCCGGCCAGTTCGCCGCGGGCGAATGGGCGCCGCTCGAACGATTGGGGGATACCGAGGGCGCGCGCTGGACCGAGCAGGGCGTGACGATGCCGGAGGGCTTCGCCGCAGCCTACCGCGCCTATGTCGAGGGCGGATGGGGCACGATCGGCTCCCCCGCCGAGCATGGCGGCCAGGGCCTGCCGGTCAGCCTGTCGGTGGCGGTGCTCGAGACGCTGGGCACGGCGAACATGGGTTTCTGCCTGTGCCCGGTGCTGACCGTCGGCGCGGTGGAAGCGCTGCACCATCACGGCTCGCCCGAACAGCAGGCGCAGTATCTGCCCAGGCTCGCCACCGGCGAATGGACCGGCACGATGAACCTTACCGAGCCGCAGGCGGGATCCGATGTTGGCGCAGTGAAAACCAAGGCCGAGCCGGCGGGCGACGGCAAGTGGAAGATCAAGGGCACCAAGATCTACATCTCGTTCGGCGACCATGACATGGCCGACAATATCGTCCACCTCGTCCTCGCCCGCACGCCGGGCGCTCCTGCCGGCACCAAGGGCCTGTCGCTGTTCCTCGTGCCGAAATATCGGCTGAACGCGGATGGTACGCCGGGCGATTTCAACGATATCAAGGTCGTCTCGATCGAGCACAAGATGGGCCTCCACGCCTCGCCCACCTGCGTGCTGAGCTTCGGCGACAACGACGATTGCATCGGCGAGCTGATCGGCCCCGAGCTGGGCGGCATCCGCGCGATGTTCACGATGATGAACAATGCCCGGCTGAACGTCGGCCTGCAGGGCGTCCAGGTCGCCGAACGCGCCACCCAACGCGCGGTCGCCTATGCCCGCGAGCGGGTGCAGGGCTATCGCGGCGGCGCGCCGACGGCGATCATCGAGCATCCGGACGTCCGCCGCATGCTGCTGCGGATGAAGGCGCAGACCCAGGCGGCCCGCGCGCTGGTCTATTACGCCTTCGGCCAGCTCGATCGCGGCCGCGCCGGCGATGCGGAGGCGGACAAGCGCGTCGAACTGCTGACCCCGCTCGCCAAGGCGCATGCGACCGATCTCGGCAACGAAGTCGCGAGCCTCGGCCTGCAGGTCCATGGCGGCATGGGCTATATCGAGGAGACCGGCGCCGCCCAGCATTTCCGCGACGCGCGCATCACCCCGATCTACGAAGGCACCAACGGCATCCAGGCCGCCGACCTGGTCGGCCGCAAGCTGAGCATGGACAATGGCGCGACGCTGCTCGGCCTGCTGGCGGACATGCGCGCCGAGGCCGAGGATGCGGGCCTGCGCGCGCTGATCGATGCCTGTGAGGACGTCGGCCGCGACTTGCTCGGCTCCGACGCCGACGATCGGCTGGCGGCGAGCTATCCGTTCCTCACGATGCTGTCGGTCGCGGTGTGCGGCTGGCTGATGGAGAAGAGCGGGCGGCTGGCGGCGCAGGGCGACGGCGAACCGGGCTTCCTCCAGATGAAGCAGGCCGCGGCGCGCTTCTATGTCGAACAGATCGTCCCCGAAGCGCTAGGCCTGCGCGCGGCGGCGATGGCGAAGGCGGCGGCGTTGTATGCGGTGGGGGCGGAGGCGTTCGCGGCGTAAGGGAGGCGGCCGAATAATCCTCCCCCGCCAGGGGGAGGTGCCGCCGCAGGCGGCGGAGGGGGAGGTAGACGATGCGCCTGGAAGGTTCCGAAAACAGCCGTCAGAACGCCAAACACCTCCGCGAAGAAATGACGCCGCCGGAAATCGCCCTCTGGCTGGCGCTCCGCAAGAACGATGCCGGCCTGCGCTTCCGCAAGCAACATCCGGCAGGCCCGTACATCCTCGACTTTTATTGCGCCCCAGCCGCGCTCGCGATCGAAGTCGATGGCGAAGCGCATGCCCGTGGCGACCGACCGGAGCGAGACGCCACCCGCGATTCGTGGTTAAAAGCCCAAGGCGTCCGCGTTCTCCGCTACACGGCGATGGACGTACGGAACCACACCGAAGGCGTCGTCCGCCAGATTCTCGCGGTCGCGATCGACCGAAGGGCCAAACTACAGGCCGCTCGCCGACCTCCCCCTCCGTCGCCTCCGGCGCCACCTCCCCCTGGCGGGGGAGGATAGAGGGGGCTGAAACCATCCTCCCCCGCCAGGGGGAGGTGGCCCGCGCAGCGGGTCGGAGGGGGAGG
>NZ_QENQ01000001.1:2578919-2783406 GCF_003096275.1 Sphingomonas pokkalii
ATCCTCCCCCGCCAGGGGGAGGTGGCCCGCGCAGCGGGTCGGAGGGGGAGGTAGGCGACTCACCTAATGGGCGCGAGCCATCACAGCGCCCCCAAATCCCCCACCGCATCCTTGTCCAGCCACGCCCCCGCCTCCGGCAACGGATATTTCAATCCCGTTGCGCAGTTGAACAGCACGGTGCGCTCCTCCGGATCGACCAGCCCGTCGCGCATCGCCTGGTGATAGGCTGCCAGCGTCGCGCCACCCTCCGGACAGAGCAGCAGCCCGTCCTTGCGCGCGCACGCGTCCACCGCCTGAAGGATCGCCGGATCGCCCACCGCCAGCGCGCGCCCGCCGCTCTCGCGCACCGCGCGCAGGATCAGGAAGTCGCCCACCGCGCGCGGCACGCGGATGCCCGCCGCAACCGTCGCGGCATTCTCCCAACGCTCGGCATGTTCCTCGCCCGCCTCATAGGCGCGGACGATCGGCGCGCAGCCCGAAGCCTGCACCGCATACATGCGCGGCCGCTTCGATCCGATCCAGCCGAGCCGCTCCAGCTCGTCGAACGCCTTCCACATGCCGATCAACCCGGTACCGCCGCCGGTGGGGTAGAAGATCGCGTCAGGCAGCTCCCAGCCGCACTGGGCGGCGAGTTCCAGCCCCATCGTCTTCTTGCCCTCGATCCGATAGGGCTCCTTGAGCGTCGAGAAATCGAACCAGCGCCCCTCGGCGGCGCCGCGCCCGACGATCGCGCCGCATTCGTCGATCTGGCCGTTGACCCGGTAGACCCGCGCGCCCTGCGCGGCGATCTCGCGGACATTCACTTCCGGGGTCTCTTCCGGACAGAGGATCACCGTTTCGATGCCGCAGCGCGCGGCATAGGCGGCGAGTGCGGCGCCGGCATTGCCATTGGTCGGCATGGCGATACGGGTGACGCCCAGTTCGCGCGCCATGCTCACCGCCATCACCAGCCCGCGTGCCTTGAACGAGCCGGTCGGCAGCCGCCCCTCATCCTTGACGATCGCGCCGGGACCGCCGGACTTGGGGATGGCGATCAGCGGCGTCTCGATCTCGCCCAGCGAGACGATGTTCCCTGCCCGCCGCACCGGGAGCAGCTCGCGCCAGCGCCACAGATCGGTCGGCCGCGCTGCCAGCGCATCGCGGGTGAGCGCCGCGCCGGCGCCCGCCAGATCGTAGCGGACCAGCAACGGCCGCCCGACGCGCGAGAGCTGGTGCAGCTGGTCCGCCGCATAGGTCTCGCCCGTCATCGAGCATTCGAGATGGGTGACGAAGCTCGGCCGCTCGACCCGGATATTGTCCTGCATGGGCGGCAGCTTAGGAACCGCCGCCGCCCCTGTCGATGGCGCCTCAGGCCATGTCGAGCACGATACGCCCCTCGATCTCGCCCTTGCGCATCCGATCGAACACGGCGTTGACGTTCTCGAGCTTCTCGGTCGCCACCGTCGCGCGGACCTTGCCCTGGCCGGCGAAATCCAATGCCTCCTGCAGGTCGAGCCGCGTGCCGACGATCGATCCGCGCACGGTGATACCGTTCAGCACCGTGTTGAAGATCGAGAGCGGGAAATCGCCGGGCGGCAGGCCGTTGAGCGAGACGGTGCCGCCGCGCCCGACCATGCCCAGCGCCTGCTGGAACGCCTTGGTCGACACCGCCGTCACCAGCACGCCGCGCGCACCGCCCACGGCCTTGCGCACGAAGCGGGCAGGATCCTCGTGCAGCGCATTCACGGTCAGTTCGGCGCCCAACCGCTTCGCCAGCGCCAGCTTGGCATCGTCGATATCGACGGCGATAACGTTCAGCCCCATCGCCTTGGCATATTGCACCGCCATATGACCTAGCCCGCCGATACCGGAAATGACCACCCAGTCGCCCGGCTTGGTGTCGGTGACCTTCAGCCCCTTGTACACGGTTACGCCCGCGCACAGGATCGGCGCGATCTCCACGAAGCCGATATTGTCCGGCAGGATGCCGACATAGTTGGGATCGGCCAGCACATAATCGGCAAAGCCGCCATTCACCGAGTAGCCGGTATTCTGCTGGCTTTCGCACAACGTTTCCCAGCCACCCAGGCAATGGGGGCAATGGCCGCAGGCGCTGTACAGCCACGGCACGCCCACGCGATCGCCTTCCTTCACATGGCTGACGCCCGCACCCACCGCCGCGACATGGCCGACGCCTTCATGGCCAGGGATGAAGGGCGGCTTGGGGCGTACCGGCCAGTCGCCCTCGGCAGCGTGGAGATCGGTATGGCACACGCCGCTGGCGGCGATGCGGACCAGGATCTGGCCGGGGCCGACCTCCGGCACCGCCACCTCCTCGATCACGAGCGGCTTGCCGAATTCGCGGACCACGGCAGCTTTCATCGTCTTGGACATCGATCGCTCCTGTTTGGACAATGGGATCGGCATGACCCTTCAGACGCTCGCGCCCTATTGGGATAGTTGCGTAGCCTTCCTCAGCGCCGCTCCGGCCGGCTCCGTTGCGCCCGCTTGCGAAGCGCCCCCGGCATCCACCGCGCGGCGAACCATAGTTTGCGCGCAGTCTTCCCCACGCGGGTGTGGAGCACATGGCCGTGCACCGCCTGCCATGCCGCTTCAGCTACATCGCCCACCGGCGAAATCTCCAGCCCCGCCCGCTGCACCCGTTCGCGGATCACCTGGTTCGATCCGCCACTCGGCTGATCGAGCAAGGGGGTATCGATGAAGGCCGGCATCAGCGTGCGCACCTGCACACCCGCGGGCGCCCATTCGCCGTCGAGCGATTCGGCCAGCCCGCGCACGGCGAATTTGGTGGCGGCGTAGATCGCGGCGCCCGCCGTGCCATAGATGCCCGCTGCCGAGCTGGTGATCAGCATCACCGATCCGGGTGTCGCGGAAAGCAGCGGGAAGGCGGTATGCGCGCCGTGGACCACACCGGTGAAGTTCACCGCGATGCACCGCTCCAGCTCGGCGGGATCGGCGCTGGCGAAGGGGCCGCTGGTGCCGATGCCGGCATTGTTGAACAGCACGTCCAGCCGTCCGCCGCTGGCCTCCGCGAAATCCGCGAGCGCCGCCACCCATTGATCGCGATCCCGCACGTCAAGCAGGTGTGTCGTCGCCATGCCCTCGGGCAGCATCGCCTGCGTCGTCGCCAGCCCGGCGGCATTCACATCGGCGAGCCCGACCCGCCAGCCGCGCGCCGCGAACAGCTGCGCCACTGCCTGGCCGATGCCCGATGCGCCGCCGGTGATGAAGATTGCCCGATCGCCCATAGCGCTGCACCTCCGCTCGTTTTCCCTTAGGTCTTCACCCAGCATTCCGCACAGGAAGCGGCAACGCCAGCACCAATTTGTCAGGGACAGCAGAAATGACGCTCGAACGTCTTCATGATGAAGTCGACAATCTCGGGTTTCGGATGCCGATTGTCGCGCTCGAATGGATCAACGAAGAAGTCCTTCACGATCTCGAACGATGGGAAATATGATATTCTTTCGTCATTGCTTTCCCGGAGCATTTCATCAACCGCCGAGCGTAGAATGCTTTTGGATACGGAATTGGCCGTCATGCAGGAGATGGGACGAAAAGTGGCCATCAATGGTATCGGCGACACCGTGAAGATGATCCGGGCGTTGGGTTTCGCAGTGTGGATGATCGCACAAATGCGCCGCAGATTATCGAGGTTTTCCTGATGCGAGGATATCCGAAAACCGTGGATCTTCTCGTCGAACAGATATGCCGGCACGCCCCGCCAAAGGGCGTCCCCCGTCCGCTTGTCGTACCAGATTTCGGACAGTCCGAGCGTGATGATGAATAGATCGGTTCCGAGGATGACGCCTCGCGTTTCCGCTCGCACCGCCGGATCGATCGAAGCAATTTCCTTGCCCTCGGAAAACCAAAGATTCTCCGGGAACTCCTTGCCCTCCATTGCCCATTCGAACTGCTGGAGAATGGTGAAGCTATTCACCATTCCCTCTCCGAATCGGATGATGTGCGATTGGTTGGACAAATGCCCCCCACCCACATCATACCCCTTTTCCATGAGGTATTTGGTTATATAGCCAGCAAAACAGCTGCCGAAAGCCGTCAGCCGGGTATCCGGGCGAATGAAGGGTTGTGGCGGTGACCAGCCATGCATGATCCATCGGTCGACGCCGGCCGCGCTATATTCGATCTCCTCCTTCGATGCGATGAAATTGGTGTGCGGTCCCCGATACCAGGAACCGTTGAATACCGCCCTGTGGCCATCGCGTTCGCTGACGATTTGTTCCAGGTCCGCCATAGGAAGCTCTCATTTCGTCCGAAAGGGACGGCTAGCGGAGTTCGGGCGATCGCGATAGGGTCGTAGCCCGATCACTATCGGAACACCGAAAACAAGGAAGTTTGCGCTGAAGATCATCCTGCACGCCGGTACGCCCAAGACCGGGACCTCATCCCTGCAGGTTTTTCTCCACAACCATCGCGACGCACTGCTCGACCGCGGCGTGCTGTACCCCAAAACAGGTATCACCGACCTATTCGAACCGAAGCATCAATGGATGATTCGAGACCTGATGGGCGAAAATCCCGCCCCCTTCACCGAAAGGCTCCACGCCGCCCTTCAGGAGGCACGGCCGGATACGCATACTGTTCTGTTGTCTTCCGAAGGGCTGTTCCACCGCTGGTGGGATTTCTCGCCCGCAGGGTTGGAAGCGCTGCACCTGCTTGCCGCACGGGCAGAGCTCGAACTCTGGGCCTTTTTTCGCGAGCCGGTGGCATTCACGCGCAGCTTCTACGTTCAGATGCTGAAAAATCCGCGCGGACTCGGACCGTGCTATGGGCTCGATGCCAGCATCGACGCGCTATTGGACGAACCCCGATTTTCCCTGCATCTCGACTATATCGGCTACATCCGCACCGTCGAAGCCGTGCTGGGCGCCGGCAAGGTGCGGCCATTCCGATACACCGGGAACACGGTGGCGAACATGCTGGAGGCATTGGGGATCACCGACCTCGCGCCCGACATGCCGGCGGAAAATCGTTCCGTCGGCGAATGGGGCGTATCGCTGTTGCGGCAAATCAACCAACGCACGCTAGGGGTGGACGAGAAATGGCAGGCGGTCGGCCTCATCGAGAAGCTCGACCGTCTCGCCGATGGCTATAGGCGCCCCCTGCAGCTGGCGCCAGAAACCATCCAACGGATTCACGCGCTCTCGGCAGAAAGCGTCGCCGCGTTTGCGCGCCTCTATAATCTCGATATCAGCTGATCGACGCACACACCGGCATCCCGACTTCCCGCACCATATACCAAGGCTGCTGACGAAGCAGGGCAGGCCCCTTCCGTAAACGCGGCTTTCGGTGCACCTGCGACTGCCGCAGGGAAACTGAAACAAGGTGGAATCTGCACCCATAGGATTTGGTATTATCTGTCATCGGGTACATAAGGTTGTTTCTAAGAGAAGCTTGCAGTGACACGCCTGTTATACTCCTTCATCGTCGACGGGGCGCCCAAATTCGAGCAGCAGGCGCGGATCTTTCTGAAAAGCTTGCTGGCAACTGGCGTGCCCGCCGGATCCATCCATGCGCATGTAACGCCTGCCGCGCGCGCACGGGACGGGCTGGTCACGATGCTGGCCGCCTATGGCATCGTGCTGCACGATCTTCAGCCCTTTCTCGATGGCACCTATTGTAACAAGCTGGTCCAGTTGAGCGCGCTACCGCTGGACCGTGCGGATTGCATCGCCCTGTGCGACACCGATCTCGCCTTTCTGGAAAGCCTGGAAACCGTGGCGAGCTCCACGACCGTGCGGGCGAAGCCGGTGGATCTGCCCAACCCGCCGATTGCACTGCTGGAGCAAGCGCGCGACGTCTGCGGCCTGCACGGTATGCAGCCGATCGTATCCACCAGTTGCGACGCGGCAAGCACTTGGGCATCGAATTGCAACGGAGGCCTGTACTTGCTGCCCTCTATACTGGCCCCGGCGATCGCCGCCGCATGGCGGCGGCACGCAGAGACGCTATATAATGAACGGGCTTTCCTGGGAGGCTATAGCCACAATATCGATCAGATCTCGTTCGCCATGGCGATGCTCGATCTAGGCCTGGACGTTGACGCATTGCCGATTGAGGACAATTTCCCGCTCCACCTGGCCGACCGATTCCCCCCGGACAAAGACATCGCTCCGCGTGTGCTTCATTTCCACTGGCTACATGACGGCGACACCGCGTTGCGAAGGACCGGCCATGCCATCCTCGATCGCTCGGTGGATGCGGTCAACGCGCGCCTGCGGTAACAGCAGCGCGCATCCAAGGCTCCGGCAGCGTCCCCGCGCCCGATTGTGCTTCGAGTCATAGACTTCGTACAGCGCTTTCGGGTAACGCTACCACAAACGGTACGGGAGAGAGATACGATGCCCAAGGGCCTGACGCTGCTGCTAGCCACCACCATCCTTGCCGCCACGCCCGCCGTCGCGCAGCAGGCGCCGACAACGCTGTCCTCCGCCGCGCATCCCGAGAAGTGGCCGGCGGCCAAGAGCCAGGGCCTGATCGACCCGGCCACGGAGACGTTCGTCACCGATCTGCTGGCGAAGATGACGCTGGAGGAAAAGGTCGGCCAGATGATCCAGGCCGATATCGGCAGCATCAAGCCCGAGGATCTGGCGATCTATCCGCTCGGATCGATCCTGGCGGGCGGCAGCTCGCCGCCGATCGGTGCGCCCGATCGCTCGCCCCGCGGACCGTGGCTGGCAACGGCGCAGGCGTTCCAGAAGGCCGCACTCGCCCGCAAGGTGGACCATACGCCGATTCCGATCATGTTCGGCATCGATGCGGTGCACGGCAACAACAACATCGTCGGCGCGACGCTCTTTCCGCACAATGTCGGGCTGGGCGCGATGCGCGATCCCGCACTGATGGAGAAGATCGGGCGCGCGACCGCCGAAGAAACGGCGTCTGCAGGCATCGACTGGGCATTTGGCCCGACGCTGGCGGTTCCGCAGGACGAACGCTGGGGCCGCGCCTATGAAGGCTATTCCGAAGAACCCGAGGTCGTGCGCAGCTATGCCGGTGCGATGATCCGGGGCCTTCAGGGCGCGCCGGGCACCAAGGATCGCTTCCAGAAGGGCTATGTCGCGGCCTCCGCCAAGCATTTCCTCGGCGACGGCGGCACCTTCGGCGGGCAGGACCAGGGCGATACCCGCGTTTCCGAAGAAGAGCTGATCCGCATCCACAATGCCGGCTATCCGGGTGCGATCGATGCCGGCGCGATGACGGTGATGGCATCGTTCAGCAGCTGGAACGGCGCCAAGATGCATGGCAACAAATCGCTGCTCACCGATGTGTTGAAGGGCCGCATGGGCTTTGACGGCTTCGTCGTCGGCGACTGGAACGGCCATGCCCAGATTCCCGGCTGCACCGCCACCGATTGCGCCGCGACCTTCAACGCCGGGCTGGACATGGCCATGGCGCCGGACAGCTGGAAGGGGCTGTACGAAACCACCGTCGCCCATGTGAAGGACGGGACCATTCCGATGGCACGCATGGACGATGCGGTGCGCCGCATCCTGCGCGTGAAGGTGCAGATGGGCCTGTTCAACGCCGCGCGCCCCTATGAGGCCAAACCCGAACTGATCGGTTCCCCCGCGCATCGCGCGATCGCCCGCGAGGCGGTGGCCAAGTCGCTGGTGCTGCTGAAGAACAGCGGCGTGCTGCCGGTGAAGGCGAGCGCCAACGTGCTGGTCGCCGGGCCGGGCGCGGATTCGATGGCGCAGCAGTCGGGCGGCTGGACGCTCAGCTGGCAGGGCGACGGCAACCCCAATGCGATGTTCCCCAATGGCGAGACGATCTTCGCGGGCATTCAGGCGGCGTTGAAGGCCGGTGGCGGCACGGCGACGCTCTCGGCCGACGGCAGCTTCACCAAGAAGCCGGACGTGGCGATCGTCGTGTTCGGCGAGGAACCCTATGCCGAGATGCGCGGCGACGTGCGCACGCTGGAATTCCAGCCGGGCGACAAACAGGCACTGGCGCTGCTCAAGAAGCTGAAGGCGGCGGGCGTGCCGGTCGTCTCGGTGTTCCTGTCGGGCCGCCCGCTCTGGGTGAATCCCGAGCTCAACGCCTCGGATGCGTTCGTCGCCGCCTGGCTGCCGGGCAGCGAAGGCGGGGGCGTGGCCGACGTGCTGATCGGCGACAAGGCCGGCAAGCCGCGCCGCGACTTCACCGGCACGCTGTCGTTCAGCTGGCCGAAGACCGCCGGCCAGTTCACACTCAACCACGGCGAGCCGGGCTATGACCCGCTGTTCGCCTTCGGCTATGGCCTCCGCTACGCCAAGCCCGGCGCGGTCGGTGCGCTCAGCGAAGTGTCGGGTGTCGATGCGTCCCTCGGCAACACCAGCACCTTCTTCGCCAGGGGTGTCACCCCCGCGCCCTTCTCCTTCGCGACCGACAGCGGCATCACCCGCAAGACCGTCGATGGTCCGGCAACGCAGGAAGGCGCGCAGCAGCTGGCCTGGCCTGCGGGTCCGGCGACGCTGCGGATCGGCGGCGGCGACCTCGACCTCAGCCGCGAGACCAATGGCGATCTGTCGCTGCGCCTCGTCTATCGCGTCGATACGGCGCCCAGCGGCTCGGTGCGGCTGTCGATGGAGGGCGGCAAGAACAGCGGGACGATCGACGCGACCGGGCTGTTCACTGCCAAGGGCGGCTGGCAGACGGTCAACGTGCTGCTGAAGTGCTACCAGAAGAACGGTATCGATGTGACCAAGGTGAGCGCACCGGTCGTGCTGCAGGCAAGCGGGCCGTTCACGCTCTCCCTGGCCGAGGCGAAGATCGTTTCCGATCCCGCCAACTCGGTCTGTCCGGGCCAATGAGCGCGATCGAGGTCGTCGACATTGCGCGCGGAGCCTTCCATGCGCAGTTCCTGAATCTGGGCGCGACGCTGCACCGGCTTGAAGTGCCCGATCGCCACGGGCGATCGGAAAACGTCGTGCTCGGCTATGCCGATCTCGAAGACTATCGCCGCCAGCCGCCGCGCTATTATGGCGCGGTGGCGGGGCGATACGCCAACCGCATTGCCGGCGGCCGCTTCACGCTGGACGGCGAGACCTTTCAGCTGACCACCAACGAAGGCGGCAACAGCCTGCATTCGGGGCCGGACGGGTTCGACCGGCAATTCTGGACGGTGGAGGCACAGAGCGACGACTCCGTCACCTTCCGGCTGGACACGCCGCATGGCTGGAACGGCTTTCCGGGCAATCTAACCGTGCGCGTGGCATATGCGCTGGAGGAAGACGGGCTCGCCGTGCGCTTCGCCGCTACCTCCGATCGCACAACCATCGTGAACCTGACGCAGCATGCCTATTTCAACCTGGTCGGTGAGGCGAGCGGCGCGACGATCCTCGACCATGTTCTGCAGATCCCGGCTGGCGCTATCACGCCGGTGAATGATGCGCTGATCCCGACCGGAGACCTTGCACCGGTGGCGGGTACGCCGTTCGATTTCCGCCTCCCGAAACCGATCGGCCGCGACATCGATGCCGACAATGCGCAACTGGCGCTCGGCAAGGGCTATGACCATAATTTCGTGCTCGACGGCCCCGCCGGGTTCGAGCGCCGCATCGCCACGCTGTTCGATCCCGAGTCCGGCCGCGTACTGGACGTGCATTCGACCGAGCCGGGCGTGCAGTTCTATACCGGCAATCACCTCGCCGATGGTGCGCCGGGCACCGGCGGCGGCACCTATCCGGGGCGCGGCGGCCTGTGCGTCGAACCGCAGAAATTTCCGGACAGCCCCAACCAGCCGGGCTTTCCCACGGCGCGGATCGCGGCCGGGGACGTCTATCGCCACAACATGGCCTTTCGCTTCCGTACGGCCGACGGGGTGGAGGCTGCGTTCGAGGATTGACGGAGCCCCCCGTGCGCGCCGCGCTTGCAGCGCGTCCGCGGGTGGCTATGCTCGCCCGCATCATCAAACGGGGATTCCGATTTCATGAAGTCGTTCCGGTTGTTCTGCGGCGCTGCAATGCTGGCGCTCACCGTTCCCGTCGTGCCCGGCATCGCCCAGCAGGCACCTGCCACCACCGCCACGCGCCCCGCGCCGGTCTCCGAGCTGGTCGCGCAGGTCAAGCTCTCCTATGAGACGTTCACGCTCGCCAACGGCCTGCGCGTGATCGTCCACACCGATCGCAAGGCGCCGGTGGTGGCGGTATCGGTCTGGTACGATGTCGGCTCGAAGCACGAACCGGCGGGAAAGACCGGCTTCGCGCACCTGTTCGAACATTTGATGTTCAACGGATCGCAGAACGCACCCGGCGATTTCTTCGAACCGCTGAAGCAGGTCGGGGCCACCGATCTCAACGGCACGACGAGCTTCGATCGCACCAACTATTTCGAAACCGTGCCCAAGCCGGCGCTGGAACGCGCGCTGTTCCTGGAAAGCGATCGCATGGGCTGGCTAACCCCGGCGATTACCCAGGCCGTGCTCGACGAGCAGCGCGGCGTCGTCCAGAACGAGAAGCGTCAGGGTGACAATCAGCCCTTCGGCCTGCTGCAATATGCGCTGTTCGAAACGCTGTTCGCCGGCAATCCCTATGGCCACACGCCGATCGGATCGATGGCCGATCTGGACAAGGCGAGCCTCGCCGATGTGAAGGGCTGGTTCCGCGATCACTACGGGCCCAACAACGCCGTGCTGGTGCTTGCCGGCGATATCGATGCGGCCGAGGCGAAGCCCCTGGTGGAGAAATATTTCGGCGGCATCCCCAAGGGACCGAAAAGCGTGCTGCCCGAGGTCAGCATCCCCAGCCTTCCCGCCGCCAAGACCGTCCTGCTGAAGGATGCGGTGCCGACGACCGTGGTGGTGCGCAGCTGGGCGATACCGGGCCTCAACGATGCGGATGCCGCGGCGCTGGACGTATTCGGCAGCGTATTGGGCGGCCTGGGCAGCTCGCGATTGGACAATGCGCTGGTGCGGAAGGAAAAGCTGGCGGTGAACGTCTCCGCCGCAACCGACTCGATGGCACAGGTGGGCATCTTCCAGATCCAGGCCATGGTAAAGCCCGGCATCGATCCGGCGCTGGTTCGCAAGCGGATCGACGAAATCCTGGCCGATCTCATCGCCAAGGGACCAACGGCAGACGAGGTCCAGCGCGTTGCCACCATCAATGTCTCGCAGACCATCTCCGGCCTGGAATCGGCACGCGCGCAGGCGTCCACCCTGGCCGAGGGGGCGCTCTATTCGAACGATCCCGGCTTCTTCCACAAGCAGCTGCAGGCAGTCGCGACGATGACGCCGGCCAAGGCGAAAGCCGCAGCCGCCAAGTGGCTGACCCGCCCTTCCCTCACCATCCAGGTCGATCCCGGCAAACGAGAGGCCTATGTGGAAGCGCAGGCCGTCGCCGCGCCCAAGCCCGCAGCCGAGGAACCCGTTGCCAAGGGCGATCGCGGCCCCTTGCCCGATGTGGGCCCGGTCCGCGACATCCACTTTCCCAAGGTCGAGCGCACCCGGCTCGCCAATGGAATCGAGCTGATCTACGCGCAGCAGGCATCGATTCCGGTGACGCAGGTCGCGATGAGTTTCGACGCCGGCGTCACCGCCGATCCGAACGGCAAGGCGGGCACGCAGAATCTCGCACTTTCCCTGCTGAGCGAAGGCACCACCCATCGCGACTCGATCGCCATCGCCGAAGCAAAGGAACGGCTGGGTGCCAATATCGGCTCGGGCAGTTCCGCCGACCGCACCTATCTGAGCCTGAGCGTACCGAGCGCAAATCTGGGCGGCGGCGTCGAGCTCTTTTCCGATATCGTGCGCCATCCGGCCTACGCCCCCGGCGAGATCGAGCGGCTGCGCGCAACGACGCTCACCGGGATCCAGTTCGAATTGAGCGACCCCAACGGACTGGCGGGCCGCGCGCTGCCGGGCCTGCTCTATGGCCCGGCCAATCCCTATGCGAAGCTCGGCAACGGCGCGGGAAGCCCGTCGGCAGTGGCGAAGCTGACGCGGGACGATCTTCTTGCCTTCCACCGTGCCTGGATTCGGCCGGACAAGGCCAAGATCTTCGTGGTCAGCAATCTTCCCCTGGCGGCGGTGAAGACCGCGCTCGACGCCGGCTTCGGCGATTGGCAGGGCGAAGGCCCGGCCGGCGCCAAGGCATTCGGCAGCGCACCCCAGCAAGCGACGCCGCGCATCGTGCTGGTCGATCGCCCGAATTCGCCGCAATCCACGATCGCGGCCGGGCAGATGACGCCGCTCGATCCGACCGGCGACCTGCTGGTGGCGATCACCGCCAACCAGGTGCTGGGCGGCGGCTTCCTTTCCCGAATCAACATGGACCTGCGCGAGACCAAGCACTGGACCTATGGCGCGGGCGGCGGCTTCAACTGGATGGAACATGCCGTGCCCTACACCGTGAGCGCGCCGGTGCAGGCGGACAAGACTGGCGATTCCATCCGTGCCATCCGCGAACAGGTCCGCGATTTCCTGACCACCAAGGGGGTCACCGAGGGGGAGCTGACCCGCGAGATCAACGGCGCGACCCGCGAACTCGCCGGGCGATTCGAAACCGCCCGCGCGGTATTGAGCGCGATGCAGCAGAACGACCTGCGCCGCCGGCCGGACAATTATTACGATACGATCGCACAAAAATATCGCATGCTCACCGCAGCCCAGCTTGACGCTGCGGCACGCGGGGCACTCGACGTCGATCGCTTCGTTTGGGTGGTGGTGGGCGATGCCGCAAAGGTTCGCCCGCAGCTTGACAGCCTCGGCCTCCCTGTCGAGGTGGTGACGGCGACCTCGCTGGCGGAGACGTCTCCGCCGGCCGGCAAGTGAGCAGGAGAGAGCGAATGGCGAATGTGGATGGCAACTGGAACACCGTGACCCAGTCGCCGCTGGGCGATCAGCAGGCGGTGCTTGCGGTCACCAGCAATGGCGACAGCTTCACCGGCAGTTTCAATGGCGCAATGGGCCAGGCGGAGATCACCGACGGCAAGGTGCGCGGGGATACGCTCAGCTGGTCGCTCAACATTTCGGTGCCGATGCCGATGACCCTGACCTGCGAAGCCACCGTCAATGGCGACACCCTCACCGGCACCGTCACCGCCGGGGCATTTGGCAGCTTCCCGATCACCGGCACCCGCGCCTGATCGGCCGCAGGCCCTTCCCCACACCGGGGAGGGGCCGGGCGTTCAGGCGCCATTGTGCCCGGCTTGGTCCTTGCGCTGTCGACCGCAGGTCACGCGCCTTCCAACTGGAAGTTCACCGGCCGCGTCATCGATGCCTGCCCGTCAAAGGCATGGTCCGCATAGACGCCGCCCCGGCGTACCCAGTGGCAGAAAAGATGCGCCGACCAGGCATTGGGATTGGGCGTGATGCGCCCATGCCGCCGATTCACCCCCTGGTAGAGAACACCATCGCCCGGCTCCATCGCGATCGCCTGGTAGGGCTGATCGCCAAACCCCTCCTCGACCAGCGCGGACGGTTCCGACGCCACACCCGCCAGTTCCAGCGGCCAGGGGACACCATCGCTATAATCCAGCGTTAACGACAGGCTGACTTCGCACGCATAGCGATCACTATGAACGCGACAGACATCCCCTTCGCGATAAATACGAAAATAGCTGTAGCTGGGCAGCAGATCCATCCCCAGCGCGGTGGCGATGCTGGGCGTCAGGCCCCAGAGGAAGCTGAGCAACGGGGGATAATGGAATCCGTATATTTCCACCGCCTCCCGCTGCAGGAGGTTGGGATGTCGCATCAGCCGCCGAACGGCGCCCTGCGACAACATGTCAGCCTGCAACTGCTGCAGCAGCGCGTTACACGTCTCAGGCGCGCATAGCCGCCGCACGAGCGCATACCCGTCGCGCGCATAGTCGCCCTGCAGTTGCATCATTGCGCCGGCCGTAGGGTCGTGCCGGTCCGAGCCCAGCGGATCGACGTGATATAGCTAAGCGGATTGAGCCATGCTCCCTCCCCGTCATAGCTGAGCGTCACGAATTCGGCACGCCCGGCGATGGTCTGCAATGGCACCGGGCCGCCCAATCCCTTGTGCGCCGATGCAAAGCGGCTGTCGGCCGACTGGTCACGATTGTCGCCCATCAGGAAAACATGGCCTGCAGGTATCGTGATCGGGCCATAGCTATCCCCAGGGCTGACATAACCGTTCGGCAGGATCGTATCCCCCAAATCGATCACATCATAGCTGACGCCGCCCGGAAGCGTTTCGCGGTACAGCGGCGGCTGGCAATAAAGCTTGCCGTCCGGCCCTCTCCGGCGAAAGGCGGCAATCGGTCCTTCGTCGCAGGGCAATGCGGCATCAACCGGGATCATCGCCCGCCCCCTGGCCGTGCGTGGCACGGCCTTGCCGTTCAGGATCAGCCGCCCATGGCGCACTTCCAGTGTATCGCCCGGCAGGCCGATCACGCGCTTGATCAGGTCCTCCCCGTCGCCGCGGCGCACGACAATCACGATATCACCGCGCGCCGGAGTGCCGCCGAACAGGCGTAGCGCGGCGATATCCTTGCCATGGATCATCAGCGATGCCTGCGAGAAGCCGTACGGGAATTTGCTCGCCACCAGCCGATCGCCGGTGCGCAGCGTCGGCATCATCGACCCCGACGGAATATAATAAGGCCGCGCCACCGCGCTCTGGAACAGGAAGAAAACGCCAAACGTCACGGCCCAGCCGCCGACGGTGCGCTTCCATCCTGGCTTGGCGGCGGCCATCGGCTCAGGCGACTTCGTGGCTGCCATCCAGCAGTTCGCGAACGTCCAGCCCGAGCAGCGCGATGTGATCCTTAACCCTTGGCCAGTGGCCGGTCAGGAAACGTTCGCGCTCGGCAAGCCGCAGCCGCTCCACGGCACCGGGCAGCACGAACATGCCCACGCCGCGGCGTACCTCGACATAGCCGTCGTCCTGGAAACTCTGATAGGCTTTGGCGACCGTCAGCGGATTGGCGCCATGTTCGGCCGCCAGCGCCCGAACCGAGGGAAGCTGATCCCCCGCACGGAACTGTCCGCGCAGGATCGCGGCGGCAATCGTCGCCCGCAACTTCAGGTATACCGGGCTGTCTTCGTGCTCCAGGGCTGTCATGCTGGCATAATACAGCAGATACCCTGGGAGTCCATAGTCAGGGATTCCACCGATGGAGGATCTGGGACAGTTCACCGCGCGGTCGTTCCTCCAGCGGGCGGGATGGCGTGCCCAGAAACACGAAGCCGGCAATGCGCTGCCCCGCCTGGCCGAACAGATCGCGCACCGCATCCGAATAGGCCGGCCAGCCGGTCAACCAACCTCCGGCAAAGCCCATCGCATGGGCGGCATGGAGCAGGTTCATGCAGGCCGCACCGGCAGACAGTTCCTGCTCCCACACCGAGATCTTGTGCGGCTGCACCGGCGCCGAAAGCACCACCACCAGCGCGGGCGCCTGGGTGGCGAACTGGGCGGCGGCTTCCTCGTCGCGCGCGGTCGCATCCGGGTTCTCGGCGCGCAGGATTTCCACCAGCTTCTGCGCCAGCACCGGGCGCGCTTCGGTGGGCACGATCACGAAACGCCAGGGGGAAAGCTTGCCATGGTCGGGCGTGCGCGCAGCGATCGCCACAATCTGGTCGAGCTGATCCGGGCTTGGCCCCGGTGCAGCCAGATCGCGCGGCTTGCCGGAACGGCGGGTCTGGAGCAGCGAAAGCGGCGTCGTACGGTCGTTGAAGGTCATGGCGGATCCCTACCAACTGGTCTCCGCTGCAACAACCGCTCTTCACAGCGGCGCAGGGATCGTTAGTCTGCCCCGCTTTCGCGGGCACTGCCCCGCATTTGCAATGTAAGGAAGCATCGGCCGCATGGCGACAACTGCGACCGGCGGGGGCGTACCCGCTACGGCAAAAACATTTCTTGGGCACCCGCGCGGCCTGTTCATGCTGTTTTTCGCCGAGATGTGGGAGCGCTTCTCCTACTATGGGATGCGGGCGATCCTGGTCTTCTACCTGACGAAGCATTTCCTGTTTGCCGAAAATCCCGCCTATGCGGTGTACGGCGCCTATACGTCGATGGTGTATATCACGCCCGTTCTGGGCGGCTATCTGGCGGATAAGTATCTCGGCGCGCGCAAGGCAGTACTGGCCGGCGGCGTGTTCATCGCGACCGGCCACCTCCTGATCGCGCTGGTCGAAGGGCCGCCCGGCGAGCAGGCCGGCTATCTTCAGGGCTTCTATGCCGGCCTGGCCTGCATCATCGTCGGCACCGGCTTCCTGAAGGCGAACATCTCGGTGCTGGTCGGCCAGCTCTATCGCCGCGACGATGCCCGGCGGGACGGCGCCTTCTCGATCTTCTACATGGGGATCAACCTGGGCGCGTTCACCGGGCCGCTGCTGGTCGGCTATCTCGGCGAGCGGGTCGGCTGGTCCTGGGGCTTCGGCGCAGCGGGCATCGGAATGCTGCTCGGCCTGGTTGTGTTCGTGCTGTTCCGCGGCGATCTGCACGATGCCGGCGCGCCGGCGGATCGTGCCCTGCTCACCGCCCGCACCCCGCTGGGCGTGTCGCGCGAATGGCTGATCTACCTCGGCTCGATCGCGGCGGTGGGCATTTCGTGGCTGCTGATCCGCGACGAAAGCGTGGTCGGCACGCTCCTGCTCGCCACCTTCGGCATCACCTTCCTGTACATCTTCTATCGCGCGCTGTTCACCCTGCCGAAGGTGGAGCGGATGCGCATCTTCGGCGCGCTGTACCTGATCGCGCTCTGCCCGCTGTTCTGGGCGCTGTTCGAACAGGCCGGCTCGTCGCTCAACGTGTTCACCGACCAGCGGGTCGACCGGCACCTGTTCGGCTGGGAAATGCCGGCATCCTGGTTCCAGTCGGTCAACAGCTTCTGGATCATCACGCTCGCGCCGCTATTCGGCATCCTGTGGGTGCAGCTGGGCAAGCGCGGGCTGGAGCCGAGCGCGCCGCTGAAATTCGCGCTCGGCCTGATTCAGGTTGGCCTGGGCTTCGTCGTGCTGGTGCTGGGGGCCGGACAGAACGGCACGATGACGCCGATGCTGTTCGTGATCCTGCTCTATTTGCTGCACTCGACGGCGGAACTGTGCTTCTCGCCGGTCGGCCTGTCGAGCATGACGCGGCTGTCAACCGGCTCGATGGTGGGGCTGATGATGGGGACGTGGTTCCTGTCCACCGCCGCGGGCAACTTCCTGGCAGCCAAGATCGCACAGGCGACCGGCGGCGAAGGCGCCGGTCCCGAACGCGTGCTCAACGTCTATTGGTCGATCGGCTGGTACATCATCGTCATCGGCGTGATCGCGATGCCGATCAGCTGGTGGATCACCAGGCTGATGCATCTCGATACCATCGGCAAGGACGATGCCGGCCATGCGCTGGCTGGCGAAACGACGCTCGCAGAACCCGCCGCGCCCGGCACCCGCACCCGGAACGAGCGCAGCTAGAAGAGGGACGGGGCGCCGCAGCAGGATGGGAGGGTGTGCGGCGCCCCTTACGTCCGCCCGAGGGGGTGGAAGGGCGGACGATCCGGTTCAGGCCGCCAGCGGCAGCGGCACCATGTCCTGCTCATTGGCGGCAACCGCGGCCCCACGCGTATCGATCTCTTCGCGCACGGCTTCGCCGGCGAGACGACGATGGGCGAAATAGAGAGCAATAAGGGAGAACATCGCGGACCTCGGAAATGGCTTCATGCTGCAATGCAGCGTGGCGGCGCATCTGGTTTCCCAACGGTGATTCCGCAACTGCAAAGCCAAACCCGACTGATTGCATTTCCTGCAACCGCCTTCCTTTCCCTTCTCCTTAACGCAAAACGGCCCGGCGTTCCCGCCGGGCCGCTTCCGTAGAAATACGGGATGCGCTTACCAGATATGGACGCGCTTTTCCGGCGGCAGGTACAGCTTGTCGCCCGGCTTGATGTCGAAGGCCTTGTACCAGGCATCCACGTTTCGGACGATTCCGTTGACGCGCGCCGTAGCCGGCGAATGCGGATCGGTGAGCAGCGCCTGACGCTGGGCATCTTCGCGAACCTTCGCCCGCCAGGCCTGGGCATAGGCCAGGAAGAAGCGCTGATCGCCGCTCAGCCCGTCGACCATCTTCGCCTTGCCGTGCTTGGCCTGATACTTCTGATAGGCCGAATAGGACGCCTCAACACCGCCGAGATCGCCGATATTCTCTCCCAGCGTCAGCTTGCCGTTGATCTTGGTCCCCGGCACCGGTTCATAGCTGCTGTACTGATCCGCAAGTGCGCTGGTGCGGGCACCGAACGCCGTCTTGGCGGCCGGCGTCCACCAATTCTCGAACTTGCCGGTCGGGCCGAACATGCTGCCCTGATCGTCGAACCCATGGCCCATCTCATGGCCGATCACCGCGCCGATCGCCCCGTAATTGACCGCCGGATCGGCGTTGGGATCGAAGAAAGGCGGTTGCAGGATCGCCGCTGGAAAGGTGATCTGGTTCGACAGTGGATTGTAATAGGCGTTCACGGTCTGCGGCGTCATCGCCCACAGGGTGCGATCGACCGGCTTGGGGAAACGCGACAGTGCCAGTTCATGCTGGAACTCGCCCGAACGCATCACGTTGCCGAGCAGATCGTCACGCGACACCTGCAGCGCCGAATAGTCGATATACTTCTCGGGGTGGCCGATCCGCGGCTCGAACGCTGCCAGCTTGGCAAGCGCCGCCTTGCGCGTCGCATCGTCCATCCAGGACGACGCGGCAATCCGCTCGCGATAGGCTTCGCGCAGATTCTCGATCAGCTCTGCCATCTGCTTTTCGGCTGCCGGCGGGTAGTATTTCGCGACATAGGCTTGGCCCACGGCCTCGCCCAGCGCCCCGTTGACCAGCTGAACGCCGCGCTTCCACCGCTCCCGCTGCATCGGCACGCCCGATAGCGTCTTCGAATAGAAATCGAAGCGCGCCTGATCGAACGCCTTTGGCAGGAACGTCGCGTGATCGCTGACGAAACGATAGGCGACATAATCCTTCCACGTCTGCAGCGGCGTTTCTGCGAAGATCTTGCCCAGGGCGATCAGGGCCGTGTTCTGCGTCATCAGGATCTGCGGCGAGCTATCGAGGCCCGCGGTCTTGAGCATCAGCGCCCAATCGAACTCCGGCGCCTTGGCCTTCAGACCCGCGATCGTCTGCGGATCGTTGAGCGCGGCGATGTCACGGCTCTGCTCGGGCGACCATTGCACCTTGGCCATCGCGGTTTCGAGCGCGACGATCGCGTCGGCCTTCGCGGCCGCGTCCGGAATACCGGCCAGTTCCTGGATCTGCTGCACATAGGCGCGATAGGCTTTGCGGAACGCGTCGAACTTCTCGCCCGGATTGAGGAAATAGTCACGCGGCATCCCCAGCCCGCCCTGGCCCACGGCAGCCGTATACCGGGTGGGATCGGCCAAGCCCGGCATGATGTCGACATCGACCGGGCTGGCATAGCCGTTGCTGGCGAACAGCACCTGCAATGCAGCCTTGTCCTGCACGCCGGCGATGCGATCGAGATAGGGCTTCAACGGCCCGGCGCCGCGTGCCTCGATGCCCGCCTCGTCCATCCAGCTCGCATAGAAGTTGCCGATCTGCTTACCACTGGCACCAAAAGCACCAGGGTCCACGGCCATCTCATCCAGCAGGGTTCGTACATTAGTTTCGGCCGCGACGGCGAGGTCGACGAACGGCCCTGCCGAGGTTCGATCGGCCGCAATCTGGGTGCGCTCCGCCCAGCCGCCATTGGCGTAGGTCCAGAAATCGTCGCCCGGCTTCACGCCTGGCTTCTGCGCGGTAAGGTCCACGCCAAAGCTGCCGTAGCGCGGCTTGCCGGTCTGGGCGAGCGCGGGCGCGGAAACGAGCAGCGCAGCAACGCTAGCAAGCAACAAAGAACGACGTAGTTTCATGGTGTTGGGAACCCCCACCTCGATGTGTATTACGGGAATGTAACGGGGGGGACCGTCGCTCGCAATGGCATTTTGTTACAGATGAAACTGCCACATGCGCCCGCTATCGCGCACCGAACCGGCGAGGATAGCGGGAGTGTGGGCATGGGCATTCAGCGCCGGGCATGGCGCGGAACGAGGGTCAGGATATGCGGTTTGCGACCAGGTCGTCGACCACCGACGGATCGGCCAGTGTCGAGGTATCGCCCAGGCTGCTCACATCGCCTTCGGCGATCTTGCGCAGGATGCGCCGCATGATCTTGCCTGATCGCGTCTTCGGAAGCCCCGGGGCGAACTGGATCGCATCGGGCGTCGCGATCGGGCCGATCTCGGTGCGCACCCAGTCGCGCAGTGCCTTGCGCAGCGCTTCGCTGGCTTCCTCGCCGGCGTTGAGCGTCACATAGGCGTAGATGCCCTGCCCCTTGATGTCGTGCGGCATGCCGACCACGGCGGCCTCGGCCACCTTGTCGTGCAGCACCAGTGCGCTCTCCACCTCGGCGGTGCCCATGCGGTGGCCCGAGACGTTGATCACGTCGTCCACGCGGCCGGTGATCCAGTAATAGCCGTCGGCGTCACGGCGGCAGCCGTCACCGGTGAAATACTTGCCGCGATAGGTGGTGAAATAGGTCTGGAAGAAGCGCTCGTGATCGCCCCACACCGTGCGCATCTGCCCCGGCCAGCTGCGCGCGATGACGAGATTGCCCTCGGTCGCGCCCTCCAGCAGCGCGCCGTCGCCGTCGACCAGCTGCGGCTCGATCCCGAAGAACGGCATCGAGGCCGAGCCGGGCTTGAGCGCGGTCGCGCCGGGCAGCGGGGTGATCATGTGGCCGCCGGTCTCGGTCTGCCACCAGGTGTCGACGATCGGGCAGCGCCCCTCGCCCACCACGTCATGATACCAGCGCCACGCCTCCGGGTTGATCGGCTCGCCAACCGAGCCCAGCAGCTTGAGCGATTTCCGGCTGGTAGAGGTGACGTAGGAATCGCCCTCCTTCATCAGCGCACGCAGCGCGGTGGGGGCGGTGTAGAGGATCTCGACCTGGTGGCGATCGACCACCTGCCACATCCGGCCGGCATCGGGCCAGGTCGGCACACCTTCGAACATCAGCGTGGTACCGCCATTCGCCAGCGGGCCATAGACGATATAGCTGTGCCCGGTGACCCAGCCGATATCGGCCGCGCACCAATAGACCTGCCCCGGCCGATAATCGAACACCACTTCATGGGTATAGGCCGCCCAGAGCAGATAGCCGCCACTCGAATGCAGCACGCCCTTGGGCTTGCCGGTTGAACCCGAGGTATAGAGGATGAACAGCGGATCCTCGGCGTCCATCGGCTCGGCCGGGCAGTCGGCGGAAACCTTGGCGGCGGCCTCGTGATACCAGAGGTCGCGGCCGGGCTGCATCGCCACCTCGCCGCCGGTGGCCTTCACCACGATGACCTTTTCGAGCACGGGTGCGTGCTTTTGCGCTGCGTCGACATTCGCCTTCAGGGGGACGCGCTTGCCACCACGCCGGCCTTCGTCGGCGGTGATGACGATGCGGCTTTCGCAATCGACGATGCGGCCGGCCAAAGCTTCCGGAGAAAAGCCGCCGAACACCACCGAATGGATCGCGCCGATCCGCGCGCAGGCGAGCAGTGCAACCGCCGCCTCGGGAATCATCGGCATGTAGACCGTGACGCGGTCGCCCTTCTTGACCCCCTCGGCCTTCAGCACATTGGCGAAGCGGCAGACCGCTTCGTATAGCTCCAGATAGGTGATCCGGCGCGCCTCTTCCTTGGGGTCGTCCGGTTCCCACAGAATCGCGGTCTCGCCGCCGCCGCTGGCCAGATGCCGGTCGAGGCAGTTGGCGGCGACGTTGAGCTTGCCGTCGGCGAACCAGCGGATGCGGAAATCGGCCTCGTCGAACGACCAGTCGCCGGCCGTCTGCGGCGGCACGATCCAGTCGAGCCGTCTGGCCTGTTCGAGCCAGAAGCCGTCCGGATCGGACAGCGACTGGGCGTGGAGACGTTCATACGCTGCGGCGTCGACGCGGGCATGGCGCGCCCAGGCTTCCGGCACCGGATACAGATTGTCGCTCATCAAGACCCCTCCTGGTCAGCGGGCATCTAGGAGCGCAAGGGGTGGCTAGGCAAGGTGCAGGACCACGCACGATCGTTACGACGACCGATACTTTTTTAGTGGATCGGCACAACCGTATCAGCCATATAAGACGCTATGGCACGACCTGCGATTGCTCTGTTGCTCTGTGCGGCGCTGCCGCTGGCAGCCTGTTCAACCGGTTCCGCCCATCCGCAGCAGACGACCGCAGCGATCGATCTTCCAGATCGCTTCTCAGTCGATCCACAGCAGAAAGCGCGCGAAGACTTGTCCCGCTGGTGGGACCGGTTCGACGATCCGATGCTGGGCAAGCTGATCGGCCAGGCGCAGACCGCCAACCTCGACATCGCCCAGGCGGTGATCCGGCTGCGTCAGGCGCGTGAGTCCTTGGTCCAGTCGCGTTCGTCGTTGTTGCCCACGGTCAACGGTTCGGCCGGCTATTCGCGCAACGAGCCGCTGCGGGGCGGCAGCATCACGACGCAGCTGCCGGATGGCACCATCGGTTCCTTCTCGCAGGGCGGCAGCAGCAATTTTTCGCTTGGGCTCGACGCCAGCTATCAGGTCGATTTGTTCGGCGGTGTCCGCAGCGGCATCCGCAACGCACGGTCCACCTATGAGTCGACGGTGTTCAATCGCGCGGCCGTGTTGTTGTCGGTCGAATCCGAAACCGCGCGCAACTATGTGCTGGCGCGGCTTTCCCAGGCCCAGCTTGCCAATGCGCGCGAGAGCCTCGCCATCCAGGATGAGAATCTGAGCATCGCCCGGTGGCGCGTGCAGGCAGGCCTCGTCTCCTCGCTCGATTCCGAACAGGCTCGCGCCCAGCGCGCGCAAACCGCCGCGACCATTCCGCAGCTGGAAAGCAACTATGCCGCCAATGTTGCGCGGCTCGGCGTACTGACCGGCCAGGCCCCCGGCGCGCTGCGCGGAGCAATGGAGGCGCCGAAGCCGATCCCGCGCGGGCCCTTGAACGTCGCCGCCGGCATCCCCGCCGATGCGCTGCGCCAGCGGCCGGACGTGCGGGCCGCTGAACGCAGCCTTGCGGCAGCCACCGCACAGATCGGCATTTCCCGCGCCCAGCTTTTCCCCGCCCTGTCGCTCGGCGGCAGCATCAGTTCGGGCAGCGGCTCGGTCCGCTCGCTGTTCGACCTCATCACCGGCCGCGCCTTCGCCAATGTCGCGCAGAGGATCTTCGATTCCGGCCGGTTGCGCAGCCAGGTCCGCTCGGCCCGCGCCGGAGCCGATGGCGCCTTCTATGCCTATAAGTCCAGCGTGCTGAAGGCGCTGGAGGAAATCGAGAATGCGATCGTCGCGCTGCAGGCATCCCGCTTCCGCGAATCCGAATTCCGCACCGCGCTGGAGGCCGCCAACAACCAGGCGCTGCTCGCAAGGATGCGCTACCGCTCCGGCCTTACCGATTTCACCACCCTCAACCAGGCCGAAAGCGCGCTGCTTTCGGCCAAGAACGGTCTGGCCCAGGCCGAATCCGAACAGGCGACCGCGCTGATCCAACTCTATGTCGCGCTTGGTGGCGGCTGGGACGAAGCCGCGCCTATCCCGCCCCTTCCTCCAACGACAGGCAGCGCCACCGATGGCCAGTGAACCTCAGGACCTCAACGCCTTTCTAGGCACGAAACGGCGCCCCTGGTGGCGGCGGAACCTGCGCTGGATCGTCATCGCGCTGGTCGTGGTGGTGCTGGGCCTGCTCGTCTCGCGCTGCTTCGCGCCCAAGCCGCCGCCCAGCTACATCACGATGCCGGCAGAGAAGGGCGCACTTGCGGTAACAGTCTCCGCGACCGGCCGGCTCGCGCCGATCCGGCAGGTGACGGTCGGCTCCGAAATCTCCGGTCTCGTCCTCAAGGTGCTCGTCGACGTCAACGACCAGGTGACCGAAGGCCAGCCGATCGCGATCATCGACCCAGCCCGGCTGGACGACGCGATCACCCAGAGCCGCGCGACGCTCGCCGCCAACCAGGCGGCGGTGGCACAGACCCGCGCGACGCTCGACGAGGCGACTGCGCAACTCCGCCGCATGGAGGAAGTCAGTCGCCTCTCGGGAGGCAAGGTGCCGGCGCAGACCGAACTGGATACCGCCCGCGCCGCCGTGGCCCGCGCCCGCGCCAATCTGCGCTCGGCGGAAGCGAACGTGGTCTCCGCCCAGGCATCGCTTTCCTCGAACCAGACGCAGCGCACCCGCTCGATCATCCGCTCGCCGGTGAACGGCGTGGTCCTCGCTCGCCAGGTCGATGCCGGCCAGACCGTCGCCGCCTCGTTCAATACCCCCACCATGTTCGTGATCGCGCAGGACCTGACGCACATGAAGCTGGAAGTGGCGATCGACGAGGCCGATGTCGGCGCAGTCAAGGTCGGCCTGCCGGCAAGCTTCACCGTGGACGCCTTCCCCGGCCGCACTTTCCCGGCGCAGATCACCCGCGTCGACCTCGGGTCGAATCTCACCGCATCGACCGCCTCGACCAGCGCGTCGACCACCACCACCACCGCAAACCAGGTCGTATCCTATGCGGCGATCCTGTCGGTCGCCAATCCAGACATGACGCTGCGCCCCGGCATGACCGCCACCGCGACGATCGGCGTCGAGAAGCTCGACAACGCACTGCTCATCCCCAACGGCGCACTGCGTTTCACCCCCGAAGCAAGCGGGGCCAAGCCCGGTGCGAGCATTCAGTTCGGCCCCCGCCGGCAGGATCAGCAGAAGGCGATTGGCCGGGGGAGTAAGCAGATCGTCTACATCGTTGGCAAGGACGGCAAGCCGGAGCAGGTGGAGGTCGTCACCGGCCCCAGCGACGGCAGCCGCACCGCCGTCACCAGTGCCAAGCTCAAGCCCGGCATGAAGCTGATCGTCGGCGTGCAGGCGAACGGCCCGGCCAAGCCCGCCAAGGACGATCAGGACTGATGGTCGAGCCGCTGATCCAGCTGGAGGGCATCACCAAGACGTTCGGCGAAGGGCCGACCGCGTTCCAGGCGCTGAAGGGCGTCGACCTCGCGATCGAGGCCGGTGCGTTCCTGGCGGTGATGGGGGCATCGGGATCGGGCAAGTCGACGACGATGAACATCCTCGGCTGCCTCGATGTGCCCACCGGCGGCAGCTACCGGTTCCGCGGCGTGCATGTCGAGCAGCTGGACCGCGACCAGCGCGCCTATCTGCGCCGCCGCTATCTCGGCTTCGTGTTCCAGGGCTTCAACCTGCTCGCCCGCACCACCGCGCTGGAGAATGTCGAGCTGCCGCTGCTCTATCGCGGCGAGCACCGCAAGGCGCGGCGGGCAGCGGCGATGGCGGCACTGGAACAGGTGGGGCTCGATCGCTGGGCGGACCACACGCCCGCCGAACTCTCCGGCGGCCAGCAGCAGCGCGTCGCCATCGCCCGCGCGATCGTGACCCAGCCCGACGTGCTGCTGGCCGACGAACCGACCGGCAACCTCGACAGCGAACGCTCGGTGGAGATCATGAAGCTGCTCCAGCGCCTGAACGCCGATCTGGGCATCACCGTGCTGATGGTCACCCACGAGCCGGACATGGCGGCCTTCGCCAAGACGATCGTGCATTTCAAGGACGGGCTGGTGGAACGCACCGAGATCGCCGCCGGCGCGGGCGCAGGAGCCTGA
The DNA here is from genome assembly GCF_003096275.1 of Sphingomonas pokkalii. Classification (GTDB taxonomy): domain Bacteria; phylum Pseudomonadota; class Alphaproteobacteria; order Sphingomonadales; family Sphingomonadaceae; genus Sphingomonas; species Sphingomonas pokkalii. The sequence goes on from NZ_QENQ01000001.1 coordinate 2,604,497, forward strand.
GCCGATGTTGTTCACCACCCTGCTCCTGTCGCTCCGCGAAATCCGCCGGCACCTGCTGCGTTCGTTCCTGACGACGCTGGGCATCATCATCGGCGTGGCCGCGGTCATCACCATGGTGACGCTGGGCAATGGCGTCTCGGTCTCGGTGCAGCAGTCGATCAGTTCGCTCGGCAACAACACGCTGACGGTGTTCCCTAGTGGCGGCCGGCGCGGGGGCGGGAACGCCCCGCCCCAGTTCGAGAATGCGGATATCCTGGCGATCCGCCAGCAGGTGAGCGGCGTCGGCGCGGTCGCGCCCCAAGCCTCCGCGTCGGCGCTGGCGGTGCGCAACGCGCAGAACTGGCAGGCCTCGGTCACCGGCTCCAGCAACGACTATTTCGATGCGCAGAATCTGGAATTCGCTGGCGGCAGGCGCTTCACGGACGCGGAACAGACCGCCGGCAAATCGGTGTGCGTGATCGGTGACACGATCCGCGCCAACCTGTTCGCCAACGACGATCCGGTCGGCCAACGCTTCCGCCTCGGCACGGTCAGCTGCGAAGTGATCGGCGTTCTGAAGAAGCGCGACAATGCCGGCTTCAGCGACCCGAACTCCACCGTGGTGTTGCCGCTGAAGACGGTGCAGCGTCGCTTCGTCGGCAATCAGAATGTGCTGGCGATTCAAGTCGCGGTAGCGCCGGGCTATGATACGGCAGTCGTCAAGCAGTCGCTGACCGCCCTGCTGCGCGAGCGTCGCCACCTTACCCCAGACCAGCCCAACAATTTCGACATTTTCGACAGCGCGGAGTTCGCTGCCACCATCCAGAACCAGATGGCGCAGATGACGACCTTCGTCGCCGCCATCGCAGCGGTGAGCCTGCTCGTCGGCGGTATCGGCATCATGAACATCATGCTGGTGTCGGTAACCGAGCGCACCCGCGAGATCGGCATCCGTCTCGCCATCGGGGCACTGGGCAAGGAAGTGCTGCTGCAATTCCTGGTCGAGGCGGTGGCGCTGTCGTGCCTGGGCGGCATGATCGGGATGGTACTCGCCTTCTTCGCCTCCTGGGGCCTGGCGACGCTGGCCACCCTGCCCTTCCAGTTCGACCTGTCGATCAACCTGATCAGCTTCGGCATCTCCGCGCTGATCGGCATCGTGTTCGGCTTCTTCCCGGCCCGGCGCGCCGCCGCGCTCAACCCGATCGACGCCTTGCGGCACGAATAGCCGCGGCGGCCTCGCGCGCGCGCAGGGCGGCGAGGTCTTCGCGCGTGTCGATGTCTACCAGTTCCTCGGGACGGGTGATGACATGGTGGCCGCGCAGGATCAGCGTGCGCGCGCCGGCATCGCCGTCCAGCCCGCGCAATGCGGCGAAATGGTCGCGACCGATCAGCGCCGGCGGCATCGGCTGCACCCCGTCGCTGGAGGCGACCAGTGTCGCGCCATTGTCCGAGGCGTCGAACAGCCGGTAGCAATGCGCGGCGGTGACGCGCGGCATGTCCGCCAACGCGATCAGCACCGCCGCGGCACCCGCCGCTTCCGCCGCCTCGACGCCGTAGCGCACCGATCGTGCCTGGCCGAGCGCCGGATCGGGGTTTTCCACCACTTGGAATCCGCGCGCGGAGAAATCGAGCACGGTGTCCCACACGATCGCAATCCGCGCGAGAAACGGCACCTTCTCCAGCGCCGTCACGACATGGAAGGCAAGCGGCTGACCGAGATAGTCCTCGGTCAGCTTGTCGCCGTCGGCAAAGCGTTCGGAGCGGCCGGCGGCGAGCAGCACGAGTGCAGTTTTTTCAGGTGTGAGCATGAAAGGTTTTCACCATGGCGGCGGCGATGGAAAGCGCGATCTCCGAGGGACCGATCGCGCCGATCGAAAGCCCCGCCGGCCCTTCGATCCGCGCGAGATCCTGCGCTGAGACGCCCGCGGCGCCAAGTCGTTCCAGCCGCGCCGCATGGCTCCGCCGCGAACCCAGCGCGGCGACATAGCCCGTCGGGTGGGCGAGCGTGGCAATCAGCGCGGCATCGTCGATCTTGGGGTCGTGGCTCAGCGTCACCACCGCGGTCGCCGGATCGGGCTTTAGCGCGGTCACCGCCTCGTCCGGCCAGCGATCGTCGAGCGTTACGCCGGGGAAACGCTCCTCGGTCAGGAAGCGTCCGCGCGGATCGATCACCGTCGTCGCGATGCCCAGCTCGCGGGCGAGCCCGGCCAGCGCCTGCGCGATCTGCACCGCGCCGACGATCAGCAGTCGCCGCGGCGGATCATAGCGATTGACGAAACCGGCGCCGCCGATCGCGCTCTGCCCGGTGGCGAGATCGGTGCCGACTTCGATCGGACGACCCTCGCCGCGCGCCGCACGAATCGCGTCGAACAGTTCGGGCGGGAAGCCATGGGGGGCGACCGGCTGCACCAGTACCGCGATCTGCCCGCCGCACGGCAGGCCCACTTCCCAGGCGGCGGCATCGGCGACGCCATAGTCCTTCACGACCGCGGGCGCGCCGGCGATCACCTCGGCGGCGGTCTGCAGGATATCGGTTTCGACACAGCCGCCGGAGACCGATCCCTCGAACCGGCCATCCGCATGGACCAGCAGATGGCTGCCGCGCGGGCGCGGTGCCGAACCCCAGGTCGTCACCACGGTGGCCAGCGCCATCCTGGCACCGCGCCAGGCTTCGGCGGCTGCCAGCACGCTGTCGTTGTCGGCCATCTGTCGCGCTCCCGTCACATCCGCTGCCTAACCGCCTAGCCGAAGGAGAGTTTCGTGACGAGATGGATGCTATTGGCGGCGGCCCTGCTGGCGCCGGCCACCGCTTTCGGACAGGATCGAACCATGCAGAAGCCCATGCCCCGCATCGTCGTGATCGGCCATCGCGGCGCCAGTGGCGAGCGGCCCGAACATACGCTGCTCTCCTACCAGCGCGCGATCGACCTCGGCGCGGATTTCATCGAACCCGATCTTGTCCCCACCAAGGACGGCGAACTCGTCGCCCGGCACGAGAACGCCATCACCGACACCACCGACGTGGCGGCGCATCCCGAGTTCGCGGATCGCAAGACCACGAAGACGATCGACGGCCAGACGATCACCGGCTGGTTCACCGAGGACTTCACCCTCGCCGAGCTCAAGACGCTCCGCGCCAAGGAGCGGCTGCCCAAGCTCCGCCCCGGCAACACCGCCTATGACGGCCAGGCGACCATCCCCACGCTCGACGAAATCATCGCGCTGGCGAAGAAGGAATCGGCGCGGCTGCACCGGGTGATCGGCATCTATCCCGAGACCAAGCACCCCAGCTATTTCGCGTCGATCGGCCTGCCGCTGGAAGGCCGCCTCGTCGCCAAGCTCAAGGCCGCCGGCTGGGACCGCGCCGATGCGCCGGTGTTCATCCAGTCGTTCGAGGTGAACAACCTCAAGCAGCTCCACGCCATGACCAAGGTGCCGCTGATCCAGCTGATGGCCGGCAGCCAGGGGCCGGCGGACCATGCCTATGCAAGCTATCGGGAAATGGCCACGCCGGAGGGCCTGAAGGCGATCGCAGCCTATGCCACCGGCATCGGCCCGGAACTGACCCAGATCATCGCGACCGACGGCACCCCCTCGACGCTGGTCGCCGATGCCCATGCGGTGGGGCTGAAGCTCCACCCCTGGACCTTCCGGGCCGAGAATTACTTCCTGATGCCCGCCTATCGCACCGGTACTGATCCGGCTACGCATGGCCGGCTGGCAGAGGAGATCGATACCTTCCTGAAGGCGGGGATCGACGGCTTCTTCACCGATTTCCCTTCCATCGGCGTGCCGGCTCGGGATAGTTTCCTGAAAACCAACGGCAACTAAGGCTCAATCTTCATGCGCATCCTCCCCGTCCTGATGGTTCTGCCGCTGCTGAGCGGAGGATGCGTGGTGAAGACCGCGGCCAATATCGTTACCCTGCCGGTGAAAGCCGCCGGCCAGGCCGCCGATTGGGCGACGACCAGCCAGGACGAATCCGATCGGAACTACGGCCGGAAGATGCGAGAGAAGGAAGAGCGGGAAGGCCGGGAGCAGCGGAAACGCGAAAAGGAATGCCGCAAGCACCCGGAACGCTGCGGAAACTGACCATCGCCCCGCGCGGACGCAGAAAGGGGCGCCCGCCTGCTGCGAACGCCCCTCCGGGTCCGGCTGCCTGCGTGGGAACAGCCTGACCCGATGCCGAACCGCCTAGAGCGTTTTCACCTTGGGCGAAGACGCTCTAAGTTGTTGATTGCCGCATTTTCCGAGCCGTTGACCGTAAACGGTCAACTTGAAAATGCTCTAGGTTACATGCCGTTGTGCAGGTTCGTATCCGGATCGTGCTTGCGCATGTCTTCGGCCTTGGCCTTGCCTTCCTCGCGCACCGCTTCCGCCTTGTTTTCCAAGGCATCCTCGGCAGCCGGGGTAACGGCGTTGCTGGCCGCGGCATCGTAGCTGTCGGCAACATTCTCGGCATTCGCCTCGATATTGTCGGCAGCCTGTTCGCGCGGCGTATTGTTGCAAGCGGAAAGTGCGATCAAACCGGCCGCAGCGCTCAGCACGAGCATCTTGTTCTTCATCATCTTTCGCCCTGTCGTTGATACAATCGGAAAAGCGTGCGCTTTATCGATGTCGTGCAATCGATCAGCGCGGCGTTGGTTCCAGCGCCTCGACACGCGCTTCTTCGAAACGCGCCGAACCGTTGGCACGACTATTCAGAAAAGCCGTGCGAAATGCAGGGCATTCTAGCGTGAGATGACGGCGACGCACTGGTCGTTTCGCGGCCCCGCCCGCGATGCTATGGCGTCGCCATGAAGAAGGAAACACATGTGCTGGATCGCCCCCCCGAAGGCGCCGCACCGGACTGGACGATTCCGCAAGGCTGGAACGCCTACACGCCCGAGGAACATGCGACCTGGGACACGCTGTTCGCGCGGCAGGCAAAGCTGCTGCCAGGACGCGCCTCCGCCGCCTATCTGAAGGGCCTGGAGGCGCTGCGCCTGTCCGAATACGGTATTCCCGATTTCGAGGAACTGTCCGATCGGCTGATGCGGCTGACCGGATGGCGCGTGGTCGCGGTGCCAGGCTTGGTACCGGACGACGTGTTCTTCGATCACATGGCCAATCGCCGCTTCGTCGCCGGCAATTTCATCCGCCGCCCCGATCAGCTCGATTACATCCAGGAACCCGACGTGTTCCATGATGTCTTCGGCCATGTCCCCATGCTCGCCGATCCGGTGTTCGCCGATTATCTCGAAGCCTATGGCCGCGGGGGTATGCGCGCGCTGGAACTGGGTGCGCTCAAGCAGCTCGGGCGGCTCTATTGGTACACGGTGGAGTTCGGCCTGATCGAGGAGGCCGAAGGCCTGCGCATCTATGGCTCCGGCATCGTCTCCAGCTCGGCGGAGAGCGTGTTCGCGCTGGACAGCGACAGCCCCAACCGCATCGGCTTCGACATGAAGCGCGTGATGCGCACCGACTATCGGATCGACGATTTCCAGCAGAACTACTTCGTCATTCCCAGCTTCGAGGAATTGCTGCGCCAGACGGTGGAGACCGATTTCGCGCCGCTCTATGCCGAAATCCTGCCGCAACCCGATATACCGATCGCCGCGATCCTGCCCGAGGACCGCGTGATCACGCGCGGGACCCAGGCCCATGCCAACGGCAAGGCCTGAGCCGCCGGGTCAGATATCGAGCGCCCAGCCGTCGCGGCCCTTGGGATCGGGCGGCGTGACGGGGACATAGCGGGTCGCCCCGGCGGCCAGCCGCAGGATCGTCCAGTCGCCGCGGCGGTCCACCGCCTCCAGCGTGCAGCCGCACGCCTCGAACGCGGTGACCACCGCCGCACGCTGCGTCTCCAGCAGCCCGGCAAGCACGATCGTGGCGTTCGGCCCGGCGATCGCGGCCAGCTCCGGCGCCATCGATACCAGCGGCCCGGCAAGGATGTTCGCGATCACCAGATCATAGGGCGCGCGCGCCGTGATCGCATCGGACAGGGCGCCATCGGCCACGATCAGCTCGACGCCGGCAATGCCGTTCGCCACCGCATTTTCGCGCGTCACGTCGATGGCGGCGGGATCGATATCGGTCGCCATGATCGCCGCGTCGGGCCACAGATGGGCACCGGCAAATGCCAGCAGGCCGGTGCCGGTGCCGACATCGATGATGTTGCCGAACCGCTTGCCCGCCAGCCCGTCGAGCATCGCCAGACAGCCCGAGGTGGTGGCGTGGTGCCCGGTGCCGAACGCGCGGCCCGCGTCGATCAGGAAGGCGCGCCCACCAGCCGGTGCCTCGATCGGATGCGCGCTGGTATGGACGACGAACCGGCCCTCGCGGATCGGCTCCAGCCCTTCCTGGCTCAGCGTCACCCAATCCTGCGCGGTCAGTGCCTCCACCACCGGCTCGGCGCCCGCCGCGCTCGGCACCAGCGCCTTCAGCGCCGCAAGCATCGCCGCATCGGGCTCGGCTTCCAGATAGGCATCGAGCCGCCAATGCTCGACATCGTCCTCCACCGTCTCGGTGGTCATCAGCACCGCGTCGATCTCGATCATCGCGGCGTCGATCGCCTCGGCTTCGGCACGGGTGCAGGGAAGGCTTACCTTCCAGCTGTCGATCTCAGCGGACATAGCTTGCTCCATTGGCATCCAGAACGGCGCCGGTCATCGAGGCGGGGGCCTCGAGCGCACAGAATTTCGCGATCGCGGCAATCTCTTCGGGCATGGCGACGCGGCCCAGCGGGATATCGGCGAGCAGCTTGTCGCCGCCACGGCTTTCCAGATACTCCTCCGCCATGCCGGTCATGGTGAAACCGGGGCAGATCGCGAAGGCAAGAATGCCCTGCGCGGCGTACCCGCGGGCGATCGACTTGGTCATGCCGATCATACCCGCCTTGGAGGCGGCATAATGCCAGTGCGCCGGGCTGTCGCCGCGATAGGCGGCGCGACTGGCGACATTGACGATCCGCCCGCCGCTCGCCCGATCCTGCCAGTGCCGCACCGCCAGCCGGCACAGCTCGGCCGAGGCGGTGAGGTTCACCCGCATTGTCCGCTCCCAGCTTTCCACCCAATCGCCGTGCGCGGCGTCGAGCGGATTGGCTTCGAAGATACCGGCATTGTTGATCAGCACATCGATCCGGCCGTCGAGCGCGTCGAGCGCCTGCTTCCAGAGCGCCTGCGGGGTGGCGGGATCGGTGAAGTCGGCGGGGATGCCGCTGGCGGTGCCATGGCCGACCAGCGTCACGCGCGCGTCGCCGCCGAGCAGTGCCGCCGTCGCCGCGCCGATACCCCGGCTGCTGCCGGTGAGGAGGATATGCGTGTTCATGGCGCTGCCCTAGCGCGGGCGGGCGGCAGCGTCACCCCGCGCCGATGGCGGCCGGTCGGGGCCGCAGAAATGCGCCGGGTACATCGATCCGACGCCGCACTTTCATGGCACTGGTGCGTTGGCACCACCGCCGCCTTTGCAGGAGTACGCAACACACCCTTCCGAGATTGCGCAGCGAACGACATGGGACGCCTGTAATCCGGGGCACCTTGTTCTGCCCGTCCCGATGATTGCCGACGAGATCCCGTTCGTCCTGTTCGCCGAGCCCGACGCCGGGCCTCGCGTTTCGGCGAAGATGGCTGCCACTATCTGGGATGGTTCGACGCGGATACGCAAAGCGCGGCGAAGAAACGCGCGCGGGCATCAGGTTGAGGCAGCAAGCCATACCGACATAGCCCCAGCGGCGGTTCGAAACACGCTGGCAGACACCCGCGCCATCAACGTTTCAGGTTGCCACCGCGCTTGAAAAGCTCTCCGCCGCGGTGCGAAGCTGGTTCAATCGGTCGTCCACCTCGGTCACGTCCTGTTGCAGCAGGTCGATTTCCTCGGTGACGCTCTTGGTATCCTCGCGGATCGCGCCGATCGTGGCGGACATGGAATCGGCGGCCAGCGCGGTTTCGTCGACGGCCGCGGTGATCGCGGTCACGGTCTGTGCCTGCACCTCCATCGCAGACCGGATGCGGTCGGCGCTTTCCTGCACCTCCGCCACGGTGGTCCGGATCGAGGCATGGCCGGACATCTGATAGCAAACAATCGGGTCAGAAATTCTGCTAGTGTCCTACAAGCGAGGGGCCGTCCACATCTGCAACCTCTACCAGCTTCGGAAGAGTGCGGCCGAAGTCGCCGCGCATTTCGGCGTCGATACCCCGGTGCAGTCCAATGCGGGCGAGGAAGTCTATCCCGGCTATCCCGGCATGGTGGTGCGTGAGGAAGCCGGCACGCGCGTGCTGCAGTCGATGGTCTGGGGCTTCCCGCTCCGGCTCAAGGGAATGAGCCCGACAGCCAAGCCGAAGCCGGTCAACAACATCGCGGATCTCACCAAGCCCATGTGGTCCGGCCTCGCGCGCAAGCGAGAATGGCGCTGCCTCATCCCGCTGACTGGTTTCGCCGAGGCAGAGGGCGCCAAGGGATCGAAGACTCGGACCTGGTTCAGCGTCAAGGAGGCGCCGATCTTCGCTTGGGCGGGACTGTGGCGGGACAGCGCCGAATGGGGTCCGGTCTATTCCGGCGTGATGACCGACTGCAATGAAGCGATCCGCCCGGTGCATGACCGCATGCCGGTGCTGCTCCACCGCGACGACCATGATCGCTGGCTGCACGGCGGCTTCGACGACATCCTCGGCTTCCAGGCGCGCTGCTTCCCCGATGGCCTGATCGTCATGGAACGTACCGACGAGCCCTGGGTCAAGCGCAAGGGCGCTGTCGAACAGGCGGCCCTGTTCTAGGCGCGAAACCGGCTGACCGCCCGCCGCCATTCGACATCGCTCGGGAGCGGCAGGCTGGTGATCGTCGGCGGATCGCGGGTCAGGCTGATCGTCGTGCCTCGCCGCCCGCATCGCGAACATCGGAGGCGAGCCCCCACCTCGGCGAGCAGGCCGGGCCATTGCCTGCGCTCGAACAGCCGCCAGAGCGCCGCGGCGTGGAAGACGCCGATGTGCCCGCACCCCGCACAGGCTGCCCGGACCGAACGGTGGAACGCCGCAGCCTCGAACAGCGTCCGGGGCACCTGCCCGCCGTCAGCGTCATAGCGAGCCATATCAGCCCACCAAGCGCAGGCGCGGCCCAGCCGCAGCAGGCGCAGGGTGCAGGCCGAGCGCCGGCACCTGCGCCCGCGGCACCACCCGGATGAGGGCATCCGGCCATGCCGGGAACATCGCGCGCACCTTGGCGGAGAGCAGCGTCGCCGTCGGTGCATCCATCAGCAGCGTCGCGTCATAGCCACACCACAGCTCGGGCGGAATACGGCCCAGGCGGTACTTGCCGGCGACCACGAGCGCTGCTGGAGGGTGAAGCTCGCGCCGCCCCGCAATGAAGCGCGCCAGGCAAAGCGGTCGCTGCGCCGCCTTCCAGGTCTCGAACTCAGCAGCGGAATTGACTTGGCCCAGGCGATGGCCTTCGACCCTGCCCACATGGATCAGCCATCCGCCATAGGAGAAGGTTTCGAGTTCGATCGGCCAGCGATGCGCCAGCCAGTTGGTCCGTTCGATCGCATCCATCGCGCGGGCGTCAGGCGCGCACCTGTTCGGCGAACAGGGTCGGTTGGACGGCACGATCGTACAGCGCCTGGCGCGCCTGAAGTGCCGCGCCGACCGCCTGACGATAGTGGATGGTCCTGAAGCGCTCGGTCTCGTCGAAGCCGAACGGCGCCCATTCCTCGCTCGGATAGCAGGCGCGCGCAGCAGCGCGCAACTGGAGGTCGTGCTCCATGCCGAAGCTCCCAATGATGTCGAATCGCTGCATCGGCAGCGAGCTGCCAGCTAGAACATAATGGGAACAAAGGGCAAGAACGCAAAGTCTCTGACTTGTGCCATGCAGGCTCAGGTGCGCTGCAACCTCGTCGGCGACACCCGACGGCAGACGGACCGCTCGCACAACCGTCGGCCCCAGTCGATGTACATGCCAGCCTGCACCGAACACTGCCCTTTCAGCCCCAGACGAACCCTTCTGCCGGCAAGCCGTTCGGGTCCATCTTGCGTCGAAACCCTCCACCAACCCCCGAACGATGCGAGGTGATAGCAATGCACTCCAACGCAACGGACCGCATCCTCCGGCTCAAGGCTGTCCTCGCTCTAACAGGCCTCACGCGTTCCACCCTGTACCGGAAGATGGAAGCAGGCACCTTCCCCGCTAGCACGCAGATCAGCACCCGCTGTATCGGCTGGCGCGAGTCTGCTGTTACCTGCTGGATTGATAATCCGATGACATATGAGGCTGCCCCGCCCCCGGAGCGATGAGGTAACGATTGACCGAGTGTGGGACTTAGGCTCAGGACTCATTGAGGCAACCAGAAGATGAGGGTTGCGGCGATGCAGATGGCGGACATGAAGGTGTGTGCGCAGCGATCGTAGCGTGTGTGGATGCGTCGCCAGTCCTTGAGCCGCCCGAACATGATCTCGATCTTGTGACGCTGCCGGTAGAGCGCGGCGTCGTGCGGGATGGCGACTTTGCGGTTGCGCTTCGACGGGATGCAGGCGGTGGTTCCGCGCTCGGCAAGGGCGCGACGGAACCAGTCGGCATCATAGCCCCTGTCCCCGATCAGGTGCCTTGCTCGTGGCAAGGCGTCGATCATGAGGGAAGCGCCTTTGTAGTCGCTCATCTGCCCTTCACTCAGCAGTAGGACGAGCGGCCGGCCGAGGTCGTCGCAGACCGCGTGAAGCTTGGAGTTCAGGCCGCCTTTGATGCGCCCGATACGTCGGGGAAGAGCCCCCCTTTTAAGAGGCTGGCCGCCGTCCGATGCGCCTTCAGGTGGGTGGCGTCGATCATGATCGTATCGGGCTCGCCTGCCTTTGCCGCCAGCTCGGCGAAGATGCGGTTGAAGACCCCCAGTCGGCTCCAGCGGATGAACCGGTTGTAGATCGTCTTGTGCGGTCCATACGCGTTGGGCGCGTCCCGCCACATCAAGCCACCCCGGATCACGTAGATGATCCCCGACACGATACGCCGGTCATCCACCCTCGGGATACCATGCGACAACGGAAAATACGGCTCGATCCGGCGCATCTGCGCCTCGCTCAGCAACCACGGTTCGGACATCGGCAGCGCCTCCTCGACGCCGCCATTGAATCAACACCTTTGAGCTTCACGCAACTAATTTAATAGGTCCTGAGCCTAGCTACCGATCCGCGATGGCATGTCGAACGGTAGCGCTTGTCAGGAGCCGACATCCGACATTTGATAGGGCGGCGGAACAGCCCAAAGCACCAGACCGCCGGCAGCCGCACCGCCTTTCTCAAGTGGGGGTGACCGCAGCGCGATAGTGTGACTTCCGCAAATCCTAGCGATCTATCGTTGACATAGGTCGCACCTCCAGCCCGATAATCCGATCGAGCGACCACGCCCCCGGCCCGGCGGCGATCAGCGGGAGCAGCAGTCCCGCCCAGCTGAGATGCGTCGGCCAGGCATCGGGATAGACGAAGACCTCGATCACCGTTGTCATCCCCAGCAGCGCCAGCGCCGCGGGCCGGGTGAACAGGCCGAGCACGAGCAGAATCGGAAAGAAATGCTCCGAATAGGTCGCGAGATGCGCGGCGAGGACCGGCGGCGCGAACGGAAGCGCATAATCGGTGCGGAACAGCTCATAGGTGGAATCGGTGACCGTCAGCCAGCCTTCCACCTTGGTGCGGCCGGACAGGAAGAAGATGGCGGCGATGCCCAGCCGCGCGACGAGGAGCAGCAGCGACGGCGGCAGCAGGCGCGCGGCAAGATCGCCCGCGAGGGCATAGAGTGTGGCGAAGGATCGCATGGCAAACTCCAGGCGTCGGAGTATGCCCGGCCACACGCGCGGCCGGGCGGAGGCATCAGGCCTTGGGAGTCAGCGACCCGTTGCCCTTCGGAGTCTTGATCGCGGTGCAGGTACCCGCCTTGACCAGCTTCCAGGCATTGCCCTGGTAATTCTTCGTCGAGGTACCGGCGCAGCTGGTGCCCGCGCCCGCCTTGCAGTCGTTCTTGCCGGCGAGCGCCACGCCGTAGCATTTCTCCATCTTGGGCTGCTGGGCATGGGCGGCGGTGACAGCGCCAAGGGCGAGGGTCGCGGCAAGCGCAGCGGACGTCTTGATCATCGAATCACTCCGTTGAAGGGGCCTCTCGCATGGCGGCCTGGGGGGGGCACGGCCGCCGCGCGGTGACCCCGGGGAAGGCGGAGGCGCCGGGTCACCTGTCGCCCTACGATAGGGCAGATGCCGCGGTTACAGATCGGGCCGGGGCGAACGCGCGATTCCCTTTCCGCATCGCTGCTGTAACCTGGGGCCGTTCGCCCACGTACGCCCGACCAGGAGTGGGAATGCGGCACAGCGAAGCAGAGCTACGAGCGTTGATGACGGCGGGACTGGACGGTGATGCCGCTACGCATGCGGCGTTGCTGCGCGCGCTCGTACCGCTGTTGCGCGGCTTCTTTCGTCGACGGATGCGGGGGGATGAGGATATCGAGGATCTGGTGCAGGAAACGCTGATTGCCATTCACACCAAGCGCGGCACCTATGATCGCGATCGTCCGTTCACCGCCTGGCTTTATGCAATTGCACGCTATCGTCTGATCGACCACTTTCGCAGGCGCCGGGTTTCGGTGCCGATCGAGGAGGTTGAGGCGATCCTGTTGACCGAGGGATTTGAGGAAGCGGTGACCGCGCGTGTCGATGTCGAACGTCTGCTTTCGGGCTTGTCCGGCAAACAGGCCCGCGCCATCCGCGACACGCATCTCGAGGGCCTGAGCGTCGCCGAAGCGGCCGAGGGCGCCCGGATCGGCCAGTCCGACGTCAAGATTTCCGTGCATCGCGGGCTCAAGGCGCTCGCGGCCCGATTGCGGGGGCACGAATGATGGCGCGCGAGTCCGACATCGACAGCACCGAGCGGCTGATCGCAGCGCTCTCCGCTGACGTACCACCCATCCCGCCGCGCTTCATCGGCCGCCGCATCGCGCTCGGCATCGCCGGCGGCGGGGTCGTGAGCATCGGGCTGGTCTTCGCGCTGTTCGGGATGCGGCCGGACTTTCCCCAGGCGATGTTCGGCTTTTCTTTCTGGATGAAATGGGCCTACACGCTGTCGCTCGGGCTGGTCGCGGTTGCGGCCACGATGCGACTGGCCCGTCCGGCTGGCGGATCGCTGCGCATGCTGTGGCCGCTGGCGTTGCCGATCCTGCTGCTCGCCGCACTCGCCATCGAGGAAATGATGCGCACGCCGATGCGCGACTGGCTGTCGATGTGGCTGGGCGGCAGCTGGAACAGCTGCCCGTGGCGTGTGCTGCTGCTCGCCGTGCCGATCTTCATCGGCCTGCTCTGGTCGTTCCGCAAGCTGGCGCCGACCAACCTGCGCGCGGCGGGCGCTGCGGCCGGGTTGGCAGCCGGTGCCTGGGCCGCGACGATCTACTGCCTCCATTGCGACGAATATGCCGCCATGTTCGTGCTGACCTGGTACAGTCTGGGCATTTTGCTGGCGACCGGACTGGGGGCCCTACTCGGCCCGCGCGTCCTGCGGTGGTGAGCGTGTAACCAGCCTCGGCGCCAGCCCGTAGATGGAAGGCCGAACCGGCACAATCCATCGAAGGGAACCACTCCATGATCACGCTCCAGACCGGCGCCGGCATCGCCGCCACCGCCGCCCTCGTTGCACTTTCCGGCGTCAGCGTCGCCGCCCCGGGCGCTTCGACGGACAAGGTCGTCCACTGCTACGGCATCAACAGCTGCAAGGGCACGTCGGACTGCAAGTCGGGCAACCATGACTGCAAGGGCCAGAACGAATGCAAGGGCCAAGGCTTCAAGGCGGTTTCCGCCAAGGCCTGCAAGGCGCAGGGCGGCAGCCTGACCGAAAAGAAGTGAAGCGCCCGGCGGCCCGCCCCCCGCCGGGCCGCCGCGTTTTGAAGGAGGAAGAGCATGCCCCACCCGCATCGCTTCGGCCTGGGGCTGCGCAAGCCGCTTTATGCCGATTTCCTGGAGGCCGCGACGCCGGTACCGGTCGACTTCGTCGAAGTCATCTCCGAAAATTTCATGGTCGCCGGTGGCCGCCCGCGGGACATCTTGCGGCGGGTGCGCGAGCGTCATCCGGTGGCGCTGCACGGCGTGTCGATGTCGATCGGCTCGGCGGACGGCGTGGATCGCGACTATCTGCAGCGCCTGCGTACGCTGGTCGATGCGGTCGAGCCGCTGTTCGTCTCGGACCATCTCTGCTGGACGCGGTTCGGCGACTTCCAGTCGCACGACCTGCTCCCATTGCCCTATACCGAGGAAGCACTGCGGACGGTGTGCGACAATGTCGATGCCGCGCAGGAAGCGCTCGGCCGCACGATGCTGATCGAAAACCCGTCGAGCTACATCGCCTTCGACGGCGCGGACATGACCGAATGGGCGTTTCTCGACGCGCTGTGCGCCCGCACCGGCTGCGAACTGCTGCTCGACGTCAACAACATCTTCGTCAGTGCGACCAATCACGGGTTCGATGCGCATGCCTATCTGACCGGCATTCCCGCCGCGCGCGTGCGGCAGATCCACCTTGCCGGGCACAGCCGGGGCGAGACGCTGCTGATCGACACGCATGATCGGTCGGTGCCCGATCCCGTCTGGGCGCTCTATGCCGGAGCCTTGGAGCGTGTCGGGCCGGTCGCGACGATGATCGAGCGCGACGACGCCATTCCACCCCTCGCCGAGCTGCTCGCTGAACTCGATCACGCACGTGCCATTGCCGCGCTCGGGGTGGCGGCATGATGCTGGCAGCCTTCCAGGCGGATTTCGGCCGCTGGCTGCAGGCCGAATGCACGGATGCAGCGACGCGGCTGGGTGGTGGTGCGGGTCTGGACGTCTATCTCAACAATTATCGCAGCCAGCTGGTCGCCGCGCTGGAGAGCGGCTTTCCGCAGCTGCAGCGCTGGCTGGGCGAAGCGGCGTTCCTCGCCGCCGCCGCACGGCATATCGAAGCCTCGCCGCCCTCCGCTTGGACGCTCGACGTCTACGGCGAGGACTTCCCGGCGACCATCGCGGCGCTCTACCCCGAAGATCCTGAATGCGCCGAGCTGGCGCGCATCGAATGGGCGCTGGCGGCAGCGTTCACCACGCCCGACCTTGCCCCCCTCTCCGCGGAATCGCTCGGCGCCGTCGCGTGGGAGACCGCGCGCTTCGCCTTCCTGCCCACCCTCGCCATACTGCCGGTGACCACCAATGCCGCCGCCTTGTGGCAGTCGCTTGTCGACGGCTCCGTTCCGCCTGCCGCCCAGCGCCTGCCCGCCCCCGGTGCCGTGCTGCTCTGGCGCGACGGCTTCAACCCCAGCTTCCGCACGATCGAGCAAGGCGAAGCGGAGGCGATCCTGCAACTGGAAGCGGGCATGCCCTTCGGTGCGCTCTGCGCCGCCCTCGCCGACGAGCATGGCGAAGCGGCCAGCGCCGCCATCGTCGGCGGCTGGCTGGGGGCGTGGTTTCGCGACGGAATCATCGTGGCGGTCCAGTGACCGCAATTTCGATCGGCGGCCGCAGACGCTGGTCGCCTGGGGCGCCAACGATCCGTCCTTCGTCGCCGCCTTTGCCGAGGCCTGAGGGCACGCCTGCCGAGCGCGGAGATACGCCGGCATTTCTCGCTGGGAACGCTCGCCGACGCAATTCGCGGCTTCTTGCCAACTAAGGCCCTTCTTGGAGGCGAGTTGGAAACCCGCCTCCACAAACGTCGCGGACGGCAGGTTTCGGTGCGATCCGCCGTTCGATACACCTCTGGCGAACGCCTTAATCTGGTCGACCGTTACCGAAACCGCGACCGACGTTTCGTGGGACATTTCTGCCGCTCGCCAGCGATGTTTCGAGCGGCGGCTTCTGCGAGAAGCCGACATCCGGCGTTCGCCCGAGATGCCAGCAGAACAGCTTAGGCTGTGCTAGGTGCGGAATGGCAGGTTTCGAAGAAATACCCGAACATAACTGCCATTCGCGCGCCCTAAATGCGAGGTGAGCCTCTGGCGCCAAGCCGAGGAAGCTACCACGCCATGCTGGACGACACCCAAATGGCCGCATAATTTGAACCAAATGGCATCCGGCAAACCCGGGGCGGTTCACTATGCTTCCGCGACGCAGCGGTTGCGCTGGGTACCGAGAGCGGTGATCGTGCCCACCATCCTGTCTCCCGGCTGCAGATAGACACCGAAGGCCGAGCCGTTGCCATAGGGGGAGCCGGTGCAGATCAGGTCCCCCGGCTGCAATTCCACCCGATCGGAAAGATAGGCGATCTGGCGCTCGATCGAGATCAGCATGTCTGCCGTGGTTTCGTCCTGATACAGCT
Organism: Sphingomonas pokkalii; assembly: GCF_003096275.1. Taxonomy (GTDB): domain Bacteria; phylum Pseudomonadota; class Alphaproteobacteria; order Sphingomonadales; family Sphingomonadaceae; genus Sphingomonas; species Sphingomonas pokkalii. The sequence continues at coordinate 2,620,748 of NZ_QENQ01000001.1, forward strand.
TGCCGTTCACCGCCAGCTGCAGTTGCAGGGCATAGGGATCGGGGATGCACTGCCGCGGCACGATCAGCGGGCCGAACGGCAGGAAGGTCGGAAAGCATTTGCCCGACAGCCAATCGGCACCGATGGCGGAGCCGTCGCGGCGGAAGATATGTTCGCGCGCGGTAACGTCGTTCACCACCGCGAAACCGGCGACATGCTCCATCGCCCGTTCAGGCGGAACATGGCGAGCGCGCCGGCCGATCACCACCCCCAGCTCGAGCTCCCAATCGGGCTTCTCGACGTTCCGCGGCAGGATCACGTCGTCCATCGGCCCGACCACGCAGGACGGCAGCTTGAGGAACGAAAAGGGCAGGCCGTTGGCCCGCTCGTCCATCAGCGCCTCGATCCGGGCCTGGCGCTCGGCGGGACTCTGCGCCTCCTGCTCCGCCGTCCGCATCGACGGGTCGCCCAGGATCAGGCCGACGACGTGCTTCTTGTAATTGGCGCCGGTGCAGAAGATCTGGCGCGGGCGATAGGGCGCCTGCACCGCCAGGTCGTCGAGCGCAGGCGCCCCCACGAACAGATCGGCATCGGCCGCCGCCTGCGTGATTACGGGCAGAACGGCGTCCCACGCGTCGAGCAGCGCCGGCAGAGCGCGCCGCTCGCCGATCCGCGCCAGCGGCACGGCGCGCCCGTCGACCACCAGTGCTGTTTCCGGCGCCGAGTCGAAGCAGATGGTAGCAAGGCCGAAGTTCATGAACGATCCGATCAATAGGGTTGCTGAAGGTCGCGCATCGTGTCGCCGATCAGGGCGGTGGCGGCCGCCTGGTCACCGGCCGCCATCTCGATCTCGCCGACCCGGATCGACGTTTCCACCACCCGGCGTGCGCGATCAAAGCGACGTTGCATGAACCGGGCCAGCGCAGCTTCCACCGGCCCGTCTCCTCCGATTTCCTCGGCGAGCACGAGCCCGTCCTCCACGGCAATCCCGGCGCCCGATGCCATGTGCGGCGTGGTGGCGTGCGCTGCGTCGCCGATCAGCACGATGCGGCCCTTGTACCAGGGATCGGGCAGCAGGAGGCATTCGAGCGGGCGGTAGTTCACCTGTGACTGCGGGCCCAGCCCCTCGCGGATGGTCCGGATATCGCCGCCAAAGGGGGCCAGCAGCTCGGCGACACGGTCGAGCTGGCCCTCGGGCGCATAGCGCGGATTGTGCGGAACATGCTCGAGAAGAAACAGGTACAGCGCGTCGGCGGAGACCGGATTCAGACCGAGCTTGACCGGCGCGCCAAGATACATCTCGGTGCGGTCGATATGCGCGGGACGCGGGGCGACGATCCGCCAGCAACCCTGGCCGGTGAATCGCGGCGGCGGTGCCTCGGGAAAGAGCAGCGCCCGCGTGCGGGAGGCGATGCCGTCCGCAGCGATGACCAGATCGTAGCGGCCCCGCTCGGCGTCGGAAAAGGTGACGTCCACTCCTGCCCCGTCGTCCGCCATCGCCGTCGTCTGGACGCCGAGCCGCACCGCCACGCCGCTCTCGCGCACCCGGCGCGAAAGGATGTCATGCAGCACGGGGCGCATGATGCCGCCGCCCGATTGCACGGTGGTGGGATGCTCCGGCACCGGCGATTCCGCGATCAGATGGCCCTCGACCGAGCGGAGCCGGATGCCGGCGCCGACAAAACCGCGTGCCCGCACCTCGGCAAGAACGCCGAGATCGTCGAACGCGCGCAGCGACATGCCGGTCACGCTGATCCCGGCGCCGTACACGCGCCAGTTCGGATCCGCGTCGATCAGCGTCACGTCGATGCCGCGCCGCGCAAGCGCGATGGCGGCGGACATGCCGCCGATCCCGCCGCCGACGATCAGAACGGATTTCACGCCGGTCGCCCGCCCCCCTTGCGCCGCCATCACGCCGGAACCTGCCAGAGGCCCTTGTCGGGCTGCATCTCGGCATGCGGCACATTGCCCGGAATGATACGGCCGGTGCCCCATTGATCGGTGATATCCGGGGTAGCCGCATAGGTGCGGGGCACCCAGGTCGCCTCGTCCACCTCCTCCAGGTCGCTGGTATATTCGACGGCGTTGCCATTGGGCGTCAGGAAATAGCTGAAGGTGTTGTTGCCGGCGGTATGCCGACCCGGCCCCCAGGTCAGCGTGATGCCGGTTTCGTGCATCCGCGCCAGGCCGCGCATCATCGCGTCGATCGAACTGACATCGAAGGCGATATGGTTGAGCGTCGGCGGCCCCGGCAGGATGGCCAGCCGGTGGTGCGCCGCGTTGCAGCGCAGGAACACCATGAATTCGCCGATCCAGTCCGAAAGCCGGAAGCCGAGCACATTTTCGTAAAAGGCCTGCAGCGCCCTGATGTCGGGCGAATGGAGCACGACGTGGCTGATGCCCAGCGGGAGCGCTTCGTGCTTGTCGAGCGTGCGATACGGCCGGCGCGATCCCTCGCAGATCACTTCGATGGCGCGGCCTTCGGGATCGAAGAAGCGACAGGCATAGCCGCCCGCTGGCCCTTCCGCGGCGCCGGGCGCGGCGATCGTCTTCGCCCCGGCCGCCTTTGCCCGATCGAAGATCGCATCGACATCGGCACGGCTTTCGGCCGAAAAGCCGATCAGGTCGGTCTTGCGTTCCTCGTCCTGCCGCAGCCGGATTACGAAGGCATGGGGCGAGCCTTCGGCGGCGAAATAGATCTTGCCGTCCTGCTCGCCCACTTCGACCAGCCCCCAGGTGCCGCCGAAGAATGCGCGCTCGGCGGCGAGATCGGGCACCGCCAGCCCAACATATTGAAGATCGGTTACGCGTGCCATGCTTTGGGTCTCCAGCCTTGCCGCCACCGCGGCGCGATGCGTGCCAAACAAAAGGGGATCAGCGGAAACGGCCGCCGATGCGAAGGCCATAGGTGCGCGGCGCTTCGTAGGAGCCGACGAACAGGCCGTTCGACGGCACCTGCGACACACCGAACAGGCGCCGATAATTCTCGATATTGTTGACAAAGGCGGTCACCGACCAGCGATCGTCGGACGGCCCGAAGCCGATCGAGGCGTTCGATCGCGTGCCCGCCTCCGCATAGGCATAAGGCGTGAAATTGCCGTCCTGCTGCGCCCTGCCGCGATACAGGGTGCCGCCCTGCAGGACGATCTTGTAATCGCCCAGCGGGATCGTCTGCTCGGCATTGACGCTGAACGTCCATTTCGGCGTGTTCACCGCCGGCTGGCCCGAACAGTCGACGCGGTACACCGGCTCCGATATCCCGTTGATGACGATGGTCGCCGGCTGATAGGGGCAGCCCGTCACCGGGGGCAGCCCCTGGTCGGGCAGGTCGTAGACGAAGCTGTCGTACCTCGTGTGCACATACTGCACCGATCCGGACAACAGGGTGTTCGGCGTGACCAGGATCTGCGCATCGGCGTCGATGCCATAGATGGTGCTCTTGCCCACGTTGCGCGTCAGGAACACGGTGGTCGGCGGCGTGCCGAGATCATAGCCGAACTGGGTGAACTGCTGATCCTTATACTTCCAGTAGAAGCCCTCGACGTTGAGCTGTACCTTGTTATCGAAGAACCGGTTCTTGCTGCCCACCGTCCAGGCCTGGATGGTCTCCGGCTTGTACGTCTCCAGGCCGGTGGCGAAGGCGAACCCCCCGGCGTGATAGCCTGTTTCATAGCTGGCATAGATCATCGATCCGCTGCTGATCCGGTAATCGGCGGCAAGGCGGTAGGTGAACTTGTTGGCGTTAAGCGGCGCGTTGATCTCGAGCGGGGCGTTCAGCACGAACGGCGCAGTCTGCGAACCGCCAAGGGACGCGGGCAACGCGAACAGCGGCACGTTGACGACCGGTATGCCCTGTGCGGCGTAAAAGGCGCGCAGGTCCGCCGCCGTCGGGACCAGCGGGATGAGCGGCGTTGACGGACAGCTGTTTCCCAGCGCGGGATTGCCGCAGAACAGGATATAGGTGTCGCTCACGCCGTCGAAGCGCTTGTCGTCCTGCGTGTACCGGCCGGCCGCGGTCAGCGAGAGCTTCGGCGTGACATGCCAAGTGAGCTTGCCGAAGCCGGCATAGGATTTCGTGCCCGTGGTGAAATCCTGGTACGGAACCAGGGTAAGTTGCGAGAAATAGGTGTTGGTCTTGATCGACTCGTCGAAATAGAAGCCGCCGACCAGCAGATCGATGGCGCCCAGGCTCGCGGCATAGCGCGCCTCCAGGCTGAACTGCTCGTCGCGCTCGTGCGTTTCGGCGCCGCTCATCCCCGGGGTGATCAGGTTGTTGAGCTGCGCCTCGCGATAGGCCGGCTGGACGGTCAACGTCCCCGGCCCGACGTTCCAATTGGCTTCCAGCAGCACGCCCCAATAGCCATTATCGTTATAGGGGCGGCCCTGGATCGTGGCACCGGCGCGCCCCGCCTGGGCGATGGTGCGCGATGCGAGATAGGCCTGGGAACGCGGGCTCAGAATGCCTTCGCTCTCATCAAAGCCGGAAGGCGTGAACACATAGCCGGTGAAACCGGTCGGTCCGAAGGTCGGCGTCGTCGCGCCCAGATAGGTCGCGAAACTCCTGCCATTGCCCTGATGGGCATAATCGGCGGCGACGCGCACGTTCAGCTCGGGCGTCAGTTCGGCATAGACCTGCCCGCGAACGCCCCACTCATTCTGGTCGCCGGTGGCGTCGTTCATGAACGCGTCGTGCGAGGCATGGCTGCCCGAAAGGCGGAAGGCGCCGGAGTCGCCGATCGGCACGTTGAGCGCGCCCTGGGCGATGACGGCGTTGTAATTGCCATAGCTCGCAAAGCCTTCCACCGAGGTTTCGTGGAGCATGGGGCGGTTGGGGATCACGTTGATCGCCCCGCCGGTGGCGTTGCGCCCATAGAGCGTGCCCTGCGGCCCCTTGAGCACCTCGACCCGCGCAAGATCGTAGAAGGTCCCGCTGGTGGAAGACGGCCGGCCAATATAGACGCCGTCATAGTTGAACGCGACCGCAGGGTCCGAATAGGCGTTCAGCGTGGCGTTGCCGACGCCGCGCACCGAAAAGGTGGAATAGGCGCCGCCGGCGCTGTTCGCGACCAGTGCCGGCACCGCTCGGGACAGGTCTTCCGGGCGGGTGACCGCCTGCCGCACCAGATCGTCGGATTTGATAACGCTGATCGCGATCGGCGCGCGCTGCGCGCTTTCGCTGATGCGCTGAGCGGTCACGATGATTTCCTGAAGGCCCTGCTCGGCTTCCGATGGGGTTCCGCTCTGCGCGCCGGCAGGCGGCGGATCGGCCTGGGGCGGGGATGCCGGGACCGGCGCCGTCGGGGCGTCGGCGCCGGACGTGACCTGTGCGGCGGCGGGAGCGGCGATCGCCGCGATACCGGCCGAGGCGAGCAGCCAGAGCGTGCCTTTCATAATCCTCTCCTTGATCGACGCTCGCAGGTTCATGCCCGCGCAGCGTTTTTATTCCTGTTACCATGAATTATGCGCGAGCGTGAGCCCCGCTTCGCTCAGCCCGCGGCTTCCGCCGGCACCGCCTCGTCCAGCGGGGTGCCGATCACGGCCTTGACCTCGAGGAACTCCTCGAGCCCGAAGCGGCCGAACTCACGGCCATTGCCCGATTGCTTGTAGCCGCCGAACGGCATGTCGAAGGCAAGGCCCCCGGCATTGACGAACACCGCGCCCGCGCGCAGCCGCCCGATCAGCCGCTTCGCCCTGGCGGGATCGCCGGCGATATAGGCGCCGAGTCCATAGGGGGTGTCGTTGGCGATGCGAACCGCATCCTCCTCGTCCTGGTACGGCATGATGACCAGCACCGGGCCGAAAATCTCCTCCTTCGCGATGGCCATCTCCGGCGTGACGTCGGTGAACACCGTCGGCTTCACATAATAGCCCCTGTCCATGCCCTCGGGCCGTCCGGTGCCGCCGACCACCAGCGTCGCGCCTTGGTCGATCCCGGCCTGGATCAGTGCCTGGATGCGCTCCCATTGCCGTTGATTGACCACGGGGCCGATATGGTCGCCCTCGTCCATGGGCGCACCGACCGGCTTGGCGGCGAACATCGCTCCCACCTTCCGGGCCGCCGCCTCGGCCTGCGAGTGGTGCACCAGCATCCGCGTGGGGGCGATGCAGCTTTGCCCGGAGTTGAGCAGCACCCCCGCCACGCCGCCGGGAAGCGCCTCGTCGAGCGACGCGCCCTCCAGAATGATGTTGGGAGACTTGCCGCCGAGTTCCTGCGCGACCCGCTTCACCGTATCGGCGGCGTTCTTCGCGACCATGATGCCGGCGCGGGTCGATCCGGTGAAGCTGATCATGTCGATATCGGGGTGGCGGGCAAGCGCGGTGCCCACGCCCTCGCCATCGCCCTGGACGAGGTTGAAGACGCCCGCCGGCACGCCCGCCGCGTCCATCACCTCCGCAAAGATCGCGGCGGCGGTCGGCGCCTCCTCACTGGGCTTGAGGATCATCGTGCAGCCGGCGGCCAGCGCTGGCCCGACCTTGGCGACGATCTGGTTCATCGGCCAGTTCCAGGGCGTGATCAGCGCGACCACGCCGATCGGTTCGCGCAGCACCGTGTTCGCGCCGATGCGCTCAGCGAAATCATAGTCCCGCAGCGCCTTCAGCGCCTCGCCAAGATGGCCCATGCCGGTGCCCGCCTGGGCGGTACGCGCAACGGCGATCGGACAGCCCATCTCGGTCGCGATCGCCTCGGCGATGGCGGGGATGCGCCGCTGATATTCGGCCATCACCCGCTCGAGCAGCGCAATACGCTCCGCCCGGCTGGTCTGCGAAAAGCGCTCGAAGGCACGGCGCGCGGCCGCGACCGCCGCCTCCACATCGGCCGCGGTGCCCAGCACGATCTCGCTCGCCATCTCCTCGGTCGCCGGGTTGACGACCGCATGGCGACGGCCGCCGCGACTGTCGACCCAGGCGCCGTCGATATAATGCTGCGGGTAGCTCTTCATGGTCGGGGGTCCTCTTCGCGGATCAGACGGGCAGCAGGCCCAGTTCGGCATCGGTGGCCGGCGTGCCCCATTTGTCTCGGGGCGGCAGCGGCCTTGCATGCCAGGGTGGGTCCAGCGTGAAGCTGGATCGGGTGCGCCCTTCGGGAAGGTGGCCATTGCCGCCGCCCTGGGCGTAATCATAATACAGTGTCATCAGTTCGCGGTGGCCGTGGCGGCCCTGCGCCACCGGATGGGCAAGGCACGCAGCGCGCCAGCGCGCCACCCGGCGCAACCGCGGCGGCGGCGAATAGCCTTCGTAATAGTCGAGGAACTGGAGCCGCTTGAACATCGGCGTGAATACCAGCTCGGCCCAGCCGAAGCCGCCGAACAGGAAGTCGCCGTCGGGCGCATAGTGGCGCAGAAAGACGTCGAGCCGCTCGTATTGCGCATCGACTTCGGCCGCACAGTCCGCGCGCTTCGCCGGATCGCGGTTCAGAATCATGCGATAGCCCGCGCCCGTAAAGTCGCCGCAGGTGGCGCTCAGCATGGATTCGACGGCATGCTCGAAGGGGTCGCGCCGCGCGACCGCCGGCTCCGGCCAGCGATCCTCGATGTAGCGCATCAGCACCATGCTTTCCTTCAGCGTCGCGCCATTTTCCAGCTCCAGCGCGGGCAGCGCGGTGGTGCCGCCGGTCTTGCGCAGCAGCCATTCTGGACGCGGGCAGGAGATGTCGATCGGATGATCCGTCATCACCTCGCCCATGCCCTTCAGGTCGAGCAACAGTTCCACCCGCTCCGAAAAGGGGCAGCCGGGGATATGATACATCCGCAGCTTGCCCGGCGCGGGCTCGACGTCCCAGCTCATGCCGCCACCGCCTCCTGCCCCTGCCCCTGCCCCTGCCCCGTCGGCATCTCGGTCTGCGAGGTCGCGAACATCGCGATCGCCGCGGGACGCGCGTTGATCCGCTCGAGCCAAGCGACCAGGTGTGGGGTGGCATCGGCGTTGACCAGATCGGGGAAGCCCGTCGTCATTCGGTTGGCGATGGCGAAGTTGCAGATGTCGGCCAGGCTGTAGCTGTCGCCTGCCAGCCATGGGCTTTCCGCCAGCCGCGCCTCCAGGCGGCCGACCGAGATCGCCACCTTGCGCATCGCGTCGTCCAGTACCTCGGGTGGGAAGCCGGCCCGCGCCGTCCGCCACTTGGCCTGTTGTTCGGGCACGGGAATGGCGGCGACCTTCGCTTCGAACTCCTCGTCGGAGAGCGCCCGCGCCATGGGGCCGATCATGCGCTCCCAGCCGATCGTCGAGACGCACCAGCAGAAATATTCATCCACCCACTTCGTCCAGACCCGCATCCGGGCGCGCCCCAGCGGGTCGGCGGGGCGCAGCGGCGGCGCATCCGGAAACGCGTCCTCCAGATATTCGCAGATCACCGTCGATTCGGTGACGATCGCCCCGTCATGGTCGAGCGCCGGGACCTGGCCGCGCGGATTGATCGCCTTGAACCACGGCGCATGGTGCTCGAACCGGCGCGGATCGACGAAGCGCGGCGTGAAGGCCAGCCCCTTTTCGAACAGCGCGAGCAGCGGCTTCAGCGAGTTCGCCGCCGGGCCGAAACTGTAGAGCGTCAGCAAGATCCCTCTCCCGTGCGACGCGGCTTGCCCGCCGCGTCCGGCTGCACGGTTTCATGCCACCGATTGTTCGCGTCGCCAACTAAAATCTGTTTGTGTTACTCACTAATTTGAGTCTAGCGTCCGCGCACCACGATGGGAGAGGCACGGTGCTGGAGCTGCTGACATCGGCGACGCCGAACGGTTGGAAAACGTCGATTTTACTGGAAGAACTTGGTGTTTCCTATCGCGTTCGCGCCATCTCGCTCACCGATCGAGAGCAGAAGCAGGACTGGTATGTCGCGCTGAATCCCAATGGGCGAATCCCAACCCTTATAGATCACGACGCAAACGGTTTTGTGGTGTTCGAATCGGGCGCGATCCTGCTCTATCTCGCCGAGAAGTTCGGCCGCTTCCTCTCGCCCGACCCGGAGGAGCGCAGCCGCGCGATCCAGTGGTTGATGTGGCAGATGGGCGGGCTGGGCCCGATGATGGGCCAGGCGACCGTCTTCCGGCGCTATTTCGATCCGAAGCTGCCGGCGGTGATCGATCGCTACACGCGCGAAAGCGAGCGCCTGTTCGGCGTGATGGACACGCACCTGGCGTCCCACGCCTATCTCGCCGGCGACTATTCGATCGCCGACATCGCCTGCTTCGCCTGGGTGAGCGGCCGCGACTGGGCCGGCATCGACATCGCCGGTTTCCGACACTTGGCGCGCTGGGCCGATGCGATCGCCGCGCGCCCCGCCGTGCGGCGCGGGCTGAACGTGCCGCCGCCGCCCGAGGACATGGCGGCGAGCACCACCCGGCAGGGGAAGACCATCCTGTCCTGACCGCAACGGCGGCAGGGCTTCGCAACTGGGGAGGAGCCAATGGAGCGATACGATATCGAGGCCGATTACATCGTCGTCGGCGCCGGCAGCGCCGGCTGCGTGCTGGCCAACCGGCTGAGCGCCGTGCCGGGCAATCGCGTGCTGCTGCTGGAAGCGGGGGGCGACGACCGGCCGCTCCGCGAACCGTCGCAATTCCTTTCGAACATGCTGATCCACACGCCCATCGGCTTCGGCCGGACGCTGAACGACCGCAAGGTCAATTGGCTATACGAAACCGAACCCGATCCCGGCAGCGGCGGACGCACCCACAAATGGCCAAAGGGCAAGGTGCTGGGGGGCTCCTCCTCGATCAACGGCCTGCTCTATGTGCGCGGACAGGTGGAGGATTATGACGGCTGGGCGCAACTTGGCTGCCACGGCTGGTCCTATGACGATGTCCTGCCCTATTTCCGCCGCGCCCAGCATCAGGAACGTGGCGCATGCGCCACGCATGGCAGCGGCGGCCCGCTCAACACCGCCGATTTCCCGGAACGCAATCCGGTGAGCCAGGCGCTGCTCGACGCCTGTGTCGAGGCGGGCATTCCCTATTCGCCGGACATCAACGCCCGGCACCAGGAAGGCGTCAGCTGGTTCCAGCTGACCACCCGTGGCGGCCGGCGTTGCTCTACCGCCGTCGGCTATCTCCACCCGGTCGAGGGCCGCGCGAACCTGCGCATCGAAACGCACGCGCTCGCACGCCGCGTGCTGTTCGATGGCGCGCGCGCCATCGGCATCGAGTTCCGTCAGGGCGGGCGGCTGGTGCGCGCCCGCGCCCATGCCGAGGTGATCCTGGCGGCAGGCGCGGTCGAATCCCCCAAGCTCCTCGAGCTTTCGGGGATTGGCAGGGGCGAGGTGCTCGCCCGCCACGGCATCACGCTGCGGCACGAATCGCCCGGCGTCGGCGAGAATCTGCAGGATCACTACATGATCGGCGCGCAATGGCGCGTGAAGCCCGAGCATCTGACGGTCAACCAGATGGCGCATGGCTGGCGACTGGCGCGGGAGGTGGCCCGCTATTCGATCCACCGCACCGGCTTGCTCAGCTATGCGGTGGCACATATCGTCGCCTTCACCCGCACGCGTCCCCAACTCGCCTCGCCGGACGTGCAGCTCCATCTGATGGCCGCCTCGGTCGACCTTGCGAAACTCAACGCCGTACAGCGTTTCGATCTGGAAAAGACGCCGGGCATCACCTGCACGCCGTGCCAGCTGCGCCCGGAATCGCGCGGTTCGGTGCACATCGCCTCGGCCGATCCGGAGGTATATCCGACGATCATCGCGAACTATCTGTCCGATCCCGTCGACCAGCGGCTCGCGGTCGAGCAGGTGAAGCTTATCCGCCGGGTAATGGCGCAGCCCGCGATCCGCCCATTCCTGATCGACGAGCCGGACCCATTCGGCGACAGCGACGCGGCGATGCTGGCCTATGCGCGGATGGCGGGGGGCACGCTGTACCATGTCGTCGGCACCTGCCGGATGGGCAGCGACGCGAACGCCGTGGTCGATCCAGAACTGCGCGTGAACGGCGTCGAGGGGCTGCGCGTGATCGACGCGTCGATCATGCCGCGGCTGGTATCGGGCAACACCAACGCACCGACGATCATGATCGCCGAGCGTGGCGCCGATCTGATCCTGGGCACAGCCCTCCCACGCGCGCTGGCTTGCTGAGGGGCGCCGCCCCGGTTCGGCACGTGCGCCGAACCGGGGACGGGCCTTGCGGCCGCCCTCAGCTCTGTTCAGCCGAGCCCCAGCACGCCCAACGCATTGTCCTTCATGATCAGCGGCAGCACCTCGTCGCGGAACCCCGCCTCCTGCGCCGCGCCCAGCCATTTGTCGGGCCGGATCAGCGGCCAGTCGCTGCCGAACAGCATCTTATGCTTCAGCTGGGTGTTGGCGTACTGGATCAGCTGCTTGGGGAAATATTTGGGGCTCCAGCCCGAAAGATCGATGAAGACATTGTCCTTGTGCAGCGCCATCGACAGGCTCTCGTCGGTCCAGGGCCAGCTGGGATGCGCCAGGATGATCTTCATGTCGGGGAAGTCGACCGCGACGTCGTCGACCAGCATGGGCTGACCATATTTCAGCCGGATGCCGCCACCGCCGCGCATGCCGGTGCCCATTCCCGAATGGCCGGTGTGGAAGATCGCGGGAAGCCCATATTCCGCGATCACTTCGTAGATCGGATAGCCGACCCGGTCCGCCGGATGACAGTCCTGCATGATGTGGTGGAACTTGAAGCCGCGAACGCCGTGATTCTCGATCAGATCCCGTGCCTCGCGTGCGCCATAGCGGCCCTTGCGCGGGTCGATCGAGGCGAAAGGAATGACGATATCGTCGTGCTCCGCCGCGAGTTCGGCGACCTCGTAATTGCTCACCCGCCTGGCGCCGATGCCGCTCTCGCAATCGACGGTGAACAGGCAGAAGGCGATGTTCCGGGACCGATAATAGTCGATCGTCTCAGGAATGGTCGGCCGCTTTCGGTCCGCCTTGAAATAGGTGGACGCGGCATCGAAGAACTTGGCCATCACCGGATCCTCGGGGTCATGGCACGAGACTTCGGCATGGACATGGACGTCGATCGCGACGACCTTGGCGGGATCAATCGGCATTGCGCTTCCTCAGTTGACCATGCGCGCGCCGTGCCAATGCTCGGCACGCAGCGCCTTCTTGTCGATCTTGCCGGCGGCGGTCCGCGGAAGGAAATCGACGAACTGCACCGATTTGGGCGCCTTCACGCCGCCCAGCCGGGCGCGGGCATGGGCGATCACGGCGGCGGCGTCGATCCCCTCGGCTACCACCACCGCATGTACCGCCTCGCCCCATTTGTCGTGGGGCACGCCGATCACCGCGCATTCGCGCACCTGGGCAAGCTCGGTCACCGCCGCTTCGACTTCGGCGGTAAACACATTGAACCCACCGGACACTACCATGTCCTTCTTGCGATCGACGATATAGACATAGCCGTCCCGGTCCATTCGCGCGATGTCGCCGCTATGGTGCCACCCGAACTGGCGCACTTCCGCCGTCGCTTCGGGCATCTCGAAATATTCGCGTGACACCAGCACGCCGCGCACCACGATCTCGCCCGTTTCCCCCGGGGCGAGCAGCGTGCCGTCCTCGGCCATGATCGCGACCTGGACGGAGCGCGTCGGCCGCCCGCAGCTCGCGAGCCGCTCGGGATGGTCGCCTGCGGCGGCGGCGGCGACGATCTCCGGCGGCAGCCATGTCGTGATCATTGGCGATTCGACCTGCCCATAGGCCTGGCACAGGCACGGCCCAAAGGCCTCCACCGCCAGGCGCAGCTTCTCAGGGCTGACCGGCGAGCCGACGAGCAGGAGAATGCGTAGCGAAGCCATGTCCTGCCGCCCCAGCTCAGGCGAGGCCAGCAGGCCGTACAGCGCGGTCGGCGGCAGATAGAGGTGGCTGATCCGGTGCTCCGCAATGGTCCGCAGCACCCGATCGGCATCGAAGCCAGGCAGGATCACCTGCGTCGCGCCGAGCGCCAGCGTCGCCAGCGCAACCGGCCCTGCGGCATGGGTGACTGGCGCGACCACCAGCGCCACGGGATCGTCGGTGCGGCCGCCGACCGCCTCGCCCAGCGTTTCGATCATCGTCCCCCAGCCGAGATTGGTGACGACGACTCCCTTTGACGGCCCGGTGGTGCCGCCGGTCGGGAACAGCCCGACAATCTCGTCCGGCCGGCCGAACGGGTCGGAGAAATCGGGCAGCGTTCCCGCATCCACGCCCGCGATGAACTGATCGAGCGAGGGATCGTCGCCGAGCGGCCGGTCCAGGCAGATGCAGCGGTTCAGGGTCGGCACCTGCGCGCGCAGCGCCGCCACTTCCTCGGCGGTGCTCGAATGATAGAAGATCCAGCCGCAGCGCACATAGTTGAGATAGCCGGCATTGGCCTCGATGGCGTTGCGCATGTTGACCGGCACCCACTGGCCGTTGGCACGCCAGATCGCCAGCAGCGCCACCATGATCGCGGCCGAATTCGGCCCATAAAGTGCAACCGGCGCCTGGCCGGGGAAACCCGCTGCCCGCATCGCCGCCGCGATCCGCTCGGTCAGCGCCTTCACTTCGGCGAAGCTCAGCCGCTCGCCGGTTTCGGCATCGATCAGGCAGGCGCGTTGCGGATCGCGGTCATGCCCGCGGTCGAAATAGTCGATCGATCGCATGTCACCCCCAGCGGTTGATTTCGGGCCCCGGCGCCCAGACCTTCTCGGGCTCGGGAACGGTGGCGAGCGCAAGAGCGCGCGCCACCGACGGGTGCGCCTTGACGCGCGCCAGCCAAGCAGCGGTCCGCGGCCGGCCGACAAGCGCTTCGGCCGCAAGCGGCGCCATGCCGCACAGCCAGCCATAGGTTTCGAAATCAGCGAGCCCGATCGCGCCGAACAGCCAATCGCGGCCGTCCGCCAGTTGCGCCTCCACCCTGGTGACCCCGGCGGCGGTCTTGGCACGGCTATCGGCCAGCAGCGCCGCGTCACAGCGGCCCGTGACAGCCTGCTCCCAGCGTTCGGCAAGGTCGGCATTGGCGATCCCGACGGGAACGGTGCGCGGCGGCATGGCGGCGGTGCCGAGATAGGCGGCGGCAGGCGCGACGCGCTCCACCAGCCAGCGGCACCACGCCATCACCTGCCAGCGCGCATAGGGGTCGGCCGGGCGCAGGATCGCACCGCCGGCGACGTCGTCCAGGTAACAGGCCAGGAAGACGCTGTCGGTCATCGCCACACCATCGACGACCAGCACCGGGCCCTCGCCCTCCACCGAATAGTCGAGCTCGGGCGCCTGCGCGCCGGGGATGCCCCCATGCCGCTCTCCGGCGGCGAGATCGATACGCCGCAGCGCAACCTGCACGCCCGTCTCGAAGGCGGCAGCGAGAACCGCCAGCGAAGGCCCGTTCGGTTCGCCGTGATAGAGGATCGCGTTCATGCCGGTTGCTCCTCCAGCACGGCCAGGCGCTTCGCCATGTCTGTGCGGCCCAATGCCCAGCAGGCGCGGGTCGCGGGCCGGGCATAGATCGCGCGCAGCCATCGTATCAGATTCGGCGTTTGCTGGTCGTTCACTGCCTCCGGGCGCGTCGCCGGCAGGCCATAGGCGAGGTTGAAGCCATTGATGTCGGCCAGGCTGAAGCCGTCCGATGCCAGCCATTCGCGCTTGCCGAGTTCCGCCTCGAGCAGATCGATCCCGAGCGCGACCCGGCGGCGCGATTCGGCCATCTCCTCCTCGCCGAACAGGCCGTATACCGCCTTACGCCAGGACGTGCGCCGCTCGGGCAGCGGGATGCGTTCGATCGCAGCCTCGATCTCGGCGGGATCGCGCTGGCGCATCGCCGGGCCGACGAACACGCTCCAGCCGATCATCGAAAAACTGGGCGCCAGCCATTGATCCATGAACTTCATCCACCAGCGCACCCGCCAGCGCTCCACCGGATCGGCCGGCATCAGGGGCGGGCCGGCGAATGCCTCGTCGACATATTCCATGATCGCGGTGGACTCGGTCAGCACGCGGCCGCCGTGCGTCATCGCCGGAATGGTGCCCTCGGGATTGATGGCGAGATAGGCCGGCCGGTGATGGTCGAAGCCGAGCATGTCCAGATAGTGGCTGTCAAAGGAAACGCCCTTCTCCACCAGCGCCAGCATCGGCTTGCCGGAATTGGCGTTCGGTTCCCAATGATAGAGGGTGACCCGGCCCGTCATGCCGCCGCCTTCCGCGCGGCGAATTGCGCCCGTCCTGCCATGGTGCCCCTCCTGTACGGCCAGCCTTATTTCGTATGTTCTACATACGAAATTCCGTCGGGGTCAATGGCTGTCGCGCAGGATTATCCGTGGATGCGGCGGAGCATCTCTACCAGCAACGTCGCCTCGCCGGGGCTGAACAGCGCGCGCAGCCTATTTTCGTATTCCAGCGCACGCTGACGCGCGACCTCCAGCATCGCTCGCCCGGTCTCGGTCAGGTGCAGCGTCTGACGGCGGCGATCGGTCGCGGAGGCGCTGCGCACCACGAAACCGCGCGCCTGCAGGCGGTTGACGATCGCCATCACCGTCGCCCGGTCCATCTGCAGCAGCCGCCCGATGTCCGCCTGCGCGATTTCCGGATGGTCGCCGATCAGCCACAGCGCCGAGAGTTGCTTCTGGGTGAGATCCAGGTCGCCCGCGCTCTCGTTGAAATCGCGGTAGAGCCGGCCATAGGCGAGCCGCAGGTGGAAGCCGATAATGCCGTCCAGCGCACCGAGGCCGTCGATGGCTGCATCTTCGGCGGCCGGGCTGGGGGTTTCCGGGGTAGAACGGGTCATCGCGCCTCATTGCCCGCCCCCGCCCCCCATCGTCAACGCCTTCAACGGACCAGCCCCACCCCCGAATCGTTTGTGTTATATACAAATACGTGGCAGCACACAGCGCATAGGACAGGATGGAGGCTTGGATGCAGGATCTGGCGGGCAAGACCGCGTTCGTCACGGGCGGCGGCAGCGGTATCGGGCTGGGCATCGCGAAGGCGGTGCTCAGCGCGGGGATGAACGTGGTGATCGCCGATGTCCGCGATGACCATCTCGCGGCGGCCGCGGCGGAACTGGCAGGCGGCGCGCGGGTGCTGCCGCTGCGGCTCGACGTTACCGATCGCGCCGCCTATGCCGGTGCCGCCGACGCTGCCGAGGCACGGTTCGGGCGCATCCATCTTCTCGTGAACAACGCCGGCGTCGCGGTTGTCGGCCCTACCGAGCTTGCCAGCTTCTCGGACTGGGACTGGGTGCTCGGCGTCAATCTGGGCGGCGTCGTCAACGGCATCGTCACCGTGCTGCCGCGCATCCTCGCCCATGGCGAAGGCGGCCATATCGTCACGACCTCGTCGATGTCGGGGATCATGCCGCATCCCGGCGCCACCATCTATGCGACCAGCAAGGGCGCCGTCGTCAACATGATCGAGGGCATGCGCGGCGAGCTTGAGCCCAAGGGCGTGATCTGCTCGGTCTTCTGCCCCGGCGCCGTCGCCACCAATATCGCGCAGGCGGCCCAGACGCGCCCCGCCGCACTCGCCGACACCGGCTATGCCGAGGCGGATCGGCGGCGCGCGGCGGGCGGCAACACCCATCTGTTCCAGACCAAGGAAGAAGTCGGCGAACGGGTGTTGCGCGGTATCCTTGCCGACGAGTTGTACATCCTTACGCACAGCGAGTTCCGTCAGGGGATCGAGGATCGTGCGGCGGCGATGCTGGCGGCGGTGCCCGATCTGCCGGAGAATGCCGAATACAAGGAAAGCTACAAGATCCTGTTCCGCAATCCCGCCCATGCCGCCGAGGCCCTGCGGCAGCGGGGGCTGAACGCCGGTCGGGAGATCGTCGCATGAAGGATCTAGCGGGCCGTACCGCCTTTGTGACCGGCGGCGCCAGCGGCATCGGCCTGGGGCTCGCGCGCGCGCTGCTGGCGGAGGGATGCAAGGTGGCAATCGCCGATATCCGCGCGGACGCGCTCGACGCGGCGCTGAAGACGCTGGACAATGCCGAAGTGATCGCTCTCCGCCTCGACGTCGCCTCGCGCGACGATTTCGCGGCGGCGGCGGACGAGGCGGAAGCGCGGCTCGGACCGGTCAGCCTCGTGTTCAACAATGCGGGGGTGAACCTCTTCCAGACGATCGACGCCTCCTCCTATGACGACTGGGACTGGGTGATGGGCGTGAATTTCGGCGGCGTCGTCAACGGCGTCGCCACCTTCGTGCCGCGGATCAAGGCGCGTGGGCAAGGCGGCTATGTCGTCAACACCGCGTCGATGGGCGCGTTTCTGGTCGGGCCCGCGCCGGGCATCTACACCACCGCCAAATTCGCGGTGCGCGGCCTCAGCGAATCGCTCCGCTACAGCCTGGCGCCGCACGGGATCGGCGTGTCGCTGCTGCTTCCCGGCTTGGTGAAGAGCAACATCTATGCCAGCGACGAGGTGCGGCCGGAATCGCTAAAGGCCGACGCCAAGCCGACCGATGCCGCCTGGGTGGAGCGGCTGGCGGGCGTCCACCAGTCCGGCATGGAGCCCGACGTCATCGCCGCGCGCGTGATCGAGGCGATCCACGCCAATCGCTTCTACATCTTCTCGCATCCCGAATTCCGCGACGAGGTGCGGGAAGTCTTCGACGAGATCGTCGCCGCTTTCCGCGATTATCCCCCCGATCCGGGTCTGGAGCAGCGTCTGGGCTTCGAAGCGACGCGCCGCGCCCGCTATGCCGAGGCGCGGGCCGCCGCGCGGGGCGAGGACGGGGCATGACGCCAAGCCTCCTCCTTTCCTCGTTCCGACTTCAACGCAGCCGGAAGAGGCTTGGCACCGGTTTCTGATACCGAGCGACGTTGGCAAGGATCCTTAAAATCATAACCCCGGCGAAAGACGGGGCCGATCAGGGTCTCACTGTCCCCTTTTCCTGACACCGACAGGCGAATGTATCCCGGCTTGCGCCGGCTTGGTACCGAGGAGCCCGTATCGATGAACGTTGGTCTGAGCCGGAGGTTTGCTAACCAAAAACGCTGACGATCGTACCGACTCGCGATGCGCGCCGAATAAATCGCGGGATTATTGCGACGCGGCCCGCGATTGGCGATAGGCGAGCAGTAGGAACGCCGTCGCAATCACAGGTGTGACGATCATCGTCGCCAGGCCGTAGCGAAGCGATTCGACGCCATAGCGCGGAACCAGAAAGTCGCTGACGACTCCGACCACGAACGGCGCCAGCGCATTGCCGATCAGCCCGGCGGCGAAAAGCATCAGCGTCGATCCCAAGGCGCGAGCTTGAGAGCCGACGATGCCGCTTCCCAGCGCGAAGCAGGGCGCGATTCCGAGCGCGATCAGGAAAGACATGAGTCCGGCCGCGACCATCGCTCCGCCCGTGGTGGGAGCGAAAACGAACAACAATAGAAACGGTGTGGCGAGCGGCGTGGCCACCAGCGGCACCATCAGCCCGGCGCGCTCACTTCTCCGCCACACAATCAAGCGGTTCGCGATGATGCCGCCGATCATCGTGCCGGCGATCCCGCCAAATCCAACCGCCGGCCCGATTACCGCGCCGACCTGCGCCAGCGGGACCCCATGGCTCCGCTGCAGAAAGGCGGGCCCCCAGGTGCCCAGCACGGCGCCGATCGTGCTGAGGAAACCGATGGCGAGTGAAAGTGTGACGAAGCCGGGCGTCCGCAGCACATGGGAAAGCGCCCGGCCTGGGCCCTCGATCTCCGCTGCCGGGTCGAGCTTGATATCATCGCGCTGGCGCTCTGGGTCCCGCACAACCACCATCATCGCGAGCAGAAGAACGAATCCGCCAATCCCGCAGATCACGAACATCCACCGCCAGCCATGCACCGATGCCAGCACCCCCGCCAGGATCGAGCCGCCGATCAACCCGACGAAGGTACCCGAGTGGAAAAATGCCACCGCGCCCGGGCGCTTGGCAGGCGCACGTAGGTCGCCGATCATCGACAGCGCCACGGGAAACACGGTCGCCTCGCCGATGCCGACTAGCACCAGCGCCGCGGCAAGGCTGGAAAAGCCGCTGGCCGCGCCGATCAACGCGGTCGCCGCCGACCAGATCGCCACCCCGCCGAGCAGGATCAGCTTGCGGTTGCCACGATCGACCCAGTGGGCGATCGCCAGCCCCGCGAACAGGTTGAACGCGATGAAGATGGCGCCGTTCAGCAGCGACATCTGCGTATCGGTGAGCAGCAGATCGTGTTTCACGGGATCGACGACGACGCCCAGCAGCGCGCGATCCCCCCAGCTGAGGGTGTTGGCGAGGAACAGCGCCAGCAGCGTCGTCTTCGCTCGCCAGTCGCCCGCATCCGATTGGTGTCTCGTCATCCGCCCCTCCTCCCCTAGCCTGCCTTGTTCCGTGTCAGCCGACCGTCAGCCCCAGCAGCGCCGCCGCGTTCAGCCCCAGGATCTTCGCCTGTTCCTCGTCGGAAAGTCGCCGGTGGAAGCCAACGGGATCGGGCTCGGCCATGTCGAACGGATAATCAGTGCCGAGGCACAGCCGGTCGGCGCCATGCGTGCGCACCAGGCTGTCGAGCTGGTCCTGGTCGAACACCAGCGTATCCAGCCACAGCTTGCGCAGATAGCTGGAAGGCGTGTGGCGGCAATGCTCCGAACAATCCGCTCGGGCGCGCCAGCCATGGTCCATCCGCCCCCAATAGCCGGGCATATAGCCACCGCCATGCGCGACGCAGATCCTGAGCGCCGGGTGCGCATCCAGCACCCCGCCGAAAATCAGGTGCCCGATCGCCAAGGTGGATTCGAGCGGATTGCCGATCAGATTGTTGAAATAATATTCGCTCATCCGCTGCGCGTGCGTAAAGCCGAGCGGGTGGAGGAACACGAGCACGCCCAGTTCCTCGGCCGCCGCCCAGAACGGGCGGAACTGCGGATCATGCAGGTCGACGCCGTTGACGTTGGAGCTGATCTCGACGCCGCGCAGGTCGAGTTCGCGAACGCAGCGGCGCATTTCCGCTACGGCCAGTTCCGGCGCCTGGAGCGGCACCGTTCCCATGCCGACGAATCGATCCGGATGGGCAGCGACCGCCGCCGCGATGCCGTCATTCACCGCGCGTGCCGCCTCGCGCCCGGTTTCGGCGTCGGTGTAGTAGAAATATTGACCGGGGCTCGGGGAAATCGCCTGCACGTCGATGCCCATGCGGTCCATGTCCGCCAGCCGCGTGTCGACGGTGTTGAGCGTCCGGCCCATGCTTGCGAACATGGCCCGGTTCACCTCATTGGTCCGGGCACTGGTGAAATCGTTGATCCCCGGCGGCGGGCCGGGATAGCGGTCCTGGACGATCGCGTCCGCGGCGGGAATGCCCAAATGGCAATGGATGTCGACGGTAAGGTGCCGCCCCCGCGCGGCGACACGGATCGGCCGGCGTTCGCCGCAGGTGGTGATGGTCATGGCAGATCCCTTGCGCGGTGAATGGTTCCGGCGCAGTCGCCAAAGCCGATCGGGCGATAGCCTTCGGCATGGGCGCGCCCGCGCAGGACAAGCGTGTCGCCATCCTCCAGCATGGTGCGCGTGCTGCCGTCGGGAAGCGCGATCGGGCTGCCGCCGCCCAGAGTGATCTCGGCAAGGCATGCGCGCGCGCCGGGCGCCGCGCCCGAAACGGTGCCGGTGGCGATCAGGTCGCCCGCCTCCAGTGGGGCGCCGTTGGAGGCCTGATGCGCGGCCATCTGCGCCAGCGTCCAGTACAGGTCCGAAAGCTCGGTCTCGGTCACGCGCAGCTGCGCGCCGCCGGGCGCCACCAGATCCGCGGTCAGCGTCACCGAACAGGCGCCTGCCTGCCGATCGGCCGCGTCGAGCAGATAGCCCGGAATCGCAGGCTCCCCTGCCCCGCGGCCGCGGGCGGCGACGCGAAACGGCGCCAGCGCCTCCATCGTCACGATCCATGGCGACACGGTGGTAAGAAAGCTCTTGCCGAGATGCGGGCCCAGAATCATTTCGAAGAACTGGATGGCGCGCGCCGACCAGTCGTTCACCAGGCAACAGCCGAACAGCAGATCCTCGGCGGCTGCGACGCCGATCGGTTCGCCGAGCGCCGTGTCCGCCCGCAACCACGCGCCGAATTCCAGCTCGAAATCGAGCAGCGGCTCCGGCCCCCATTGCACCGCGCCGCTGCCGGGCGGCATCTCGAACTGCCCCATCGGCCGGATCACCGGCGTACCGCTCACCCGCACCGAACTGGCGCGGCCATTATAGGCGACCGGCAGCGAAAGCGCCGCCGGCTTCGGCGTGCCGCCGCCCATGCGCGCGATGTGATCGAACGAGGTGCAGAAATCGGTGAAGGCGGGCGGCTTGAGCGGCAGCAGCATCTCCGCATCCGCCATCGCGACCAGCACCGGCTCCAGGCGGGCGCGGTGCGCCGATCCCGCGCGGAACAGCGCGAACAACCGCGCCCGCAACGCACTGACCGCCCCGGCCGGCTGGGCCAGCAGCGGGGCAAGGCTGTCGCCGCAGGCCGCGCGGGCGGCCGCCAGCGCCTCTCCTTCCAGCAGCCCGCTTGCCGCCAGCGCCTGCAGATCGACCAGCCTATCGCCCAGCGCCACGCCGCCGCGCGCCACGCCCGCGCTACGAAACACGCCGAAGGGCAGGTTCTGGATTGGAAAGTCGGTGTCGCCATTGGCACTTTCGACCCAGCTGGTCACCGCCGGATCATGGGTGGCGTTCGGCTCAATGGGCATGGCCGCACTGCTCCGCATGCGCCTTGGTTTCCCAGTGGAAGCGCCCCATCGCGCCGAACAGGTCGCGGGACTCCTCGGGCGTGAAGGGCACGCCCCATTGCCGGTACAGCGAAAAGACGTTGGCGACGATCCGCTCGGGGTCCTTCCAGTTGCGATATTCGGTCATGTTGATGTCGCGCGCCGCCTCCAGGCAGGTCATCCCCGCCTCGAACCGCCTCCGCGCCTCGTCCCGCACATATTCGAAATAGGCCTTCATGTTCTTCACGGAGGCGAGATCGGAAATCGGGCCGTGCCCGGGCACCACGATCTCCGGATCCAGCGCGACGATCCGGTCGCAGGCGGCGATCCAGTTCTCGATCGGCCCCGCCCACATGATCGGATGCCCTTCGTTGAACACCAGGTCGCCCGTGAAGATGGCGCGATCCGCCGGCACCCATGCGATGGTGTCGGAACTGGTGTGCGCGGGCCCCATGTCGATCAGCTCGACCGTCTTGTCGCCCACCGTCACGGTCATCTGCCCGTCGAACAACGTGGTGGGGAAGGCGAGCGCATCGACGCCGCCGAAATCGAACTTCCCCATGGTCTCGAACAGGAAGGCGCCGCCGTCGCCCATGTTCATGTAATTCGTCCGCAGCGCGGCGAGCGCCTTGGGATCATATTCGTGCATGTCGTCCCGGCAGCGCGTGGTGGCGATGATCTCCGCCCCCTCGACCAACCCATTGCCGAAGAAATGATCGGGATTGGCGTGCGTGTTGAACAATCGGTCGATCCGGCCGCCACCGGGCACGCGGCGAAATGCCTCAAGCATCTCGCGGGTGAGGTCCAGCCCCATCAGCGTATCGACCAGCAGCGTCTGGCCCTGCGAGACCAGCAATCCGGCGTTCGACCAGCCCCAGCCGCCATCCGGCTGGACATAGCCGTACAGACCGTTGCCAAGGTCGTGCACACCGCGCGTGAACGGCCAGTTCGCCATCCTCCCACTCCTCACCAATTTTCTTTTCCAGCAAGTCTAGGGCTGGAATTCCGCTTTGCAAGAATTAAATTCCCGGCTTCGAGAATTAGGCGCAAGTCGTTGCGCGCCGGGGCTTCTCGCGCGTAGAGCTATGTCGATGGACAGAGCCGAGAGCGACAAGCGCCCCGACAAGCGCCGCCGGCGGCAGGGGCGGCCGGCGGATGGCGATGCGGCGGTGGGGCGCGATGCCGTGCTTGCCGCCGCCACGGCGCTGCTGCGCGAACTGCCGCCGGCACAGGTCACGATCGCCGCCGTGGCGCGCACCGCCGGGGTCGATCCTGCGCTGGTGCGCTATTATTTCGGATCGCGCGAGGCACTGTTGCTGGAAGTGGTGCAGCAGCTGGCCGAAGCGCATCAGCCCGATCTGCTCGCCAGCGATCCGGCGGACGCGCTGGAGGAATTCATCCACCGCACCTTCCGCTTCACCCGGTCGGCCAGATATATGCAACGGCTGATGGTGGAGGAACTAAGCGGCGCGCGCTCGGCTGAGGTCCGTGAAAAGCTGCGCGCTTGGAACCGGGGCCCCATCGACTTCTACGAGGCACTGCGCACGCAGGACGCCGGCAAGCTACTGGCGGACTTCAACCCGCTGTTCCTCCACCTGGCGGTTATCGGCATTGCCGACTTCTTCGTCTCGGGACAGCAATTGGTCGCACTCCTCGCTCCGGAAGGCGACGATCTCGCGCAGTTGGCGCGCGACTACGAACGGTTTGTCGTTTCGCTGATTATCGACGGCCTTCGCAAGCGCCAATCCGACTCAACATCGATGACCGGCTCCTAACGACGAGGCTGACCGACACCATGGCCGCCCAGCTCGTGACCGACGCGCTGATGATGGCGATCTGGCGACGCGGAAAGCCCGACGCATTGCTGCATCATTCGGATCAGGGCAGCCAATACACGAGCGAGCAGTTCCAGCGGTTGATGGCCGACAATGGCGTTACCTTGCTCGATGAGCCGATCGGGCAACGTCTGGGACAACGCGGCGATGGAGAGCTTCTTCTCGTCGATGAAGACCGAACGGATCGGCCGGAAGACAGAGGTGGTCCCGCCTATTTGGACAGTTTTACGGCTGAGCTAAGCTAATCCGGGTTGTCGATCATGCCGCCATTTTGGTCATCAGATCATGGGGGGCATGCCCCCCATGATCTGAAGCGCCGATCCACCCATAGGCTTCCGCCGGGGTTTGAACTGATGAGGTGGATGCCCCCTTCACCCGGCATCGTATGATGCCTGACCGGCGCGACGCTGCGCTGGAGATGGAGGAGCACGTGACCGACGTTCACATTCTCGCGATCGACCTTGCCAAGCGCAGCTTCCAGGTCTGCGCGACCGCCGCGGGAGGGGCGGTTCTATTTAACCGGATGGTTTCGCGCGTGAAGCTCGAGGCGGTTCTGCGTGATCAGACACCCTGCATCGTGGCGATGGAGGCGTGCGCGACGAGCCATTTCTGGGGGCGGTTTGCGCAAGGCTTTGGTCACGAGGTGCGGCTGATCCCGCCGATCTACGTGAAGCCGTTCGTCAAACGACAGAAGAACGATGCGGCGGACGCGGCTGCGATCGCCGAAGCCGCGCTGCGGCCGAACCTACATTACGTGGCGGTCAAGAGCGCGGAGCATCAGGCCCGCGCAGTCGCATTCCGGACCCACCAGTCTTTTGTCGGGCAGCGCACCCAACTGATCAACGCTCTGCGGGGACATCTTGGCGAGTTCGGCCTCGTCGTTGCACAAGGGCCGACAGGTCTCAAGACCGTCGCTGGCGTGATCGACGACGATGCGACCGATCTGCCTGACGCTGTGCGCGATATCGTTCGTCTTTACCTCGACCAGATCGCGGTGCTCACGCAGAAGATCGACGACCTGCACTTCAAGCTGCGCGCCGCGACCAAGGTCGACGACGCGATGCGTCGGCTCTGCACAGTGCCGGGAGTCGGCCCGGTGACCGCGGGCGCGATAATGGCATTCGCACCCGATCTGCGTGCCTTCGCCAGCCGCCGAAACTTCGCCGCGTGGCTCGGCTTGGTCCCACGGCAGCGATCGACCGGCGGCAAGACCCGGCTCGGCGGCGTAAGCAAGATGGGCCAGGCCGATATCCGCAAGCTGTTGATCGTTGGCGCGATGAGCAGGATCCGTTGGATCATCCGGCGCGGCGTGTTGCCCGACAACTGGCTCGGCCGCATGCTGGGGCGCAAGCCGCGCATGGTGGCGGCCGTCGCGCTGGCCAACAAAATGGCGCGCATGATCTGGGCGATGATGACGCGCGAACAGAATTACCGGATGGCGTGACGCGCTTGCCCCCACACAAGGGCGAAACGCGGAGCGCTTAGGGGCTGACAGCCCCGACAAGGAGATCGACAGACGATCATGCGGCAAGGACTTCAATGTTCCAGGACGAGCAAACCAGGCCCGGCGCTCGAGCAATAAAGCTCTCTGAACCGATGTGGACCTCGTTCTTCGAACTGCATACCGGCCCGTGGCGAATATCAGGCCACGATATGAGGCCTGACACACGAGCGATAGAAGCGCCAAGCCAACCAAACCGTCTGAAAATCACCTTGCAAAACTGGGGGCATCCACACACGCCCCTCTCGCGGCGGTCGCGCAGACCTGGAAGCTGCGCTTGGCAAGGTCGATCGCGAGAATGTGAACGTCGGTCATGTGCTCCTCCATTGACGTGCTCCCCTTTTCTCCTCCACTCATAAGTAGAGTCCGGGGCTGCCTGCACTGCTACCCATCCCGATCGCGTTTGTGCTTCGAACCCGATTTACGAAAAGGGGAGTGGGGCCTGACCCCTGGGGCTCCATTTTTGCTGCAGTGCGGTAAGTACTTGTTTCGATATGCGTATTCCAATCCATTCGATTCCTGCAACCGCACCATCCACCTTTCCACAGACATTCAAGGGCATCCAAAACTGGCGGATTCCCGCGGGTTTTGGCGGTATCTGATCCACCCAGATCCGGGTCGATCCATTGGAACCCGCGGCCCTCGACGGTATATTTGACGGTATCAACACTGCGCCAGCGGAGGAGATACCGTCATGCTCACCGATGCAGCCGTCCGTCGAATCAAGCCGCGGGACAAAGCGTTCAAAACTCAGGACATGCACGGCATGTACCTCCTCGTTCAGCCTGGCGGGGGGCGGTACTGGCGATGTGAGCAGCCCCTAGATTTCTGGACGCCTTGGATCCTAATTTTGAGGACAGGAGGCGACGATGGGGAAGCCCAATTTCAGCGATGAATTCAAGCGTGATGCGGTGGCCCAGATCACCGAGCGCGGCTATCGGTTTCGCAGCGTCTGGGCGTCAGCCAGCACTCGCTGTATTCGTGGATACGAACTGACGGATGGGGAATGGTCGATCATCGAGCCGCTGCTGCCGAACAAGCCGCACGGCGTTCCTCGGGTTGATGACCGGCGGGTACTGAACGGCATTCTATGGCGGTTTCGCACGGGCTCGCCGTGGGCGGAGATACCCGAGCGCTATGGCCCCTCGACGACCTGCTACAACCGGTTCGTCCGCTGGCGCAAAGCCGGGGTGTGGGACCGGCTTCTGGCCGCGGTTTCCGCCGCTTTCGAAGGAGAGATCGTGATGATCGATGCCACCTGTATCCGCGTCCACCAGCACGGTGCGACGGGCAAAAAGGGGGAACTGGAGATCGCGGCATGGGACGTTCCCGAGGCGGCCTCACGAGCAAGACCCATGCCCTCGTTGACGCTGACGGTCGTCCGGTCACACTGCGCCTGACCGGCGGACAGGTCCACGACAGCCAGGAAGCCGAAGCCCTGATCGCTGCCATGCCCGAGGGAGCAACGCTGCTAGCCGACAAGGGCTACGACAGCAACGCCATCCGCGAGGCCGCTGCCAGCAGGAATGTCTGGGCCAACATCCCGTCGCGCTCGAACCGAACGCAGCGCTTTGCCTTTTCGGACTGGCTCTACCGCCAGCGCAACTTGGTCGAACGCTTCTTCAACCGCATCAAGCACTTCCGAAGCATCGCCACCCGATACGACAAGTGCCCCGAAAACCACCTCGCGGCTGTCAAACTCATATGTGCCCGCATCTGGTGCGCCGCATAATGAGTCTACGGCCTAGGCCACAAGATCTATCCGTATCTGCTGCGCAAGCTGGCGGTGACCCGGCCGAACCAGGTCTGGGCGACGGATATCACCTACGTGCCGATGGCGCGGGGCTTCGTCTATCTCGTCGCTGTCGTCGACTGGTTCACTCGGCGCGTGCTGGCATGGCGCGTGTCGATCTCGCTCGATGCTGCGTTCTGCATCGAGGCGCTGGAGGAAGCGCTGGCCCGCTATGGCAAGCCCGCCATCTTCAACAGCGACCAGGGCTCGCAGTTCACGAGCACGGCGTTCACCGCCGTCCTCCACCGCGAAAAGATCGCCATCAGCATGGACGGCAAAGGCTGCTGGCGCGACAATGTGTTCGTGGAGCGCCTCTGGCGCTCGGTGAAATACGAGGAGGTGTATCTCAACGCCTATGCTTCGGTCCCCGATGCGCGCGCTCGCATCGGCCGCTATCTCGCATTCTACAATGCAGTCCGACCGCATTCCGCGCTTGGTGGCCGGACGCCTGACCAGATATACTTCCAACAGCCGCTTCTCGCAGCGGCATGATCAACCAGCGGCAATCCACTTATCCGAGCCGCGAGCCTGTGCAGACAAACCGAGCCACCTCTCCTGAAATTGCACCACGTTGGCGGACACGACCGCTCGGTCACTTCGCTCATGTATGGTTTCGGCCGATTGATCCCATTTGGATGCGTGTCATTGCCCCTGCAATGAAGTGAATTATACTTTCACCTCCCGATGATCATGCAAGATAGGGAACAATTTAATGACACGGAATTCTAGATGTATTGCATTTATAGTCGGCGTTTTTGCGTTCTTCTATATGATTTTTCCGCTGCAGCAAGCCCATGCACAGGGCTGCAATTCAACCAGTCCCGTGACGCTCTCTAGCCAATTGGGAAATGCCCAATTGTGTGGCGTGACCGATAATGGCGGCACGACGGTATATCGGGGGATACCCTATGCGGCTCCCCCCGTCGGGGCCCTGCGATGGCAAGCCCCGCAGGCTCTAACGGCCTCAAGCATCTGGAAAGGAACGCTTCAGGCGACGCAATTCGCGCCGGTGTGCCCGCAATCGGCGACCTCGAATACCAATCAGTCGGAGGACTGCCTGTATCTGAACGTCTGGGTGCCGAGCGGCACCACCCAGACGAGCAAATTGCCCGTGATGGTTTTCATCCACGGTGGAGCATTCGTCAGCGGCGCCGGATCTTTGGACGTCTATAACGGGAGCGCGCTGGCGTCCAATGCCAGCAATCCGACTATCGTCGTCACGCTTAATTACCGGTTGGGCGCGCTGGGCTTCCTGTACGTAAACCAGGGCCCGAAAGACAATTCGCCGCCGCTCGTCGCCGGGAATTTCGGATTGCAGGACCAGCAGCTCGCTCTGCAATGGGTGCAGCAGAATATTGCCAATTTTGGCGGGAACCCGGGCAATGTCACGCTGTTCGGTGAAAGTGCCGGCGCCATGTCGGTGGGGTTGCACCTGACATCCATCCCCAGCAGCAATGCGACCTATAGCGTCGTCAAGGGAAGCGGCACGCTTCCGCCCAACGTGTCGCTGTTTCAAAAGGCGCTTATGGAGAGCAACCCGTACGGGTTGCCCTATCGTGACGTGAGCACATTCGCAGCACGGCTTCTAAACCCGCTTGGCGTCAATTTTCTGCAGCGCGTGTGCGCCCTGATGAACCAGCAGAACAGCACTATTCCGGCAAAAAGCTGCTGGACTGGGCCCAACCCCATGGCCTTTCTGCAAAGCGTCCCGCTCGAGGCCATTCTGACCGCTCAGGACGATATCAGCGGTATCAGCTTCGCGGAAAATCTCCTGACGGGCGGGCTATCCAACGCGCTCCCCTGGGCACCGGTTTATGACAACAGCTTCGTGGTGAACCAGCCGTTGAAGGGATATTATTCGTCAACCGTTACGCAGGGCACGTTCCAATACTCCGTCAAAAGCACGCCAATGCCGGTTCTCATGGGGTTCAACCAGAATGAGGGCGCCACCTTCGCCGGCCTTGCGGAAGCCGCTGACCCATTGACCTTGACGAACGCGTCATACCCAACTTTGCTGCTCGTCGGCTATAAGTTGGCTGCAGGCACGATACAGGGCGTAAGCGATTATAATGCGACGCAAATGTCGGCATCAGCACCAAATTATTATTTCGACAATTGTGATCCCACAGTTGATCCCGTTTCGTGCACCTTTCCGGTACAGTCGTGCAGTTCCACCTCGACGGATACCACATGTACCGGGACTGGCGATGGCGGTGCCTTGGCCTTCTCTAACCTGACGACCGACGATATCTTCAAATGCGCCAATCTCCAGGCGGCGAACACCTATCTGGGACAAAGCAGCAACGCCATCTATGGCTATCTTTTTGCCAGCCCGCCGATCTTGGATCCGTACGGGACGTTGCCATCCTGCTCGGTCGAATCCGGAAACGTCTGCCACGGCAACGAACTGCCCTATGTTTTCGGTACCGTCGGCAATTTCGCTTACCCCTTGCCGGCGGCGGACTCGGCAGTGAGCCAGACGATGGTGAATGCCTGGTCGAACTTTGCCGCGAAGGGGACCCCGGGCGTCAGCGGATGGAACCCGCTCAGCAGCAGCAACCAGAGCGTATATACGCTGGGCGGCACCAATAATGGTCAACTGACCGCAATCGCGGGCCCCTCCAACTGCACCACGTTGTGGAACACCATCTATCCGCTGAAATCCAATAACTGACCATGTCGATCAGGGCTGGGGGCGGGGCGACCTGTCCCCCAGCTTGCCGGATGGGCGATTGAGGGTCCCCCTGTTTTTTGGCCCATCTGAACGAGAGTTTTCCGGCCCTTTGAAGTCTTTCAGCGCTAGCCGCTGTCCATCATCGACGGTGCTTCTTCCCGTTAGCGCCGCACCGGTATCGTCTCGCCTTCGGATGACGACGTATCCACCCAATCTGGTACAAACGCCGCCGAAGACGTACCACCGAACCGCCCGTCCGCCAACAAAGCCTCCGTTATCCGGCTGGCATTGCAATAAAAAGGCCCCGGCGGTGATCGCCGAGGCCCCAGTTTCACAATGGTGGAAATTGTTAGAAATTGCCGCGCAGAATGAACGAGAATCGGCGGTCGTTCATGAAGTAGGAACGCGGCGCCAGATCCTTCGGGTCACCCGTATAGGCTTGGGTCGTCTTGGTGACGGTGTTGGTCAGGTTCACACCCTGCACGCCGAACTTCACGTCCTTGGTCAGGTTCACGAACAGCGATGCGTCGAGTGTCCCCACCGGCTCGTTGAAGATCGAGAAGTAGGGGAAGATCACATCCGAAGCCGTCAGCAGGAAGCGCGAGCGCCAGTTATAGGCCGCACGCACCGAGATGCCACCCAGTTCGTAGAACACCGCCGCGTTGACGTTGTGCTTCGACAACTGTTCGAGCGGCAGGTTGCCCGACGGGGTCACCGTGGAAACGTTCGAGGGCGAACCGCCGTTCAGGAAGCTGTTCGGCAGGCCCGAACTGTCGATGAACGTGTAGTTGGCCGAGATGCCGAGTCCCTTGAGCGGTCCGGGCAGGAAATCATAGGTCTGCTGATACGCGACCTCGAAGCCCTTGATCTTGCCGGTGCCTTCATAATTGGCCGGGCCGCGGACGAACACATCCTTGGTGATGCCATTGCTGATAATCGTTCGGTTGGTGACCTTCTGGTAGAAGAAGCCGTCGATCGCCTTGTAGAAGCCGTTGAGGGTCAGCGAGCCGACCCGCGCGAAATACCATTCCAGGCTGGCATCGAACTGCCAGGCAGTTGCCGGACGCAGATAGGGATTGCCGGTCGTCGCCGTCAGCTCGCCGCTCGTCCCCAATCCGATGGTCAGGAAGTTACGGATGTTGGCATTATCCGGGCGCGTCAGCACCTTCGAACCCGCAAGGCGCAGCAGCAACGTGTCCGACAGGCCGAACTTAAGGTTCAGGCTGGGCAGGAAATAGCTGTAGCTGGTCTTGGCGGCATTGAAGGTATCTGCACCGGCACCTGCGAACTGCTGCAGCTGCGCATAGCCCGACGGACCAAGCGTGCATACGCCGCCCTGCGGCTGCGGTTGGGTGCCAGGGGGCGCGTTCGGCGGCACCGTCAGCGCGCAACGATCGGCATAGGGCTCGAGGATATTCAGCTCTGCCTGGCTCGGCACGCCGATCCGGCCTTCCGAACGAACGTTGCTGCGCACCCAGCGCAGACCAACATTGCCCGAGAAGCGGATCCGACCGAACAGCGTGTCCGAACCGAAGCTCGCCATGCCGTACGCGGCGCTGTCCAACTGGCTGACCGGCTGGATTTCGGACGGCAGGTACGGCGTTCCGGCAATCGCGCGCGTACGCCCGGATGCCGGCACCCATGTCGGCGATGCGCCAAGACCGGTAGCGATCGCCTGGATAGCCTGGAAGTCCTTCACCGCGCCGTCATAATTACGGATCAGATCGCCGCCGTAATAGAACGCACCCGGCGGAGCGGAGGTCTGCCCGCGGAAGAAGTTCGGGAAGTTATAGCGAGTCATCATGCTCGCCGGCGTATCCGAGAAATTCACCGGCCGCGAACCCGACCAGGTTTCGCTGAGCATACCCCAATTGTAGGTGGAGTAGCGAACGGTCTGATCGCGATCCTGATAGCGCGCACCGAACTTAACCTTGCGCAGGAACGCATCCTCGTCGAACTTGTATTCCACGTCGCCTTGGAACGCGTATTGCGTGCCGGTGCTGTCCTCGTGATGGTCCATCGCAGCGCGCCAGAACTGAAAGCGCGGATCATTGAAATACTGCGCATCCGTGGCGCTGGCGAGCGCGGCGTTGGGGGTCGACCACGTATAGCCGAGATATTGTGGCTTGTGCGGCGTCACCGTCGGGAGCTTGCCCGAAATGTCGAGCTCCTGATCCGCAAAGCTGGACCCGAAGACCGAGAAATCGAGGTGCTGCCGGTGCGACTTCGCGACCTGGCCGTCGAGCGTCACCGTCAGGCGATCGGTGAGCTGGGTCTTGAGCCGGAGGCTCCAATCCTGATTGGTCGTCTCTTCCCGCGACTGGCGTCGTGCGAGCGACTGCTGGAGGCCGCCGATCGGTACATAGGGCGAAGTCGACGGATCGCCGCGCCAGCCATTGCTGGTGTTAACGATATAGCCCGACTGGAACAGCCCGTTGGCGTCGTAGGCGAAATCCTTGAACTGTCCGACCGGGCATTCTGCCCGCGAGGTTGCCGAACCTGCGCTGCCATCGGCCGGAATGGTATTCGGCCCGTTGGAGTTCTGAAGGCAGCCCTTCGGATAGGTGGTGTATTCGGCAAGATCCGGCGCGGTCTCGAACGTGTACTCGCTCCACTCTTGCGTGGTGTGCGAACGCACATATTCCGCCGTCAGTGTCGTGCGTTGATCGATCGATTCGAACTGCGCCGAAAGCGACATGCCGTCGCGCTTGCGATCGAATTCCTGCGTGCGGAACTGGCCGCCCGCAGGTGCCACGCGCGACCGTGCGAAATCGGCGAAGCCATCGGCACCTGCACCGCTGGCGGTGCCGCAGGGTGCGTTGGCTGCCGGCAACGTCATCGTGTCGCTGGAAGACGGCAGCGGGTTGCGGCAGACCAGCGTACCGTTGGTGTTCGCCGCATTGACGAGCGTATTGTCACGCGTCTGGTAATTCGCGACCTGGATACCGTCCGAACGGCTCTTGATCTGCGAATAGGCACCACTGGCGAGCAGGCCGAAACGGCCGATGCCCGTATCCCAGGTATTCGAGAGCAGGCCCGAAATCGTCGGCGTCCATTTCTTGCGCATGTCGCCATAATTCGCCTCGAGGCTGATGGCGGCATGGAGGCCGGTGCGATCGAACGGCTTGCGGGTGTTGAGGTTCACCGTACCGGCGAGACCGCCTTCGATCATGTCGGCAGTGGTGTTTTTCGCGACGATCACCGAGCCGAGCAGTTCGGACGGCACGTCGGCGAAGTTGAGGGCCTGGCCACCCACGCCAGCGGCGAACGCCGTGCGGCCATTAAATTCAGAGCGGACGAAGGTGAGACCGCGCACTGCGACACCGGAACCTTCGACCGAGAAGTGATCAGGGTCATTCGAACCGGCGAAGCGATTGATCGACACGCCGGGCACGCGCTGCAGCGCTTCGGTGACCGAGCGATCCGGCAGCGACCCAATATCCTGCGACGTGATCGCATCGACGACGGTGTCCGAATTGCGCTTGATCGACTGGGCAGTGGCAAGGCTGGCGCGAATGCCGGTAACCACGATGGCAGCTTGGTCTGCCGGGGCTTCCTGCACGCCCTGTTGGTCCTGGCTGGCAGCCGGCTGGTTGGCAGCGGTCTGCGCGTGGGCGGATCCCATCATGCCGGCAACGCAGATCGCCGTGGCGGAAGCGCCGCGAAGGAATGCCGTTATTTTGGATACATCGCGGATGCGCGATGGCGACTCGTCTCGCATATTCCCCCTCCTCAAAAGTGTGTGACTCTCCGGCCACGACAAGGTTGTCATACATCTAGACCAGATTGACATGCACTTTGCAATGCGACCGCTAACAATCTCCCGCATTTTTCCGCAAGCCATGTTGCAGCAATGCAACTTTGCTGCGTTGCCGCATGAAAACGTTCCGATGGAGTAAGGTTTGACATCACCCCGCAAATTGCTGGAAACGGCCTGGAGATATGGGCGGAGAAGGCGCCGATGGCCGGGGTAAAACCAGTGCGGGTCGTGATCGTAGGAGGGGGAACGTCGGGCTGGATGACGGCCGCAGCACTGGCGCGACTACTGCCCGGGCGGGTTTCCATCCACCTGATCGAATCGGAGGCGATCGGCGTGATCGGCGTCGGCGAGGCGACGTTGCCGCATATCCGGGGCTTCGTTGAAAAGCTCGGCATCCGCGAGGCCGATTTCATGGCCTGGACCCGCGGTACGTTCAAATTGGGTATCGAGTTCCGCGACTGGGGTAAGATCGGCGACAGCTATGTGCACCCGTTCGGTACGTTCGGGCGGGGCAAGGGGGAAGTCGACTTCCACCATTATTGGACGCGGTTGCGCCTTGCCGGGACGGATGTGCCGCCACTTGAACAATTCTCCTATGGCTGCATGCTCGCTCGCGCCAACCGGTTCGACCTCCCGCTCGACGATCCCGACCATCTCGCCTCGACGTATGGCTACGCCTATCAGTTCGATGCATTGCTATTCGCACCATATCTGCGGACGATCGCCGAAGGGCTTGGCGCGCAGCGCACCGAGGGCAAGGTGGTGGAAGTGCTGCGCGATGCCGAACGCGGCACGATCTCTGCGGTTCGGCTGGACGATGGCGCGCTGATCGAAGGCGATCTGTTCATAGACTGCTCCGGCTTCCGCTCCCTACTCCTTGGGGAGGCGCTGGAGGAACCCTTTGAGGATTGGAACCACTGGCTCCCGGCCGATCGCGCGGTGGCGATGCCATGCCGAACCGCCACCGCGGTCACGCCCTACACCAGCGCGATCGCAATGCCGGCGGGCTGGCGCTGGCGCATCCCGCTGCAACATCGGACCGGCAATGGCTATGTCTACGCAAGCGCCTTCACCTCGGACGACGACGCCGCCCGCGCACTCACCCATGCGGTGGAAGGCGCGCCGCTGGCCGATCCGCGCGTCCTGCGGTTCCGCGCCGGCCGCCGCCGGCGCAGCTGGGTGAAGAACTGCGTTGCGATCGGGCTGGCGAGCGGATTCCTGGAACCGCTGGAATCCACCAGCATCTATCTCGTGCAACAAGCGATCACCGCCTTGATCGAACTCTTCCCCGAAACGGCAGACGCGCCGGTGGAGCGCGACGAGTTCAACCGGCTGATCGACCTGGAATATGATCGGATCCGCGACTTCCTGATCCTGCATTATCACGCCACCACCCGCACCGACACGGACTTCTGGAACTACGTCCGCACGATGACGATCCCAGACAGCCTGTCCGAAAAGATCGAGCTGTTTCGCCGCGCCGGGCGCGTGGTGAAGTATCGCGAAGGGGTGTTCCTCGATGCGAGCTGGATCGCAGTCTATGTCGGCCAGGGAATCCTGCCCGAGGGCTATGACCCACGTGCGGATGCCCCCGATTCCGGCGCGCTGATCCAGGGTATGCAGGCGCTTCACCGCGAGATCACCGCCACCGTCGAGCGCGTGCCCGAGCATCTGCGCTATATCGATCGCTATTGCGCGATGGCGGCAGCGGCATGAGCCTGACGCGGCTTCTGGTCGTCGGCGGCGGGATCACCGGCTGGTCGACGGCGGCGGCGATCAAACGGCGTGTGCCGAAGCTGGCGGTTACGATCCTGCCGCTCGCGCCGCCGCCCGACGCGCTTGCCGATCGGATCGCCACCACCCTGCCCTCGGTTCTCGGATTCCACGCGGATCTCGGTATCGGCCTGGACGACGCCGTTGTACGCACCGGCAGCCTGTATCGCCTGGGCACACGGTTCGAAGGCTGGGTCGAGGGCGCGCTGGACTATGTCCACGCCTATGCGCGGCACGGCGAAGGCATCGGTGGCGCGGCGTTCCAGCACCTCTGGGCACGCGCAGCGCTATCCGGCGATGCCCCCCCGTTCGACAGCCTGTCTCCCGCCGCCGCCATGGCCCGCGCCGGACGCTTCGTGTTGCCTGGGGGAGATGGCCCGCTTGCCGATTATGGTTTCGGCCTGACGCTCGACATTCCACGCTACACCGCAATGCTGATGGCCTTTGCCCGCCATGTCGGCGTGGAAGGTCATCTTGGGCAGTTGGCGGGGGTGGAACATGATGCGCAGGGTGGCATTGCCGGCCTCGTGCTGGACGACGGCACCCGGCTGGCTGCAGACCTGTACTGCGATTGCACAGGCCCGAATGCCCGGCTGCACGGCACGCTGGGCGTCGGCCGTGAGGACTGGAAGCGCTGGCTGCCCGGCGACCGTCTGGTGCTGGAGGCGGCCCCGATCGCCGATCCGCTGCCGATGGAACGCGTGGTCGCGACCGAGAATGGCTGGCGCTGGATCGGCCCGACCCAGCAAGGCGCCCTGTACAGCGCCGCCCATGGCACCGTTCCGGGAGAGCCCATCCCCATCGCCGCCGGCGCGTCGCTGGAGCCCTGGCGGCACAATGTCGTCGCGATCGGCGACGCCGCGGTTGCCATCGAACCGCTCGAATGGAGCAACCTCCATCTCGCCCACAGCGCGATCGATCGGCTGATCACGATGCTGCCGGCGGGGGCGCCCCACCCGCTGGAAGCCGCCGAGTATAACCGCCAGGCGCTGGCCGAAGCCCGCCGCGTGCGTGATTTCGTACTGCTCCACTATGCCACCGCCCGCCGCGATACGCCCTTCTGGCATGATGTCGCGGGCGCCGATCTGCCGGATTCGCTCGCCCACACGCTGCGCCTGTTCCGCGAGCGCGGCCGCCTCCCTTTCTACGAGGAGGAGACGTTCGATCGCGACAGCTGGCTTGCAGTGCTGTTCGGTCAGGCCGTGCTGCCACGCCGGATCGATCCGCTCGCCGATTCCGTGCCGCCCGCCGAAGCCATGCGGGCAATCGCGCAGCGTCACGCCGCTATCGCCCAGGCGGTGCAGCCGCTTCCCACCCTCGCCGCCTTCCGCGCCGCGCAATCAAGGCATCTGCATGAACGAGCATAGTATCCGCGACGTCGTCATCGTCGGCGGCGGCACTGCCGGCTGGATGGCAGCCGCGGCATTTTCGCGTTTCCTCAACAACGGCTATACCCGCATCACCCTGGTCGAATCCGACGAGATCGGCACGGTGGGGGTCGGCGAAGCGACGATTCCGCCGATCCTGCGATTCAACCAGATGATCGGGCTGGACGAGAATGAATTTCTCGCGGCGACCGGCGGCACCTTCAAGCTCGGCATCGAGTTCGTCGACTGGGGCGGGCTCGGCGAACGCTATTTCCACCCCTTCGGCAACTACGCCCAGGACCTGCAGGGCGTGCATTTCCACCAGCTGTACCTGCGCGAGCGTGCGCGCCGGCCGATTCCGGACATCGCCGCCTGGTCAATGAGCGCGGTGGCGGCATCGCTGGGCAAGTTCGGCCGCCCTTCGGCCTCGGCGCAATCGCCGGTGCGCGAATTGTTCTATGCCTTTCACTTCGATGCAGGGCTGTACGCGCAACTGCTCCGTCGCCTGTCGGAATCCCGCGGCATCGTCCGCGTCGAAGGCAAGATAACCGACGTGACGCTGCGCCCGGAGGACGGCTATGTCCAATCCGTGACCTTGGCGGACGGCCGCACGATCGCGGGCGACCTGTTCATCGATTGCTCCGGCTTTCGCGGCCTGCTGATCGAAGAGGCGCTGGAAACCGGCTATGAGGATTGGCGCCACTGGCTGCCATGCGACCGCGCCGTCGCCGCGCCGTGCGCCAATGTGCGTGAGCCCGATCCGTTCACCCGCTCCACCGCCCACGCGGCCGGCTGGCAATGGCGCATCCCGCTGCAGCACCGCATGGGCAACGGGCTGGTCTATTGCAGCGACTATCTCGATGACGATACCGCGGAACAGCAACTGCTCGCCGCATTGGAGGGCCCCTTGCTCGCCGATCCGCGGCGGATCCGCTTCACCCCCGGGCGGCGGCGCGAGAGCTGGTCGCGCAACGTCGTCGCGCTGGGACTGTCGAGCGGTTTTCTCGAACCGCTCGAATCCACCAGCATCCATCTGATCCAGAGCGGCATCGCCCGGCTGATCGCACTGTTCCCGGACAAGCGCTTCGATCCGATCGAGCGTTTCGAATATAACCGCCAGATGCGCGACCTGTACGAGGACATCCGCGACTTCATCATCCTTCACTACAAGGCAACGACGCGGACGGATTCGCCCTTCTGGAACCGCGTCCGTACCATGGAGATCCCGGAAAGCCTTGCGCACAAGATCGCGCTGTTCGAGCACAAGGGCCGGCTGTTCCGCGAAGGCAACGAATTATTCACCACCACGAGCTGGGTAGCGGTCTGCCTGGGCCAGCACATCGTGCCGCGCGAACACGAACCCGCCGCCGACGCGCTCGACGAGAAGTTGGTAGCCCAGGCGCTGGAGCAGATGCGCCTCGGCTATTGGGATACGGCGCAGAAAATGCCCAGCCATGCCGAATTCCTTGCGCGCATCGCGCCTCAGCCGGTTTCCCAGACTCCGCCATCGCCGCCGCAGGCGGCGGACGCACTGCCGGTCTTCTCCTTCGCGCAGGACGCGCCCTTCGCTCCCCCAGGCTCGCCAGTGTGAGGGAGGACCTGATCCGGCGGATCGTGATCGTCGGCGGCGGCACTGCCGGCTGGATGGCCGCGGCTGCGCTATCCAGGCTGATCGGCCGTATGCCGGGCCTCGAACTCGAGCTCGTCGAGTCCGATGCGATCGGCACGGTGGGCGTCGGCGAGGCGACAATCCCGCATATCACTCTGTTCAACACCATGCTCGGCATCGACGAGGCGGCGTTCGTCCGCGAGACCAACGCCACCTACAAGCTGGGCATCGAATTCGTCGACTGGCACCGCATCGGCCATCGCTATATCCACCCCTTCGGCGTGTACGGGCTCGACATGCTGGGGGTGGAATTCCACCATTTCTGGCTGAAGGCGCGCACGCTCGGCGACCCTACCCCGCTCGATGCCTATTCAATCGGCATTGCCGGCGGATTGCGCGGGCGCTTCGCACATCCCCGGCCGGATCAGCCCAATTCGCCGCTCGCCAAGCTGGGCTATGCTTTCCAGTTCGATGCGGGACTCTATGCCGCCTTTCTCCGCCGACTGGCCGAGGGAATGGGCGCATGCCGGACCGAAGGGCGGATCGTCGACGTCCGTCGCGACGGCGGAAGCGGGCATGTCGCCGCCGTGCTGTTGGAATCGGGGAAGGAGGTCGCGGGCGATCTGTTCCTCGATTGCACCGGATTTCGCGGGCTGCTGATCGAACAGACAATGGGTGCCGGTTTCCGCGACTGGACGCACTGGCTCCCTTGCGACCGCGCCGTCGCCGTTCCCTGCGCGCTGGGGGGCGATCACTTGCCCCTCACCCGCGCCACTGCTCGCGCCGCCGGGTGGCAATGGCGGATCCCGCTCCAGCACCGCATCGGCAACGGCTATGTCTATGCCGGCGATTATCTGTCGGACGATGAGGCAGTAGCGACGCTCCTCGCCAACCTGGACGGGCCCGCCCTTGCCGATCCACGTCCCTTGCGCTTCCGCGCCGGCCATCGCGACCGCGCCTGGATCGGCAACGTCGTCGTGCTGGGACTGGCCGGCGGCTTTCTCGAGCCGCTGGAATCAACCAGCATCCACCTGATCCAATCGGGCATCGGCCGGCTGATGGCGCTATTCCCAAGCCGTGGCTTCGATGCGCTCGAAATCGAGCGATTCAATAGGGAAACCGCGCAGGAATATGAGGACATCCGTGATTTCCTGATCCTGCACTACAAGGCAACCGAACGCGACGACAGCGCCTTCTGGCGGCGCTGCCGTGACCTCGAACCGCCCGAAGGGTTGGCCGAGAAGCTCGCCCTGTTTCGCGGCAACGGCCGTATCCATCCGGCGCAGCGCGAACTGTTCCAGCAGGCGAGTTGGCTGGCCGTGATGAACGGCCAGGGCATCACACCCGCAGGCTATCATCCGGTCGCCGATCTGCTATCCGATGCCGAAACGCGCGAACGCCTCAAGCACATCGCGCAAGTGATTGATGAAACGGCCAACGCCATGCCCCTTCAGGACGACTATCTGCGCCAGATCGGCTGTGCCCTGCCCGCCGCGCGGCAGGCATCGTGAACACCCTCCCCGCACCACAGCCGGTACGCGAACTGGGCCCGATCGATCGCGCGCGGTTCGAGGCGGAGATTCGCCCCGAGCGGCAGCCTGTCGTGTTCCGTGGCCAGGCGGCCGATTGGCCGGCCGTTCGCGCCAGTCTGGATGGCGACGCGGCTGCGATCGCCTATCTTCGGCGCTTCAGCCATGATCGGCCTGTCAACGCGATCGTCGGCGAACCAGCGATCCAGGGCCGGTTCTTCTATACCGAGGATCTGACCGGGCTGAACTTCGTCCGCGGCGTTTCCCCGCTCGGTCCGTTCCTCGATCGGCTGCTGCGCGAACGCGAACGCCCGACGGGCTATGCGATGGCGGTGCAGTCCACGCCCGCCCCCGAATTGCTGCCCGGTTTCGCCGAGGAGAATGCGACGGCGCTAGCCGACGGTGCTCCCCGCCTGTGGCTGGGTACCGCGCTCCGCGTCGCCACCCATTTCGATCTGATGGAGAATATCGGCATCGTCGTCGCCGGACGGAGACGCTTCACGCTGTTTCCACCCGAGCAGGTCGGCAATCTCTACATGGGGCCGTTGGAACTCACCCCCGCGGGCACGCCGATCAGCCTCGTCGATCCCGAAGCGCCCGATCTCACGCGCTTTCCCCGCTATGCCGAAGCCGCCCCCCATGCGCAGCGGGTGGAGCTGGAACCGGGCGATGCGCTCTATATCCCGTTCCACTGGTGGCATGCGG
The DNA here is from genome assembly GCF_003096275.1 of Sphingomonas pokkalii. Classification (GTDB taxonomy): domain Bacteria; phylum Pseudomonadota; class Alphaproteobacteria; order Sphingomonadales; family Sphingomonadaceae; genus Sphingomonas; species Sphingomonas pokkalii. The sequence goes on from NZ_QENQ01000001.1 coordinate 2,660,881, forward strand.
TGGAATCGCTGGCGCCGGTGAACCTGTTCGCCAACTACTGGTGGAACCCTGCCCGCGCCGATCTGCTCAACCCCCATGATGCATTGCTCCATGCAATGTTCTCGATCGGCGGGATGCCGGAAGATCAGCGCGAGGCCTGGCGGACGATGTTCGACCATCTCGTCTTCTTGCGGAACGGCGATCCGGCCGCGCATCTGCCGGCAACGGCCCGCGGTGTGCTGGGCGGCCCCAGCCCGGACCGCGTCCACCAGGCGCGCGATACGCTGCGGGTTGCGCTGGATGCGCGGCGGTAACGCGATGACCGCGCCAAGAGAGGGCCCGGCACACGGCACAACCAATCGTCAGCTAGCTCAATCCCGCGACAGCGCCGCCACCCGCAGCATCGCCAGCGCCGCCAGCAGCAGTGTTCCCCCCGCAAAGGCCATCGTCCAGATCGGTTCGCCGGGGAAGAAGCGCTTCATGATCGATCCCATCGCCGTGGCCACCAGCAGTTGCGGCACCACCACGAACACGTTGAACAGGCCCATATAGATGCCCAGCTTCGCTTGCGGCAGGCTGGAGGCGAGGATCGCATAGGGCATGGCGAGGATCGATGCCCAGGCGATGCCGATGCCGATCTCGCTGGCGATCAGCCAAGCCGGATCGCGGACGAGTAAGAAGCTGGCAAAGCCCGCCGCACCGCACAGCAGCCCGAAGATGTGCGTCCGCGCCTTGCCGAACCGCGCCGAAAGCAGCGGCAACAGCGTCAGCGCCGCTACCGCCGCCACGCCGTTATAGGTGGCGAACAGCACGTCGACCCAGTTGGCTCCGATCTGGTAACCGGCGCTCTTCGGGTCAGGCGACCCGTAAAATGCACCGGCGACGATCGGCGTGGTGTTGATCCACATGATGAACAGCGCCGACCAGCTGAAGAACTGCGCCACGGCCAGGCGCTTCATCAACAGCGGCATGCCGGCGAAATCGCCGACGATGTGGCCGAGCATACTCGCGCTTCCCGCCCGCGCCCGCAGGATCGCCACCGCCTGGGCCAGGCCATAGGCGATCAGCAGGCCGCCAAGCAGATGGACTTCCTTTTCAAGGCCGAACCGCGCGACCGCGAGCACCACCAGCGCGCCCGCCGCGACCCACGGCAAACCCGCGGCCGGGTGCCGCGCCGCCAACAGGCGCACCGCCGCGCCTTCGTCCGCCGTCACCGGCCCGTCGAACGCAGCCATTTCCGCCGGACTGAACTCGCGCGTCGTCAGCACCGTCCACAGCACCGAGCAGAACAGCGCCGCGCCCCCGAACCAGAAGGCGTACTTCACCGTGTCCGGCACACCGTGCGCCACCACCGCGTTGGACACGCCGAAATGCTCGAGCGCCCAGGGAAAGATCGATCCCAGCACCGCGCCCATGCCGATAAATGCCGTCTGCACGGCATAGCCGGCGCTGTGCTGATCCTTGCGCAGCATGTCGCCGACGAACGCGCGGAATGGCTCCATCGAGATGTTGAGCGAGGCATCCAGCACCCAGAGCAGCCCCGCCGCAAACCACAAGGCCGGGCTTTCGGGCATCAGCAGCAATGCCAGCGCCGCGAGGATCGCCCCGCCCAGGAAATAGGGCCGCCGCCGCCCAAGGCGACCAAGCCAGGTCTTGTCGCTGAGGTGCCCGATGATGGGCTGCACCAACAGGCCGGTAAGCGGCGCGGCCACCCATAATGCCGGAAGATCGTCCAGGTTGGTGCCGAGCGACTGAAAGATCCGGCTCATGTTCGCATTCTGGAGCGCGAAACCGATCTGGATGCCAAAGAAGCCGAAGCTGATGTTCCAAAGTCCCGTGAACGACTGGCGCGGCTTGTCCATGCTCATGCCCCACAAGACTTGCGGACGATGAGCTTGGTCGGCAGCAGCGCCGGCCCGACCGGCCGCTCGCGGATCCGCCCGATCAGCGTCTCAACCAGGGTTCGGCCAGCCAGCCGCGCGTCCTGCATCACCGTGGTGAGCGGGGGGCTGGCGGAGCTGGCCGCGGGAATATCATCGAAACCGATCACCGAAACATCCTCTGGAATGCGCTTGCCCGCGGCCTGGAGCGCCCGCATCGCGCCGATCGCGATCAGATCGCTCGCCGCGAGAATCGCGTCGAAGTCCGCGCTGCTGTCGAGCAGCAATTGTGCCGCATCCGCCCCGGATTCCTCCGTGGTGATCGCATCGACCTGCAGGCCGGGATCGGCGGCGATGCCCGCATCTTGCAGCGCCTCGACATGGCCGCGATAGCGCTCGTGAAACTCGGGATAATGGCTGGACGCCGTACCCAAAAATCCAATTCGCCGGCGCCCGATCCCAAGCAGGTGCCGCGTCGCCGCGCCGGCGCCGCCGCGATTGTCACATCCGACGGTCAGTCCCGCCCCTTCCGACAACACCGATCCCCAACGCACGAAATGCGTGCCGGCATCCTGCAGCGCCTTCAGCCGCGTGCGATACAGTTCGAAATCGCCATAGCCGAGCAGGATCAGCCCATCGGCCTTGCGCGCATCCTCGTAATCGGTGTGCCAGTCGCTGGACAGCTGCTGAAAGCTGATCAGCAGATCATGATCATATTCCGCGCAAGCACGAATGATCGAACCCAGCATGGAGTGGAAGAAGGGATTGATCAGCGAATCGTCGGCAGTCGGATCCTCGAAGAACAATAGCGCCAAGGTTTGCGAATGCCGGGTACGGAGATTGGATGCCGCCTTGTCGACACGATAGTTCAACTGCTTGGCGATCGACTCGATACGCATCCGCGTCGCCGGGTTTACGCCCGCTTCGCCACGCAGGGCGCGCGAAACGGTCGGCTGCGAAACGCCGGCAAGCTGCGCGATATCGAACGATGTAGGCTTGCGCTGCATCCCCATGCCCATCTCTCCCTGCGTTCGGCTGTCCTCTCCGCATCGCATATTATGCATGGGCGCAGGCGGTTGGCCGCGTCAATCGTGGCAATGGTGCAGATCGGCCATAGTTCGTCGGTAATAGGCCTGAATACGTATGTGGCCGGCTGGCAACCATACCCTGTTTTGCAAGATAAACTGCAGCACAGCGCAGTAGCTGCGCGACCCGCATGGGGCGGGCACCATCCGGCCATCCAAGAGCCGGGGATAGAGACACGATTGGGGAGAGACATGGTACGCAACGATATCCGCGGCCGCCGCGCCGCCCGCATCGCGCTGTGCGCCAGCGCCGCCGCGATCGCCTTTACCGGCATCGCCGCCACCGCCCACGCGCAGGATGGCACAGCACCGGCCGATACCGCCACCGCCAGCCAGACGGACGAAGCGGGTAACGCAATCGTCGTTACCGGCTTCCGCGCCGCGCTGGAAAGCGCCGTCACCGCGAAAAAGACCCGCGACCAGGTCGTCGAGTCCATTTCCGCCGAGGATATCGGCAAGCTGCCCGACGCCTCGATTGCGGAATCGATCGCGCGCCTGCCCGGCCTTACCTCGCAGCGAGTCAACGGCCGTTCGAACGCCATTTCGATCCGCGGCTTCGCACCGGATTTCTCCACGACGCTGCTGAATGGCCGCGAACAGACCTCCACCGGCGACAACCGCGCGGTGGAATATGATCAATATCCGTCCGAGATCATCAGCCAGGTGCTGGTATATAAGACGCCGATGGCTTCGATCGTCGGCGAGGGTCTTTCCGGCACCGTCGATCTGCGCACCGTGCGCCCGCTCGAATATGGCCGCCGCACGATCAGCCTTGGCGGCCGTGGCACCTGGGCGGATATCGGCAAGCTGAATACCGGCTCGAAGGAGTTCGGCTGGCGCGTCAACGGGACGTATATCGATCAGTTCGCCAACGATACGATCGGCGTCGCGCTGTCTGCCAGCTATCTGAACGAACCGTATCAGATCAAGGAATTCAACGCCTGGGGCTATCCCACGGTCGACATTGGCGACGATCGGTACGGCACCGGCCCCGCCAATGCGCGCGTCGCCCGGCCGGGCTATGCCAATGTCGTCGGTGCGGCCGTGCTCGGCGGCTCCAAATCCTACGTGACTTCCACCACCCTGAAGCGGCTGGGCCTGCAAGGCACGCTCGAATGGCGGCCCGCACCCGAATTCACCACGACATTCGACGGCTTCTATTCAGACTTCAAGGACGACCAGATCAAGCGCGGTATCGAACTGCCGCTCTATTGGGGCAGCGGCACGCTGCAGCCGAATGCCACCGTCACCAGCGGGCTGGTCAGCAACGGCAGCTTCTCGGGCGTGGAGGGCGTGGTCCGCAACGATGCGTTCCAGCGCCATGCCAAGCTCTATGCCTTTGGCTGGAACGGCAAATATGAAGGCGACGATGGCTGGAAGGTGATGGGCGACATCAGCTATTCGAAAACCGACCGCAACGAACTGGTGCTGGAAACCTATGCCGGTACGGCAAGGGGCGCCGGCACCGGCGCGACGGACACGATCGGCTTCCGTCCCAGCGACAATGGCTACAGCTTCAGCCACGGCCTGAACTACGGCGATTATAACCTGATCAAGCTCACCGCCCCGCTCGGCTGGGGGGGCGATCAGATCGCGCAGGATGGCACGCGCATCCTCAACGGGCAGGACGGCTATTACAACAACCGCCTGATCAAGGACGATCTGTGGCAGTATCGGCTGGAGATCGAAAAGGAACTCGGCCAATTCCTGAAGGACGTGAAGTTCGGCCTCAACTATACCAACCGTTCGAAGACGCTGACGCCAGACGAGGCCTTTATCGGGCTGATCGCCAATACCGACGGCACGGTCGACGTGCCGGTGCCGACCAGCGCGCGCCTTGGCACCACCGATCTCACCTATCTCGGGCTTGGGCCGCTGATCAGCTATGATCCGGTGGCGTTGCTGGGATCGGGCATCTATCGTCGGGTGCGCAATCCCTATGGTGATGTCGTCGTGAAGTCCTACGCGATCCGCGAGAAGCAGATGACCGGCTATCTCCAGGCCGATATCGACCAGCAGATCGGTTCGAACACCCTCACCGGCAATTTCGGCGTCCAGGCGATCTTCACCGATCAGGATTCGGACGGTGCGACGGCGGTATTCCTGGGTACGAACCCGAATGGATCCCCCAACATCGGCGCGCAGAGCCGCCGGTCGAGCGTCGGCTATGTCGATGTGCTGCCCAGCCTGAACCTGTCGCTGCGCACCGCCGGCGATTATGTCGTCCGCTTCAGCGCGGCGCGTGAAATCATCCGCCCGCGGCTCGACGATATGCGCGCCAGCCTCAGCTATGGCTACCAGATCACGTCGGTGCCCGGCATAGGCCAGGTCGCCTTCGCCACCGGCAGCAGCGGCAATCCCACGCTGCGCCCCTGGCGCGCCAACGCCGTGGACCTCACCTTCGAGAAGTATTTCGGCCGCCAGGGCTATCTGGCCGCGCAGTTCTTCTACAAGGACGTGCTCAGCTACGTATACAACCAGGATCAGACGATCCCGTCATCCAGCCTGGCGCTGTCCAATCCGGGCAACGGCGTCGTGATCGCGCCGACCGCGGTAATCAACGTGCCGATCAACGGCAGCGGCGGCAATCTCTATGGCGTAGAGCTGGCCGGCACCCTGCCTTTCGGCCAGGTAGTGAAGGCACTGGACGGATTCGGCATCACCGGCGGCGTTTCGTACACCGAAACAAGCATCTCGCCGACGCCGGGCGCCCCGGCGGAGGATATTCCGGGCTATTCGAAGTGGGTCGCCAACGGCACCGCCTTCTTCGAGAAATGGGGCTTCTCGGCACGCGGCAGCATTCGCTACCGTTCCACCTTCGTCGGCGAAGTCTCGGGCTTCGGTGCTGCACGCACACGCCGCCGCGCCGCACCGGAAACGATCGTCGATGCGCAGATCGGCTATGACTTCCAGAAGGGCAGCGCGCTCGAGGGCGTATCGCTGTTCATCCAGGGGCAGAATCTTACCGATGAGCCGTTCGTAACCTACAATCCGAACCGGCCGGATCAGGTGATCGACTATCAGCGCTATGGCCGGCGCTTCCTGGCAGGTGCCAGCCTGAAGTTCTGACGTTCCCCCTTTGCGGCGCCGGGGCCTCCCCCCTTCCCCCGGCGCCGCATCCCGGAGTGCGGCCCATGGATGACCCCAGCACCATCGTTATTGCCGGCGGCGGCACGGCCGGATGGATGGCGGCCGCCGCACTGGCACGCTTCGCCGGGACAGGCTGGCGCATCCGCCTGATCGAGTCCGACGCGATCGGCACCGTCGGCGTGGGCGAAGCGACCATACCGCAGATCCGCCTGTTCAACGCCGGACTCGGCATGGACGAAGCCGAATTTCTCCGCGCGACCGGCGGCACGATCAAGCTTGGTATCGAATTCGCCGGCTGGAATGGCGAAGGCAGCCGCTATCTCCATGCCTTCGGCACGATCGGGCGGGGATTGGGGCTGATCGAGTTCCAGCATTATTGGCTGCGGGCGCATGCCGCCGGCACCGCGCTGCCCTTCTCCGCGTATGCGCTGAACAACGAAGCTGCCCATGCCGGCAAGGCTGCGCGGCTCGACGGGCAGGGACCGATCCCGGCCATGCCCTATGCCTATCATTTCGACGCCGGTCTCTACGCTGCCTTTCTGCGCCGCTATGCCGAGGCGCGCGGTGTGGAACGGCATGAAGGGCGGATCGCCGACGTGGAGCGCGGCCCTGCCGGTATCGCCGCGCTTCGGCTGGACGATGGCCGCCGCATTGCAGGCGACCTGTTCATCGATTGTACCGGCTTTCCCGCGCTGCTGATGGCGGCGCTGGGGGTCGGCTATACGGACTGGTCGCATTGGCTGCCCTGCGATCGCGCCGTCGCGGTGCCGAGCGCGCGCACCGCCCCCTTGCTACCCTATACCCGCGCCACCGCTCGCGGCGCCGGCTGGCAATGGCGCATTCCACTCCAGCACCGCACCGGCAATGGCCTGGTCTATGCGCGTGCCCATTGCTCCGACGACGAAGCCATGGCGACGCTGCTGGCGAATCTCGACGGGGATGCCCTGACCGATCCCCGCCCGTTGCGTTTCACCACCGGCACCCGGGATTGCTTCTGGCAGGCGAATTGCGTCGCGCTCGGCCTTGCCGCCGGCTTTCTCGAGCCGCTCGAATCCACCAGCATTCATCTTATCCAGTCCGGCATCGCCCGTTTGCTTCAGTTCCTGCCGCGCGGGCAGGCGACGAACGCCGCACGGGCAGAATATAATCAGCTAACCCAGTTCGAATATGCCGCGATCCGCGACTTTCTAGTGCTCCACTACCATGCGAATGGCCGCACGGAGCCGCTATGGCAGGCCTGCCGCGCGATGGCGCTGCCCGAGGAACTGGCGCGTAAGATCGCGTTGTTCCGTGCCACAGGCCGGATCTCCCGGCGCGAGGACGAATTGTTCGCTGAACCGGGCTGGCTCCAGGTCCTTCTCGGCCAAGGCATCGTGCCAGATCGATGGCACCCCTTTGCCGACCAGCTTAGTGACGCCGAACTCACGATGTTTCTCGGCACCATCCGCACGATGATCGAGCGCACCACCGCAGCGATGCCGTCGCACGCCGGATTCCTCGCCGGGATCGATGCCGTCCAGAAAGAAGTTGAGCCCGCATGATCCGCAAGACTGCCCTCGCCCTTTTCACCGCCGCGCTCGCCGTGGCGCCCGCCGCCGCGCAAAGCTATCGTGATCGCCTGCCCGAGGACGAGGTGCTTTACTTTCTCCTCCCCGATCGCTTCGAAAATGCCGATCCCGCCAATGATCGCGGCGGCCTGACCGGCGACCGGCTCGTCACCGGGTTCGATCCGTCGTCCAAGGCCTTCTACCATGGCGGCGACCTGAAGGGCGTGCTGCAGCGGCTGGACTATATCCAGGCGCTGGGCGCGACTGCGATCTGGGTGGGGCCGATCTTCAAGAACAAGCCCGTGCAGGGACCGAAGGGCCAGGAATCGGCCGGCTATCACGGCTATTGGATCACCGACTTCACCCAGGTCGACCCGCATTTCGGCACCAATACCGAGTTCAAGGCGCTGGTGGATGCGGCGCACAAGCGCGGCATCAAGGTCTATATGGATATCGTGGTGAACCACACCGCGGACGTGATCCAGTTCAAGGAGTGCGGCGACTGCGCCTATCGCAGCCGCGCCGACTATCCGTACCAGCGCAAGGGCGGCACCTCCGGCGGGCCCATCAATCCGGGCTTTGCCGGCGACGACAACCACAGCGCCGCCAATTTCGCCAAACTGACCCGTCCCGATTACGCCTACACGCCCTATGTCCCCGAGGCGGAAAAGCAGGTAAAGGTCCCCGCCTGGCTCAACGATCCGATCCATTACCATAATCGCGGCAACTCGACCTTTGCGGGCGAGAACTCGACCATGGGCGATTTCGTCGGTCTCGACGATCTGATGACTGAGCATCCGCGCGTCGTCGCCGGCATGATCGAGATCTTCGGCGGCTGGATCGATCGTTTTGGCGTGGACGGCTTCCGCATCGACACTGCACGCCACGTGAACCCGGAGTTCTGGCAGACCTTCGTCCCCGCGATGCTCGCCCGCGCCAAGGCGAAGGGCATCCCAAACTTCCACATTTTCGGCGAAGTCGCCGATCCCGAGGTCGCCGCCCTCGCCCAGCATACCCGCGTCGATAAGTTCCCCGCGGTGCTAGACTTCGCCTTTGCGCTGGCCGTGGACGAAGTAGCGAGCGGCAAGGGCACGGACCGCCTCGCCAAGGTGTTCGCCGCGGACGTGCTGTACGAAGGCGGCGAGAAGACCGGGCACCGGCTGCCGACCTTCGTCAGCAACCATGACGCCGGACGCAGTTCCACGTTCATCAAGCAGGCGCTGCCCAAGGTCAGCCAGGCCGAACTGCTCCAGCGCGTCGAGCTCGCCCAGGCGATGCTGCTGCTGCTGCGCGGCGTGCCGACCATCTACGCCGGCGACGAGCAGGGCTTCGTCAGCGACGGCAACGACCAGGATGCCCGCGAGGACATGTTCGGGAGCAAGGTGGCCAGCTACAATGACAACCACCTGCTCGGCACCGACACGACCACCGCCACGCCCAGCTTCAACCCGGCCCATCCGCTGTTCCGCGAGATCGCCATGCTCGCCCGGCTGCGCACCAGCCACGCGGCGCTCACCCGCGGCCGCCAGATCACGCGCTTCGCCAGCGACAAGCCCGGCCTGTTCGCGGTGTCGCGCTTCGATCCCAAGACCGGCGCGGAGACCGTGATCGCCTTCAACACCAGCCCCGAACCCTGGACCGGCAACATCCAGGTCGAGACCCGCTCCACCGCCTTCCACACCCTGGCGGGCGCCTGCCCTGCCAGCGCCGCTGCACCCGGCAGCCTCCCCCTTTCCCTTCCCGCGTTCGGCTACACCGTCTGCGCGGCCGGAGCCTCCAAGTGAACCTCATGACGATGCGCGAGCTCTCCACCGAAGCCCGGCCCTGGTGGCGCGGCGCGGTGATCTACCAGATCTATCCGCGCAGCTTCGCGGACTCGAACGGCGACGGCGTCGGCGACCTGCCCGGCATCACCGCAAGGCTCGATCATGTCGCGGCGCTGGGCGTGGACGCGGTGTGGATCTCGCCCTTCTTCACATCACCGATGCGGGACTTCGGCTATGACATCGCCGATTTCTGCGATGTCGATCCCGTGTTCGGCACCCTCGCCGACTTCGACGCGCTGGTCGCCCGTGCCCATGCGTTGGGCCTCAAGGTGCTGATCGACCAGGTCTATTCGCACAGCTCGGACCAGCACCCGTGGTTCCAGGAGAGCCGCACCAGCCGCACCAACCCAAAGGCCGACTGGTATGTCTGGGCCGATGCCAAGCCCGACGGCAGCCCGCCCAACAACTGGCAGTCGGTGTTCGGCGGCCCGGCCTGGACCTGGGACGCGCGGCGCGGCCAATATTATCTCCACAATTTCCTGCGCGAGCAGCCCGACCTGAACTTCCACAATCCGGAGGTACAGGCCGCCACCCTCGCCACCGCCAAGTTCTGGCTCGATCGCGGCGTCGACGGCTTCCGGCTCGATGCGATCAACTTCACGATGCACGATCCGCAGCTGCGCGATAACCCGCCTGCGCCGGACACCGGGCAGCCGCGCACCCGCCCCTTCGATTTCCAGCAGCACCTCTACAATCAGAGCCATGCGGACATCCCGCTGCTGCTCGAGAAGCTGCGCGCGCTGGCGGACCTGTATCTCGGCCGCTTCACCGTCGCCGAAGTCGGCGGCCCCAGCCCCGAGGCGGAGATGCACCTGTTCACCGCCGGCGATACGCGGCTCAACAGCGCCTATGGCTTCAACTTCCTCTACGCCGATCGCCTGACGCCCGCCTTGGTGCGCGACGCGGTCGCCGAATGGCCCGACACGCCGGGCACGGGCTGGCCGAGCTGGGCGTTCGAAAATCACGACGCCCCCCGCGCCCTCTCGCGCTGGGTCGCGCCCGAGCACCGCGCCGCCTTCGCCGCGATGAAGATGCTGCTGCTGCTCGCCTTACGCGGCAACGCGATCCTCTATTATGGCGAGGAACTGGGGCTCACCCAGGTCGACATCGCCTTCGAGGACCTACAGGATCCTGAGGCGATCGCCAACTGGCCGCTCACCCTCAGCCGCGACGGTGCGCGCACGCCGATGCCGTGGGTGGCGGATGCGCCCCATGCCGGCTTCTCCGTCGCCCGCCCCTGGCTGCCGATCGGCGCCGACCATGCCGGGCTGGCGGTCGATCGCCAGGAAGCCGATCCGGCCTCGCTGCTGAACCACACCCGCCGGCTGATTGCGCTCCGCCACGCCCATCCAGCGTTGATCGAAGGCGCGATGCAGGTGCTGCACGCAGACGAAACGCTGCTCGTCTTCGCCCGCAGCCTGGGAGAAGAATACGTCCTTTGCGCCTTCAATCTTTCCGATGCGCCCATCGATATCCCCACCGCCCTATTGACAGGACGGCGGATCGTGGAAGCGCTGAACGGCGGCACGGACAGCCACCTGCCGCCCTATGCCGCGCTGGTGGCGCGCTGACACAGTTCCCCCAAGCCGGAGACCTTGGGGCTGGCACTGGCCAGCCCCCTTTTCCTATTTGGGCATCCCGCTGAGACCGCTGGCCTTGCGCAGCGCATCCGCATCCAGGCGATAACCGTCCAGGAACACCGTTCGGACATGGCGCAGTGCACCGATGTCCTTCGAAACATCGCCGTCGACCAGGATGATATCGGCCGTCTTGCCAGGCGCAATCGATCCCACGCGATCGGCCATACCCACCATCCGCGCCGGCACGATTGTCGCCGTCTGCAATGCCTCGGCATTGGTCAGGCCGGCTTCCTGATAGAGTTCCAGCTCGCGCACGATTTCGAGGCCATAGCCATCCGTGCCTGCGACGATCGGCACCCCCGCCTTGTGCAGCCGCCCGACGACCTCCACCATCTTGCCGAAGCTCTTGCGGAAATCGGCACGCGTCAGGCCGGCGAACAGCGGGTAGCCGCCGATCTTCCAGCCGCGCGCAACCGCCGGCGGCGCGATATCGGAGAAGGCGGCATATTCCGGGGGCACGGCGCTGCCGTCAGAGGTCAGCAGCGGCTCCCAAACCGTCAGGGTCGGATCGATGATCGTCTTGCGTTTGGCAAGCTCCGCATAGAAGGCGCGCAGTTCCGGCGAATCCAGATTCAGATCCTTGCCATATTGCGCAGGCCCTTCCAGCCGCGCGGCGGTATTCGCCTTGTCCACCACCGCCTGCGGCATCGCCTGCATCAGGATGAAGTTGATGTGGGTCACTTCGTCATACCCCGCCCGGACCGCATCCAGCGGGCGCATATGTGCGGGCACATGGCCATGCACGTGCAGGCCCAGCCGGTGCGCCTCCGCCGCCGCCGGCGCGATCCAGGCCGGATCCATCGAGGTATAGAACTTCACGCCCCACATGCCGGCCGCCTTGATCTTGCGCACGGCGGCGATTGCCTCTTGCGACGAGGACACGGTGAGCGCGCCCTGCGCGGCCAGCGGGTCCTTCTTGTCGATGATCACCGAAACCTTGCCGTCCGGCGCCAGCAGATCGCCCGATGCCCGGCGCTTGAAGATGCTCTGCGCTTCCTCGATCGAAGAGCCAGGGCTCCGATAATTGGTCATACCCGTGGCGACGTTCTGCAACAGGTTCCAGTCACCGCCGACATGCTGGTGCGCATCCCACAGGCCAGGCAGCAGCGTGCGCCCGCGCCCGTCGATCACGGTCGCACCCGCCGCAGGGATGCTGCCTGCCCGGCCGACCTTCACCACCTTGCCACCCGCGATCAGCACCGCCTGATCCGGCACGTACCGGCCCGCGACCGAATCGAAGAGCAGGACGTGATCCACCAGTGTCGGCGTGCGGTTGGCAGGCGCCAGGAAGCGGTGCGCCACTTCGCGCACCATCTCCGCCTCTTCCGCCTCCTGGATGTCCTTCAGCTTCGGTCCCGCCGCCTCGAAACCTTCGGGCAGCAACGAAATCCCGCCGACGGCGCCAAAGAAATGGTTCTGCGCATCGAGCCACACCGGCATCGGCGAAAAGCCCATCCCGTTCAGGTAGGCGAGCTTCACGGCTTTCCGGCCGCCTGGCCCCTCGATCTCCACGGCCTTGCCGATCGTGATGCTGGCATGGCCGGTGGGCAGCAGATCGATTCCGGCCGGTCCCGCGCCAACCAGCGCATCGATATCCAGCTCGCCGGCAAGCATCGGGCCGCCATAGCTGCTGTAGCGCGCCTTGCCGAAGGGCTTTTCACCTGCGTCGACGGCGGTCTTCCAACGGGCGATGCCGGCAGAATCGACACTGAAATTCTCGGTCGCGTCGCCGGTGTCGGTAAAGCCGCGAATCGCGATCGCGGTCGGCCGGCCATCCGGGCCGATCGTCACCACTTCGTCCGTCTCCGTCACCCATCCGCGCAGCGACATCGACATGCGATAGGCGATCCGCCCGTCCGGCATCTTCCACGACCAGATATCGCCATGCTTCGCGGCGGTGGAACTGAGCGTGAAATGGCGGGCATCTGCCGGCGGAGTCAGAAGATCGGCCTTCTGGCTCTGGGCCGCGGCGGGCAGCGCGCTCGCGCTGGCGAGCAGGAAAGCTAGGCGAATGGCGTGCATTGGAAACCCCCGTCTTGGCTGCCCAAGGTGCCACGCGGTGCGCCCGATCGCAATCATCGCCCGCCTTCCAATGGGGCGCATGGTCATCTTCGAAAATCGATGGCCTTACCATTATCCATTTGACGATCAGGCCAAAGCATGGAAGATAGCGCTAACATGACGCCGCAGCGAAGCGGGCGCGTATTGGGATGAGGGTGGGATGGTGCACAAACCACATCTTCGCTGGATATTGTCCACACGCCGAATGCCATTGGCATGCGGTTTGATTCCGCCCTGATTCCACCCGACCGACACCGAAATCCATCGATTATCACCCGCAGCACGAATGCTGCGGGAACGGCTTCGTGCGCCCTCGGTCGCGCACGCAGGCCAGATGCCACCCACGGACCGAAGCAAGATCGGCATCGACCCAGCCGACTATCCTAGTTGAGGGGATTCCCAGATCATGGCCAACTCCGCATTCACCATACGGTCCTTCCGCAACATGCTGCTCTGCGCGACGGTGCTGAGCGCCGGCACAGCCACCACCATGGCGCACGCCCAGACCGCCGCCACACCCCCGGCGAGCGTGCCACAGAGCGGAGACCAGGCGGGCACCGAGCAGGAGATTGTCGTCACCGGCTATCGCCAGAGCCTTGCCAAGGCGGTGGATGCCAAGCGGGAGGCAACGGGCTTCATCGACACGATCTTTGCAGAGGATATCGGCAAGTTCCCGGACACCAACATCGCGGAGTCGTTCAACCGTATTCCTGGCGTCACCATCACCCGCGACGTGACCGGCGAAGGCGTCAACGTCGCGATCCGCGGCCTGGGCTCCAACTTCACCAACGTCACGCTCAATGGCGCACCGATCGCGGTCGCCTCTTCGGGTGCCACGGACGCGCAGGGCACCGATCGGTCCGTCGACCTCAGCTTCTTCCCGACCGACCTGTTCACCAAGCTCACCGTGAACAAGAGCTACACGGCGAACCTGCTGGAAGGCGGTGCCGCGGGCAATGTCGACCTGCGCTCGGCCCGGCCGTTCGACCGGCCGGGTCCGTTCTTCGCCTATAGCATCCAGGGATCGAACCAGACGCCCGAGGATCGGATCGGGGCACGCGGCTCGCTGATCGGCAGCTGGCGCAACGATATGTTCGGCATTCTGGCCGGCGTGTCCGCGCAGCGGCTGTTCACCGATACGCGCGGCTTCGAAACCATCGGCTACACCAACCCCGCGCTCACCGCTGCCCAGTGCGGCGCTGCCTCGGGCTGCAACAGCACCGGCGGCGGCAACTGGACGATTCCGGCGGTCGTACCTGCCGGCGCGGGCGCCGGCCTGGTCGCGGGCACGGTCATCGATCGCGCCTTCCTGCTCGCCAACAATCCCGGCGCGACCATCCAGCAGATCGACAACGGCCTGCTGCCGCGCCTGGGCCGCAACACCAGCATCCGCGGCCCGCGCGATCGCATCAACGCGATCGCCAGCGCCGAATGGCAGCCGTCCGACTCCCTGCATTTCTATGTGGACGGACTGTATGGATACAAGAAGAACGTGCTGACCCGCGAGAATGTGGCCTGGATCGTACGCAACGGCGCGCTCATCCCGACGAACCTGAAGTTCGACAAGTCGGATTGCAGCGCCGGCTGCACCGTCACCAGCGGCACCTTCGCCAATGTCCAGTTCTTCAACGAATTCCGACCCTATCGGGAAACCACCGAGCTGTTCAGCATCAACCCCGGCGGCGAATGGACGATTTCCGATACGCTGAAGCTGAACCTGCAAGGCAATTATGCGCGCTCGACCTTCCATCGTGAGAGCCCGACGGTCGGCGCCACCACGCCGCTGGGCCGGAACGCCACCGTAACCTTCAACACCACTGGCGGCATCCCTGAGATCAAGAGCAGCCTCGATCTCAACAACCCGGCGAATTTCGGCTGGTATGCCGGCAGCCGCGTGAACATGCAGGACGAACGGCGCCGCAACGAGAATAAGGGCGTCCGGGGCGATCTGACCTGGGGCGAACGCGCGTTGAACCTGCAGGTCGGTGGCGCCTATGACGATGTCTCGCGTCGTATTCGCGGCTTCGATAACACCCAGGCCTGGCAGAATGCGGTGTGCGGCAACAATCCCAGCATCTTCGTGCCCGGCCCCAACTCGCAGCCACCATGCGAGGGGCTGAATGCGCCGGGTGCGGCGCCGGCCGGCTATCCCACCTATCCGGGCTATGGCACCGGCTATACCGCCGGGCAGACGGGCACCGTCACCTATGCCGGCTCGCTGATTCCGAACGCGGCCTTCCCCACCTATCTGACGCCTGGGCCCGCTGGCTTCGTCACGGTCGATTGGGACAAGTTCCGCAAGGCCAGCAACTATGATTTCTTCCATGACAACACGCCGGAAAGTGGCGGCTCGAACACCGGCGCGAACGGAGGCCTGATCCGCGAAGTCGTTAAATCGGCCTTCGCGACGATCAATGGCGAGCAAGAAGTGGGCGGCAACCTGCTGCGCTTCAACGCTGGCCTGCGCTATGTGAACACGATCCAGACGATTTCGGGCCGCGTCAGCTTCGCCGATCCGCGCAATGCCACAGCGGGAGGCGGGCAGATTGCGGATGGCAGCCGCTATCCCAGCGTGGTCAACATCGTCGATACGCGCAACGAATATGCCGAATGGCTGCCGGCGGCTACCGTTGCCTATGATGTCAGCTCGAAGGCGGTCGTCCGCGTTGCGGCTTCGCGCACGATGACGCGGCCCGATCCGGCCGCGCAGTTGCCGGGCGTGAATTTCGGCGCGCCTTCGGCCGATCAGGCGAGCATCGGCAACCCGGCGCTCGCGCCCTATCTCTCGACCAATATCGATCTCGGCTTCGAATATTATACCGGGCGCGAAGGTGTCATCAGCTTCAACGCGTTCCGGAAGTCGATCGAAGGCTTCACCACCACGGCGATCAACACGGTGCCGTTCACGGCACTGGCGCAATATGGCATCACCTACGACACGCTGAACCCGACGCAGCAGATCGCGATCAATTCCCGCGGCGGGCCCAATAGTGCGCAGGTGCAGGTGACCAGCCAGGTCAACGTGCCGAACAAGCTGAAGATCAATGGCCTGGAATTCCAGTGGGTTCAGCCGCTCGATTTCCTGACCGAGAAATTCGGCGTGCGCGGCTTCGGTTTCAACGCCAACGCGACGATCGTCGATCAGACCAGCGACGGCCCCGCCACCGCGTTCGGCGTGGCCCCGTTCACCTACAACATCACCGGATATTACGAACGGAACGGCGTGATGCTGCGCGTCGCGGTCACTTCGCGCGAAGGTTCGCAGAATAGCGGTACTGCGCAGAACGGCATCCCGGCAGCGGCGCTGTTCGGCACCACCTACACCAGCTGGGATTTCTCCTCTGCCTTCGATCTCGACAAGATCTTCGGCGTCAAGCACGCACCGCAGCTGACGATCAACGTCGCCAACTTCAACAACGCGACGCTGCGCTCCTATTTCCAGTTCGAGAACGCGACCTTCACCCAGTACAAGCCCGGCCGTCAGGTCCTGATCGGCCTGCGCGGCAGCTTCTGACGCGCATAAGGGGGCGGCTGCCATCGCAGCTGCCCCTCCAATGATCTTCCCAAGGGGCGATGGTCGCGCCGCTACGCGCGCTGGGCGCCGGGCATCGCGGCCGCTACAGCGTTGCAACAATCAAAATGGGCGCGACACAAGCCCCAATGTGCATAGAAATGCGTACCGCGCGGCGACCTTATGCCCATTGCGGCACTCCGGAATCGTCCGCCAAGTGCACGCTGCGCCACCAGCCGTAACCCCCGCGAAAGCTGCCGCCTCCGGGGGCGAAAAAAGAATGTTACGCCTGCGGGAGATGCCAGCTTGCGCCGGCACGATGCTGAGCGATCGGGCGCCGTCCGTACGGCCTTGGTATCATGTCCGCCCCGCCGCCAGTTCGGCCAGCCATTCCTCCAGGTTCGTCCAACCGTCGCCGTTGCGATCGGCATTGCCGTCGCGATGATCATGGGGGTTCAGGCCATGCGCGATTTCCCATGCGTCCGGGATACCATCATGATCGCCGTCCCTTGGTGCGGGTGCGCTCTTGAGTTCCGGCCAACCGCCCACATCCCGCTGGCTGTCGATCTGACGCCCCGTGCGATCGCGTACCCCGGCGACGATCCGTGCATCGACGCTATCACGCACCTTTGATGCCCCCGCCCCCGCCAGCACCAGCGCATAGGCCTGGGCAGCGGCGTCCTGCGTCACCGGGGGCATCGGCACGGGCGCATCGAGCCGATAGCCCGGCGGTGCAATGCCATCGACCAGGCTCCACGGATCGGCGGGGATCGTGCCGTTCATGCTATTGCCGGCGAACCAGGCCTTGGCGAGCGTGTTGCCCTCGTGGAACGCGATCGGCTTCAGCGACTGCGGACCCATCACATAGGCATTGTCGACGAAGTTATAGCACGCCAGCGTCGCCTTGTCGGCATTGTAGCCAGACCAGCCCTTCCCCCAGTTATAGAAGACGTTGGAACGGAAATCGAAGAAGGCGCCTTCGGGATCCACGTCCGGCCCGCTGTAATTGCCGGGCCGCGGCATCCGCGCTTCGTGATTGGCCCAGAGGTTGTGGTGGAAGCTGATCTTCGCCCCCTGCCCGCCGCGAATCAGGCTGCCATAGCCATGCTCGCCCTTGGCGTGCAGCGAATGGGTGAGCGATTCCGCGATGATCGACCATTGCACGGTCACGTCCCAGAACCCCTCGCCGGGCCTGGTATAATTGGCGGATGCAGAGAGCGTCTCGTCCACCGACCAGCTTGCCGAGACATGGTCCAGGATGATGCGGCGTCCGCCCAGGATCCAGATCGCATCGGATTCCGTTCGCGATTCATCGCCGAGCCGCGAACGGATATACCGGATCACCACGTCATCGGCGTCCACCTCGAGCGGGTGGTCGCGCAGGGTGATGCCGTCGCCCGGCGCGGACTGGCCCGCGATCGTAACCCGCCCCGCGCGGATCCGCAGCGGCTTGGCGAGGCGGATCGTGCCCGAAATGCGGAACAGGATGGTGCGCGGCCCCGATGTTTCCACCGCGGCGCGCAAACTGCCCGGCCCGGCATCGGCGAGCGTGGTGACGAACAGCACCTTGCCGCCCCGCCCCCCCAGCGCGACCGCGCCGGCCCCCTCTGCGCCGGGGAAAGCCGGTACCGTGCGTGCCTGCCCGATGGCAGGCGCAGCCGGCGCCGGCAGCAGCAAGAGCAACGCCAGCGCCGGCAACGGCCGCATCAGAAGCTCAGCCGCACGCCGGCGGTGATGATCCGGCCCGTGCTTCCATAGGTTTGGGAGACGGGGTTGGCGGCGTACATCGTGCGATATTGCGGCTGGTTGGTCAGGTTGCGCCCCTCGATCGTGAAGCGAGCGAACTTGGTCAAGTTGACCGCGAACGCCGCGTCGAGATTGAACTGATCCTCGTTATAGCCGAAGTCCGCCAGCACCGGCGAGTTGCACGCCGCGCCGCCATTCGTGGTGGTGCCCACCGCGCAGGTACCGGTCGCGAGCGGGAAGCGATTGACGTAGCGCTTGCGATACGCACCCGAGACACGCAGCGACCAGACCGAATTTTCATAATACAGGGTCGCGTTGAACGCATCCGGCGAGGTGTTGAGAAACGGCCCGTCGGCAAAGGTGTTGCGCGCCGTGCCGACGCCGCCGGCCTGGGTCGTCGAAAGCGTGGTGCCGGTCAGGTAGTTGAGCGACGAATCGATATGGGTGTAGTTGGCGGTAATGCCCATCTTGTCGAACGGCGCGGGCAGGAACCAGAAATCCGTCTGCACATTCACTTCGATGCCCTTGATCGTGCCGCCCGGCGCATCCTTGAACTGGCGCACCGCCCAGGTGCCGCCAGCGCGGGTATAGGCCTGGAGCAGCGGATCGGTCATCGAAGCAAGGATCTGATTATAGATCGCCGGCTCGAACACCGTCGACAGCGGCGCTTCGCCGGCAAGCTGCTGCGGGAAGCTATCGAGATTCTTCTTGAACAGCGCGACGGCGATCAGGCCGTTGTTGCGGAAGTATTTTTCGATGCTGAGGTCAAGGTTGGTCGCGCGGAACGGGCTGAGATAGGGATTGCCGACCGTGAGCGAAGGCGCCGAACCGTTCACCGCCAGCGTGCTCGAAAAGGCCGTCGTTCCCGGCGTCAGGTTGGCGAGCTGCGGGCGCGACATCACCTTGGCGGCCGCGAAGCGGATCAACAGCCCCGGCTGCGCTTCCCAGTTGATATTGGTGGAAGGCAGCCAGTCCCAATATTCGTGGCGCGCCACGACCGGGATGCCGGTGATGCCGTCCGCCCCGCCGACATTGCCGGTGCCCGAAACCTTGGTATTGGCTACGCGCAGACCGACATTGCCGCGCAGCGGTCCGCCGAGCAGGGTCAGATCGTAATCGACCTGGAAGAAGCCCGAGGCATCCCGCTCCTCGACGCCGCCGCCCTGGCGGCCATCGGGCACGACGCGGAAATCACCCCATTTGTTGACGCAGTTGCAATCGATGCCGAACGCATTGATGAACTTGCCGAGATCGGGGGCAAAGAACTGCGTTGGCGTGCCGGCCGGAACGTTCAGCCCCTGGCCGAAGCCATAGACCTGCCCCAGGTCGGTAACGTTCAGCTTCGCTTCGGCGAGCGTCGGGTTCAACGCCTCGATCGTCTGGGCGCGGCGCTGCTGATCGGCGAAATAGCTGAACTTCTTGTAGGTACCACCGAACCGCAACGTCATTTCCGGCACGGCTTCGAAGGCGAAGTTGAGCCGGCCGACGCGATACTCGTTAGTCACCTGATTCTTGAAGACACGGATGGTGGAAAGCCCCTTCACCAGCGTCCATGCATTGGGATCGGCGACGTTGAAGCCGGGATTGAACACCGGCATCTTGCCGCCGCCGCGCTCGTCGAACACATAGCCATTCTGGTCGACCGCATTGACTTCCGCCAGATAGCCGGTGGCATCGAACACCGATTTCGACCAGCCGATCGTGCCGTCCATCGTCAGCCGCTCGCCCAGGTCCTGGCGGAGATTGAGCGTCGCCTGCTTGAATTCGGTCGAGCCGCTCTGCGTGTCGATCGAGCTGCGCCAATCGACGCGATCGAGCTGAAGATAGTCCGCCTGCCCCGCTGCGTTGACATTGGCGGCACGCACCACCGTATTCGGCCGGCCGAGCAGCTGGTTGTAGAAGCCGGTCTGGTTGCTGGTGGCGACATAACCGGGCGAGCGCGGGTTGTTGTAATAATCGAAAGCGCTGAGATTGTTGGGATTGTAGCTGTTGAAATAGCCTGGCAGCACGCTGCTGCCATTGAGCTGCTGGCCGCAATCGACGATCGCGCTCTGTACGCAATTGGGATAGAGCGCGACGCGGTCGGCATAGCCGTTGGTGGTGCCCGGCGCACGCAACGTATTCTGGGTGACGCGCGCATTGGTGCCGTTGCGGTTCAGGCCGACCGGCATGATGCCGGCGAGCAGGCTGTCCTGATCATATTTCGAGTATACGCCGTCGACGATGATCTCGGTGCGTTCGCTCGGCTGCCACTGCGCGGTGCCGGTAAGGCCCAACCGCTCATATTTCAGCTGCTGGCGGCTGATGAAGGGCAGGCCCGGGATCACGGTCGTGGGCGAAAGCAGCGCATAGGCCGCGGGATCCGAACCAAAGGTAGCGCCGCTGCCGCCCGGCCGGGCGAAGCCATAGACCGGCGGCGTCACGCCGTTGATCTGCGAGTTGCGGTACAGATAATCGAACACGCCGATGCTGCGGCGATAGGAATCGATCTGCTGTTCCTGCTTCTGATAGGCGCCCGATACCAGGATGCCGAAATTGTCAGTCAGCCGTACGGAAGCGAGCCCGGTGAAGCGCGGGTTCCAGGTCTTGCCGCTTTCGCGATATTCGGCCTCGCCTCCCAGCGCGAAGCGATTTTCCTTGTAGGCCAGCGGGCGGCCGGTGGTGAGATCGATGATCGCGCCGAGCGAGCCTTCGTCATTTTCGGCCGCCGTGGACTTGGTGATCTTCACGCCGCCGAACAATTCGGAGGCGAAGGTATTGAAATCGAAGCCGCGGCTGCGGTTAGCCCCGGAATCGGACTGGTTGCCGCCGGCGACATTCTGCGCGTCGGCGCCGTTCAGCCGCGTCATCTGGAAGTCGCCGCCCAGGCCGCGCACCGTGATCGAGCGGCCCTCGCCATTGTCGCGATCGATCGAAACGCCCGGCAGGCGCTGGATCGATTCTGCAAGATTGGCGTCCGGAAAATCCGCGATGTCCTCGGCCGTGATCGCGTCGACGATCTGATTGGACGCGCGTTTCAGGTTCAGGGCATTCCGCAGCGAGGCACGGAAACCGGTGACAACGATCTCGTCGCCGGTCTGGGGATCGATGGGCGACGGCTCTTCCTGAATGCTGGCGTCCCGCTGGGCGTCGGTGGTGGCGACGGGGTTGCCGGTCTGTGTCTGCGCCTGCGCCGGAACGCCCAGCCAGAGCGCCACGCCGACCGCGCCGAGCGAAACGCCAACCCGCAGCCCGGTGGAGCGCCGTGCCTTCGAGGTATCGAGATCTGCCATGTTGAACCTCCCCTTGTTCGTCTGGACGCCCGGCGAAGTGCTGCGCCAGGATTCGGGGAGTGGTGATGCGGTCGCCCGGCGCCGCACAGCAATCAGCCGTGCAGACAAAAGCCATGGCGATCGCGACTATTCTCTCCCGCGCTCCTGGCGAATCTTCGTCCGCCTTGGCGCAAGCGCTGCGTCACGCTTGTTGGAGGGTATTTGTTGCACCAACCCGGCCTATGTCAACCGGTGTCATAACCAGGATGACGATAATTTCCGCACCCGCAACTTTGGCGCAACAGCGAAACGGACGCGGGGGGATCAGCTGCCGGCGCGCGGTGGCGCCACCGATGCGCGGTGGATCAGCGTGGAAGGAAAGAGCGACGGCTCCTCCACGGCCTGGTCGTCGCCGAAGAAATCGGCGAGCAGCTTCAACGCGGCGGAGCGGCCCATCGAGATGATCGGCCAGTGCACTGTCGTCATCGGCGGCCAGATGTGCGAGGCGATCGCCGTATCGTCGAAACCGATGATCGACAGGTCTTCGGGCACGCTCATCCCCCGGCGCCGCGCGGCGTGGAGGGTGGCTGCGGCCATCTCGTCGTTGGATGCGAAGATCGCGGTCGGGCGTGGCGATAGATCGAGCAGGCGATCGGCTGCGGCCAACCCGCTTTCGAACGTGTAGTTTCCATCGGCGATCAGGCTGCGGGGCAATTTGATCCCCGCTTCGGACAAGGCCTGTTCGAAGCCCTTGCGCCGCTCCCGCGCCGAGCGGAAGCCATGCGGCCCGGCGATCAGGCCGATCCGGCTGTGGCCGAGCGAAATCAGGTGGTTCACCGCCTCGACGACGACGTCGCTGTCGTTGGAGGCGACCATATGCTCGGGGGCATCAAGTGCGGTGGAGCCCATGCGGACATAGCGGGTGCCGAGATCATTGCACACATCCGCCAGCATATCGTTCTCGGAAACCGGTGGCAGGATCAGCACGCCGTACAGCCGCTGCCGCTCCAGGAACGCGCGAACATCCGCTAGCATCGTCGAGGAGCCGCGGTCGATCGGGCGGACGATCAGCTCGAATTCGGTATCTCGGATCGCCTCCAGGATGCCCGCCTGCACGTTCATCACCATCTGCGCGTTGGGATTGTCGTGGATCAGCCCGAGCAGGAAATTGTGCCGCAGCGCCAGCGCGCGCGCCTGCACATTGGGCACATACCCCAGCTCGGCGATCACCGCCTCCACGCGCGCACGGGTATCCTGATTCAGCAGGGGCGAGCGGTTGATGACGCGGCTGACGGTCTTCTTCGAAACGCCTGCGATCCGCGCCACATCGTTGATGGTGGGCTTGCCCGTCTTTTCCATGGAGCGATGCTATACGGCGCGGCGAACGATTGCGATAGGCGAACGCCGCTGGGTAACGCGTTGCGGTATCGGCCTTCAACTGCCCGGCTGGATATAGGGGATGCGCGCGAACAGCGTGCGCTCCCAGCGCCGGGGATCGTCGGCCATGCGGCTCTCCGCGTCGAACAGCATCGTCGCGCGGTCCGGCAGCGTGTAGGGAGTCCAGGCGGGCAGTCCGGGGGCTGCCGGCCTGCCGATGCGGGCCAGGGCGGCGAAGGCGGCCATCATCTGCCGGCTCAGCCGCCGGGCAGTGGGGCCATTGCCGGCATAGGATCCCGGCGCGGCCAGCGTGCCGAAGGCGAGCGCGATATCCATGGTGTGCGGCGCCCCGCGATCGGGCTGGGTCGGCGAAGCGAAATCGACCTGATAGACCCAGGTCGCGCGCGCGCCCGCGGCGGCCCGCGCGTCCGCCTCGATCACCTGCCCCCGCCAGCTGCGGCCCGCGGTGGTGGCGCGGTAGAACAGGTCCTGCGGCGTGTCGGCCGGGAAATGCGCGCGATATTCGGCGACCACCCATTCGGGCAGCACGTCGATCTTCAGTTCCGGCGCCATCCGGGCGGCAAGATTGTCCCAGGTCAGGGTGCGGATACGCTCGGATGCCGGATCGAAGAAGGCGCGCGTCTCGTCCCGCGTATTGCCGAGGATCATCGGGATCGCCAGCGATTGCGGGTTCGCGTCTGGCCAGAACGGGTGGCGGGTGAGCCAGCGCATGTCGAGTACCGGCCCGAAATAGACCCCGCCCCCCAGGATCGGATCGCGCGCATCCTGCGCCGCGACGAGCTTCTCCACCGGCAGCGCGGCTGCAGCCTCCAGTCCGCCTCCCAGCCGATCGAGAAAGGCCTGCGCGCGCGCAGTCGCATTCATCGGTCCCGAGGCGGTGACTTGTTGCCCGCTCATCGTCGCAGCGCTGTGGAACAGGCTCTGCGCGGCCGGCATCCCCATCAGCGTGGCGATCTTGGCCCCGCCCCCGGACTGGCCGAACAGAAACACGCGCGCCGGATCGCCGCCGAATGCCGCGATATTGTCGCGAATCCAGCGGAGCGCGAGGATCAGGTCGAGCTGGCCGGCATTGCCGCTGTCGGGAAAGCGCGGATCGAGCCGGGCGAGATAGAGATAGCCGAACGCGTTGAGCCGGTGGTTGACTGTCACCACCACCACGTCCTCGGCGGCGGCAAGCGTGGCCCCGTCGTTCAGCGGATCGGTAACGCTGCCGTTCGAATAGGCCCCGCCGTGAAAATAGACCATCACCGGGCGCCGTGCCGCGCGCTCCGTGCCTGGGGTCCAGAGGTTGAGGAACAGGCAGTCTTCGGATTGCGGCTCGCCCTTCAGGCCGCGCTGCGGACAGATCGGCCCAAAGGCCTGCGCCCGCGCACGATCGACGCGCGGCTCGGCAACCGGCGCGCGGAAACGCGCGGCGCGGCCGTAGCGGATGCCCAGGAAACGCGCGCAGCCCGCCGCGCGCGTGCCCACGAACCGCCCGGCCGGCGCCTCGACGATCGGGTCGCCGGCGGCCCAGGCGCGCGGTGGCAGCGCGAGCGACAGGCCGCCCGCCAGCACCGCGCGCCGGCGCATCACCGGCGGACGTCCAGCCCGCCCTCGGCAAAGGCGGCAAGATCGGCACGGGTGAACAGGCTCGCATCGCCGGGCAGCGAGTGCTTGAGCGCGGTCAGCGCCAGCCCCGCCTCGGCAGCCGCGCGGGCGTCGCCGCCGTCCAGCAGGCCGTGCAGCACGCCGGCGGCGAACGCGTCGCCACCGCCGATCCGGTCGACGATGCCGCTAACGCGCAGTTCCTCGGTTTGGTGTCCCCCGTCCCGGGTGTCGACGCGGGCGGCGATGCGGTGGCTGTCGACATCGTCGACATGCCGCGCGGTGGAGGCGATCAGGTGGAGCTTGGGGAAGGCCGCGAACGCCGCTTCCGCCGCCTCGCGCCGACGATCGGGGCCATCGCCGGAGAAGGGCTTGCCCAACAGCAGCGAAATGTCGCGATGGTTGCCGAACAGGATGTCGGCATGGCGGATCAACTGGGTCAGCACGCCGCGCGGATCGCTGTCCCAGGCTTCCCACAGCTTGGCGCGGTAATTGCCGTCGAACGACACCGCGATGCCGCGCGCGCTCGCCGCCTCGGCCGCGGCGATGGCGGCAGCGGCGGTGTTCGGCCCCAGCGCGGGGGTGATGCCCGAAAGATGCAGCCGGGTTGCGCCGTCGAGCAGCGCGTCCCAGTCCCAGGCGTCGGCGGAGCGAGTCGCGAACACCGAGTTCGCACGATCATAGACGATCTCCGACGCGCGCAGCCCCGCACCAGGAGTAAGAAAATACAGACCCATGCGGCCGGGCTCGGCGATCACATGGCGGGTATCCACGCCGCGACGACGCAGCTCGCCGATCGTCGCCGCGCCCAACGGGTTGTCCGCAACCGCGCTGATCATCCGCACGTCATGGCCCAGACAGGCAAGGCCGGTGGCGACATTGGCCTCGGCACCGGCAATCGCCACGTCGAGCTTCGGCGTCTGCAGCAGCAGTTCGCGCCCCGGCGGCGACAGCCGCAACATCATTTCCCCAAAGAATGCGAACGTCATCGTGCCAGCCAGCCTCCGTCAACGGCGAGAATATGACCCTGCACATAGTCCGAAGCGCGGGAGGCAAGAAACACCGCAGCGCCGCCCAGATCCTGCGGATCTCCCCAGCGCCCCGCCGGGATGCGCTCCAGGATCTGGCGGTTGCGGGTCTCATCGGCCTGCAGCGCCGACGTGTTGTTGGTGGCGATATAGCCCGGGGCGATCGCGTTGACGTTCACGCCCTTGCCCGCCCATTCGTTGGCCAGCAACTTGGTGAGCCCGCCAATACCGGACTTGGACGCGGTATAGCTCGGCACGCGAATGCCTCCCTGAAAGGTCAGCATGGACGCGATGTTGATGATTCGCCCGCGTTCGCCGGTCTCGCCGAAACGGCGGACCAGGAATTTCCCTGCCGCCTGGCACAGGAAGAACACCGACTTGAGGTTGGTGTCGACCACCGCGTCCCAATCTTCCTCGGTGAAATCAAGGCTGTCGGCGCGGCGGATGATCCCGGCATTGTTCACCAGGATGTCGATTTTCCCCAGCTTATCCACAGCCTCGTCCACAACCCTTTGAACAGGCTCTATGGTCGAGAGATCGGCGGAGATGATTTCGGCGCGGCGGCCAAGGTCGCGCACCTTGCGGACGGTCTCCTCGGCGGGCGTCCGGCCGACGGCGGCGATATCCGCCCCCGCCGCAGCGAGCGCCAGCGCGATGCCCTGGCCGATTCCGGTGTTCGCGCCGGTGATAACGGCCACCTGGCCGGTAAGATCGAACGGGTTGGTCATGGCGGTCCCCTCTCCCCCTCCCGCCTGCGGGAGGGGGAGTGAATGCTGAGCTGGCTTACGAAAGGCTGCGCAGATAGTCGCTGATCGCCGCGTCCTGCGAATTGGCGTAGAAATATTCGGCAAACTTCTCGCCGGCGATCGCCGCGCGCAGCAGGTCCTGGTCCACCGTCTTCAGCACGGTGAGCATGTCGTTGCAGGTCACCCGCTTGAGGTCCGAAAGGATGCCGCGGTTCTTGCGCATGATCTCGGCGCGCTCCTTCGGATAGCCGAGCCCGCGCTCGCCTTCGAACAGCTTGCGGTACACGTCTTCCAGGTTCAGCTCCGCCGCCCAGCCAAAGCCCTTGGCATAGGGCATCGAAATCGCGTTGCCGTCGTTGATCTGGCCGAACAGGAAGGCGTCGGTCGGGTCGATGACCAGCCCGCAGAATACGCCCGGCATGGCGTTGCAGGCGAGCATCGATCCCATGCCGGTACCGCAGCCGGTGACGACGAAATCTACCGCCTTGGAATTGAGCAGGATGCCGGCGAGCAGGCCGTTCATCACATAGGTCAGCGAGGCGGCGTCCTCCGCCGAATACATGCCATAGTTGAACACCTGATGGCCCAGCGGTTCGGCAACGTTGGACAGCGCCTTGTGGATGACGCCGTTCTTCGCCGCTTGGCTGTTCTCGCTTATCAGCGCAATCTTCATGATCCTCGTCCCTTCTGCGTGAATAGACACCGGTTACCACACTAGGCGGGGCAGCGCTCGTGTTTTTGCGGGTGGGGCAAGCATCTTGACCACCACACCTATATTTTCAACCACTTATCCGGATGTACCGGCCGCGACGAAGCTGGACGCCTTCGTCCCAACGCTCGCCATCCCGGCAATAGCCGGGATGACGGCGATGGCGCGCGTTACGCCGACGTTCCGAGCTTATAGGCCTTGCGCACCAGCCCGTTCGTAAGCTCGAACGCGAGTTCGGCCGCCTCCCAATCGTGCAGCCGCCCTTCGGCGACCAGCTGCGCCAGGAAGCCGCAATCGATCCGCCGGGCAACGTCATGCCGCGCCGGGATCGACAGGAAGGCACGGGTATCGTCATTGAAGCCGACGGTGTTGTAGAAGCCTGCCGTCTCGGTCACCTGCTCGCGGAAGCGGCGCATCCCTTCGGGGCTGTCATGGAACCACCAGGCCGGACCGAGCTTCAGGCACGGATAATGGCCGGCGAGCGGCGCCAGTTCGCGCGCATAGACCGTCTCGTCGAGCGTGAAGAGGATGATCGAAAGCGCGGTCGAGGTGCCGAAGCGATCGAGCAGCGGCTTCAGGCCATGGACATAGTCGGTCGCCATCGGAATGTCCGCGCCCTTGTCGCGGCCATGGCTGGCGAACAGGCCGCCATTATGGTTGCGGAAGCTGCCGGGGTGGATCTGCATCACCATCCCGTCCTCGACGCTCATCGCCGCCATTTCGGTGAGCATCTGCGCGCGGAACAGCTCGGCATCGGCTGGCGTCCAGTCGCTGCCCAGGATCTTGGCGAACAGCGCGGCGGCTTCGGCCTTGCTCAGGTTCGCGGTGCGGGCGGTGGGGTGGCCATGGTCGGTGGCGGTGGCGCCGGCGGCGCGGAAATCGGCGCGGCGCTTGGCGTGTGCCGCGAGATAGCCGTCCCAGCTGTACACGTCCTCGCCGGTCTTCTCGGCGAAGATCTTGAGCGCACCGTGGAACTGCTCATGCTCCACGTCGATCACCGCATCCGGGCGATAGGTGGTGACGACGCGCCCGCCCCAACCCGATTCCCGGATCGCGTGGTGCGGCGAGAGGTCATCCTGCGGCCCCTCGGTGGTGGCGAGGAACTCGATGTTGAAGCGGTCGAACAGCGCGCGCGGGCGGAAATCGTCGCTCGCCAGCTTGGCGTTGATCGTATCGTAATAGAAATCCGCCGTGCCACCATCCAGTGCCACCTCGAAGCCGAACACCTCGCCGAACACATGGCCCAGCCACATGGCGGAAGGCGTGCCGCGGAACAGGTACAGATGCTCGGCAAAGGTGCGCCACGCCGCGCGCGGGTCGGTCGCCGGCATGCCGGCCTTGCTCGGCACGCACAGCGCATCCAGCGACACGCCCTGCGAATAGAGCATGCGGTAGATATAATGATCGGGCGAGAGCAGCAGCTCGGTGGCGTTCGACCAGTTGGCGTTGGTCGAGAACCAGGTGGGATCGGTATGGCCGTGCGGGCTGATGATCGGCAAGCCCGCGACCTGGGCATAGAGTTCGCGCGCAATCGCACGGGTGCGGTCCTCGGCCGGCAACAGCCGGTCGGGATCGAGCTTGAGGGGCTTGGCCATGGGTACTCCGGAAACTTTGGTTTGAAATCAGGCACTCATGTCGACACGGGCAAGCCGCGGCGACAGGAAATGCACGCAGGCCAGCGCCACGAAATAGGCACTCCCCGCCACCGCAAACAACGGCCAGTAACTACCGACTCGCGCCAGCACCTCGCCGGCATAGAAGGACATCAGGATGCCCCCTAGCGCGCCGACGGTGCCGCCGATGCCGATCACCGAACCGACCGCGCCGCGCGGGAACATGTCCGCGGGCAGCGCATAGAGGTTCGCCGAGAAGGCCTGGTGCGCCGCGGTCGCGATGCCGATCACGCCCACTGCCATCCACACGCTGCTCAGCGATTCCGCGAACAGCACCGGGAGCACCGCGAAGGCGCAGACCAGCATCGTGATCTTGCGCGCGACATTGGCCGTGTAGCCCGCGCGCATCAGCCGCGAGGACAGCCAGCCGCCGGCGACGCTGCCCATGTCGGATACGAGATAGATTGCCGCCAGCGGCAGGCCGAAGGTCTTGAGATCCAGATGATAGCGCTCGAACAGATAGCCCGGCAGCCAGAACAGGAAGAACCACCAGATCGGATCGATGAAGAACTTGCCCAGCGCATAGGCCCAGGTCTCGCGCTTGGTGAGCACCGAACCATAGCCGAGCTTCACGACGGGATCCGCCGGGTCCTGCTCAATCCAGGCCAGCTCGCCCTCGGTCACCTTGGGATGTTCGCGCGGGCTGCGATACAGCGTCCACCAGGCGATCAGCCATACGAAGCTGAGGACGCCCGTGATCACGAACGCCGAACGCCAGCCCCAGGCCAGCACCATGTACGGGATGACGAGCGGGGTGAGAACCGCGCCGATATTCGCCCCGGCATTGAAAACGCCGATCGCGAAGGCACGCTCCTTGGCCGGAAACCATTCGGTCACGGCCTTGATGCCTGCCGGAAAGTTACCCGATTCGCCGATGCCCAGGGCGAAGCGGGCAAGGGCGAAGTGCATCAGGCTGTGGGCCGCGCCATGAAGGATGTGCGCGACCTGCCAGATCACGAAGGCGATGGTATAGCCCACCCGCGCGCCGACCTGGTCCACCACCTTGCCGAAGATGATGTAGCCCACCGCATAGGCGAACTGGAACCAGATGATGACGCCGGCAAAGTCCTGCTCGGTCCAGTGCAGGTCGGCCATCAGCGTGGGCTTGAGCACGCCGATCATCTGGCGATCGACATAATTGATGATCGTGGCCGCGAACAGCAACCCACAGATCACCCAGCGATATCGCCCCACCCGCGTCGCGGCACTGTGCACCGTCGCTTCGCCCTGCTTCGCCATCACCTCTCCAATCCCACTCGGCCGCAACCGGAATCAGGCGATCCCGATCCTGCATTCGATACGCCTGCCCGACCCGAACGTCGCCTCCACCTTTGCCCCCGGGCGAACCGGGTGGACGCCGGTGACGGCGCCGGTTGAAATCCACTGTCCTTCGGCCAGCTGCAACCCTTGCCGGGCCGCCAGTTCGAACAGAAAGCGTACCGCCCCGATCGGGCCGTCGAGCATCGCGCCCGCCGTCCCCGTTCCAGCAACTTCCCCGTCGATCGATAGCGATACCGGCCAGCTTAGGAAATCCTCTTCAGAAGATATACGGTATCCGATCAGCAAGCCATTATTGTTTCCGAAGTCCGAGACCGTCACTGCGGGGCCGTGCGCGTTGATCCCGGAAAAGGGCGAACTGGCTATTTCGATGCCCACCCGGAGTTCGGCGATGTAAGGGAGTATCTCCGCATTGCTCCACGCACGGCCAAAATCGACCGGAAGCGATCCGAGCTGAACGATATACTCCGCCTCCGCCGCACCGAAGCCGTTCTGAAAGATCGGCATCTCCGGTACCTGCCCAGCTTCCGGCCAGACCAGGCTTTCCGTGAAGATCGGGCCGGCAAGTCGGTTCGCACCATAACGCTCGACCAGAGCATCGGGCACACGCCCCACCTTCCACCCGGCGACGGACTGGCCGAACAGCGCGATCGCCCTTGCCTGGATGGCATAGGCCTCCTCCAGCGTTGCCGGCATAGTCCCCGGATACTCCGCAAAACCCTGCTTGGCGCGACGTGCCGCCACAAATGCCTGGGCGATGGTCTCCGCCGTCCCTTGCTCCGCCAATGTCCTGTTCCCTTTCCGTCAATCATTCCCTTGCGCCGCTGCCCATGGAGGCAGAAACGCCACGCCCGCCAGGGCGTTCGCGGCGCCCCGGGCGCCCATCGCCGCGCAGGGCGCGGCAAAGACACCGAATGGGAGCAACCGGACCTGCAGCCCCCCGGAGGAAGATTTCGCCGTGGATGCCCTTTCCGGTAGAGAGGAACCGCCCTACAAACTGATACCGGTGTCAAAAGGCATCGTCAACGCCCTTGCCGCGCACGACATGAACGGAGCCCGCGCTGCGTGGTCGGACGCCTATCGACGGGAATCCTTCCGCCAAATATCGGGTAGCCCCGCAACAGCCCTTGACGATGAAACCGGAAGGCCGCGCCAGCGCCGCCCGGCGTCTGCTCCCCCTTTCCGGAACGCGCGCGAAGGGTGGGCATGAACGGCATCGATCCTCTCCAATCCGGCCATTGCTGACACCGGTTGCAGCGAAGAGTGAAGGGAGACCCGCCAACGGTCAAGCCCAGCTGCGACGGAACGTTGGGCCGCGATCAGGCGGCGGCGCGCAATGCCTGCTCCAGGGCGGCGAATTCGCCCGCTTTGTCCGCAATGCCAAGGCCTTGATACAGGATCGCAAGATTACCCGCAGCAAGATAGCTGCCGCAGCCCGGCACCGAACCATCAAGGTTCGGCTGTTCGCCGATGGCGAGGCACCGCAACCAAGCGCCCTCGGCAACCGGCAACAGCTGGTCGAGGGCGATCTCGGGATTCCGTCCTGCCCAGTCGAGATACAGGCCTGCAACCGCGAAGTAGAAATCTGGAGAATCGGGCCAGGCGAACTGTTCGGCATCGACCAGCGCCAACGCTTCCTCGAAGCGTTCCGCCTGCTTGAGTGCCTGGATCGCCGAAAGCACGATGGCATGGCGATACGCTGCGTCGGGCCCTACGCCGCGATACGCCGTCCGCAACGCTTCCGCGGCGCCTGCCGGATCCCCGCGCACCAGGCGCTCGCGTCCAAGCTGGTACCAGAGATAGGTGTCGCCGGGATCGTCCTGCAGCGAGCGTTCCAGCAGCAACAGGTTACGGCCGCTCTTCCGCGCCAGTTGCGCCTCGACATAACCATCATGCCCGACTTCCAGCGCGAGCGGAACGAAGGGCAGGTCGGAAATCGGGTGTTCATGGATCCGTCCGGCATAGCGCACGCCGCGCGGCAGGATGCGGGGCAGAAAGCGCCGGGTTGGCTCGCCGCTCCCACTTTCGTTAAGGATGCGGATGCAGCCGACAAAACGGGGCGGCTGCACCGCGACAGGCGGCAACACCGCAGGTGCGAGCGCGTCGATGCCGCCGGCCAGCCATTCATCAGCGTCGAGCACGAGGTTCCAATCGGCGTCCGAGCGATCGAGTGCGGCGTTACGGGCAACCGAGAAATCATCCCGCCAGGCGAAGTCATGCACTTCGGCACCGAGCCGAAAGGCGATGTCGCGGGTATCGTCGGTCGATCCGGTATCGACGACGATCATGCGGTCGACATGGGGGCGCACGCTTTCCAGGCAACGCGCAATGCTGCGCGCCTCGTCGCGGGCGATCATCACCAAAGCCAACCGCGTCACGCCAGATCTGCCCCTCGATCGCGTCGGCCGGAATCGTCCGAACCAACCCTGCCATTATAGAGGGGCAAGCGCGAATGCGGCACAAACAAGCGAAACGATGCCAGCCTTACCGATTGAGCCGGTTGAGTAATTGCGCCCGCAGCCGGCGCGCCTGCACGGCATCGATCGGCGCCAACGGCCCTCGCACGGCTTCCGGCAGATGCGCACCTGCCTGCTCGGATGCGCCGAACACATAATAGTCGAAGAGCGCCTGCCAGGCCCGCTTCTCGGGCGCAGGGCGATCGCGCAGGCTAAGCAGTGCGTGAAGCAACGTGATCTGCGGGGTATCCAGCCAGGCAGGGCTGGTATTCCACCAATAGTTCACCAGCACGTTGAATGGCCCCAGCGCCTCGACATGGTGCCACCACATCGCCGGATAGAAGAGCAGGTCGCCAGGCTCCATCTCCGCCACCTGCGCGGTGGCCATCGCGTCCCGGAAGCCGGGATAGCGCGCGAAATCCGGCGCCGCAAAATCCACCATGCTGACCACCTGACCACCGGGCGTCGGCTCCAGCGGCCCTGGATAGAGGTTGGCCACCTGGTCCGGCGGAAACAGGGTAAAGCGCCGCCGCCCGACTGCGCAGACCGCAAGATTGTGCGACATGTCGTAATGGCAGCTGGCAATGGTGCGATTGCCGATCCAGATACTGGCCAGCGGCGGATGCGCGTCGAACATGGCGTGGTTGAGCACCAGGTCGTTTTCGCGCCGGAAGCCGGGCAGATAGGCATCCAGGTCGGTCGATCCGACGTAGAAGCTGGGGCCGCCCGCCGCTTCGATCTGTGGCCGCATCTCGTCCAGCAACGCCGTCAGTGCTTCGCGCCGGCCACTGAAGTTCAGGCCCGCCCCATCCTCGGTGTAGAAAAACCGACCGCCAATCTCCGGTGCGCCGCGAAAGGTGACGACCGGGCGGCCGGCATCGAAACGCTTCAGCGCGTCCAGCGCGGCGTCCGTCGATCGGAGGCCCGCACGTACCAGCGGCCAATCTGCGGCGATGCCCTTCAGCAGCACCGGCGCCTGTGCCGCCATCAGCGCGTCATAGGGAATTGCATCCGGAGCGACGGCTTCGATCACCTGCACCGAAGGTGCCGCGGCGGCGACGACGTTCACCGTTCGCCTGCCTGCCCGTTCTTGCGCTCGATCAGCGCCGTGACATTGCCGATCGAACTTGCCACCATATAGGCTTGGCCCAACACGCTGGCCCGGTGCAGCCGTTCTAGCCCCGCGGTGCTCAGCGCGTCGAGCCGGTCGCGCGACAGTATCAGGAAACCTTCGATCACGTAGCGGCGCGCATCGTGCAGCGTCACTTCGATCGCGCTGGCCTCGAACAGGTCGAGTTCCCGGAACAGCGCATAGATCGGCGCTGCGGCGGCGATGCCGGCGTGAATCCGCCCCAGCACCTTCGATACATGCTCAAGATACGGACTCGCGCCCCCCTGCGGGAGGAACAGCAGTTCGCCGTCCACCGCGCCGACGCGCGGATCATCCAGATCGATATGAACGGTCGGGCCCTCTTCCGCACCCGCCGTATCGGCAGGTATGCCGATCGAGAACGGGCCGCGCTGCTGCAACGCCGGAACATAACGGCTGGTCCAGCGCGTCCCGTCGAAGAACAGGTTCTCGTCACGGTCGAGCCCGGTCAGGATAACGGCCTGCAACCCCTCCTGCGGCTCTTCGCGGAACAGGATCGGAAACGCACGCTGCGCCGCCTCGAACTCGGTCGGGAAGATCAGTTGCTGGTTGGCGGCATCGCCGAACTCCGCGCCGTGGCGAAACGCGACCCGAAGGTCCTGGTGCAGCACGTTGTCGAGTGCGACCGGTCTTGTCATGTAACCTGCTTCCTTTTTCCGTGCGATCGGCGCCGTCGCCCTTTCGGGCAACCATGGCCGAAAGCCGATGGAGCCTCAACGGGCAAGCGAAAGGGCCGCTGCACAAGGCAGCGACCCTCCCTCTCCTATCGCACTCCGATGCCTCAGAACTTGAAGCGCGCGCCCAGCAGGAAGCGACGATCCAGTTCCTGCGCGAACCACAGCTCGCTCTTGTCACGCGCGTAGGTCCGGACACTCTCACGGGTCAGGTTGATTCCTTCCAGCGAGAGCGCAATCTGCGGCGTGATCTCGTAGCTGATGTTCATATCGAGCTGACCGAACGGCGCCGTGAACTCAGGATTGCGCGAACCCTGGCGGTTGATGCCCGACAGGAACTTGTCGCGCCAGTTATAGGCGAGACGAGCCGAGATGCCGTTCTTGTCGTAGATCAGCGTGGTGCTGAACGTATCGCTCAGGCCCAGCAGCGCGAACTGATCCTGGCCCGGATCGGCCCCCAGGTTGAAGCCCACATCGCCACGCACCAGCGTATAGGCCGCCGCGATGCCGATGCCGGTATTGCCAAGGAAATACTGGCCGGCGGCTTCGAGGCCGTAGATCTTCGCCGACTTGTTGTTGATCGGCTGCGTCACCTGGAACTGATACAGCGGGTCGGCCGCGTTACCGCGCAGATCATACTGATTGTTGATCGCCTTGACGTAGGCATCGTCCAGCGAGCGGGTGGAGGTGTTGTAGTTTGCCTGGAACTCGCCGGTAGCCGCGGCGACGGAACCACGATTGGCAATCAGCGAGGACATTACGAACAGGTTGACGTCGCTGATGTCCGCACCCAGCGCGTTCAACGCATCCTTGGCCTGGCCGGAACGGCTGCCCGCGGCGCCCGAGCTCGGATCGCGCAGCCCGAACAGCGGCGAGGTGAACTGGCCGTTGCCGACGAAGTTCTGCACGCGCTTGTCGAAGAACGCGATCGAGACATAGCTGTCCGGCTTGAAATACCATTCCAGCGATGCGTCGAAATTGTCCGAGATCAGCGGCGAGAGGCGCGGGTTGCCTACCGATGCGCTCGGGATACCGCCATTGTTGGTCGGACGCGGCGGACCGCCCACCGTCGTGGCGGTGAACAGGCTGTTATAGTTCGGCCGCGCGATCGTCTTGCTGTACGAAAGGCGAGCGAGCAGGTTGCGCTGCAGTTCCACCTGGAAGTCGACCTGCGGCAGGATGTTGTCGTACGAATAGGATTCGTCGAACGCACTGGTGTTGGTGAGCGATACGACCACCGTAAAGTCGTTATCCGAAACCCAGTCCAGCGCGGACGGGACGGCGACCTGCGAGATCGAACGCGATTTGGTGTGCTCGTAACGGATGCCCGCCACCAGGCGCGCCGGCGCGTTGCCGACCTCACCCTTCCAGGTCAGCTGACCATAGGCGGCCCAGATATCTTCCTTCACACGATTGTTGTTGTTGCCCGTGATGCCGACGGTCTTGCCCTGGCCTGCATAGTAGGACGACAGGATCGGATAGATCTTCGCCGCATCGCCGCGGAAGGCCACCCGCGAATCGGGGTCCGAGCCGGGATTATAGGCATCGAACTTGCAGATCAGGCAGAAGGACTGGAGCGAGCCCGGTGCCAGACGCTCGACGTCGCCGGGATTGGCGATACCCCAGTCACCCAACGTCTGCTGCGTGCTGACGAAGGTCTGGCGCATGTCGGTCTTGCGATAGTTTCCGCCGAAATCGAAGCGGCTTTCATTGCCCAGGTCCCAGCCGAAATCGGCCCGCAGTTCCTTGACGGTCTGCTCCTGCACCGAACGGTTGGTGCGCCCCACCTGGCTGCCGACCACACCGGCCGAAAGCGGGGTCGAGCCCAGCGTGATATCCTGCTGCGGGATGCCGCTGTTGTAGGTCACCGAGTGCGCGGCGACCACGTTCGCACCCATGCCGACCAGCGTGGAGCTGACGCCATTGGGGTTGTCCGGACGGCTGGACGACTTTGAAGCATGGCCGTCGATCCGCAGCGAGAAATTGTCTGCGATCTGCCAATCGGCATTCAGGCCGTAATCCTCGAGGCGGTTCTTCTGCGCACGCGATTGTGCCTCGAAGCCCTCGTCCTTGAAGCCGTTGATCGTCTCATGGAGATAGTTCGCGGTGGCAACGGTCGTGTTGCCGTCGAAATGCACTTCATCGAACGGCCGGCTGAACCAGTTGGACAGGTCCGAACGGGTTTCGCGCTGGCGGTTCTGCGCATAGAGCGCGTCGGCGGTCAGCGTCAGGGAATCGGTCGGCTTGAATTGCACCGATGCCTGGCCGTTGATGCGTTCGCGGCTACCCTCGGCATAGTGATACCGGCTGTCGTTCGGAATCGCGACGAGCTGGCTGGCGTTGCTCGGCGCGTTCTTCACGATGGTGCAGCTGGCGCTCAGCGTCGTCTGCGTCGACGGGCAGAT
This sequence comes from Sphingomonas pokkalii, assembly GCF_003096275.1. Taxonomy (GTDB): domain Bacteria; phylum Pseudomonadota; class Alphaproteobacteria; order Sphingomonadales; family Sphingomonadaceae; genus Sphingomonas; species Sphingomonas pokkalii. Next base: position 2,697,601 of record NZ_QENQ01000001.1, read on the forward strand.
CGTGTTGTTCCGCGCGAAGCCGCCGGACACGAACGTGCTGTACGGAATGATGTTCCAGTCGTTCGACGTCGCGGCGATCGACGTGAAGTTGCGCTTCTGATAGCTGCCGAACAGTTCGATGCCGAAGCGCTGCTCGGCATCCGTCCAGCCCACCACGCCCGAAAATTCCGGCGTCACCTTGGATCCGCAGTCGAGGCAGCCGTCGACGCTCGCATCGTACACCGCCTTGGCGCCGACGCTGCCGTTCAGGCCGACCTTGCCGCCATCCAGCGGCCGCCGCGTCACGACGTTGATCGTCGCACCGATACCGCCCGAAGGAACCGCCGCACGGCCGGTCTTGTAAACTTCCAGCGTCCGCACGCCTTCGGTCGCGAGGTTGGAGAAGTCGAACGACCGCGTGGTCCCCTGCGCGCCATCGGCATTCTGGTCGCCGCCGACCACCGCGACCGCCGCTGACGCGAGCTGGCGGCCATTCAACGTCACCAGGTTATATTGCGGGCCAAAGCCGCGCACGGTGACCTGCGAACCTTCGCCGTTGGTGCGGTTGATCGAAACGCCAGGGATACGCTGCAGCGATTCCGCAAGGTTCGTGTCCGGGAACTTGCCGATATCTTCGGCCGAGATCGCGTCGACGATGCCGGGCGCTTCACGCTTGATCGCAATCGACCGCTCAAGGCTGGCGCGGATGCCGGTAACGACGATTTCCTCGCCCTGGGTGGACTCCTGGGCCGCCGTCGCGCCGGTGGCAACGTTGTCGGCTTGCGCATGTGCAAACGTTGGCATCAACAAACATGCAGATACCGCTAGAATCGACGCCGATCGCGACAGTGCAGCAGAACGCTTCACGCTGTTCATCTTCCCCTCCTGGCCACCGCATATTTGCGGCGGAAACTGTTGACCTTGCGATCGCCCAACGCGTTCGCAGCGGGGTTACCGCTACCAACTACGACTACATTGTCAACGATCGAAGCGAAAATCTGTAAGACAGCTTTGATTTTCACCGAGAGTGTGTTTCTAAAGCTACAGCGGAAATTTGACTTCGTTACGGTGCCGGGAGCCAATATGGGGGAGGTTCTCCAGCACAAGCTGTCCGACAGACGCCCCCAACGCCAGAGCAGCGTTGCCACCGCGTCTGCGCCAAGAGGCGACCAAAGACGTCCTGCTTGCCGTGCCAGGTCAGTGCGCGCGTCAGTTCCGCGCCTCTTCGAGTTGCTTGCGCGTCCGCGACGATGTCGCGATTTCGCCGGTTTCCATCCGTTGCTTGAAGCGGCGCAGCGCGACTTCGCGGTCCTCGGTTATCCGGGAATCCCATTCGACGGTACCACCGGCAGGCGCCTTGACCGCCCAGTGGCGGCGTTCGCGATCGAGGACGTCGATCCACACCAAATTGTCGAGGATCGGCGAAAGGTCCGCAAAATCACGCCAGAAGGCGACGGCGGTTGCAGCTTTTCCTTTGAATAGCGCAGGCTAACCGCAGTCTCCGGCAGTTCGTCACACCTGACCTTTTGGCCATGCTCCCCACCCTGTCCGAACGCGCTAAGAAGCGACGTCGCGTCTAGATACGCTTTTCCTTCCGCTCTCCGGGGCGCGGCACCCGCCAAGCCGATGAAGCAGCGCGAGGACCAGCACCGCACATGACCAACGGAGCCGCGGAACGGCGGGAATATCCAGCCCCAGATACGGACTTGCCGACAAGGTTGGTTACCGCGCAACCGATACTGCGCACTTTGGTCCAATCCGCCTTCGATTCCGCCGCCAATGACGACTCGCCCTATGGTCGCGCCGCGCATCTTCATGGGCGGATGCAGGCGATTTCATGCTATGACAGGGCGATCGCCGTAGAGTCCGGCATTGATCTGGAATTGCTGGTGCGCGACGAACTTCGCGCGTTTCAGTTCGGCTATGCACCGGGAATCATGGTGGAGGGGCCGGAGGTTCGCCTTCGCCCGGATACCGGCCGGTTCGTCGCGCTGGCCCTGCACGAACTTGCGACCAATTCGATCAAGTTCGGGATGCTGGGCCGATCCGGCCCAGATGCGGCGCTCCGCGTGACATGGGCCTTCCGGAACGATGGGCTGGAGCTTGCTTGGCAGGAGTCCGGCGTTGCGGTCCTCGCCACGCTGCCGGCGCGGCGAAAGGGTTTCGGCCAGACGCTGATCGAAGACATATTGCCGCGCCATCTCGGCGCGGCATCCCGCTTCGCGCTCGTGCCCGGCGGCGTCGAATGCGCCATCTTGCTGCCTGCACAAACGTTTGGAATCTAACGATCCGATGCTTCCGCGAGGCATCGTGAACCTTCCAGATGCCTGCGCGTTGCGGGAATATGCTGAAATCCATCCATCCGGCGCCCGGTACGAGCGTTTCCCGCCGGCTAAGTGGGTTGGCCCAACTCACAGATCCTGATCGCGCCCTCCTGCAAGACGCCACATTGCACCCCCAACTGGTGCCGACTGCGCGCGACCTGATCGTCGAAGGGCAGCGTACGGCAGGGCCGCTGCTGGTGCTCGAAGGCTGGCTCGGCCGCACCCGATTGTTCCGGGACGGCCGCCGCCAGATACTCAGCTTCCTCGTCCCGGGAGACGTGATTACGGAAACCGCCTGTGCGCACCCAGTCGCGTTGAGCACGATCACCGCACTCAGCGATGCACGGCTATGCCCGGCCCCGCCTCCCAACTCGCCCGGGCTGGAACAAGCCTATGCCGCCAGCGCCGCGCTGACCGAATGCTATCTGTTCCGCCAGATTGCCCGGCTGGGGCGGATGAGCGCCTATGAACGGATCCTCGATTGGCTGAACGAAATGCATGAGCGACTGGCGCTTGCCGGCGTGGCCGGGCCGGACAGCTTCGTGATGCCGCTGACCCAGGAGATACTGGGCGATGCGCTCGGCCTGACCAGCGTACATGTCAACCGCACCCTTCAAGCCATGCGCCGCGATGGCATCCTGGAATGGCGAGGCGGTGTCGTTCGCATGGTGCAGGCCGCGCGCGCATCCGATCCATCCGCCACGCGCGGCACGGCGGCACGGATCGCGGAACCAGCGGCGCAGCGTGCCCGTCCGCCGCACCGCGCATCGCTTGAGAATTCGGCTGCGTAGCAATACCAACCTGCGAGATTTCTGACTCATACCGAGTTGCGTTGCTAAGAACCCATCGCTGCGCTGCACATCGTCATCCCGGCGAAAGCCGGGGTCCATCAAGGTCGCGCTATCGGCTCTTGCTGACACCGACAGGCGCATAGATCCTGGCGTGTGCCGGGATGACGGCGCGGAGGCGGATGAGTCCATGTCCATGCAGCTTGGTAAAAGCGCGCCATTTCCGCCGGACAATCGCCATAGCGGCGAGACAGGCAGGCAGGCGATCGGCCGCACCGCATTAGCGACACGCGGTCCGCCCGGAGTCGACGGAGACGCCTTCACCTCGCTATGGCGCAGGCATGATCGATACGAACGCCCGCGATCGCGCCTGGGTAGACCAGGCCGTGCGCATCATCGATGCGGAATTCACCCGCTCCGCCGATACCCATCTGGTCCCCGTCGAGCTGCCGGGCGCTCCCGGTATCAGCCTGTATCTGAAGGATGAATCCAGCCATCCGACGGGAAGCCTGAAGCATCGCCTGGGCCGATCCTTGTTCCTCTATGCGCTCTGCAACGGCTGGATCGGCCCGGAGACCACGATCGTCGAAGCCTCCAGCGGATCGACCGCCGTATCCGAATCCTATTTCGCCCGGATGATCGGCCTGCCCTTCGTGGCGGTGCTGCCGCGCGGCACTTCGCCCGAAAAGATCGCTGCCATCGAATTCCATGGCGGCAGTTGCCACCAGGTCGATGACCCCCGTTCAGTGCGAAGCGAAGCGCAACGGCTGGCCCAGGCGCTGGGCGGCCATTTCATGGATCAGTTCACCTATGCCGAACGCGCTACCGATTGGCGCGGCAACAACAATATCGCCCAGTCCATCTTCGATCAGATGGCACAGGAGGCGCATCCAGTGCCCAGCCACATCGTTTGCGGCGCCGGCACCGGCGGCACCTCGGCCACCATCGGCCGCTATCTCCGCTATCGCCGCCTGGCGACGCGGCTCTGCGTCGCCGATCCCGAAGCATCGGTGTTCCACCGCCATTATGCGGATCGGACGATCACCGAAATTGCCGGCGCGCCGTCTTGCGTGGAAGGAATCGGCCGCCTGCAGTTGGAACCGTCTTTCCTGCCCGATGTGGTCGATCGGATGATCGCGGTGCCCGATGCCGCCAGCCTGGCCGCCGCGTTACGGATCAGCCGCATTCTCGGCCGTCCGTGCGGCGTTTCCACCGGCACCAATATCTGGGCATGCGCCACGCTGATCCGCGAAATGCGCGCGGCGGGGGAACAGGGATCGATCGTAACGCTGCTTTGCGACGATGGGCGGCGCTATGCCTCCACCTGCTTCGACGCGGCGTGGCGCGACGCGCACGGTTTTGAAACCACGACCCACGACGCGGCGCTCGACGATATCTTCACCCACCCGGCCTAGGCCGGGATCAGTTCTCCTTCAGCCGTCCGCAGCTGAAACTTCCGCCGGTGGCCAGCGCCACGTTGGGATAGGGGCACAACGGCCGTTCGCGCCCCGGCCAGGGCGTGTCGGGGCCAGCGGTGGCGGCAATGCTATCCGGCGCCTTCTTCTCCAATACCCATCGCTCCAGCGCGGCCAGGCTGTCGAAGCGGTCGGTCGCAGGGCCACCGGCGCAATGGTTCATGCCGGGGACGGGGAACACGCGCACGAAACCCGCCGCCTGCCCGCCCATCCGCCGATCGACGGCATTCCACCAGGCGATGGTGTCATAGGCGGAAAAGGCCGGGTCGCTCATTCCGTGCGGGACGATCAGCTTGCCGCCGCGGGCGCGGAACCGGGCAAGGTCGGTGTCCTGCATCCCCACATCCTGCCAGGCAGAGGTGGTGAACGGCGCGGCGACGGCATAGATCCGATCGGCATCCCGATCGAAGTCGAACCCCAATTGCCAGGCAAGCAACTGCGTTGGGTCGCTTGGCAGCGCGGTGGGCGGTGTGGTGAATATCGCCGCCAGCGCCCCCGCCCCCAGCAGCACGTTCAGCGCAGGCGGGCCATTTTCCAGCCCCGCCTTCCACACCCGCCACCCGGCTTCGGCGATGCCGCTGTCCCACGGGAATGGTGCATACAGGCGCTTGCCCGCCGCATTTTGTGCACCGCCCATGATCCGCGCCAGCGCGTCGATCACCGGCGTGTCGATGCAGTCGCCGCTGGCGCCGGGGGCGCAACTGCGCTTGCGAAGCGCCGGCACGACGCGATCGGCGGTGCAGCGGCCGATCGCGGCGATCGTGCCGTCGATGGCGCCGTCATCGCCATCGCAGGTCGCCAGCACGACGTCGCGCACCAGCTTCAGCGTCGGCACATCGAGCGCCGCCTTCAGCCTGTCCAGCGTCGGCGTTTCGCCGCGGGCACGCACGATGGAAGCGATCGTCTGGGTATCCCAGGCCTCGGCCAGCGCCGCACGAGGCAGGGCGAAGCCGGGTGCCGCCGCGACGATGCCGTCAAAGGCCTCCGGGTAGCGCTGGGCAAAGGCCATGCCTTCCTGCCCGCCCTTCGAACAGCCCCAGAAGAAACTGGTCGCGCTGTCCCGGCCATAGAAGGCGCGAAGGAGATGATGGCCAAGGTCGTTGGTGGGCTTCAGGCTCGTATGGCCATAATCCCGCCGCGCCCGCGGATCGAAGCCAAAGGCTAGCACCCCGCCATGATCCGCCACCGCGTTGCGGACATTGTCGTGCCCGCTATCCTGCGCGATCACGGCATAGCCGCGTTCCAGCGCGGATCGGTTGCCAGGACCGTTGGGACCGGTCGCGTCACCGATCGTACCGTTGCTGCCGCCGCCGCCCTGGAACAGGTACCGCTGGTTCCACTGCGCGGGGAGGCGCATCCGAAACCCGATGCGATACGCGCCGCCGACCACCCCGTCATGGCCGCCGAAATAGCCTTCGACCAGGCAATGGGCTGGCATGGCCGCGGTACCGGGCTGCGCAGCTTGCCAGTGGGTCGCACTGATTGTCAGGCCGGCAACCGGCGCGCCGCGAAGGGCCGTTTGGGCCAGGGCGGCGCATCGGGCCTCGGGGGAAGCCGCTGCCGCCGCCGGATGCGGGCGATGCGCGGCAAGGGCGCTTCCGGCGGTCCAACTGGCCGCAACGGCGCCGAGCAACATCGCGCGCCGCGCGCTCGATCGTTTCAGGCACATTCACCACCCCTCCCGAATAGCTATCTTGTATAACTTTATCTATCGCCACACCCTTTTGCGGTCAACGCGCGGCTTGTCATGGCATCGTCGTGAAACCGGCGCAGTCGGGCCGATACAAATGCGCCGGCCGGAGATTGGGAAGACATGATGACGAACGGAACGACACGCAGGCGATTTCTGCAGGCCGGGGTGCAGGCAACCGCCGCTACGGCGCTCTCCAGCATCGCGCGTGCCGCCGCGATTCCGGCGGATGTCCGTTCCGGCACGATCCGCGATGTCGCGCATGTCGTCATCCTGATGCAGGAGAACCGCAGCTTCGATCATTATTTCGGCACGTTGAAGGGCGTGCGCGGCTTCGGCGATCCACTGCCGATCCCGTTGGCGGGCGGCGCGTCGGTATGGGCGCAACGCACCGCAGATGGCCGCCTGGTGGCGCCGTTCCATCTTGCCACGGATGCGCATTTCGATCTGATGCGGGTGGCGGGAACGCCGCATAGCTGGCCCGACGCCCAGGCGGCGTGGGACGAGGGCCGCATGGCCCGCTGGCCCGCAGCGAAGACCGAACGCGCGATGGGCCATTATGCCCGCCAAGACCTCGCCTTCCAGTTCGCGCTCGCGGAAAGCTTCACGATCTGCGACGCCTATCACTGCTCGGTGCATACCGGCACCAACACCAACCGGTTATTCCTGTGGACCGGAACCAACGATCCGTCCGGCATGCGGGGCGGGCCCGCGATCGGCAATTCGCATGACGAGCTGGCGGAAAAGGGCGGATGGCCCGAACCCTATCGCTGGACCACCTATCCCGAACGGCTCCAGGCGGCGGGGATCGACTGGCGGATCTATCAGGATATGGCGGACAACTTCACCGACAACCCGCTGGTCGGTTTCGCCGCCTATCGCCAGGCACCGCCGGAATCGCCGCTGCGCCAGCGCGCGCTGACCACCCATGGGCTCGATCGATTGCGCGCCGACGTCCTCGCCGGACGGCTGCCGCAGATATCGTGGGTCATCGCCGATGCGGCGGGCAGCGAGCATCCCGGCCCGTCCAGCCCGGTCCAGGGTGCGGCCTATACCGCGGCCGTCATCGATGCCCTCACCGCCGATCCCGCCGTCTGGGCACGCACCGTCCTGCTCGTCATGTTCGACGAGAATGACGGGTTCTTCGATCACGTCCCGCCGCCCGCCCCGCCTTCCCGCGATCCGCAGGCGCCGGGCGGCCTGGCAGGAGCATCGCTGGTCGATACCGGCGGCGAATATCACCTGCACCGCAGCGCCGCCGATGCCGCCTCCGAACGGCCGGAGCTGATCGGCCGCCCCTATGGTCTCGGCCCACGCGTGCCCTGCTATGTCGTCTCGCCGTGGAGCAGGGGCGGCTGGGTCAATTCGCAGGTGTTCGATCATACGTCGGTGATCCGCTTCCTCGAAGCGCGGTTCGGCGTCCAGGAACCCAATATCTCGCCATGGCGCCGCGCAGTGTGCGGCGACCTCACCACCGCCTTCGATTTCAGCCGCCCCAACGATGCCGCCGCCCTGCCCGACCTGCCGGATCCTCGCCCGCTCGCCAGGCGCGCGGCGGCGCTGAAGGGCCAGCCGGAGCCGAGCGCGCCGCCGGCAGCGGCGGGGGTGCCGCGGCAGGAACCGGGCGTGCGCCGGTCCCGCGCGCTGCCCTACGCTCTGGAAGTGCACGACATCGCCGGCGCGGCGGGCGGGATCGGCTTGCGGATGCGGTGCGAAGGCGCCGCTGCGGTCCTCCACGTCTATGATCGCCTGCGGCTCGACCGCCTGCCGCGCCGCTACACGCTCACCGCCGGGGCGACACTGGAAGCGGAATGGCCGCTCGATCCCGATGGCGCCTATGATCTCTGGGTAACGGGCCCCGCCGGCTTTCATCGGCATTTCGCCGGTCGCGGCCGGGAATCGCTAAGCCGGGCGAACTGGCGGCAGATCCGGCGCACGCTGCATCCCGGGCTGGAGATCGCCGCGCCGGTCGGCTGGGCGCTCGCCTGGCCCCGCCATGCCGATCGCTTCGCCGACGGCAAGGTCGCACGGGCGGAGACCCGGTTCTCGCTCGAATCCAGCGCCGGCTGGTATGATCTCGTCCTCAGCGATCCGGCGATGCCGGGCTTCCGCCGCCGGCTGGCCGGACGGGTAGAAACCGGCAGGCCCGGCCTTTCGGAACCACCGCTCGATTACCGATAAAATCGGCAACAGTTATGGGTTCCCAATTCGTACGAAACCGCTACTGTCACCGTTGACAACGGACGTTCAGGCGGGGGCAGCGCAATTGAAGCCGGTGGGACTTGTTGAACTTGCAAAGATTGCGGGTGTATCGGTTTCCACCGCTTCACGCGCACTATCCAACCATCCGCGCGTAGCCAAGGCTACGCGAGAACGAATACTTTATTTGGCCAAGGAGCTTGGCTTTCGGCTGAATCAAACCGCGAGTGCGCTTCGCAAGCAGCGCACGGGGGCGATCGGTGTCGTCGTGCCGCTGGGCCATGAACGCGATCAGTCGCTCTCCGACCCCTTCTTCATGGGCCTGCTGGGGGGCCTGGCCGATGCGCTTGCCAAGCGCAGCTATGATCTGCTGCTGTCGCGCGTGGTGCCGGAAGGGCCGGACTGGCTGGAAGACATCATCGCCGCCGGCCGCGTCGATGGCATCATCCTGATCGGGCAGTCGAACGAGATCGAGGCGATCGAACGCGCCGCCGAACGATACCCGCAGATGATCGTCTGGGGCGCAGCGCGCCTCGGCTCGCACCAGGTAACGGTCGGCACCGATAACCTCACCGGCGGCGAACTCGCCGCCCGTCACCTGCTGCAACGTGGCTGCCGCCGGCTCGCCTTTCTCGGCTCCCCCGACGTGCCGGAATTCGCCGATCGTTATCGCGGATTCCATGCCGCCGTGGCGGAGGCAACCGATGTCACCGCAGTCGTGGTGCCGATGCACCTGACCCTGGAGGATGCCTATCGTGAGATATCCGGGTATCTGGCCACCCATCCTGCGCCGGATGGTATCTTCGCCGCGTCGGACGTCGTCGCGATGAGCGCGATGCGCGCATTGTCCGATCGCGGGCTGCGCGTACCGGCAGATGTCGCGGTAGTGGGATATGACGATATCGTGCTCGCGCCACACACCTCACCGCCGCTGACCACCGTGCGGCAGGATGTACGCTATGGTGCGGAGTTGATGGTGGAACTGCTGCTCGCGCGGATCGGTGGCGCAACGGTGGGTTCCGTCGCCATGCAGCCCGAACTCATCGTCCGCGGCTCGGCCTGATCGGACCGAGCACCCGAGGCGGGATCACGCCCGCGTCGAAGCCGCCGCATCGCAGAACAGGCCAGCCAGGACGGTGCAAATCGTCTCGCCATCGAACGGCTTTTCGACGATCGGTACCGCCCCCACCCCCAGCGGCAGATGATCCCGACCATATCCGCTGACGAACAGGAACGGGATACCGCGCGTAGCAAGCGCCCCTGCGACATCATCCACCAAAGCGCCCTGTAAATTCCCGTCCAGAAGCACCGCGTCGATCATCGAATCCGAACGGATCGCCGCCATCGCCTCCCCTGCCGTGGCGGCAAGGCCGATCACCTCGCAGCCAGCCTCCCCCAGAATGGCCGAGAGTTCGAGCGCGACAAGCGGCTCGTCCTCGACAATCAGCAGGCGCTTGCCGCGGATCGTGGCGACGGCCTCGGCCGATGTCGCGGCGGCGGTCTGCTTCCGGCGAGCCCGGTCCTCCGTGCGCAACCGCACGGCACTGGCATAGGGGACGGTGAGCAGCCATCGCATCCCGCCCTCGCCATAGGATGGTTCCGCGCTGCCTCCCTCCGCCTTCAGGCTCCGCTCGATCAGCGCCGTGCCGAAGCCGCGGCGAGCCGGCGCGGCTACGGGCGGTCCACCGCTTTCGCGCCAATCCAGCGCCAGCACCCCGTCGCGCACCTGCCATGTCAACGCCACCCGCCCCTCGGGCACGGATAAGGCGCCATATTTATGCGCGTTCGTCACCAATTCGTGCAGCACGAGCGCCAGATGCAGCGCCGGTTCGGGGGCCAAGTCCAGGTCGGCGCCTTGGGCCACAAAGCGCCCCTCGTCCACCGTGCCGATCTGCACCTGGCCTGCCACCAATTCCTGCAGGCTTGCCCCCTGCCAGGTCGTGCTGCTGAGCAGCGAGTGCGCACGCGCCAGCGCGTGGATACGGCCGATAAAGGTCGGCGCGAAATCGGATGGGCCGGAGGAATGGCGAAGCGTTTGCGTCGCGATCGCCTGCACCGATGCCAGCGTATTCTTCACCCGATGGTTGAGTTCGCCGATCAGCAGGCGCTGTGTCTCCTCGGCACGGGCGCGATCGGTAACATCGAGAATCTGGGTATTGACGGAAAACAGCCGCTGATCGGGCCCGAGCAACGCCGATCCATAGCATTCGCAGTCGAGCGTCAGTCCTTCGGCGGTACGCATCCGCAGTACCGCCTTGTCGCGGGTCGTCTCGCCCGCGATCATGCCGTCGATCATCGCCCGGAACCGCGCCGCATGTTCCTGGTCGAGCCATTCGATCTCGGAGGGGCGCAGGCCAAGCACTTCGGCCGCGCGCCAGCCGAACATGCGCTCGGCTCCGGCCGACCAGGCGATCACCCGTTGCTCCGCATCGAATTCGACGACGGCCAGCGGCGAATTGTCGCGATGTGCCTTCAGCCGTGCAAGCGCGGCAGCATGGCGATCGCGTTGCAACGCGATCTCCTGCCGCTGGCGCGCCAGTTCAACGAAGATCCCCACCTTGTTGCGCACGATCTGCGGGTCCACCGGCTTGAGCAGATAGTCGATCGCGCCGGTTTCATATCCGCGAAAGCGTCGCCGCTCGTCGGTGGCGACGGCCGTGAGGAAGATGATCGGAACCCGGCGCGTCCGCTCGGTACCGCGCATCAGTTCGGCCAGTTCGAAGCCGTCCATGCCGGGCATCTGCACGTCTAGCAGTGCCAGCGCGACATCGTGCACCAGTAGCAGCTCGAGCGCCTCCATGCCCGAAGCCGCGGTGAGCAGTTCCAGTCCCTCCTGTTGCAACAGCGCTTCCAGCGCGATCAGGTTTTCAGGCACGTCATCGACAGCCAGGACCTTCACCGTCTCACGCATCGGCCAGCACCTGCAATTCGCTGGCGCCGCGACGGTAGATTTTCTCGGCCCGATCGAAGTCCGCAAAAGCATTCGAATGCTGGGAAAAACGCAACGTCTCGCGCGATCCCAGCCCCAGAAAGCCGCCCCGCACCAGCGACGCACCGAACAGCCCCAGCGCGCGATCCTGCAACGCGCGGTCGAAATAGATCAGCACATTGCGGCTGGAAACCAGCTGCACTTCGGCAAACACCTGATCGGTGGACAGGCTATGCTCGGCAAAGACGGCGCGGGCACGCAGGCTCTTGTCGAACACCGCCGCGCCATAGGCAGCCGTGTAATAGCCGGAAAGCGATCCTCGTCCGCCGGAGCGGCGATGATTCTCGGTGAACTGGGGGATGCGCTCCAGGTCGAAGATACCGGCCTTCGCCTTTGCAAGCGCGGCCGGGCTGATGTCGGTGCAATAGAAGATCGTCCGATCCTCCAGCCCTTCCTCGCGGAACAGGATCGCCAGCGAATAGAATTCCTCGCCATTGGCACATCCCGCGATCCACACCTTGAGCGACGGCCAGGTGCGCAGGTGCGGCACCACCGTCTCGCGCAGGGCACGAAAATAATCGGGGTCGCGAAACATCTCGCTCACCTGGATGGTCAGGAACCCCATCAGCTCGGCGAGCACGGCCGGTTCGCGGAGCAACCGATGCTGGAGCTGCGAGAGGCCATCGCAGCCAAATCGCTGGCAAGCCCGCTCCAGTCGGCGAAACAGCGAGCTGCGCGAATAGCCGCGGAAATCATACTGATACTGCCGCCAGACTGCCTCCAGCATCAGGTCCAGTTCGATTTCCTCATGCGGCAGGATCGGATCCTCGTTCAACGCGGCATCCACACGCGCGCCAGGCTCAGCAGCTTGTCGATATCGAGCGGCTTGGCGAGATAATCGTTGGCACCAGCGTCGAGGCAATCCTGCTGGTCGCGCGCCATCGCCTTGGCGGTCAGCGCGATGATCGGCAGCGTCCTGCCCCAGGGCTGCCTGCGGATCTCCCGCGTGGCGGTAAGGCCATCCATCTCCGGCATCATCACGTCCATCAGCACCAGATCGACCGGGTCCGCGCGCTTGTGCGCGGATTCCTCCAGCGCTTGCAGCGCTTCACGGCCGTTACGGGCGATGCGGACCTTGACTCCATGGGGTTCGAAAATGCTGGTAAGGGCATAAACGTTCCGAATGTCGTCTTCGACCACGAGAATGCATCGCCCCTCCAGCGCCGCGTCACGGCCCAGGGCCTTGGCGATCAGCTGCTGCTGCGGCTCGGGCAGTTCGGAGACGACCTGGTGCAGGAACAGCGTCACTTCGTCGAGCAGCCGTTCGGGCGATTTGGCGCCCTTCACGATGATCGACTTGGAATAGCGGCGAAGCCGCAGTTCCTCGTCCGCGCTCAGATCGCGGCCGGTATAGACGATCACCGGCGGGAAGCCGACGCTTTCATCCTCGCTTAGCCGATCGAGCAGATCGAGGCCGGAGGCATCGGGCAGGTTCAGGTCCAGCACCATGCAGTCGAACGTGTCCTGCCCCAGCCGCGCGACGCATTCGGCGGCCGAATGTGCCTCGATCGTCTCGACATCGCGTGAGGCAAGCAGTTGCTTCACGCTTTCGGCCTGTTGGGCATCATCTTCCACTACCAGCACACGGCGCATCCGCTGCGCCATCCGGGCTTCCAGTCCCTCCAGCATCTCGACAAGCTGCTCGCGCCGCACCGGCTTGAACAGATAGCCGACCGCGCCGCTCGAAAGCGCGGCCTGGCTGTCATCATCGACGGAGACGACATGCACCGGGATATGCCGCGTGCGCACGTCGCGCTTGATCCGATCGAGCACGGAGAGCCCGGTGTGATCCGGCAGGTTCATGTCCAGGATCACCGCGTTCGGGGCATATTGCCGCGCCATCAGCGCGCCTTCGTCCGCCGTGCCGGCGATCAGGCACTGGAAGCCCAGATCGTGCGCGACATCGCAGAGGATGCGGGCGAAAGCGGGGTCGTCCTCCACGATAAGGATCACGCGGCTATCTCCGGAAAGCCGCTCCCGATCATCTTCCGCTGGCGCGGCATTGCGGCGGCGCGCTGGCTTGGGATTGGAAGGCTGGGGCTTTGCCGCCGGCGGCGGCGCGATCGGCACCGCTGCCTGCACCAGCGCCGGATCATAGGCCGCGGGCAATATCAGCGAGAAGCTGCTGCCTTCGCCCGGCGTGCTTTCCACCGCCACTTCGCCGCCCAGCAGCCGCGCCAGCTCGCGCGAGATCGAAAGGCCCAGCCCCGTGCCGCCATATTTCCGGCTGATCGTGCCATCGGCCTGGCGGAACGCTTCGAAGATCACCTGCTGCTGCTCGGCCGCGATGCCCACGCCGGTGTCGCGCACCGTGAACGCGATCCGCCCGTCCGGCCGGCGAGCGACGGCCAGCGACACCTCCCCTTTCGCGGTGAACTTGATCGCGTTGGACAGGAAGTTCTTCAGCACCTGCTCCAGCCGCTGCGGATCGGTTTCGACTTCGCCAGGCGCTTGCGTGTCCGGTTCGATCCGCAGCGCAAGTCCCTTGGCGCTGGCCGCTGCGGCGAACACCGCCTTCAGTTTGTCGAGTACCGGCGCTATCCGGATGCGCCGCGGCTGCAGTTCCAGCTTGCCCGCCTCGATCTTCGAGATGTCGAGGATGTCGTTGATCAGCGTGAGCAGGTCGTTGCCCGAGGTTTCGATCGTTTCGGCGTGCCGCACCTGGTCGGACGTGAGATTGCCCGCCCGATTCTCGGCGAGGAGCCGTGCCATGATGAGCAACGAATTGAGCGGCGTGCGCAGCTCGTGGCTCATATTGGCGAGGAACTCGGATTTGTAGCGGCTGGCCTGTTCCAGATCGGCCGCCTGCTGTTCGAGCGCACCCTGCGCACGGGCAAGTTCGTCGCGCTGCAGTTCCAGCTGCCGGGCCTGCGCCTCCAGTTCGGCGTTGGTCTGCTCGAGCGCGCTCTGCTGCGCTTCCAGCCGCGCTGCCGTGTCCTGAAGGTTGCGGCTCTGCGTCTCCAGCTCGTCATTGTTTGCACGAAGTTCTTCGCTCTGCACCTGCAACTCTTCAGCCTGCCGCTGCGTCTCTTCCAGCAGCTCCCGTAGCCGGGCGCGATATTTTCCCGACCGGATCGATATGCCCAGCTGCGGCGCGACGCGATCGAGCAGCGCTTGCACCTGCGGATCGACGGCATGCGGAAAACCGAGTTCGATCGCGGCGTTCACTTCACCGTCCGCTTCGGTCGTCGCGATCAGCAAGGTGCGCGGCTGGGCTTGGCCAAGGCCGGAACCGTAATAGAGATAGCCTTCGGGTACCGCATCGACCACGAACTGGCGACGATCGGCGATCGCCTGACCCAGCAGGCCGTCACCGGGCGTCACCCATTCGGGCAGTGCCGCATCCGCCGGCACCGCATAGGTCGCCTGGCGCCGGAATCCCTGGCCGCCCGGATCGCGCACGAACAGCGCCCCTGCCTGCGCCCCACAATGCTCGGCCAGGGAACGCAACGCGTGCCCCGCGAGCTGGTCGAGTGGCAGTTCGCCCGCCACAGCCTTGGCGAGCTCTACTTGCCCCGACTGCAACCATTCCTCGCGGCGTATCGCCAGGCGGTTGCGGATGAAAACAAATCCGATCCCTGCCAGCATCCAGGTGATCGAGGCGCCCAAGATGCGGTTGACGAGCACCACCTGCGGATCGACGCCAGGCGGCGCAAAGGTGAAGCCGGCGAAGCTGAGCAGTGTGGCCAGCGCGGCGATCACCAAAGGCACCACCGGCTGCCCCGCCATAAAGGCGATCACCGTAGGCAACAGGTACCCCGCCCAGGTCGCCGTACCCAAGGGTAGCACCAGATCGGCGCCGAACGGCAAGACCATCAGCAAGCCGAGGCCAGCATAGAAAGGCAAGGAGGGACGACGGCCGCGCTGTGCTGGGGACATGTGGAAACTCAAGGGGATAGATCAGGATGGCGTACCGCCCCGGCACCCTGCCTGCAACCCTGCCCCTTGTTTCAGGCGGCGCCGTCGTCGCCTGCGCCCCGTTCCCGCGACGGGCGACGGCAGCGCTGCGGCGCCGGCTCGCCAAGCACCGGGCGGCCATGCAGCGCTTCGATCCGCTCCCGTTGCCGCCGCAGATACAGGGTCCGCCGGGTCGCATAAGGGTTGTCGCTAGCATCTACCGTGCGCAGCGCCTCTTCCTTCTGGTCGCGTCGATCCAGGATACGCACCGCCGCCGATCCGATCACATAAGGGCGCGAACGGAACGGTCCGCCCAGCGCGAAGGGCGAGGCGAAGAAATCGACCATGCCTCCCACGACATCGCGCAGCGTCGTCGGTCCGGCGACCGGCACGAACAGGAACGGCCCCGGCGCCACGCCATAATAGCCCAGCGTGTCGGAAAAGCGGTTCTGCCGCAGCGGCAGGTTGAACGGACAGCGCTTCGCGACATCGATCGTCCCGCCCAGGCCCAGCGTAGTGTTGATGGTGAAGCGGCCAAGCGTCTCCACCGCCTTGCCCGGCTTCAGCTGCAACAGATAGTTGGCGAAGACCACCGGCTCCCGCAAATTGCTGAAGAAGTTGCGCAGGCCCAGGCGGATGGGCCGAGGCACGCTGCGCACATAGGTCCGGGCAGCGGGTTCGGTGATCGCATCGTCGATGCGCTGCGTCGCCGAGAAGGACAAAGCGTTGACTCGCTCCAAAGGGTCATCCGGCGCGTCGCGGCGGCGCGCCGAAACTACGATCTCCTCTCCCATCGCCGGATCGGCGCGAAGCTCTGCGATCTCCACCTTTTCCACGCCGGTCTGGTCCGGCACGCGTTGCTGCTCCACCCAGTGCGTGGCCGCCTGCGCCGGCGCCGCCGGTGGCGCGAGCAGCAGAATACCGATGGCAAAGGCGCTCATCGCCCGCCGCGCCGCGGGGAGGTGGAACCGAAAACGGAAGGGCGGCGGGGCGGCAAGTATCGACTCTCGATGGTGCTTCCACAACAAGACGTTGCCAGCGCCACGATACCGCACGGGGCACGCGCAAAAAGCGCTACGGGGCTACAAGCCCAGCGCGTCCCGATCCGCCGTCGCGGCGGCAAGATCCGCGCGCGCGACCAGCGCCTGGTAGCGGGCGTCCAGCGCGCGCAGCCGCGCGTCGGTGGCGCTTTCCTCGCGCTGGTTGATCAGGAAGAAGTCGCTGGCACCCATGTCGAACCGGCGCTGCTCGGCCGTCGCCATCTTTCCCGCAAGATAAGCTTCTTGCGTGGCCAGGTCCGCCACCCGATCTGCGCCTTCGATACCGATGGTGATGCCTTTCACCTCGATCGCGATCTGTTCTTCCAGGATGCGGTGCCGCGTACGGAGCGACTCGATCTCCGCGCGGCTCTCCGCGATCCGGCCGCGGGCGGCGCGGCGCTCGAGCGGCACCGTGAAGCGCACCCCCACGATCGCTTCGGCCGGGGTCCGCGAGGGCCCGCCAGGGCCGAGCGCGCCGACATCCTTGGCCAGTTCGGCGCGGGCATCCAGCCGCGGCCGCAAATCATTCTCGGCCAGTTGCAGCCGCGCCAGCGACTGATCGATACGCACCAGCACTGTCTTCAGGTCCGGCCGCAGGATCGGCCCGGCGCGAGGCGCGACATTGGGCAGTTCGGGCAATGACGCGGGCAGCCGCGCCGCCGCGGGGACCAGCGGCACCCCGTTCTCGTCGCGCCAGAAGAAAGAAAGCGCATTGGCGGTTTCGGCAAGCTTCTGCTCAGCCTGCGCCACCAGCGAGCGGCGACGCGCCAGATTCTGGTCGTTCTCGATTATCAGGATCTGCGGCCGCGCGCCCAGCTGCACCTGGCGGGCCAGCTGGCTACGACGCTTTTCGGAAAGCGCTAGCAGGTCGCGATAGGCCTTCAGCCGCAGCCCCGCCACTGCCCAGGCCTGATACGCGCTCATCGCGCGGCGTTGAACGCCGATCGCGACCATCTCGCGTTCCAGTCGCGCGACGTCTACGTCCTGATCGGCCAGGCGCAGCTTCGTGCGGCGCTCATCGGTCACCCGGTCGCGCAACAGCGAAAAGATCGCACCGACTTTGAACTCGCCGAGCTGGTTGGTGTAGGCCTTGTCCTCATAGACCGGGAACTTGCCGCGCGACACGCGATAGCCAGCGTAAAGGCCGCCGCCATTGTTATCGAGCGGCCGGCTAACCTTCGCATCGACGCTCGTCCCGTCGTAATAGCCAAGCGCCCGCGTCTGCGCGTCGACATCGAACACGACGTCGAAAGCTCCTTCGACGCTCAGCGCCTTGCCCTCGGCCTGACGCTGCTTGGCCAGCGCCTCGATGATTTGGGGGGCGTTTTTGGCGGAGGCGCGCAAAACTTCGTCCAGCGTGAGCGGGGACTGCGCCGCGGCCGGCACGGGGAGCGCGGCCAGCGCCGCGACGCAGAGGGCGAGCAATCGACGCATCATTTGCTCTTCTTCTTGTACACATCCATGCTCTTCTCCTCGCTCTTCACGGCATTGCCGAATTCGAGCGGGAAGTCGTTGAGCTGGCGCCAGAGTTCATAGCCGACCGACACGGTTTCACCCTGTACCCAGCCGCGCACCTTCGCCCCCAGGCGGACGAAGCGGTCGCTCGGCCAGGGCTGGGTGCCCGGCAGCGGCTCGATCAGGACGCGGAACAGGCCGGTGGACATGGCAGCGGGATCGACCGAGCGGACCCGCCCGTCGAACAGGCCCCAGGCGACCGAAGGCCAGCCGCTGAACTGGATCGCCGGCCAGCCCTCAAACTCCAGCCGCACGCGGCGGCCGGGGCGGACCAGCGCGATGTCGCGCCCGTCGACCATCAGTTCCACCACGCGTTCGGTGTTGCCCTCGGGAGTCAGCGTCGCCAGTTCGGTACCGGCACTCACCAGTGTCGCACTGGCAGCGGCATTGAGGCTCTGGATGCGGCCATCGCGCGGTGCCCGCACGATCTGTTCCGCCTGGCGCCGCAACGACACCTGGATGCGGTTCAGCTTCGCCCGCGAATCCGCCAGCTTCGCACTCTGATCGGCGACGCGGATCTGCGCCTGTTCATATTCGCGCCGTGCGGCAAGCCCTTCGGCATACATCTGGCGGGCACGATTGACGTCGATCGACGCCACGCTGCGGGCGCTTTCAACGGAGGCGATCTCGGCCAGCACCTGATCGCGTTCAGCCGCCAGCCGGGCGAGCAGTTCGGGATCGTTATCCGAAATCTTGGCGATCGGGTCCCCTTTCTTGACCAGCTGGCCATCGGTCACGAACCAGCGATCGACCCGCCCGGGAACGAAGGCCGTCACCGATTGCGCGCGATCATGCGGATCGAGCGCGATCACCTGCCCCTGACCGGGCGCGGTCTGTACCCAGCGGACCGCAACCATCACCGCCCCGGTAACGCCCACGACGAAGATGATCATCCACGCGATCACCCGCGCGATCCGCGGCGGCCGCATTGCCGCCAGCGTCGGGAAGTGGACGATATGGTCAGGCCTGAAGGGCATTGCGTTCCTCCTGGTCGCGCAGTGCCGCGCTGAGTGCTTCCAGCGTTTCGAACCGGGCCTGGGCGGTACGGCCCAGCCATAGATAGCCATCGCGGCGGATCGCCTCGGGCCGCCCGGTGAACAACAGCACGGTGGTGCCGCTTTCCCGCAGCGCGTCGAGCGCGGCGCTCAGCCGCTCGGGCGGCATCAGATCGTATAGCGGGCCGAGCAGCAGCACCCGCGGCTTCGCGAGCAGCGCATTGGCCAGCTTCAGCGCCATCAGTTCGCCGATCGACAGCGGCCAGCCGGAGGCGGCGAGCGGGGTATCCATCCCTTCCGGCAATTGCGCGATCCGCGTGCCCAGCCCCACCAGCGCCAACGCGTCCAGCGCATGGGAGGCCGGAATACCCGCACCGGCGAGACCCAGATATTCGCGGATGCGGATCTCCACGATGGTCGGACGGTCGAGCACGATCACGTCGGAGCGCAGGCGATAGACGTCGAATGCCTCCAGGTCGACGCCGCCCACCATCACCAGCCCGCGATCGGGCTGAAGGTTGCGTTTCAGCAGCATGGATAGCCGGTGATCCATCGTCGGGGCGCCGATGGCGACCAGCTGGCTGCCTGCAGCGATCGTCAGGTCGATGCGTGCATCACCGGATTCGACGCCGCGCAGTTGCACCTCGCCGCTCGCCGGGCCTTCCGGACTGCGCTTCGGCGTATCGTACGGGATGGCATAGAGCATCGATACTTCTTCCGCCGCCGCCACCATGTCGTAATAGGCTTCGAGATAGGTGCCGAGCTGACCCAGGCCATAGAAGACGCCGGAAAGGATCAGCTCGGCCGCCACCAGCTGGCCGATCGAAAGCTGCCCCTGCAGGATCAGCCACCCGCCCAGCGCCAGCAGCGCGGCGCTCGCGGTGGCATAGAGCAGCAGGTACGCGCAGGTCTGGACGAAGGTGAAGCGGAAATGGCGACGATGGGCGTCGACATAGCTTGCCGTCATCGCCTCCGATCCGTCCATCGCGAAATTGAGGTGCCGGCTCGACTTGTAGAAACCGTTGGAACTGCCCAGCCCCTCCAGCCAGCGGGCCGCTTCGTGCTTGGCATGGCTGAGCGCCACAGCCGACCGGATCGCACCGGGCGACCAGATCTGCCAGATCAGCAGCACCAACGCGATCAGGATCACGTTGAAGCCCAGGAAGAACGGGTGGTAGAAACTGGTCACGAGCAGACCCACCACCGATTGCAGCAGGATCGTGAACGCGCCGATCACCAGGCTAGGCACACTCTTCTGCACCAGCATCAGATCGAAATAGCGGTTGAACAGGTCGCTGCGGCGGGCATCGGCGAAGAAGGGGTTGCGCGCGTGGACCGCGCGAATGGTGATTTCGGCCAGCGTCCGCGCGAAAATCCGCCGCTCGAACAGCGCCATGATGTGCACGCGCAAGGCGCTGAGCAGCACGACCAGCAGCAGCAGGCCGAACATCAGCGCGGACAGGGTGAGCAGCGGCGCCGGCAGGGCGATCTTCGCGACGCTATTGATCAGCAATTGCACCGAAATCGGCGTGGCCAGCGACAACAGGCTGATAGCGACGCCATAGACCATCGCAAGGCGCAGATACCCGCCATCCGGGCCGATCACCTCGGCCAGCCAGCCGCGCACGTCCGCCAGGCCGATCTTCTGTTTTGCCATCGCCGAAACGTCTCCTTCAGGAACGCTCAAATGTTTGCGATGCACCATTGATACAATGGCACATCAACTATGCTACCTATAGGAAATACCTATGTCCTCGACACAGGCGACAAGCTCGACCGCCAGCCGCTGATAGGCAGCGGCCCGCGCAACGCCGCTGCGCCAAAGCAACCCCAGTTCGCGATAATGTCTCCCGCCGCGAAACGGCCGGGCGACGACATCGTCGCCAGGCCGGATCTCCTGCCGGACATAGAGTTCGGGCAACACCGCCAGGCCCATGCCCATCCCCGCCATCTGCCGGATCGCATCCAGGCTGGTTCCTTCATAATCCTCACGCACCCGCGCGCCTGCCTCTTCGGCAATCGCAATCGTCTGCTCCGCAAGTCGATAGCCGCGCTGGAGCGTCAGCAGATCCTGCCCGGCCAGATCGGCACGGTCGATCGCCGCGCGCCTGGCCAGCGGATGATCGGCCGCCATCGCCAGGTGCAGCGGCTCCCGAAACAGGCGCTCGACATGTGCGCCGGGCGCCTGCAGCGGCAATTGGGCGAGGATCACGTCGTGCCGGCCGGCGGCCAATCCTTCCACCAGCAGCGCAGGCTGGTTCTCGCGGACATGGACGCGCAGATCGTGAAACTGCTGGTGCAGCCTGGCGACCAATCGCGGCAGCAGATAGGCACCCAATGTCGGCGTTACGCCCAACCGGATCGTGCCGAGCAGCACCGCGTCCCCCGCCCCCACCAGTTCGCCCAGATCGCGCACTTCCAGCAGGATGCGTCGCGCGCGCTCCGCCACCTCACGCCCCAGCGGCGTCAGAAAGGCGCGCGCGCCGCGCTCTACCAAGGGGGCGCCCAAGGCTTCTTCGAACTGGCGGATCGCCTGCGACAGGGACGGCTGACTGACCCCTACCAGCGCCGCCGCTCGCGTGAAGCTCGCCTCTTGGGCGAGCGCCACAAGATACCGCAGTTGGCGAAGGTTGATCTGTTGTTCGAAACCGGAAGGAGATGCCATCAGGTCCATAATGCGCACCCATGGCGCAGATATGTTACCACATCCAATATAATCCGTTACATTCAATTGCAGAGCGGCCCTGCGGCCAAAATTATTGCATGTGCGGTGCTGCGCGGCAGCAAAAGATGGCGCAGCATCTCCACGTCATTGGCGATTTCCACCGGGTCGTTGCGAAGTGCTGCCTCCAGCGCCGCCTTCAGCCAGGGGCTGGTGCCGGGGTGGCCGAGCACCCAGGCGATTCGACGATCGATGACCGCCAGCTCCACCTCCGGCTCCTGAAATTTCTGCAGCAGGCGGCCAGGCTGAATCTTCATTGCCCTGCCTCCCCTTCGGTAAAGGGCACCCATTCGAGCCCGCCCGCATAGCGCCAGGCGATACGGCCCGTCTCGTCCATCGCCAGCAAGTGAAGCCAATGGTGATCGAACAGGGCACGGACGCCATCGTGCCGCGCCAGAATCTGCCCGATCGCCGCGGTCGGCGCCTCGATCACCACCGTCAGGCGCAGCGGATCGTGCACGAGCCGTTCGCCGTCATGCACGGATTGCCACGGCAAGCCACCGCGCAGCGTTCCGCCATTGCCTTCCAGCACACCGATTCCGCCCACGGCATTGTGGAGCAGCTTGTTGCCCGCGCCGAACACGCCGGGGGCGACGCTGGACCCATAATATTGCAGGCTGATCCAGCTTGCCACCACCACCGGCGCGGTAAGGATCAGTTCCAGCACCGAAAGCTCGGCATCGCTTTGCCAATCATACTCGTGCAGGAACACGCGGCCGCCCAGGGCCCGGCCCGCGCTGCGGACGCGCGGGGCGGCGAGGAACGCACTGCACCCGGCGAGCCCCCATTCGGGCCGCACCTCCGCCCAATCGCGTCCCCGCGCGGCAATCTGCTTCGCACCCTCAGCCCGCGGCAGCCGCGCCGCCCGTGCGATCGCCGCATCCACGGATGCCCGCGCCAGCGCCTTCTCCACAAGGTCCAGTTCCACCGACGGCGCTTCGGCGCGGTCTTCGGGGAACAGGCGGATCCGATCGCTTGCGGTATCGTGCAGCGCGGCGATCGCCACCGTCTCCGCCGGGATCGTGATGCCCCGCGTCGCCAACCCGGCACGTACGACCGGATCGTTCAGAAGCGCGGCGAGCAACCGGGCATTGACGTCGCCGGCATGGCCGCCACAGGCACCGCATTGCAGCGCGCTGGCGTGGAGATTGTTGGTCACCACAGCGCCATGCCCGACCAGGATCAGCAGCGGCGCAAAGTCCGCCGTCAGCGACATCGCGCGCAATATCCGCTCGGCGTTGTCGATCGCCTGTTGCGGCGGCAGCGGCGGCTGGAAACGCGGGCGGGCATCCGTGGCGTGCGCGGCACCGCCCATCCCCAACGTCGCCTTCAGCAGCTTGGCACCATAGGCGAGGCCGGCCGATTCGACGAATGCGAAGGAAGAAACCGCCGCCTGCTTGAACCGGCCCCAGGCGCGATCGCCCCGGCCGATCGCGTGATCGAGCGCCTCCCGATGCGGATCGGCGCCATCGTCGCTCGTCAGCCCC
The DNA here is from genome assembly GCF_003096275.1 of Sphingomonas pokkalii. Taxonomy (GTDB): domain Bacteria; phylum Pseudomonadota; class Alphaproteobacteria; order Sphingomonadales; family Sphingomonadaceae; genus Sphingomonas; species Sphingomonas pokkalii. Next base: position 2,720,701 of record NZ_QENQ01000001.1, read on the forward strand.
GGCCGCAACAGCACCGGCAACCGCGCCTCGTGCGAACAGGCCCCATGGGGGCGGTGCGCAGTGCCGAGCCCGAAGAAACCGGCAAAGCCGAGCGTCTGGATGTCGGGCGCCACACGCTCGATCGCCGCCCGTATCGGTTCCGAACGCACGTCGATGCAAAAGGCCATCTGCGCGATCGGCGCCACCGTGCCAGGCCGCGCAACCGGCGCGCGCAACCGCGTCTCCAGGCGGCGCTGCTCCGCCCGCTCCGCCGCATGTTGCAGGATGGCATCGACCCAGGCGTCTTCATCGGGCCGAGCCGGCGCTGCATAGATGCCGACCGCTGCGCTCCACCGCTGGCGCAGTGCCGCGCCGCCCAGTTCCCAAAGGGCAGCCTCCCACACCAATCGGACGGCCAGCAGGTCCAGCAGCGTATCGTCGGCCGCCCCCGCAAGTTCGGCCTGCCAGCGGCGATACCGGGCATATTGCGCCCAGCCACCCAGCGTCATCAACAACCGCTCGAAATAGCGCATGGCCGCTTCGGCGCGCAGCCCCAGCCGGGCGGCGCTCACCGCAATCGCATCGCTGGCCGCCGCCGGCGCGCTGGCCACGAAGGCCCGGAAGCCCGGGAGACCGAAAATCTCCGGCGTACGGTCCACCCGCGCCTGCTCGCGCCAGCCGGCATAGGCCCCCACCGCCTGCGGCGCCGCCCACAGCGCCTGGCCCGCATCGAAATAGCTGCCCGCCCAGGCGCCGATCTGCTCCGCGACCAGCGATGGCCAGTCGGTCCCGGCAACGGCGGCCATTTCTGCCAGCGTCGGATACGGGACTGGCCCGGCAGGGTCGTGGTCGATCGCGGCCAGCACCTGTTCGAACCGGGCCGGTCGTTCGGCGGCCGGCGCGGCACGCCAGGCCTCCCGCAGGTCGGCTTCGGTAACCTCTCCCGCCGCGATGCGCTCGCGATACCAGCGGCGCGGCATCGTCGCACGGGTACCGGCGCTCCGCGCCAGCCAGGCGGAGGCATGGGCGAGACCACGCCCGGTATGGCCCAGAAAGGGGTTCACCGCGACGCTGGTTGCCAGCGGCCACAGCGGCGGAATGCCGCGTGCGGCATGTTCGGCCGCTTCCAGCACCATCCCGACATAGCTGGGCTGCGGCGCATAGGATTGAGGGTCGGCAGTGGCACTACGATACATGGGATCAGGCCTTTCCGAGAAGCCGGCTGCCGATCACCCGATCGAGCAGCGCGTTGACATAGAAACCGTGATGCAGATGGATGCGCAGCCGCTGCGCCGCCGGATGGTCGCACCAGAGCGGCAGCATCGCCTGTGCCACGGCGATTCCGCCAAAGGCGACCAGTGCCACCGCGATCAGCACCCACTGGAACAGCCCCGGCGCCGGCACGGGCGGCAGGGTGGCGGCGGTCATCCACTCGGCCAGCGTGTGCAGCAGGAAATAGGCGACCGTGGCGACGATCGCGAAGCCGAGCGTCCGCTGCAGCAGCGCGCGCGGCGCGGCCGGGCTCATCCCCTGGACGATCAGATAGGCGACGCCGAAGACCAGGATGGCGCCAAGCGCAACCGCCTGCGGCGGCTTGTGCCAGGCGCCCAGCCCGAAGGCGAGCGCGCCATACAGGATCGCCGCCCCCAGCATCGCCAGCGCGACCGCCGCGAAATCGGGCTTGGCCACCGGCCCCAGCCGGCGGGCGGCGGCGATCCGCTCCACGGCGCCCCCGGAGGAGAGAAAGGCATGGGCCTTGTAGAGCGAATGCGCGACGATGTGCAGCAGGGCGAGCGCGAACAGGCCGAGCCCGCACTGCATGGTCATGAACCCCATCTGCGCAACCGTCGACCAGGCGAGCTGCGTCTTCACCGCCGGCTGGGTCGGCAATACCAGGCTGCCGAACAGCGCGGTGAAGCCGCCCAGGATCGCCAGCAGCGCCATCGCGGCCGGCGCCGCGACCATCACATCGGCCAGTCGGATCAGCAGGAACCCGCCGGCATTGATCACGCCGGCATGGAGCAGCGCCGAAACCGGCGTCGGCGCCTCCATCACCTCGGTCAGCCAGCCATGCAGCGGGAAGTGCGCCGATTTGAGCATCGCCGCGATCGCGATCCCCCATGCCGCCAGCGCCATCGCCTCGGGTGCCTCGCCCGCCCGCGCCATGGCCAGCAGGGTCGCGATATCGCTGGTTCCCGTCGCCCGCCACAACAGCAGGGCGGCAGCGATCAGCAGCAGATCCGCCAGCCCGGTGCTCAGCGCCTTCTTCCGCGCCGCCCTGCGCGCGGCGGCACGCTCGGGATAGAAGAGGAGCAGGCGGCGCAGGCCATGGCCGGTCGCGATCCAGGCAAGAACGAGCTGCGGCAGCGTCCCGGCGCTTACCAGCAGCATCACGCTCGCCAGCGTCAGCGCCAGCCAGGCGGTGAACCGCCCCTGCCGGGCCTCGCCATCGAGATAGGTGGCCGCGAACCGCATCACCACCCAGCCGACGAACGCGACGAGCACCAGCATGGTGACGCTCACCACGTCGAGCCGGGTGGCCACGAATGGGTCGGCACCGGAAAGCGCGATCGTCCGCGGTCCCGCGACCGCCAGCCATCCGGCGAGCAGTAGCGCAGCCAGCAGCGCCAGCGCCGCTGCCGCATCGGCGATCCGCAGGCTCGAGCGCGGGCGACGCTGCCGCCCCATCGCCGCCGCCGCAGCCGCGACAGCCAGCACCACCGGCCCCGCATTCGCCAACCACCACATCGCCACGCCGCACCTCCTGTCGTTTCGGCTGCAGAGCGTTAGGGGAGCGGAACGATCAGATAAAATTCATTGTTTGTTGTTCATCGTTCTGTTTAAAAGAACGAATGCGCGACCTGAATTACAACCATCTTCGCTATTTCTGGGCGGTGGCGCATGACGGCAATCTCACCCGAACGGCCACCCGGCTGGGGGTATCGCAGTCGGCACTGTCCACGCAGATCCGCAAGCTGGAAGATCGGCTGGGGCACCCGCTGTTCGAACGGGAGGGGCGGCGGCTGGCGCTTACCGAGGCGGGGCGCATCGCGCTGGATCATGCCGACACGATCTTCGCGACGGGGGATGAGCTTCTCGACGTGCTGCGCGAGACCGGCCGCGCGCGCCAGGCGGTGCGCATCGGCGCGCTGGCCACCCTGTCGCGCAACTTCCAGATCGGCTTCGTCCAGCCGCTGCTGCACCGCGCCGACGTGGAACTCGTCCTGCGCTCGGGCAGCGCCGCCGAGCTGATGCAGGCCCTGGCCGGTCTCCAGCTCGATGTGGTGCTGGCGAACCAGCCGCCATCGCGCGACTCGATCACGCCGTATCTGGCGACCAAGATCGCCGAGCAGCGCGTCAGCCTGATCGGCCATGCCAGCGCCCGCGGCGCGGAAGGCGGCCTGCCTGCCCTGCTCGCCCAGCACCCAGTGATCCTGCCCACGCCCGAGAGCACGGTGCGCGCCGCATTCGATTCGCTGGTCGCGGCGCTCGGCGTCCGCCCGCTGATCGCGGCGGAGGTCGACGATATGGCCATGATGCGTCTTCTGGCCCGCGCCGGCGCCGGGCTTGCCGTACTGCCGCCGATCGTCGTGCGCGACGAGCTGGAAGCGGGCACGCTGGTCGAGCTAGATCGCCTGCCCCAGATCACCGAAAGCTTCTATGCCGTCACGCTCGAACGGCGCTTTCCCAACCCGCTGGTAAGGGAATTGCTTCGGGTGGCGAGCGCCGCATCGCAGCCGTCCTGAACCGTCAGGCGAACTCGCGCATCCGAATCGACGCAGGCACGATCGCCGACTCGTCTTCCAGCAGCGTCCAGCCATTGGGGCCGAGCATCTCGATCGGGCGATAGCGCGTCTTGTAGGCCATCCGCGCGCTGCCCTTCACCCAATACCCCAGATAGACATAGGGCAGCCCAGCCATCCGGGCGCGCTCGATATGGTCCATGATGATGAAATTGCCCATGCCCGGGCGGCCATCTTCTTCGGTCGCGAAGAAGCTGTAGATCATCGACAGGCCGTCCGCCTGCCGGTCGGTGATGCAGGCGCCGACAAGCCGTCCGGGGAGACCATCCACCGACGGTTCGCGATATTCGATCACATAGGAGGTGACCGGCGACTGTTCGACCATGTCGGCATAGTCGTTCTCGTCCATGGCCGCCATGCCACCGCCGGGGTGCCGCGCTTCGAGATACCGCTTCAGAAGCGCATATTGCTCTTCGGTCGCCCAGGGCTTGCAAGCCGTCACTTCCAGGTCCGCATAGCGCTTCAGCAATTTGCGCTGGGTGGCGTTGGGGCGAAAACCGTCGGCGATGACGCGCACCGAAACGCAGGCCGAGCATCCCGCGCAGCTCGGCCGATAGGCCACCGATTGGCTGCGGCGAAAGCCGATTCGACTGAGCGCATCGTTCAGCTCGCCGGCATTGTTCCCGGAAAGCTCGGTGAAAATCTTCCGTTCCTGCCGGCCGGGCAGATACGGGCAGGCGGAAGGGCTGGTCACGAAGAAACGCGGGAAACGTGATAATGCGGTCACCGCTCGGCCGTCCTCTGCTCCACCGGGGCCTTCCCTGTCCGGCCCCTTGGCGTGTGACTATGGGGGCGGATCAGCATGATGAAAAGCCGATTCACCAACAAAGAATCGCGTCTGCGCATCCACGACTTTCCCGAATGACGCGGAACGGGACATGCCCTGCCCGGCGCTAACCATCCTTTCCGATGGACAGCGCTGCCACGCCTCACGCGAGCTCGACCATGCTCACTTCATACTGGGCCCGCCGTAGCGCGGTCATCAGCCGGTCGAGATGGTTGCGATCTCGCGTCTCGCATTCGATGTCGGTGATCAACCCCTTGGCCGGCAGCGAGGTGAACACGCGCTGGTGATACACCTCGATGATGTTGACCCCCTGTTCGTGGAAGATTCGCGCGACGTGGAACAACGCGCCGGGTCGGTCCTGCAGTCGAACCCGCAGCCGTGCCAACCGGCCCGAACGGGCGAGATCGCGCAACAGCACATTGGCCAGCAGCCGCGTATCGATGTTGCCGCCGCACAGCACCGTGCCGACGGTCTTCCCCTTGAAGCGCTCCGGCTCCGAAAGCAGCGCGGCAAGGCCGGCCGCCCCTGCCCCTTCGACCACCGTCTTCTCGATCTGGAGCAGCAGGCTAACCGCCTCTTCCAGCCGCCGCTCGCCGACCAGCACGATATCATCGACCAGGGCTTCGACGATCCGGGCGGTCACGCTGCCCGGATATTTCACCGCGATGCCTTCTGCCAACGTGTCGCCCGCGCACGGCATTTCGGTGTGGTGGATGCGATTGTACATCGACGGATAGAGCTCCGCCTGCACGCCCAGCACCTCGATCGACCGATCCTGCGCCTTGGCGACGATCGCCGCGCCCGAGATCAGGCCGCCGCCGCCGATCGGCACGACCAGCGTATCGATGGCGGGTACGTCTTCGAGCAGTTCCAGCGTCGCGGTGCCCTGGCCGGCGATCACCCGCGGATCGTCGAACGGGTGGATGAAAGTATAGCCCTGCGCCGCCTCCAGCTCGCGCGAATGCGCATAGGCCGCGTCGAACGTCTCGCCATGCAGCACCACGGTTGCGCCGTGCCCCTCGGTCTGCGTCACCTTCACGATCGGCGTGTTCTTCGGCATCACGATCGTGCTGGGGATGCCCAGGCGCGTCGCGTGATAGGCCAGGCCCTGGGCATGGTTGCCGGCCGACGCAGCGATCACGCCCTTTGCACGCGCCTCCGCATCCAGTTGCAGCAGCGTGTTCAGCGCGCCGCGTTCCTTATAGGCCGCCGTGAACTGAAGATTTTCGAACTTCAGATAGACGTTCGCGCCGGTGAGCTGCGAAAGCGTGCGGCTGTGCAGCGTGGGTGTCCGCACCACCGCGCCCGAAATTCGCTCTGCCGCCGCGCGAACATCGTCGATCGAAACGGGGAGCGAGGCGGATGCGGGTGCTGCTTTTGTAGCCATGATTCCGCCCGCCTAGACCATCTGGCGCGCCGGGGGAACAGGCCCTATGCCCTGCCGGCATGTTCACCCGCTTCAAACGGCTCGCCGCCGCCGCCGCCCTGCTGCTTGCCCCTGCCGCACAGGCCGATGGAATCATTGACAATGTCAACGGCATTACACTCGATGCCAAGGGCGCGGTGGTGCGGTTCGAGGCGCTACAGATCGATCCCTGGGGCAAGGTCGTCGCGCTGATCGCCAAGGGGCAGAAGCGGCCGAAGAAGCTCGTCTGGCGCATCGACCTAAAAGGCGCGACGCTCGTGCCCGGCATGATCGACGCGCACGGCCATTTCATGGGCCTGGGCTTCCAGCAGCTGCAGCTGGATCTCGCCGACACCACCAGCCTCGACGATGCCCTTGCCCGAATCCGCGACCATGCCGGCCGCAGCCCGGCAAAATGGATTCTCGGCCGGGGATGGAACCAGGAGAAATGGCAGCTCGGCCGTTTCCCCACCGCCGCCGAGCTCGATCGGGCGGTCAGCGACCGGCCTGCCTGGCTCGAACGCGTCGATGGCCATGCGGGATGGGCGAACAGCCGCGCGCTCGAACTCGCCGGCATCACCGCGGCCACCAAAGACCCCGCCGGCGGCCGCATCGAGCGCGATGCCAGCGGGCGCCCCACCGGCGTGCTGATCGATGCCGCGACCGATCTGGTCGCCAAGGTCGTTCCCCAGCCCACGCCGCGCGAACGCAACGCCGCTTTCCTCGCGGCACAGGAAAAGCTGCTCGCGCTGGGCATCACCGCCACGGCGGATATGGGCACGACGATCGACGACTGGGAAACGATGCGCGGCATGGCCGATATCGGCCAGCTACGCCTCCGCATCATGAGCTATGCGCATGGCGTGGAAACCGCCCTGCGCGTGGCAGGCGCCGGGCCTACGCCCTGGCTCTACAATGATCGGCTGCGGATGGGCGGCATCAAGCTCTACGCCGATGGCGCGCTCGGCTCGCGCGGGGCGTGGCTGAAGGCCGATTACGCCGATGCGCCAGGCAACAAGGGCCTGGGCTTCCTCAGCGACGATCAGTTGCTCAACCTGATGGCGCGCGGCGCGATGGACAATTTCCAGCTCGCCGTCCATGCGATCGGCGATCGCGCCAACCAGCAGGTTCTTGATGCGATCGAAACGCTGTCCGATACCTATAAGGGTGATCGCCGCTGGCGGATCGAGCACGCCCAGATCATCGATCCGAAGGATCTGCCGCGCTTCGCCAAGTTCGGTACGATCGCATCGATGCAGCCGGTCCACCAGACCAGCGACCGCGCGATGGCCGAAGCGCGGCTCGGGCCGGATCGGCTTGCCGGCGCCTATGCCTGGCGGTCGCTGCTGCGCGATGGCTCGCGCCTGGCGTTCGGTTCCGACTATCCGGTCGAAAGGCCCGATCCCTGGGCCGGCTGGGCGGCAAGCGCCACCCGCCAGGATGCGCAGGGCAACCCGCCGGGGGGCTGGCGACCGGAAGAGAGGCTGAGCCGCGAGGAAGGCTGGGCCGGCTTCACCATCGGGGCGGCCTATGCCGGGTTCGCCGAAGACAAGTTCGGCCGGCTGGCACCGGGGCTTTGGGCTGATTTCCTGATCCTCGATCGCGATCCGCTTGTCGTTTCTCCCGCCGAATTGCGAGGCACCAAGGTGCTGGAAACCTGGGTGGCCGGGCAACGCGCCTGGGTTGCCAAGAAATAGGAGACAATGTCCACGCCCTGTTGGGCTGCCCTCGCGAATCGGGCATAGAAGGTGCGTTTACAAAGCCCTTGATTGGAGAGGAGAAATCAATGCGCGGACGATCCCTTGGGATGGCCCTTCCGATGCTCGCGGCGCTGTTCGCCGCCGCCCCGCTGCGGGCGCAGGATAGCGAGGGCCAAGACCATGCCGCGCTGCCGCGCTATCCCGGCGCGATCATCGACGGCTATCGCGCGCCGTCGCTGGACGAAATCGTCCTCCCAACCGGCCCGGTCACGAATGAAACGGCACAAGCCAATCTCGCACCGCATACGGGCCAGGTCACGCATATCGACTATCGCCTCACCCCGGCTACCGCCCCGCTTCAGATCGAGCGCTACTACACCGGCCTGTTTCAGAAGCAGGGGTTCAAGACGGTCTATGCGTGCGTCGGCCCGGCCTGCGGCGCAGGGATGGGCGGATTGATCCTGAATTCCGGCCGCATTGCGCCAACCGGGCTTGCGGATGGCCTGTTCAACGATCGCATTCGCGTGCTGGTCGCGCGTCGTGGCGACACATGGGTGTTGCTGCATATCGCCGAAGGTCCGGATCGTTCGCAGATCTACGAGGCCGTACTGGAAGGCCAGACGGATACGGCCGACCGATAGCGCGACATCACGTCATCGCGCTCGGGAGCGCGCGCCTCTCGCGCTACAAATAGAGAAAGCCGCCGTCACCGGGGCGTGACGACGGCTTTTGTCTTTGCGTGTCGAGGAAATCAGGCGACTTGCGATTCCGCCTGCAGTGCCTCGTCCGGCTCGCGCAGCACATAGCCACGGCCCCAGACGGTCTCGATATAATTGTCGCCTTCGCAGGCCATGCTCAGCTTCTTGCGCAGCTTGCAGATGAACACATCGATGATCTTGAGTTCGGGCTCGTCCATCCCGCCGTACAGGTGGTTGAGGAACATTTCCTTGGTCAGCGTCGTACCCTTGCGGAGCGAGAGCAGCTCCAGCATGGCATATTCCTTGCCGGTCAGGTGGACGCGGGCACCGTCGACCTCGACGGTCTTGGCGTCCAGGTTCACCGCCAGCTTGCCGGTACGGATCACCGACTGCGAATGGCCCTTGGAGCGGCGCACCACGGCATGGATACGGGCAACCAGCTCGTCGCGGTGGAACGGCTTGGTCACGTAATCGTCGGCACCGAAGCCGAACGAACGGACCTTCGAATCCATCTCGTTGATGCCCGAAAGGATCAGCACCGGGGTCTGCACCCGCGCGGTGCGAACTTTCTTCAGCACGTCATAGCCATGCATGTCCGGCAGGTTCAGGTCGAGCAGGATGATATCGTAATCATACAGCTTCGCCAGATCGAGGCCTTCCTCGCCCAGGTCGGTCGTATAGACGTTGAAGCCCTCACCCGAGAGGATCAGTTCGATCGCCTTGGCTGTGCTTGGTTCGTCTTCGATCAGCAGCACGCGCATTGCCGGTTCCCCTGTCCACACCACACGGCGGAGCCCCGTTGCCCGACGCGCTGGACGATTCATTAACCTAAACGTCAATGAAGCTGAAAGGTTAATTTCTCGTAAGCCGGGGTCGTTCGGCACCCTGTGGAATCTACGATGCGGGTTCGGACGGAGGCGGTTCGGAGGGCAGGTCCGGCGGCTGCCGGGGATCGATTTCCTCGCCCAGAACCTCCCGCAGATACACGCTGCGGACCAGCGTGAAGATCACCACCAGCAGCGCCGCCGAGAAGAACAGCCCGAACAGCCCGAACACGAACCCGATGCCGATGATCGCGAATAGCGTCACGGCCGGGGGAATCGCGATCACCCGGCTCTGCACGAAGGGCGTCAGGAAATTGGTCTGGATGATTCGCACACCGGCGAAGGTCAGCAGGCAGCCGATCAGCGTCCCCGTGCCCGCGGTTGCGGCCAGGCCCAGCGCGGGCAGCATCGCCGCCGTGGGGCCGACATAGGGGATGAACTCGCTCAACCCCGCCAGCAGCCCGAGCGCGGCCGGCGACGGCACCCCCGCGATCCACAGTCCCAACCCCACCAGCAGCCCCATGCTGGTCATCAGGATGATCTGGGTGCGCAACCACAGCCGCAGCGTGGTACCCACATCGGCCAGCGCATCGGCAACGGCGTCGCGCTGGCGCCCCTTCGGCACCAGCAGCAGGGCCCCGCGCAAATAGACACCAGGATCGGCCGCGATGAACAGCGCCCCCACCAGCAGCAGCAGCGTGTTGAGCAGCAGTTCGGCCGATCCCAGCGCAAACCCACCCGCATCGCGCGCCACCCGCGATCCCGCGAACGCCGCCTCGGCAGCATCATAGAGCTTGGCGGTCACGGGGCTGCGCTGCGCCCAGCCTTCCAGCCGCGCGACCAATTGCGGGATCGAACGGACCAGCGCTTCGATCTGCGGGCCGAACTGCACGGCGAACAGCCAGACGAGGAACGCGATCGCCGCCAGCACCGTCGCCATCGCAGCGGGCACCGACCAGCGCCTTGCCAACCCCAGCTGGAGATAGCGATCCCCGATCGCGCGGATCACCACCGCGCCGAGCACCGCCCCGAAAGTGAGGATCAGCAGATCGGCAGCGCGCACCAGCGCAACCACCACCCCGCCCAGCGCGAGCAGGATCAGGACACGGCGAATGAACCGCGCATCGGCATCATCGGGAACGAGGCGCTTCACGCTTGCCGAACGCACAGAGAGCGCAGGCGCTCCGTCAGAAACTCGATCAGCGTTTCCACCCGCACCGGCCGCCGCGATCCCGGCGGCGTGACGAGATGAAGCCCCACCGATCCGGCCACCCAGTCGGCCAGCACCGGCTCCAGCCTGCCCGCCGCGATATCGTCATCCACCAGGAATCCCGGCAGCCGCGCCACGCCCAGCCCGGCCCGCAGCGCCGGCAGCATCGCCTCGCCATTGTCGGTGCGCAGCGGCCCGTCCACCCGCACCGCCGCTTCCTCACCACCCGCCTTGCGAAAGCGCCAGGTCCCCGGCGTCGCCGTGTTGGTATAGACGAAACAGGCGTGGCGAGCGAGGTCGGCGGGGTGCTGCGGCCGGCCCATGCGTTCGAAATAATCGGGCGCACCGACGACATGGATGTTCACCGGCCCCAGCCGCCGGGCCCTTAGCGAGCTATCGGGCAATTCGGCGATGCGCAACGCGACGTCGATCCCCTCGCCGACGATGTCGATGAAGGCATCGGACAGGGTAAGCTCCACCTTTATCTGCGGGTGCGCCGTCATGAACTCGGCAATCAGGCCGGAAAGATGACGCGCCCCGAAGGTCAGCGGCGCCGCCAGCCGGACCACGCCGGAGGGCGCACTGGCGGATTCGAACGCCGCCTCCTCCGCCGACTGGCCTTCGTCCAGGATACGCTGGGCATGGTCGGCAAGGTGCTGGCCGCTGTCGGTAAGCGTCAGCCGCCGCGAAGTGCGATGGAACAGCGCGGTGCCCAACCGCCCCTCCAGCCGGGTGATCGCCTTGGAAACCGTCGCCTTGGAGACACCCAGCGCCAGCGCCGCGCCGCTGAACGAGCGATGTTCCACCACGCTGGCAAACACCGCCCAGGCTTCGAAATCCGGTAGCTTCATCCCCGCGTCTCCTGCTCGGCCAACGCAATATCATGAAACGATCAGTTTCCAACGTTTCCGTTTACGCGCTGATCTCGATCCCTATTTTGGCGGCAACCAATGGGAGATCAGCGATGATCGACAAACGCAGTTTCGAAAGCCTGGGCGGCGCCGATCACGGCTGGCTCAAGGCCAAGCATCACTTCAGTTTCGCCGACTATTACGATCCGGCCCGCATGGGCTGGGGGGCGCTGCGGGTGTGGAACGACGACGAAATCGCTCCAAATTCGGGCTTTCCGCCGCATCCGCACCAGAACATGGAAATCATCACCTATGTCCGCTCGGGTGCGATCACCCACCAGGACTCGATGGGCAACAAGGGCCGCACCGAGGCGGGCGACGTGCAGGTGATGAGCGCTGGCACCGGCGTGCGCCACGCGGAATATAATCTCGAGCCGGAAACGACCCGGATCTTTCAGATCTGGATCCTGCCGCGCGCGGCCGGCGGCCAGCCGAGCTGGGGCGCCAAGCCCTTCCCCAAGGGCGATCGTTCGGGCCGCTTCGTCACCCTCGCCTCGGGCTTCGCCGACGACAAGGATGCGCTGCCGATCCGCGCCGACGCCCGCGTGCTCGGCGCGACGCTGAAGGCAGGCGAGAGCGTACCCTATACCGTGGGTGAGGGTCGCCACGCCTATCTTGTACCAGCAGTTGGGTCGATCAGCCTTGCGGGTGATCGTATCGATGCCCGCGATGGTGCAGCGTTGGCCGGCGGCCAGACCGTGACGATCACCGCGCTCGAAGACGCCGAAATCGTCCTCGTCGACGCCGAGTAAGTTTCCCCCAGGGGGCCCGCAGGCCCCCTTTTCCTTCCCGTGAAAGGACCGTTGCCATGACCAAGATCCTCGTTCTCTATTACTCCTCCTACGGCCATCTCGCGACGATGGCAGACGCCGTGGCCGAGGGCGCACGCAGCGCCGGCGCGACCGTCGACGTTCGCCGCGTGGCCGAAACCGCGCCGTTCGAAGTCGCCCAGGCCGCCGGCTTCCGCGTCGACGAGAGCCATCCGGTGCTCGACGACGTCAACCAGCTCGCCCAGTATGACGGCATCATCGTCGGCAGCCCCACCCGCTTCGGCCGTCTCGCCAGCCAGATGGCGGCGTTCTGGGACAAGGCCGGCGGCGTGTGGTTCCAGGGCCAGCTGAACGGCAAGGTCGGCGCAGCCTTCACCTCCACCGCCTCGCAGCATGGCGGCCAGGAAACGACCCTGTTCTCGATCCTCACCAACCTCCTCCACTTCGGCATGACGATCGTCGGCCTCGATTACGGCTTCCAGGGCCAGGGCGGCGTGGACGAAGTGAAGGGCGGCGCCCCCTATGGCGCGACGACGATCGCCGACGGCGACGGCAGCCGCCAGCCGAGCGCCGTCGAGCTCGACGGCGCCCGCTATCTCGGCGCCCGCGTCGCGACCACGGCGACCAAGCTGAAGGCGTAACCCAGGTGCCGCGCCGGTAGCGTAGCGCGCGGCACACCAAGACGGCCGGAGCATCCCCTGCTCCGGCCGTTTTCGTATCCGGGCTCGCGGATTTCGCGCGGCGCGCTATATGCTCGCGCATGTTCAAGGACCGGGTACTCTTCATCGACGGCGAAGCGCTGATCATCGACAAGCCGGCGGGCCTCCCCGTCGATCGCCCGCGCGACCGCAGCGAAAGCCTGGAGGATCTGCTCGACCAGCTGACCTTCGGCTTCCAGCGCCTGCCGCTTCCCGTCCACCGGCTCGACCGCGACACCAGCGGCTGCCTGCTGCTCGCCCGCAACCCCAAGGCGATGAAGCGCTTCGGCCAGGCGTTCGAGGCCGGCCAGGTCACCAAGCGCTATGTCGCGATCCTCGACGGCGTGCCCGAAGCCGAAAGCGGCGAGATCGACCTGCCGCTCGGCAAGGTCTCGACGATCGAGGAGGGCTGGCGGATGACCCATGATCCCAAGGGCAAGTCCGCGCGCACCCGCTGGAAGCGGATGGAAGTGCAGGACGGCCGCGCGCTGGTCGCCTTCTATCCCGAGACCGGCCGCACCCATCAAATCCGCGTCCATGCACTGGAAGGCATCGGCATTCCGATCGTCGGTGACCCCGTTTATGGGCGCGGCGGCCCGGCGCTGATGCTCCACGCCCAGTCGATCACCGTCCCCCGCCTCGGCAAGCCGGACGTGCACGGGGACGCGCCGCTGCCCGCACGTTTCCACCATATCGGCTTCGGTCGCCCGAATGGCTGAAATTCCCGACGAGGCTATCGTCGAGGAAAAGTTCCTCGCGGCGACCGGCCCCGGCGGGCAGAACGTCAACAAGGTGGCGACCGCGGTGCAACTACGGGTCGACGTGTTCCGGCTGGGCCTGTCGCCCTATGCCTATGAACGGCTGAAGGAACTGGCCGGCACCCGGATGACCTCGGCGGGCGAGCTGCTGATCACCGCCCGGCAATATCGCACCCAGGACGCAAATCGAACCGATGCCCGCCAGCGCCTGTCCGATCTGATCGACAAGGCGCACGAACGCCAGGCCAGACGGATCAAGACCAAACCGAGCAAGGCCGCCAAGGCACGGCGGGTGGATGCCAAGAAGGGCCGCTCGGCGGTGAAGGCCGGGCGGGGCAAGGTTTCCCTGGACTGAAAGCAGAGCGTATCCTCCCCCGCCAGGGGGAGGTGTCGCCGAAGGCGACGGAGGGGGAGGAAGGACGGGCTGAGAGGTTCTGGCATCCTCCCCCTCCGAGCCGCTGCGCGGCCCACCTCCCCCTGGCGGGGGAGGATGCGGCTTCGGAGCACCGGCAGAACCAAGTCCCCCTCGCACCCGCTGCCGCGATCCCCTACATCGCCGCCATGTACAGCTTCGACATCACCGCCGATTCCAAGGCCGAGCTCTATCGCGATCTCGCCGCCGCGCTCGATTCGCTGACGGCGGAAGAGCCCGATCCGATTGCCAACATGGCGAACGTCTCCGCACTGATCGGCCAGTATCTGCCCGATCTCAACTGGGCCGGCTTCTACCGCAACGTGGCGGACGAACTGGTGCTGGGCCCGTTCCAGGGCAAGGCGGCGTGCATCCGCATCCCATTCGGCAAGGGCGTGTGTGGCGCCGCCGCCGCAACGCGGGAAACCCAGCTGGTCGAGGACGTCCACGCATTCCCCGGTCATATCGCCTGCGACGCGGCCAGCCGATCGGAGCTGGTGGTGCCTATCGTCCACCAGGGCCGACTGCTCGGCGTTCTCGATCTCGACAGTCCATTGCCCGCTCGGTTCGATGCGGGCGATGCAGCCGGCTGCGAGGCGCTGATGCGGATTCTGGCACCCCGCATTGCCTGACCAGCATACCTGTATTCAAATCCTCGCGCCTGTGGCGCTTGGGCGACACTCAAATTGCAGTCCACATTATCAATCACTTAATGCAACATTTGCAACGATGTCAGGCAAATAGGTAATACCACCATTTGTTTTTTGTATTGAATTGGCCTTGACAGAGTAAGACCGATACCGACCAATGCAGGCTTGCCGTGTTCCAGACGCAAGCGCCACGGGAGGGCGCGATGGAGCGCGGCAGCCAACCGGCCGAAAGGCCAGCATTGGGGGAAACACATGCACATCACGGGTAGCGTCACCACAGGCACGCGCCGCCACATCCGCGCGCTTCTGCTCGTATCGGGATGCGCGGCAGCACTGGGCTTTGCCAGCGCCGCACAGGCACAGACCACCACCGAACCGGCCGGTCAGGACGGCGGCGAGATCGTCGTCACCGGCATCCGCGCCGCGATCGACAATGCGATCGATGCGAAGCGCAGGGATACCCGCGTCACCGACGGCATCTCGGCCGAGGACCTGGGCAAGTTCCCCAGCGAAAACATCACCGAGGCAATTCAGCGCATCTCCGGCGTCCAGATGTCGAACATCAACGGGCGCGGTGCGACGATCAGCGTCCGCGGCCTCGGCCCGCAATATGCGATGACCACCGTGAACGGCCAGACCTTCAAGAGCGCCGACTTCACCGACGGCTTCCGCTACGACATCATCCAGACCGAGCTCGCGAATTCGATCCAGGTGATCAAGTCGCCGACCGCAGACATGGATGCCGGTGGCCTTTCGGGCACGGTCAACATTCAGACCGCGAAACCCCTCGACTATAAGGGCCGCCAGCTGGTCCTCTCGGTCAAGGGCCAGAATTCCGAATATGCCGGCGGCAAGATCACGCCGAAGGTCAGCGGAAGCTATGTCGACCAGTTCGCCGACGGCACGCTCGGCGTGTACCTCAACCTCGGCTATCAGAAGCTGAAGGACCGCGCCGACTATTTCTGGATGGACCGTTGGGCGACCCAGACGATCGCCGGCGCCAGCACCTTCGTGCCACGCCGCCCGCGCTATCGCCGCATCGATCGTGACACCGAACGCCTGATGGGCAGCGGCGGCGTGCAGTGGCGCCCGAGCGACCGCGTCGAAATCGATGCCAGCGCGATCTATGCCAAGGACATCACCGATTACGACGTGAACCAGCAGGTGTTCCTGTTCAACACGTCGCGCATCGCTGGCAGCAACGTCGTGAACGGTGTCGCCACCAAGGCGACCGCCACCAACTTCTCCATGGAAAACAACCGCCAGCACGAGGACCGCGATCTCGTCAGCCAGGGCTATACCCTGTCAGGCAAGTGGACCGGCGACAATGGCTGGTCGGCGCGCACGGCGCTCAACTACACGCAGGGCAGCACCTATCAGCGCGAAGCCGCCGCCATCCTCGCCGTCAATATCCCGACGGCGACGATCGACTTCTCCAACCCTGACGCGGTGAAGTACAGCGTCGGCACCGACCTCACCAGCACCGCACTCTACGCTCCGAGTGCGCTCACGCGGAACGAATATCCGAACGGCGCCACCCGCAAGATGCGCTCGAGCGAAAGCTCGGCGCAGGCCGACATCTCCAAGGATGTCGCGCTCGGCCCGATCAACAAGCTGACCATCGGCGCCAAATATCGCCATGAGATCTTCAACCGCGACGTCAGCCGCCACGACATGATCGCGCTGGCCAACCAGCCGGCGCCGTCGAGCGCGATCTTCCCGGCGATGGCAACCACCAACTATCCGGTCAGCGGCTTCCTCAACGGTGACACGGGCATTCCGGGTGCCTGGGTGGGGCCTGATCTCGGCGCCTATGACGCGGCACTGGCCAAGGCCGGCATCACCGTTCCGGATATCGCGGCGCCGGAAGGCAGCTACCATGTCGATCGCTTCATGCCCTCGGCCTATTTCATGGCGGGCATCGACACGCAGCTGGGCGACATGACGCTGCGCGGCAACATCGGCGTGCGCTACGAGCACACCAAGCAGAAGGTGAAGGGCAATATCACCGCCCCCCGCACCGACGGCTATACCGAAGTGCAGCGCAAGATCGGCGATTATGCGATCGAGCAGAGCTACGACAATGTCCTGCCCAGCCTGAACCTCGTGCTGGAGCCGACCCGCACGCTGCAGGTCCGCTTTGCCGCCGCCAAGGTGCTCGTCCGCCCGATCATGGACTCCAGCACCTCCATGGCGCAGACCACCAGCAGCTCGCCTAACACCTCGCCGCCGGGCACCAGCACGATCTCGGTCGATCTCGGCCAGGCATCGCTGAAGCCGCTGACCGCCGATCAGCTCGATCTGGGGGTCGAATGGTACTTCACCCGGTCGAGCGCGATCGCGATCAACGGCTTCTACAAGTGGATCAAGAACGGCACCTTCTCGTCGCTGATCTGCCCGTCGACGTTCAACGGCACCGCGCTGACCGCCACGGCAAACGACTGCGTCGATGCCCGCGGCAACAGCTACGACATCACCCAGACCCGCAACGATCCCAGCACCATCAAGGTGAAGGGCTTCGAGGTGAGCTGGAACCAGTCGTTCGACGATCTGCTGCCGGTGGACGGCTTCGGCATCCTCGCCAACCTGACGCGGGTTTATCCGCAGAAGGTGGCGATCGGCACCGGCTTCACCATCCGCAACCTGTCGAAGGTGACGTGGAACGTCTCGCCCTATTGGGAGAACGAGCATTTCAACATCCGCCTCTCGGTCAACCATCGCAGCAGCTATGAGCAGAACAGCGCGGACAGCTTCTTCGCGCGGGAAGGCCATGTCGTGCGCGGCCGCACCCAGTTCGACCTGAGCGGCGGCTATTCGCCGAACAAATGGCTCAGCTTCGCGGCCGGGGTGATCAACCTCAACAACAGCCGCGAACAGGCCTATTTCCGCGATCCCGCCGTCTGGCAGGAAAGCAGCTTCTATGGCCGCAGCTTCTACCTGTCGGCTACGCTGAAGATGTAAGACCCCTCGGGGGCGGCACCACGCCGCCCCCGAATTTTCGTGTTCTGGAGTGTACGACTTGGCCCATATTGCCGCCCGCCGTTTCCGTTACCTCGGCCCGGTCGCGGCCGGCCTCGTCCTCGCCACCCCCGCTGCGGCGCAGCCTGACAGACCGGCCACCGCGCCGGCAGCCCAGTCCGAAACCGCCGCTGCCCGCACCGTGCTGGCGCGCCTCGGCGTCGACACCCGAAGAATCGATCTGGCGCTGGTTCCCGGCGCCACGCCACAGTTCCGCGCCCGCACCGCTGCCGGTCGCCTGCGGATCGAAGGCACCTCGCCGGTCGCGCTGGTGCGCGGCGCCGCCCGGACCCTCGGCCAGCAGGGCAGCCTGTTCGTTTCCTGGGAGGGCGTGCGCAACCGGCCGCTGGCGCTGCGCGATGGCTATGACAGTGGGGTGGTCGCCTCGCCCTTCTCGCTGCGTACCTATCTGAACACCTGCACCTATGGCTACACCACCCCCTGGTGGAACTGGGGCCGCTGGGAGCGCGAGATCGACTGGATGGCCGCGCACGGCGTCGACACGCCGCTGGCGATGGAGGGGCAGGAACATGTCTGGCGCGCGCTGTGGCGCGAGCAGGGCATGACCGACGCCCAGATCGCCCAGGGCCTCTCCGCCGCGCCCTTCCTGCCCTGGCAGCGCATGGGCAACATCGCCGGCTATCGCGCGCCGCTCTCGGCCAACTGGATCGAGAAGAAGCGCGTGCTCCAGCGCCAGATCCTGGCGCGGATGCGGTCGCTCGGCATGAAGCCGATCCTGCCCGCCTTTTCCGGCTATGTGCCCGAGGCGTTCGCCAAGGCGCACCCCGAAGCCAAGATCTACCAGATGCGGCAATGGGAGGGCTTCCCCGGCACCTATTGGCTCGACCCGTCCGATCCGCTGTTCGCCAAGCTCGCCGCGCGCTTCCTGCAGCTCTACACGGCGACCTACGGCCCCGGCGAATACTATCTCGCCGATGCCTTCAACGAGATGGTGCCGCCGATCGCCGAAGACGGCAGCGACGCCCGCGCGGCGGCCTATGGCGACGCCATCGCCAACACCGCCGCCACCCGCGCCGCCGCGCTGCCCAAGGAGGTCCGCGACGCCCGGCTCGCGGCCTATGGCGAGCGGCTCTACCGCTCGATCACCGCCGCCGCGCCGAACGCGACCTGGGTCATGCAGGGCTGGCTGTTCGGCGCCGACAAGGCCTTCTGGACGCCCGATGCCATTTCCGCCTTCCTGTCGAAGGTGCCGGACGAGCGGATGCTGATCCTCGACATCGGCAATGATCGCTATCCCGGCATCTGGAACGCGACAAAGGCCTTTTACGGCAAGGGCTGGGCCTATGGCTATGTCCACAATTACGGCGGCAGCAACCCGGTCTATGGCGACCTGAACTTCTACCGCAGCGACATCACCGCCGCGCTCGCCAATCCGGGCCATGGCCGGATGCGCGGCTTCGGGCTGTTCCCGGAAGGGCTGCACAGCAACGGCATCGCCTATGCCTATGCCTATGACCTCGCCTGGGGCGAGATCGACGCCGCCGGCAAGGCCCGCCCGCTCGATGCCTGGATCGGCGACTATACCCGCGCGCGCTACGGCAAGACCTCGCCCGCGCTGGTCGCCGCCTGGGAGAAGGCGATCGCCGGCGCCTACACCACCCGCTACTGGACGCCGCGCTGGTGGCACGAACAGGCCGGCGCCTATCTGTTCTTCAAATTCCCCAGCCTCGACGGCGCCGAATACCCCGCCGCGCCGGGCGATCCGGCCCAACTCCGCGCCGGAATCGAAGCGCTGCTCGCCCAGGCCCCGCAACATGGCGGCGAACTGCTCTACACCTATGACGTGGTCGATCTCGTCCGCCACTATGCCAGCGTGCGGCTGGACGACCGGCTGAAGACGGCGGTCGCCGCCTACAAGGCGGGCGACCTCGCCACCGGCGACCGCGCCACCGCCGCCGCCGAACGCCTCGCCAAGGACATCGACGCGCTCGCCGGCAACCAGCAGGAAACGCTGGGCAGCTGGCTCGCCGACGCCGCCGCCTATGGCGACACGCCCGCCGAGAAGGCGGCGTTCGTCGAACAGGCCAAGGCGGTGGTCACCGTCTGGGGGGGCACCGGCCACCTCTCCGATTATGCCTCGCGCGCCTGGCAGGGCCTCTATGCCGGCTATTACTGGCCGCGCTGGCAGCGTTTCCTCGCCGCCCAGCGCGCCGCCGCCGCCGCGCACCAGCCGTTCGACGCCAAGGCCACCGCCGCCGCCATCCGCGACTGGCAGGCCGCCTGGCTCAAGGACGGCAAGATGTGGGCGCGCCAACGCCCCGCCGCACCTCTAGCCCTTGCCCGCACCCTCCTCGCAGAAAGCGACGCCCGATGACCGAAACCCAGGCCAACACCGTCGCCGCGCTCGCCGGCAAGCCGCGCTTCCTCGCGCTCGACGTGTTTCGCGGCGCGACCATCTTCCTGATGATCCTGGTCAATACCTCGGGGCCCGGTGCCGAGCCCTATCCGCAGCTGGTCCATGCCAAATGGTTCGGCTTCACCCTGGCGGACCTGGTGTTCCCCACCTTCCTGTTCGCGATGGGCAATGCAATGAGCTTCGCCTTCCGCAAGCCGGTGGCGACCGCGCCGTTCCTCGCCCGGCTGTTCCGGCGCGGCGCGATCATCTTCGTGCTCGGCTACCTCATGTATTGGTTCCCCTTCGTCGAGCACGGCGCGAACGGTTGGGAGCTCAAGCCCTTCGCGCTCACCCGCGTGCCCGGCGTGCTCCAGCGCCTCGCGCTCTGCTATGTGCTGGCCGGGCTGATGATCCGCTGGCTCAAGCCGCGGCAGCTGCTGCTGGCGGGCGTCGCCATGCTGCTCGGCTATTGGACGATCCTGCTCGCCTTCAGCCCGGCGGGGATGGCGTTCGACAAATATGCCAATATCGGCACCCAGATCGACCTGTGGCTGCTGGGGCCGGGCCATCTCTACAAGAAGGATGCGGGCTTCGATCCCGAAGGGCTGCTCGGCACCCTGCCCGCCACCGTCAACGTGATCGCAGGCTATCTGGCAGGCCTCGCCATCGTGCAGGGCGGCGAGCTGCGCCGCACCGTGGGGCGAATGGCGCTGGTCGGCGTGGTGCTGGTGCTGGCCGGGCTCGCCTGGTCGCCCTGGTTCCCGATCGCCAAGAAGCTGTGGACCGGCTCCTATGTGCTGCTCACCGTCGGCCTGGATCTGCTGCTGCTCGGGGCTGCGATCTGGCTGATCGAGATCGCCGGTTTCAAGCGCGGCACCCGCTTCTTCACCATCCTCGGCCGCAATCCGCTGGCCATCTACCTGTTCTCCGAGCTGTTCGTGACGGTGCTCAACATGATCCCCGCGGGCGCGGAGAACGGCACGTACGAAGCCGCCGGCGTCGACATCTTCCAGGCGATCGCGCCCGGCTCGCTGGGGTCGCTGCTCTGCGCCTTCGCCTATACGATGCTGTGCTGGGCGGTCGGCTGGTGGATGGATCGAAAGGGCTGGATTCTGAAAGCCTGATGCGCGACGCCTTCTGGCGAAGCACCCCGCGACCGACTAAGCGTTGCGGGTACATGTATGGGGGAATAGTGATGTCGACGTTGCGTTCGGGTATTTCGGCGTTGGTGATGGCCGGGTTGCTGGCCGGCTGTGGCGGCGGCGGCAGCGGTGGCGGCAGCGGTTCGATGGTGCAACCCGCCACTCCCACGCCAACTGCAACCCCGACCCCAACGTCCAGCGCCTGCACGCTCCGCAGCCGTCAGGACTGGATCCTGGCGGCAATGCGCGAATGGTATCTCTTCCCCGAAACGCTGCCAGCGAATCTCGATCCATCGGGCTATACATCGCCCGATACGTACCTCGATGCGCTCACCGCCACCGCGCGATCGCAGGGACGTGATCGCCATTTCACCTATCTCACATCGATCGCGGGAGAGACCGCCTACTACACCTCCGGCTCCAGTGCCGGCTTCGGTTTCCGCCTGGCCACCGACGGCGTTTCAACGATCATGGTCGCGGAAAGCTTCGAAGGCGGCAGCGCATTGAAGGCCGGCATCGATCGCGGCGCGCAGATTGTCGCCATCGGCACCAACGCTGGCAATCTTCGGGATGTGAGCAGCATCATCGCCAGCCAGGGCCTGGATGGCGTCACCGACGCGCTTGGCCCCGATACCAACGGCACCAGCCGGACGTTGCGGATCCGCAGCACCGACGGCAGCGAGCGCGTGGTCTCGCTCGCCAAAGCCGAATTCAGCCTTGCGCCCGTGTCCAATCGCTATGGCGCGCAAATCCTTACGGATCCTAACGGCGGCGGGCGCGTCGGCTATATCAATCTGCGCACCTTCATCAACACCGCCGATCCGGCCCTGCGCAGCGCCTTCGCGACGTTCAAGGCACAGGGCATCACCAACCTGATCGTCGATCTGCGTTATAATGGCGGCGGCCTGGTTTCGATCGCGGAGCTGTTCGGCGACCTGCTGGGCGGCGCCCGCCGTTCCACGGACGTGTTCAGCTATGTCAGCTTCCGCCCGGAAAAATCGGCTAATGATGAAACGGATTATTTCAGCGCACAACCTGAGGCCATTGTCCCGACGCGCATCGCATTCATCGGCACCCGCGGCACGGCTTCAGCCAGCGAACTCGTCATCAACACGGCCCTTCCCTATTTCCACAGCAGCGTCGCGCTGATCGGCACCAATACCTATGGCAAGCCCGTGGGCCAGATCGCGATCGACCGGAAGGAGTGCGATGATCGCCTGCGCGTGATCGCGTTCGCAACTCAGAACGCCAACCGCCAGGGCGCCTATTTCAATGGTCTGGCCAGCACCGTCGAAGCCAGTTGCAGCGCGATCGACGATCTGTCGCGCCCGTTGGGCGATGTCCGCGAAGCATCGATCAAGTCGGCGCTCGATTTCGTCGCAGGCCGCAGTTGCAGCCCGATCAGCAATAGCGGCGGCATCGGCGTGGCGAGCGTTTCCCGCCAGCAGCGCGATCTTTTGTCGCCAGCCCGACCGAACACTGCCCAGCGCGAAGTTCCCGGCATTTTCTGATCCCGGGCCGGAGCCGGCCCGTCCGCCACCCCATCAGGATGGCGGGCCGGCTTCAGTCCTTGGGAGCGTGCAGCGCTGCGGCCAGCGCACCCGCCGCCTGCGCACGGCGATCGACCACCCCCGCCGTCATCCGCATCACGAATTCGCGCGCACCTTGCCAGCGGGAAAGCGCCTCGGTGCGCGGTGCAGAATCGAGCGCGCCGCCCCATTCAAGAGCAAGCGCCTGGGCACGGCGAACGGCATCGCTATCGGGCGATTCCCCGTTCAGCAGCAGCGACGGAAACGGCAGGCGGATACGCGGCGAGGCGAAGCGAGCGGCAGCGGCGCCATCCGCTTCCAGCGGGTCGATGAACAGCGCTCCCGCCACGCGCGCGATATAGTCACGCGGGGAAAGCCTGGCCCACCAGGTCGCAGCAAAACAGCTCTGGCCGCGGGCAACCAGCAATACCGGCCGTTCCGCCCGCAGGATCGCATGGTCCAGCTTGGCGGCCCAAAGGCTGCGCTGGCGGTCGATATCCGTCGGATCGTCGAGATGCGCGCCGACAGGCTGGCCGCTACCAAGAATCGCCTGCAGGATGCCGGAGGTGTGATGGCCAGCCGTGATGACCGAGAAGAAATCGTTGGGAATTGCTGCCAGTGCCACGGCGATACTCCCTGTTCGATACTGGCTGAAGCTATATCCTATTCGTGCCATCGGCAATGAACTTCTTCGGCCGGGTATCGCGGCCTGTCGCAAGCCGGCCTCCGAAGGGCGCGGCTCGACCACCCGGCTGCGCTCTGCAAGAATGGCGGGGTGATGACCGCTCGTAAGTTCAGCTTCCCCCCCGTGGTCGATCAGGACGTCCGGTTGCTGGTGCTCGGCTCGCTTCCGGGCGAGCGGTCGCTGGCCGCCCAACGCTATTACGCGCATCCGCAGAACCAGTTCTGGCAGCTGATTTCACCGGCCGCCGGCCGGGATCTTGTGCCGCTCCCCTATGCGGATCGGCTTCAGGCGCTGCTCGCGGCCCATATCGGGTTGTGGGACGTGGTTGCCAGCGCCGAACGCCCCGGCAGCACCGATGCCGCGCTTCGGGAGGTGGAGCCGCACGATATTGGCGCGCTTGCCGCCACGCTTCCGCATCTCCGCGCGATCGCCTTCAACGGCGCCACCGCCTACCGGCATGGGATGCGGCAACTGGCGGGTATGGCGCCGGGGTTTGCGGTGATCGCCCTGCCTTCCTCAAGCCCGCTGCACACCGTGGGCGTCGCGCGGAAACTTCCCGATTGGCAACGCCTTGCGGACATCGTCGAAGGAGGAAACCCGTCCCAGAATGAAACTCAGTAGCAATACCTACTAGGGGTTCGTTTCTGCACGACATAGCATGTGACAAAGGGCGTATCATCACCATGTCGAAGGAACGAGGCACCGTGCCGGAAGAGGAGGGTGATCCCGGCGCCATTGCGTCGGCACGCCCGCGGCAGCATGCGCGTTCCGATCTGCTGGTCACCAACACCGACCTGCTGATGCAGGCGCGCCAGCTCGAACCCGCATTGGCGCAGGTGTTCGACAACATCCGCGAAGAGCTTGGCATCGACCTGTTCATCCACCACGAATTCAATGAGGAAACACGGGATCTGGGCCTGGTATCGCATCGCGGCCTGAACCCACAGGAAGCCGTGGTGGGCGCCTCGATCCGCCTCCGCCCCGGCCAGTCGACATCGGGGACGGCGGCGCAGCGGGGTGAAATGGTCGTCGTAGACGATGTCCAGCAATCGCAGGACCCCGGCCATTACTTCCTGCGCCTGTTGCGGCTGAACAGCTTCGTCGCGGTGCCGCTTTCCCATGGCGGAAAGCTGCTGGGCACGCTTGGCTTCGGCCGCCGCAGCGCGGCGCACTTCACGCAAGACGAAACCGATTTTCTCCAGTCCATATCGCGGTATGTGGCGCTGGCCGATTATCGCATCCGCGTCGATCGGGAACTACATTCGCGAATTGCGGAACGCGACAAGATCGTGGCCGATCGCTTGGAGATCGAACGCGAGATGGCGGCCCGGGCGCGCGCCGGCGCGCTGGGCGCCATTGCGGCGGCGATCGCGCACGAGCTCAACCAGCCGCTCTCGGCCGCCGCCAATTTCATGGCGGCGATTCGCCTGTCTCCGGAAACCGACGAACGGACCCTGGCGATCACCCGCTCGGCCGAGGAGCAGCTTCACCGCGCGGGCAATATCATTCGCCGTATCCGCCATATGGCCAGACAGACCGATTTCGTCTTCGATCTGCACCCCCTGGCCGGCGTGATCGAACAGGCGCTGGCAGCCGCGCGCGCCACCGCATCCCAACCATTGCCGCCCATTTCCATCGACATCGCGCCGGATGCGGCCAATGGCTTTTTCGACGCGGAGCAGATCGTGCAGGCCCTCTCGAACGTCGTCAGTGCCGGTGCCGATGCCTGTACCTATTGCCAGGGCGGCACGATCCGCATCACCACCGCCGCGATGCGGGACGACCGGATCGACGTCGGCGTCACCGTCACTGGCCTGAAGCCAGGCGCAGGCGAAAGCGGCGCGCGGTTCAGCCTGCAAAGCGGCGACGGCACTGCCGTCGGGCCAAGCATCGGCCTGCCGATCGCGATGTACCTGATAGAAGAGCATGGCGGCCGCCTGTGGCTGTCCCAGCACAGCGATGGCGGCACCACCATCCACTTTACCCTGCTGGCGAAGCGCCCGCCCGATTACCCGCCGGCATTCTCGGCGTCCGACATCGCTTCATTGTAAAGATCGTATCGAATCTGTTCGATCGGCAAGGGAGATGCGCACCCGGCGTAGCTGCGTGCCCCGATCGTGAGCGTCGCCGTCAGCGGCGCGGCGGCGTCGCCCTTGCCGCAAGCCTCCGGGCGGAGCACGATGGCGACCGTCTCCCCATCGGGCGTCTGGGTCGGATAGCGGGCCTCGCCGACGCCAAGCCGGGGCGAAACGGGGTAGAAGGGAACCGGCGGCTTGCCTGCCGGGCGATACAGGATCCGCCCGGGTGCCAGATCCAGCGTCCATCCCTTGCCATCCCCGGCCCGCAGGCGCAGCGGCTTGGAGAGGTCGATGCCACCCAGCATCGGGCCGGGCTTGATCGCCTGGGCTTCGTTCGCCTGGGCGAGATCGCCCTGATCGTCCGGGCTGCCGCCACAGCCCGCCAGTAGCAGCATCGATAGCAGCACTGGCCAATGCGAACGAACCGTCATGCCTTCTCTCCTCCCTGCCCTCCTGCGCAGCCAAAGCGTCACGGTCAAGCCGGACACCTGCACCGGCTCCGGGAGATCGCGCAAGCGGCTGTTACGGGGTTGCGCAAACAGCGTTGCCTGCGCTTACTACGCTGCGTCGCACAACATGGGTGCATTGGATCCCGATTTCCGCTTGACGATTCTCCCCCACCCAAGGAAAAGCCCGAACGCTATGAAAAACTCCTCCCCGTTTGCTCTCTCCGCCGTCGCACTGCTGGCGCTCGCCGCATGCAACAACAAGCCCGAAGTGGTCGACAGCCGCTCGCCCGATCCCATGGCTTCGCAGCTTGCGAACGCCGCGCCGTCGGAGCCGCCGCCCTCGATCGAGACGTCGGTGTCCTTCCGTTGCCAGCCGGGTAACACGCTGCTGTTCGTTGACTTCTTCAAGGGCGGCAAGATGGCCGCGCTTCGCGAGAAGAAGGATTCGATGAAGTCGATCCTGCTCAACGCGCCGGAAGCCGGCCAGGCCTATGTCGCCGAAGGCGGCTACAAGCTCGAAGGCAACGCAAAGTCCGCCAAGATCACCCTCGCAGACGGCACCGCCCACACCTGCAAGGCCTGAGGCCACCGCATTTTCACGAGATCCTGGCCCGGTGGGAATTCTCACCGGGCCTTTTTCGTGCCAGCGTAGCGCGTCGGGAGGAACCGCATGGCGACGATCGCAATCTACAGTCTGAAGGGAGGCGTGGGAAAAACCACGATGGCGGTCAATCTCGCCTGGTGTTCGGCGATACGCTCCGCTCGCCGCACCCTGCTATGGGATCTCGATCCGCAGGCAGCCTCGACGTTCCTGCTCGGCGGCGACGCACCGTCGCACCATGCCGCACAATCGATCTTTTCCAAGGACATTGCCGCCGCCAAGCTGATCTGCGGCACCGCCTTCGAACGGCTGGAACTGCTGCCGGCGGATACGTCGCTCCGCGGGCTCGACCATCTGTTCCACGCGCTGGAGAAGAAGAAGCGCCTCAGCAAGCTGCTGGACGATCTGACCGAGGATTATGATCGCATCCTGCTCGATTGCCCGCCAGGATTGACCGATACCAGCGAGCAGGTGATGCGCGCCGCCGATCTGATCGTCGTGCCGGTGGTCCCCTCCCCCCTGTCCCGCCGCGCGTTCGACGAAGTCGCCACCCATCTGGCGCAACGCGGCGCGAAGGTTCCGTTGATGCCGGTACACGCGATGGTCGATCGCCGCCGCAAGCTCCATGTCGAGGCGCTCTCCCGCGATCCCGATTGGCCGACCGTCCCGATGGCGAGCCTCATCGAAGCCGTCGCGGTGCGCCGGTCGCCCGTCGGCGCCTTCGCACCGCGCAGCGAAGCGGCACGCGCCTTCGCAGGCTTGTGGCAGACGATCGAACAGGCGCTAGCCCGGCGCATCCCCGCAAAATGAGCCAACGTCGCGGCCCGGAACAGGAAATCGATCCGTCGCTGCTTCTGCGTGCCTATGCCATGGGGGTATTCCCGATGGCCGATCACCGCGACGATCCCAGCATCTATTGGGTGGAACCGAAGATGCGCGGCGTCCTGCCGCTCGACGGATTTCACCTCTCCCGCTCGCTGCGCAAGACGATCGCGTCGGAACGCTTCGAGGTCACCGTCGATCGCGATTTCGCCGGCGTGATCCGCCTGTGCGCCGAAGCGGCGCAGGATCGCCCGGAAACCTGGATCAACGGCCCGATCGAGCGCGCCTTCCTGGAACTGCATCGTCAGGGTTACGCCCATTCCATCGAGTGCTGGCAGAATGGGGCACTGGCCGGCGGCCTCTATGGTCTTGCGCTTGGCCGCGCGTTTTTCGGCGAGTCGATGGTAACGCGGGTGCGGGATGCCTCCAAGGTCGCCTTCGCACACCTGGTCGCACGGCTACAGGCCGGCGGCTTCCGCCTGCTCGATTGCCAGTTCATCACCGACCACCTGGCATCGCTGGGGGCGGTGGAAATCCCCCGCGCCGACTATGTCGCGTTGCTGGGCGAAGCGCTGGACGGTGCGTCCTCCGCAGGGGAGGGTTCGGCTTCCGGCGATTTCTTCGCGCTGGATGGCACGGCGGACGATGCCGGCACCGTATCCGGTCCGCTCTCACGGAAAGTCATCGCACAGCTTTTGGGCCAGATATCGTAAACCGGGTGCTGCACGACGTTCAGCGCCGGCTGTTCCTTGTACACCCAGCCGGAAAACACGCGGGACCATTGCCGGGGGCCGCGCAGCACATCCATCTGCAGGAATGCGCCCGTCAATCGATCGGCTTCCCAAGGTGCGGTCCGCTCGCATGCGCGCAGCCGCACCGTCACCTTTCCGTCGATGCGCACCGCCTGACCCGGCTTGAGCGTCACATCCCGTTCAACGCCGTTCCGCTTGTTGAGCACGCCGATCACGGCGACCCGATCGCGCATCGGCGTTGCCGCGGCATCCGCCGTTGCCGCATCGGGCCCGATCGAAACCACTTCGGCGCCCTGGCCGTCATTCCCGCCCGCGCCGGTAATCACCAGCGCGTCGCCGGCATTGTCCCCGCCGGCAGCACCGTCACCACCGCCCTTCGAGCAGCCAGCCGTCAGGGCGAGCGCGATCAGCGCCGCCGCAGCTCTCATGCGTCCGGCGTCCACGCCTCGTAGTCGCCGGTTGCACGTACGCGCTGGCCACCCTTTTCGAGCGCGCCGGGCGGACGATAGGCGAGCTCGGTGCCCGTCTGATTCGGCACCCAGGGCTTTTCCCAGCCACGCACCGGCGGCAGCACCTCTTCGGGCGCGCCTTCGATCTGGTGGTGCAGCCAGCTGAACCATTCCGGCGGAATGCGGCTGGCGTCGTTGGACCCCTTGTAGATCACCCAGCGGCGCGGGATACCGTTCGGATCGCGGCCGCCCTCATAATAAAGGTTGCCAAGCGAATCCTCGCCGATGCGCTTCTTGCCGCGCAATCCCATGCGAGTGCCGAAGGTGGCGCCGTTCCACCAGGTGAAGATCGGAAAAGGAAGTCCCATGGGCTTGTCCGATACCGCCAAGCGTGCGCCTGGGCAAGGTTCCGATGCGATGCCGGCCGCTTTCCCGCCGCCAGGGCGGGCGCGCGCCGCACGGTGCCTTGCCCCAGCCTTCAGACGATCATCAGCGGCTGCTCCACAGCCACGGCAAGCGGCCCCTTCTCTCCATCGACGATTCGGGCGCGCAGCGGCTGGCCGGGCTCGACTTCCTCAATCCCTGCCCGACGCAGCGTTTCCATATGGACGAAAATGTCCGTGGTCTCTCCCGCACGCACCAGGAAGCCATAGCCCTTCAGCCGATTGAACCATTTCACCGAAACCGATTCGAACGGGCCGGCATCGTCGATCAGCTTCAGCCGCTCGATCCGGTCGCCGCTGCGCTTCACCGGCTCCACCGCCTGGCTGAGATCGATCGAGACGACGCTGCGCGCCTGCAGCCCCCGCTGGCGCCGCACGGCGATGCATTCCAGCCGCGCGCCTTCCGGCAAGCTGCGGCGGCCATGTTCCTGCAATACCGAAAAATGAATCAGAATATCGCCAATCGCGGGATCGTCGGCGACCATGAAACCGAAACCGCGGGTGACGTCGAACCATTTGACGACGCCGCGATACAAAGCCCCTTCGCTAGAGGCATCCTCATTGAACCGGACGTCCTGACAGGTATCGCCTGGATAGTGGTCGGAATCCAGCTGTTGCTCAGCACGCATTATCGTTATCCCCCAAGCCAACAACATTAACACAGAGTTACTAAAAAGGGGAGTGGCTTTGTGTGATTAGGCCTGTCCCACTTCGAACAACCACGCCGGATCCTCCCCCGGCGCCATATCCAATATCCTAAGCGCAATCTGCGGCGCGTGCCCCGCCCGTAAAAATGCGGAAAGCTGCTTACGCTGCAATTCGCGATCGGCCGGCTCCTTCGCATAGGGACCAAACCGCCGCCGCCGGGAAAAGGCGATGGCACTGGCGACGGCATCGGCCGCGATCGCCTCTGCCAGTTCCTCCGCATCCTCGGCGGCGATTCCATCGTGACGCAGCGCCATGCCCACCCTGCGGGGACCAAGCCCCTTGCGGGCCATGCTGCGCATCCGCGCCTCCGCGAACATGCGATCGTCGACATAACCGCGTTCGGCCATGCGCTCCGCGATCCCCGCCGGATCGGGCGCGGCCTCGCCCCCCCATCCCCGTTCACGAACCTTGCGGTCCAGATAGGCCGCAAGTTTCCCGCGGCTCGTCGCGAAACGCTCGACATAGCGGAGCGCGAGCCCCTCGAGGCTGGCGGTATCCAGGGGGGGCTTGGCGCGGGGGCTTTGGGGCATACGCCTTGATTGTGCCACACTGCCAACCGATTTTGAACGATAGTGCGTAGCAGAGCCCGTGCGGAAAACTGCGTTGTGGGGGCACAACGAACTGCTACCTCACAGGGGCACGAGACAAAGAATGACATTGGACGAAACGGGATCGCTCGAAATAGTGGAAACGGCAACGCTTGCGCCCACCCCCACGGAAGACCGCCTCCCGCGCCGTTTCGCTGATTTCGAAACGCTGGGTGATGCGCTGGATTATGCGGCGCAGGGTGTCCGGGGACTGAATTTTCACGATGCGCGCGGCAAGCTGGTGCAGGCCTATGCCTTCGCCGACCTCCGCCGTGATGCGCTGGAACAGGCGCGGCGCCTGATCGCCGCCGGCATCCGTCCGCAGGATCGCATCGCACTGATCGCGGAAACCGGGCCGGAGTTCGCCGCGCTGTTCTTCGGCGTGATCTATGCCGGCGCCTGGCCGGTGCCGCTGCCGCTGCCGACCAGCTTCGGCGGCGCGCAATCCTATATCGATCAGTTGCGGGTGCAGCTCGAAAGCTGCGATCCTGCGCTGTTGATCTATCCGCCCGAGATCGGTGCGATGTGCGCCGAATCCGCGCGCCTCACCAATGTCTCGGCCACCGACTGGGCCGAATTCGCCCAGCGCCCGGCACCGGCAGCGGCGCTGCCGCAGGCGGACACGAACGATATTGCCTATCTGCAATATTCCAGCGGCTCCACCCGCTTTCCGCACGGCGTGGCGATCACCCACCATGCGTTGCTCAACAATCTCGCGGCGCACAGCCACGGCATGGAGCTGGTGGACAGCGATCGCTGCGTCTCCTGGCTGCCCTGGTATCACGACATGGGCCTGGTCGGCTGCTTCCTGTCACCGGTCGCCAACCAGGTGTCGACCGATTATCTGAAGACCGAGGATTTCGCGCGGCGCCCGCTGGCGTGGCTGGATCTCATCAGCCGCAATGCGGGTACCACCCTCTCCTACTCGCCCACCTTCGGCTACGATATCTGCGCGCGACGGATGTCGAGCCAGACCAAGGCGAGCGAGCGCTTCGACCTCAGCCGCTGGCGCGTCGCCGGCAACGGCGCCGACATGATCCGCCCGGACGTGATGCAGCGCTTCGTCGATGCATTCGCGGATGCCGGCTTCCACGCCACCGCCTTCCTGCCCAGCTATGGCCTGGCGGAAGCGACGCTGGCGGTATCGATCATGCCGCCGGGCGAAGGCATCGTCGTCGAGCTGGTCGAAGAAACCCAGCTGTCCGGCGGCACCGCGCGGGCGGATCGCCCGCAACGGTACCGCGCCGTCGTGAACTGCGGCAAGCCGGTGCGCGACATGGCCGTGGAAATCCGCGAGGAAGACGGCACGCCGCTGCCCGAAAAGGCGATCGGCAAGGTCTGGTGCAAGGGCCCGTCGGTGATGGTCGGGTATTTCCGCGACCAGGAGGCGACCGATGCCTGCATGGCCGATGGCTGGCTGGATACCGGCGACATGGGCTATATGTCCGACGGCTATATCTACATCGTCGGCCGCGCCAAGGACATGATCATCGTCAACGGCAAGAACCACTGGCCGCAGGACATCGAATGGGCGGTGGAGCAACTGCCGGGGTTCAAGCAGGGCGACATCGCCGCCTTCTCGATCACCACGCCGGGCGGGGAGGAAACCCCCGCGGTGCTGGTGCAGTGCCGCACCTCGGACGAGCAGGAACGTCTGCGGTTGCGCGACGAGATCCGGGAGCGCGTCCGTTCGGTCACCGGCATGAACTGCGTCGTCGAACTTGTGCCGCCGCGCACGCTGCCGCGCACCAGCTCGGGCAAGCTCAGCCGCGCCAAGGCGCGGAACCTCTATCTGAACGGCGAGATCAAGCCCTACGCCGTCGCGGCCTGATAGCGCTGACTGCTCACCCCCGCCAGGGGGTGGGCAGCCTTGCGGCACGCGGCATGGGGACGGCGCGGCAAGGGGTGAAAGTTTGCGCGGCCTAACCTATCGCTAACCTGAGATAGGATAAGCGGGTGAGGTGAGCAGCGAGAACACCTCTCCCCTTCCCTTGCCCAGATTGGATATGCGGGCACTGCTGGGCCTGCGCGAGACCGCTGAAACGATAGATTGGCCGCGGATGCGGGCCGCGCAGTTGCATGCCGGGCGGAGACTCGCATTGCCGCTGCTCGCAGCACAGCTGATGGGCGTGACCATGATAGTGGCCACGCTGTCGCCAGCGGTGGCGTCGCTTCCCCTCGCCGGTTGGGCGATGGCCGTGCTCTGCGCCGCTACCTGGATGGTCCGCCGTCGCCTGGCCTTTGACGATCGCAATGCCATCGTCGCGTCCTTGGCGGATGTCCGCCGGACCGTTCCCGAGGCGATCCTGCTCGGCATCCTGTGGGCCGTCCCGGCACTTGCCTTCGGCCGAGTGCCCACCGACGAAATCGGCGTCAATCTCTGGTCGACAATGACGCTGGTGATTACCGCCATGGCGATCGCGATGGGCGCCCTCCCGATGGCGAGCCTGCCGTTCATCGCGATCATGGGTTTCGCCGGTGCGGCATCGCTGCTCGCGGTAGGCGCGCCGCTGGTCGCGCTGGCGGCCATCCTGCTCACCATCCTGCTCGGCATCGGCAGCTTCAGCCGCGGATGCGCCCTTATCCTGTTGCGCGCGAACCAGATGGCGCTCGCCGATCGCGATCAGACCGTCAGCCTGCTGCTCCGCGAGTTCGAAGACACCAGCAGCGACTGGCTTTGGGAGATCGATGTGCAGCGCCGGATTGCCCGCGCCAGCCCGCGTTTCGCGCTGTCGTTGGGGCTGGACCCCACGACGATCAACGGGATGCCCTTCCTGCAGGCCCTGGCGGGGGGAAACTGGGATAGCGGGCACTTCGCAGCGGAGCTGCACGACCTTGCTGCCAGGCTGCGCGGCCGCGAACCGTTCCGCGACCTTCCGGTCCCGGTGAACATCGGCGAAGAACAGCGCTGGTGGGAGATGTCCGCAAGCCCGAAGTTCGACGAACGCGGCGTGTTCCTCGGGTTCCGGGGAGTCGCGTCGGACGTCACCGAACAACGACGCGCCAATGCCCAGATCCACCGGATGGCGCGCTTCGATACGCTGACTGGCCTGCCCAACCGGCTGCACATCAATGAGGCGCTCGCCCATGCCATGGCCGAGGCCGATCGATGGGGCTCCCGCTGCGCGTTCATGATGATCGACCTCGATCGCTTCAAGGCGGTGAACGATACGCTCGGCCATCCGGTAGGCGACCGGCTGCTGCAGCACGTGGCCGAGCGGCTGAAGCACCTGATGGGCGACGAGGAAATGATCGGTCGTCTCGGCGGCGACGAGTTCGCGGTTGTCGTGCGCGACGCCTCCGATTCCGCACGACTCGAACGCCTCGCCCAGGCGATCATCGACACGGTCTCACGCCCCTATGAGGTCGACCGGCACACGCTCTATATCGGCGCCTCCGTCGGTCTCGCCTTGGGCCCGCGCGATGGCCGCACGGCCGAAATGCTGGTGCGGTCGGCGGATCTCGCCCTGTATCGCTCGAAGGACGGCGGCGGTGGCATGTTCCACGCCTATGAGCCCCAGTTGCACGTCGCAGCGGAAGAGCGCCGCGTGCTGGAATTCGCGCTGCGTGCCGCGGTGGAGCAAGGGCAGATGCACCTCACCTACCAGCCGGTCGTCAACGCCCGAACGGGTGGCCTGCTCGGTTTCGAAGCCTTGCTGCGCTGGACGCACCCGGAATTCGGCGTGATTCCGCCGGCGAAGTTCATCCCGTTGGCGGAAGAGACCCGCCTGATCCCGGCGATCGGCGAATGGGTCCTGCGCACCGCCTGTGCCGAAGCGGCGCGCTGGGAACAGCCCGCGCGCATCGCGGTCAACATCAGTTCGGAACAGCTGCACAGCCCGGCCTTCGCCACCACCGTCGCCGATGCGCTGGCAAGCTCCGGCCTCGCGCCGGGCCGGCTGGAGCTGGAAGTTACCGAAAGCGTCTTCCTGCGCGAAGGCACATCGGCGGTGGCGACGCTCGAACGGATCCTGGATCTCGGCGTGCAGCTCAGCTTGGATGATTTCGGCACCGGCTATTCCTCGCTCGGCTATCTCGCGCATACCCGGTTCAATTCGATCAAGATCGATCGCGGCTTCGTGCAGAGCGCGTCGCGCGGTACCAAGGAAGCGATCGCGATCATCCGCGCCGTCGTCGCGCTTGCGGACAGCCTGGGCATGGCGACGACGGCGGAAGGGGTGGAAACCGAGGATGAGCATCACATGGTGCAGGCCATCGGATGCACCCGCGCCCAGGGCTATTATTTCGGCCAGCCGCTTCCCGTGCAGGAAGCGCGCGCCTTGGTCTCCCATACCGGTCGCGCAACGATCGCGGCATAGCCGCGCTTTTCGGCCTCCTGTTCCCAGAACGGGACGGAACCCCTTTTTTTCATTGGAACTTTCGGAACTCTGGTTGGTCTCGCCTGCAATGCAATGGTTCATCAGTTGTTAAGGGAGAGACCCCCGCATGTATCGTGTTCTTATGGCCGCGGCGCTTGGTTCCGCAGCACTTCTTTCCGTACCCTCGGCGCAGGCCGCCACTATCTTCGGTCCCTCCGCAATGGATATCTCAGCCGCGGCTGACGGCTCGATTTCGGTGAATTTCGGCCAATCCGGCATTGTCGGCGGCGCATTCACCCACATCTACGAGTTCGCGCTGCCGCAGAACGGCCTAGCCAGCGGCTCGATCACCACCAGCGCCGTCACGCTGGCCGGCGTCGGTGATCTCGATCTGACCTCGGTGTTCTTCAACGGCACGCAGCTGACCGGGTTCTTCGGCGGCGGTCTCAACGAAGTGGTGTTCGCCAATGCGGTTCCGATCCTGGCCGGAGCAACCAACCAGATCACGATCAACGGCATCTCGCGCGGCAACGGCTCCTACGGCGGCCAAGGCGTGTTCATTCCCAGCGGCGTGCCGGAACCGGCGGCATGGGGCATGATGATCGGCGGCTTCGCGCTCGCCGGCATGGCGATGCGCCGCGCCCGCCGCACGCGCGTTGCTTACGCGACCGCCTGATTCGGCGCCAACGGATCAAAACCCCACTGCACGCAGGGGCGTCATCGCATCGCGATGGCGCCTTTGGCGTCTCGGCGCCAGCGGCATGACGCGATCTTGCACAGCGTTCGAATCTTCTGCTTGCACATGCGGATATCGCCCGATATGGGGGCGGGCCGTACAGGGGTGTAGCTCAGCTGGTTAGAGCGTCGGTCTCCAAAACCGAAGGCCCTCGGTTCGAATCCGAGCTCCCCTGCCATCTTTTCCGCCTATCCCCGCTGCACCAGCGGATGTCGAAGCGGCCCTTCCTTATTTTTGCAGCATCCGGGCGCGTGGCGCATCGTCGCCCCCTGCACGAACGACATGCCCCATGACCGCATATCGCGGCACGCCGAGCAATAGTGGGTCGCACCGATTGGGACCTATTTCCGTTTGACCCGATTACTTGGGCAGCAATAGCATCCCCCCATGGATTTGCTTCGAAATTGCCTCGTTAAAATCTGCAATTCCGTTAATACTTATATGAATAACCTCGACCCCAGACAGGATTCATGGGTTATTCTTTCCAGTATCGTCGGCCAGAATGGCACGACGAACAAGGATGCTGTCGGGAAAATCGTCATGACGGTTTACAATATAACCCGAGAAAGCTTCGCAAGCAGCTACAGCCCGGCCACCATGGCGCCGCCGAGCGCCAATGCGGCCTTGGGCCTGACGATCGTTCCGCCCCCGATCTATCTCGACATCCACCTGATGTTCATGGCGAATTTCACGGATCATGCGTATCCTGACGGCCTGGCCGCGCTCTCCAGCCTCATCGGCTTCTTCCAGCAGACGCCGGTCATCAACCAGCAGAATACGCCGGGGCTTTCGCCGGAGATCGATCAACTCACCCTCGACCTGGAACATCTGTCCCCGGTCGACGTCAACTATGTGATGGGAATGCTGGGAACACGGTATCTCCCCAGCGCCTTTTACAAGCTACGGATGATCCCCTTCGCCTCCAGGGCAATGCAGGCTCGCACCTATGCGGTGTCCGGCAGCGGCATGGGCGACATCGGGGCATGATCCGCACGCGCACCGATCGCGCGGCTGCGACGGCAGGCGCCCAATCGGCTCTCGATCCGGTACGCACGCTTTTCTCCGTCCGCTTTCGCCACGACTATTATAACGCGACGGATGACAGATGCCGCGATCTCGTCGCCGTACCGACCGACGATTGCGCAGCGCTGATGGCCCAGATTGGCATATTCCAGGTCCATCAGGACGCGGGCTTCAGCATCGTCATCCCGCAATCGCGCGTCGGTGCGCTCGTGAATGCGATCGTCCAGGGCTATTGCGCGTCGGGGCCCGGCCAAGGCTTCTGGACGCGGCTTCGCTTCCTGCTCGTCTCGACCAACGAGAATTTCGTCGGCATCACCGATTGGCCGATCGATACCAGCCCTACCCGGCAGGCGCTGTTCACCGACAATCTCGCAGTCCATGCGCAGCCGGACGGTCTGTCGCTCGGCGATCACGGCCTGGGCGCCGCCGCGCTGCTCCCGGTTACCGGCGGGACGATCTCCCTGCCGGCAGGGCCCGTCGGCACGGTTACCGCGCTGGATCTGTCCGGCGCCCCGGTCGCTTCGGTACAGCGGAGCGCGACGGTGCCAGTGATCCTCAGCCTCGCCGGCCTGCCCAACGATCGCTACACGATCATCGGCACGCCGCCCGAGGCCTATACCGGGCCTGCCCAGCTCGCCTATGTCCCGCCGGCATCGCTTGCCACGGGAATGATCGACCTGCTGTTGACGCAGCCCACGGCCGACACCGGCGATCCCGCCGCCTTCCCCGTACCGATGCCGCCCGCACCACCGCCGCCGGACTATGCCCAGCATCCGGTACCGATCACGCCGGTGGCGCTGATCGCACAGTTTCGGGCGCGGAAGACCTTCTGGCGCTACTTCGTCGTGCCGCACGCGGCCCGCGGCGCCTTTACGGACACGCTGGCCATCACCGGCCAGGACGTCGCATTCGGCAAGTCGAAGACGGTGCTGCCCAATGGCGATGCCGCGATCCTGTTTTCAGCGGAGACGCCGCTGGCCATGCGCCAACGCAGTCCACACCGGTTCCGCCTGTCCGGCGAACGCCATTCCCCTGATGGCGGCCAGGCCGATATCAGCGTCGATCCGCTGCCCTGCGCCGCGACCTCGCCAGTCTGGCCTGTGACTGAACAACCACTAGCAGGCACTTCAGAAATTTACGTTTATATATGAATCAAAGGTCCAAGATGCACGCCCGCAGGCACTACAGCCCGGCGGACGCCCAATACCCGACGCCGTTTTCCTTTCCGACCGCTGATCCAGAAAGGCTTTCCCGATGACGATCGTTACGAGCGCGAGTTCCTATCTCACCCGAAAGACTCCCGGCGTCTATGTGACGGAAGTCGAAGCCTTTGGTTCCAGCATCGTTGGGGTCGACACCGCCATACCGGTGTTCGTCGGCTATACCGAATTCGCCGGCGATCCCTCCACGGGCAAGCCACTCTATATGATACCGACCTCGATCGGATCGATGGTGGATTTCACCCAATGCTTCGGCGGGCCGGCGCCGGCCAGCTTCAAGGTGAAGAACCTCACCCCGGCCGACGATGCATCCGACGATACGGACACGGACACGGAAGACGCGGCGGCGCAACTGCCGAGCTTCTACGCCGATTACACCGCGGATCCGACAAAGCCGCCCGTTTCCACGCCCTTCCTGCTCTCACCCGTCGCCACACCGGATGAACCGACCCAGTTCAACCTTTACTGGTCGATGATGGCATTCTTCGCCAATGGCGGCACGGCCTGCTACATCGTTTCGGTCGGCAGCTATTGGGTCAACCAGTCACCCACCTCGGCACCGGACCCGGCCCTTTCGTCGACCTGGACGCTTCAGCCGATCGATGGGACGGCGCTCACCAATGGCGTGATCGCCGCCGGGTACACGGTCGGCCCGACGATGACGGTGGTACCGGAAGCCTGCCAGCTGGCCACCTATGACGGCGCCAACTGGACCTATAACGGCTATAACGATGTGGTGCAGACCATGTTGTCGCAGGCATCGGTGCTGCAAGACCGGGTCGCGATCCTCGATCTGCCGGCATGTCAGACGGCAACGACCCAGGCCCAACTCGTCGATTGCCAGACGGGGCTTTCGAACGCGATCGCGCCGGCGATCGCTGCGGCAAGCTACGGAGCCTGCTATGCGCCAGCGATCGTCGCGTCGGTCGTAACGTCCAGCAACATTCTCTACACCAACCTGCAATCGGACGACAACGCGACCGTTAACGACATTCTGACGACGCAGGCGGTGCAACTGTACACGGGCGCCTCGCTCGCCAACGTCCAGTCGGCGATCGCTACGGCGTTTCCGCTGGCGGGCAAGGAGGCGGAGAATAGCAGCCAATACTCCAACGACCCCTCCGACTATCCCACCATGGAGGATACACAGCAGACGTTGACGCAATGGCAGCAGGGGCTCGACAATCTGCTCCTCGCCAGCCTGCCCATCTTCAAGCAGATGGAAACGCTGATCGCGGCGGAGATGAACATACTGCCGCCCAGCGGCTTCCTCGCCGGCGTCTGGGCGGCCAGCGATTCGCAGCGCGGCGTGTGGAATGCACCCGCCAACATCGCGCTCGCCGCCGCAACCGAGCCGCTGTACAAGATGAGCGATGCCGAGCAGGGCGGCTTCAACGTCCCGACCAACGGCGAGGCGATCGACATCATCCGCTCGCAGCCCAGCCGCGGCAGCGTCGTCTGGGGCGCCCGCACGCTCGACGGGAACAGCAACGATTACCGCTACATCCAGGTTCGGCGGACGCTGATCTACATCGAACAGTCGATCAAGCAGGCGCTGGCCCCTTATGTATTCGCGCCGAACGATTCCCTCACCTGGGGTACCGTTACCGCCGCGATCGCCAGCTTCCTCACCGGCCTGTGGCAGCAAGGCGGCCTTGTCGGCGCGAAGCCCAGCGAAGCCTTCACCGTTTCCTGCGGACTGGGCTCGACGATGACCTCCCAGAATATTCTCGATGGCTACATGATCGTCGCCGTCACCCTGCAGTTGGTCCATCCGGCCGAATATATCGAGCTGACCTTCACGCAGACCATGGGCAGCTGATCGCCCTTTCCCACCGCGTCCCGTTCACTCTTTTCATGGGAACCTCCACATGGCAGGCGAGACTCAGAATACCACATGGCCGTTGCCGAAATTCTACTTCTCGGTCACCGGCATTCCCGGCAATCCCGTGTTCCAGGAAGTCACCGGTCTCGAAACCGAGGTGCAGGTGATCGAATATCGTGCCGGCAACAGCAGTACCTTTTCCCCGATCAAGATGCCGGGCCTCGCCAAAGTCGGCAATGTGACGATGAAGAAAGGCATCTTCGTCACCGACGATACCTTATGGACCTGGTTCAACTCGATCACGATGAACACGATCGCGCGGTCGAATATCGTCGTCAATCTGCTCGATCAGACCGGCACTGCCCAGTATAAATGGCAGCTCAACAACGCCTTCCCGACAAAACTCACCGGCACGGACCTCAAGTCCGACGGCAACGAAGTCGCGGTGGAAAGCATCGAGATCGCCTATGAAACGATGACGATCACGATCGCGTGACGGCGGCAGATGGCGAGCAATTACTACCCACCCCCGGCATTCTCCTTCGCCGTCGCGATCGCGTCGATGGCGTCGGTGCCGATGGACGCGAATATCGACGCAGCCTTCCAGGAGGTTTCGGGCATCGATCCCAAGGTCGATCTCGAGGAAGTCCGCGAAGGCGGCGTCAACGATTACGTCCACCAGTTGCCGGGCGTGACCAAGCATTCGAATCTGGTGTTGAAGCGCGGCTATGTCACCAAGGATTCGCCGCTTGCCGACTGGGCGGCGCAAACCGTGGGGTCCACGCTCGGCACACCGATCCAGACGCAGACGATCACCATCTTCCTGCTTGGGCCCACCGGCCAGGCGCTTGTCACCTGGACGTTCCTGAACGCCTGGCCGGTCAAGTGGGAAGTCGGCACGCTCGATTCCACCAACACCTCGTCCGTGCTCACCCAGACCCTCGAAATCTCATACTCCACGGTTACGAGCGCGCTGAGCTGAGCGCGACGCACACACGCTGAAGCAGGGGGAAACATGGCGTTGCAGATCAGCGAAATCGGCATCCGGCTCGCCGTGGGTGATGCGCCCCATGCCGCGGACTTCGCACCTGCCGCAGCGAGCGGCCACCAGGCCCCGGCTTCGCTCAGCCCCGAGCAGATCGACGACGTCGTTCAGCGCTGCGCGCGCGTTGTACTGGCTTCGATCGAACGATTGGGGGATCGCTGAAGTGAACGCCCCCACGCGGATGACGATTACCGCCTATACCGATCCGCAGTTCACATCCAAAGCCGGGGGAGCCAATCCGTTCACCGTCTGGATGAACCCGGCGAGCTACAATTACAGTCGTCGCATCGCCTATAACGACCGCCAGGCGCAGGGTGCCTCCGGCCCCTCCCCCGATTTCAACCGCATTGCCGAAGAAAGCGTGACGTTCGAGCTGATGTTCGACGCCACCGGCGTGCTCCCCGTCCCAACCGGGCAGAGCTATGCCAACGGTGTCGCGGACGTGATCGACCAGTTTCTAAGCCTGGTGGCGACGCTGAAGGGATCGATTCACAGCCCCAATTATCTGATCCTCAGTTGGGCCCAGCTGCAATATCAGTGCGTGCTTTCCAACGTCCGCATCACCTACACCCTGTTCGCACCGAACGGCACGCCGTTGCGCGCCAAGATGGATGTCGAGTTCAGCTCGTTCACCAGCGAGGGGATGCTCGCCAAGGGCACGCAGAAGCAGTCGCCCGACCTCACGCACGCCGTCACCGTGATCACCGGCGATACGCTGCCGGACCTGTGCTACCGCATCTATGGCGAGAGCCGCTATTACATCCAGGTCGCGCGCTTCAACCGCCTGCTCGATTTCAGGACGCTGCAGCCGGGCACACGGCTGCTATTTCCTCCCCTCAGCGGCTCGGCGGCATGAGCGCGCCATCACCCGTCGATCTCGCGGTCAGCAATGTCGACCTCACCATATTCTGCAACGGCGCGGCGCTCGGCGCCGATGTCCAGATCGTCTCCATCGACGTCTGGAGCGGCGTGAACAAGCTGCCCAAGGCCCGGCTGGTCGTCTCGGACGGCAGCGCCGCCGACGAAACCTTCCCGATCAGCGAGACGGATGCGCTGATCCCCGGCGCGACGATCAGCATCGCCCTGGGCTATAACGGCAGCGAGATGACCGTGTTCGACGGCGTGGTCTATCGTCAGGGGCTGGAAATCGCGGCGAACGGCCCATCCCGGCTGGTGGTGGAAGCCACCGACAAGGCGATGGCAATGACGCTCGCCCGCCAGAATGCGCTGTTCCAGAACATCACCGACAGCCAGCTATGCCAGAAGCTCATCACCGCCGCCGGGTTGACAGCGAACGTCACCGCGACGTCGGTAGTGCACGAGAATCTGGTGCAATATTATGCGACCAGCTGGGACATGGTGGTTCTGCGCGCCCAGGCCAGCGGCATGGTCGTGATCGCCGAGGCCGGCCGCGTGACGGTAGCCCCGCCGGACACGGCCAGCGCGCCGGTTCTGACGCTGACCTTCGGCAGCTCGATCCTCGATTTCCGCGCAGATATGGATGCCTCCACCCAATATACGGCAGCGGCGATCCAGAGCGTCGCCTGGGATCCGGCGACCCAGCAACTGGCCCAGGCCAGCCAGCCCCAGGCGGATGTGACAACGCCGGGCGACATCAGCTCCGACGAACTGGCGAAGGTGTTCGGCATCGCCCGCTATGTCCAGCAGACCGCCGGCGCAATGGAAGTTCCCGAACTCACCCAATGGTCCTCGGCGGAACTGCTCAAGCAGAAGCTCGCAAAGATCCGGGGCTCGGTGCGCTTTCAGGGAAGCACGCTCGCCGTACCCGGCTGCATGGTAACGCTGGCGGGGCTGGGCGGGCGCTTCAACGGCGACGGCTATGTCTCCGAAGTCCACCACCACGTATCGGACGGGCTCTGGCGCACCAGCGTCCAGCTCGGTCTGTCGCCCAACTGGTTCGCCGCGGTTGCCCCGCAGATCGCCGCGCCCGGCGCATCGGGGCAGCTTCCGCCCGCGACCTTGCAGAGCGGCACCGTGCTGAAGATCGACCAGGATCCCGACGGCGAATTCCGCGTACTGGTCTCCCTGCCGCTGCTGCAGGCGGCGAGCGGGGACGGCGTGTGGGCACGGTTCGGATCCTTTTATGCGTCGAACGCGATCGGCGCGTGCTTCTATCCCGAAATCGGCGACGAGGTCGTGGTGGCGTTTCTGAGCGGTGACCCGCGCTATCCGGTCATCCTCGGCTCGCTCTACAGCAAGGCGAAGCCGCCGCCGGTCACGCCGCAATCGGGCAACAATACCAAGAAGCTGGTGTCGAGGGCGGGCGTGACGATCGAAATCGACGAAGACAAGAAGGTCCTGCGGCTCACCACGCCGGCCAACCAGTCGATCGTGCTCGACGATGATGGCGGGGCGGTCACGCTGAAGGACAAGAACGGCAATTCGATCGCGCTGAACGGCGATGGCATCGCGATCAAGAGCGGCGGCGACATCACCTTGTCCGCCGGCGGCTCCGTCAGCCTGACCGCACAGAAGTCGTTGACCGCGACCGGCACGTCGTCCGCCAAGATTAGCTCGACCGGCAGCGTCCAGATCAGCGGCAATGCCGGCGTGGCGCTGAATCCATGAGCCGGCAACCGATCCTGCGCGGGCCGAACCACCCCAATGCCGCCGCACTGCTGGCCAGCGAAGTCTATCCCTCTTTCCTCGGGCGGGGCTGGACCTTCCCGCCCAGCTTCGACCGGACCACCGCCAGCGTCGTCATGGCATCCGCAGATCAGGACATACGCGAAAGCCTTTGGATCATCCTTTCGACCAATCTCGGCGAACGGATCATGCTGGCGACCTTCGGTTCCGGCCTCTGGTCGCAGGTTTTCACGGCACTCACCCCCACCACCGCGAACGAGATCGCGCACATGGTCTCCAACGCGATCATCCAGTGGGAACCGCGCGTCCAGGTGGAGGACGTGTCCGTCGATGCGGGCGCGAAGGCCGGGTGGGTCGATATCTCGATCCTCTATTTCGTACGGCAGACGAACACCCGCAGCAACCTGGTCTATCCCTTCTATCTGCAGGAGCCGGCGCTGCCGGCGCCGATCGGATGACCCCGGTTTCATTCGATTCCCGCGCCATCCGCGTGCTGAACGGCGCGGCGAGCCAGATCGATCGGCTGAAGGGAGCGCCGCATCCCGACCGGATAAAGCCGGATGGGCGCAGCCTCGCCCAGCTGCTCGCCTTCGGTGCACGCTACGGCGTACTGGTTCGATTCTACGATCTTTCCGATCGGCCGAACGGCGATTGGGAAGCCTTTTTCGCTTCCGACCCGTCCGTCGCGCTGGCGGTGCTGGGCGCGCTCGATCTGCCGGAGATCGAAGCGGCGCTGCGCGTCGTGCTCGCACTGGCAAGGCGCAGCCGGGACATGACCGAGCGGGAACGCCATCGCCGCCATGCCGTGCGGGTGATCCTCCGGCTGACCCTGATCCTCGACGCCCGGACGCCGATCGCACAGGACGCCGAACCCGCGCTGGCGGCTCTGGCGGCAACCCGCCACCATGACGATCTCACCGCGCCGCTACAGGCCTGGGGACATCACTGGCAGCATCGGCCGGGGCAGCCTGGCCCTGACTGGCATCTCCATGCGCTGGAATTGCTGGAAGACATTGCCAGCACACTCATCCCGCGACTGCAA
Source organism: Sphingomonas pokkalii (assembly GCF_003096275.1). Taxonomy (GTDB): domain Bacteria; phylum Pseudomonadota; class Alphaproteobacteria; order Sphingomonadales; family Sphingomonadaceae; genus Sphingomonas; species Sphingomonas pokkalii. Next base: position 2,764,742 of record NZ_QENQ01000001.1, read on the forward strand.
CATGCCGCAAACGAGGCGCTGTCGGCGCTCGACGTGTCGCTGAGCACCCAAGGGCACGCGCCACAGGCGGCGCTCTGGAATGCCTTCGTCATGCTGTTCGACGAGGCGCGATACGAACTCAACCGTTTCCCCCATCGGCTGCTCGACTTCTACGATACGCAAGTCCTGCGCCAGGATCATCGCGATCCGCGACCGAGCAGCGTGTTCCTCACCTTCACGCTGGCGCAATCGGCAACCGAAGCAGCGATCGCCAAGGGCAGCCTGTTCCTTGCCGGGAACGATGCGGCCGGAGATCCCATCTACTACGCCGCCGACACCGCGCTCGAAGTGCGGCCGGCAACGGTGACGAGCTTCGGCGTCTATCGCGTCCAGTTCGCGTTCGACGGCGACCAGGCACCGAAATCCGGCGTCCTTTCCGGTACCCTGCCCGCCCCGCTGGACAGCGGGTCCAGCCTTTCCTTTCCGCTGTTCGGCGCATCCCGACCGGGGCAGCATGGCGACCTGCTGATGGCACCCGCGACGCTGGGGTTCGTCGTCGAGAGCGCGACCTTGTTGCTGCAAGGCGGCGACCGCGCCCTCCAGACGCGGCTCGCACTGGGGGTGATACCGGACTGGCTGCTCAGCGCCGCCTTGGCCGGTATCTTGGCGGAGGCGGATCGGCGCGATCCGGAAACGCCCCTTTCGATCCCGCTACCCGCGCTCGAACTGCTCTATTCCACCGCAGGCGGCTGGATGAAGGTGGAAGCGCCGACGATCATGCTGCGGATCGAAGGGCCGCTTCATCGCGGTGAGATTCTCGCATCGTTCAGCCTCCCCCAATCCGCACCGCCGCTGGAACCGGTGTCGAGCAAAGCCGATCCGGACGCACCCGCGGCCGACCTTCCCGCCAGCACCTATCCCGACCTGGTCGACCAGCCGACGCTGATCGCCCGACTGATCCAGGAAAGCGATGCCACGTCGGGGATCTATGCGCTCCTGTCGATCCTGCCGATCCGGGCGGTCGAGATCGGCGTGGAGGTCGAAGGGCTGGTGCCGACGCGCGTTTCCGGATCGAGCGGGGCGATCGATCCGGAACAGAATTTCGCCGTCTTCGGATTGACGCCCGCCCAATATTCAGCACTCGAATTCTCGGCGACGGAACTGTTCGTCAAACGGGTGCACGGACTGGAAACACGGATCGATTGGGCGGCCCTGCCCGTCACGACCACCGGATTCCGCGGCTATTACAAGGGCTATCGGTTGAACGCGGACGGCATTCCCGCCCAATCCCCGCTGTTCGACAATACCAGCTTCCGGGTAGCGTTCGATATCGTGGCACCGGGAAGCTGGACGCTTGATACCGCGCAAACGCTCTATCTATTCCAGACGCATGTGGAGGAGGCAGGTACCGAAAGCGTGCCGCCGCAACCCGATGCTCCGGTAGCGCAACAGTCGCTGCTCAGAGCCCAGGGGATCGAGCCGCAGGAGCCGCCGCCATATTATAATCCAAGCGATGGCGCGCTTCGCCTGCTGCTCGTCGAACCGGATTATGCGTTCGGGAACATCCTGTACGCCAGCAACCTGATGGCCGCATCGCAAGCAAATGCCGCAGCGGCGCAAACACGGGCGGCAGGGGCCGCCAGCGTGCGCGCCCGGATTGCACAGGCAAGCGCGGTGAACACCAGCGCCACCGCGCAAGCCTATGCCGACGATATGGGCCAGGCGGTGGAAAACACCATCTCCGCCCTGAACGCACAGGCCTATGCCGCCTTGCAAACGGCGCTTTCGGAACAGGCCGATGGCGACGCCGACGCAGCCGCGCAAAGCCTTCAGGCCGCGATCAGCCAGGTAGGCGGCGGCGCATGGCGGCGGCTGTTCGGCGGGCGGCGCAGGTCGCGCGCAGCATCGGTAACGGCCGCGCTTCGGGGCTGGATGGCCGACCATGCCGGCAGCGTCGGCGAGGCGCTCGGCGCGATTTGGCCGGAGGTGGAAACGACGCTGTCTGCCGCAGACACGCTGGCAAATGCGTGGCGCAGCGCAGCGGGAACCTCCGTGGCGGCGACCCGCCCGCTGCTTGCCGCCGCGCTGGAACGGATTCAGGCGCGGCTGGCCACGGCGCTACCGGATCCGCTTCCCGTCCTGCCGGATCTTCCTAACCAGCCCTGGCTGCCCAGCGCCGCCGCCTTTTCGCTCAACTATCGGGCACATACCGCGTTCGATGTCGCGGGAACGGCGCTGGCGGGCCTGGATCGCTTCCTCCATCTCGCGCCCTTTGGCGACGTCAAACGTGCGATAGCACCGCCTCCTGGAGAGGAACCGCAGGTCCCGCTGCTGCCCGAGGTGCAGGGCAGCGCCGCCTTCTATGTCGAGCTCTCCACGCCGGTCACGGACATCTCGCTGCTGTTCGTTCTCAGCGCGGGTCCGAATGGCGACTGGACGGAGGAAACGGCCACGCCCCGCTGGGAAAAGAAACGTGGGGATCAATGGCTGCCGATCACCGTGCGCAGCGATACGACGAACGGGCTGAACAACAGCGGGATCGTCGTGCTGCAGGTGGCGACGTTCGAGGACGCCGAGGGCGCACAGACGTTGCGCGCCGTGCTTCCGGAAGATGCCCAGAACGGGGCCTATGTCGTCAGCGTCACTGCAAATGCGCTCAACGCCACCTGGACGGGGCCAGGCGGGGCCGCCACGCTGGGGGAGCCCCTGCCCGCCGGCACGATCCAGCAGAGCAAGGACATCATCGCCGGGCTCGGCACGATCACCCAGCCGATGCAGTCGGTGGGCGGCGCTCCACCGCTACGCGGCGCCGCGTTTCACCTCTGGATGGCCGAACGGCTGCGGCACAAGGGCTTCGCCATCGATGCCTGGGATTATGCACGGCTGGTGCTCGCCGCGATCCCGACACTTTGGCAGCTTGCGGTAGTGCCCGCCACCAATGGCAGCACCCGCCACGCCGCGCCCGGCCATGTCTGGATCGTGCCGGTCGCCGGCCCCCAGACCGCAAATATAACCGATACCACCACCCCCACGGTCGATCCTTCGGTGTTGAGCGAGATCGGCGAAGTGCTCGCCGCGGTCGCCAGCCCTTTCGCCACCGTGACCGTCACCAACCCGCCCTATCTGCGCCTCACGGTCCGCGCGACTCTGGTATTCAGCGACAGCGATACGACGACCTTCTGGATCGAAACGCTCCAGGCCGAGCTGGTACAGTGGCTATCGCCCTGGCCCGTACCGGCACTCGGGCACAGGCCAGAGAAATACTATACGCGCCAGGAGATCGCCGAATTCGTGCGTAGCCGCAGCTATGTCGAGGCCATCGTCCATCTGGAGGTGCTGGCCGATCGCGTTCCGGACGATGGCGGCTGGCACTATCTCACCTCGGCGCTGGAGCATCAGCTGTTCGCCTATACCCCGCCCGTCGCCGATGCCGCGACGGCAGGCGATGCCGGCGCTACGCCCCCTGCGACGGTGCAAGCATGACGGCGCCCGGCACGATCAGCCGCGCCCGGCTGAAGCAGCCCGGAGCGGATTACGCGCTGCTCCGCGCGGAGGCGATCCGCCGCGTACAGGCGATGGCCGGGGATATCTGGACCGACTATAACTTCTCGGATCCCGGCGTCACGATCATCGAGCAGCTTTGCTATGCGCTGACCGAAATGCCCTATCGCGCGGGTTTTCCCGTTGCGGACCTGCTGTGCAGCCCCATTTTCGATACGATCAATCTGCGGCGGCAAGGGCTGTTTCCGGCCCCTTCGATCCTCCCCTGCAATCCGGTGACGACCAATGACTTTCGGCGCCTGGTGCTGGATCGCGTGCCGGGCGTGGCCAATGCGTGGTTCCTCCCATGCGATACGCCGGGCAAGGATCCGGTCCGCGGGCTCTATGACATCGCCGTCCTGCGCACGCCCGACTACCCCGAGCGCGGCGGGTGTGCCCTGACGCATCGGGTGGAACGATGCTACACCGCCCATCGTGCGCTGTGCGAAGATGTCGCGACGATTCATGTCCTCGAACCGGTGGCGACGCTCGTTGCGGCAAGGATCGAGATCGCCGACGAGGCCGATCCTTCAGATACGCTGGCGAATGCATTCTTCCAGTTGGGCCTCTCCCTCGCGCCCGAACCGCGGCGCATGTCCCTGGCCGAAAAGATCGCGCGCGATCCAGCCACGAGCGATGTGTTCTACGGCCCCTTGATGCTGCGCGGCTTCATCGGCGACGACCAGTTGCACCCCCTGCCGACCCAGTTCACCGCCGATCAGCTGGTGGAAATCCTTGCGGCGAGCGACGGCGTGCTGACGGTCGACACGCTGTCGGTGCACACTGCCGATCATCCCCAGCCCTATCGCGAAGGCACGCCGATCCCGGTTCCCAAAGGGCATTATCTGGATCTTAGAACCGAAGCGAACGACGGCCGCTTCTCGATACAGATGTTCCGCAATGCGGCGCGGTGCGAACCCGATCCGGGGCGCGTCCGCCGGCGCCTGGCACAGCTCTGGAACCAGCAACGGACAACCTATCCGCTGCGCGCCGGCTATGCGGAGCGCTATGGTACGCCGGAGGCCCAATATTGGGATCTGAAGTCCTACACCTCGGTGCAGGATCAGTTTCCGCAGATCTATGGCATCGGCACCGCCGCAATGCCCACAGCCTCTGCGGTGCCGAAGCGCATGGCGCAGATCAAGCAGTTGAAGGGCTATCTGCTGCCGTTCGATCAGCTCCTGGCGGATAGCTACGCCCAACTCGCCTTCCTGCGCGACCTCTTCTCGGTGGAAGCCGGCGGCACCACCACCTATCGTTGGCAGTCGCTGCGCGGCATCGTGCCCGATCTGGTGCGGATGGAATTGCTGGAGCCCGGCTATCTACCTGCCATGGCGGACCTGACTGCCGAGACCGATCCGGTCCTCGCGCGACAGAATGCCGTACTCGATCTGCTCCTGTCCTTCTATGCGCTGGCGCTTTCGCCGCCGGCTGGCACCCAGGCGGATCCATTGGCCGCGGTGCTGCAACGCCAGCAGAGCATCGCCGCGAAGCAGATGCTGCTGCGGCGGGCGGCCCCTGCCACCCGCGATCGCGGGCGGGGCGTGGATTATCTGCGGCCAATGTCTTCGCGGAGCATTGCCGGTGCCGAACTGCTGGCGTCGATCGAACTGGGCCTGCTTGATGCGGAAACCGCCGACCTGTCGGATACCGGCGACGCGCACGCACGGGAATCGGCTCCCTGCCTGCATCGGAAGCCCTTCTATCTGGTCGACTGGATCCTGCTGCGACATGCCCGTCCCCCGCAACAGGCGGAAGGCAGCCGGTACAGCTTCCGCGTTACCGCCGTGCTCGCCGCATCGGAGCAAGAAAATGATGCGGCGGGCTGGGCCAGCACCGCGCGCTCGATCCTTCGATCCAACATGCCGGCACATGTCGCGGTCGAATGCCTCTTCCTGCGCCCTGCGGAGATGATGCGCTTCGAGGCGCTCTACACCGCATGGTCGCGAGCGCTGCGGCGCGGACCGCAATCGACACTGGTCGAAACCAGCCGGCAGCTCGAACTTTTCCTGCACCGCCATCGCCCGACACCCGATCCGACAGGGAACCGCGTAGCCCGCCCTTCTCCGTCTCCGTCTCCGTCCCCTTCCCCTTCCCCTTCCCCTTCCCCTTCCCCTTCCCCTTCTCCATCCCCTTCTCCGCCTCCTTCCCCTTCCGCTGTCCCCGATCCGCAAGCGCCCAGCCCCCCAGAGCGGGGCGACGGCACGGCATCGAACGAACCGGCAGGCATCGCCTCCTCGCGGCGGTTGCTGGCCCGGCTCGGCGACCTGGTTGCGCGCGTGCGCGCAGGGCAATCGGAGCCACAGCCCAGCACCGGCGATCCCGCTGTGGCGCCGGCGTCGCCGGGGGCGCAGGGCTTCGATACCGATACCGCGCTGACCGCGGACACGGCCGCCGCATTCTTCGACGCGGGCTTCGTCTTTGCCGTACGCTATCTCTCGCTCACGACGCCCGAGGCCGAAGGGGATCTGAACGCGAGCGAGGTGTCCACCATCCGGGCAGCGGGGCTCGCGCTGATGGCGGTGCAGCATGTCGATGCCGCCGGCTGGGTGCCGACGGCCAGCCTGGGCGTCGAACATGGCAGCGCAGCCGCCGCCAACGCGGCGAGCGCGACCCTGCCGGTCGGCGTCACGATTTGGCTGGATCTGGAGGGCGTGGCGGATGGCACGCCATCGGACCAGGTGATCGCTTATTGCAACGCCTGGTTCGGCGTCGTTGCGCAGGCCGGCTATCGCCCGGGCCTTTATGTCGGCGCAGAATGCGGCCTCACCTCGACCGAACTAACCACACAATTAACGTGCAGCTTCTTCTGGGAATCGGGGAGCAACGTGCCGCCGGTCGATGGGATCGGCTATTGCATGGTGCAGCAGATCGACAGCGCCTATGTTCTGGACGGGGTCGCCTATGACGCCGATACCGTCCAGGCAGACGACCAGGGGGCCACCCCCTATTGGTACGCAGCGGCCTAGCAACGGCGGGTCAGCTCCGTCAGGGAACCGTAACCGTAGCCTGCGCGGGCATCGACACTTCGATGGTGCCCAACCAGCTGCACATCAGCGTGCATTTGGTGTCGAGCGCCGCCATCCCGCCAATCGTCACCTTTGGCACCCCGGGCGTCCAGGGGGCTGCCAGCACGGGCACGCACGGCATCGGCGTCAACGATCCCATTGCCGCAGCGGTCGCCGCCGCCACCGCCGGGTTGGCGATCGAGGAACACATGCCGAAACTGGGCACATTGATCATCGCCTTGTTGTCCAGAACCGTCGCAGCCGGCAGCGCACTTGCCGTGACGCCAAGATCGGGCAAGACCACCAGTGCGGTCGGCACCGAACCAAAGCTGCATTTCAGCAGCGTTCCGGAAGTGACTTGCGGCGTCGTCATCGGCAACCTCTCTTTGCTTCCGTGCGCCGGGTGGCGCTTCAGATTACGTGTCGGCCGTCCTTCTTCATCTCCAGTCGGATCGCCTCGAGGATATCCGATCGCAGAACCACCGGCGGATCGCGCGGTGCCGCCATCAGGCCAGCATGGCGCAGGACATTGATGATCGCGCCGCCCGCAAGCGGATAGGTGGATGCGATTGCGGGGAAATCGATGTCCTCCGCCAGCGTGAAGCCGTCGCCGCAAAAGGTTTCGCGCCACAGCCGCAATCGGCAGACGGCGTCCGGCAGGGGAAACAGGATGATCGACTGGAAACGTCGCGCAAAGGCCGCATCCAGATGATCGATCTGGTTGGATGCCAGGATAGCGATCCCGGGATAGCTCTCAAGCCGCTGCAGCAGATAGGCGATCTGATGGTTCGCGGCACGATCATTCGCCGAATGGGCTTCAGTCCGCTTGCCGAACAGCGCATCCGCCTCATCGAAGAACAGGATCCAGTTGCGATCGCAAGCCTGATCGAACAGCGCGGCCAGGTTCTTTTCAGTTTCGCCAATCCATTTGGAAACCACCCGCGACAGGTCGACACGGTAGACCGGAAGTCCGTGGCGCTTGCCGAGCAGGCATGCCGCCAGCGTCTTGCCCGTACCGGGCGGGCCGTGGAAAAGGCAGCGATACCCCGGCTTCAGGCGGCGGGCGAGCTTCCACTCCCCCATCAGTCTCCCGCCATGTTCGATCCAGTGCCCGACCATTTGAATCTGGCGCATCGTCGCCGCATCAACGACAAGATCATCCCAATCGAGCGGTGTGGAAATCCGCTCTGCCGGAAACTCCATGCCGGCCTGCATAGCTTCTTTCTCGCCGCGCAACGCGAGGTGCAGACCGTAACGCGTCAACCGGATGATGCCGGCCAGCGGCGGCTCGCCCATGGGCGCGGGATCGATCTCTATGATACCGCGGCGCACCAGCAGGTGATCGAACAGAAACGCCGGATCGAGCATTTCATCCCGCCGCAGTGGGCCGAAGGAAATCAGGAACCGTGCGGTTTCCGCGGTCGGCACCAGCCCGCCGTGCACCTGCCCGGCAATCCCGCCGAACTCGGTGAAGCGGCGCTCAATCGCCGCGTTCCGCAGCAGGAACGGATCGAGCCGCGCCGGCGAAAGGCACGGCGCAAGCACCAATGCAAGAATCAATCGGTCGGCCGCATCGAGGGCCAGGCTATCCACTATTTCGGCAAGGGCGGTGGCGTGGTCCAGCATCGGGGGTAACGGCGCCTGCGGGCTGGCGGCGGGATCGGCAAAGGCGGCAAGCCGTGCGGCGATCACCGCCTCCAGCCAGTCCAGTTCAGCCTCGATCGCCCGGATATTCGCCGCAAGGGGCGTCACGGGCCGCACTCCCTCTACCATGTGACGTGGATCGGCGCTGCCATCCAGCGATGGTAGAGGACGGAAAACGACCAGGGCAGCCGATCCGTCAGCACGTCGAGCGCCTTGCGCTCCACGCGCAGGCGCCACCGATCGTCGCGATACTGCAACCTTCCCTCGCGGACGAGAAAGGTTTCCTGCAACGCATCGACGGTCATCTGGTCCAGCTTCGGCCAGTTGGCGATCACGGCACGCAGAAGATCGTCGCAGATATCGAGGTCGCTTTGCACCGGCTCGATCGAGCGGACGATCGGGGTCCCGGTCGGCAGCCCGCAGAGCAGCTTGTTGAGCACCAGTTCGGGCTCGGAACGATCCAGCCGCCCCTCCGCCAGATATTGCAGCAGATGCACCGCGCGGGATGCATCGGCACCCGGCAATATCAGCGGCTTCTCCGTTGCATCGATCGTCAATAGGCCCAGCCGCTCAAACAGGCTCGGCAGGAACGGGTTGAGCAGCACCAAGCCGGCATTGCCGACATACAGGGGGTGCGCGGGCTCTTCTTCCTGCGGACCGCCGGCCTCCGCCCGCACCTTGGCCTCGGCCTGCGGGCGCCGCACCGGCGCGGCGCGGCGAAACGCCGCCGTCAGCGTCGCATGGCCACCGTCGCTGGCCAGCTTTCCGACGCGACGACGCACCTTGTCGAGGCGATCCACACCCTTCCCCGCGAGATCGCGCATCAACCCCTGCAACAGCGCAGGAACGGAAAGCCGCCCCGGTTGCGCCGTTCGATCCAGCAGGAGTTTCCAGATATCCTCCTCGGTTGGTCGGGGCGAACCGAAGGTCGCAGTCTGGCGCCAGGCAGCGGCCAGAAGCAGCGCGCCATCGACCAGCGAGGAAGCTTCGGCGGGCGCAAGCAGATGGATCAGCCTGCCCAGCCCCTGCGTCGGCAGCACCGTCGCCCAGCGCAACCGCGCGCGGCCGCTGCCGCGGCGCGCCTTCAGATGGGCGATCAACTGCTCGTCACCGGTATCGGCAAGCTGCTGGAAAAGCGCGACTAGCGCTTCCGCCTCCGCCGCACTTGCCTCGGCCCCGTCCAACCAGGCCAACAACCGCTCCCGATCGAGCGCCGACGACGAATCCGCAGCCCCCGTGCGGCGGCGCCTTGGCCGTCGCGCAGATGGACCGACGTTCGCCACCGCCACATCCTTGCCCGCAAGACCCGCGGCAGCGGCGCGCAGCAGCACGCCCCTTCGCGCATCCGCGTCGCGGGCCGCATGGGCGATCTGCAAAGGATCGTCGCCATCCGGTGCCGCCTCCGCAAGGTCGAGGAGCCATTGCTCCGCGGCGGCCGGCGACATCCTCGCCGCCACGATCTCCAGTTCCGTGCGGGTGTCTGCTTCGTCAAGGTGCGTACGGAACGTGGCAAGCCGATCCGGCCGATGAACCCGTGGGTGGTCGCGCGCCTTCGGAGCCGGACCGGGCTCGCCGCGCAGTGCGGCCATCAGCCACTCTTCCCAGAATGGCCGGTCCCCGCCGCCGGTCATCTGCGCGAACCGCAGCAACGCGGCAGGATCCGGCGGGTCGAAGAGCGGCACCAGTTCCCCAGGCATCAACCAGTCGAGCATCCGCACGGCAAGCGCCCTGATCTTCAGAGGGTCCGCGATGGCACACGCCCGCGCCTCCGCCACCAGCCATTCGGGATCGCTTGCACCGATTCCGGCGAGCGCCGCCCCACCAGCCTCCGGCGTGCCACGTTGCAAATATGCTTGCACCAGGCTGCGACGGTCCAGGTCCTCGGATACGAGATGCGAGATTGCCGCCGGGTTCTGCGCGGCACGCAATCGCGCATGGAGCAGGCCAGCCATCGCCGATGGCGATTGCTCCGCCACCTGCGCCAGCCGCCGCACGATACGCTTCCACGCCGCCTGCCGTCGCCAGGGACCTTGACCGCTGGTCGCCACCAGCGCGGCGTGCACGGCATCTTCCAACAGAATCTTGAAGGACCGAAGATCCATATCGGCCAAGGGGTCCGCGACGTGCAGGGAAAAGAGACGTTCAACGGCTTCGGCCAACAGCGCGCGATCTGCCGGTGATAGCTGCTCGCCAGAGGCCGTGATGCCCCCGGGGAACGCCGCCAATGCCACCGCCCGCCCCGGCCCCGCCCACACCACAGCCGCGTCTTCGCCGGCCCGCCCACGTCGCTCGGCCAGCAGGGCCCACAAGGTACCGGGCAGAGAAGAGCGCAGCGGAGCCCGCGCCGCGGCGATTTCCACGGCTTCCGCAAACAATGCCAGCAGCGCATCGAGGGACAGGCCGAGCCTTGCCGCTTCGCGCCCGATCAGGGCGGCAAGGAACCGGCGCCGGTTGAAATCGCTGCCCGCATCCCGCAACAGGAACTCCAGCGTCGTGAGCCACAGCATCCGCCGCAATTCGCTCTGCGGCAGGCGTCCCAACACGGCAATCGGTGCGCGTCGGTGCACCAGTTCGATATCCATCAACAGCGCCAGGATGACGACCGCGTCGCGCGGCGCCAGCAGGCGCAGCCAGTGTCGCAACGCCCGCGGATCGCTCTGCAATACCAGCCGTTCCAGGAACCGGCGGTTCCGACCATGCGTGCGCATCATCGCAACCAGCGCTGCCGGCCGCTCACGGGCCAGCAGCCGAGCTTCGGCGGCGAGGTCGAACGCCACCCCAGCCCCGGCAAAGCCCGTCACCCCATGCAGGAGATAAGCTTCCAGTCGGTGCAGCCTGCCAGCCGATGCCTCCCGCAGCCGCGCCGCTGCACCTTCGCCCTGTCGTGCCCTGTGCAACGCCGTCGCCAATTGGTCGGAAAGCTGCGCCCGCAACGCCTTCGCCGCATCGGCTTCCAGCGTGCTGGCGGCGATATTCCCCAGATCCAGGTCCAGCCTGTCAATCTCCAGCAGGTCGTCATCGATCGGAAGACCGTCGAAAACCTGCTCGATCACGGCAGGAAACACCACCGACGCAAGCTTCTCCAACCTGGATCGCAATGCCGTGGCAGAGGCCATGTCGGCGATCGCTACCCGGACATCCATCGCGCCGATGCGATGATCGGAATGCTGCCCGGTGTCTGGCGTGCGTTCGATGGTCGATGGTCTGCCCGCAATCACCTGTCGCTTCCGGTCCGTGGCCACGCCCCATCGCGCGCGCCGTGAAGGCATGAGGCGACAGGCGTGGTGATCCCGCATAGGCCGCCGCAAAGCACCGATACAGCGGCCTTGCCGCCGAACCCGATCCAGTCCTGCCAAACCGCGCCGATATGAACGCGATACGCCATTGCACCGATAGACCGTTGCTCCACCAGGGCCCGTAGCGGGGATGCGGCACAGGGCGGCCTACCCGCGTACGGCTTCCCCCAGCGCATTGATGAGCGGCAGGCTCGGCGCGTTATGCCCGGCAAATACCAGCCCGATCTCTCGCATTGCGTCGAATCCCTCCAGCGCCACGCGGGCCACGCCTGGCGCGCGGAAGGAGGCAGGCATCACGGTAATCCCCAAGCGGGCCCGCACATAGGCCAGAGCACGCTCGTCGTTGGTCGTCCGCGCAGGAAAAGGCGGGCGCACGCCATGAGCGACAAAGAAGCGGCTGGTCTCCGACAGCATCTCGCAATGCCGGCGAACGATCATCGGTTCGTGCGCAAGTTCCTCGGCGCGGAGCACAGGTCGCTCCGCCAGCGGATGCGTCGCGCCGATCGCAAGCGCATAGCCTTCGGTCAGCAAATGCTGGCCCGCCGCGCGATCATCACCGTCCCGAAGGATCGTGAGCGCCACATCGATGCGGCCACGCGCCAGCCGGCCACGCAATTCACGCTCATTGCCTTCGACGAGTTCCACCCGCTCCCCTGGCCAGGCTGCAAGCCATCGCTCGATCCAGTGGGGCGGTATCGTCGTCAGCACCCCGATGCGCAGCACCGACACGACAGAAGCGTTCGATACGTCACGCTCCGCGGCCGCGAATCCCGCCTCGATCGCACGCGCATGGGCGAGTAGCCCCGCTCCCGCATCGGTCAGCGCGACGCGACGATTGGTGCGGTGGAACAGCACCCGCCCGAGCGCCTCCTCCAGCCGGGCGATGCCCACGGAAAGCGTCGGCTGGGAAACGTTGCAGGCGGCTGCGGCGCGCGAGAAATTACCCGTGTCCACCACCGCCAGGAAATAGCGCAGATGATAGCGATCCATCATAGACAATCTCTATGATCATCTTGCGCGTGTTTCAATTTTGCGGCGGCGATGGCCCGCCCTAAAGTGAGGCCAAATAAGATGCAGGAGAGCGCGATGACCCTCGATCACGGCCTTGGCGAGACGGCGGACATGATCCGCGACACGGTGCAGCGCTTCGCCGCCGATCGGATTGCCCCGATTGCCGCCGACGTGGATGCCGAGGATCGTTTCGCCCGGGAACTGTGGCCGGAAATGGGCGAACTGGGGCTGCACGGAATCACCGTCGAGGAAGCGGATGGCGGGCTGGGGCTCGGCTATCTCGAACATGTCGTCGCCTGTGAGGAGATCAGCCGCGCATCGGGCGCGATCGGGCTGAGCTATGGCGCGCATTCCAATCTGTGCGTGAACCAGATCCGTCGCTGGGCCAGCCCGGAGCAGAAGGCCCGATATCTCCCGAAGCTGATTTCGGGCGAGCATGTCGGCAGCCTCGCCATGTCCGAAGCGGGCGCCGGCTCCGACGTGGTGTCGATGAAGCTGCGCGCGACCAAGGTGGACGGTGGCTGGCGGCTGAACGGCACCAAGTTCTGGATCACCAACGCGCCCTATGCCGATACGCTGGTCGTCTATGCCAAGACCGATCCCGACGCCGGCTCGCGCGGCATCACCGCCTTCCTGATCGAGAAGGATTTCGCCGGCTTCTCGATCGGGCAGAGGATCGAGAAGGTTGGCATGCGCGGCTCGCCCACGGCCGAGCTGGTGTTCGACGATTGCTTCGTGGCGGATTCGCAAGTGATGGGGCCGCTCAATGGCGGCGTGACCGTGCTGATGTCCGGGCTGGATTATGAGCGGGTGGTGCTCTCCGGTATCCAGCTCGGTATCATGCAGGCGTGCCTCGATACGGTGCTGCCCTATGTACGCGAGCGTCGGCAGTTCGGCCGACCGATCGGCGAGTTCCAGCTGATGCAGGCCAAGATCGCCGACATGCACGTCGCGCTCAATGCCGCGCGTGCCTATGTCTACGCCGTCGCACGCGCCTGCGACGCCGGGCGCACGACACGCTTCGACGCCGCGGGCTGCATCCTGCTCGCCTCGGAAAGCGCTGTAAAAGTGGCGGGCGAGGCGATCCAGGCGCTGGGCGGCGCGGGCTATACGAAGGACTGGCCTGTCGAGCGCTACTGGCGCGACGCCAAGCTGCTCGACATCGGTGCCGGCACCAACGAGGTCCGACGGATGCTGATCGGCCGCGAACTGGTCGGGCGCGCGCAATGACCATCCTGCGCTCGCTGGTGGATGCCGGCTCCGATGGCTTCGCTGCCAACGCAGCGCACAACCGTGCGCTCGCCGCGACCTTGCGGGAGCGGACGGCGCAGAACGCCCTGGGCGGTTCGGAACAGCATCGCGCGCGGCATGTCGCTCGTGGCAAGCTGCTGCCGCGTGACCGCGTCGACCGGCTGCTCGATCCCGCCGCGCCGTTCCTGGAGATCGGCGCCCTGGCGGCGAACGGGATGTATGACGATGGTGCGCCCGGCGCCGGCATGATCGCCGGTGTGGGCCGCGTTTCCGGCCGCGAATGCATGATCGTCGCCAATGATCCGACGGTGAAGGGCGGCGCCTATTTCCCGATGACGGTGAAGAAGCATCTGCGCGCGCAGGAAATCGCGCGCGAGAACCGCCTTCCCTGCCTGTATCTGGTCGACAGCGGCGGCGCCAACCTGCCGCACCAAGCCGAGGTGTTCCCCGATCGCGAGCATTTCGGCCGCATCTTCTTCAACCAGGCGCAGATGTCGGCGGAGGGGATTGCACAGATCGCCTGCGTGATGGGCAGCTGCACTGCCGGCGGCGCCTATGTTCCGGCGATGTCCGATGAAAGCGTGATCGTCCGCAATCAGGGCACGATCTTTCTCGCCGGCCCGCCGCTGGTGAAGGCGGCGACCGGCGAAGAGATTTCGGCCGAGGAACTGGGCGGGGCGGAAACGCATGGGAGGCGATCGGGCGTGGTCGACCATGTCGCGGAGAATGACGAGCATGCGCTGCTGATCGTTCGCGACATCGTCGCCACGCTGGGCAAGGTACGAGCGCCTGATATCGCACTGGCGCCCCCGCGCCCGCCGCGGCTCGATCCGGAAGAATTGTACGGAATCGTGCCCACCGACGTGCGCGCACCCTATGACGTGCGGGAAGTGATCGGGCGGATCGTCGACGGATCCGAGTTCCACGAATTCAAGGCGCTCTACGGCACCACGCTGGTATGCGGCTTCGCCCATATCTGGGGCATGCCGGTGGCGATCCTGGCCAATAACGGCGTGCTGTTCAGCGAATCCGCGCTGAAGGGCGCGCACTTCATCGAACTGGCCTGCCAGCGGCGGATTCCGCTGCTGTTCCTCCAGAACATCTCCGGCTTCATGGTCGGCGGCAAATATGAGGCGGAGGGCATCGCCAAGAACGGCGCCAAGCTGGTGACCGCGGTCGCCACCGCCTCGGTACCGAAGATCACGGTGCTGATCGGCGGCAGCTTCGGCGCCGGTAATTACGGGATGTGCGGGCGCGCCTATGGCCCGCGCTTCCTGTTCAGCTGGCCCAATGCCCGCATCTCGGTGATGGGCGGTGAGCAGGCGGCCAGCGTGCTGGCGACCGTCCACCGCGATGCCGAGCGCTGGACTGCCGCAGAGGCCGAAGCCTTCAAGGCGCCGATCCGCCAGAAATATGAGGATGAGGGCAACCCCTATTACGCCACGGCGCGGCTGTGGGACGATGGCGTCGTCGATCCCGTGCAGACCCGCGACGTCCTTGGCCTCGCGTTTCGCGCCACGCTGAACGCGCCCATTCCGGAACGGGCGCAGTTCGGCCTTTTCCGGATGTGATGCGATGATCGAAAGCCTCTTGATCGCCAATCGCGGCGAGATCGCCCGCCGCATCCTCCGCACCGCGCGGCGGCTGAACATCCGTACCGTCGCCGTCCATTCGGATGTCGATGCGGCGATGCCGTTTGTGCGCGAAGCGGACGAAGCCATATGCATCGGCACCGCCGCTGCCGCGGACAGCTATCTACGGCAGGATCGCATCCTGGAAGCCGCCCGCCGCACGGGGGCGCAGGCGATCCACCCCGGCTATGGCTTCCTCTCCGAAAATGCCGCGTTCGCCGAAGCGGTGGTCGCTGCCGGATTGGTCTGGGTCGGCGCGCCGCCGGCGAGCATCCGGGCGATGGGTCTGAAGGACGCCGCCAAGGCACGGATGATCGCCGCTGGCGTGCCGGTCACCCCCGGCTATCTGGGTGAGGACCAGCACCCGGCACGCCTGCAGGCGGAGGCCGATGCGATCGGCTATCCGATGCTGATCAAGGCAGTGGCCGGCGGCGGCGGCAAGGGCATGCGCCACGTGGACGCGCCCGCCGACTTTGCCGAGGCGCTGCAGAGCTGCCGACGCGAGGCAGCGGCGGCGTTCGGCGACGATCGCGTGCTGATCGAGAAATATATCCTCAGCCCACGCCATATCGAAGTGCAGGTATTCGGGGACACGCACGGCCAGGTCGTCCACCTGTTCGAGCGCGACTGTTCGCTGCAACGACGCCACCAGAAGGTGATCGAGGAAGCCCCCGCCCCCGGTATGGACGAGGCCACCCGCGCCGCGGTGTGCGACGCGGCGGTACGGGCCGCCAAGGCGGTCGACTATGTCGGCGCAGGCACGATCGAGTTCATCGCCGATGGATCAGAAGGCCTGCGTGCCGACCGCATCTGGTTCATGGAAATGAACACGCGCCTCCAGGTCGAGCACCCCGTCACCGAGATGATCACCGGCGAAGATCTTGTCGAATGGCAGCTCCGCGTCGCCTCGGGCGAACCGCTGCCGAAGACGCAGGATCAACTCGCGATCCGCGGATGGGCGATGGAGGCGCGGCTCTATGCCGAGAACCCGAGTAGCGGCTTCCTGCCCTCCATCGGCCCGCTCGACCGGCTTCGCTTTCCCGCCGGGGTGCGCGTCGACAGCGGGGTGGAGGAAGGTGGTGCCGTAACCCCGCATTATGATCCGATGATCGCAAAGCTGATCGTCCACGGCGCGGCCCGTGCGGAGGCAGCACAGCGGCTGGCAGCGGCGGCGGCGGGGACGCAGGTTTGGCCGGTACGGACCAATGCCGCGTTCGTCGCCCGCGCTGCCGCCCATCCGGACTTCGTCGCGGGCCGCGTCGATACCGGCTTCATCGCCCGCCACGCCGAGGCGCTGATTCCCCCGGCCGAGCCCGGGCCGACCATCGTCGCGGCAGCAGCGGCAGCGATCCTGCCGCCGGTCACCGATGATCCCTGGACCGCGCTCCGCGGCTTTCGCGCCAACGCAGCGCCCGCGGATCAGGTGGCGGTGGAGGTTGCAGGCCGACTACATCGCACGGTGCCTGCGGCGCTGGAGGGAGCCGAACCCGTTGGCGGCGTTCTGTTCGTTCGCGGCGAGGCTTGGCCGTTCGGGCCCCCTCGCGTCGGTCAGCTTGGCGGCGGCGCGAGCGAAGGCGACGGCGCCCTGCTCGCGCCGATGCCAGGACGCGTGATTGCGGTTTTGGTCGCCAGCGGGCAGACGGTCACGCGCGGGCAACGGCTGCTGGTCCTGGAAGCGATGAAGATGGAACAGGCGCTTGTTGCCCCCTTTGATGGGATTGTCGCCGAACTGAAGGTCGTCGAGGGCGCGCAGGTGACCGAAGGCATGGTGCTCGCGCGTGTCGCACCGGGAGAGGCATGATGGCTGGCCGCTACTATGACGAATGGCAGATAGGCGACCGGATCGTCCATGAAATCCGCCGCACCGTCACCGAAACCGACAATCTGCTGTTCTCGACCATGACGCATAACCCGCAGCCGCTGCACCTCGATGCCGAAGCGGCGCGCGCCAGCGAATTTGGCCAGATCCTCGTCAACGGCACCTTTACCTTCGCGCTGATGGTCGGCCTGTCGGTCGGGGACACCACGCTCGGCACGCTCGTGGCCAATCTGGGCTATGACCAGCTGACGATGCCGAATCCGGTATTCATCGGCGACACGCTGCGCGCCGAAACCGAAGTACACGCGCTGAAGGATAGCCGGTCGCGGCCGGAAGCGGGGATCGTCACCTTCACCCACCGGCTGCGCAACCAGCGCGACGACATCGTCTGCCAATGCCTGCGCACCGCGCTGCTCCACCGGCGGCCGGCATGAACTGGCGTTCGCTGCTGTTCGTGCCCGGCGACCGGCCCGATCGCTTCGCGAAAGCCGCGGCCAGTGGTGCGGATGCGTTGATCCTCGATCTGGAGGACGCGGTCGCCGCCTCGGCGAAGGCGATGGCACGGGCGGCGGTTGCCGAATATCTGAAGGCGCCGCGCGGTACGAGCGGCGTGCTGGTACGGATAAACCCCCTGGGGAGCAGCTTCTGCGCGGATGACCTGGCCGCGCTCCACGGACTGGCCCCGGATGGGATCGTCCTGCCCAAGGCGGAGGGGGCACCCAGCGTACGGGCGCTGGCCGCGCGGCTCGCCGCATCCGCCATCGCCGCCCCCATTCTCCCGATCGCCACCGAAACCCCGGCAGCCATCTTCGCGCTGGGCAGCTATGCCGGCTGCGACGTCCCGCTGGCAGGACTGACCTGGGGAGCGGAGGATCTGCCTGCGGCCATCGGCGCTGCCGCAAGCCGCGAAGACGATGGCAGCTTCACGCCGCCCTATGAAATGGCACGGGCGCTGGCATTGTTCGCCGCCCATGCCTCCGGCGTGCCGGCGATTGAAACCGTCTATCCCGATTTTCGCGACCTCGAAGGCCTTGGCCGGTTCACACATCGCGCCGCCCGTGACGGCTTTACCGGGATGATGGCGATCCACCCGGCCCAGATCGCGACGATCAACGCCGCCTTCACGCCCACGGCCGCGCAAATCGCATTTGCGCGGCGCGTCGTCGCCGCGTTCGAGGATGCACCGGATGCCGGGGTACTCCAGATCGATGGAAAGATGATCGATGCACCGCATCTGCTGCAGGCGCGCAGACTGCTCGCCCGAAGCTGAGGGATGGATGGACGGGCGATTCCGAGCCCGCCGGCAGCCCCGCAATCGCCGATCCGGCCTGAAAACGGGGAGCAGGTCACGCGGCTCGGGTGTAAGCGCGGGAAACCAGGCATAAAAAAACCGCCTCAGGAGTTCCTGGGGCGGTTTGGTGTGTTGGTGATTGGTTGCGGGGGCAGGATTTGAACCTGCGGCCTTCAGGTTATGAGCCTGACGAGC
>NZ_QENQ01000001.1:2783506-2893006 GCF_003096275.1 Sphingomonas pokkalii
GCCTTCACCGTTTCCGAGGAGACCGAGCTGATTTCGGCGGCGGCACCCTGGCTGCGCTCGGCGAGCTTGCGCACTTCGGAGGCGACCACCGCGAAGCCGCGGCCATGTTCGCCGGCGCGGGCTGCCTCGACGGCGGCATTCAGGGCGAGCAGATCGGTCTGGCGGGCGATTTCCTGGACGATGCCGATCTTCTCGGCGATCGTCTGCATCGCGCCGACCGCCTTGTTCACCGCGACGCCGCTGACTTCGGCATCCTTGGCCGACTGGCGATGACAGCATCCGACTACGTGCCAACATTACCCCGATTTACCGCTTGCATCCGAAGGGGCGTCCACAGATGCCGTTGATTGCTTCGGCGATCAGTGTATTATGAAAGCATGTCACGCAAAAGCTTCCTGCGGTCTCTTTTCTGGGATGCTTCCCGAGATCGGCCGCAAAACAAGTGGATGGTCAATCTCGCCGTCGTGCTTGTGATGACACCAATGTTGCTTCTCTTCCCTATCACCATCCAGTTCTTTCTGAGTCCGCTCTGGATGTTTGATGACTGGGATGCCTTCGCCCTTTTCGCCATGTTCTATGGTGCGCCTTGGTTCCTCGCCGGGTGTCTGGTTTATGCAGCTGCAAACATTGGCGAGCCGGTCGAACCGGGAGCATAGTCCGACTTGCTGCGTCCGCTAGCGGGGCGCTTTCGGTCCTTCCAAACTTTATCCGTCTACAGCCTAGCGGGTGACGGCGCGGCAAACCCCCGCTAAACCCCGGCCCCCATGTCGATCCATATCCTTCATCTTCATTCCAGCTTCGCGATGGATGGTGGCGAACCGCGCTCGGTGCAACTGATGAACGCCTTTGGCGACCGTGCTCGACACACCATCGTCTCCGCGCTGCCCGATCAGCTCTCCGCACGGGACGCAATCGAGGGCGAGATCAAATATGAGATTGCGCTTGATCCGCCTCCACTTGTGGGCAAGCCTTCGGTCAAGCGCTACGAGGCGATCGCCCGGTTCATGCGGCGCTTCGACCTGGTGTTGACGCATGGGTGGGGCGCGATCGACGGGGTGATGGCGGCACGCGTGTTCGGCAAGGGGCTGCCACCGATCGTCCATCACGAAGATGGGCTGGATGGCGGCGAAACCGGCAAGCTCAGCACGATGCGCAACATGTATCGTCGCATGGCGCTGCCGGCCGCAAACGCGCTTGTCGTTCCTTCGGCGCGGCTGGAGCAGGTGGCGGTCCGCTTCTGGAAGCAGCCGGCGGAACGGATCGTTCACATTCCCGGTGGCGTTTCGGTGGCGCGCTTCGCCCAGGCGCCCGATCCGACGCTGCTGCCGATGCTGGCCAAGCGCCGCAAAGGGGAGGTGTTCATCGCCTGCATCGCCGGGCTGCGACCGGAGGAGGATCTGCCGCTGCTGGTCCGCGCCGTGGGCGGCATGACCTCCCGGTTCAAGCTGGTGATCCTGGGCGAGGGTCCGGAACGTCAGGCGATCCTGGATCAGGCCGAAGCGATGGCGGTGGACGACCAGATATTCCTGCCGGGAGCGTTGCCGCATCCGCATCGCTATCTGGGCTTGTTCGACATGCTCGCGTTGTCCGGAAAGACGGTCGAGGCGCCGGTATCGGTGCTGCAGGCGATGGCGGCCGGGCTGACCATCGTGGCGCCGAGGCTAGGGGATATTCCGGCGATGGTCTCCGAACCTAACCAGCGCTACCTTTTGCCGGAGCGTACCGAAGTAACGATGCGGGACCGGCTCGATCCGTTGGCGCAATATCCCGATGAGCGCAGGCGGGTGGGGGAAGCGAACCGGAGCCGGGTCGCGGCGTTGTTCAGTGCGGAGGCCATGGTAGAAGCCCATGCCCGGCTCTATGGGCAGGCGATGGGGCGGCCGGGGGTGCTGGGTTAAGGCCGCCGGGAGCAAATGTTACTCGCTTGTTGCGACCGTTCCGGCTAGCGTCGCGCGGCAATTTTTGTGGAGGCAATGTGTTCAAGGGTCTTTCGCCCATCAACTACAACGGCCGTGAGGTCTGGCCGCTGGTCGAGGGCGGGAAGGGCGTCGCAGCAACCAACCATGCGAGCGCGGGGGCCTGGGCGGCCGCCGGCGGCATCGGCACGGTCAGCGCGGTCAACGCCGACAGCTATGACGCGGATGGCAAGATCATCCCCCAGATCTACCGTGCCCTCACGCGCCGCGAGCGCCACGAAGAGCTGATCCAGTACGCGATCGAAGGCGCCGTCCAGCAGGTCAAGCGCGCCTTCGAGATCGCCGGCGGCAAGGGCGCGATCAACATCAACGTGCTCTGGGAAATGGGCGGCGCCCAGCGCGTCCTCCAGGGCGTGCTGGAGCGGACCAAGGGCATGGTGGCGGGCGTCACCTGCGGCGCGGGCATGCCCTACAAGCTCAGCGAGATCGCGGCGCACCATGAGGTGAGCTACCTGCCGATCGTCAGCTCCGGCCGCGCCTTCCGCGCGCTGTGGAAGCGGGCCTATTCGAAGGCGCAGGAATGGTTGGCGGCGGTGGTCTATGAAGATCCCTGGCTCGCCGGCGGGCATAACGGCCTGTCCAACGCCGAGGATCCGCGCGCGCCGCAGGATCCCTATCCGCGCGTCAAGGCGCTGCGCGACGTGATGCGCGAGGGCGGCCTGCCGGATAGCGTGCCGATCGTGATGGCCGGCGGCGTCTGGTACCTGCGCGACTGGAACGACTGGATCGACAATCCCGAGCTGGGCGCGATCGCCTTCCAGTTCGGCACCCGTCCGTTGCTCACCAAGGAAAGCCCGATCCCGGAGGGCTGGAAGGCCAAGCTGATGGAGATCGAGGAAGGCGATGTGCTGCTGCACCGCTTCTCGCCCACGGGCTTCTATTCCAGCGCGGTCCGCAATCCGTTCCTGCGGCACCTGGAGGCGCGTTCGGAGCGCCAGATCCCGTACTCCACCGAGGCGGCGGGGGATCACACCTTCCAGCTCGACGTCGGCGTGAAGGGCAAGAATTTCTGGGTGACCCGCAACGACCTGCTGCGCGCGCGCGAATGGTTCGGCCTGGGCTTCACCAGCGCGCTGAAGACGCCGGACAACACCTTGGTGTTCGTGACGGCCGAGGACCAGCAGATCATCCGCAAGGACCAGGCCGACTGCATGGGCTGCCTCAGCCAGTGCCAGTTCTCGTCCTGGGCGGATACCGAGACCAACTCGACCGGCCGTCTGGCCGATCCGCGCAGCTTCTGCATCCAGAAGACGCTGCAGGACATCGCCCATGGCGGCGATACCGATCAGAACCTGATGTTTGCCGGCCATGCCGCGTACAACTTCAAGCGCGATCCCTTCTATTCGAACGGGTTCGTGCCGACGGTGAAGCAGCTGGTCGATCGGATCCTGACCGGGGATTGAGGAAAACTTCTACGCCCCTCCCTTTCAGGGGAGGGGCTTAGAAGGTTACAGCCACCCCTCGAACACCTGATCCGGCGGGCGGTGGCCATCGGCCCAGCTGCGGATATTGGCGATGACCTTCATCCCCATCGCTTCGCGCGCTTCGAACGTCGCCGAGCCGAGGTGCGGCAGCAGCACCACATTCTCCAGTCCGATCAGCCTCGGATCGACGTTCGGCTCGTCGACATAGACGTCCAGGCCCGCACCCGCGATGCGGCGGGCCTGCAACGCCGCGACCAGCGCTTCCGGATCGACGATTTCACCGCGCGCGGTGTTGATCAGCCAGCCATCCGGTCCCAGGAGATCGAGTCGTCGTGCGTCGATCAGTCCATTGGTGGCGGCGGTGTGCGGCGTGTGAATCGTCAGGATGTCGATCGCTTCCAGCATCGCGTCGAGATCGTCGTGATAGGTCGCGCCCAGCTGATGCTCGAGCACTTCATGTACCCGGTGCCGCCCATGATAATGGATCTGCAGCCCGAAGGCCCGGGCGCGCTGCGCCACGGCCTGGCCGATCCGGCCCATGCCGAGAATGCCCAGCTTGCGCCCACCAATGCGGTGGCCGCGCATGCTGGTCGGACTCCACCCGGTCCATGCACCAGCGCGGACCAGCTTGTCGCCCTCCACCAGCCTCCGCGGCACGGCGAGGATCAGCGCCATCGCCATGTCGGCGGTGTCGTCGGTAAGCACGCCGGGCGTGTTGGTGACGACGATGCCGCGCGCGCGTGCAGCCTTCAGGTCGATATGGCCGACGCCGGCGCCGTAATTTGCGATCAGCCGCAGGCGATCGGGCGCGGCGGCGATCAGATCGGCAGTGATGCGATCGGTGACGGTGGGGACGAGAACGTCGGCGTCGGCCATGGCCGCAGCGAGCGCCGCCGCGTCCATCGGCGTATCGCCTGGATTGCGCACCGAATCGAACAGGGCTTCCATCCGCGCTTCGCTGGCCTGGGGCAGCGCGCGGGTAACGATTACCCGGGGGCGGGACGGTCGCTTGGTATCGGCCATGGCACAGGGCTTGGCCGGTGCCGCGAATACAGTCAACGGTTGAAGCGCGCGGCGCAGTGGTCGATAGACGTTGTCATGCAGCAGCGGCGTTTCTCGATCGGTATCGCGGCCCTGGCGCTCGTCGCCCTGGCTACCCCTGCCTATGCGGAGCGGAAGCCGCCTTATTATGCTTCGCTGAAGGCGAGCAAAGCGCGGATGCGGACCGGGCCCGGGCGAAACTATCCTACCAACTGGTTCTATCAGCGGCGCGGGCTGCCGCTGAAGGTGGTCGCCAGCTATGGTGCCTGGCTGAAGGTGCGCGATCCCGATGGCGCAGAGGGCTGGATGCAGGGAAATCTGCTCGACGACAAGCGGACCGCGATCGTTATCGGGGGCATTGCGGAGCTGCACAGCACGCCGGCGAACGATTCGCATATCAGCTGGCGTGCGGCGCCGGGTGTGGTCGGACGGATCAGCGCGTGCAGCGGCGGCTGGTGCTGGTTCGATGTCGGCGGGCGCGCGGGCTATGTGGAGCAGACGCGGATTTGGGGAACGGATCCGGGCGAAACGGTGCGATAGGCGAAGCGACAGCCATCGTCAGGGGCGATGGCCGTTCATCCCGGGCGGCCGGCGATCGCCTTGGGCGCGCGGCCATTGCCAAGGCGCGGCGAGGGCCGCCCCGAGCATGGCGATCGCCATGTCCTTCTGGGGATCCCATAGATCGCCCTGTTGCCCGTTATATTCGTCTGCCATGCCGGGCGCGACCAGGATCGTCAGCAGCCATTCGCAGCGGCGCTGCCGCAAGGGCAAGCAGGATAAGCGAGGCGGATTGGCGCCGGGGAAGCGCACGCCACGCGCTGAGATACCGGATCATGGGGAAGGAATGGCAATATCCCTTCTCCCTGTCGAGCCGCGGGTGCGGCGCTTAATCCATCAGTTCCACGGCCATCGCGGTCGCTTCGCCGCCGCCGATGCAGAGCGACGCCAGTCCGCGCTTCTGCCCGTTGGTCTCGAGCGCCGATAGCAAGGTCGCCAGTACCCGCGCGCCGCTCGCGCCGATGGGATGCCCCAGTGCGCAAGCGCCGCCATGGATGTTGACCGCCTCGTGGCTGAGGCCGAGTTCGCGCATCGCGATCATCGTCACGCAGGCAAAGGCTTCGTTGACTTCGAACAGATCGACGTCGCCGGTCGACCAGCCGGCCTTTTCCAGGGCCTTGCGCATCGCGAACACCGGCGCAGTCGTGAAGCGCGCCGGTGCATGGGCGTGGGCCGCGTGGGAAAGGATCCGCGCGATCGGCGTCAGGCCCAGCTTCTCAGCCACCGAGGCGCGTGCCAGCACCAGTGCTGCCGCGCCGTCCGAGATCGACGAGGCATTGGCGGCGGTGATCGTGCCGTCCTTGGCGAAGGCGGGCTTCAGCGTCGGGATCTTGGACGGGTCGGCCTTGGTCGGCTGTTCGTCGAGGGCCACGGTCACCACGCCCTTGCGGCCCTGCAGCTCGACAGGCACGATCTCGCGATCGAACGCGCCGTTGCCCTGGGCGGCCTTGGCGCGCTCCAGGCTGGCGATGGCGAAGGCGTCCTGCGCCTCGCGGGTGAACTGATATTCCTTGGCGGTCTCCTCGGCGAAGCTGCCCATCAGCCGGCCGGGCTCATAGGCGTCCTCGAGACCATCGAGGAACATATGGTCCTTCAGCACGTCATGTCCGATCCGCGCGCCGCTGCGGTGCCGCATCGAGAGATAGGGCGCGTTGGTCATGCTCTCCATGCCGCCGGCGATCAGCAGATCGACCGACCCCGCGGCCAGCGCCTCGGCGGCCATTATCGTCGCCTGCATCCCCGATCCGCACATCTTGTTGATCGTCGTCGCCTCGATGTGCTGCGGCAGACCGGCCTTGAGTGCGGCCTGGCGGGCAGGGGCCTGCCCCAGCCCGGCGGGCAGCACGCAGCCCATATAGATGCGCTCGATCGCGTCCCCCTTCAGCCCGGCGCGCTCGACCGCGGCGCCGACGGCGGTGGCGCCCAGATCGGTAGCGGCAGCATCGGCCAGGCTACCCTGGAAACTCCCCATCGGCGTGCGGGCATAGGAAAGAATCACGATGGGGTCGGCGGACATAACGGCTCCTCTCGGGTGTTTGCGGCCGATCTAGGGGGTTGGTGGCGGGTTTGCAAAAGCCGGCGCGCTCCCGCAGGAAGGGAACCGTGCATGAACCTTGTCGACATTCTCAAATGGGGCGCTTCGATCAGTGGAATGATCGCGGCGTTCCTTGTCGCGCTCGATCTCGGCCGGCGGGCGACCGGTTGGGGCTTTGTGCTGTTCGTGGGCTCGAGCATCTGCTGGATCGGCGGCGCGCTCATGACCGGCGACGAGCCGCTCTGGACCCAAAATCTGGTGCTGTTCTGCATCAACCTGTTCGGCGTGTACCGCTATCTGATCCGCAAGCGGCGCCCGCGTGACGCCGGGTGAGATATGGGGCGTGCCGCTTCTTCTCGGCGTGCTGGGAGCGGTGTTCGGCAGCTTCATCGCGACGATGGCGATCCGCTGGCCGGAAGGGCGAAGTGTCGCGATCGGCCGGTCTTCCTGCGATTCCTGTGGTCAGCTGCTGAAGGCAGGGGAATTGGTGCCGGTTGTCAGCTTCGTACTTCAACGCGGACGCTGTCGTCATTGCCGAGCGGCGATCGCGCCTGGCCATTGGGTGGTGGAGGTCCTGGGACTGGCGATCGGCGTCGTTGCGGGCCTCGCTGCGCCGGGATGGGAAGGCGCGGCTGGCGCGGTGTTCGGCTGGCTGCTGCTGGCACTGGCCGCACTCGACCTTGCCGCATTTTGGCTGCCCAATGGGTTGAACGTGGCGCTTGCACTCTCTGGGCTTGCGGCAGGCACTCTCGGCTTAGGCGTGCCGCTGGTAGAGCGCGTGATCGGTGGGATGGCGGGTTTCGGCGCCCTCTGGCTGGTGGCGCGTGGCTACAAGGCATTGCGGGGACGGCACGGATTGGGTGGCGGTGACCCAAAGTTGTTTGGCGCGATCGGCTGCTGGCTGGGTTGGCAGGATCTGCCCGTTGTGCTGCTCGTGGCAAGCATGATCGGTCTTGCCGTCGTGCTGGTCCGGGTTGGTGCGGGCCGGCAGGTGCGCGCCACCGACCGGTTGCCGTTCGGCATCATGCTCGCCGCTGGTGCCTTTGCGGTGTGGCTCGGGTCGCACTGGTTCACGCCTTCGCCCGTGCCGAGCGACCCGGTGACGGTGCGCGTGATACCGATCGACCATTGATCCCCAGGCGCGGTCAGGCCAAAAAAAAGGCCGCCCCGGAGGGCGGCCTATGAAAGTCTTAGGAGAGGATGCCTGAAAGGCCCGATCTTTCTGCACCGCACGGGCTAGTGCTGCAAGTGCGAAATGTTATCGATACCATTGCAAAATTTGCAACATGATGGCGTTGTCACATGCGCAAAGCGAAACCGGGAGCTGCGTTTCGGTATGAGTGGATTGAAATTAAACGCGTTTTTGCCGTATCGGCTATCCATCGCATCGAATGCCGTGTCCGATGCGGTTGCCGGTGCCTATCGCAACCTGTTCGGCCTGCGCATCCCGGAATGGCGACTGGTGGCGGTGCTGGCAGAGGGCGGTGCGATGAGCCAGCAGGCGTTGTGCGGGCGCACGCGGATGGACAAGGTGACGGTCAGCCGCGCGGCGATCGGGCTTGTCGAGCGCGGTCTTGTAGCACGGGACAGCAACCCGAGCGATCAGCGCTCCCATCTGCTGAACCTGACGGCGGATGGCTGGCAGCTGTACGAGCAGATTGCACCCAAGGCACTGGAAATGGAGCGCCAGCTATTTTCCTGCTTCTCCGAGGACGAGCGGACCCAGCTTGCTGCGATGCTGGAACGGATCGAGGGCGCGGTAGCGGCATTCGCTGCGGACTGACCTGAAAGGAGGCGGACGCGCGCCGGAACCTTTTGACCGAATGCGATGTTCGGGCGCATGGCTTTTGGGAGCAAAATCGGCAACAGACCGTTACGAAAGCGAGTGGGCCGGATCGATCGCGGCTCTCGAAGGAGGCGCGTGAGAAACGGGGTTCGGGCGGTTTGGGTCTTCGCGCTCGCGGGGGCGGGTTTCGTGCCAGCAATCGCGCACGCGCAAATGGGCGATGCCAAGCCCGGTCAGGGGGCTCCAGCCCAGCCCCTGCCGCAGCCCGCGCCGACCGGGAGCATTGTACGCCCGCCGGTCGTCGATCCGCAAACCCCTATCGTGCCGGATGCCATTTTCGATCAATCGCTTCCGAAACTGAGCGAGGATATCAACGCGCCGCTCGAGCCGTTGCAAAGCTTCGACAAGCCGAAAACGCCAGCCGCAACGACAGCCACAGCCGCCAAACCGGAACCTGCGGCCCCCTCAGCCGCCGAAGGACAGGCATTTGCGCCGCTTGGCTCGGTTCCCGCAGAGATGGAGGCGCCGTTGCCGTCCCTGGCCGAGTTCAAGGTCGATCCTGCCGCAGCACCCGTTGACGACGATTCGGAGAATGCACCGGCCATTCGCTACACGACGGCGGTGACGGGGTTGGACAAATTGCGGCTGGAAGATCGTTTCGAGGATCTGTCGGCGCTGTTCCAGGGCAAGGGCAAGGCGGCGAATGCGGCGATGGTCGCCGCGCGGGCGCGGGAAGATGAGAAACTGGCGCTCCGGCTGATGCGGTCGCTTGGCTATTATGATGGCACCGCAACGTCGTTGATCGAGCAGACTCCGCCCAATTCCGGCTCGGTGCGGGCGACGATCGCGGTAACCCCAGGTACGCTCTATCGCCTCGGCACGGTCCGGATCGAAAGCGGCGCGACGGTACCGCCCGGCTTGCTGGATCGCGAATTGAACCTCAATCCGGGCGATCCCATCCAGGCTGATCGCGTGTTGGGGGCAGAGGCCAATGTTTCGTTGCGATTGCCGCAACAAGGCTATCCTTTCGTGGAAGTCGGTCAGCGCGATATCCTGCTCGACGATGCCACCCACACCGGCGACTACACCCTGCCGGTGACGCTGGGTCCTCGCGCCAGCTTCGGCAGCGTGCAGACGGCCGGCGCACGCCAGGTGTTCGATGTCGATCATATCAACATTTTCCGTCGCTACCGTGAAGGCGCGATCTACGACAGCCGCAAGGTGGACGATCTGCGCCAGGCGCTGATCGCGACGGGCCTGTTCTCGACCGTTGCGGTCGAACCGAAGCGGACCGGCGAAGCGGGGCCGGATGGCACCGAGAAGGTGGATCTGCTGGTTACCCAATTGGCCGGCAAGCCGCGCACGCTGGCAGGCGAACTGGGCTACAGCACCGGCCAGGGCATCAAGCTTCAGGCCAGTTGGACCCACCGCAACCTGTTTCCACCCGAAGGTGCGCTGACCGTGAGCAGCATCCTCGGCACGCAGGAACAGGCACTTACCACGACCTTCCGGCGATCCAACGCCGGGATGCGCGATCGTACCTTGTTGGTGATAGCGTCGCTTAATCACGCGGATTATGACGCTTTCGAATCCTACACAACGACGCTGTCTGCCCGGATTTCACGCGACTCGACGCCGATCTGGCAAAAGCGCTGGACCTATTATTATGGCGCCGAACTGGTGGGCTCGAACGAGGATCGCTACAACTTCAATCTGGGCAAGCGCGATCGCGGTACATGGCTGATCGCTGCCATTCCCACGTTCCTCGGTTATGATACCTCGGACGACCTTCTGAACCCTACGCGCGGCTACCGCATCAAGGCGAACGCCAGTGCGGAAACGTCTGTGCGCGGGTCGGTGCGTCCCTATGCGCGCACCATGGTCGAGGTTGATGGCTATTATCCGGTGGCCAGCAACATCGTGCTTGCCGGGCGGGCGCGGTTCGGATCGATCAACGGCGTTTCGCGCGATGAACTTCCGCCTTCGCGGCGCTATTACAGCGGCGGCGGCGGATCGGTACGTGGTTTCGGCTATCAGGAACTCGGGCCGCGCTCCCCGGATGGCCGTGCGGTGGGCGGCCGTTCGTTCAACGAGTTCGGGATCGAAGCGCGCTATCGCTTCGGTAACTACGGGATCGTTCCTTTCCTCGATGCCGGCCAGGTCTATGAAGGGGTGATGCCGACGGGTCGCAACCTGCGCTTCGGTGCCGGTATCGGCGGGCGGCTTTACACCAATTTCGGCCCGCTCCGGATCGATGTTGCAACGCCGATCGCCCGCAAGAAGAACGAATCCAAGATCGCGCTCTACATCTCGATCGGGCAGGCTTTTTGATGGTGGAAGAGATGCCCGAGGCGCAGGCGCCGGCGCCTGCGGTCCGCAAGGGAAAGCCGTTATGGTTGCGGATCGCGCAGTGGATTGCCATCGGGGTGGTTTCGATCGCCGCGTTGTTGGGATTGGCGGTGCTGGGGCTCGATACCCAGCCTGGTCGCCGCCTGATCGCAGATCAACTCAGCCGTTTGCGGCTCGATTCCGGGCTGGGCTTTCGCATCGGTCGCATCGACGGATCGATCTATGGCGCCATGGTGCTCCGCGACGTGCGGGTGCGCGATACCAAGGGGGTCTTTGCCACCGCACAGGAAATCCGTCTCGATTGGCGGCCCTTCGCCTATATCGACAACCATATCGATATCCGTAGCCTGGAAAGCCCGGAGGTCCGCCTCGCTCGACTGCCGGAACTCAAAGCTTCAGGCGATCCGAACGCCCCGCTGCTGCCCGATCTGAACATCGATATCGCTCGGTTGCGCGTCGCCCGGATCGACATTGGTCCGGCCGTCAGCGGGCAACGGCATCTCGCGATGTTGCGAGGGGCGGCTCACCTTTCCAACGGCCGCGCGCAGATCCGCGCGGAGGGGGGGACGGTCGCGGCGCGGGGGCTTGCGGGCGGCGATCGGCTGAACCTGCGCCTCGATGCGGTGCCCGCGGCGAACCGGCTGGACATCGATCTGCGGCTCGATGCGCCGGGCTCGGGGCTGGTCGCGGGTCTTGCCGGGTTCAAGGCACCGCTGCGCGCAAATGTGCAGGGGCGCGGCGACTGGAAACACTGGCAGGGGCGGGCCCTTGCCACACTGGGTACCGCGGATCTGGCGGATCTGACGGTCGTGGCGGATGACGGGCGGTTCCAGATCCGCGGGATGACGCATCCGGGCTTGTATCTGGACGGGCCGGTCGCACGATTGACGGCCCCCGGGCTGCAGCTGGACAGCGATTTCCGCTGGGCGGACCGCACGGCCAACGGGGTCGTGAAGCTGCGGTCGGCGGCGCTTTCGGCCGAGGCCAGCGGGCTTGTCGATCTGGGTAACAACCATTTTCGCAATGTTCGTCTCGACGCTCTGCTGCGAAACCCAGCATCGATCGCGCCCAAGCTCAACGGACGGTCGGTGCGTGCGTCGCTGGCACTCGATGGTGCCTTCGCCACACCGATGGTGGACTATAAGCTTTCCGCCGGGGCAATTGGCTTCGGCGAAACCGTGGTCGAGCGCCTCACGGCAGAGGGGCGAGCCCGGGTGGATTCAGATCGAATTCTCGTTCCCGTGCGCGCGCGTGCCGCTCGCATCGCCGGTCTGAACGCCGCGGCCGGCGGTCTCGTCACCAACGTGTCGATCAATGGTGATCTCGCCATTTCCGGCGGGCGGATCCTGTCGGACAATCTCCGCCTGCGGTCGGACAAGGTAGATGCTACCGCGATCATCGCCGCCGATATGGCGCGGGGGCGCTATGCTGGCGCGCTGAAAGGCCGTATCAACCAATACCGCATCGATGGGGTCGGCGTGGTCGATCTCAACACCGATGCCGAACTATACTCCGCGCCAGGTGGTGGCTGGGGCATCCGCGGGCGTGTCGCGGGCCGCAGTCGACAGCTTTTCAACGAAGGCGTGCGCAACTTCCTTGGCGGAAACACGGTAGCTTCCGCGCGGCTGAACCTTGATCCCCGTGGCGTGATAGGGGTGAGCGACCTACGGATGCGCGCGCCCGAATTCAGAGTGTTGCGCGGCTCGGGTAGCTATGATCCGGCTGGCCCGATCCGGCTCACCGCCGATGCCGTCTCCACACGTTATGGGCCGCTGAACGCACGCGTCACCGGTACGCTCGGCGCGCCGCAGTTGCTGTTGCGCGCGGAGAAGCCCGGGCTGGGCGTTGGCCTGGCCAAGGTGGAGGCTCGGGTGAACGGGCGCGGCGATGCCTATGCCGTCACCGCCACCGGAGATAGCAATTACGGGCCGTTCAACGCCGACGTGCTGGTGCGCACCGGACGTGCGCTTGCGATTGACGTGCGTGCGGCCCGCTTTGCCGGCATGGACATCGCTGGTCGGGTCCAGGCTACCCCTACCGGCCCTTTCGCCGGCCAGCTCAGTTTCCGCGGATCGGGTATCGATGGTGTCGCGACGCTTGCGGCTGAAGGCAAGTTCCAGCGCGCGGACCTGCGCGCGACCGCAGCCAATGCCACTATCCCCGGCGTGGCGGAATTCACCATCGGACAGGCGATCGCCACCGCCAGCATCGTGCTGGCCGACCAGCCGCAAATTCTCGCCGATGTGCAGGTCGCCAGTTTGAAGCATGGGCAGTTCGTGCTCAAGACTGCCCGCGCCAAGATCGCATATCGCGGCGGCAACGGCACGGTGAAGGCGGTCGCGACGGGATCGTCGGGTGTGCCGTTCGACGTCGCCCTCAACGGCCGAATGACCCCGGAGCAGTGGCTTGTTGCCCTGCAAGGCCGGGCGAGCGGGGTTCGTTTCCGTACTCCCGATGCAATGCGCATCGCCATTGCCGATGGTCGATATCGGCTGTTGCCGACCCGCATCGATTTCGATCAGGGCAGCATTCGTATCGCCGGCCAATATGGCGACGAGTTGACGGTGCAAGCCCGGCTCGATCGGCTGGATATGGCGATCCTGAATGCGTTCATGCCCGATCTCGGCATGGGTGGCAAAGCCACGGGCAGCCTCGATTTTGCACAGGCGAGCCCCGATGCGTTCCCCAGCGCGGATGTCCGGCTTGAGATTGACGATCTTACCCGGTCCAGCCTGGTTCGGGTCTCGACGCCGGTCCATGTCAGTCTGCTTGCAAGGCTATTGCCGGATGGGGGCGATGCACGCGCCCTGATCCGCAAGGGCGATGCCACGATCGGCCGCGTGGTCGCTTCGTTGCGGCCGCTCGGCCCCGGTGCTGGCAGCTGGACGGAGCGATTGATGGCGGCACCGCTTTCTGGCGGGGTGCGGTACAATGGGCCTTCTGCATTGCCTTTCGCCTTTGCAGGTCTGCCGAACCAGCAGCTTACCGGACCGATCGCCATCGCTGCCGACTTCTCCGGCCTTGTCGATCGGCCGCAGCTGAACGGCGTCGTGCGTGCGGACAATCTGACCTATGACAATGAGGGAACAGGCACCCGTCTCGTAAACCTGAAGATCGACGGCCAGTTCTCGAATGATGCCTTTGTGCTCAACCAACTGACTGCCCGCGCCGGGGATGGCAGCGTCAGCGCCAGCGGCCGGGTGGGGCTTTCTTCCGCCGACGGCTTTCCGATGGCGATCAACGTGAAGCTCAACGACGCGCGGCTCGCCCGCAGCGAGTCGCTGGGGGCCACCGCCAGCGGTACGTTGACGGTCACCAAGAATAAGGGCGTGCAGAAGATCGAAGGCGATATCTCCATTCCCCAGGCGAACTACCAGATCATCCGTCAGGGTGCTTCGGAGATCTCGGAACTGACCGGCGTACGGCGCAAGGGCGACCTTGATCCTGCCCAGCAGGCCCAGGCGGCGAAGCCAGCGCGGGCGTTCGCAAATTTCGATCTCGACGTCCGGGTGCGGGCCGACAACCGGCTGATGGTGAGCGGCATGGGCCTGGAATCGGAGTGGCAGGCGCGAATCAACATCGGCGGCACCACGATCAACCCGCAGGTTCGCGGCACCATGGAAGTGGTGCGCGGCACCTACAGCTTCGCCAGCCGGCGGTTCGAACTGACCAAGGGGGTCATCCGGTTCCAGGGTGCGGAACTGACCAACCCGACCATCGACCTTTCGGCCAGCACCACGGCCGAGGGCGTGACGGCGATCCTGAACATCACCGGCACCGCCCAGAAGCCGCAGATCGCCTTCACCTCGAACCCGGCCTTGCCGCAGGACGAGGTGCTCTCGCGCCTGTTCTTTGGCACCAACGTCACCAACCTTTCGGCAACGGAGGCGATCCAGCTCGCGGCCGCGCTCAATTCGCTGCGCGGCAGCGGGGGTGGGCTCAATCCGCTTGGCCAACTCAAGTCCGCGACGGGCATCGACCGGCTGCGCGTACTGGGCGCGGACGACACCACCGGGCGCGGCACCTCGCTGGCGGCGGGCAAGTACATCACCAATAACATCTATATCGAAATCATCACCGATGCCCGCGGCTTCACGGCGACGCAGCTGGAGGTCTCGCTATCGCGCGCACTCAGCGTGTTGTCGCAGACCAGCTCGTTCGGCGGTTCGGGAGCAAGCCTTCGCTATTCGCGTGATTATTAAGTAGCGCCCGTAAGGCAAGCGTGCAACGATGCCGTCAGGAGAGGCGGTAGATGCGCGAACATTTCGACGTACTTGTCGTAGGCGCGGGAATTTCCGGGATCGGGGCGGGGTATCATCTGCAAACCCATTGTCCGGGACGGACCTATGCGATCCTGGAAAGTCGGGAGCGGCTGGGTGGCACCTGGGATCTGTTCCGCTATCCCGGTATCCGTTCGGATTCCGATATGTTCACGCTGGGCTTTTCCTTTCGGCCCTGGACCGGCGAAAAGGCGATCGCGGACGGAGACGCGATCCTGCGCTATCTGGAGGATACGGCGCGCGAGTTCGGCATCGATCGGCATATCCGTTATCGACACCGCGTGACTGCGGCTGCCTGGTCCAGCGAAGAGGCCTTGTGGACGGTAACGGTGGAAGCCGAGGGGCGGACGCGGCAATTCAGCTGCAGCTTCCTGTTCCTGTGCGCAGGCTATTATGATTACGCGCGCGGCCACATGCCGGACTTTGCCGGACAGGCGGATTTTCGCGGACGCATCGTGCATCCGCAATTCTGGACGCCGGATATCGACTATGCGGACAAGCAGGTCGTGGTGATCGGCAGCGGTGCGACCGCGGTCACGCTGGTACCGGAGCTCGCGAAGCAGGCGGCGCATGTTACCATGCTACAGCGATCGCCCACCTACATCGTCGCACGGCCATCGCTTGACGGCATCGCGAACTGGCTGCGGCGGCACTTGCCCGAAAGTACGGCCTACGCGGTCACCCGGTGGAAGAATGTGCTGCTGAACCAGTATTTCTTTCGGCTGGCCCGCAGGCACCCGGAAAAGGCGAAAGCGCGTCTGGTGGATATGGTGCGCTGCGAATTGCAGCACGGTTATGACGTCGCTACGCATTTCACACCGCGCTACGACCCTTGGGACCAGCGGCTATGCCTGATTCCTGATGGGGATCTATTCGTCGCGATCCGCGAGGGGCGCGCAGATGTGGTGACCGATCACGTGGCCCGCTTCACCGCCGACGGGATCGCTCTGAAATCGGGAAAGACATTGCCGGCCGATCTGATCGTCGCCGCGACGGGGCTGGAAGTGCAATTAATGGGCGGCATCCCGGTGACGGTGGACGGCGCGGCGATCCACTGGCCCGATCGGATCGCCTACAAGGGCATGATGTTTTCGGGTGTGCCCAATTTCGCGATCGCCTTCGGCTATACCAACGCCAGCTGGACCTTGAAGGCGGATCTGACCGCCAGCCATGTGGTTCGGCTGCTAAATCGCATGGCGCGGCGTGGGATGCGACAGGTCACGCCAGAGCCCCAGGCGCCGGTGACGCCAACGCCGTTCGTCGACTTCACGTCGGGTTATATCCAGCGCGTGGCGGAAATCCTGCCGCGCCAGGGGCATAGAGCCCCGTGGCGCGTACATCAGAGCTATACGCGGGATCTGCTGGCGCTGCGTTTCGGTCGGATCGATGACGAACTGGTGTTTTCGAACCCGGAGCCGGCCCGGCGGCGAGCGGCCTAATCGATCAGCGCGCGGGCTGCGTCGACGCCCGTTTTGTAGGCGCCATGGACGGTTGAGAACTCGTTCGGCGAGCACGCCTCGCCTGCGAAGCGGATCCGCGGATCGATCGGCGTTGCCAGGACCTTTCGTGCGGCAGCGCGGCCGGGCAGGGCGTGGCTATAGCCGCCCTGGATGTGCGTTTCACGACTCCAGGCCGATCCCGCCAGCAGGGTCAGGCGCCGACGCCATTGGCCGCCGAGCAGCCCGCATAGTTCCTCCACCGCGAAGTCCGCCGCGCCCTGAAGGCCGCGATCGGCCATCTCGCGCGCGCCTTCGCCACCGAACATGCATTCGATCACCGGCCTGCGGAAGGGACGTAACGTATACGCACCGGTGATCGTGCTGCGGATGTCGCCGAGCAAGTGTGCGTTCGCCTCCAGATCCTCTTCGCGTTGACCGATTGCGAGGAACAGCTTGTCGGCCAGACCAAGCGG
The DNA here is from genome assembly GCF_003096275.1 of Sphingomonas pokkalii. Lineage (GTDB taxonomy): Bacteria > Pseudomonadota > Alphaproteobacteria > Sphingomonadales > Sphingomonadaceae > Sphingomonas > Sphingomonas pokkalii. The sequence continues at coordinate 2,800,367 of NZ_QENQ01000001.1, forward strand.
GAGGGCGGCGGCTGCGTGCAAAATCTCGTCGTGGCCGCTGATGGAGATGGCTCCGCGCGCCAGCACGTCCGTCGATACGGTAAGGATGGCCTTGGCCGCGCTGACGGCGCCGCGTGGCGTTTCGATGGTCAGTCGAACGCCGGAGCGATCGATTCCGATTACCGGCGTCGCCAGCGCCGTGCGCAACCCGGCCGCCACGGTGGTGACGAGCGTGCCATAGCCTTCCGGAACCCGCCAGTCGGTGTCGGTGGCCGCGTTCGCATAGGCGAGGTAATCGGCGGCCGAGAGCTTGGTCGTCGCCGTACCGGTGACGAACCCGCTGATCGTATCGATCCAGTTGGCCCAGGGCGAACCCGGCGGTAACGCGGCGCCGGCGCGGTCGTCCGCCGGCGGAGCGGCACGCAACCGCGCCTCGAAGTCCGCCTGGGCCTTGGCCGCAGCCTCCTGCTCGGCCTTGGAAAAGCCAAGCTGACGCCATTGTTCCCGCCAGCGCGGCAGCGTACGGTCGAGCGCGAAGCCATGCAACGCGGCCAGTTCGACCCAGGGATTATGCTCCGCCGAATGCAGCCAGCCGGCGCCAAGGTCGAGCGCCATGCCCGCGACATGCTCCGTACGGGCTCGCCCTCCCAACCGGGTTCCGGCTTCGATCAGCAGCACGTCGATCCCGGCGTCGGCCAGCGTGCGTGCCGCGCCGATCCCGGCGGCGCCGCCACCGATCACCACGATGTCCACATCGCGCATCCCGCTCAATTGCGCCTCCTGCGGCATCGCGCCGCTTGCTGGTGCGATCCGGCGTGCTCAGCGGTGCCGAGCGGCAATGCCGGGACGGTGATTCCCGCCAATTACCCCTCCTGTTCGAGCTTGCGCTTGAAGCCGTAATGGCTTTTCGACCAGCCGAGGCGTTCATAGAAGCGATGGGCATCGGTGCGCTCGCGCATCGACATCAACTGCACCATGCGGCATCCGCGTTCGCGGCAGCGTTCCACCGCCCATTCAATCATTTGCGTGCCCAGCCCGCTGCCGCGCAGAGGCGTCGCAATCCGCACCGCTTCGATCTGGCCGCGCCAGGCGCCGCGAAAGGCGATGCCCGGCAGGAAACTGAGCTGCATGGTCCCCACGATCTCGCCGTTGGCTTCCGCGACGATCAGTCGCTGGTTTGGATCCCGCTCGATCGCAGCGAAGGCAGCGCGATACGAAGCGGCGAGCGGCAGCGAAGGATCCTCACGCCCGCGACTGAGCGTATCGTCGTCGAGCAAGGCAATCAGCGCTGGCAGATCTGCTGCCATGGCGTCCCGGATTATCAAGCCGGCCGCCCGGTGGGTATCGACATAGGCCCTGCTTCGTCCTTCACCTTGGTGGCACGATCGATCGCCACGCCTTTCCTATCCGGGCGCGCAGGCAGCAACGCAAGCCTTGTCCTGGGCTGACATGACCAAGCCTGGTACAGTTAACGGGTGATCAGCATTCCATCCTGCACGCCGACCGGCCAGAGGAGCAACTGCGCGCCGGTACAGGGCCCGCCGACGCAACGGCCATCGTCGATCCGGTACAGGGCGCCGTGCCAGCTGCACTGGATATGCGTGCCATCCGGGGTGAGGTAGGCATCGAGTTGCTGGCTGAGGGGCACGGGCATGTGGGCGCAGCGGTCGACATAGCCGAAGACGGCATCGCCCTGCCGAACGATGAAGCCGTGGAAGCGCCCGGCCCGCATCTCCAGCACGAAGTTGCGGGCGGTGCCGTCGGCGATAAGCGCCAGCGGGCCGAGGGTAATGCCGGCGGGGGTGGCGGTGAGGCGCTCCACCTTAGATCCTCCCCGTTTCCGGGCAGATCCTCAAGGCAGCTTCGCCTTCGGAAACCCATCCCAAACCGCGTCATAATCCGGCTGCGCATGGGCGAGCGCGTGTTCGGTCGGACGATAGGGCCAGCAAGTCTCGACCATGAACGCCATGGTGCCATCGATCTTGTGCGGTTGCAGCACCGCCTCGGTCGCCCCGCGCCAGCTCGCCACATCAGGGCCATGGCCGGCCATGATGTTGTGCAATGACAGGCCGCCGGGCGCGAAGCCCTCTGCCTTCGCGTCATAGGCGCCGTGGATCAGGCCCATCGCCTCGCTCATCACGTTGCGGTGGAACCAGGGCGGGCGGAACGTGTCCTCGGCGACCATCCAGCGCGGCGGGAAGATCACGAAATCGGCGTTCGCCCGGCCCGCGACGGTGCTGGGCGAGGTGAGTACGGTGAAGATCGATGGGTCGGGATGGTCGAAGCTCACCGTGTTGATCGTGTTGAACCGGGCGAGATCGTAGCGATAGGGGGCGAGATTGCCGTGCCACGCCACCACGTCGAGCGGGCTGTGGGGCAGGGTGGTTATCCACAGACTTGCCAAGGCCTTTTGCACAAGCGCGATCGGCGCGTCGCGATCCTCGAACCAGGCGGCGGGCGTTTCGAAATCGCGCGGATTGGCGAGGCCGTTGGCGCCGATCGGCCCCAGGTCGGGCAGGCGGAAGGGCGCACCGAAATTCTCGGCGACATAGCCGGCGGCGCTGCCCTCGGGCAGCAGCACGCGGAAGCGGATGCCGCGGGGGATCACCGCGATGTGGCCGGGGGCGATGTCGATCCGGCCGAGCTCGGTCAGCAGCGTAAGCGCGCCGGCCTGGGGGATGAAGAGCAGTTCGCCGTCGGCGTTGACGAAGGCACGCGTGTCCATGTCGCGATTGGCGGCATAGCGGTGGACGACAACGCCTTCGAGGTCGGCGGGGTCGCGCGTGGCGAGCATCGTCTCCATGCCGTCGATCCAGTCGACCGGCGCGGCGGGGGCGGGGATCGGGTCCCAGCGTAGGCGATTGGGCGCGAGCGGTCTGACCGGGGTGGGCGGCGAAAAGCGCGGCGCCCCGTCATACGGTCGATAGGGCGGATGCTCGGCGCTGGGGCGCAGGCGGTAGAGCCAGGATCGGCGGTTTTCGGCGCGCGGCGCGGTGAAGGCGGTACCGGAAAGCTGCTCGGCATAGAGGCCATAGGGCGGGCGCTGGGGACTGTTGCGCCCGATCGGCAGCGCGCCGGGGACTGCCTCGGTGGAGACATGATTGCCGAAGCCGGGGAAATAGTGGGTCATCCTGCTCCTCCTCCTCCTCCTCGGGAGGCTACCGCCTCTTGGGGGCTTATTGGCCCAATTTCGTCATTCCCGCGAAGGCGGGAATCCATTTGCCAGGACGATTGGGGCAGGAACCGCGCCACCTGCGCCAATGGATCCCCGCCTTCGCGGGGATGACGGTGGGTATGGGGCTGCGGCTGGCCGGTCCCAACGGGCAAGGAATGGGGCCGGGTATGCCATGCTGTTCCTGCGGCGGCACCCCCGGCTCTCTCCCTCTCCGAACGTGTCAGGCGTCGACCTTGATGACGCCGCGGCGGATCTGGTCGAGCTCGATGCTCTCGAACAGCGCCTGGAAATTGCCGTTGCCGAAGCCCTCGTTGCCCTTGCGCTGGATGATCTCGAAGAAGATCGGTCCGAACATGGTCTCGGTGAAGATCTGGAGCAGGATGCCCTCTTCGTTCGCCACCGAACCGTCGATCAGGATGCGGTTCTTGCGCAGCCGCTCGAGGTCCTCGCCGTGACCGGGGACGCGCTTGTCGACCAGCTCGTAATAGGTCTCGATCGTGTCCTGCAGCTTTACGCCGCGGGCGCGCAGGCGCTCCACCGTGTCGTAGATGTCGTCCGTCGTCAGCGCGAGGTGCTGGATGCCCTCGCCATTATACTCGCGGAGGAATTCCTCGATCTGACTGTTGTCGTCCTGGCTCTCGTTGAGCGGGATGCGGATCGCCTTGTCGGGCGCGATCATCGCCTGGCTGAACAGCCCTGTCGCCTTGCCCTTGATGTCGAAATACTTCTGCTCCTCGAAGCCGAAGAGCGTGCGGTAGAATTCGCTCCACACGCGCATCTGGCCGCGGCGGACATTGTGGGTGAGGTGGTCGAGCAGGTCGAGCCCGACGCTGTTCTCCGCCTCCGCCTCGCGCCAGCCCGGGAACTCGGCCCAGTCGGCATAGAGGTCGGTCTCGTCCTGGATGAAGTAGAGATAGGAACCGCCGATGCCCTGGATGACCGTATCGTCCTCGTCCGTCGGCTTGGCGCCGTGGGCGAGCGCCCATTCCATCGCCTTTTTGGGGTCTGCCACGCGGAACGCCATCGCGCTGGCCGAGGGGCCATGCTCGCCGCGGAAGGCGGCGACGCGGCCGGCATCGTCGCGGTTGAGCATCAGGTTGATGCGGCCCTGCTTGTAGCGCGTGATGTTCTTGCGCGGGTGGCGGTGACTGGCAACGAAGCCCAACTGCTCGAACTGGCGCGCCATCGCGTCCGGATCGGGCGAGGTGAACTCCACGAACTCGAAGCCGTTAAGGCCGAGCGGATTGGCGGTATCGGTCATGAACGACCTGATACCCCAACTCCCGATTTAGTGTCAAATGTTACCAGTTCGTCATAAACCCTCGCCGCCGACCCAGTGTGCATTGGACAGGCGGCGGGCGACGGCCCAGGTCTGGGTACGGATATCGGGTACCGCGACGATTTCCCAGAAGGCACCGCGGGTCATCGGGCCAAGGGCATAGAGGTTGGCATTGGCGCGGCCGTCGGCGGCGATCGTCTGGCCCTGATTGTCGACATCGATGCCGATATGCGCGGGATCGGGGCGGATCACCCCGCGCTCGGCAAGGCGCTGGAGCAGCGGCTCGCGCGTGCGCGCAAGGTCGCCGAGCGGGCCGGTGCAGTTGACGATGCGCTGGGCGAGGATCGTCTCTGCTGTATTCTGCCCACGCGGGCGTAGCGTGACGGCGATACCGTCCGGCCCTTCGGCAAAGCCGAGCGTCTTTGCGGCGACGACTTTCAACTGGCCGCGATCGATCAGCGCCTGCAGCCGGGCATGGACCTCCGGCGCGAGGCGGTGGCGATGGACGTCCCACCAAGGGCGCAGGTGTCGCAGGAAGCGGGCGCGCTCCTCCTCGCTTGCGTTGGCCCACATCGGCTGGGTGAAGGGACGGAGTTCGTCGACCGCGTTGCGCCAGCCGATCTGCGCAGTGCGCGCGCGAACGGTGCGGACAAGCGCGGAGGCCTGGGTCTGCGGCCGCTCGCGGATCCTCTCCCAGTCCTGCCCGGCCGCATGGGGGCGGGGAAGCAGGCCTCGGCGGGAAACGGCGATGATCCTGCCACCGAACCCGCGCGCCTCCAGCAGCAGTGCGACATCGACCATGGTTAGGCCCGTGCCGATCACCAGCACCGTATCGTCGTCGGCCAATCCATCGGGAACGCGCGGGTCCCAGGGGTCTCCATTGTATCGGGTCTCTGATAGTGTCGTGGCGTCTAGGCCCGGCGGATCGTGGGGCGGCAGGTTGCCAACCGCGAGCACCGCGGCATCGGCGTGCAACGTACCGTCCGAAAGCCGGAGTGTCGCGCCGTCCGGGTCGAGGGTCACATCCTCCACTTCGCCATGTACAAGCCGCAACCGATCGGGATAGCGGGCGAGGGCCTGCTCCAGCATTTCCCGAAGATACGCACCGTATACGCGGCGGGGAACGAAACTGGCGGTGGCGTTCTCCATGCCGCGCGCCTCCAGCCAGCGCACGAAATGGCTGGGATCGTCCGGGAATGCGCTCATGTTCGCGGCGCGAACGTTGAGCAGATGCGAGGGATGGGCGGCACCATAAGCGAGGCCGGTGCCCGCCACCGGTGCGCGCTCGATCAGCGTAGCACGCGGCCCTTCGTGGCGGATCAGGTTGATCGCCTGGAGTGTGCCGGAAAAGCCCGCGCCGATGATGGCGACGTGTTCGATCATGGTGTGGCCCCCCAAGCCCTTGTCAGATTTCGTAGTCGAGCTGCCATTCGGGTTGCTGGAAGGCGGGCTTCTGCTCGGCGAAGGCGGGCTGGCGCGCCTTCATCTGCGCATAGAGCCGCTTCACCGAATCGCTGGCAGTCCGCACGAACAGGAACGGCAGCACCGCATGGACGAGGCAGGCCGCTCCGCCCACCATCATCGTAACGCCGAACCGCGCGGCAGTAGCCGCATGTTCGCCATAGCTTTCGCCGACACTGCGGGGATGGGCGATAAAAAGCCTATCGATCATATAGGAATTGTACGCGGCTTTCCGCTGCTTGGAAAGGGCGGGCGTGGCTGAAGCGCGCCGCCCTTGGGATCGTCAGAGTTTGGCGATCGTCTCTGCCAGCGCAGTCACGTCGACATCCTCGCCTTCCACGGCCATGGTTTCGGCGAGGTGTGTGCTGACGAGGTCGAGCAACGGCAGTTTCGCCCCAACGGCCTTCGCCGCTTCGCCGGCGAGGCGCATGTCCTTCAGCCCCAACGGCACGGTGAAGCCCGCCGGGCGGTGGCGGCGCTCGGCGATGGGCGGGCCATAGACCTTGTGGATCGCACCGTCGAAGATCGTGCCGGCGAACACCTCCAGCATCTTCTCGCGCGCCACGCCGCCCTTCTCGCCGAGTGACATCGCCTCGCCATAGGCTTCGACGGTAGCCATGATCATGAAATTGCCGGCCAGCTTCACCAGGTTGGCAGCCGAGGGCTTGTCGCCCATCGGGAAGGTCACGCGGCCAAGTGCTTCGAGGATCGGCGCCGCGGCATCCATCGCCTCGGGCGCACCGGCGGCGACGATGGCGAGCTTGCCCTGCGCGGCGACCGGCGGGCGCCCGAAAACGGGTGCGGAAACGAAGTGCTGCTCGGCTTCGGCATGGCGCGTGGCCAGCGCGTCGGCGGTGGCGACCGCGATGGTGCTGTGGGAAAGGTGCAGCGCGCCCGGCGCCATTCCGGCCAGCACACCGTCTTCGCCATCGAGGATCGCGGCGAGCGCGGCATCGTCCGCTACCATGGTCAACACCGCCTGTGCGCCATCGGCGGCTTCGCGGGGCGTGCGGGCGAGGCGGGCGCCACGTTCAGTCAGCGGTGCGGCCTTGTCGGGCGAGCGGTTCCAGACGGTGAGTGTATGCCCGGCGTCGAGCAGCGCGCTCGCCATGCCGATTCCCATCTGTCCGAGCCCGAGGAATGCGAGGTCCATGCGTTTCTCCTTGGTTGCGTTGCAGCATGTGGGGTGCCGCTCGGGGAACCCAAGGGGCTATCCGCCAATCAGCACCGCTGCGTCGATCAACGCCCGCGGCACCGACACGCCCGGGGTCGTACCGATATAGCGAGGCACCCAACTGGGGCCGAACTTCTGCTTGAACGATCGCAGGCCGGAAAAACCATAAATCCGCTCGCCATGGCCATAGACCGCCGCCCCCAGCCGCGACCAGATCGGAGCAAGGGGTCCCGGCTTCAGGCCCGATAGCGGCGCCATGCCGAGGTTGAACCGCGCGAACCCTTGCGCCGCGCCATATTGCAGCAGCCGCACGAACAACAGGTCCATCGCGCCATAGGGCGTGTCCGGCAGGTGGCGCATCAGGTCGACCGATATTTCCTCGCGATTGGGCGTCTCCCAGATATTGGCGAAGGCGACGATCTCACCTTCCAGTCGCAGCACGGCGCAATCGAAGCGCGAGAGATAATCCGGATCGAAGCGGCCTAGGCTGAATCGCTTCTCCGCGCCGGGCTTGTCGTGGAGCCAAGCGTCGGACACGCGCTGCAGCGCGGGAAGCAGCGCGGAGACCTGCGTGGCGGGGACCACTTCGAACACCAGCCCTTCGCTGGTGGCGCGCTTCACCGAATAGCGAAGCGACTTGAACTGGCCGCCTTTCAGATCATAGCCTTGGTGAAGGTCGACCACCGCTTCCTCGCCATATTTCAGTGGCTGGAGGCCGAGTTCGACCACCAGCGGCAGCATCGCTGCACTGACCTGGAACAGGCACAGCCGCCCCCGCGCTGCATCGCAGCGGCGGCGGATTTCCCAGATGAGTTCGGACCATGCCTCTTCGGGGCCGACCGGGTCGCCCATTACCACCCAGGTGCGGCCTTGTACGCGGTACATCAGAAAGGCGTCGCGCGAGGTGGAGACGAGGAAGTCCTTGTCGCCGGTAAATGCGAGCATTGCGTCTGCCCGGCTGATCGAGGCCATTGCACGTGCCGCGACCTCGGTGTCGAGGGTTTGCTGTCCGCCGATACGGGGGGATGCCGACATCAACCGCCAGAATGCCCAGCCGAGCAGCAGCATCGTCGCTCCCAGCGTGGCGCGCAGGAAGCGCGGGGCGTTGCCACGCCAGGCAAAATCCCACCATAGATCTTCGCTGTATGGCACGCGCTTATAGGCGAAGAAGCCCGCCCAGGCGCTGAGCAGCAGAGCGATCAGCGCGGCTGCCCACCACCATCGCGCTACCGGTGCGGCGCCGATGCCGGCGTTGCGATAAAAGCCCGGGCGGGCATATTGCAGCAAGCCTGCCACCATCAGAAGTACGGTGGCCTCCTCGTAATCCACGCCTTTCAGCAGCGAGAAGGCCGCGCCCGCGACCAGCAGCAGCCTTGCCGCGTGGAAACCGCTCTTGAGCCGCGCCTGCACCGCCGGTGCCGTCAGCAGCAAGGCTGTGCCGACAAGGCTGGCGGCGAAATGCGAAGCCTCGACGAAAGGCAGCGGGAGCAGCGCGTGCAGCGGATGCATCCGGCCATGGGCCGGCGGCAGCGCGCCGGAAATCAGCAGTACCAGCCCACCGCCGAACACCAGCAGTGCCAATAAGGGTGGCGCAAGCGTCTGTCCGATGCGGTGCGCAATCCCAAGGCCCGCGGCGATCGGATGTCGCAGCCGCCGGCCCTCGATCGCGACGAGCAGGGCGCCGGCCGCGAGCAGCGGAAGTAGGTAATAGATCACCCGGTAGAGCAGCAATGCGGCGAACAGGTCGCTACGGCCGATCGGGACCAGCGCGAGCATCGCCGCTTCGAATACGCCTATCCCGCCGGGTACGTGCGTGACGAGGGCGAGGACGATGGCAATCACATAGGCCAGGAAGAAGCTGCCGATCAGCGCAGGATCGGCATTGGGCACCAGGACGAACAGCGCAGCGGAGGCGCAGGCGAGGTCGAGTGCGGCGATTCCGATCTGGCCTGCCATCAGCCGCGGGCGGGGCAGGGGCAGCGTGACAGTGCCCAGCCGAAGCGAGGCCATACCCCGCGTGCGCAGCAAGAAGATCAAGAGGATGGCGAGACCGAGCACCGCGCCGAGGCCGTGCAGCAGCCCGAGCGGAAGTAGCTGGCCTGCCACTGCCAAGGGGTGCTGGATCGAAAGCAGCGCGACGGCCGTTACGGCCGTTACGCCGCCCCAGAAGGTGCCGGAAGCGATCAGCGTCACCCGTGCGACGTCGGCAAAGTCGAGCCCGGCCGCCTGATAGGCGCGCAACCGGGCGCTGCCGCCGGTCAATAGCGACAGGCCGAGATTATGGCTGATCGTGTAGCTGGTGAAGGAGGCGAGTGCCGCCGTCCGCCACGGCAGCGCATAGCCGATCGTGCGGACCGCGAACCAATCGTACAAGGTAAGCGCCAAGTAGGAAGCAATGGTCAGGCCCAGCGCAATGGCAAGCCGCGATGCGTCGACCCGGTGCAGGGCTTGGCGAACATCGCGGAGATGCACTTCCACGAGGATGCTCCGAACCGCTTCGAAGCCCAGCAGCGTCACGGTCAGTGCCAGGACGATCAGCAAGGCGCGGCGATGCCGCGAAAGCCAAGCGACCAGGCCCGGCGATGCTGCCCCCGGTTCCTCCGATGCGTCCGTTCGCATAGTCTGCATCTCATTCCCCCGGGGACGCTGGGCGTGTCCTTATCGCCGGGCTTGCATGGGCGCAATCGGCCGGCGGAAAGCGATCGATGGCGTCTCTCAGAGGGAAGGGGAGTCCATATGGGCGCCTAGAACGGGAGCGAGCGCACTGAATACGCTGCGCACCAGCAGGTCATGGTCCATGCGCAGAAAATGACCGCCGGGCAGGGTGATGCGCCGTACGTTGGGCAAAAGCAGGGTGGGGCACAGACTGTCCGCCTCGTCGGCGCCGCGAATGCAGGCAACCGGCAGCCAATCCAGTGCGCGGGCCTCGGCAGCGTCCGCATCGGGCGTGCCGATATAGGCCAGGCCCAGCGGATCGGCGCGGAAATAGGCGTTCGTGCCCGGCACGATGAGCACCAGCGCCGCCACGTGGGAGCGAAGCTCGAGGGGCAGCTCGGCTAGGCCCACGCGCACCATGTCCGCGCCAAAGGATTGGCCGACCACCACGACCTTGTCGGCACCGGAACGGCGCATCGCCTGCCGCACCGCATCGGCCACCATCGCAGTAACGTCCATATGGGTCCGACGCCTGGCAAAGGCAGTGGAACTGGCGATGGCATAGACCGGCACGCCCGAACCGGCCAGCGCGTCGACGACATAGGAACCCATGCCGTAGCGTAACCCCATGTCGCCGGAGAAGAAGACGGCGGCCACGGTTGGGCTGTGAGTTCCCGGCGTCGCCGGCATGGCGAAGAGATGCACCGGATCACGATCGAGGAAGCCCGCGCTCCAGTAGATACCCAGGCATGCCAGCGCCGCAGCCGCCAGCAGTGCGGCCATCCAGGCCTTCCAGCCGACGCGAGGATTTCGGGCGGCGGAGTTGTGGTGTGGCATCATCGCGGGCGCTGATGCCCGGTCGCGGGAATGGACATACGCCGCGAGGTGGCCGGATCGACGCGGCGCGCAGCAATGCGCCCGCCGCAACGGCGTGCTCCTTGCTGTGCCGTATATTGTTTCGATTCCGATATGATCGGCTGCATGCAGGCAGTAGGGCACGGCTGGTAGCGCCTGTCCATCCCTTCTGTGTCTCTGTGGCGCGCTATTGCTAGCGGCAGGTGATAGTGTCGGCAACGGCGATCCCTATCCCCTGCTTGCGGCGAAGCCCGGCCGGAGCTAAGGGGCGCGTTCAGCTCTTTCTCAACAACAGGCACGATCCATGAAGATCAGCGGCGTGGACATCCGTCCCGGCAACATCATCGAATATGAAGGCGGCATCTGGCGCGCCGTCAAGATCCAGCACACCCAGCCCGGCAAGGGCGGTGCCTATATGCAGGTCGAACTGAAGAACCTGCGCGACGGCCGCAAGAACAATGTCCGCTTCCGCTCGGCCGAGACCGTGGAGCGCGTGCGCCTCGACACCAAGGATTTCCAGTTCCTGTATCCGGAAGGCGACATGCTCGTGTTCATGGACAAGGAAACCTACGACCAGACGACGCTGCCGCGCGACCTGCTCGGCGAGGCCGCGGCCTTCCTGCAGGACGGCATGGACGTGCTGATGGAGCTCTATGACGAAGAGCCGATCAGCGTGCAGCTGCCCGACACGATCGAAGCGACGATCGTCGAGGCCGACGCGGTGGTGAAGGGCCAGACGGCTTCGTCCTCGTACAAGCCGGCCGTGCTCGACAACGGCGTGCGCATCATGGTGCCGCCGCACATCGCGTCGGGCACGCGCATCGTCGTCGATGTGTACGAGCAGACCTACGTCCGCCGGGCGGACTGATCTGCCGGCTTCGGCCGAACCTATGTTAGGGAAGGGGACGGCAGGCCTGCGTCCCCTTTTCCCGTTTTCGGGTCAGGCCTTCCTTAGTCCCCCGCAACAGCGGCAGGGAGAGAGATTGATATGGTAGCGCATTCCGGCCTTCTCACCGTCATGGACCGTGCCGCACGCAAGGCGGCCCCGCGGCTGCGTCGCGACTTCAACGAGGTCCAGCACCTGCAGGTCAGCCGCAAGGGCCCGGCCGATTTCGTGAGCATGGCCGACAAGCGCGCCGAGCAGACGCTGATCGAGGAACTGCGCAAGGCGCGCCCTGACTGGCGCATCCTGGCGGAGGAGGGCGGCGAACTGCCGGGCGATCCGGACAAGCCCCGCTTCATCGTCGATCCGCTCGATGGCACGACCAACTTCCTCCACGGTATCCCGCACTTCTCCATCGCGATCGCGGTGGAAGATCCGAACGGCGCGCAGGGCAAGCCAGAGATCACCCACGGTCTCGTCTATCAGCCGTTGACGGACGAGAGCTTCTGGGCCGAAAAAGGCCGCGGCGCCTGGTTGCAGGACCAGCGCCTGCGTGTCTCCGCGCGCCGAGACCTTTTCGAGGCACTGATCGCCACCGGGATACCGTTCATGGGCCATGGCAACTTCGCGGAATGGAGCCGGATCTTCGGTGCGGTTGCTCCCGAAGTCGCCGGTATCCGCCGCCTCGGTTCGGCGGCGCTCGATCTTGCCTGGGTGGCAGCCGGCCGGTTCGATGGCTACTGGGAATCCGATCTGAAGCTTTGGGACGTCGCTGCCGGCATGTTGCTCGTCAAGGAAGCAGGCGGCTATGTCACCGACTATCGCGGCCAGGACATGGCGATCCAGCGCAACCAGTTTCTTGCCGCGAATGACGTGCTGCATTCCAAGCTCCACAAGCTGGTTGCCGGGGCCCTGCGCTGATCCGCTGCTCCGTACGGTTACGTACGGTCGTTCGTTAACGTCGTTTTGCCGGCGGGCGATGGTCCGCCGGCACTATAAAGTCCTGAAAACTGTACCGGCTTCCGGCCGGTCGAGTCAGGATGAGCGGCGCGATGAACATGGAAGTGACGGGGCTGGGAAACGGGCCGGCCGGGTCCGACGAGGACTATCGCCGCGATGTCGGCGCAGTGCTCGATCGGCTCTATGCGGTGGCCGAATTCACTCCGGACGGCATCCTCACCCGCGCCAACCAGCTGTTCCTCGATGCCATGGGATGCGTGCTCGAGACCGTGATCGGCGAGCACCATCGCTATTTCTGTGACGCCGACTATGCGGCGAGCGCCACCTATGCCGCCTTCTGGGATCGGCTCCGCGCCGGCGAGACGATCGAGGAAACCGCGCGCCGCAACGGCTGCGAGGGCCGCGACGCATGGATCGCGGGCCATTATGCGCCGGTCACCGACGGCAAGGGCAAGGTGCAGCGCGTCGTCCTGATTGCGCGCGACGTGCGTGGCGCCCAGGCCGAGGCGGCGATGCACCGCAGCGTGCTCAGTGCCTTCAGCCGCGCGACGGCGATGATCGAATTCGATCTTTCCGGTCGCGTGCTGAGCGCCAACGAGAATTTCTGCGACCTGCTCGGCTACCGGGCGGAGGACGTGATCGGCCAGCATCACCGCATCTTCTGCGATCCGGTCTATGCCCGCTCGCCTGCCTATCGCCGTTTCTGGGAGCGGCTGGGGCGCGGCGAGTTCGACGGCGGGCTGTACAAGCGCATCGCCAAGGACGGCAGCGATCGCTGGATCCAGGCGACCTACAACCCGATCCTCGACCATCAGGGACTGCCGGTGAAGATCGTCAAGTTCGCGATGGACGTGACCAAGCAGCAGATCGAAAGCGCCGAGGCGGCCGGCAAGCTGGGGGCGATCGATCGTTCCACGGCGGTGATCGAGTTCGACACCAGCGGCCATGTGGTGGCGGCCAACGACCTGTTCCTGGCGGCGATGGGCTATGAGCGCAGCGAGGTGATCGGCAAGCATCACCGCATCTTCTGCGATCCCGACTTTGTGAAATCGCCCGCCTATGCCGATTTCTGGCGATCGCTGGCCGCCGGTGAATACCAGGCGGGCGAATTTGCGCGCGTGGGCAAGGGCGGTCGCCGCGTTTGGATCCAGGCGACCTACAATCCCATCGTCGATGCCGACGGCAAGCTGATCAAGGTGGTCAAATATGCCTATGACGTCACGGTACAGAAGCTGCGCAACGCCGATTTCGAAGGCAAGGTAAACGCGATCCATCGCGCCCAGGCCGTGATCGAGTTCTCGCCCGAGGGACTGGTGCTCGATGCGAACGATAACTTCCTGCGCGTCACCGGCTATCGCCGCGAAGATGTGGTGGGCAAGCATCACCGGATGTTCTGCGACGCCGAACTGGTCGCCTCCACCGATTATGCGCGGCTATGGGCGGATCTGGCGCATGGCGAGTTCGTCGCGGGCGATTTCCGCCGCCGCAACCATCTGGGCGACGAGATCTGGGTGCAGGCGACCTACAACCCGATCTTCGATGCGCTGGGCAACGTTATCAAGGTGGTCAAGTTCGCCACCGACATCACCGAACGCAAGAAGGAGGCGCTGGAAGGCGCGAGCCGGGCACAGGCAGTGGACCGCAGCCTCGCTACGATCGAGTTCAGCCTCGACGGCGAAATCCTGACCGCGAACGAGAACTTCCTTTCGACCATGGGCTATTCGCTGCGCGAGATCCAGGGGCGCCACCATTCGATGTTCTGCGATCCCGCCTATCTGAAATCCAAGGAATATGGCGATTTCTGGCGCGCGCTGAACAAGGGCGAAGGGCAGACCGGTCGCTTCCACCGGATCGGCAAATATGATCGCGACGTGTTCATCCAGGCGAGCTACTCGCCGGTCTTCGATCTGCAGGGCAATCCCTGCCGCGTCATCAAATATGCCTATGACGTTACCGACCAGGTGATGCTGGAGCGCAAGATCGCGGCCAAGACGCAGGAGATGCAGGCGGTGATCGGCAAGCTCTCCGACGCGATCCGGGCGATCGGCGAGGGGGCGTGCAGTGCCACCGGCCTGGCGACCGATACGCAGACGGCAGCGGATCAGGGCACCAGCGCGATCGAGAGCACGATCGAGTCGATGGAACTGATGGCGGCATCGTCGAAGAAGATCGCCAGCATCGTCGACGTGATCGGCGACCTTGCCGGCCAGACCAACCTGCTGGCGTTCAATGCCGCGATCGAGGCGGCACGCGCCGGCGAACACGGGGTGGGCTTCTCGATCGTCGCCGAGGAAGTGCGCAAGCTGGCCGAGCGCAGTGCCTCGGCCGCCGAGGAAATCACCCGGCTGATCGGCGAGTCGGGCGAACGCGTGCTCCAGGGTACCGATCGCTCGCGCTCGGCCCGTGCCGCGTTCGAGGAAATCGCCGGCTGCGTGGAGAAGACCACCCAGGCGATCGGCGGCATCGCCCGGTCGGTTGCCGAGCAGCACGAAACCTCGGGCCGGGTGGTGGCGATGATCGGGGAACTCGCGGCTTCCACCCATCGGGGAATCTGACCATGGCGCCGCCGACGGGCGAAGGGCAGGGCGCGAGTGCGCAGCGTCATCTCGACCTCGGGCTGCTGCGCCTGAGCGGCGTCGACCTGGCGGTGCCGGTCGACGGGGTGCGCGAGGTGGTGCCGTGCCCGCTGGAACTGGGGCCCTGCTTTGGCAATCACCCGGCGCTGATCGGATCGATCGGCGTGCGCGGCGACGTGATCCCCGTGGTCGACATCGCTGCGATGCTCGGCTTTGGCGACCGGCCTGGGGCAGGGGGCACGGTGGTGGTCTTGCGCCACCAGGGGGCGCTGCTGGGCCTGCGGGTCGATTCGGTGCTGGGCTTGCAGCGAGTCGCATGCTCGGCGGTGCGCGAGTTGTTCGATTCCGGCGGGGCGACGCGGCTGATCGATCGTGCCTTTGTGCGCGAGCAGCAGCTGGTCGGCATCCTCGATCCGGGCGCGCTGTTCGGCATGCCGGGTCTGCCGCTGGTGCGGAGCGCGGCGACGGCCGAGGATCCTGCCGCGCTCGGGCGGGTGCGCGCCTTCGTGCTGGTCACGGTAGCCGGCGTACAAATCGCGATCGACAGCCAGTTCGTGGAAAGCACGGCGCCCACCTCCAGCCTGCGCCGCTGCCGCGTGCCCGCGCCGGGCTGGGCGCGCTCGGTCGGCTATCTCGGGCGCGATGTGCGGGTGTTCAACAATCTGGCGACACTGGGCCTCGACGGCGTGACGCCCGAGGATTCGCAAGGACCGGTGGTGCTGCTGCGGATCGCGCCGAACCAGTTCGTCGGCTGGCACGTCGAGTCCGTTCGCAGCGTCGCGCGGATCGCGATCGACCGGCTGGGGCCGATCCCGGCGGCACTTGCAGATCGGGCGCGGCTGTTCTCGGGCATCGTCACCGATGCCGACAAGGGCCAGAACCTGGTGCTCGACAGCGACGCGGTGCGTGCCGATGCCGCGATCGTCGCGATGGCGGCACTGTGCCGGCCACCGGCCGAGGCGACCGGCACCGGATCGCTGGTGCGCGAGGGGCGCAGCGGCCACGCCTTCCTGGTGTTCGATACCGGCGCGCGGCTGCTCGCAGCGCCCCTTGACGGCATTCGCGAGGTGGTGCCATTCACCGGGCTCTCGTCCCGCGTCGAGGACGGCGGCGGGCTTTGCGGGATCGGTGATCACCGCGGCACGCCCGTTTCGATCTACACGATCGAGCCTGGCAGCGATGCCGCAGACGCGAAGCTGCTGATCATCGCGCGTGGCAATAGCGGAGAGTCGGCGCGCGGCTTCCTGGCGTATCGCCTGGCGACGATCGTCAACGCCGCACCTTGCCCTGTCCCGGGGGGCAGCCTGGACGCGCAGTTCGTCCCCGCAACGATCGACGGCAGGGCGCATTCCATCCGGATTCATACGCTTGGGTGAAGGTGTGCGCGACGCGTTCAGCGCGCCTTAACAATTGCGAATGATTCTCACCGGTTCCAGGCCTTGCCGCACTGGGATCATGGTCCTAGAAGCGCCCCCAAGATTCCGCATTCGCGAGAAGAGAAGGCCATTGGTCGACCTGTCACAATATCTGCCGATCCTGATATTCCTTGGGATCGCCCTGTTGCTCTCGGGCACGTTCGTGTTCCTGCCGATGCTCGTGTCGCGCCTCACCGGCACGAACAAGCCGACGCCGGAAAAGCTCACCGAATATGAGTGCGGCTTCCCGGCCTTCGAGGATTCGCGCAGCCAGTTCGACGTGCGCTTCTACCTCGTCGCGATCCTGTTCATCGTGTTCGATCTGGAAGCCGCCTTCCTGTATCCGTGGGCGGTGAGCGTGTTCAAACTCGGTTGGACCGCGTGGTTTTCGATGATGATCTTTGTCGCCGAGCTGGCGCTCGGCCTGATTTATGCCTGGAAGAAGGGAGCCCTGGAATGGGAGTAGAGCTTTCGGCGCCGCCCCCGGCCGGTACGCTCCCGGACGTCGGCTTCCTGAACGACATCAATGCCGAGATTTCGGACAAGGGGTTCCTGGTCACCTCCACCGAGGAGCTGTTCCAGTGGGCCCGTACCGGCTCGCTCTGGTGGATGACCTTCGGTCTGGCGTGCTGCGCGGTGGAGATGATCCACGTCAACATGCCGCGCTACGACATGGAGCGGTTCGGCGCCGCCCCGCGCGCGTCCCCGCGCCAGTCGGACGTGATGATCGTCGCGGGCACGCTGTGCAACAAGATGGCCCCGGCGCTGCGCCGGGTCTATGACCAGATGTCGGAACCGAAATACGTGATTTCGATGGGCAGCTGCGCCAATGGCGGCGGCTATTACCACTATAGCTACAGCGTCGTGCGCGGCTGCGATCGCGTGGTGCCCGTGGACATCTACGTCCCCGGCTGCCCGCCGACCGCCGAGGCGCTGCTCTACGGCGTGATGCAGCTGCAGCGGAAGATCCGCCGCATCGGGAGCCTGGACCGGTGAGGGCGCCGGCTCCCCGCTATGCCGCGAACGACGGTGTGATCGAGGCGGCCAAGGTCGCGCTCGGCGACATGCTGGTCGAGGCGAAGGATGCCGTGGGCGAAGTGTCGCTCACCGTCGTCCGCGAGAAGCTGTGCGACGCGATGCTCGCGCTGCGCGATACGCCGGGCCTGGAGTACCAGCAGCTCAGCGAGATCGCCGGTGTCGACTATCCGCAGCGCGCGGAGCGTTTCGACGTCGTATACCAGCTCCTGTCGTTCACCCGGAACCACCGTATCCGCGTCCGCGTCACCACCGACGAGGAAAAGCCGGTGCCGAGCGTGACCGACATCTGGCCGGTCGCCGGCTGGCTCGAGCGCGAGACATACGACATGTACGGCGTGCTGTTTTCGGGCAATGACGACCTCCGTCGCATCCTGACCGACTATGGTTTCCGGGGCCATCCGCTGCGCAAGGACTTCCCGATGACCGGGTATGTCGAAGTGCGCTATTCGGAAGAGGCGAAGCGCGTGGTCTATGAGCCGGTCAGCCTGGCCCAAGATTTCCGCAACTTCGACTTCATGAGCCCGTGGGAAGGCGCCAAATACGTCCTCCCCGGCGACGAGAAGGCCGCGCAGCCGGAGGCCAAGGGCGCACCGACCCCGGCCAAGGCCGACGCGGTCGTCAAGGCCGACACCGCTGCCGCCAAGAGCGAGCCGGCGCAGGGCAAGGACACCAAGACCACCGAAAGCCCGGCCCAGACCGGCGCCGGTCAGCCGCACCCGGGCAACCAGCCCGGCGAGAAGCCCAAGGATCCGGACGTCGTCCCGACCAAGGGCGAAGGGCAGAACAAATGAGCGATACCGTCGACAAGATCATGGAGCGCGATATCGACCCGGCGACGGGCGATACCTCGATCGCGAACTACACGATCAACTTCGGCCCGCAGCATCCCGCGGCGCACGGCGTGCTCCGTCTCGTCACCGAACTGGACGGCGAGATCATCGAGCGCATCGATCCGCATGTCGGCCTGCTCCACCGCGGCACCGAGAAGCTGATCGAGTACAAGACCTACACCCAGGCGCTGCCGTATTTCGATCGCTTCGATTACTGCTCGCCGCTGGCGATGGAGCACAGCTATGTGCTCGCGGTCGAGAAGCTGCTCGATCTCGAGGTGCCGCTGCGCGGCCAGTATCTCCGCGTGCTGTTCGCCGAGCTGACCCGCATCTGCAACCACATGCTGAACCTCGGTTCGCACGTCATGGACGTCGGCGCGATGACGCCGAACCTGTGGATGTTCGAGATCCGCGAGGACTGCCTGAACTTCTTCGAGCGGGCTTCGGGCGCGCGCATGCACTCGAACTATTACCGCGTCGGCGGGGTTCGCCAGGACGTGCCGGTCAAGTTGCTGAACGACATCGCGGAATGGCTCGACACGCGCCTGCCGCAGCTGTTCGGCGACGCGATTAGCCTAGTCGCCGAGAACCGCATCTTCAAGCAGCGCAACGTCGATATCGCGACGGTGAGCCGCGAGGACGCGATCAAGTGGGGCTTCTCCGGCCCGATGATCCGCGCTGCCGGCATCCCCTGGGACATCCGCCGCGCGCAGCCGTACGACGTGTACGACCGCGTCGACTTCGAGATCCCGGTGGGCACCCGCGGCGACTGCTATGATCGCTTCATGGTCCGCGTCGAGGAAGTCTACCAGTCGGCCCGCATCATCAAGCAGTGCATCCAGGACATGCCGGAAGGCCCGGTCCTGACGCTCGACCGAAAGGTCGGTGCGCCCAAGCGCGGCGAGATGAAGCAGTCGATGGAAGCGCTGATCCATCACTTCAAGCTCTTCACCGAAGGCTATCACGTGCCGGCGGGCGAAGTGTATGTCGCGACCGAAAGCCCCAAGGGCGAGTTCGGCGTTTACCTTGTCTCGGACGGCACCAACAAGCCGTATCGCTGCAAGGTGCGCCCGACCGCGTTCAGCCACCTGCAGGCGATGGACTTCATGTCCAAGGGCCACATGCTCGCCGACATCACCGCCATTCTCGGCGCGATGGACATCGTGTTCGGGGAGTGCGACCGTTGAGCGCGGACCGTATCGCGACGACCCATGCAATGATCGCGCGCTACAACGCGCAGGATGCCGACGGCTATGTCGAACTGATGACCGACGGCGCCTGCGAGGCGACCTATCGCGGCGCCGTGCTGCGTGAGGGCCGCGAAGGCGTGCGGTCGGGGTTGAAGGCGATTTTCGCCGAGTTCCCGCACAACCGCGCCGACATCCTCTCCTCCTATGCGCTCGGCGAGACCGTCGTGCTGCACGAGAAGGTGTCGCGCTCGCCCGAGGCCGAGCCCTTCGAGGTGATGTCCATTTATACGTTCTCCGACGACAAGGTCGATCGGGTGGAGTTTATCCGCTGATGGCTGACGCACCCCAACTCCCCGACGAAGCGGAAGTCCGCGCGCGCTGGGGCAATTTCGCCTGGACGCCGGCCAATGCCGAGAAGGCGCGCGAGATCATGTCGCGCTATCCGGCGGGTCGCCAGATGTCGTGCACCATCCCGTTCCTCGACCTGGCGCAGCGCCAGGTGGGTGCCGAGACGAACACGCAAGGGTGGCTGCCGGTTCCGGTGATCGAGTTCGTCGCCCGCGAACTCGACATGCCCTATATCCGCGTGTTCGAGGTCGCGACCTTCTACACCATGTTCAACCTGGTGCCGGTCGGCCGCTACCATGTGCAGGTCTGCGGCACGACGCCGTGCATGCTGCGCGGGTCGGACGACGTGATGGCCGCGTGCAAGTCGCGCGGCCTGAAGAAGGGCCACACCACCGCGGACGGGCTGTTCACGCTCACCGAGGTCGAGTGCATGGGCAATTGCGCGTCGGCGCCGATGGTGCAGATCAACGACGACAATTTCGAAGATCTCGATTACGATCGCACCCTCGCGATCCTCGACGCGCTGGCCAAGGGCGAGAGCCCCAAGACCGGCACGCAGGAGCCGGGCCGCCACACCGTCGAGCCGCTCGGTGGTCCGACGACGCTCACCGCGATGGTGGGCGAGAACCATGACTATCGGGGCGAATGGTGATGCGGGGCAACAGCCTCATCGTCACCATCCTGGCCATCATCGGCGGCATCGTCGTGCTCGGCTGGGTGCTCAAGCTTGCATTTAACTTGATCGGGACAGTGGTCCTGATCGGTCTGGCCGTAGTCTTCTATCTGTTCGTACAGAAGCTGGTCGGGAAGGGACGCTAAGGTGCTTCAGGACAAGGACCGCATCTTCACCAATCTCTACGGCTACCAGTCGTGGCACCTCGACGCCGCGCGGGCGCGTGGGGCGTGGGACAACACGAAGGCGCTGCTGGATCTGGGGCCGGACACCATCATCGACCGCATCAAGGCTTCGGGCCTGCGCGGGCGTGGCGGCGCCGGCTTCCCGACGGGCATGAAGTGGAGCTTCATGCCGAAGAACCCGACGCCCGAACGTCCGAGCTTCCTCGTCATCAACGCCGACGAGTCCGAGCCCGGCTCGTGCAAGGACCGCGAGATCATCCGCCACGATCCGCATCTGCTGATCGAAGGCGCGCTGGTCGCGGGCTTCGCGATGCGCGCGCGTGCGGCGTACATCTACATCCGCGGCGAATATATCCGCGAGGCCGAGACGCTGTTCGCGGCGGTCGCCGAGGCCTATGCTGCCGGCCTGCTGGGCAAGAATGCCTGCGGTTCGGGCTATGACTTCGACGTCTTCGTCCATCGCGGCGCCGGCGCGTACATCTGCGGCGAAGAGACCGCGATGATCGAGAGCCTGGAAGGCAAGAAGGGCCAGCCGCGCCTCAAGCCGCCGTTCCCGGCGGGTGCGGGCCTCTATGGCTGCCCGACGACGGTCAACAACGTCGAGTCGATCGCGGTTGCGCCGACGATTCTGCGTCGCGGGCCGGAGTGGTTCGCCAGCTTCGGCGCCGAGAACAACAAGGGCACCAAGCTCTTCCAGATCTCGGGCCATGTGAACAAGCCGTGCGTGGTCGAAGAGGCCATGTCGATCCCGTTCCGCGAGCTGATCGAAAAGCATTGCGGCGGTATCCGCGGCGGCTGGGACAATCTGCTCGCGGTGATCCCGGGCGGTTCGTCGGTGCCGCTGGTGCCAGCAGCCCAGATCATGGACTGCCCGATGGATTTCGACGGTTTGCGCGCGCTCGGTTCGGGCCTCGGCACCGCCGCGGTGATCGTGATGGACAAGTCGACCGACATCGTCCGCGCGATCAGCCGGCTCTCCTACTTCTACAAGCATGAGAGCTGCGGCCAGTGCACCCCGTGCCGCGAAGGCACCGGCTGGATGTGGCGCGTGATGGAGCGGCTGCGCACCGGCGACGCCGACATCAGCGAGATCGACACGCTGCAGCAGGTGACCAAGCAGGTCGAAGGCCACACCATCTGCGCCCTGGGTGACGCGGCCGCCTGGCCGATCCAGGGCCTGATCCGCCATTTCCGCCCCGAGATCGAGCGCCGGATCACCGAGCGCAAGTCGGGCGGCATCGAAACCATGCAAGAGGCGGCAGAGTAATGCCCAAGCTCAAGGTTGACGGAATCGAAGTCGAGGTGCCGCAGGGCGCCACCGTGCTCCAGGCCTGCGAGGCCGCGGGCAAGGAGATTCCGCGTTTCTGCTATCATGAACGGCTGAGCATCGCCGGCAATTGCCGCATGTGCCTGGTCGAGGTGAAGCCCGGACCGCCCAAGCCCCAGGCTTCGTGCGCGCTGCCGGCCGCCGACAACCAGGAAGTCCGCACCGACAGCCCGATGGTGAAGGCCGCGCGCGAAGGCGTGATGGAATTCCTGCTGATCAACCACCCGCTCGATTGCCCGATCTGCGATCAGGGCGGCGAGTGCGATCTTCAGGACCAGTCGGTCGCCTATGGTCGCGGCAGCTCGCGCTACACCGAGAACAAGCGCGCGGTCACCGAAAAGTACATGGGCCCCATCATCAAGACGGTGATGACCCGCTGCATCCAGTGCACGCGCTGCGTTCGCTTCGGCGAGGAAGTGGCCGGCGTGGAGGATATCGGCGCGATCTATCGCGGCGAGAACATGCAGATCACGACCTATCTCGAAAAGGCGTTCAAGAGCGAGCTTTCGGGCAATGTCGCGGACCTGTGCCCGGTCGGCGCGCTGACCCACAAGCCGGTCGCGTTCGAATATCGCCCCTGGGAGCTCAAGCGGAACCTGTCGATCGACGTGATGGACGCGGTCGGCACCAACATCCGCCTCGACAGCCGCGGCCGTCAGGTGATGCGTGTCCTGCCGCGCATCAACGAGGACGTGAACGAGGAGTGGGCGCACGACAAGACCCGCTACCATGTCGACGCGCTGGTCCGTCGCCGTCTCGACCGCCCGTTCGTCCGCAAGGACGGCAAGCTGGTCCCGGCGACCTGGGAAGAAGCGTTCGACGCGATTGCGGGCGTGGCCGCGACTGCGGGCTCCAGCGTCGCGGCGATTGCCGGCGACCTGCTCGATGCCGAGACCATGTATGCCGCCAAGGCGCTGGTGAAGGCGTTCGGTTCGGACCTGCTCGAAGGCCGCCAGACCGGCATGGCCTATGACACGTCGAGCCTGTCGGCGGTGGCGTTCAACACCACCATCGCGGCGCTCGAAGAGGCCGATGCGATCCTGCTGGTCGGCACCAACCTGCGCTGGGAAGCGCCGCTGGTGAACACCCGCGTGCGCAAGGCGATCAAGCGCGGCGCCAAGGTGTTCGCGATCGGCCCGCAGGTCGACCTGACCTACAAGGTCGAGTGGCTGGGCGACGATCTGGGGCTGCTGGGCAGCCTGCCGGAAAACCTCGCCCAGGCGATCGACAATGCCAAGAAGCCGGCGCTGATCCTCGGCCCGGGCGCGCTGAAGAACGGCCATGGCGCCGCGCTCGCGATCGCCGGTGCCTTCCAGCGCGCCGCGACCGAGACCGAGGCGGCGTGGAACGGCTTCAACGTCGTCCACACCGCGGCGGCGCGGATGGCCGGCCTGATGCTCGGCTATGCGCAGAAGGGCGGCATTGCCGACATCGTCGCGGCCGCGCCGAAGCTCGCCTTCTTCCTGGGCGCCGACGAGGTGGACTTCTCGAAGTTCGCCGGCAGCTTCAAGGTCTATATCGGCCACCATGGCGACCAGGGCGCGCATCATGCCGATGTGATCCTGCCGGGCGCCACCTATGCCGAGAAGCCGGGCACCTATGTGAACCTGGAAGGCCGCGTGCAGCGCGCCGATCGCGCGGTGTTCGCACCGGGCGAGGCGCGCGAGGACTGGACGATCCTGCGCGCGCTCTCCGAAAAGCTCGGCCGCACGCTGCCGTTCGACAGCTTCGACGAACTGCGCGCCGCGATGGCGAGCGAGGTTCCGGCGCTCGGCCAGGAAGGTCTGGCCGCGTTCGCGTGGAACCCGCCGTCGCTGGCTAGCCAGGCTTCGGGTCCGGTGACCTATCCGGTCGCCGACTTCTATCTCACCAACGCCATCTGCCGTGCGTCGCCGACGATGCAGCGCTGCTCGGCCGAACTGCTCCATGGCGAAGACTTCGCAGAGGCCGCAGAATGACCTCCTGGTTCACCTATCTCGGCCTGCCGTACGAGCTGGCCTGGACCGTCGCCACGGTCATCGACATCCTCGTCATCGCGCTGCCGGTGATGCTGGCCGTCGCCATGCTCATCTATGCGGATCGCAAGATCTGGGCGGCGATGGCGCTGCGCCGCGGCCCGAACGTCGTCGGTCCGCTCGGCCTGATTCAGTCCTTCGCCGACGGCCTGAAGGTGTTCCTGCAGGAAACCATCGTGCCGTCGGGCGCGAACAAGGGCCTGTTCCTGCTTGCGCCGATCATCACCTTCACGGTCGCGCTGATCGTGTGGGCGGTGGTGCCGTTCCAGGCGGGCGTCGCGCTGTCGAACATCAATGTCGGCCTGCTCTATGTGCTCGCGGCCTCGTCGCTGGGCGTGTACGGCATCATCCTCGCCGGCTGGTCGTCCAACTCGAAGTACCCCTTCTACTCGGCGATCCGCGCGGCGGCGCAGATGGTGAGCTACGAAGTTTCGATCGGCTTCGTGCTGATCTCGGTCGTGCTCTGGGCCGGCTCGTTCAATCTCGGCGCGATCGTCGAGATGCAGAAGGGCTATTACGGCTTCGTCAACGGCAACTTCGTCAACCCGCTGCTGTTCCCGATGGCGATCGTGTTCTTCATCTCGTCGCTCGCCGAGACGCAGCGCGCGCCGTTCGACCTGACCGAAGCGGAGTCGGAACTGGTCGCGGGCTATCAGACCGAATATTCGTCGATGGCCTTCGCGCTCTACTGGCTCGGCGAGTATGCCAACGTCATCCTGATGTGCGCGCTCAATGCGACGCTGTTCTGGGGCGGCTATCTCCCGCCGTTCGACTGGGCGCCGCTCTATGCCGTGCCGGGCATTCTCTGGCTGTTCGCCAAGATGCTGTTCTTCTTCTTCTGCTTCAGCTGGGTGAAGGCCACCGTCCCGCGCTATCGCTATGACCAGCTGATGCGCCTGGGCTGGAAGATCTTCCTGCCGCTGTCGCTTCTCTTCGTCTTCCTCGTTTCCGGGTACCTCATGCTGACCCGGGTTGGAGTGCCCGCATGAGCGTCGCAAGTTTCGTCCGCACCTGGACTCTGTGGGAGTTCGTGAAGGCGCATGCCCTGACCTTGAAGTATTTTTTCAAGCCCAAGGCGACGATCAACTATCCGTACGAGAAGAACCCGCTCTCGCCCCGCTTCCGCGGCGAGCATGCGCTGCGCCGCTATCCCAATGGCGAAGAGCGCTGCATCGCGTGCAAGCTGTGCGAGGCGGTGTGCCCGGCGCTGGCGATCACGATCGAGGCCGAACCGCGCGACGACGGCAGCCGCCGCACGACGCGCTACGACATCGACATGACCAAGTGCATTTACTGCGGCCTGTGCCAGGAAGCATGCCCGGTCGATGCGATCGTCGAGGGGCCGAATTTCGAATTTTCCACCGAAACGCGTGAAGAGCTGATTTATCAAAAGGATAAGCTGCTCGCGAACGGCGATCGCTGGGAACGCGCGATTGCGGCGAACCTTGCCGCCGACGCGCCGTACCGTTAAGCGCCGCACCATTCAAAGGGGCCATCCGATTCCGTGATCCAGCTTCTCGCCTTTTACCTGTTCGCGATCATCGTGTGCGTCTCCGGCGCCTGCACGATCCTGTCGCGTAACCCGGTACATTCCGTCCTGTGGCTCATCCTGGCGTTCTTCAACGCCGCGGGCCTGATGGTGCTCGTGGGCGCCGAATTCATCGCCATGCTGCTGGTGATCGTCTATGTCGGCGCGGTCGCGGTGCTCTTCCTGTTCGTCGTCATGATGCTCGACATCGACTTCACCGAGCTCCGCGCGGGCGTGATGAAGTACGCCGCGGTCGGCGCACTGCTCGCGCTGGCGCTGGTCGCCGAGATCATCGTCGCGGTGGGCGCCTGGAGCGCCGGCACGCTGGCGCTCGGCCGCCGCGTCGCCCCGGTGCAGGACGGCGTGCCGAACATCGAAGCGATCGGCCAGCTGCTCTACACGCGCTATCTGTTCGTGTTCGAAGGCGCCGGTTTGGTGCTGCTCGTCGCGATGATCGGTGCGATCGTGCTGACCTACCGCAAGCGCAGCGACGTGCGGCCGCAGAACATTGCGCGCCAGAACGCCCGCCGCGCCAAGGATGCCACCCGTAACATGAACCCGGCGGTCGGGCAGGGGATGGATCTGTGATCACGCTCACCCATTATCTGGTCGTCTCGGCCATCCTGTTCACCATGGGGGTGCTCGGCATCTTCATGAACCGGAAGAACCTGATCGTCATCCTGATGGCGATCGAGCTCATCCTGCTCAGCGTGAACCTCAATTTCGTCGCCTTCTCGTCGTTCCTGCACGACCTGGTGGGCCAGGTGTTCGCGATGTTCGTGCTGACCGTCGCTGCCGGTGAGGCCGCGATCGGCCTTGCCATCCTGGTCATCTATTTCCGCGGTCGCGGCACGATTTCGGTCGACGACGTCAATCGGATGAAGGGCTGATGTCGCCTATCCTGATCATCGTATTCCTGCCGCTCCTCGCGGCAGCCGTTGCGGGGCTCGTGAACAAGTCGTTCGGCGCCGCGCTGCCCAAGATCGTCACCACGGGCTCGCTGTTCGTGGCGTGCGGCCTGTCCTGGCCGATCTTCCTCTCCTACCTCAGCGGCTTGGCCGCGCCGACGGTCACCCCGGTGCTGCACTGGATGACGTCGGGCACGATGAGCTTCGCCTGGGAACTGCGCGTCGACGCGCTCACCGCGGTGATGCTCGTGGTGGTCACCAGCGTCTCGGCGCTCGTCCACCTCTATAGCTGGGGCTATATGAGCGAGGAGCCGGACCAGCCGCGCTTCTTCGCGTACCTGAGCCTGTTCACCTTCGCGATGCTGATGCTCGTGACCGCGAACAACCTGGTGCAGATGTTCTTCGGCTGGGAAGGCGTGGGTCTCGCGTCCTACCTGCTGATCGGCTTCTGGTTCCGCAAGCCCAGCGCCAATGCCGCCGCGATCAAGGCCTTCGTGGTCAACCGCGTCGGCGACCTCGGCTTCATGCTCGGCATCTTCGGGGTGTTCCTGGTGTTCGGCACCGTCGACATCCCGACGATCCTGGCGGCGGCGCCGAACCATGCCGGTTCGACGATCGGCTTCCTAGGCCACCGTTTCGACACGATCACCGTGCTCTGCCTGCTGCTGTTCGTCGGCGCGATGGGCAAATCGGCCCAGCTCGGCCTGCACACCTGGTTGCCGGACGCGATGGAAGGTCCGACCCCGGTGTCGGCGCTGATCCACGCCGCGACCATGGTGACCGCAGGCGTGTTCATGGTCTGCCGCATGTCGCCGCTGTTCGAGCAGAGCGCGGTCGCGATGCACGTGGTGATGGTGATCGGCGCGGCCACCTGCTTCTTCGCCGCCACCGTCGGCACGACGCAGACCGATATCAAGCGCGTGATCGCCTATTCGACCTGTTCGCAGCTCGGCTACATGTTCTTCGCAGCGGGCGTCGGCGCGTACGGCGCGGCGATGTTCCACCTGTTCACGCACGCCTTCTTCAAGGCGCTGCTGTTCCTCGGCGCCGGCTCGGTGATCCATGCGATGCACCACGAGCAGGACATGCGCTATTATGGCGGCCTGTGGAAGAAGATTCCGCTGACCTACGCGGCGATGATGGCGGGCACGCTCGCGATCACCGGTGTCGGCATCCCCGCGCTGTTCGGCAATCCGGTGGCGTTCGGCTTTGCCGGCTTCCACTCGAAGGACGCGATCATCGAAGCGGCCTTCGCTTCGGGCAACACGGGCGTGTTTTGGGTCGGCGTGGTCGTCGCGCTGCTGACGAGCTTCTACTCGTGGCGCGTGGTGTTCCTGACCTTCCACGGCAAGCCGCGCTGGGCCGCGTCCGAGCACATCCAGCACGCGGTCCACGACGCGCACGGCCACGGCCATGACGATCATGCGCACGACGACCACGCTCATGCGCACGCCGCGAATAGCCATGACGATCACCACGCGCACGATCACGGCGACGGCACGGCGGGCTACCACCCGCACGAGAGCCCGCTGGTCATGCTGATCCCGCTGATCCTGCTGTCGATCGGTGCGGTTGCCGCCGGCTTCGTCTTCCACGGCGCGTTCATCGAACCGAGCGCGGGCGAGACCTATTGGCACGGCGCGCTAGCCTTCAACGAGCATTTGATGCACGCGATGCATGAAGTGCCGGTGTGGGTGAAGCTCTCGGCCACCGTGGCGATGCTGCTGGGTCTGGGCACCGCGGTGTTCGCCTATATCGTTTCGCCGGGCTTCCCGGCGGCCTTCGCCGAGCAGGTGCGTCCGCTGTATCTGTTCCTGCTCAACAAGTGGTATTTCGACGAGCTCTACAACCTGCTCTTCGTGCGTCCCGCATTCGCCATCGGGCGGCTGTTCTGGAAGCGCGGCGACGAGCAGACGATCGACCGGTTCGGCCCCAACGGCGCGGCGCGCCTGGTGCAGTTCGGAAGCTTCGGGGCCGTCAAGCTGCAATCGGGGTATCTCTACACCTATGCTTTCGTCATGCTGATCGGGCTCACGGCCGCGCTCACCTGGGTCATTGCGAGGTGATGGACAAATGACCGGCTTTCCGATCCTTTCCGTCCTGCTCGCCGTCCCCGCGATTGCCGCGGTGCTCTGCCTGTTCGTCGGTGCACAGGGGGCGCGGTGGAGCGCGCTCCTCGCGACCCTCGTCAATCTCGCGCTGGGTGCCTGGCTCTGGACCCAGTTCCAGCATGGCGACGGCGCCCCGCAATGGCAGTTCGTCGAGCATGTCACGCTGTTCAAGATGGGCGGCGTGGAGTTCTCCTGGGCGCTCGGCATCGACGGCTTCGCCTTCCTGCTGATCGAGCTCTCGCTGTTCCTGATGCCGATCTGCATCGGCGCCAGCTGGCTCTCGGTCACCAAGCGCGTGCCGGAGTATATGGCGGCGTTCCTCGCGACCGAAGTGCTGATGATCGGCACCTTCGCCGCGCAGGACCTGTTCCTGTTCTACGTCTTCTTCGAAGGCGGCCTGATCCCGATGTACCTGATCATCGGCATCTGGGGCGGCGTGAACCGCATCTACGCGTCGTACAAGTTCTTCCTGTACACGCTGCTGGGCTCACTGCTGATGCTCATCGCCATGATCTTCATGGTGCTGAACACCGGCACCACTTCGATCCCGGTGCTGATGGCGCATGACTTCCCGGCCAACTGGCAGACCTGGCTGTGGCTGGCCTTCTTCGCCTCGTTCGCGGTGAAGATGCCGATGTGGCCGGTCCACACCTGGCTTCCCGACGCGCACGTCCAGGCGCCGACCGCAGGCTCGGTCATCCTGGCGGGCGTGCTGCTGAAGCTCGGCGGCTATGGCTTCCTGCGCTTCTCGCTGCCGATGTTCCCGGTCGCCTCGGTGCAGTTCATGTGGCTGGTGTTCGCGCTGTCCTGCGTGGCGGTGGTCTACACCTCGCTCGTGGCGCTGGTGCAGAGCGACATGAAGAAGCTGATCGCCTATTCGTCGGTCGCCCACATGGCGATCGTCACCATGGGTCTGTTCGCCTTCAACGCGAATGGCATCGACGGTGCGATGATGGTGATGCTGGGCCACGGCGTGGTCTCGGGCGCGCTCTTCCTGTGCGTCGGCATCATCTATGACCGTCTGCACACTCGCGAGATCGACCGGTACGGCGGCCTGGCGATCAACATGCCGCGCTATGCCGTGCTGTTCCTGCTGTTCACCATGGCCTCGATCGGCCTGCCGGGCACCAGCAACTTCGTCGGCGAATTCTTCAGCCTCGCCGGCGTGTACCAGGTCTCGACCTGGACCGCGCTGATCGGCACCACCGGCATCATCCTCGGTGCCGCCTATATGCTCTACCTGTTCCGTCGGGTGGTGTGGGGCGACCTGACCAAGGACGATGTGAAGGCGATGCCCGATCTCGACGGTCGCGAAGTAGCGATGCTGGTCGCATTGGCTGCCGTGGTGCTTTGGATGGGTGTCTACCCGACCAGCTTCACCGCCCCGATGCACGCCGATGTCGCGCGGCTGACGCAGCGCCTCGACAGCGCCGCGCACACCCTGTCGATCAGCGACTCCAAGCCCACGCCGGGTTCGCCCAAGGCGGCGCCCGCCCATGAAGCCTCCGCGCACGAGGGGGCGCACTGATGTCTTATTCCACGCAACTCCTCATGACCCTGCCCGAGCTGGTGCTTGCGGCGGGATCGATCGTCCTGATGCTGGTCGCCGCCTGGGGTGGCCAGGCATCGACCAAGCTGGTGAGCTGGGCCTCGGTGGCGCTGCTCGCCGGCGCCGGCATCGCGCTGGCCGGTCCGTCCTCGACCGGGGGCGCGGCGTTCGGTGGTCTCTACCATGCCGATGCCTTCTCGGCCTTCGCCAAGGTTGCGATCTATGTCGCCGCGGCGGTGTCGATCCTGGTTGCGCCGGGCTTCTTCCAGCGCACCTCCGGCGACGATCTGCGTCCGGAATATCCGGTGCTGATCCTGCTTGCGACCATCGGCATGGGCATGATGGTCTCGGCGGGCGACCTGCTGAGCCTTTATGTCGGTCTCGAGCTGCAGAGCCTTTCGGCCTATATCCTCGCCAGCTTCATGCGGCGGGACACGCGTTCGGCGGAAGCGGGCCTGAAGTATTTCGTGCTGGGCGCGCTGGCCTCCGGCATCCTGCTCTACGGCATCAGCCTGGTGTACGGCTTCGCCGACACGACGCTGTTCGACGGCATTGCCGAGGCGTACAGCGCGGGTACCAGCGGCAGCCAGCATACCGGCCTGCTGTTTGGCCTGGTGTTCGTGTTCGCCGGTCTCGCCTTCAAGATCTCGGCCGTGCCGTTCCACATGTGGACGCCGGACGTGTACGAAGGCGCGCCGACCCCGGTCACCGCCTATTTCGCCTCGGCGCCCAAGGTGGCGGCGGTGGCGATGGCGGTCCGTGTCGCGATCGACGCGATGGGCCCGGCGATCTTCGAATGGCGCCAGATCGTGATCTTCGCCTCGCTCGCCTCGATCATCTTCGGTGCGGTGGCGGCGATCGGCCAGACGAACATCAAGCGGCTGCTCGCCTATTCGTCGATCAACAATGTCGGCTTCGCGCTGATCGGCCTTGCCGCCGGCGGCGAGGAAGGCGTGGCCAGCGTGCTCGTCTACATGGCGATCTACGTCATCATGACGATCGGCAGCTTCCTCGTGGTGCTGCAGATGCGCGGGCAGGATGGTGAGCAGGTCGAGAGCATCGCCAGCCTTTCGGGCATGTCGCGCACCCGTCCGGGTCTGGCGGCGGCGCTGGCGATCTTCATGTTCAGCCTTGCCGGCATCCCGCCGCTGCTCGGCTTCTTCGCCAAGCTGGGCGTGTTCATGGCGGCGGTCCATTCGGGCCTCTGGATCTTCGCGGCGGTGGGTGCTGCGGCCTCGACGATCGGCGCCTATTACTACCTCAAGATCGTCAAGACGATGTACTTCGACGAACCGGCCCCGGCGTTCGCAGGCAAGACCGATCTGGTCGAGGGTGGCCTGATCGCGATCAGCGCGGTCATCATCTCGCCGATCGGCTGGCTGGTGTTCGGCGCCCTCGGCACCTGGTCGCTGGTCGCTGCGAAGGCGCTGTTCTGACCCCTGTGATCCGGACCGTCGCCGAGACGGGATCGACCAATGCGGACATCCTTTCCCTGGCGCTCACGGGCGCCGGGGAAGGGCTTTGGCTTCGGGCCGAACGCCAGACCGCCGGCAAGGGCCGTCAGGGGCGCGCCTGGGTCTCGCCTGCGGGCAATCTCTACATTTCCACGCTGGTCCGGGTGCGCCCGACCGATCCGTCACCGGCGACGCTGGCGCTGCTCTCGGCCGTTGCGCTGGAAGAAGCGGTGCGGGCGTTCGGTGTTTCGCCGATGCTCAAATGGCCCAACGACCTGCTGGTAGGCGGCGCCAAGCTCTCCGGCATCCTGCTCGAGCGGGCAGGCGACGCCATCGCGGTCGGCATCGGCGTCAATCTGGCGGCAGCGCCCGACGGCCTCGACCGTGCCGCGACCAGCCTGGCCGCGCAGGGCGTGACCGTCGCGCCTGACATCTTCGCCGAGGTGCTCGCCGAGAGCTTCGGCCGCTGGCTGGAGCGCTGGCGGGGCGAGGGCATGTATCCGGTGCGTGAGCGCTGGCTCGCCAGGGCGCATCCTGAGGGCACCGCGCTCACCGCGCGCCTCTCGGACGGAAGCAGCTTCGACGGCCTGTTCGGCGGGCTGGATTCGAGCGGGGCGATGATCCTGCGCTTGGCCGACGGCACGACCCGTGTCATTCACGCGGGCGACGTGTTCCTGCTGTAACTAAGGAGAGGAGAGGGCGATGCTGCTCGCGATCGACGCCGGCAATACCAATGTCGTGTTCGCGCTGGTGGACGGCGGCGAGATCCGCGCCCGCTGGCGCATCGCCACCGATCCGCGCCGCACCGCCGACGAATATGCCGTATGGCTCAGCCAGTTGCTGGCCTTGGAAGGCTATGATCGCGCCGCGGTGACCGGGGTGATCGTCGGCACGGTGGTGCCGCGCGCGCTCCACAATCTGCAGGTGCTCGCCAGCAAATACTTCAAGACCGAGGCGGTGATCGCCGGCAAGGGCAGCGCCGAATGGGGCTTTGCGCTGGACGTCGACGAGCCGCAGAACCTCGGCGCCGATCGCGCGCTCAACGTGCTCGCCGGCCATGCCCGCCACGCCGGCGACCTGATCATCATCGACTTCGGCACCGCGACCACCTTCGACGTGGTCGATTATCGCGGCGCCTATAAGGGCGGGATCATCGCGCCGGGCATCAACCTCTCCCTGGACGCCCTGGTCACCGCCGCCGCCAAGCTGCCGCGCATCGCCATCTCCGCGCCCGAGACGGCAAGCGTGGTCGGCCGCAACACCGTCGATCAGATGCATATCGGCATCTACTGGGGCTATGTCGCGATGATCGAGGGGCTGGTCGCGCGGCTGAAGGCCGAAGTGGGCAGGCCGCTCAAGGTTATTGCGACGGGTGGGCTGGCGATTCTCTTCGAAACGCATACATCGGTGTTCGATACGATCGAGCCCGATCTCACCATCCAGGGCTTGGCGATGCTGTGGGAACGCAGCCAGCAAGGAAATTAAGTGACCCCAAGAAACGAACTGCTCTTCCTCGCCCTTGGCGGCTCGGGCGAGATTGGCATGAACGTCAATCTCTATGGCTGCGACGGCAAATGGCTGATGGTCGATTGCGGCATCACCTTCGGCGATGCCAGCTATCCGGGCATCGACGTGATCCTGCCCGACCTCCAGTTCATCGAGGACCGGGTGGACGATCTGCTCGGCATCGTGCTGACGCACGGGCATGAAGACCATATCGGTGCGCTTCCCTATCTCGCCGCCGATCTGGGCGTGCCGCTCTACGCGACGCCGTTCACCGCGGGCCTGATCCACGGCAAGCTGGCCGAGGAAGGCATTGAAGACCGCGTCGAGCTCAACGTCGTCAAGGAAGAGGGGCCGTTCGACATCGGCCCGTTCACGATCACCTATACGCCGCTCGCCCACTCGATCCCCGAGGGCAATGCGGTGCTGATCGAGACGCCCTACGGCAAGGTGTTCCACACCGGCGACTGGAAGCTGGATGAGGCGCCCTCGCTGGGCGGTTCGGCGACGGCCGAGGAACTGACCGCGATCGGCGACAAGGGCGTGCTCGCGCTGGTGTGCGACTCGACCAACGTGTTCAACCCCGAAGCCTCGGGTTCGGAAGCGGACGTGCGCAAGGGCCTGGACGAGGTGGTCGCCGGCGCCAAGGGTCGCGTGCTCGTCACCACCTTCGCCTCGAACGCCGCGCGGCTGCAGACGCTGGGCGAAGTCGCCCGCGATACCGGCCGCGAGCTGTGCGTCGCCGGGCGCTCGCTCGACCGCATCATCCGCGTCGCCAAGGCGACCGGCTATCTGCGCGACTTCCCCGAGCTGATCGACTTCGACAAGGCGATGACGCTGCCCGCCTCGCGCGTGCTGATCGTCGCCACCGGCGGCCAGGGCGAGCCGCGCGCCGCGCTCAACCGCATTGCCGAGGGCAGCCATGTGCTCAAGCTCCATCAGGGCGACCTGGTGGTGTTCTCCTCCCGCCAGATCCCGGGCAACGAGATCGCGATCGGCAAGATCATGAACACGCTCGCCGACAAGGGCGTCGACATCATCACCGACCGCCAGGCCTTTGTGCACGTCTCGGGCCATCCGGGTCGCCCCGAGCTGGCCGAGATGTACAAGTGGATCCGCCCGGAGATCATCGTGCCGGTCCACGGCGAGATCCGCCACATGCACGAACAGGCCCGCTTCGCGCTGGAGCAGGGCGTGCCCAAGGCGGTGCAGCAGCAGAATGGCGAGATCATCCGCTTGGCGCCGAACGGCCCGGCCAAGATCGGCCATGCGCCGGTCGGTCGTCTCGTTCTCGACGGTGACGTGATCCTGCCGGCCGACGGCGCGACGATGGGCGAGCGCCGCCGGATCGCGCTCTACGGCCAGATGTCGGTCGCGGTGGCGATCGACCGCAAGGGCAAGCTGCTCGGCCAGCCGCAGATCCGCATCCAGGGCGTGCCGGTGGAAGAGGACCGCGAGGACCTGATCGACGCCGCCGCCGATGCCGCCGCCGAGGCGGTGAAGAAGGACTGGCGCGATCGCGAGAAGCTGCGCGAGACGCTGCGCCTTGCGGTGCGGCGTGTCGCGGTGCGCTTCACCGGCAAGAAGCCGGTAGTGGACGTGCTGCTGATCGAGGCGTAACCTTCCCCCATGAAGTGGCAGTCGGCGCTCGCGATCTATACGCTCTTCTGGGCGATGTCGGTGTTCTTCGTGCTGCCCTTCGGGGTCCGGACCAGCGAGGAGGCGGGCGTGCCGCTCGTCCCTGGGCAGTCGCCGAGTGCGCCGCACGACTTCCGGCCGATGCGCATCTTGGTGCGCACGACGATCGTCGCGACGGTGCTCTTCGGGGCGTTCTACCTCAATTACATCTATGGCTGGGTGACGGCCGATATGCTCGATTGGGTGCATTAGCGCCTGTTGGGGGCAGGCCGCACTGCCTCGCTGGCATCGTATAACTAGCGGGAAAGCAAAATTTTTCTGCTATAGTGGGGAAATGCTCGATCTTCCGTCCGTGCACTGCGAACTGCGCGCCGCAATCGACGAACTCGAAGGCCTGACCGCGCAACAGCACTGCCCCCAGGCGGCGATGGCCGCGTTGCGATACCGCCTGATGCGGCTCAGCAGGGCGCGTAGCAAGCTGGTCCGGGCGCTGTGCACGCGGTTGCAGGAGGAAGCGACGAACGATGCCGCCGTGCTCGCGCTTATCGCACTGGTCCCGGCAAGTCGCAGGCTGTCCAGCACGCATATCTCGACCTGGACGCTTCGCCGCGTCGCCGCCGATTGGCAGGGTTATTGTCGGGCTTCCGCGATCATGCGGGCGGCCATGCGGCGTCAGATCGATGCCGAGGCCGCCGCGCTCTACCCCCATTTGCGGCTCCCGCCCGTAGCGGAGCCTTCTCTTCCGCACGGCGACTGAACGCGCCCGCATCGGGGCGGCGCCTGCCGCCCTGCCTCGGCAGCGTCAGGTCCGCAGGCGTTCGATCGCCTGGGCCAGCGCGACATAGAGCTTGCCGGCATCGGAAGAGAGCAGGGTCACCGCCAGCGGATGGCCCTCGCGTAGCGCCAGCGCCTGTCGCAGCATCGCTTCGAAGTCATGGACGTATCGGTTCACATGTTCGCGGAAGCCCTCGTCCTGGCCATAGATGCGGTGCAGCTCGCGGGCCTCGTGTGGGGCGAGGAGGCGCACCGCGCGGCGCGTGAACACGCCGCGATCCCCTTTGAGATAGGCCGCCCAATCGGCATCGGGGACGTCGGTGGAGAAGGTCTTGGCAAGATCGATCGAGGTCGCGTTCAGCGCGTCGATCAGCAGCGTCATGCGATGGGCGAAACCCTCCGCCTCGGCATGGTTGCGTGCGGCGCTGGCGTCCTCGATCCGGGCCTGCGCCTCGACGTTCGCCGCCTCGATCGCCGCCAGTTGCTCCCGCAAGGCCGCTGCCGCGCGCTCCGCTTCGGTGATGCTGTCGGCAGCGGCGTGCATGAGCGTTTCGAGCTGGTTCTGCACGGCCCGTTCCACCGCATGCTCGACGGTGGCGGCGCTCGCTTCGCGCAGCGTGCGGTCCACGGACGGCAGGATCGCATCGATCGCTTCGCGGGCGCGATCGGCAGCCTTGTTCGCGCTGTCCCGCACGCCCATCAGCGTCTGGATCAGGTCCGGCGCCGCGGTATCGGTGAAATAGCGGGCATTATCGATCGCCTGTTCGACCAGCCGGTGCAGCGTCTCCGCCTGCTCGCCGCCGCTGCCCAGCGTTTCCAGCAACGTCGCCTGCGCCTTGGCAAGGGCGTCCTCCTGCTGCCCGATCGCATTGCGAATGGCTTCGACGGTGTCGTGGGTCGATTCCGCAGCGGTGACGAGTGCGAGCAGCTCCGGGCTGGACCGGGCGATATGCTCCCGGGTTTCCTCGATCCGCGCGTCCAGCCGCGTCAGCGAGGCAGGCATCGTTTCGTCCATCTCGCGAGTCGCCGCGTCGAGGCCGGTGATCAGCGTTTCGGTGGTGGCGATCACCAACCGCGCCGTGGATTCGCCGGCCCGCATCGAATCGGTCATGGCATCCATCGACTGGTGGAGTGTACCGAGCGATGCGGACAGTGCCTCCGTCCGCTGCAATCCAGCGGCATGCAGCACCTCTAGCTCGCGGTCGAAGCGCTGGGCGCCATCGGAAAGGCGGGCGAACAGGGCATCGCCGCGCCGCTGCTCCTCGCTGAGGCGGGCGGAGATGCGGATAATGGCGTCCTCGATCGCCGCGATGCGCTCGCCCATCGCGGCGATGCTTTCTGCGCCGGCGCGTTCCAGCGCGGACTGGTTGGTGGCCAGCATCGCCAATATCGCTTCGCCCTGGGCCGCAATGCCCTGGCGCGACTGGTCCACCGCCTGCGCTGCGCGATCGAGCACATCATCGACTTGGCGGGACATCTGGTGCGAAACCTGTTCCAGGCGGCCGCTCGCGGCTTCGGTCGACGCTTCCATGCGGGAGATATGCGCCGCAAGCCGCTCTGCCGCACCACCGGCAAGACGATCGGCCTCGCGGCCGCGTTCGGCGAGTGCGGCAACCTGCACGTCCAGCGCGGTCGCGTGCCGGCTGGCTTGCAATCCGGCCATATCTACCCGTTCGGCCAGGTCGCGCATCTGGTCCTGCGCGCGGGGCAGCGAGGAAAGGACGATGGCGACACGTTGTTCGGCCTGGCCCGTCGCGTCGGAAAGCAGTTCGGCACTGGCGACGATCGCTTCGGCCTGCTGCGCGGCGGCGGTTGCCGCATGGGCGATTCGTTCGGCCGCGGCGTCGGCGAAATGGGTAAGCTGTGCGGCCTGCTCGGCAAGCGTGGCCTGCTGCTCGGTCAGTCGGGCGGTGAGTTCGGCGGTGACCCCACCGATATGGCGGGCCTCCGCGCGCATCGCGCCCGCCATGGCGGCGAAGCGGCGCGCCTCGGCACTGCTGGTGCGCAGCGCGACGAGATAGAGCAGGGCGACGATGCCAGCAGGAACGCAGAGCGCGGCGAGCAACTGTACCCGCTCGACGGGCGAAAGTGCGCCCTGCAGGGCGGGCAGGGCGATCCAGATCATTGCCCCCGTCGCGGCAAGGCCGATGGCGATCGCCAGTGCTGGCGCCCACCGGTCCAGACCGCGTACGATGGCCTCGTCCGGCCATTGCGCTTCTGCCGGTTCGGCGGTGATGGCGGTGAAATGCGTCTCTGCCGCTGCCTGCGCTTCGGCGGGCGCGGGATGGTTCGGCGCGGATTCGGCGGTGTTGCCCCCAGTCATGGATCGCACTCTACCAGTTTTGCGCACGGTACCAAGGGCAGGCCGGAAACGATCCGTTAACGTCGTGCCCCGTACAGGTTGCGCATGGCATATGAATCCGGTGCGATCGATGCGACTCTGGCGGCTGCGGTGGGTGACGAGCCCGCGCTGATCGCTGAGTTGCGTACCGCGTTTCTGGATAGCGTGCGGAGTTCGGTCGATATGATGCGGTCTTCGCGCGGCGCCGAAGATTGGGCTGGCGCTGCGCTGCGACTGCAGAGCCTGGCTGGCAGCTTCGGCGCCGTACAATTGATGGCGCTTGCCGAAGAAGCCGTGCGCCGCAGTTCGCAGGATGGCGTGCTGCTGCGCCGTATCGAACGCGCAGTCGAGCGCCTTTAGCCTGCACAATCAGTCTGCGGCAGCGGATTCCGGCTCGAATCGGTTGTTCCGCCAGTTGCGGACATAGGCGGAGCCGATCGGCGCATCGACCAGATCGATCCAGCTGTCATCGGCGTTGAGGACCGAGCCGATGCTCGTCCATTCGGTCGCGCGCGCATCAATCGCATTTTCGTCCGCCACGCCGCGAAAATCGCCGCGAATGCGCCAGCCGCTATCTGCGGGCTCACCCTGTTCGTTGGGCAGGCCGGCCTCGCGATAGAGATAATGGACCGCCAGCCCATCCCGCAGCACGCAGGAATCGACCAGGCAGCGATCGTCATACAGGCGCCGCACCGGCGCGGAGGGTGGGCGAACCACATGGGCGTTGCCCCAGCGCAGATCGATCACGTCGCCGCGACGACAGCGAATCACGCTCCCAGGTCGCAACTGCGGCATGTCGAGCGGCGCGTTATCGAGCCGGCCGGTGAGCTTTTCGCCATCGACATGGGTGATTTTCACCCACATCCGTTCGGCGGCGAACTCGGCAGAGGCCGGAACCGATTGGAAGATGAGTTTTACGAGGTCGCCGGGCATCAACGCCAGCACTTCATTCTCGTTGGGCAGGAAGAAGGTATAGGGCGCCGCCTCTGCGATGGGGCGCGGGTCCGTGATGCGGTAGCTGCCGAATAGCCGTCGTTGCCACCAGGAAAGCTTCGAGCGGAGTGTATTCATCGCATTGCGCTCAACGCACGCATCGCCGCATCGATCCCGGCAAGCGTGAGTGGAAACATTCGGTCTCGCATCAAGGTGCGGACCATCGAAACCGAGTGCGAATAGGCCCAATGCGCCTCCGGCAATACATTCAGCCACACCGTCGCGGGATATGTATCCACCACGCGCTGCAGCCATAGTGCGCCGGGTTCTTCGTTCAGATGTTCCACCGATCCCCCCGCTTGGGTAAGCTCATAGGGGCTCATCGCGGCATCCCC
This sequence comes from Sphingomonas pokkalii, assembly GCF_003096275.1. Taxonomy (GTDB): domain Bacteria; phylum Pseudomonadota; class Alphaproteobacteria; order Sphingomonadales; family Sphingomonadaceae; genus Sphingomonas; species Sphingomonas pokkalii. Next base: position 2,839,519 of record NZ_QENQ01000001.1, read on the forward strand.
GACGAAGACGATCTTATAGTCGGGGCCGAATTTCCGCAGGATCTCAAGCGTCGGCGTGCGTTCGCTGAAGCGGCGGCGGTTGTCCTTCCAGACGCCTTCGTACAAGCAATTGTGGAAATAGAAGAATTCCAGGTTCTTGAACTCGCTGGTCGCGGCGGAGAACAGCTCTTCGCACAGCTTTACGAACGGATCCATCGATCCGCCGACGTCCAGGAAAAGCAGCAGCTTCACGGCATTATGGCGCTCCGGCCGCATCCGCACGTCCAACCAGCCCTGGCGAGCGGTACCTGCGATAGTCGCATCGAGATCGAGTTCGTCGGCGGCGCCTTCGCGGGCGAATCGGCGCAGCCGGCGCAGCGCCACCTTGATGTTGCGGGTGCCCAGTTCGCGGGTTGAATCGAGGTTGCGGAAGTCGCGCGCTTCCCAGACTTTTACCGCGCGCTGGTGCTGGCCGGCCCCGCCGATCCGCACGCCTTCGGGGTTGTAGCCGTCATTGCCGAAAGGCGAGGTGCCACCGGTCCCGACCCATTTGCTGCCGCCCTGATGACGCGCATGTTGTTCGGCGAGCCGCTCCCGCAGCGTCTCCATGATTTTTTCCCAGGATCCCAGCGATTCGATCGCGGCCCGCTCTTCTGGGGTCAGGAATTTCTCCGTGACGGCGCGGAGCCATTCGTCCGGCAGGTCCATCGGCGCCAATCCAGTCGGCGAGGCAATGCCGCGAAACACTTTGGCGAAGATCTGATCGAAGCGATCGAGCAGGCCCTCGTCCTTCACATAGGTGGCGCGGGATAGATAGTAGAAGGCTTCGGGCGTCGGATCGATCACTTCACGATCCAGTGCTTCCAGCAGGAGGAGGTGTTCCTTCAGGCTGGCGGCGATGCCGGCGGCACGCAGTTCATCGAGAAAGGCGAGGAACATGCCGGCAGTGTACGGGAAGGGGGCTCCCTGCGTCCACTCCGTTGACCGCCGGAGGCCCCCGGCCGGCCGTGGTGGCTATTTCTGGCGGCGTGCCATGAAGGCGAGGCGTTCGAACAGCATCACGTCCTGCTCGTTCTTGAGCAAGGCACCGTGCAGCGGCGGGATCGCCTTGCTCGGATCGCGTGATTGCAGCACTTCCAGCGGCATGTCTTCGTGCAGCAGCAGCTTCAACCAGTCGAGCAGCTCGCTCGTGGACGGCTTCTTCTTGATGCCGGATACCTCGCGCACCTCGTAGAACAGGTCGAGCGCGCGGCTTACCACCAGCTTCTGAATGCCGGGGAAGTGCACATCGACGATCGCTTGCATCGTCTCGCGATCGGGGAATTTGATGTAGTGGAAGAAACAACGGCGCAGGAACGCGTCCGGCAGCTCCTTCTCGTTGTTCGAAGTGATCACGACGATCGGGCGTTCGGCTGCGCGCACCGTCTCGCCGGTTTCGTACACATGGAATTCCATGCGATCGAGCTCCTGGAGAAGATCGTTCGGGAACTCGATATCGGCCTTGTCGATCTCGTCGATCAGCAGCACGGGCAGGGCAGGGCTGGTGAACGCCTCCCACAGCTTGCCCTTGCGGATATAGTTGCCGATGTCATGGACCCGCGGATCGCCGAGCTGGCCATCGCGCAGCCGGGCGACCGCGTCATACTCGTACAGGCCCTGCTGCGCCTTTGTCGTCGACTTGACGTTCCATTCGATCAACGGTGCGCCAACCGCCTTGGCGATCTCATAGGCTAGCACTGTCTTGCCCGTGCCGGGCTCGCCTTTCACCAGCAGGGGGCGGCGGAGGGTGACGGCGGCGTTGACCGCGACCTTCAGGTCGGCGGTTGCGACATAGCTTTGGGTGCCTTCGAAACGCATGTGCGAAGAGTGGGCGCAAAGGCGCGCGGACGCAACCCGTCCGCTCAGCCGCGTTGGCGTGCGCTTGCACGGGCCTCGAGCAGGTCCCACAGCGCACGATGCTGTGCGAAGAGCTGCTGCGCACCAAACAGCATCGCCCGCTCCAGCGCAGGTTCGCGGATGAGCGCATCGACCACGCTAACCGTCTCCGCTGCAATCGGCAGCGCGGCCGGGGACGGGAGAACACCGAAGTTGGCGGCCGCGAGATCGAGCATCGCCCGGATCGATACCCAATCGATCGCAAGCGCGATTGCCGCCCCGGTGGCGCAGCCGGCGCGGTCGGATTGGGCGAGCATGTCGAGCGCATGGCGCTGGGCAGCGGCGGCGGATTCACTTTCCGCATGTCCCGGCGTTCGCGGTAGCGGCCCGGCGGCGGCGGACAGGCGCACCAGGCGAGTCCGTTCTCCGACAAATGCGTCGGCCGCGGCCTCGATCCAATCTTGTTCCAGCGGGCGAACCGCGTGGTGGCGGGCGTGATCGATCAATCCGGGATGACGACCATGGAGCCGAGCGATATGATGCACGGCATCCGCCAGGTCTCGTAGCGGCGCTTCGCCACGGATCAGCGCGTTCAGGTGCGGGTGCGTGCTACTGCCATCGCTGGCCGCAAGGATCCCCATCGCTCCCCAAGCGCCGGCCAAGGATATGGATTTGACGATATCGACCGGCATCATGTTCCTCGGATGGATCAAGCATCACATTGCTGTTGCCAGCAACCTGTCGTCGCATACCGGGGGATACCGAAGCGCGTAGAAAGATGGTTACGGGAAAATTAAACTTGAACTCGACAAAAAAGGGGCCCCGCGATCATCATCGGGGGCCCTTCTTGCAAGGTTACTGGTCGAGGAAGCTGCGCATCTTGCGGCTGCGGCTCGGGTGCTTCAGCTTGCGAAGCGCCTTGGCCTCGATCTGACGAATGCGTTCGCGCGTCACCGAGAATTGCTGGCCGACTTCTTCCAGCGTGTGATCGGTGTTCATGCCGATGCCGAAGCGCATGCGCAGCACGCGCTCCTCGCGCGGGGTGAGGCTCGCCAGGACGCGGGTGACCGTTTCCTTCAGGTTCGCCTGGATCGCCGCATCGACCGGAATGATCGCGTTCTTGTCCTCGATGAAGTCGCCCAGATGGCTGTCTTCCTCGTCGCCGATCGGCGTTTCGAGGGAGATCGGCTCCTTGGCGATCTTCATCACCTTGCGCACCTTCTCAAGCGGCATGCTCAGGCGCTCCGCCATTTCCTCGGGCGTGGGCTCGCGGCCCTGCTCGTGGAGGAACTGGCGGCTGGTGCGCACCAGCTTGTTGATCGTCTCGATCATGTGCACCGGAATACGGATGGTGCGCGCCTGATCGGCGATCGAGCGGGTGATCGCCTGGCGGATCCACCAGGTCGCATAGGTGCTGAACTTGTAGCCGCGGCGATATTCGAACTTATCCACCGCCTTCATCAGGCCGATATTGCCCTCCTGGATGAGATCCAGGAACTGCAGGCCGCGATTGGTGTATTTCTTGGCGATCGAGATCACGAGGCGGAGATTGGCCTCGACCATCTCCTTCTTCGCGATACGCGCCTCGCGCTCGCCCTTCTGCACCATGTTGACGATGCGGCGGAACTCGGTGAGCGTCATGCCCGTCTGCTGGGCGATCTCGCTCATCTCGGTGCGGATGCGATCGACGGCGCTGCCTTCGTTCTCGACAAAGGCCTTCCATTTCTTGTCGAGGCCGACCACGGTCGGCAGCCAGTTCTCGTCCAGCTCGTGATCGACATAGCGATCGAGGAAGTCCTTGCGGCTGACCTTGTGGCGCTCGGCGAGACGCAGCATCTGGCCACCCAGTGCCGTCAGGCGCCGGTTGAAGCTGTAGAGCTGGTCGACGAGATATTCGATCTTCGCCTGGTGGAACTGGACGCTCTCCACTTCGGCAGTCAGCTCCTCGCGGAGCTTGTTGTACTTCTTTTCCTCGGCAGCCGGAAACTCCTCGCCGGCCGACATGGTGTCGAGCCGCTGCTGTTGGACCTTGCCGAACTTCTTGTAGATCGCGGTGATGTTGGCGAACTTCTCGAGCGCCTGCGGCTTCAGCTGCTCTTCCATCTGGGCGAGCGAGAGGGTGTTGTCCTCCTCCTCGTCGTCCGAGGGACGGCGGGCGCGGCGTTCGGTCAGCTCGTCATCCTCGTCGGATGCGACTTCCTCGGGCTCTTCCTCTTCCTTGAAAGTCGGGCCGGTGCTCGATTCGCTGATCTCGCCATTGTCGTCCTCGGCGCCCTCGACCTGCTCGGCCGACGGACCCTTGGAGAGCATGGCGTCGAGATCGAGGATCTCGCGCAGCTGCATCGTGCCTTCGTTGAGCGCGGTCGACCAGCCGATGATCGCGTTGAACGTGATCGGCGACTCGCAGAGCCCCAGGATCATCGTATCGCGGCCGGCTTCGATCCGCTTGGCGATCGCGATTTCGCCCTCGCGGCTGAGCAGCTCGACGGCGCCCATCTCGCGCAGGTACATGCGCACCGGATCGTCGGTGCGATCAACGGTTTCCTTCTTTTTCGCAACCTCGAAGGCGGGCGCGGAATCGTCGCCCGATTCGGCGCTTTCCGAATCATCGGCCGAATCATCCTCCGCCTCGGAGTCTTCTCCGGCGTCTTCATTCTCGACGACGTTGATGCCCATGTCGTTGAGCGCCGCCATGACGTCCTCGATCTGCTCCGAGGTCATCTGATCCTGCGGCAGCATCTCGTTGAGCTGGTCGACGGTGATGTAGCCGCGCTTTTTCGCGCGCGCGACCAGCTTCTTGATCGAACCCTCGTTCAGGTCGATCAGCGGCGCGTCACCTGCATCGATCGTGTCATCACCGCCGCTGCCATTCGCCTTCGCCATCAAATGCCCTCAAAATACGATGGCGGCAATTTTACACCGCCTCTATTCCTCAAAAACGCCGTCGTCCGCAAGCATCAGATTGGCAAGCCGATCCTGAAGCTCCTGCCGCTGTCGCGAAAGCGCCACCTGGCGGGCAAACGCTTCCTCCGTCACGTCCCGCATCAGCGATGCCGTCGCCTCCGCAAGTGCTGCGTCGACAACGGGTTGCGCCGTCATCACCGCAATCGCCTCGCTCAGATCGTCGCGCGCCTTCATCACGTCGGCCTCGGGCCGCGTGAAGGAGAAGGGGAGCGTATCTGCGCCGAGCAACGCACCTGCCGCTGAATCGAAACCGGACGTCGACAATATGGTGCGGAAATCGTCGCTATCAAGTTGGCGCAGATTGGGCGTTGTCATCGCGATGTCCACCACCGATTCGAACAGTCGCGCCAGCGGCCCGGATCCGCTGCGCAGGCTCCCCAGCACTTCAAGATGCCGGGCGATCTCGCCCGGGTGTCGGACCAGTCCTGCAAGCACCGCGCGGGCCAGGATGGGATCGAGTCCGCTCGCCTGTACGCCGCGGATCAGATGTGACGGGGGTGCCTCAGGCGGCTGCCAGCCGCCGCGGGCGTTGCGGGTGCCGCGTGGCTGTTGACGAGCAGTGGCGGGGCCGCGTTGATCCTTGCGGAATTCGCGGGGGCCACGGCCGAACTGCTGGTCGGCGCGTGCTCGGAATTCCGCGATATATTCGTGCTTTACGTTTGGATCTTGAATTTGCTCGGCAAGCTCGGTGAGGCGGCGTTTGAGGCCGGCGCGCTGCTCGGGCGTGTCGAGCGGACCGGCCGACACTTCGCTGGCCCACAGCCGATCGACCAGCGGCTCGGGCTTGGCGAGGAGCGCTTCGAAGGCGGCCGGGCCCTGCGAACGGACGAGATCGTCCGGGTCCAGCCCTTGGGGCAGGGTGACGAAGGCGAGGCTGCGGCCGGGTGCCAGCATCGGCAGCGCGCGGTGGGCGGCACGCAGTGCTGCCTTCTGCCCGGCGCTATCGCCGTCGAAGCAGAGCAGGGGGACTTCGGACAATCGCCACAGCCGTTCGAGCTGGTGTTCGGTCAGCGCGGTGCCGAGCGGGGCGACCGCCTCGCCAAAGCCGGCCTGGGCGAGCGCGATCACGTCCATATAGCCTTCGACCGCGATCACCCGATCGGCCTTGCGCGCGGCGGCCTGGGCGCGATCGAGATTGTAGAGCGTCCGGCCCTTGTCGAAGAGCGGGGTTTCCGGCGAATTGAGGTACTTGGGCTCACCTTCTCCGATGATTCGTCCGCCGAACGCGATCGTCCGGCCGCGCACGTCGCGGATCGGGATCATCAGTCGGCCGCGGAACCGATCGTACGATTCCTTGCCCTCGACGGCGATCAGCATACCGGATTCGACCAGCATCGCGTCGCCGTACGCCTTCAGCGCCTCCTTGAGCTTGCCGCGCGAATCGGGGGCGAAGCCAAGGCCGAAGGTCCGGGCGGTCTCCGGCGTGATGCCGCGGCGCTGGAGCACGGCGCGGGCCTCGGCGCCTTCGATGCCGTTCAGCCGCTCGGTGAACCAGGTGGCGGCCTCGCCCATCAGCTCGTGCAGGCCACGCGCGCGCTCGGCCTTTTCGGCGGCGCGGCGGTCCTGCTCGGGCATGTCGAGCCCGGCGGCCTGCGCCAATTCCTTCACCGCATCGATGAAGGGCAGGCCGCGCTGGTCGGTCATCCAGCGGATGGCATCGCCATGCGCGCCGCAGCCGAAGCAATGGTAGAAGCCCTTGTCGTCGTTGACGTAGAAGCTGGGGGTCTTCTCGTTGTGGAACGGGCAGCAGGCGCGAAACTCCTTGCCCGCGCGCTGCAGCTTCACCGACTTGGCGATCAGCGTGGACAGCGTGGTGCGGGCGCGGAGCTCGTCGAGAAAGGCGGGGGTTAGGGACATGGGGCTAGCTGCTCCCCCTCCCGCGAGCGGGAGGGGGCTGGGGGGTGGGCCCCCGCTCCATGCTGGGCGAAGCAGCCGCGAGAATAGCCTGCAACACGCCCTCCATATTCGACGTCAAATCATTGTTCCAAAAGCGGATCACGCGGTAACCTTCAGCCTCGATCCGGCGCGTGCGCTCGGCATCGGCGACGGTCACCTCGATATGCTGGCTGCCGTCAAGTTCCACCACCAGCTTAGCCTTGCGACATGCGAAATCGGCGAAGTGCCCCGCAATCGGCATCTGCCGGCTGAACTTCAGCCCGGCCAGCTGCGACTTCCGCAGCTTCGACCACAGCAGCTCCTCCGCCGCCGTGGGATCATTTCGCAGTTCGCGCGCCCGCTCGGTCGGCCTGTCCAGCCGGAAGTGGGGGCCCACCCCCCGGCCCCCTCCCGCTTGCGGGAGGGGGAGCGCAGAGCGGTCCCCGTCGTCCATCTCAGCTCAGCGCTGCCTTCACCAGCGCGCTGGCCTTGCTCATGTCGAGCTGCGCCGCGTGGCGGCCCTTCAGCTCCGCCATCACCCGGCCCATGTCCTTCATGCCCGACGCGCCCAGTTCCGCCTTGATCGCCTCGATCGCCGCGCTCGTCTCCGCCTCGCTCATCTGCTGCGGCAGGAAGCGCTCGATCACCACCACCTCGGCCGCCTCGGCGTCGGCCAACTCCTGCCGTCCGCCCTTCACATACATCTCGATCGATTCGCGGCGCTGCTTGACCATCTTCTGCAGCACCTCGACGACCAGCACGTCGTCGTCCTCCGGCGCCTTGCCGGTGCGGGCCTCGATGTCGCGGTTCTTGATCGCGCTCTGGATCAGGCGGATCGTGGCGGTCGACGCCTTGTCCCCGCCCTTCATGGCGGTCACCAGCGCAGCCTTGATGTCGTCGCGAATCATTCGTGGTCTCTCGATCTTGTCCGGGAAAGCGCGGAGACATAGCCGACCCGCACAAAACTTAACAGATTGACGCACCCGCCCATGGGGTCTAGCGGGCGGCCCTTAGCAACATCGCAAAACCCAAAGCAGGAGTGCCCGCCCCAAATGGCCGACGCCAAACCCTTGTCCATGCCCGTTGGAGCCACGGGCGTTCTGGTTCTGGCGAGCGGCGAGATATTGTGGGGTCGAGGATTCGGTGCCGAAGGCGATGCCGTCGGCGAGGTGTGCTTCCACACCGCGATGACCGGCTATCAGGAGATCATGACCGATCCGAGCTTCGCCGGCCAGATCATCAACTTCACCTTCCCGCATATCGGCAATGTCGGCGCCAATCCCGACGACATCGAGGCCGATGATCCCCATGCGCTGGGCATGATCGTCCGCCAGGACGTGACCGATCCGTCGAACTTCCGCAGCACCGAGCATCTCGATGCCTGGATGGCGAAGCACAAGCGGATCGGCCTGTCGGGCATCGACACGCGCGCGCTCACCCGCCGCATCCGGCTGGGCGGCGCGCCGAACGGCGTGATCGCGCACTCGAAGTCCGGCAATTTTGACCTCGACGCGCTGCTGGAGAAGGCGCGCGGCTGGCCGGGGCTGGAGGGCATGGACCTCGCCATCACCGTCTCGTGCGAGACGCATTTCGGCTGGGAAGGCGGCGTGTGGCGCCTTGGGGTCGGGTATGAAAACACCTCTCCCCTCCCGCTTGCGGGAGGGGCCGGGGGTGGGCGCCCGGCCTCCTCGACCGACACCGCTGGTGGAGAGGGTGGGCCCACCCCCAACCCCCTCCCGCAGGCGGGAGGGGGCTTAAAGAAGCGCCCGCAGGTCGTCGCGATCGACTATGGTTCGAAGCGCAACATCTTCCGCAACCTGGTCCAGGCCGGCGCGGACGTGACCGTGCTGCCCGCCACCGCGACCTTCGAGCAGGTGATGTCCTTCAACCCGGACGGCTTCTTCCTCTCGAATGGCCCGGGCGATCCCGCGGCAACCGGCGAGTACGCCGTGCCGGTGATCCGCCAGATGCTCGAGACCGGCAAGCCGCTGTTCGGCATCTGCCTCGGCCACCAGCTGCTCGGCCTCGCGGTGGGCGCTGAGACCACCAAGATGTTCCAGGGCCATCGCGGCGCCAACCATCCGGTCAAGCGGCTGGAAGACGGCGCGGTCGAGATCACCTCCATGAACCATGGCTTCGCCGTCGAGCGCGAGAGCCTGCCGGCCAATGCCCGCGAGACGCATGTGTCGCTGTTCGACGGCTCCAACGCCGGCATCGAGCTCACCGACCGCCCGGCGTTCAGCGTGCAATACCACCCCGAGGCCAGCCCGGGCCCGCAGGACAGCCTCTATCTGTTCGAGCGGTTCGTGGAGATGATGGGAGCGCAGCGTTGAAGCTTGTGGCCAAGATCTTGGTCTTGGCCAGCATCGTTGTTGCTCTGTCCATTGCTGCCTTTGTTTGGTTCCTAGACAGGACGTTAGGAAGCGGGTCGTGTTCCACCACCGTCTACCAGCAAGCCAAGGGATCGGAAGGTTTACTCGCAAGAGTTCAGATGACGGATTGTGGAGCTACCACGGGGTACTCCCGAACCGTGATGGTTCAGCAATCGGGCATCTTCACTCAAGAGTGTAGAGCGGCAGGTTTCGACGGACAGCCGAGGGTTCGTTTGCGTTGGCTGGCAAATGGCTCCCTCGAAATTGTTCACACCGCATCGTCTAACGATGTGTTCGCGTCCAACAGCCACTGTTTTGGGCGCCCTATCAAAGTGACTCAGGAACGATAATGCCCAAGCGCACCGACATCTCCTCCATCCTCGTCATCGGCGCGGGGCCGATCGTCATCGGTCAGGCGTGCGAGTTCGATTATTCGGGCACGCAGGCGATCAAGGCCCTCCGGCAAGAGGGCTATCGCATCGTCCTGGTCAATTCGAACCCGGCGACGATCATGACCGATCCCGAGCTGGCCGACGCGACCTATATCGAGCCGATCACGCCCGCGGTCGTCGCCAAGATCATCGAGAAGGAGCGGCCCGACGCCGTCCTGCCGACGATGGGCGGCCAGACCGCGCTCAACACCGCGCTGGCGCTGTTCCGCGACGGCACGCTGGAGAAGTTCGGCGTGACGATGATCGGCGCCGATGCCGATGCGATCGACAAGGCCGAGGACCGGCTGAAGTTCAAGGACGCGATGACCAAGATCGGGCTCGAAAGCGCCCGCTCGGCGATCGCGCATACCGAAGCCGAGGCGCTGACCGCGCTCGACCATGTCGGCCTGCCGGCGATCATCCGCCCCAGCTTCACCATGGGCGGATCGGGCGGCGGCATCGCCTACAACCGCGAGGAATTCATCGCGATCGTGCGCTCGGGCCTGGACCTGTCGCCGACCACCGAGGTGCTGATCGAGGAATCGCTGCTCGGCTGGAAGGAATATGAGATGGAGGTCGTCCGGGATCGGAACGACAATGCCATCATCGTCTGCTCGATCGAGAATATCGATCCGATGGGCACGCACACCGGCGATTCGATCACCGTCGCGCCGGCGCTGACGCTGACCGACAAGGAATACCAGATCATGCGCAACGCATCGATCGCGTGTCTCCGGGAGATCGGCGTCGAGACCGGCGGTTCGAACGTGCAGTTCGCGGTCAATCCGAAGGACGGCCGCCTGATCGTGATCGAGATGAACCCGCGCGTCAGCCGCTCCTCGGCGCTGGCCTCCAAGGCGACCGGCTTCCCGATCGCCAAGGTCGCGGCCAAGCTGGCGGTGGGCTATACGCTCGACGAGATCGACAACGACATCACCGGCGCGACGCCGGCGAGCTTCGAGCCGACGATCGATTACGTCGTCACCAAGATCCCGCGCTTCGCCTTCGAGAAGTTCAAGGGCGCCGAGGCGGTGCTGGGCACGGCGATGAAGTCGGTCGGCGAAGTGATGGCGATCGGCCGCTCGATCCACGAATCGATCCAGAAGGCGCTGCGCGGTCTCGAGACCGGCCTCAGCGGCTTCAACGATGTCGACCGGCTGGTCGGCGCGCCGCGCGACGTGATCGAGGCGGCGCTGACCGTGCGTTCGCCCGACCGGCTGCTGATCGCCGCGCAGGCGATGCGCGAGGGCTTCAGCGTCAAGGAGGTCCAGCGCTTCACCAGCTACGACCCCTGGTTCCTCGAGCGGATCGCCGAGATCCTCGACGCCGAGAAGGACGTCGCGACCAACGGCCTGCCGCAGGACGCGGCCGGCATGCGCCGCCTGAAGGCGATGGGCTTCAGCGACAAGCGCCTCGCCTATCTCGCGCTCAAGTCGGTCAATCTCCGCGCGGGCAGCGAAGTGATGGCGCGCAGCTCGGGGCTGATCGGCGAGGTGGCCAATGCCATCTCCGGCGGCGTGACCGAGGCCGAGGTGCGCAAGCTGCGCCACCGGCTGGGCGTGCGCCCGGTGTTCAAGCGGATCGACACCTGCGCGGCCGAGTTCGAGGCGAAGACGCCCTACATGTACTCGACCTATGAGGCGCCGAGCTTCGGCGAGCCCGAGAACGAGGCCGAGCCGAGCGACCGCCGCAAGGTGGTGATCCTCGGCGGCGGCCCGAACCGGATCGGGCAGGGCATCGAGTTCGACTATTGCTGCTGCCACGCCTGCTTCGCGCTGGCCGATGCGGGCTATGAGACGATCATGGTCAACTGCAACCCGGAGACGGTCAGCACCGACTATGACACCTCGGACCGGCTCTATTTCGAGCCGCTGACCGCCGAGGACGTGCTCGAGATCCTCGAGGTCGAGAAGTCCAAGGGCGAGCTGGTCGGCGTGATCGTCCAGTTCGGCGGCCAGACCCCGCTCAACCTCGCCAAGGCGCTGGAGGATGCGGGCATCCCGATCCTCGGCACGAGCCCCGACGCGATCGACCTGGCCGAGGACCGCGAGCGCTTCGCCGATCTCGTCGCCAAGCTCGGCCTCAAGCAGCCCGCCAACGGCATCGCGCGCAGCCGCGACGAGGCGGTGCGGGTGGCCGAGCGGATCGGCTATCCGGTGCTGATGCGCCCGAGCTATGTGCTGGGCGGCCGGGCGATGGAGATCGTCGACAGCCTCCAGCAGCTCGACGACTATATCCAGACCGCGGTGCAGGTCTCGGGCGACTCGCCGGTGCTGATCGACCAGTATCTGCGCGACGCGATCGAGGTGGACGTGGACGCGATCGCCGACGGCACCGATGTGGTCGTCGCGGGCGTGCTCCAGCATATCGAGGAAGCCGGCGTCCATTCGGGCGACAGCGCCTGCTCGATCCCGCCCTACAGCCTGCCCGCCGAGATCATCGCCGAGATCGAGCGCCAGACCGTCGCGCTGGCGCGTGCGCTCAAGGTGAAGGGGCTGATGAACATCCAGTTCGCGGTCAAGGACGGCGAGGTGTACCTCATCGAGGTCAATCCGCGCGCCAGCCGCACCGTGCCGTTCGTCGCCAAGGCGATCGGTGCGCCGATCGCCAAGATCGCCAGCCGGGTGATGGCGGGCGAGAAGTTGGCGAACCTGCCGAAGATCGACCGCGACATTGATTATATCGCGGTGAAGGAAGCGGTGTTCCCCTGGGCGCGCTTCCCCGGCGTCGATCCGGTGCTCTCACCGGAAATGAAGTCGACCGGCGAAGTGATGGGAATCGATAAGGATTTTGCCACTGCCTTCGCAAAGTCGCAGCTCGGCGCCGGCACGGTGCTGCCGCAGGGCGGCACGGTGTTCGTCAGCGTCAAGCAGGGCGACAAGGCGGTGGTGCTGCCGGGGGTGAAGATCCTCGCCGATCTCGGCTTCAAGATCATCGCGACCAGCGGCACGGCGGAGTTCCTCGCCGCCGAAGGGATCGCGGTGGAGACGGTGAACAAGGTGGCGCAGGGCCGCCCCCATATCGTCGATCGCATCCAGGACGGCGACGTGGCGCTGATCTTCAACACCACCGAAGGCTGGCAGTCGCTCAAGGATTCGATGAGCATCCGCGCTTCGGCGCTGGCGCAGAAGGTACCGTATTTCACCACGGCGCCGGCGAGTGTGGCCGCCGCGCGCGCGATCGCGGCGATGCGAAGCAATCCGCTCGAGGTGCAGCCGATCCAGGCCTATTTCGCCTCGCGGGCCTGATACATCTACTTGAGCCCCTCCTCCTTGGAGGAGGGGCTTTGGGCAGAGATTGCAGAGCAGCGGTTGGTCTCGGTGAGACATAGCCCCATCCCAACCCCGCCCCTAAGGGGGGAGGGTTTTCGTGTTGGGTGCTTTTCCGACCCCCGCCTTGATGTTTCTCCTCCCGCACCTTACAATTCGCATTCGCACAATGGATTTCCCCAACCGATGTGAATGTGCGGACGTCGTTTTCGGGCGACGGTCGGTTCCGGGGGCGTATTGAAGGACTAGGGCGTTATGGCGACCGTCGAAAAGATGCCGATGCTGGCGGAAGGCTATCAGAAGCTCAACGAAGAGTTGAAGCGGCTGAAGGCCGAGCGGCCGCTGATCGTGGACGCGATCGAGGAAGCGCGCGCGCATGGCGACCTTTCCGAAAACGCCGAATATCATGCCGCCAAGGAGCGGCAGGGTCAGGTCGAGGCCTCGATTGCCGATATCGAGGACAAGCTGAGCCGCGCCCAGATCATCGATCCGCGCGAGCTTTCGGGCGACAAGGTCGTGTTCGGCGCGACCGTTACGCTGCTCGATGAGGACGACAAGCCGATCACCTACCAGATCGTCGGTCAGACCGAGGCGGATGCGAGCAATGGCCGCATCTCGTACAACTCGCCGATCGGCCGTGCACTGATCGGCCGCAAGGTCGATGAGGAGGTCGAGGTTTCGGTCCCCGCTGGCGATCGCTATTATCTGGTTTCGAAGATCGAATTCATCTGAGAGCGGCAATGCGAAGGCTGAGCGCTACGACGGCGATCGTCGCCATCACGGTCGTCGTTAGCCTGGTTGTCAGCCTCGCGCCCAATACGCTGGAACTTCAGTATCTCGGCGGGTTCATTCCGGCGCGTTTCTTCGGTGCGGTCGCGATGCCCGGCCGCTGGGCGGTACCTGCGGCACTGACACCGCTTTCGTCCGCGTTGATTCATGCGGGCTTTTTCCACCTCGGCATGAACATGCTGATGCTTGCCTTCACTGGGCGGGAGGCGGAGCGCGCGGTGGGAGGCAAGGGGTTGATCCTCCTGTACCTGGTCGGTGCCTATGCAGCGGCAACGGCGCAGTGGCTGGGCGGTCCGACGTCGACCGCGCCGATGATCGGTGCGAGCGGTGCGACCTCGGCCGTGGTGGGCGCCTATTCGCTGCTGTTCGGGCGCCAGCGCGCCAAGGCGATCGGGCCCATCCCGGCGCAGCTGGTGCATATTGCGTGGTTGGCAGCCGCGTGGATCGGCGTGAACCTCCTGATGGGCTTCGCCTTTCTTCAAGGTGGTGTCGACGTCGCCATCTGGGCGCATGTCGGCGGGTTCCTGATCGGACTGGCGATGGCACGTCCGTTGCTTCTCTGGCGCTGGCGGCACGCCTGACCGAGTCCTTTGCGGGCATCGGCCCGTGCCCGGTGCTCCCGGATCCGCCTCTTTCACCCCGCGTGGAAGCGATCTGCGCAGGCCGTTGCAGCGCTGCGCATTCCGGACCTTAGTAAACCAGAAATCGTTCGACAGCCTTTTGTTGCCCGGCGTAAGAACACGTCCCCGAACAATGCCGCTCAAATGCGGGTGGAAGACGTTTCCGATTGAAGGCACACAAGCGAATGTGTCGCCACTTCGGGTCTTCGAAGATGCAGGTTGCGGCCGGTTCGGAAGCATTCGAAACGGGGGCAAATGGTCGATATTCTCATAACCGGGTTTCCAAGGTCAGGCACGACCTTGGTCACATCCTTGTTGAACAGCCAACCGAACGTAATCGCGCTCGCAGAGCCTTTGGTTGTACCAGAAGGGTTGGATCGGCACGCGGCGGTAGCGTATATCGTCTCCTGCGTGGCGCAATTTCGTGCCAGCGCTCTCGCTGGTGCGCCGCTTCCTACCAAGCATGTCGACGGCAAGATCCCCGATAATTGGGTGGAGCCGCCCCAGCACCATGGCATCTTGCGCCGTGTTCTGGAACAGTGGGGCGCATTGACGTTCGATAAGCCACTTGGCCCGGATTTCACGCTCGCGGTCAAGCATCCGGCCGAATTCACCGCGCTGGCGGATCTGCTGGTGGCGCATTTCCCGATTTACACGATGGTTCGCGATCCGCTTACCGTGCTCGCGGCCTGGCAAACGGTCGACATGCCGGTAAACCGCGGCCACATGCCCAACCTCGAGCGCTTTGCCCCTGCGGCTTGGAAAGAGCAGCTCGATGCGATCGGAGATCCGCTGGAACGGCAAGTCAAGCTTCTCGAATTCCAGCTGCGGACCTATCTCTCGCTGCCGAACGGGCGTGTTCTTCGGTACGAGGATCTCGTTGCAGATCCGAGGGAGACCCTCGCGCCGATCTGTCCCGGGACGTCGGACTATCCCGAGTGCTCTGCCTTCGATCCCGTGCAGCGCTATGCTGGGGTGGACTTTGCTGCATTGATGAAACGGCTGCAGCCGCTTATGCCGATGGTCGAGCATCTCTACCCGGATTTCAGGGATCGATGGGAGGCGAAGCTGCCGGCGAGGACGATGGTGGCCAAGGGGGAAGGGAATCTACTGCCGCAGGCGTCGAGTGCGCCGGGGCCGCACGCCGCGGACGCGCCACGGGCGTTCGTAATGGGCGCGTATATCCCTGCCGGGGGTACGCACATGGCCTATGAAATCGGACGGGTGGCAAGCGAGCAGATCGGCATGACCTGTTATGCGGTGCAATGCGCAGCTGAAAACCCCGATGAGTCGATCTTCGAATACCCGACCCGCTTTGCCACCGTGACGCGCGAAGCGCTGCCGGAGATGGTGCGGCCTCAGGATGTGCTGATCTGCAATCCGTCCTTTTCGAATGGCATTGTGGGGCTAACCCATCATTGCCGCAAGCTGATGTACGTCCAGGGCTTCTCCACATTTGCCGTGCTCGATCGCTGGTTCGATCGGCATGTCGCGGTCGGAGGCTTCGTGCAGGATTTCCTTGCAAATGTTTATGGCTTGGAGGCCCCGATCATCCGGCCGTTTGTCGACCCCGATGGCGCCGTTTCCCCCTTTTGGTGGAACAGGGCGCCGAACTCGGTTTGGTTCTACCTCAAGGGGGACGAGGCGTTGCAGACCGCGCTGCTTGCGCGATTGCGGCAAGAGGTCCGGAGTATCGACGCCGGGGTGGCAAGCGCGGTCGACTGGGAAGGGGCGATCCTGCGGGCGGGGGATTGCAAGCAGCCGGAATTGCTGCGCAAGCTTGGGGAGCGGCGCCATCTGGTTACGCTGGCGGTTTGCGAAGGATTTGGCCTGGTACCGCTGGAGGCGATGGCGATGGGCACAATGGTGCTTGGCTTCGATGGTTTCGGCGGGCGGGATTATATGCGGTCTGGCGCAAACTGCCGCGTTCATCCCTATCCGAACCTGACCGGTATCGCGCAGGACCTGGTGAATGCTTTCCGATATCCTGACCTTGCAGCGGCTATCGCTGGACGCGGGCAGGCAACTGCCGCACGCTATTCGCGAGATCGATTTCGCAAGGCTTGGCAGCGAGAACTGGAAACCCTGATCGCGCGCTGATCCGTCATGGTCGTGCGGCTTCTTCCGGGAAGCGCACGATGACGATTTCCGGGCCACTCCGTTTTCCCTGTTCAGGGCGAAAAACCGCCACGATCCGCCCTTGAGCGATCCACGTACGATATGCCGCATAGGCATCGGGGAACAGGCGACGTTCATCCCGGTACCGTGGATACTGGCTCAGTACGGCATAGTCGGCATGGCAGGTCTGGCGCATCTCTGGCGGCAGGGTCCCGAAGTCGACGTTGGAGCGACTGCCCCGAGCGCTCTGGATCGAGCCGTAGCCCTTGCGTTCCGCGAGGAACGTCCGGGGGTCGACGCAGCCATTGTCGCCCATCGGGAAGCGGAAGCGCCACGGGCCCTGAAGCATGTCGAACGCGAAATGCTCGGCAAAGATCGATCGGACCGCAGGCACGTTTGTCCGCACCCATGCGGTTGCCTGCTGCCGGGTGTCGTGCAGGCGGGCATAGCCCTGTGCGATCGCGGTGGCGGCGAGCGGTGCGAGCAGGGCCAGCATTGCGCAACTCGCAGCGATCGCCATCGGCACCTGGGGGAAGCGCGCCGCGAAAACGCTCCAGGTGCGGTCCAGGGTAATGGCAGCCAGGATCGCCAGCAGGGGCATGAGCGGAAGCGCCCAGCGTTCCCAGACCAGATTCTGGGAGGAGATGAGGGCGAAAAATCCGATAAGGGTGAGCCCGACGATCATCATCACGTCCCTGTCCCTACGAGCGAGGTACATTCCTGAAGCCGCCAACAACAGGCCGAACAGGCCCATCGCCTTTCGAAGGGGTGTGGTGAGGTACCATGCGACGTTCTGTAGGAACGAGCCGCCATTGGCGCCAAGGTGCCAGGCTTGATCCTCCCCGTGCAGGTTCTGGACGACGGTCTGCCAATCGATGACGAGATAAGGTGCGATGGCAACCACGAAACACGGCGCGAGCAGGCCGAACAGGGCGAGGCGGGACAGTATCGCGGTGCCAGCCGCGCGCTGCCGGCGCCATGCGCATGCCGCCGCACCAACAACTGGAAGCGCAATGATGGCGAAGGGCCATTTGGTGGCCACGGCAAGCGCCAGCCAAAGCGCGGCGGCCACATAGTCGCGGCGCTGGTTCTCCCGCGCGATCCGCAGCGCGGCGAGCAGGCCTCCGAGCATGAAGACGCAGCCCATCATGTCCGATCGGACGATCTGCGAGAAGGTAATGTGGACCGGGTTCACTGCCAGCAGCGTGGCAGCAAGCAGCCCGACGCGGACATTCGCCAAGCGTTGGCCGAGCCGGGCAGTCATCGCGATCGTGGCAACGCCGCATAGGGCGATCATCACTCGTCCGGGCAGGATCAGGATCCCGGGATCGTGATAGACCGCCGTCGAGAAAGCGCCGACAGATGCCCATTTTCCACCAATCCATCCTGCGATGAAGGTCACGACGTCGAGTACAGCCAGCGCATACATGGTGACAGTCGCAGGGTGGCCGAACCAGCCCGGATTGAGCGTTGCCGTACGCAACATGCGGAACGCGCCCAATTCGAACATCAGTTCGTCGGGGTCATTCAGGCCGGGCAGCCCAAAATTGATAGCATAAAGGCGCAGCGCGAAGGCTGCCAGCAGGATCAGGCCGAGCGGGTACCAGGTCTTTCGGGGCATAGCCGGTTCAAATACCGCTCACGGTAACATCGCCCACCCGCCCGGACCGGGTGACCGATACGCCGTCTATCATCAGGATCGGAGCGCCGGAGGGCAGGGTAGCGGCGTCTATTCCGGCGAGGTCCAGGCTGTGAGGTCCCTTTGGCGATGATAGCTTGACCGCGCTCGAAAAAGCGCGCGGCGCGCCATAGACAAGGGGGGCAAGCAGCAGGTTGGTGCAGGCGGTGGCGGTGATGGCCGGGCCCTTGGCCGGATGCAGCGCATTGCCGATCTGAACCCGAATGTCGCAGCGCGCGCAATCGGACAAGATCGCCGGCCGAGCCATGTCCTGGATGCGCGTGCCATAGAGAGCAATGCCCGCGCTGTCGCGTGCTTCGAGCCCGATCGCGTTGGCGCCACTGGCGTTGTTCATGCCGCCGAGCAACTGCCCGCCGCTGACGGTAATACTGCCCCGCATCGCGGTGAGCCGGAGAGCGGCGCTGCCACCGGGCGCGAGCGCAACATAGGGGTCGGAAAGATCGATCATCGCGCTTGGGGAGCAATCGCGGATATCGATGGCTACCGCCTCGCATTGATCGAGTATCGGCATCCGCACGTGCAGGTTGACATGGCCTCCAGCGGCACGTCCCCCGATCTGTGCGCTATGGCCGTCGACACGGATTCCAGTCGCGACACCGGCGGACTCGAAGTTGATGATGAAGCTGTCGGCAAACGCCGCGTCGAGCAGCAGGGCTACGCCGTCATCCACGTTCGGATCGCCGCCGATCGAGGCGTTGCAATCTTCCAGGAAGATCGAAGCGTTGCCGCCGGCAAGGCCGATCGCCTTTGTCCCGTCGAGGTGGAAGCCGCGCCAGACCGTCCGCCCGCGCCCGGGCAGGGAGCGAAAGGCGGCGCAATTCTGAAAGCGGGTCCGGACCAGGCCAGAACACACGAATCCACGTGCGTGCTCCATGGCAGCAAGGTCGCTGAATTCACCATAGAGCAAATACTGGGCGCGCAGGCCAGCGGCTTGCCCTTCTCCCGGTTGGTTGCGGGCCAGCGTCAATCCCTGGACCGCGATGCATCGGATGAAATCATTGACGGCGCCCGGTGCGCTTTGCGGGCCGACCTGGAGGACATCGTCTTCGGCATTGCCCAGAACGATCCGTGTTCCTTGGCCCAGGGCACTGCCGCGGGCGCCGGTGCCGCGAATATGGCAATAGGGTCGCGTCACTTGCCAGGTCGCGGCGATCGCATAGTCGCCAGCACCGAGTTGCAGGACGGGATGGGCTTGCAGGCAGGCTTCCAGCGCCGCGCGGCAATCGCCGCTACCATCGGGGCTTGCGCCCCACCATTCCGGGCGCGCGAACGCCGCTGTCGAGCTGTTGAGGTCGAGCGTACCTTTCCCGGTGAGGACAGCCTCGGCGGGCGCCTGAAAGTCTCCGAGGACGCGCAGCGTTCGGCCCTCGGCGATATCGATCCGTGCACCGGGCTGGAGGTGAAGGCTGGTGCGTAGCGTCGTGTTGGCGGTGACGACATGGGTGCCGCTGCCCAGGACAACGCCGTTCCCGGGATTGGCCAGCGTGCTGCTCCGGCCAGGCTGGGTCGTTGCCTGGGCTTGGCCAGGCTGCCTGTAGGCCGCTGCCCCCAGCACCCCAGCGGCGAGTGGCAGGAATGCACGTCGACCGATCGCCGCCTGCGGCCTGTCCGTAGACGGGGCCGTCATTGCTCAGGCTTCGCCAGCGGCGCTGGTTGCAGCGGGCGGGGGCGTCGGATCCAAGGCAGGAATGCCGCATCGGCACGGTGCCGCCAGCGCAGGCTCCAGCCGTCATCGCGTATATCGATCCACACTGTACGGATCGTAAAGAGCGCAATGGATACCGGCGCAAGCATGTTCAGCAGCGGGCGCACGAACATTCCAAGCCCTATGCCGAAGTCTACAAAGACCGGCCGGCCCGCAAGATAGCTGTAGCTAATGATCGTCGGAATAGAATCGAGAATGATCTCTCCTGGAATGCAAGCGATATAACAAATGACCATCGCGAAAGGCCTGCAGATGCCTTCCCAACGCTCCATGAAGATCAAAAGAATGATGAGCGTCTGCGTGTAGCCACCTGCTTCCGACGTAATCAGGGCAAGCGACAGTGCGAACATCGCAGCCCGGAATGGCGGGACTTTTTCCGGTCTTAGCCACGTTGCGAAAGCAGCTAGAAGGAGAATGGCCTGCGCCGAAGTGCGCACTATCTTGATTGCGATGATGCCATTTTCAGCGATTCTTGAGCCTATGACGGCAGTAATCGGAAAACCGCCACCTCCAAATAGCGATTCCAAGGGGATGTAGGTACTCGGATACCAAATATCCAAAACGCTGGCGGACTGGAAGCCCCCCGAAAACTCCGTTATGTTCCGGACAATCTCGAACAACGTGCCTTCGCCAAGTATGGCATACGTAACCAAGTAGACGCAGGCGATCGCGAGGGCGCAGCCTTCGAAGGCAAGCCATTTACGCCGCAGAAGCAGGGAAGCCACGATCGTGACGGTATAGACCTTAAGATTGACTGCCAGCGCCAGAAAGAACCAGCGGAGGCGCGCAGAACGCAGTAACGGACCCATGCCAAGCGCGACAAAGGCGAGGCAGAAGAGGATCAGATTTCCACGCTCGAGTCCGTAGAACATCGGCATTCCCGCACTTAGGGCAAAGCTGCGGGGAAGGCTGGTCTTTGGGTCGATCTTCCAGAACATGCGGCCGATCAGGACGATGTCGAATATGTAAAGCGCGTGAATGCTTGCGATGCCAACCCAATCACAGTCGCGCATTTCAAGGCCGGAGGCAGCCGCGTAGCAAGACGCCTTACCGAAGAGCCTTAGCAGTACAAATGACAGTGGTGGATAAATCGTCATCCAACTGTCGTAGGCGCCGCGGTTATGGGCCCAATATGCAGTATTGAACCAGTCCATCCAAATGTCGCCGGGGACGTAGAAGAATGGCTGTGGAAAATAGCCATCATAATACAGTATCCACATGACGCGCATCAGTGCGATCAGGACAATGATCGCAAATGACCACTCTACCCATAAGCCAACGCGGCTAGCGCGAGACGAGCGGTTCTCGTCCTGCTTCAACGGTTCACCAGCTACGTTCATGCGTTGCTTGCTTTAAAAACAAGTAGCTTCAGGGCGAAGTAGTTCACGATCGAGACCAGGAATGCAGCGAGAATGCCGGCTGCGTAAGGCGACTGGATCACCTTCGACAGGAGCCATAATGTGCCGAGGCTGAGGGCGTAGTTCACAGCATAACTTATCACGAAGCGCAGCTTGGCAGGGCCGGCTTCCTTGAAGACATGGCGGCTATAGGTCAGATAATTGAATGCCATGCCGATAAGGTGGGACAGGAGCTGCGCGGCATAGCGATCCATGCCCAGCCAGACCAGCGCCGCATACAGGCCGATCCCAAAAGCAGTATTTACGATACCGGCCTGATAGTAGCGCCACAGCTCGCGCAGCTGCGATGGCGTGATCGCTCGTGCGATCACGGCTGCACCGGGAAGTTGATGCGCTCCTTCTCGATCACCAGCGGGGTTTTGCGCGTACGGTCAGAGATCATGCGCACATGATCGCCCAACAAACCGAGGAAGCCGAACAGCATTGCGAACTGCGCCTGGATGACCATCGCGATGAACCAGCCGGCAATCGGCCTACCGAGGAAGAAAGCGGCGATTCCACCCAGAAACATCAGCATCGTGAAGATGCCGCCAAGCACGCCGATGTAAATCGGAACGCGCAGCAGGCCCTTCGACGATCCGGTTAGGCCGGCTACCGCAAAATCAAGCAACGCCATGAAGTTGTTGTTCGATTTTCCGCGGGCCCGCGGCGGGCGGGCATATGGAATCGTCTCCAGCGGATAGCCGGTTTCTACAAGCATTCCACGGAAGAAGGGTTCGGGCTCGTGGATTGCCTTGATCGTGTCAACGACGCGACGGCTGTACAGTCCGAAGCCGGTTGCGTTTGGGATGATCGGATGATCGCCAAACCGAGCGGCCAGCGCATAGGATAGCGAACGGGTGGCGCGCAAGATGGCGCCCGAGCGCTCATTCTCCCGAACGCCCAGGACGATATCGATACCCGCGCGCCACCGTTCGACGAAGCGCGGCAAAAGCTCGGGGGGATCCTGGAAATCGGCGCACATGCCTACCACCGCGCGCCCGGTCGCTTCGAAAATGCCGTGCGTAGGCGAGCGCATCTGGCCGAAGTTGCGTGTGTTGACGATTAACTTGATGCGATGGTCACGCGCGCACATCGCCCGGATGATGGAGACCGTGGCATCCGTCGACTCATTGTCGATGAAGATGATATCGAAGGTGATATCCAGTGGCTCCAGCTGGGCAATCACGGCCGCACCGATCGCCTCGGCGTTCGCTTCTTCGTTTCGACATGGAATGACGACCGACAGATCTGGCACCAGTGGAAGCTTCGCTTTCCCGGTAACAGCCTGAGTAGGCAAAGAGATTGACTGCTCGGTCATCGCCGCGATGCTCCTGCGTCTCCGCCGGCCGGGCTGAGTGATGGCACTGCCTCGAGGGGGGGGCGCAAGTGATAGAACTCAATTACCAAGCCCAGTACCACAATCAGAGCGCCCAATACGGCAAAGATGATATTATACTGCCTATCAGGATCAATATAGGCTGGCTCTAAAATGCGAACATTGGCAGTGGATGCCAGATCTTCGACGGTAGTACCTTCCAAGAATCGCTTGTAATTCTGATACAAGTTGCGTGCGAGATCGAGTTCGCGTTGCAGCTTTTCCAGCGTTATCGACCGGTTTACGATCCCGCCAAGAGAAGTGCTGCCCGTGTTCGCTGTCGATCGCGCAGCAGCCAGCTGCTGCTGCAACACACCAAGTTCTGCTTCTGAGCGCCGAACCTGAATGTTGTCATCTGTAGCGAATTTCTTGAGGGCGGCAATTTCGCCCTGCTTGCTCAGAATTTGCTCCTGAAGCGCGTTGATGCGAAGTGCGGTTTGTTGGATTGCGCCTTGGGGATCACCTTCGCCGTTAAGCAGGCGGAAGTTATCATAGGCGGTCTGCGCAGCGAAGAAGCGCTTCGAGGATGTGCTGAGAAGTGTCTCGAGGATATTGCGCTTGTACGAGGTCTGCCCACGCGCAATCTCGGCGAGTTGCGCCCGGACCGCCTCGGCATATGTGCGGACGATGGTCTGCGCGAATTTTGCGTCGCGATAATCCATCTCCACTTGCAGAATGCCGCCACGCAGCGTGCGGACGTCGACTTTGCGATCAATCCAGCGATTGGCTTGCTGCGGCGTTACGCCAAGCGCCCGATCGAGCTTCAGCGAGTCGACTACCTTGGCCCGTACATAGGGGCTGCGTGCGACCTTGAGACTGATCTCCAAGGCGGCTTGGCTTCCAAACACGCTCGACCCTGCACCAAGTTGCCCGAGCGTTCCGCTTAGGCCCAGGCTGCCGGGATCGGTGGGAGTCATGCTAACCGCCGCGCGATAGTGCTCCGGGAAAAAGGTGAGCACGGCGCAAGCGCCGGCCAGCACGCACACCAACGTCCGTCTAGCAGCGGGAATGCGGAGCACTGGTGCCATCGCGAGGCGTCCTACCAAGCTCGTGGGACGACGGCTCATCGCAGTGCCACCACGGCGGCAGCCGCCAAGCCGAATTGGAAGATGATCTGGCTGATGTCGCGGATCTTCGACAACACCGAGGTGGACCGCGACTTGATCGGAACGAACACGACGTCGCCCGGAAGAACCCGCGCGCTCAGAGCCCCCTGCTTCTTACTCAAAATGTCCCCATTGGCTCGGACGACGAAAACACGTCCCCGATCGGCATAGCGCTGCAAGCCGCCGGCGCGCTCGATATATTGGCTAACCTTCATCGGTCCATCGGAACTCAGCAGGAACGACGCCGGACGATAGACCGCGCCGAATACGCCAACGGTTTCTACGCGCGGCGGAATGATGATGCGATCATTGTTCTCGAGCAGCAGCGAGCCGTCGAGTTCGCGCGCATTGGGGGCAATACCCAACACGAGCCGGCCATCTGGCTCCTTGTTCCTCAGCTCGGCAAGGATCTGCTGCGAAGCAGTCAAACGTTCGGCCGCGCTATTCTGCTGTAGCGCCGGATCCGCGTCCAGCGGTGCGGCCGCCAGCATCTGGTCCAACTGATCGAGTGCTTGCAAATAGCCCTGTCGCTGCTGCTCCCGGACCGATTGGCGCAGCAGCTTCGTGCCGTAGATATAGGCGCGTGACGTTGTGCCACCCGCCATCTGCAAAACCTGCGACATCGGTGTATTTGGCTCGACATAATAGTTGCCGGGCCGTTCAACTTCGCCCTCGATCCGCACCAGTACCGATTGATGCGCCAGCGGCTGAACCAGGTTTCCTTCGGCGAGGACCTGGATCATGTCCCCGCCTTCGACCGGCAGCGTCGCGAACTCGCTTCGCGCAATTTCGCGGCTGCCGACGGTCGAATGGTCACTCAGCCGATAGAGCAGGATGCGCGATGCATCCGCGAGCTGCGCCGGACCACCGGCTTGGGCCAGCGTATCACCCACAGTTTCGCCCGGAAGCGCCTCGTAGATCGCCTCTTCGTTCACACTTCCCACAACGGCGACTTGCTTGCCAACCGCAGGAATGTAGAGAACATCCTCGTTGTTCAGGATGGCATCCTGCGACTTATCGCCTTTGCGGATGAGGTCGTATAGGTCGAACGAGCGCACGAGCTTGCCGCCGCGACGCAACTCCACCCGGCGGAAGCTGCCGCCTGCGCCAGGCCCCCCCGCGGCGAGCACGGCATTCACGAGAGTCGAAAGAGAGTTCAGGCTGTAGGCCCCGGGATTGTTTGCAAACCCGGTAACATAGACGCGAAGCCCCTGGAGCTTCTGAACGCTGACCGTCACTTCGTATCCGCGATACTTGCGGCCGATGGCGCGAGAGACCGTGTTCTGCAGGTCGCGGAACCGGACGCCAGCGACATTAACGGTGCCCACGTTCGGCAGGAATATCTGCCCCGAACGATCGACTTCGAAGTCGGCACTGCCATCGATCGAACCGGTCAGATTGATATGGACGGTGTCGCCAATTGCGACCGGGTAATCGGGCGGAATGGTCGCCGTAGCAGGCACGGCATAATCGCGATCACTCGGTAACAGCAGATCGCTGCCAAACCGCTTGACCTTATGGCCGACGGAGCGCGCCACGAAATCTTCGAACTCGCTCGGCTTCGCCAATGGCTTCACGCGCGGCGTCAGCGTTGCCTTGCCGTCCGGATCCATGCCGAGGATCAGCGTACTCGTCTGGCCCGAGCCCTGCGTGTTGCTCGCGATCGACCCGGGCTGGAAGCTCGACTGCGGCTGAACCTGGCTGGATCCTTGGCCGTAATCGTTGGTGCCCGATTGCGAGCCGGATTGCGAGTTGTTGTTATTATTAGACCGGTTGCCCTGCTGCTGCTGGGTTTGCTGGTATGTGGGATCCGTGACCTGCGCCATCGCCGGAGCCTGCAGCGCAACGAGCGGCGCCACGCCACAAAGCAAAGCCGCCGCATGCCGAATGCGTACAATCCGGCCAAAGCGGGAGTCGGTGGATTCTGAGATCATGCCGCGTCCTCGGCCAAAGTTTTGAGATAGGTCATAGTATCCAGGATTTGCTCTGAAATGGGAGTGGATGGGATGCCATGCGCAGACAACAAGTTGGCATAGGCATCAACGTCACCGTGATAGATATCGGCTTGCGCGATGCCAATCGCCGCACGATGCACGCCCGCACCGGGAAGCGCAGCGGCAATAGCCTGGGCGACCTCGGCCAGTTCCATCGGGGTGCCACCGCTATCGAAGCGTATGACCATTCCCGGCTGGGCCGAGGCCAGCAGCGAAAGACCGAGCGCGATAATCTCGCGAATGGGGACATAGGCGCGGACGACGGCACGCGGCGCGCGGACTTCAATCGTGCGGCCGGCCAGCGCATCCAGCAGGAAGCTGGCAAAGGCATAGGCCTGATGCTTGTTGATATAAGGTCCGGTGACGTTGAAAATTCGTGCGATGACGAGCGTCTTGGCTGATCGTTCCGCCCATGCGGCGAAGCGATCTTCGTCCTCGCGCTTCATCGCGCCATAGAGCCGCATCTCGGGGGCGGCGGCTGCGTCGTCGGCGCGATAGGCGGCCCCCGACGAGGCGAGAAATACGCCATCGACGCCGATCGCATCCAGCGCGCCCAGAACGCGATGCGAAATCGCATCGTTCGCGGCGCGATAGGCCGCTTCGTCCATGTCGATCGCACGATCCTTGGTAAGGAACGCGAAATGCAACAGCCAGCTGGGCTGCGCGGGCAGGGAGGCAATCTCCGCCAGCGGCCGCTGCTCCACACTCTTTCCGCCGCGCAACGCAAGGGTGCGGGCGACCGATCCGAAGCAGACAACTTGACGCGCAAATGCCTCGCTGCCCAGTGCATCGAGCAGGCATTCCAGGGTTGCGAGGCCAACCCAGCCGCTGGCGCCGGTCACCACAATACGGCGATCACCCTGGCGAAGGTGCGCGAGGATGGACGGTGTGAGCACGCGCTAGAACGCCGTCGCTAGACGGGACAGCTGGATATCGACGGGCTGCGCCCGAGAAAGCAGGGTGGCGGACAGTTCCGGAAACGCGTCGAACGAAAGCCCGGCGGGGAGGCTCCACCCGTCTTCCGCATAACCATAGGTCAGAAAGGCAAAGGGCATCGCCAACGCATTGGCGGCGCCGTAATCGAGTTCGCTGTCGCCGACGAACAGGCAGTCCTCGGCCTCGCAACCAAGCGCAGCAAGCGTCATATCGAGGAGATCGGTGGCCGGTTTCGGACGCAGAGTAGGCCGGCCACCGACAACCACTTCGAAATACTCCGCGATCCGGGTGTCGCGCAGCACGTTCTCGCAAAGATTCTGCGGCTTGTTCGAGCAGATGGCAAGACGCAGCCCGTGCTCGCGCATCGCACGCAGGCCTTCCGGCACGCCGGCGAACAGCGTTGATGGGCAGGTTACGCGATCCTGATAGCGGCTGCGAAATTCGATCAGGTCCGCTGCAGGGTCCATTGCCGCGGGTCCAAGCAGCGAGGCGACCATGGTCTGTCCGCCCAGGCTCATGAAGCCGCGTGCATAGGACCGGTCGATCGCATGAATGACGCCGCGATCCTCGATCATCTCTGACAGGATATCCACGCAGGTGGCACAGCTGTCCACCAGCGTGCCATCCAGGTCGAAGATCACGGCCTCGCTCATTGGGCGGTCTCTTGGCGCGGCATCGCCATGGCGATTTCGAGCTCTTCGCGCGGTAGGAAGGGCGACAGATCTTCCAGCGAAGGGGAGACCATCGTTCCGTCCTCCAGGCGCCGCGAGCTCAGCTTGGGCGCGAATTCCTGCGCCTTGTCGATGCGGATTTCGCAGATTTGCGGGCCTTCGGCATCCAGGGTTACCTTGATCGCCGCGGCCAGACCGGCGTGATTATCCACCGAGCGCGCTGCGATGCCAAAGCCTTCGGCCAGACGGCAGAAGTCCGGGAACGTGAGGCCGCTATCCGGGCCACAACCGACGATCCCGTCCGGGAAGTGGTTCTGCTGCGACTGGCGTATCGAATGATAGCCATCGTTGTTGAGTACGAAGATCTTCACCGGCAGCTTGTTGCCGACGATCGTCTGCAACTCCTGCAGGTTCATCATGATGCTGCCGTCACCCGCCAAGCAGATGATGCGCTTGGCATCCCCGGCGTAATGTGCGCCGATCGCAGCCGGCAGATCATAGCCCATCGAGGCGCAGCCGGAGTTCGTGTAAAGGCGCTGGCCGGCCTTGATCCGTGCCGCCTGGAACGTCGTCACACAGGCCGTGCCATCGCCGGCAACGATGACTTCGCCCTCTTCGAGGAGATCAAAGAGCTCAGCGGTGAACACGTACGGGTTGATCAGGCCTTCGCTGGTCCGATATTCCGGCAAGACCACGGGGTAGCGTGCGCAACGATCGCGGCAATGCGCAAGCCACGTCCGACGCGCGCGGGCGTGATCATCGGCCGGGACGCCAATCACCTTTGCTGCAGCGAAAAAGTCGGCCAGATCGGCATGGACGGGACGATGCAGCGAAAGCGTTGGCTTTTCCAACTCGGTACGATCGATCTCGACCATCGCGATCTTGGCGCCGCGCGCGAAGCTGCCCCAGTTATAGCTGATCTGGCGAATATTCAGGCGCGAGCCGAGTACGAGCACATAATCGGCACTTTGCACCGAGAAATTGCCGCCGCGATCGCCGACGGTGCCGGGCCGACCGACATAGAGCGGATGCGCGTCCGGCAGAACGTCGTGCGCATTCCAGCAGGTCGCTACCGGGATGCCGCGACTTTCCACGAACTCGAGGAAGCGGGCATGTTCCCCCGAAATACGAACGCCCGCACCGGCCATGACGATCGGGCGCTCGGCTGCGTGCAATTCAGCCAACAGCGCTGCAACTTCGGCGTTGAGCGCATCGCCCTTGAGCAGGCCCAGTTCCGCTGCGTTGTTGTCCGCTTCGTCCGCATGGTCGGTATCGCTGGCAGGATCATAGCCTTCCAACTGGTCCGGATCCACCGGAGCAGCCTGCACATCGATCGGAACGTCGATCCACACAGGGCCGGGCCGGCCGCGGCGCGAAAGGTGGATGGCTTTTTCCACGACCTTCCGGGCATCGAGCGGGTCGTTCAGAACGACGGCATATTTGGTGATGGGCTTCGCCATCGCGACGATGTCGACTTCCTGATCGCCGAGCTGGCGCAGGGGCAGGGGATAGTTCGGCGCGCAGGTCTCGCGCTTCACCTGACCCGAAACCACCACCATCGCGATGGAGTCGGTATAGGCCCCATAAACGCCATTCAGCGCGTTCACCCCGCCCGGGCCGGTCGTCACGTTGACGGCGGCCGGCCGGCCTGACAGGCGGCAATAGCTTTCCGCGGCGATCGCTGCGGCTTGCTCATGATGGGTGAAGATCTTGCGAAGACCACGCTCCCGGCCGAGGGCATCGTTGAGATGCATCGCACCTCCACCCGTCAGCATGAAAACGTCTTGAATCCCGTTTTCAACGAGAAGCCTTGCAATCAAATCAGCAACGCGAATCTTGGTCATTATATGGGGGCCTAACCGTCTACTGGGCCGAACCGGTCAGGCTGCCGCAGCCATGCTGGCTGCCTGGCGCTTTTCCATCATCGTGATGCGTGCTTCGTCTTCGGCAGCGATCGACTTGTAATAGTTGCGCTTGTTCTGCAGCCAGAGCAGCTCGAACTCGATGGCGAGTTCCATGCCGCGTGCTGCCTGCTCGCCATCGAGAACGGCAGCGTCGAAGATGACCTTGCGCGTCTCGAAGCGATCGAGGCGGATTTCACGTACGCTGCGCAGCTGTGCGATCGAATCCGGGCTTACGCCGCCGCCGATCACCAGATCGACATTGGCGGACTTGGCGACTTCCGCGACCTTGCGGGCATAGCCGAGCATTTCGTCGGTATTCACGAAATCGCGGGTGTGGCCGAGCGAGCCGGCGAAATCGACGCGGCCCAGCACCATGCCCACGCCGGCCTCACGGGCGATTTCGCCCATGGCATCGACCTGGTGATAGGTCGAGATCGTCTCGACGTTGAACAGGAAGCCGACCTCGGCACGTTCGTCCGCGTCGAACACCTTGTTCTTGGCCGCAACATACTTGGTCAGCGCATAGGGGGTCTCGACCATCGGGGCGATGACATAGTCGATACCGAACTGACGGCCTTCGATCAGGTCGCGGATCGCTTCGCAGCCACCGATCTTGAGGCCAACCTTCAGATCGGCCCGGCGCGCGATTTCGAGCAGGCGCAGAAACTCGTCGACGCGCGTGCCTTCCGCTTCAAACTCCGCCTTGACGGCGTTGAAGCCGAAGTTGGCCCGGCCTTCGCGGAGAATGGCCAACATGCGCTTTTCCAGAATGTTCATTCGTTTCCTCCCGCGTTATGCGGCTTGTTCGGTTTGTATGTGCTAAAGTTCAGGCCGCGTTCTTGATGAAATTCCGGATCATTTCAACCGTATAGCTGATATGGCCTTCGGTAAGACCCGGGTAGAGGCCGACCCAGAAGGTGTTGGTGGTGACGAGATCAGCGTTCGTAAGATCGCCGACGACGCGGTAGTTGCGGCCCTTCATGTAAGGCTGGCGCAGCAGGTTCCCGCCGAACAGAAGGCGGGTGCCGATCTTCTTGGTGTTCAGATACTTCACCAGCTCGTCACGATCGACATTGGATTCCGGGCGGATGGTGATGGGATAACCGAACCAGGAAGGAACGCTGTTGGGGGTCGCTTCCGGCAGGATCAGCACTTCCTCAAGGTCGCGCAGCTGTTCGGTAAGCAGGTCGAAATTGCGCTGGCGCGCTGCGATGAAGCCATCCAGGCGATCGAGCTGGGCCAGGCCCACGGCGGCCTGCATATCCGTGATCTTCAGGTTGTACCCGGCGTGGCTGTACGTGTACTTGTGATCATAGCCCATCGGCAACGATCCCAGGCGACGACCGAAGCGCTTGCCGCAGGTATCGTCCTTGCCCGGTGCACACCAGCAATCGCGACCCCAATCGCGCATCGATTCGATGACGCGCTTCAAACGTGGCTTGTCCGTGAATACGGCGCCCCCTTCGCCCATGGTGATGTGGTGCGCCGGATAGAAGCTGAGTGTACCGATATGGCCGAACGTGCCCACATTCTGACCGTTGAAGGTTGCTCCGAGCGCGTCGCAGCAATCTTCGACGACCCAGAGGTTATACTTCTCCGCCACGCGCATCACTTCGCCGATGTCGAAGGGATTGCCGAGCGTATGCGCGATCATGATCGCCCGCGTGCGGTCCGTCACCGCCGCCTCGATCATATCCGGCTTCACGTTGTAGGTGGGGATATCCACATCCACGAATACCGGCACCAAGCCGTACTGCAGCGCCGGGTTGACGGTGGTCGGGAAGCCCGTCGCGACGGTGATGACCTCATCGCCTGCCTTCAGCGCTTCGCCTCGGAAATAGTGCGAGGTGAGCGTCGAAAGCGCGAGGAGATTGGCCGATGAGCCCGAATTGGTGGTCAGTGCATGTTGCACGCCGATACGCTGGGCCAGCTTGGCCTCGAACGCATCATTGAAGCGTCCGGTGGTCAGCCAGAAATCGAGCGCGGAATCGACGAGATTGCAGACATCGGTGTCGCCGAAGACCTTGCCGGAAACCGGGACAGGGCTGACACCAGGCTCGAACGGCTTGGTCGCATGGAAGCGACGGGCATATTCGCCGGTCAGCCCCAGGATCATCGAGCGAAGCTCGGCTTCGTCGCAATCCTTGCTCAGGCTAGTCAGATCAAAGGAAGAGACGTCGACGGTCATCGGATTCTTTCTGTGTAGCTGCGGTCGCAAGAAGAGCGCGATAATCCGCCAATTGATCGAGGGTCGTCTGTAGAACGTTCGCGCCACCGGCGACGGCGCGGTGCCAGTCGACGATCCATTCGAGCGCGCGATTCAGCGGAAGCGCCGGCCGCCAGGCGAGTTCGGTCCGGGCCTTGGAGCAATCGAGTTTGAGAACGCCAGCCTCGTGCAGTTTCGCATCGTGGTCGCGATCCCAGCCGGGTGCACCCCATGCCGTCGTCAGGCGATCGGTGATCCAGTCGACCGGCCGCACATCGTCATCCGACGGTCCGAAGTTCCAACCGGTGGAAGCGGTTACATCGCCCGAATAAAGCCGTTCGGCCAGAAGGAGATAGCCGCTCAGTGCGTCGAGAACATGCTGCCATGGGCGGATCGCATGCGGCGAGCGGATATAGGGGCGGTCGCCCGCGATCAGCGCTCGGATGATATCGGGAATCAGGCGATCCTTGGCCCAATCCCCGCCACCGATGACGTTGCCTGCCCGCCCGGAAGCGAGCAGGGCGGGGCCGTTCTGGAAAAAGCTGCGCCGCCAAGCCGCAATCGCGAGTTCCGCTGCGCCCTTGCTGCTCGAATACGGATCATAGCCGCCCATCGGATCGCTCTCGCGATAGGGCCAAACCCATTCCCGGTTCTCGTAGCATTTGTCGCTGGTCACGCACACGATCGCCCGGAGGGCGGGTGCGCGGCGACAGGCATCGAGCACGTGCACGGTGCCTTGCACGTTCGTCGCATAGGTTTCGACCGGCATCTCGTAGGACAGGCGTACCAGCGGCTGGGCGGCAAGATGCAGCACAACCTCCGGGTCGGCGTCGGCCATGGCCGCTTCCACCGCCGCGAAGTCGCGGATATCCCCTTCGATGTGCGTCAGCGCATCGGCAACGCCTGCCTGGCGAAACAGGCTGTCCTGCTCCGCCGGCAGCGAAAAGCCGGTCACCTTAGCGCCCATCTGCGTGAGCCAAAGGGACAGCCACGCGCCTTTGAACCCGGTATGCCCGGTCAAGAAAACGCGGCGATTGTTCCAGAATGAAGGGGTCACCAGACTTTCCAAGGGGCACCAGCGGCCCACAGTTCCTCAAGATGATGCTTGTCGCGCAGCGTATCCATCGGCTGCCAGAAGCCATCGTGGCGATATGCTACAAGATCCCCGTTCGCGGCCAGCTTTTCGAGCGGCTCGCGCTCCCAGATGGTCTCGGGGGCATCGATGAGATCGATTACCGACGGGTCGGCAATGAAGAAACCGCCATTGATGAGAGCGCCGTCGCCATCGGGCTTTTCACGGAAGCTGCGCACGAGATCGCCGTCGAATTCCAGTGCACCGAAACGTCCCGGCGGTGCAACGGCAGTAATGGTGACCTTACGGCCATGTTGGCGATGAAATTCGAGCTGCCGCGTGATGTCCACGTCGGAGACGCCGTCGCCATAGGTGAAGCAAAACGGCTCGCCTTCGTCGAGGTGATTTCGGACGGCCTTCAGCCGACCGCCGGTCATTGTCGACGCGCCGGTTTCGACCAAGGTGACCCGCCAAGGCTCACTCCAGTTTTGATGGACTTCCATCTTGTTGTTCGCAAGGTCGATGGTTACATCCGCTGTATGCAAGAAGTAATTTGCAAAATACTCCTTAATCATGTAGCCTTTGTAACCAAGACAGATCACAAAATCATTCACTCCATGGTGTGAATAAATTTTCATAATGTGCCAGATGATCGGCATTCCACCGATATCCACCATGGGTTTTGGGCGAACGGACGTTTCTTCGCCTAGCCGAGTACCTAGTCCGCCAGCCAATATTACTGCTTTTGTCAACGCACTGCCCCGGTCACTCTATAGTATCGGTAATTATGTCGCGCCTATAAGACTGCGAGGCGGCACCCGTAATTGGTCCCATGAAGGCCGTCAAGCGGCCGGGATCGGTTCGTCGCAGGGGACCTCGTAGCCGGTCGCATGGCAGAAAGTTTCGTACTCTGCGGAGCTTGGCAGCCCGCGCGCAGGCGGGCCTGCGGGTGCCGTTGGGGGGAGTGGCTCCAGGTAAAAACTTAACCGTGTCTGACGTAGACATTACACGGTGTTAAGACATGTATATCGGTTCATATTGTTACTTTCGGCATCTCGCCGCCCGCGCGTTCGGGATACGGCTTTTCAAAAAGCTGGTTTCATGTGTAGCTTTGGCCATGCCCCATTGTGTGGCTTAGGCGAGTTGGCGCGGTTATCGATTCGTCGCTGGCGGCACGAATGCGCCGCCGAGTGCCCGATACAAGGCTGCCGCCCCGGCCAGTTCGTCCCGACGTACGATCAGAACGGCCTGCTGCGCCGCATATAGGGCGCGTTGGGCATCGAGCAGCTCTAGACGTCCTGTCGCGCCCGCGCGGTAGGAAAGGGCGGCAAGCTCGGCTCGGCGCTGGGCCTGTTCAGCTGCGGCGCGTAACTCGGCGCGCTGCGTCGCATAGGTCGCGCGGGCGACCAGGCCGTCGGCCACTTCGCGAAATCCGGTCTGTATCGCCTTCTCATAGGTGGCGACCGCGACGGATGCGCGCAGTTTGGCGAGGTCGAGCGTGCCGCGCAGCTCGCCGCCACGGAAGATCGGTGCGCTGACCTGGGGGGCGAAGGACCAAGCGCGATTCGCATTATCGAACACGCCACGGAGTGCGATGCTGGCAAAGCCGAACGCGCCCGTTAAAGAAAGGCGCGGGAAGAAGGCAGCCCGCGCCGCACCGATATCGGCATTGGCGGCGCGCAGATCCTCCTCGGCCTGGGCGATATCGGGGCGCCGCGTCAGCAGCATCGAGGGGGTTCCTGCGGCGAGTGCAGTACGCATAGGCTGGTCGAGCAACGGGATCGGTGGCGGAAGATCGCCGGGTAGCGGCGCACCGATCGCCAGTGCCAATGCGTTCGTCGCCTGCATTTTTTCGCGCTGCCGCTGGGCGACGTCCGCTTGGGCCTGGCGTACTTGCCCTTCTGCCTGGGCGGTCTCGACACCGCTTGCCTGTCCGGCTTCCTTGAGCCGCTTGGTAAGGTCGAGTGAATTGCGCCAGTCGGCCAGGGTCGCTTCGGCGAGTGCCAGCTGTTCCGCTGCCAGCCGTTCGTTCAGATAGACGTCGACGATCGTGCCGATCACCGCCAATCGTACGGCGCGTCGGCTCTGGAGCGAGGCCAGCCAGCGGTGGAACGCAGCCGCGTTCATCGCGCGTATCCGCCCGAACAGATCGATCTCGAAGCTGGCCAGTGCCGCCTGGGCGGTGAACTGGCCAAATTCGAACCCGCTGGGGCCGCTGCCCGGCGTGAGGCCGACGCCCGCGCCCGCCACGGCTGCGGGTTGGCGCTGGCGGGTGTAGCCGCCTTCCGCCTGGAGGCCGGGCAGGGATTGTGCACGCTGCACGCGCAGCTGCGCCCGCGCTGCATCGGCGTTGAGCGCGGCAATGCGGAGGTCACGATTGGAATCCAGCGCGATTTCGATGAGCCGGGCCAGGCGCGGATCGGCGAACATGGTGCGCCAATCGGGCAGTGCCTCACCGGCGTCCGGGCCACCCGTCCCTGCGATCACCGGATAGGCGGGGGGGATCGGGGCGGGGGGCAAGGCCAGATTCGGCGTCATCGAACAGGCGGTGGTGGCCAGGAGCAGGGCGAGGGAGAACGCGCGCGTCATCATACGGTCTCCGCCTTCGCCGCGCCGCGGGCCTGCCAGCGCTCGGCGAGGCCCACCACCACCACGAAGAAGGTGGGCACGAACAGCAGCGCCAACACGGTGCCGGTGATCATGCCGCCGAAAACGCCGGTGCCGATTGCGTGCTGCGTCTCTGCGCTCGCGCCACCGGCTACCATCAGCGGCACAACGCCCAGCGTGAAGGCGAGGCTGGTCATCACGATCGGTCGCAGCCGCACCCGCGCCGCCGCGATCGCAGCTTCGACCAGGCTGCTTCCGGCCGCGCGATACTGTTTGGCGAATTCGACGATAAGGATCGCGTTCTTGGCGCTGAGCCCGATAATCGTGATCAGCCCCACCTTGAAGAACACGTCGTTCGACATGCCCCGCAGCGCCACGGCGGACACCGCGCCGATCAGGCCAAGCGGTACCACCAGCATCACTGCGACCGGGATCGACCAGCTTTCGTACAGCGCCGCCAACACCAGGAACACCACCAGCATCGACAGCAGAAGCAACATCGGTGCCTGCGCACCCGCTTCGCGCTCCTGCAGCGACTGGCCGGTCCATTCGATCGCAAAGCCAGCCGGCAACTGCGCCGCGAGCTTTTCCATCTCGCGCATCGCATCGCCGCTCGAGGTGCCGGGCGCGGCGGTGCCGGTGATGCTTACCGCAGGGTAGCCGTTATAGGTGGAAAGTTGAAGCGGGCTGTTGCTCCAAACCGGCGTCACCAGTTCCGCCAGTGCGACCGTGGCGCCGCCGCTTCCCCGCACCCGCAGGCGTAGTACGTCTTCCAGGTGCATGCGGTGCGCTGCGTCGGCCTGCACGATCACCTGCTGCAACCGCCCCTGGTTGGGGAAATCGTTGACATAGCTGCTGCCGAGCGAGGTGCCGATCATGTCGCTGATTGCGCTGAACGACACGCCCAGCGCGCGGGCCTTGGCCCGGTCGATGTCCAGCCGCACGCTGGTGCCGGCGGGCAGCCCCTCGGCATAGACGTTCGCCAGCTTCTCGTTACGCGCCGCATAGCCGAGGAGCAGGTCGCGGGCGGTGAACAGGGCGTGGCGCCCCTTGCCGGCGCGATCCTCGAGGCGCAACGTGAAGCCTGAAGAGGTACCCAACTCGTCAATTGCCGGCGGCATCAGGTTCATCACCTGGCCTTCGTGGATGGCGGCCTGCATCGCGGCATCAGCGGCAGCGACTTCCTTGCGCACATCGGTGTCGCCGCGTGCCCGCCAATCCTTGAGTACGGTATAGATCATCGCCGCATTGGGGCCGGAGCCGGAAAAGCCGAAGCCCAGGATAGACTCGGTCGTTTCGATGCCCGGCCGCCCGGCGGTGTGCCGCTCGAACGCCTGTACCGCCTCTAGCGTACGGGTAACGGTTGCGTCGGCGGGAAGCTGGAAGCTGGTCATGAAATAGCCCTGGTCCTCTTCGGGCAGGAACGAGGAAGGTAGGTTGAGGAAGGCCACGCCGAGCAGCCCGACGATCCCGGCGAACACGGCGAGCATCCGCCCGCTTCGCCGCAGCAGGGCCCGCACCCAGCCCTGGTAGCGCTGCGTGGCGCGATCGAACTGTCGGTCGAACCAGGTGAAAAATCGGTTCTTGCCCGGTTCTTTATCCAGTGGCTTGAGCAATGTGGCGCACAGCGCTGGCGTGAGTGTCAGCGCGAGGAAGGCGGAGAACAGGATCGATACCGCCATCGCCATCGAGAACTGGCGATAGATGGTGCCGACCGATCCGGAAGCGAGCGCCATCGGCAGGAACACTGCCGACAGCACCAGCGTGATGCCGATCACCGCTGGCGTGATCTCGCGCATTGCCTTGGCGGTCGCGTCGCGTGGCGATAAC
Source organism: Sphingomonas pokkalii (assembly GCF_003096275.1). Classification (GTDB taxonomy): domain Bacteria; phylum Pseudomonadota; class Alphaproteobacteria; order Sphingomonadales; family Sphingomonadaceae; genus Sphingomonas; species Sphingomonas pokkalii. The sequence goes on from NZ_QENQ01000001.1 coordinate 2,876,316, forward strand.
CGCTCCTCGTGCATCAGGCGCTCGACATTCTCGACCACGACGATGGCGTCGTCGACAATGATGCCGATCGCCAGCACCATGCCGAACATCGTCAGCACGTTGATCGAATAGCCCGCCACCAGCATCACCGCGATCGTGCCGAGCAGCGCGATCGGCGCCACGATCGCCGGGATGATCGTATAGCGCACCTTTTGCAGGAACAGGTACATCACCAGGAAGACGAGCAGCATCGCTTCGGCCAGCGTGTGCAACACCTTCTCGATCGAGATGCGCACGAACGGCGCGGTATCGAAAGGGGCTGACCAGCTCATCCCTGGCGGTAGTGCGTGGGCCAGCTCGGCCATGCGGGTGCGCACGGCCTGCGAGGTCGCGACGGCATTGGCGCCGGGGCTCAGCTGAACCGCGGCCGAGGCGGCGAGCTTGCCGTTCTCGCGTGTGGCGTTGCCGAAGCTCTGCCGGCCGAGCTCGATCCGCGCCACCTTGTCGAGCGTGACGCTGGACCCGTCCGGGTTCGCCTTCAGGATAATCTGGGCGAAGTCCGCTGGTGTCTTGAGCTGGCCGTCGGCGGTGAGCTGCACCAGCACGCGCTGGCCGTCTGCGGTCGGCTCGGCGCCCAGTGCGCCTGGCGCGATCTGAACGTTCTGTTCACCGATCGCAGTCGTCACGTCGGATGCGGTAAGGCCGTAGCCCGCGAGTTTCGCCGGATCGATCCAGATACGCATCGCCCGCTCGGCAGAGAAATTCTGGACGCGGCCGACGCCGGGCACGCGCTTAAGCTCGTCGACGATGTTGCGCGTCATATAGTCGGATAGCGCGACTTCGTCCTGCCGCCCATCGGATAGCAGGCTGACGATCATCAGGAACCCTGACGAAGCGGATTCGACGCTGACACCGGTCTGGCGCACCACCTGGGGCAGGCGCGGCTCGATCGTCTTCAACCGGTTCTGCACGTCCACCTGCGCCATTTCGGGGTTGGTGCCCGGCCGGAAGGTGGCGGTGATCGTCGCGGATCCGGAGGTATCGGCGGAGCTTTCGAAATAGAGCAGGTTCTTCACGCTCGAAAGCTCGCGCTGGATCAGCGAGACGACACTGTCGTTCAGAGTCTGCGGGGTGGCGCCGGGGTAGCTGGCATAGATGCTCACCGTCGGTGGCGCGACGCTGGGAAAGCGTGCGACCGGCATCTGTGGAATGGCGATAACGCCCATCAGCACGATGGCGATGGCGATCACCCACGCAAAGACCGGGCGATGGATGAAGAACTGCGGCATCTCAGCGGCCCGCACCGCCGCGCCAGGGGCGCTGACGTACCGGCATTTCGGGCTGCACCCGATCCTGCCCTTCGACGATCACGACCTCGCCCGCACGCAGGCCGGAGAGAATGACGATGCGGCCCTGCACGATTGGACCAAGCCGGACGGCGCGGAGGTGCACCCGGTTCTGCGCATCCACCACCGTCACTTGTGCGGCACCTTCGCCGTCGCGTGTCACGGCCTGTTGCGGTACGGTGATCGCGGCGGGCAGCGCCCGGCGGGGCAGGCGGGCGCGCACGAACATGCCCGGCAGCAGCGCCTCGCTTGGATTGGGCACTTCCACCCGCACGAGCGCGTCGCCCGTCCCCGGATCGACGTTGATCCCGGTAAACAGGATGCGGCCCTTCACCGGGTGCAGCGTGCCCGACGCTGTCAGGATCTCGACCGGCCCTGCTGCGCCACCGGCTTCGCGAAGCATGGCATAGCGCTCGGCCGGTTGGCGCACGTCGACATAGACCGTATCGATCTGCTGGATCGTGGCCAGCGGCGCGGTGTCGGCGGTGGTAACCAGCGCACCCTCGGTCATGTTGGCGGCGCCGATACGGCCCGAAATCGGTGCGGTGATCCGCGCAAAGCCCAGGTCGATCTGGCGGCGGCGCAGCGTTGCGCGTGCTTCGGTGAGCTCGGCGGCGGCCTGATTGCGGGCCGCGAGGGCATCGTCATAGCTTTGCCGGCTGATCGCATCGGCATCGACCAGCGGCTTCAGCCGCTCCGTCTGGGTGCGCGCCCGCGCATAGGCCGCCGCTGCCTTATCGACCGCGGCACGCGCGGTATCGGCGTCGGCCCGGAACGGTGCCGGGCTGATTTCAAACAGCAATTGCCCCGCGCGCACCGGCGCGCCTTGTTCGAACCGGCGCCGCTGGATGATGCCGCCCACCTGGGCGCGGATTTCGGCGGTGCGAAACGCGACCACGCGTCCCGGCAGCTCTTCGGTTGGCGTCACCGCGATCGGCGAGACGCGCAGCGTCAGTACCTCAACCTCGCGCACCGGTTCGGGCAGCGTTTCGGTCGAGCAGCCGGCTAGCGCTACGGCCAATGGCACCAGTACCGGCACGGGGCGAAAAAGGCGGAGACAATGCAGCATGGCGCCGCCTATCCGCGTGCTCCGTTGCGGGTGTATCGAGATTGTGTGGAGACTGTGTGGAGGGGTGCTGGCGGTGACCAAGCCTTGGCTGATAGGAAGGGGCCATGAACCCGCTCGCGTTAATCGCCGAAGACGAGAAGGATATCGCCGACATCCTTCGCGCGTATCTGGAACGCGAGGGCTATCGCACCGTCCAGGCCGGCGATGGGCGCACGGCGCTCGACCTGCATCTGGCGCTCAAGCCAGACATCTTGCTGCTCGACCTTTCCATGCCGCTGGTCGATGGCTGGGAGGTCCTTTCTGAAGTGCGGCGGCGCGGCGCCACGCCGGTTCTGGTCATCACGGCGCTCGATCAGGATATCGACAAATTGCAGGCGCTGCGCGTCGGCGCGGACGACTATGTCGTCAAGCCGTTCAATCCGGTGGAGGTTGTGGCGCGGGTAAAGGCCGTACTGCGTCGGGCAGGAAGCGGGGCCGCAACGGGCGTATTGCGGGCGGGGCCGGTGGAAATCGATACCGGTGCCCATCTCGTCCGTACGCATCAGGGCGACGTGGCGTTGACGCTCACCGAATTTCGCCTGCTCGCCCATATGGCGCGCACGCCAAGCCGCGTGTTCACCCGCAGCGAGTTGGTGGACACCTGTCTGCCTGGATCGGACGCGCTCGACCGAACGGTGGACAGCCATATCAGCAAGCTGCGTCGAAAGCTCGATCGGGCCGGCGCTCCCGATATGCCCGAGGGCGTGCGCGGGGTTGGCTATCGGCTGTGGTCGCGCGGCGGATGAAGGCGCGGATCAGCCTGACGCGGCAGCTGGCGGTGGCGATGACCGCGCTGGCGATGATGGCGATCATCGTGAGTACTGCGGCTTTCTATGCCGTCTATGCTGCGCTGGAGCGGCTGCGGATCGTGGCGCCGCTGCCGCCAGGGATTGAGGATACGACGGGTCTCGATGTCGGCATCACGCTGGTTGCCTGCGTGGTCGGCGGTCTCCTGGCACTTATGATTGCGGTGCGGGTGGCGCGGCGGATCATCCGTCCGCTGGGCGCGGTGGCGGATGCAGCGCGTCGCATCGCCGAGGGCGATCTTGCCACCCGGATCGATCCCATTCCCGAGGCGCATGGCGAAACTGCGTTGCTGATCGCCGATTTCAACGCGATGGCGAGCCGGCTCGAGCGCATGTCCCACGATGTGAAGCTGTGGAACGCGCAGATCGCACATGAACTGCGCACGCCGCTGACGATCCTGCGCGGCCGGCTTCAGGGCGTGAACGATGGGGTGTTCTCGCTCGATGGACAGCTGATTGCGGGATTGCTGCAACAGGTGGATGGTCTGACCCGGTTGGTGGAGGATCTCCGCAGCGTCAGTCTTGCGGATAGCGGCCGTCTCGAACTGGTGCTGGCCGATATCGATCTTGTTGCCGAACTGCAGGCGATGGCGCCGACGCTTTTGTCGATGCTGTCACCGGCCGGGTTCGGCCTGGCATTGGACCTGCAGGCAGGTACGTTCCGCGGGGATGCTGCCCGCATCCGCCAGGCAGTGATCGCGCTGGTGGAGAATGCGCGGCGCCATGCCGATCCCTGCATGGTGCGGATCGTGACGGCGTTTTCCGCCGGCACGGTATCGATCCAGGTCGTTGATGACGGGCCGGGCCTTCCGGACGGCTTCGAGGGGCAGGCGTTCGAGCAGTTCGCCCGCGCCGGGCATCATGCCGGCGGATCCGGGCTGGGGCTGGCGGTCGTTCGCGGAATTGCGCGGGCGCATGGCGGGGAGGCCCAATATGCACGAGGGCAGGGGCGGTCGACGTTCGAGATCGTCCTCCCGCGCGCGTGAGTGTTGAACGAGGCAATCGGAAACGGCGGTGACCCGCCTCGCAACGGCGGCCGGCATCGCGCACGTCGATGCTGCCAAGCCCGCGCCAGCCTCTTCGGATTTGCAGCAAGCACCGCCACGGTATCCGTGGACCTTCGCGACGCGACTGATGGTCACGCCCGATTTCATCGACGACGAGATCGTCGATGTCATGGGATGGTCGCCAGGTGCGGTCCGGTGCCACCGCACGATCTACGTTGACGACCACGCCAGGAATGTGGCACTCGGCCGTCCGATCGCACGGGGGTCTGTAAACCGGGATTACAAACCGGGGGGCCGAAAGCGGTCGGAACAGCGCTAAGTCGTTGTTTTGCGGGTGTAGCTCAATGGTAGAGCAGAAGCTTCCCAAGCTTACGACGAGGGTTCGATTCCCTTCACCCGCTCCAATTCTCGATCTCACAACATCCCACAGAGCTTTGTAAACCGCGGAAATCTGCGGTATTTTTGGCGTTGTCCGGCTCACTGGATCGCGCAAGATTTCAGGAAAGCTCCCGAAGGTGGGGGCCACTTTGCGAGAAAAGCGGGCCGAAAAACGCTCGTGGCCCCCAACGTGGGGGCCACGCCTCGGAAAGGGCTCCACTATGCCTTTGACAGATATAGCTATTCGTAAGGCCAAGCCGCGCGAGAAGGCCTATAAGCTTTGCGACATGCAGGGCCTGTTTGTTCTGGTCCAACCCTCAGGGGGCAAGCTCTGGCGGATGAAGTACCGCGTGGGCGGTGTTGAGAAGAAACTGGGCTTGGGCACATACCCCCAGGTCAGCCTGCGCGACGCCCGGAAGAAGCGGGATGAGGCCCGCGATCTGTTAGCCGAGGGCAAGGACCCCGGCTTGGAGAAGCAGCGCGAGAAGCTTCGTGCCGGGGCGCTGGCAGAAAACACGTTCACCAGCATCGCGAACGAATATTGTCGGAAGCGTCGTCGCGACGGCGACCGGGCCTGGGCGCCCTCCACCGCAGCGCGGTGCGAACATCTCCTCAGCCTGCTCGACAACTCTATCGGCAAAATGCCGATCCATGAGATCGAGCCTATCGACGCTCTTGCCGCGATTCGGAAGATCGAGAAGCGAGGCAAGCTCGAGAGCGCCCGCCGTACCCTGCAACTGGCCAGCGCGGTGTTCCGCTACGCAGTTGCCACTGCCCGGCTGAAATCCGACCCGACGAGGGATCTACGCGGCGCCCTGATGACACCGACGGTCACGCACTATGGCGCTGTCACCGAGGCCGAGGAAGTCGGCAAACTGCTGCGCGCGATTGACGCCTACGAGGGGCAGGGCATGACTAAATGGGCGCTGCAACTGGCTCCGCATGTGTTCGTGCGCCCGGGAGAACTGCGCCATGCGCGATGGGATGAGATCGACCTCGACGCGGCCGTGTGGACCATCCCGGCCGAGAAGATGAAGATGCGCAAGCCGCATCACGTCCCGCTCTCGACCCAATCGATCGCCATCCTGCTGGAGATCCGGTCAATCACCGGGTCCAACGGCTATGTCTTCCCATCGATGCGATCGCGCACGCGGCCGATGTCAGACAACACCCTCAACGCCGCGCTCCGCCGCTTGGGCTATTCAACCAATGAAATGACAGCCCATGGCTTCCGCGCCATGGCGAGCACCCTGCTGAACGAATCCGGCAAGTGGTCCTACGACGCGATCGAGCGCGCGCTGGCCCATGGCGATACCGACAAGGTACGCGCTGCCTACCATCGCGGCACGCACTGGAAGGAGCGAGTAGCGATGGCGCAGTGGTGGTCGAACCTGCTCGATAGCCTGCGCAGCGGAGCCACGATTTTGCCCTTTCCGGGAGTGATGCTCGGCTGAACACCTTCGGTCACCGAGCATCATGGGCACAGCCGTCAAATAACCGCCTGAAACAAGCGAGGTGAACCATCATCCTTTGCCAGCGGGGGCGAATAGTAGTTCGTCTAGGCGGCAGGCCGCTCGCCTGATGTTGCTCATGATGCCACCCTTCGAATCGGTGCTGGCCAGGGCGACGCAGCGCGACAGCAGGTCGAGCAGCGTCGCTGGCTCGAAGCCTTCCGGAGATACCAAGCCGCAAATCGCCATTGCGACGTTGTTCGCATCCTTGCTGTTCGCAGGTTCGGGCAGCAAGCCGAGTTCGATCTCCTGCAGCATTGTGGCGGGCGTTCCGACCGGCTTCTTGAACGCCGCCTTGGTTCCCATGGCGCGGCTCGCGAACATCTCCCGACGCTTCGCGGACCCACCCAACCCGCCGATAAAAGCGGCGAGATCTGCGCGATCCAGTTGCGACGCCTGCGCGAAATAGAAGATAGGCAACCACTCGGCGTGCGATGCCTCCACCGCGAAACGAATATACTCGACCGGCCGGAATAGCGTCTCCCGGTTGAGGAAGTTCGTCAGAAGATTGACGTCGGTCACCACGCCGCGGCTTCCGATCCGTTCTTCGCCCGCCGCCCGAACCTCTCCGATCAGGCGGAGCGCCGGCGCGCCCGCCACCTCGTTGAACTCGCCTTCGCGGATAAAGCTCAACTGGTCGAGCAGCGACTTGTCGATCGTGATCGGCCGCTTGCCGTCATCAAGCACCCCCTCCTCCAAATCGGCCAGCAGCACGCGATCGGGACCGCGCTGCAGCAGTTTCTCGACCATCGGAAGTATCTGCTGGCGGGCAATTGCGTCCCGCTCGTCCAGCATCGTGCGCAGATCGCCATATTTGATCCGGGAAGACTGCCCCGGATAGCGAAAGAAGATGTCGCCTTCGCGGATATCGCCCTCCTGCCGGGTGGCGATCACGGGCCTGCTCGGGTGCTGCTCGACGTGCAGGACGCCTACGGTCTTCCCGTCCAGTTCGATCGTCGCCGCTCCGACACGAGGGGTCGGATCGAGCTTCGCCTTGATGTGCGAGGTTAGGTCAGCGGGATCGAGATTCGCGAAATCGGAGCCGGTCAGGCCGATGACAGCGAAGCTCTTGTCGACGCCATCTGCGCAGGCGGCGTCCTTGTCGTGCACCCCGAAGAGGATATAGCCGCCGCGATTGTTTGCCAACGCCGCCACCGCACGAAGCCAGACATGCGCGTTGCGCAGCCGAAAGCTGGCCTTGCATTCATGCGCATCGGTTTCGCCAGGCCGAAAACGCCAGGTGCCGTCCGCATCCTGCTGGAACATCGCCAGTAGTGTCTCCCGGTCGAGCGGCCCGCACCGCGCGGGCGCGACCTGAGCGCCTGGTGCCGGCGGGACGACAAGGGAAGCCTGCCCGAAACCGGCGAGAAAGGCATCCAGTGTTGCATCGCCCGCCATCGGTATCAGCGCGGAGTCGCTGTAGGTGCCGTCACCGATATTGGTGATCCTGCCCGAGTTCACCGGTCGATCCGGGCGATTGAAATAGAATTGAATGGTTGCGTTTCGCATGCCGCGGTGGAGCATCGCCTTGATTAGGGCGATCTCCTCGTCGGTAATGCTACGCTTCCCCATCGATGCCCGCCCCCGTCGAAAGATCTTCCGTCTTCGATAAGCGGTCCATCAAGCCTAGAATAGGCGGTTCAGCAAGTGCGGTTCGCTGTTCTTCAAGCGATCGAGCATGTTGTTGACGTAGAACATGTCCGGGCTGGCGATCGCCGGCAGAACGACGACGTTGTAATCGGGCAGATCCTTGTCGAGCGTGAAGACCACGAGGCCGACACCGTGGATGCTGCACAGCGATTTCAGGCGGCTCATATCGTCGCTGCTCGTGGTGCGCGGCACGACGATGTAGCTTTTATGCGAGAACAGGCGATAGGCGACTGCCTGGCCGAAGGCGACGACCGGCTGGGCGGGCGTCGCCTTGATCTCGGCGGTGACGATCTGCGGTTCGAACTTGAAGATGTCCTGCGCACGCGGCTTCAGCACGCCGATCACATCGGGCGTGCCCCATTTGCCGCCCAGGCTGCTGCCGCCCAGCGCTCCCGCGACGGTGACCTCGTCATTCTCCTCCAGCCATTCGGCGAAGCTGGCGTAGAAGTCCTGTTCGGAAACCGATGCAGTGCCGCGATCGGGGGTGTCGATCGGTACGACCGTGGCGGCGACGGCCTCGTCCTGCGCCACGGCGTCGGCGGCCTCGGCGTCGGCATATTTAGCGAGCTGATAGGTGCCGCGCGCGATCTTGACGATTCCGTCACCGCTCTGGAACAGCAGATGCGTCGCGCCGCGCACGCTGTTCGAAGGCGTTTCCGGGTGCGCGGCGGCAATCAGCTTGAGCACCTCGGCCCAGCGCAGCCCGCCGGGGTGCTGATCGAGTATCTGGCGGACCTCGTCATGAATCTGCTTGCGGTTGAGTTTCGCCAATGCCGTTCCCCCGGTTCAGATGGTGCTTACGCCGTCGCCAAATGCCTGATGCAGCATGGCAGGTAGCAAGGCCGCGAGTTCGGTCGCCGCCGCAGTTTGGGCCAATCGCGCCGATCGAGCCTTAGCCTGAAGGCCGTCAAACCAATGCTGCGCGTCGAGTGATGGGACCGGGAGGTTGATAGACGCCAGTCGCTTGGTAGCGAGTGTGCGATTTCGGTCTGCGCTCCCCACTGACGCTTGACCGATTTGGCGCAGCCCGGCGTCAGTCTGCAAATAGTACCACAGATAGCCAGCGGTCGCGAGCGAGGGGTCAGGCACACACGTCAGATACCGATGCGATCCATGCTTGCCTGCGTGTTCGGAGCCAGCGACAGCGAACGCCCCCTCCCACGCTTTGATGTTACTGAAAACGAGGTCGCCAGCTTCGATGCGGTAAAGGGACTGCCACGTCACTTCAGCACCGACGACATCCGGTTTGATGAACAGGCCACGACCGAAGGAACGGACGCCAAGTTCGGGATACACAGCATCAGGATCAATCTGCACGGGGCGGCGGACCAGCGGGGCCACCTCGGCCATTGAGCGGCGCGGCGCGTCGGCGATGACGCGGGCGAAAGCGGCAGCCAGCATCGCGTCGATTTCGGCATCGACGCCGGTTGCCGCGCGCGACCGCGCCTCGATCGCGGTCGCCGCGGTATTCAACTGCTCAACGATGCGATGCTGTTCTGGTCGAGGCGGAACAGGAATCTGCTGAGCAAGGAACCGCGCCTCCTTGAGGCGCACGCGATTGGTGCTGCCTTCGCTAGCGCCGCGACATAGCGCAACAAACCAGTCCGTCCGGCTGACCCATGCGACATACTCCGTCAGCACGGTTTCATTATCCACGTCGAATACGGGGAAGTCGTTGGAGACGACCGCGCCATCAAGATCCGGTGGGACAATTCCGAAGGCGCCATGCCGGGCGTCGATTTTAGAAATCACGAACTGGCCGGCGCGCACCCTGTTCTGGTGAGATGCGGCTATTTCGGCGCCGAGTACGCGGCCGCGCAAGGTTAGCCCTTTGCCCCACAGGCGTGCGGTGACTTGCGCATATGTTTCGTCAAGCTGGAGTGGAACGCGATCCACTGCCGGCTGCAACAACTCCCCCAGCGCCATCATCGGCCAGGTCATGCCGCGTCGCGCTCCGCCACCAGGCCGCGCAGCTCTTTCAGGATCGCCAACACCTCCGCTTCCTTCTCCAGCGCCGCCGCCACGATCTGGGCCGGCGTTCGGTGGTCGTCCACCACCTTGGTGTTGGGGTTCTTCTGGTCGAGATTGACGGCGCGCACCACGCCGGCCTCGTCGCGCTCGATCAGCGCCGGGGCGCTGACCTTCCAGGCGCGCGGGTCTTCGCCGCGCACGTCCCACCAGGCGGTGAGGTCGGCGAGGTCGGCCGATTGGAGCGGCGCGGTCTTGCTGTATTTCTTGCGACCCTCCGGCGCAGGCTGTTCCCAGAACCAGATATCGCTGGTCGGCCCGGTGGTGTCGAAGAACAGCAGGTTCGAGGCGATGTCGGTATAGGGCGCGAACACGCCTTCGGGCAGGCGCACCACGGTGTGCAGGTTGAACTGTTCGAGCAGATCGGCCTTGATCCGCGCGGCGACACCGTCACCGAACAGCACGCCATGCGGCACGACGACTGCCGCCCGGCCTTTGCCCTTGCGCTTCAGCCGCCGCATGATGAGCTGGAGGAACAGCAACGCCGTTTCAGAGGTACGGCGATCGGCGGGGAAGTTGCCGAGGATGCCCGCCTCTTCCTCGCCGCCAAAGGGCGGGTTGGAGAGGATCACGTCCACCCGCTCACGCTCGCCAATCTCGGTCAGGCGGAAGCGCAGCGCGTTGCCCGGGTCGATATCCGGTGCCTCCAGCCCATGGAGCAGCAGGTTCATCTGCGCGAGCAAATAGGGCAGTGGCTTGGCTTCGCCGCCGAGCAGCGACCCGGCCTGCAACTGGCGGCGCTTTTCCACGCTGTTCGCCTGGGCGGCCATATGGGCATAGGATTCGGTGAGGAACCCGCCGGTGCCGCAGGCGGGATCGAGCACGGTTTCGCCGATCTTCGGGTCGATCCGCTCGACCATGAAGCGTACGACGGCGCGCGGCGTGTAGAATTCGCCGCTGTCGCCGGCCACGTCCCGCATTTCACGCAGCAGCGTTTCGTACAGGCGGCCGAGCGTGTGCATCTCCTCCGAGCTGTCGAAATGGATGCCGTGGATCAGATTGATCACGTCGCGCAGCAGATAGCCGCTTTCCATGCGGTTCTGCACGCCGCGGAAGACGGTCGCGATCACGTCGCGCCGATCACGTCCGCCATTGGTGCCGCGCAGGGACCGCAGATAGGCGAACAGGCCGGGGCCGGTGGAGCCATCGGGCCGGGTCGCTTCCTCGGCGGTGATGAAGGTGAGCAGGTCTGGGCCGGTAATGCCTTCCTTGTCCGCTGCCCAGTCGCGCCAGCGATACGGCGCCTCGATGGCCGCATGGAACGGCGCGCCCGCCAGTTCGGCTTCGTCGGCGTGGACGCGCTCCAGATCGTCGAGAAATTTCAGGAACATCACCCAGGTGAGCACCGGCAGCCGATCGAGGTCGCCGTTCAGCCCCTTGTCCTTGCGCATGATCTTGCGCGCGGATTTCACGATGGTGTCGAGGCGTTGGGCGGTGGTCTGCGGGGTCGTGGTACGTGGCGCGCGGGCCATCAGGCGGGGTCTTCCCAAGGATTGAGGAGAGGGACGCCGGTTGCAAGGAAGTCGGCGGTGTTACGGGTTACGACGGTGAGGCCGTGAACAAGGGCGGTGGCGGCGATCATCGCGTCGCGCTCGGGCCGCGGATCTGGCACGTGCAGCGCGGCGCAACGGCGCGCAACGGGAATGTCGACCGGCAGGATGCGGTCGGCAAAATCGGCCATCACGCGATCGTCCATCCACACGCGCAACATGGCGGCCTGGGCGGGATCGCGGCGATTCAGAAGCAGGATGCCGCGCTCGATTTCGAACACGGTGATGGTGGAGAGAAAGAAATCGGCCAGATTGATCCGCGTCGCCCAGGCGAGGACATTCGGATTCCCCTGGTTCGGACGGCGCAGCGCAGAAATGGCATTGGTATCGAGCAGGAACATCAGTCGAATTCAGCCGGACGCGATACGAAATCCATCTTGGGCGGATCGAAATCGAAATCGCCTCCGTTCCAATCAGCCAGCGCGTCAGCCAGCGTTCGGCCCTTGCCGGTCAGCCGTTGATATTCCTCAATCGACAGCAGGACATGTGCGGGACGACCGCGATCGGTAATGAAAACGGGGCCGTTCAGGGCCGCTTTCTTGGCGCGGGCGGCGTCCTGATTGAACTCTCGGCTGGTAACGCTGGTGATGCCCATGACGCCCTCCTAGCGCTTGACGATATGTTGCTACATTGGCGACAAGGTTGCGAAAGTCAAGCCGCGTAGAGTGCCTGATTGAGCGCGTCGACCGCCTGCCGCATCGCCTGCGGGCCGCCAAATCGGCGTGCGATTTCGCTGGGATTGCCGAAATCGGAGACGGGTTGCACCTTCAGCGCCTGCGGCAGCACCAGTTCCTCGGCACCGCCGCCGGCATAGCGATCGAGCAGCGCGTCGAGGATTGCGCGGGCATCGTCGCCATATTTGCTGAACAGGTCGGTGTCGCGCACCCGACGCGCACGCTCGGCCCGGGTGGTAAGCGGTGCGTTCCAGGCAAGGTGGCAGATCAGGTCGAACGGATCGTCTTCCGGACGCTCGGCTTCCTGTGCGAGGGCGTGGAGATCGATGCCGCGTTCGGCCAGGGCATCGATGACGGCGCCGCGCTTGTCCGGCATCGCCCATTCCGCACGGAACGCAGCCGGGGTGGCAAACAGGGTGCGGACCTTCTCGCCCGTCCAGTCGGTGAGCTTGCGGCAAGTCAGGCGTTTGCCGTCCGCGTCGAGGTCGTATACCATGTGCGCGACGACTTCGACTTCGCCGCCATCGACATAGAATTTTCGGGGAAGGCCGTCGTCTTCGTCGTCCGGCGGCACGTCGGTGGGACCGCTCGGCTGTTGATCGGAAGCCTCATTGTCCGGCGCCTCGTCTTCGACGGTTTCCGACGTGACGGTCTCGCCGGTTTCGTCGATTTCAGTCGTGGTTTCGGCGCTCGGCTCCCCATCAAAGGACGGGTCGGCGAACTTCTCGGTGGCGGTGCCGGTATAGTCGAGGATCGAGAACCACAGCTTGTCGTAATCCTCCCGCATCCGGGTGCCGCGGCCGATGATCTGCTTGAATTCGGCCATCGAGCCGACGACCCGCGCCAGGACGACGTTTTTGCAGGTCGGCGCATCTACGCCGGTGGTGAGCAGTTGCGAGGTCGTCAGGATGACTGGCGTTTCCGCTTCGACGTCCTGAAAGCGGCCGAGCATGGCTTTGCCAATGTCGCCTTCGTCGGCGGTGACACGGGCGACATAATCGGGGTGGCGCGCGACCATGTCCGCGTTCAGCCGCACCAGGGCGGCACGCATCTCGCTCGCGTGATCCTGATCGACGCAGAAGACGATCGTCTTGGCGTAGCGATCGGTATTCTTCAGGAAATCGGAGAGGTGCCGGGCGATGGCTTCGGTGCGAGCACGAAGCGCAACGGTGCGCTCGAAATCGCGGGTCTGATATTCCTCGTCGGGCACCGCGCGGCCGAACCGGTCCAGCTCCCCCGCGCTGGGCCGCCAGCCAACGGCATCGAGATCGGTGACGATCCGGTGCACGCGGTATGGGGCCAGAAAGCCGTCGGCGATGCCCTGCGCCAGGCTGTAGGTATAGAGCGCGTCGCCGAAATAGCGGTAGGTGTCGCGGCTCTCTTCGCGCAGCGGCGTGGCCGTCATGCCGAGCTGATAGGCTGGCTCGAACCATTCGAGGATCTCGCGCCAGCTACTGTCGGATCGAGCGCTGCCACGGTGGCATTCGTCGATGACGATCAGGTCGAAGAAGTCGCGGGCGAATTCGCGATAGAGGCCGGGGCGCCGCTCGTCCGCAGCGATGGCCTGGTAGGTGGAAAAATATATGTCGCGGCCATGGCTGACCGCGCCCGCGCCGAGCTTCCACCGCGCATCGCCGAACGGGATGAAAGTCTTGTCCTTCGGATCGTCGACCAGAATGTTGCGGTCGGCGAGGAACAGGATCTTCGGCCGCCGGTGGTCTCCGCGCTTGTTCCAGCTGGCAGACCAGAGCCGCCAACAGATCTGAAACGCAACGGCGGTCTTGCCGGCGCCCGTGCACAGGTTGAGCAGAAGGCGTCGCTGGCCGCCATGGATCGCCTCCAGCGAGCGGTTGACCGAAATCTCCTGATAGTAACGCAGCGGTCGCTCGGCATCCGGGAAGCCGGGCTCGAGCACTCGGTCGGCTACGGGTTCAGGCAGGTCCAATCTCTCCCGGAGCCGCTGCCACAGTTCGTCCGGCGATGGGAAGTCGGCGCGCACCGCTTCGGTGCCCGCGACCATGTCGATCTCGATGATCTCATGCCCGTTGCTGGCATAGGCGAAGCGCAATCCCAGCACTTCGGCATAGTCCCGCGCCTGTTGAACCCCATCCTGCGCCGATCGATACCCTGCCTTGGCCTCGATGACCGCGATCGGATAATCCGGACGATAGCGCAGGATGTAGTCAGCGCGCTTCTTCTGTCCGCGTCGCGGGGTGCCGCCGACGAACATCACCCGCCCATCGGTGAAGGTGCGCTGCTCCTGAATCGCGCAAGGCGCATCCTCCCATCCGGCTGCTTGCAACCGAGGAACGATCAACTTCCGGCAGGTATCGGCTTCTGTAATCATCGCTTGCAAGTTCTTTTGGCGCGAACGCAGAGCGCAGGCAACCTCGCGCGGAAGCGGCGGACTGTGAATCGGCTTCTCTGCCACGAGTAGCAATATGGCAGGCGATCAGCGAACGTCGTCCACATGGTAGAAGATGGGATTGTGCATCCACTCATTGACGGCGGATTCTCGCCAGCCGGCGCAGCGGGTGGCGATACGCACCTGCTTGGGGAAGGTCCCCTTCTGGATCTTCCGGTAGAGCGTCGCACGGGAGAGGCTGGTGCGGCGCAGGACCTCATTAAGGCGGAGGAAGCGGTCAGGTTGCTGTTGCAGCATGGGTCAGTCTCCTGTGTCTTGTGGAGTTCTTTTGTGCTTGTCGGAGACAGAGTTGGGGTGACGATCGCCGTCGTCAACGGCAGGAAAATTGGCTTTTTTTCGCCAGTTTGTCCCTAGACGTTCCTATTCGTCCGCTGCCGTTCCAAATGTAAGGGAAAATTATTTTGCGGGCGGATGACGTGGCGTCTCAGGCTGTTCCAGCCTGACCGCGCTCTACTTCCGCGTGGCCGCTCCAGCCGAGCCGCCCCGGGGCGTCTCGTCGGCTTCGCCGTGATGATCGCATGACGTGGGCCGGTCCGCTTAGCGGCCCGGTCGGCATGGGCGCCATGCCTCTGGCGGTCGCCGCGCCGGTGGCGCGGCGGCGTAGTGCCTTCGGCGTCATGGTGGCGGGGGGCGTCACGGCCCTGTAGCCCCGCCTCGGCGCGGCGCAACCCGGCAGCCTTGCTGCCGGGTCATCCACTCCGTTCCCGCCCTTCGGGTGCGCCCCGCCTGCGTCCGGCGGGGCTGTCGGTCCGCTCCTGCCGCCCCCCGCCACCCCGGCGCCGGTCGATGGCGGTTTTAGGAAGGAGCAGAGGAGATGCAGAGCAACGAGCGTCAGAGCCTCTATGGTGAGGTAACCGCCCGGATCATCGCGGAGCTGGAGCAAGGCCGCTTGCCCTGGGTGCAGCCCTGGGATGCGGCGCGGTGCCCCTGCACGATGCCGAGAAACGCCGTATCGGCCCGAGCCTATTCGGGGATCAACGTGCTGATCCTATGGGCGGCGGCGATCGATGGCGGCTATGCTGGCCAACGCTGGCTGACCTATCGGCAGGCGGAAGCGGCAGGCGGGCATGTTCGGCGCGGCGAGAAGGGCACGGTGGTCTGCTATGCGGATCGCTTCACCCCGAAGGACGAGGCCGAAAAGGCGCAGGGCGAAGACCGCGAGGCGCGGACCATTGCCTTTCTGAAGCGGTTCACCGTCTTCAATGTCGACCAATGCGACGGCCTGTCCGAGGCGGTGACCAGCATTCCGGTTCTGCCGGACCCCGTGCTGGCGATTGCCGAGGCGGATCGGGTGATCGCGGCCAGCGGCGCAGATTTCCGGATCGGTGGGAGCGAGGCCTATTATTCACCGGCGCAGGATGTCGTGCAGGTGCCGCCACAGGCGGCCTTTCATGATCCGGTGAACTGGTACCGGACGGCGCTGCACGAGCTTGGGCATTTCACCGGCCATTGCAGCCGGTTGGACCGCGACCAGTCCGGCGCCTTCGGATCGGCATCGTACGCAAAGGAGGAACTCGTCGCGGAGATGTCGGCGGCGTTCACCTGCGCGTCGCTCGGCATTGTGCCCACCGTCCGGCACAGCGACTATATCGGCTCTTGGCTCGCGGTGTTGCGCGGCGACGAGAAGGCCATCTTCCGGGCTGCCAGTGCGGCGAGCAAGGCGGCGGACTTCCTCCTTTCCGGTGGGGAGGCGCGGTCATGACCGAGCGGCTTCCGCCCCATGTCTTCCGGCGGCGGGGCTTCCGTGCCCTTCGTCGGATGACCGAACGGCAGCGCGCGATCTTCTGGGCGATGCGGTTCGAGGAGATCGACTATCCGACGCTTGCGCTACGCCACGGCATCAGCGCCGAGGAGGTGGAGGCGGAATTTGCCGCAGCCCTCACCCTCTTCATGCGGATCATCGACACGCCGGAACCGTGGTGGCGCCGCCTCTGGCCCCGGTGATCGCCGGCATTCACACACACCGCTTGCCGCCGGGTGGCTTGCCATCGGGCGGCAAGCCCGACAGGGTAGCCTCCGCCATGCGCAGCAATGTCGATCATCTTCCGCCTGCCAAGCAGCGCGAGCTGGAGCGCGTGGTGCAGATCGTCTTCGAGGAATTCGACGACGCCTTCGCGCTCGCCAGCCACGAGTGGAAGAAGAAGGGCCGCATTCTCAAGGTCATCCTGTACGGCATCTGTGGACGCCCCTTCGGATGCAAGCGGTAAATCGGGGTAATGTTGGCACGTA
>NZ_QENQ01000001.1:2893106-2957552 GCF_003096275.1 Sphingomonas pokkalii
GGCCGGACATCTGATAGCAAACAATCGGGTCAGAAATTCTGCTAGTGTCCTACAAGCGAGGGGCCGTCCACATCTGTAATCTGTAGTGGCGGCACCTCCTCGATCTGCGGTGTGACGAGAGCGGCCATGCCCTCGATCTGCATATAGCGGTTCTGGAGCTGATACTCGTCGTTCTGTTCGAGCAGCACGGCGCCGATGAGTCGGGTGATGCTGTCTTCGTTGGGGAAGATACCGACCACGTCGGCGCGGCGCTTCACCTCCTTGTTCAATCGTTCCAACGGGTTGGTGGAGTGCAGCTTGGTGCGGTGCTGCTCGGGGAAGGTCATGTAGGCGAGCACGTCATGCTCGGCATTGTCCATGCAGGCGCCGAGTTTCGGCCAGCGGGCGCGCAACTGGTCGGCGACGTGGCGCCAGGTCTGCGTCGCGGCGGCATGGTCTGGCTGGAGGAATACCTGCCGGATCGCGGCGGCGACCATGGTATTCTGGCCCTTGGGCACATGGGCAAGCGCGTTGCGCATGAAATGGACGCGGCATCGCTGCCAGGTTGCACCGACGACGCGGGTGATGGCGGCCTTCAGCCCCTCGTGCGCATCCGAGATGACCAGCTTCACGCCCTTCAGCCCGCGACGGACGAGGTCGCGCAGGAAGGTCGACCAGAACGGTTCGGCCTCGCTGGGGCCGATATGCAAGCCGACGATTTCGCGTTTACCCTCGGTGGTGACGGCGACGGCGATTATGGCGGCGACCGAGACGATGCGGCCGCCCTCGCGCACCTTGAGGTAGGTCGCGTCGAGCCAGAGATACGGCCACTCGCCGGTGAGCGGGCGCTTCAGGAAGGCGTTCACCCGCTCGTCGATGTCCTTGCACAGCTTGGACACCGACGACTTCGAGATGCCGCTCATCCCTCCGCCGCCATTCCAGCGATGCTGCGCATCGCCGGAACCTTGGGCGGCTCCGCCCATCGCTTGTACCAGCTCGTCGACCCGCCGCGTGCTGACGCCGGCGATCCACGCCTCCTGGATGACGCTGACCAGCGCCTTCTCCACCGTCTTGCGGGGTTCGAGGAAGCCGGGGAAGTACGCGCCGGTGCGCAGCTTCGGGATCTTGAGGTTGAGCGTGCCCAGCCGGGTATCCAGGCTGCGGTCGCGGTAGCCGTTGCGCCAGGTGCTGCGCTCGCCGGATCGCTCGTGGCGGCTGGCGCCGATGAGGCCGTCGACATCGGCCTCCATGAGGATCTGCAAAACGCTTTCAGCGACGCTGCGCAGGAAATCGCCGTCTCCGGTCTTCGCCATCAGCTCGGCAAGCGGTAGTCTGTCGTCGGTCATCGGGAATTCCTCGGGTCAGGTTGAAGTCTGGAAACTCCACCATATCCGATGTGCCCGGTGGCCACCGAGACGCCGACGCCGGGGTGGGGCCTCGGCCCCACCCCGGCATACACCGTCATCTACACCGGGAAATTACACCACGACCGTGGACGCTAGCTGCAGACGCGCCCCGCCGCGACATGGTCCGACTTCCAACGCGACCTGCAGGAGGCTCGGCCGGTCGCTTCCAGCTTCCTGCTTGCCTTGCGGCTCGCGGAGCGCGGCACCTGGCTCCGGCGTGACGCGACACTGGAAGAGCAGCTCCTCGTGCTCGTGGTCGGGGAACAGGTGCTGCGAAATGCCACAACATGGGGGCAAGGCGAATTGGCGGATGCGCCACCTCTTTCCAGCGGTGCCCGGTCGGTGCTCGACGCTTATCTCATGGTCGCTGTTTTCGAACGCGATCGCGCCAATACGGGATGGCTGAAGGCACAGGTCGATCGAGGCGGCTGGCCGACCATTGCCCAGGCCGGCAGCGCTGGATCCCATGCAGCGTGGCTTCTCGTCCAACATGCGGATGCAGACCCGGCGTTCCAGCTACGCGCACTGCGCCTAATGACGCCGCTCGTCGCTTCGGGCGAGGTGAACAAGCGTAGCTACGCATACCTCTATGACCGCATCATGCTCAAGATCACCGGGAAACAGCGTTATGCAACGCAAGTGACGTGCAAGGATGGCAGGCGCGTCGCCCAGCCGCTCGAAGAGGAAGCCAGGCTGCCGGAGTTGCGCGCGGAGATGGGGCTTGAGCCGTTCGCCGACTATCTGAAGCAGTTCGCCAACTGGGGCGACTGCTGACTCCTGCCCGCACGAGCCTAAACTTCCTAAACTTCGCAATCCGAGCAGCTATCCTGCAGGGCGTGCTGCTCCCGCCCCTGTGCCTTTGCTCGGCTAGCGTGTAAGGCCCCCGCATGTCGAAATCCCTGAGCACCAGCGGTGCCATCGATCTGGATGGCGTGACCTATGATTGGCGTCTGCAGCGCGAGCCGCATCTTTCGGACGACGAGGGCTGGAAGGGGATGACCATTGCGGTCGCCCAGCGCGATGCCAAGCGCGAGGCGTGGCTGGAGTTTCCGGCGCCCAAGCGGCTGCTCAAGGGGCTGCCGCGCGGCCGTCTCCAGCTCGACGACGCGACGATCGCGCGCTGCGTCCGCTCCGCATTGTCCGCCGGCTGGGATCCCCTGTCGCGCGGCAAGCCCGAGGTGTTTGTCGTGGACTCCGAGGGTAATTGAGCCACCCCGCACCCGGGTGACGACGGGCTAGCCCCGCTTCACCCGCGTCACATGCCCCATCTTGCGCCCCGGCCGGGCCTGGCCCTTGCCGTAGAGGTGGAGGTGGGTGCCCGGCTCGACGAGAAGCTCGGGCCAGCGATCGGCCTCGTCGCCGATCAGGTTTTCCATCTCGACATGGGTGCCGGTCAGCGCGGTCGAGCCGAGCGGCAGGCCGCAGATCGCGCGGACATGGTTTTCGAACTGCGAGGTCTCGGCGCCCTCGATCGTCCAGTGCCCGCTATTGTGGACGCGCGGCGCCATTTCGTTGAACACCGGGCCGTCTTCGGTCGCGAAGAACTCGCAGGTCAGCACGCCGATATGGCCCAGCGCCTCGGCGACGCGGCCGGAGAGCGCCGCCGCCTCGGTCCAGTGGCGGGCGATCTCGGCGGGGGCGGGCAGGGTGGAGCGGGCGAGGATGCCGTCCTTGTGCTCGTTCCAGGGCGGCGGATAGCTGGCCAGCGTGCCGTCCAGCCCGCGCACGGTGATGATCGAGAATTCGTGGCTGAAGGTGACGAAGCCCTCGAGGATCGCCGGGCGCTCGCCGATCGCCGCCCAAGCGGCTTCCGCCTCGGACGCCTCGTGCAGCCGCACCTGGCCCTTGCCGTCATAGCCGAGCCGCAGCGTCTTCAGGATCGACGGCGCCCCGATCCTGGCGATCGCTTCGTGCAGCTCGTCGCGGGTGGTGACCAGCGCCCAGGGCGCGGTGCGGCCGCCGAGCTCGGCGACGAACGACTTTTCGTTGGCGCGGTCCTGCGCGATCTCGAGGCTCTTGGCGCCGGGGCGCACCGGCACCTTGGCGGCGAGATGCGTGACGGGCGCGAGCGCGACATTCTCGAACTCATAGGTGATCACGTCGGCGTGGCTCGCCAGTTCGTCGAGCACGATATGGCTGTGATAATCGGCGCGGGTGAAGCTGGAGGCGGTCTGCGCGGCGACGCTTTCCTCGTCGGGGGCGAGGACATGGGTGCGGTAGCCGAGCTGGGCCGCGGCGACCGCGATCATCCGGCCGAGCTGGCCGCCGCCGAGGATGCCGATGGTGGAGCCGGGGGGGAGGATGTCGCTCATGCCGGGTCCACCGCGACGCTCTCGGTCTGGGCCGCGCGCCAGGCCTTGAGCCGTTCGGCCAGCGCATCGTCCGCCGTCGCGAGGATGGCGGCGGCGAGCAGGCCGGCATTCTTGGCGCCAGCCTTGCCGATCGCCAGCGTGCCGACCGGGATGCCACCGGGCATCTGGACGATCGAATAGAGGCTATCGAGGCCTTTCATCGTCTTGGATTCCACCGGCACGCCCAGCACCGGGAGGTGCGTCATCGCTGCCGCCATGCCGGGCAGATGCGCCGCGCCGCCGGCTCCGGCGACGATCACCTTCAGCCCGCGCTCGGCGGCGGTGGTGGCATAGTCATACAGCCGCTGCGGGGTGCGGTGGGCGGAGACCACCTTGGTCTCGTGCGGCACGCCGAGTTCGGCCAGGATCTCGGCTGCGTGGCGCATCGTCTCCCAGTCGGAGGTGCTGCCCATGATGATGCCGATAAGTGGTGCGTCCGCCATTGCCTGCCGCTCTTGGGAAGGGAAGGCGGCTTGTTAGTGGCGGGATCGCCGGAGGGCAATGGCCAAGGCACCCGGCGCCGCGATGGACGCCGGGTGCGGTCGGGTCAGCGTTCGTTGAGGTAGTAGCGCTCGATTTCCTTGAGGTCGTCGTCGAGCTGGTAGACGATCGGCTGGCCGGTCGGGATCTCCAGGCTGACGATCTCGTCATCGGCGATGCCGGACAGGTGCTTGACCAGGGCACGGAGCGAATTGCCATGGGCGGCGATCAGCACCCGCTTGCCGGCCTTCAGCTCGGGGGCGATCCGCCGCTCCCAATAGGGTAGTACGCGGGCGATCGTGTCCTTCAGGCTCTCGGTCTGCGGGATCGGGATGCCGGCATAGCGCGGGTCCTGGGTCAGGTCCCACGGCGAGCCCGCCTCGGGGAGCGGCGGCGGCACGTCGAAGCTGCGGCGCCAGATCTTCACCTGCTCGTCGCCGTGCTTGGCCGCGGTCTCGGCCTTGTCGAGGCCGGTCAGCCCGCCATAATGCCGCTCGTTGAGGCGCCAGTCCTTCTCTTCCGGCAGCCATAGTCGGCCCATCGCTTCCAGCGCCAGGTGCAGCGTCTTGATGGCGCGGCTCTGGAAGCTGGTGAAGCACAGGTCGAAATCCAGGCCCTTTTCCTTCATCAGCGTGCCGGCGGCGGTGGCTTCGCGGACGCCCTGCTCGGTCAGGTCGACATCCCACCAGCCGGTGAAGCGGTTTTCCAGGTTCCAGGCCGACTGGCCGTGGCGGATCAGGACGAGCGTGGGCATAGGCGATCTCCTTGCATCGGTTTGCCGCCGTCCTTAGCGGGATGTGCGACAGGGACAAGCGCAGGAGACGACGCAATGGTTCGACAGACGTTGGTCTATGCGGGGCCAGGTGGCCCGTTCGAAGGTGTGGCGGTCTGGGACGATGGCGTCGCCCATCCCCGTCCGGCGGTGCTGGTGTTGCCCAATGTGTTCGGGGCGAAGGACGCCGATGTGGAGAAGGCCGAGGATCTGGCCCGCCTCGGCTATGTCGCGCTGGTCGCCGATGTCTATGGCCAGGGCAAGCGGACGCTGGCGGGCGATCCCGACTATGCCCGCTATATGGAGGAACTGAACGCCGACCGGGGCCTGCTCCGCGAGCGGCTGGCGGCATCGCTCCAGGCGTTGGCCGGGCTGGCGATGGTGGAGACGGGGCGGATCGCCGCGGTCGGCTTCTGCTTCGGTGGGAAGTGCGTGCTCGACATGGCCCGGGGCGGGCTGCCGATCCTCGGCGGCGTCTCGTTCCACGGAGTCTATGACCGGCCCGATCTGCCCGCGGACGCGCCGATCACGGCCCGGCTGCTGGTCTGCCATGGTTGGGACGATCCGCTCTGCCCGCCCGAGGCGACCGCGGCGCTGGCGCAGGAGCTCACCGAACGCGGCGCCGACTGGCAGCTCCACGCCTATGGCCATGCCGGCCATGCCTTTACCGACCGGAGCCGCGTACAGAGCCTGAACCCGGCGATCGCCTATGAACCCAAGGCGGATCGGCGCAGCTGGCAGGCGATGACCGCGTTCCTCGCAGAGCTGTTCGCATGAGATGAGGCGGCTGCGCGCCCTTTGGGTTGCTGTTCTGGGGCGGATCACGCCGCGCGCCGTCGATGCCGGCGAATGCGTGGTATCGGTGCTGCTGGCGATCCTGGTGGCGCATCTGATCGGCGGTAGCAACGTCGCCTGGGCGGCGTTCGCCGGCTACATGGTGATGCGCGGTCATGCCAGCGAGACGCTGCTGCGTGGAATGCTGCGGATCGTCGGCACCGTGGCGGGCGGGGTGCTGGCGCTGGCGGCGGCGCCGTTCGTCGCGGGAAACTGGGTGATCAGTGCCGCAACTCTGATGCTGGTCGGCACGCTGAGCCTTTACCAGGCGATCACCGCCCGGCGCGCTTATGCCTGGCTGTTCTTCGGCCTCACCTTCGCGATGGTGCTGCTCGATGATATCGAGGCGCCGGGAGCGGCGCTCGGCCAGTTCGTGGCGACGCGAATCCTGGAAACGGTAGCGGGCACCTTGGCCTGCGCGGTGGTGAGTATCGTCTCGACATGGACGGTGCGGCGACGCTGGCCGGCGGAGCGGACGCCGCCAAGCGCTGCGGCCGGCTTCCATCCGGAGGCGCTGCGCCACGCGGTGCAGGGAGGGATCGCGCTGGCGTTGCTGGTCGGGGTGGCGCGGGCGCTGACGTTGCCGGCGCTGGCGCAGGGCGCGATCGGAATCATGGCAGTGATGCTGGTGCCCGCGCAGTCGATCGGTGCAAGTGGGCTGGCGCCGGTAAGCGTGCGGCTGCTGCAGCGCTTCCTGGGGTGTCTAACCGGAGCGGTCTTGGCGGGGCTTTGCCTGGTCGTCGCGCACGGTCATGCGGCGCTGCTGATTGCGGGTACGATGCTAGGTGTCGCCACCGGGCGCATGATCGAGAACGGCCCCCACAGCTATCGCTATGTCGGCACCCAGTTCACGCTTGCGGTGCTCGTGATGCTGGTGCCCGACAGCTACGCCAACGGCGACGCGACGCCGGGACTGGAACGACTAATCGCGGTGTTGATCGGCATGGCCGTGCTGGAGCCGGTGCTCCTGGTGGGCCATTGGCACGCGCCGAGGAGGCCCATTGTGCCGGCATCGGAAAAGGCGCTTGACGAGCCGGGCGGCGTGTAGCGAGAGCGACGGTGCAGCCCTTCCCACCGCGATTGCGATGGGAAGGGGAGTAGTCCGGTCAGTGGACGAACCGCGCCACTACGTCGCGATAGGAGCGCGACACCTTCACCTGCGCGCCCGAATTCAGCACCAAGAAGCATTCGCCATTGGTGTGCGGCTTCACCTGGCGCACAAGGTCGAGATTGACGATCGTCGAGCGGTGGACCCGCTGGAAACGACGGGGGTCCAGCCGCTTTTCGAGATCCTTCATCGTCTCTCGCAGGATCAGCGTGTTGTCGCCGGTGTAGATGCACATGTAATCGCCGGCAGCGTCGATCCGTTCGATGGTATCGACATCGACGCGGAAGATCTGGCCGCGATCCTTGATGTTGATGAGCTTTTCGAAGCGGTTGGATGCGGGCTCCGCCCCGTCGCCGGCAGCGATCTCGTCCACCGCGTCGGGTGCTACTTCGGCCAGCACTTCCTTCAGCTTCTCCACTTCCTCCACGCCGCGCTTTTCGGTGAGGCGCTGCCGGACGCGGTCGAGCGTGTCGGCGAGCCGCGATGGCTCGACCGGCTTCATCAGATAGTCCACGGCTTGGGCTTCGAACGCCCGGATCGCGTGATCGGAATAGGCGGTGACGAATACGAACAGCGGTGGTTCGACTTCCATCAGGCCCTGGATGACGGAGAAGCCATCGAACCCCGGCATCTGGATGTCGAGAAACACCAGATCCGGTTTATGGGTCTTGATCGATCGGATAGCCTCTCGGCCATTGGAGCATTTGTCGATAATTTCGACATCCTCATGCTCCTGGAGCCGGAGCTCGAGTCCCTGGATCGCCAGGGATTCGTCGTCAACGAGGATGGTACGGATGGTCATGCGGCCTCTCGGTTCGGTTCCTCAAGCTGGAACGGTATCTCGATCTCAACGCTGAAACCTTCCCCGGGTTTCGTTCGAGTCTCGAAACGATGGTCAGGTCCGAAGGCCTGTGCCAACCGCTCCCGGATATTGGCGAGCCCCACGCCAGTGGAAAGCGTCGGCCTCGGGCGCGCTTCGATCAATCCCGGACCCGTATCGGACACGGCGATCTGCACCCTATCGCCGGTGAGCCGAGCCGAAACGGTGATATCCGCGCCCTCTTCCTGCGGGCTGACGGCATATTTGATCGCATTCTCGACAAGCGGCTGCAGCAGCAACGACGGCAAACGGGCCTTCGCCGCGCGTGGATCGAGTTCGAAATGCGTACGCAGCCGTTCGTCGAACCGCATCTTTTCGATCTCCAGGTAGAGCTTAAGCGTCTCGATCTCCTGCGCCAGCGTGACATGCGCCGTCGGCTCGTTCGCAAGCGTGTAGCGCAGGAAGGACGAAAGGCGAGACAGCATCACATTGGCCCGCTCGGTCTGCTTGAGCAGCACCAGGGTGGAAATGGAGTTGAGCGTGTTGAACAGGAAATGCGGGTTCAGCTGGTAGCGCAGCATCGCCAGCTGCGCGCTCGACGCCTGGCTTTCCAGGATCTGCATCTGATCGATCTGCTGTTCGACGATCAGGTAGAAGTTGATCCCGAAATAGAGCGCGGACCAGCCCGCCAGCACCGTGAAGGTGAGGAAACTATAGCCGATCACCCGCGCGACAGTGATGCCAGGTTCCGCCGCGGTGAACGAATAGGTGAAGGCTTCGAGCACCGCATAGATGATCGTGGCGGCGCCAAGCGTCGCGAGGGTGAGGAGGATCGCGGGGATGCGGGGCATGCCCCGATAGAAGCCGTAAAGCGCCGATAGCAGGAGCGTCAGGCAATAGCCGACGATTGCCTCGATGATCGCCTTGATGATCCCTTCGAACGAAAAGCCGTTCGAAATCGACGAAACCGAGCGGAGCAGCAGATAGCCGCTCCAGCCCGTTGCCTGGAGAATCCAGAAGGCCCGCCCTTTGTCTTCGAAGAAGGGGCGGGAAAACAGCTCGGGCTTGGGAATGCCCAGGTTCCTGGCGCTTGTCTGCGGAAGCGAAGTCTTTGCCACGGCGCGCCTCTACCATCGGCGGGCGAAGGGAGCAAAAAAAATGCCGGGCCCTTGCGGTGCCCGGCATTCGTAAAAGGTTGATCGGTGCCGCTTAGAAGGTGAAGCGGGCGCCGATGCGGATCGAGTAGAGCGACTGGTTCGCGTAGATCTGGTCGCTCGGCGCGGTGAAGTTCGCCGAACCGCCGGCCGGCGAGTAGCGATACTGCGCACATGCCTGCGACGCGTTGGCTGCGACCGTGCCGCCACCGTCCACGCCGGGCGCGAGACGCGTGGTCAGGCACTGCACGCGCACCACCGGCACGTTGTAAGGGAACACGTATTCGCGGGTCTGGCCCCACTTCTTGTTCAGGAAGTTGGTGAAGTTCTCGATGTCGCCGAAGATGGTGACGCGCGACTTGCCCAGGCCGGTCGGCAGTTCCTGCGACACGTGGAGGTCGATGCGGGTAAACCACTTCGAGTGGAACGCGTTGCGCGGAGCGACCTGGCCGCGATACTTGCCGAGACCCGAGGCGTCGATGAACGCATTCACCGCATCGCGAACCGCAGGGGTGCTGTACGAAACCAGCGGATCGTTCACCGTCGGGACGTACATCAGATAGCGGTTGCCGCCGGTGCCGGTGCCCGAGCTCGTGCCGGTGGTGCCGAACACCGAGGAACGGCCGCTGCCGAAGTCCTGGAAGGTGTAGCTGAACGGGTGGCCGATCCGCGATTCGCCGAACAGCGCGAAGGTGGTCTTATAGTCGCCGAAGAAGGCGTGCTCGTAATTCAGGCTGTACTTGAAGAAGTACTTCACCTGATCGTTCGAGATGCCATAGGCAACGTTGTTCGGATCAATAAACGCGCCGTTGCTATAGTTCGAACCCGCGGTGGACGATGTCGCTGGCGACTGGTCCTTCACGTCCTGGTAGGTGAAGCTGCCGTTGATGTTGAGGCCGAAATCCCAGGTCTTGTCGACGCGGGCGACGCCAATCAGCGCACGACCCTTGGTCGTGTTGGTCAGCAGGATGTCGCTGTTGGTGTTGGTGCTGGTCGCGCCGTCGATGATGTTCTGGTAGCGCTGGCGACCGTCCGGCGTCAGCGAACCGGCGATCGGCTGCGAACGGATGTCGGTGAAGTACACCTGATTGCGGACCTTCGAGTACAGGAAGTCCGCGCCGAAGGTCCAGCCGCTCACCGAATACTCGCCGCTCAGCGTGGCGCGCCACTGCGAGGGCAGCTTGAAGTGCGGATCAAGCGCGTTGGTCGGCGCGTTGCTGGCCACCGTCGCGTTGGTCAGCAGCGTGTTCACCTGGCCGGGGATAGACGTGCCGGTGACGCCCGACAGCGCGGCGTTGCCGATCGTCGCGTCGGTCGTCGCGCCCGAGAAGCCGGTGGCGGTGCGGTTGATGTTGATCGAGTTGGTCAGCACGCCGGTGTTCGAGAAGCTGTTCGACACATAGACGTCGGGGGTGCCGCCGCCGAAGATGCCGCCGCCGCCGCGAATGCTCACCCGCGGAAGCGGCTTCCAGTCGAAGCCGATGCGCGGCTGGAACAGGCCCAGGCCGGAAATGTTGGCGCTGTTCGAACCGATGGTCTCGAGCTGGCCGTTGACAATGGCGCCTGCGGCATAGCGGGCGACATATGCAGCGCTGCGGCGCGGCAGATCGTGCATGCCGTACAGATCATAGCGCATGCCGTAGCTGATGTTCAGCGTCGGGGTGACGCGCCACGAGTCCATGATGCCGAAGGTGTAGCTCTGGTACGAGAAGTTCGCGGCCGCATTGTTCGGCACCAGCGACGGGATCGCGTTCGCATAGGTGATCGAGTTGGCGGTCTTGTTCTGTAGGTCCGCGATCGAGTCGAAATAATAGTTGCCGGCGCTGTTCTGCAAGAACGAGTTGAACACGTTGACGAACGCGACTTCGCTGAAGATGCGCAGATCGTGATCGTTCTTGGTCAGGCGCGCCTGGAACAGGCCGCCCCAGGTGTCGGTCTTCAGCTGGTTGGTCTGGCGCGAATTGTCCGGGCCGAACGAGACGATCGCCGCGTTGTTGTCGCACGCGGTCAGCGACCCGACCGACGTGTCGTTGGAGCAGACGCGGAACTGGGCGAAGCCGCGGCCGAACAGCGGATCCTGGATGCGCGTGTAGTTCTTGTAGAACACGCGCGCTTCGGTCGAGAAGTCGTCCGACCAATCCGAGTTCAGCTGCGCCACGCCGGTGTGCAGGCGGTTGCCCTGGATATAGGCGTTCGAGGCGAGGCCAAGGCCTGTCGGCGCGTTGGTGAAGGTGTTGTTGAGCAGGTTGATCGCGTCGTTGGCGTAGGTGTACGTCAGTGACAGGCGCTGCTTGTCGCTGATGTTCGCGTCGATGCGGGCGACGACGCGGTCGTCCTTGTCGCCCGAGTCGTGCAGCACGCCGCCGGTGTTGTAGCCGTAGACGCTCTTGGCGATCGCGCTGATGCGATCCACCTGCGCCTGGGTAACGCCCGGGATCACGGTGCCGCCATTGTTGTCGATCGGGCCTTCCACGATCGGACGGCCGCCGCGCAGGCGCTCACCGGCGACCATGAAGAACAGCTTGTCCTTGATGATCGGGCCGCTCAGTTCGGCGCCGTAATTGTCGACGTGGAACTTCGGCACGTTGACCGTGATGTCCTTCGTCTTGTTGCCGACGAACGAGTCGCCCGAGCGCGCGTAGAAGCCGGTGCCGTGGAACTCGTTGGTGCCCGACTTCAGGATGATGTTGATCGCACCGCCCTGGAAATTGCCTTCGCGCACGTCGAACGGCGCGACCTTCGCCTGGAACTGGCCGATCGCGTCGAACGGGATCGGCGAGCGGCGGCTGGGCAGGCCATCGGTGTTGAGACCGAAATTGTCGGTGATCGGCACGCCGTCGACGCTGAAGCGGTTGTAGCGCGCGTTCTGGCCGGCGAACGAGATGGCACGGCCACCGGTCGGCGTATCGTCGAGGCGGGCGAACGGATCGCGGCGCGAGAGGTCGCGAATGTCGCGGTTGAGGCTGGCGACGTTGGCGATCTGGGCAGCCGAGAGCACCGTGGCCGGGCCCTGCGAGATCGAGCGCGCGCCGCGAACGGTGCTGGCGGTGACAACGATTTCAGCGCCCTGGCCCTGCGGGGCCAGTTCGATCGGCAGATCGAACGACTGGGCGGCAACCGTGTAGATGTCGGTCACCGACGAATTGGGATAGCCGGCCGCGGTCACTTCGACGGTGTAGGGGCCGCCGGCGCGCAGGCCGGTCAGCGTGAAGGTGCCGGTCGAATCCGTGCGGCTGGTCGAGCGGGTGCCCGATGCGGCGTTGGTTACGACGACGTTTGCATCGGCCACCGGCGCACCATTGGCGGTCACGGTGCCACGAATCGTCGACGTGGTTTCCTGCGCGTGCGCGGCAACCGGAATAAGCAGCGCGGCAGCGGCCACGCCTGCAAGATAGTGCGTTCGCATCGAGAGTTCCCTTTTTGAGCCTGTGGCTGCCAGTCGTGGCTTTTCACGCCATCTGTCTGGCTGCCCCCTGCGTGGCTTTGATTGCGAAATTGTGACAGTCAATACGCACGCTACGTTCCACTATGGTGCGTTGCAAAAAGGCATCACTCCGAAGCGTTTACGATCGCCAGCCAATCGCTTTCGCTGATCACGCGAATTCCCAGTTCTGCGGCTTTTTTTAGTTTCGATCCTGCCCCCGGCCCCGCGATTACCAGATCTGTCTTGGCCGAGACCGAGCCGGATACCCGCGCGCCCAGCCGCTCCGCCTGCGCCTTTGCTTCGTCGCGGCTCAAGGTTTCCAGCGTGCCGGTGAACACCAGTGTCTTGCCGGTTACTTCCGAGTCGCGCGATTCCACCACGAACGGCGGCGGCGATACTTCGCGGAGCAGGTCTGCCCAGGCAGTGCGATTATGCGGCTCATGAAAGAAGTCCGCCAGCGCATGGCCGACGGCGGCGCCGACATTCTCCACGCCGATCCGTTCGGCGATCGCCTTGTCGAGCCGCGTACGGTGCTTGGCTTCGGTTTCGCCGAGCTGGGGCGGGGTGGCCTCGCGCAGGGCGATCAATTCGTCGGCGAGCGCCTCCAGCGCGGGCAGGGTGGTGTAGCGCTTGAGCAGGTCGCGCGCGGTGATCGCGCCGATGTGGCGGATGCCGAGGCCGAACAGCAGCCGCGCCGCGTCGGGCGTGCGCTTCGCCTCGATCGCGGCGAGCAGGCCGTCGACCGATTTTTCCTGCCAGCCCTCACGCCCGAGCAACGCGTCGCGGTGCTGCGACAGGCGGAAGATGTCGGCCGGTTCGGCGATCCAGCCCAGGTCGAGCAACTCGATCAGCGTCTTCTCGCCCAGCCCGTCGATGTCGAGCGCGCCGCGGCTGACGAAATGCTTCAAGCGCTCCAGCCGCTGCGCCGGGCAGATCAGCCCGCCCGTGCAGCGGACATCGACTTCGCCTTCCTCGGCTACGGCTTCCGATTGGCAGATCGGGCAATAGGTGGGGAAGTGCCAGTCGTCGCGCGGTTCGTCGCGCGTCAGGTTCTCGACGATCTGGGGGATCACGTCGCCGGCGCGCTGGAGCACCACGCGGTCGCCGGGGCGCACGCCCAGCCGCGCGATCTCGTCGGCATTGTGCAGCGTCGCGTTGCTGACGACGACGCCGCCCACCGTCACCGGCTCCAGCCGCGCGACGGGGGTGAGCTTGCCGGTGCGGCCGACCTGGATGTCGATCGCCAGCAGGGTGGTCTGGGCGCGCTCGGCGGGGAATTTGTGCGCAAGGCCCCAGCGGGGCGCGCGGCCGACAGTGCCCAGCCGTTCCTGCCAATCGAGCCGGTCGACCTTGTAGACCACGCCGTCGATGTCGAAAGGGAGGTCGGCGCGGCGGGTCTCGATCGCGCGATACTGGGCGAGGGCGTCCTCCAGTGTGGGTGCGCGGACGAACAGGTCGGAGACCGGGAAGCCCCAGGCGCGGATGCGGTCGATCGCTTCATATTGCTTGTCGGCGAGCGGTTCGCTCAGTTCCCCCCAGCCCCAGGCGAGGAAGCGCAGGGGACGTGTCGCGGTGACGGCGGCGTCCTTCTGGCGCAGCGACCCCGCGGCGGCGTTGCGCGGATTGGCGAACTGGCGCGCTTCCTTGCCGGTCTCTTCGGCCTCGGCGAGCAGCCGGGCATTGAGCGCGGCGAAATCGGCCTTCGCCATATAGACCTCGCCACGCACCTCGCAGACCGGCGGGGCGCCCGCGATGCGGTGCGGGATGTCTCGGATGGTGCGGACGTTCGGCGTCACGTCCTCACCGATCCGGCCATCGCCGCGGGTGAGCGCCTGGACGAGCTCGCCGTTCACATAGCGCAGCGAGCAGGAGAGACCGTCGATCTTGGGCTCGGCGGTGAGTTCGATGGGAGCATCGTCGGGCAGCTTCAGGAAGCGGCGGACGCGGCCGAGAAAGTCGGCGATGTCCTCGTCCGAAAAGCCGTTGTCGAGGCTGAACATCTGCCGTGCGTGCTCCACCTTGGCGAGCGGGCCCGAGGGCGTCGCGCCCACCTGCCGCGAGGGCGAATCGGCGCGGACGAGATCGGGAAAGGCGGCTTCGAGTTCGGCGTTGCGGCGGACGAGCGCGTCGAAGTCCGCATCGCTGATCTCCGGCGCATCTTCGTCGTGATAGCGGCGGTTATGGTGCGCGATCTCGGCGGCGAGGAGTTCGAGCTCGGCGGCGGCGTCTTCGGGCGTAAGGGGCAGGGTCATGCCCGCAGCTAGGGGAAGGACGCGCGCGCGATCAAGCCTCCTCCTCGGCCGGGTCGAGCGGACGCGTTGCCCAGCTGGCGTAGAGCGTGGGGACGGCGCCGTAGAGGGTCATCAGGAAGAAGGCGCAGCCCATCGCCCGGAAGCTCATGTCCGACGCTGACCAGTTGCCCAGCGCGGCGACTGCGGTGATGCCGCAGAACAGCGCAAGTCCTGTGAAGCCCATCGCGGCGAAGCCGACGAGAAAGGCGCGACGGCGCAGATCGCGGTCCCACTCGTCTACGTTTTCCGCGGTGCCCAAAGGCTTCAGCGGGCCGAACAGCGGGCAAAAGGTGGCGATCACGAAACTGCATGTCAGCAGGGCGTGCCCGAGATATGCCGGCCGTGCCGTCGAAAGGAACTCGATCCCCAGCCCGGGTATCGCCAGCGCCAGCGCTACCACTGGCGTCCAGCGCAGCAGTCGGCGGCGCGGCTTGCCTTCGGCAAGCGCGGGGATGCCGGTGCGGCGGGAAAGGTCGTCGAGCGTTGCGATGAAGCGGTTGGTCATGCCTCTCTCTCCTGAGAGTGGACTCCGGCGCGCTGCAGCGCGTCTGCCACGGGTTCGAAGGGTTGGAAGGAAAATATCAGTTCCACCGGCACGCCGAACACCCGGGCGATGCGCATCGCCAGTTCGAGGCTGGGCTTGTAGTCGCCGCGTTCGAGATAGCCGATCGTCTGCGGGTTGACCTCCACCGCCTCGGCAAGGGCGCGGCGGCTCAGACCGGCTTCGGCACGGAACAGCGCGATGCGATTGTGAATGACCATGGAACTATCGGCCCTGCAGTTCGATTCGTTGTGTATACACAACAGATCTTCGGGTCAATGCACCGGCAGACAGGCTTGATCTGCGGCAACGCGATTGCGAGAGGGACGGTATGGCAAAGGCAAGGACGTTCGCGCGCTGGTTGATCGTAGCGCTGCTCTGGATCGTGGTGGCGCTCTGTCTGTTCCTCACGCTCGTTCCGCCCTTCCTCGACCGCATCTATTATCGCGGCGTCGAGACCGGGCATTTCGACGGGCAGCGCTTCGCCAATCCTGATGGTGAGACGGCGCCCGCCCCGGCGCTCGCCTTCGTGTTCCTCGCGCATCGGATCGCCAGTGCCATGCAGCAGCCGCTATGGCCGACCCGCGTTGCCGTGGCCCAGGGCCGTCCTCCGGCGCGGGTGGCGGGGCAGGCGATGAAGGTCACCTGGATCGGCCATGCCAGTGTGCTGATCCAGACCCAGGGCCTCAACATCCTCACCGATCCGGTGTGGAGCGACGTGGCGGGGCCGTTCGGCATGGGGCCGAAACGCGTCGTCGTGCCCGGCGTGCGGCTGGCCGACCTGCCCAGGATCGACCTGATCGTCGTCAGCCACAACCATTATGACCATCTCGATCTCGCGACCCTGAAGACCCTCTGGCAGCGCGATCGGCCGGTGATCGTCACCGGGCTCGGCAACGACAGCGTGATCGGCCAAGCGGGCGTGCCGGCGCGCGGGCTCGACTGGGGGCAGCGGCTGACGCTCCGGCCCGGCATCGACGTGGTGGTCACGCGCAACCATCACTGGAGCAGCCGCTGGTTCGCCGATCGCAACCGTGCGCTCTGGTCGAGCTTCGTGGTGACGCTGCCCGGCGGCAACCTGTTCTTCGCCGGCGACACCGGCTGGGGCGACGGCAAATGGCCGGCCGAGGCCGCGGCGCTGGGGCCGGTGCGGTTCGCGGCGCTTCCCGTGGGCGCCTTCCGCTTCAAGCCCGGCCAGATGGCGTCCGACGCGCATATCGGCCCGCGCGACGCGATCCGGGTTTGGGACGGGCTGGGCCGGCCCTGGGCGCTGCCGATCCATTGGGGCACCTTCCGCCTCTCCTGGGAAGCCTATCGCACCCCGCCGGACATGCTGGCGGCGATGTTGGCCTGTGGCGGCACCGATGGGCGGCGCTTTGTCGATCGACCGATCGGGCAGGCGTTCGACGTGCCGGCGATCGGTGCCCCGCCGCCCGCACCCAGCGACGAAGGCATCGCCCGCTGTCGCGCCGAGGGGCGGTTCGACCGCTTCCGCTGAGCTTGAGTGCTCCCCCCGCTCTCTCTAGAAGGCGCGTCGGGCAAGGGGCGTATGGGCAAGGGCATCGGCGCGGCGCGCGACTATCGGACGAGCATCGACGGCGTCGGCAAGGCGCTGGGCGCAGGCAGCCTGCTCGGCGGGTTGCTGATCCTGATGCTGTTGATCGGCACCGGCCAGCGGGCGCCGCTCGCGCTGGTGACCGGGGTTTTGCTCGGCGCGATCTTCGCCGGGATCGCGCTGGCGGCGGTCGGCGGGCCGATCTGGCTGGTGCTGCACGCGCTGGGCCTGCGGCGGGGCCGGTATGCCGCGGTGCTCACCGGGGCGCTCGGGCTCGGGCTCTATCTGGGCGCGCAGGGCTATGGCACCGCGCTCTACACCATCGCCCCGATCGATACGCGCAACTGGTTGGTCGGGCTGGCGCTCAAGGGCGCGCAGAGCCTCGCCGTCGGGCTGATCGCCGCCGGCATCGGGCTGGCCATGTGGCGGATCGCCTATCGGCCCGAAGCCTGACCGACGGGCCGCTTTTCAGACGGCGCCTTGCTCCCCATATTCAACGGCATGGCGATCCAGATTCGGACCAACCTTGCCGAGCCCGAGATGGGCCAGGCCTTCATCCCCCACCGCCCGCAGCGCCCCGAAAAGGCGGAAGGCGGCAAGAAGTTCAAGCTCGTCTCCGATTATCAGCCCTCGGGCGACCAGCGCTTCGCGATTCCGGAGCTGGTCGAGCAGGCACGCGCGGGCGAGCGCGACCAGGTGCTGCTCGGCGTCACCGGTTCGGGCAAGACCTACACCATGGCCAAGGTGATCGAGGAACTGCAGCGCCCCGCGCTGATCCTCGCGCCGAACAAGATCCTCGCCGCGCAGCTTTACGGCGAGTTCAAGAATTTCTTTCCCGAGAACGCGGTCGAGTATTTCGTCAGCTATTACGATTACTATCAGCCCGAGGCCTATGTGCCGCGGTCCGATACCTATATCGAGAAGGAAAGCTCGATCAACGAGGCGATCGACCGGATGCGCCATGCCGCGACCCGATCGCTGCTGGAGCGCGACGACGTGATCATCGTCGCCTCGGTCTCGTGCCTCTACGGCATCGGCTCGGTCGAGACCTATTCGGCGATGATCTTCGACCTCAAGAAGGGCCAGGTGGTCGACCAGCGCGAGATCATCCGCAAGCTGGTCGCGCTGCAGTATAAGCGCAACGACGCCGCCTTCGGGCGCGGCGCCTTCCGCGTGCGTGGCGACAATCTCGAGCTGTTCCCCTCGCACTATGAGGATACCGCCTGGCGGATCAGCTTCTTCGGCGACGAGATCGAGGAGATCGTCGAGTTCGATCCGCTCACCGGCAAGAAGGTGGCGAGCCTCGATTATGTCCGCGTCTATGCCAACAGCCACTATGTGACGCCGGGGCCGACGCTGAAGCAGGCGATGGAGGCGATCCGCCACGAGCTGACCGAGCGGCTGAAGGAACTGGAGGCGGAGGGCAAGCTGCTCGAACTCCAGCGGCTGGAACAGCGCACCAATTTCGACCTGGAGATGATCGCGGCGACCGGCTCCTGCGCGGGCATCGAGAATTACAGCCGCTTCCTCACCGGCCGCCTGCCCGGCGAACCGCCGCCCACGCTGTTCGAATATCTACCCGAGAATGCGCTGCTCTTCGTCGACGAGAGCCATCAGACGATCGGCCAGATCAACGGCATGTCGCGCGGCGACCATAAGCGGAAATTGACCCTCGCCGAGTACGGCTTCCGCTTGCCGAGCGCGATCGACAACCGGCCGCTGCGCTTCAACGAATGGGACGCGATGCGGCCGCAGACCACCTATGTCTCGGCAACGCCCGGCGACTGGGAGATGGAGCGGACCGGCGGCGTGTTCGTCGAGCAGGTGATCCGCCCCACCGGGCTGATCGATCCGCCGGTGGAAATCCGGCCGGTCGAGGAGCAGGTGCAGGACCTGATCCAGGAGTGCAAGGCGACCGCCGCCAAGGGCTATCGCACGCTGGTGACGACGCTTACCAAGCGCATGGCCGAGGACCTCACCGAATATATGCACGAGGCGGGCGTGAAGGTCCGCTACATGCACTCGGATACCGAGACGCTGGAGCGCATCGAGCTGATCCGCGACCTGCGCATGGGTGTGTACGATGTGCTTATCGGCATCAACCTCCTGCGCGAGGGGCTCGACATTCCCGAATGCGGGCTGGTCGCGATTCTCGATGCCGACAAGGAGGGCTTTCTGCGCTCCGAGACTTCGCTGATCCAGACGATCGGCCGCGCCGCGCGCAACGTCGAGGGGCGGGTGATCCTCTATGCCGATCGCATGACCGGCAGCATGGAACGCGCGCTGGCCGAGACCGGCCGTCGTCGCGAGAAGCAGATGGCGTATAATCTCGAACACGGCATCACGCCCGCGACGGTGAAGAAGAATATCGGCGACATCATCGCCCATGTCGCCTCGAAGGACGGGGTGACGGTGGAGATCGACGCCGATCGCCCGCACATGGTCGGCCACAATCTGCGCGGCTATATCGAGGAACTCGAAAAGAAGATGCGCGACGCCGCCGCGAACCTGGAGTTCGAGGAAGCCGGCCGCCTGCGCGACGAGATCCGCGCGCTGGAGGCAGAGGAACTCGGGCTGCCCGAAAGCGAGCGAAAGGCGCCGGTGATGGGGCGCAGCAACGAGGGCAAGCCGGGTACGCGCAAGACGCGGTACGGGAAGCAGACCAAGACCAAGTTTGGCGGGCCACGGCGGGGGTAGGGGCGCTGACGGCGGTAACCGCGAAATTTGTGCTAGAGCAGATCATGTCCTGAAAGGAAAAGGGCATGATCAGATGCTTCCAAGATGCCGAGACACAGCTGGTTTTCTCTGGAGAGCGCAGTCGCAAGCTGCCTTCCGACATCCAGCAAACCGCACGCCGCAAGCTCCGCATCCTCAACCGCGTGATGAGCCCACTGGAACTGCGCGTGCCGCCGGGGAATCGGCTGGAGGAGTTGAAGGGCGACCGCAAAGGGACATATAGTATCCGGATCAACGACCAGTGGCGGATCACCTTCCGCTGGGTGGACGGAGGCGCGGACGATGTCCGAATCGAGGATTACCATCGCGGATAAGGACCGGCTGGACAATGTCCACCCCGGCGAGATCCTGCGTGAGGAGTTCCTCGTCGGCGCCGAACTCCCGCTGGAAGAGGTGGCAGCCGGTACCGGTCTCGATCCGATGAAACTGGCTGCGGTCGTCGCGGGGGAAGCGCCTGTCGATGCCGATGCGGATCTGCGCCTGACGCGCTACCTGCGCATGTCGGAAGGTTTTTTCCTCGGGCTTCAGATGGACTTCGATCTCGAAGAAGCAAGGCACGCGATGAACGGTGCGCTCGATCGGATCGTCCCTCGTGCCGCCTGAAGACCCCGCGCGCCGCCGCTAGCTTCCGCTCCGTCGCGAACCGCCAAACGGCTGGTTGAGCCGCCCCTCGCACTCGCCCATAAGCGCGCGATGCGTTCGCTTTCCCTGTTCGCCGGTGCCGGCCTTGCCCTGCTCGCCGGCTGTGTGCCCGCTCCGACCACTGCGCCGCGCGCCCCCGCACCCCGTCCGGTCGTCGCGCCGCCGCCGCCCGCGCCGCCCCCCGCCCCGGCGCCGAGCGCGGACTGGCGCGACTGGCCGCTGACGCCCGGGGACTGGCAGTATCGCAGCGCACCCAATGGCGGCTCGGCGCGATATGGCACCGCTGGCGCTCCGCCGGTCGCCGTGCTGCGTTGTGATCGCGTTGCGCGGCAGGTGACGCTGCTGCGGGCCGGTACGGCGCCCGCGACGCTCACGCTGCGCACCACCAGCGTGGTTCGGGCGCTGCCTGCTGCGCCGGACGGCACGGGAATGCTCGCCATGTCGTTCGCCGCGAACGACAGCTTTCTCGACGCGCTGGGCTTCAGCCGCGGGCGGTTTGTGGTGGAGGGCGGGGGCTTGCCGGTGCTGGTGATCCCGGCCTGGCCGGAGATACTGCGCGTCGTGGAGGATTGCCGGGCCTGATCGCGGTGCGACGCAGCAAGCGCCAGACTTCCAGAATCGCACCGATAAAATTCTTTTACAAGACTTGTTCTGCGACTCAGGGTCATCCTACATGTCAAGTGTGTCGAGAGGCACAGGCTCTTCAACAAGCGAAAGGAGGTGATCCGATGTCTCATGGTTCAGCAGTGAGGTCGGTTCAGTTCGTTCGGGAGACGCGCCGCTGAGCCTGCTGCGCGGACGGAAGCCCTCCGTCCGTGGTGCCGTGCGGGAGGTATTCTCCTCCAATCAACGCCGGCAGCTGCAGTTGAAGCGGTCCGCATGGTCTCCCGGGCTGGAGCTCTCCGGCCGCTGACCATGTCGGGGGTCGCCGGGTACCCTGGATAGGGGCCCGGCGGCCTCTTTCATTTTTGGCATAGGCGGGCGGGTTCCTTCGCAGAGGGTTATTGAAACCTTGCGACCCCAATATGGACATGTCCCAACTTGGCTGTCCCGAGCCGAAAGGGCAGGTACGTTGCTCCAGGGGTTTTTCAGCGGAGCACCCTATGCGGCGGGCGGATCAGGGAGACGCGAACGTAGCGCGCGGCACCTGCCTGCGCGCGATGCTGGAAGCGCTGCCATCGCCGGTGTTGCTGATCGATCGTGCGGATCGCATCGTGGAAGTCAACGAGGCCTTCTGTAGGCTGGCCGGGCAGGACCGCGACTATTGGCTTTCCACGCCGATCGGCGCCTATCTTTCCCCCGATCAATTGGTCCGTTTTACGCGCGAGCACGCACAGGTGTTCGCGACGGGTGAGGATCTCGAGACGGAAGAAGTGATCGACGGACATGATGGGACAGTCCGTCAGGTTGTCACCCGTCGTCGCCGGATCGTATTCGACGGTGAACCGCTGGTTCTCACGATACTGACCGACATCACTGCATTGCGCGAGGCGGAATCGCGGGTTCGGCATCTCGCCTATCACGATTCGCTGACCGGTCTGTGGAACCGGGCTGCGTTGAATGAGCAGCTTGCCGCGGCGCTTGCCGAGGGTGGCCCTGCGCAACCCGGATTGTTCGTGATCGATCTGTATCAGTTCAAGGATATCAACGACGCGTTTGGCGATGCCGTCGGTGATGCCTTGCTACAAGCTTTTGCCTACCGGCTCGCGGGCGCGGCCCGCGGGTCGGACCGTGTGGCGCGCACCGGCGGCGACAGTTTTGCTGTTCTTGTCGAACATTGTCCCGATGCAGAGAGCGCGGAAGCGGAATGCCGCCGGTTGCTTGCCCTGGCCCATATCCCGCTGACCGGACCGGCGGGGGACGTTACGTTAGGCATTTCGATCGGTGCTGCCTGGGCGCAGCCCGGCATTGGCGCCGACGAGTTGCATCGGCAAGCCGAATTCGCACTCTATGAAGCGAAGCGACAACCGGTGAACGAGTGCCGCCTGTTTGACGCGGCACTTGCTGCCAAGGTCCAGGCCCGCCGCTTGCTGGAGGCCGATCTTCGCCAAGCGCTTGCCGCAGAAGATCAGTTGGACCTGCATTATCAGCCGGTGCTCGATTCGGATGGCTACAGGGTTGTCGGCGTCGAAGCGCTGGTTCGCTGGCATCATCCGAAGCAAGGCATGATCCCGCCGGCGGATTTCATTCCGATTGCCGAGGCATGCGGCCTGATCGTGCCGCTGGGAGAATGGGTTCTCGATCGTGCGGCGGCGATGA
The DNA here is from genome assembly GCF_003096275.1 of Sphingomonas pokkalii. Taxonomy (GTDB): domain Bacteria; phylum Pseudomonadota; class Alphaproteobacteria; order Sphingomonadales; family Sphingomonadaceae; genus Sphingomonas; species Sphingomonas pokkalii. Next base: position 2,915,459 of record NZ_QENQ01000001.1, read on the forward strand.
TGATGCGGTTCCCGCATATTTCGTTGGCGGTGAACCTTTCCCCCATCCAACTCCGTAGCCCGGAAATAGCGGGGCGCATTCTGGCGATTCTGGCGCGACACGGCATGGATCCCCGGCAACTTCAGCTCGAAGTCACGGAAAGCGCGGTGCTGGCGATGGATTCGAGCGTGGAAGCCGCGCTTGCCCGATTGCGGAGCGACGGTGTTCAGCTGGTGCTAGACGATTTCGGTACCGGCTATTCCAGCCTGTCCCACCTCCACAAGCTGGCGATCGATCGGGTGAAGATCGATCAGAGCTTCGTGCACGATCTTGGCAGATCACAGGATGCGCGGGCGATCATTCAAGCGGTGTTGGGTATCGGCCAGTCGCTCGGGATCGGCGTTACTGCTGAGGGCGTGGAGGACGAAACGCAGAAGCTGTTTCTAAGCACCTTCGGGTGCAACGAATTCCAAGGCTATCTGTTCTCGCGCCCGCTGCCGGCCGACGACGCTGCTGCCTTCCTCAAATCCCATGCCGTGCGCGAAGCGGCATAAGCCAGCCTATCCGTCCTTCGCCAATCCCTTCAGTCGATAGAGAATGTCGAGTGCTTCGCGCGGGCTGAGCGCGTCGACGTCCAGCATATCGAGTTCCTGGCGCACGATGTCGACTGCCGCTTCCTCGGCATGAATGGCCGCGGCCGCGAACAATGGCAGGTCATCCAGGCCCGCCGCCAGGCCGCCCGTCTTTGCGCGACCGGCTTCGAGCTTGTCGAGCACCGCCTTGGCACGTTTCACCGTCGCAGGGGACATGCCTGCCAGCCGGGCGACGGCAATGCCATAGCTGCGATCGGCGGGACCCTCTGCCACTTCGTGCAGCAGGACGAGATCGCCTTTCCATTCGCGGGCGCGGACATGGTGGAGGCTCAGCGCATCGCACCGTTCCGCCAGTCGTGTCAGTTCGTGATAATGGGTCGCGAACAGGCAGCGGCAGCGATTTTCCTCATGAATCGCTTCCACGACCGCCCAGGCGATGGCGAGGCCGTCATAGGTCGACGTGCCGCGACCGACCTCGTCGAGAATGACGAAGCTGCGCGGCGTCGCCTGGGCGAGGATCGCGGCGGTTTCGACCATCTCGACCATGAAGGTGGAGCGGCCGCGCGCAAGATTGTCGGATGCGCCGACACGGCTGAACAGGCGATCGACCAGCCCCAACGTCGCATTTCCTGCCGGAACGTAGCTGCCGGCCTGGGCCAGTACCGCGATCAGCGCGTTCTGGCGCAGGAAGGTGGATTTGCCGCCCATGTTCGGGCCGGTGACGAGCCAGAGCCGCGAGCTTTCGGACAGGCGGCAATCATTGGCGACGAACCGCCCACCCGCACGGGCCACCGCCGCTTCCACGACAGGGTGGCGCCCGCCTTCGACCTCAAAGCAACTGTGATCGACCAGCATGGGCCGCGCCCAGCCGCCTTCCGCAGCACGTTCCGCCAAACCGGCGGCAACGTCGATCCGCGCCAGGGCATCCGCGGTGGCGGCAATGGCTTCGCGATGGGTTAGCGCCTGCCCTGACAGATCTTCGAGATGCGCGGCTTCGGCGGCGAGTGCATGGGCACCCGCCTGGGTGACCTTGACCGCGACCTCATGCAGTTCGGGGGCGTTGAAGCGGACGACTCCCGCAAGCGTCTGGCGGTGTGTGAAGCCGCTGTCCGGCTGCATCAGTGCATCGGCCGCCCGCGCCGGCACCTCGATGTGATAGCCCAGCACGCCGTTATGCCGGATCTTGAGCGCGCTGATTCCGGTTTTCGCGCGGAACGCGCCTTCCAGTGCCGCGATTGCGCGACGTCCGCCCGCGCCGGCATCGCGAAGATCGTCCAGCGCGGCGTCGTAGCCTTCCGCCACATAGCCGCCGTGGCTTGCGTCGACTGGCGGTTCCGGCACCAGTGCCCGAGTGAGCAGGTCGATCAGCGCGCCATGGCCACGCAACTGCGGGGCGAGGTCGCGCAGCAGGGCGGGCGCCTCCGCAATGCGGCCGAGCCTTTCGCCCAGCCGCCATGCGCCGTCCAGCCCATCGCGGAGCTGACCCAGGTCGCGCGGGGATCCGCGGCCGGCGGCAAGGCGGCCCAGTGCGCGTCCGATGTCGGGCAAGGCCCGCAGCGTGGCGCGCACGCCGTCACGCAGGCCGGAGTCGTCATGAAAATGCTGGACGAGATCGAGCCGCGCCTCGATCGCGCCGCGATCCATCAGCGGTGCGGCGATATCGGCGCCCAGCAGCCGTGCGCCCGCCCCCGTGACCGTCCGGTCCACGGCGTCCAGCAGGCTGCCCTTGCGCGTGCCGGCGCTGCTGATGGTGAGTTCCAGGCTGTCGCGCGTTGCCGCATCGATCGCCATGGCTGCTTCGGCGCGACTGACGCGCGGCGGCCGGAGAAATGGTAGCGCGCCTTTGGCGGTATGTTCGAGATACGCAACCAGCCCCCCCGCCGCCGCAAGACCGGCGCGCGAGAATTGGCCAAAGCCATCTAGGGTAACGACGCCGAACAGCCGCTTCAGCCGCGCTTCGCCACCGCTACTGTCGAAATCGATTCTGGGCCGGAGCGTAGTGGCGAACTCGGCGAAATCCGTTGCTTCGCAGGCAATCGTCTCGGCGGGATTGAGCCGCGCGAGTTCGGCACCCAGGCGTGCAGGATCCGTTTCGATCACCTCGAACCGGCCGGTCGATATATCGGCACAGGCTATGGCCACGCCCCCGGAGGCCTCGCCTATCGCCACGCACCAATTGGCGGCACGGCTGTCGAGCAGGGCCTCTTCGGTCAGCGTACCGGCAGTGACGACGCGGACGATCGCGCGCGCAACCAGTGCCTTTGAGCCGGCGCGCTTTTTCGCTTCTTCCGGCGTCTCGATCTGGTTGGCGATCGCGACGCGGTGGCCCGCCTTGATCAGGCGTGCGAGATAGGCTTCCATCGCATGTACCGGCACGCCGCACATCGGGATCTTCTCGCCATCATGTTCGCCGCGCGCGGTGAGTGCGATGTCGAGCACGCTGCTCGCGATCTTGGCATCTTCGAAGAACAGCTCGAAGAAGTCGCCCATACGGTAGAACAGCAGGCAATCCCCCGCCTCTTCCTTGAGCGCGAGATACTGGGCCATCATCGGGGTGGGAGCGGGAGACATGCCCCCCGCTACCGGATCGGCGGGGGGGCACACAACCCGGCGGCGCGGGGTGACGGCTGGGGAAACTGGGGATAAGGGCGCGGACCATGAGGATTGTTCCGGCGCATGGGTGGGAGGTTTCGGTGTTGCGCAGGCGATGGATCGCCGCGCTGGCCCTGGTTTCCGTGCTGCCGTTCTTGTTCGTCCGCATCCCGCCGCTCACCGACGTGCCCGGGCATATCGGACGATATGCCGTCGAACTGGCGCCGTCAGGCAGTCCGATGCTGCGCTATTTCGCGTTTCATTGGGTGCCGGCGCCGAATCTGGCGGCGGACCTGCTGGTTATACCGCTGGCGCCGCTGATGGGGTTGGTGCCGGCGGTTTGGCTGTTGTGCGCGATCGTTCCTGTGCTCATCGTCGGCGGGCTGCTGATGCTGGCCCGGCAACGCAACCGCCAGGGCGCCAGCACGCTGCCCTGGGCGTTGCTGTTTGTGTACAACCTCTGGCTCTTCTACGGCTTTCTCAATTTCTTTCTGGTGGCGGCGGTCGCGCTCTGGGCGCTGGTCGGCTGGACGGCGATGGCGGATCGTCGCGGCTGGCGGGCAATGTTGTTCGTGCCGCTCACCCCGGCGATGTTCCTTGGCCATGCTGTCGGCGCGTCGCTGATGGTGGTGTGGATCGCAAGCGTCACCTTTGCCGAAAGCGGGAAAGCCTGTCCGTCATGGCGTGCGCTGCTTTCCCTTTGGCCGCTGGTTGGCGGATTGGTGCCATTGGCCCTGGCGCCGGGCGGCGGCGGCGTGACCCGCTGGGACGTGCTCGACAAGCTCGATGCGATCGCCACCGTGTTGCAGGATCAGAACCGGTTGCTGGATCTGGGATCGGTGGCGGCTGCGCTGATCGTGTTCGCGATCGGCCGTGTCTGGGGCGCCAGGCTGCGCGGGGCCAATCTGGCGGTGGTAGCGGCAACGCTGGTCCTGTTCCTTGCTGCGCCGGCTGTTCTCAGCGGCGCCACCCGGATCGACGGGCGGTTGCTGCCGTTCGTACCGATGCTCGCTTTCGTCCTGCAGGATTGGCGTGCTGTTGCGCCATCGCGCCGCCGCTGGGTGGCGATCGCCGGCTGGGCGTTGCTGCTGGTTCGGTTCGGCGTGACGACCGCGAGCTTCGCCGACTATGCCGAAAGCTATCGCCGCGAGCTTGCCGCGCTCGATCATGTCGTGCCTGGTTCGCGTATCCTCAATCTCAGCCAGATTCCCTGCCGGGGGGATATGTGGCGCCGCGCCCGGACAGAGCATCTTGCCAATCTCGCCACACCATTTCGTCAGGCCTGGGTAAATGCGCATTGGACGAACGACGCGCTGCAATTGCTGCAAGTGACCTATCGGCCGCCGGGCTATGCCCATGATCCCTCCCATCTGGTCGTCGCGTCCCGGTGCATCGATCCCGCCATTCCGTTCGACCAGCGCACGCGCCATAGCGCGGCGGAAAGCCTTTCGCGGCTGCCGCTGGATCAGGTCGACTATGTGTGGCTCGTCGGAACCGAGCGGCTCCGTGATCCACCCGAACCGCGCTTGGTGCCGATCTGGCGATCCGGGGGCAGCGTACTCTACGCGGTCGCCCTGAACCGAAAGACGTAGGGGAAAGCCCGCAATTCGGCTTCTGTCGTTTGCAATCGCCTTCCCGGACTGCTTTAGGGAGCGCAAACATTCATCATTAGGAGCCGAGCGGATGGCCGAAGAGAGCAACGTCCAGTTTTCCGATCGGGAGGCGCTGCGCTACCACGCCGAAGGCCGCCCGGGTAAGATCGAGATCATCGCTTCGAAGCCGATGGCCACCCAGCGCGACCTGGCGCTTGCCTATTCGCCGGGCGTCGCGGTGCCGGTGCTGGCGATCGCCGAGAACCCCGCTACGGCCTATGATTACACCGCCAAGGGCAATCTGGTTGCGGTGATCTCCAACGGCACGGCGATCCTCGGGCTTGGAAATCTCGGCGCGCTGGCCTCCAAGCCGGTGATGGAAGGCAAGGCGGTGCTGTTCAAGCGCTTTGCAGACGTCGATTCGATCGATCTCGAGTTGAAGACCGAGGATGTCGATCGCTTCATCGACGCGGTCGAACTGATGGAGCCGAGCTTCGGTGGCATCAACCTCGAGGACATCAAGGCGCCCGAATGTTTCGTGATCGAGCAGACGCTGCGCGAGCGCATGAACATCCCGGTGTTCCATGACGACCAGCACGGCACCGCCATCATTGCCGCCGCCGGCCTGATCAACGCGCTGTACCTCACGGGCCGCGACATCAAAACGACCAAGATCGTCGTCAACGGGGCCGGCGCTGCCGCGATCGCCTGCACCGAGCTGATCAAGGCGATGGGGCTGCCGCAGGACAATCTGCTGATGTGCGACCGCACGGGGGTGATCTACCAAGGTCGTGAAGGCGTGAATCAGTGGCAGTCAGCCCATGCCGCCAAGACGGACCGGCGCACGCTGGCCGAGGCGCTGGAGGGCGCGGACGTGTTCCTGGGCCTCTCCGCCGCCAACGCGTTGCCGGCCGAACTGCTCGCGAAGATGGCGCCCAAGCCGATCATCTTCGCGATGGCCAACCCCGATCCCGAGATTACGCCGCCCGAGGCCAAGCGCGTCCGCCCGGACGTGATCATCGCCACCGGCCGTTCGGACTATCCGAACCAGGTGAACAACGTGCTCTGCTTCCCGTTCATCTTCCGCGGCGCCCTCGACGTGCGCGCCACGACGATCAACGACGCGATGAAGGTCGCCGCCGCCCGCGCCCTTGCCGAACTCGCCCGGCAGCAGGTGCCGGAAGAAGTCGCGACGGCCTATGGCACGTCGCACAGCTTCGGCCCGGACTATATTATCCCGACCCCGTTCGACCCGCGGCTGATCGAGATCATCCCGGCGGCCGTCGCGCAGGCGGCAATGGATTCGGGTGTGGCTACCCGGCCGATCATCGACATGACGGCCTATCGCCAACAGCTTCGCGCGCGCATGAACCCGACCACGTCGGTGCTCAGCATGGCCTATGAAGGCGCCCGCACCAAGCCGAAGCGCGTCATCTTCGCCGAGGGCGAGGAAGAAGTGGTGCTGCGCGCAGCCATCGCCTTCCAGGAAGGCGGCTATGGCACGCCGGTGCTGGTCGGCCGGGAATCGGTACATGATCGCCTCCGCGCGCTCGGTGCCAATCCGGACCATTTCGAACTGCACAACAGCGTCAACTCGCCGCTCGTCGAGGAGATGGTGGAGACGCTGTACAAGCGCCTCCAGCGCCGCGGCTATCTGCGCCGTGACTGCGAGCGCATGGTCAATCGCGATCGCAACATCTTCGGTTCGCTGCTGCTGCGTATGGGCCATGCCGATGCGATGATCACCGGCGTCACCCGCACCTATGCCGAGACGATGCGCCAGGTGCGGCGCGTGATCGATCCGGTCGACGGCCGCACCCCGTTCGGCATCCATGTACTGGTCGGCCAGTCGCACACCGTGTTCATCGCCGACACGACGGTAAGCGAGCGGCCGAATGCCGAGGAACTTGCCGACATCGCCGAGCGCACCGTGCAGGTCGCTCGCCGCATGGGCCATGAGCCGCGCGTCGCACTGCTGAGCTACTCGACCTTCGGCAACCCCGAGGGCAAATGGATCGACAATATCCGCGATGCCGTGAAGGTGCTCGACGCGCGCGGCGTGGCCTTCGAATATGAAGGCGACATGGCCCCGGACGTGGCGCTGAACCCGAAGCTGCTTGCCAATTATCCGTTTGCGCGGCTCTCCGGTCCGGCCAACATCCTGATCATGCCCGGTCTGCAATCGGCCAACATCTCGGCCAAGCTGCTGCGCGAACTGGGTGGCGATTCCACCATCGGCCCGATGCTGATCGGCATGGAGAAGTCGGTGCAGATCGCGCCGATGACGTCCACCGCCAGCGAGCTGGTAACGCTGGCGGTGCTGGCGGCGGGCGATATCGCCCGGTGAGGTCAAGCGAGCATCGACGGGTCAGCCGTCGATGCTCGCGCCCAGCGATGCGTTGACGAGCCCCCCGTCGACTGTGACGGTTTCTCCCACCAGATAATCCCCGGCGCGGCTGGCGAGGAAGATCGCCGCGCCCGCCATGTCCTCGGCGCCGCCGATGCGTCTGGCGGGGATTGCCTGCGCCACCGTGCCGCCATGGTCGCGCGCGGCCTTGTTCATGTCGCTGGGAAAGGCGCCGGGCGCGATCGAGGTGACATGAATCCGGTCGCCCACCAGCCGTGCCGCCATCCGCCGGGTGAGGTGGATCAGTGCCGCCTTGGAAGCCTGATAGCTGTAGGTCTCCCACGTATTGAGCCGCTGGCCGTCGATCGAGGTGATGTTGATCACCTTGGCCGGCTGCTCGGCCGAGGCGGCGGCCTTCAGCAGGCCGTGCAGCGCCTGGGTCAGGAAGAAGGGCGACTTGACGTTCAGGTCCATCACCTTGTCCCAGCCCTTTTCGGGGAAGCGCTCGAACGGCTCACCCCAGGCAGCGCCGGCATTGTTGACGAGGATATCGAGGCGGGGCTCGCGTGCGGCCAGATCGGCGGCGAGCGCATGACAGCCTTCGACGGTAGAGACGTCATGCGGCAGCGGCATGGCGTTCGGCCCCAGCGCGGCGGCGGTGGCCTCGCAGGCGTCGGCCCGCCGCGACGACACATAGACCTTCGCGCCCGAGGCGACGAACCCCTCGGCAATCATCCGTCCGATCCCGCGCGAGCCCCCGGTAACCAGCGCCACGCGGCCATCCAGGCGAAACAGCGAAGATACGTCCATGCCAAACTCCCTCTCCCGGCCCTCCACAGTGGAAGCGGCCCTTGTTATCCGCCGCGCTTCAGCGTCTCGCGGGCGATGATCAGCTGCTGGATCTGGCTGGTGCCTTCGTAGATGCGGAACAGCCGCACGTCCCGGTACAGCCGTTCGATCCCGTAATCGGCGATGTAGCCGGCACCGCCGAAGATCTGCACCGCACGGTCGGCGACCCGGCCGACCATCTCGCTGGCGAAATACTTCGCCGCCGCGGCTTCCATCGTGGTGTTGCTGCCCGCATCCTTGGCGGCGGCCGTCTCCAGCACCAACGCGCGGGCGGCGAGGGCCTCGGTCTTCGAATCCGCCAGCATCGCCTGGATCAGCTGGTGCTCGGCGATCGGCTTGCCGAACTGCTTGCGGGCGCTGGCATAAGCGACGCAATCGGCGATCAGCCGCTCCGCCATGCCGACGCAGACGGCAGCGATGTGCAGCCTGCCGCGATCCAATACCTGCATTGCGATACGGAAGCCTTCGCCCTCTTCGCCCAGCCGGTTCGCCACCGGCACCGGCACGTCGTCGAAGATCACATCGGCGACCCGCGCCCCTTTCTGCCCCATCTTCTTCTCCGGCTCGCCGATCGACACGCCCGGCAGGTCGCGCGGTACGAGGAAAGCGGAGACGCCGCGGCCGCCGGCTTCCTCGCCGGTGCGCGCCATCACCGTGAACAGCTGCGCCTTGTCGGCATTGGTGATGTAGCGCTTGGTGCCGCTGAGGCGGTACACGTCGCCGTCGCGCACCGCCCGTGTCTTCACCGATCCGGAGTCCGAGCCGACGTCAGGCTCAGTGAGCGCGAAGCTGGTGATGATGTCGCCCCGGGCGATCCTGGGCAGCCAATGGGCCTTCTGCTCGGGCGTGCCGGCGATCACCAGCCCCTGGCTGCCGATGCCGACATTGGTGCCGAACGCCGAGCGAAAGGCCGGGGTGGTGCGCCCCAGCTCGATCGCCACCCGGGCCTCCTCGGCCATGGTGAGCCCCAGTCCGCCATGCTCCTCGGCGATCGACAAACCGAACAGCCCGAGCGCCTTCATCTCTTCGACGATCGCGTCGGGGATGGCATCGGCGGCTTCCACCTCCGCCTCCAGCGGGCGGAGCCGCTCGGCGACGAAGCGGTGGACCGTGTCGATCAGCGCGTCGAACAGCTCGGGTTCGAGGGCCATGGCCATCCTCTCGGTTCTAATTGCCGGCAGGTATAGCGTGTGGACGGCGGCCTGCAAGCCGTACCCGATCTTCCAAAGTGTTTCGTTTGCCGGGGCGTCCCCGTCTCTGTATCGGGGAGGGCGGGGGACGTAGTGGAGAATGAATTGATGGCCGGTCGCACCGCCGACACCCCACCCGTGCCGCCGAGCCGGCGCGTGGCGACGCCGACGATGCTCGCTTATGGCTTCGGCGCCGCGGCGTACGGCGTGAAGGACTTCTGCTTCGTCACCTTCCTGCTGCTCTTCTACAACCAGGTGGTAGGGCTGCCCGCCGCGCAGGTCGGTTTCGTGATCATGTGCGCGTTGCTGTTCGACGCGTTCGTCGATCCGGCGATCGGCATGCTTTCGGACCGGACGCGGAGCCGATGGGGTCGCCGCCATCCCTGGATGTACGCGGCTTGGCTGCCGATCGCGGTGGGCTGGCTGTTCCTGTGGAACCCGCCGACATGGAGCCAGAATGCGCTGCTCGGCTGGCTGTTCGTCTCCGCCGTGGTGGTGCGCACCGCCGTTTCCGCCTTCGAGGTGCCGTCGCAGGCGCTGAGTCCCGAGCTCTCCTCCGACTATGAGGAGCGGACGCGGATCATGGCCTATCGCTTCCTGTTCGGCTGGGGCGGGGGCATGGCGATGCTGATGCTCTCCTATGGCTGGTTCCTTGCCGAGCGGGCCGGCCAGCCGCACGGCCAGTTCGACCGTGCGGGGTACCCTGGCTTCGCGATCGGCGGGGCGGCGCTGATGGTGGTGGCGATCCTCGGCTCGGCTTTGGGCACCCACCGCGAGATCAAGAACCTGCCGCCGGTGGAGATCGAACCCCAGCCGCTCCGCCAGAGCATCGCCGAGCTGTTCGCCACGCTGCGCAACCCGGCCTTTCTGGTGCTGATGACCGCGGCGCTCGCCTATTTCGTCGCGCAGGGCACCAGCTTCTCGATGTCCAACTATCTCTATGCCCATGTCTGGCATTTCGGAAACCTCGCTTTCCAGCTGCTCGGCGCAACGCTGTTCCTGGGCGTCGTCCTCGCCTTCCTGATTGCGCCGCGCATGGCCCGCTGGCTGGGCAAGCCGACCGCTGCGACCATCGCGCTGGTCGGCGCGGTGCTGCTGCTCGTCGCGCCCTATGTCCTCCGCCTGGTCGGCCTGTTCCCGGTGCCCGGCGATCCGCTGCTGCTGCCGGTGCTGTTCACCATCTTCACCATCAACGCGACCTTCGCGGTGTCCTCGACCATGCTCGGTGCCTCGATGCTGGCCGATGTGGTCGAGCACAGCGAAGTCGAGACCGGCCGGCGTTCCGAGGGCGTGTTCTTTGCTGGCTTCTTCTTCGTCCAGAAATGCTCGAGTGGGCTCGGCATCTTCGCGACCGGCCTGATCCTCAGCCTCTCCGGCTTTCCGGACGGCGCCAAGCCGGGGACGGTGCCCGAGGGCGTGATCGACCGATTCACGCTGATCTTCTGCGCCGTCTACCTCCTGCTCGGCGGTATCGCGGCGTTCTTCTACCGCCGCTTCCCCTTCGGCAAGGCGGAGCACGCTGCCCGGCTGGCGCAGCTGCGCGGCGTTGAAGGCGGTGCGAACTGATGTTATAACGGCGGTATGACCAAGCCGCTCAAGATCATCAAGATCGGCAACTCCGCCGGTGTCATCCTGCCCAAGGAAATCCTTGCCCGGCTTCGGGTGGAGCTGGGGGACGACCTCTTCCTGACGGAGGGGCAGGGCAGCGTCACGCTTCGCGCCGCGGACGTCGATTTCGCCGAGGCGATGCAGGCGGCGGAAGAGATCATGCGTGAGGATCGCGATATTCTCGCGGTCCTCGCCCGGTGAGCGAGGCGCAGTTCCGCTTCCTGACCGCCGACATCGCCCTTGCGGTGCATGAGCGGCAGTTGGCGGAACATGGCGGCCTTTCCGGCGTGAAAGATGCCGGGTTGCTCGAATCGGCGATGGCGCGGCCGATGAACAAGGCGGCCTATGGCGAGCAGGATCCATTTGCCCTGGCGGCGGCCTATGGCTTCGGCGTCGCACGCAATCATCCGTTCGCGGACGGCAACAAGCGGACCGCCTGGGTGATGACCCGCTTGTTCCTGAAGCTGAACCGCATCGAGATCGCCTTCGACAAGATGGATGCCATCCAGACCATGCTCGCCCTCGCCGCCGGCCAGTTGGAAGAGGACGCCTTCGCGGCCTGGCTGCGCAGCAAGGCGATCTGAACACGGGAAATGCCCGCCGGGCACGCGACCCGGCGGGCATCCTTTCCTCTCCAGGAAAGACGTCAGGCCACGCGGCCCAAACGGTGGTAGAGGTTGGAGAATTTCACCGATTCCGGCTTGTCCTTCACCGCCTGCAGATGGGCGCCGACGGCCTCGCGGAGCAGGCGGAAATCCTCGGTGGAAAAGACGGCGCGGCTGCGCTGCGGTTCGTTCGACATCACATACTCTCCTGTTACGCTGCTTCGCTGGTGAACTGGGCGGCTTCGGTGCTCTCGGCGAGCGCGGTGGTGGAGCTGGCGCCCCCCGCCACCGTCTGGGCAATGGCGTCGAAATAGCCGGTGCCGACCTCGCGCTGGTGGCGCGTCGCGGTGTAGCCCTCGGCCTCCGCCGCGAATTCGGCCTGCTGCAGCTCCGAATAGGCTGCCATGCCCCGATCCCGATAGCCGCGCGCCAGCGCGTACATGCCATAGTTGAGGCTGTGAAAGCCGGCGAGGGTGACGAACTGGAACTTGTACCCCATCGCCCCGATCTCGCGCTGGAAGCGGGCGATGTCGTCCTTGTCCAGGTTCTTCTCCCAGTTGAAGCTGGGCGAGCAATTATAGGCCAACATCTTGTTCGGATGCGCCTTCTTGATCGCCTCGGCGAAGCGGCGGGCGTCGTCGAGATTGGGCTTCGACGTCTCCCACCACAGCAGGTCGGCATGCGGCGCGAAGGCCAGGCCGCGCTGGATGCAATGGTCGACGCCCGTCCCCTCCTTCAGGCGGAAGAAGCCCTCGGGCGTCCGCTCGCCGGTGAGGAACTGGTGGTCGCGTTCATCGACGTCCGAGGTGATCAGCTTGGCCGATTCCGCATCGGTGCGCGCGCAGATCACCGTGGGTACGCCGCACACATCCGCCGCCAGCCGCGCCGCATCCAAGTTGCGGATATGTGCCTGGGTGGGGATCAGCACCTTGCCGCCGAGATGGCCGCACTTCTTCTCGCTGGCGAGCTGGTCCTCGTAATGCACGCCCGCCGCCCCCGCCGCGATGTACGACTTCATGATCTCGAAGCAGTTGAGCGGCCCGCCGAACCCGGCCTCGGCATCCGCCACGATCGGGGCGAACCAGTCGCGCGTCGCGCCGCCTTCCATATGCTCGATCTGATCGGCGCGCTGGAGCGTCGCGTTGATCCGCCGCGCCAGCTCCGGCCCGGCATTGGCCGGGTAGAGCGACTGATCGGGATACATTTGCCCGGCGGTGTTGGCATCTGCCGCGACCTGCCAGCCCGACAGATAGATCGCCTTCAGACCCGCGCGGACCATCTGCATCGCCTGGTTGCCCGACAGCGCGCCCAGCGCATGGACATAGTCCTCGGTGCGCAGCAGCTCCCACAGCTTGAGCGCGCCGCGGCGGGCCAGCGTATGCTCCACCGGCAGCGAGCCGCGCAGCCTGGCGACGTCGGCGGCGGTGTAGGGGCGCTGGATGCCGTCGAACCGCCCGGCGGGGGCGGGGACCAGATCCTCGAAACCAAGCGGCTGGGGCATTGTGAATTCCTTGACTGTTTAGCGATTCCTTGTGTGTTAAGTTTATGAAGTTGCCGCGAGTGCGCTAGTTCAAGCGGCGTTGCGATCGGGTGTAGGTGTGTGACTGATTTTGACGTGTCTTGTGATGATGTAAATTAATTACAATCATACCTCCGGCGTTGTGCGGAACATATAGGAAACAAAAAGTGCGTAGGAAAGGGGCGGCCCGGCGATGGCGCACCGAAACTGGGCGGCGGTCGCGCCGGATCAGGCCGTGACGCCGCGTTCGTACCAGCCCCGCGACTTTTTCACGATCGCGACGACCGAGAGCATCACCGGCACTTCCACCAGTACGCCCACCACCGTTGCCAATGCCGCGCCGGAGGTGAGCCCGAACAGGGAGATCGCTGCAGCGACCGCCAGCTCGAAGAAATTGGAGGCGCCGATCAGTGCTGCGGGCGCCGCGACGCACCAGGCAACGCCAAAGCGGCGCGAAAGCCAATAGGCCAGGCCGGCATTCAGATAGACCTGGATGAGAATCGGCACGGCCAGCAACGCGATGACCAGCGGCTGCGCGAGGATCGCTTCTCCCTGGAATCCGAACAGCAGAACCAGGGTCGCCAGCAGCGAGACGAGCGAGATCGGGCCGAGGCGCGCCTGCAGCCGATCGAGCGCGGCCTGCGCTCCGGCCATCAGCATGGCACGACGGACGAGCTGCGCCGCGATCACCGGCACGACGATGTATAGCAGCACCGAGGCCAGCAGCGTATCCCACGGCACCGTGATGGAAGCGACGCCGAGCAGTAGGCCGACCAGTGGCGCAAAGAGGAACACCATGAGCACGTCGTTCAGGGCGACCTGCGACAGGGTGTAGCCGGGATCCCCCTCGCACAGGTTCGACCAGACGAACACCATGGCGGTGCAGGGGGCGGCGGCGAGCAGGATCAGGCCGGCAATGTAGGAAGGGCCTTCCCCGGCCGGCAGGAGCGGCGCGAACAGCCAGCCGATGAACAACGTACCCAGCGCCGCCATCGAGAATGGCTTCACCCCCCAATTGATGAACAGGGTGACGCAAACCCCTTTCCAGTGCCCGCGGACCGATCCGAGTGCGCCGAAGTCGATCTTGAGCAGCATGGGGATGATCATCAGCCAGATCAGCACGGCGACGACCAGGTTGACGCGGGCGACTTCTGCCTTGGCGATCGTTGCGAAGATCCCGGGCAGCAGATGGCCGAGCCCGATGCCCGCGACGATGCAAAGCGCGACCCACAGCGTCAGATAGCGTTCGAAGGTGCCGATGCCGGGACGCGCGGGTGCGGATTCGATTTTGGATGCAACGCTGGCCACGGCTTCAGCGCACCCGCTCGCCTGCTGCATCGACCACCTGTTCGCCGTCTTCCTTGGCGAAGGCGCCGCGCTGGCCGGCTGGTAGCAGATCGAGCACCGCTTCGGAGGGGCGGCAGAGCTTTACCCCCAGCGGTGAGACGACGAGGGGGCGGTTGATGAGGATCGGGTGCGCCATCATCGCGTCGATCAGCGCGTCATCCGACAGCGCCATATCGTCCAGGCCCAGCGCCGCATAGGGCGTGCCCTTCTCGCGCAGCAGCTCGCGCGGGGTGATGCCGGCACGGCCGATCAGCGCTACCAGCATCGCGCGCGAAGGTGGGGTCTTCAGATATTCGACGATGTGGGGTTCGATGCCGGCGTTGCGGATCATGGCGAGCGCATTGCGCGACGTGCCGCATTCGGGATTGTGATACAGGATGATATCGACAGCCATGGTGTGCCCTTTCAGCAGCAGGGGGTGAGTTCCGCGACGAGCGGCGCACACAATTCGGCGCTGCCCGCACAGCAATCCTTGACGAGGAACAGCGTCAGCGCGCGCAGGCCTTCCAGATCGGCGCGGTAGAGGATCGAACGGCTCTTGCGTTCGGAGCGGACAAGGCCGGCGCGGGCGAGGATGCCGAGGTGCGCCGACATGGTGTTTTGCGGCACGTCGAGCTGCCGGGCGATCTCGCCGGCGGCCATGCCATGCGGTTCGTGCCGCACCAGGAGGCGGAACACATGGATGCGGGTGCTCTGGGCGAGCGCACCAAGTGCCGCGATTGCAGCTGATTCTTCCATATATCCGGAATAGCGGATATATATCGCGATTGCCAGCGATCCTTTGTACCGGACCGTATCCCTCCCCCTCCCCGCGAGCGGGAAGGGGGGGCGGCTACCTCGGAAGCGTGTAGGGGGCCCTTGGGGCTAGCCCCGCGTCGTGACAGCGTAGAGCGCCACTGCTGCGGCGTTGGACACGTTGAGGCTTTCCACCTTGGCCGAGATGGGCAGGCGGGCGAGTTCGTCGCAATGCGCTTCGGTGTTCTGGCGCATCCCTTCGCCTTCGGAGCCGAGCACCAGCGCGATGCGGCCCTGGTTCGCCACATCCTTCAGCGTGCCCTTGGCATGGCCGGTCAGGCCGACGCGCCAGAAGCCGGCTTCGGCAATCTCGTCGAGCGCGCGCGACAGGTTCACCACGCGGACCCAGGGCACCACTTCGAGCGTGCCCGCCGCCGAGCGGGCGAGGGTGCCGGTCTCCGGGGGGGCGTGGCGATCCTGCGTCACGATGCCGAGTGCGTCGAACGCCGCCGCCGAGCGCAGGATCGCGCCGACATTGTGCGGATCGGTCACCTGATCGAGCACGAGCAGCGGGCGCTGATCCTCGGCGCCCTGTTCCAGCAGGTCGCCCAGCCAGATTTCCTCGAGCGGCTCGACTTCGGCGACGAGGCCCTGGTGCGGTGCATCGGCGGGCACGAGGCGGCCGAGATCGGCTGCATCGGCATAGGTGATCGGGATCACCGGCGGCAGATCGAGCGCCGACAGCGCCTCGCGCGTGCCCCAGATCTTGCGGACGGTGCGTTCCGGGTTGGCGAGGGCGGCCAGCACCGCATGGCGGCCATAGAAGCGGGGCCGGGATGCCGGTGCCTGGCTGGGGCGATGTCCGCGACGTTTCATCAGTGAGCGGCCTCCGAGCCGGTAAAAGGATAGAATCGATCGGCCGCCGTCGGCGCGGTCGCAAGCGGCGCGCGCGGCAGCGGCTGATCGCTGTTGGCGGCGTTGACCAGGAACGCGGCGAGGATGATCGCGCCCTGGCGCAGATCGTCGGCCTTCAGATGATCGAACGTGTCGACGTTCGTATGGTGCACCAGCGCGCCATAGTCGAGCGGATCCTGGATGAACTGGAACGCCGGAATGCCGACCGCGTCGAAAAACACATGGTCGGTGCTGTCGGTGCGCCGCGCCGAGACGCTGGTGGCGCCCATCGCGCGGAAGGGGGCGAACCATTGCTCGAAGATCGGCATCACCGCCGTGTTGCCCTGCGCATAGATGCCGCGGATCCGGCCCGAGCCGTTGTCGAGATTGAAATAGGCGGCGAGCTTCGCGTGATCGGGGCCGGGGGTGATCGGGAAGGCATCGCTCCACGTCAGGTAGCGGACGATGCCTGTCGCGCCGGGATCGACCGGGCGGCGAGCGACATGGTTCTCCACATAGGCCATCGAGCCGAGCAGGCCCTGTTCCTCGCCCGCCCACAGCGCGAAGCGGATCGTGCGTCTGGTGCGGATGCCCGATGCCTTGAGGATGCGGGCTGCCTCCATCACCATCGCGGTGCCGGCGCCGTTATCCGCCGCGCCGTCGCCCATGGCCCAGCTGTCGAGATGCGCGCCGGCCATGACATAGCCTGCCTTGGCATCGGTGCCGGGGATGTCGGCGAGGATATTGTAGGCCTTGCTGTCCGAATCGTCGAAATGGCTGACCGAATCGATCTCCAGCACCGGCTTGGCGCCCATCTTCGCGAGGCGGGCGAGGCGGCGATAATCCTCGGCGGCGAGTTCGATGGCCGGCACGGTGCCTGACTTGCCGAGCTGGAACTGGCTATTCTGGCCATGCACCAGCTTGTTGTTGCGGCTGGACATGGTGGCATAGCCGAGCGCGCCTTCCTGCTTCAGGAACGCATCGCGCCTGGCCGCGAAGGCGATGCGGGCGGCATAGCCGGCATTGTCCTCGTCCTCGGCGTTGGGGAGGTCGTAATAGTTGCGCTTGACGAGTTCCTCGTCGCTCCACCGCTTGAACGCGGGATCGACGGGATCCTGGATCGGCTTGGGATCGGTGATCAGCGCGATCTTGCCGCGCAGCTTGCCCTTCAGCGCATCGAAGGCGGCGGCGTCCTTCATCGGCGCCAGCACGACTTCGCCGCGGACCGGGCCGTCGGTGCCCGGCGTCCAGGCGAGCGGCGCGGCGACGAGCTGGAGCGGGCGGGGGGTGACCATCCGCACCGACAGCCGCTCGTTCCACCAGCCGCGGCCGAATTCGAACCCTTCCTTGTGAACATTGGCGAGGCCCCATTCGCGGAACTTCGCCTGGGTCCAATCCTCGGCCTTGCGGATGCCGGGCGAATTGGTGAGCCGCGCGCCGATCACATCGGTGAGATATTGCGCGATTCGCATTACCTCCGAATGGTTGGTGCCCTGATCGATGATGCGATCGACCGGCGCCGCGGGCGGCACCGTCTGCGCCGCAATCGGGGCGGACGCGAGCAGCGCAGCGGCAATGGTGATGGCAGAACGGCGCATGAATCCCCCTGAAAATGCAGCGCAGGACGCTATGCACGCAAATCGTGCTGCGCAAGGCGTTGACAGGGGCGCGTTGCTGCGGCATTGGGCCGCCCTCGCTCGCAAGCGGCGGTCTCCATGGATAGGTGGCCGAGTGGTTAAAGGCAGCAGACTGTAAATCTGCCGGGCTTCGCCCTACGGTGGTTCGAATCCATCCCTATCCACCACCGCCGCTGCGAGCGATACCTTCCCAGGATCGCCGAACAGGATGGCCCGAGGCGGTTGCCCCGGCGCCGGGTCAGCTCCGCCCGTAGAGCGCGAGCGTGCGTTGGCGATACTCGATCAGCTGCAGGATGTGATCGAGTTCGCGGATGCGCAGCGCCGGCGTGCCATCGCGGATCGCCGCTTCGATCTGATCGAGCAAATAGGCGGCACTGCCCGAACCATGGGTCAGGTAAATCGCTTCAGCGCGCTCGATGAGCGTAGAGAGCGGTGTCACCGGAGAATCCTTGAAAAGCGAGCCGGCGTCATATCCAAATTGAACTTATTGATGCAATTGCCAAACGTGTCTCATTCTTGCGACACGTTTTAGCCCTGTCCCGTGTCGGGATTATTCCTGACTTGTCCGCGCGCCTGCAAATAATCCAATGTGGACATAAGGGTACGCGAGTGATTGAACAATGAATGAACGGGGCAGCGGGATCGAGACGGTGTGCAGGCACCTTGTGGACGCGATCGCGTTGCTGGACCTGGCGGGAGAAGAGGCCGAGGCCGCGCATCTTTCGCTGACCCTGGAACGGCTCCGCCAGAAATATGGCTTCACGTCTGTGGTGACTTGCTCGCACGATCCAGGATGAGATCGAAATAGCGATCCAGCGCCGCCTGGGTCTGGGGCGTCAGTTCCAGATAGGTGAAGCGCCGGTCGCTCGGCAGGCTGCGCTTGTCGATCATCCTGCGCGCCGCCAGCGCGTTTATCCAGCGCAGCGCAGTGGTGGTCGGCACCGCCGCCGCCGAGCAGGCGGCGGAGGTCGACACCGGCTGCCCCTCGCCCCCGGCGACGTAGAGCGTCATCAGGATGTTCAGCGCGGGATCGGCGAACAGATCGGCGGCGACTTCCTGTTCGAGCAGCGCACGGCTGTAGAGCATCATCCGCGCCATTTCGATTCGATCGGGCTTCGGAAGAACCGCGCCGGGGCGTTCGGGCGCGGCTTGCTGTGCAAGCTGCGTGAATAGCCGCTTGATATCGGTCAGCCGCGCTTCGACTTCGTCGAATAATGTGGTGCGATGCACCCCCAATTTGTCCTCCATCGTCGCGGTGGCTTAGGCAGCTAACGTTACCGGATCAACATATGGTCGTCCTTACGATAGCTTAAACCTTAGCGCCGGCGAATATGCGGATCGTCCAACGTGATGGCATCGTTAGAAGACCGCGGCGACCAATTGCCGGAATGCGTCGGCGCGGTGGCTCATCGCATGTTTTTCGACGGGATCCATTTCACCGAAGGTTTCGTCGCGGCCTTCCGGCACGAACATCGGGTCATAGCCGAATCCCTTGTCTCCGCGCGGTGGCCATGTGAGCGCGCCATGGACTCGCCCTTCGAACCATTCGACATGCCCGTCCGGCCAGGCGAGCGCCAGCGCACACACGAAATGGGCCGCCCGGCTGGTCTCCGGCGGCAGCGCCGCCAGCTTGTCCTCGACGCGCTGCATCGCCAGGCCGAAATCGCGACCTTCGAACGGGGCGACCGGTTCGAGCCCGTCCATGCCAGGCGCCGCCGCGCCCCAACGTGCCGAATAGATGCCGGGCGCGAGGCCCAGCGCCTCGACGCACAGCCCCGAATCGTCGGCGAGCGCGGGCAGGCCGGACAGGTCCGCCGCCTGCAGCGCCTTCAGTTCGGCATTGGCGACGAAGCTGGTGCCGGTCTCTTCCGGCTCCGGCAGGTCCAGTTCAGCCGCCGAGACCGGCTCGATCCCGTAGGGACCGAGCAGTTCGCGGATCTCGCGCACCTTGCCTGCATTGTGGCTGGCGATCACCAGCCTGCCCGGCGTGAGCTTGCGGATCGCCTGGGGGCTATCCCCTTCGCCGCTCATGCGACGGCCTTCAGCTGCGCGTCGAAGATGCGACCGCAGCCGATGCGGGCGAGACGGAGCAGGCGGAGCAGGCCTTCCTCGTCATAGGTCGCGCCCTCGGCGGTGGCCTGTGCCTCGGCGATGTTGCCGTTGGCGAGCAGCACGAAGTTCGCGTCCGCGTCCGCCGACGAATCCTCAGGATAGTCGAGGTCGAGCACCGGCGTGCCCTGGTAGATGCCACAGCTCACCGCCGCGACCTGGGTGGTGATCGGATCGACGGTGATCGCGCCCTCCGCCATCAGCTTGTTGACCGCGAGGCGCAGCGCCACCCAGGCGCCGGAGATCGCGGCGGTGCGGGTGCCGCCATCGGCCTGGAGCACGTCGCAATCGAGCGTGATCTGGCGCTCGCCGAGCAGCTTCATG
This sequence comes from Sphingomonas pokkalii, assembly GCF_003096275.1. Taxonomy (GTDB): domain Bacteria; phylum Pseudomonadota; class Alphaproteobacteria; order Sphingomonadales; family Sphingomonadaceae; genus Sphingomonas; species Sphingomonas pokkalii. The sequence continues at coordinate 2,935,379 of NZ_QENQ01000001.1, forward strand.
TCGGTCACGGCGCGGAGCGAACGGCCGATCAGCCGCTGGATTTCCTGGGTGCGGCCCGATTGCTTGCCCTTGGCCGCTTCGCGCTGGCCGCGGGTATGGGTGGCGCGGGGGAGCATGCCGTACTCGGCCGTCACCCAGCCTTCGCCCTTGCCGCGCAGGAACGGCGGCACGCGCTCTTCTACGCTGGCGGTAACGAGCACGCGGGTGTCGCCGAAGCCGATCAGCACCGATCCTTCGGCGTGGCGGGTAAAGTTCGGGGTGATGGTGATTTCCCGCATTTCGTCGGGAGCGCGGCCGGATGGGCGCATCTGCTTCATTCTCCTGAAAGGTCGAAACGGGCACCTAGACCGGGCAGGCGCGTTTCGCCAGTGTCGCACATGCCTGGGAGAAAGACACGAATGCGCGTGGTGGTTGCAGGATTGATGGGCGCGGTTGCGCTCGGCGGATGCATTCCGCAGGTCGCCGGGCCCGATGCGCCGCAACGGCCGGTGCCGCACGCGCCCGTGCGCCCGGCGCCCGCTGCGCCGGTGCCCGCTTCCGGCAATGTGCCGCCGCCGCCGGATGCGCCGATCGTGCGGGGCGAGATGATCCGGTATACGACCAGCCCGTGTTTCGGCGCCTGCCCGGTCTATACCGTGACCGTGCGGCCCGATGGGAGCGCCACCTTCGAGGGACAGCGCTTTACGGCCTTCAGCGGCGTTCGCGACTTTCGGGTGACTCCGGCGCAATATGAGGCATTCCTTCGCCGGCTGGCGCCCTATCGGCCGCGCAGCGGCACGCTGCGCTACGCCCCCGGCGAACCAGGGTGCGGCCAGGCGGCAACCGACATGCCGAGCGTGGAGGTGCAATGGGACGGAAAGGCGGGGCATCGCGGGCTTTCCTTCTATTTCGGCTGCGACCGCGCGCGGAACCGGGCGATGGCCGATGCGCTGGGTTCCGCGCCCGACCTGTTGCCGATTGCCAGCATGATCGGCGCGCGGCCTTGAAGCAGGTGCCCGGCCCGGCCTAAATAGCAGCTGCCATGATCACCCCGCCCATCCACGAACTGACCGACCGGGCCCGGGATGTGTTCCGCATCGTGGTCGAGTCCTATCTCGACAGCGGTGCGCCGGTGGGATCGCGCACCATTTCGCGCATCTCCGCGCTCAATTTGTCGCCCGCCTCGATCCGCAACGTGATGCAGGACCTGGAAGAGCTGGGGTTGCTCGCCGCGCCACATACCAGCGCCGGCCGGATGCCCACCGAAAGCGGCCTGCGGCTGTTCGTCGACGGCATGATGCAGGCGAGCGAACCCTCCGCCGAGGAACGTGCAGCGATCGAATCGCGGGCGGGGCTGGGCGGCCCGGTGGAGGATGCGATCGCCGGCACCACGGCGGCGTTGTCCGGGCTTTCGGCCTGTGCCGGGCTGGTGCTGGTGCCCAAGGCGGAAACGGTGCTGCGCCAGTTCGGCTTCGTGCCGCTGAGCCAGGACCGGGCGCTGGCTGTGCTGGTGGGCGAGGACGGATCGGTGGAAAACCGGGTGGTCGAGCTGCCCGGCGGCGTCGACCCGATGTCGCTGCAGCGCGCCGCCAATTATATGAGCGCCACGCTTGCCGGGCTGACGCTGGCCGAGGCGCGGGTGCGAATCGAGCGCGAACTGCGGACCCAGCAGGCGGCGCTGGATGCTGCCGCCGCCGACCTGGTGGAGCGCGGCCTGGCGGTCTGGAGCGAAGACAGTGGCCGTCGTCCGGTGCTGATCGTGCGCGGCCAGGCACGGCTTCTCGATACGGGCGCTGCCGAGGATCTCGACCGTGTCCGCCAGCTGCTCGACGAACTGGAGGGCAAGGAGGAGATTGCCCGCCTGCTCGACAGCGCCCGGGAAGGCGAGGCGGCGCGAATCTTCATCGGATCCGAGAACAAGCTGTTCGCGCTTTCCGGCTCGTCGGTGATCGCCAAGCCGGTGCGGGCGCTGGACGGCCGCGTCGTCGGCGTCGTCGGCGTGATCGGGCCGACGCGGTTGAACTATGCCCGCGTCGTGCCCATGGTGGATTTTACGGCGGCCACACTGGCCCGTTTGCTGGCCTGAAGAAAACAGGGAACCATGTCTGAGAACACCGAAAATACCGAACCGACCCAGGGCGAAACGCTGCGGGAAGACCCTGCCCAGGTTGCCCCGGAGGTAGCCGAGCAGGATCGCGTCGCCGAGCTGGAGGCGCAACTGGCCGAGGCCAAGCAGGCGCATCTCTACGTCCAAGCCGACATGCAGAATCTGCGTCGCCGCACCGAGAAGGAAGTGGCGGACGCGCGTGCCTATGCCGCGACCAGCTTCGCCCGCGACATCCTGTCCGTTGCGGACAATCTCGGCCGGGCGCTGCAGGCCATCCCCGCCGAGCTGCGCGAGGACGAGAAGCTGAAGGGCCTTGTCACCGGCCTCGAGGCCACCGGCCGCGAGCTGGAGGCGGTGTTCGGCCGCAACGGCATTTCCAAGGTGGTGGCGCTGGGCGAGATGCTCGACCCCAACAAGCACCAGGCGATGATGGAAATGCCCGTGGCCGACAAGGAACCCGGCACGGTGGTGCAGGAAATCCAGTCCGGCTACATGATCAAGGATCGGCTGCTGCGCCCGGCGCTCGTTGCCGTCGCCAAGAAGCCCGACTGACCGGCACCGGCTCCGCTCCGACCAGGGGCGGGGCCTCGCCTTGCCGGACCGGCATCCCGTCGCAGTGTTGCGCCCCGCCATTGCATTCCCCTCCTGAAGCGCCCACATAGCGTGAGCTGAAGTCGCAAATCGTTGGTCTCTGGTGCTTTGCGGCTCCGTTTTCCTTCCATCCCTGCCCCTGAAGCGCGAGGTCCGCCCACACGGGGCGCGCCGACAATGTAAGGAAAACACCATGAGCATTTCTGGCACCGTCAAGTTCTTCAACGCCGACAAGGGCTATGGCTTCATCGCCCCGGATACCGGCGGCAACGACGCTTTCGTCCACATCACCGCCGTGGAGCGCGCCGGCATGGTCACGCTGCAGCAGAACCAGCGCGTGACCTACGAACTGGAGCAGGATCGCCGCGGCAAGATGGCGGCGGTCAACCTCCAGGCGGCCGACTGACCTGAACCCCAAGACGGCGGCTCCATTAGGGGCCGCCGTTTTCGCATGTCCCTCCCTCTTTCCCCAGCGAGGACCCCCCGCCGATGACCGAAATCGAACTGTTCCGCGCCCGCGCCGACGAAGCCGGCAATGCCGCCGCCAGCTGCGATCTCGACAATGTCCGCGAACGGCACCTCCGGGCCCAGGCTGCCTGGGAAGCGATGGCCGTCCGCGCCGAGCGCGTCGCCAACCAGCGGGCGCTCAACGAGGCCGAGAAGGAAGCGCGCTCCGCCGTCGCCTTCTGATCAGCGCGGCGCCCGGACCTCGACCAGCCGGGCGATATCCGCGTGCAGCGAATCGATCTTCGCGTGCAATTCCTCGATCTGCGCCTCGGCGCGCAGATTGGTCTCATAGTCGAGCCGCGCCTCGAGCCGGTCCTTCGCCGCCTGCCGGTTCTGGCTCATCATGATGATCGGGGCCTGGAGCGCCGCGAGCATCGACAGCATCAAGTTCAAGAAGATGAACGGGAACGGATCGAAGGCGTGCGCGGCCAGCACGACCGTGTTCAGCACCGCCCAGGCGGCGAGGAACAGGCCGAAGCCGATGATGAACCCCCAGGAGCCGCCGACCGCCGCGACCCGATCGGCGAGCCGCTCGCCGAAGGTCAGGCGTTCTTCGAACACCGTGTTGAGGTCCCGCGCCCCGCCGCCGCCGATCCGGCGCAGGTCGTTCAGGAAACGAATGGCTGCATTCATGGGTACACCTCACTGCCGACCGGCCCGCCCGGGCCGGCGCGCAGGAAGTGACCGGTAACGATCAGATCCGTGCGGCGGCCCTGGCAGGCGCGGTCTGGCTACTTTGATCGTTACTGGGCATGGTTCCTTCTCGGATCCGTTGGCGTTTGGACGCACCCCTGGTGCGTGCCGGGGGCGAGATGGGCGCGTCGGCCGGAGGTGTCAAGCCGGGGGCCACCGCAACCGTCCCGGGATGCGACGAAGCGGGTGGGGGCGGGGAGTCCGGGCGCGGCGCGGCGCGTGCCAAACCCCCTTCGTCATTCCCGCGCAGGCGGGAATCCATTCTCCCTGCCGTCTCCGCTCGAGCCTCAGCACCTGCGCCAATGGATCCCCGCCTCCGCGGGGATGACGATCGGGGTGGGGATAGGGCTTCCGACACTTCGGACCGCGTCTCTTCTGACGACGCCGCCTCGATAGGCGCTAGCTGCTCCACCGACGTCGCCACCGCCCCCCAGAGCGGCACGCCATGCGCGTCGACCTCGATCACGTCGACCCCGTCCGCGAAGAACGCATCGCGTTCCTGCGCCGCCGCGACCCGCCGGGCCTCGCGCGCCGCGCGCAGCGGGGCCTCCAGCACCTCCAGCTCCTCGGGCGACAATTCGCGCGCATAGTCCGGCTCGCCATATTCCCCGAACTCCTCGCCGTAGAAATCGTCGGGCGGCGGGAAGCTGGTGCGCCATTCGCCGACGTCGCTGTCGCACCACACCGGATCCCCGTTCGGGTTGTCGCGCCTGCCAAGTTGCCAAAGTTCACGCCCCTGCGCGTTTTCCTTCGGCGGCGGCGCGAGGACGAGCAGCCCGGCCGCCTCGGCGCGCGCCCATTGCTCGGCGCTCCAGCCCGCCCGCTGCGCCGGATCGAGATCGCCCACCGCCACCCCTTCGCATGCATCGGCGCCGGTGCGCAGCCAGGCATCGGCGCGGGCCAGCGCGCGCACCGCCGCCAGCTCGTCCGCCGCTTCCGTGCCCATGCCGCCCGCGCCGCCCGCCCGCCGCGCGAGGAACAGCCCGGCGCGCGCCGCCCCGCCATCGCCCGCGACCAGCGCCAGGAACTGCTCGAACTCGCCCGCGACGAGCCGCGCGGCGGCATGGTCGGCGGGGCCGCAGCCTTCCTCCGCCAGCCGGTCGAGCCGGCTGAGCATGTGCATCGCCAGCCTATTGTCGTGGCGCTGGCGGGTGACGGTGGTGCCGTCGGGCCGGGTGATCGTGTCGACCGAGCCGTGCATCGCGCGTTCGAGCAGCCGGTCCGCCAGATGCTCGCGCGCGAGCAGCAGCGCCGCCTGCCAGCCGAGCGCGAACGCGGCCCCCGCCGCCGAGCGGCGCAGCGCATAGGCCGAACTGGTCGACATGCCGAGCGCGGCGCAGCTGTTGGTGATGGTGTGCCCTTCCGCCAGCATCTGGAGGAACTGGCGCTGCTTGGCCGGCGTCCAGCCGTCATGCCGCTCGCGCCGGGCAGGCAGGCCGCCGCCGAAATCGGTGCGCGGCGCGATCATCGTGTCGAGGCAGAACAGGTCGTCGCCGTCGGGATGGACGGAAAGTTCGTCGGGATGCGGGATCATCGGACGTCTCCTGGTTGCAGGCGACTCTCCAGATATGCCGGATCGGGTGCTGTAGGAAAGCGTTTTGTTGCCGGTTTGTTCTGTGGGGCAGTGGGCTCCAATCCTCCCCCGCCAGGGGGAGGTGGCGCCGAAGGCGACGGAGGGGGAGGATTCCAGACCCTCTCGGACCGTCGTGTGTCCTCCCCCTCCGTCAGGCCTGCGGCCTGCCACCTCCCCCTGGCGGGGGAGGATCGGTGAAGGCGTCACCGCGGCCGGTGGGTGGTGCCGAGGCCGGGGGTGAGGAAGATCGCGGTGCAGGTTGCGCCCGGCGCGACATCGGCGGTGTGCCAGGTGCCCCCACCCCGCAAATTGCTACGTTGCGGGGACCCCGGAAGACGCGTTGATGACGTAATCGCCCGGGGCGAGCGTCACGGTCTCGGTACTGCCGTCGGCATGTTCCTGGTGGAGCGTGCAGGCGCCCTGGGTGCAGATCACGAGTTCCGCGCCGTGCGGGTGCATCTCCCACGAGTCCCAGCTTTCCGAAAAGGCGAACTGCGAGACCAGCCGGCCGTCCTGCCCGTCCGCTTCATGGCGGGCGGCATAGGCCTCGAACCAGTCAGGGCCGGTGAAGTCGGGCTCGACGCTGGCGCTGGCGGCGCGGCCGAGATGGGCGGGGTTGGTGGGGAGGTGGGGCATGGGGACGTCAGTCCTGCGGCTTTTCGCGCTGGTCGAGGATCGCCTGCACCCGCGCCATGACGACCTCGTGCGGGATGCTGGGCCGGGGGTCGGCGAGCGCCTTCTCGATCTTGGCGCGGAACCATGCGTCATAGGCTTCCGGCGAAGGGATCGGCCCCGGCGGTGCGTAGTCGGAATCCGGGAAGTCGGAGTCGTCCTCGGGCATGGCGGGAGGATATCGCGAACGGGGAGAAGGAAGAATGGTTTTGCGCGCAGAGGCGCGGAGGCGCGAAGAAGGGGAGGCGCGAAGAAGCGTCGGCTTTGATCGCCTTACACCGTGCTCCTGCGAAAGCAGGAGCCCAGGGTTGCGTAGGACAGCCCTTGTGACTCTGGGCTCCTGCTTTCGCAGGAGCACGGGGGGGGGCTCGATGAAGGGATCAGTGTACGTCGATCACCCGCTCGCCTTCGTCGAGGCGCGTGCCACTTGCCGCCATCCCGACGAAAGTCGGGATCCATTGGGGGCTCCGTCGCGGCTCCTGCTACACCCGAGAGGCGACTGGATCCCGGCTTTCGCCGGGATGACGGTAGTTGGGAGGTGAAGCTCTTCGCCACAGCAGCCGCATCAAGCGGCGCGCACCACCGTGTGATCAACGGCACGCGCGGCATAGGCGAGGCAGGCATGGACGTCTTCGCGGACGAGGTAGGGAAAGTCCGCGAGCAGTTCCTCGACGCTGACGCCCTCGGCCAGCGCATCCAGCACGTCACTGACGCGCATCCGGGTACCGGCAACGATCGGCCGGCCGCCGCAGACGTGTGGGTCGATGGTGATGCGCGGGGTCACTTGATGTGAATGCGGTGTCTTACCCCTAACGTCAAGGGCAGCGGCAAGGCCATCAATCTGGTTCTCATCTCGCTCCTGCCGTCTACAAAGTTTCTGGAGCAATCTAAAACTATGCTGCAGCCTTTAGGTAATCTACATCGGCCTGATCGCTCTGTATGACGCGGCCAGCTTGGCTCAGCATAATAAGTTTTCTGCCCATTGAGGCCTTATCTTTTACTACAGAAATAAGCTTAGGGGCGTGAGGAAGCGCGGCAAGATCGTGGAATGCTGTACTTGTACGATAAACAGAATTTGCATGATCGCTAACAGCCTGAAAAACTACTTCATGGCCGTCTATCTGAATAATTGCGGATACATCCCAAGGATTAGTCGAGGACCCAGATATGGTTTGGCGATCTTCGAGGTTCGAGGCGCCAAAAATGGACACAAGACGGCCGCGCAGGTATTCTTCGATGTCACGCTCTTCTTGATCAGCGATGCGCTTGAAAACGCGGTCTGCAACGTTCCAAGATGCCAGCGCAACGTCACTTATCGCCCGAGACAGCTGCTCCGCGTCAGCGTAGGTGAAGAGGCAGCGACGATCACGGTCAAGTGACTCGCTCTGACGAGCTTTATCGGCCGCGCTAGCGAATGACCTCTCGAAGCCAACGCTCTCAAGTTCACGATATGCAAAGCCTCCATCATCGATCCGGAACCCCCCTTCAGCCGGACTGACCCTCACCGTAACGGGTGATCCGCTAGGGTAAAAAATCGGCGTCGACACGAAGGTTTGCGTACCCCAATGCTGCACGCGCAGCATCTCCCCTACGGCTCGTTCAACCGCATCATTAAGGTGAGGATAGGCGGGCGCGATCATGGCCATATCAGAGCAATGTATACTCCCAGTCAGGTTGTTCAACAATATCTATGTTGCTGATTCTAAACAGATTCCCTGCAAACGTTCTAAGGGCTTCGAAAGATTGAACTTCCGGTGGCATGGGCTCTGCCTGCGATAAATCCGTCCGCATTCTATCTTCAGCTTCAACCCAATTTATTTCAAATCCGTGCACGTGGCTGTCGCCTACGCGCTTTCCGGCCCAAGGCACGTTCGGCCCGCGCTTATTGGAGTGCCCACCTGTAAGCGACCGCCAATCTATTCGAGCTATTGGCACCTTCCGCTTTATGCCGGGTTTGCCGATGCGGAGTTCAAATGTGACGTGCCTGTCTGGATGATATTTGTATGCTCCTCCATGAAGCATGAAATCAGCTTCGATGACGCCATTTATTTCAAGTGGGCATGCGAACCGAGAGTAACCCGTTTCGCCCTCTGCCGCGGACCAGCCTGGGAATAGTGCAATCCGCTTGGACGACTTGTAGAGCTCGATCAACGGCATGTAGTCAGGATAGCAGGAAGATTCGGAAATCCTAGCTACATGCATCGTTGTCGCCAGTACTTGGCGCCCTCCTACTCCGCCGCCACCGTCCCCGTCTTCGCCTTCCGCGGCTTGAGCAACGGCGCCAGATACCGCCCGGTGTAACTCCCCGCCACCTTCGCCACCTGCTCCGGCGTGCCTTCGGCGACGATCTCGCCGCCCTTCACGCCGCAGGTGCGCTTACCACTTCCCCCCGGCGGTCTCGATCGCCTTCAGCAAGGCGCACTTGGCGTCGGTGCGGTTCGCGCCGGCGTTGCGCGGCATTTCCGGCAGGTGCAGCGCGGCGCGCCGCGCGGCGAGGCGGGCGCCGAGTTCGGCCATGTCGATCACCGGCGCAGTGGGCTCATTCGCCGGAAGGGATGTCGTGGACGCCGAAGTCACCGCTGCTTTCCTCTCTGATCCGTCTCTCAAGATAGGCGAGATCGGCGTCCGGGTGAAGCTCCAGCAGGATTCTGGCCTGCTCCAGCCGGTCGGGCGCGGTGCCGGAGGCAAATTGGCCCATGCGGTCGGCGATCAGGTCCTCGACCGAAATCACCCGGAACAGCGCCGTTTCGCCGATCGGCTGGACCAGCCGGATATGCGCGGTGTCGACATTGCCGTCCAGCGGTACGTCGGCGACGATCTCGAAGCCGAGCTTCAGTTCGGGGTGTATCCAGCCTTTGAGGAAGCGGCCGGCGCCGCTGGGGCGGACGAAGCCGAGCAGCTGCATCTCCGTCTCCATCTCGGATTGGGCTGGGGTGCAGAGATCGAAATCGCCCGTGCTGACTGCGCTGGCGGACCAGAATTCCGCCGCCGCCCCGCCCACGAGCACGGGGCGGGGGAGACCGCGCTGGTGCATCGCTTCGCTGACCCGCGCGAACAGGCGGAGGGCGGCGATGAATTCCGGGCGATAGATGGGTGGTTCGTCGCTGGCCGTCATGCCCCTCTCCCCGGCCCTCTCCCCGGAGGGGAGAGGGAGATGGTCACTCCGCCGCCACCTTCGCCGCCTTGCCCCTTGGCTTGAGCAACGGCGCCAGATACTTACCCGTATAACTCCCCGCCACCTTCGCCACCTGCTCCGGCGTGCCTTCGGCGACGATCTCGCCGCCCTTCACGCCGCCTTCGGGGCCCAGGTCGAGGATCCAGTCGGCGGTCTTGATGACGTCGAGATTGTGCTCGATCACCACCACCGTGTTGCCCTGTTCCACCAGCGCGTGGAGCACTTCCAGGAGCTTGCGCACATCCTCGAAGTGCAGGCCCGTGGTGGGTTCGTCGAGGATGTACAGCGTCTGCCCGGTGGCGCGGCGCGCCAGTTCCTTGGCGAGCTTCACCCGCTGCGCCTCGCCGCCCGACAGCGTCGTCGCCTGCTGGCCGACCTTGACATAGCCGAGGCCCACTTCGGCGAGCATCGCCATGCGGTCGCGGATCGGCGGCACGGCCTTGAAGAACTCGACCGCGTCTTCCACCGTCATGTCGAGCACGTCGGCGATCGACTTGCCCTTGAACTTCACCTCCAGCGTCTCGCGATTGTAGCGTGCGCCGTGGCACACGTCGCAGGTGACATAGACGTCGGGGAGGAAGTGCATCTCGATCTTGAGCACGCCGTCGCCCTGGCACGCCTCGCACCGGCCGCCCTTGACGTTGAAGCTGAACCGGCCGGGCTTGTAGCCGCGCGCCTGCGCCTCGGGGAGGCCGGCGAACCAGTCGCGGATGTTGGTGAAGGCGCCGGTATAGGTCGCCGGGTTCGAGCGCGGGGTGCGGCCGATCGGCGACTGGTCGATGTCGATCACCTTGTCGCAATGCTCGAGCCCGGTGATCTTGTCGTGCTTGCCGGCGAGCACGCGCGCGCCGTTGAGCTGGCGCGCGGCCGAGGCATAGAGCGTGTCGAGCGTGAAGCTGGACTTGCCCGAGCCGGAGACGCCGGTGATGCAGGTGAAGGTGCCGAGCGGGATGCTCGCGGTGACGCCCTTGAGGTTGTTCGCCGTGGCGTTGTGCACCGTGATCTTCTTGGCCGACCCCTTGCGGCGCTTGGCCGGCACGGCGACCTCGCGGGTGCCGTTGAGATAGTCGGCGGTGACGCTGCCCTTGGTGGCCAGCACTTCGTCGAGCGTGCCCTGGGCGACGACCTCGCCGCCATGGACGCCGGCGCCCGGGCCCATGTCGATCACATAGTCGGCGGTGCGGATCGCATCCTCGTCATGCTCGACGACGAGCACGGTGTTGCCGAGGTCGCGCAGGCGCTTGAGGGTGGCGAGCAGCATGTCGTTGTCGCGCTGGTGCAGGCCGATCGAGGGCTCGTCGAGCACGTAGAGCACGCCCGACAGCCCGCTGCCGATCTGGCTGGCGAGACGGATGCGCTGGCTCTCGCCGCCGGACAAGGTGCCCGAGGTGCGATCGAGGTTGAGATAGTCGAGCCCGACATTGTTGAGGAAGCCGAGCCGCTCGTCGATTTCCTTGAGGATCGCGCGGGCGATCTCGCGCTGCTGGGGCGTGAAGGTTTCGGGCAGCGTCTGGAAGAAGGCGAGCGCGTCGACCACCGAGAGGCGGGTGGCATGGGCGATGTCCTGCCCCGCGACCTTCACCGCCAGCGCCTCGGGCTTGAGGCGGGCGCCGCCGCACACCTCGCAGGGGTGGCTGGCCTGGTACTTGCCCAGCTCCTCGCGCATCCAGGCGCTTTCGGTCTGCAGCATGCGGCGGTTGAGGTTGCCGATCACGCCCTCGAACGGCTTCTTGACGTCGTAGCTCTTGCGGCCGTCGATGAAGGTGAGGGTGACCGGCTTGCCGCCGGTGCCGTGGAGGATGATCAGCTGCACCTCGCCGGGCAGGTCCTTCCACGGCGTATCGAGGCTGAAGCCGAATTCGCGGGCGAGGCTGCCCAGCACCTGCATGTAATAGGGCGAGGGCGGGTTGGACTTGGCCCAGGGCACCACCGCGCCCTTCTTGATGCTGAGATCATGGTTGGGGACGACGAGATCCGCGTCGAACTCGAGCTTCTCGCCGAGGCCGTCGCACGCCGGGCAGGCGCCCTGGGGGGCGTTGAACGAGAACAGCCGCGGTTCGATCTCGGGGATGGTGAAGCCCGAGACCGGGCAGGCGAACTTCTCGGAGAAGACGATGCGGTTGTCGGGGATGCCGGTGTTCTTCATCCCCTTCTTGGCCCTCTCCCCGCCGGGGAGAGGGTCGGGAGAGGGGGACTCGGGCGTGAACTGCTGCGGGGCTTCGTGGACACTGCCCCTCTCCCCGCCCCTCTCCCCTGGAGGGGAGAGGGCGCTTACCGTGGTATCCACCAGGTCCACGTACGCCAGCCCCTCGGCCAGCTTGAGCGCGGTCTCGAAGCTCTCGGCCAGGCGCGTGCCGATATCGTCGCGCACCACCAGGCGATCGACCACCACTTCGATGTCGTGCTTGAACTTCTTGTCGAGCGCCGGCGCGTCCTCGATCAGATACATCTCGCCGTCGATGCGGACGCGGCTGAAGCCGGCCTTCTGCCACTCGGCGAGTTCCTTGCGATACTCGCCCTTGCGGCCGCGCACCACGGGGGCGAGCAGCAGCAGGCGGGTGCCCTCGGGCAGCGCCAGCACGCGATCGACCATCTGGCTCACCGTCTGCGCGCTGATCGGCAGGCCGGTGGCGGGGGAGTAGGGCACGCCCACCCGCGCCCAGAGCAGGCGCATGTAATCATAGATCTCGGTGACCGTCGCCACCGTCGAGCGCGGGTTGCGGCTGGTGGTCTTCTGCTCGATCGAGATGGCGGGGGAGAGGCCCTCGATATGCTCGACATTGGGCTTCTGCATCATCTCGAGGAACTGGCGCGCATAGGCCGAGAGCGACTCGACATAGCGGCGCTGCCCCTCGGCATAGATGGTGTCGAAGGCGAGGCTCGACTTGCCCGAGCCCGACAGCCCGGTGATCACCGTCAGCGTGTCGCGGGGAATGTCGATGTCGACGCCCTTGAGGTTGTGCTCGCGCGCGCCGCGGACGGAGATCGTAGTGAGTGCCATGGGGGAGGGTTCTAGCTTTGTTCTGAAGGATTTTCCAGAGGGGGAGATAGGAAGCCCGCCCCGCATCCGCCACCTGTCCGCCGGGACTTGATGCACGGCCCCGTTCCCGGCCAAAGAGGGATGGAGAGGTTTGAATTGACGTTGATTGATGACTTGAAGTAGCACGCTGCTGCCATGCAGCTTACCCCACTTCCTATTCAGCCAATCCCCTATCAAGGCAGCAAGCGGTCGCTTGCTCCGAGGATATGCAGCCTTTTTCCTCGGGCGGTGGATACGCTTTATGAGCCCTTTGCTGGGTCTGCAGCTATCACGCTGTATGCAGCCACGCACAATTTGGCTGATCGTTTCGTTATCGGGGATATTTATGTCCCGCTGATCGATCTTTGGGATTTAATCATTAACGATCCGGGGATGCTTTCGGGCAGCTATGCTGAGGTGTGGAAAGCTCAGTTTGATATAGGCATTGAGCATTATAATATCGTTCGCGCCGAATTCAACGAAAGTAAAGACCCGGTATTGTTGCTGTACTTGGTGGCTCGCTGCGTCAAAAATGCGGTTCGATTCAATAGGGCTGGAAACTTCACGCAGTCGGTTGACAAGCGGCGCACTGGCATGAGGCCAGATCGTGTGACCCGTACTGTTCACGCCGTAAGTCGCCTATTGAAAGGGAGGGTCACGCTGTTCAGGGGCGATTTTCATGATTGCTGTGCAGATGCGAAGGCATCTGATTTGATTTATATGGACCCTCCCTATCAGGGTACAACTTATGGCCGTGATAAGCGCTATGCGTCAGGGTTGGATCGCGCGGCGCTGATTGATGGTCTCCATGATTTCGATACTCGCAATGTTCCCTATGTACTTTCTTATGATGGGCAGCATGGTGAGAAGACCTATGGTGATCCACTTCCTTCTAGTGTGATGGCGGATCATCTTTCGGTCTATGCCGGTCGATCCTCGCAGGCAACCTTGAGTGGGCGCGATGATAATACGATTGAAAGCGTGTACGTGTCGCGTTCTCTCAAGGCGGCGGACGTGAATATCTTCTATGCGAGGCCTGTCCAGGATTTATTGTTTGTCTAACTTTCTCTTGAGAAACGTTGCAAAATCTTGGCCCGCACTTTGGGCTTTTAGTCTATCAAATTGTGCGGCTTCATCGCCGCTCCATACGAGGTCGATGCGTCGAGTCTGCGTTTCTGCAATGTGCTTGTAATCTTCGGGAGATGCCCAGAAGCAGGAACTGCAGATTTGCGGTTGGTGCTTTCGTAGAAAATTTTCACAATGTTCACAGGACCAACTTTTCGCGCGGTTGGAAGAGGAATCCAGAAGCATGAAATCCTTCGTGTCCAGTGGCCCGTTGTCGTCGCCTCCAACTTCGTAAGGAATTCGGTGGTCAATCTGTAAATACCGCTCCTCAAGGTATGCGCCAGTGATAGTGTCGCGAGATCCATAGCGAGCAATCAGTGCTTGCTTGAACTGCTTCGGAAAGGCTTTGCGGCCTCCGATCCGACCACCCCTGATATTCTGAATATTGTCAAATGTATAAGCGCCCATCCGCCGACCAGTTTTTGGGCTGACCACGCTGTACGTAATTAGCGGGATGCCGTTTTCTCGTACATCGCGAATGGCGCGCGGCGGGTGGTCGTAACCGTACAGATCGCTAAGTTCTTCATTCGTGATGATCCCGTGTTCGAGGATGTGGTCGATCACGGTTCGGGCACGTTTCGCTTCGATGCTTCTGCAAAGTGTGAGCATTGCTTCGTCGAGAGAGGATGCTGGCGTGCGCTTAATATCGTTCAATTCAGCCATTGTTTTCACGTAATAATTCGTTGGGTGGGACATTTAGAGCGCGCGCGAGTGCGTCCAGTGTTGACAGGGTTATATTACGTTCGGCGCGCTCAATGGAGCCAATATACGTGCGGTGGTATCCGCATACTTCAGCGAACTCTTCCTGAGACAGGCCCAGTCTGAGCCGCCTTTCTTTCAAATTTTCCGCCACGGTTCGTTGCAGGCCAACTGCCGCAGATTTTTGGTTCCCCATGCCCTACAATGTTCTGGAATGACGACTCCGGGTCTACAGACTTTTAGTATCCAAGCGCTGCCCTTGTCGCGTTCGGCCATGTGGTTGCGTAGGTCGCTCTGACCCTCATTCTCAAGCCGAGGGAGGCAAATCGGGTTGTCGGGGCCTGCCACGGTGGCGGGAGTTTTGGTGCCGAATGACGCGTTTTTCGATGCGATGGTCGGAGAGGTAAATGGCCGAGTACTGAGGCTGCCAGCAACTTGGCAAGAGATCGCCCGGAACGTTAGGAGGACGCATGACCATCCCGCTTCCCAAGCATGACGATCTGATGCTGCCCACCTTGCAGGTGCTGGCGGCGCTGGGCGGTTCCGGCAGCAATGACGAGATTGCCGAGGCGCTGATGGCGAAGCTGGGGCTCAGCGAGGCGCAGATGGGCGTGCTCTATCCCAAGACGGGCCTGCCGATCCTGCCCGATCGCATGACCTGGGCGCGGAGCTACCTCAAATTCCCCGGCTTCGTTGAAAACCCGAAACGCGGCGTCTGGGTGCTCACGGAAGAAGGGCGCGTCGCGGCAGCGTGGGACGACGCGGCCGTGCGCAAGGCGGTCGCCAAGGCCTATGCCGAGCGTCACGCGCGCAAGAAAGCCGTGGAGGCCGAGGCGCCCGAGGCGGAGGACGCCGAAGCCGCCGAAGCCGAATGGACCGACCAGATGCTCGCCGTGCTGCGGGCGATGGATCCGATCGCGTTCGAGCGGCTGTGCCAGCGGCTGTTGCGCGAAAGCGGGTTCGTGAAAGTGGAAGTGACCGGGCGTTCCGGCGATGGCGGGATCGACGGCACCGGCGTGCTGCGCATGAACCTGATCAGCTTTCAGGTGCTGTTCCAGTGCAAGCGCTATGCGGGTTCGGTCTCCTCCCCCACGGTGCGCGATTTTCGCGGGGCGATGCAGGGGCGGGCGGACAAGGGGCTGATCCTGACCACCGGCAGCTTCACCCTCGACGCCGAACGCGAGGCACGGCGCGACGGCGCGCCCGCGATCGACCTGATCGACGGGCGCACCTTGTGCCAGCTGCTGAAGGACGCCCGGCTGGGCGTGAAGGTGGAAATGGTGGAGCAGGTGACCGTGCTGCCGGACTTCTTCGCGGAGATTTGAGCGGGGGGGCTGGGGCTGCTGCCGGTGCCGTTCCTTTCCGCAGCGGGGCTGTCGCCGTTGCATCGCACTCCCCCTCACCCTTCCGCCGCTTCGCGGCTCCCTCCCTCTCCCACAAGGGGAGAGGGGTGGGGGCTGCCGTCGCTGCGTTCAGCCCGCCATCGCCGCGAGCGCCTTCACCGTGGCGTGGGCGCCGGGGCTTGCGGCGGACGCGCCGGCTTCGTGGAAGCTGCTCGCCTGGCGGGCGAGGCGATCGACTTCGCGCGCCAGATTCTGCGCGGCGGCGGTGGTCTCTTCCACCATCGCGGCGTTCTGCTGGGTGGCGCGGTCCATCTCGCCGATCGTCGCCGAGACTTCGGTGATCGCGCTCGCCTGGGCCTGGTTGTCGCTGGCCATCTGGGTGAGGAGATCGTTCACCGTCGCGACGTCGCCCGAGATGTTCGACAGCGCACCGTCGACCTTCTCGACCATGCCGACCGCGGTGACGATGTCCGCCTGGGTGGCGGTGAGCTGATCGCGGGCGCGGCCAGCTTCCTCCTCCGCGCGCATGGCGAGGGCGGAGACGAGATCGGCGACGACGGCGAAACCGCGGCCCGCCTCGCCGGCGCGGCCCGCCTCCACCGCGGCGTTCATCGCGAGGACGCGGGTCTGAAAGGCGATCTTGTCGAGGCCTTCGATGACATTGTCGATGCCCTTGGCGCTTTCGGCGACGCGCTCCATCGCGGTCACCGCCTGTTCGGTGATGGTGCGGCCGGTATCGACGGTGGCCTTGGCGCCGTCTGCCCGCTCGACGGTGCGGCGGGCGCTCTGGGCGGTGGCCTTGAGGCGCTGGTCCATCTCCTGCACCGAGGCGGCGGTCTCGGCGAGGCTGGCGGCATTGCTTTCGGTGCGGCGGGCAAGATCGGTGGAGGCCTGGGCGATTTCCTGCGAGCCGGTGCGGATCGCATCCACCGTTTCGTTGATCGCGCCGAGCAGGCTGGCGAGCGACTTTTCGCGTTCCTGGAGCGCGGCCATCGCCTCGGCGCGGCTGGCCTGTTCCTGCTCGAAATAGATCGAGACCGACATCTCCAGATCGATCAGCGCGGCGGTGACGATCGCGCGGAGCTGATCGAAGCGGGGATCGGGCTTGGCGGGGAAGAAGGGCAGGCGCGGGCCGGCGGGCGCGGCGCCGATGCTTTCGATGAGCGAATCGAGGATGATCGCATAGGAGCCGATATACCATTGCGGGGTCAGCCCGATCTTGGCGTGGCGCGCGCCGATCCGCTTGACGCGGGCGACATAGTCGCCGTCGAACGCGGCACCGGCGAGATGGCCCCAATGTTCGGACTGGAGCTGCTTGGCCTTCTCGATATGGCTGGCGCCGGAGAACATGTTGGCGGTTTCGGGATAGGCGGCGATCTGGCGATAGAGCCGATCGAGCGCCGGGCGCATCGCCTGGAGGATCGTGTCGCGGGCATCGGCGAGCAGGTGGCGCTTCTCTGCCGTGTAGCCGACGAAATCCAGGCGGGTGGCGAGTTCCGGGTGCAAGGGTAGGCTCCTTCCGTTCAGGGGGACGCGAGTGCCGAATATTTCGTTGCGTTATAGAAAGGGGGGCACCCGCCCGGCGGCCCGGCTTGTAACAAAGCGTTGCGACACCCCCTGTCTTTTGGGACATTCAGGGCGGCCCCGGAGCGCGCGAACCTTTCCCTGTTGGGCGCGTTCGGGAGCGTCTCTTCTTGGCGGTGGCGCGGAGAAAACCGGGATTGAACGGCCGGGGTCTTCGCGTGAAAGACAGGGTACTTGGAACCTGTTGTCCAGGATTCTTTAAGCCCGTTGGCGTAGGTGCGGATCATGGAAGCGATCGACGCGAACTTCGATCTTGCGACGATGTTCGTCGTGAATGTGCTCGCCAGTACGCTCTCGCTCCTGTGCTTCGCGGCGATGGCGTGTCAGCAGCAACCGGGCGCGGCGCGGACCAGCCTGCAGATCGGGGCCGTGGCCAATGCGGTGCAGATGCTGGGGTTCGGCGTGCTGCTGATCCCGGCCTGGGACGTCGGCTTCCCGCATCTGATCTCGCTGGCCAATCTGCCGATCGATGCCGGGCCGGCGCTGGGGCTGGTGGCGGTGAACGTGTTTCTCGGCCGGCCGGCGCGCGCCAACTGGCCGGTGGCGATCCCGATCGCACTGGGCCTTGTCCAGATCGGCTATGTGGTGTGGGGCTCGGACGTCTATGACTGGGTGCTGATGCTGCTCGGCTGCATCTCGCGGATGTCGGTGCTGCTGCCGGCTGCCTGGGCGCTGTGGCGCTATGCCACGCCGTCGCAGCGCGGCCCGGCGCGGCTGGCGGCGTGCTTTCATTTGCTGTGGGCGGGGCTGCTCGCCTTGCGGATCGGCTTGCTGCTGGATGGCGACACCAGCCAGACCGATCTGGCGGGAAGCTCGATCCTGGGGCTGGCCGGCCGCTTCATGCTCACCTGGATGATCGCGGTGTGCCTGTTGTGGATGATCGCCCGCCAGCTGGACGAGCAGCTGATCCAGCACGCCACGCGCGATCCGCTGACCGGGCTGCTCAACCGGCGGATGATCTGGGAAGCAGGGCGCGCGCGCGGCAGCCGCGCGATGGCGCTGATCCTGCTCGACATCGATCATTTCAAGGACGTCAACGACCATTGGGGCCACGGCGTCGGCGATCAGGTGCTGGCGATGGTGGCGGGCGTGATCGCCGATGCGGTGCGCGACGAGGATCTGGTCGGCCGGGTCGGCGGCGAGGAATTCATGGTGCTGCCGGCGGCGACCGGCACCGCGCAGGTGGCGGCGCTCGCCGAGCGGATCCGCACCGCCATCGCCGGCACCGTGCTGGTGCTGGACGATGGGCAGGAACTGCGCTGCACCGTCAGCATCGGCCATGCCGGCGCGCATGGCGGCGAGGGGCGCTGGGAGCGGCTGGTCGCGGAGGCGGATGCGGCGCTCTATGCCGCCAAGCATGGCGGGCGGGATCGCGTGGTCGCCTATGCCGCGCCGGTGGCGGCGGACCGGGCTCAGAACGCGCGGGTGATGCCGATGGTCGCCGCCGTCCGGGCATAGTCGTAGATCCCGACCGACGATCGGTTGCGTTCCCATTCCAGCCGGACGATCGGCGCGAAGCCGCGTACCTGCAGCCGGCGGAAGGTGCCGCCGATGCCGAGGCTGACGTTCCAGTCCCGGCGGCGTTCGGGAAACAGGAACAGCCGGGCATCGCCTTCCAGCCGGCGGAGCCCGGCGCTGGCATAGAGGGTGGTGCGGCCGACATCGCGCCAGCCGAGCAGGTTCACGGCGCCGGACGCGGTGGCGAAGCCGGGATCGTTCGCGGTCTGGCGGGTGGCCGACAGCGCGATGCTGCCGCCGGCGCGGGGGGAGAAGGCGCGCTCATAGCTGACCGCGCCGTTCAGCAGCAGCCCGTTCTGGAGCGGATTGCCGCGATAGCGCGTGTCGGCGATCGTCGCGCTGGTGGTAAGCTGTGCCCGGCTGCCGAGCGGGTGCAGCCAATCGATCGCGGCGGTGGCGGTGCGGGCATAGGCGCTGCCGCCATACCAGCGCTGGGTGCCGCCGACCGAGGGGCGCAGGCGATCGCGGCCGAGGCTCCATTCCAGGCCGAGCAGCGCCGAGGCCGAGAGATCGTCGAAGCGGTGCTGGCGGTAGAAATCGCCCTGGCCGGAGAGCCGCGGGACGAGCGCGAGGTTCGCGGCGATCGGCACGCGCGCATAGAGCTGGCCGGCGGCACGCGCGCCGAGGCCCGATTGTTCGCGGGCGTCGCGCGAAAGCTGCAGCGGCGCGAGCACGGTATCGAGCGTGGCGGCATCGGTGGCGCGGTTGATGTTGCTGTCCGGCACCAGCGCGACTTCGAGGCTGGCACCCCAGGGCTTGCGCGAGCGCAGCGCGGCGGCGAACTGATCGACGAGCTGCACCACCTGCGGCGGCAGGGTGCCGGCCTGGGCCTGGCGCAGCGCGCGGCGGGCGGCACCCTCGTCGCCCAGCTGGGCGAGCAGGCGGGCGAGTTCGAGCCGGACGCGCGCGGCATCGGGCTTTTCATCGAGCAGTGCGCGATAGGTGGCCGCCGCTTCGCGCGGGCGGCCGGTGCGTTCGAGCAACTGGCCGAGCCGGAAGCGGGCTTCGGCGCGGACCTCCGCATCGGGATCGCGGGCGAGGGCGCGGTACAGGGTCTCGGCTTCGTCCGGCGTGGCGCGGGCGGCGAGCGCGAACAGCTCGACCGCCGAGAGCCGCTGCCGCACGGCGGCCTGGGCGAACGCCGGGGCCGGCGCCAGCATCGCCAGCACGGCCAGCGCGAGCGCGGTGCGGCTCACCGGTTCTGCTTGGCGAGGGTGGCGCCGGAAAGCACGGCCTGTCCGCCGCCGGCCAGCGTGCGGACGGCATCGAATTTCGCGCCGATCTCCTGCGCCTGCGGGCCGAAGAACCAGCCGGTGAGGCTGCCCGTACCGCCGTTCGCCGAAAGCGCGCCGGTGAAGCCGCCGCTCGACAGGCCCGCGGACTGGAAGCCGAAGCTGCCGAAATCGCGGGTGCCGCCCGCGCCGCTGCCGGTGATGGCGAGCGTGCCGGTGGCGTTCGAGCGGGCGAAGTCGACGGTGAAGCTGCTGGTGCCGCCAAGCGCATAGGCGGTGCCGGCGACGCTGCCCGATCCGAACACCAGCCCCGCATAGCCGGCGGTGCCGGTGCGCGGCAGCTGATCGGCGGTGGTGCGCTGACCGAAGGGCAGGTACCAGCGCTGCGGATCGGCGGTGCCGGCGTTGGCGGCGAGGACGCCCAACTCGGCAAAGCTGGCATAGCTGAGTGCGAGCGGACCGGCGGCGGCGTTGTAGATCCGTGCTTCCACCGTGCCGGCGGCGAGCGTGCGGCGATAGACGTCGAAGCCCGCCGCGCTGGTGATCGCCTCGCGGTCGGCGGCGGTGAGCAGCAGGCTGGCCTCGCCGAAACCGGGCAGGCCGGCAAGGCTGTAGCCGGTGCCGGCGGTGCCGACGATTTCGGGCGCGATCGCCGTGCGCAGGGCGCTGCTGGCGCTGGCGCCACTGCCGCTGGCGCCGACGAGCGTGACGGCCGCACCTTCGCCGGCGGCATCGCGCAGTGCGGCACTTGCCCCCACTTCTTCCGCGGCGGGGCCATAGAAATGGCCGGTGAGCGCCCCGCCATAGCTGCCCAGCACATCGACCGTCAGGCTGCCCGAAAAGGCGTTGGCGGCGCTGGCCAGGGTGGCGCTGCCGGTGAAGCTGCCATTGGTGCTGGTGGTGGCGTTGGCGGAATCGGTGAAGCTGGCCGTGGCGGTGCCGCTGGTGGCAATCGCCCCGGTGGCGAAATTGGCGCTGAGCGTACCGCTGCCGGACAGCGCCAGCGGCCCCGGCTGGCTGGCATCGACCAGCGCGCCTGCCAAGGTGACGGCATAGCTGGCCGATCCGGTGCGGGGGAGGGCGCTGTCCGCCGTTTTCAGCCCGAAAGCGAAGGCGTCGATCGTCTTGCTGGTGATGCCGCCCGTGCTGGTGGTGGTGACCCAGCGCGCGGCGCGGACATAGCGCATCGCACCGAGCGCATCGAGGGTGAGCTGGTCTGCCCCGCCGCCGGTGCCGCCGGTGGTGAACAGCGTGCTGCGCGGGCCGGCGATCACCGTGTAGCTGCCGGCCGCCGCATTATAGCTGACGACAAGCGCCTGGGCGGTGCTGGCGAGCATCGCGGCGGCGCCGGTGGCTTCGGTATAGTTCGCCTTGATCGTCGCGGTTTCGCTGCCGAAGACCTGGCTTGCAGTGAGATTGGCGAGCGTGGCGTTGCCGAGCTGGCTGCCCGACTGGCGGCCGATCAGCACCCCCGATGCGGCCCGGCCATCGGCGTTGGACGCGGTGAAGGCGGCCCCCACCTCTTCGGCGGCAGGGCCGTAGAACCGGCCCTGGAGTGCGCCGGCAAGATCGCCGCCCGAAAAGGCGAAGCTGCCGGCAAAGGCGTTGGCGCTGCCGCTCAACTGGGCCTGGCCGGTAAAGGACGAGCTGGTGACGACCGTGCCGCTGTCGTTGGCGACCTGGCGCACGGTGCCGCTGGTGACGAGTTGGCCGGTGGCGAAATCGACCTGGAGGCTGCCGCTGCCGACCAGGCTTTCGAGCACGCCGAAGCCGAGCGCGCCGACCAGATCGATGGCATAATTGCCGTTGCCGGTGCGCGGCACCGCCGCGTCCGGCGTGCGGACGCCATAGGCGAAGGCATCGAAGCGGAAGGCGCCGCTGCCGTCGCTGGCGAAATCGACGCGCTGCCAGAAGCCGGCACCGACATATTGATAGGTGAGCGCGCCGCTGGTGCCCGGCAGCGTGAGCGACAGCGTATATTCGTGGTTCGTCGCGGTGTGGCGATAGACTCGCAGCGCCGTGCTGGACTGGCCGGAATCGATATCGCCGGGCACGAAGCGTTCGGAGTTGACGCCGTCGCTGACGGTATAGCTGCTGCTCGCCGCATCGAAGCGGATGGTGAGCCCGAGCGAGGCCGTGAGGCAGCCGCACGCGCGGGCATCGGGATGGAAGGTGCCCGCGAATCCGGTGGCATCGCTGCCGAAGCTTTCGTCCTGGGTGAGCGCCAGCAACGACGCATTGACGGGCGGCGCGGTGGGCGTCGGGCTCGGTGCCGGTGTGGGTGTCGGGCTCGGCGCGGGCGTGGGTGTCGGGGTCGGCGCGGGCGTGGGTGTCGGGGTCGGCGCGGGCGTGGGTGT
>NZ_QENQ01000001.1:2957564-3493762 GCF_003096275.1 Sphingomonas pokkalii
GCGGGCGTGGGCGTCGGGGTCGGTGCGGGTGTGGGCGTCGGGGTCGGTGCCGGCGTGGGCGTCGGAGTCGGGGCGGGCGCCGGAGTCGGAGTCGGCGTCGGACTGGGGATCGGGCTCGGCGAGGGAGCGGCCGGCGAACTGGCGACTCCACCGCCGCCGCCGCCGCTGCAGGCGGCAACCAGGGCCAATGCTGAGGCCATGCTGGGCACCAGAAGGGTCCGCTTCATCCCAAAATCCCCGAAAACGCGTGGAAGATCACAGGGATGCTATGGAACTCTGGCAGATAAGTTTTGGTTAACGCGCCATTATTTCTATTCTGTCATAGAATGTGTCTGAGTGGTCATGCCCGGTTCACGCGATCGGCGCGAGGATGCCGCCCTAGAGACGATATGGGGAAAGAGGATGGCGCGGACGATCTGGAACCTGGCGGGAGCGGCGGTCGCGCTGCTCGGTCTTCCGGCGGAGCCCGCGCTGGCGCAGGGCGGGCAGGTCGTGACCGCGAGCAGCATCGGCGAACCGGTGGAGGCGAACGATTATCGCTGGATCGATCGCGCCCATGCGATGTGGGACGCGATCGGCGACGCGCCGCCCGACTATCGCTTCCGCTTTGGCGGGGGCGAGCCCTGGGCCTGGGAAACGCGCGACGGATTCTGGGTGGTGGTGGAGGATCGGCCGGAAGGTACCCGCACCTATTTCTTCGCGCCCGGCGATCGCGGGCCGTTCGTGGTGCGCGAGGCGGACCGCAGCTTCGGCTATGAAGCGGGGCATGTCGCGGTGGTCTATAACGGCAGCGGCATGGTGCTGCCGCGCTATCAGGGCGCGCCGTTCCTGAACGAGGGCGAAGACCTGTACCGGCGCGGGCGGCGGCTGCGCGATGCGCTGATCGATCGCCAGTGGCAGCCCGTGGATACGACCGCCTGGGCGGATGTGAACCTGTTCTTCGTCGGCATCGATCAGCGCTGGGATTCGAATTGGCGCCGGGCCGATTATGATGGCTATGCGCGCGCCGAGCAGCAGCGCTGGGCCGCCGAACGCGCGCGGCGGGCGGCGATGGCGGCGGCGTTCGCGCAGTGGCGCAGCGGCGGGTTCCAGGGCCCGCCGCCGCCGGGGATCGGCCGGCACTGGATGCACGGGCCGGGCCGTCCGGCGGCCCCGCCGCCCCGCCCGCCGATCGCCGGACAGCCGGTGCCGCCGCCAGGCAGCGGCTGGATCGGCGGACCCGGTCGGCCCGATCGCCCGACCCGGCCGGGCGGCTGGGGCGGACGCCCCGGAACGCCGCCACCGCCACCGCAGCCCGGTGCTGGCGCACCCGAAGCGCCGCCATCGCCGCCGCCTGCTTCTGCTGCACCCGGATGGCAGCGGCCGGATCGGCCGGGATGGCAGGGCGGTCGGCCCGGCTGGCAGGGCGGCGCTCGCCCGGACCGTCCGGCGGCGAGGCCCGTGCCGCCGCCGGCTGCCGCCGCGCCCGCGCCGCAGCCCGCCGCGCCGCCCTCCGGCGTCGAGCGGCCCGAGCCTCGACGCGGCTGGATGACGCCCAACTGGCTGCGCAATGCCGCGACGAACACGCCTTCGGCGCCGCCGGCACCGGCACCCGCACCGCGGGCGGCGCCGCCTGCCGCCCATGTCGCGCCGCCGCCGCCGCCGCGGCCGCCCGCGCCGGCGGGGCGGATGATCGAGCGCCGGCCAGAGCTGGACCGGCGATAGCCGGGCGCTCAGGCGGGAGGGAAGGGAAGCAGCGCTTCCAGCACCGCCGGTGGCGGCGCGCCCTCGGCGGCGATGCCGTGCCGCGCGAGGAAGGCGTGGCGGACGATTTCCGCCTGCTGTTCGATGCCGTAGCGCGCAAAGGCCCAGCCGGGCCGGATCGTATAGCGATAGCGGCAGAAGGGATGGCGGCGCAGTACGAGATTGATCCCCTGCTGATGCTGCCAGACATGCACCAGCTCGTGGATCAGCAGGCCCTGCCAGCCGAGCGATCGACGGGCGAAGCAGGCGCAATAGCCGTCGCCCTTCGGATGAAAGTGGATCGCGCCGCGCGGGGCCATCGTGACGCGGCGTGGCTGGAACGGAAACCATTTCCGGCGGAGGATGCGGACGCGATCCAGATCGATCGCATTTCCGAACATGCCGGTGGCGAGGCGACGTTCGTCCACCGTCAGCGGGCGGATATCGGGCAGCGGGGACGGTTCGGCGCGCATCGCTGCAAGATAGGCGCGACGGCGGCGGCGGAAAGGGGCGTGGGGGCGGTTCGCGCCGTCCCCCCGCCGTCGCTTACAGCACCGCCCAGAGCGTGAGCAGCAGCGCTGTCATCGCCGCGTTGAGCGCCATGCCGATGCCGGCGAAGGTGCCGCCGATCTCGGTCACCTGGAAGGCGCGGGCGGTGCCGAAGCCATGCGCCGCGACGCCTGCCGCGAAGCCCCGCACCCGATAGTCGCGCAGGCGCAGCGCATCGAGCAGCGGCGTTGCGATCATCGCGCCGAACACGCCGGCGATCAGCACCACCACCGCTGCCAGCGCCGGGATGCCGCCGAGCTGGGCGGCGAGCGCCATCGCCACCGGCGTCGTCACCGAACGCGGGGCGACGGTCGCCAGGATCTGCGCGCTGCCGCCGAACGCCCAGACGATGCCGGTGACGCTGAGAATCGCGGTGAGCGATCCGGCGAACAGCGCGAGCAGCAACGGGCCGGCGGCGCGGCGGACCAGCGCGCGGTTGCGCCACAAGGGCACCGCCAGGCCCACCGTCGCCGGGCCGAGCAGGAAGCCGAGCATCGCGGTGTGCTGCGCATAGAGCGGGTAGGGGGTGCGGGTGGTGAGCAGGATCGCGATCAGCACCGGCGTCGCCAGCAGCACCGGGTGGCAGAGCGGATGGCGGTTGCTGCGCTTCGAAAGCTGGTCGGCGCCCTCGAACACGAGCAGCGTGACGGCGAGCCACAGCAGCGGCGTCGCCTGGAGCGCGTGCCACATCACGCTCATGCCTTGCGCTCCGCGCGCGTCAGCGCCCAGTGGAAGACCAGCGCGGTCACCACCATGGTGAGCAGCGTCGAGACCAGGGTGGCGAGCACGATCGCCACGCCGTTCTTCGCCAGCACCGGGCCTTCCTCGATCAGCCCCACCGCGGCGGGGACGAACATCACCGAAAGATGCGCGGTGAGCCAGGCCGAGACCTGCACCAGCGTCGGGCGCTCGCCGGGGCGGAGCAGCAGCCAGCCGAGCAGGAGGAACATGCCGATCACCGCGCCGGGAAGCGGCAGGCCGGTGAGCAGGTGGATCCCCTCGCCGAGCAGCTGGCAGAGGAGCAGGGTGGCGATGGCGGCGATCATGGCGGTGCCCCATGCCATGGGCGGCGCGCGAGGTATACTGTCGGGGAGGTGGGAGGTGGTTGCGGGCGGCGCAAGCGGGCGCGGGCCTGCAAGGCGAAGGACTGCGGCCGCCACGCCCCGGTCGTCATTCCCGCGAAGGCGGGAATCCATTTGCCAGGACGCGGGGGATGGAGCCGCGCCACCTGCGCCAATGGATCCCCGCCTTCGCGGGGATGACGGAAGAGAGGGTGCTACTCGGCCGCCTCGGCCTGCACCTCCGCCGGCATCAGGTCGCCCAGGTTGGCCTGGATCCATTCGACCAGATCCTCGACCTTGGCCGCGGCTTCGCGCCCAAGCGGCGTCAGGCTGTATTCGACATGCGGCGGCACCACCGGCAGGCTGCGGCGCGCGATGAGGTGATGCGCCTCCAGCTGCTGGAGCGTCTGGGCGAGCATCCGTTCGCTCACCCCGTTCACCCGGCGGCGCAGTTCGCTGAAGCGGCGGGTGCCGCCCTGCAGCGCGACCAGCACCAGCAGGCCCCAGCTGCTGGTGATCCGCTTGAGCACCGCGCGCGACGGGCAATCGGGGACGAACACATCGCCGCGGTCCATCATCGCGGCGAGGGTACGGGGCGGGACAGCCGACATTTTTGATACTTACCTTTATGTGCGTACTTACGATTCGTAAGTGGGTCGCTAGATCGCTCGCGTCAATCCACGATCGAAAGGAAGATGCCATGTACGCCGTTACCGGAGCCTCGGGCCAGCTGGGCCGTCTCGTCGTCGAAGCGCTGCTGGGCAAGGTCGCTGCGCGCGATATCGTCGCGCTGGTGCGCAACCCCGAGAGCGTCGCCGATTTCGCCGCCAAGGGCGTGGTGGTGCGCGTTTTCGATTACGACGCGCCCGAGACACTGGCACCGGCGCTGGCGGGCGTGACCCGGCTGCTGCTGATTTCGGGCAATGCCGTGGGCAGCCGCGTACCGCAGCACCGCGCGGTGATCGATGCGGCCAAGGCGGCGGGCGTTGCGCTGATCGCCTATACCAGCATCCTGCACGGCCAGGCCTCGCCGATGGCGCTCGCCGCCGAGCACAAGGCGACCGAGGATCTGCTGGCGGCGAGCGGCCTGCCGACCGCGCTGCTCCGCAACGGCTGGTACACCGAGAATTACCTGATGGGGGCCGGCTCGGCGATCGCGCATGGCGTGCTGCTGGGCAGCGCGGGCGACGGCGTGATCTCCGCAGCCTCGCGCGCAGACTATGCCGAAGCGGCGGCGGTGGTGCTGACCCGGGGCGAGGCGGGGACGTTCGAGCTGGCGGGCGATAGCGGTTTCACGCTGGCCGAACTGGCGGGGGCGCTGGCCGAGATTTCGGGCAAGCCAGTGGCATACCAGAACCTGTCCCAGGCCGACTATGCCAAGGCGCTGGAAGGCGCGGGGCTGCCGGGTCCGTTCGCGGCGATCCTTGCGGACAGCGATGCCCGCGCGGGCGAAGGCGCGCTGTTCGATGATTCGCACACGCTGTCGTCGCTGATCGGTCGGCCGACGACGCCGTGGCGCGAGACGGTCGCGGCGGGGGTGCGGGGCTGAGTCCCGATCCTCCCCCGCCAGGGGGAGGTGTCAGGCGCAGCCTGACGGAGGGGGAGGAAGCACGGCGGCCGGTTGGTCGCTGACCTCCCCCTCCGTCGCGCTTCGCGCGCCACCTCCCCCTGGCGGGGGAGGATTTGAACCTACAGTATCTCCCGCACCTTTTCGGGCGGGCGGCCGAGGCGGACGCCGCGCTCGGTGGCCACCAGCGGGCGTTCGATCAGGATCGGGTTGGTCGCCATCGCATCGAGGATGGTGTCGTCATCCGCGTCTTTCAGCGGCTTGGCGGCGTCCTCGGCGATGCGGAGGCCTTCGCGCGCGGTCATGCCCGCCCGCTTGTAGAGCTCCGCCAGCGTTGCGCGGCTGGGCGGGGTCTTCAGATATTCGATCACCTCCACCTCGGCGCCGGCGTCCTTGAGGATCGCCAGCGCCTCGCGCGACTTGGAGCAGCGCGGGTTGTGGTAGATCGTGGCCTTCACGCCGCGGCTGTCTCGTCTTGGCGAGCCAGCCACTCCTCGAGCCACTTGATCGTGTACTCGCCCTTCTGGAACTCGGGATCGCCGAGCAGTGCCTGGTGGAGCGGGATCGTCGTCTTGATGCCGTCGACCACGAACTCTTCGAGCGCGCGCTTCAGTCGCAGGATGCAGCCCTCGCGGGTGCGGCCATAGACGATCAGCTTGGCGATCATCGAGTCGTAATAAGGCGGGATCCGGTAGCCCGAATAGATGCCGCTATCGACGCGGACGTGCATGCCGCCCGGTGCGTGGAAGTGGGTGATCGTGCCCGGCGAGGGCGCGAAGGTCCGCGGATCCTCGGCGTTGATGCGGCATTCGATCGCGTGGCCGCGGAACTCCAGATCCTCCTGGCGCACCGACAGGCCATGGCCTTCGGCGACGCGGATCTGTTCGCGGACCAGGTCCATGCCGGTGATCATCTCGGTCACCGGATGCTCGACCTGGAGGCGGGTGTTCATCTCGATGAAGTAGAACTCGCCATTTTCCCACAGGAACTCGATCGTGCCCGCACCGCGATAGCCCATGTCGGACATCGCCTTGGCGACGATCGCGCCCATGCGTTCGCGCTCCTCCGGCGTGATCACCGGCGAGAGGGCCTCTTCGAGTACCTTCTGGTGGCGGCGCTGGAGCGAGCAGTCGCGCTCGCCGAGATGGATCGCGTTGCCGTTGCCGTCGCCGAACACCTGGAACTCGATGTGGCGCGGATTGCCGAGATACTTTTCGAGATAGACGGTGGCGTCGCCGAACGCGGCCTTCGCTTCCGAGCCCGCCTGCTGCATCAGCGTTTCGAGCTGGTCCTCGCTGGTGCAGACCTTCATGCCGCGACCACCGCCACCCGAGGCGGCCTTGATGATCACCGGATAGCCGGCCTTGGCGGCGATCGCCTTGGCTTCTTCCAGATCCGCGATCGGGCCGTCCGAGCCCGGCACCAGCGGCAGGCCGAGCGCGCCGGCGGTGCGCTTCGCCTCGATCTTGTCGCCCATGGTGCGGATATGCTCGGGCTTGGGCCCGACGAAGATCAGCCCGTGCGCCTCGACGATCTCGGCGAACTGGGCGTTCTCCGAAAGGAAGCCATAGCCCGGGTGGATCGCATCCGCGCCCGAAATCTCGGCGGCCGAGATGATGTTCGGGATGTTGAGATAGCTCTCCGACGCGGCCGGCGGGCCGATGCAGATCGCCTCGTCCGCCAGGCGCACATGCATCGCATCGGCATCGGCGGTGGAGTGCACCGCTACCGTCTTGATGCCCATTTCGTGGCACGCACGGTGGATGCGCAGCGCGATCTCGCCGCGATTGGCGATCAGCAGCTTCTTGATCTCGGGCATGGCCGTTCCGTTACTCGACCACGACGAGCGGCTGGTCGAACTCGACCGGCTGGCCGTTCTCGACCAGGATCGCCTTCACGGTGCCGGCGGTGGGGGCCTGGATCGGGTTCATCACCTTCATCGCCTCGATGATCAGCAGCGTGTCGCCGGCGGCGACCTGCTGGCCGACGGTGACGAAGGTCTTCGCTTCCGGATTCGGCTTGAGGTAGGCGGTGCCGACCATCGGCGACTTGACCGCATTGGCGCTCGGCTGCGGCGCGGCGACGATCTCGGCCGGGGCAGCGGCTGCAGCGGCCGGGGCGGCGGCGAGCATCGGCGCGGCGGGGGCGGCGTACTGCATCGTCGCGGGCGCCGCGATCACCTTGCGGGCAACGCGGACGCGGCGTTCGCCGTCCTCGACTTCAATCTCGGTCAGCTGGGTGTCATCGAGCACGGCGGCGAGCTGGCGAACCAGTTCGATATCGACCATCATTGCACCCGACTTGGTTTCTTCGGCCATACGACCCTTCTTTGAAAATTCTGTAGATGAAACGGCGCCCTCTGTCAGAGACGCGCGGCGGCTTCAAGCGCGAGAATATAGGAAAACGAACCGAATCCGGCCACCGTGCCCTTCGCCGCGCGACCGACATAGCTGATATGGCGGAAGGATTCGCGTGCATGGGGGTTCGAGAGGTGCACCTCGATCACCGGCGTGCGGATGCTCTTGATCGCATCGTGGAGCGCCACCGAGGTGTGGGTGTAACCACCCGGATTGAGCAGCACGGCGCGGGCGCCATCGGCCTGCGCCTCGTGCAGCCAGTCGATCAGATGGCCTTCGTGGTTCGATTGGCGCATCTCGATCTCCAGCCCGAGTTCGCGGGCGCGATCCTCCAACATGCCGGCGATGTCGTCCAGCGTGTCCGATCCATAGATTTCCGGCTCGCGGAGTCCCAGCAGATTGAGGTTGGGACCATTCAAGACGAAGATCGTATCGGCCAATGCAGGCGCCTTTCGGTTGCGGGCAGGATGCGGTCCTCCCTATATGAGCCCGCGTCTCCGATCAAATCCAAGGCTCTTCATGCACAGCGACGGCACCGTTTCCATCCGCGTCAACGGCGAACACAAGCGTATCACGGCCGGGCTCACGCTCGCGCAGCTGGCCGAAGAGCTGGGGCTGGTGCCCGAGAAGGTGGCGGTGGAACGCAATCTCGAGGTGGTGCCGCGCTCGACGCTGGGCCAGGTGATCGTCGAGGATGGCGATGAGCTGGAAATCGTGCATTTCGTGGGGGGTGGCGACCATGCCGGCTCCCTTGCCGACGACAGCTGGACGGTGGCGGGCAAGACCTTCCGCTCGCGCCTGATCGTCGGCACCGGCAAGTACAAGGATTTCGAGCAGAACGCCGCCGCCGTGGCGGCATCGGGCGCCGAGATCGTCACCGTCGCGGTGCGCCGGGTGAATGTGAGCGACCCCAAGGCGCCGATGCTCACCGATTATATCGACCCGAAGAAGATCACCTACCTGCCCAACACCGCCGGCTGCTTCGATGCCGAATCGGCGATCCGCACGCTGCGGCTGGCGCGCGAGGCGGGCGGCTGGGAGTTGGTGAAGCTGGAAGTGCTGGGCGAGGCGCGGACGCTGTATCCCGACATGGTCGAGACGCTGCGCGCGACCGAGGTGCTGGCCAAGGAAGGCTTCCAGCCGATGGTTTACTGCGTCGACGATCCCATCGCCGCCAAGCGGCTGGAGGATGCCGGCGCCGTCGCGATCATGCCGCTGGGCGCACCGATCGGATCGGGCCTCGGCATCCAGAACCAGGTGACGATCCGGCTGATCGTGGAAGGTGCCAAGGTGCCGGTGCTGGTCGATGCCGGCGTCGGTTCCGCCTCGGACGCGGCGGTGGCGATGGAGCTGGGCTGCGACGGCGTGCTGATGAACACCGCGATCGCTGAGGCCAAGGATCCGATCCTGATGGCGGCGGCGATGAAGGCGGCGGTGGAGGCCGGACGGCTCTCCTACCGCGCCGGGCGGATGGCCAAGCGTCGCTATGCCGATCCATCGAGCCCGCTGGCGGGGCTGATCTGATGCGCGGCGCCGGGGTGGCGGCGCTGGCGCTGCTCGCGGTGGCGGGGTGCCATCCCCGGCCGCAAAGCGATCCGATCGAGAATCAGGGGCCGATCTCGGCCGAGCCGGTGACCCTCACCGCCGCAGACGGGGTGAAGATCGCCGGCGTCTATACCCGCGCGGCCACGCCCAAGGCGCTGCTGCTGCTGTTCCACCAGGCCGAATCGGGCAAGGACGAATATGCGCTGCTCAGCCCCCAGCTGGCGCAGGCAGGCTATTCGTCGCTCCGCATCGACCAGCGCGCGGGCGGCACGCTGTTCGGCGTCAACGAGACGGTGAAGATGCTCGGCCATTCGGCGGACTATGGCGAGGCGAAGCGCGATCTCGATGCAGCCTTTGCCTGGGCGCGGCAGCAGAAGCTGCCGATTATCCTGTGGGGCAGCAGCTATTCGGCGTCGCTGGTGTTTCTGCTCGCCGCCGAGCATCCGGGGCAGGTGAAGGCGCTGCTGGCCTTTTCGCCGGGCGAGTATCTCGACGAGAAGGGCGCCGTGGCGCGGGCGGCGGCGAAGGTGACCGTGCCGATCTTCGTCACCTCGGCGCAGGACGGGCAGGAGGAGGATGCGGCGCGGACGATCCTGGCGGCGTCGCCGGCGGCCGAGAAAACCCAGTTCGTGCCGAAGCTGGGCGGCGTGCACGGCAGCTCGACGCTGTTGCGGCCGAAAAATCCGGAAGGCGCGGCGGAGGCGTGGCGCGCGACCATGGCTTTTCTGGATCGCGTGACGCGAGATTGAGCGGAACAGGAACGGCGGACGCACGTTATCCCAGGCATGTCGAAGGTGGCGTATTTTCAGACACCTAACCCTAGCCAGGAGTATGGAGTGATGGGCGAACTGATCGACAAGATCAAAGGCAATGCCAACGAGCTGGCCGGCAAGATCAAGCAGCACAGCGGCGATCCCGCGACGCGCGACGAGGGCAAGGCGCAGGAGCTGAAGGGCAAGGCCCAGCAGCTCGGCGGCAAGGTCAAGGGCGCGCTCGGCGACGATATCTGAGCCGTTCGGCAACCGGACAAGCAAATGGGCCGCCCTGGAAGGGGCGGCCCATTTCGTTTTTTCGGTTGTGGCGGACGCGCTCAATCGGGCACGTAGAAGGCCCACAGGTCCGGTTCCACCTGCGCGGCGGCGAAGCGTGCCGGGGCAGTGACGGGTCCGATCTCGCAGATCATGAACGAGAACATGTCGCTGGTATGCAGCGGGTGGGGAAGGCGCACCGTCTTCTTGTCGATCCAGCGCCATTCGCGCTGCCAGACCGGCTGCCCGTTGATCCGCGCGCGATCGCCGCGCTTGCCGAGATGTGCCGTACGCCACCGCTCTACTGTCTGTACCATGGCGTCAGCCTAGGCGAAGTCGGTTAACGGCTTCCTTATCCTTTCATCGATTTCGCAACGTGGTGATCGTCGTCGCGGCGCTGATCACTTCGATATCGGTCTTGCAATGCAACAGCTTGAGGCCGGGCACCGCCAGCGCCTGGGCAAGCGCGGGGGCGAAGCCCTCGGTCGTCTCCACTGTCGCCGCCCAGCCGCCATAGGCGCGGGCCAGCGCGGCGAAATCCGGGTTGTGCAGGGTGGTGCCGGAGAGCCGGGCGGGGAATTCGCGCTCCTGGTGCATGCGGATGGTGCCATAGGCGCCGTTGTCGACGACGATCACCAGCAGATCGCAGCCATATTGCACGGCGGTGGCGAGTTCCTGGCCGTTCATCAGGAAATCGCCGTCGCCGGCGACCGCTACCACCCGGCGATCGGGGAAGCGCCGTGCCGCAGCGACGGCGGCCGGCACGCCATAGCCCATCGCGCCGGCGGTGGGGGCAAGCTGCGAAGGCT
The DNA here is from genome assembly GCF_003096275.1 of Sphingomonas pokkalii. Taxonomy (GTDB): domain Bacteria; phylum Pseudomonadota; class Alphaproteobacteria; order Sphingomonadales; family Sphingomonadaceae; genus Sphingomonas; species Sphingomonas pokkalii. Next base: position 2,968,203 of record NZ_QENQ01000001.1, read on the forward strand.
GGGCGGCGTAGGACCAGTAGCGGTGCCACCATCCGGAGAAGTTGCCGGCGCCGTTGCAGATGATCGTATCGGCCGGCAGCGCCGCACGCATCGCGGCGACGCAGGGGCCGAGATCGAGCGCAACGCCTTCGCGCGGCTGCGGGGTCGCCCATGCCTGCCATTCGGCATGGGCGGCAGCGGCGTCGAAGCGGGGGAGCCCGGCGGCTTCCGCCGTGGCCGCGGCCGCCACGGCGAACTCGAACGGCCGCGCGCAGATCGGCAGATCGACGCGATAGACATGGTGGAATTCGTTCGGGTCCGGGTGGACATGGACCAGCGTCTGCCCCGGATGCTCGGGCGTGATCAGGCTGTAGCCGTCGGTCGTCGCCTCGCCGAGCCGGGCACCGACCACCAGCAGCAGATCCGCTGCCTTGATCCGTTCGACCAGCTTCGGGTTCGGACCATAGCCGAGATTGCCGGCCCATACCGGCGAGGCATTGTCGATCGCGTCCTGCCGGCGGAACGCGCAGGCGACCGGCAGATCGATCGATTCGGCGAAGCGGGCGAAATCCTCTGCCGTATCCGAATCCCAGCCGCCCCCGCCGACGATCGCGATCGGCCGCTCGGCTTCCCGCAGCAGATCGTAGAGCTGATCGAGATCGAAGGCATCGGCGGCCTGGATCGGTTCCGCAATGGCGGGGCGGTCCACCGCCGCCACCACATCGAGCAGCATGTCCTCGGGCAGTGCGATCACCACCGGGCCGGGGCGGCCCGCGGTGGCGACGTTCCAGGCGCGGGCGATATATTCGGGAATGCGGCGCGCGTCCTCGATCCGCGTCGCCCATTTGGCGAGCGGGGCGAACATCGCGGGCAGGTCGACTTCCTGGAATCCTTCGCGATCCCGCATCCCGCGATCGACATCGCCGACGAACAGCAGCATCGGCACCGAATCCTGCATCGCGACATGGACGCCGATGCTGGCGTTGGTGGCGCCGGGCCCGCGGGTGACGAAGCAGACGCCCGGTCGCCCGGTCATCGCGCCGTCGGCGCAGGCCATGAACGCCGCGCCGCCTTCCTGGCGACAGGTGACGAGGTCGATCTCGGGCACGTCGTGCAGGGCATCGAGCACCGCAAGGAAGCTCTCGCCCGGGACATGGAAGATCCGGTCGCAACCTTGTGCCACCAGATTGTCGACGAGGATGCGGCCCCCGGTACGGTTTGCAGTCATGCGGCCATGGTAGCCATGCGGGGGCCGCGAAGTCGAGCGTTCAGCTTGCCCATTCGGCGGCGAGCTGTTCCGCGCTGCCGGCATAATGGTTGCGATCGATATGGCCCGCGCCGTCGCCGGGGATGCCGGGCACCTGCGCCGGCCCGTCCGAATATTGCCACAGCCAATAGCGCTTCCAGCTCGGCTGGACGACGGCAGACCCCGAATATTGCGCCAGCCACAGCCGGTGCGCGCCGAAGAACGGATCGACCTGGCTGCCGAGCTGCTCCTTGATCAGATGCCCCGAATAGAGCACCGCGCGGCGCCCGAGCTTGTCGTGGATCCGCTCCAGGAATTCGCGCGCGCCGTCGAGCGTCATCTGGTTGTTCGGGCTCGGTTCGTAATCCAGCGCGATCAGCGTGCGATCATCCGGTTTCGCCCAGGCGAGCAGGTTTTCCACCTGCACCGCCGGCGGCAAGGCGGTGCCCCAATGATAGGCGCCCCAGAGAAGCCCGGCCTGCGTCGCGGCGGTGCGGCGATCGTCATACAGCTCGTCGCGGCCGGTGGTGCCGGTGGTCGCCTTGTGGATGATCCCCAGCACCCCGGCCGCACGCGCGGCCTGGAAATCGGTGACGCTGCTGCGGTGGTAGAGATCGACCACCGCCGGGATCGCCGGAAGGGTCGAGACCCCCGCGGTGGCGGACGGCTGCGGCGGCGTGCAGCCGCCGCTCCACAGATACGCATGGTCGGCGGTGCCGTACCAGAGCGCATTGCCCTGCACCGAATCGCCCACCGCCACGGTGGTGACGGCAATGCTGGTGCCCGGAGCGAGCTTGCGGACCACCGGCGCACTGGTGCGCGGGGCGCCCTGGCGGAGGTTGACCAGCGTGGTGGTGCGTACCGTGCCGCTGATCGGCGTCGTGCCTGCCGTCGCCATCAGCCCACGGCTCCGTCGGCCGTGGCGGCGGCGGGTGCGATGGGCGTAGCGGCGGGTGCCGGGCTGGTATCGCTTTCGTTCGGCGTGAAGCGACTCATGAACCCCTCGATAAAATCGGCGCCGGCATAGCCTGCCGCCGCGAGGGTGAAGATCTGCGTGGCGGAGATCTGCGCGATGTTCTGGATCAGCTGCGCCGCGGCGAGTGCGCCGGCGATGAACCCGATCAGCAGCGATACGACCAATTGTGTCGGCACGATCATCGCGGCCAGCGACGTGTTCGCCGCAGAAGCCTGATCGTTGAGCTTCTTGATTCCCACGATCACCCGGATCGCCTGGCCCATCGCGCCGGCCAGCCCACCGAGGGCAAGCAGTTGAATCCACGATAATGCACCCATTTGAACCCCCATCGTTCAGGATTTACACAATCGCTGGAAGATAATCGCGAAATATTCCGCTTCCAGGGGGTTCTGGATAAATTATGTCAGAACTGGCGCAAATATAGAGCGCACGTTTTTGTAGGAAATTACATTTCCTATTGTGTTCTTTGTTTGTGGCGCCGTCCGAGTGAATCCGGAAGGGATGCGAAAAAGCCCCGCATCGTCGCCGATGCGGGGCTTCCGGGAAAAGGGGCGCAGGGCGCCCCCGATCGGTGTTGCTTAGAAGCGATAGCCGATGCCGCCGAGCACCTGGTGGCGCTCCACGTTCTGCGAATAGTTGGTGTAGCGATACTCGACCTTGCCATAGACATTGCCGAAGCTGCGCTCCACGCCGGCGCCCAGGCGGACGCCATCGAGATTGTCGGCGATGCGCTGGGTGGCGGTGTAGCCGATCATGCGGCCGTTGCTGTAGCCGATCTTGCCGTACACCAGCGTGTTCGGCGTTGCAGCGACGCCGATGCGCGCACCGGCATAGAGATCGCGACCCGCCTTGGCGCAGACGCCGAATTCGCACTTGTCGAGGGTCGAGCCGGTCACTTCGGCATCGACGCCGAACACGGTCTTGCCGCGCTGCAGGTCATAGCCGATGCCGCCGCCATAGACGAAGCCCGAGCCGCCGACGCCCTGCGTCTGCGCACGGTCCCAACCGCCGACGACTTCGACGCGCGGACCCTGAAAGGTGCCATCCTGCGCCATTGCGGGGGTTGCGGCTGCCATCAGGGCGAGCGCCGTCGTTGCGAAAATACGCATAAAATTCCTACCTTTGGACTTTGTACTTGTTACGTCGGGATGGCCATCCGGGGGCTTACCTAGGCGTTTCTTTCGCAGGCGCAATATGACAAATGCATTACACGATGCGAGTGTTGCATGTGCGCAACGGTCGTCCGGCCGGGCAAGTTGAATGGTGGTTCAGGTTCGCTTGACCGCGGCGCCATGCCGGTATTATCGCCGCTGCAACCACATGGAGGGAATCGTCGATGGACAAGCTCTACCCCAACGCGAGTGCAGCGCTGGAAGGGCTGCTGTTCGACGGGATGACGATCTGCGCGGGCGGCTTCGGCCTGTGCGGCATCCCCGAGCGGCTGATCGACGCGATCCAGGCCGCAGGGGTCAAGGACCTGACCATCGCCTCGAACAACGCCGGCATCGATAATGAGGGCCTGGGCAAGCTGCTGCGCAGCCGCCAGGTGAAGAAGATGATCTCCTCCTATGTCGGCGAGAACAAGGAGTTCGAGCGGCAGTATCTTTCCGGCGAGCTGGAGGTGGAATTCTGCCCCCAGGGCACGCTGGCCGAGCGCTGCCGCGCCGGCGGCGCGGGCATCCCCGGATTCTACACCAAGACCGGCGTCGGCACGAAGGTGGCCGAGGGCAAGGAAGTGAAGGTCTTCGACGGCGAGGAATATATCCTGGAGCGCGGTATCCGCGCCGACCTGTCGATCATCAAGGGCTGGAAGGCCGACGAGGCCGGCAACCTGATCTTCCGCAAGACCGCGCGCAACTTCAACCAGCCGATGGCGACCGCCAGCCATCTGTGCGTCGCCGAGGTGGAGGAAGTGGTGCCGGTCGGCAGCCTCGATCCCGATTTCATCCACCTGCCGGGCATCTATGTGAAGCGGCTGATCGTCGGCGCGCCCTACGACAAGAAGATCGAGTTCCGCACGACGCGCCCGCGCGAGGCGGCATGAGCCGGCCCGGGCTGCTGCTGGCGGCCGGATTGGCGCTGTCGGGCTGCGTATCGACGACGACCGTGGTGCAGGCGCCTGCGCCTGCCGGCCCGGCCGGCGGCGTGCCGGCGGGGATGCAGTATCTCTATGGCTCCGGCGAGGCCGCCGCGCTGAGCATCCAGGCCTATAACGCGCTGGTCGATGGCGTGCGGCGCCGGATGGCCGGCGACGGGGCGGCCGGCAGCGATCGGCGTGCGTCGGTCGTCCTGGCGCCCGGCGCCACCGTGCTCGCGCCCCGCTTCGCTTCGTGTGACGACAAGCCGCCGGCGGCGGTGTTCGACGTCGATGAAACCATGCTGCTCAACCTGGGCTATGAAGGCGACGATGCGCAGCGCTCTGGCGGCTGGGACGCGGGCCGATGGGATCGCTGGGAGAAGACCGGCATCACCAAGGTGGCGGCGGTGCCCGGCGCGGTGGCGGCGGTGCAGGCCCTGCGGGCGATGGGCGTCGCGGTGATCTTCAACACCAATCGCGCCGCCGCCAACGCCGCCGAAACCGAAACGGCGCTGGCCTTTGCCGGGCTTGGCCCCGCAAAGCATGGCGAGACGCTGTTCCTGAAAGGCGATGTCGACGGCAAGTCCGCCAAGGACGGCCGCCGCGACGCGATTGCCCAGCGCTGGTGCGTGGTGGCGATGGGCGGCGACCAGCTCGGCGACTTTACCGACAGCTTCGCGCCGCTCAGCCCGCCCGAGCGCCGCGCGGCCGCCGCCGGTCCGGTGATCGGTTCGATGTGGGGGCGCGGCTGGTTCGTGCTGCCCAACCCCGTTTATGGAACCGGGCTTGGTTCCACCTTCGATCAAACCTTCCCGCCGGCGACGCGCTGGGCGGATCCGCAGGAGAAGCGATAATGGCCTGGACCCGCGACGAAATGGCGGCGCGCGCCGCGCAGGAGCTGCAGGACGGTTTCTACGTCAATCTGGGCATCGGCATCCCGACGCTGGTGGCGAACCATATTCCCGAAGGCGTGGAAGTGACGCTCCAGTCCGAGAACGGGATGCTGGGCATCGGCCCGTTCCCCTATGCGGGCGATGAGGATCCCGATCTGATCAACGCCGGCAAGCAGACGATCAGCGAGCTGCCCAGCTCGGTCTATTTCAGCTCGGCCGACAGCTTCGCGATGATCCGCGGCGGGCATATCGACCTGACCGTGCTCGGCGCGATGGAAGTCAGCGAGGGCGGCGACATCGCCAACTGGATGATCCCGGGCAAGATGATCAAGGGAATGGGCGGCGCCATGGACCTGGTCGCCGGCGTGAAGAAGATCATCGTGGTGATGGAGCACAACGCCAAGGACGGCAGCCCCAAATTCATCCCGGCGTGCACGCTGCCGCTGACCGGCAAGAATGTCGTCGACATGATCATCACCGATCTCGCCGTGTTCCAGCGGGTCGACCATGCTTCGCCCTTCCGGCTGATCGAGCTGGCGCCGGGCGTGACCGCCGAAGAAGTCGCCGCCAAGACGACCGCCAGCTACGCGGTCGCGCTGGCTGCGGCGTGATCACGGTCCTCCCCGTCGGGTGCGTCCCGAGGGGGGCTTGTGTCACTAACCGGTGATAGTTAACCCTTTCCCCAGGCAAGGGGGAAGGGACGGCGTGGATAGCGAGGCACCGGCGAAGCGACCGCGCAACGCGGCGAACACGCGGGCGGCGATTCTGGCGGCGGCCAAGGCGCTGCTGGCGGAGCGGGGGTTCGCCGGCTGGGGCGTGAACGCCATCGCCCGCGCGGCCGGATACGACAAGCAGCTGATCTATCGCTATTTCGGCGGCATGGACGGCCTTGCCGAAGCGATCGCCGAAGATGTTTCGGCCTGGATGCAGACCGCCCTGGTGCGGCCGGATCATAGCGCGCCGCCGGCAAGCTATGCCGAGATGATGGCGCGGGTGGCGGTGGCGCTGCTCGATGCGCTGCGCAGCGATCCGCTCGCCCAGAAGATCCTCGCCTGGGAGCTTTCGGCCCCGTCCAAGCTCGCCACCGCCTTTTCGGAAGCGCGCGGCAAGGCGCTGAGCGGCTGGATCGCGCGGGAACGGGGCACGCTGCAGCGCCCGGCGGGCATCGATGCGCCGATGCTCAATGCGCTGCTGATCGCGGCGATCCAGCAACTGGTGCTTTCCGGCGCCGCGAGCGGACGCTTCCTCGGCCTCGACCTGCGCGACGATGCCGGTTGGGATCGGGTGCGCAGCGGCGTCGCCGGCCTGACGCGGGCGATGTACCGATAGCGCCACCGCCGCCCGCTGACGGGGGCCCCAGCAGTTTAGGAAGTTCCCGATCTCGCGCAGGTGCGCGGCGGCGGCGGCGGGGTGGTGCAACCGAGCCAAAGCGCAGCCCGGCCCTTCGGGGAAGGGGTGTGCGAACATATGGGGAGCTTCGGTCGGTTCGTAGGGATTGGCGTGCAGGAACTGTGAGGTCGGAGAATGGGATTTGCCTGCCGCTTCCTCGCGGCTGATCGAACGGCCGCTCTCGCCAGAACCTGCCCCTTGACTGGTTACTTCGGTAAGGATTTTGAGCCGGCAGAAAGAGGCACCGCACCGGTCGCGAGTACGCGCTTTAGCTCCCCAATCGCGCGAACGAACGCTTCGCAAGGTTCGCTGCGGCTGAACATGAAAGCCTCATTGAGGCCCGTTGAGGTTTTGAGTCCTAGCTCGCCGTAAAGCATGACCGGTAGTTCTCGGTTGTCCTTAAACCGTCGGTCTCGCGAGCCATCCTTGTTCGACTTCGCCCAGACCTTGCCGACTAACCTTGCGTCGGTCGGGACCCGCTCGGATTCGGTGAATCGAACAGACGTATAGCTTATATCTAGTTCTTTGAGGTCAATGATCGCAAAATTGGAGCGGTCGACGTCCACCACTAGGACGAAGCCAGGATAGAAATATGCAGTCGAACGGCCATTTTGAACTGGCAACGAAAGGGGCAAGTCTGCCGTGTCGACGAGCGGATCGGTTCGACGTGCGAGGCGGGCGACAATGCGGTCCACGACCGTGCTCGACATGCTTCGAGCCTTCACTCGATCGATGTGCTGAGAAGTTTTGAGGGCCCAAGAGCCTTCAGAAATGGCGAGTTGGTCAAAAGCTTGCAGCATATGCCGATGCGGATCAGCGACGGCGGTTTCCATATCGAAGCTGATCGATATTCTGGATGCCGCCAGATTACCGCCGAGCGTAGACACCTGCGCCTTGCGAAGCGCCACCGCCCTGTCTGCCTTGGCGCGCAGAGATTTGGAGACGACAGACAACAGCGTTCCCCAACTCAGTGCCCGCGCAGTCCACGAAATGGCGTGCTGTAACTTGGCCTTCTTGATGTCGGCGCGAATCTCGCGTTCCCTCATGTAGGTCGCGATCAGAAGCTCTTTGAACTGACTAAGACCGCTCGACGTCATGGCGGCGACGTCTCCGCCGCCGAAGTCTACGCGGGTTCCCGGAATCAGGAACCGGTCCGTTGGCAGTGGGCCGGCGCGTCCGAAATCGCCAAGGAGCTGGAAGCGCGTACCCGAGAGCGCACGATCGGCCCCGTGCGTACTCCAATCGATCGCCGTCCGGACGCCGGTCTTTCGAATAAACATGCGGACCGGTGGGACAACGGTCAGTTCTCCACGAAACCGCGATGTCATGACCTTTCTCCCATCTGAAGAGCGAGTCGTCTGAGCGTGGATCAATGGTCAGGTGACTGCGGTCAACTGGATAGGCAACGAAACGAAGGCATCGTCTGATTAGGTAAGGGGAGCGTTGGGTCACCTATGATTCACCTCGAAGCCGTCAGCCTGAAACCGGCTCACCTCCGCGGGCGCTTCGATGACCGGTTGGGGAAGTGCTGAACGTCGGCTTCTGGGAGAAGCTGCCTTTGGATGTGCCCTGACAAACGGCGCGTTCTGCCCGCGAACCATCGCTCGATCGGCCGTGGTGAACGGCAGCGAAGCGCGTCTGCCGGGAAGCGGCCGGCCGCTTCCCGGCCATTCGGCCTGGCAGCCCCTCCCGGCGCAGTGTCCGGGAGGGGCTGCCCGTTCAGGCGCCGGCGCGGATCATCGTGCCCGGCAGCCCCGCCACCGTCACGCGGAAGCTGAACAGGTCGCCGGAGGTCGGGCGTGCCGCCTTGTCTTGCGCGGAGAGGTGCTTGTTGGCGGTGGTGGCGAACACCGTCTTCAGGTCCGGGCCGCCGAACGCGATCTTGGTGATGGCGTCGACGGGGAAGGGGACGGTTTCGACCAGCTCGCCCGCCGGCGAATAGCGGCGCACTTCCGAGCCGGCGTAGAGGCTCACCCAGACATAGCCTTCGCTGTCGACGCACGGGCCGTCGGGGAAGCCTTCCCCCTCCGCGATGCGGACGAATTCGCGACGGTTGACCAGCGCGCCCTCCGCATCGATGTCGCAGGCATAGACGACCGCGCCCAGCGTATCGACATGGTAGAGCGTCTTGCCGTCGGGCGAGACGGCGGGGCCGTTGGTGATCGATACCTTGGGGGCGGAGGCGACGCAGCTGCCGTCCGCCGCGAGCCGGTAGATGGTGCCGGTGGCGGCGCTTTCGCCGTCGTCCATCGTGCCGAACCAGAGGCGGCCTTCGGAATCGACGGTGCCGTCGTTCAGGCGATTGCCGGGCAGGTCGGGCTCGGGATCGACCAGGGGCGTGAAGCTGCCATCGGCGGGATCGAACTTCGCCAGGCCGGTCTGGAGGCCGGCGACGAAGCCGCCGCTGGCCGCCGGCAGCGCGAAGCCCACCTGGGCCGGCGCGTCCCAGCTCGCCTTGTCGCCGGTGGCGGGATCATAGCGGTGGATCTTGTGGCTCTTGATGTCGACGAACCACAACGCGGCGTCGCGCTCCACCCAGACCGGGCCTTCGAGAAGCGGAGCGCTGAGCCCCCACACGCTCTCCGGCGCCGAAACCACCACCTTGTCGGTCATCTTATCTCCAGCCTGCATCCACGAAGAATTCGTGGCTCGTTATCAGGCGTGCGTCGTCGGATGCAAGGAACAGTGCCGCGGCGGCGATGTCGTCGGGCACCAGGCGGCCGGGCAGGCACTGCGCCTTGACGATCTCCGCCTCGCCTTCCGGCGTGTACCATTTCATCTGGCGCGGCGTCTTGACGTTGCCGGGGACGATGCAGACCGAGCGGATGCCGTCCGGGCCCAGCTCGCGCGCCAGGCTGCGGGTGAGGCCCTCGATCGCCGCCTTGGCGGTCTGGTAGAGGGTGAGTTCCTCAAGCGCCAGGTGCCAGGAGATCGAGCCGAGGTTGATGATCACGCCGGCGCGCTTCGCCTTCATCGCCGGGATCACCGCCTGCGCCATGAAGAACTGGTGGCGCAGATTCACGTTCAGGCGGTTGTCCCAATATTCCGGGGTCACCTGCTCGATCGTGTGGCGGTCGTCATTGGCGGCGTTGTTGAGCAGCACGTCGAATGCGCCCTCGGCCTCGATCAGCGCCTGCACCTGCGCTTGCGCGGCGCGGACGTCGGTGAGGTCGACCTTGTGGAAGCGCGGCGCGATCGGCGCATCGGCGAGGCTGGCGACCAGCGCCTGCGAATCTTCCTCGGCGATGTCGAAGAAGGTGACGTCCGCGCCCTGGCGGACGAACCCTTCGACCAGCCCGGCGCCGATGCCCGAGCCGCCGCCGGTGATCAGGACCCGCTTGCCCTGGAGGCTGGGATAAACGGCGCGCTGGGCGGCCGGGATCGGCCCCTGCTGGAGATCGACGTGCGTCATGGACACCTTAGGAATGCGAGAGAAGGCCGCGCGCGGCGAGGTTGCGCATCAGATCGCGGATGCCGAACGTCCAGGGCGCGGCGGCCTTCGACGTGGTGACGCGGTTGACGAGCGTGCCGAGCTTCGGCGTGGAAATGCGGACGATATCGCCGGGCTTGTGGGTGAAGCCGCGGCCGGGATGATCGCGATCCTGCACCGGCGCGAACAGCGTGCCGAGGAACAGCGCGAAGCCGTCCGGATACTGGTGCTCGCTCAGCGTCTGGCGGACGAGCTCGGTGGGATCGCGGCTGATCTCGCTCATCTTGTTGGTGCCCGACAGGCGATAGCCCTCCGGTCCGTCGATGGTGAGATCGACCACGGCGGCGCGCACGTCGTCCATGGTGAAGCGGTCATCGAACAGGCGGATGAACGGGCCGATCGCGGTCGAGGCGTTGTTGTCCTTCGCCTTGCCGAGCAGCAGCGCGCTGCGGCCCTCGAAGTCGCGCAGATTGACGTCGTTGCCGAGCGTCGCGCCCCGAATCGCACCGGTCCGGTCGACCACCAGCACCACTTCCGGCTCGGGATTGTTCCAGTCGCTGTCCGAGCGGATGCCGATCTCGGCGCCCCAGCCCATGGCGGAAAGCACGGGGGCCTTGGTGAACACCTCGGCATCCGGCCCGATCGCGACTTCCAGATATTGCGACCACATGCCCGCTTCGATCAGCGCGGCCTTGAGGGCGGCGGCCTCGGCGGTGCCGGGGACGACCGAACGGATGCCCGAGCCGACCTTGGCTTCCAGATCGCCGCGAATCTCGGCGGCCTTGGCGGAATCGCCGCGGGCGCGTTCCTCGATCACGCGCTCCAGCGCCGAGACCGCGAAGGTGACGCCGGCGGCCTTGACGCATTGCAGGTCGATCGGCGCCAGGATCTGCGGGGCCGATTCGCTGCCGAGCGCTTCGACGCTGCAAAGCACCGTGCCGCCAAGCGTCGCGATGTCATCGCGCTCGAGCAGGTCGGCGACGGTGGGCGCGGTGGCGGAGACGTCGATCACCTCGCCGTTGCGCAGAAGGACCGGACTGGGGCCCGCGGCCGTTTGCACGCGACCGACCAGAATCGCCTGTGCATGATCGACAGGCAGCATTGCAGATGACGCTTCCAAGACCCTCGCCCTACCTTGTTTCGAGTTGTGATAGCGCTACCATTGGCGCTTCGGAGGTATGCATGTCAAGCAGCGGGATAGCGTAAGCCGTCCCGGTTTCAAATATGGGAGAGGATTTCCCCTACAATCGCTTCGGGCGGGCGCATCGCGCCGCCCTCGCTGGCACGCACCACGCGCCACGGGCCGAGCAGGTCCGCCGCCACGATCGTCTCGTAATTGCCGCGCACCCGCTGCTGGAGCGCGATATCGGCTTCATATTCGTCGAAGCTGCGGGTCGTGTAGCTGCGCTGGGCCTTTTGCAGTATCAGTTCGCGGGCGAGATCCCAGGGCGTATCGAGATAGAGGGACAGGCGCGGTCGGGGGAGGGCGAACTGGCCGATTTCGAGCGCCAGGATCCAGTCCATCAGCGCGCGGCCGGCCTCGCCGCCCAGCTTCGCGCCCTGATAGGCCATGTTCGAGGCGACATAACGATCGAGCACCACGACATCATGGTCCGCCTGTGCCTGCAGCAATTCGTCACGCCATTCGAGCCGGTCCAGCGCATAGAGCACGGCGGCGGCCTTCGGGCTGACCGGCACGTCCAGTTCGCCGGCGAGCATCCGGCCGATCGTCACCCCGGCGACGGTTTCGCCATAGCGGGGAAAGCCCAGGACGGTGGCGGAGCGCCCGCTTGCCTGCAGCGCCGCGCACAGGCCGCGTGCGGCGGTGTTCTTGCCGACGCCGTCGGCGCCCTCGATCGCGATCAGATCACCCATGCGGGCGCCATAGCATGGCGGCGCGGCTTGTCACGGTCGCACCGGTATCGAATCAATGGCGGGCGGAAAGATCCGAAGGGGTGCACAGCAACGCGCAGGGGCCGCGGGGATCGAGAGGCACGATCGCGGTGAGCGGCGCATCGCCCCCGGCATGGGCCAACAGCCAGCCGGGTTCGGCCACGGCCGGGCGGGCGGGGGAAAAGGCGACGCCGGTGCCGTCGGTGATCATGCCGAGCCGGCGGGGCGGGCTGGGCCAGCGGCCGGCAAGATAGGTAAGGCAGGCGGCGGCGGCATCCTGGAGGATGCCTTCATCGCTGTCTTCGGGGCAGAAGCCCTCCGGCGTCGATTCGATCTCCGCGACGGCCCGGAAATCCTCGGCACGCCACCAGATCAACCGCAGCGAACCGCGATCATCCTGCTGCAGCCCGAGGAAAAGCTTGCTCTCGGCCGGGAGGAGCGGCTGCGCGCAGCGCGCCACTTCCTCGGCCAGTTCGGTGAGCTTGTAGTTCGGGCGCGGCAGCAGATGCTGGGCGGCGGGACCGGTAGGACGCGAATCGTGCGGCATCGGGTGGTTCCGGGAAGGAGGTACCCTCCCATTATAGCACGATCCCGCGCGAAGGGGTGATCAGTGCAGCGCGGCGCTGCTCGGCGAGGCCGGTGCGGCCAGCGATACGGCTTCCACCGTCTCGCGGGTGGCGTCGGCCGCGACGACGGCGTCGACGCTGGCGGGATCGATCGCGCGGATGCTGGACAGCAGGTTATGCGGCTGGCTGGCATCGGGCAGGATCGGGGTGGCGTTGCGGGTGGCGGCCGGCTGGCGGCGCTTGCCGGTGGCCGGCGTGCCATATTCTGCCATCACCGAGAAGCGCGGATCGGCGGCGGCGATTTCCGCGATGACCTTGGCCGCGCGCTTGGTGATCTGGCGGACGCGTTCCTTGGTGACGCCGGTTTCGAGCGAGAGATCGTCGAGCGTCGCGGTCTGGAATACGCGGCGGGCGACGATTTCGCGATCGCGCTCCAGCTTGGCTTCCAGCTTTTCCAGTTCGATCGGATCGATGCCGTAGGTGGCGTTGCGCAGGCGCGGGCCTTCGCGGCGCAGTGCCGCTTCCTCGCGCTTGGGCCGGGGGCGGCGGCGAAGCTGCTCGATGCCGACCTTGCGGAGATGATCGACATAGGCCTCGATCAGCGAGGCGATCGCGCCATCGGCGAGATAGTCCGACGCGGCGCTTTCCGTACGGAACAGCGCGTCTTCGTCCTCGATCATCGCTTCGGGCGACAGTTCCTCGCCATCGGCCGAAGTGCCGAGCGCGGTGAGCGAAACGGTGGTGGCTTCGACCTTCTTCGCCGAGGGGCGCTGATCGGTCATCAGGCGGAAGCGCAGGCTCTGCAGCTCGCCGCGGATCTGCCAGTTGACGAAGGTGGTGAACTGGGCCTTTTCCGGTTCATAGGCCTGGATGGCGCGGTGCACGGCGATGGCGCAGCACTGCTCGGCATCATCCCAGTGCGCGGTCAGGCCGTACTGGCGGATGAAATGGCGGATGCGGGGGGCGATCAGTTTCAGGATGCGGGCAAAGGCACGATCGATTTCAGCCCGCTGACGGTTGGTCTGCTTCGCGTCCTTGGGCGAATTCTCGATAACGGTGGCAACAGCTGCCTCGAGAGCGATCGTGATCTTCGACATCTAACTTCCCCTGATTCGAGCCGCCGGGTCCGATTGTTTCGGCGCCGTCGACAGGGGCAGATTTGGGCTGAATAGCTTAAAACACTGCTAATTGGGGCCTTAGGTAGAATCCCGAAAACCGCTTTCGATCATTATAGCAAAGCCGATTCGCAGTGCGTGGCAAGCCATTGAAAAAAGTGTGGTTAATATCGGTGAACGATAACCGATAACCTGCTTCGATGGCAGCTATCCCTGTGGTTTACAGGGAGAATTTATCCGGTTGGATGCGGCGATCGATGAAGCCGAGTAACCATTCCCGGTGCGCGGTTTTCGCGTCGCCGGCGCTGGCGATGCGCTGATCGGCAGCGGCATGGCCGATCTGGGCGGCAAGCAGCTGGCGCGCCCGTGCGGGGGCGATTCCGCCGTCCAGGAAACGGCGGGCATCGGCCAGACCGAGATGGTGGCTGAGATAGGCGGCCTTGGCGAGCGTTTCCGAATCGGCACGCACCTTCAGCCCCGCCGATTCGAGCTGGTGCAGATTGCTGCGCGCCATATCGCCGATGCACTGGATCGATGCCTGCGGATCGTAGCGCAGGGCCAGCAGCTCGCCGCGGCGGGCAGGATCGACCTTGCCGGCGCCGGTCAGCCAGCCGCGCTGCTGTGCGATCTGGTTGAGCCAGGTGCCGGGCTGTTCGGCCAAGGTCTGCCAGGTGCCGCTGAGAAACTGGCCCAGGCCTGCGGCGCTCGAGCGCGGGTTGCGCGAAAGCGGGTTCCAACTGCCGTCGCCGCCCTTGGCGGCTTCCGCATCGACAATGGCGGCGATGGCCGAGGCGGGGATGCCGCTGCGCGCGCCCGCTTCGGAAAGTGCCGCATGATAGCGCGCATTGGGGCCGAGCGCGCGCGGCGTAGCGTCGTCGATCGCCGCCGCGGTGGCGGTCGCCTGGTTCGGCTGCGGTGCCGGGGGGGCGGGCGGCGCCGAGCCCAGCGCCTTCGCGATGATGCCGGCTTCCCCGCCATGTTCTTCCTCGCCGCGATGACAGCTGCAGTCGCAATGGCAGCTGCAGCGTGCCCGCCCGCCTTGGGGCGCCTGCGTGCCCAGCATTTCGAGGAGCGAATCCATCGACATGCCGGCATTGCCGAGCGGCATTCCGGACTTGTTCGGATCGCGATCGCCATCACCGATCGCGGCGCGCCACAATCGGTTCGAAAGTTCGGACTGCGCCTGGGTGTAGATCACATTGGCGCGCTGCGCCGGCGTGAGCGCGGCAAGATCGGGACGCTGGATCATCCGGCCTTCACCATCATGCGCTTGCGATCATGCAGGAAGCGGGCGGCGGCGATGTCGTCGATCGCGGCCTGTTCCGCCGCTTCGAGGGCGCGGGCCTGCTCGTCGCGATAGCGTTGCGCCGCGGTTTCGATCGCGCGCAGCCGGCCGAACGCTTCCTGCGCCTGCTCGCGCAGTTGCGCCAGCCGGCCCCGTGCCGCTTCCGCCTCGGCAGCGACGCGGGCCTGCTGGTGCTTGGCGCGCGCCAGCCAGAGGTCCGAATCGAACGGCAGGGCATGGGCGAGCACGCGCTCTTCGCGCGCCCGTTCGGCAAGCGCGCCGGCTTCCTGCTCCAGCGCGGCGACCCGTTCTGCGGCGGCGGCGATCGCCACTTTCGCCGCGTCGACGTCGCGCTGCTGCATCCGGAGGGCGGTGTCGTAGGGCGTTTTCATGCGGCGAGGCCCACGGCGTGGCCGTCATGGCCGTCATGGCCGTCATGGCCATCGGTATGTACCTGTTCGCCGGCAAGGATGGCGGCAAGTTCGTCGAACGCGGCAGCGGCATGGCCCTGATCGTTCTTGCCCTGGTTGAGTAGCGCCTCGATCCGGGGGGCGAGCGCCACCGCGCGATCCACTTCGGGCGACGATCCGGCCTTGTAGGCGCCGAGCCGCACCATTTCCTCCATGTCGGCAAAGGTGGACAGCAGCTTGCGCGCGGCGATGCGCGTCGCGTTCTGCGCGTCGTCCATGCAATGGGGCAGGGTGCGCGATACCGATTTGAGCACGTCGATCGCCGGATAGCGGCCGCGTTCGGCGATCGCGCGGCGCATCACGACATGGCCGTCGAGGATGCCGCGCACCGCGTCTGCGACGGGTTCGTTATGGTCGTCGCCATCCACCAGGACCGTGAACAGGCCGGTGATCATGCCGCTGCCGGGGGCACCGGGGCCGGCGCGTTCGAGCAGGCGCGGCAGTTCGGCGAACACGGTGGGCGTATAGCCCTTGGTGGCCGGCGGTTCGCCCGAGGCGAGGCCGATCTCGCGCTGCGCCATCGCGAAGCGGGTGACCGAATCCATCAGGCACAGCACGTTCAGCCCCTGGTCGCGGAAATGTTCGGCGATGGCGAGGGTGGTCCAGGCGGCCTGTCGACGCATCAGCGCCGGTTCGTCGGACGTGGCGACCACCACCACCGATCGCGCCATGCCTTCGGGGCCCAGATCGTCTTCGATGAATTCCTGCACTTCGCGGCCGCGTTCGCCGATCAGGCCGATCACGGCGACGTCGCATTGCGTCCAGCGCGCGAGCATCGACAGCAGCACCGACTTGCCGACGCCGGAGCCCGCGAACAGGCCGAGCCGCTGGCCGCGGCACAGCGGCACGAACAGATCGAGGGTGCGCACGCCGGTTTCGATGCGTTCGGCGACGCGGGTGCGGCTGGCGGCGGCGGGGGGGGCGGCCTTGATCGGCTGCGGATCGGCACCGCGCGGCAAGGGGCCGAGGCCGTCGACCGGCCGTCCCAGCCCATCGACCATCCGGCCGAGCCACCCCGCGGAGGGGCGGACGGTGAACTGGCCGGCGCCGAGTTCGGCGCGCGCCCCCAGGCCCACGCCCTGCGGATCGACGAAGGGGAGGCAGAGGGCGACGCCGCGATCCAGAGCCGTCACTTCGGCTTCGACCTTGCCGCTGGGCGACTGGATTTCGACGCGGCTGCCGATCTGGGCAACGCCGGTCAGCCCTTCGACTTCGATCAGCGCGCCACGCACGGCGACCACGCGCCCGAAGCGACGGTCGGGGACCATCTCTCGGATCGCACGGGCGGCGCTGGCGAGCGTCTGCATCGCGGTGGCGCCTTCAGGCGGCCTGCGGCGCGGCGGAACGCAGCGCGTCTTCGATGGCGATCAGTTCGCGGGCGATGTTCAGCGCCTTATAATAATCGCCCTGGGCGATATCGTGCGCGAAGCGGATGCAGATGTCGCGGCCTTCGGGCGTGTTGATCGCCGCGATCAGCACGCCGATCAGCTGCACGACGGCATTCTGATGCGCGTCGCGCCCTTCCGGGTCGATATAGGCGAGCATCGCCGCGAAATAGAGCTGGCGGGCAGGGGTGGTCGCTTCCTCCGGCCGCATCACTTCGCGGCCGCGCAGAATGGAAACCTGGTTTTCGACGGCGATCTGCGTGCGCCCCACGGCGCGCAGCACGGCGCCGTTGACGATCGCTTTCTCGCCGTCGCGAAGCGTAATGCGAAGCATGGCACCGGCCTTTCGATAAGCGTTTCTGAATTTATAGGCGGTTCGCGGCGGCAAGCGGTGCGGACCCGGCAAATTTTGCCGCCCAAGGCTTCTCGATAGGCAAATTCGCCCTTTTGTTTGGGGCGCGCATTTACCGTCCTACAATGGAGATGTCGCCGGCGTGGGGATCGCGCGGGCAATCCTCAGGAGTGTATAACTTGAGCCTCTATTCCGCTCTATACGCTGGCGTTTCCGGGCTGAGCGCGCAGTCGAGTGCCATGGCCACGGTCGCCGACAACATCACCAACATCAACACGGTGGCGTACAAGGGCGTCGAAGCCCAGTTTCGCACCCTGGTGACCGACGGCCGCACCTCAGCCAATTATTCGGCCGGCGGCGTTGCCGCGTCGCCGATCGCGCAGGTTTCCAAGCAGGGCCTGCTCCAGGCATCGGGCAGCAGCACCGATCTTGCGATCGACGGCGGTGGCTTCTTCATCACCCGCACCGGTCTCGCCCCGACCGACCAGGTCGCCTATACCCGCGCCGGCTCGTTCAAGCCGGACGAGGAAGGCTATCTGCGCAATTCCTCCGGCCTCTATCTCTATGGCTGGCGCCTCGATGCCGAGGGCAAATTCTCCAACACCGGCAATGTCGATGCGCTGTCGCCGGTGCGCCTGAGCGATCTGGTCGGCACGGCTGCGCCGACGACCAAGCTGCAGGCCCATCTCAACCTGCAGGTCGATGCGGCTACCTATGGCGGCACCCCCGCCTATGCCGCCGGCAGCCTGGCATCGGGGGCGATCCCGCCGACCTTCTCCCGCTCGTTCACGATCTATGATTCGCAGGGCGGCGGTCACGAAGTGAAGATGGCGTTCCTGAAGACGGCGCCGAATACCTGGCAGATGGAAGTCTTCTCCAACCCTGCCACCGACGTTCAGACCACCGCCGGCGCCGCCATCCCCAATGGCCTGCTGCGCAGCGGCACGCTCAAGTTCAACGGCGACGGCAGCCTCGACCGCACGACCGGCACGGGTTCCACCGCCGCGCTGTTCGACGACCTGGATTTCGCCGCGCAGGGCATCGAGTGGAGCAACGACGCCAAGTCCGTGCCGATCAAGCTGCAGCTCGGTGAAGACAAGGGCATCAGCGGCATCACCTCGTTCGGCCAGCCTTCGTCGTTGATCTCGGGCGGCACCGATGGCGGTGTGCTCGGCAACATCTCGTCGATCGACGTGGGGAAGGATGGCGTGGTCAGCGCGATCTTCGAGGACGGTTCTACCCGCAAGGTGTTCCAGCTGCCGATCGCGACCTTCCCGAACTCGAACGGCCTCACCCGCATTTCGGGCAATGCCTATGCCGCCAACCGCCAGTCGGGCACGATGACGATGAACCCGCCGGGCCAGCTCGGCGCGGGCGCGCTTTCGTCCAACACGCTGGAGGCCTCGACCGTCGACCTGGCGGGCGAGTTCACCAACATGATCCGCTTCCAGCGCGCCTACAGCGCGTCGTCGAAGATCATCACCACCGTCGACGACATGCTGCGCGAAGTCAGCGATCTCAAGCGCTGATCGCTGAAACCGGGGGAATGCCGCCATGGCGTTGAACGACATTCTGGGAACTGCGGTTTCCGGGCTCGCGGCTGCCCAGGCAGGGTTGCGCGCGGTATCGAACAACATCGCCAATGTCGGCGTTGCCGGCTATGCACGCGAAAAGGTGTCGCTGACGACCACCGTCGTTTCGGGGCAGATCAGCGGCGTCAAGGTCGGCGAGCCCGAGCGGGTCGCCGACCGTTTCCTCGAAGCCACCGTCTATCGCCGGGCTGGCGATGCCGGTCGCGCGGAGGTGACGTCCGGCTATCTGGATCGTCTCCAGTCGCTGCTGGGGGAGCCGGGCGCCAAGTCCGGCCTGCCGGCGCGGCTGGATGCGATCAACGCATCGGCCATCGCCATGACCGGTTCGCAATCCTCGGCGCAGACGGTGGCGGTGTTCACCGGCGACGTGGAGGACGCGCTCGCATCGATGAAGCAGACCACGAACGACGTGGAGAGCCTGCGCGCCGATGTCGAATCCGAAGTCGGCTACTCGGTCGACAAGATCAACACCCTGCTCAAGCGCATCCATGACCTGAACGGCACGGTATCGCAGGCCACCGGCCTCGGCCGCAGCGCCAGCGGCGCCGCGGACCAGCGGATGAACGCGATCGAGGAACTCAGCGGCCTGATCGCGGTCAACGTCCGCGACCAGGCCGACGGGCGCGTCTCGATCGAAACGCAGGCGGGGCAGCTGCTGCTCGACACGCGGCTGCGCCAGCTCGATTACCCGAACATGGCCGCGGGATCGTCGCAGACCACCTATCCCGACATCAAGATCAGGTTCGCCAATGCCAATGGCACGCTGGGGGCGGAGACGGGCGAAAAGCTTTCTTCGGCCGCGGTGGGCGGAAAACTGGGCGGCCTGCTCGACCTGCGCGATCGTGCCTTGCCGTCCTTCTCCGAACAGATGGGCGTTTTGTTCAACGGCCTGGCGGAAACGCTGAACCGGGTTTCCAACACGAACACCACCGTGCCCGCGCCGCAGAACCTGACCGGCCGCGTGACCGGGTTGCTCGGCGGCGATCTGCATGGTTTCAAGGGCGCCGCGACCTTTGCCGTCACTGCCAAGGATGGCACGATGGTGAACAAGGTGACGGTGGATTTCTCCGACACGAGCCTGGTGACCATCAATGACGTGGTTAGCAGGATCAACGCCGGCCTGGGGAGCGATGCCTCGGCGGCGATCGATCCCACCACCGGCGTGCTGAAGTTCACGGCGACGAACAGCACGAACGGCGTTGCGATCGCGCAGGTGGACGGCAATCCGAGCGATCGCGGCGGTGTCGGCTTCTCGCAATTCTTCGGCATGAACGACCTGATCCGCAGCGACAGCAGCAGCCTGGTGCCCAGCGGCTTCAAGCAGGACGGTTCCGATCCGCATGGCTTCCAGACGGGGCAGAGCGCGCAGATCGTGCTGCGCGATGCATCGGGGCTGGCGCTGACCAGCTATACGCTGCAGCCACAGACGGGGCAGAACTTCGGCGCGATCATCAGCGATCTCAACGGCAGCCCGCTCAGCGAATTCGGCAGCTTCCGCATCGACGATCGCGGGCGTGTGCGCTTCGATCCCAAGACCGCCGTTTCGGGCGCCGTGCTTTCGGTGTCCGCGGATTCGACCAACCGCAGCGGCACCGGCCGCACCTTCTCGTCGCTGATGGGGTTGAGCGGCCTGAGCGCCGGGCTGAACGTAGCGGAAGTGCGCAGCGACATTGCGGCGGACAGCAGCAAGATGCCGCTCGCGAAGCTCAATGCCACCGCCGCGATCGGCGCAAAGGCGCTGGGTACCGGCGATACGCGCGGTGCGACGGCGTTCGTGAACGAGCTGCAAAAGACGATTGATCTGGGGAAGGACGGCGTCACGACGATCGGGCGCTTTTCCACCCAGCTGCTGGGCCGCGCGGGGCTGGAAGCCAGCCAGGCGAGCAACCGATTGGACGACGCGAATGCCCGCAAGGCCGACGCGGTGAACCGGCGAGACAGCTATTCGGGCGTGAACATCGACGAGGAACTCTCGCAGATGGTGGTGCTGCAGAACAGCTATTCGGCGGCGGCGCGGATCATGACCACCGCAAGCCAGATGTACGATACGCTACTCCAGATGGTCCGTTAAGGGAGCCGATCCATGTCCCGTGTTGCCACTATTCCGCTCCAGCGTACCATGGCCAGCGCTATCCAGACCGCGCAGGAAAAGCTTGCGATCACCCAGAAGCGGCTGTCGACCGGCAAGAAGGCGGCGGATTTCGCCTCGCTCGGCACCGAAACCGTGCGCAACCTGTCCGCGCACACCATGCTCGAGCAGCAAAAGGCGCAGGCCACGGTTTCGAAGCGGGTGGGTACCACCATGTCCTTGTACCAGGGGCATATCGAAGGCATCGATTCGTCCACGCGCAATCTGCGCCAGCAGATCCTGACGGCGCTGGGCACCGGCCAGTCGGCCGGCTTGCAGGAGGCGATCGAAAGCTCGTTCCAGCAGATGCGGGCCTCGCTCAACGCGTCCGAAGGCGGAATGCCGCTGTTCGCCGGCTCGCAGACCAGCCAGATGCCGTTCTCGGTCGCCACGCTGGCCGATGCCGCCACGGTGCCCGCCGACCAGGCATTCCACGATGACAACGTCCTCGCCACTGCCCGGGTGGCCGACGGCGTCGACCTGACCTATGGGATCAACGCCAGCTCGATCGGCCAGGGCCTGTACGAGGCGTTCCGGACGCTCGCGCAGGTCGGCCAGATCGGCAATACGCTGACCGACGCGCAGAAGACGGCGTTGCAGGACGGTGCTGCGAAGCTTGCCTCCGGGTTGACCACGCTCGGCCAGGTGAACGCCGACAATGGCCGCAAGCAGAACCAGGTCGACGATCTGGCAAGCCGCGGCGAAGATCGCGCCCTGCTGCTGCAGCAGGTGATCCAGGATAATGAAGATGCCGATCTTGGCCAGGTCGCCGTCGATCTCGCGCAGCAGAAGACCGTGCTGGAGGCGAGCTATTCGGTGTTCTCGCAGCTTTCGAGCCTGAGCCTCGTCAAATATCTCTGATCGCGGCGGGGGCGGCAGCCGCCGTCCCGTCGCCGGGCGCTTCCCGGTCCCCGACGTGCAGCGCCTCGCGTAGCGAGAGCGCACGCGCGAACACGGCGGTCAGCATCGCCTCGGTCAGCCGGCCGGTGTGCTGGTTGTAGCGCGAGCAGTGATAGCTATCGAGCAGCAGCTGCCCTTTGGGCAGGCGGTGTTCCGCGCCATGGGCGAACCGCAGCTTCGGCAGCTTGCCGCCCAGCGCCTTCACGGCGGACTGGTGCGCGATCTCGCCCAGGGCAACGGTGATCGGCGCGCGCAGCTGCCCGGCCAGGAACGGCCGGCAGGCGTGAACCTCCGCCGGGCTCGGGCGGTTCTCCGGCGGCAGGCAGCGCACCGCGTTCACGATCAGCACGTCCCGCGGTTCGCCCGCGTGCAGCAGCCCCAGCTTTTCCAGCACGGCGAAGAGCAGCGCGCCCGAGTCATCGCCGGTGAAGGCACGGCCGGTGCGGTTCGCGCCGTTACGGCCGGGCGCTAGCCCGACGATGGCGATCGATGCATCGGCGGCCCCCAGTGCCGGCACTGGCGCATTCCACCATTCCGGCTGTTCGGCGCGCAACGCCGTCCGCAGCGCCACCAGCCGGGGGCAGCGCGGGCAATCGCGATCGGGTTCCAGGCTTGGCGCGGACATGGCATCGCGATAGGCGCAGGCGGGTGCCCATAACAAGCTATGTCATCGCCCTGGGATCCAACCGCCGCGGCCGCCACGGCAGCCCGCGCGAGGAGCTGCGCGCCGCGCTCGGTGCGATCGGCGGGGTGCGGGCGGTATCGCGGCTCCGCGAAACGCCGCCCCTGGGCCCGTCGCGCCGCCGTTTCGCCAATGCGGTGGCGCTGGTCGACAGCGCGGAGGGCCCCGATGCACTGCTCCGCCGGCTGAAGGCGATCGAGCGGGCCTTTGGCCGGCGCCGCGGCCAGCGCTGGGGCGCGCGGGTAATCGATCTCGATATCGTGCTCTGGTCCGGCGGCTGCTGGCATACGCGCGAGCTGACCATTCCCCATCCGCATTATCGCACGCGCCGCTTCGTTCTGGGGCCGATGGCGGAAATCGTGCCGGGCTGGCGCGATCCGCTGAGCGGCCGTTCGACGCTTCCGTTGCTCCACGCTGTTGACCGGCCGCGCCCACGCGCCTAGGTGGCGGGGCGTGGGTCCGTAGCTCAGTCGGTAGAGCAAGCGACTTTTAATCGAGAGGTCCCGGGTTCGAATCCCGGCGGACCCACCACCGAAGCCCGGAAAGCTCCGCATTCGCCCCTCTCGATGCCCGATTGGCGTGTTTCGCCCGCGATCTGCGTTGCGCGGGGCCGGGCAGGGCCGGCCGCTATTTCGGGGTGTAGGCGCCGCCGATCTTGTTGCCGGGGGGAGCGCCTTCGCGGCCCGCGATCACATAGGTGGGCGCTGAATTGCCCGAAAGCGTCGCCGGGCCCGCGGTGCGGATCCAGGGGCGGTAGTTCGGGCCCGCCGTAAGGATGTTGTTGCGGATCACGATACCCGCGCCCTTCCCCCCGATATTGATTCCATGCCACATCACATTGGCAAAGCTGTTGCCGATGATCTGGATCCCGTCATAGCCGCCGACCCGCGCTTCGTCGCCGAAGAAGACGCCCTGGAATTCGTGGCCGGGAGTGCCGACGAAGCGGTTCATCGTGATCTGCACGTTCTTGCAGCCGGACGTTTTGCCCGACGTCCAGCACTGGATGCCATCGGGATGCTCGCCCGGGGCGACGTTGAACAGCGCGACCGAATTGTTGAAGATCCGGCCGCCATTGGCCCCCGGGATCTCCATCGCGTCGCGGCTGAGCTGGGTGAATATGTTGTTCTCGATGTTGAAATTCGAGCTGTCCTCCACCACCAGCGCGACCCGGAGATCATGGAAGGTGACGCCGCTGACCCGCAGGTTGGCGGTGTTGCGGATATACATGCCGTACATGTCGTCCTGCCACATCCCGTTGGCAGGTCCGTGGACGAACCCGCCGATAAAGGCGATGTTCGATCCCCCCCGGACCTCGACCATCTTGGCCCAATCGGGATCCTTGCCGCGGACGCGGGTGATTTCGATATCTTTGAACGAGATGTTGCTGACATTGTGCATCCGCAGCGTGCTGAATATCGCGGGCGCGGCGGGATAGGCGCTTCGGATGGTAACGGGAGCGGTGAACTTGCGGTCCCGGATGATGACCATGCCGTAATTCGCCCGCGCGAGCCGGATCTCCTCGCCGCCGCGGGCGCGGCTGATCGCCGCGTCCAACTGGGCTTTGGTGTTCACGGTGATCGCGGACAGCATGGCGAGGGTTGAAATCACGACAAGTTCCCCAATCAGTGCGGCAGGTGGAGGAACTACCGGAATATCGTTAACACACAACGTCTCCCGAGTGTATTTATGTTGCACTGCGGCAAGGCGTGTCCCCAGCAGGACGAGCGCGCGGCTGGGCGTCTTCGCCGGCGGTTCGGGGCCGATGTCGGCGCGCTTTTCCCTCCGAATCGCATGGGAATGCCCCTGGTCGCGCGCGCGGTGTGTAGTGTGCGGCCAATCCCTTGCGGCATGATGCCGCGGGCGTTGCCAAAATGACACGGTGCCGGATGCAGCGTCGAAAACGCAACGGTGACAGACGCTTGAAGCAAATCGGGGCTTGATACTATATAACGTCACAGCTACGGCGGTGCACAAAGAACAATCAAAAGGGACTGTTTGATGTCGCGCGCGCTTCTGCTTGCCTCCGTGTTTCTTCCGCTTCTACCCGTCCAGGCGCTTGCCGATCCGAAGCCGGAAACGCCGGCGACGACATCTTCCGACGAGAGCGATCCGGCGCGGTCTGCGCCGCAGGAGCAGGGCCCGAACATCATCGTCTCTGCCCCCTATAGCCAGAGCGAGCAGGATGTTCTGTCCGGCACCTCGGTGGTGACGGGCGAGGAACTGACCCGCAACCTTCGCCCGACGATCGGCGAAACGCTGGCACGTCAGCCGGGTGTTTCGGCAAGCTCGTTCGGGCCCAGCGCTTCGCGTCCGATCCTGCGCGGCTTCCAGGGGGAACGCGTCCGCATCCTTACCGACGGCATCGGATCGATCGACGTATCGAACACCTCGGCCGATCACGCCGTCATCATCGATCCGCTGCTGGCCGAGCGCGTGGAAGTGCTGCGCGGCCCTTCCGCCCTGCTGTTCGGGTCGTCGGCGATGGGCGGTGTCGTCAATGTGATCGACAGCCGCATCCCGCGCAGCGTGCCCGAGAAGGGCTACCGCCTGAACGGGATCGCGACCTATGGATCGGCGGCGAGCGAGCGCAGCGTGGGCGGCGCCGGCGATGTCGCGCTGGGTAACCGCATCGTGCTCCATGCCGATGGTTCGTACACCAAGTCGGATGACCTGAAGATCGGCGGCTATGCGCTGTCGGCAGCCAAGCGGCGCGAGGCGCTGGACAGCGCGGCACTGCCGGCGGACCCGGATGCGGCGGAGCCGATCGATTTCGCCGCCAATGCCCGTATTCGCGGCACATTGCCGAACAGCGCTTCGGAAACCTGGACGGCGGGGGCCGGTGCCTCGCTGATCACCGAGACCGGGATGCTCGGCCTCGCCTATAGCCATTATGACAGCCTGTACGGCATCCCCGTGCGCTATGCGACGCAGCCTGGCCAGGGGCAGGAGGCGCCGCGGCTGAGCGTGGTGCAGAACCGCGTCGATCTGCGCGCCGAGGCGGAGACCGGCGGCGGCTTTCTCCAGAAAGTGCGTTTCCGCGCCGGCTATGCCGCCTATCGCCACTTCGAGCTCGAGGAAGACGGCGCCGTCGGCACTGCATTCTACAACAAGGGCCTGGAAGGGCGGCTGGAACTGATCCAGTCCGAGAAGGGGGCGTGGCGCGGGGCGAGCGGCGTCCAATATTTCAGCCGCAACTTCGACGTGCAGGGTGACGAAGCGTTCCTGCCGAAGAACCAGACCAGCCAGCTTGGCCTGTTCACCCTGCAGCAGCTCGATTTCGGGAAGCTGAAGGCCGAAGCGGGCGTGCGGTACGAATTTACCGACCTGTCCGCCGATACCGTGCTGGACGATGCCCGTTTCTTCCGCGGCAAGCGCCATTTCCAGGCGCTGTCGGGCTCGATCGGCGCCTCGTACGGCCTGAGCGATACGGTACGCATCGGCCTCAACGGATCGCACACCGAACGCGCGCCTTCGGCCGAGGAACTGTTTGCCAACGGTGCCCATGCCGGCACCGAGGCCTATGAACTGGGCGATCCCGGCTTCCGCCTGGAAAAGAGCTGGGGCCTGGAGGCGACGTTGCACGCGCATGGCGACGGCTTCAGCTTCGATGCATCGGCCTATTACAACTGGTTCTCCAACTATATCAGCGACAACCAGACGACCCAGGCGGTGTGCCAGGCGGCGGCGGCGCCGAGCGGCCGGACGGTCGACCTGCCGTGCTTCCAGTTCACCCAGCGCGATGCCCGCTATTACGGCTTCGAAGCCGAGGGGTCGGTCCGGTTGACGGAGATCGGCGGCTATCGGATCAACCTCGATGCGCTGGGCGACTATGTCCACGCCAACATCGTCGATCAGGGCCCTGCGCCCCGCATCCCGGCGATGCGCGTGCTTGGCGGCATCGAGGCGCAGTCGGATCTGCTGACCGGCCGGCTGGAGGCCGAGCACGTCTTCAAGCAGGATCGCATCGCTGCGTTCGAAACGCCCACCGCCGCCTATACGATGGTGAACGCAACGGTGAGCGTGAAGCCGTTCCGCACCATGCCGGGCACCACGCTGATGGTGTCGGCGAACAATCTGTTCGACGTCGAGGCCCGGCGGGCGGCCAGCTATCTGAAGGACTTCGCGCCGCTGGCCGGGCGCGACATCCGCGTGACGCTGCGCCTCAGCCTGTAGGCGCGTCGAGCAGGTCGCCGATCGCCCCGGTAGGGCTTGCGGCGGGGATCGCGGCCATGGCGCCGCTGATCCGCGCCGGATCGATGGTCCGGGCGGGCTGGGTGAGCAGGTCGAAGGCCTGCGCACTCGGCAGCAGCTTGAATGCGCCGCCATAGCGGGCGCGCAGCGCCTGCAGCTTGTCTTCGCGGCCGAGCATCGCCAGCGCGACGGCGTGGCGCATCACAATCGCCTGGTTGGGCGCGTTCAGGGCGTTCGCGGCGGGCAGGCTGGCTTCGTTCTCGGTGACGAACGAGCCCCAGTCATGGGTCCGCCAGTGCATCTCGCTGCGCACGCCGGCGGCGCCGGGGATGCCGTCCAGTGCGGCCATCGCCGCGGCTTCGCGACCCAGCTTGTACAGCGCGACGGCCTCGACGCGCTTGCGATCGAACCGCATCAGGTCCGAATAGCTGGCCTGTTCGGTTGCGTGCAGCGTATCCAGCGCGCGGACCGGGTTGCCGGAGAGAATGAACAAGGTCGCGACGCGGACCGAGAGCGGCCCCTGCGCCACATCCTGCCGGCGCTGCGTCACCTGATATTGCAGCAGTTCGGCCGCGCGCGGGTACAGCCCCGCCGCTTCCAGCCGATCGGCCAGCCGCATCGCCAGCGCATCGCCTTCCGCGCCGGCGGGGGCCAGTTCTTTGTAATCCCAATAGAGGCCGGCGGCCTCCGGCAGCGGCGTACCGCTGTCGGGCGCGAGCATTTCGGCCAGCCAGGTGCGGATCTGCATCAGCATGGCGGCGGATTCGGTGCCGGGCTGGAAATAGCGGAACAGCGTGGCTGCGCTGCGCAGCGCGGTGCGGCGGTCCTTCAGCTCCGTCGCCAGCGCATATTCGAGTTGCAGCGCGCCCTTTTCCACCGGGCCGCCGCGCCAGCCATAGCGCAGCGCTTCCAGCCGCTTGATCGCTTCCGCAGGCGCGATGCGGTGCAGCTTCACGTCGCCCTGAATCCGGGCGAGTTCGGCTTCGGCCTTGATCTGCGGCGAACCGCTCAATTCGGCGCGGGAAAGGCGGAACAGGCCGGCGGCGGGATCGCCCGAGGCGAGCAATGCCCGGCCGCGCAGCAGGTTGGCCGCTGGATCCTGCTCGCCGAACAGCTTCAGCCAGGCGAACACCGGGGTCGTCTGGCCGGCGGCAATGGCGCCGCGCGCAGCGGCGAGCGTGAAGGGTTTGCGCGCTTGCGGATCGCGGCCGTTGATGGCGGGGACGGCGCAGTTCACCTGTCGCGCTGCCGATATCTCATCTCCCAGCGCGGCGAGTGCCCGCAGCCGCCAGGCGCAGGCTTCGGCATTGCCTTCCAGCTCGGGCAACGAAAGTGCCTCGACGGCGGCGCGATCATGCCCGACCATCGTCAGCGCGGCGCCGGTCGCCAGCTGGAACGGCGCCACCAGTGCGAGATCCTCGTCGTCGGCGACCATGGTTTCCAGCACGCCCAGCGCCTCGGCGCCCATGCCGCGGCGGATCAGCGACCCGGCATAGCGCCAACGCGCCAGCTGGCGGGTGTCGGGGGTGGCGTTGATCAGGCCGGCCCATGCCTCTTCGTCACTCAGTTCCGGCCAGTCGCGGCTGCTGGTGATCGTCGGCATCTGCGCCAGGGTGGCGGCGAACGGGGGCAGGGCGGGCGGGCCGGCGGGCAGTGCCTCGGCAGCGGGCTCGGCAGGCGCGGCCGGGGCGGCGTGGGTATCCGCATGGGGCTGCTCCACCGGCTCGTTCGGTGGCGCAGCCGCCGTGCTCGCAAGAAGGGCTAGAATCAGAACGCGACGCATCAATGGCTCCCCACAACCAGCATCGTCACCAGCGCGCCGCCGGCACCGCATCCCGCCAGGAACAGCAGCGCAGGAACGATCGGCAGACCCTTGGGCGCATCGGCCTCGACCGCCGCTGCCTTGGCGGCTGCGGCTTGCTGCGCCGGCGTACGGGCGGCATTCGCCGCAACCGCGTTGCCGCGATTGGCAGCCGCGTCGCTGACGACACGCATCCGGGCTGGTCGTTGATCGTGGCTCATTTGGATTCCGTTAAGTGCTTGTCCCTTATTTATAGGACGTCTGCGGCCCGCCCGGCGCGCCGCACCATGCATGGACGGGAGATTTTCTGTGATCGGCACGCGGAAGCTGGCGAAGCTTTTTCTGGTGGCGGCGGCGCTTTCGCCGGTCCCTGCCGGGCGTGCGCTCGCTTCGGGCGGCGGGGGCGGCGGCGGTGCTGCCGGCCTGCACCTGCTGGCGATGGATCCGATCGCGGTACCGATCATCGATGCCGATCGGGTGAGCGGCACGCTGAACTTCAAGCTGGTGGTGGAAGCGGCCGATGCCGAAGCCGCCCAGCGCCTGACCGCGAAGCTGCCGGCGCTGCGGATGGCGGCAATCGCCGGCGGCCTGGAATTTGCGCGGCTCGACGCCTCGGCGCTCCGTGCCGTGAACGTCGCCGATCTCGACAAGGCGCTTACCGGTGCGATCAAGGATGTCGAGCCGGGCGTAGCGCGCGTGCTCATCGTGGAAGTCGGCGCGTCGCAGAGCTGAACGCGGCTGCGGCCCCGGCCGATGCCGGCGCCGCGCGCTTGCTTCGCCTGTTCCAAGACACCGTTTAAGGATTTGGCGGCGGCGCGTTCCCCAACGGCCGCCGCGCGAGATTCAGCCCGGTTTGCGGCCTGGCATGGCCGGGCCGGCCACGGCGGGCGCCGCGAGCTGGCGGCCCGCATTCTTGCGGGCAAGCGCCATGCTGAGCGCGGCTGCGCCCTTGGGCGACATCGCGGCAAGGATCGCGCCGGTGGAGGTCGCACGCATCCGCTGTGCCACCTTCATCTGCACTTCCATGTCCAGCTGCTCGAACACGAGGGCAGCCTTGGCAGGCTTCATCGCCTGATAGATGCGGGCGAGATCGTCGAACTGCGCCTCGGCAGGCGAGGAGGCACCCGGCGCGCCCGGCGCGGCCGATGCTTCCTTCTGCCGTGCCTCAAGATCGGCCTGCAGCCGGCTTTCGGCGGCCTTGGTCGCCTGTTCGCGCAGGTCGAGCGCGCGCTGGCGCTTCGCCGCATCGGCGTCCCGGGCGTTAAGATCGCGCTGGATCGAATTGCCCAGCCTGGTACTGGCGGTGCCGTCCTGATCGCCGGTGGCGATGCTGGCGGCATTGGCAACCGCCGCGATGGCCGAGGCCGCCGCCATCATCAGCAGCAGGGAAGGGCGCGCCATTATGCCGCTTCCCGCGTGATATCGCCGGCCAGCCGCGCGGCGACCGCTTCCGCGTTCGCTTCGGCCGCGGCTTCATGGTCGGCCGCGGCGCTTTCGCCATCGCTGCGCAGCGCATTGGCCAGGCTGACCGCGGAAACGATGCGCTCGCAGGCGGAATCGGCGATGCCGATCATGTCGGACAGCTCGTCGCGCAGATCGCGGGCCTGTTCCACCAGCCGGGCATGCCGTGCGCAGTCGGTGCCGAGCGTGGACTTCATGTCCGACAGCACGGCGCGCGCCTGGACGGTGGCGTTGTCGAGCGCCTTCACCACATCGGTAAGCGCACCATCCTTCACGGCGCGCAGGCTGCGCATCATCCGCAGGCTCTGTACCAGCACGGCGATGCACAGGATGATCGTCAGCACATTGGCGGATAACGCGACAGTCATACTATCTTCTTCCTTGAGCGGGAAACATCGTTGACGAGGCGCACGGCGACGCGGCCGCTGCGCTGGCCGATCTGGGCCTGGGCGAGCTTGATGTCGCCACACGCGACATCGAGCGGATCGTCCGGGCTGTTGTTGAAGGCGATCGTCTGCCCCACCTGCAGCTCTTCGAGCTCGGCCAGCGGCACCGCCTTCTCGCCGAGCAGCACGTTCACGGTGACGTTGGTCTTGCGCACCTCGGAGGCCATGTGCGCCTCCCAGATGCTGTCACGGCCGCTCTTTTCGCCCATGAAGCGTTGCAGCAGCTTGTGGCGCACCGGCTCCAGCGTGGCATAGGGAAACACCAGCGTGAAGCAGCCGCCGCGCCCGTCCATATCGACCCGGAAGGTGGCGATCGCGCAGATGTTGGACGTGGCCGCGATCGCGGCGAAGCGCGGGTTGGTCTCGATGCGTTCGAGGCGCATCGAAATCGGCTCGATCGGGAGGAACGCCTCACCGAAATCGCGCAGCGCCGTTTCCAGCACGCGTGAGACCAGCGAGGTTTCGATCGGCGTGAAGCCGCGGCCGTCGATCATCGTCGGGGAATTGCCGCCGCGACCGCCGAGCAAGGCGTCGACCACCGAATAGATCAGCCCCGATTCCACCGTGATCAGGCCGTAGCTTTCCCATTCGGTGACCTTGAACACGCCGACCATGGCGGGAAGCAGCACCCGGTTCATGAACTCGCCGAAGCGGGCCGAGGTGACTTCTTCCAGGCTGACGTCGATCGCGTCGGAGGTCATGTTCCGCATCGAGCTGGCGAAGCTGCGGACCACGCGGTCGCACACCACTTCCAGCATCGGCAGCCGTTCGTGGCTGATGACCTTCGATTCCAGAACGGCGCGCAGGCCCTTCTTCTTCGCGACCGGCTCGCCGCCGCCGAACAGCGCGTCGATGTCTGCCTGCGCGAAATTGCCGATATCGTCGCCGAACGGGGCGGCGGGCGGATCGGGCAGGTCGAAATCGTCGAGATCGATCATTGCTGAATCAGATCCTGAATGAGGACTTCCTTCACCATGCCGGGCCCCAGGGTCCGCGTGGCGCGCACCATCAGTTCCTCCTTCAGGCGGAACACGGCGGCCGAACCGTTCAGATCCTCCGGGCGCAGCTCGCGCAGGAAGGGTTGATAGGCATCGAGCAGGAGGGGAAGCTTCTCCTTCAGCGCGGCATCGGTTGTCTTGGGGCCGGGCACGAGCATCAGGTGCAGCTTCAGGAAATGGGCGGTTCCGTCGGGCGAACGGAGGTTCACCGAAAGCGGCGGGATATCGACGAACTTTTCGCCCTTGCCCTCGCCGCCTTCCGCGCCGCCATGGCCTTCGGCTTCGCCCGACGCTGCCGCGGCTTCCTCGCCATGGCCTTCCTCGGCCTTGGCTTCGGTCTTGCCGCCGCCCATGAACATGGCCGCGCCGCCGCCGCCCAGCGTCAGCGCGGCAACCGTCGCCGCGCCGATGATGATCAGCTTCTTTTTCTTGTTGGGCGCCGGGCTCGCAGGCGCACTCTTATCTTCGACGATTTCCGCCGACATATCCCTGGACCTTCCCGATTTATCGGCCGCAGCGTCCGCACGCCCGATTTCCCTCTATTATAGGACCATCACCCGGCAATTTCTGCCTAGTGACACTTTTTCGAAGGACGGTCCGGTGGACATCTCTTCCTATGTGCTTCTCAGCCAGGAACAGGCGCTCAGGCGCCGGCTCGACATCGTGTCGAACAACATCGCCAATATGAACACGGTGGGTTTCAAACGCGAACAGCCCGTGTTCCGCGAATATGTGGAGCAGACGGATTCCGCGGTGAAGCCGGCCAAGCAGACTTCGTTCGTGCTCGACTACGGCGCGGTGCATGATGTCTCCAACGGCGCGTTCCAGCCCACCGGCAATCCGCTGGACGTGATGATCGATGGTCCGGGCTATCTGGCGGTGCAGGCGGGCGACGGCAGCACCGCCTATACGCGCGCGGGCTTCGTCAAGGTGCTGGAGAGCGGCGAACTCGCCACCGCCGGTGGCCAGATGATCCTGGGCGCGGGGGGCAAGCCGATCAAGGTACCACCCGAGGAAACCGGCAAGCTGAGCGTGACCGCCGACGGATCGGTGATGGGCTCGAACGGGCCGCTCGGTCGCATCGCGGTTACCGTGTTCGACAATGAAGGCGTGGTCGACCCGCGCGGAGACGGCATGTTCACCGCCAGCGGCGGTCGCGAACTCGCGGCAAACGAAACCAAGCTGGTGAGCGGCGGCGTCGAGGGATCGAACGTCAACGCGATCGTCGAGACCACCGACATGATCCAGATCCTGCGCGCCTATCAGACGAGCCAGAGCCTTTCGAACTCGATGTCCGACATGCGCAAGAACGCGATCGACAAGCTCGGCCGGGTCGGCTGATTTTCACGAAGGGAATTTCCGTATGCGTTCACTTTCCATTGCGGGCACCGGGATGCTCGCGCAGCAGACCAACGTCGATGTCATCTCGAACAACATCGCGAACATGAACACGACCGCGTTCAAGAAGCAGCGCGCCGAATTCCAGGACCTGCTCTACCAGCAGGTTTCGCGGCCGGGTTCGTCCACCGGCGGCGATACCAAGGTGCCCTCCGGCATCCAGATCGGCGCGGGCGTGAAGACCGGCGGCGTCTATCGCATCAACGAACAGGGTGCGCTCACGCAGACCAGCAATCCCTATGACATGGCGATCCAGGGCCGCGGCTATTTCCAGGTGACGATGCCCGATGGCACCACCTCCTATACGCGCGACGGGACCTTCCAGATTTCCGACCAGGGCGAACTGGTCACGCAGGATGGCTATCCGGTGCAACCGGGCATCACGCTGCCGCAGGGTGCGCTGAGCTTCAGCGTCTCCAAGACCGGCCTGGTGGAAGTCACCGTGGCCGGCAATACCCAGCCGCAGCAGCTGGGCCAGCTCCAGCTTGCGACCTTCATGAACGAATCCGGGCTGGAAGCGCGGGGCGGCAACCTCTTCGTCGAAACCGCCGGATCGGGCCAGCCGACCGTCGGTTCGCCTGGCGATCCCGGTATCGGCACGCTGACCCAGGGCTTCATCGAAGCGTCGAACGTCAACCCGGTATCGGAAATCACGGCGCTGATCACCGCGCAGCGCGCCTATGAAATGAACAGCCGCGTGGTGAAGACGGCAGACGAAATGCTGGCGACGACCAGCCAGCTGCGCTGATGTCCGCGCTGCTGGGGTTGCTGCTGCTCGCCGCTGCGCCGGGCGAGGACGTGCCGGTGGCGGTGCTCCAGCAGTCGGTCGCGCGTGGCGAACGGATCGAAGCGAGCGACATCGTCGTCGAGCCGCGGCCGGAAGCCACGGCGCGGGCCGCGCTGCGGATGGACGACGTCGTTGGCATGGAGGCCACCCGCAACCTCAACGCGGGCACACTGCTTCGGCGCGGCGACGTGATGAAGCCGCAGCTCGTCCGGCGCGGCGAACCGGTGACGGCACGGATCGTCACCGGCGCGCTGGTGATCACCGCTGCCGGCCGGGCGCTGGGCGGCGGCGCGCAGGGCGATCCGGTCCGCATCGTCGTTACCGCCACCAACCGTACGCTCGACGGGTTCGTCGATGGATCGGGTTCGGTCCGCGTTACTGCCCCCTGAAGGAAAAGGTTTATGCGTAAAGTCATCCTCGCGCTGGCGCTGGTCAGCACGCTGTCGGGTTGTGGCGCGGTCGGCCGGCTGAAGGCGGTCGGGAAGGCGCCCAAGCTTTCCACTATGGAGCCGATCGATGCGCCGGAGATCGAGCCCTCGCTCGCCGAGCCCTCCGATCGTTCGGGCAGGGTCCGCAGCGCCTCCGCCGCGACGGCGGCGCCGAGCGCGTCGCTCTTCCGGACCGGCGCCGGCGCGTTCTTCCGCGATCAGCGCGCCGGCAAGACCGGCGATATCCTGACGATCCGCATCGCCATCGCCGACAAGGCGGATATCGGCAACAACACCTCGCGCACGCGCGGCGGCACCGAAACGAGCGGAATCGCCGGCCTGCTGGGTTTGCAGACGCCGATCCGCAAGCTGACCGGCAGCGACCCTTCCAAGCTGGTCGATACCAACTCCGGTTCCAAATATACCGGCGGCGGTACCACGAACCGATCCGAGACGATCAACATGACGATGGCAGCCATCGTCACCCAGGTGCTGCCGAACGGCAATCTGATGATCCGCGGGCGCCAGGAAGTGCGCGTCAATTTCGAGATGCGCGAACTGATCGTCACCGGCATTATCCGGCCGGAGGATATCGCCCGCGACAATTCGATCGCGCACAGCCAGATCGCCGAGGCGCGGGTGATCTATGGCGGCAAGGGGCAGCTGACCGACGCGCAGCAGGCGCGCTGGGGCCAGCAGATCTACGACGCGCTCTTCCCGTTCTGATTGCCCGGACAGCGCCCCCTCCAGGGGTGTGAAACGAAAAGGCCGGGGGCCGCCGTTCCGCAACGGCTGCCCCCGGCCTTTTCCGTTTTTAACTTAACCACTTGCTAACCATCAAAATTTGCAGGGAAATTTTGGGTACGACGATTTCCTTTCCACAATGAGGGTGCAGGGCGCGGAAAGCGCCAGGTCGCGGGTCGGCGCTTCCGACCCGGATCGCAGAAGCGATCCTAATCCAAGAAGGAATATACCATGGCTTTTTCGGTTAACACCAACGTCGGCGCGATGGCGGCTCTGCAGAGCCTGACTTCGACTCAGAAGGACCTGGCCACCACCCAGAGCCGCATCAACACCGGCCTGGCAGTGTCCTCGACCAAGGATGACTCGGCTTCGTACACGATCGCACAGGGCCTCCGTGGCGACCTGGGCGGCCTGAAGTCGGTTTCGTCGTCGCTCAGCCGCGCCAAGAGCGTGACTGACGTCGCCGTTGCCGGTGCCGAGCAGATCTCCGACATCGTGAACCAGATGAAGGCGAAGGCGTATCAGTCGGCCGATACCGGTATCGATACCGCGACCCGCACCGCGCTGAACAACGACTTCACCCAGCTTCGTGACCAGATCACCACGATCGTGAAGTCTTCGGACTTCAACGGCACGAACCTTCTGAAGACCGGCGGCGGCACCGTGTCGGCGCTGCAGTCGCTGCAGGACGGCAACACCGCAACCACCGCGTGGAACCCGGATTCGCTCAGCGTGGCGAACCAGGGCCTCGACCTCGGCGGTTCGGTTGTCACGATTGCATCGAGCGGCAACATCAGCACGTCCGCAGCGGCGACCGCGATGATCGACACGATCACCACGACGCAGGCGAACCTGAAGACCTCGCTCAGCACGCTCGGCGCAGCTTCGCGCAAGATCGACGCTCAGCAGACCTTCACCAGCAAGCTGTCGGACGTGATCGACTCGGGCATCGGCAACCTCGTCGACGCCGACCTGGCCAAGGAATCGGCCCGCCTGCAGGCTCTGCAGGTGAAGCAGCAGCTCGGTGTTCAGGCGCTCGGTATCGCCAACCAGGCGCCGCAGACGATCACCTCGCTGTTCCGCTAATAGCCAGCGGCCCAACCCTGGGGGCCAAAGGCTGGAACGGGGCCGGGATGGTACGCCATCCCGGCCCTTTTTTTGTCGGTTTCCCGCGGCGTCGAATGGTTTCCGGTTCTATAAGGATACCGAACGGGAGAATTCGTAGTGTTTCCGCGCATTCGTGAAATCACCGACGCCTTTGGCGGCCGCTTGCGCGTCAGCGTTGAGGAGCATCCCAGCGGCGCCCTTATCGTCCTCGAACGACCCGACCTGGCCGGCCGGCCGCGCGTGCTGCTCGATGGCTATGGCGTCGACGTCCTGGCCGGCTACATCATGTCCGCGCGCCTTTCCGTGCCCCAAGCGCTTCCCGACGAGCATGTCGATGGCATGTTCGGTACGCGGCTGCGGCTGGAAGTCGATCCGTCTGCGGTGCTTCTGCTTACGCAGGAGGGCGGGAGCGGGATCGAGATCGCTGCACCCTTCTGGGATCGCCTATATGCCGAGTTGTGCATCGTCGCCGCCCATGCGCGCGAATTGACTCGCCGCGCGGAGGCGCGCGTCCACTGATCCCGCCTTGTCGGGGAAGATGGCGGCATCCACGCCCCCGACCCTCTCCATGCTGCCCGCCGGGGCCCCTTAGATAGGCATTCGCCAGTCCGGGCTTGTTGGCCACCTCCGCCGATACGGACCCATTGCTGCCCGGCCCGGCCCGGCCCAGCCGCAGCGCCAGCGCACTTGCGCCGCTACCCGTTCCCCCTTCCCCCCGAGGGCCGAGGACCCGTGCTGGGGCGGCCTGTTCGGGCTGGCGGTAGGTGGAGGCGCTGGGGTGGCCTGGAGGCCGTGCGGCGTCGCGCGACAGACGGAGCGTGGTACGGGCACCGGGCGGCGGCCTGTGGATTGGCTGGCTTCGGTGGTGCCGGCGTCGGTGCCAGGCGCCGCCGGCGGCAGCCGATCGCGCCGAAACGCGAGCGGCAGGCCAGTTGGGGGGAACTGGCCTGCCGCGATACCGGGCGAGGGGGCCCGGCAATGAGAGAGAGGAGAGGATCGCGAGGGGATCGGAACGTCCTCTCATCCTCTGCAAGTACTTATATAGGTAAATCCTGATCCTCGATAGAAGATAATCGTTCAATTCGGTACAGGATTTATACGGATGTCGGGTTAGGAGTGGTTTAATAGATATTATTATTTACTTCTGAATACGGGTGATCAGGCTGGTCGGGTATTGTGCGTCGTTGAGCGAAACCACCGGTGCGCCGTTAATCATCTGAACATTATCGACAATTCCTGTCGCGCTCGGCCGCGCCTTGATGGCCGCGCCGGCTGCGTTCACGCCCGAAAGCGCGACGCGATAGATGCCCGGATCGAGCTTCTTGCCATCCTTGGTGGTGCCATCCCAGCTGAAGGTGCCACTGGTGCCGGTCGCTTCGAAGGTGCGCGTGTCGACCTTGTTGCCCTTGGAGTCGAGGATCGTCGCGGTCATCCCGGTTACCGAATTGGTCGCGATCCAGTTCCACTGTGCCGGCCTGCTTGCACTGACCGCCGCCATGTCCGAATCGATTTCAACGGTCTGGCCGATCATCGACGAGTTCTGTGTCAACGATTGCATATTCATCGTCGAGAGCATTGTCGTTAGCGTCTTATTCTGCTGAATCGACTGTTCTACCTGGGAATACTGCACCAGCTGCTGCGTATATTGCGAGCTGTCCGTAGGATTCATCGGATCCTGATTCTGCATCTGGGTGGTGAGCAGCTTCAGGAACAGGTTGAAATCCGCCGTCAGCTTGCTGGTCGCGGCATTGGAGGTGGTTGCACCGGGGGTAGTGTTGTTCGTCGCGCTGGTGACGAGGGTCATTGGGTTGCTCCTAGGCGATCAGATCGACCTGGCCATCGCCCCGGATCGGGCGATAGGCGGCGGCCTGGGGTTCGGGTTCGTCGCGGAACTGCTGGTTGCCGCCGCGCGACTGTTGCTGGAAGGCAGACTGGCCGTTGCCGCTGCCGGTGCCGCTGTCGCGGCCTTCGAAGCGGAAGCTTTGGGTATCGTTGCGGATACCGGCCTGCTGGAGCGCGCGGCCCAGATCGGGCGCGTCCTGGCGGAGCAGATCGAGCGTGTGCTGGCTTTCGGCGCGCATCGTCGCCTGCATGCGGCCGTCGCGATCGAAGGCGAGGGTCACTTCCACGCGGCCCAGTTCGGCCGGGTTGAGGCGGACGCGCAGCGTATCCTCGCCGGCTTCGACCTTACGGGCGATTTCCACACCCAGGCTGCGGCCCAGTTCGCCGGGGCGGCCCTGGATCACGGGTTCGGCAGCGGTGGCTGCGGCCGGCGCGGGCCGGGACGTGGGGGCCGTCGGGCTTGCATTGGCCACCATGCCGGCGAAACTGGCGTGCGTGGGCGCCGTTGGCGCGGCACGCGGCGCATCCGTCGCCAGTTGCTGGCCGAACGAGGCGGCGCCGTCGCCCTTGTCGCCGCCATCCTTGCTCTCGCTTTGGGCGCGCGCAGCGATGGCGCTGGCAATTTCGGTGCCCGGTGCGTCTGCCGGCGACGCATCCGTCCGCGGCAGGGCAAGGTCGGGCGTTCCACCCCGGGCAGGCTTGGCCGTGACGGTGGCGCCGGCAGCCGGAGCCGGCTTGCTGTCTGTGGAGCCCTGCACCACGGGCGCAAGGGCTTGCTGGGCGAGCTGCGCCTGCGGCGGTATCTGCGCGGCGACTGCGGCATCGGCTGCCAGCAGCAATGCGCCTGCGGGATCCGGCGCGGCATCGACGGACGCGTCCTTCTGCGTGGCGTTGCCGGCCGCCTTGGTCTTGTCGGCATCCGGCGAGGCGCCGTCGTTCGGCTTCAGCGCCACCAATTGGGGTTCCGCCGGTGTCGGGATGACGGGCACCGTACCATCTGCGTTGGGCATTGGCACGGGTATGAGCTGCACCGCACCCGGCGCAGGCACGACGGCGCGTTTGGCCGACAGCAGGGGTTGGTGGGCGGGGGCCTTTGCCGGAGTCGACGCATTTGGCAGCGCGTCGGAGGCGGGGAGCGGTGCCGCGTCCGCCGTCGCGGTGGGCGAAGTTGCGGGCTGGGGCGCTGCGTCCGCGACCGCGGCCGAAGCAGCGGCAGGCAAGGAGGCGGTGTCGACCACCGGCTGGGCGATCGTTGGCGTGGCCGGCTTGGCCAGCACCTGGGCAATGGCATCGGCCAGCGGATTGCCGCCCGCGGGCGCCGGCGGTGTGAGGACGACAGACGGCGCTGCGGTGGCGAGCAACTGCGCCATCGCCACCTGTGGCTTGTCGGCCGCGGGCGCCGGCGGTGTGAGGACGGCAGACGGCACTGCGGTGGCGAGCAACTGCGCCATCGCCATCTGTGGCTTGTCGCCCGGCAGGCGTTGCGTGGCGGCAGCGGCGTCCATGATCGGCAGAAGCGATGCGTCGGTCTGGGCGACTGGCACAGGCGCGGATAGCGACGGCGTCGCCACCGCTGGGGCACCGGGGATGCCCTGCACCGGGACCGGCCCGCCCAGCATGCCGGCAAACCCGCCGACCAAGATGCCCGCGTCCGCGCCAGCCCCCGGCAATGCAGGCGTCGAGGAAGGGAAGCCGATCGTCGTGACGTTCATTCAGTCGCCTCGTGCGCGGGTTCGAAAACGGGCCGTTCCAAACCATTATAGAGCGATCGCCGAGGCGACCGATGCAATCAGCCAATTACGCCGAGCGCACGGATGCGCGCGCGGGCATGGATTTCGTTCTGCGAGAGCACCACCGTCGCCGGCCGCACCCGTTCGATGATCGAGCGGACGAACGGGCGGATCGACGGGCTGGTGAGCAGGCAGGGGATCTCGCCGTCCTGCGCCAGCCGGTCATAGGTTTCGCGCACCGCGGCGATGAACTGCTGGAGCGCCGAGGGCGCCATGGCGAGCTGCCGATCGTCGCCGGTGCCGAGGATGCTGTCGGCGAAGGCCTGGTCCCAATCGGGCGAGAGCGTGACGACCGGGATCGCCTCGCCGCGCACCTGCTGCGCGCTGATCTGGCGGGCGAGCCGGCTGCGCACATGCTCGGTGATCTGGGTGAGGTTGTTGGTCAGCGGCGCGGCTTCGGCGATGCCTTCCAGGATCGTTGGCACGTCGCGGATCGAAATGCCCTCGGCAAGCAGGTTCTGCAGGATGCGCTGGACGCTGGAGATCGACACCTTCGACGGAATGATGTCCGCCACCAGCTTTTCCGATTCCTTGTGCACTTCGGTCAGCAGCTTCTGCGTCTCGGTGTAGGAAAGCAGATCGGCGATATTGTCCTTCACCAGTTCGGTGAGGTGGGTGGCGATGATCGTGCCGCAATCGACGACAGTGAGACCGCGGAAGCCGGCTTCCTCGCGCAGTTCGCGATCGATCCACAGCGCGGGCAGGCCGAACACCGGCTCCTTGGTGTTCTCGCCCGGCAGGCCGACGGGCGTGCCGCCCGGATTGATGAGCAGCAGCTTTTCCAGCCGGATTTCGCCGCGGGCCGCCTCGGTCTCCTTGATCGAGATGACATATTCGTTGGGCTTCAGGCCCATATTGTCGATGATGCGGACCGACGGCAGCACGAAGCCATATTCGGTGGCCATCTGCCGGCGCAGCGCGCGGACCTGATCGTCGAGCCGCGGTTCGCGGGTATCGTCGTTGATCATCGGCAGCAGGGCATAGCCGATCTCGATCCGGACGGCGTCGATCGCCAGCGTTTCGGAGATCGGCTGTTCCACTGCCTGGGCCTGGGCGACTTCCTGGGCGGCGGCCATCCGCTCGCGGGCCTGTTTGGCGGTGGCGCGGCGTGACATCTCCCAGGCGACATAGCCCGACAGCGCCGAGAAGGCGGCGAAGGGGACGAAAGGCAGGCCCGGCATCAGCGCCAGCGCCCCCATCAGGAACGACACCATGCCGAACGCCTTGGGGTAGCGGCCGAGCTGATCGCCCAGCGCCGCGCCGGTCTTGCCGGCCACGCCGCCCTTCGAGACGAGCAGGCCCGCCGCGGTCGAGACGATCAGCGCCGGGATCTGGCTGACCAGGCCGTCGCCGGCGGTGAGCACGGTATAGGTGCGGAACGCCTCGGCGAACGGCACGCCGTGTTCGACCACGCCGATGCCCAGGCCGACGACGATGTTGATCGCGGTGATCAAGAGGCCGGCGACGGCATCGCCCTTCACGAACTTCGACGCACCGTCCATCGCGCCGTAGAAGCCGCTTTCGGCCTCCACCTCGGCGCGGCGGGCCTTGGCCTGTTCCTCGTTGATCATGCCGGCGGAGAGATCGGCGTCGATCGCCATCTGCTTGCCGGGCATCGAATCGAGGCTGAACCGCGCGGCGACTTCGGCAATACGGCCGGCGCCCTTGGTGATGACGACGAAGTTGATGACGACCAGGATCAGGAAGATGGTGAGGCCGATGATGGTTTCGCCGCCCATCAGGAATTCGCCAAAGGCGCCGATCACGCCGCCGGCGGCATCGGGCCCTTCATGGCCGTGGCCGAGGATCAGGCGCGTCGAAGCGAGGTTCAGGCCCAGCCGCAGCATCGTCGCGATCAGCAGGATCGTCGGGAAGGCGCTGAGTTCCAGCGGCTTCTCGATGAACAGCGCGGTCATCAGGATCATCACCGACAGGGTGATGGACAAGGCCAGCCCCATGTCGAGCAGCCAGCCCGGCATCGGCAGGATCAGCATCGCGATGATCGCGATCACGCCGCCGGCCAGCGCCATGTCGCGATTGGCGCCGATGCGATCGAGCAGCTTCAGAAGGGCGGGAGGCATGGCGTGCTACCGGCTAAGGGTTCAGGGCGCGGGCGAAACGGCGATGCCGGCTTCGATGAAGCTGCGCAGCTTGTTGCGCATCGTACGCACCGAAATGCCCAGAATGTTCGAGGCCGAGGTGCGATTGCCGTGGCAGCGCTCCAGCGTCTGCAGGATCAGTTCGCGCTCCACCTCTTCAACGGTGCGCCCGACCAGGCTGTTGATGTCGAGCGCGCTGTTGTCGGTCGTCAGCTCGACCAGCGGCGTGCCATCCGCGCTGACGAGATCGCCCGGCTGGATCGCGGCGGCACGGCCGAGCAGGATCGCGCGGTGCACGGTTTCGTCCAGCTCGCGGATGTTGCCGGGCCAGGAGTGGCGCTGGATCAGGGCCATCGCCTCGTCGGTAAAGGCGCGCGGGGGTACGCCATCGGCTTCGGCATGGCGCTTGGCGAAATAGCGGGCGAGCGCGATGATATCGTCGCCGCGCTCGCGCAGCGGCGGCACCTCGATGCGCACCAGCCCCAGGCGCACCAGCAGATCCGCGCGAAACGCACCGGCATGCACCAGCGC
Organism: Sphingomonas pokkalii; assembly: GCF_003096275.1. Classification (GTDB taxonomy): domain Bacteria; phylum Pseudomonadota; class Alphaproteobacteria; order Sphingomonadales; family Sphingomonadaceae; genus Sphingomonas; species Sphingomonas pokkalii. Next base: position 3,010,184 of record NZ_QENQ01000001.1, read on the forward strand.
ATCGAGATCGATGCTCGTGGTCGCGATCAGCCGCGCGTGGAAGGGAACGACCTCGTCCCCGGCCAGCCGACGAAACTGCTGCTTCTGCAGTACCTCGTGCAGCTTGGCCTGCAGCGCGGGCGAGAGTGCGCCGACTTCGCGGAGCAGGATCGTGCCGTGTCCGGCCTTTTCCAGCCGGCCGATACGGCGGGCGACCGCGCCGGGAAAGGCGCCGGCTTCATGCCCGAACAGTTCGGATTCGAGCACGTCGGGAGCAACGCCGGCGCATTCGGCGACCAGCATCGGCTGTACCCGGCCCGAGGCATCATGGACTGCGCGGGCGGTGACTTCCTTGCCGCTGCCCTTCTCGCCGGTGATCAGCACCGGCGCACCGCTGGGCGCTACCGCGGCGGCGAGCGACAGGGCGCGAGCCAGTGCGGGGTGGCCGCCGATCCAGGCCGGCGCCTTGCGCTCGACGACCGAGGCGATCGCCGCGGCGATCAACTCGCGCTGGGGGGGCAGGGGCACGTAGTCGCGTGCACCGGCGCGGATTGCCGCGACGGCGCGTTCGGCCGGGGCATCGATGCCGCAGGCGAGCACCGCAATGGTGAAGCGCTCGGCACGGATGCTCTGCATGAACCCGGTGATGTCCGCCTCCACATCGATCATGACGAGGTCCGCGCCGCCCTGGCGGAGTTCGATCAGGCCGTCCTGCGGGGTATCGGCCATCGCCACTTCGGCACCGGCGCTGCGCGCCAGTTCGGCGGCAAGGCGGAACTCGCTACCGGGTGCACCGATCAGCAGCATTCGGATCGCGGATGCCATCAGCGATCCGCCCGTACGATTTCGGTGAGCGTCACGCCCAGCGCGTTATCGATTAGGACTACTTCGCCGCGGGCGATAAGGCGATCGTTCACGAAGATGTCCACCGGTTCGCCCACCCGCCTGTCCAGTTCCAGCACGGTGCCGGAGGTGAGGTTGAGCAGATCGCCGATCGGCATGCGGGCGCGGCCGAGAACGGCCTGCACCTTGACGGGGACGTCGTGTACGGCTTCCAGACCCGTCATGCCGGCGGGTGCTTCCGGGTTTCCGCCCGGCAGCTCGAAATCCTCGAAGTCGGGCACCTGCTGGGGCTCGTTGCCGTCCGAAGGGATGATGTCGTGGGGATCGATCGTCATCTGATAGTTCCTATGCGTTCATCCATTGGCGGATCACCGAAGCTGCTTCGGGCGGGCTCGAGGCGATCGTCGATCCGATCCGCTTGAGCGCCGAGAGCTTGATCCGCCCGTCCACCTGGGCGAGGGCGATTTCCTGATCGAGCAGCGCCGGTTCGGTGGCGCCGATCGCTTCGAGCTGCTGCATCGCTTCCGGATCGCCATCCGCCGCGCGCTCGGTAAGCAGGCGGACTTCCTCGGCATGTTGCTGCGCTTCGAGCTGAGTCACCTCCGGCTCGATCGGCAGGGGCTCCGGCTTCGGCTTCAGCATGCGCAGGACGAGCAGGCCGACGCCGGCGATCAGGGCAAGCTGCAGGAAGGTCCAGATCCGGTCGACCGGCAGCTTCGAGAAGAAGCCGGCCTTGTCTTCCTCCACCGGGACGGCGGAGAAGGGCATGCTTTCGACGACGACGCTGTCGCCGCGCTGGGTGTCGATGCCGGCGGCGTTTTCCACCAGCCGCTGCAGGCGCTGGATCTGCTCGGTCGGCAGCCCCTTCGGCCCGCCATCGACCATCACCGCCACCGTGAGGCGGGTGACCTTGCCCGGCGCACGGACGGTGACCGTGCGGGTCGAGCTGTTCGAATAGGTGGTGTCTTCCGACGTCTGGTTGCTGGCCGATTGGCGCGAGCTGCCCGGCGCGCCCGGCGCGGCCTTGGCATCGGGCAACTGGTTGGCGACCGATGCGGTCTGGGGACCGGCGTCGCTTTCCTTGTTCTGGTCACCGGTCTCGACGCTCACCTGGCGGGCGACGACCTGCTTGTCCGGATCATAGACGTTCGATTCCTCGCGCGTCTGGTCGCGATCGATCTGCGCCGACACTTCCGCGCGCACCTTGCCTTCGCCGACGATCGGCTGGAGCAGCGCTTCGATTTCGGCGCGAAGCTTGGCTTCCACCGCCTGCTGACGCTCGTCGGCATCGCCGGCTCCGGCCGTATCGGGATCGCCTGCCCGCGCCAGCAGTGCGCCGGTCTGGTCGACCACCGAAATCGAATCGGGCGACAGTTCGGGCACCGAGGAGGAGACGAGATAGCGGATCGCGGCGATCGATTCCGAGCCAAGATGGCTCTTGGTCTTCACCGTCACGGCTGCCGTTGCCTTGCGGCTTTCGTTGGCGAACATCGCGCGCTCGGGCATCACGATATGGACGCGGGCGGCGGTAACGTTCTGAATCGTCTGGATGGATTTGGAAAGCTCGCCTTCGATGGCGCGCGTCTCGTTCATCTTGGCGCGGCTGGCGGAAACGCCGAAGGGCTGTTCCTCGTCCAGCACCTCATAGCCGATCTTGCCGCCCAGCTTCTCGCCGGCCATGCTCATGCGCAGTTCGGCGAGCTTTTCCTCCGGCGCCATGATCGCGGTGCCATCGGCGGAGAGGGTATAGGGCACGTTCTGCGCCTTCAGCTTCTCCGTGATGGTGGAAGCCGCGGCGGGATCGAGATCGGTATAGAGATAGCCCATGTTGGACTTGGAGCTGGTCATCGCGACGATGGTCAGCGCCGCCATCAGGGCGATCGCCACGCCTCCCATCAGCATGAGCCGCTTGGAGCCCAACTGAGCTACCAGATTCTTGATCGCTTCCAAAGCCGCCCCATGCACTAGCTACGGGGCGCGGAATGCCCCTGGTCTTCTCTAGTTATAGGAAGGCCAGGCGCGGCAGTTTCTGCCGGGTGGGAATTTTTTGCCTAGCGCGGCGGCGCCATCAGCCGCAGGCCCAATCGAACTGCAGGTCGCGAAGGTCGAGCTGCGCGTTGCCGCCCCCGAAATTATAGCCGCCCAGCATCTCTTCGAACTCGATATAGAAGGGGCTGAACGCGGGCACCGCCTGGCATGGCCGCATCGTGCCGCCCAGATGGTTATAGCCATGGTCCTTCAGCCACGGCTGTTCGTGCCATTCGCCGTCCTCCGCCGTGTAATAGGGCGAGCGATAGCCGTTCGCGGCATCGGCATTGTCCCAGGTTTCCTGCGGCGCGATCCCGGCATTGGGATCCTCGGCACGCGGCAGAAGGCGGAGCGGGCGGTGGATGGACCAGGGATCGGGCGTATCCGCAAAGGGGGATTGCCCGCTGAACGTCTCGAATGCCGGCGCCGAACCTGCCGAAATCCAGTCGGGAGGCGGTGCATCATGGCGCTCGGGCGGCAGCACCGGCGCCGGCGGACGGCAGAGCGGCCCGTCGAACTCCGCCCGGGTGAGCAGCACGGCCGCATAGGAATAGTCGAGAATGTCTTTCATCCGGTGGAGCCGCGGATGGGCTTGGCGCGCGCGCTCCCACCAACGTGCCAGATCGGGATCCTGCGGCCGATCGCTGCCGGGGGCCTCCACAATCTCGGCGACGGCATCGTTCCAGGTGCGGGCGCCGCCGTCATTCCCATCGGCAGGCGTGGCGAAGAAGGCGATGGCGACGATATCGGGGCCATGCACCCGATAGTCTTCGGGAAGCAGCAGCGTGAAGCCGTGGACCAGCGGATGGCCGGTGACCGGATCGAGCGGCCATTGTTCGGGCGCGATGCCGGGCGGCAAGCCGAAGCACCAGCCATGCTCGCCGCGATCCGGATTGCCGGTTCGCCAGGAACCGATATCGATATCATAAGCCTGCATGGTTACGCGCACCTCCGATCGCGCCTGGCCTATGCAGGCGGGGAGGGGCCGTCATCCCCTGCAGGCGGGGCGGCGGGACGAACGGTGCTCCGCGGCGGACGCGCCGTCCGTTCGCGCTCCCGGGATCAATGCAGCAACAGGCTTTCCAGCTCGGCCGCGATGGCGTCGCGACGCGCCTGCGCGCTGAGGGCGAGGCCGCCTTCATCCCAGTTGATCAGCGCATCGCCCATCGCCAGCGTGGCATCCGGCGCGACGCTGAGGTTCAGGCGGCGGCGGTCCTTGGACTGGCGGTCGGCGATCTTTGCTTCGATATCGTCGACAAGATCGGGATGGACGCGGACCTGCAATTCGGTGCCGCGCGCCACCTGGCCGAGCACCCGGCCGATCGCCGCGTCCACGGCATCGCCCGGCGCGCGTTCGATCGCGCGCGCCGCGATATGATCGGCGGCCGCAAGCGCGACTTCGGTCGCCTCGCTCGTCACGCGGTCGGTGATCTCGGTGAACTGGGCATCGATCACCTCGATGCCGGCGTGCAGGGCATCGACGGCGTTCAGCAGCGCGACTTCGCGCTCGCTGCGCGCCTGGGCCAGGCCTGCCTCGAACCCTTCGGCGCGGGCGCGGGCGATCACCGCTTCCTGATCCGATTTCAGCAGCGCGATTTCGGCGCGCAGCGCGGCGAGTTCGATCAGCGCGTCTTCGTCGACCAGCTTCTTTTCCGGCACCGGCGCGGAAAAGACCCGATCGAAGGCGAAACGTTCGACATGGATGCTCATGCGGCCATGGTCCTCAGATAATCATTGCGTCGTCGGATTTCGGATCGACCAGCAGGATCTCGCCGCGATCGGCGAGGTCCTTGGCCAGGCGGACGAGGCTCGACTGCGCCTCTTCGCAATCGCGGGCGCGCACCGGCCCCATCGAGGCCATGTCTTCGCGCATCAGCTTGGCGGCGCGCTCGGTCATCGCATTGAAGAACATCTGCTTCAGCTGATCCGGGGCGCCCTTCAGCGCCAGCGCCATTTCGCGCTTGTCGGCATTGCGGACGATCGAGGCGATCGCCGGCGGCAACAGATTGGCGAGATCCTCGAAGGTGAACATGAGGGCGCGGATGCGCTCGGCGCTTTCCGGCGCCTTGGCATCGAGCGCGGTGAGCATCGCTTCCTCGGTCGAGCGATCGAGCGAGTTGAACAGTTCCGCCATGCTTTCGTGCGGATCGCGCTTCTGCGAGCGGGACAGGTTGGTCATGAACTCGGTCTTCAACGTCTGTTCGACCTGATTGATGACTTCCTTCTGCACCGTGTCCATCCGGAGCATACGCATGATGACGTCCACCGCAAATTCGCGCGGCAGTTCCGCGAGCACGCGGGCGGCGTGATCGGGGCGCAGCTTGGAGAGGATGACCGCGACGGTCTGCGGATATTCCTGCTTCAGCGCGCCGGCCAGCACGGTTTCGGAGACGTTGGACAGCTTGTCCCACATCGTCCGGCCGGAGGGACCGCGGATATCCTCCATGATCTCCTTCACCTTTTCGCCCGGCAGGATGCCGGCGAGCAGGCGTTCGGTGGTTTCGTAGCTGCCGTGGAGCGAGGCCATGCTCGCCACTTCGCCGGTGAACTGGACGAGCAGATATTCCACGACGGTGCTGGGGATGCGGCCCAGCCCGGCGATGGTGGAGGAAAGTTCCTTGATTTCGTCGGTGGAAAGCTGATCCCAGATCGGCGCGCCATGCTCGCGGCCGAGCGCGAGCATCAGCGCGGCAGCACGCTGCGGCCCCGAATATTTCTTCAGCTCGGGCGGTTCGCCCACGGTGGCGAGAGAAGCCATGTTCATCCCTGCAGAAAATGGACCGTGCGCCGCCGCAGGGCCGCGCTTTCCTCTATTATAGACTTGTTAGGGGAAGGAACGGGTCGGATGACGGTTAATTTGTCGGCAAGTCTTGTTGGGCTGAGTATGCTCACCGGGCAGAATGCCTTTTCGATGACCGCCCCGCTCACCTTCGAAAGCAAGGCCGTGCGCACGGCCAAGGCACAGTTCACCCTCGCCCCGACCACGCCCCCCTGGAAAGACCCGAAGGCCCAGGCGAACGGCGCGACATCGATTTCTTCCATCCTCGCGGCACGCACCCTTCTCGAGAAGTCCAACATCGACAGCAGCGGGAATTTGCTGCCGGACGATGTGCAGACCAGCTTCACCACCTACAAGGCGCTCGATAAATTGCGTGTGCTCGCCGACGCGGCGGCCGCGAAGACCACGTCGGACGCCCAGCGCGCCAGCTATCAGAAGGCCTTCACCAAGGGATTGGCCGAGCTTCAGGGATTCCTGGCAACCGCGCCGTCCGACAAGGTAAATCTTGCCTTCGGTCGACCGACCTCGACGACGACATCCACCCAGCTCGCCTCGGCGACCACCTATCAGGTGCCCGGCAAGTCGCTCGTCTCCAAGCGTTCCGATCCGCTGCCCGGGCTCACCGGGACAGAACAGTTCGAAGTGACGCTGAGCCGTCCACGGCTTACCCAGACCTTCACCATCGATCTGGCGCAGGGGCCGCAGCCGCCGACGATGGACTCGGTCGCCGATGCGTTGAACGCGCAGATCAGTTCGCAGCTGGTCTATAATGACGACGGGACGCCGCGCCTGGATGCCAAGGGCAACCCGGTGACGCGGTGGCTCGGGCGCTTCGTGCCCGAGTTCAAGGATAACAAGTGGCGCCTGCGCCTCGATGTCCCGGATGGCCTGGAACAGGTTTCGCTCGACCAGGTGAATTCGAAGGATTCGCTGGTCGTCGCCACCGGCCAGACCGCGCTCGATGCGCCCACCGCGACGCAGGTCTTCCGGCTGAACGATCCCGCCGGCGCGCAGACCAGCGTGTCGATGGGCACGATCCAGGCGCTGGATCGCAACGCCACCAAGCAGAACGAGCTTGCCGGCAAGACCACCAACGTCACCACCAGTTCGGTCGACCTCGACGGCAAGGTGACGTCGAAGACCGAAAAGACCAACAACGCCTATGCCAGCACCGACGCGGCGGCGGTCGTCAGCGACGGCAAGGGCTATACCTATGTCGTCGGGACGACCAAGGGGGATCTGGGCGCCAATCTGTCGGATGGCGACAACAACCTGTTCCTGACGAAGATGGACGGCGCAGGCAAGGTCGTGTGGCAGCGCAACCTGGGTGCCGCTGGCGATGCCAAGGGTGCGGCGGTCACGCTGGGCAGCGACGGCAGCGTCGTCGTCGCCGGGACGGTGACCGGCAATTTCAACGGCGTCACCTCGGATGGCGACATGGTCGTCGCCAAATATGCGGCCAATGGCGACGAGGCGTTTTCGACCGTCGTGCGTTCGACCGGGATCGACACCGCCAAGGCGGTGACGGTCGGCAATGACGGATCGGTCTATGTCGCCGGTCGGGTCTCGGGCGAGGGCGGGGACGCGATGGTGGCGCGGATCGGTGCGGACGGCAAGATCGCCGAACGCCGCACCATCGGCACCACCGGCAGCGAAACGATCAATGCGCTCGCCATCGGCCAGGACGGCAATCTGCTGGCCCTGATGTCGCAGGATGGCAATGCCAAGGTCATGAAGATGGACGCCACGGCGCTGTCCAACGATCTTGCCAGCATCGATCTGGGCGCGGCGGATGCACGCGCCATCGCCGTAGGGGCAGACGGCAGCATCGCCGTGGGCGGCGCGACCAGCAGCGCGCTCAGCGGGACGCAGGTCAACGGCCTCAGCGGGGAACGCGACGGCTTCGTCACCCGGATCGATGCGAATCTGAGCAGCGCCAGCACCACCTATATCGGCACCGGCGCGGACGATCAGGTCGACAGCGTCGCGTTCCTCGGCAACGATCTCTATGCGGGCGGCCGCACCACCGGCGATCTTGGCGCGACGCGCCGAGGGCCGGTCGACGGCTTCGTCACGCGGATCGACGCCGGTACCGGCGCGATCGCCAGCACCAACCAGTTCGGCAAGGCGCTGCTGCGCACCGAGCCGGTCCGCATCGCTGCCGACAAGGGCGGCGACAATGCCGTCTCCGCACTGGGCTTTGGGCGCGGGACGATCAATCCCGCCGTTTCCGAAAAGGTGACGACCCAGACGACCCTGCGCGTGGGGGACAGCTTCTCCTTCCGCGCCGATGGCGGCGCCTTGCGCAAGGTCACCATCGAAAAGGACGATACGCTCAAGACGATCGCCGATCGGATGCAGGGAATGCTGGGCGCGTCGAAGGGCACGATCAGCGCCAGCGCGTTCGATGGCGTGCAGACGCTGCGTATCTCGATGAAGGCCGGCCACGAAATGGAGCTGGTTGCGGGCACGGGGGAGACCGACGCGCTGGCGAAGCTCGGGCTCGAACCGCAGCGGATCGCGAACCAGGCGACCGTATCGGGTTCGGCGCCGAAGGTGCGTCCTGGTGGCAGCTTCGGCCTGGATCTCAGCGAGGCGTTGAGCCTGGCGACCGTCGACAATGCGAAGGTCGCGCTCGCCAAGATCACCGATGCGATTTCGGTATCACAGAGCGCCTATCGGTCGCTCTATTGGGACAGCGGCAAGGCGGCGCTCGCCGATGGCTCGATCAAGTCGGCCAATACCGGCAAGGCCTCGACTGCGATCGAGAAGGCGCAACTCGCCAATTATCAGGCGGCGCTGAACCGGCTCAGCCAGAATAACTCGACTTCGATCTTCCTGGGACGATAACCATGTCAGACATGCCTTCGATCTTTTCCGCGATTCAGCTGCGGATGCAGAATCTCTCGCAGCGGCAGCAGGTGATCGCGCAGAATCTCGCCAACAGTGAGACGTCCGGCTACAAGGCGCGCGACGTATCGGAGCCGAACTTCGGCGATCTGCTGGGGAGTAGCGGTGTCGTCGTGTCGAAGCCGCAGGTCCAGCTGACCGGCGCGATGAAGAGCCTGGGCGCCGTGCAGCCGATCGGCAGCGGCATCGTGTTCGACAAGGATGTCAGCGAGACCAAGCCCGACGGCAACAATGTCACGCTCGAAGACCAGTTGCTCAAGATGGGCAAGGTCCAGGCCGATTTCAGCGCGATGACCAACATCTACCGCAAGCAACTTTCGATGCTGAAGACGGCGCTGGGCAAGGGCGGCAACGGCTGATCCTGACGCGCGCGGCGCGGCGCGGCGCTCGCGGACACAAAAAAAGGGGCGCAGGCATTGCCTGCGCCCCTTCTTCTTGGCTTTGCAGCTGGTTCAGGCCATCGCGGCGCGCGGCGCGCGGCGACGACGGCGCAGCGCCGCACCCGCCATGCCGACACCGGCGATCATCATGCCCCAAGCAGCCGGCTCCGGCACCGCGACGAAATCGATCGTCGAGCTGTAGGAAGCGACGCGGCTGGTGTTGTTCTTCACCGAGACCAGCAGGTCATAGGTACCGCCAGCGGCGATGTTGAAGATCTTCTCCACGCCCGCGACCGGGGTGAAATTGACACCGTTGAAGCTCGCCGACAGGAACGTCAGGTTCGCGGTGGTGAAGGTCAGCTTGACCTGACCCGCGGTCGGCAGCGTGATCTTGAACGTGTCGCTCGCGGTCGCGCCGGCGCTGCGGCGGACGTTCGAGAAACCACCGGTCGTGCCGTCGAACGAGCAGGTGCCCGTTGCGCCGCAAACATAGGTTGCCGCCTGGGCAGTGCCCGTAACGGCATAGGCGCCGGCGACCATCGCCGCACCCGCCAAAATCGTCTTCAAACGCTTCATGAAAGACCTCCCTCTAGCCAAGCTTCCAGCCGTGAGCCCTCCGCCGACATGGACAGGTGCACATAGACTCTCTCTGGCTGACACCCCCTCATAGCTCAACCGCACATGATTTACAGCAACATTTTAAACTCTGTTTAACCATAGAATTTACGCATAAAAAACATAGTGTTAGGTGTTAAATCTGAGCAAGTAATGGGTGCCTGGTGCCCCGGATCGGTACGGTAATTCGTCGCGGTGCAACAAAGAATCGGAAAGAAGAGGCCAAGTCATTTCGCTGCCGTCGCGAAGGACGGAAGTTCCGGGATGGCGCCGGCGGCGGGGTTGATTCGATCGGCGTTCAGAGGCGCGCGTTGATCGAGATCGGCGCGGGTGCATCCAGCCCGGCGATCCCGCCGCACGCGCCATAGGTCGTGCTGCGGCTGCCGGTGAGGCGCTGGGCCTCTGCCGCGATTGCAGCCATCATGTCGGCAGAAAGCTCGATCTGGCGCGACAGGATGCGGGCGTTGACGATCGACGCATCGCGCAGGGTCTTGCTGGCCTCTGCGAGCGCCGCGCGATCCTCCGGTTCCAGCGATTCGAGCCAATCGTCCGGGCCTTGCCGCTTCAGCCGGGCGATCTCGGCCTCGATATTCCCGGCCAGCCGCAGCTTGGCGTTGGCGATCTCGCCGAGTTCGGGGATATAGGGCGCGCGCGACAGACGTTCGCTTTCTTCCTCCATCAAGGCGGTGAGGGACACCATTGCGTCGACAAGCTGGGTGATCATTTCTGTCCTTGCTGTAGCTTGAGGATCTGGTCGAGCACGGCCGGGGCGAGGCCCACGCCGCCCCGCCGCGCCATTTCGGCACCGAGCTTTTCGGCGAGAACGCCGCGGAACATCTCTTCGCCATGTCCGCCGGAAAATTCGCCGTCCTGCTGCACGCTTTCGAGCATCAGTTTCGCCATCTGGCCCAGGAAAACGCTTTCGAATTCCTGCGCGGTCTTGGCGTTCTTGGGATCCACCTTGGGCGGCTGGGGCGTGGTAGTCGCCGTGGCCGCCGTGGCCGGGAGGATGGGGGTGGTCGGCATCATTGCACCTCGATTTCGGCCTGGAGCGCGCCGGCCGACTTGATGGCCTGCAAGATGGTGATCAGGTCGCGCGGCGAGACGCCCAGCGTGTTGAGCCCGCTGACCAGCGATTGCAGCGACGGCCCGTTGATGACCGCCAGGCTGGCGCCGTTGCCGTCGTTCACCTGCACCTGGGTGCGCGGCACCACCGTGGTCTGGCCGTTCGAGAAGGGCGCGGGCTGCGAGACCTGCGGCGCTTCGGTGACGGTGATGGTGAGGCCGCCCTGGGCGATGGCGACGGGGGTGATCCGCACGTCGCTGTTCATCACCACCGTGCCCGAGGCTTCGTTGATGACGACGCGCGCCGGCTGATCCACCTTCACCTCGAGATCGCCGACCTGGGTGACGAGATCGATCACCGAACCCTGGCTGCCGGGTGCGCCGCGGACCTCCACCGTGGAAGGATCGAGCATCTGCGCGGCGCCGGGATAGCGGCCGTTGATCGCGCGGGCGATGCGATCGGCGGTGGTGAAATCGGGGTTCTTCAGCGCCAGCTTCAGGCTGGTCGACGAGCGCAGGGCGAACGGCACTTCGCGTTCGATGATCGCGCCGCCGGCAATGCGCGCGGAGGTGGTGACGCCGCGACTGACGCTGGCGGCCGCGCCCTGGCCCTTGAAGCCGGAAACGGCCAGCGGCCCCTGCGCGACGGCATAGATTTCGCCATCCAGCGCGCGCAACGAGGACGCGATCAGCGTGCCGCCCTGCAAGCTGGTGGCATCGCCCAGCGCAGAAACCTGCACATCGATGCGCGAGCCGGAGCGGGCGAAGGGGGGCATGGTCGCGGTGATCGAAACGGCTGCCACATTCTGCGTGCGCATCTGCGTGCCGCGGATATTCACGCCCATCCGTTCGAGCATCGACTGCATCGATTCCTCGGTGAACGGCGCGTTGCGGATGCGATCGCCCGTGCCCGCCAGACCGACGACCAGGCCGTAGCCGACGAGTTGGTTCTCGCGAACGTTCTCGACGTCCACGATATCCTTGATGCGCGTCTGACCGCTCGCTTCGGGCGCGCCGGCAATGGCGAGCAAGAGCGCCAGCATCGATCCGTACAGACGGTACATAAACCTCTCGGGCGAAGTGGAAACTTAACGATATTCTTCTTATAGGAAGAGGAGAGCCAACCGGGCTCACGAGGGTTGGAATTCGTGCGCATCGACAGCCTTTCACCGATTATGGCACGCAACCTGTTGGGGGTGCTGCCAAAGTCTGTGTCTGGCCTGACCGCAGCGACCGAAGAATCCCGCCCCGCGACCGTGCAGCCCCTGCCGGCGCCGGCGGCCACGCCGGCCACCACCGTGCAGATGCTGGTGGCGATCGCGGTCGCCAATCCGGTGGTCGAGCGGCGCCGCAAGCTTGCCCGCAAGGCCGAACGCGGGATCGACATGCTCGATCGCCTGCACAAGGAACTGATCGCCGGAGCGCCGAACCCCGCGCGTCTGCGCGACATCGTGGAATGGACGCAGACGATCGCGCCCCCGGAGGACCCGGCGCTGGCCCAGTTGATGGGCGAGATCGAACTCCGCGTCCGGGTGGAACTCGCCAAGCTCGACATCGAGGTCTGAGGCTTCCGGCTGCCGACCGGCTTTCGCGGCGCGAATTCCGGCGCTAGACGGGCGGTGCATGGATATCCGACCCGCAACCCCCGCCGATGCGGACGCGATCTGGCATATCCTGGAATCCGTGCTGCGGGCAGGGGAAACCTATGCACTCGATCGCGATCTATCGCGCGACGATGCGGTGGCCTTTTGGCTGGGCGGGGATCGCCAAAGCTTCGTCGCGATCGCGCACGGCATGGTGGTCGGCACCTATTATCTGCGTGCCAACCAGGCGGGCGGCGGCGCGCATATCGCCAATTGCGGCTATGCCACGCTTGCCGAGGCGCGGGGGCGCGGCGTGGCGCGGGCGATGGCAGTGCATTCCTTCGCGGAGGCGCGGGCGCGGGGCTTTCGGGCGATGCAGTTCAACTTCGTCGTCAGCAGCAATGTCCCGGCCGTGCGGCTGTGGCACGCACTGGGCTTCGAGACCGTCGGGCGGGTTCCCGAGGCGTTCGATCATCCCGAACGCGGCCTGGTCGATGCGCTGATATTGTATCGCCGGCTGTAGCCGCGTCGCGGATCAGCGCCGGTTGCGGGCGATCTTCATCACGTAGCTTATGACTTCCGCGACGGCAGCATAATGCTCCACCGGGATCGGGCGGTCGAGGTCGGCGCTGGCATAGAGCGCGCGGGCCAGCGGGCGGTTTTCCACCAGCGGAATGTTGTTCGCGGTGGCGATCTCGCGGATCTTGAGCGCGATGCTGTCAACGCCCTTGGCCACCACCACCGGAGCGCCCATCGCACCGTGATCATATTGCAGCGCCACGGCATAGTGGGTGGGATTGGTGATGACGACGCTCGCCTTGGGCACGTTGGACATCATGCGGCTGCGTGCCCGTTGCATCTGGATGGCGCGGATCTTCCCCTTGATCTTGGGATCGCCTTCGCTCTGCTTGTATTCGTCCTTCACTTCCTGAAGGCTCATGCGCATCCGTTTCAGATAGGCGCGGCGCTGCCAGACGAAATCGAACAGCGCCAGCGCGCCGACCAGCATGGCAACCGGCCGCAGCATCGCGACGACAATGGCGCTGGCGACGCTCCCGGTATCGACCAGATCGGCACCCACCAGCCGATCGATCGTTGCCGCGTGCGGCCAGGCGATCGTGCCGGCGATGCCGGCGACCAGGCAGAGCTTGGTGAAGGTTTTCAGAAATTCGACAAGCGCCTGCTTCCCGAACATCCGCTTCGCGCCGCTCATGGGATTGAGCTTGCTCCACTTGGGCTTGACCCGCGACCAGCTGATCATCGGGCGGCCCTGCAGCACGCCGCCGAGGACCGCGAAGCCGAACAGCGCCGCCATGATCGGGGTGAGCGCCGTGGCGATCGCGGTAAACAGGCCGGTCGCGAAATCCTGTCCGCCTTCCGGCGTCATGTGGAAATCGTCGGCGCTGCCCCAAAGCCGCACGAACAGGTTGCCCAGATGCTGGATGGTGTAGGTGCCCAGGCCGCCCATCACGACCAGCGCGGCGGTGAACATCGCCGCATGGCGCATTTCCGGCGCCATCGGCACGTCGCCGCGTTTTCGGGCGTCCTCGAGCTTCTTGTCGGTCGGTTCCTGTGTCTTGTCGTCCGAATCCTCGCCGCCGCCCGCCATCACCAGCCCCCTTGCATCGCATCACCCATGGCGCGGGTGAAGAAGGTCAGCATGGTGCCGATGGTGGTGATGGCCAGCGCGAGGCCGAGCAGCAGGTTGAGCGGCTGCGAGATGAAGAAGACCTGGATCGCCGGTGCGACACGGGCCGCCAGGCCCAGCGCGACGTTGAAGATGATGCCATAGACCAGGAACGGCGCCGCGAGGCTGATGCCCAGCGTCATCGAGCGGCTGATCGCCTGTATGGCGAGCTCGGCGAAGTCGTGCATCGGCGGCATCCCGCCGATCGGAAAGGATTGGTAGCTGTGGACGATCGCGCCGAGCCAGAGGTGATGCACCTGCATCCCCATGCACGCCAGCGCGGCGACCAGGCCAACGAGCTTCGAGAGGATCGGCGCCTGGCTGGACTGGGCCGGATCGAACATCACCGCCGCGGACAGGCCGATCTGCATACTCATCAGCGATCCGGCCATCGAAATCGCGAAGAACAGGATCTTGACGATCATGCCCATGGCAAGGCCGGTGATCAGTTCGGTGACGAGCACCGCCGGCAGGATCGCGCCCGCTTCCACCGCCGTGCGGGCGGGGGCGCCGATCAGGCCGTACATCGCCGCCGACATCGCGAAGGCGATGAACAGGCGGATGCGGCCCGGAATCGCGTCTTCCCCGAACACCGGCAGCAGCATCAGCACCGCGCCGACCCGTGCGAACACGATGAAGAACGCCGTGACGTGCAGTGCGAGATCGGGGGGGACGATCATCCGTGGATGATCATATCGCTGATCTTGCCCATGAACGCGCCGAGCGCCTGGCCGATCGTGGGAAGCATCAGCAGGAACACCAGCCCCATCGCCACCAGCTTGGGCACGAAGGTTAGGGTGGTTTCCTGAATCTGGGTAAGCGCCTGGAGCAGGCCGATGACGACGCCCACGATCAGCGACGTCAGCAACAGCGGGCCGGCGACCGTGAGGATCAGGAACAGTGCCGATTCCGTGAGGCTGATCAGTTGCGTGGGCGTCATGGCGAGGCTGCCCGGATCAGATCTGCATACGCATGATGTCGGTATAGGCGCCGACCACGCGATCGCGCACCGCCACCATCGTGTCGAGCGCGGTCTCCGCCGCGCCGATCGCGGTGACGACGTCGATCAGATCGCCCTTGCCGGCCACCTGCTTGGCAGATGCGGCCTCGGCGGTGCGCAGCCTGTCGGCGGTGCCGCCGACGAGGTTCTCGACCATGGCGCCGAAACCGGAATTGCCGGTGCCGACACTGCCCGCCTCATCCGCCTTGCCGAGGCTGTTTCCAAGGGACGCGACCCGGCCATACGCCTTGGTGGCGTCCAATGCTCCGATAGACATGTGAGGCTACCCCTTATTTCAGCAGATCGATGGTGCGCATCGTAAGGCTCTTGGCCGCTTCGATGGCGTTGAGATTGGCTTCATAGCTGCGCTGTGCCGCCTTCATGTCGGCGCTTTCGATCAGCCCGTTGACGTTGGGCTTCAGCACATAGCCTTGTGCGTCCGCGGCCGGGTGACCCGGCTGATAGACCTTGGTGAAGTTCGACTGATCGCCCTGGACCGACCTGACCTTCACGCCGGTCGCGCCGGTCGCGCGATCGACTTCGGCCTGGAAGCTGACGACGCGGCGGCGATAGGGATCGCCGCCCGGCGTCTCTGCCACCGAGTCCTGGTTCGCAAGGTTCTCCGCGATCACCCGCATCCGCAGCGACTGCGCGCGCAAACCCGAGGCGGAAACGCCCAGCGAAGCATCCAAATCCATCCGTCGATCCTCCACGGCCCGAAACGGCCCATGCCATCATTGTAGGCAATTTTTGCCGGGCCGGGCGCCTGGGGCGGAAAAAAGGTTCCTATAAGTCTGGGGGAAAGGGAGACGCATGTCGGTACTCGATGGAATCATGATCGAAATGTCGGTGGTACTCGGCTCGACCGAAGTGCCCGTCCGGCAGATCCTGCAAATGAGCCGCGGCGCGATGATCCCGCTCGACTGCGGCCAGGACGATCCGAGCCTGGTCTATGTGAACGGCGAACTCGTCGCCACCGGCCGCATCCTCGTCGACGGCGAGGTGATGTCGCTCGAAATTTCCGAACTCATCAAGAAGTCGCGTAACTGATGGACATCCTGTCGATGCTGCGTACGCTGGGCGCGCTGGGCCTGGTGCTGGGAATGCTCGCTGGCGCGCTGTGGGCGGTGCGGCGATATGATCTGCGCCTGCCTGGCCGGGTTGCCGGGGGCGGGCGCAAGCGCGTGGAACTGGTCGAGCGGCTGGCGGTCGATGCCAAGCGATCGGTCGCGCTGATCCGCCGCGACGGCTGCGAGCATCTGATCCTGATCGGCCCGGAAGGCCATGCGACGATCGAAACCGGTATCGTGGCGCCGGTGCAGCCGGTGGCGGAACCTGTCGCACCGGCCGAAACGCCGGCCCGCATCGAGGCGGACCTCGCCACCCTGAAGGCAGGCGTGACCAAGCTCGCCGGCAAGCTCGATTTCCGCGCGATGGTGGATCGCATCCGCCCCGAGACCGACATGTCCGACGCGGCCCCCATCGCGGATGCCGCGCCTGCGCCGCTCGCGAAGCAACCGGGCTGGATGCTGGTGCCGGCGAACGATGCCGATCCGGCGCCGACCGACCCCGAGCCTTCGGGCCCCGAACCTTCCGATTCCGCCCGTTCCGATGCCGGTTCCGCGGATGCCGATGCGTTCGACGCCGCGCTTTCCGAGTCCGGGCATCTCGATACCGAGCCTGCGTCTCTGGCCGCGTCGCGCCCGCGCCGTGCCAAGTCGGCAGCGGCATCCACGCGCACCCGCGGCCCGCGCGACACCACGCGCTGGAACAAGCGCGCGGTGCGCGAGGCGCTCAATGCGTAAGTTTCTGTTCGCGGCCTTGCTGCTGATCGTATTGCCGGTTGCGGCGTACGCGCAGGGGGCCGCACCGGCACAGGCCGCGGCCCAGGGCGCGACCATCAGCATCGGCGGCGAAGGCCCGCTTTCCGCAAAGGCCATCCAGCTCGTGCTGATGATGACCGTGCTGAGCCTGGCGCCGGGACTGCTGATGACGGTGACGAGCTTCACCCGTATGGTGGTGGCGCTGTCGCTGCTGCGCACCGGCATCGGCACGCCCGGCGTGCCGCCGAACCCCGTGATCATCAGCCTGGCGCTGTTCCTGAGCTTCTTCGTGATGGCGCCGACGTTCGAGAAGGCCTGGGCCGACGGGGTGGAGCCCTATACCAAGGGCAAGCTGACCGAGACGGTGGCGTTCGAGAAGACGACCGAGCCGTTCCGGCAGTTCATGCTCGGCCAGGTGCGCGACAGCGATCTGAAGCTGTTCGCCGATCTGGCGAACAAGAAGATCGCGACGCGCGCCGAAACGCCCCTGACGACGCTGGCGCCGGCCTTCATGATCTCCGAGCTTCGCCGCGCGTTCGAAATCGGCTTTCTGTTGCTGCTGCCGTTCCTGGTGATCGATCTGGCGGTTTCCGCCGTGCTGATGGCGATGGGCATGATGATGCTGCCGCCCCCGACGATCGCCTTGCCGATGAAGATCATCTTCTTCGTGCTGGTCGATGGCTGGGCGCTGGTTGCGGGCTCGCTGGTGAAGAGTTTCCTGCCGCATTGAGCGCGGCGGGTTCAGCCCCGCAGCAATTCCCGCGCGCGTGCCGCGTCTTCGTCCATCTGCCGGGTCAGCGCCTCGAGGCTGTCGAACTTGGCTTCCGGGCGGAGATACTCGATCAGCGCGACCTCCACGATCTGGCCATACAGATCCCCGCTAAAATCGAAGAAGAAGCTTTCGAGCAGCTCCACGGGCGGATCGAAACTGGGGCGGATGCCGAGGTTGGCGACACCGTTCAGCACCTGGCCGTCGGCAAGCCGCCCGCGTACCGCATAGATCCCATAGGCAGGCCGGAGATAATTGCCCAGCCGCATGTTCGCGGTGGGATAGCCGAGCTGCCGGCCTAGCTTCGCCCCCCCTTCCACCACCGCTTCGATCGCGAACGGGCGGGTCAGCAACGCCGCGGCTTCGCGCGGCTGGCCGGCCTTCAGATGCGCGCGAATGCGGCTCGAAGAAACAATCGTCCCCTGCTGATGCACCGGCGCCACCGTCTCGGCGGTGAAGCCGAGCGCGGTGCCGAGCGATGCCAGCGTGGCGACATCGCCTTCGCGGCCCTTGCCGAAGGTGAAATCCTCCCCGGTCACCACGCCGGCCGCACCGATCGTTTCGATCAGCTGTTCCGCGAACTGGCGTGCGGAGAGCCGTGCCAGCGTCGCATCGAAATGGAAGACCAGCATGGCATCAGCCCCCGCGGCAGCGAACAACCGCTCGCGCTGGTCCAGCGTCGTCAGCCGGAAGGGCGGGGCATCGGGTTGGAAGAAGCGGCGGGGATGGGGATCGAAGGTGGCGACGATCGTCGGCCTTCCTTCCGCCCGCGCCCGCTCCACCGCCCGGCCGACCACAGCCTGGTGCCCGAAATGAAAGCCATCAAAATTACCGAGCGCAACGATCGCGCCCCGGAGAGGAAGCGGAACCGCCGAGCCGCCGTCCAGCCGCTGCATGGGGCTGGCTATAGGCACTGGGGTGGGCGATGCCAATGGGCGGCATTCTCTTCGCCGGGGCTATCGCGCGGGCGCCATTCCCGCCCGCAGCACGCGGAGTATGTTCCCGCCCATCACCTTGGCGATTTCCTGTTCGGAGAAGCCGCGATCGACCAGCGCCTGGGTGACGACGATCAGCTGAGCGGAATCGAACCCGGTCGTCACCGCGCCGTCGAAATCCGATCCCAGGCCGACATGATCGATGCCCACCAGGTCGCGGACATGGGCGATCGCCTCCGCCACGGCCTTGGGGCTGGTCGAGCAGATCGCCGCGTCCCAATAGCCGATGCCGATCACGCCGCCGGTGCCAGCGATGCCGCGGATCTCGTCATCGCTCAGGTTGCGGTTGACCTTGCACGTCGCCTGCACACCACCATGGCTGGAGACCACCGGGCGGCGGGCCATTGCCAGGACATCGGCCACCGTGCGGTGGCTGGCATGGGCGACATCGACGATCATGCCGATCGCTTCCATCCGCCGCAGCACCTGTCGCCCGAGCGGCGTGAGCCCGCCCCTGGCCATGCCGTGCATCGACCCCGCGACGGGGGTGTCGAAGAAATGCGTGAAGCCCGCCATCCGGAACCCGGCTGCATGGAGCCGATCGAGATTGGCGATATCCCCTTCGATATCCTGCAACCCTTCGATGGAGAGCAGGCCGCCGACCGCGCGCTGCCCGGTCGCACGATCCGCGAGCAGGCGATCCAGATCCGCGGGGGTGCGGATCACGCGAAGCTGACCGCCCGATCCCCGGGCCGCGCGCGCCAGCTTCTCGGCGTGCCACAAGGAGCGCTGAAGCAGGGATCCCCAGGTGCGCGGGGGCTGAAGCTGCGCGATGGTCAGCAGGGTAATGTTGTCCGAATCGGCCGCGTTCGCATCGTAATTCTGGTGACGCGGCGTCTTGGTGACCGAAGCGAAGACCTGCACCGCGACATTGCCCGCGAGCAGCCGCGGCAGATCGACCTGCCCGCGATTGGCGTAGTCGAGCAGGCTGCGCCGCCACAGCAAGGTGTCTGCGTGCATGTCGGCAATCGCGAGCCGCGCATGGAGCGCGCGGGTTTGCGCCGTGACCACCGGTAGCGCGGTGGGAACCACCCGGTTCATGCCCGCTTCCACCACCACGGGGGCGATCCCGAAAACGCCGATCGCGGCGGTGGCCACCACCGCGAACAGCCCGATCAGGATCGCGTGCCTCATCGCGCCCGTTCGAGGGTGACGAAGCTGTACGCCGGGCGATCGCCTTCGGCTGCATGGTCTTCCCGCATGGTTTCCTGCCAGCAGGCGGCGTCGAACGGCGGGACATGGGCATCCCCGATCGCGGCCAGATGCACTTCGGTGAGTTCGATCCGTTCGGCGCGATCGAGGAAGCGTGCGAAAATCTCCGCTCCGCCGATCACCGCGACGTCCGCGCCCGCCATTCGCAAGGCTTCCTCGGGACTGTGCGCCACCTCTGCGCCCGGCGCCTGCCAGGTGCGGTCGCGGGTGAGAACGACGTGGCGGCGCCCCGGTAGCGGGGCGGGAAAGGACTCGAACGTCTTGCGGCCCATGATCATCGGACGGCCCATGGTCTGGGCCTTGAAGCGCTTCAGGTCGGCCGGGAGGCGCCAGGGCAATTGGCCGTCACGGCCGATCACGCCATTATCGGCGCGGGCGAGGTGGAAGCTGATCATACCGAAACCGGTGCCTTGATATGCGGTTGCGCGACATAGTCGTGGATCGCGAAATCCTCATAGGCATAGGCGTCGACCGAGGGGGGATGGCGCAGGATTTCCAGACGCGGCAGCGAGCCGGGCGTACGGCCGAGTTGTTCGCGCGCCTGATCCAGATGGTTCAGGTACAGGTGGCAATCGCCGCCGGTCCAGATGAAGTCGCCGACCTCCAGCCCCGCCTGTTGCGCCAGGATATGGGTAAGCAGCGCGTAGCTGGCGATGTTGAACGGCACGCCCAGGAAGATATCGGCCGAGCGCTGGTAGAGCTGGAGGCTCAGCCGGCCGTTCGCCACATGGCATTGGAACAGGCAGTGGCACGGCGCCAACGCCATGGCGCCCAGTTCTCCCGGGTTCCAGGCGGAAACCACCATGCGGCGGGACGCCGGGTTGCTTTTCAGCGTTTCGATCAACGCGGCGATCTGATCGATATGGCGGCCATCCGCTGCCTCCCAGTCGCGCCATTGCTTGCCATAGACGGGGCCGAGATCGCCATTGGCATCGGCCCATTCGTCCCAGATGCTGACCTTCTGCTCCTGCAGCCAGCGGACATTGGTATCACCGCGCAGGAACCAGAGCAGCTCGATCAGGATCGATCGGATGTGCAGCTTCTTGGTGGTGAGCAGCGGAAAGCCCTGGCGCAGATCGAATCGCATCTGGGCGCCGAACACAGTGCGGGTGCCGGTACCGGTGCGATCCATCACTTCCACGCCGTCGTTCAGCGCGCGGGCCATCAGGTCGAGATATTGCTGCATGGCACCGAACCTAGCCGGGCCAGGCGGCCGAGTCATCCGCCTTTGCTCCGGATCGGACCTCCGATGCGGAGTCAGTGGCGCTTCGGTGTCGTTGCCAACCGTGCCACCGCGTGGCGATGTTCACGCCCTACTCATTTTTGCATATCGCCGACCTGCGTGCGGCCATCGACCTGTTCGGAGGATTGGCGAACGGCACGCGCGAGATGGGAGCGTTCGCCTATCTCGGCCGCGACTGTCAGTTGCTGGGGATGCGCCATGTTGCCGGCGAGGGCAGCGAGATGCTGGACCTGCCCGTGCGCGCGGTGGTGGCCGATGTGCTGGCCTTCGATGCGCGGTGGGTGCTGATGGCGCATAACCATCCCAGCGGCGATCCTACGCCCAGTTCGGCCGATCGCTCCACCACCCGGCTATTGGGCCGGGCGCTGGAGCCGCTGCGCGTGCGTCTGGTCGATCATCTTATCGTGACCCGCACCGGGATAACCAGTTTTCGCGAGCTCGGCTGGCTTTAGCGCGCCAGCGCCGTCAGCACGGTGCGGTAATAGGCGATCGACGGCGCGAGTTCGCTGAGAGGCGTCCGCTCGTTCAGGCCATGGGCAAAATTGTCGCTGTCCTTCATGAATTTGGGACTGATCGCATAGCTGGGCACGCCTTTTGCGCGGAACCACATCGAATCGCTGGCGCCTGCGCTCATCGCCGGCACCACCGGCACGCCGGGAAAGCGGGCGTGGATCGCCTGCGTCACCACCTGCATCACGTCCGGGCGCAGCGGCGAGGCCGGACTGGCGACGCTACCGCTTTCGAGCGTGCGGACCCGCACCGCCGGATCGCCCACGACCTGCACGAGTGTGGCACGCACCGCCTCCACCGGCGTGCCGGGGAAGATGCGGCAGTTGATGTTCGCGGTCGCGCGCTGGGGCAGGGCGTTGGTGGCGTGGCCGGCGCTCACCATCGTCGCGACGCAGGTGGTGCCGGTCTGTCCCACCGTGGCGGGATCGGCGCGCAGCACGGCCAGCGCTTCGGCATCCTGTGGGTTGGCGACGAAACGGCGGATCACCGCCGCCCGCTCGGGCGTCGTTTCCTTCGCGGCGGCTTCCCAGCTGGCGCGCGTGATCGCGTCCACTTGGCCCGGAAAGCCGTAGCCCTCGATCCTTGTCAGCGCATGGGCGAGGGCGTAGATCGCATTGTCCTTGCGGGGTGCGCTGGAATGGCCGCCGGCATTGGTGACGGTCAGCTCGAAATCGGCATAGGTCTTCTCCGCCCCTTCGATGCCGAAGGTGGTCGGCTTGCCGGCCTCGTCCAGCGCGCCGCCGCCGCCATCGATGTTGAGCAGCATTTCGGCGTTTGAAAACCGATCGGCCATCGCCGCCGTGGTCTTCATCGCGGTTTCCTCGTCGCCGGAAAGCAGCAGCACGATATCGCGGGCCGGCTGGAAGCCGCTGCGCTTCAGGTCGATCAGCGTGGCGACCATCGTCGACAGGTCGTACTTCATGTCGGTCGCGCCACGCCCGAAGATATAGCCGTTCTCGACCACGGCGGTGAACGGATCGCGCGTCCAGTCGGCCGGCTTGGCCTCCACCACGTCCATATGGCCGGAAATCAGCAGCGGCCTGGCGCCGTTCTTCGCCTTGCCGGTGCCGCGATAGCGCGCGACCAGATAGGCGGTGTCGCCCACGGGCACGATTTCCACATCGCCATCGGCAAAGCCTCCGGCGACCAGCACGGACTTCAGATAGGCGGCATAGGACGGCGTCTGGTTGCCCGGCCCGGCAACGGTACGAAAGCCGATGCCGCGCTGGAGCAATTCCAGCGCCTGCGCCTCCGCCTGGGGATGGCCCTGCGCCCGGGCGGGGAGGGGGGCGCCCGCGAGCAAAAGCGCCGCGGCGGCGGCGAAGAACGGCGTGTGCATGGATCGGACCCCCAATTTCGCGTTGTGGGGCAGAAGCCTAGCCGCTCGGCAAGGGGCGTCAACCGGGCGGTTGCCATGTGCCCGGCGCTCGCCTAACCAACGGTTCGATCGCGCCGGTGCCCCGACAGGGGCTTAATCGGGAATGCGGTGCGGGGGCGGTCCCCCAAATCCGCGGCTGTCCCTGCAACTGTGAGCGGATAGCGCGATGCACTGGCCCCCATGGGAGGGGCAGCCACTGGGCGGCAACGCCTGGGAAGGCGTGCAGCGTGCCGTGACCCGCAAGCCAGGAGACCTGCCGGCGTCCGGTCGCTCTTGCCCTGGTCCAGGGGATGGCCGCGGCACGGTGTACTCCGTCTGAGCGACGCACGAGCGGCGGGGGCCGCTTGCGGCTTCGCGCGTCGGTCGCATCAGGCGTCCGATCGGGGCGTGGGGCCGGCCGTTCGCGGTGGGCCCCGGCCAGGTCGCAGGACGCCGCCGGAGTGCTGATTCCTTGTCCGTCCTGTCTTTGCGCGCGCGCGTCGCCCTGTTGTTCGCGGGGCTGATCGCCGCCAATATCGCCGCCTGGGGCTGGGCCCTTGCCCTGTTCCACGCCCAGCCGCTGATGCTCGGCACCGCGCTGCTCGCCTGGGGGCTGGGGCTGCGTCATGCCGTCGATGCCGATCATATCGCCGCGATCGACAACGTCACCCGCAAGCTGATGAACGACGGCCAGCGGCCGATCGCCACCGGCCTGTGGTTCGCGATCGGCCATTCGGGGATTATTGCCATCGCTTCGACCGGCATCGCGCTCGCGACCGGCGCATTGGCGGGAGCGGGAGCGTTCAAGGAGGTGGGAGGCGTGGTCGCCACCAGTGTCTCTGCGCTGTTCCTGTTCGGGATCGCCGCGATGAACCTGATCATCCTGCGATCGGTGTGGAAGACCTTCGCCCATGTCCGCGCCGGCGGCGCCTATGTGGAGGATGACCTCAACCTGCTGCTCGCATCGCGCGGGCCGCTGTCGAAGCTGTTCGGGCCGATGTTCCGGCTGGTCAGCAAGAGCTGGCACATGGCGCCGCTCGGCTTCCTGTTCGGGCTGGGATTCGATACCGCGACGGAGGTGGCGATCCTCGGCATGTCGGCGGGCCAGGCGGCGCACGGCGTGTCGCTGGGCACGCTGCTGGTGCTGCCCGCGCTGTTCGCGGCAGGCATGGCGCTGGTCGATACGCTGGACGGAGTGGTGATGCTCGGCGCCTATCAATGGGCGTTCGTGAAGCCGATCCGCAAGCTCTACTACAACGTCACCATCACCCTGATCTCCGCGCTGGTGGCGATCGTGATCGGCGGGATCGAGACGCTGGCACTGATCGGCGACAAGCTGGGCCTGACCGGCTGGCCGTGGAGCATGGCCGCGGCGCTGGGCGCGCATTTCAACAGCCTGGGATTCGCGATCATCGGGCTGTTCATCGCCTGCTGGCTGGTGAGCTTTGCCATCTATCGCTGGCAGAGGCTGGACGAGATCGAGGTGCGCGTCTAGGAACTTGGGCGAAGGCCTGCACGGGCCTTCACTCAAGATCGCGCCGGTGCCCCCCACAGGGGCTTAATCGGGAATGCGGTGCGGGGAGCTTGCTTCCCAAATCCGCGGCTGTCCCTGCAACTGTAAGCGGATAGCGCGATGCACGGGCCCCGGCAAACGGGGCAGCCACTGGGCCCGACGGGCCTGGGAAGGCGTGCATCAAGCTGTGACCCGCGAGCCAGGAGACCTGCCGGCGCAACGGTCGCTCTTGCCTTGGTCCAGGGGATGGCCGCGGCACGGTATCTGCTTCCGTTCGAGCGACGAAGCTGTGCGGCTGGGGCTGCACGGTCGCGTGGTGTCGGGCGTCCTTCGCGCCCGCCCGTCGTCGCGCGCCGGCCGGACATGGGTTCCGGCAAGCCCCCGCCCATGTTCGCTCCGGCGCGGGGGGGAAGATACCATGACCGACCTTGCCAAGGTCCCCGTCACCATCGTCACCGGCTTTCTCGGCGCCGGCAAGACCACGCTGATCCGCCACCTGATCCAGAATGCCGGGGGGCGCCGCCTCGCGGTGGTGGTCAACGAGTTCGGCACGCTGGGCGTCGACGGCGAGATCCTGAAATCCTGCGCGATCCCCGATTGTCCGGCCGAGAACATAGTCGAGCTGGCCAATGGCTGCATCTGCTGCACCGTCGCCGACGATTTCATCCCCACGGTCGAGCGGCTGCTCGCACTCGAGCCGCGTCCCGACCATATCCTGATCGAGACCTCCGGCCTGGCGCTGCCCAAGCCGCTGCTCAAGGCGTTCGACTGGCCGGCGATTCGCAGCCGCATCACCGTCGACGGCGTGCTGGCGCTGGCCGATGCCGAAGCCGTCGCCGAGGGCCGGTTCGCGCCCGATCTGGTTGCGCTGGAGGCGCAGCGCGCCGCCGACCCGGGCATCGACCATGAGACGCCGCTCGCCGAAGTGTTCGAGGACCAGCTCGCCTGCGCCGACATGGTGCTGCTGACCAAGATCGATCTCGCCGGGCCGGAGGGCGTGGCCGCCGCCCGCGCGGTGATCGCCGCCGAGGCGCCGCGCCCGGTGCCGGTGGTCGAGATCCGCGAAGGTGCGATCGATCCGCGCGTGATCCTGGGGCTGGGCGCCGCCGCCGAGGACGACCTCGCCGCGCGTCCTTCGCACCATGACGGCGAGGACGATCACGAGCATGAGGATTTCGACAGCATTGTCGTCACCTTCGGCGAGATCGCCGATCCGGCCGAACTGGTCGCCCGGATCGAGCGACTGGCGCGCGAGCACAAGGTGCTGCGGGTAAAGGGCTATGCCGCCGTGTCCGGCAAGCCGATGCGGCTGTTGGTGCAGGCGGTCGGTGCGCGGGTACGGCACCAGTACGACCGGCCCTGGCGTGCCGGAGAACCGCGCGGCACCGCGCTGGTCGCGATCGCCGAGCATGACGATGTGCGCCCGGACGCCTTCCGCGCGGTGCTGGCCGGCTGAGGCAGCCACAGCGATGCACGTCCTGTTCCGCGAAACGCACGGGCTGGAGGAGAACGCCGTGCCCCAGGACCTCGGGCAGGCGCCCGCGGACCTGGTGGTGCTGTCCTTCTCCGACAGCGACCTCGGCGCGTTCGCGGCGGCGTGGCGTGCGGGGCGGGGGGAACTGCCCTCGCTGCGGCTGGCCAACCTGGCGGCGCTGATGCACCCGCTTTCGGTCGACACCTATGTCGAGCGGACGCTGTCGGGCGCCAAGGGCATATTGATCCGGCTGATCGGCGGGATGCCCTATTGGAGCTACGGCCTCCAGCAGGTGGAGGTGCTCGCCCGTGCGCGCGGTATCGCGCTGGCGGTGCTACCGGCGGATGGGCGGCCGGACGAACGGCTGGATGCGGCGTCGACGGTGGCGGCACCGGTGCTGCGGGAACTGGCCGGGCTTTGCGATGCCGGCGGCGCCGAGGCGGCGCGGGCGGCACTGGGGGTGCTGGCGAGGGCGGCGGGGATCGGCGGTGACGCCGCTGCCCCCTACACCCCACTCCCGGGCTTCGGCCTGTGGCACCCGGAACATGGCGCGTTCCTTCCCTCCACCCGTCATCCCCGCGGAGGCGGGGATCCATTGGTGGGAAGCTCTCGGCTCCTGTCCCCGGCGTCCTGGCAAATGGATCCCCGCCTGCGCGGGGATGACGCGGGATGTGGGGAGGCGGAGCGGCAAGGCTGGACCCGCACCGGCCGCCCGCTGGTCCTGATCGTCTTCTATCGCTCCTATCTCGCGGCCTGCGACGTCGCGCCCTTCGCGGCGCTCCATCAAGCGTTCGAGCGCAAGGGCTTCGACACGTTGTCGATCTTCGTGCCGTCGCTCAAGGCGCCCGATGCCCGCGCGCAGGTGGCGCAATGGGTGCGCGAGCTCGCCCCCGCGGCGATCGTCAACGCCACCGCCTTTTCCGCCCGCGACGCGGCGGGGCAGTCGCCGCTCGACGCGGCCGGCGTCCCCGTCTTCCAGCTGGCGCTCGCCACCGCACCGCGCGAGGCCTGGGCCGGTTCCGATCGCGGCCTGTCGCCGGCCGATCTCGCGATGCACGTCGTGCTGCCGGAGATCGACGGCCGGATCTTCGCAGGCGTCGCCAGCTTCAAGCAGGCCGAGGCCCGCGACGCGGCGCTGGGCTTCGCGCGCACCGTCCACCAGCCCGAGCCACCGCGCATCGCCGCCATCGTCGATCGCGTTGCCGGCTGGATCGCGCTCGCCGCGAAGCCGCACGCCGAGCAGCGGGTCGCGCTCGTCCTCTCGACCTATCCCGGCAAGGACTGGCAGGTCGCCCATGCCGTGGGGCTGGATGCGCTGGCCTCCGTCGAGGCCATTGCCGCCGATCTGGGCGAGACGGTAACGGATCTTGCCGGCCGGCTGCAAACGGCCCGGTGCTGCTGGTCGCTGGCGGACTATCGACAGGCGCTCGGCTCCCTGCCGGAGGCGCTCCGCAACGATCTGGACGCGGCCTGGGGCGCGCCGGAGGCGGATGCATTGGTCCAGGACGGCAGCTTCCATTTCCCGGCGGTGCAAAGCGGTCGCCTGTTGATCGCGCTCCAGCCCGAGCGGGGCGACCCCGCCACGCGGGAAGACAGCTATCATGATACCGCCCGTGTGCCGCGCCATGGCTATGTCGCCTTCTATCTGTGGCTGCGGGCGCGGGCGATCGATGCGCTGGTCCATATCGGCGCGCATGGCACGCTCGAATGGCTGCCCGGCAAGACGGTGGCGCTGTCCGACGGTTGCTGGCCCGAGGCGCTGACCGGCGGTCTGCCGATCCTCTACCCGTTCATCGTCAACGATCCCGGCGAGGCCGCGCAGGCCAAGCGGCGCATCGGCGCCGTCACCATCGGCCACCTGCCGCCGCCGCTGAAGACGGCCGGCAGCGGCGCGGGGCTCGGCCGGATCGAGGCGCTGCTCGACGAGTTCTCCAACGCGGTGGGGCTCGATCCCGCCCGCCGCGACCGGCTGCAGTCCGCGATCCGCGACGAGGCGCGCGCGGTCGGGCTCGAGGCGGAGCTGGGGCTCGACACCGCCACCAGCACGGCGGAGGCGATCACCCGCATCGACCGCTTCGTGTGTGACGTGAAGGAAGGGCAGTTCGGCGACGGCCTGCATGTCTTCGGCCGCGGCGCGTGCGGAGCCGCCGAGCGGGACGGGCTGATCGCGGGGCTGGCGGGGCGGCGCGTACCGGCCGGGCCGTCCGGCTCGCCGTTCCGCGGGCGCAGCGACGTGCTGCCGACGGGGCGCAATCTCTACACCATCGATCCGCGCGCCGTGCCCTCCCGCGCGGCACATGCCCAGGGCATCGTGCTCGCCGACGAGCTGATCCGCCGGCATCTCCAGGATCATGGCGATTATCCCAAGGGGCTGGTGGTCGACCTGTGGGGATCGGCGACCATGCGCACCGCCGGCGAGGAATTCGCGATGGCGCTGCACCTTCTGGGGGCGGCCCCGATTTGGGACCATGGATCGGAGCGGGTGACGGGCGTGGAAATCCTGCCGATCGCGCTGCTTGATCGCCCGCGCATCGACGTGACCCTGCGCGTCTCCGGCCTGTTCCGCGATGCCTTCCCGACGTTGCCGCAACTGTTCGGCCAGGCGGTGCGGGCGCTGACGATGCGCGACGAGGCGCCGGAATGGAATCCGTTCGCGGGGCGGGATGCTGGCCCTCGCGTCTATGGCCCGCAGCCCGGCAGTTACGGTCTGGGAATGGGCGTGGCGGCGGAGACCTATACCGAAGCGGCGCGGCGGGCGGCCGGCGCGGCATGGCTGGCCGCGTCCGACCATGCGCTGGACGGGCCGGCGCCGCAGGCCGATCCGCTGGGCATTCGGGCGCGGGTGGCGGGGGCGGATGCCTTTGTGCATTTGCAGGACCTGCCCGAGACGGACCTGTTGCTCGCCGCCGACTATGCCGCACATGAGGCGGGCTTTGCTGCCGCCAAGGCGCTGGGGGGCGGGAACGCCGCGCTCTATCATCTCGATTCCCGCGATACCGCCCGCCCGGTTGCCCGCCCGCTGACCGAGGAGATCGCCCGCGTCGTGCGGTCCCGCGCCGCCCATCCGGGCTGGATCGCCGGGATGCGCCGGCACGGCTTCCGGGGCGCAGCGGAGATCGCGGCGACGCTCGATCACCTCGGCACCTTCGCCCATCTGGCAGGCGCCGTGCCGCCGCAGCTGTTCGATCTGTATCATGATGCCACGCTCGGCGATCCGGAGGTGTGCGCATTTCTGGCCGAGGCGAACCCTGCGGCGCTGGCAGCGATAACGGCGCGATTCGCGGCGCTCCATAGCGCCGGACTGTGGCCGACGCGGCGCAATTCGATCCTGGCCGCGCTGGGGAGTGCTGCATGAGCGGCTTTCTGGTGCGCGGCTGGTGCCCCGATGCGTGGCGCCCGATGGCGGCGGGCGACGGGTTGCTGGTGCGGGTGAAGCCGCGCCTCGGCCGGCTGACGCGGGATCAGCTGCTGGGGCTTTGCGACGCGGCGCTGACCTGGGGGAATGGCCTGATCGATCTGACGAGCCGCGGCAACGTCCAACTGCGCGGGGTGGCCGAGACGGGGTGGCCGGCGTTGCTCGAACGTCTGATCGCGCTGGATCTGGTCGATCCCGACCCGGCACGCGAGAAATGCCGCACGCTCCTGGTCGCGCCCGATTGGCGGTTGGGTGACGACACGCACCGTATCGCAACCGACCTGCTGGGGATGCTGGGGGATCTGCCGGCGTTGCCGGGGAAAGCGGGTTTCGTGGTGGATGCCGGGCCTGTGCCGCGCCTGTCCGGCGTATCGGGCGATTTCCGTATCGAACGCGCGGCAGGCGGGCGCCTGATCCTGCGAGCCGAGGGAAGGCCCACCGGCGTCGCGGTGCCGCGCGGCACCGAAGCGGGGGCGTTGGTCCGGCTGGCACGCTGGTTCGTCGAAAGCGGCGGCAGCGCCGCCGGCAGGATGGGGCAGCATCGGCAGCCCCTTCCGCACTGGGCGCAGGGGGATGTCTTCGCCGCCGCGCCCGGCGCCCGCATGGTGCCGGGGCGGCATCCGCTCGGCATGGTCCTGGGCGTCGCCTTCGGGCAGATCGATTCCGCGAGGCTGGTGGAACTGGCGGAGCAGGGGCTCTCGGCGATCCGCGTCACGCCGTGGCGATCCTTGCTGGGCGAGGGCCTGACGCATGGGCATCCCGGCATGATCGTCGATCCCGCCGATCCGTTGCTACGCGTCGATGCCTGCCCCGGCGCACCGCTGTGCCCGCAGGCGAGCATTGCGACCCGCGATCTCGCCCGGCAACTGGCGCCGCACATTTCCGGGCAGCTGCATGTTTCGGGCTGCGCGAAGGGCTGCGCCCGCGCCGATGCCGCCCATGTCGTTGTGACCGGACGGGAAGGCGCCCTCGACCTCGCCTTCGATGCGCGGGCGGGCGAGCCGGCCGCGCATCCCGGACTCACGCCCGCTGCGCTGCGCGCACTTTTCGGAACCGATTGATGCCCCATAGCTACGAAACCGATGGCGCCGCCATCTATCGCCAGTCCTTCGCCATGATCCGGGCCGAGGCCGATCTTGCCCGCTTTACGGCGGAAGAGGAGCCGGTGGCGGTACGGATGATCCATGCCGCCGGCATGGTGGCGCTGGCGCCCCATATCCGCTTCTCGCCGGGTTTCGCGACGACGGCGCGGGCCGCGCTGGCCGACGGCGCACCGATCCTGTGCGACGCGCGGATGGTTTCGGAAGGGATTACCCGCACCCGGCTGCAGACCAACAATCCCGTTCTGTGCATGCTGCAGGATCCGCAGGTGCCGGTGCTGGCGCAGGCCATGGCGAACACCCGCTCCGCCGCCGCATTGGAGCTGTGGCGCCCCCATCTGGCCGGGGCGGTGGTGGCGATCGGCAATGCACCGACCGCGCTGTTCCACCTGCTCAACATGCTGGAGGATCCGCACTGCCCGCGGCCGTCGGCGATCATCGGCTGCCCGGTGGGCTTTGTCGGCGCGGCCGAGTCCAAGGCTGCGTTATGGCAGGCGCCGCCGGTGCCCTGCTGCATCGTCGAAGGACGACTGGGCGGCAGCGCGATCACCGTTGCCGCCGTCAACGCGCTGGCGAGCCGCGCCGAATGAGGCGCCTTGGCACCATCCACGGCGTCGGCCTGGGGCCGGGCGCGCCCGATCTGCTGAGCGTGCGGGCCGACCGGCTGGTGCGGTCGGCCCGCCATGTCGCCTATTTCCGCAAGGCGGGGCGGCCGGGGCAGGCCCGGCGGATCGCCGAGGGAATGCTTCGCGCCGACGCGATCGAACTGCCGATGGAGTATCCGGTGACGACGGAAATTCCCGTCACCGATCCGCGGTACAATGCCTGCCTTTCGGCGTTTTACGCCGAGTGTACCGATCGGCTGCTTTCGCTTGCCCGGAGCGGCGAGGATGTCGTGGTGCTGTGCGAGGGCGATCCGTTTTTCTATGGCTCGTTCATGCACCTCCACACTCGGCTGACCGGGTTGGTGCCCGTGGCGGTGGTGCCGGGGATCACCGGCATGGCCGGTGCGTGGAACGCCACCGGCCAGCCGATCACCTGGGGCGACGACGTGCTGACGATCGTGATGGCGACGCTGCCCGAGGAGGAGCTGGCGCGGCGTATCCGGGATACGGATGCGGTGGTGGTGATGAAGATCGGCCGAAACCTTGCAAAGCTGCGGCGGGCGGTGGCCACCGCCGGGCGCGAGGAGGAGGCCTGGCTGGTCGAACATGCGGCCATGCCGGAACAGCGGGTGACCCCGTTGGCGGCGGCGGAAAGGGTGACGCCCTATTTCTCGATCCTGCTGATCCATGGCCGGGGACGGCGGCCATGAGCGGATGGCTGGCCATTGCCGGGCTGGGGCCGGGGGACGCGGCGCTGGTGACGCCCGAGGTCACCGCCGCACTGGCGCAGGCGACCGATGTGATCGGCTATATCCCCTATGTCGCGCGGGTGCCGCGGCGCGCGGGGCTGGTGCTCCACGCCTCCGACAATCGGGTGGAACTGGACCGTGCCGCGCTGGCACTCGACCTGGCGGCACAGGGGCGGCGGGTGGTGGTGGTATCGTCGGGCGATCCGGGGGTGTTCGCGATGGCGGCGGCGGTGTTCGAGGCGCTGGAAGCAGGGCCGCCGGACCGGCGCGACCTCGACATCCGCGTGCTGCCCGGTATCACCGCGATACTGGCGGCGAGCGCGCGGGCCGGCGCGCCGCTCGGCCATGATTTCTGCGCGATCAATCTTTCCGACAATCTCAAGCCCTGGGCGCTCATCGAGAAGCGGCTGCGCCTGGCGGCCGAGGCGGATTTCGCCATGGCCTTCTACAACCCCCGTTCCAAGGCACGGCCGGAGGGCTTTGCGCGGGCGCTGGCGGTCCTGCGGGAAAGCTGTGGCGCGGATCGCCCGATCCTGTTCGCCCGCGCCGTCGCCACCCCCGAAGAGGATCTGCGGATCGTGTCGCTTGGACAGGCACGGCCCGAAATGGCCGACATGCGGACGATGGTGATCCTCGGTTCCAGCCAGACCCGCCTGATCCCCCGCACGGGGCGGCCGATCCTCTATACGCCGCGCTTCGCGGTGGAGGGCGCATGACCCAGCCACGCGAGCACCGCTTCGGGGCGGGCCACTTCGCGACGCGCGGGCAGGGCCGGGCGGTCGATCATCAGCACCGGAATGCCGCGCCTGCGGGCGGCGATCAGTTTCGCCTCGGCGCCGCTGCCGCCGGCGTTCTTGCAGACCACCAGATCGATTTCGTGTGCCGCCATCAGCGCATGGTCCGCTTCCGGTGTGAAGGGGCCGCGATCGACGATCAGGTGATGATCGGGCAGCGCCGGCGGCGCACCCGGCACGTCGACGAAGCGGAGGACATAATGGTGCTGCGGCTGGGCGGCAAACGCGGCGACGTGCATCCGGCCCAGCGCCAGCAGGATGCGTTTCGCCGGCCCGGCCAGTGCAGCGACGGCGCCGGCAATGTCGGCCACGCGCGTCCAGCGATCTTCCTCCGTCGGGCACCATGCCGGGCGGGTGAGGGCGATCAGCGGTACCCCCGCCGATTGGGCGGCCATGACGGCGTTGGCGCTCATCGTGGCGGCGAAAGGGTGGGTCGCATCGACCAGATGAGTCACGCGCTGTTCGCGCAGATAGCGGGCCAGCCCCTCCACGCCGCCGAAGCCGCCGATGCGCACCGGCACCGGCTGCTGCCGGGGGTTGTCGGTTCGGCCGGCATAGCTGAGCGTGGTTTCCACGCCCTGTTCCGCGAGCAGGCGGGCGAGCGCGCTCGCTTCGGTGGTGCCGCCCAGGAGCAGGACGTTCGGCATGGCTGAGCTCCCCTGGTTGACGATCCTCGGTATCGGCGAGGATGGCGTGGAAGGCCTCTCCGCGGCCGCCCGCTTGGCGCTGGATGCGGCAGAGCTGGTGATGGGGGCTCCCCGCCACCTGGCGCTGCTGCCGGGGCTTAGGTGTGAAGCCGTTGAATGGCCAGTCCCCTTTGCGGACGGCGTTCCGCTGCTGTTGGCGCAGCGCGGCCGGCGGGTCGTGATGCTGGCATCGGGCGACCCCTTCTGGTTCGGCGCGGGAACCAGCGTGACGCGCCATCTCGTGCCCGGCGAATGGATCGCGCTTCCCGCCTTGTCCAGCTTTGCGCGTGCCGCGGCGCGGCTGGGCTGGGCGTTGCAGGATACGCCATGCCTTGGACTCCACGCGGCGCCCGTGACGCGCCTGCGGCCGCATCTGGTGCCCGGCCGGCGGCTGCTGGTGCTGGTGCGCGATGGCGCGGCGGTGGCGGGGATCGCCGGCTATCTGGACGGGACCGGATTCGGCGCATCGAGGCTGCATTTGCTGGAGGCGCTGGGCGGCGCGCGCGAGCGGGTTCGTGCGGTGTCGGCCGACACCTATGCGTTCAGCGATGTCGCGCATCCGGTGACGGTGGGCATCGAGGTTGCGGGCGCGGGCATGGTCCTGCCGGTTGCCTGTGGCAGGGACGATTCCTGGTTCGCATCCGATGGCCAGCTCACGAAGCGGCCGGTGCGGGCGCTGACCCTGTCTGCGCTTGGCCCGCGGCCGGGGGCGTTGCTGTGGGATATAGGCGCCGGCTCCGGATCGATCGGGATCGAATGGCTGCTCGCCCACCCCGCCAATCGTGCGGTGGCGATCGAGGCCGATCCGGTGCGGGCGGAGCGCGCCCGTGGCAACGCGGCGGCGCTGGGGGTGGACCGGCTGGCGGTTCTGGTCGGGCGTGCCCCGGCGCTGTTGCCGGAGGAGACGCCCGACGCCGTCTTCATCGGGGGCGGCCTTTCGCAATTCCTGCTGGAGGCGCTGTGGGCGCGGCTGCCCGCGGGAGCACGGCTGGTGGCGAATGCGGTCACGCTCGAATCCGAAGCACTGCTTGCCCAGTGGCACGCCGAACGGGGCGGCAGCCTGCTGCGGATCGAACTTGCCGAGGCGGTGCCGCTTGGTGGCCGCCATGGCTGGCGCGCGCGCTATCCGGTGGTGCAGTGGAGCATCACACGATGATCGTCGCCGGTTTCGGCTATCGCAGCGGCGCGACCGCAGAATCGCTGCGATCGGCGTTGGCCAGGGCCCAGGCGCATATGCAGGCGGTGGATGCGCCAATCACCCATGTCGCCACCACGGCCGACAAGGTGCCGCTGCTCACGGCCTTGGACCTACCCGCTCTTGCCGTGGAATCGGTCGCGGGCATCGCGACGCCCACTTGTTCCCCCGCGAGCCTGGTTGCGCGGGGCACCGGCAGCGTTGCCGAAGCGGCTGCGCTGGCGGCTGCCGGTCCCGGAGGACGGCTGCTCGTACCTCGCCACATTTCCGCCGATCGCCTGGCCACGTGCGCCATTGCCGAAGGAGCTTCCGCATGACCGTTCATTTCATCGGCGCCGGCCCAGGCGCGCCCGATCTGCTCACGCTGCGTGGCCGCGATCTGATCGCGGCAAGCCCGGTCTGCCTATATGCCGGGTCGCTGATCCCGGAGGCGGTGCTGGCCCATTGCCCGCCCGGTGCGCGGATCGTGAACACCGCGCCGATGGATCTCGATGCGATCCTGGCCGAGATCGTCGCCGCCCATGCGGCCGGGCAGGATGTCGCCCGGTTGCATTCGGGGGATGTCTCGGTCTGGTCGGCGATGGGCGAGCAATTGCGCCGGTTGCGGGCGCTGGGCATTCCGTTCACCGTCACGCCCGGCGTTCCGGCCTTTTCGGCTGCCGCTGCGGCGCTGGAGGCCGAACTGACGCTGCCCGAACTCGGCCAGTCGCTCGTCCTCACCCGCACCCCCGGCCGCGCCAGCCGGATGCCCGAGCGCGAAAGCCTGGTGAACTTCGCGGCGACGGGTGCGACGCTGGCGATCCATCTTTCGATCCACAATCTCGCCGTGGTCGTCGCCGATCTGCTGCCGGCCTATGGCGCGGACTGCCCGGTCGCGGTGGTGTGGCGGGCGAGTTGGCCCGATCAGCGTATCGTGCGCGCGACGCTGGCGACGATCGACGCCGCCGTTCAGGGCAGCATGGAACGGACCGCGCTGATCCTGGTCGGCCGCGTGCTGGCGGCGGAGGGGTTCGCCGAAAGCAGCCTGTATGCGGCGGGGTACGACCGGCGCTTCCGGCCGCAGCATGTGGACTCGCCGTTCGCGGGGGCCCAGGAATGAGCCTGCCTGGCCTGATCGTTGCTGCACCGGCTTCGGGCAGCGGCAAGACCACGGTGATGCTGGGTCTGCTCCGCGCGCTGGCCGAGGACGGCGTGGTGGTGCAGCCGTTCAAGAACGGACCCGATTATATCGATCCCGCCTTTCACCGCGCGGCATGCGGGCGGCCATCGTTCAACCTGGACAGCTGGGCGATGGATCAAGACCTGCTCGACGCGATCGCGGCCGAGGGCACCGATGCCGATCTGATCTTGGCCGAAGGATCGATGGGGCTGTTCGACGGCGTCGCGCGGGAAGGCGCGAGCGGCACCGGCGCCACCGCCGATCTTGCGCGGCGAAACGGTTGGCCGGTGGTGCTGGTGCTCGACCTGTCCGGCCAGGCGCAGTCGGCGGCGGCCACCGCGCTCGGCTTTTCGCGGTTCGATCCGGCGGTGCCGTTCGCCGGGGTGATCCTGAACCGCGTCGCGAGCCCGCGTCATGAACGGCTCGTCCGGGCAGGTATGGCGGCTGCCGGGATCACCGTGCTGGGCGCATTGCCGCGCCGGGCGGATCTGGCGCTGCCGGAGCGGCACCTGGGGCTGGTGCAGGCGGTGGAGCATCCCGATCTCGATCGCCTGATCGCGGGATATGCGGCGTTCGTGCGCGAACATGTCGACCTGGCGGCGATTCGCGATGCCGCCGCGGCTTGCGGTCGCGCGGGCGTGGCAGGGCGAGGCCTGCCCATGCCGCCGGCCCAGCGCATCGCCATCGCCCAGGATGCGGCCTTTTCCTTCCTCTATCCGCATCTGCTGGAAGGTTGGCGCAAGGCGGGTGCGGAGATCCTGCCCTTCTCGCCGCTCGCGGATCAGGCGCCCAGCGCCGATGCCGATCTCGTCTGGCTGCCCGGCGGTTACCCGGAGCTTCATGCGGGGACCATCGCCGCCGCCGACGGATTCCTCACCGGCCTGCGTCGCCATGCCGAGGCGCGGCCGGTGCATGGCGAGTGCGGCGGCTATATGGTGCTGGGCGAGGCGCTGATCGACAAGGCGGGAACGCGCCACCGCATGGCGGGGCTGCTCGGGCTCGTCACCAGCCATGCCCAGCGGCGGATGCACCTGGGGTACCGGCGTGCGACGTTGCGCGCGCCGCTGGCCGGCATTCCCGCCGGGGCGCAGCTCATAGGCCATGAGTTCCACTATTCCACCATCATCGCGCAAGCCGATGCGCCGCTTGCCGATGTAGCCGATGCGGAAGGCGCCGCGGTTGCCGAAACGGGATCGGTGCGCGGGCGGGTGACCGGCAGCTTCTTCCATCTGATCGCGGCGGCGGCATGATCGCGCTGCATCTGATCGGTATCGGCACCGGCAACCCAGACCATCTGACCGGCGAGGCGGTAGGGGCGCTGAACGCTGCGGACCTGATCCTGGTGCCGCGCAAGGAAAATGCCGGCGATCTCGCCGACCTGCGCCATGCCATCTGCGCGGCCGTGCTGGCGCGGCCGGTGCCGATCGCCGAGTTCGACATGCCGGTGCGGGCCGGCGAGGGCGATTATGTGCAGGCCGTGCAGGATTGGCATGACGCCATTGCCACCGCCTGGCGCGCGGCCATCGCTGCCCATCTGCCGGGGGGAGGATCGGTAGCGCTGCTGGTATGGGGCGACCCTTCGCTCTACGACAGCACGTTGCGGATCGCCGCCCGGTTGCCGGACATTTCGGTGCGGGTGGTGCCCGGCATCACCAGCATACAGGCGCTCACCGCCGCCCATGCGATTCCGCTCAACGCGCTGGCGGGCGCAGTGACGATCACCACCGGGCGGCTGCTGCGCCGCCAGGGCTGGCCCGATGGCGCCGATACGCTGGTGGTGATGCTGGACGGCGGCTGTGCCTTCGAAACGCTCGACCCGGTGGGGCTCGCCATCTGGTGGGGCGCCTATCTGGGAATGCCGCAACAGGCGCTGGACCACGGCCCGCTGGCCGAGGCAGGCCCCCGCATCGCCGCCAGGCGCGCCGCGCTCCGTGCCCGCCATGGCTGGATCATGGACGTCACGCTGCTTCGAAAGGAATCCCGATGACCCGCGACGAGGAAGCCCATGCCGAAAAGATGCGCAGGATCCAGGCCGCCCGCGCGACGATGATGGAGACGAAGACCGAGGAAAAGGGACTGCTGATCGTCCATACCGGCAAGGGCAAGGGCAAGAGCAGCGCCGCCATGGGCATGGTCGTCCGCGCGATCGGGCACGGCATGAAGGTCGGCGTCGTCCAGTTCATCAAGGGGGCGATGCACACCGGCGAGAAGGCAGTGTTCGATGCCTTTCCCGAGCAGGTGGAATTCAAGCCGATGGGCGAAGGCTTCACCTGGGATACGCAGGATCGCGCCCGCGATATCGCCGTCACCCGCACCGCCTGGGAAGAAGTGAAGCGGATGATCGCCGATCCCGGTTATCACATGGTGCTGGCGGACGAACTGAATATCGCGCTGCGCTACGACTATATGCCGCTGGACGAGGTGCTGGCGGTGTTCGCGGCGCGTCCGCCAATGAAGCATGTGATCGTCACCGGCCGCAATGCGCCCGATGCGCTGATCGACGCCGCCGACCTCGTAACCGAGATGACGCAGGTGAAGCATCCCTTCCGTTCCGGCGTGAAGGCACAGGCCGGGATCGAGTTCTGAGCAACGCGCCCGCCTTCGACGCCGATTTCCGGCGGCAGTTCGATGCGCTGCTGCGCTGGCGACGCGACGTGCGCCACTTCGCCGCCGATCCGGTGGCGGCGGCGGAGATGGACGATCTGTTCGCCTGCATGGCGCTTGCGCCGTCGGTGGGGAATGCCCAGCCCTGGCGGGTGGTGCGGCTATGCTCGCCGGGCATTCGGGCCAGCCTCGCCGCGCATGTCGATGGCGAGAATGCACGGGCGGCATCGGCCTATGCCGGGCAGTCGCGCGATGCCGCCTATCGCGCCCTCAAGCTTCACGGCATCCGCGAGGCGCCGGAGCTTCTCGCCGTCTTCTGCGACGAAGCGCCGGGGGCGGGGCATGGTCTGGGCATTGCCACCATGCCGGAAATGCTGCGCTATTCCTGCGTCACCG
This sequence comes from Sphingomonas pokkalii, assembly GCF_003096275.1. Classification (GTDB taxonomy): domain Bacteria; phylum Pseudomonadota; class Alphaproteobacteria; order Sphingomonadales; family Sphingomonadaceae; genus Sphingomonas; species Sphingomonas pokkalii. The sequence continues at coordinate 3,048,652 of NZ_QENQ01000001.1, forward strand.
CGATCCACACCTTGTGGCTGGCCGCGCGCGTGCGCGGGCTCGGCATGGGCTGGGTTTCCATTCTCGATCCGCACGCGGTTGCCGCGATGCTCGACGTTCCTGCGCGCTGGTCGCTGATTGCGCTGCTGTGCATCGGCTATCCCGCCGTGGATTCCGACCGACCCGAACTCGAGCAGCGCGGCTGGCAGGCACGCGAGCCGATGGCCGACCGCCTGTTCGAACGATAACCCCTTTCCAGGAGAACCCTTGATGCTGAAGCCCGTGGAAGACGGCCCCGCGATCGTCGCCTGCAATACCTGTCGCCACAGTGTCGCCCTGCGCGAGGATGCAGAAGGCGTGCGTGGCGGCGCGCGGCTGGTGGAGGCGTTGCGCGCCGTGCAGGCGAAGGACGCACGCTATGCCGGTGTCGCCGTGCAGGAAATGCCATGCCTGTTCGCCTGCAACGAGCATTGCACCGTGCATCTGCGCGCGCCCGGCAAGGTCGGCTATGTGCTCGGCCGCTTCACGCCCGACGCAGATGCGGCCCAGGCCATTCTCGATTATGCCGTCCACTATGCCGCCAGCGAACATGGCCGTGTACCGTTCAAGGAATGGCCGCAGGGGGTGAAGGGCCATTTCCTCGTCCGCACGCCCCCGCCTGGCTTCGTTGCGGAGTGACGCCGCATCATTCGTGCCGCAGCGCCCAGGCCGGTGCGGCACGGCTCGCCCGCAGCGACTGGCCCAGCACGGTCACCACCGCAATGGCGGTGGCGATCAGGCTGGCGCCGAGGAAGTAAAGCGGCGACAGCGCGATCCGGTCGCCAAAGCCCGCCAGCCATGTCCGCGCGGCGAACCAGGCCAGCGGCCAGGCGAGCAGGTTGGCGAGCAGCACCGGCCGCAGGAACTGGCCGACCAGCAGGCGCACGACGTCGCTCGCCGAGGCGCCGAGCGCCTTGCGAATGCCGATTTCCTTCACCCGTCGCGCGGTGCTGAACGCGGCCAGCCCCCACAGCCCGACACAACCGATCAGCACCGCGAGTCCCGTGCCGATGCCGACCAGCCGAGTCGCCCGCTCGTCCTCCCGATAAAGATCGGCCAGCCGGTGATCGGCGGTATCGCCGCGGAACGGCACTTGCGGGATGATCCGTCGCCAGCTTTCCTCCACCTTGTCGAGCATCGCGCGCGGATCGCCGGTGAAGCGCACCGCGCCGATATGCAGATACACGGCGTTCGGCGTGTACATGTAGTAGCTGCCGGTATCGGCGGTACGCGCCGAGAAGAACCGTAGCTCGTCGATCACGCCGATGATCGTCCGGGGGCGGGGATTGCCCACGGTCTTGCCGATCGCTTCCTCCGGCGTGCGGAAGCCGAGTGTGGCCAGCGCCTGGCGATTGAGGATGACGTTCCGCCCGAGATTCCACCGCTTCCAATCGCTGGAATCGTCGGCGGCGTGGGCGTTGTCGAACAGGCGGCCGGCCAGCAGGCGGGGGCGATACGTGTCGAAAAAGCCGGGGCCGACGCTGACCAGCCGCAGCATCGGACCGGTACCCGGCGGTCCGGGCTGTTCGACGATATCGATATTGCTCGTGCCTTCACCGCCAGGCGCGATGTTCGCGGTGCCGACACTCTGGACGCCGGGCAGTGCCTGCAGCGCGCGGAGCATGGTTCTGGCCTGGTCCTGGCCGATCTTCGGATCGGCGAGCGACGCGATGGTGATCAGTCCTTCGCGGCGAAAGCCAAGGTCCGCCGCGCGCAGATGGCGCATCTGCACGGCCATCACCACCGTGCCGATCAAGAAGGCGATGGCGAGGCCGAACTGGAGCACCACCAGCGCCTCACGCAGCCGTGCGCCGGCATTGCCACCCCCCGGCGCGCGCGCCGAAGCGAGTACGGTGGCGGCGGGAAAGCGCGACAGGACGAGCGCCGGGTAGAAGCCGCCGGCCAGCCCGACGACCAGCGTCACGCCCGCGAGCAGCGGCAACGCCCAGCCATAGGGCATCGCGAGCGAGGTGCCACCCGCGGCATTCACCAGCGGCAGCCCCACTTCCGCAAGCATCAGCCCGAGCAGCGCGGCAATGGCGACGGCCGCGATCGCCTCGCCCAGGAACTGGCCGATCAGCGCAGCGCGGCTGGCGCCCACCACCTTGCGCAACGCCACTTCCCGGGCGCGCAGACCGGCGCGGGCGGTGGCGAGGTTCACATAATTGACGATGCCGATCAGCAGCGTGAGCAGCCCGATGGTACCCAGGGTCGCCACCATCAGCTGCCGGCTGGCGCTTTCGGAGCCCATCGGCTTCAGATGCGTGTCCGCGATCGGAACGAGCGGCTGGGACAGCCATCTTGAAGCGCCGGGCCCGAAATCGACCTTGGCACGGCGATCGATGAAGGGGGGCAGCTTCGCGGCAAAGGCGCGTGCAGCCTCCGGCGTTTCGAACCGCAGGAAGGTCGCGACCGATGCGGTGCCCCATTTGTACCAGGTCCATTCGGAAGGCGGCGGCGTTTTCGGGATCGGGATGAGGATGGCGAGGTGCAACTCGCTGTTCTTCGGCAGATCCTCGAACACCCCGACGACGTGGTAATTGGCGGGCGCGTCCATGCTGACGGTGATCGTCTGCCCGATCGGATCGGCGCTGCCGAAATAGCGTCGCGCCGCGGATCGGCTGAGCAGCGCGGCCGTGGGGTCCGCCAGCGCGCCGGCGCCGGCGCCCTGCACCATCGGCAGTGCGAACACGTCGAAGAAGCTGGGATCGACCTGCGCGACATCCTCGGTTGTCGCGACCCCGCCGCGCAGCACCGCGCCGCCGCGTTCCCCGATGGCGCGGTCGCCGCCACGGATCCGCGTGCCGATCAGGCCGGGAAAATCCTCCCGCATCATTTCGAACAGGCCCGCCATGGTTGCCGGATAGGCGCCGTTGAACGGGCTGCCGGGAAACTGCACGGCGGTATCCACGCGGTAGATCCGGTCGGAGCGCGGTATCCAACGCTCGTAGCTCGTCTCGAAGCGGACATAGAGCGCAAGCACCAGGAAGGTGGCGATCCCCACCGCCAGCCCGCCAATGGTGAGCGCGGCATAGAGCTTGTCGCGGGTGAGCGAACGATACAGAGCGATCCAGGCAAGGCGGGGCATCATGGCTCCTATTCGTAGCGTAGCGCGCGGGCGGGTTCGGCGCGGGCGACGCGCCAGGACTGGCCGATCACCGTGGCCACCGCGATCAGCACGGCGATGGCGGAGGCCAGCAGGAAATAGGCCGGCGACAGGCCGATCCGGTCGTCGAAGGTCGACAGCCAGCGCTGCATCGCCACCCAGGCCAGCGGCCAGGCGATCAGGTTGGCGAACAGCACCGGCCGCAGGAACTTGCCGACCAGCAGCTGAAGCACGTCCCGCGTCGAGGCGCCGAGCGCCTTGCGGATGCCGATCTCCTTGATCCGCCGTGTCGTGTCGAACGCCGCGAGCCCGTAAAGCCCGATGCAGCCGATCGCGATCGCCAGCACCGCACCCATGGTGAAGAGACGGCCGCGGCGCGTGTCCTGCTCGTAATAGGCCTTGTAGAGATTTTCCTCGATGGTGCGGCCTTCGAAGGGTTCGGTCGGCACGATGCGCTTCCAGCTGGCCTCCACCGCGTCGGCCATCTTCTGCGGATCGCCGCTGTACCGGATCGTGATGAAGGCGTCGTTGAGCGGGCGGCTGTCATAGCGGTAGAAGGTCCCGGCGATTGCCTCGCGCGGACCGCGGAAGCGGAGATCGTCGACGACGCCGATGATCGTCATCATGCCGTTGCCGTCCACCTGCTTGCCGATCGCCGCTTGCGGACTGGCGAAGCCGAGCAGGCCTACCGCGGTGCGATTGATCACGGTGTTGAAAGCAGGGGTGCTGCCTTTGACATGCTGGGCCATGTCGTCCGACGGGCGGGACGGGTCGAGCTGCCGGCCGGCGATCAGACGCGCGCCGAACGTGTCGAAATACCCTTCTCCGATCCGTACATCCATCAGCGAGGGCGACCGTATCCCCTGCATGCCCGGCTGGTAGATGGAGGAGAAATTGGTGACGCTCTGGTCGCCGGGCGCGTTCTGGGCGAGGGTGACGTGGCTGACGCCCGGCAGTGCGGCAAAGGTGCGCAGCAGGGCGCGTTTCTGCTCGGGCAGGATCGAGCCACTGTTGAGCGAGCGTACGACATAGAGGCCGTCGCGCCGGAAGCCGAGATCGGCATTGCGGACATGGTTGGCCTGGGCGAGCATGACGGTGGTGCCGATCGCGAAGGCGATGGCGACGGCGAACTGGACAATCACCAGCCCGGCGCGGACGCGGGCACCGGCCCGGCCGCCGCCGGGCGCGCGGGCAGCTGCAAGGACGGCGGCGGGACGGAAACCCGCCAGCACGGCTGCCGGATACAGGCCGGCGATCATGCCGACCAGCAATATGAGGGGAACCAGCAGAAGAAGGACGCTGTCCGTTCCGACATAGGTGAGGTGCAGCGACATGCCGCCGGCGGCGTTGACCAGGGGCAGCGCGATTTCGGTAAGGGCGAGGCCGATCAGCGCCGACAAGGCGACGGTCAGCATCGCTTCGATCATGAACTGGCGGATCAACGAGCGCCGCGTGCCGCCCAGCACCTTGCGCACCGCGACTTCCCGTGCCCGCAATCCGGCGCGGGCGGTAGCGAGGTTGATATAGTTCACGATCGCGATCAGCAGCGTGAGCACGCCCACCGCGCCCAGCGTGGTCACCACCGCGCGATCGGATGCCGCATACAGGTGGTTGTCGACCAGGGGGCGCAGCGACTGTTCCCACTGCCCTTTCTTGATGTCGTCGCCGAACACCCGCCGCGCGGCGAACCGAGCGAGTTCCCCTTCGAACTGCCTGGCCGCGGCGCGATCGGGGAATCGCAGCAAGGTAACCAGCGAGGTGCTGCCCCAATGATCGAACCATTCGTTGGCGAAGCGGGATGCGACCAGCGGCACGAACAGTTCGGACGTATAGCTCTGGTCCTTGCGCATGTCGGCGATCACGGCCCCGACGCGGTAGGTATAGGTGGTGCCGTTGGCGATGACGGTCAGGCTCCGGCCGATCGGCGACTTGGGGCCGAAATAGCTGGTTGCCGCGCGCTGGGTGAGCACGAGGCCGTCCGGATCGGCCAGGGTGCGCGTCGGATCGCCGGCAACGACGGGAAGCCGCATCAGCGCGAAGAAATTGGGATCGACGGCCGCCATCGCCTCGCGGGTGTTCGAGCTGCCCTGGCGCACCGTCGCGCCCATCTGCGCGATCCGGGCTCCCTGCAGCTGCGGATAATCGGCACGCAGCTGGAGCAGCTCGTTGCCCATGGTGTAGGGGCTCGGCGTCTCCGGATAGCCCGGCATGTGGTAGGTTTCCTGGACCACATAGAGCTGGTCCGCGCCGGGGATCCAGCGGTCGAACCCCGTCTCGAACCGGACGAACAGGCTCAGCACCAGGAACACCGCGATTCCCAGCGCCAGCCCGCCGATATTGAGCGCGGCGAACAGCTTGTGGCGGGTGAGAGAGCGATAGAAGCTGGTGAAGGCGGACGTCATGGCGTCACTCCCGGTTCGCGGGTGGCGGAGAGATGGCGGAGCAGGACGACCGCAAGGAGCAGCAGTACCAGCACCGTCAGCGCGCGATCGAGCTTCACGCCGCCCGCCGAACCGCGGAGAGGATCCTGCCATCGAGCATGTGCACCGTCCGGCGCGCGATATCGGCATGGGCCGGAGAGTGGGTGACCATCACGATCGTCGCACCATCGGCGTTGAGGCGGGTGAGGATGTCCATCACCTGCGCGCCGTTTTCGGTATCGAGGTTGCCGGTCGGTTCGTCCGCCAGGATCAGCTTCGGTTCCCCGACAATCGCGCGGGCGATCGCGGCGCGCTGCTGCTGCCCGCCCGAAAGCTGGTGCGGATGGTGGTTGCGGCGATGGGCGATGCCGACCCGGTCCATCGCCGCATCCACCCGTTCGCGCTTCTCGCGCGCGGGCATCGAGCGATAGGCGAGCGCCAGCGCCACATTCTCGGCGATGGTCAGCTCGTCGATCAGGTTGAAGCTCTGGAACACGAAGCCGAGCCGGTCGCGGCGGAGCTTGGCCAGTTGCGCCTCGGGTGCCTTGGCGATGTCCTCGCCCTCGAACAGATAGGTGCCGCTGGTCGGCCGGTCGATCGTGCCGAGGATGTTGAGCAGTGTCGACTTGCCGCATCCCGACGGGCCCATGATCGCGACGAATTCGCCGGCCTGCACGCTCAGGTCGATATCTGCGAGCGCGGTCGTTTCCACTTCGTCGGAACGATAGGCGCGATGGATGGCGTTCAGTTCGATCATGGCGGGCTCCTAGTGGATGAGCAGGGTCTGGTAGGGGGCGTAGGTGGCGAGCGGCGTGGTGACGATGCGGTCGCCGGGCGCGAGGCCGCTGGTCACTTCGACCTGATCGGGGTTGCGGCGACCGGTGGTGATCGCCCGGCGCACCGCACGACCCTCGCCAGTCAGCACGAAGGCGGTGGTGCCGCCGGCATCGAGCCAGCCGCCCGCCGGCGCGACCACCGCGGGACGGTCTGCGCCGAGGGTGAGGCGCACGTCGAGCGTCTGGCCGCGGTTTAGGCCGGTGGGCGGCACGCCCGTAAAGCCGAGCTCGATGCGGAATCGCCCTTCGGTGACCTGGGGCAGCACCTTGATGACCGTCAGCGACAGGCGGCGGCCATCGATTTCCGCGATGGCGGTGAGGCCGTTGCGAACCCGGCCGAGATAGAATTGGTCGACATCGGCGGTGAGTTTCCAGGCGCGCTCGGAATCAACCTGGCCCAAGGTTTCGCCTGGCTTGATCATCTGCCCCGGCTGGAGCGTGAAGGCGGTCAGCCGCCCCGCCACCGGCGCGCGCACCATCAACGCGGCAAGGCCGGCCCGGGTCATCGCCAGGCTTTCGCGCAGTTCGCCGGCGGTCGCGTCGACGCCGGAGGCCTGGTCGGTGAGCATCTTCGTCGCTTCCCGGTCGCTGCGGGTGAGCGCGTCCAGCCGGGCGCGCTGATAGGCGACCTCGTCGCGCAGCGGTGCCAGCGCGGCGGCGGTAACGATCTGCTTGTCGAACAGGATCTGCTTCTGGCGCAACAGCGCCTCTGCCTTGGCCAGTTCGTTCCGGGCGGAGGCGATGTCGCGCTGGCTCTGCTCGCGGCTCTGCTGGATCGACAGGCGCTGGCCGCTGATCGAACTGAGCTGTCCTGCGATATTGGCGGAGCGGCTGGCGACATCGAGGGCGAGTTCCGGGTTCGCCAACCGGGCGAGCGGCGCGCCGGCTGCAACCGCCTGACCGTCACTGGCGAGCAGCGCTTCCACCTGACCGCCGCTGACCGCGGTGACGTACACCGTCTGGAGCGGGGCAACCTGCGCGCGCAGCGGCACGTAATCGGCGAAGGCGGCACGCGTCACCGGCGCGGTACGCAGCGTCGCGGCGTCGACGGCGAGACTGCCCGAACCGGGGAGGAACCACCAGAGCGCAGCGACCGCGGCGGCGACCGCCAAACCGAGGCCGAAACGGACGAGCAGCTTGCGGCGGCGCGCATGGGGGCGCTCGATCCGCCGGTCCATCGCGGCGCCGTTCGTGTGGAGAGGCGAAACGTCCATGGCGGCCAGTGTACGCCAGGCGAGCGATCCACCCTAAGGCACGGATATAATGAGATTGTTTGGAAAGTTCTGGCGCTCGAAGCGAACAGTGTCCAAGCTAGTGTCCGATTTCGAACACTGAACCGGAGCGGTCAAGCCTGTGCCCACCGAATCGCCGACCATCCTGGTGATCGACGACGATCCCGACATCGTGCGGGCGGCGACGTTGCTGCTTGAGCGCAACGCCATGCGGGTGCTCGGTGCTGCCGATCCCGACGCTGCCTGGGTGCGCTTGGCGGAAGGATCGGTCGACGCGATCCTGCTCGATCTCAACTTCGCACGCGGGCGGACCAGCGGCGAGGAAGGATTTCGGTTGCTCGACCGGCTGATCGCCGCCGATCGCAACGCGGTGGTGGTGGTGGTGACCGGACATAGCGGCATCGCGGTCGCCGTGCAGGCGATGCGGGGCGGGGCGAGCGATTTCGTGATCAAACCGTGGAGCAACGAGCGGCTGCTCGCCACGGTCCAGCGCGCGGTGGCGCTGCGCCGGGCGAAGCTGGCGGCGGCGCCCGCTCCGGCGGGGGAGGAAGCGCTGCTGCTGCTCGGCGAAGCCCCCGCGATAGAAGCGGCGCGCGGGCTGATCGGGCGCGTCGGACCGACCGATGCATCGGTGCTGCTCACCGGCCCGCCGGGCAGCGGCAAGACGCTGGCGGCGCAATTGCTCCACCGCGCCTCGCTGCGCGCCGAGCGGCCGCTGGAGACGCTCGATGCGGCGGTGGCGGATCTGCCCACCATCGCGGCGCGCGTGGCGGCGGCGGCAGGCGGAACGCTTCTGATCGAGGCGGTGGATCAGCTCGCGCCGGCGCTGCAGCCCGAACTGGCGCGGCGCCTGGGCGGGCTGCGCGTGCTTTCCACCAGCCGCTGCGACCGTGCCGGCACTCGCGCGGCGCTGAGCGACGACCTGCGCTTCCGACTGAATACGGTGGAGATCGACCTGCCACCGCTGGCAGGCCGGGGGAATGACGCGCTGCTGCTGGCACGGCATTTCTGTGCCCTGTACGCCGGGCGCTACGGCCAGCCGCTGCGGCCGTTGACCGAGGAAGCGGCGCGCGCGATCGCCGCCGATTCCTGGCCGGACGGCGTTCATGGCCTGCGCCAGGCGATCGAGCGCGCGGTGCTGCTCGGCAGCGGTGCGGCGATCGATGTCTCCGCACTGGGACTTGTCTTGCCCGAGGACACGCTGGAGCCGCGCGCGATCAAGGCGGACCTCAACCTCGGGCGCAGCGAGGCCGCGCTGGTCGCCGCGGCGCTCAAGCGCCATGCCTTCAACGTCAGCCGGGCGGCGGCCGAGCTGGGCCTGACGCGGGCGGCGCTCTATCGGCGGATGGCGAAATATGGGCTCTAGGGGCTGGGCATCGCTGTTGCGCGGGATGTTGCTGCTGCTCGCGGGCGGCGCATTCATGGCGGCATGGAGCGCCGGAATGTATGCCAGTGCGCTCGTTGCCGTGCTTGCGGCGCTTTGGGGATTGGTGACCGGGATCGTGGAGGCGCGGCGACCGCAGCTGGCGCCGGTGGCCGCACCGCTGACCGCATCCGACCCTGCGCATCGCGAACGACGGCTCACCGCGCTGCTCGACCTCTCCCCCGCGCCGATCGTGACGCTCGACGGCGAGGGACGGCTGTATGCGATCAACCGTCCGGCGCGGCGGCTGTTCGGTGCGGCCGACCTGGTCGTCGATCCACCGCCGCTGCTCGTCGAGGCGATCGGCGACGCCGCGGGTCGCCCGGCCACGGTGGCGATAGGCGGCCGCAGCTATGCGCTGACCACGAGCGACTTCGCGCATGGCGGCGCGCAGAGCCGGCTCGCCGCGCTGATCGACATCGATGCCGAACTGAAGGCGGCGGAGGCGGCAACCCTGCGCGATCTGGTGCAGGTGTTGAGCCATGAGATCGTCAACGCCCTCACGCCGATCGCATCGCTCAGTCGTACCGCTGCGGACATGCTCGACGATGCCAATCCGGCGCTGCCGGCACTGCGCGATGCCGTGGGAACGGTGGCGCGCCGCGCGGCGGGATTGCAGCGTTTCGGCGAATCCTATCGCGCGATGGCGCGGCTGCCAGTCCCCAGGCTGCAGCCGGTTCCGGCGAGCGAACTCGCGGCCGATCTTGCCCGACTGTTCGCAACGCGCTGGCCCGAACTTCCGCTGCAGGTAGATGTGCATGGTGTGCCGTTTCTGCGCGCCGATCCGGATCAGGTGAGCGCCGCGCTATGGGCATTGCTGCAGAATGCCGCCGAAGCGGTTGGCAACGATGCGGAAGGTGCGGTTTCCTTGCGGATCGACGTGGCCGAGGGCCAGGCGTTGTTCCGGGTGGCGGACAATGGCCGTGGCATCGATGCGGCGGATCGCGAGGCCATCTTCCGCCCTTTCTTCACCACCAAGCCGGAGGGAACCGGGGTCGGGCTGGCGCTCGCGCGCCAGATCTTCCTGGCGCATGGCGGCGACCTTCGGCTCGACGGGGACGGGACCGGGGCGAGCTTTCTGGGGAGGATCGCTTGAGGCAGCGCGCTGCAGTCGGCGTGCTCCGCCTGCGGCGGAAACGTCAGAGCGAGACCTCCTCTCGCTCTAGGCGGGGGGTGTCCAGCGCAGCATATGGTGGGTTTCCAACGGCGACGGCACCTCGACAAAGCCCAGCCGAACATAGAGGCGATGCGCCGATCGGTTGGAGGTGACGACATGAAGGGTGACCGCCTCCGCACCGGCGTGGTGCGCCGCTTGCTGCACCCAGCCGATCAGTTCGGATCCGAGTCCGCGATTCCGCCGTTCGGGCAGCAACGCGATCTCCATCAGCCGCCATTCCGGTTCGGTGCGATCGAGTGACATTCGGCCGATCGGCCGGATCGCGCGAGGCGGTGTCTTCTGTTCGATCACCCAATAATCGGCGTTCGGGCGGGTCTGCCGATAATGCGCCTGTTGCAATCGATATTGATCGGCAAGGAACGCGTCCTTCTGTTCCGCACTCCAGGGGGCAAGCAGCAGTTCCGGCGCGCGGACGGCGTCGTGGAGGCGGCGCAGAAACGCTTCGTCCTGCGCACGCGTGTCCCGCAGGCGCCAACGGGTCGAAAAGGCGGGGCGTGGTGCAGATGCCATGTGCCCATCGGCTAGCACGCTGCGCGGCGCCGTAAAACCGGCTTTCGCCTGCGTTCGCTCCCTGCCTCCACGCGCACCGTTGCATCGCCGCGCACGGAGGCGGCGGTGGCGGGCGTGCGCGGCTATCGTCCGGCCGGTGCCTGTGCCGCGGGATGGCGGGCGCAGGCCAGCGTGCCGATGAAGACGACAACGGCGGCGAGCACCAGCGGGGCGGCCAATCCCCAGCGGAGCAGCATCGCCGCACCGACCAGCGCACCGAGCAGGATCGCCAGCACCGCCGCGACTCGCCGGCCGATATTCGGATTCCGGCCCCCCGCGAGGTGCGAATCCGCCGCGATCCCGGTGAGTGTGAGCGTCAGGACGGTCGTCGTAAGATCCGGCACCTTCAACTGGCGGATCGTGGCGTTGCGAAAACCCATCGCGAGCGCGGTAAGCGCGATGATGGCATAGAGATCCGCGCCCGCCGACAGGGCAGACGCGCCCGAACGTGCGGCGACCAGCGCGGCGATGCCGAGCAGCGCGGCTTCGATCGCAGCGGCGGTCATCAGCCAGTGCCGCAGGGGCCCGTCGGCCATCGCCGTGCCGATCCGACCGGCCACCAGCGCGCCGCCCAGAAATGCCGCTAGCGCGATCACATAGGGGGCGACGGCGAAGCCCGGTGCGCCGGCGGCAGCGAAGCCGAGGAAGACGATGTTGCCGGTCATGTTCGCCGTGAACACCTTGCCCAGCCCCAGCACGCTCACCGCATCGACGAGTCCGGTCGTTACCGACAGCAGCAACAGCAGCGCGGGCAGCGGGGAGGCGGGCTTGGCATCGGGCATGGCGGGTTCCCTAGAAACGGAAATTGCTTTCGAGGCCGATCATCCGGATCGGGCGGGGCGCGCCGGTGTCGCGCAGGAAGCGACCGGCCTGGAAGAAGGAAAGCGAGGCGGAAAGCTCGAGTTCGGCGGTCGCCTGCCAGGCCAGCGCGCCTTCGATCTGCGTGCCGATGAAGCGGGCGCGGCTGGTGCCAGGGGTGCGGAGCAGATTGCCGGGGATGTCGTACACGCCGTCGGCCGTGGTGTAGCGCCAATAGGCACTGCCCGCGATGCTGGCGGAAACCCCGCCGCCCAGCGTACCGGCGATGCGCGGATTGAGGTTGATCAGGTTATAGGGGCCGAGCGGCGACAGCTCGCCGAAATATTTGCCCTTGGGGAACAGCGCGTTGAACGTGCCGAGCCGGCGGTCCCCGGCATGGTTGTCGCCGCTGATCAGGTTGAAGCGCAGCACCGCATCGGGGGCGAAGGGCAGGGTAGGCAGCGTGCGGCCAAGCTCGGTGCCGAGCGTCCAGGCGACGATCGGCCCGTCGGCGAAGCGGCCGAACTGGGCGACGCCCTCCACATTCCAGTGCCAGTCGCCTCGCGCGCCATGGAGGCGTACGCCGAGGCTGTGGCGCAGCTCGCGGCCGGTGCGGTCGCCGAAATGCGCAGTGCGGTTGCGATAGCCGAGATAATAGAGGTCGATGCTCGGCAACGCCGCATAGGCGCCCCAGAGCCGCTTGGTCGGCGAGGTGCGATCGTCGAAGGTGCCGAGCCGGGGTGCCACCGGCGCGACAGCAAGCAGGCTGATCTTCGCCCGCCCCACCGCCACGATCCCGCGCACGCCGTCGAAGGCGAGCGGCACATTGGGGCCATAGCGCGTGCCGATCAGCCGTTCGGTGCCCAGCGACAGCATCTGCCGCCCGCCGCGCAGCGTGACCGCGCCGAGATCGACTTCCGCGAAGCCCTGGAGCAGGTCGGTGCGCGTCTGGTCGATCGGCCCGTTGGCCGGGCGGACCCCGGCGGCATAAGCGAGGATCGGCTGCGCGAAGGCGCGGACCCGGCCGACATGCAGGTCGGCATAGGGCAGCGCGCGGTTCCAGAGATAGGTGTCGTCGGGTGACGCGGCGTTGCCGAGCGTGTTGTTGCGGAAGGATTCGCTGCGCAGGCGGACCTCGACGCCGGTGGAAAGCCATGCATCGCCGCCGAGCGGGATGTATTTGAACCGGCCGGTCCAGTGGTGGGCGCGTTTTTCGACATCGGCGAGATCGGACCAGTCCTCGTCATAGCGCGTTATGCTGAGGGTCGGTGCCTGCCACGCTTCGGGGGCCGGGGAGACCGGTGGCGGCGTGGAGCCGGCGACCTGTCCCGCCAGCAGCATCACCGCCGCCGCGAGGCTAGCCACGGCGCTTCGCCTGCTCCGCCACCAGTGCCGCCAGGACGAAGCCGCCGATCAGGCCGAGATGCTCGAAAAAGGCGTTGGTCGCGCCGAACCGCGCGGGGCCCGGCGGCATCGTCCAGAAGGCATTGGCGGTGAACGCGGCGAGCAGGGTGAACACCCCCAGCATCCCGGCCCCCAGCCAGATCCAGCGGCCGGTGAGGATCAGCACCGGCCCGATCAACTCCACCGCGATGGTCAGCGCCGCCCAGAGTGCCGGCGGATTCATCCCGAAATGCGCCTGCTCGGCAACGGCGCCCGGCCAGTCGGTGAGCTTCACCGCCCCGCCGAGCAGATAGGCGCCGACCAGCAGCAGCCGGGCGAGGAACCAGGTCGGCCGCCAATCGAGAATGGCGTCGACGAAGCGCGGATCGGGCGTCGCCATGGTCACTTGGCCGGGGCGCTGTGGATCTCGGCGATATAGCCGCCGGGGAAGCGGACGATCACCGCGCGGCCGGCGGCGGCCGCATAAGGCTGTACCAGCGTCTCGACCCCGGCCGCCTTGGCCTTGGCGAGCGTCGCGTCGAGATCGGGCACGGCATAGCCGGTCATGTCGCGGCCATAGGGCCAGGGCAGCAGGCCATCGGTGACGAACACCACCATCTTGCCATAGCCGCTGGTGATCGCGATGCGGCGGATCGTCTTGCCGGGCTCGCCCACCTCGGCGCCGGGCGCGGCACGGTCATCGGCGGTTACTTTGGCCTTGGCATAGCCGACCCAGCTCTTCACGAAGCGATCGGCGGCGTCCTCGGTCAGATAGATGCGGTTCTCCGGCACGGTCTCCAGCGGCGCGTAGCTCGGCTTGGTGGTGTGCCAGTAGAGCTGCATGTTGACCCCGCCCGGCCACTGGATCAGCGAATCGCGGCCGATCGGATCGGGGAACGTGACCAGACGACGCACCGCGCCGTGCTGCACCGCCGCCTTCACCGCAGCGTCGATGTCGGTCACCAGATAGCCGGTGCGCTCGTCGCCGAACGGGAACGGGATCGGCGTCTTGAAGCCGAATACCGAGACGGTGCCGGCGGGCGTGAGCACCAGCTGCGACTTGGTGAGGCTGGTGGTGGGCGTCACCTGGAACACGCCCTGCTTGCTGGTCGTGCCGCCGAAGGTTGCCTGGAAGCTGGTGACGAAGCTGTCGAACTGGTCTTCCGGCACATAGACGTGCGTGGTGTCGTATTGCGGGCCGACCGCATAATCGGCGGTCTGCTGGGCGAGCACCGGGGTGGCGACGACGAGGGCGCAGGCGAGGAGGAAGGGGCGCATGGGCTGACTCCTGAGAATGAAAGAGCGGGTTCACACCGCCCAGCAGCCGCAGCCGAGGGCACCCCAGAAGCTCTGGACGTCGGCGGCGGGCACATTGGCACCGAGCGCGGCGGCATGGTCATGGCCATGGACCGAGCAACTGCTGTGGCAGGCGCAGGCGGAGGCGAGCTGGGCACGCGCCTCGGGCGACTGGTGGTATCCGCCGAAGGTCGCGACCGGCGACCAGTCGGGCATCGGCCGGGGCAGCGTGGGCGCGAGCGGGGCATAGTCGCCATCGCCATGCACCACTGCGCCACCGAGCAGCGTCAGCACCGAGCGGATATGGACGATCTGGTCCTCGGGCACCGCGAAGTAATCGGCCGACAGCACCGCCAGGTCGGCGAGCTGCCCGGCCTTGATCTGGCCCTTCTTGCCGACCTCGTTCGAGAACCAGGTGTTCTCGTGCGTCCACATCGCCAGCGCCTTTTCGCGGCTGACGCGGTTGGCGCCCGGATAGAGCTTGAGCCCGCCGACGGTGCGGCCGGTCACCAGCCAGCTGAGCGACACCCAGGGATTGTAGCTCGCCACCCGCGTCGCATCGGTGCCGGCGCCCACCGGCAGGCCGGCGGCGAGCATCTTGGCGATCGGCGGGGTACGCTCGGCGGCTTTCGCGCCGTAGCGCTCGACGAAATATTCGCCCTGATAGGCCATGCGATGCTGCACGGCGATGCCGCCGCCCAGCGCCGCGATACGGTCGATGTTGCGGTCGCTGATCGTCTCGGCATGGTCGAAGAACCAGTGGATGCCGGTCAGCGGAATATCGCGGTTCACCTTCTCGTATACGTCGAGTGCGCGGCCGATCGTCTGGTCGTAAGTGGCGTGGAGGCGCCACGGCCAGCGATGCTCGGCGAGCAGGCGGATCACCGGCTCCAGATCGCCTTCCATGGTCGGCGGCATGTCCGGCCGGGCGACGCGGAAATCCTCGAAATCGGCGGCCGAATAGACCAGCATCTCGCCCGCGCCATTGTGGCGATAGCTGTCGTCGCCCTGCCCCGGGGTCACCTGCTTCACCCAGCCGGCGAAATCGGCGAGCTCTTCCTTGGGCTTCTGCGTGAAGAGGTTGTAGCTGATCCGCACGGTCAGCTGACCGTCGGCGTGGAGCTTTTCGATGATCGCATAATCATCGGGATAATTCTGGAAGCCGCCGCCCGCATCGATCACGCCGGTGACGCCAAGCCCATTCACTTCGCGCATGAAGTGGCGGGTGGAATTGATCTGATACTCCTCGGGCAGCTTCGGGCCCTTGGCGAGCGTGGAATAGAGGATCGTCGCATTGGGATGCGCCAGCAAAAGGCCGGTGGGGTTGCCGGCGGCATCGCGGACGATCTCGCCGCCCGGCGGGTTGGGCGTGTCCCTGGTGTAGCCCACCACCCGCAGTGCCGCGGCATTGAGCAGCGCGCGGTCATAGAGGTGGAGGATGAAGACGGGCGTGTCGGGGGCGACCGCGTTGAGCTCGTCGATCGTCGGCAGCCGCTTCTCGGCGAACTGGTGCTCGGTGAAGCCGCCGACCACGCGCACCCATTGCGGCGCCGGCGTGTTGTCGACCTGGCGCTTGAGCATCGCCATCGCGTCGGCAAGGCTGGGCACGCCGTCCCAGCGCAGTTCCATATTGTAGTTCAGGCCGCCGCGGATGATGTGCATATGGCTGTCGATCAGCCCGGGAATCACCCGGCGGCGCTGCGCGTCGATCACCTGCGCGTTTGGGCCGGCGGCGGCGCGGACCTCCGCCTCGCTGCCCACCGCGAGGAATTTGCCGTCGCGGATCGCGATCGCCTCGGCCACCGGGTTTTCCCGGTCGAGCGTCGTCACCTGCGCGTTGACGAGGATCAGGTCGGTGGCGGGCATGCGGGCGTTCCTTGCGAAGAGCGGCGTGGGCAGCAGCGCACCGGCGGCGGTGGCGCCGGCGGCTGCGAGGGTCTGGCGGCGGGTGAGGCTCACGCCGCGTCGTCCGGCTTCTTGACCGGCCGCCCGAGCACCTGCTCGGCGCAATCGGTCCGGAGATAGGCGACCACGTCGTGGCCGGCGAAGAGCCGCTTCGCCACCGGCACCGCCTGCTCGCCCAGCAGCATGCCGAGCAGGCCGATCAATGCGATCGTCGGCGGTGCTGGCGACTTGACGCCGAAGAGGCTGTAGATGACCCCCACCAGCAAGCCGATGGCGAGCGAGATCAGATAGGGTTTCATGCTGCTTCCTCTCCGGCGCCGATTGATCAGCCGCGCACGAAGGCGAGCAGATCAGGGTTGATCACGTCGGCATTGACGGTGAGCATGCCGTGCGAGAAGCCCGGATAGATTTTCAGCGTCGGGTTCGGGAGCAGCTTGGCCTGCAGCTCGGCGCCCTGATGGTACGGCACCACCTGGTCGTCGTCGCCGGCCAGTACCAGCGTCGGCACCGTCATCGCCTTCAGATCGGCGGTCTGGTCGGTTTCGGAAAATGCCTTGATGCCGTCATAATGGGCCTTGGCGCTGCCCATCATGCCCTGGCGCCACCAATTGTCGATCACGCCCGGATAGACCTTCGCGCCCTCGCGGTTGAAGCCGTAGAACGGGCCGGCGGCGACGTCGCGGAAGAACTGCGCGCGGTTGTCCGCGGTGCCCTTGCGGAAGCCGTCGAACACCTCAAGCGGCAGGCCGTTCGGATAGGCCTCGGTCTTCGCCATGATCGGCGGCACGGCGGCGACCAGCACCGCCTTGGCGACGCGGCCCTGCGGGATCCCGTGCTTGGCGACATAGCGCGCGACTTCGCCGCCGCCGGTCGAGTGGCCGATATGTACAGCGTTGCGAAGGTTCAGATGTTCGGCAACGGCGGCGGCGTCGGCGGCATAATGGTCCATGTCGTGGCCGTCGCTCACCTGCTCGGAGCGGCCATGGCCGCGGCGGTCATGCGCGACGACGCGGAAGCCGTTCGCCAGGAAGAACAGCATTTGCGCATCCCAATCGTCCGACGAGAGCGGCCAGCCATGGTGGAACATGATCGGCTGGGCGTCCTTGGGGCCCCAATCCTTGAAGAAGATCGAGACGCCGTCCTTGGTGGTCACGGTGGAAGTCATGGGAGCATTCCTTGTCGTTGGGGGGCAGGAAAAGGGGTAGGCCCGGCGGCGCTGGAGAGGGCGCGCGCCGCCGGACCCCGGGGGCAACTCAATGGCCTTCGGAGGCGCCGAACATCGTCTTGGCGTAGGTGACGCCCAGGCCATAGGCGCCGCCCCATTGCTTCGCGATGCCGGTGGTGGACTCATAGGTCTCACCACGCGCCCAATCGCGCTGCAGTTCGAGCAGATACTGGAGCGCGGTCATCGGCACCGCGCCCAGCTGGATCATCCGCTGCACCGCGCGCTCATGCGCTTCGGTCGAGATGTCGCCGCAGGCATCTGCGATGAAATAGGCTTCGAAGCCCTGGTCGATCGCCGATGCCACCGGACCGACGATGCAGACGCTGGTCCACAGCCCCGCAAACACAATCCGCGGCTTGGCGATGCGGTTGACCTCCTCGATCACCGCGGCGTCTTCCCAGGTGTTCATCGAGGTGCGGTCGAGCAGTTCCTGGCCCGGAAACGCATCGGTCACTTCGCTGAACATCGGGCCCGAGAAGCTCTTCTCGGCGACGGTGGTCAGGATCGTCGGCACGCCGAACGACTTGGCGCCGCGGCTGATCAGCGCGGCATTGTTGCGCAGGACGGTGGCATCGATCGACTTGGTGGCGAACGCCATCTGCGACTGGTAGTCGATCAGGACGAGCGCATGGTTCGTCGGCGATAGCAGCGACTTGCCCGGCGTGGCGGTGGCGGTGAGGGTCATGGTGCGGCTCCTTTTTCTGCCGGGGTCCGGCGTCGATGGGTGCAGAATAGCCGGCGCGAATTTTCCGAAAACTCGGATAAATTTATGCGTACCGTTCTATTCTTTCGAATAGTTGGCGTGCTGCCCTGTTGCCCGTGCCCAGGCACAAGCACGACAGCCGTCTGCCGCCCGCAGCCTTAGGCGGTCGCAGCCGAACGGGTATTGGACAGGTTTGATGCGATCCGGCGCGTCGCGCCGGATTGAGGGTGCGGAGACTAGAGTTCGATCAGCCCGCGCTTCGCGGCGATCGTCACCGCATGGGTGCGGTCGTTGGCGCCGAGCTTGGCGAAGACCGTCTTCATATGGCCCTTCACCGTTTCCTCCCCGATATCGAGGCGGGCGGCGATCTGTTTGTTCGAATTGCCAAAAGCGGCCAGCGTCAGCACCGCCACCTCGCGCTCGGTGAGCGCTTCGTCGAGCACATGCAGCGCAATGGCGGTGGCAACCGATGCATCGAGATGCTTGCCGCCATGATATACCGATCGGATCGCATCGAGCAGCTGGTTGCGCAGGCTCGCCTTGAGCAGATAGCCCATCGCGCCGGCCCGCAACGCCTTGATCGCGCGGCCATCGCCGGAATAGGTCGTCAGCACGATGATGCGGGCATCGGGGGAGGCGGCGCGGATCGCGGCGATCGCGTCCAGGCCGGACATGTCGGCCATCTGCAGATCCATCAGCACCAGATCGGGGTGTAACCTGGCATATTCGGCGATCGCTTCCGCACCGCCCGCCGCTTCGCCGACGATCTCCATGTCCGGTTGCGTGCCGACCACCGCCCGAACGCCTTCGCGCAGCAGCACATGATCGTCGACCAGAAGGATGCGGATCGGCGCATGCGTGCCAGCGCTGCTGCGTCCGCTTTGAGCCCTGGTCAACATCCTGTACGAAGAACCTTATCGGTGGAGCGCGATCCTATCACGATCTGATAGCGTTAGCATCCACCCCTTAGCGCCAATCCACAAGCGCCGCGCACAGTGCTTCCTCGGTTCGGTCGGCATGGCCGTTGCGGACATCGAACGTCCAGCGCATCCGGGCGCGATTGGGATGCGCGTCCACCGCGCGCAGCGCCCCGTGCATCATCGCGGCCGCACTTTGCGCCACCTGGTCGGCGGGAATGTCCAGTTCCGACCAGCCGAGCAGGCAGGCGACCGAGCCGGCGCCGATCCGCAGCGCCGTCCGCATCGCCAGTTCGGTGAGGTCGCCCGCGGGCCCCGGTGCGATGGCGGGGGATGCGCCCATGCCGATCAGCATCAGCGACGCCGCGCGGATCGGTGCGGGCGGGCGCGTGAGCATCAGCGTTTCGCCGAAATCTCCGTTGAAGATACCGCCCGCGCGCAGGCGCGAAAGCGTGCCGTGCAACGCGTGGTCCAGCTCGGTAGCACCGCCGTTGCCGCGGCCCGGCACGTCCTTTTCCAGCATCCCCACGATCAGCAGATCGTCGCTCGCGGCGGTGACGTCGATCTGTGCGACGTCGAACACTACCCCGCGCCATTCGCCGATCGCGCGCGCTTCATGCTTGGCCATGGCGGCGTAAGGCTCCCTTGCCCAGGATGGTTCCGCCTCTGCGGATCGCGAGGGTGGCGCAGCCGCCGCCCGTCGTCCTGTATCGGATCGGCGCCTTTTGACGATCTTTGCGGAATCTCGGGTCAGGCCGCCTGCTGCCAGGCGCGCCGCCACAGCAGCGGGGTGGTGCCGACCAGCCGGCGAAACAGCCGGGTGAGATGCGCCTGGTCGCTCAAGCCGCAGGCGCAGGCAATGTGCGACAGGCTGTCGCGCGATTCGAGCATCAGTGTCTGCGCCCGGCGGATGCGCTGGCGCATGATATAGGCATGGGGAGGCTCCCCCATGCTGACCTTGAACGCGCGGCAGAAATGGCCGGTGCTGAGCTGCACGATCTCCGCCAGCATTTCGGTGGCGAGCGGCTGCTCCAGCCGGGCATCGATATAGGCGGTCACGCGGTGGATCTGCCAACCCGCGAGTCCGCCCTTCGCGGCCGCCATGGCCGGCGCGGCGATGCGTTCGGGCAGCAGGGCGGCCTCCGCGGCGGCCGGTGCCGCGCCCACCAGGCGCGACAGGCGCTCCAGGCAGCGGCGGGCGAGCGGCGGATCTTCCTCCAGGGAGCGGATGGCGCGATCGACAAGCACCGCGAGTTGCGGAAGCGCACCGGTGGAACCGAAGGCGCCCGTTTCGATCAAAGCTTCGTGGTACATGGTGCAATCCCCGTTCGTTCGGGGCGCAGTTTCGCGCGGCAGGCGACGACGGGGAATCGAACCTCCGCAGAGGTGAACGAGACCATCGGATGAGGCGCCTATACCAAGGTTCTGCTTCGCCTGGCGCGGCGACGTTCGAACCACCCGATTGGGGGGTATGGACGGGACCACAACCGGGCTTGTCGAAAAACGGCGCGCTTTGCACTTTGCGCACGAAAGGAGTGCCCCATGTCATCGATGCCCGCTGCCGCGGCGCAGGATGCCAGGCCCATCGTGCTGGTGGTGGATGATGATCCGCTGGTGCTGGGTGCGCTGGATTCGCTGTTCCGTTCCGTCGACTTCGCGGTGCGCAACTACGCATCGGCACAGGAATTGCTGGAAGCCCCCATCCCGGATACGCCGTGCTGCCTGGTGGTGGATGTTCGGATGCCGCATATCGGCGGCTTCGAATGCCATGCCCGGCTGGCAGAGCGGGGGCTGGACGTCCCGGCGATCTTCTTGACCGGCCATGGCGACATTCCGATGTCCGTCAAGGCGATGAAGGCGGGCGCGGTGGATTTTCTGACCAAGCCGTTCCGAGATCAGGACATGCTGGATGCCGTCAACGCGGCGCTGGCGCGTTCGACGGCGCGGCATAGCGCGTTCCAGGAACGCGAAGCGCTGCAGGGCCGGCTTCGATCGCTTACCTCGCGCGAGCGGCAGGTGATGGACGGTGTGGTCCGTGGCCTGCTCAACAAGCAGATCGCGGGCGAACTCGGGATCGCGGAAATCACCGTGAAGCTGCACCGGGCGAGCCTGATGCGGAAGATGGGGCTGCGCACCGTACCCGATCTCGTCCGCGCGGCGGAGGCGGCGGGCGCGGTGCAGGTCTCGTAGAATCCCGATAAACACGCGTATAGTTTCCGGCGGCGGGCAGATGTCCCTATTTCTCCGCGAAGTTCCGGGTTTCCGGGGCGCCGAGGAGTTCCCAGTGTGCCAGCCCCCATCCTTGCCGTGATCGACGACGACCCGCTGGTGCGCGGCGCGATTTCCAGCCTTGTCCGGTCGCTCGGCTATGGCATCGCCCCGTTCGATTCCGCCGAGGCGTTTCTGGAGGCGGCACCGACGGAGGTCGCCTGCATCCTGACCGATTTGCAGATGCCGGGGCTTTCGGGACTGGATCTGTGCCGGTTGGTCAGGGAGGAGGGCTCGCAGGTGCCGATGATCCTGATGACTGCCTATGCCACACCCCAGACGTGGGAACGTGCCGCCGCCTACGGCCTGGTGGCGCTGCTGGAAAAGCCGCTGGATCCCGATCGTCTGGCGGCCTCGCTCGTTACGGCGCTGCGCTGATGCAGGGCGTGTCCGTGGCCAGCGGCAGCGCGATCGACACCATGGCGCCACCTTCGGGATGGTTGGCGATATCGATCCGCCCCTCATGCAGGTCGATGATCGACCGGCAGATGGTAAGGCCCAGGCCCATGCCGCCCGGCTTGGTGGTGTAGAAGGTTTCGAACGGTGTATCGGCGGCCGACGTCGCCAGCCCCGGCCCGCTATCCCGAACCTCCAGTTGCGCGCATCCGGGCAGGGCCCGCATTGCCACCTCGATCTGCGGGTCGCAGGTGCCGGCCGCCTCCATCGCCTGTAGCGCGTTGGTTATCAGGTTGAGCAGCAGATGCTTGAGCAGTATGCTGTCCCCCCGGATCGGTGCGGTGCCTGTTTTGGTGAAGCGGATCGTCGCGCCATGCGCCGTGAGGTCGCGGGCAGCGATCGCCACCGTGTCCGATACCAGTGTTTCCAGCAGAAGCGGTGCGATCTCGGCACGCGATCCTCCCACCAGGTTGCGCACCCGGTGCATCACATCGCGCGTGGCGGTGACTGCCAGGTCGAGCCCGGCGAGCGACCGGCGGACTTCGCCCAGATCGGGTTCGGGGTGGGCGAGCCAGCGGCGGGCTGAATCGGCATAGCTCTGGATCGCGGCGATCGGCTGGTTGATTTCATGGGCGATCGACGCCGACATGGCGCCGATCGCCACGGTGCGTTGCACCCGTTCCAGCTCGATCCGCGTGCGTTCCACCGTGGCTTGCAACCGCTTGTGCTGGCGAATGTCCAGGATGCTGCCGGGCACGCGATCCAGGCTGGTGCCGGGGGCGAAGCTGAACGCTACGATCACGTCGATCGACGTGCCATCGGCGGCGACTAGACGGGATTCGGCCTGGAACATCGGCCGCTGTTCATCGATCGCGAGGATGCACGCCGCAAAGCTGGCATCGGCGTCGGGCAGGAAATCGACGAGCTTGCGGAAGAATGCCTGCTTGTTCGGGACGCCCATCAGCGTCAGCGCGGTCTGGTTCACATCGGTGATCCGCACCCGGCGCTGCGTCGCCGCGACGAAATCGGGATTGGCGCGCAGATAGCCGGCAAGATCGACCACACCTTCCGCGCGCAATCCGGCGATCGCGGCAGTGACGGGGCGGAAATCAAGCTCCCAGATGGCGACGGCAAGCGAATCCATCATCGTCGCGTAGCGGCGTTCCTGGTGCGCGACGCGGCGGTCCATCGCCTGACGGTGTAGCAGCAGCCCGGTGGTGGCGGCATTCGTCGCCAGGCTCACCAGCATTCGCACGATCGTATCGATGGGCGGGGCGATGCCATGGGCGATCAGCATACCGGCCAGCGTAAGCCCCGCGCATCCGATCGACCAGCAGAGCAGGCGGGCGCCGCTCGACCCGCTGGCGACGAGCAGCACGAGCAGATACAGCGTGGCCACCGCGCTGCTCAGTTGCGAGAAGCTGTCGAGGACGAAGATGGCTGCGGCCAGCAGCAGCGCCGCTGCCTGCCGCGAACCGGCGCGATGGACGCGGGTGCGATCGTCTTCGGCGCTCTGGCGAACGCGGGGCGGGGCCGTGCCCGTCCGACTATCGGGCGTCTCTCGCATGACGCGCATCATGGCGATGCCGGCCGCGCCGGCCCAGCCCAAGGCGGGCGCCCCTTCGCCCCCTCAAAAGGGGGGGGCTGCGCGGGAGCGGGCCGCGCAGCCGGGAAGGGAATGGATCAGGCGAGCAGTACTTTGTCCACCGCGAGGGCGAATTTCTGCATATCCTCGGCCGAGCCGACGGTAACGCGCGACATGGTGGGATAGGCAGACCAGGAGCGGCCGATCTGCACCTTCTGCGCGAGCAGCGCGGCCATCATTTCCTTCGGCGCCTTGCCCTTCCATTCGGTCATGAACATGTTGGCGTGGCTGCCGGGCAGCACCTTCAGGCCGCGATTCTGGAGGTGGGCGATCGCCCGTTCCCGCACCGCGATCATCTCGTCGCGTCGTGCCTTGATCTCGCTGGCGAGCGGGATCGAAGCGGTTCCGCACGCCACCGCCGTCATCGGCAGCATGTTCGTCACCTGCATCCCGTCGTACCGCATCATCTTCTCGTGCAGCGACGGCGCCGCGAAGGTGAGGCCGAGTCGCATCCCCGCCATACCGAACAGCTTGGAGAAGGTGCGCATCACCAGCACGTCGTCACGCGCGGCGACCAGCTTGGCGGCGTTGGGCGCATCGGCGAAGTGGATATAGGCTTCGTCGACGATCAGCACCGCGTCCTTGGGCTTGTTCTCCGCCAGCCACACGATGTCCGCGATCGGCGTCAGCGTGCCGGTGGGGTTGTTCGGCGAGCAGACATAATACAGCCCGGCGTTTGGATCGGCCGCCAGCATCGCCTTCACGTCATGCTGATATTGCGGGCCGAGCGGTGCCTTGCTCACCTTCGCACCGATCCAGGCGGCGGTGCGCCAGATCTGCTCATAGGTGGGGTCCGCGGTGACGATTCCGCGCGTCGGTGACGCGAAGGTGACGGCGGCACGGTTGAGCGGATCGCTGGAGCCCGGCCATGCCTTGATATGCGTGGCGGGCAGGCCTTCCACCGCAGAGACCGCGGCGAACAGCTTGGCATGTTCGTCATTCGGTTCGTAGCGATTGCCTTCCATCACGATCTTCATCGCGGCCCGGGCGCCCGCCGGCAGCGGCCCGGTCCAGCATTCGTTCGATCCGATGCGCACGGCACCGATCACTGCCTTGGCCGATTGTTGGGCGAAGGCCGGCGCGGCGCGGCTGAGCGCGACGCCGCCGCCGAGCAGGGCGGCGATCCGGCCCAGATCGCGGCGCGAATAGCCGCGTTCGCGAAGATCGTCCTGAACTTCGGGGGTCTTGAGGACTTCGAGGATGGTCATGGCGATAGTCTCCCTGAACGGCTTGAAGTCGCGCGTCAGAATTTGAGCGCGTTGTGGAACATCACGAAGGAAATCACGATGAGGTAAATGCCGAAGACCCGCTTCAGCATGGCCGGCTGCAAGGCATGGGCGGCGGCGACCCCGAGCGGCGCGGTGAGCATCGACATCGAGGCGATGGCGAGCGTCGCCGGCAGGTTGACGAACCCCAGCGAGCCCCAGGGCAAGCCGGGTTCGCGCAGGCCGATGATCGCGAAGCCGATCGCGCTGGGGATGGCGATCAGCGTGCCGATGCCGGAGGCGGTGCCGACGGCGCGGTGGATCGATCGGCCGCACAACGTCATCACCATGATCGCGATGGTGCCGCCGCCGATACCGAGCAGCGACGAGAAGGTGCCCAGGCCCCCGGCGATGGCGACGCGGGCGACGCCCATCGGCATCGTATCGCTGATCACCCGGTTGCCCAGCCGCGGCACCAGGAAGTTGACCGACATCAGCAGTACCCCGCTGGCGAACACCATGGTGAGCACGCGTCCGTCGACATGGCTGGCGAGCAGCACGCCGATGCCGTCGCCCAGCACCACCCAGGGCGCCCAGGTCTTGAGGATCTCGAAATCGACCGAGCCTCGCTTGTTGTGGCTCATCACCGATCGGATCGAGGTGATGATGATCGTCGCGGCGGAGGTGCCGATCGCGACATGGGCATATTGATGATGCTCGCCGCCCAGCAGCGGCAGCATGACGAGCAGGGCAGGCACGACGACGAAGCCGCCGCCAATGCCGAATACGCCGCCGGCGAAACCGGCAGCGAGCCCGGCGACCAGCAGACCCAGCAGCGGGATCAGCCAATCCAGTGAAGATGGTAGCAAGTGCATCACTCCCGAACCTATGTTCTCGTACGCGACAGGCCGGCCGGAAGGCCTGCTTCCGGCCGGCGGTTACTTAGAATTTCACGCTGATCCGGCCGTAATAATATCCGCCGTTGATCCCGTAGGGCGAGATCGTCGGATAGAGGTTGCTCGAATAGGCGCGCGAGCCGGAGATCAGCTGGGGGTTTCGGATATTTTCCGCGGATCGCTCGGTCGGATAATGGTTGAACAGATTGTTGGCGCCGATCGAGAGACTGACCGGTTTCAGCACCTGCACGGTCAGCTCGGCATCGGTGATGAAGGCGGCGTTGACCGGGACGATGGTGTCGGCACCGCGCAGCGGGCTGTTGCCGGGCGTCGATTCCAGCGCATAGACACGGGAGTAGTAGCTTTCGCGCAGGTTGAGGCTGAAGATGCCGCGCTTCCAGAAGGCGCCCAGCGTCGCGCGGAACTTGGGGGTGCTGTTTTCCAGCTGCACCAGGCTGTAGCGATCGATCAGCGCGGATCGGCTGGGATCGGTGCGGTTGACGTAGAGCGGCGCCGGGAGGCCGGAGATGCCGCGCACCTGGTTCTCATTGTAATTGGCGGTCAGCGACCAGTCGACGGTACCGAAATCGCCGAAGTCCGACGCATAGTTGGCAGTGAAGTCGATGCCGCGCGTGCGCACCTTGGCGCCGTTGACGAAGGTCTGCACCGCCACCGATCCGTCGATGTTCCGCTCGCCATTGACGTCGAGCAGCACATAGCTGGGGATCGAGCCGCCGAGCGCGGTGGCGACGGCGTTGTACACCGAAGTCTGGTTGTAGGTCAGATAGTTGTCGGCATTGTAGGCGACGCAGCGGCTGGCATTCGAACCGGCATAGCCCTGGGGACAATATTGGCCGCGGAAGCCGTAGAAGGAACTGGAGATCAGGATCCGGTCGCGAATGTCGATCCAGTAGCCGTCGATGGTCACGCTCAGGCGCTTGGCGGGGTGGAAGACGAAGCCGGCGCTGAAGTTGGTCGACTTTTCCGGCTTGAGGCCGCCGAAGCCGAGCGCCGCGCCCGCCGCCGAATTGGCCGGCAGCACGCCCGAGATGCCGCTGGGAGCGACGTTGATGCCCGAATAGAAACCCTCGGCCAGTGTCGGCGCGCGGAAGCCGGTGGAGACGGTGCCGCGGATCGCGAAGGCGTCCGACAGGTCGTAGCGGCTGGTCAGCTTGAACACCGTGGTGTCGCCGAAGTCGCTGTAATGCTCATGGCGGATCGCGCCGTCGATCAGCCACGCCGCGACCGGCTTGATGCTGAGATCGAGATATTGCGAGAAGTTGGTGCGGCGGTGGTTGCCGGCATCGTTCGGGCTATAGCCAAAAAAGGACTGGGCGCCGCCGCCATAATAGGAGGCGGGATCGCCCGAGACGATGCCATAGGTATCGCGTCGCCACTCCAGGCCGCCGGCGAGGTTGGCAGGCTCGGCCAGGCCCAGTTCGATCGGGTAGGTGAGGTCGAGCGTGTTGGTCCACTGGCTGGCCTTGAAGTCGCCATTGTGGAACTCGGTCGGCGTGAAGCCGGTGGCGCGATAGAGCTGCGCGTTGCCGGAATTCTCGACATGCACGCCGACGAAATCGTCGCCATAAGTCGAGGCGATGTCGAACGTGCCGGCGCCCAGCGGGCCCTTGAAGCCGGTGGTGACGGCATAATCGGTCTCGCGAATGGCCTCGAGCGGCTGGAAACCGGCAGGGTAGAAGGGGACGCCGGCGGCGCTGACGATTACGTCCGGCGTGCGGACATTCTCATAGGCGCGGGCATATTTGTGGCCGTAGCTGCCGAAGGCATAGAGTTCGTAGCCGCCGCCAAAGTCATAGCCGGCATTGGCCATCACCGAGGTCTGCTCGATCGACGGATCGCCCATGATGCGGTTGGTGTACGGATAATTGGGCAGCGTGCGGATCGCCGGGTACAGCGAGAGGTAGCGTCGGGCGACGGCATTGTCGCCGAAGACCTGGGGGTTGATGTCGCCGCGGAAGCTGAAGCCCTTCTTCTTCTTCTCCACCGTCACGTTGACGAAGGCGTTCTCGATCGGCGCGAAGCCGACATTGGCGGAGACCGCATAGGTCTTGCCGCCTTCATCGAAATAGCGGCCGCCGGTGGCGGTGATCATGCCGCCGTGATCGGCCTTCTTCTGGATGATGTTGATGACGCCAGCGATCGCATCGGTACCGTATTGCGCAGCGGCACCGTCCTGCAGCACTTCGATATGATCGATCGACAGCGGCAGGATGAAGCTGATGTCGGGTGCGGCGCTGCCCCCATAAGGGCCGCCTGCGATCGAGACGTTGGCGGTGCCGTGGCGCCGCTTGCCGTTCAACAGGATCAGCGTGTGGTTGGGGCTCAGGCCGCGCAGCTTCATCTGCAGGTTGTGCGCCTGGAGATCGCTGCCAAAGGCCTGGGCCTGCACGCTCGGCAAGTTCTGGGCGAGCGCCTGGATCAGGTCTGGCTGGCCGGTGCGGGCCAGTTCGGCGGCGCTCAGCAGCTGAATCGGTGCCGGGCTGTCGGCGGCGCGCAGGCCGGTGACGCGGGTTCCGGTGACGATGATGTCGCCACCATCCGGGGGCGGCGCTGCGCCATCCTGGGCGAACGCCGGTGTCGCGGCGAGCGCCAGCGTGACGGCCAACGCCGTAAACGAACCTGTATCGCGAAAGTGCATTCGATCGTGCCCCCCGAGGCTGATGGTTGACGCTCGTTCGCTCCTGGACGCGGCTTTTGCCGCTTGTTTTCGTTCTTCCTGTCCGCCCGTATCCCGGTGCCGCCGAACCGCGCCGTGACGCAGAGGCTCTTTCCCGAAAGCACGGTGCTTCGGAGCGGTTCGATCGGCACTGGGATACGCTGTGCGCGCCACGCCCGGAGCGGTGGCCGCACGTCACCAACCGCGCCCCGCAGCCGGGAACTCGGCATGGTCCTACCAATAGTAACTACTACCGGACCCGTGCTGCCCCGCCCTTCGGGGCGGTGGCAATACCGCTATTGCGGCAGGGCCGAAGCGGAACGGCACATTCTTACCGTTCCCGCACGCTTACATCGCATGGCGGCGCGTTCGAGCCGAAAGACTGCCGTCAAAGGCCGGCGGGCACGAAAACGCGATGCACGCGCCACAATCGCTCAGGCGAGACACATATGTTCCGCAGGCATGTGCGACCCTGGCAAGGCAGCGATGCAGTGTTGAAAATGGTCGGCCATTTGATCACCCCGTTATCGGATCAAAATCGCCGTCAAACATCCGCCCCAGGAACGTTTTTCTTTGCTTCGAACAAGCTAGCCGGGGGGCGGGGGCTGTCAATGCGCGAATGACGTATTTTTGTAACTTTTGTGCTGTTGCAGGCACACATCTCCGCGTGTCGTTGCAAGAACGACACGCGGTGCGCAGCAATGGGTCAATGTGCGGCGCTGGTATCGACCGCGCGGGTTGGGCGCGGCGTGAACCAAATGATGCCTGCAGCGAAGACAAAGATGATCGCGGACAGCAGGAAGATATGGGTCGTCGCCAGCGTCAGGCTTTCCTGATCGACCAGCCGGGCCACGACGCTGCGCACCTGATCGACCGAGAAACCCTGCGCCGACAACGCATTCAGCGTCGGATCGGTGTGCATCCGCGAAACGATCTCGCTGCGGGCCACCCGTGTGCTGTTGTCCCAGATGCTGGTCGAGATCGAGGTGCCGATCGCGCCTGCCATGGTGCGCAGGAAGCTCATCACGCCGGCGGCGGAGGCGGTTTCCTCCGGCAGCACCGATCCCAGCGCGAGCGTGGTTAGCGGGATGAAGAAGAACGGCATCCCGAAACCCTGCAGAAGTTGGGGGAAGGCGAACGTCCAGAAGCCGGCCTGGCTGTTCCAATAGACACGGAGCAGCGACGACAGGCCGAGCCACAACACCCCGGCCGAAACCAGCAATCGGGGATCGACCTTGCCCGAAAGCTTGGCGACCACCGGCGACATGAACACCGCCGCCACGCCTGAAAAGGCGGTGGCATAGCCGGCATAGGTGGCGGTGTACCCCTGGCTCGACTGGAGCCATTGCGGGATGATTACGGCGGACGCGAAGAAGGTTGCGAAGGCGAAGCTCAGCGAAATCACCGAGACGGTGAAGCCCCGATGCCGGAACACGCGCAGATCGACGATCGGGTTCTTCTCGGTAATTTCCCAGGCGAGGAATATCAGGAAGCCGACCGCGGCGACCACGCCCAGCCAGACGATCGCGGTGCTGTTGAACCAGTCATGCTCGCGGCCGAGATCGAGCATGATCTGCAGCGCGGCGATCCACAGGACGAGCAGCGCCAGGCCGCCCTTGTCCACCGAGAGCTTTTCGGTCGGCGTTTCGGCGCGTGTGAGCAGGCGCAGCCCGCCGAACACGCACAGCGCGCACACAGGAATGTTGATGAAGAAGATCCAGTGCCACGACCAGTTGTCGCTGATCGTGCCGCCGGCGATCGGGCCGAGGATCGGGGCGACGACGGTGGTCATCGCCCACAGGCCCATCGCCTGGGCGTGCTGGCTTGGCTTGAAGATGCGCAGCAGCAACGTCTGGGTAAGCGGCATCAGCGGACCGCCGCACAGCCCCTGGCCGATACGGCAGGCAACCAGCATGCCGAGCGTGGTCGACATGCCGCACAGCACCGAAAACAGGCCGAAGCCGATCATGCCGACGATATAGACCCGTACCACGCCGAACCGGCCGGCGAGCCAGCCGGTGAGCGGCACGCAGATCGCTTCGGCGACGGCGTAGGAGGTGATGATCCAGGTCCCCTGGCTCGCCGAAATGCCCAGGCTGCCGGCGATGTGCGGCACCGAGACGTTGGCGATGGTGGTATCCAGCACGACCATGAAGTTGGTCAGCGCCAGCACCGCGCCGGCAAGGATCAGCGACGGCCCCGACAGGAAGCCGCCGCGCTGCATCTGCCCGCTCATGATAGGATGTCCTTACTTGGCCGAGGTATCGATCTCGGCATCCATCGACAGGCCGACGCGCAAGGGGTGCGCCTGCAGTTCCTTCGGATCGAGCGCGACGCGGACCGGCAGGCGCTGGACCACCTTGATCCAGTTGCCGGTCGCGTTCTGGGCCGGGATCAGCGCGAAGGAAGAACCGGTGCCGCCCGAGAAGCCGACGACGCGGCCATGATATTCGACGCCGCTGCCATAGAGGTCCGACGTCAGCGTCACCGGCTGGCCGACCTTCACCCGGGTGAGCTGGCCTTCCTTGAAGTTGGCGTCGACATAGAGCTGGTTGAGCGGCACGATCAGCATCAACTGCGCGCCCGGCGCCACCCGCTGGCCGACCTGCACCGCGCGCCGGGTGACGACGCCGTCGAACGGCGCGCGGATCACCGTGCGGGCGAGATCGAGCTTGGCCTGTTCCACCTTGGCGCGGGCAGCGAGCACTTCCGGCGCGGTGTTGGCATTGGTGCCGCGCACCAGCGCCTCGTTCGCTGCCAGCTGGCCACTGGCCGCCACGCGCGTGGAGGTGGCCTGGGCGAGCCCGGCCTTGGCCAGTTCCAGATTGGCGCGCGCGGCCTGGAAGGCGTTGGTTGCGGACGTCAGTTCCTCGCCCGAAACCGCACCGTTCGGTGCCAGCTTCTGGCGGCGGGCGAGATCGATGCGCGACTTCTCGAAATCGGCCTGTGCAGCGATCACCTGCGCGCGCGCGCGGGCGATATCCGCCTCGCGTGCCTGCACCTGCGCGGCGAGGGCATCGCTGGTCGCCGCGGTCTGGCCGAACTGGCGGGTGGCGCGGGCGAGATCCGCCTCGGCCTGGGCCAGCGCGATCCTGGCGTCGCTGTCATCGATCTGGACGAGCACGTCGCCCTTCTTCACCGCCTGCGTGTCGGATACCGCGACGCGGAGCACCTGGCCGCCGGTCATCGGCGTGATGCTGGCGCTGTCGGCGCCGACATAGGCGTTGTCCGTGCTCACATAATGGCTGCCGACGGCGGCATAATAGCCGCCATAGCCAAGGCTCGTGACCAGCACGAGGCCGCCAATGCCGAGCATCAGGCGCTTTCGCAGCGACTTGCGGCTACCTTCGTCGGCATCGACGGTGGCGGCGGCGGCGGCGGGGGCAGGCGTCTTCCGATCGGAATCGGAGCGGGCGGAGTGGATGGCGGGTTCTGCGTCAGCCATGGGTCGGGACCTCGGAAGCGGCAGTTGCCGCATTGTTGGTGGAAAAGCCTCCGCCGAGCGCGCGGACGAGCTGGACATCGAGCGCGAACGCACGCGCCTCCAGCTCGGCGACGATCTGGCGGTTCTGCAACACCCTCTCCTCGGCGGTCAGAACATCGAGAAACCGCGACAGCCCGCCTTCATAGCGTTGCCGTGCGATTGCATAGGCCTGTTCGGAATCGGCAAGCGCCTGGCGGCTTTCGGAAAGCCGCGTGGCCAGTGCCTTCTGGCTCGTCACTGCATCCGCGACATCGTGATAGGCGGTGGTGACGCTGTTATCGTAATTCGCCACGGCTTCGTCATAGGCGGCGCGAGCGCCGGCATATTGGCCGCGCAGTTCGCCGCCATGGAAGATCGGCAGGCTGATCGCCGGGCCGGCCTGGAACACCGAGGCGCCGTTACCCTTGACCAGATTATCGAGGCCGAGCGCGCCATAGCCGGCGAGCGCGCTGAGGCGGATCGACGGATAGAAGGCGGCGCGCGCCACCTTGATCTTGCTGGCGGCGGCTTCGACGCGGGCACGCGCGGCGGCGATGTCCGGCCGGCGGCCGATCAGATCGGTCGTCACGTCGGCGGGGAGGCCGCGGGCCTCCGTCGGCGCCGTCGGCAGCGCGATCGATAGACCGCGATCCGGCCCCTGGCCGAGCAGTGCGGCAAGGCGATTGCGGGTGAGGCCAATCTGCTCGTCGATACCGGCGAGCTGCGCGCGCTCCGCTGGTACGGCGGCCGCGGCCTGCTTTTCCTCGGCGCGGGTTTCGAGCCCGTTGGTCACGCGATCGGTGACGAGCTTCTGGGTTTCGAGCCGGACCTGCAGCGCGCGTTCCTGCACCTGCCGATCGGCGGCCAGGCGTGCGAGATCGGCATAGGCGGCGGCTATGTTGGTCGACAGCGCGAGGCGCGCCTGTTCCAGTTCCAGCCGCGCCGCTTCCGCTTCGGAGGTGGCGGCGGCGAGCTGGGCGCGGTTCTTGCCCCACAGATCGAGATCGAAGCCAAGATTCAGCGTGCCATAGCCGATCGTCTGCACGTCGGACGGGATCTTGATCGGCAGCCCGTTGCCGGTGTTGATCTGGTTGGCGGCGGCAGACCCGCTGGCATCGACCCGCGGCAGGCCCGCGGCGCCGGCCTGCACGGCATAGGCCTGGGCAGCGCGCAGCCGCGCGGCGGCGGCGGCGAGGTTGGGCGCACCGCGAAAGGCCTCTTCCATCAATGCGTTGAGCTGCGGATCGTTATAGGCGGCCCACCAGTTGGTAGCAGGCCATTGCGACGGTGCGGCGGCGGCGAACGACTGGCTGGCGACATAGCTGTCCGCCGCACGCACTTCGGGACGGGCACCGAGATTGGGCACCGGCGCGCATGCGGCCACCACGGAGGCGGCGGCTGCAGACAGCAACAAGTGCCGTGTAGGAAAACGACTCATCATGGCCTGGAAAAACCGTACTAGTGGGTACGAGTTCCAGATGGGATGCGGGTTCGCCCTTGTCAATAGAAAATCGTACCCTATAGTACGGTTATGGAGATCGTTACCCCAAAGTGCATGGGCAAGCGCGAGGCTAGGAAGCAGGATCGCCGTGCAGCGATCATCGCGATCGCCAAGCGGCATTTCATGGAGAATGGCTATGTCGCCGTATCCATGTCCGCCATCGCGGCGGAACTGGGCGGTTCCAAAGGCACGCTGTGGAGCTATTTCGCGTCGAAGGAAGAGTTGTTCGATGCGTGCGTCGATGAAGTCACGCGCGAATATCGCGAGCAGGTCATGCACCTGCTGGTCCCGTCGGACAATCTTCAGGCGACATTGTGCGAATTCGTCCGCAGCCTGCTGCGCAAGGTGACCTCGAAGGATGCGACCCGGCTGCATCGGGTGATCCATGCGGAGGTGGAGCGTTCGCCGGAAATGGGCGCGATCTTCTTTCGTCGGGGGCCGCAGCGCACCCGCGAGATTGTGGCGGCGTATCTGGAAGATGCGATGCGCAAGGGCCAGTTGCGTACCGCGGATCCGCTGCGAGCGGCTTTCGCGCTGACGAGCCTGACCATGGGATCGCATCAGCGGGCGATGCTCGGCTATCAGTTCAGCGATGCCGAAATCGAAGAAGAGGCGGATTATATCGTCGACTTCTTCCTGCGTGCCTTTGCACCGGAGCCGGCGGCAGTCTAGGCTCTCCCAAGGGCAAGAGCGGAGGGGAAGAGGTGCCGGCATCCGATCAGAACCGCCGCTGCCCGTTGCGCAGGGCCGTCAGCGCCGCGCTGCCGTTGCTCCTTGCGGGATGCCAATCGGCCACGCCCGAGTCGGCCCCGCCGTCGCTGGCCTATGCGGACCTGCCGGTACGCGGCAGCCTGGCCGACGCGAAGCGCGCCGGGTTCGTCACCTGCATCCAGATGGATGGGGCGCATCTCCGCTGCCGCCGCTCGGGCGTGATGCTGCTGGGCGAGGGGCCGTATGAGGCGGCGCTGGACCTGGCCGGCGGTGACGGCAGTGGCGGCTTCCGCCAGATCACGCTGTGGCACGATCGCGACCAGTCCGCAGTGCTGAAGGTCACCGACGCGCTGAAGAAACAGGGCTGGACCTATGAATATACCGGCGCGGGTGGGCGGGGGGATCAGATGATCCTGACCCGCAAGGGGGCGCCGATCCATTTCTCGATCGATCTCAGCTATTGGGGCAAAAGGCGCGTTCGCATCCTGCCGGAATAGGGTGGCATCGCTGCGTTGGGAGGGGTTGATGGCGTTTCGATGCGTGTTCGGGGCCTGGATCGGGGCCTGGGTTACGGCGGTTTTCCTGCCGAGCCTTCTCATCGCCTATTTGGGTATGTCTCCGGGCGCGGCAGCGATCGGGACGGGCTTCGATCGGCTGCCGGCCACGGCCTGGAAGGTCGCCGACGATGTCGGGCCTGCCGCGAAGCTGATGGTCGGCGGCCTTCTGCTTTTCGGCCTTCTGCTGCTGGATCGGGTTTCGGGGCTGACCCGGACGAGGCGCTATCTGATCGGTGGGGCGATCGGGGTGGGTGCGGTCGCGGCCACCATCGCGTTCCTGCCGGAATCCCTTTCGCGCGGCTTTGCGATCGGGCTTACCGGGCACCGATTCGATGTGGCTGCCACCTCGATCTATCTGTTCGGCGGGGCGGTGGCGGGCCCGGTGTTCGAGACGGTAGTGGCGCGCTGCCGCAAGCGCCTCGCGGCCGGGCGCTCCCTTGCATCGCCGCGGTCCTAGAGCGTCTTCTGAAGAAGCATGTATGGTCGACGGATCGGAAAATGCGACGTCAGAAGACGCGCCAGGGCACTGCCGGGGCGTGGATCGGTGCCCCGGCAGCACAGGCGGCCCGCTCAGAATTTGAAGCGTGCGCCCAGCGACATGAACCGACCTTCGTCGCGCACGTCGCGTGAATAAAAGGCCGTCTGGCTGTAGTAGCGGTAGTTTTCATACGGTTGCGCGAGAATGTTGCTCATTTCGAAAGTGAGCGTCACGTTCTTGTTCCATTCGTACGAAGTCGAGAAATCGAGTCGCGAAACCGGCCGCGCCAACTCGCCCGCATATTGGCTCTCGTTGCTGTTGCGGCTGTAGCTGTTCACCCAGCCGCTGCGGCGATTATAGGAAAGCCGCACCGCCAGCGGGCCCTTTTCGTAGAAGCCTGCCAGGTTGTAGGTCCATTTCGACACGCCGGTCATCCGAACCATCGGGGCGCCGGTGCCCAGCGCGCGGGGAAGCGCGTTCTGTGCATCGAGATAGGTCAGATTGGCCTGAACCCCGAAGCCGGAAAGCCAGCCCGGGAGGAAATCGAAGAAGGTCTGTCCGGCCACCTCGACGCCCTGGATCTTCCCCTTGCCGGCATTTTCCGGCTGGGTGAGGCTGACCAGGCCGTAGTTCCCATATTGGATGTCGCGGGTGTAGGTGTTGATGAAGCCCTCCACGTCGCGACGGAAAACGGCCGCCGATGCCGAGCCGGCATTCCCGAAATAATATTCCAGGCTGACGTCGTAATTGTCGGAGGTGAGCGGCTTCAGATCAGGGTTGCCGCTGTTCACAAAGGCGGCGCGGGTCTCGTTCGGGTTGCGCGTGGGATTGACGATCGAGATGGTGCGCGTGGGATTGAGATCGCCGAACGACGGGCGGGTGAAGGTTCGCGTCGCACCGACGCGGAGCTGAAGCTTCGGCGTGATCTTCCACCGCGCCTGGAAGGTCGGCAGCACGTTCACATAATTCTGGCGGGTCGTCAGCGGTACCAGCGTCATCACGCCGTTGGCGTCTGTCTGCTGGAACGTACCCGAATATTGGCCATCGGTGTTGACGATACGGATGCCGAGCGTGCCGTCGATCGGGGCGCCGGCGGGTTCAAGATCAAAGCGGCTCTGCGCATAGGCTGCATAGCTGTTTTCGCTGGCGTCGAAGCCGCTGCGCGGTGGAATCTGCGCCTCCGGCGTGCTCCAGTTGGCGACATCGCTCGCCCAGTCGAGCTTCTTCATCGCCTCGTACGAAGCGAGGCGCAGCTTCTCGTAATTGTCGCGGATGCCGTTGCGGCTGGGGGTGAGCCAGTTGCGGAACGGCTGGTCGTTGCCGCGGAAACCGTCGCTGACCACTTCGAGCGGGCCGACCGGGAGCGAGGCGAGCGGGATGCCCAACGGCGCGGTCCAGGCATAGCGATCGCCGGAGCGGGTGCGGGCGGTGTGGGTGGTGGCGCGCATCCCGAAATCGAGCCGCTTCACCACCGCCCAGTCGGTGTCGAGCTTTACGTCCAGCCGCCACTGGGTGCCGGCGCCTTCCGAACGGCCGCGGCTGTCATAGAAGCCGCGCCAGTTCCAGTTGGCGGGCTCCAGCGCCGCAAAGCCGGGCAGGGCGAAGGACACGCCGTTGTTGCGATCGAAGTCCACGTCGAGCGTGGGCGAGGTGCGGGTCTGTCCGTCGAGGCTGTAGGTCTTCCAGGTATAGACGCTTTTGGTCCAGGCACCCTCGCCGGTGATTTCGGCGCGGCCGGTGTTCCATTTGAAGCCGGTGGCGGCCTGATAGGTGTCGCCCTGGTCGTTCGTGGTCGATCGATAGGTTTCGCCCGGCTTGCCGCCGCTCTTGCTCAGGCGGGTGATCCGCGTCGGGTCCTTGGGGTCGAGCACGACGTTGCTGAAGGTGGCGCGCAGGCCCTCGTCGCTGCGATCGACCAGATTGCTGCCGAACCGGTCATTCGCGCTCTCGCCGCGATAGCCCTGCCACAGGCCTTCGACATACATTTCGAAATTCTCGGACGGGCGCCACTGGAAGGCGCTGTTCACCGATGGGCGCACGCGTTTGCCGCGGCTGTAATAGAGGCCGATTTCGTTCGGCACATGCACGTTGCCGCCGACGCCCGGCGTGGTCACCACCACGTCGTCGGCGGGGTCGGTGTTGCCGCGATCGATCGTGGTCACGTCGCTGTTGATGAAGCGCACGGCGTTGCGATAGCGCGTCTGCACCAGCGAATAGTTCACCAGCAGCCCGATCTCGCCGATGCCGGTGGTCCAGCGATCGCTCAGCATCAGGTTGTAGGTGGGGTCGATCTTCCTGGTCTGCTCGTTCCAGGCACCGCGGATGCTGCCGGCCAGCTCCAGCCCCTTGAAGTCGAACGGGCGGCGCGTGCGGACGTTGATGAGACCGGCCAGGCCCGGATCGACCAGATCCGCCGTCGCGGATTTATAGACCTCGATCCCCGCCAGCGCGCCGGCCGGGAAATCCTGCAGATTGGCGCGGCGGTTCTCCACGGTGAACAGTTCGCGCCCGTTGAAGGTGGTCATCACATTGGGCAGGCCGCGGACCAGGATGCCATTGGCCTCGTCGTCGCTGCGCGTCACCTGCACGCCGGGCAGGCGGGCGAGGGCTTCGATCGCCTGATTGTCCGGCAATTTTCCAATGTCCTGCGCGACGATCGCATCCAGGATCGATTCCGAATTGCGCTTGAGCTGGCTTGCCGACTGGAGCGAGGCGCGCAGGCCGGTAACGACGATCGCGGCATCGGGATCGCCTGCGGCGGCCGGCTCGGCGGTGCTTGCGGTTGTCGTCTGCGCAACGGCCGGCAGCGCGGCGAGCACCACCGCGATGGTGCCGGCGAGCAGTGCCGTGCGGTGCAATTGCATGTTCTTCATTGGAATCTCCCCTGTCATATGCCGGATTCGCTTTTGGAACCGATTGAAATCAAGCGCAGAACATCGTGGCGCGGATCGCGCATCTTGTGGCTGCGGTGTCGATTGCGCCTCTCGCGGCGCTGGGCCTGAAATGCCGAGAATCAGGTGGTTGGCGGTACGCTGTCTCCCCTCCGTGCGCGCTGGCGACGACGATGCTGCCCGGCTTGCGGGCGTTGGCACAGATCGTCGCTACGCGGATGCCGGCCGACGCGTTGTCCGCGTTCGACTGCATCTTTGCTCCATATGTGAAAGTAAACTTGCACAGAAGAAAGTTTATGTCCAGCATGTTTGTCAGACATATCGATTGATCACCGATTGTCCGCGCGCGAGTTTGCCGTGCCGACGGAGCCGTCACACGGGTTCGAGGAAACAGCGGTGGCAGGAACTGCGGGGCCGGGATCGACCTGAGCGTTTTCACCTTGGGCGAAGACGCTCTAAATTGTTGATTGCCGCATTTTCCGAGCCGTTGACCGTCCCCGGTCAACTTGAAAATGCGCTAGCGGCGCGGCTGCCAGGGACCAGCGGCCCATAGTGCCCACCAGCAGAGCAGGGGCTGCGCAAATAGCCGGGGGACATGATAGACCCAGCCTAGCCCGGTGCCGGTGGAAAGATCCTGTACCGCATGTTGGACGTTCGCGGGGAAGACGCACAGCGCATAGAGCGCCAGCATCGCGCCCGCGAACTTCCGCAGCCGGACGGTGAACAGCCCGATCGCGCCGGCGATTTCGCAGGCGCCGGTGAGCGCGATCACCATTTCGGGATGGGGTACCCAGGCGGGCGTGATGCCCAGGAACGGGCGCGGCACCCACAGGTGCAGCACGCCCGCCAACAGGTACAGGCACGCCAGCAACACGCGACCATAAAGGCGCCACGGTCTCTCGGCTGGCGTACCCATGGACTTATGCCGACTGGAGCAGCCGCTCCTTGGCGATCTTCTCGCGCCACACCAGCGGGCCGGTGTGGTGGACGCTCTCGCCGGTCGCATCCACCGCGACGGTGACCGGCATGTCCTTCACGTCGAACTCGTAGATCGCTTCCATGCCGAGATCGGCAAAGCCGACGACGCGGGCGTCCTTGATCGCGCGGGCGACGAGATAGGCCGCGCCGCCCACCGCCATCAGATAGGCCGCCTTGTGGTTGCGGATCGCCTCGATCGCCACGGGCCCACGCTCCGCCTTGCCGACCATCGCGATCAGCCCGGTCTGGGCCAGCATCATATCGGTGAACTTGTCCATGCGGGTCGCGGTGGTGGGGCCGGCCGGGCCGACCACCTCGTCGCGCACCGGATCGACCGGGCCGACATAATAGATCACCCGGCCCTTGAAATCGACGGGCAGTTCCTCGCCCTTGGCCAGCATGTCCTGGATGCGCTTGTGCGCGGCGTCGCGGCCGGTGAGCATCTTGCCGTTGAGCAGCAGCCGGTCGCCCGGCTTCCAGCTCGCCACCACTTCCGGAGTCAGCGTGTCGAGGTCGACGCGGATCGATTCCTTCGACGGCGCCCATTCCACCTTCGGCCATTCGTCGAGGCTCGGCGGATCGAGATAGACCGGGCCGCTGCCGTCGAGGCTGAAATGCGCGTGGCGGGTGGCGGCGCAGTTGGGGATCATCGCGATCGGCTTGGACGCCGCGTGCGTCGGATAGTCGAGGATCTTCACGTCGAGGATCGTCGAGAGGCCGCCCAGGCCCTGCGCGCCGATGCCGAGCGCATTGACCTTGTCGAAGATCTCGATGCGAAGCCGCTCGATATCGTTCTGCGGGCCCCGCTTCTTGAGCTGGGCCATATCGATGTCCCCCATCAGGGACTGCTTGGCGAGCGTCACGGCCTTTTCGGCGGTGCCGCCGATGCCGATGCCGAGCATACCCGGCGGGCACCAGCCGGCGCCCATCTTCGGGACCATTTCGAGCACCCAGTCGACGATCGAGTCGCTCGGGTTGAGCATCGCGAACTTCGACTTGTTCTCCGAGCCGCCGCCCTTGGCCGCCAGCTCGACATGGACATGGTCGCCGGGGACCATCTCGACGTTGAGCACGCAGGGCGTATTGTCCTTGGTGTTGACGCGGCTGAACGCCGGATCGCGCAGGATCGAGGCGCGCAGGCGGTTCTCCGGATGCAGGTAGGCGCGGCGGACGCCTTCATCGACCACGTCCTGCAGCGAGCGCTCGCTGTTGAGCACGCACTTCTGGCCCCATTTGATGAAGACCGTGACGATGCCGGTATCCTGGCAGATCGGGCGATGCCCCTCCGCGCACATGCGGCTGTTGGTCAGGATCTGCGCGATGGCGTCCTTCGCGGCGGGGGACTGTTCGGCCTCATAGGCGTCGCCCAGCGCGCGGATGTAATCCATCGGGTGGTAATAGGAGATATACTGGAGCGCGTCGGCGACGCTCTCGATCAGATCGGCTTCCTGGATGAGGACGGTCATGGATTGTGCCTGCGATGCTGTGTCGCCCAGGGCGGGCTCGAGGTTCCTGTATCGGCCAATGGCGCGCGGTGCCAGCGGTTGCGACCGATTGCCGCCCTGCGTTGCGTATCGGCAACGTTGGGCCTGCGCCTATTCCTCGTTGCCAAGACGATCGACCTGCACGTCCACCGCGAGTTCTTCATCGCCATGGCCGATACGCCGGCCGGCAATGGCAGCAGCGCCATCGGCGTCGAGGCCCACCGCCACGCGGACATGGCCATCGCCGGGCGACATGCCGGTAACAGGATCGAAGCCGATCCAGCCGAGGCCGGCTACCCAGGCTTCGCACCAGCCATGCGGCGCGCATTGGGCCATGTGGTCCAGCCGGTATCCCGAGACATAGCGGGCCGGCGCATCGAGCGTGCGGGCAGCCGCGACGAACATCTGCGCCAGATCCCGCGACGCCTGTGCCTTGCCGGCAAATGCCTCTGCCGCCGTGAGCCCGGTATCCGGCACATCCGGTACGCAGCGGAAGCGCGCGTGCAGCGCCTGGTTGAGCCGGTGCAGCCGTTCGATCGGATCGCCTGTCCCGTCGCTCACATCCCGCGCAAAGGCGGCCAGTTCCGGGCTGGCAGCGGTACGGGCCGTGGTGCGCAGGAACAGGGCAGGGGGCAGCGGCTCGGCTGCGCCGCGTACCACCCCGGCATTGTCGGTGGTCAGCACCTCGCCGGTGACCGCGATCTCGATCGCCTCGATCGGCCCTTCGGCGTAGAGCATGGTCACGGCATTGCCGTATCCGTCCACCGCATCGCGCAGCCGCGCATCGCAATCGACGCCGACCATCCAGCTCACCACCGTCTGGTGCTGGGTGTCGCAGGGGGTCAGCCGCAGCATCTGGACGATCCGCGCCTGAGGCTGGGTGAAGCGATAGACCGAGCGGTGTTCGACGGCGATGCGCATCAGAGGAACCGGAACTGGCGAGCGATCGCGCCGTCGAGCAGCGCGTTCTCGGTGATGAACGTTTCCAGATATTCGTGCAGTCCACCGACGATGATGTCGGGCGTGCGCGCCTTCTGGATACGGGCGAGGCGGGCGCGGGCCATGCGATCGGCTTCGCCCTGCAGCCCCGTGCGCTTGGCGAGCGCGCTGAGCAGCGTAACGCTCTCCTCCACACAGGCGGCGAGGCTGCGCGGCAGCTCCGCGCGGCTGACAAGCAGGTCGATCACATTGTCCGGCCGCAGCCCCTCCGAATAGAGCCAGCGATAGGCGGTGACCGCGGAGACGGTCTGGAGGATCGTCGTCCACTGGTCGCGATCTACCGCGCCGCCGACGCTTTCGCCCGCCGGCAGCAGCAGATGATATTTCACATCGACCAGCCGCGCCGTGTTGTCGGCCCGCTCGATCGCGGCGCCGAGCTGGATCAGCAGCGTCGCTTCGTTGCGCATCATCCGGTGGATCGCGCCTTCGAAGCCGCGCGTCTCGCCCTTGATCTGCTCGACGAGGTTGAGCGTTTCGGTCGCGCCGCCGGTGGAGGCGCGGTTCGCGAACAGCCACCAGGCGCGGTTGATCGCGGTCCAGGCCTCGCGCGTGAGCGCGGTGCGCACGGCACGGGCATTGTTGCGCGCCATTTCCAGGCAGCGGATGATCGCGCCGGGGTTGCCGGCGTCGAGCGTCAGGAAGCGGGCAACATGCGCCTGGGTCGCGGGGTGGCCGGTCGCGGCGAAGGCTTCGTCGGTATAGCTGACGGCGAGCGCGCTCTGCCATGCCGCTTCACCGGCGGGACGGGGGGAGAGCGCGTCCAGGCGGATGGTGGCCTCCACCAGTCGCGCGATGAAGTCTGCGCGCTCGACATAGCGGCCCAGCCAGTAGAGGGCGGCAGCGGTGCGGGAGAGCATCATCATGGGCGGCGCTCCTCCACCAGATCAGCTTTCAGGCCGACGTCCGCCAAACATCCATCGTCATTCCCGCGCAGGCGGGAATCCATTCGCCTGTGCGTTGTGGGCGGGAACTGCGGCATCAGCGCCAATGGATCCCCGCCTGCGCGGGGATGACGATGGTGCGTTTGGTGCGTGCAACCCTCCCTCATGCCGCGTCTCCCAGCAGCACGAAGCTATCCTTGGTGCCGCCGCCCTGGCTGGAATTGACCACCAGCGACCCCTCGCGCAGCGCCACGCGGGTGAGCCCGCCGGGCACCACGCGCACCTTGTCGCTGCCGGTCAGCACGAACGGGCGGAAATCGACATGACGTGGCGCCAGGCCCTTTTCGGTCAGCGTCGGCACGGTCGAGAGCGCGAGCGTGGGCTGGGCGATATAGCGGTGCGGCTCGGCGATCAGCGCGGCGCGGAACGCTTCGATCTGCGCGTGCGTCGCGGTGGGGCCGACCAACATGCCATAGCCGCCGGAGCCATCGACCAGCTTCACCACCAGCTCGGGCAAATGATCGAGCACATATTTCAGCGCCTGCGGTTCGCGGCAGCGCCACGTCTCGACATTGGGCAGCTTGGCTTCGCCGCCCGAATAGAAGCGGACGATCTCGGGCATGTAGCTGTAGATTGCCTTGTCGTCGGCGATGCCGTTGCCGGGCGCGTTGAGCAGCGCGACATTGCCCGCGCGATAGGCGGCGATCAGCCCCGGCACGCCGAGCAGCGAATCCGGCCGGAAGACCAGCGGATCAAGGAAGTCGTCGTCGATGCGGCGGTAGATCACGTCCACCCGCACGCGGCCGGCGATCGTCTCCATATAGACGATGTCGTCATCGACCACGAGATCGGCCGCCTCGACCAGCTCGACGCCCATCGAATCGGCGAGGAAGCTGTGTTCGTAATAGGCAGAGTTGAAATGGCCCGGCGTCAGCACGACGCACACCGGCCGCGCCCGGCCCGAAGGCGCGACGGAGCGCATCGTCTCCAGGAGCATGTCGGGATAGCTGTCGACCGGGGCGACGCGGAAATCGCGGAACAGTTCCGGGCATAGCCGGATCATCGCCTCGCGATTTTCCAGCATGTAGGAGACGCCGGAGGGCGTGCGGGCATTGTCTTCCAGCACGTAGAATTCGTCCGGCCCGGTGCGGACCAGATCGATGCCGCAGATATGCGCCCACACGCCGTGCGGCGGCCGGATGCCGGCGACTTCGGGGCGGAACTGTTCGTTATGGAGAACCAGCTCGGGAGGCAGGATGCCCTCGTCGAGGATGCGGCGGGCGCCGTAAATGTCTTCGAGAAAGGCGTTGATCGCTTCGACGCGCTGAACCAGGCCTTCGCTCAGTTTCTCCCATTCCCGGCGGAGGAAGATGCGCGGCACGATGTCGAACGGAATGATGCGTTCGGCGGCGTCGCTGTCGCCATAGACGGCGAAGGTGATGCCCAGCTGG
Source organism: Sphingomonas pokkalii (assembly GCF_003096275.1). GTDB lineage: Bacteria > Pseudomonadota > Alphaproteobacteria > Sphingomonadales > Sphingomonadaceae > Sphingomonas > Sphingomonas pokkalii. Next base: position 3,092,121 of record NZ_QENQ01000001.1, read on the forward strand.
CGGAACGCTGCTTCGGCCGAATGCTGCCGCCGTTGCAGTTCGTCCGGCGGCGTTTCCGCAATCCATTGCGACAGTGCCGCAAACGCCTCGCGCGGCGCCTCCGGACCGCCATGCCCCCAAATTTCGTCGAACGCCCCCGTTGATCCCATCAGAGCTCCCAAACGCCGGAGTGGCTATCTGGTGCCATGCTGCAATGCTTCGTTGCGCCGCACAAGCCGGGAAATGGGAAGGGCCGTTACTTGCCCTTCGCCAGCCCCGTCAGCAGATCCTGCGTCAGCACCTGGGGGAGGACTTCGGGTGTGTCCTTGCCGGGCTTGTACCAAAGGTACAGCGGCACGCCGGCGCGGTTGTGCGCTTCGATGAATCGTCCCAGCGCCGCATCGCCATTGGTCCAGTCGCCGACCAGCACCGCCACCTTGCCGTCTGCCAGCGCGCGTTCGACGGGGGCGGTTTCGATCGCCCCCTTTTCGTTGACCTTGCAGGTGAGACACCAATCGGCGGTGAAATAGGCAAAGACCGGCCGGCCTTGCGCGCGCAGCTCCGCCAGGCGCGATTCGCTGAACGGCTCGGCACCGGCCATCGCTGCCGGCTGGCCGCCGGCCGGGGCAGGGTGCACCAGCCCGACGCCCGCCAGCGCCAGCAGCAGCAGCGGCATCGCCGGCAGCCAAGCGCGGCTGCGCCCCTTGGCCTGCCGAGCGCCGGCCCACCAAAGGCCCAGCGTCGCGAGCAGCGTCGCCGCCAGCCCGATCGTCATGCCGTCCACCCCCGCCTGCTTGCCGAGCACCCAGGCAAGCGCCAGCGCGGTGAGGAACATCGGAATCGACAGGATATGCCGCATCGTCGCCATCCATGCGCCCGGCTTGGGCAGCATGCGCCGGAATGCGGGCACGAACCCGAGCAGCAGAAAGGGCAGGGCGATGCCCAGGCCCAGCCCGCCGAAGATCGCCAGCCCGGCGAACCAGGGCAGCACCAGTGCGGCGCCGAGCGCGGAGGCCATGAACGGCCCGGTGCAGGGCGTGGCGATGAACGCCGCCAGCGCGCCGGTGGCGAAGGCGCCGCCATGGCCCTTGCTCGCGGTGCGGTTGACGATGGCCGGGGTGGCTATTTCGAACAGCCCGGCAAGGTTGAAGGCGATACCGGCGACGAGCAGCAGCAGGACCAGGATCACGCGCGGATCCTGCAGCTGGAACGCCCAGCCGACCGTTGCTCCCGCGGCGCGCAGGCCCAGCAGCAGGCCGCCTAGTGCGAGGCAGACCAGCACCACGCCAGCCGTATAGGCGAGCGCTTCGGCACGGGGGCTGCCGGCATCCTGATTCGCCTTTGCGAGGCTCAGCGCCTTCAGGCTCAGGATCGGGAAGACGCACGGCATCACGTTGAGGATCAGCCCGCCCAGGACCGCCGCCGCGAACGCGCCAAGGGCTGCCAGCCAGGGCGTTCCGGCGCTGGCGACCTTGGCAACGGGGACCGCACCGGCCGTGGCGGTGAGTTGCAGCCCCTGGCCGTCGATCGCGAGCACGCCTTCCAGTGCCCTGGGGGCAGCGCGGGCCTTGGTGGCGATCACGAGCCGATCACCGTCGCGGGTGACCGTCTGCGGCGCGGCATATTCGATGGTATCGGCGGTCAGCGGGTAGAAATAGACATCCTTGGCAGGCGCATCGGCGGGGTAGGGCACCGCGATCCGCAGCGTCCCGCCTTCCTTCTGGAAGCTGGCCGGGGCGCTGAGCGGCCGGGGCAGCTTCGCCCGCCAGCCATCGAACTTCGCGCGTGTGGCCGGCTCGATCCTGCCGTCGCCGATGGTGATGCTGGTCTCCAGATCGGCCTTTTCCGGCACGCACAAGGTATCCGTACAGACCAGATAGTCGAGCTTGAGCTTGATCGGCAGCGTGCCCTTCGCGTCGGCAGGGATGTGCAGCGTCGTCAGGCGGACGAAGGTGCCTTCATAGACGTAGTTCATCAGCCCCGCGATCAACAGCCGTTGCGGCACCGGGTAGCGAAACGCCTCCGCCCGAGCGCCGGCGGGCAGCGTCCATTTCGCCTCGGCGGGCAGGCCGGCATCGCCGGGGTTCTGCCAATAGGCGTGCCATTTCGGATCGGGGGTTGAGATCAGCGCCAGCGTGACCGCGCTGCCCGGCTTCGGCGTCGACGTTTCCGCCACGAGTTCGCTGCGGACATGCGGGCCTTTGGCAAAGCCCTGTGCGGTCGCCGGTACGGCGTAGCCGACGAGGAACAGGAGCGACATCAAAGCGAAACGAAGCTGGGCCATGCCACGGTCCTTGCCCAGTTCGCTGCGTTCGACAATAGCTGGGTACATTCAACCTCCCGTGCCCGGAGCCGGCCCCCGATGAAATTGCTTGCCCCCTTCGCTGCCGCCGCGCTGGCGCTGGCCGCCGCTACCCCCGCCATGGCCCAGCAAAGCGCTCCCGCCGCTGCCTTGCCGGCGACTCCGCCGAGGCTGATCGTGGTGATTTCGGTCGACCAGTTCTCGGCCGATCTGTTCGCCGAATATCGCGCGCAGTTCGGCAGCGGCTTTGCCCGGTTGATGACCGGGGCGGTCTTCCCGGCCGGCTATCAGAGCCACGCCGCGACCGAGACCTGCCCGGGCCATTCTACGATTCTCAGCGGGGATCATCCCTCGCGTACCGGCATCATCGCCAACGACTGGACCGATTTTGCCGCGCCGCGCGCCGACAAGCGCGTCTATTGCGCCGAGGACGAGAGCGTTTCCGGCACCGATTCGGAACATTACACCGTTTCCGACAAGCATCTGAAGGTGCCGACGCTGGGCGAGTGGATGAAAGCCGTCGATCCGCAGTCGCGGGTCGTCTCGGTCGCGGGCAAGGATCGCGCCGCAGTGATGATGGGCGGCCACAAGGTCGATGAACTCTGGTGGTGGGACGGCAAGGCCTTCGTTTCCTATGCCGGCCGCGCTGCACCCGAGGCGGTGACCAGGATCAACGCCGCCACCTCCGCCCGCATCGCCGAGGCGCAGCCGGCGCTGAACCTGCCCGGCTTCTGCCAGGCGCGCAGCCGGGCCATTCCGCTTGGCGGCAACAAGACGGTGGGCGATGGCCGTTTCGCCCGCGCGGCGGGCGATGCCAAGGCGTTCCGCGCCTCGCCCGAACTCGACGATGCCGTGCTGGCGTTGGGTGCCAAGCTGGCGACCGACATGAAGCTGGGGCAGCAGGGCCATACCGATCTGCTGATCCTGGGCGCATCGGCGACGGACTATGTCGGCCACAGCTACGGCACCGAAGGCAGCGAGATGTGCCTGCAGCTGCTCTCGCTCGATCAAACGCTGGGGCAGCTGTTCGAGGCGCTGGATCGCACGGGAGTCGACTATCAGGTGGTGCTGACCGCCGACCATGGCGGCCATGACCTGCCCGAGCGCCACCGCGAACATGCGGCACCGACCGAGCAGCGTATCGCCGCCGACGTGACCAGCGGCGCGATCGGCCGTGCGCTTGCCGCCAAGCTGGGGCTGGCCGGCGCGGTGCTGGCCGGCGGGCCGGGCGGCGACGTGTATGTTTCGCCCGCGGTGCCGCAGGCGAAGCGCGCTGCCGTGCTGGCCGAAGCGGTGAAGCTCTATGCGGCGAATCCACAGGTGCAGGCGGTGTTCACCCGCGCGCAGATCGAAGCGACCCCGGTCGCCCACACCCCGCCCGAGACCTGGAGCCTGCTGGAGCGCGCCCGCGCCTCCTATGATCCGCAGCGTTCGGGCGATCTGGTGGTGGCGCTGAAGCCGCGCGTTACGCCGATCCTCGATCCGGTCGGCGGCTATGTCGCCACCCATGGCAGCTTCTGGGATTATGATCGCCGAGTGCCGATCCTGTTCTGGCGCAAGGGAATGGTGGGCTTCGAACAGCCCTTGTCGGTGGAAACGGTGGATATCGCGCCGACGCTTGCGGCGCTAATCAAGGTGCCGGTCCCCGTCGAGATCGACGGCCGCTGCCTGGATCTGGACGCCGGACCGGGCGACAGCTGCAAATAAGCTGGTTGCGCGTGGGGCTGGCTGGAATCAGCCCCGCGCTGCGCGGCGCCGTTCGACCAGCTCGATCGCGCGCTGCACGGCAGCATCGATCGACAGGAAACTGGTGTCCAGCGCCGCGGCATCTTCGGCCTGGACCAGCGGCGCCTCGCTGCGCTGCGAATCGCGCTCGTCGCGCGCGCGAATATCGGCGAGTACCTTGTCCAGGCTGCTGCCGACGCCGTTCTTGCGCAACTCCAAGTGGCGGCGCTGGGCGCGGATCGTCGGCGTTGCCTTGATGAATAGCTTCACATCGGCGTCCGGGGCGATCACCGTGCCGATGTCGCGTCCGTCGAGCACGGCGCCACCAGGTTGGTGGGCGAACGCTTTCTGGCGCTGGAGGAGCGCGGCGCGCACCAGCGGATGCGCGGAGACGATGGAGGCGATCTGCCCGACCTCGTCCGTGCGCAGCCACGGATCGGCGAGCAGCGCATCGTCGAACCCGCAGGCGGAAACCGCATCATCTTCCTGTTCGGGAGCCAGCCCTTCGCGCAACACGCTCGCCGCGACCGCACGGTAGAGCAGCCCGGTATCCAAGTGCGGCAGGCCATAATGCCGGGCGAGCGCGCGCGCGATGGTTCCCTTGCCCGAAGCGGCGGGGCCGTCGACGGCGATGATCATGCGGTGATCCCGCGAAAGACGGCGCGTTTCGACATGGGCACGGGGAGCCTGGAGGAAAGGATAGAAAGCACGAACACGAAACCCTGGTCGAAAGCGAAGCAGATGGGCGGAGCCGGGTCTGCCGAGCAAATACCGCGATGCCCATGAATCGGGATGATGCCATCCCTAGTCAAGCCGCACCTGTGGTCAGCCGGTCAGCGACTCCAGCGTCTCGAAGAAGTCGGGGTAGCTGGTCGCCACCGGCGCGACATCATCGATCGCGATCGGCTGGGCCGCAGCCAGCGACGCCACTGTCATGCTCATCGCGATACGGTGGTCGAGCAGGGTCGCGACGTTGCCGCCGCCCGGCAGCGGCGCACCGGCCGAACCGTGAATGGCCAGGCCGTCCTCGAACTCCTCGGTCTGCACTCCGGCGGCGGTCAGCGCTGCTCGCATGGCGGCGATGCGATCCGATTCCTTGACGCGCAGCTCATGTGCACCGCGGGCGACGGTGCGTCCTTCGGCCAGCGCGGCGGCGACGAACAGCACCGGATATTCGTCGATCATGCTCGGCGCCAGATCGGCAGGGACCTCGATCGCCTTGAGCGGTGCGTGGCGGACGACCAGATCGGCCACCGGCTCCCCGCCGACGGTGCGGGCGTTGGTTTCGGCGATGTCGGCGCCCATCCGCCGCAGCGCGGTGATCAGGCCGGTGCGGGTCGGGTTCATGCAGACATTGGCGATCGTGATTTCCGATCCCGGCACGATCGACGCCGCGACCATCCAGAAGCCCGCCGAGGAGGGGTCGCCGGGGACGACGATGTGCTGGGGCTTGAGCTCGGCCTCGCCGGTGATCGAAATGATCTTGCCCTCGGGGCCGTCTTCCACGGTCAGCTCGGCGCCGAAGCCGCGCAACATCCGCTCGCTATGGTCGCGGGTGGGGACCGGCTCGATCACGCGCGTGACGCCGGGGGTGTTGAGCCCGGCGAGCAGCACCGCCGATTTCACCTGGGCGGAGGCGACCGGCAGCGTATAGGTGATCGGTACCGCCGGGCACATGCCGCGCACCATCAGTGGCAGCCGGCCGCCGGGGCTGGCGCTGATCTCGGCGCCCATCTGGCCCAAGGGTTCGATCACCCGGCCCATCGGCCGGCCGGACAGCGAAGCGTCGCCGACAAAGGTGGCGCTGATCGGGTGGCTGGAGACCAGGCCCATCAGCAGACGGGTCGACGTGCCCGAATTGCCCATGTCCAGCGCCTGTGCCGGCTGCTGCAGCCCGCCGACGCCCACGCCGTGCACGCGCCACGTGCCGTCGTCGCCGCGTTCCACGCTGGCGCCCATCGCCCGCATTGCGGCGGCGGTGGCGAGCACGTCCTCGCCTTCCAGCAGGCCCTCGATGCGGCTTTCACCCACGGCCAGCGCGGAGAACATGATCGCGCGGTGGCTGATCGACTTGTCGCCGGGAACGGTGACGGTGCCGCGCAGCGGGCCGCGCGCGGAAGCGGTGAGGGGGCGGGAAGCAGCGTTCGACATGGCCGCGGCTTTGACAGGCGGCTTGCGGCATGGCAAGGCGCCCCCCACTTTCCGGGATCACCCAAATCCCGAACATCCGAACAAGCGAAAGGCGAAGAGGCAACACATGGTGAAGCCGGAATGGGGCACCAAGCGCAGCTGCCCGAAGTGCGGTACGCGCTTTTACGATCTGACGAAGGACGAGCCCGTCACCTGCATCAACTGCGGTTATGCCTGGGAGCCCGAGCCGATCCTGAAGTCCAAGCAGCCGCTGCCGTTCGAGGCCGTGAAGGCCGATAAGGACAAGGCCGAGGTGGAAGACGCCGATCTGGTGGGCGACGACGATCTGGATATCGGTGCCGACGACGAGGAACCCTCGGCGGACGACGACGTCGATCTGGGCGGCGACGACGACCTGGGCGTCGAGACCGGCAGCGACGAGGACGAGAACTAAGTTTGAAAAAAGTTTGGCAGGGGTGCAAAAGTGCCCTTGCCAAGCTGGCGAGCCCCTTCTAAAGGGCACGCCTCCCGAGGGAATGGGGCCGTAGCTCAGCTGGGAGAGCGTCGCAATGGCATTGCGAAGGTCAGGGGTTCGATCCCCCTCGGCTCCACCATTTCCTTCCGATCAGCGCTGAAACAGCCTGATCCCCGGCGGGGCCGAAGCCGCCGCCCGGGTCTTCTTCCAGAATTGTCCGGCGTACCGTAGATTGCGTTTATCGGGCGCCTATAGCGGCTTGCCGTCCTTGCCGATGGGCTCGATTTGATACGAGCAGCCATAGAGCGTCTTGCCCGGATGGGACGTCGCGTTGGAGACCGTACGCGCGATCACCATATGGGTACCGAAGCTTTCGCCATTGGCCGGCAGCTCGGTGGAATCGACCAGCACTTTCTCCCCCAGGAACTTGCGGAAAGGCATGGCCTTTTCGATTTCGGCGCGGCTGGCTTTGCCCGATTGGACCAGTTCGTCGATCAGCGGTTCGGCATCGGCTGCATTGGTGATCCCCTGCTTCCCTGCGATCACGCCGGGATCGGCAAGATCAAGAATGGCGAGGATCGCATTGGACGAAAAGGCGATGCGCCGAGTGCTGTAGCTGCCGGCCACCTGGATCGGGGCAGGTAGTTCATATTCCGTCAGGAAGGGATTGCCGCTGTCGATCTTGCGCCAATGGCGTTTTTTCGCCAGCGCCTCCTCGCCCGAAATGGCGAATGCGAAGCCGTTGTAGCTCGGGGCATCCAGCCGGCACTCGATCGCGTCGGTCTCGCGCACCGTCGCAGGGTCGAAATTCGGATCGTCGGCAGCGGCCAGGGGGGCGGCGGCGAACAGGGCGGCGAACAGGGCGAAATGAGTCATGTCGATTCGCTATCGCCGGGAATACTGCGCGGCAAGACGCGGCGGCTTGGCGCGGCGGGAGTTTGCGACGTACCGTGCATGGCGTGGCGCAGCGGCTGCATCTCTTCGACGAGCCACCCCAGAAACCGATCGATTCGCGGTAGGCCGCGCAGATCGCGTGGCACCACCAGCCAGAAGCTGCGCTGGATATCGATGGTGTCGCGCAGGAGCCGCTCCAGCCCCGGCATCGCATCGCCGATGAAGCAGGGCAGGATGCCGCAGACATGGCCGCCCGCGATCATTTCCGCCTGTGCGTTGATGCTGGTGCTGCGGACCTGTGGCGCCAGCCGCCGATCGATTTCGGCGAGGTAGCGAAGCTCCGGCGCGTAGATCTGATCGCCGACATAGCCCGTCATCCGATGGCCCAGCAGGTCGGCCGGCTGGCGCAGCGGCGGGGCGGCGGCGAGATAGGCTCGCGTGGCATAGAGGCCAAGGGCGTAATCGGTAAGCTTGCTGGCGACGAGCGGCCCCGCGCGCGGACGGGCGAGCATGACCGCGACATCGACTTCGCGTCGCGATGGGCTCAGGAACCCGCTTGATGCGATCAGATCGATCTGGATATTCGGGAATCGGCTGGTGAAGCCCTGCAGGCGTGGCGCGATGATCCGCGTGCCGAAGCCTTCGGAGGCGCTGACCCGTAGCGTGCCGGCCAATCCCATGCCATTGGGCTGGGTGCCTGCAATGTCGAGCGCTTCGGCTTCCATGCGCTCGACCTGGTCCAGCAGCCGCTGGCCGTCCTCCGTTAGCATATGCCCGGTCGGCGCGTGCTCGAACAAGCGCAGCGCCAGCGTCGTTTCCAGCTTGCGCAGTCGCCGCGAAACGGTGGTGGCATCCATCTCCAACGTCGCCGCCGCGCGGCTCAGCCGTTGCGCACGCGCCACCGCCAGAAAGATGCGGAGATCGTCCCAGTTCATGCCCGCCTTGTAGCCCCGGTGCGGTGCAGCTGCAAAATTGCAGTTACAACCTGCATATTCGTGCTCTTGCCTGCGTCACTGGGGTGCTTCAACGGTGTCGGCAGGAGAGCGAGGAGCCAGATATGCGCTTGATCGATCATGTTATCTCGGGCCACGGCGGAGGTGGCGCTGGCCGCCGCGCGGATGTGTTCGATCCCAATAGCGGCAGCGTGCAGGCCCAGGTCGCGCTCGGCACCTCGGCCGATCTTGATCGCGCGGTGGCGGCTGCGCAGGCCGCCCAGCCCGGCTGGGCCGCGACCAACCCGCAGCGCCGCGCCCGGGTGATGTTCCGCTTCAAGGAACTGGTCGAGGCGAACATGGACGCGCTCGCCCACCTGCTCTCCTCCGAGCATGGCAAGGTGATCGCGGATTCCAAGGGTGACATCCAGCGCGGGCTCGAGGTGATCGAGTTCGCCTGCGGCATCCCGCACGCGCTGAAGGGCGAGTATACCCAGGGTGCGGGTCCCGGCATCGACGTCTATTCGATGCGGATGCCGCTGGGGATCGGTGCGGGCATCACTCCGTTCAACTTCCCGGCGATGATCCCGATGTGGATGTTCGGGGTCGCGATCGCCTGCGGCAACGCCTTCATCCTCAAGCCGTCCGAGCGCGATCCTTCGGTGCCAGTCCGCCTCGCCGAGCTGATGCGCGAGGCCGGCGCGCCGGAGGGAATCCTGCAGGTGGTGCAGGGCGACAAGGAGATGGTCGACGCGATCCTCGACCATCCGGCGATCGGGGCGGTGAGCTTCGTCGGCTCGTCGGACATCGCGCATTATGTCTACCAGCGCGGCGTCGCGGCGGGGAAGCGCGTCCAGGCGATGGGCGGCGCCAAGAACCACGGCATCGTCATGCCGGATGCCGATCTCGACCAGGTCGTGGCGGATCTCTCCGGCGCCGCGTTCGGCTCGGCGGGTGAGCGCTGCATGGCACTCCCCGTGGTCGTGCCGGTCGGGGACAAGACCGCCGATGCGCTGCGCGAAAAGCTGATCCCGGCGATTCGTTCGCTGCGGGTGGGCGTGTCGACCGATGCCGAGGCCCAGTACGGCCCGGTGGTCAACGCCGCGCACAAGGCCCGCGTGGAGGGCTGGATCCAGACCGGCGTCGACGAAGGCGCGGAACTGGTGGTCGACGGTCGCGGCTTTTCGCTGCAGGGCCACGAGCAGGGCTTTTTCATCGGCCCGTCGCTGTTCGACCGCGTGACCCCGGCGATGAAGAGCTACCAGGAGGAGATCTTCGGCCCGGTCCTCCAGATCGTGCGCGCGCCCGATTTCGAGACCGCGCTGCGCCTGCCGAGCGAGCACCAGTACGGCAACGGCGTCGCGATCTTCACCCGCAACGGCCACGCCGCCCGCGAGTTCGCGGCGCGGGTGAATGTCGGCATGGTCGGCATCAACGTGCCGATCCCGGTGCCGGTGGCCTATCACAGCTTCGGCGGCTGGAAGCGCTCGGCCTTCGGCGACGTCAACCAGCACGGCATGGAGGGCGTCCGCTTCTGGACCAAGGTGAAGACCGTCACCCAGCGCTGGCCAGATGGCGGCGTAGGCGACGCGGCCAACGCTTTCGTTATCCCGACCATGGGGTGACTCAAAACCAATATCCTCCCCCGCCAGGGGGAGGTGGCCCGCGCAGCGGGTCGGAGGGGGAGGAAGCACGCCGGCCGATGTTCTGGCATCCTCCCCCTCCGTCGCGCGCCACCTCCCCCTGGCGGGGGAGGATACGCTCTAGCTTTCTGCAAATGGCTGAACCCATGACCCACCAGTTCGACCTCACCGACGACCAGCGCCAGATCCAGGCGATGGCGCAGAAGTTCACCGCCGATGCGATCACCCGCCAAGCGGCCGAATGGGACGAGAAGCACATCTTCCCGCGCGACACGATCAAGGCCGCCGCCGAGCTCGGCTTCGCGGCGATCTATGTCTCGGAGGAATCGGGCGGCATCGGCCTCGGCCGGCTCGAATCGGCGCTGATCTTCGAGGCGATGGCCTATGGCTGCCCCTCCACCTCGGCGTTCATCTCGATCCACAACATGGCCGCCTGGATGATCGACCGCTTCGGCGCGCCGGCCGTGAAGGACAAGTATCTCCCCAGCCTGGTCACCATGGACCGGCTGGCCAGCTACTGCCTCACCGAACCCGGTTCGGGCTCGGACGCGGCCGCGCTCAAGACGCGCGCGGTGCGCGACGGCGACCATTATATCGTCACCGGCACCAAGCAGTTCATCTCGGGCGGCGGCGAGAACGACCTCTACCTCACCATGGTCCGCACCGGCGAGGACGGCCCCAAGGGCATTTCCTGCCTCGCGATCGAAAAGGACATGGCCGGCGTCAGCTTCGGCGCGCAGGAGCGCAAGCTCGGCTGGCACTCGCAGCCCACCGCGCAGGTGATCCTCGACAATGTCCGCGTGCCGGTGGAGAACCTCGTGGGTGCGGAGGGCGAGGGCTTCCGTATCGCGATGATGGGGCTGGACGGAGGGCGGCTGAACATCGGTGCCTGCTCGCTGGGCGGGGCGCAGCGCTGCCTGGACGAGGCGGTCCGCTACACCAAGGAGCGGCAGCAGTTCGGCAAGGCGATCGCCGATTTCCAAAACACCCAGTTCACCCTCGCCGACATGGCGACGGAGCTGGAGGCCGCCCGCGCTTTGCTCTACCTCGCCGCTGCCAAGGTAACCGCCGGCACCCCCGACAAGACCCGCTTCGCCGCGATGGCCAAGCGCCTCGCCACCGACACCGGCTCGGCGGTGGTCGACCGCGCGCTGCAACTCCATGGCGGCTACGGATATCTGATGGATTACCCGATCGAGCGCTTCTGGCGTGACCTGCGCGTCCATTCGATCCTAGAGGGCACCAACCAGGTGATGCGGATGATCGTCGGGCGGGAGCTGGTGCGCGAATGAACGAAATTCTCACCGCGGTCGAAGGCCCCGTCGCGCGCCTGCGCCTCAACCGCCCCAAGGCCCTCCACGCGCTCAACACCGCGATGTGCCGGGCGATGCTCGACGCGCTCGACGCGTGGGCGCAGGACGATAGCATCCATATCGTGCTGCTCGACCATGCCGAGGGCCGCGGCTTCTGCGCCGGGGGCGACATCCGCATGATCGCAGACAGCGGCGCGAGCGACGGTGCGGAAGCGGCGGACTTCTTTCGCATCGAGTATCGGCTCAACCACCGGCTGTTCACCTATCCCAAGCCGATCGTCGCCTTTGCCGACGGCATCGTGATGGGTGGCGGCGTCGGCATCTCGCAGCCGGCGCGGTTCCGGGTCGCGACCGAGAACACCAAGTTCGCCATGCCCGAGACCGGCATCGGCCTGTTCCCCGACGTGGGCGGCGGCTGGTATCTCTCGCGCCTGCTGGGGCGGATGGGCGAGTATCTGGCGCTGACCGGCCACCGGCTCGACGGCGCCGAGTGCCTCGCGCTCGGCCTCGCCACCCACTATCTCCCCGCCGAGGCGCTGGCTTCCGCCAAGGCGCAGATCACCACCACGCCCGACAAGGCGCTGGCGATCCTCACCGATCTGTCGATCGCGCCGCCGATCGCGAAGATCCTCGCCCACTATGCGGACATCGATCGGCTGTTCGCCGGCGACAGCGTGGAGGAAATCTTCGTCGCGCTCGAAGCCGAGGACAGCGACTGGGCCGCGGCCACGCTGGCGACGCTGCGTGCCAAGTCACCCCAAGCCTGCAAGGTGTCGCTGCGCATCGTCCGCGAGGGGCGCACCATGCCCGATTTCGCCGCCGAGATGGCGCAGGAATATGCGGTGGCGACCCGCGTCTGCCGCCTGCCCGATTTCGCCGAGGGCGTGCGCGCGGTAATCGTCGACAAGGATAATGCCCCGCGTTGGGCTCCCTCCACCCCGGAAGCGGTGGACAGCGCCGCGATCGATGCCATCTTCGCCCCCCTGCCGCCCGCGCAGGCCTGGGCGCCTTGAACGGAGAACGTCATGTCTTCCTACGAAACCCTTCTCGTCGAGCAGCGCAGCGCGGTGACGCTGGTCACGCTCAACCGGCCCAAGGCACTCAACGCGCTCAATGCGCAGGTGCTGAACGAACTGCTCGACGTGATGCGCGCCTTCGATGCGGATCCGTCCCAGGGCTGCGCGGTGCTCACCGGCAGCGAAAAGGCCTTCGCCGCGGGCGCCGACATCAAGGAGATGCAGGCGCAGGGCTTTGCCGACATGTACGGCCATGATTTCTTCGCCGGCTGGGACAGCTTCACCCGCACCCGCAAGCCGATCATCGCCGCGGTCGCCGGCTATGCGCTGGGCGGCGGTTGCGAAGTGGCGATGATGTGCGACTTCATCCTCGCGGCGGATACCGCCAAGTTCGGCCAGCCCGAGATCAAGCTGGGCGTCTCGCCGGGCATGGGCGGCTCGCAGCGACTTACCCGCGCGGTCGGCAAGGCCAAGGCGATGGAGATGTGCCTCACCGGCCGGATGATGGACGCCGCCGAAGCCGAGCGCGCCGGGCTGGTCAGCCGCATCGTGCCCGCCGCCGAACTGGTCGAGGAAGCGGTGCAGACCGCCGCGACCATCGCCGCGATGCCGCCGCTGGCGGTGAAGGCGAACAAGGAGATGGTCAACGTCGCGTTCGAGACGACGCTGGCCCAAGGTGTGCAGTTCGAGCGCCGCCTGTTCCACGCGCTGTTCGGTACCGAAGACCAGAAGGAAGGCATGACGGCGTTTGTCGAGAAGCGTCCGGGGAACTGGACGGGGCGTTGAGGCACTGAACCACTCCCCCTCCCGCGTGCGGGAGGGGGCCGGGGGGTGGGCCCCCGGCATCCGCGACACCATCGCTTGTGGAGAGGGAGCGCCCACCCCCAGCCCCTCCCGCACGCGGGAGGGGAGTACCTGAATGGCACGCGTAGCTTTTATCGGCCTGGGCAATATGGGCGGCGGGATGGCGGCGAACCTCGCCAAGGCCGGCCATGACGTCCGCGCCTTCGACCTGTCGGCAGAGGCACTGGAGCGCGCGAAGAAGGCCGGCTGCCTGCCCGCCACCGACGCCGCCGAGGCGATCGCAGGCGCCGAGGCGATCATCACCATGCTCCCCGCCGGGCGGCATGTGGAGGCGCTCTACACCGAGACGCTGCTCGACCGTGCTGAAGCGGGCGCGATCCTGATCGACTGCTCGACGATCGACGTCGCCACCGCCCGCCGCGTCGCCGAGGCCGCGACCCAGCGCGGGCTGCTCGCGGTCGACGCGCCGGTCTCGGGCGGGATTGCCGCGGCGACCGCCGGCACGCTCACCTTCATGGTCGGCGGGAGCGTCGCCGCGTTCGAGCGGGCGGAGCCCTATCTGAGCGACATGGGCAAGGCCGTGATCCATGCCGGCACCAGCGGCGCAGGCCAGGCGGCGAAGATCTGCAACAACATGATCCTCGGCGCGACGATGGTCGCCACCTGCGAAGCCTTCGCGCTCGCCGAGAAGCTGGGGCTCGACCAGCAGCGCTTCTTCGACATCGCCTCGGTCTCCTCGGGCCAGAGCTGGTCGATGACGAGCTATTGCCCGGTCCCCGGCGTCGGCCCGGAAACCCCGGCCGATCGCGACTATCAGGGCGGGTTCGCAGCACCCTTGATGCTCAAGGACCTCAAGCTGGCGATGGAAGCGGCCGCCAGCGTGGGCGCGCAGGTGCCGATGGGCGAACGCGCCGAGCAGCTCTACGCGGCGTTCGTCGAGGGCGAAGGCGCGGCGCTTGATTTTTCTGCGATCATCAAGACGCTGCGTTGAACGCCCTCAGCGCCGGTAGCCGTCCGGGGGCGCCGTGAAGCGCGTCGCCCAGGCGCCTGGGGTGGCGCCCATCTCCAGCGTGAGCACGCCCCCGGCGGCGAGTTCGGCATGGCTGATCCAGGCCCGGTCGATCGGCTTCCCGTTCAGTCTCGCTGCGGTGACATAGCGATTGGCGGACGATGCCGACGGAGCCTCCACGGTGAAGCTTTTGCCGTTTTCGAGCGCGATTCGGCTGCGGGTGAACAGCGGCGTGCCGATATAATAATAGGGCTGGCCGGCATTGGGGTAGAGCCCCATCGCATTCCAAACATACCAGCTGGACATCGCACCCGCATCGTCATTCCCCGGCAAGCCGGTGCGGCTGAGCTTGTAATGCTTCGCCATCAGGTCGCGCAGGATGTCGGCGGTGCGATCCGGTCGACCGGCATGGATGTAGAGGAAGGGGGCCAGAAGATCGGGTTCATTGCCCTGCGAATAATGGCCTTCGAACAGGCGATCGAGCCAGGCGGTGAAGCCGGTGTTGCCGCCGGTCTTTTCGATCAGCCCTGCAATGTCGTGCGGGATGTAGGTGGAATATTGCAGCGCATTGCCTTCGTAGAACGGCGCTTCCCACCAGGGTGTCGAACGATCGGGATATTCGTCGGTGCACGAATAATTCTCGATCCAGCTGCCATCGGCATAGCGGGGACGGATGCAGCCGAGCCGGCCGTCCCACAGATTCTTCCAGTTTGCGGAACGTGCGCGGTAGCGGGCTGCATCGGCGGCTTTGCCCAACTGGCTGGCGACGGCGCCGATCGCGAAATCGTCATAGGCATATTCCAGGGTGCGCGATGCCGAGCGGGGCTGTTCGAGTGAGACATAGCCGCGCGCCAGATAGTCCCGCAGCACCCGGCCTTGCAGCAAGGGCTGATCGCTTTCCACCTCGCCATTCTTGCGGATCGCCTGATAGGCAAGCGCCGCATCGAAGCCGCCAATTCCCTTCACCACCGCATCGGCGATCAGCACATCGCCGTTCGATCCGCCTTGCGTCATGCCGTTGCCGCCCGCGATCCGGGCATCCGGCATCCAGCCGGTATGGGTATAGGTGTCGATCAGCGAGCGGATCATCTCCCGCTGTCGCTGGGGCTGGATCAGCGTGAGCAGCGGATGCACGGTGCGGAAGGTATCCCACAGCGTGTAGAAATCCTCGTAATGCGGCTCGCTGGAGCGCCACCACACATTCTCGCCGCTCAGATCGTGCGGCATCGTGTGGGCGCGGTAGAGCGCGGTATAGAAGATGCGCTGTTGCTCGTCCGTCCCGCCGGTGACGTTGATCTTTGCCAGCGCCGCATCCCACGCCGCCCTGGCCCGCGTGACAGCTGCATCGAAGTCCCAGTCCGGCAGTTCGGCAGCCAGATTGGCGCGCGCCTTCTCGATGCCGAGGAACGACACGCCGAGCTTCATCCGGACCTGGCGCGCCGTGCTGGTATCGAAGGTGAAATATGTGCCGAGCCGGTTCGCGAATTCCATCCGCGTATCATATTCGATCATCAGCCCCTGGCGGTCGGCGGGAGCTTTGGTCTGGTTCCCGCCTTCCCATGTGCCGGGTCCATGGAAGGTTTCCATCGCCCCTTGCCGGGCTTTCCACGCGCCAAAGGCTGACGCGGGGCGATCGAACTCGGCATAGAAATACAGGGTGTAGGGTACCGGGTTCCAGCCGCCTTCCACTGTAACCTCGCCGGCCATGTGGCGATTGTCGATCAGCTGCACCCGCGCATTGCGCGTCCGTTGGCCCGCACCCCGCATCGCGATGACCGAACTGGCGTCGAGCACGACGTGGCCGTCAGCGCCGACGGGGAAGGTCAGGCGCTGGAAGCCGGCGAGGCGCGAGGCGGTGAGTTCGACCTGGGTTACGCCGCCGTCACGATTGGCCAGCCCGACCCGGTAATAGCCGGGCGACGCCGCTTCGTCGCGACGATCGAAATGCAGGTGGTGGATGCGCAGCGCTCCGCTGATCGGGGTGACGCGGAAATTGCCATATTTGGCAGACCCGCCGGTGCCGCTGACATGGGTGTAGCTGAACCCCTGGATCGGGCTGTGCGAATCATAGCCATTGGTGTCGCCGTTGGTCGTATCCGGGCTGAACGATACGAAACCGAAGGGCACGCCCGCGCCAGGCACGGTGTTTCCCCCGGCCACGCCGCCGCCATCCACGCCGACAAAGGGATCCACTTTCGCGGCGGGCTCGTCTTGCTGCCCCAAGGCCGCGCGGGGCGGGGGAGACGTGGAGACCAGCGTCAGGGCAAGCGGCAGCAAAGCGGGGCGAAACAGGCGCATGATGCGGGTCGATCCAAGCGGTGAGGATCGTGCCCAATGGCACAGGATCGGCGCGTGTTTAATGCCCCATGTGAAAGTTGCGCGATCGGATCGGTCGCGCGACCCCGACCAGTAGGGTGCCAACCTATCTACACGGACTATTGACTCCGCATCCGCCCGGCCATAGGTCTTATGTTAACGTAAACATGCGAAGGTGGCGATAGAAACGGGCCGTGATGCCCGGTTCTGCGGCAACCCGAAGATGGCTGCGAAAGAAAAGAATATCATGGGAGAGGCTGCGAGGGGATTGCGCCGCATCGATTCTATGCTGTGCTCTTATGGGTTTTGCGGTGCGGACGCCGGCGCGTCGGCTGCGACCTGAACCGTTCCTTCTGCCTCCTCTCCCGTCCGGAACGATCCGGCAAGACGAAACACCAGGGAGGTGAGGATGTTCGCAAAGAAACTAGATCGCAAGGCGTTGCTTCGCTCGCGTCCGTCGACGCGGCTGATCGTTGCCGGCCTTTCGCTGCTGCCGATTCCGGCCTGGGCGCAGACCGAACCGTCCGTCACGGTTCCCGCCCGGCAGGAAGCCGTTCCCGCCGATCGCCAGGGGCAGGTTGTTTCCGAAGCGGAAGCGAGCGAAATCATCGTGACCGGATCGCGCATCGCGGTCAGCGGTTTCACCGCACCCACCCCCACGACGGTGCTCGGCGACGAACAGATCGCGGCAAATGCACAGCCGAACGTCTTTACCACCATCGCGCAGTTGCCGTCGCTGCAGGGCTCTTCGGGTACGCAGGTCAATACCTTCAGCACCTCCAGCGGGCAGCAGGGGCTCAGTTCCTTTTCGCTGCGCGGTCTGGGTACGATCCGCACGCTGACGCTGCTCGATGGGCAGCGGGTGGTGGGCGCAAACGTCACCGGGGTGCCGGACGTCAGCCTGTTCCCGCAGCTGCTGGTCAAACGCGTTGATATCGTTAACGGCGGCGCTTCCGCATCCTATGGCTCGGATGCAGTGGGCGGCGTGGTCAATTTCATCACCGATACGCGCTTCACGGGCATCCGCGGCAATATCCAGGGCGGCATCACCACCTATGGCGACGATGCGACCGGTTTGTTCCAGCTGGCGGCGGGCACCAGCGCGCTGGGCGATCGGCTGCATCTGGTCGGTAGTTTCGAATATGACAAGGAAGAAGGCATTGGTGGCGGCGAGTTCGGCACCAAGCTGGCCAACGGCCGCAACTGGTTCACCCAGCGGTCGCTGATCGATCGCGGCGTGCTGAATGACGGGATGCCACAATTTGTGGTGCGCGACTGGGCACAGTCGATCACCTTCGCCAAATATGGCCTGATCACCGCAGGTCCGTTGCAGGGCATTGCCTTCGACAAGAGCGGCCAGCCCTTCCAGTTCCAATATGGATCGAACGGCGTGCCGTCGCGCAATGCCTCGGGCGCGGTGACCGGCTGCTTTCCCGGTTTCTGCCTGGGCGGCGACCTTTCCGGCAATGTCGACGCCGGCCGCTCGCTGAAATCGGCGATCGAGCGGATCAACAGCTATGGCCGCATCGGTTTCGACGTCGCACCGGACAATGAGCTCTACTTCACCGTCAATATCGGCCAGGTGAAGACCAACAACCAGCCGGTCAACGGCATGAACCGGCCCGGCCTGACGCTGCAATGCGCCAATCCGTTCGTGCCCGCGCTGGTCCAGCAGGCCTGCGCGACGGCAGGCATCACCAGTTTCCAGTACGGCACCAGCAATGCCGCGCTGGGCAATACCCGCGTCTACACCGATCGTCGCCAATATCGCTTCGTCCTGGGCGGCAAGGGCAAGGTGGAGGTTGCCGGGACTGCCTGGACCTACGACATCTATGGCGAGCACGGCACCAACTATACCGACATCGACGTTCGCAACATCCTGTTGTCGCGCCGCTTCAACCAGGCGATCGATGCGACGACGCTCAACGGTGCGATCGTCTGTCGCGATCCGACGGCGCGGGCCAATGGCTGCCAGCCGCTCAACATCATCGGCGGCAACCCCTCGGCGGCGGCGTTGCGCTATATCATGCCCGACCATGGGCCGTTCCAGCGCACCCGACAGACGCAGGATGTGGCGAGCATCAATATCTCCGGTTCACCCGTCGATCTCTGGGCCGGGCCGCTTTCGATCGCGTTCGGCGGCGAATATCGCCACGAATATTACAAGGTGCGCGCCGATCCCTATGGCGCGGGCTTCGCGGCGAGCGCGCCCGGAGGAGACTATCCGGACGATCCGGCGCTGCTTGCCAGCGGCAACAACTGGTATGCCGGCAACTACAAGAATGGCAGCGGCGCCTATAGCGTGAAGGAAGCGTTCTTCGAGGCGAACCTGCCGTTCCTGAACTCCGAGAAGCTCGGTCGGGCGAGCCTGAACGGCGCGGCGCGGGTGACCGATTACAGCACTTCGGGCACGGTCTGGGCATGGAAGCTGGGCGGCACCTGGGATCTGCCGGTCGATGGTTTCCGCATCCGGGCGGTAACCTCGCGCGACGTGCGTGCGCCCAACCTGTCCGAACTCTTCGCCGCGCCCGTGACGACGACGCTGCCCAACTTCTTCGATCCGTTCAACAAGATCAATGTGCTCGTGATCCAGAATTCGATCGGCAACACCACGTTGAAGCCGGAAATCGCCCGCAATACGACCGCCGGCATCACACTCGCCAACCCGCGTTGGGCGCCGGGACTGAGCCTCTCGTTCGACTGGTACAAGATCAAGATCAACGAAGTCATTTCCAGCCTCGCGGCCAATGATATCGTCCAGCTCTGTTTCCAGAAGGTGCTGCTCGATACGTGCAGCGCGTTCAACCTGAACAACACGGCCGGGCCCAATTTCATCAACGTCCAGGCGTTCAACCTCGCCTCGATCCGCACCGAAGGCTTCGACATCGAGGCGAGCTACCGCTGGCAGCGGCCGCTTGGCCTGCCGGGCGACCTGACGGTGCGCGCGCTTGCCACGCACGTGATCAACAACATCACCGATACCGGCCTGATCGGCACGGTGCCGGTGGACAATGCCGGCAACAACCTGGGCGCCACGCCGAACTGGAAGTGGCTGGCGGTGCAGACCTACAATGCGGGCCGCTTCTCGCTGCTGGTGCAGGAGCGCTGGTTCAGCAGCGGCACGATCGGCAACCAGTATATCGTGTGCCAGACGGGATGCCCGGCATCGACCACCCGGCAGCCGACCATCGACAACAACTATATGCCCGGATCCTTCTATCTCGATATCGGCGCGACGTTCGATGTGGTGAAGGACGTGACGCTGTACGGCAAGATCGACAACCTGCTCGATCGCGATCCCGCACCATCGACCATCTTCAACAACCCGGCGCTCTACGATCAGATCGGGCGCGTCTATCGGGCGGGCGTGCGCTTCCGCTTCTAAGAGACCGTCTGGAAATTCGATCGGGTCGGTCTGGCGGGTCTTTTTCGCCGCCGCAGCGTCGCCAATCCTCGCCGATGCTTCCGGCATCGCCTGCGGTTGGCTTCTTGCGCGCGACAAAAAATCCCTCGCCAGCCCTCCGCCGCCGAATTCCCAAACGGTCTCTAAGCGCGCCGCAACGGGGCGGGCCGCACCTTCGCGCGCGCCACCCGCCCCCACGCCGCTCTCGACAGCATCGCCCGCCGGGGGCACAAGCCGCCCGGTGAGCGAGCGAACCAGACCCGATCCCGAAGCCCTGCTGCGCGCCGCCGCGCAAGAGGGGCGTGGCCGCCTGAAGGTGTTCCTGGGCGCCGCGCCGGGCGTCGGCAAGACCTATGAGATGCTGAGCGACGGCGCGGCCCGGCAGCAGGCGGGCGTCGACGTGGTGATCGGCGTGGTGGAGACGCATGGCCGGGCGGAAACCCAGGCCAAGCTGCGCGGCTTCGAGATCGTCCCGCGGTCGCGCATCGACTATCAGGGCCGGACGCTGGAGGAGATGGACCTGGATGCGGTGCTGGAACGGCGGCCGCAGCTGGTGCTGGTGGATGAACTGGCGCACAGCAACGTGCCCGGCGCGCGCCATCCCAAGCGCTATCAGGATGTCGAGGAACTGCTGGCGGCCGGCATCGACGTCTATTCCACGGTCAACGTCCAGCATCTCGAAAGCCTGAACGATGTCGTCGCGTCGTTCACCAAGGTCCGCGTCCGCGAGACGCTGCCCGATCGCGTGATCGAGAATGCGGATATCGAAGTGGTCGATATCCCCCCCGAGGAGCTGATCGAGCGGCTGAAGGACGGCAAGGTCTATGTGCCCGAGGAAGCCTCGCGCGCGCTGGTCCATTTCTTCTCCAAGTCGAACCTCTCCGCGCTGCGCGAACTCGCGCTGCGCCGCGCGGCGCAGGCGGTCGACGCGCAGATGCTGGAACATCTGCGGGCGCACGCGCTGGCCGGTACCTGGGCGGCCGGCGAACGGCTGGTGGTGGCGGTGAGCGAGCTGCCGGGATCGGCCGAGCTGGTCCGCGCCGCCAAGCGGATCTCCGATGCGCTGCACGCCCCCTGGACCGCCGTCCATATCGAAACGCCGCGCACCGCCCTGCTGGGCGACGCCGAGAAGGCGCGGGTGGCCGAAACGCTGCATCTGGCGACACAACTGGGTGCGCAGGTCGCGACGCTGCCGGCGACGAACGTGGTGGAGGGGTTGAAGCGGTTCACCGTCGATGCCCGCGCGACACAGCTGATCGTCGGCAAATCGGCACGCTCCCGCTGGTTCGAGCTGCGGCACGGATCGGTGGTCGATCGCCTGGTGCGCGATACGCCGGGCGTGTCGGTGCATGTGCTGCCGATGCAGGTCGGCAAGCCCCCGGCCGAGCGGCGTCGCAGGGCCGGGGCCTGGGGACGGCTGGAGGGCTATCTCGTCTCGCTCGGGCTGGTGGCGCTCATCACGCTGGTATGCGCCGGCGTCTTCACGGCCGGCAGCATCACCAATGTCGGCCTGTTGTTCCTGGTGCCGGTGCTGGTTGCGGCTACTCGCTATGGCCTGCGCACGGGGATCGTCACCGGGCTCATCTCGTCGCTGGCCTATAATTTCTTCTTCATCCCGCCGACCGGCACCTTCACGATCCAGGATCCGCAGAACATCATCACCGTTCTGGTGCTGCTGGCGGTGGCGATCGTGGCGAGCAAGCTGGCGGCGCAGGTGCGCGAACAGGCCGTTCTGGCACAGCGGAGCGCGGCACAGAACGGCGCACTCGCCGGTTTCGCGCGGCTGTTGACCGGCACCCGCAAGCCGGAGGAACTGGGGCAGCTGCTCTGCGCCGAGGTGGGCAGGCTGCTGGGGGTGCATACCGTGCTGCTGCTTCCCGAGCCGGCCGGCCTGGCGCTGCGCGCGGCATTCCCGCCCGAGGATCGGCTGGACGCGATCGAGCAGGCGGCGGCGCGCTGGGCGTTCGAGAACAACCAGGCGGCGGGCCGCGGCTCGGATACGCTCACGGCTTCCGAATGGCTGTTCCAGCCGCTGGCGGCAGGCGGGCGGGTGTTGGGCGTGTTCGGTGTCGCGCGCAGCGATGCGGCGGTGCCGGTTCGATCCGATCAGCTGCCGATGCTGCTGAGCCTGCTCGATCAGGCCGGCCTGGCGCTGGAGCGCATCCTGCTGGAGGCGCAGATGGCGAGCGTGGCGCAACTGCGCGAGCGCGACCGGCTGCGCCAGACGCTGCTATCGTCGATCAGCCATGACCTGCGCACCCCGCTGACGACCGTGCTGGGCACCTTGGGCGAGATGCGCGCCGCCTCCGAGGAACAGGCGGGCCAGATCGATGCCGCCCGTGCCGAGGCCGAGCGGCTGAACCGGTTCGTCGCCAATCTGTTGGATATGGTGCGGATCGAGGCCGGTGCGCTGCATCAGTCGAACGAGCCGGTGGACCTAACGGATGCGATCGGTTCGGCGGTCCATGATCTTCGCCGCACCCTGGAAGGCCGCGCGATCATTCTCGACGTGCCGCCCGATCTCCCGTTCGTGCGGGTCGATCCCCGGCTGTTCCACCATTGCCTTATCAACCTGCTGGAAAACGCTGCCAAATATAGCGAGGCGGCGACCCCGATCACCATCTCCGCGCAGCGGGAACGCTATAGCCTGGTGCTGCGCATCCTTGATGAAGGTCCGGGGCTTCCGCCGGGAGAGGAGCGTCGCGTGTTCGAAACCTTTGCCCGGATCGAAGGATCGGATCGCAAGGGCGGAACCGGGCTTGGCCTCGCCATCGTCAAGGGCTTTGTCGAAGCGATGGGGCTGCGGGTGGATGCCGCCAATCGCGTCGATGCGCCGGGTGCCTGTTTTGCGATCCATTTCGATGAAGCCCATCTGATCAAGGGAGCGCCGCTCGAATGACGCCGTCTGCAAAGCTGCTGGTGGTGGATGACGAACCCGCGATCCGCCGCCTGCTGGTCACCAGCCTGACGCGGGCGGGGCATCGCGTGGTGGAAGCGGGCACGGCGCGCGAGGCGTTGACGGCGCTGCAGATCGACAAGCCGGAAGCGGTGTTGCTCGATCTGGGCCTGCCGGATCGCGACGGGCTGGAACTGGTGCCGCTGCTCAAAGGGGCGGGGGTGGCCGTGCTCGTGATTTCCGCACGCGACGGGACGGATCAGAAGGTGACGGCGCTGGATCTTGGCGCCGACGACTATGTTACCAAGCCGTTCGATACCGAAGAGGTGCTGGCCCGCATACGCACCGCGCTTCGCCACCGCCTGTCCGCCGAAGTGACGACGCCGCAGTTGCGGATCGGCGACGTCGAGATCGATATCGCCGGCCGCCGGATCCTCAAGGCGGGGGAGGAAGTGCACCTGACCCCCAAGGAGTTCGCCTTCCTGGTGGAACTGGCCAAGCACCCCGGCCGGGTGGTGACGCACAGCCAGCTGCTGCGCAACGTCTGGGGCGCGGGCCATGAGAACGACGTCGAATATCTGCGGGTCGCAGCGCGCAGCGTGCGGCGGAAGCTGGATGCCGATTCGACGCAGTCGTTGATCCGCAACGAGCCGGGAGTCGGCTATCGCCTGATCACCACGGGCTGACGGCGGATCACAGGAAGCGGGGGATCGGCCCGTCCTGGGGAGTCTGATCGGGCAGGTCGACCTCGATCGCATCGGCATAGCACCAGCCCCAGCCCTCGGGCGGATCATAGCCTTCCATGATCGGGTGGCCGGTCGCGTGAAAATGGGCGGTGGCGTGGCGGTTGGGCGACTGATCGCAGCAACCGACATGGCCGCAGCTGCGGCACAGGCGCAGATGGACCCACCAGCTGCCGATCTTCAGGCATTCCTCGCACCCGCGTGCGCTCGGCGTCACGTCCCGGACGGTTTCGGCATTCATATGGGCGCAGCGTGCCATCACGATCTCCTTCGATCGTCATTCTAGTCCAAGGCTGCCGGGTGTTCGCCTGTACGCTCGTTTGGGGTGCCTGCGCGATCGGCCTGCCGTACAAGGCGTAGGCGCTCCAGCCACGCGACTGTTCCAGTTTTTCGAACGAAACGCCCTATTTTATCCTGCTGATCCGAAGGGCCGGAGCTTGCTAGCAACAGGGCGCAAACAGGAGGTTTCGATGCGCAGCCAAGGCATTCCCCAACTCAGCAGCACCGAATGGGCGGCGGTATCCGTCGCGTTGCAGGATGCCGCAGGCTGCGGCTGTGCCGCTGCCAGCCCCGGCACGCCGCGTTCGAAGATCGGGCGTGCGCTGGATCTGCTGTTCGGATCGCGGCGGGCGACGCCGCTGGCCGATCCCCGGCTGGAGGCGATCCGCCAGTTCGTCTGCAAGACGCGGCGACAGCGGCAGCCGGCGGCGGAACTTGTGCCCGCGCTGGCCGATCAAGGCTTCAATGCCGCGCAGATCGACGCGATCGCGCTGCTGGCAATCTGAAGGAGGCGAACCCCATGGCCCATGCCCTTGCCCATATCGGCCCCGATCTTCTGGAAACCCGGATCGAGGCCGGCCGCCATCCGCTGCTTGCGGACGAGCCCGAGTCGCGCGGCGGCAGCGATGCCGGCCCTGCCCCTTATGATCTGCTGCTCGCGGCGCTGGGGGCCTGCACGGCGATGACGTTGCGGATGTATGCCGATCGCAAGGGGTGGCGGATCGAGGCGCTGGATGTCGATCTGCGGCTGGTATCGGGGACGGAGGGCCCCCGGATCCGGCGTATCCTTTCCATCACCGGGCCGGATGCGGCGGGACAGGCGCGGCTTGCCGAAATCGCCGAGCGCACGCCGGTGACGCTGACGCTCAAACAGGGCATCGCGATCGATACCCAGCTCGCGGCGGAGCAGGCGGCATGAGCGGGCCGCTGGCGCTCGACGCGGTCGCGCGGGACACCGGCGCGGGCAAGTTCCAGGTCGCGGTGCAGGTGGCCGGTACCGCGCTGCTGCTCGACGAGCCGGTGTCGGTCGGGGGCATGGGATCGGGGCCGACGCCCTATCAGCTGCTCGCCTCCGCGCTGGCGGCGTGCACGACGATGACGCTTCGGGTCTATGCGCTGCAAAAGGGCTGGCCGGTGACGGGAATCCGCACCTTGGCCGGGCATCAGCGGCAGGCCGGGATCGTCCCGGCGGACCTGTTCACCCGGCGTATCGAGATCGATGGCGATCTGGACGCGGCGCAGCGCGCCCGGCTGCTGGAGATCGCCGATCGCTGCCCGGTGCACCGTACCCTGACCGGTGGGGCACGGGTTGAAACCGAACTCGCGGCGGCGGCGGCCCCTTCCGAGCCGGCGAGCGCGCATGCCGAGGACCTGGAGCACGCGATCCGCGAGGGGTGAGCGGCGCCGCTGCCGCCGGCGCGCTAGACTTCGCCCAGGCCTTCCACGTCGCCATCGCCGCGTCCGGCCTCGACGAAGCGGGCGCGCAGCCAGGTGGCGGCCGGGCCGGGAGGCGTGTCGCGGCGCCAGATCGTGCTGAAGCGATACATGCCGCCGGGGCTATCCGGCATTGCCAGTCGCACCAGCGTTCCCGCGACGAGATCGGGTTCGATCAACGGCTGTGGCATGTTCCCCCACCCGATCCCTTCCCGCAACAAGGCGTGTTTGGCGCCCAGATCGGCCAGTCGCCAGGTGCGCGGGCTTATGACGGCGAAGTCGCGCCCGGCGGTGATCGGCGAGCGATCGGACAGCACGAGCTGGACGTGATCGCGTCCTGCACCGGGCGGGATCGGGTCCAGCCGGGCCAGGGGATGATCGGGCGCTGCGACGGGCACCATCGCCACCGAACCGGCTGCCTCGCGCTCGATGCCTTCCATGCCGATCGCCAGCGGGCCGGACACGCCCAGCACCGCCTGGCCATCCAGCACCAGCCCCGTCACCGCGCCCAGCGCTTCGACATGCAGGCGCAGCGTCACGGTGGGGAATGCCGCCCGGAAGGCGCGCAGCACCTCGCCCAGGCGGCGGGTGGGCAGCATCACGTCCACCGCCAGGTGCACCTCCGCCTCCAGGCCGTCGAGCAGGCCTTTCACCTTGGCGCGCAGGCCGTCGATTCCCTGCGCGACGGCCCGTGCCTCCGCCAGCACCGCTTCGCCGGCGGTGGTGAGGCGGGGCTTCTTGGTGCCTTCGCGATCGAACAGCAGCACGCCCAGCTGCGCTTCCAGGTTGGCGATGCCATAGCTTATCACCGAAACCGCGCGATTCAGCGTGCGCCCGGCGCCCGCGAAGCTGCCGGAATCGACCACGGCGAGGAAGATGCGGAGCTGGTCGAACGTGGGGGTGCCGGGATTCGACATTTCAATTTCCTAGAACGTTTCCGCGCAAATTATCCCACTCTTCGGAGAAGTCGAGCCCGACTATATCCCGGTCATCGCAGCGGCGCCGGGTGGCGCCGCCGCCACCGGGAGACCCAGGATGATCGAACTTCGCCCCTTTTCCAGCCTTGGCGGTGCCAATCACGGCTGGCTGGATGCCAAGCACCATTTCTCTTTCGCCAATTATTATGATCCGGCGCGGACCAGCTGGGGCAATCTGCGCGTGTGGAACGATGACACCATCGCGCCGCAGACCGGCTTTCCGCCCCATCCGCATCGCGACATGGAGATCATCACCTATGTCCGCGACGGCGCGATCACCCACCAGGACAATCTGGGCAATCACGGCCGCACCGTGGCCGGGGACGTGCAGGTGATGTCGGCGGGGACCGGGATCGCCCATTCCGAATATAACCGCGAAGACGAGACGACCCGCATCTTCCAGATCTGGATCCAGCCGACCCGCAGCGGCGAGAAGCCGAGCTGGGGCACGCGGCCCTTCCCGAAGACCGATCGCGCCGGCCAGTTCGTGGTGCTCGCGAGCGGCTTCGAAGGCGATGGCGATGCGCTGCCGATCCGGACCGATGCGCGGGTGCTGGGCGCGACGTTGCGGGCCGGCGAGACGGCCGAATATGCGCTGGGCAGTGATCGCCGCGCCTATCTGGTGCCTGCGATCGGCGCGGTCGAGATCGATGGCGTGCAGGTGCATGCCCGCGACGGGGCGGCGATCAAGGATGTCGATGTCCTGCGGATCACCGCGATCGAGGACAGCGAGATCGTGATGGTCGACGCGGCCTGAGCGCCGACCGCCGCTAGCGTAACGTCCGCTCCAGGGCGTCGTGCCAGCCGGCGAGCAGCGTCGCGCGATGGTCTGCCGCCATGCCTGGTTCGAAACAGGCATGGCGGGTCCAGATATCGGACAGCGCGTCCAGCCCCGGCCACAGGCCCACCGCGAGGCCGGCGAGGAAGGCAGCACCCCGCGCGGTGGTTTCCAGATCGTCCGGCCGCTCGACCGAAACCTGCAGGATGTCCGCCAGGAAGCGGCAAAGCCAGTCGTTTGCGGCCATGCCGCCATCCACCCGCAGCGTGGCCGGCTGGCCGCCGCCGTCCTGCACCATCGCCTCCAGCAGATCGTAGCTCTGGTAGGCGACGGCTTCGAGCGCGGCGCGGGCGAGATGGGCCTGGGTGGCGCCGAGCGTGAGCCCGAAGATCGCCCCGCGTGCATCCGGATCCCAATGCGGCGCACCAAGCCCGACAAAGGCGGGTACCATGTAGACGCCGTGGCTATCCGGCACGCGCGTCGCCATGTCGTTGGTCTGCCGGGCATGGGTGATGACGCCAATGCCGTCGCGCAGCCACTTCACCGCCGCGCCGGCGATGAAGATCGATCCTTCCAGCGCATAGCAGGTGCGGCCGTTGATCCGATAGGCGGGCGTGGTGAGCAGCCGGTGGGTGGAGGCGACCGCCTCTTCCCCGGTGTGCATCAGCATGAAGCAGCCCGTACCATAAGTGGATTTCACCATGCCCGGCGCGAAGCAGCATTGCCCGAACAGCGCGGCCTGCTGGTCGCCGGCCATGCCGGCGATCGGAATTTCGGCGCCGAACAGCGCGGGATCGGTGGTGCCGAAGCGATGCGCGTTATCTTCCACCGACGGCAGCACCGCCGCGGGCACGCCGAACAGACGGCAGAGATCCTCGTCCCAGGCGCCGCGATGGATGTCCCACAAGCAGGTGCGGGCGGCGTTGGTGACATCGGTGGCATGGACCGCGCCGCCGGTCAGGCGCCAGAGAAGGAAACTGTCGACGGTGCCGAAGGCCAGCTCGCCGCGTTCGGCGCGGGCGCGGGCGCCGTCGACATGGTCGAGGATCCAGCTGATCTTCGTCGCCGAGAAATAGGGGTCGACGAGCAGCCCGGTTCGGGCGCGCACCATCGATTCGGCGCCCTCTGCCTTCAGTTGCTGGCATCGATCGGCCGTGCGGCGATCCTGCCACACGATGGCGGGGTAGATCGGAGCGCCGGTCGCGCGATCCCACAGGATCGTCGTTTCGCGCTGGTTGGTGATGCCGATCGCGGCGATGCTGGCGACGTCGATGCCGCTCTTTTCGATGGCTTCCCGCGCGGTGGCCAGCGTGTCGCGCCAGATATCCTCGGGATCATGCTCCACCCAGCCCTGTGCAGGGTAATGCTGTGCGAATTCGACCTGGGCCGTGACGATCCGGCGCCCCCGCGAATCGAAAACGACGCTGCGCGTCGATGTCGTGCCCTGATCGATCGCCAGGATGTGGCCCTGCTTCACCTTCTTCCCCTCCATGTTCGTTTGAAGGCTCATTCATTTTCGTTCGCGCGTCAACGCTTTCGTTTCCGCGGCGATCCTGCTATAGAAGTATGAAGAATTGACTGGAACGAAGCATGGCTGAAACGCAACGCCGCGATCCGTATGACCTGTTGGTGGTGGGCGGCGGCATCAATGGTGCGGGCATCGCCCGCGATGCGGCGGGCCGTGGCCTTTCCGTGCTGCTGGTGGAACAGGAGGATCTGGCCAGCCACACCTCCTCCGCGTCGACCAAGCTGATCCATGGCGGCCTGCGCTATCTGGAATATGGCGAGTTCCGCCTGGTGCGCGAGGCGCTGATCGAGCGCGAGCGGCTATGGGGCATGGCGCCGCACATCATCTGGCCGCTGCGCTTCGTGCTGCCGCAGACCCAGTCGCCGCGTCCGGCCTGGATGGTGCGGCTTGGCCTGTTTCTCTACGATCATCTGGGCGGCCGGAAAAAGCTTCCGGGCACGGACACGATCGATCTTGCCCGCACGCCTTTCGGGAACGGTTTGAAGGCATCGCGGGGCAAGGCCTTCGTCTATTCGGACTGCTGGGTCGAGGACAGCCGGCTGGTCGTGCTCAACGCCATCGACGCGGCGGAGCGGGGGGCGGACATCCGCACGCGGACGCGGCTGATCGATGCGCGGCGGGAGGGCACGGAATGGTGCGCGACGGTGGCCGACCATAGGGGCAGCCACAGCGTCCGGGCGCGGGTACTGGTCAATGCGGCCGGGCCATGGGTGGCCGAGGTGCTGGGCCGCGTGCCCGACGTTGTCGCCGATCGGGGACTACGGCTGGTCAAGGGCAGCCATCTGGTCGTGCCGCGGCTCTATGAAGGCGATCATGCCTTCATGCTGCAGAACCCTGATCGGCGGATCGTGTTCACCGTTCCCTATGAAGGCGCCTTCACGCTGATCGGCACCACCGACGCGGTTTGGGAAGGCGCGCCGGGCCGTGCGCAGATCAGCGAAGAAGAAACGCGCTACCTGCTCGATACTGCGGCGCGCTACTTTGCGCACGCCCCCGGCGCGGCCGATATCGTGTGGAGCTATGCCGGCATCCGCCCGCTCTACGATGACAAGAAGGGCAATGCCTCCGCGGTGACGCGCGACTATGTGCTCGACCTGGACGGCGGCGAGGGCCAGGCGCCGATGCTGAGCATCTTCGGCGGCAAGATAACCACCTATCGCAAGCTGGCGGAACATGCCCTGGCGGAACTTGCCCCGTACCTGCCGGCGAGTGCCGCGTGGACGGCAGGTGCGGCGTTGCCCGGCGGCGACATCGCGGATGGCGACTTCGAAGCGTTCCTGTCCGCCTTGCAGGCAGCGCGGCCGGGATTGCCGGCGGCGCTGCTCCGGCGGCTTGCCCGTGCCTATGGCACCCGCGTGGCGGCGTTGCTGGGCGATGCGACGCGCATGGCCGACCTGGGCGAGGATTTCGGCGGCGGCCTGACGGAACGGGAAGTCAGCTATCTGCGTGACCGCGAATGGGCGGAGACGGCTGAGGATATTCTGTTCCGCCGCAGCAAGCTGGGCCTGCACGTGCCGTCGGGCACCATGGAACGGCTTGCCGATTACCTCGCCCGCGATGTGGCGCCCGGCCTTCGGCGCAGCGCCTGATGGTGGAAGAGCTGCCGGACATCGTCGCCCAGCGCCACGCGCGTATCCTGGCGCTTGCGCGTCGGGCGGGCAGCGTCACCGTGGAGGCACTGGCCGGCGAACTCGATGTGACGCCCCAGACCATCCGGCGCGATCTGAACGTGCTGGCCAAGCGGGCGATGCTCTCGCGCGTGCATGGCGGTGCGATCGTCACGTCGGGCGTCGACAATCTCGATCGCGAGGCGCGCCGCCAGGTAGCAACGAGCGCCAAGGCGGCGATCGGCACAGCGGCCGCGGCGTTGGTGCCCGACGGCGCCAGCCTGTTCATCAATATCGGCACGACAACGGAAGCCATCGCGCGGGCGTTGGTCCATCACCGCAATCTCCTCGTCGTGACGAACAATCTGAACGTGGCGGATATCCTGGGCGGGGTGCCGACGATCGAAGTGATCGTTGCCGGGGGGAAGGTGCGTTCCAGCGACCGTGCCGTGGTCGGCGCGCTGGCAATGGATTTCCTGCGCGGCTTCAAAGTCGATTTTGCGCTGATCGGCGCATCCGCAATCGATGCCGAGGGCACGCTGCTCGATTTCGACGTGGACGAGGTGCGCGTTTCGCAGACGATCATCGAACAGGCGCGCACCGTGATTCTGGCCGCCGACCAGAGCAAGTTCGGGCGGCCGGCGCCGGTGCGGATCGCCGAGATCGCGGCCGTGGATCACCTCGTCACCGACCATCTCGCGCATCCTGGCATTCGCGCCGCGTGCGAACGGGGGAATGTACAGGTGCTGGAAACGAACAGTTGATTGGTAAGGCCTCATTAGGCATTTCGGTCTTACCAATAAGAACAGGGGTCCGTCGAATCTGGCGGTTGGCATAGGGGGCAGAGGGGCATATGCGGCGCATTCCGCATCTTCGTTGGTGGATCGTTGGGCTGATCTGTGCCGGCACCATTGCCAACTATCTGGCGCGCAATTCGCTTGGGGTGTTGGCGCCCGAACTGAAATCCGTGCTGCACATGACGACGCAGCAATACAGCTATGTCGTCGGCGCGTTCCAGCTGGCCTATACGGTGATGCAGCCGATCGCCGGCATGATCGTCGACCGGGTGGGGCTGCGGGCCGGGTTCGCGCTGTTCGGTGTCGCCTGGTCGGTGGCCAACATGCTGCACGCCTTTGCCGCAGGGTGGCTGGGCTTGTTGTTCTTCCGGGGATTGCTGGGCCTTGCCGAAGCGGCGGCGGTGCCGTCGGGGATCAAGGCGATCGCCGAATGGTTTCCGGCGCGCGAGCGATCGGTGGCGGTGGGATGGTTCAACGCCGGCACCTCGCTGGGCGCGCTGCTGGCGCCGCCGGTGGTGGCGATCGTATCGATCTGGGCCGATTGGCGGATCGCCTTCGTGGTAACGGGCGCGATCGGCCTGGTCTGGGCGGCGGCCTGGTATCGCTGGTATCGCAGCCCTGGCGCGCATCCTGCGATCACCGATGCAGAGCGCGCGCTGATCGCCGAAGACCGCCCGGTCGCGCCGGCGCGTCGCGCGTCGGCGCGGGAGATATTGGGCACCGTCCGCTTCTGGATCATCGCCGTCCCGCGTTTCCTGGCCGAGCCGGCGTGGCAGACCTTCAGCTTCTGGATTCCGCTCTATCTGGCGACCGAGCGGGGCATGGACCTGAAGCAGATCGCGCTATTCGCCTGGCTGCCGTTTCTCGCCGCGGATCTGGGGGGCGTGCTGGGCGGCTATCTTTCGCCCTTCCTCGTTCGCCGCTTCCGAATGCCGCTGATCGCCTCGCGCGTGGCCGGCGTTGCCCTGGCCGCCGTGCTGATGATCGCGCCGGGCTGTATCGGGCTGGCGGCGAGCCCCTATATGGCGATCGCCTTGTTCTGTGTGGGCGGTTTCGCCCATCAGATGATCTCGGTGCTCATCAATACCCTGTCCGCCGACGTGTTCACCGCCGAAGAAGTAGGCGCCGCCAATGGCTTTATCGGCCAGGCCGGATGGATCGGCGGCCTGCTGTTTTCGCTGCTGATCGGGCAGCTGGCGGATCGCATCGGCTATGCCCCGCTGTTCGGGATGCTTTCTGTTTTCGACATCCTTGGCGCGGCGGTGCTGATCGTCGGCCTGCGCCATCTTCGTCTACCGGAGCCTGTGAAATGAGACGCGCCACGCTTTCCAATCCCCCGCGCTTTGCCCTTGCGGGCGAAGGGCAGGGAAGGATCACGCTCGCGGCGGATACCGGGGCCGTCGCGCATCTGTTCGTGCTGGAGCAGGACGTGATGCGGCTGTTGCTGCTTGCCACCGGCACCGTCACCAGCCCGCCAAGCTGGGCAATCGCGCCCGGCCAGGAGGATATTGCAGATCCCGGCCGCGATCGGATGGACGTATCCGGCTTCGCCTGCCCGGCCTATCGGCTGGAGCAGGACGCGGAGCGGCTGGTGGTGGAAACCGATCGCCTCCGGGTGACCGTGCACCTGCATGGGCTTCATTGCCGCTGGGAACAGCATGACGGTGAAGGCTGGCGGTGGATGGCGGAAGACCGACCGACCCAAGCCTATGACTTTGGCTGGTGGGACGGCAAGGCGCATCACTATCTGGCGCGCAAGCCCGGCGAACGCTTCTATGGCCTGGGCGACCGCACCGGCGATTGCGACCGGTCCGGCCGCAGCTTCCGCCTCACCAGCCTCGATCCGATGGGCTATGACGCGGAGCATAGCGACCCGCTGTACAAGTCGATCCCCTATGTGCTGGTCGCGGATGCCGAAGGCCGCTGCCACGGCGCCTTTTATGACAGCGTTGCCGATATCGGCTTCGATTTCGGGCGCGAGCTGGACAATTATCACGGGCTTTATCGCCATGTCGTTGCCGACCAGGGGGATATCGACCTGTGGATGATCGCGGGGCCGGATCCGCTGGCGGTCACGCGACGCTTCACCTGGCTGACCGGCCGTCCCGCGCTGATGCCGCGCTGGTCGCTCGGCTATTCGGGCTCCACCATGACCTATACCGACGCGCCCGACGCGGCGGCGCAGATGGGCGGGTTCCTCGAAAAGCTGGCGCAGCACGATATCGGCTGCACGTCGTTCCATCTTTCGTCCGGCTATACTTCGATCGGCGACAAGCGCTACGTATTCCACTGGAACCGGGACAAGTTCCCGGATCCCAAGGCCTTTGTGGCCAGCTATGCCGACGCCGGCGTGGCGTTGGTGCCGAATATCAAGCCGGCACTGCTGCGCAGCCATCCGCTGTACGACGCGGTGGCCGCTGCCGGCCATTTCGTTGCCGACGAACAGGGCGTGCCGGTGGAGGCGCAGTTCTGGGACGAAGTGGGCAGCTATATCGATTTCACCAACCCCGCCGCCGCCGCGTGGTGGCGGCGGCAGGTGCGCAGCGCGCTGCTCGACCAGGGGATCGTGGCGACGTGGAACGATAATAACGAATATGAGATCTGGGACGCGCGGGCGCGCTTCGCCGGCTTCGGCGCGGCGATCCCCGCCTCGGCCGCCCGGCCGATCCAGCCGCTGCTGATGATGCGCGCCTCCCGCCAGGCGCAGATCGAGGCGCGGCCCGAGCAGCGGCCTTATGTCGTCACCCGATCGGGCATGGCCGGGCTGCAGCGCTATGCCCAGACCTGGAGCGGCGACAACCGAACCGACTGGAAGACGCTGCGCTACAATGGCCGGATGGCGATCGGGCTGGCGCTGTCGGGCGTTTCGAACAGCGGCCATGACGTGGGTGGCTTTTCCGGCCCGGCGCCGTCGCCCGAACTGCTGGTGCGCTGGGTGCAGGTGGGCGTGCTGATGCCGCGCTTCAGCATCCATAGCTGGAATGACGACCGCACCGTCAACGAACCATGGATGTATCCGGAAGTCTTGCCGGCGATCCGTGCGATGATGGCGTTGCGCCAGCGCCTGATCCCGCTGTTCTATGATCTGCTGCACCGGTACCATGCCGATTATGCGCCGATCGTGCGGCCGACCTGGCTCGATTTCCCGCACGATCCGCAATGCTGGGCCGAAAGCGACGAGCATATGCTGGGCCCCGACCTGCTCGCGGCACCGGTTGTCGAACCCGGCGCGACGGCGCGGAGCCTGTATCTGCCGGCCGGGGTGGAATGGATCGACGTGTGGAGCGGGGAGCATATGCCGGGCGGCGCGACCGTCACCGTCTCGGCGCCGCTGGAGGGGCCGCCGCCGCTGTTCGCGCGTGCGGGTTCGGCGATGCTCGTCGATCTCGCCGAGCCCGGCTGGCGGCCTGGCCCGGCGCGCCGGGGCCTTTGGCT
This sequence comes from Sphingomonas pokkalii, assembly GCF_003096275.1. Taxonomy (GTDB): domain Bacteria; phylum Pseudomonadota; class Alphaproteobacteria; order Sphingomonadales; family Sphingomonadaceae; genus Sphingomonas; species Sphingomonas pokkalii. Next base: position 3,126,536 of record NZ_QENQ01000001.1, read on the forward strand.
GTATCCGCCGCGGGAAGGCAAATTCGCTTGCGAGGTCATCGAGGATGCCGGGGATGGGCATGGCCCGGTCACGCGATGGCAAGTGCGCGGTGCCGCCGATACCGCCGGCGTGACCGTGCGGCTCGATATCGACGGCGCCATTCCGCCGGCGCAGCCCCGCATCACCTTGCTGTTGCCGCCGGGGGACGCGCGGGTGCTCACCGTCGAGGGGCGGCCTGCCGCAAGTGTGGCTTTCGAGCAACGTAGTGGCGTCGAAGTAATGGTTTCGACAGATTAACGGACTTTTCCGTTATTTTCGGGCGCCGACGTTAACCGTCAAGTGACCGACCTAAAAGTAGAGGGCGATGTCTAATCGCGGATAAAGGGGAGTATCATGAAGGCATTGAATCTATCGGTGTGTCATTTTGCGATTGTGGCATCGCTGGCCGCGGGCGGAGCGCAGGCACAGACGAACGATGCGGCCGCGACCGCCGCGGCAACGGGCATGGCGGCAGCGCAGAGTGTCGCCAAGGCCGATCAGGAAAATGTCGAGATCATCGTCACCACGACGGCGCAGAAGCGGTTCGAGAATATCCAGAACGTGCCGCTCGCGGTGCAGGTGGTCACCCCTGCGCAGCTCGAAGCGCAAGGCGTTCGCCATTTCCAGGATCTCGGCAAGGTCGCGCCTTCGCTGACCATTCGTCCGGCGGAGCATCCGGTCAACTCCAACGTTTCGCTGCGCGGTGTCGGCACCTTCGCGTTCGGCATCGGCGTTGAATCGTCGGTGGCGGTGACGGTGGACGGCGTGCCGCTCGCCTTCCAGGCACGCGCCTTCACCGATCTGCCCGACGTGGCGATGATCGAAGTGCTGCGCGGGCCGCAGAGCACGCTCTACGGCAAGGCCGCCTCGGCGGGTCTGATCAAGATCATGACCACGCAGCCGACCAATGATTTTCACGTCAAGGCCAACACCGTCGTCACCGACGATAAAGAATATGGCGGCAATTTCAGCGTCACCGGCCCGATCAACGAAAAGCTCGGCTATGTCTTTTCGGCCAGCTATTCGAACTGGGACGGCAACGTAAAGAACCTGTTCAACGGCAAGCAGGTGAACGGCCGCGAAAATGCCAGCGCACGCGGCAAGCTGAAGTGGAAGGCGACGCCGGACGTCACCTTCACGCTTTCGGGTAACTATATCAACGGTAACACCACCGTCGGCCGACCGTTCATCCGGATGGCTCCCGGGGCGCTGCTGCGCAATGTCCCTGGGCAGACCAGCAACGTCACCCTGCCCGGTGTAACCATCGGTGAGACGAACCAGACCATTAGCAACAACTATGATGCTCGGACCAAATATTCGGGTTGGGGCACGATGTTGCGGACCGACATCAACATCGGGAAGCTGAATGTTCTGGGGCTCACCTCGTACGACCGGTTTCAGCTTGATGACTATCTCGACGTAGACGACACCTCAGCCACTGTGCCGCAGGGCAGCAACATTCAGGTCGGAAGGTTCAAGTCGCGCCTGTTCACCCAGGAAATCCGCCTGCTCTCGCCGGGAACGGACGCGTTCCGTTACGCGCTTGGCGTCTATTACGCCAATACCGGCTTCAAGCGTCCGTTCAAGCGTGGGCCCGTCTTCTCGCTCGCAGATTGGTATGCGACGACAGGCTCGCGCCAGATCGCAATTTTCGGCCAGATCGACTGGGAGTTCGTCAAGAACCTGACCGCTACCGTCGGCGGCCGCGCGCAGAACGAGCGGGTGAAATACACCTTCCTCGACAAGAACCTGGCGGTGCCCGCCAGCTGGGCCGGCCATGCGAGTGACAACGCCACCACCTATCGCCTCGGGCTGCAATATCAGGCGACGCCGGACGTGATGTTGTTTGGTAGCTACGCCACCGGCTACAAGGGCCAGACCTATGACCTGACGACCGGCTTCAACAGCAACCGCGCGGCGGCGGGGCCCATCCGGCCGGAGACGTCGAAGGACAAGGAACTCGGTATCCGCACCCAGTTCTTCGGGCGCCGGATGACCTTCAACGTCACCTATTTCGATACCAACTACACCGACCTGCAGGCCCAGTCGATCGAGACGCTGGCGGACGGCACCTCCAATTTCCGCCTCACCAATGTCGGTGGCCTCAACACCAAGGGCCTTGAGTTCGAGACCGCTGCGCGTGTCACCCGTGACCTGACGATCAGTGGCGCGGCGACCTATCTGGACGCGACCTACACGTCGTTCCCGGTGGCGCAATGTTATGCCTTGCAGGTACTGGCAACGGGCTGCTTCGACGGTTCGCCGCGGTTCCAGAATCTCACCGGCACCCGCGCGGTGCAGGCACCCGAGTGGAAGGGATCGGCCAGCGTGGAATATGCACCGGCGCTGACCGAGAAGCTGAACGGCGTGCTGCAGGGGAGCTGGCAATACCAGTCGAGCGTCTATTATGTGTCGCGCGACCCGCAGACGTTTCAGGGGGCGTTCAGCATCTTCAATCTCAGTGCCGGCGTTCGCGATCACGGTCGTCGCTGGGAAGCCAATATTTTCGTCAACAATCTGTTCGACAAGCAATATTATCCGTCCTTGGTGAACTCGGCGGGCAATTTCGGAAATCAGGTCGCGACCCAGGCGATCCTCCCGCGCGATTTCCGGCGCTATGCGGGTATCCGGTTCGGCGTGAACTACTGATCCTTTCCCACGCGGAGCAGATCATGGGGCGGGAGCAGTGCTTCCGCCCCTTCTCTTTTGGGGTGCACCCAAAGTGTTGCATCTGTGCAGCAGTGCAGGGAATTTGATCGTTCTCATCAAGTAATATTCGGAAAAGTGACGCTGCTGCACGCTATTGTCCTACAATTCCTACATATGAGACGACCGGCATGCCCATATGGTGCAGCGGCCCGGCATGGGGAGAGGAGAACGCAGTTCACCTTTCGAAGGGGCATGATTGATGACGGGTTACCAGCTTTCGCTGCGCACGCTTGCGTTCGCCGCATCGTTTCTTGCCGGCGCGGCTCAAGCGGCGACGGCGGACGAGCGCCTGAATACAGCGGGCGCGCCGGCCCAGACTGCCAAGCCGGTGAAGGACGACAACGAGATCATCGTCACCACGACGGCGCAGAAGCGGTTCGAGAATATCCAGAACGTGCCGCTCGCGGTGCAGGTGGTCACCCCTGCGCAGCTCGAAGCGCAAGGCGTTCGCCATTTCCAGGATCTCGGCAAGGTCGCGCCGTCGCTGACCATTCGTACGGCGGAAAACCCGGTCAACTCCAACGTCTCGCTGCGCGGTGTCGGCACCTTCGCGTTCGGCATCGGCGTTGAATCGTCGGTGGCGGTGACGGTGGACGGTGTGCCGCTTGCCTTCCAGGCGCGCGCCTTCACCGATCTGCCGGACGTGGCGATGATCGAAGTGCTGCGCGGTCCCCAGAGCACGCTGTACGGCAAGGCGGCCTCGGCGGGCCTCATCAAGATCATGACCACCCAGCCGACCAACGATTTCCACGTCAAGGCGAACACGCTCGCCACCGACGACGGCGAATATGGCGGCAACTTCAGCGTCACCGGCCCGATCAACGACAAGCTCGGCTATGTCTTTTCGGCCAGCTATTCGAACTGGGGCGGCAACGTCCGCAACGTGATCGACGGCCGCGACGTCAATGGTCGCGAGACGCTGAGCACCCGCGCCAAGCTGAAGTGGAAGGCATCGCCGGATGTCGTCTTCACGCTGTCGGGCAACTATATGAACGGCAACACCACTGTCGGCCGTCCGTTCATCCGCATGACGCCCGGTGCGGTGCTTCGCCGCCAGCCGGGCCTGACCGCCGACGTGACGCTGCCTGGGATCACCGTCGATCCGCTCAACCAGAAGGCGGCGAACAACGATCGCGCCGGTACCAAATATTGGGGCTGGGGCACGATGCTCCGCACCGACATCAACATCGGCAAGATGAACGTGCTGGGCCTCACCTCCTACGACAAGTTCCGCATGGACGATTATATCGACCATGACGATACGGCGGCGCCCGGCACCTATGGCCGCAACATCCAGGTCGGCGCGTTCAAGTCGCGGCTGTTCACCCAGGAAATCCGCCTGCTTTCGCCGGGGACGGACGCGTTCCGCTACGCGCTGGGCCTCTATTACGCCAATGTCGGCTTCCAGCGGCCGTTCATGCGCGGCCCGGCCTTCTCGCTCGCCAACTGGTACGCGACGTCGGGCTCGCGCCAGATCGCAGGCTTTGGCCAGATCGACTGGGAGTTCGTGAAGAACCTGACCGCCACCATCGGCGGCCGCGCCCAGAACGAGCGGGTGAAATATACCTTCCTCGACAAGAACCTGGCGGTGCCCGCGAGCTTTGCCGGCCACGCCAGCGACAATGCCACCACCTATCGCCTGGGCCTCCAATATCAGGCGACCCGCGACGTGATGGTCTTCGGCAGCTATGCGACCGGCTATAAGGGGCAGACCTACGATCTGACCACGGGCTTCAACAGCAATCGCGCTGCCGCCGGCCCGATCCGTCCCGAGACGTCGAAGGACAAGGAATTCGGTGTCCGCACCCAGTTCTTCGGCCGCCGGATGACCTTCAACGTCACCTATTTCGATACCAACTACACCGACCTGCAGGCGCAATCGATCGAGACGCTGGCCGACGGCAGCAGCAACTATCGCCTGACCAATGTCGGCGGTCTCAACACCAAAGGGCTGGAGTTCGAGACGGCCGCACGCATCACCCGCGATCTCTCGGTCAACGGCAGTGCGACCTATCTCGACGCGACCTATACCTCGTTCCCGGTCGCGCAGTGCTACCCGCTGCAGACCCCGGCGCTGGGCTGTGTGGCGGGCTCGCCCTCGTATCAGAACCTGACCGGCACCCGCGCGATCCAGTCGCCGGAGTGGAAGGGCAGTGCCAGCGTGGAATATGCACCGGCGCTGACCGAGAAGCTGAACGGCGTGTTCCAGGCGAGCTGGCAGTATACCTCCAGCCTGCACTATGTCGCGCGCGACCCGGAGACGTTCCAGGGCGCCTTCAGCATTTTCAACCTGAGCGCGGGCGTGCGTGATCACGGGCGCCGCTGGGAAGCCACGCTGTTCGTCAACAATCTGTTCGACAAGCAGTATTTCCAGTCGCTGGTGAATAGCTCGGGGAACTTCAACGTCAGCAGCGCCGCTGGTTCGGCCAATGCGATCGCCACCCAGGGCGTGCTGCCGCGTGATTTCCGCCGCTATGCCGGTATCCGCTTTGGCGTGAATTACTGATACATGTCGATGCGATGGGGCGGGAGCGCTGCTTCCGCCCCTCCATTGGGAGAGGGGATCGAATGATCGGCAGAAAATGGATCGCGGCCGCGACATGCGCAGCCGCGATTTTTGCGTTTGGAGACACGCGCGCGCAGCAGGCGCCGGCGCAACCGAGCGTGGATGCACCGGAGCTGGCAGCGCTGGGCAGCCATGGTGTCGGCGTCGCCACGCTGGAATTTGTGCAAGCAGCGCAGGCCGACGCGCTGCAAGGGATCGACAAGCCGGTAATCGCCGACCGGCATATCCCCGTGACGCTCTGGTATCCGGCGGCGGCCAAGGGCGCGGGCATCCGGTATCGGGCGGGCCTGCCCGGCGAAAAGGGCGGCGACGTCGCGTTCGAGGTGCCCGGCCTGGCGACGCCCGGCGCGGCGGTGGCGCAAGGACGCTTTCCGCTGGTGATCCTGGCGCACGGCTATAGCAACACGCCCGAGGTGCTTTCCTGGCTGGGCGAAAATCTTGCGAGCAAGGGCTATGTGGTGGTGGCACCCGCCTTTCGCGATCCGCCAATCACTATCCGCACCGCCGCGGCGGCAGCCGGGCCGCTTTCGCGTCGCCCACTCGACATCGCCTTCGTCGCGGCCGAGGCGCAGCGGCGCGCACGGGCCGGGCAGGGGCTGTTCGCCGCCGCCGATGCGGCCCGCACCGCGCTGATCGGCTATTCGATGGGCGGTTACGGCGTTCTTACCGCCGCCGGCGCCCCCCTCCATCCGGGGCTGGCAGCGGCAACGCGCGGCGTGCTTTCACCCTATGTCGCAGGCGGGGCGCAGGCAGATACGCTCAAGGTCGCCGATCTCAAGGCGGTGGTGGCGATCGCGCCGCCTTACAATTTGCGTGGCGTGCAGCTCTGGGCCGAGCCGGGCGTCGCGGCGATCCGCACGCCAACGCTGTTCATCGTCGGCAGCCAGGATCATGTCGTCGGCTATGATCCCGGCGTGCGCAGCCTGTTCGAGCAGGAAGTGCATGCGCCGCGCTATCTGCTCACCTTCCGCGAGGCCGCGCACAGTATTGCCCTGATCGGCGCGCCGCCGGCGATGCGTGAGAGCTTCTGGGACATGGACTGGTTCGAGGACGCGGTGTGGCGCAAGGACCGGCTGATGGCGGTGCAGGCGCATTTCATCACCGCGTTCCTCGACCGCACCGTCAAGGGCGAGGCGGCCAAGGGCGCCTATCTCGACGGGCTGGTGCCCAATTCGAACGACGGCAAATGGGCAGGCGCGCCCGGCGGCCGCTATGCCGGGTTCAGCCCGGGCGCGCCGGCCTCCACCATCTGGAAGGGCTTTCAGCCGAGCCGCGTCTCGGGGATGAACTTCGAGTTCAGGCCCGCCCAGCCTTAAGCAAGACGTGTCCGCTGGCTTCGGCGGTTATCCTCTAGCAACCACTGTCATCCCCGCTAAGGCGGGGATCCATTGCCCTGTGCGCTGGGGGAAAGAACCGCGGCACCAGCGCCAATGGATCCCCGCCTGCGCGGGGATGACGCGTGTTGGGTGGATGGTGCGAAATTTCTATCCGGAGCCGTGCTGGTCCCAGCTCCGTCGTCCCTCAGCACTCGACGACGTTGACCGCCAGGCCGCCGAGGCTCGTCTCCTTGTACTTGGAGCGCATGTCGAGGCCGGTCTGGCGCATCGTTTCGATCACCGCGTCGAGCGAGACCTTGTGCGTGCCGTCGCCGTGGAGCGCGAGCATCGCGGCGTTGATCGCCTTCACCGCGCCCATCGTGTTGCGCTCGATACAGGGGATCTGCACCAGCCCGCCGATCGGATCGCAGGTGAGGCCGAGATTATGCTCCATGCCGATCTCGGCGGCATTCTCGATCTGCGCATTGCTGCCGCCCAGCGCGGCAGCGAGTCCCGCCGCCGCCATCGAACAGGCGACGCCCACCTCGCCCTGGCAGCCCATCTCGGCTGCCGAAATCGATGCCTGGCGCTTGTAGAGGATGCCGATCGCGGCGGCAGTAAGCAGCAGGCGACGGCTGCCCGCCTGGGTCGCGTTGCCGACAAAGCACTCATAGTAGCGCAGTACCGCCGGGATCACGCCCGCCGCGCCGTTGGTGGGGGCGGTGACGACACGGCCGCCGGCCGCATTCTCCTCGTTCACCGCCAATGCCCACAGGCTCACCCATTCGAGCACCGACGCGGGCTCGACGCGGGGGCCGCGCGCCATCAGTTTCTGGTGCAGCTTCCGGGCGCGGCGGGGAACGTCCAGCCCGCCGGGCAGGATGCCGTCCTGCGCCATGCCGCGGTCCATGCAGGCGTTCATCGCCGCATGGATGCCGTCGACGAACGCAAGCGTTGCGGCATCGTTGCGCCAGCCGCGCTCGTTGGCGAGCATCAGCCCGGCAATGTCGAGCCCGAGTTCGGCGCAGCGTTCAAGCATCTCGCGGGCGCTGGCGAAGGGGTGGTTGGTGCCTGCGCTCAACCCGGCGGCGTCTTCCTCGCCTTCGCGGCGGATCGCGCCGCCGCCGACGGAATAATAGGTCCGCTCCAGCACCGCACCATCGACCAGCGTTGCGCGCAGTTTCATGCCGTTGGGATGGCCGGGGAGGAACTGGCGCTTGCGGAACTTGAGGTCGGCGTCGGGATCGAATGCGACCGACGCCGTGCCGCCCAGCAGGATGCGGCGCTCGGCGGCGATGGTCGCCAGCATCGGATCCACCGCATCCGGGTCGACGCCCTCCGGCCGCTCGCCCGCCAGGCCGAGGACCACGGCGCGATCGGTGGCGTGGCCCTTGCCGGTGAGGGCCAGCGAGCCGAACAGCTCGCAGCAAAGCTTCGCGACCGCACGGCCGTCCGCGCTGACCCAGGTGGCGAAATCGCGCGCGGCACGCATCGGCCCGACGGTGTGGGAGCTCGATGGCCCGATGCCGATGGTGAACACATCGGTGATGCTGATCGGCCCTGCATTCGGCCCGACGCCCTTGGTCGCCACGGAACCCGTCTCCTAAAACACTCGGTTGCGGGCCCCTTCTGTCCGTTTGCCTGAGATCGCTATCCCGTCGGCGGGCGCACGGGGCGCCACTCTCCAGAATGTGGTTGTCGGAAGGTCCTTTTGCCTGAGAGTTTCCGGGGCGGTTGCTCCTTCGGCGATCCGGCGAACCGGATTCTCTCCCTTTCCGACATCTTGTGTTTCGCCGCGGGGACGATGGCTGTCAAACGCTGATTCGGGCGAGCGCGGGGATGAGTTCGGCGAAGCTGTCGATCACCGCGTCTGCACCCAGCGTTGCGACCGGGGCCTGCGAGAAGCCGAAGCTGCAGGCGATTACCGGTACGCCCGCCGCCTGCGCCGCCTGCACGTCGTAGAGCGAATCGCCGACGAACGCGGCGGGGCCGCCGCAGCGGCGCAGCATCTCCAGGATCGGCGCGGGGGAAGGCTTGGCGGTGCCGGGGCCGAGCGTGTCGCCGCCGATGACGGTGGCGAAGCGCGGGAGCAGGCCGGTGGCTTCCAGCAGCGGCAGGGTGAGCGCCTCGAGCTTGTTGGTCACCACCGCCAGCGTGATCCCCTGCGCGGCCAGCGCATCGAGCGCGTCGAGCACGCCGGGATAGGGGCGGCTATGCTCGGCGATATGCGCGCCATAGGTGGCGACGAAGCGCGGGTGGAGCCGCGCGAGCACTGCCGCATCGCCGCCGCCGGTCGCGGCGACCGCCTGCTCCAGCAGCACATCCACGCCGCGCCCGACCATGCCGAGGATGCGTGCCAGCGGCAGCGGCGGCCGGCCGTCTTCCGCCAGCACGCGGTTGAGCGTGGCGGCGAGGTCGCCGCTGGTATCGAGCAGCGTGCCGTCGAGATCGAAGCCGATGGACTGGAAGCGCAGGGACATGGCCGCGCGCATGGCAGCATCGCTATGGAAAAGCCACCGGCACCGTGGCAGGGGTTTGCATCCCATTGACCGGAGACTGCCACGTGACTGCACCCATCGCCGCGATCATCCTCGCCGCCGGCAAGGGCACGCGGATGAAATCCGATACCCACAAGGTGCTCCACCCGATCGCCGGGCGGCCGATGCTGCTCCATCTGATCGACAGCGTGAAGGCACTGGGCGCTGCACGCGAAGTGGTGGTCGTCGGCGCCGGTCGCGAGCAGGTCGAGGCCGTCGTGACGCCGCTGGGCGCGGAAACCGCGCACCAGGCCGAGCAGCTCGGCACCGGCCATGCGGTGCTCCAGGCCAAGACGGCACTGGCGGGTTTCGAGGGCGACGTGCTGATCCTCTATGGCGACGTGCCGCTGGTCACCACCGCGACGATGCGGCGGATGGTCGAGCGGTTGCATGGGCCGGACAGCCCCGCCGTGGTGGTGCTTGGCTTCCGCCCGGCCGATCCGGGGGCGTATGGCCGGCTGATCGTCGCGAGCGGCGATCGTCTGTCGAAGATCGTCGAATACAAGGACGCGAGCCCTGAGGAACGGGCCGTCACCCTGTGCAATTCGGGGCTGATGGCGGTGCGCGGTGCCGATCTTTTCGCGCTGCTCGACCGCGTGACCAGCGACAATGCGGCGGGCGAATATTATCTGACGGACATTGTCGGGCTGGCCAATGGCGACGGCCGGGTGGCGGCAGTGATCGAGACCGGCGCTACCGAAGTCGCCGGCGTCAACAGCCGGGGCGAGCTTGCCGCGCTGGAAGCCGAATGGCAGCAGGCCCGCCGCGCGCGTGCGATGGTGGAAGGCGCGACGCTGATCGCGCCGGAGACGGTGTGGTTCGCTCATGACACCGTGCTCGGCCGGGACGTGACGATCGAGCCCAACGTCGTGTTCGGACCCGGCGTCACCGTCGCGGACGGCGTCACGTTGCGCGCGTTCAGCCATATCGAGGGCGCGACCATCGCCAGCGGTGCGACCGTCGGCCCGTTCGCCCGCCTGCGCCCCGGCGCAGTGCTGGAGGCGGACTCCCATGTCGGCAATTTCGTCGAGCTGAAGAACGCGGTGCTGGGCAAGGGCGCCAAGGCCAACCACCTCACCTATCTGGGCGATGCCAGCGTCGGCGCCGGCGCGAACATCGGCGCGGGCACGATCACCTGCAATTACAACGGCTTCCTCAAGCGGAAGACGGTGATCGGCGAGGGTGCGTTCATCGGATCGAACAGCGCGCTGGTGGCGCCGGTGGCGATCGGCGACGGCGCGATCATCGGCGCCGGATCGGTGATCACCCGCGATGTCGAGCCCGATGCGCTCGCCGTGACGCGCCCCGAGACGTTGAAGAAGCAGGGCTGGGCCACGACCTTCCGCGCAACCATGAAGGCACGAAAGGCCGCAAAATGACCGATCGCTATACCGACAAGCCGTTCCTCAAGTTGCTCGATGCCTATGTGCTCGATGCGATTGGGGCGCTCGATGACAAGAGCGACGCCCAGCTTACCGCCGCCGAGCCGGCGCTGCGCGAGGCGTTCGGCGGCGACGGCGACTGGCGGGGCATCGTGGTGCAGCGGATGCAGTTTCCGGAGGGCATTGCCGGCGCGATCCGCGAGGTGTGGGAAAAGGGCGCGGTGCGGTTTCGGGAGGAGCAGGGCCATGAGCCCGACCCGGCCGAGTTCGCGCGGATCTTCAACGACACCAATTTCCCGCATTGAGCGACAGGGGCCGAGGGCCGCGAGCATGAACCTTTCCTGAGGATGGGGTTATCGTTCGTAGCTAAAGAACGCCGTCATCCCCGCGAAAGCGGGGATCCATTGGCGCTGGTGCCGAGGTCCTTTCCCCCAGCGCACGGGGCAATGGATTCCCGCCTTCGCGGGAATGACGAAGGCCTTTTTCGATGTCGGATTGCGAGTGACATCCGTTCTGGAATCCCACCACCCCCAACCCCTCCAAGGAGGAGGGGCTTAACTGCTGGCAGACCCATTCAGCCCCTCCGTCAGTATAGCCCCGCTAGCGGCGGCCCCCGGCCCGCGCTAGGGCTGGGGCAGGAGGGCGGATGCCATGTGCGGAATCGTAGGAATCGTCGGCAGGGAAGACGTTGCGGAGCGTCTGTTCGAAGGGCTCAAGCGCCTGGAATATCGCGGCTATGATTCGGCCGGCATCGCGACGGATGTAGACGGGCGGATCGAACGTCGCCGCGCCTCGGGCAAGCTGGTCAACCTCGGCAAGGAACTCGCCGCCAACCCGCTGCCCGGCACTACCGGCATCGCGCATACCCGCTGGGCGACGCATGGCGGCCCGACCACCAACAACGCCCACCCGCACGCCACCGGCGAAGTGGCGCTGGTCCACAACGGCATCATCGAGAACTTCAAGGCACTGCGCGAGGAACTCACCGCGCGCGGTCGCACCTTCACCAGCGAGACCGACACCGAAGTCGTCGCGCACCTGGTGAGCGAGAAGGTGGAGGCCGGCATGGCCCCGGCGGATGCGGTGCGTGAGGTGCTGCCGCGCCTCCACGGCGCCTTCGCGCTCGCCATCCTGTTCCGCCGGCATCCCGATCTGCTGGTCGGCGCGCGGCTCGGCTCGCCTTTGGTCGTCGGCTATGGCGAGGGCGAGACCTATCTCGGCTCGGACGCGCTGGCGCTGGCGCCGCTCACCCAGCGCATCGCCTATCTGGAAGAGGGCGACTGGGTCGTCATCACGCGGGACGGCGCGGAGATCTTCGACAGGGACAACAACCCGGTCGAGCGCCCGATCACCATCTCGGGCGTCACCGGCGAGCTGATCTCCAAGGGCAACCACCGGCACTATATGCTGAAGGAGATTTACGAGCAGCCGATCGTCGTCGCCCAGACGCTGCGCGCCTATCTCCAGCGCATGGAGGAGCAGGTCACGCTGCCGATCCCGGACTTCGATCTGTCCGCGATCAAACGCGTCACCATCGTCGCCTGCGGCACCAGCTATTATGCCGGCATGGTGGCGAAATACTGGTTCGAGCAGTTCGCCCGCGTGCCGGTGGACATCGATGTCGCCTCCGAATTCCGCTACCGCGCGCCGGTGATGGAAGAGGGCGGGCTGATGATCGTGATCAGCCAGTCGGGCGAGACGGCGGACACGCTGGCCGCGCTCCGCCATGCCCGCAGCGAGGGGCAGACGATCGCCGCGGTGGTCAACGTGCCGACCAGCACCATGGCGCGCGAGGCGGACCTGCTGTTGCCCACCCATGCCGGGCCCGAGATCGGCGTCGCCTCGACCAAGGCATTCAGCTGCCAGCTGGCGGTGCTGGCCGCGCTGGCGGCCAATCTCGCCAAGGCCAAGGGAAAGCTGGACGAGGCCGAGGAGCGCCGCATCGTCCGCCACCTGGCCGAGGCGCCGGCCTCGCTCAACGCCGCGCTTGCCTATGACGAATCGATCCAGGCGATGGCGGGGGTGATCGCGGCGGCGCGGGACGTGCTCTATCTCGGCCGCGGCACCGATTATCCGCTGGCGCTCGAAGGCGCGCTGAAGCTGAAGGAAATCAGCTATATCCACGCCGAGGGCTATGCTGCCGGCGAGATGAAGCACGGCCCGATCGCGCTGATCGACGATGCCGTGCCGGTGATCGTGATCGCGCCTTCGGGCCCGCTGTTCGACAAGACCGTCAGCAACATGCAGGAAGTGCAGGCGCGCGACGGCAAGGTGGTGCTGATCTCGGACTATGACGGCATCCAGGCGGCCGGCGACGGCTGCATCGCCACGATTACCATGCCCAAGGTGCACCCGCTGATCGCGCCGCTGGTCTATGCGGTACCGGTGCAACTGCTGGCCTATCATGTCGCGGTGGCCAAGGGCACCGATGTGGATCAGCCGCGCAACCTGGCGAAGTCCGTTACGGTAGAGTAACGGCTTGCGGTTGCTTGCATATCGCTGCGCGCTTACCGTTCGGGCAGCATATAACCATGCACCAATCGCTTGGATCAAGGCGGGATGGACAGAGGCGCTGCGCTGTATCGGGGCCGTGCACGCCCGTCGTCCAAGCCCGTAGTTTCGCCATATTGGACGTGTCGCACCCTTTTACATTTCGCTTCCCCTCCACGCCGGTTCTCCGTGGGAGGGGCAGCGCGTATTATCAGCACATATCAATCTTCGGGAACGGGATACTCGCCGTCATGTGCAATTGCGTATAACATGTTCAAAAATGGCTGGCGGTTCTCGTGTGGAGCAACGGGCTGTTTCCCGAAAAATGACAGCATATTCGGCGACAATTGGGTTGTTGCGGAGCCGGGCGACGATGCCATGTATGTGGTATTGTTAGGGCCCGTAACTTGACCGAAATTGCTGTGAATATTGGGGCGGCTGGTTTTTGCCAGTGCGCCACCTTTGACATTCTTCTTCTGAAGTGTGTGCGTGTGCCGCGGGTAATAAGAAAGTTGCACCGCGGCTTCGCCGATGGGCTTGCCTAATTCAAAGTTGTGCGGCTTGAGCTCATTCGCTTCTCCGACCGACACCGCAATGCGCTGGCGAAGGTCGGGAACAGTGAAGGTTGCTGGCCAGTTGCCGCCAAATGTATTCCCCAATAGCGAGGCTAAGGCTGGATATTGGCCTGTGTTGTAGGTCGTTCCATCGCAGAGTAGCCATCCATATGGTACATAGCTGTATGGAAATGCCCGAATTTCGCCGATGTAGCAATCAGACATAGCGTTGTTCCATCCTATAATTTGAATTATTCTGTGTCAGTTATTTGGCCAGATCCCGGTTACAGCAATCATGTAATATAATCCCAAGGACGGCATAATATTAAGATGCTCGACATCATTTCCAGATTCGGAAATAGACGTCTTGCCAAAGTATACCTCAGATACGAGATCGCCATACGAAGAATCGACGTAGAAAGTTGTATCTGATGGCTGTGATCCGAACGTTGATTTGGCTTGTATTGGGATGGCGGTGGTCGCTACGTTATCGGTAACAGAAAGTCGGTGGAAGTGGACCGGGGTTTCGGAGATCTTGAGGGTTACGAAAGCGCTTCCCACTTTATTTCCTGGTTTGTATATTGTGCCCTCGGCGTTTCCTGTGCCGATAGGCACGCGACCCCTTAGATCGGGCAGGCCGAAGTTTGTCGTGCCGTCGCCCCCATAGGTGGTACCAATAAGTGCGTATAGCGCGTCATAATCTTTAATCTTTAGAGTCTGTCCGAGGCAGCGTTGCCATCCCTTCGGAAGAATTCGTGATCCAGAAAGGCGAATTTCGCCAAGAAAAGCGTTCATGTATTCAACCCTCCCTGTTACGGCCGCGGCGGCCAGATGCCAATGACTGCAATGTAATAGTTTAACGCGGTGGATGGTTGCATATTCTCATGTGGGAGGCTTCCGCCCACCGGCTTGACCGTATCGGGATCCATATCGACAAGTGGGGCGCGAAAATCTGTGTACAGCGGTTGCACGAGCGGCGATGTTGGCTCCGCATAGACGGTGCCGGCCAGGGCTGTGGTTGTGCCGGGGACTGCCGCCACCTGCATATCGTGATTGTGCATGGGCAACTGCGCTTCGGTAAGCGGAACCTTCGGAAGGCCTCCCTTACCGCCAACGGGATACGAACTACCGCTGCCGAAAGAGCCGTTCGCCCCAACAATCGCACGGCCGCGCAGGTCAGGAATCCCGAAGGTTTTCTTGCCATCGCCGCCGAAAGCTGTGCTGAGAAGCGCATATAGTGCCTGGTATCTTGTTATTTCTAACAATCGACCATCGCAGGGAAGCCAATGCACTTCGCTTTGTTGGAGTATCGGTGCGAATATGCGAATTTCGCCTATAAACCAATCCATCGATGTCCCCTATATTTCCGGAGCGGCACGGTATGGTTAGAAAAGGTTAACTAAACAGAAACGTCCGTATCGAGCAGTTGGGATACTCGAGTCATAGGCTAGATGCGTGCAACGATATTTGCAACGGATATGGTTGTATCGTCCGAAGCTGGCAACGCGCTGCCGAAGGCTTTGGTCGATCGACAATAATCTCGTGAATTTATCGATTTGATTGCCTGTTCGCTCGCCGGATCGCGGGGAGGTGTTTACGGTGGGATGTTGAGGGTTTGTGCCTTCGCTCTCGGGCTGCAGCCGTTCTTGCATTCGTCCCGGTGGTGACTTCACGTCCGGGCGCAAAACAAGCGACGCCGGCGCGCGCTTGGTCGCCGCATCATGGGTGATCAGCCTGCATATCAAGCTGTTGTCGGCGTCGACCGTCTTCAGGTTCTGCGGTGGTGCCTGGCCAGACCTCTCATCCCAATTGACATGTAGGAGCAGCGGTGGCTGCTCCCAACTACCCCTGCCGACGAGAGCCGGGGTCCATTGGGGCGCGCTATCGGCGCTTGCTCAGACCAAGAGGCGATGGATCCAGGCGTTCGCCGGGATGGCGGCGATGAGGCGGGATCGGTCTACATCAAGGCAAGCTGGTATAGGCTCTCTTGAAGATCTTGTATTGCGCGCCGGACCGCCGCTGTCATGCGGGCGCTCCGGTCGAGAGGCTCTCCCATGGTGCGTTCCTCTACTCCGGGCAGGAAAAGACACCATCCAATCGCGGGACCAACTGTCTGGCTAGCCGATCGTCAGCGCACCGGTCAGGTCGCCCGGTGCGGGTCCGCCGGCGGCGATCATCGCCCGTTCGCGCTCGATCAGGCCGGGCAGCGTCGCGAGGCCGAAGCGGCGGGTGAGGAACCGGGCGATCGAGCCGGTATCGTACACCGTGTGATCGACATGGCCGCGCCGGGCGAAGGGCGAGACGATCACGGCGGGGATGCGCGTGCCCGGTCCCCAGCGATCGCCCTTGGGCGGGGCGACGTGATCCCACCAGCCGCCATTCTCGTCGAAGGTGATGATCACCAGCATCTTTTGCCATTGCGGGCTGCGGCGCAGGGCATCGACGACCATGGCGATGTGCTGGTCCCCCGCTTCCACATCCGAATAGCCGGCATGCATGTTGAGGTTGCCCTGCGGCTTGTAGAAGCTGACAGCAGGCAGGGTGCCGGCCGCGGCATCGGCCAGGAAGCGGTTGGTGCGGGCCGTTTCGCCTTCGCCGGCGTCGCGCAGGTGCCTGGCGCGTGCGGCGGTGCCGGGGGCGAACTGTTCGAAATAGTTGAACGGCTGATGATGTGGCTGGAAGTTCGGCCGGCTGGGAAAGCTGCCGTCATTGGCATGTCCCGCCAGCGCTGCGTTCCAGCCGCCCGCGTACCAGGCCCAGTCCACGCCCTTGGCCGACAGCAGATCGCCGATCGTGGCATGGTGCTGCGGCACGAGCGTCTTGGCATCGCTCCAATCGGCATAGCCCGGGCGTTCGGGATCGAGCTGATAGGTGGGCGCATAGGGCGGCAGCATCGTGTTGACCGACCAGAAATCGGGCGTGAGCGAACTCGGTACGAAGTCTGGCGGGCCGTCGATCGCGCTTTTGGGCGAACCGGGCTTGCACTTCAGGCGGATGCCCTTGGGGTCATCGCCTTCCACTTGCGCGATGCGGCCGCGCGCCGGGCTCTTGTCCGCATCCGGATAGAAGGGCGGACGCGCCGCGATCAGATATTGGTGGTTGATGTAGGAGCCGCCGAACGCCCCCATGAAGAACCGGTCGCACAGCGTGAATTCGCGCGCGATCTGCCACAGGCGCAGCTTGGCGGAGGCTTCGCCATAATGCCCCATCACCAGCGCGCCGCTATCGCCCCAGGCGACGAAGCCATCGTTGCGGCCGCCGTTGATCTGCAGCTGGTTCTGGTAGAAGGCGTGGACCAGATCACGGGTGACGACGCCGTGCGGCAGCGGATCGCCTTCCGGCGTCTTCAGCGCGAAGGGGGCATTGGGCAGCGGGCCCAGATCGTCCGGCCCGATCTTGTAGCGACGATGCTCGACAATCTGCTCGTCGGGCACCATCCCCTCCCAGATTTTGGGCAGCGCCGCGAGCACCGTTCCGTCGCGATCGCGCTGTGCCGTGCGCGCGGCAGGCACCGCCGAAAGCGGTTCGGCCAAGCCGGGGAAATCGGCGAAGAGATTGTTGAAGCTTCGGTTCTCCGCGTAGATCACGACGACGGTTTCGATCTCCGTCAGCGCGCCGCGCCGTTGCCGGGAGCCCTGCGCCGCCGATGCCGGCGATGCGGCGAGCACGCCGGCCATCCCCACCGCGCCGAGCAGCGCGCGCCGCTCGGGGTTCTCGATCGCCGTGTCGGTATCCTCCCGTCGAGGGGATCCGGTCTTGTCGTCGCGCATGCATCTACCTCCCGCCGCCACGCCTTTGGCGTCGTGCGGGTCGGGTGACAATATTTTATTACAACCATGCGTCGCATCGGCGCTCTTGCCGGGCTGCCATGCGGCTTTCAGAACCGCAGGCGGAGTTCTGCCAGAAAGGTCCGCGGCTCGCCGGGGAAATGCCCGCTTTGCGCGGTGAAGCCAGAGGCCGCGTACACCCGGTCGAAGATGTTATCCACCCGCAGCAGCAGTTCCGCGAAACCCAGCCCTTTGGTGATCGAGGCGTCGAACACGGTATATGGCCGCACCGCCTGACCGGAGAGGCTGATCCGGCGCGAGACATGCTCGCCTCCGAACGCGAACGCCGCGCCGAACGCCGGCACCTGATAGCGCGTCCAGAACCCCAGCTGGTGCCTCGGCGCATTGGCGAACCGATCGCCGATAGCGTTGGTGATCGACTGGCCCGGAACGGTGCCGGTGATCCGCGCATCGTTATAGGCATAGTTGGCCAGCAGCACCCAGTTGGGCGTCAGGTCCGTCGCCAGATCGACTTCGAAGCCCTTGCTCGTCACTTCGCCGATCGGCGCGAGCGGATCGATGCCGTTGACCGGTGCGCGGCCGGGATCGACCTGCAGGATGTTCTTGCGCACGATGCGATAGGCGGCGGCATTCGCCTGCAGCCGGCCCTGGAACAATTGCGTCTTCACGCCCGCTTCCAACTGGTTGCCGGTTACCGGCGCGAAGGGGCCGCCGGCATCGCGGTTCTGGTCGGCGGCGGCCTGTGGTTCGAAGCTCTGCGACCAACTGGCATAGAGCGAGACATCCTGGCGCGGCTTGAAGATCGCGCCGCCCCGGAAGGTCACATCGCTATCGGCATAGCGGGAACGCCCGGAAACCGCGTTGCCGGTGCTCACGGTGACCCCGTCCTCGAACCGATCGTAGCGCAGGCCGGCGACCAGCAGCAGTGCGTCGGTGATACTGACCTGGTCCTGCAGATAGGCGCCCTTCCGCTTGGTTCGCGTATCGGTGACGGTGAAGGGCAGCAGCGCGGCGCGAGCGGCGTCGCCCGATCCGCGGCCATAGGCGGGGTTGCTGAGGCTGAGCGAGGTCACGCCCGCCCGCAGGATGCGCGAGCGCAGGACGCTGGTTTCGTGATACCAGTCGGCGCCCGCCTGGAACTTGTGCGCCATGCCGAGCAGGTCCACCCGCGCCGTCGCATTGGCCATGAAGGACAAGCCGTCGACGGGGCGGATCTGATCGCGAAACTCGCGCCGGACGAGATCGGGATTGGCGGGATCGAGCCCGCGCGGTTCGTGATATTGCTGGGTTTCGGTCGCCTTGAAATAGCGCACCCCCGCGTCGAACGTGACGCGGTCGCCGATCGCCGTTGCATAGCGCGCCTGATAGGCTTGCGAGCGCAGGTGCAGGAAATCGGTTTTTTCGTTCGCGTTCCAGCGGATGCTGGTGAGGAAATGGCCGGCATCGTCCACCAGGATGCCGCGGAGTCGGTTGGCCTGGAACTGGCTGTCGTAGATCGTCGCCTGTAGCGTCAGCTTGCCGCCCTGGTTGGTCTTGATGGCGATGCCGCCATCGCCGATGCGGGATTTGTTCTGTGTGTTGCGGCGGAAGGGATCCATCGATTCATAGAATCCCCCCAGCCGATAGGTGACGATGCCCTGGCGATCGACCGGGCCGCCCGCCTCGGCGGAAATGCCGACGCGATCGTAGCTGCCGCCGGTGATGACCGCGCGCAGGCCGGTCTTGTCCGCAGGGGTCTTGGAGACATAGTTGATGATCCCGCCAGGCGAGCCGGGGCCGAAGAACAGGCCTGCCGGCCCCTTCAGCACCTCCACCCGTTCGATGTTGAACAATTGCGGGACCGAGAAGCCGATGAACGGATTGCCGCGCTGGCCGTCGTAGAAGGACTGATCCTGCCGGAAGCCGCGGAAGGTGACGCCGGCATAGCTGAAGGCGGTGACGCCGGAGATGTTGCGATAGATGTCGGTCGCGTCGCGGGCGCCCTGATCGGTGAACAGATCGGCATTGATGACCTGTACCGCCTGCGGGATGTTCATCGGGTCTTCCGCAGCCTTGCCGACGGTGGTCTGCTCAACCCGATAGAGGCGCTGGGCGCGACCGGTAACGGTGATCTCGCTGGCGGAAGCGGCGTCGCCAGCCGGTGTCTCCTGCGCGCATGCCGGTGCCGCCAGAACCATCGATGCGGACACCAGCAATACGCTTCGTACAGATACCACTTTCACCCCCGGGACAATGATGCGAATCATTCGCAGGAGGGGCTCCTTACGGGCGTGGTCGACCGGTGCCAAGTGCTATTGCGAGGCATAATTGATTAGGCGGGTGCGTGGCGAGGACGCAAGCCGGTACTGGAAGGGCGCGCCTTTCGGGCATTTCGATGCGAAAGTTCGCGCCCCTTCTCACGCGGTGCGGCCAGCCCCGTTCACGGCGCTGGCCTGTGCACGGCGTTCATTCCACCTCGCGCGCGATCGGATAGCGTAGCACGAACGGATGCCCTGGCCCGGCCCGGCCGAACAGCCAGGCCAGCCGCGCATCGCCATCAGCGGCGAAAGCGGGGTCGGCACGGAGCTTTGCCTCAAATTCCGCCTTGATCGCCGGCTCGGTCGCAAGCAGGCGGTCGCCTAGCGCCGCCAGAATATAGGCGTCGGTATTGGGGGCGGGCGCGAGCATTTCCGGGAAGAAACCCCAAGCGAGAAACGAATCCTGACTCTCTGGTTCCAGCAGCGCCGCGGCCAGCAGCCCGAGCGGCTGATCGGCGGAAACCCGCACGCTACCCGCGGGCAGCGTCTCCTCCGCCTGGCCATGCACGAAGCCGGCGGTGATCGGCACGCGCCCTTCCTTGGGCTGGGCAAGCTTCGCATCGACCAGACGGACCCGATCCAGCTTCAGCGTTCGCGGCGCAGCAATCGCTTCGAAGGCGATGCCATGGACGCGCAGGCGATCGATCACCTCCGCCTGTTCGGGCGGAATCCACCAGGCCCGGGGCAGGCGCACGGTTTCGGTCGGGCGCTGGCCGATGATCGGCATCCGAAATGTGATCGGCTTGCCCAGCCAGCGCTGCTCCATCCGCCCCGATGCCGGGGAAGGGGCCATCGCGAACGCCACGCCCTTGAACTGATCGATCCAGCCGATCGGCTGTTCTGCGGGTGTCCAGCGGGTCAGCAATGTGGCCGGGCGGGCGGCGCGATCCTGCGCCTTGGCGGCGGCGATCCGTTCGGCATCGCTCGCCGCGATCCGCAGCGCAGCCTCCAGCAGCACATAGGTGCCCAGGACGCGTTGCCGATAGGGCTTCAGCATGTGGTTTTCGACCAGCACCGTCGGCATGCCGATGAAGTCGCCATAGCCGGTCGAGTAGCGCGGCCCTTCGGGGCTGTAGCGGATGCCCTTGGTCGGCACCCGTGTGTCGATCGGGCTGGGGTAGACGATCGGGGTGTGGCCCGCCTGGCGCAGCGCCCGCATCGCGGCGGGGCCGAAGCGCTGTTCCAGCCAGTCGGCGGTGGCGCGGTGGCGCGCATATCGCCCCCAGCCGGCATAGGTGAAGGTGATATCATACTGCATGTCGAAACCTTCGCTGACATGGCAGTCGACATAGAGGATGGGATCGAACTGGCGGATCAGCCCGATCATCGCCCGCGTCTCGGGCGCATCGACCTTGGCGTAATCGCGGTTCAGGTCGATGTTGCGGGCATTGGCGTCTTCGCCCTTCTGGGCGGGCCCGCGCAGATGGACGAAGTTCCAGGGGCTCATCTGCTCATGGCCGTCGATATTGTAGATCGGCACGAAGACGAGATCGACGCGATCGAGCAGATCGGCCTTGCCGCGCAGGGCGATGTCGCGCAACAGCATCAGCCCGGCATCCTTGCCGTCGATCTCACCCGAATGGATGCCGGCCTGGATCAGCACGACGGGCTTGGGGCTGCCGCCGTTGCTCGCGCGCACATACAGCATCTCGCGGCCGCGACCGGTGCGACCGAAGCTGTGCAGGCTGATGCGCGGAGACGCCGCATCCAGCCGCTCCAGCCATGCCCGCACCTCCGCATAGCGCGGCGTGGTCTTGAAACCGGCGGCCTCGGCGGGAGTGATCCAGGGATCTCCCGGCCGCGCGACCAGTGCTTCGCTCTTGCCCGACCAGGGCAGCGTGGGCGGCAGTTCCAGCACGTCCTGCGCGGACAGCGGGGCTGCGCCCAATGGGAGCAGCACGGCAGCCAGCAGTGCCGCGTAGCGGCGGGAGGGGGTGTTCATCGTCTCAACCATCATAGAAGCGGTACAGGAACGGCTGGGGCGCCGCGTTCAGAAAGTCGCGCGGAGCCCGATCGTGGCGGTGCGCGGTGCCCCCGGCTGCACCCAGAGCGGGCTGTAGCTGTTGGCGTACCAATGCACATCGAACAGGTTCGACACCGTGCCGAACAGCTGTACCCGATCGGTCAGCTCGACTTCGCCGAAGGCGCGCGCCAGCGTGTGCGCGGGCAGCGTGAAACGGGTACCCGTTTCGCCCGAACGTTCGCCGACATATTGCACGCCTCCGCCGAACCGTGCCTTCCTGCCGGCAATCGTGACGTCGCGCGCTAGCTGCAGGTTCAGCGTGTGATCGGGGATATTGATCAGCCGGTCGCCCGGATGCACCTGGAACGAGAAGTTGGCATCGAGCACATTCGAACGCGCCTCGGCATCGACATAGGCATAGCTGAGCAGCAGATCGAACCCGCCGGGGAGCTTGCCGTTCAGGTCCACTTCGACGCCGCGGCTGCGCGCCTTGCCGATCGCCACCGAGAAGCCGGGATTGTTGGTATCACTGGCCAGCACGTTGCGCTTGTTCATCTCGAACACGGCGATGGTGCCGTTCAGCCGCCCGCCGAACGCGGCCAGCTTGATCCCGGCTTCCATCGATCGGGTGGTCTCGGGCTCGAAGATCAGCCCGGCGGCATCGGTGCCGACATTGGCGCGATACCCCTCGCCATAGCTGGCGTAGAGGCTCAGCGGATCGCTCAGGCGATAGACGATGCCCGCCTGCGGGCTGAAGCGCCCGCGCGCGCGCCGGCTGGTCATCCGGGTCAGGTCGTTATCGGTGCGCAGCAACAGATGGTCGTAGCGGCCGCCGACACGGATCTGGAGCCGATCGGTCACGCTGATCTGGTCCTGCACATAGGCGCCGCTGGCCTGTTGCAGGTCGCGGCGATCGGTGTTGACCGTTGGTGTCGGCAAGGGGAAGCGGCCATAGACCGGATTGAGGAGGTCGATCACATAGCCCGCGCGGTCGCTGGGCGCGGATGAAACCAGCGGTGGACGGACGCGGGTGAACAGCTGATCATAAACGAAGCGATCGTGATCGGCCCCGACGATCACTCGGTGCCGCAGCGGTCCGGTTTCGAAATCGCCCGATATTTCGGCGCGCACCACGGTTTGCCCCGCATCGTAGCGGCGGCTGCGGCGCTGGCGGGAGAGCGAGCGTCCGTCGACGAACAGCTTCTGGCGCGAGGCGGTGAGTTCGGCGTCCGACGAGAAGCCGGTGAGCAACGTGTCACGCCGGCTGGCGCCGATCGAGAGGCTCCAGCGATCGTTGAAATCGTGCTGGAGGCGCAGCTGGTGGCCGGTGGCGCGGGCCACCGTATCACCGTCGCCCGGCTCGCCCAGGAAGCGGGAGCGTGGCACGGTGTCGAAGTTGCCGCCGAGCACGACGATGCCGCGATCGAACGGGGTTTCTACCCGTGTCCATTCGAAATCATAGGTCACCCGCGTGTTCGCGCCGAGCGCGAAGCCGAACGAGGGCAGCAGGCCCCAGCGCTTCTGCCGGATCGTGTCGCGGAAGGTGTCGCCATCCTCGACATAGCCGATCAGGCGCGCGGTGACTCCGCCGGTCAGCGCGATGTTGGCATCGCCTTCCGCGCGCACCCGATCGAAGCTGCCATATTGCAGCGCCGCCGAACCGAAGCTGCGGCCGAGCTGCGCCTGCTTGGTGACGAGGTTGATCGTGCCGCCCGGTTCGCCGCGGCCGAGCAGCGCCGCGGCCGGCCCCTTCAATATTTCGATCCGCTCAATACCCGCCACGTCGCGCTGGCCGCTGAAGCCGCGTCCGGCGTTGAAGCCGTTTACCAGATAGCCGCTGGGCAGATTCTCGTCCCCGGCGAAACCGCGGATCGCGAACGCATCCCACAGGCCGCCCAGCGTGTTCTGCCGTGCCACCGATGCATTCAGGTCCAGCGCATCGGTCAGCCGGGTGATGTTCTGCTCCTGCAGCAGCTGTTCGTCGATCATCGCAATCGACTGGGGGATCTCGCGCAGAGCGAAGTTGCCGCGATAGGACTGGCGGACCCCGGTAACGGTGATTTCCTCACGCTCGCCGTCGGCGCGAACCTCCTGTTCGGTTTGCGCAAAGGCAGGCGAGCACGAAAGCAGGACAGCGGCTGGCAGAGCGCCGGCAAGCGCGCCGGTACGAACAGAACGAAGCAATGCGGAATCCCCTGATTGATTCGGGCGCCGGCAGGGATCGCGGCACACCGGGATATCGACGCCGCGGATCCTGGACCCGGCAGCAACAATGAGATGTTGTAACGTTCTCTTCATTTTCGGGCAAGAGGGGAATGGTGCGACGCAGCGCGGTGTGGCGCGCGCAATGCCCGGCGGCGAATTTCGCCCCGGCATTGGCTGCCGTCAGTGGGCGGCCCATCGGCGCGCCGATCAGGCGCGCTTTGGGCGTTGGATGGCGTCCGCTGGTCCTGCTGTTTCGCCGACCTTCAATCCAGCACGATCGACAGGCGCAGGCTGCGCCCGGGCGCGGGCGTGCCGACGGCATCCCAACTGCGATTATCCCCGAGATTGCGAACGGTAGCGCGAATCCGCAGGCGCGATGTGATCCGATAGGCGAGCGCGGCATCCGCCTCCAGATGGCCGGGCGTAACTCGCAGCCCTGTCGGGACCGCGCTGTCGTTGACGTCGCTGTTGCCGCGCAGGGTCGTATCGGTGCGCCATGCGCCGCGCTCCCAGGAGAGGCGGACATTGCCGCTCAAGGCGGGGCGCCCGCGCAGCGGGGTTTCGCTCTCCACCGAAAGATAGGTGAGGGTGCCCCCAGCCGACCAGCCATGCCCCAGCCGCAGCGCCAGCGCGCCTTCCGCGCCGCGCGTGCCGACCCGCGCCCGATTGACCAGCCCGAAGGCGACCGG
The DNA here is from genome assembly GCF_003096275.1 of Sphingomonas pokkalii. GTDB lineage: Bacteria > Pseudomonadota > Alphaproteobacteria > Sphingomonadales > Sphingomonadaceae > Sphingomonas > Sphingomonas pokkalii. The sequence goes on from NZ_QENQ01000001.1 coordinate 3,151,051, forward strand.
ATCGAAATCGATCAGATTGCGGAAGCGATTGTCGAACAACGTTAGGCTGGCCTGGCCGCCCGGCACCGGCAACTCGATGCCGAGATCCAGGCTGCGGCTGGTCTCCGGTGCGAGCGATGCATTGCCGATCAACGGGTGGCCCAGCGCATAGAGGCTCGGGCGCTTATAGCCATTGGCGAGATGCGCGAAGAGTGCAGGGCCGGAGGGCCGCGTCTCCCAGCGGACGCTGCCGCGTCCGGTCCAGTTGCCGCTACCGCCCGACAGCTTGTCGTAGCGCACGGCGCCGCCGAGCGTCAGGCCGCCCGATGCGTGCAGGGTCGCTTCGCCAAAGCCGCTACGGGTCGTTCGGGTCCGCGCGAATTGCACCGGGAGCGGAAAGCCGAAGTCGAGCGTGCCGGTGCTGCTACCTTCCTCGCGCAGGATCGCGCCGCCGGTGGAAAGCGTGAACGGCCCAAGCTCACCGGCGAGCGCGGCGATGCTTTCGAACCGGGCGAAGCGATCCTGGACGGTGGTGGCGGGTACGCCATCGAGGGCGCCGGGGGCGATCGGCGGCGCATTGCCGTCGCCATGCTGAACCGACCAGGATATCGACAGGCTGGGCCGTATCCGCGCGGAGGGATCACGGGCGAGCGACAGGGCGCCCAGGCTCAGATCGCCGCTGCGGCGTTCGTGCGTGCGGATCACGGCGAGCAGGGGGCCGCCGCTGTCCTCCGGGAAGCGCGTGCCGTCGGTGGTGGTGTAGAGTCCCAGGGCCGCGAGGCGGAAATCGCCCCATTGCTGGTGGGCCCTGCCGAACAGCTGGTCGCGGCGAAGCGATCCCGCCGGATCTCCATCGCCGCTATCGTAGCGGGCCCCGGAGGCGATCACGCCCCCGCCGGCCCAGCCGCCAGCGATGCTTGCCGAGGCGGCGCCGCCATAGCGGCTGTCGATCCATCCCTGCGCGCCGGCGCGCAGGCCGTTCTGCGTTGGCGTGCGGGTTACGATCTGCACAACCCCGGACAAGGCATCGGAACCATGGATGGCCGATCCGCTCATCCGCGAAACCTCGACCCGCGCAACGATCGACGGATCGAGCAGGGCGAAATCGAAGGCGCCTCCGGCACTGCCGGTTGGATCGTTGAGCCGGACGCCATCGATCATCACTGTCGTGAAATTCGGTTCGCCGCCCCGGATCGACAGGAACGTCCCGCCGGCGGGACCGCCGGTGGAAAAGGCGCGGATGCCCGGTAGGTCGTCCAGAACTTCGATCAGTGAAGCCGGCTGCCGGCGCGCGATGACCTCGCGATCCGCGATGGCGATGCCGGCAATGTCCCCGGTGCGGGATGCGGTGACGAAGATATCCTGCTTCCCCGCATCTGCGGATATCGTCTGGGCAAGCGCTTCAGGCGCGACGAAGGAGGCGGCAACTGCCGCCAGCGATATTGTCCAGCGCAACGGGCTGCTCTCAGCGCATTTCGCGGGCCAGAATGGCGAAGTCCGGTGTTGCCGGTTCCGGTTCGGACGCTGTCGTCGCCGCCGGCGTCGCCTGCAGCAGCGTAGCCTCCGGGGTGGTGCCATCGAGGAAGTTATAGAGCAGGGCCCGTTGGCCCCGCGTAAGATCGCGCGTTGCCGGCATGTAGCGGAACCGTTCGAAATAGCCGGGGTCAGTCAATTTCTTGATGGTCGACGCATAGGCCCGGACCTGCGCCTCGTCATCCAGCCGCAGCCAATTGTCCATGCAGGGAGCGATTGCCTGCCAATAGGACAGGACATGCGCATAGACATTCTCCCAGCTCGGCTCGAGCTTGGCGAGTTCGTCGTCGCCCGGCAGGACGCGCAGATACATGTAGGTGAAGACCTGCGGGTTGAAGTTGTTCGTGGTGACCGGCAGCGTCGGATTGTTGCCCGGCTGCAAGACGAGCGCGGAGACCGTCGCGACCGAGGTCTTCAGCGGAAATCGAACGCGGCCGCTGGCATCCGTCGCCGAGACGAGCGGATTGTTTTCCAGCGAACCGACTTCGGACATGGTGACGACGATGTTCGCGCCGGCCGGCACGCCGCCGTCATAGACCTGAACCACCGCCTCGGCGGGGTCTCCCTGGTCGACATAGAGGTTGGGTTCGAGCGGAATCGCCCGCAGCGGCTGTTCGACGAGGAGCGGGACGCGTTTGCCGTTCACGTCGGCGGACAATGTCAGCGCGTCCAGGTCGAGCGCGGCCTGGGTCTCGGGAAGGGGGACGTCGATGATGCCGGAGGTCGCCAGATAGGCTGCCTGATCATAGCTGTTCGGCGCCAGCGTTGCGATCGGCGCATCGCCGGCGGAGAGGTACAGGTTGCCGATATCGGCCTTGTCCGGCGCCGTGGTATTCCAGGGGACTGCGTTGGAGAGATCGAGCGCGATCCGGTTGCCGTTCACCCGTGCCCAGCCGGTACCGAGCGGCACAGGCTTGAGACCCTTGCCGATCGGCACCGGTGCATTGGTGGTGACGAGTGTCCGGTCGCCCGGCTCGTGGATCGGATCGCCTTCCCGCCAGATACCGGCCGTGCCCACGAGCAGGCTGCGGGCGGGATTGGGCTGAAAGCCGCCGGCCATGAATTTCTTGACCAGTTCGCCGGCCTTCTCCGCCATTTCCGCGTCGGAACCGTCGGCGAGGCCAAGGTCGTCGTAATAGATCGTCCGATAGGTGCAGAAACGCGTCATCACGCCCTTCACCCCCGGCTCACCCATGCTGGCGAGCAGCGCCTGCAGCGCGGGCGAATCAAACGCGTCGATCTTCAGCGTCGCCGGATCCCAGGCATAGCAGGCCTGCCACATCACGGAGGCGACGCCGGCGATCACGGCGTTGGCGCGGTTGGCGTTGAAATTGATGTACCTGTCGCTTGCCCGCACGACGGGCGCGCCGAAAATGCGGCAACCGCCATCAATGCCCAATCGCATCGAATCGAAGAACAATTGCGAGGTGTAGGGGCCATAGGGTTCGGCATCGATCAACATGCCGGCGAAATTGACCGGCGCGCTGACGAACGGATCGGTGGTATCCAGTCCCGCCCCGATATCCACACCGGAGACGCGGCAATTGTAGAAGATCGAGCGATAGGTGCCCGCCGGATTCCAGTTCTGCGTCGGGATCTGCTCGATCGCGAGCTGGCGATATTTGGTGACCTGGTTGGGCTGCACCGTATCGCCGTCCAGTTGCGGATCGGCGTTCACCTCGTCGTAATTGGCCAGCCAGCTGGGATAGGTGTTGTTGTTGGTCGTGACGGGATCCCAGCTGATCTCGCCGCTGAAATAGATTCGCGGGAATTCGAGGATGCTCATGCGACCTCTCCCATCGCGGGGGCAGCGGTTGTGACGGGTTGCGCGCAGAGAAAGGCGGGGCCGGCGACCATGCCGTTGCGAAGCGGCGTATTGAGCGCCTGGATCGCCGCCATGCGGAGATCGAACATGGCGCGCACCGCGACGCCGAGTTGCCCGGCCGCGCCGCCAAATGCTTCCCGCAGCGCGGCGACCATATCGGTATATGCCGCGTTGCATTTCGCCTGCGCGAGCTGGACCGCCTCCGACTCCTTGCTGAAATCAAACTGTTCGGGGTCCGGAATCGCGGGGTAGACGGCCGTCCAGTCCACCCCCAGCGGGCCGCCCCATCGGTAGCCGGAGTCGTTCCGATCCGGTGCGATGTCCTTTTCAAGGACCCGGTTCTTCTGCATTTCCCAGAAACGATAATAATGGGCGAGCTCGTTCTGGAAATCGAGCGGGCTGCCCTGGTTTGCCGGCGTCTTCGGCGTGCCTTCGCCCTCGGAGACGATCTGATCGATCGCGTTGCACGCATCGGCGCAGTTGTTGACGGCAAAAACCTGCCCCTGGAAGAATTGGGCGTCGTCCACCTGGTTGCGGTTCGGCGTCCAGTCGGTATCGGGCAGGGCCTGTAGCGCGAGCTTCAGCCTTTCATAATAGACGCCGATCGTCACTTCTTCCTCGGTGCCGGGCGAACGCTGGAAGAGCACACGCGGATCAATGGGTTCCAACGGCGTTTCGATCGCCATGCCCTGCAGCACCGCCGCTTCGGAAAAGGGATAGAGATGGACGATCAGGCTGCCGCCCACGGAATGGGGCAGCGGGCCGGGATAGGAAGGGGGAGTGATCGCCACCGTGCCACCGATCGCGTTCAGGATGTTGCACGCCAGGCACATGTGGATCATTTCCTGCATGATCACCGATTGCAGGCGGGATTTCGCCGGCGCATTGGTGTCCGGCAGGATCGTCATCGACGCGTATAGATAGGGCGGCAGGGTCGAGAATTCGAGATCGATCGCGCCTTGGACAAGCGATTGCACATCGGCAAGTCCGCGCGGCTCGCGCCAGCTAAGCTTCACCATACTCGTCATTTTGCTCCCCCAAGAATACGCGCATGGATCGTCGTGGCGAACTTTAAGGTTCGCGTCATAATCTTGATGTTCCCGGATTGGGATCGAATATATATAGCGGAAATGAGTCAATGGTATTTTGTGGCGATATGAATGCGATTGCGGTTCATAAAAGATAACCCAGAGATAGTTTGATGATATTTCCAAAGCAATTGATTGGATTGAATTGACTTATCGAAATAGGCGGAATGGATCGAATGTTCTCTTGTACGATGTGTTGTCTTTGTTGAAAAGAATGCAGGGCTGAACATGCGCTCGATGCAATGATTCGCTGAAATGGGGGGTGATGATGAAAATACTGGCACGGTCGGCTGCCGTCGGATTGGCGGCAGTGCTTTCATGGCCCGCCGCGGCGCAGACCTATCAGACCTATGGCGCCCATAACCCTTCCGAGGTTAGCCCCTGTCAGGTGGAGAATTGTGTCTACAAGCGCAAAAAGGGCGACCCCGCCGATCCGCTTTGGCCGATCTATTGGCAGTCCGACTGGACGATGTACCGCGTCTATGGCCCCGATGCCGGCAAGTACCCGCCCCCGTACCAGGGCAAGCCGCCGGCCGGCGCGACGTACCAGACATCCTATGGCAAGACCTATTATGATTCGACCTGGGTCGGAAAGTCCGGCGAAGGGGCGATGGAAGAGCGGTATGATGAATATTGTCTGCCGATCTTTCCGCTCGACAATCACTATTCTTGCAAGTTCATTTCGCTGGGGAATGTCGCCTATTTCATCGCGGGCGAGGGGCGACCGGCTTGGATGCCGAAGATCTGCCTGTTTTCGGGACTCAATCACCCGCCCCGGCGCGATTTCATCTCGCATCTACCCTATAGCAAGGAGGATAGCGCCCGCATCGGTGCGGGCGGGCAAGGCTATTCCTTCTGGGTGAGCGCGCAGAATGGCTATGTGATGCAGGTGGGCGCGAGCGCCGACCTTACCGACAAGGGCGGAATCCTGTTCGGCTACGGCTTCCAGGCAAATTCGGCCGGCCAGGTGATGCCGCAATCCTTCTATTTCTCCGGCTATCCGCTTGCGCCGGCGAACGCGCCCTATGTCAGCCAGAACTATACCAATTTCAGCGTGACGCAGCCCAGCCAGGATATCTGGGGAGAAGTGGCAGGGATCGATCCGACGACCCTGCCCGCCTGCCAGTTGTTCAATCCGCCCGAGGCGGCGCCACAAGGGCTGACGACGAGTGCCGCACCGGCGAAGCGGGCGCCGACCTGGGGTGACATCGGGCGTTGGAGGCCCTGATATCCACGCGCGCGCCCGTCGACCCTGCCCCGCACCGGGCCGGGCGCGCCGCGATCGCGTGGGGTGGCCGGCCATGCATCCGGTGTTGAGCCCGCGATCTTCCGCGTGGTTGCGGGGGATTGGGGCGGCGGGGATGCTGTTCGCCCTTTGTGTGATCCTCTTCCTCCTCTTTGGTGCGGCGATCGACCGGCAGACGGCGGCGATACTCGCGGCGGAGCACCGGCTTGCGGCGGGTGCCGGCGCGGTGCTGCTCGCGCTCGACATCGTTCTTCCGGTGCCGTCTAGCGTGGTGGCAACGGCGATGGGGGCGATGCTGGGCGGCTGGGCGGGAACGCTGGTGAACGCCGCCGGGCTGACGGCAGGCTGCCTGCTGGGCTTGTGGCTGGGCCGGGCCGGCACGCCGGCGGCACGGCGAATCCTGGGTGCGCAGGGTTATGCCGACTTCGACCGCTGGGTCGCGCGGCATGGCGTGTTCGCGGTGATCCTTTGCCGCGCGGTGCCGGTGTTGGCGGAGGCGTCCATCGTCGCGCTCGGTGCGTCCGGCGGAAGGCGCTGGCCGCTGATCGTGGCGGCGGCGCTGGCGGATATCGGCCTCGGCGCGGTCTATGCCTTTGCCGGGGCGACATCGGGGCCTGGCGCGGCGCCGGCGCCCCCGGCGCTGGCCGCGGCGATCGGCGTGCCAGCACTCGCGATGCTGCTGGTGCTCGTCTGGGTCCGGCGGGATCCCGGGCGCCAGCGGCCCCCGGCCGGCGCGTGCCCGAGCGCGGCGCCGACCCCTCCCGACGGCTGAGCCCCCCTATACCCTGGTTCGATTCCGCGCAGCGGCTGCGGCTGCCAGGGTGCGCGCTGAAGATGGGAGTGCGCATTCGCCTCCCCGTCTGACAACAGGGAGCAGAAAATGGACGGATTCAGGAACATGCCGGGCGTCAGCCGGCGGGGGGTGCTGGAAGGGGCGCTGGTGGTCGGCGCCGCTGCCACGATCGCTCCTGCGGCCCAGGCAATGGGCATGGTCGCTACGGCGGAAGGCGCCGCGGCCATGCACAGCATCACGGTGAAGGACGGCACGACGATCTTCTACAAGGACTGGGGCCCCAGAACCGCGCAGCCGATCGTGTTCCATCATGGCTGGCCACTGAGCGCGGACGACTGGGATGCCCAGATGCTGTACTTTCTGGCAAAGGGCTATCGCGTGATCGCCCATGACCGCCGCGGCCATGGCCGCTCGACCCAGACCGATACCGGCAACGACATGGCGACCTATGCGGCCGACGTGCTGGAACTGGCCGAGGCGCTGGACCTCAAGAACGCCGTGCATATCGGCCATTCGACCGGCGGCGGCGAAGTCGCCGCCTATGTCGCGCGGGCAAGGCCGGGTCGCGTCGCCAAGGCGGTGCTTGTGGGCGCGATCCCGCCGCTGATGCTGAAGACCGCGAACAATCCCGGCGGTACCCCGATCGAGGTGTTCGACGGCTTCAGGGCAGCACTCGCCGCCAACCGCGCGCAATTCTACCTCGATGTCCCGACCGGGCCCTTCTATGGCTTCAACCGGCCGGGAGCGAAGATTCTGCCGGGCGTGATCCAGAATTGGTGGCGCCAGGGCATGATGGGCGGCATCAAGGCGCAATATGACTGCATCAAGGTGTTTTCCGAAACGGACCAGACGCAGGACCTCAAGAAGATCCAGGTGCCGGTGCTGTTCATGCACGGTGACGACGACCAGGTCGTGCCGATCGCCGACGCGGCGATGCTGGCGGTGAAGCTGGTCAAGAATGGCGAGCTCAAGGTCTATAAGGGCTTCCCGCACGGGATGCTGACCACGCATGCCGATGTGCTGAACCCCGATCTGCTGGCCTTTATCCGCAAGTGACGCGCCTGGGGCCGTGCCTGCCGATCGGGCGGGCACGGCCTCGGTTGGTGGTCGCGCGGTTAGGCATGTTTCTCCACCATTTGTTCACGGCTGGCTGCGAAACTGGCACATCGGAGCAGCGCCATGATCGCCACCAACATTGCCCTTACGGGGGTTCAGGCCAGCGTCGCGCGCATCAACGTCAGCGCGCAGAACGTAGCGAACGCGAACACCACGGGTGAGACCGCCAAGGCGGTGACCGCGGCCAATGCGATCGGCAAGACCGTCAACCACGCCTATCAGCCGATCGCGCTGTACCAGGCTGCGGCGGCGGGCGGCGGCGTGACTGCCAAGCCCGTGCCGGCCGTGCCGGGTACGGCACCGCGCTACGACCCGGAATCGCAGGATGCCGATGCGGACGGGAATGTCGAGGCGCCCGAGGTGGATTTCGCGAGCGAGGACGTCGAGCAGCGCAAGGCGCTTTTCTCGTTTCGCGCGAACCTGTCGGTGATCCGTACCCAGGACCAGATGATGGGATCGCTGCTGGATCGGCGGGTCTAGCGCCTGCAGGAACGCGCCCTCGCCCCGAAGCGGCCGCCGGAGGCCGATGTCGTCGGCCCGGAGGAAGCGGAAGGCGCCCGGCGGCAGACCGCCAGGCGCCATGATCCCCTCCCGCGAAGGAGAGGAAGGGGTGGGCGTTCTCAGGCCAGCGTCAGGCCGACATCGACATTGCCGCGGGTGGCGTTCGAATAGGGGCAGACCTGGTGCGCGGCGTCGACCAGCTTCTGCGCCTCTTCGCGGTCCATGCCCGGCAGGCTGACCAGCAGATCCGCAGTGATGCCGAAGCCGCCTTCCGAACGCGGGCCGATGCCCACCGTCGCGGTGACCGTGACGTCCGCCGGAACCTTGATCTTCATCCCGGCGCCGACTGCCTTGAGCGCGCCGATGAAGCAGGCGGAATAGCCCGCGGCGAACAGCTGCTCGGGATTGGTGCCAGCGCCGCCGGCGCCGCCCAGTTCCTTCGGCGTGGAGAGTTTCACGTCCAGAACGCCATCTTCCGAACGCGCGCTGCCGTCGCGGCCGCCGGTTGCGGTTGCCTTGGTGGTGTACTTCACATCGACCGACATCGGGTGTCTCCTTTTAATTTCGGCGATAATCATTAGCGCGATAACGAGTAGATAGGCAATGCTGCGCCCCTTGTCCAGAGGATTCTTTATCGCGATATATGTTTTATCCCGCCGCGGCTTGGCGGGGAGGAGTTTCTGCCTATGCCTGCCCCGCTTCCGCTCGACGGCCAGCTCTGTTTCTCGCTGTACAGCGCGAGCATGGCGATCACGCGTGTCTACAAACCCATCCTCGATCGGTTGGGGATCACCTATCCGCAATATCTGGTGCTGCACGCGCTGTGGGAAAAGGAGGGGCGCACGGTTGGCGCGATCGGCGAGCGGCTGGGGCTGGAATCGAGCACGATCACGCCGCTGGTGAAGCGGCTGGAAGCGGCCGGGTTCGCCACCCGCAAGCGCAATCCGGAGGATGAACGCCAGGTGCAGGTGTTCCTTACCGACCAGGGCAGGGCGATCCGCGAGCAATGCGGCTGCCTGGGCGAGGCGGTGCTCGAGAAGACCGACCTGTCGATCGAGCGGCTGGCGACGCTCAACCGCGAGGCGCAGGCGTTGCGGGATTCGCTGGCCCGGGATTGAACGGAGCGCGTCGGGCTGGGTCGAGAAGGTTGAGGGATGGGGCGAACGCGCTAGTCTTATGCCGCCCTGCTGGCTCGCTCGCGCTACGGTGCTGCGGATCGTTGCTCCGAAGAATACCGTTCCAAATCTGCGGATCGTTGAAGCGCCGCGCGGATCGCGTGTGATGCTGGTCTACCAAAAGGTTAATCGACCCGAAGTATGATTGTAGGGGTGTTCTTAACTATAGTTCGAGCTAAGCGATACTACGTACGCAATCGGCGGTGTTTTTGCCTCTGCTATAATGTCTTTAATATTGAGACCGTTCAACGTGGCGTGGCTGCGGTTGGCCCTGTCTGTTGAAAATAAATCAAATGACGAAGGCAAGGCAACATGGTGTTCTCGGGCGCATTCAAGAAAACGGCACGTATCGAGGTGGCCTTGGCGGAAGTTCGCGCCCTGACGCAACGAATCGCTGATGGCGATTTTTCGCGCCGTGCCCGCGAGGATGTTGCAACCGACCAAGCCAGAGACTTGCTCATCGCAGTGAACGAACTGCTGGATGTGGTAACGACGCCGGTTGCCGAGTTGCGCGAGGCAGCGCACCATGTGTCTTCGCAGCACGACCTCGGGGATATCGACGTCGTTTTGCCGGTGGATGCCTTCCGGGGTGATCTTGCCGCGATCGCCCGAACGGTCAACCACACCGTCGCGGGCCACATCGCCGTGAAGAAAAAGGCCATGGCCTGCGTCAAGGCGCTCGGGGAAGGCGACTTCGAAGCACCTTTGGATAGCTTCCCGGGCAAGAAGGCGTTCATCAATGAAACGATCGAGGCGCTTCGCGGGAATCTGAAGGGGCTGATAGCCGAGATGAATCGGATGTCGGCCGAGCACAATGCTGGCGACATCGACATTTTCCTGCCGGTCGAGCGGTTCCGCGGTGACTTCAGGGTGGTCGCGCAGGGCATCAACGACATGGTCGCAGGCCATATCGCCGTGAAGAAGAAGGCGATGGCGTGCATCAAGGAGTTTGGCGACGGTAATTTCGCGGCATCGCTCGAGCAGTTTCCTGGAAAGAAGGCCTTCATCAATGCAACCGTCGAAGCGCTCCGCGCGAATCTGAAGGGAATTACGGACGAGATTCAGCGTCTCATCGTCGACGCGACGAAGGGCAAGTTGAGCGAGCGCGGGGATGCCGCGCGCTTCCAGGGTGACTTTGGCGGCTTGGTTGCTGGAATTAACGGGATGCTGGACGCAATTCTGCATCCGATCGGCGAAGGCAACAGGGTGCTCGCGCTGGCAAGCGCCGGCGATCTGACGCACCGGGTGGCGATCGACTGCGAAGGCGACCATCGCCGCATGAAGGATGCGGTGAACACCCTTGTCGACAATCTCGCCAAGTTCGCCGGCGAGGTCGCGTCCGCTTCGGATGAGGTTGCGGAAAGCAGCCAGGAACTTTCCGCAAGCGCGGAGCAGTTGAGCCAAGGCGCGACAGAACAGGCAGCGTCCACCGAGGAAGCTTCGGCTTCCATGGAGCAGATGGCTTCCAACATTAAGCAGAATGCCGATAACGCCGCGCAGACGGAGAAGATCGCCCGCCAGTCTTCGAAGGATGCCGAGACGAGTGGAGCGGCGGTGACAAGGGCCGTGCAAGCGATGCAGACGATCGCAGAGCGCATCTGCATCGTCCAGGAGATCGCGCGCCAAACCGATCTGCTGGCGCTGAATGCCGCTGTCGAGGCGGCGCGTGCGGGCGAACACGGCAAAGGCTTCGCGGTCGTCGCCGCGGAAGTGCGCAAGCTCGCGGAGCGCAGTCAAACGGCAGCGGCTGAAATCGGCACCATGTCGTCCAGCACGGTCAGCGCTGCTGCCGAGGCTGGGGAAATGTTGACGCGCTTGGTGCCTGACATTCGCCGGACGGCTGAACTGGTGGCGGAGATCAGCGCCGCGTGCAGGGAGCAGGATATCGGCGCCCGCCAGATCAACGAAGCGATTCAGCAACTGGACAAGGTCACGCAGCAGAACGCCGCGGCGTCGGACCAGATCTCCGCACGATCGGCCGCACTCACGAATCAGGCGGACGATCTGCAGGAGAGCATCTCGTTCTTCCGCATCGAAGCAAGCGATCGCCCAGCCGCTCGCCGTAAAGCGAACAAGAAGAGCGCCGCGAACAGCACCGCACCGAAGGGGCGCCCCGGCGGGAGGCTTGAAACGTCCCCGCGCCACAATGGCCGGGCGCATGGCTTTGCGATCGATCTGCAAGTCGGCGGTGACGATGGCGAAGATGCCAATTTCGGGCACCAGGCCTAATCCCGGTGGGGTATGAGCGAATGGCCGGATTTGGCGTGCGCCGTCATTCCGGCCACGGCAAGCCGGACGTTCGCGGCGCGACGGCGATGATGGTCGCTGCTGCCGGTTCTCTCCGCATGGCGGCCTATGCCGGCAATGAACGATCTGCACTGACCGGCGGTGCGCAGGCGCAGAAGCGGTAACGGCTCTGCCTTGCCGCGCGTGATGAAGGAGGTTCGCGGAGATCGCTCCGCCTTATGCGGCCGATCGCGACAATCCCCGGTTTGCCGTGCGAGCCCATGGGGCTAAAGGGAGCGCTGCTCCCCCGCATCTGCTGGAACCCGAATTTCGATGTTGCGCCTTTCCGGATTGTACCTGCCCCTCGATCATCCTGCCGATGCGCTGATTCCGGCGATCGCGCGGCGGCTCGGTGTGGCGGAGGCCGATGTGCGGGGCTTCACCGTGTTCAAGCGCGGGAACGATGCCCGGCGCCGCAACGCCATCCAGCTGGTCTATACGGTCGATGTCGATCTGGCCGACGAAGCCCCGGTGCTGACGCGGCTGGCCGGCGACAAGGATGTGCGGCCGACGCCGGACATGCGGTATCGGCAGCCCTATCATGCGCCCGAGGGCTGGCGAGGCCTGCGCCCGGTGGTGATCGGCGCGGGACCGTGCGGGCTGTTCGCCGGGCTGATCCTGGCGCAGATGGGCTTCCGCCCGATCATCATTGACCGCGGCAAGATCGTGCGCGAGCGGACCAAGGACACCTGGGGCCTGTGGCGCCGTTCCGAACTGAACCCGGATTCGAACGTCCAGTTCGGCGAGGGCGGAGCGGGGACCTTCTCCGACGGCAAGCTCTATTGCCGGGTCAAGGATCCGCGCTTTCTCGGCCGCAAGGTGCTGGAGGAGTTCGTGAAGGCCGGCGCGCCGGACGACATTCTGTGGCAGGCGCATCCGCATATCGGCACCTTTCGGCTGGTGACGATGGTGGAGAGCATGCGTCGCACCATCGAGGAGCTCGGCGGCGAATATCGCTGGCAGACCCGCGTCGACGGGGTCGAACTGGACGCCCAGCGCAAGATGCGCGGCCTGCACCTGCACGACGGCAGCTTCATGGAGGCGGATCATGTCGTGCTGGCGGTCGGCCATAGCGCGCGGCCGACCTTCGAGATGCTCCACCGCATGGGCGTGCATCTGGAGGCCAAGCCCTTTTCGATCGGCGTGCGGATCGAGCATCCGCAGAGCTGGATCGACCAGGCCCGCTTCGGCAACTGCGCCAAGCATCCCGATCTGGGCGCGGCGGCCTATGCGCTGTCGCATCACTGCGCCAATGGCCGCACCGTCTACAGCTTCTGCATGTGCCCCGGCGGCCGGGTGGTGGCGGCGACCAGTGAGGAAGGCCGCGTCGTCACCAACGGCATGAGCCAATATTCGCGCGCCGAGTTCAACGCCAATTCCGGGCTTGTGGTGGCGATCGATCCTGCGCGCGATTATCCGGACGGGCCGCTCGCCGGCATCGAGCTCCAGCGCAAATGGGAAGATGCCGCCTTCATCGCTGGGGGCGCCAATTATCACGCGCCGGGTCAACTGGTGGGCGACCTGCTCGCCGGGCGGCCTTCGACGGCGCTGGGGCAGGTGATCCCCAGCTACAAGCCGGGCGTGACGCCGACCGATCTTGCCGCCTGCCTGCCGGGTTTCGTGATCGAGGCTTTCCGCGAGGCGCTGCCGGTGTTCGGTCGCCAGATCGCGCGCTACGACCACCCGGAGGCGGTGATGACCGGCGTCGAAACACGGACCTCTTCGCCGATCCGGATCACCCGCGGTGCAGATTTCCAGAGCCTCAATACGCCGCAGTTGTTTCCGGCGGGCGAAGGCGCCGGCTATGCAGGGGGCATTCTCTCGGCCGCGATCGACGGCATCAAGGTTGCCGAGGCGGTGGCGAAGAGCATGGTGGCTGGATAACCCTATGCTTCTGCATTCCTGAGAAATCTTGACCTCGCCCCGCTATAATGGGTGGTGAAGGGAAACGATTGTGCAGGACTATCGCGAAGCCGCGCGGCTGGATGCGCTCCACCAATTGAAGCTGCTCGACACGCCGCCCAGCGAAAGTTTCGATCGTATCACGCGGATGGCGGCGCAGATTTTCGACCTGCCATTTGCGGCGGTGTCGTTGACCGATCGAGATCGGCAGTGGTTCAAATCGCGTGTCGGTATCGCGCATACCGGCATTCCCCGGCACAAGGCACCCTGTTCGCAAGTGGCGGTTTCCTGCGGCGCGGTGGTGATCGAGGATTTCGCCACCGATCCCTATTATGCGGACAGCCTGCTGGCGGAGAATGGGACGCGCTTCTATGCCGGGGCGCCCTTGGTCACGAGCGACGGCCATGGGCTTGGCGCGCTGTGCGTACTGGGCGCCGAGCCGCGTGCCGTCACCGCCAGCGAGCTGTCGGCGCTGACCGATCTCGCGGCGATGGTGATGGCCCAGATCGAATTGCAGCACGCCTTTGGCCGCATCGATCCGATCAGCGGCCTGGCGACGCGTGCCCAGTTTCGCGACGACCTTGTCGATCTCGCCCGGGATCGCCCCGGCGAAGCGCGGATCGCGGTCGTCGCCGATCTCGCGCGCGACGACCAGGTTGCCAGGATCATCGGTGCGATGGGGCCGGCGCGGCTCGACGAGATGATCCGCGAGGCGTCGCTTGCCATTCAGGGCGCTTTGGGAGCGGAGCGAACCATCTACCATGTCGGGACGACGCAATTCGCGTTTCTCTCGTCGCCGGGCGCGACGGTGGACGCCTATCTTCCCATGCTGGAACAGGCATTTGAGCGCGTTCGGGCGAATTCGAGCGCACGATTCGTTACGAGTGTCGCGATCGGCGTGCGGCCCTTCCAGCTGGGGGCGGTGACGGCGGAGGATGTGCTGCGCGGCGCTGCGAGCGCGGCACAGGCTGCGCGTCGCGTCGATGGCGGGATCGGCCTCTATTCCTCCAAGCGCGATGCGATGATGCGTCGCCATTACCGGCTGTTGCAGGATTTCGGCGCAGCGCTCGAGGCGGAGGACCAGTTGCGCCTGGTCTATCAGCCGCGCATGGATTTGCGTACCGGTGCCTGCCTGGGCGCCGAAACCTTGTTGCGGTGGCGGCATCCCGTGTTTGGCGAGGTATCGCCGGCCGAGTTCATCCCGATCATCGAGCAGACCTCCCTCGCACGGCCGGCGACGCAATGGGTGCTGGACCGCGCGTTGGATCAGCTCGCCCAATGGCAGGCCATGGGGCTGGATCTGATGCTGTCGATCAACATCTCGGCCGCCAATCTGATGGAGGTCGATCTTGTGCAGCGGATCCAGCTGGCGTTGCTGGCCCGGCAGCTCCGGCCCGAGCTGCTGGAGATCGAACTCACCGAAAGCGCGATGATGGAGCAGCCGGAAAGGGCGCTGGCGATGTTGCGCGAGATTGCGGGTGCGGGCATCGCGCTGGCCATCGACGATTTCGGGACCGGCCATAGCAGCCTTGCCTATCTGCAACAGGTGCCCGCCCAGGTGGTGAAGGTCGATCAGACGTTCGTTCGCAGGCTGAACGCCGTTTCCGATGCCGATTACGTGCTGGTCGAAACAATGGTGGGCCTGATCCACAAGCTGGGCCGTCGGGTGGTGGTGGAGGGCGTCGAAACCGATCATGCGGCTGCGCTGCTTGCCGATATGGGGTGCGAGCAAGCGCAAGGCTATTGGTTCGCGCGGCCGCTGGAGGCCTGCGACTTCATCGCGTGGATCGCCCAGCGCAAGGCGATGGCAGCCTAGGCGCTTTCCTGGAACTGCAGCGCCGCAAGCCGGGCGTAGAGGCCGGCCTTGGCGACCAGCTCGGCATGGGTGCCGGTTTCGACGATGCGGCCGGCGTCCATCACGATGATCCGGCTGGCGGCGCGCACGGTGGCGAGGCGATGCGCGATGACCAATGTGGTCCGGCCCTGCATCAGCCGTTCCAGCGCATCCTGCACCAGCTTTTCGCTTTCCGCATCGAGCGCGCTGGTTGCCTCGTCCAGCAACAGGATCGGCGCATCGCGGAGCAGCGCGCGGGCGATGGCCAGCCGCTGGCGCTGGCCGCCCGAAAGGCGGGCCCCGCCTTCGCCCAGGAAGGTATCAAGGCCTTGGGGCAGTTCCCGCAGGAAGGTGGCGGCGTTGGCGGCTTCGGCCGCGGCCCAGATGGCGTCGTCGCTCGCATCCCAGGCGCCGTAGCGCAGATTGTCGCGCGCGCTGGCGGCGAAGATCACGGTTTCCTGCGGCACCATCGCGATCCGGCTGCGTATTTCGGCCGGATCGGCCTTGGGGATGGCGACGCCGTCGATGCGGATCTCGCCCGATTCCGGATCGTAGAAGCGCTGGAGCAGCTGGAACAGCGTCGACTTGCCGGCGCCCGAGGGGCCTACCACGGCAACGGTCTCGCCGGGCGCGACGAACAGTGAGAAATCCTGGAGTGCCGATACCTCCGGGCGGGTGGGGTAGCGGAAGGTAACCGCATCGAACGCGATCGCGCCTTCGGCCGGGCGGGGCAGGGCGATCGGATGGGCGGGGGCGGCGATATCCGTCTCCTGCGCGAGCAGTTCCGCCAGGCGGCTGGCGGCGCCCGAGGCTCGCAGCAGATCGCCATAGACTTCGGTCAGCGCCCCGAACGATCCGGTGACGAGGCCGGCGGTGATGACGAACGCCGTGATCGCGCCGCCGGTGATCTGCCCGGCCGCGACCCCCGCCACCGCATCCCACATGATCAGCGTGATCGCGGTGAACAGCAGGCCGATCACCAGCGCGGTCATCACCGCGCGCAGCGCGAAGCGCTTCTTCGCCGCGGCGAAGCTGCGCGTTACCGCCAGCTCGAATCGCTTCCCCTCGCGCGGTTCCTGCCCGAAAGCCTGAACGATGCGCATCGCCCCCAGGGTTTCGGATGCGATCGCGCCGATATCGGCTACGCGATCCTGGCTGTTGCGCGAATATTGGCGCACGCGGCCGCCCAGCCACACGATCGGCAACACGGTAAGCGGCATACCCACGATGAGATAGGCTGCGATCTTCGGTGCCAGCACGAACAGATAGATGACGCCGCCGATGCCGGTGAGCAGGTTGCGCAGTGCGATCGATACCGTCGATCCCACCACCTGTTCGACCAGCGCGGTATCCGAGGTGAGTCGCGACGCGATTTCCGAGGGGCGATTCTCCTCGAACCATTTCGGCGGCAGTCGCAGCAGGTTGCGGTGGACCGCCACCCGCAGGTCCGCCACCGTGCGCTCCGCGACCCAGGAGACGAAGTAGAATCGTATCGCGGTTGCGATCGACAGTACCAGGATCACCGCGAGCAGGCCCTGGAAATAGACGCCGATCTCGCTCGTGTCGGCGCCAGCGGAGAACCCGTTGTCGACGATCTGCTTGAACGTGCGCGGAATCCAGAGCGTCGCCAGGGACGAGGTGAGCAGCGCCACGGTGGCAACGGCGATCTGCAGCGGATATCCGCGCGTGAACCGCCAGATGACGAGCAGGCTGCTGAGCTTGCGGCGCGGCGCAGGCGTCGGGTTCGTGTCGGCCATGTTGGAGCGCGTAGCGCGGTTCGTGGGGCAGGGGAACCACCTGCGATTGTCCCGTTCCGCATAGCTACGACATTGCGGCGCACAACCGTGCGGTCTATATGGACCATAACAAACCCCCGCTGCAGGGATCGGGGCACGGGGAAGGACTTTTATGCTGTACGACGCCTACGAGATTCAGCGTTCGATGTTAGCCGGTGCCAGTGCACTGGCCAATTTCGGTGCAGGCCTGCTCAACAATCCGGCCAATCCCTTCGCCTATTTCGGCGGCGGCCCCGTGCTCGCCTCGGCGCTGGAGGTATTCGCCCACGCTTCGGCGCCACGCGGCAAGCCGCAATTCCTGCTCGAACAGACGATGATCGACGGCAAGCAGGTGGCGGTGCGGGAAGAAATTGTCCTGCGGAAGCCCTTCGGCCAGCTGAAGCGCTTCGTGCGCGAGGGTGTCGAAGGCGGGCCCAAGCTGCTGATCGTCGCCCCGATGTCGGGCCATTATGCCACGCTGCTGCGCGGCACGGTGGAGCGCATGCTGCCGGCGGCGGACGTGTACATCACCGATTGGCGCGACGCGAAGCTGGTAGCCACCGCCGAGGGGCGCTTCGATCTGGACGATTATATCGATTACGTGATCGCGTTCCTGGAGCATATCGGCGGGCAGGGCGATCCGCGTCCGCACATGCTGGCGGTGTGCCAGCCCTCAGTACCCTGCTACGCTGCCGCAGCGCTGATGAGCGCAGACAAGCACCCCAACCGCCCGCGCACGCTGACGATGATGGGCGGCCCGATCGACACGCGCGAGGCGCCCACCGCCGTAAACACGCTGGCGACCGAACGTCCGTTCAGCTGGTTCGAGCAGAACGTGATCGCCACCGTGCCGATGACCTATCCGGGTGCCGGCCGGAAGGTGTATCCGGGGTTCCTGCAGCTCGCGGGCTTCATGACGATGAACCTTGGCAACCACCTGATCTCGCATTGGGAAATGTTCAAGCACCTCGTCCAGGGCGACGACGAGAGCGCGGATGCGACGATGAAGTTCTATGAGGAATATCGCTCGGTCTGCGACATGACGGCCGAGTTCTACCTTCAGACCATCGACGTCGTGTTCCAGTCCCACGCCCTGCCCAACGGAACGATGACGCATCGTGGCCGGCTGGTCGATCCGGGTGCGATCACCGATATCGGCGTGCTGGCGATCGAAGGCGAACGCGACGACATCTCCGGCATCGGACAGACCAAGGCAGCGCTCACCTGCGCCAAGAACCTGCCCGAAGCCTATCGCCAATATCATCTGGCCGAAGGTGTCGGCCATTACGGCATCTTCAACGGATCCAAGTGGCGCAACCGCATTGCGCCGGTGGTCGAACAGTGGATGGCCTCCCACGCCGGATGAGGGGGCGGCCGCCCCTCGGGCGAGGCAGTCTTTCCATCAATCATAGGATGTTACGAGCCAGCTCCACACGAGCCAGGCGAGCAGTGCCCATAGGCCGAGGATGATCGCGATTCCGCCCCAGCTTACCGGGCGTCGGCTCGCCATTTCCGCCTGCGCGCGATGTTCGGCGAACTGATCCGGAGGAATCAGCTTCTCGAACAGCCAGATGCCCAGCGGGATTACGACCGCGTCGTCCACAAGCCCGAGCACGGGGATGAAGTCCGGGATCAGATCGATCGGCGACAGCGCATAGGCTGCGACCAGGACGCCGACGATCCTTGCCGCCAGCGGGGTGCGCGGATCGCGGATCGCGAGCCATATGGCATGTGCTTCGGTGCGGACGCGGTGCGCGAGGGAAGGGCCCATGCCTCTGGATCGCGCAGCCGCGCCGCCCGGTCAATCTGGGATCAGGATTCGGCGGTGCTATCCAGCTTGGCGTGGCTGCCGGTTTCGTCCGCCCGGATCTTGCCGCCGAACAGCATCTTGAGCTTGCCCGTCACCGACATGTCGGTTTCCCACATCTCGGCATCGTCGATGTCGATGCGGAGCAGCGCGAGATTGGGATCGGACTTCCCGCCAGGAAACCAGGCCTCGACCTGGTTGTTCCACAGCTTGTCGATCATCGCGAAGTCGTTGTCGATGCGTGCGGTGCCGGCCAGGCAAGCGAAGAAATCATGCCCCTTGGACACGAATTGCAGCATCGCCGGCCCGCCCTTGGCCATGCGGTTATCCTTGCCGATGAAGAAATAGATCGTATCGACCTGGTCCTCATCAAGCTGCGCAGTCAGGGGCTCGCTGTGCTGGCCATCCTGCAGGCCCACCATCAGGAAGGGGCTCGACGCCAGCTTGGACCAGAAATGCTTCTTCAGTTCTACGGTGTCGGCCATGATCTTCTCCTGGAGGATATGGCCGGGTAACGTGCGGCGGCCTTCAGGCGTTCCGAAGCGCGGCGGCCGCGCCGATCAGTTCCAGGTCGTTGCGGTTGACCAGCGCCACCGGCACCTCGGAGAGCTGGCGGCGGAACGCGGTGCGTGCCTCCATCCGCTTGCGAAAGCAGGGAGCCGCCAGATCGGACTGCAGGGCGCGGGCGATGGCGCCGGTGATGAATACGCCGTCCCAGGCATCGAACGTCAGTGCCAGATCGCCGACAAAGGCGCCGAGATGGGCAGCGAACATCTGAACTACCGCCTTGCAGACCGGATCGCGGCTGACGTTGCGGGTCACGTCTTCCGGGGTCAGCAGCCGCTTGCCACCCGATAGTGCTTCATAGGCGAGCAACAGGCCCGACGCGCTGAGCAGCGTTTCCACTTCCACCAACATTCCGCGCGCCCGGCAGAAGGCTGCAAAGCGTTCCTCTTCGGCGGTTTGCGGTGCGAAGCCGATATGGCCGGCCTCGCTCTGCACCGGCACCAGCTTTCCGTCCGAGCCGATCAGCGCGGAGACGCCCAGGCCGGTGCCGACACCGACCACCGCATAGTTGCCGGACGGAACAGGGGGCTTCGGCGCCGGCCCGGAGAGCGGGGTGAAGGCATCCTGCGGAAGCCGGGTCAGCGCCAGCGCATTGGCCGAGCATTCGTTGAGCGCGATCGGGCGTTCGCGCAGCACCGCCTCCACCCCCGATAGCGAGATATACCATCGGCTGCCGGTGAGGTTGATCAGTTCGCCACGGACTGCGCCCGCCACCGCCAACGCACTCGGCAGACGGGCATCGCGCAAGCCCACACGCGTGAGATAGCTGACAAGGGCGCTGGTGAAGGTGGGGTGATCGGTGTTGAAAAAACGCTGTTGTTCACGCGGATCATCCCCCTCCGCACCGCCGGTGAGTCCGAACCGGACGGATTGGCGGCCGATGTCCGCCACGAGCCCTACGCTATTCCCCATCGCGCCCTCACCGCGTTTGTAACGACCTTGTCGATCGGCCGATGCACAAGGGTATCGCTAACATTGCGGAAAGGGCAATAGGTTATGGCTAGCCCTCCGCAATCGTGCGGAGGTTCACCGCGTTCGCGGATCGGGGCCGAACCGGTTGGCGCCGGCCGATGGCGACCAGAAGAGCGCCACCGCCAGGATCAGCAGCGCGATCGGGCCTGCCCAGGCCGGCATCGGGATTCCTTCGTGCAACCCGATCGCCGCCAGCTGCTGGTTCAGGTCGCTTGCCAGCGCGATCAGGGCCAGCAGAATGCCCGGGACGGCGGATACGCCGACATCGTGCAGCCGTCGCACCCCAATACCGATCAGCGGCACCAGCGGGAGCAACGCCAGCGACTGTTCGAACGCGACACGCCGCCAAAGCACGGTCAGGCCGGGTGCCGTTGGCGGATGAAAGAAGTGGATTACCAGGAACAGCAGCGCTTCCGCCAGCCCTGCCAGGATCAGGGCGCTGGTGAGTTCACTGCGGGTCGCGCGGCCCCGGGCCACGAAGCTCTGGCCGATGGCGCGGAGGCCGTTCCGCAGCGACACCCCGTCGCGATAGCTGGCTGCTGTCATGTTGTGGAGGGTGCAGCGTGCCGCACCCTCCGGTCAAGTGGTTACAGTGTCTCGAAAAGACCCGCCGCGCCCATGCCGCCGCCGATGCACATGGTGACGACGACATATTTGGCGCCGCGGCGCTTGCCTTCGATCAGCGCATGGCCGGTCATCCGCGCGCCCGACATGCCATAGGGGTGGCCGATCGAGATCGCGCCGCCATTGACGTTGAGCAGTTCGTTGGGGATGCCCAGCTTGTCGCGGCAGTAGAGGACCTGCACCGCGAACGCCTCGTTCAGCTCCCACAGGCCGATATCGTCCATCTTCAGGTTGAAGCGTTCGAGCAGCTTGGGGATGGCATAGACCGGGCCGATGCCCATCTCGTCGGGCTTGGTGCCCGCCACCGCCATGCCGACATAGCGGCCGAGCGGGGTGAGGCCGCGCTTCTCGGCAAGCTTCTCCTCCATCAGCACCGCGGCCGAGGAGCCGTCCGACAGCTGGCTGGCATTGCCGGCGGTGACGGTGCCGTTCGGCACCACCGGCTGCAGCGCCTGCAGGCCTTCCAGCGTCGTCTCGGGGCGGTTGCCCTCGTCCTTGGCGAGGGTGATCTCCTTCTGCGAGACTTCCTTGGTCTCCTTGTTGACGATGTTCATCGTCGCGGTAACGGGCACGATCTCGTCGTCGAACTTGCCGGCGGCCTGCGCGGCGGCGGTGCGCTGCTGCGACTGTAGCGCATAGGCATCGCACGCATCGCGGCCGATGCCGTAGCGCGCAGCGACGGTCTCGGCGGTCTGGAGCATCGGCATATAGGTATCGTTGTGCAGCGCGATCAGCGAGCGATCGGGTTCGACGCGCATCTGCGGGGTCTGGACGATGCTGATCGATTCCAGCCCGCCGCCCAGCGTGATATCCATATTGTCGACGACGATCTGCTTGGCCGCGGTGGCGATCGCCATCAGGCCCGACGCGCACTGGCGGTCGATCGACATGCCCGGCACTTCCACCGGCAAGCCCGCGCGCAGCAGGGCGAGGCGGGCGATGTTGGGCGCCTGGCTGCCCTGCTGGAGCGCGGCGCCGAACACCACGTCGTCGACCTGGCCCGGCTCGATCCCGGCACGTTCGACCGCGGCTTTGATCGCATGGCTGCCCAGCGTCGGCGCCGGCGTGGCGTTGAACGCCCCGCGATAGGCCCGGCCGATGCCCGTGCGGGCGGTGGAAACGATGACTGCGGAGCGCATAGGGTTCCTCTCTTTTGAATTCTAAAGCCCCTCCCCTGCAGGGGAGGGGCTTTTTGTCGTTCAAACATACACCAGCGCGATCCACTCGGCGATCACCGCCGGCTTCTCCTCGCCTTCGATCTCGAGCCGATAGTCCTGCACCTGCTCCCAGACGCCGGGCTGCCGCTCGACGAACTTCTTCAGCGTGAAGCGCCCGCGCACCCGCTTGCCCGAGCGCACGGGCGTGAGGAACCGCACCTTGTTCCCCCCATAGTTCACGCCCATCCTTGCGCCTGCGATGGCCGGGGCATCGGTGCGCGCGGCGAGCATCGGCATCAGCGAGAGCGACAGGAAACCATGCGCGATCGTGCCGCCGAACACCGTCTCCGCCGCGCGCACCGGATCGACATGGATGAACTGGTGGTCGCCCGTCGCCTGCGCGAACTGGTCGATCATCGCCTGGGTCACCTCCACCCAGTCCGAGACGTGCTCGGCACCGACACTTTCGGCCATCTGGGTAGGCGTGACGGTCGCTGCCACCGAAGACTATCCTCTCGCGTAATTATCTTTCATAGGCGCCCCATCATCTAGTGAAGGCACGGGGGTCCCCGCAAGCCTTAGCCGACCGGAAACTTGAAAATGCCGACTGCCGTACCGTCACATCACCGCGAAACGATGGCCAAGCTGCACCGCGCGGCCGAACCCGATGTTCTAAAACCGCTGCTGGAGCGTGCGCGACTCACCCCCGAGTCGCGCGAACGGGTGATGGATCACGCGCTGGCGCTGCTGGCCGACCTGCGTGCCGCGCAGAACCGCGGATGGGTGAACCAGTTCCTCCAGGAATATCGGCTGAACTCGTCCGAGGGCGTCGCGCTGCTCAGCCTGGCCGAGGCGTTCCTGCGCGTGCCGGACCCCGAAACCGCCGACCTGCTGATCGCCGACAAGATCGGCGACGCCGACTGGAAGGCGCATTCGGGCAAATCCAACTCGGTGCTGGTCAATTCGGCGACCTGGGGCCTGATGCTCGGCCGCGCGCTGGTCGGCGACGAGAAGACCGGCGCGCTCCGCCGCCTGATCTCGCGCGCCGGCGAGCCCTTTGTCCGTCAGGCGGTGGGCGCCGCGATGAAGCGGATGGGCGAGGTCTTCGTGATGGGCCGCACCATCGACGAGGCGATGAAGCGGATGAAGAAGCCCGAGAACAAGGGCTTCACCGCCAGCTTCGACATGCTGGGCGAGGCGGCGCGGACCAAGGCCGATGCCGAGCGCTATTTCCAGGCCTATTTCGAGGCGATCCGCGCGGTCGGCCGCGATCCCAAGGCGGGCCATTCGATCTCGGTAAAGCTCTCCGCGCTCCACCCGCGCTACGAGGTTGCGCAATATGATCGCTGCGTGCCGGAACTCACCGACATGCTGGCGCAGCTCGCCTCGGAATCGGCGGCGCAGGGCATCCCGCTCACCGTCGACGCCGAGGAAAGCGAGCGGCTGGAGATGAGCCTCGACATCATCGGATCGGTCGCACGTCGTCCCGAACTGCGCGGCTGGACCGGCTTCGGCATGGCGGTGCAGGCCTATGGTAAGCGCGCCCGATCGGTGATCGGCTGGGCAGATGATCTGGGCCGTCCGATGCATGTCCGCCTAGTCAAGGGCGCCTATTGGGACAGCGAGATCAAGCGCACCCAGGTCGAGGGCCTGGTGGACTATCCGCTGTTCACCCGCAAGGCGGCGACCGACGTCTCCTACCTCGCCTGCGCGCGCGACATGCTGGCGGCCAGGAACATCGTGCCGGCCTTTGCCAGCCACAATGCGCTGACCGTCGCCACCATCCTCGATTGGGCGGGCGACAGCCGCGACTTCGAGTTCCAGCGCCTCCACGGCATGGGCGAAGGGCTGTACGAGCGGCTGGTGGGCGAACAGGGCTATCACTGCCGCATCTACGCGCCGGTCGGCGGGCACCGCGACCTGCTGGCCTATCTGGTGCGCCGCCTGCTGGAGAACGGCGCGAATTCGAGCTTCGTCCACCAACTCGCCGACGAGCAGCTGAGCGAAGCCGAACTGCTCGCCGATCCGGTCGAGAAGATCGCGGCGGTCGGTGGCACGCGGCACCCGAGCATCCCACTGCCGGTCGAGCTGTTCGGCGCGTGGAAAAATTCGGGCGGGATAGATCTCGCGGAGCGGACGACCCTCGCGGAAACGGCGATGGAAATTGCTTCCAAGCCGTTACCCGCTGCTGGCGCGAGCGCGCCTGCCGATGTGCGCGCGGCCATCGACCGCGCCGCTGCCGCCTTCCCCGGCTGGGCCGCCACCCCGCTCGCCACCCGCGCCGCGATTCTTGAGCGCCTCGCCGACCTGCTCGAGGAGAACCGCATCGAGCTGATGGCGCTGGCCGTGAAGGAAGCCTTCAAGACCATTCCCGACGCGCTCGGCGAGGTCCGCGAGGCCGCCGATTTCTGCCGTTACTATGCACTCCAGGCCCGCACCGGCCTCGCACCGATCACCCTCCCCGGGCCGACGGGCGAGCGCAACGAGCTGCGGATGGAAGGCCGCGGCGTCTGGGCGACGATCGCGCCGTGGAACTTCCCGCTGGCGATCTTCCTCGGCCAGACCGCAGCGGCGCTGGTCGCCGGTAACGCGGTGGTCGCCAAGCCTGCCCCGCAGACACCCGAGATCGCCCGCGCCGCCGTGCGCCTCGCGCATCAGGCGGGCGTGCCGGAAGATGCGCTGGTGCTGGTGACCGGCGGCCCGGAAGTCGGTGCCGCGCTCACGTCGGACCCGCGCATCGCCGGCGTGGCCTTCACCGGCTCGACGCCGACCGCCAAGAAGATCGCGGCAGCACTGCTCGAAGGCGAGGATCGCCCGCTGGTGCCGCTGATCGCCGAAACCGGCGGCATCAACGCGATGATCGTCGATTCCACCGCCCTGCCCGAGCAGGTGGTCGCCGATGTCATCACCTCGGCCTTCCGCTCGGCCGGCCAGCGCTGTTCGGCGCTGCGCCTGCTCCTCTTGCAGGAAGAGATCGCCGAGGGTGTGATCGAGATGCTGCGCGGCGCGATGGAGCTGCTGATCCTGGGCGACCCCGCCGATCCGCGCACCGATATCGGCCCGGTGATCGACCAGGCGGCCTATGACAAGCTGATGGCCTATCGCGACAGCGCCAAGGCCCAGTGGCTGAAGACCGTGGCGGTCCCCGCCACCGGCCTGTTCGTGCCGCCGACGATGATCCGCATCGATCGCCCCGAGGACCTGACCCGCGAATGGTTCGGCCCGATCCTCCACGTCGCCACCTGGAAGGCGGGCCAGCTCGCCGAGACGGTGGCGCGGGTGAACGCCGAGGGCTTCGGCCTGACGATGGGCCTGCACAGCCGCATCGCCCGCTCGGCCGAGCTGGTCGAGGCGGAGGCGCGCGTCGGCAATCTCTACATCAACCGCTCGATGATCGGCGCGGTGGTCGGCTCGCAGCCCTTTGGCGGCGAGGGCCTGTCGGGCACCGGCCCCAAGGCGGGCGGCCCGCACTATCTGCACCGCTTCTGTGCGGAGCGGGCGGTGTCGGTGGATACCACCAGCGCGGGCGGCAATGCCACGCTGCTGAGCCTGGACGAAGGGGGGAGGTGATCCCTTCTTCGTTGCTGGAGTATCCGTCGTGGTCAAGCGAGTTTCGGCGACCAGACTCGCTGGATCACAACGGATACTACAGGGAGCGAAAATAGGGCCGGCGGCCGATACAGGGGGACCCAACCGCCGGCCCCCACCGTCAGAAGCGCTGACGCAGTCCGACGGTGATCGAGGTAGCCGAGAGCTTCGGCCGATAGGTGGCAGCGGTGGTTCCGCCGGCCGCAAGCGGCATCCGGCCAGCGAATTTGAGGCTGGAGCTTTCCGAATAGCGCGCGGCGAGTTCGACGGTCGTCTTCTCGGTCAGCTTATAGCCGATGCCGGCATCGGCATGCCAGCGGATGCCCCAGTCGCGGTCGGAGATGCGGCTGCCCTGGCCCGTGGAGGTCAGGCGCGACAGCCGCTCGGTGACGCGCACCGCGTCGATGCCACCGCCGACGAACGGACGCAGCCTGGTGCCGGTATCGATGTCGTAATAGCCGGCGACGCCGATGCTCAGCGTCTTGGTGCGACCGCGGGTGATCAGTCCACCCGTGTTGAGCTGCGATGCATCGACATTCGCGGCGGTGTAGCCGACGGTGCTTTCGAGACGGAAATTGCCGAAGTCATAGCCGAGGCCGCCTTCGAACGACTTGCCGGAACGTAGATCGACATCGCGCGGCAGCGTCGAGGGGGTGCGCGCGTCCTTCCCCTTGAACTTCACGTCCGCATCGACCTGCGAACCGATGCGGCCTACGACATAGGGGCCGGGCATCGAACTCTGGGCAAATGCCGGCGTAACGGCTCCCAGAACGGTCCCGAAAGCGATCAGACCAACGATACCCTTGTGCGTCATGTTCATGCGTTCACCTTGTCTTGTGGATCGGTTCGCTTTGCCGCGAGCCTTCGTTTCTTCGACGAAACCCTCGCGGCGGCACCGCAATGATCTGGTGATTTATTTTCAGCGACAGCGATCACGGCGGTGCACGGCGTCGCCGACGACGCCACCGGCCAGCGCGCCGAGCATGGTGCCGATCAACTTGTCGTCTGCGCCGGCAATCAGATGGCCGCCGAGGCCGCCGCCGATCGCGCCAAGGATGGCGCCTTGCGCGCCGCTCGCCCGGCAGGGATCGCGATAGGGACGTGCCTCGCGTCGGCCGTCCGCATAGCCGCTGCGATATCCGTCGCCATGCCCATCGTCATAGCCGTTCGCATCGCCCTCGGCATAACCTTCATGATAGCCGTCGCCGCGGCCGTCCCCATATCCGTCCCCATAGCCATAGTGATAGCCGTGCACGGCGCCGGTGCCATAGCGGTCTTGCCGGTGTTGCGCCTGGGCTGGCTGGATCAGCAGTGCGGTGGAAGCCAGGGCCGCAAGCGCGCAGAGAGAGGTAAGGCGCATCGTTCATCCTTTCCGTCCCGGCGACATGCCGGGGTTGCCCATCGACGAAGTCGCGGCGGCTGCACCGG
Source organism: Sphingomonas pokkalii (assembly GCF_003096275.1). Lineage (GTDB taxonomy): Bacteria > Pseudomonadota > Alphaproteobacteria > Sphingomonadales > Sphingomonadaceae > Sphingomonas > Sphingomonas pokkalii. The sequence continues at coordinate 3,178,247 of NZ_QENQ01000001.1, forward strand.
ATGGCTCCGGGCGAGGGCACGGGTTCGGGAGAAAAAATCGCGTGCTGCCGTCCGGTGCCGATCGCGGTGCTTCGTCATGGGATCGGAGGCGCTGATGACGGCGCGATCCGAACGATAAGAAGGGTCTCCCATGAAGTTTACCGGATGGATGTTCGCCACCGCGCTGGTCTCGGTCGGCCTGGCTGCTCCCGCTTCGGCGCAGTCGCCGACGCAGGCCCGGACCAGCAAGAAAGCGGTTCCCCCGTCGCACCTGCAGAAGCCGCAAAAGAAGGCAAAGCAGGCCTTGGCGAAGCCTCCGGTCGCCTCGCCGAAGCGCTGAGGCGGGCGCCCGCCCGTTCCCCCGTGGGCGGGCGCTTTCCTCCGAACCCAAACGCTGCCGCCGATCGACCGGCGGCGCAGGCGGAGTGATACCGTGCATTACGATAGCAAGACGGATTGGATGGCAGCGGCCGATCGGCTGTTCCATTTCACGCTGCCGCATCCCCAGGACGGAACCGATGAAGGCGATGCCGATATGGCGTTCCCGGACGAGCCGAAGCTGTCCGGGGGTGTCCGGCTGGCGATCATCCTGTTCGGCGCATTCGCTTCCTGGGCGGTTCTCGTTCTGATTGGCTGGGCGATCGTTTCGGCGATCCGTACGCTTTTGGGACATTGAGGCCGTGGCGCACTATCGAGCGTCCAGCGCGGCCCGTAAAACGCCGCTCTTGGCCCCTCAGACTTCCGCAACTATGCGCAACTATGTTTGCCTCAGTTCCAGCGGAAAGGCGCGTACCCGACCCATGCCTGAACCTTCTGCGTTGATCGCAGCCTTTTTGGCGCGACGGACGGCGCTGTTGCACTATTTCGTGAAGCGGGTGGGGGAAGCGGAGGCGGAGGATCTCGTGCAGGAGATCTATGTCCGCATCGCGGGGCTGCCCGATCAGGAAATCCATAGCCCCGGCGGCTATCTCTATCGGCTTGGCAACAACATCATGCTCGATCGCCTTCGCCAAAGTCAGGCACGGGCGGCACGCGACCATGCATGGCGCGATAGCCACCATACCCTCACCGACGCCGGCGAGGATGTGAGCGACAGCGTGCCCGCGGATGAAGTGCTGATCGCTCGCGACCAGGTCCGCCAGATGCACAAGGCGCTCGCGGAGCTGCCCGAACCGGTGCAGCGCAGCTTCCGGATGCATAAGCTGGAAGGGCTTTCGCACAGCGAAGTGGCGGAGCGCATGGGCGTTTCCCGCAGCCTGATCGAAAAACACATGATGCGGGCGCTGAAGCACCTGATGACGAAAGTAGGCCGATGACGCAGCAAACACGAACATGGTCTTGCGGTGCACGGCGGTTGGCTTCGTCCTACGCCCCGCAGGGGCAGAAGATGAGCGGGGCGGACAGGTGATGGCACGGGTTGATCCTGACGAAGCGGCGGTCGAATGGTTCGTCCGGCTGCAGGAATGCGAAGACGAGCAGGTCTGGCTGGACCATCTCGCCTGGATGGAGGCCGACCCCGCCCATGCCGAGGCCTATGCCAGGGTGGAGCGGCTATGGGTTGCCGCCGATGCCCTGCCGGCGGAGGCGCCCGTTGCATCGGAAGCGGCCGCAGCCGTCGTCTCGCTGGACGCGCACCGCGCCGCAAAGCAAAGCAGGGTGGCACGCTGGTGGTTCCCCGGCGTGATCGCGGCAGCGGCCTCGGTCGCTGCGGTGATCGGCCTGCCCCAGTTCGTCCATCTCGGCGAGCCGGCCGGGCAGACCTATCGCACCGACGGCGCGTCGATGCGGGTCGTGGCGCTGGCGGACGGGTCGCGGCTGACGCTCAATCGCAATACCGAGATCGTCGTGAAGCTCGGCGATAGCGTGCGGACCGCCGAGTTGCGGTCTGGCGAGGCGGTATTCGATGTACACCATGAGGAGAAGCGGCCCTTCACCGTTTCGGCGGCGGGCCGCGAAGTTCGGGTGCTGGGCACCGAGTTCGACGTGCTCAACCAGAACGGCGCCTTCGGTGTCGCCGTGCGCCGCGGGCTCGTGTCCGTCTCGGCACCCGCGGGCGGGACGACGGTGACGCGGCTTCCGGCCGGTACTGCCCTGCACCGCGCTGCGGGCGATACCCAGGATATCGTGCAGACGATCGCGCCGGACGACGCACTGGCTTGGGTCAAGGGACGGTTGGTCTATTCGGACAGCCCGATCGAGAATGTCGCGCGCGACCTGGAACGCTATACCGGTACGCCGGTGCACGTCGCGCCGGAGATCCGTAGCCTGCATGTCAGTGGCGTACTGACCATCGGCGATCCTGCGGCACTGGATCGTCAGATCGAAGCGCTGCTGCCGGTTCGTGTCGAGAAGGTCGACGGCCAACGGAGGCTCGTCCGCGCACCGTGACCGTACAGATCGTATGACGGGAAGACTGCGGAGATCGGCCTGCCGGCTAGCCGGCGTGGCCTTTGTCTGCGCTGTCGGCAGCCCCATGCCGGCGGCGGCGGGCCCGCGCCTGCAACAGCCCGAGGCACGGCGAGACTTCCGCATCCCGGCGGGCACGCTTGCCAGCGCAATCATCGCGGTGGGCAGCCAGGCAGGGGTCAGCGTCGCTACCACCGAGCCGGCGCTGACGCATCGTGCGCTGCGCCGATCGCTTCGTGGGCGGATGACCGTTGAGGAAGCGCTCGCGCGCGTTTTGCACGATAGCGGCCTGCGTGCGGTGCGGGCGGCGGCGGGGCTGTATCGCATCGAACGGATTCCTCCGCCGCCGCGCCCGGTGGAGCGGGAGCGGCCGACACCGCCGCCATCAGCCGAGCCCGAGCCCGCGAACATCGTTGTTACCGCCAGCAAGCGTGCGACCGAACTGCGCCACTATGCCGGATCGGCCTGGGTACTGGATCAGGATCAGCTGATGCAGGGGGCGGGCACCGCGCGCGACAGTCGCGCGATCGTGGCGGCGCTGCCGATGCTTGCCGCCACCAATCTGGGGCCCGGCCGCGAAAAGCTGTTCGTACGGGGCATCGCCGACAGCAGCTTCACCGGTGCCAGCCAGGCCACTGTTGGCCAGTATCTGGGCGATGTGCAGCTGAACTACAGCGCCCCCGATCCGAACCTCGCGCTGTACGACATGGCCCGCGTGGAATTGCTCGAAGGGCCACAGGGCACGCTTTATGGCGCCGGTGCGCTGGGGGGGATCGTTCGCATCACCCCGCATCGGCCGCGTCCGGGGGTGTGGGAAGGCGAAGTGGCGGGCGGCGCGACGGCGGTTTCGCATGGCGGCATCGGCGGCGATGCGATGGCGATGATCAACGCGCCGATCGGCGATCGGGCCGCGTTGCGGCTGGTGGGCTATGGCGGGCGGGATCCCGGATATATCGATGACGTCGTGCGGGGCCGGCGAAACGTGAATCGCACCGATCTGGCCGGTGCGCGCGCCGCCCTGCGCTATCAGGCCGGCAACGACTGGACCATCGACATCGGCGGCGTCTACCAGCGCATCTATCACGCCGATGGCCAATATACCGAAGCGGGCGATCCGCCGCTGGCACGAAGCGCCGCGATCGCGCAGCCTGCGCTCAACGATTTTCGCCTGGCCTATGTCACGGCCACCCATCGTTGGGCGAATGGCCAGACCCTGACGGCGGCCTTCTCGGCAATCGAGAACCACCTGACCGCGCTCTACGATGCCACCAGCCCCGGTGACGATTTCACGTCGGGCATCTCCACCGACAATCGCGTTCGGGTGTATAATGGTGAGATCCGGCTGGCCCGCCATCGCGACAATGGTGCCGGCATGGTGCTGGGCGCCTATGCCACGCTGAGCGAGGATCGCATGACGCAATCCTTCAAGGTCGCCGGGATCGATCAGCCGTTCCGCGGTGTCGGCAACCAGGTGGTCGATGTTGCCCTTTTCGGCGAAGTGACGGTGCCGATCACCCCGCGGTTGAACGCGACGATCGGCGGCCGCGCGGCCTATAGCGACTTGCAAGGCACCAACATCCTTCCCGGCGGGGATCAGGATCTGACGACGATCGACGTGCCCGGTGCCGGCAATGTCAGCTTCTTGCCCAGCGCGGCGATCGGCTGGGCGCCGGTGTCGCGCCTGACGGCCTATCTGCGGTATCAGCGTGGCTATCGTCTGGGCGGCTATGCGCTCAATGCGCTGTCGTCGGGAGATCCGTCGGCACCGCCTCCTGCCGGCTTTGTGGTATATCGCCCCGATACGGTGGATATGGTCGAAGCCGGGCTGCGCTTGGGCAGCGGCAGCGACGGCCTGTCCGGCAGCGTTGCGCTGTCCACCACCGATTGGCGGCACATCCAGTCGGACCTGTATAGCGTTTCGGGACCGATCACCGCCAATATCGGCAGCGGTAGGATCCATGGCCTGGAGGCCAGCCTCAACTGGCGGTCACCGAGCGGTCTCCGCCTGTCCGGCGCGTTGTTCCTGACCCGTGCCGTGCTCGACCGACCCAACCCCGAATTCGCGCGCGACACGCTGCAGGCATTGCCCAACACGCCCGCCATTACCGTGCGGACTGCCGCCGAGCGCGAATGGACCTTGCGGGGCGGCAGCCGCCTGCTCCTGCGCGGGACTGCGCGATATATCGGGCGCTCGTGGCTGGGGGTGGGGGATCTGCACCTTCCGCAGGGCAATTATGTCGACGCGAACGCGGCACTCGCCTGGTCGCGGGGGCCGATCACCCTCACGCTCGATGTCGCCAATCTGCTCGATGGGCGCGGCAATCGATTTTCGCTGGGCAATCCGCTCTCCGTGCAGGACGGGACGCAACGCACGCCGCAGCAGCCGCGCACGTTGCGCCTGGGCGCGAGCTATCGCTTCTAGCCGTTCTCGCCTGGCGCGGAATCGACCCGGCGCACGGGCTGCACCTCGGCATAGGGCATGATCAGCTTGCCGTCCGGGGCGGCGGTGAAGGCGGTCTGCGTCGGATAGGGGATCGAAATGCCCTCTTCTGCAAACTTGCGGAGGATGCCGGTAGCGATCCGGTCCCGCGTCGGATGGGCGATGCTCCAATCGCCGGACGCCACTTCGGCGATCAGTTCATAATCGAGTGAACTCGCGCCAAAGCCCGAGAAGCCGTGGCGTACGGCCGTAGCGCCGTTCGCCTCTACAATCTCCTTCAGTATCTGCGGGAGGCGGTCGAGTATGTCGGGCGGCGTTTCATAGGCCACCCCGATCTTGAACAGCAGGCGAATCTTGTGGCGATCGGTGAGGTTCTGGATCTCCTTGTCGAGCAGCTGCCGGTTCGAAATGACGTGCAGTTCGCCGTCAAAGGCGCGGACGCGGGTGGATTTGAGTCCGATCCCTTCGACCGTGCCCTGCGTCTGATCGAACTTGATATTGTCCCCGACGCGGAAGGGCCGGTCGAACAGGATCGACAGCGCCGCGATCAGGTCGCCGAAAATGCCCTGCGCGGCGAGACCGATCGCGATACCGCCGACACCCAGACCGGCGATGAGGCCGGTGACGTTCACACCGATATTGCTGAGCACCATCACCAGCGCGATGGCGAACAGGGCGATCGAGATCAGCAGCCGGATGATGCCGATCGCGCTCGACAGGCTCTCGCTGGCATTTTCCCCGCGGGTGCGGTGCTCGATCAGCCCGAAGATGACTTCGCGTACCCAGATCGCGGCCTGGAAGGCGGTGGCGATCGTGAACAGGAACGACACCGTCTTGTCGAGCAGCGGCGGCGTCTGCGCATAGCCGACCACCAGTCGGATCGCGACCATCAGGATGAAGAAATTCCCCGTGCGGGCGATGGTACGGCCGAAGATGGTGTACCAGTTGGTATGACCCGGCTCGCTGCGCCGGCAAAGCCGCATTCCCCAGGATCGCAAGGTGTGCAGGACCAGCACGATCCCGGCGGCGATACCGGTTGCGATCAGGATGCTCAGCCAATGATCGGCGATCCAGTCCGGCGTATCGCCGAAGAAGGTGGCGAGCTGGCGGTTGAAATGGCTGGGCGTGGCTTTGGTCGTGGTCAGTAGCATTCTGGATCAGGCTGCCTTGGCTGGCTGTTCGGCGGAGTCCGTATCGAGGAAGGCGATCAGGCCGCGTTCGTGACGGTTGAGGTACTGTGTCGCGCGGGGCAGGCGCAAGCCGGCGCGAAACGCATCCTGCGAGATATGGTCCCGAGCAAGCGCTATCAGGCGCGGGTGGACGTAGGATTTTCGGGCGATCGCGGGCGTATTGCCGAGCGCCTGCGTCACCGGTTCAAGCAGGGTCTTCAGCCCGATCGGTGCCGTAGCTTCCGCAAGGGTGCGAAAGGCGATCACGCTCGCCCCCCAGGTTCTGAAATGTTTGGCGGTGAAATCGCTGCCCATCGCCCCGCGGATATAGGCGTTGACGTCGCTGGAGGTTACCGGGTGCGGCGCACCGGCATCGTCGATCCAGCGAAACAGCTGCTGCCCGGGCAGATCCTGGCAGCGCTTTACGAAGCGGCTGAGCGACAGGTCCGAGATGGTTACGATCCGCAGCTTGCCCGATTTGGCGCGGAACTCCAGCTTCAATACGCTGCCCCTCACCTGGGCGTGCCGCTTTCGCAGCGTGGTTGCGCCGAAACTCTTGTTTTCCTGCGCATAGGCCTCGTTGCCGATGCGGATGGTGCCCAGGTCGAGCAGACGCACCACTGCCGCCAGCGCCTTTTCCCGGCACAGTCCGCGCAGGCGGAGATCGTTTTGCACCTGGCGCCGCAGCCGGGGCAGCAATTCGCCGAAGCGGCCGCAGCGATCATATTTCGCGGCCTCCTGCGCTTCGCGGAAGCGGGTATGATAGCGATACTGCTTGCGCCCCCTCGCGTCATAGCCGGTCGCCTGGATATGGCCGCAAGCATCCGGGCAGAACCAGCAATCGACATAGGCGGGCGGCAGGCCGATGGCGTTCAGCCGCGCGATTTCCGCCCGATCGGTGATGCGGGTGCCGCGCGTATCGAAATAGCCCCAGCCATGCCGCATCTTGCGCCGTGTGATGCCGGGTTCATGGTCCTCGACATAGACGATGTCGGCGCTGTTCATTGCTGCTCCTCATGCGGTTCCGCCAAAATGCGTCGCAGCAACAATTCGTTCCGGAACCTGCCGCGGGGTGCATGGGTTGCCCCGCTATCCCGCATATCTGGAGAGGATTGGCCCATGGCCCAGTTGCAAAACGCCCGTATATTGATGATCGCGACCAACGGCTTCGAGGAATCGGAGCTGTTCGAACCCCGCCAGGCGCTGCTCGATGCTGGTGCCGAGGTGACGCTCGCCTCGCTCGATCTGCAGCCGATCACGGCCGAGAGCGGTGGCGAGAAGGGCAGGAGCATCACCCCCGATGCCACCGTGGAGCAGGTCGACCTCGAGCCCTTCGATGCGCTGTTGCTGCCCGGCGGCGTGGGCAACCCGGACACGCTGCGTACGAACGCGAAGGTCGTGGAGATCGTGCGCGCATTCATGGATTCGAACCGCGTCGTCGCCGCGATTTGCCATGCACCCTGGCTCCTCGCCGAAGCCGACACGGTCGCCGGACGGCGCCTGACGGGTTGGCCGTCGATCCGTACCGATCTCGCCAACGCCGGGGCCGAGGTGATCGACGAGGCGGTGGTCCAGGATGGCAACCTGATCACCAGCCGCAAGCCTGGCGACATCCCCGCCTTCAACCGCGCGGTGATAGCCGCCCTGGAAGACGTCACCGCGCCTGCCTGACGATCGTCCGGCTGGGGAGGGCTTCCTCACCCTATGCCCGGTGGGGCGGGTGGGGAAGGCCGGCCCTTGCCCAGCCATCGCTGGCTGCTGACGGCAAGAAAAAATTTTCAGGGTCTTTTCAGGTTTTTGACGCCGATTCCTGCGGAATTATTTCTGTAAGTTCACGGTAACAGGCGTGTAAATCTTGCGAACTAGATCATAGTGTATGAAAACCTTGCCATAAAGATGGCATGAGCAACACGTGGTCGCACACGTATCGGGTGAACGCATGAAGCTGCCGCTCGTACCTATCGCTGCCGTTACGGCCGGCAGCGCGCTGGTTATTGGAGCCTTCGCGATGTCTGCATCGGCGAAGGTAGGAGTGCTTTCAGGCAATAGCGAGACGTGGGCGCTCGGCCAGATATTCGCAGCGGCCGGCGCCGCAGTCGCATGTACGGGGGGGCTTGCCGTGGTTGGTTCCCTTCGCCGTGCCGTCACGCGGCGGTTTCGAAGGGAGGGGCGCGACGTGGGCGCACCGCGCAGCAATGGCGTCGCCGCGCCGTCGGGGGTGGCGGCATGCCAGGGCAGGGGATCGCCCTTTGCGGCGACATTTTCTGCTGCCGAGCCCTTGCGTCCGATGCTGGATCTCCACGCGGTGCATCCCGCTTCCGAGCCGGCGGCACGCCGCCGGCCCGAGATGCGGCGGCTGGAGGAGGAAATGGACAGCGCAGCCCATGCGCTGCTGGAGCGGCTTGAACGCGGCGTTATCCGCCGCGACGGCACCGCTTCTGCGCGCGCCCGGAAGCTTCGCATCCGCACCGATCGCAGGCTGGACGACGGTCTTGCCACCTTGCGCACGCTTGTCCGCCTCGGCTGAAGGCGCGCATCAGCAGGCTTCGACCGTCAGCACCTCCAGCCGCGCGGTTGTTCTTCCGCAGACCGTCGCGCGTTGTACGACGATCAGATCAGCGACCAGATGGCCTGGGATCGGCAATTCCGTTTCCGGCAGGGCCATGAGCCAACGGGCCGCGGCGGGCGTCGCTTCCAGTTCGATCGTGAGTTCGTGACGGCCCCCGTCGAAGCTCGCGCTTGCCCAGCGGACCCATCGGGCAGCGACGATCGTGATCGGACACGCCGCAGCGTGCGCGGAGAGTTGCAGGCTTTGCTCCAGCCGCGCACCCACATCCCGGCGCGCCCTCATTGCGGGGCTCGCCGGCTGGCGCCTTGCGCGGCGATAAAGGCGCGCAGCCGGGCGGACAGGGCCGGGCCGGGCGCCCTGCCGAGTCGCAAATCATAGACCAGTCGCGGGTCCCCCGCCGCCAGCCGGCCGAATCGTGCCGCCGGCATTCGCGTCCGCTGCAGGAAAGCCTCGATTTCCTGATGTACTGACATCCATTTCCTCCACCTGATTCGTCGCGCAATGATCACTATTTGTTCTCATTGCGCGACTTGCCTAGGAAAAATCCTTTGTGTAGGAAAGGGGGTATGGATGCAGAAGAACAACGTGCTGCGCTGGCCCGGTTGGTGGCCGATCGGAGGCTTAGCCTGTCCGAACTTTCGCGCGTGCTCGGGCGCAATGCCGCCTATCTGCAGCAATATCTGAACCGGGGCTCGCCGCGGAAGCTCGGCGAGCGCGATCGTGCCCGGCTTGCCGCCTATCTGGGGGTGGGCGAGGCGGCACTGGGCGGTCCGATGCCGGCTGCGCTGGTGCCGGTGCCGCGCCTCGATGTCTGCGCCTCTGCCGGGGCCGGGGCCGGGGCACATGCCGATGCAGAGGCGTTGCGCCAGCCCTTCCCGTTCCCGCCGTTGCTGCTCCGCCAGCTCGGCGTGCGGCCGGAAGCCGCATCGATGATCCGCGTGACCGGCGAGTCGATGCTGCCAACACTCGACGATGGCGATGAAATCCTGGTCGATCGGGACAAGCGCCGCATCGATCTGCGAGGAATCTTCGTCCTCAGGGTCGATGGCGAACTGCTGGTGAAGCGGGTTCGGGCGGCGGTGGGGGGCATCGACCTCATCAGCGACAACCCGGCCTATCCGGTGCGGTTCGTGCGGGCGGGCCAGTTCGAGCTGATCGGCCGCGTCGCCTGGCTGGGACGTGCCCTTTGAGCGGGGTGGAGGCCTTTATCCGCGCCCGGCTTCCGGTGGAGCCGGTGCCCGGCGTGATGGGGGTTCGACTGCACAAGGCGGGGGCGGCGAGCGGCGTCGGTCGATGGGTCGGGGACGACGCACCGCCGCCCTATTGGGCTTTCTGGTGGGCCGGCGGCCTGGCGCTTGCCCAGCATCTGCAGGCCAACCCGGCCTTGGTGGCAGGTCGTCGGATACTGGATCTTGGGGCGGGATCGGGACTGGTCGGTATCGTTGCTGCCCGTGCGGGTGCGGCGCGCGTGACCGCGTCGGAAGTCGATGCGCATGGCCGTGCCGCGATCGCGCTGAACGCGGCGCTGAACGGCGTGACGCTTGCCGGGATCGAAAGCGATGTGATGGATTGGCCGCCGCCGGTCGACCTCGTCCTGGCGGGCGACCTGTTCTACGCACCCGACGTTGCCGCCCGCGCCATGGTCTTTCTCGATGCGTGCGTGGCGGCGGGCATCGAGGTGCTGGTCGGTGATCCGGGGCGATCGCCCCTGCCCCTGGACAGGGTGACGCTGCTTGCGCGCTATACCGTTGCGGAAACGGGCGCGCCAAGGCCGGCCTCGGTATTCGCCTATCGCCGATGAACCCGGTGCCGGGGGGGCGGAGGGGCCAAGGAAAAGGGCGCCCGGATCGCTCCGGACGCCCTTTCCTGAAACCGATCCGATCGGGATCAGCTCGAATAGTACATGTCGTACTCGACCGGGCTCGGGGTCATTTCCCAACGGGCCACGTCGGCGCGCTTGATCTCGATATAGGCCTCGATCTGGTCCTTCGAGAACACGTCGCCCTTCAGCAGGAAGTCGAAATCGGCTTCCAGGCTGTCCAGCGCCTCGCGGAGCGAACCGCACACGGTCGGCACTTCGGCCAGCTCGGCCGGCGGCAGATCGTACAGGTTCTTGTCCATCGGGTCGCCCGGGTGGATCTTGTTCTGGATGCCGTCCAGGCCGGCCATCAGCAGCGCCGAATAGCAGAGATACGGGTTGGCCAGCGCATCCGGGAAGCGGAACTCGACGCGCTTCGCCTTGCTGCCCGTGCCGTACGGGATGCGGCACGACGCCGAGCGGTTGCGGCTCGAATAGGCGAGCAGCACCGGCGCCTCGTAGCCCGGGACCAGACGCTTGTAGCTGTTGGTCGACGGGTTGGTGAAGGCGTTGAGCGCCTTGGCGTGCTTGATCACGCCGCCGATGAAATACAGGCAGGTGTCGCTGAGGCCCGCATAGCCGTTGCCGGCGAAGAGCGGATTGCCCTTCTCCCAGATCGACATGTGGGTGTGCATGCCCGAGCCGTTATCTTCCTTGATCGGCTTCGGCATGAAGGTCGCGGTCTTGCCATAGGCCTGGGCGACCTGGTGCACGACATACTTGTAGATCTGCATGCGATCGGCGGTGGTCACCAGCGTGCCGAAGGTCAGTCCCAGCTCGTGCTGCGCGGCGGCGACTTCGTGGTGGTGCTTGTCGCAGGGCAGGCCCATCTCCAGCATGGTCGAAACCATCTCGCCGCGGATGTCGACGGCCGAGTCGACCGGCGCGACCGGGAAATAGCCGCCCTTGGCGCGCGGACGGTGGCCGAGGTTGCCGGCTTCATATTCGCGGCCGGAATTGCCCGGCAGCTCGATGTCGTCGATCTTGTAGTAGCTGGTCGAGTAGCTGTTCTCGAACCGGACGTCGTCGAACATGAAGAACTCGGCTTCGGGGCCGACATAGATGGTGTCGCCGATACCGGTGGTCTTCAGATACGCCTCGGCGCGCTTCGCGGTCGAGCGCGGATCGCGGGCATAAAGCTCGCCGGTCGAGGGCTCGACGATGTCGCAGACCAGGATCAGCATCGGGGTGGCCGAGAACGGATCGGTCCAGACCGCGTCCAGATCCGGCTTCAGGATCATGTCCGATTCGTTGATGGCCTTCCAGCCTTCGATCGACGAACCGTCGAACATCAGGCCGTCGGTCAGCTCGTCCTCGCCGAGGACCGACGCGACCATGGTCAGGTGCTGCCACTTGCCCTTGGGGTCGGTGAAGCGCAGGTCGATCCATTCGATCTCCTGATCCTTCACCATCTTCAGGATGTCACTGGCCGTATTCGCCATCGTACTTAGCCCTTTCGCTCTCTTTCGTGTGCCCGAGGAACCGGGCAATTAAATTTCTTTTCGCGTCTGCACAATCCGCTGCGCGTTGCGTCGCGTCAAACGGCGTTTTCGTTCCGCTCGCCAGTGCGGATACGCAGTGCAGTTTCCACCGGGATGACGAAGATCTTGCCGTCGCCGATACGGCCGGTCTGTGCGGCGGCGGCAATGGCTTCGACCACGCGTTCGGCAACGCCGTCTTCCACCACCACTTCCAGCTTCACCTTCGGCAGGAAGTCGACGACATATTCGGCACCGCGATACAGTTCGGTATGCCCTTTCTGGCGCCCGAATCCCTTGGCTTCGGTGACGGTGATGCCGGAAACGCCCACTTCGTGCAGGGCCTCCTTCACTTCATCGAGCTTGAACGGTTTGATGATGGCTTCGATCTTCTTCACTTCTTCCCCCAGGCCAGCGGGTGTCGAGCCGCAGTACGTCTGATTCCTGGGTGTTTTAGCAACCCGCGTGCCAGAACGGGAGTAGCTAGCGAGTGGGAAGCGCCGAACGGTTTCGCGAGCGAAATTGTGCCTAATAAAATGGCAGCTGCTGCCTGTTCAGGCGGCATGTAGCTCGGATAGGAACCGATGGATCCCTGCGGATAGCTGCTCCGCTCCGTCCAGCAGGTCGGCGGAAAGTTGCGCGATGCTGGTGGCGTTGTGCGCAGCGGCGCTGGCGGATTCTCCCACCCGGGTGATATCGCCCTGCACTGCATCGGTACTTTCGACGCTTTCGGCGACGTTCTGGGCGATCGTGTGGGTTGCGATGTGCTGCTCACGCACGGCGCATTCGACGTTGCGGGTAAGGGCCGCGATCGCGGCGATCGCGGCTTCCACGCGTTCATGGTTGGCGGTTACCCGATCGACCGCGGCGCGAATCGCGGCAACCTGGGCGCCGACGTTTTCCGCGGCGCGGCCTGCCTGGCCCGCCAGCAGCTTCACCTCGTGCGCGACGACGGTAAAGCCTGCCCCGGCCGGCCCGGCCCGCGCGGCTTCGATTGCGGCATTCAGGGCAAGCAGGTTCACCTGCCCGGCGATCCCACCGATCACGCTGGTCACCGTGCCGATGGTCTGGGCGAACGCGTCGAGTTCGACGATCCGGGCGCGGCTGTCATCCACAAGCTGGACGGCCTCGGCGGTGGAGGCACGGGCGGTGACGGTATCGCGGCCGATCGCGTCCAGCGTCGCCGCCAGGGCATCGGTTTCCCTGGCGATCACGGCAAGATTGTCGCGCCGCTGCGCCAGCGCGGCGGCGAGGGCGTTCGCGGCGGCGCTGTTGATCGCGGCGCGGTCCGCGGTGGCAGTCGCGCCGCCGCGCAGCCCTGCCGCAAGTCCGCGCAACTGGTCCGCGAGCGCTGCGATCTCCGCTTCGATGCGTTCGCTTGCCGCCTCGATGCGCCGGGCGCGCGCCATCTGGCGTTCCGCATCGTGCAACTGTTCGTCCGCGGCAAGCCGGATCAGTCGCCGGTTGCTGATGACCGCGAACAAGCGCCCCTTGCGGGTCAGGATCATGCCTTCCTGGCCGTTTTCGGCGGCATAGACATCGAGGATCGAGCGTTCCGGCCCGTCGAGATCGGCGACGGGGCAGGGGCGAATCAGCGCGTCGACCCGGCGGCCATAGGCAGGATTGCGCAGCAAGGCGTGGCCGAACGGATTGAGCAGCAGCCGGCGGACGTCTTTCTCGAAGATTGCGCCCGTTGGCCTGTTCACCCCATCGACGACGGGCAGCAGCCGCAGATCGGCTTCCTCCTCGAAATGGCGCACGGCCTGCGCGAGGGGGGCATCCAGGGCAAGCGACGGCGGGTTTCGCTCGGCTGGCGTGAGCCAATCCAGAAGGCGGCAATGGTGCGCAGGCAGTGTCGACATCGACCGGCACCTACGCAGCCGCTGGTAAATGAGGCCTTAGGATTTGATGACAGCTTCGCGACAGGGCAAATGCCGGCGTGGCGAGTTTAGCGGCTTGAAGTCCTACTTTCTGGACGTGGCGCGCTTCTGGTGGCAGAGGGCCGCGTTCATGTTCCCCGATTGCGCCCCCGCTCGCCGGATGGCGCGATCGCTTAGAGAGTTCGAGCGAGGATCCTTCCCCCCATGACCGTCGATACGCGCGCGCCCGCGCTGCTGCCCGCACATCCCGCTTTCGCTACCGCCAAGGTGCTCTGGGTGCGCCATTGGAACGAGCATCTGTTCAGTTTCGCGATCGAACGCCCGGCTAGCTTCCGCTTCCGTTCGGGTGAATTCGTGATGATCGGCCTGCAGGGCGAAGGCGACAAGCCGCTGATGCGGGCCTATTCGGTTGCCAGCCCGTCCTGGGCGGAAGAACTCGAATTCCTGTCGATCAAGGTGCAGGATGGCCCGTTGACCTCGAAGCTGCAGAAGATCGTGCCGGGCGACGACATCTATCTGGGCAAGAAGTCCACCGGCACGCTGGTCGCGGACGCGCTGCTGCCCGGGCGCCGGCTCTTCCTGCTCTCGACCGGCACCGGCCTGGCGCCGTTCCTCAGCGTCGCGCGCGATCCCGAAATCTATGAACGGTTCGAACAGGTGATCGCGGTGCATAGCGTGCGCCGGGTAAGCGACCTTGCCTATCACGACGAGCTGGTCGGCAAGCTGGCGGAAGATCCGCTGATCGGCGAGCAGGCAGCGGCGCAGTTCCATTATGTGCCCACGGTGACCCGTGAGCCGTTCCACACCAGCGGCCGGATCGGCGAACTGCTCGAGAATGGCAAGCTGTTCGAAGGCGTGGCTGGCGACCCCGTGCTGCATCCGGAGACGGACCGAGTGATGCTGTGCGGATCGATGGACATGATCCGCGATTTCGCCGCCCTGCTCGAAGGCAAGGGATTCAAGGAAGGTTCGAACAACGCGCCGGGCGATTTCGTGATCGAACGCGCCTTCGTCGGCTGAGTGCGGCCGCTCCTCTCCCGCCGGCGCGGGGGAGGAGCGGCGGCGCGGACGTCAGGCCGCCAGCGCCGTCGCGGTGCTCGCCGCCCGGATGTCCGCCGCCAGCTGGTCGACCCGAGCGGGATCGGCATCCCAGGCGAACATGAAGCGGGCGCCGCCGCCGATGAAGGTGTAGAAGCGCCAGCCGCGCATCCGCAGTTCCGCCAGCACGGCATCGCTGGCGCGGACGAACACGCCGTTGGCCTCCACCGGAAACATCAGTTCGATGCCCGGTAGCTCCGCAATCTGTTCGGCCAGCTGCCGGGCGCAGCCATTGGCGTGGGCGGCGTTGCGCAACCAGGCGCCGTTTTCCAGCATTCCAACCCAGGGCGCGGCGAGGAAACGCATCTTGGAGGCGAGCTGCCCGGCCTGCTTGCAGCGATAGTCGAAATCCTGGGCCAGCGCCCGATCGAAGAACAGCACCGCTTCACCCACGGCCATGCCGTTCTTGGTGCCGCCGAAACAGAGCACGTCGACGCCGGCACGCCAGGTTATTTCCGCCGGGTCGCAGTTCAGCGACGCGCAGGCATGGGCGAAGCGGGCGCCATCCATGTGCAGTTTCAGGCCCAGCTCGCGGCAGACGGCGGAGAGGGCCTTCACTTCGTCGATCGTATAGACTTGGCCCGTTTCGGTCGGCTGGGTGATCGTTACCACGCGCGGCTTGGGGAAATGGATGTCGGAGCGGCTGGTGGCGACGGCGCGGACCGCCTCCGGCGTAAGCTTGCCGTCCTGGCTTTGCGCCACCAGCAGCTTGGAGCCGTTGGAGAAGAATTCGGGAGCGCCGCATTCGTCGGTTTCGACATGCGCCGCCGCCGAGCAGATCACGCTGTGGTAGGACTGGCAGAGCGCGGCCAGCGCCAGCGAATTGGCGGCGGTGCCGTTGAACGCGAAGAAGACTTCGCAATCGGTTTCGAACAGGGTGCGGAAGGCGTCGGCGGCGGTGTGGGTCCAATGGTCGTCGCCATAGGCCGGGGCGTGGCCCTGGTTGGCGGCTTCCATCGCAGCCCAGGCCTCGGGGCAGATGCCGGCATAATTGTCGCTGGCGAATTGTTGGGCTTCGGTCGTCACGCTTTCCTGCCTTCTTCCTGTTGCGGGAGGCGGGGCGACGACGGGAAATGTGGCGTGGACACCGTGTTGCCGGTTTCGGCCACATCCCTCCATTTCGATGGAGGCACCACCTTGCACGGGGCAGGTTGGTGCCGGGCGTCGGCCCGACTCTTGATGCTGGCCAGCCCGATACCGGATGTTGCGAGGGGGCGCAAGATTGTTACGTCGCGCCCTCTCGCATTTTCGACGCTAAGTTCAGGAAGTTCACAGTCTCGACGTGTTCTTCAATAGGGCGGCTGGTGCAGACCCTTCGGGCTGAGCGTGAAGATCTCGCAGCCGGTTTCGGTGATGCCGATCGAATGTTCGAACTGCGCCGACAGCGAGCGATCGCGCGTCACCGCGGTCCAGCCATCGTCGAGCAGCTTCACATCGGGGCGGCCGGTGTTGATCATCGGTTCGATGGTGAAGAACATGCCCGGCTTCAGTTCCGGGCCGGTGCCCGGACGGCCGACATGGACCACTTCCGGCGCGTCGTGGAACAGCCGCCCCACGCCGTGGCCGCAGAAATCGCGCACCACGCCATAACGATGCTTCTCGGCATGGCGCTGGATGGCGTGGCTGATATCGCCGAGATGATTGCCCGGCTTCGCCTGCTCGATGCCGAGCATCAGGCATTCATAGGTCACGTCGACCAGGCGGCGCGCCTTGATCGGCACGTCGCCGACCAGGAACATCCGGCTGGTATCGCCGTGCCAGCCATCCACCAGCGGCGTCACGTCGATGTTGACGATATCGCCGTCCTTCAGCGCCCGATCGCCGGGAATGCCGTGGCAGACGACATGGTTGATCGAAATGCAGCAGCTATGGGTATAGCCGCGATAGCCGAGGGTCGCCGGCACGCCGCCGCCGTCGATCGTCATCTTGCGGACGATGTCGTCCAGTTCCTGTGTCGTCACGCCCGGCACGACATGCGGCACCAGCGCGTCCAGGATCTCGGCGGCGAGACGGCCTGCGCGGCGCATCCCTTCGAACCCGTCGGGACCATGAAGCTTGATGGCATGGCTGCGGGCCAGCGGCATCTCCGCTGTGACGTTCACATATTCGGTCATCCTGGCAATATAGGCATTTGCACCGGGCTTTGCGAGAGCGTAGCGCAGTCGGCATGCAAGAGCGGATCTGGACAGCGGCCCTGGTGGTGATCGGCGACGAAATCCTGTCGGGCCGCACGCAGGATCGAAACGTAGCGCAACTCGCCAGCTGGCTGAACGTCCAGGGCATTCGGCTGGCCGAGGTGCGGGTGGTGCCCGACGTGCAGGCCGCGATCGTCGAGGCGGTGACCACGCTGCGCCTGCGGAACGATTACTGCTTCACCACCGGCGGCATCGGCCCCACCCATGACGACATCACGGTGGACGCGATTGCTGCGGCGCTGGGCGTGCCGGTGGAGATCCACCCGGACGCCCGCGCGATGCTGGAAGGCTATTATGCCAGCCGCGGGGGGCTGACCGAAGCGCGGCTGCGCATGGCCCGCGCCCCGCAGGGCGCCCAACTGATCCCGAACCGGATGTCGGGCGCGCCGGGCCTTCAGGTGGGCAACCTGTTCATCCTGGCGGGCGTGCCGCACATCGCCGCAGGGATGCTCGACGCGCTGACCGGGACGCTGGAGGGCGGCCGCCCGGTATTGTCCCGCACGATCGGCTGCTGGGTGGCGGAAAGCGAGATCGCCGATCTGCTGGCAGATACCGAACGGGCATATCAGGGCGTTTCGATCGGCAGCTATCCGTTTTTCCGCGAAGGCCGGGTCGGGGCCAATTTCGTGGTGCGGGCGACCGATCCGGCACGCCTCGAAACCTGTGCCGCAGCGTTGTCCGACGGGCTGGCGGCGCGCGGCTTCGAACCGGTAGCCGACGGAATCTGAGCGTTACGCCGGGGTCGCTGCGGTGACGGCGACCTTGCGGATCATATGGGCGCCGAACGCTTCGGTCGCGGCGGTGTCGACCACCTTTCGGAATGCGTCCAGGTTCGGCAACATGCCGTCCGGTCCGGCCGCCAGCGGTGTGCGATAGGTGCGCATGTTGATCGCGTGGAGCAGCAGCGGGATGCGGGCGGTGACGAAGTCCGCCTTGGCTTCATCGACTTCCAGCTGGACTTCGAACGCGGCATAGCCGGCCAGCCGGCCATCGGCGAAGACCAGCGGTGCCAATACCCGACCGGTCGGCACGAACCTGGCCGGTTCTTCCTTCTTCTCGGCTTCGGCTTCGGCCTGGGCGGCCGATGCGCCGATGCCCAGCATCCGCACCATCGCATAGGCAGCGCCGCCGCCGATGCCGAGGCCGGCTGCAAGCACGACGAGCAGAAAGAGGATCTTCTTCACGGCGCCCTCAGAACTTGAAGCTGGAGTCGCTGGGAAGGGCGGAGGTCTGCCCCTTCAGAACGATGCTGATGCGGCGGTTCTCGGGGCGGGCGGGCTGATCGGGATAGACCGGCTGGGTAGCGCCCATGGCGATCACTTCGGCGAAGCGATCCGGCGTCACGCCGCTCGCCACCAGCGCCGTGCGTGCGGCAAGGGCGCGCTGGCCCGAGAGCAGCCAGTTGGCATCGCTCTGCCCGCCGGCGCCATCGGTATGGCCTTCGATCGCGATCTGGGCGCCGATATTGGCGATCTTGCCCGCTACCTTGGCGAGCAGCTGCCGCGCATAGGGGTTGAGCTCCGCCGTGCCCGGCTTGAACATCGATTGCTGATCGGTATCCATCAGCGTGATCCGCAGGCCGTTGCGATCCTGCTGGACCTCGACATTCTTCTTGCCCTGCGCCGTCGAGGCGGCTTCCAGCGCCACCATCAGTTCGGACGCCATCACCCGCATCGTGGCCGGCACCTCGGCGGTGCCGCCACGGGCGGTGCCGGCGGTTGCCGCCTGGAAGGTCGGCTGGCCCTTTGCAGGGCTGGGATCGGCTTCGGATCGCCGCGTCGGGCCACCCGCGCCGGGCGCAGTGTTGCTGACCGGAGTCGAGGGCGCATTGTCGGCGACCGTCGGGGAGAAATATTTCGCCAGGCCCTTCAGCCGATCCTTGTCGGGATTGGAGATGAGCCAGAGGAGCATGAAGAACGCCATCATCGCGGTCACGAAGTCGGCATAGGCCACTTTCCACGCGCCGCCATGATGCCCGCCCGCGACCTTCTTGACCTTCTTGACGATGATCGGCCGCATGTCCCCCCCGCGGGCCATGTTACTGACCCTTCAGCGCGGTACGCAGTCGATCCTGCACGGCGCCGAGGCGCACATGGCTGATCGCCGAGAGCGAATCCTCGCCGCCCGCGATGCGATCGAGCAGGTTCACGCACTCATCGGCGTGCTGGATGAGATAATCGAACGCCTGGAGCTGCTCGAGATAGTTGTTGGCGAAATGCTCGTCGCAGACGAGCACTTCGGCCAGCAGTTCCAGCTTCTCGCGGATTTCGCGGATCTCGCCGGCCATCACGCTGTGCAGCACGCCCGCGAACGGATCGTAGCCGGGCAGGGGGTGCGGATTCGAGGGCTCCGACATGGGCAGGCACGACATCAGAAAAGCTCCAATTCTCCGCCGGGTGCGGGCATGGGCGGGGGCGCGACGGGACGTTCTTGGACACGCTCCGCCACCTTGGTGCAGCGGCTCTTGCCCTCGTGCGGCAGAAACTCGACCTTGCGGGCAAGCGTGCCGCCGAGATCGCAATGCGCGATCGAAATGCTTTCAGTTTCCATGAACCGGCGGGCAAAGGCCGCGTTGGACGCGCCGATGCTCCCCAGGCCGGAGATGATGTTGGCACCACCATATAGATGGGCCTGGAGCCGCGAGCGCGAAGCGCCCTTGGCCATCATGCTGTTGATCAGGAGTTCCATCGCGTGCACGCCGTACCGCGCCATGTCCGAACCCGAGACCTTGTGGTCCGCGCCAGGTTCCCCCAGCAGGAAATGGTTCATGCCGCCCACCTTGGCCACCGGGTCGTACAGGCACGCGGCCACGCAGCTTCCCAGCAGGGTCGAGATGATGACATGGGGCTCGGCGATGACCGCGTTTTCGCCCTGGACGATGGAAACTCTACGCATCAGGTCAGCTCACCGAAAACGCGTTCGATCTTTTCCTTCAGCGCTGCGGGCGCGAAGGGCTTCACGACATAGTTGTTGACGCCCAGGGCGGCGGCTTTCTGCACGACCTCGCGGTCGGAAGAGCCGGTGAGCATGATGAACACCGTCTTCCCGATCACTGGATCGGCGCGAACCGCTTCCAGGAACTGGAGCCCGTCCATGTCGGGCATGTTGTAGTCGGAGATGACCAGGTGCACGCGATCGCTCTTGATCGCCGGCAGCGCTTCGGTGGCGCTGGGCTTGTCGCGGACATCCTTGAAGCCGAGATCCTGCAGCGCACGACGGATCATCGCCCGCATACTGGTCTGATCATCTACGACCATCACCTTGATCTGTGATGCAGCGGGCATTTTTATGCGCTCCCAACCTTAACCGTTTCGCGACAGGCTTTCAGGATCGCCTCCGGCATCGCCGACAGGCCGACTTCCTTTTCCACCGCGCCAATTTCCTTCGCGGCGCGGGGCATGCCCCATACCACACAGGTTTCCTTGCTCTGCCCGAGGGTACGGGCACCGGCGCTGCGCATGGCCAGAAGCCCCTGCGCGCCATCGCTGCCCATCCCGGTGAGAATGGCGCCGACGGCGCCCGATCCGAGCTTTGCTACCGAGTGGAACAGGACGTCAACCGACGGCCGGTGACCGGTGACCGGATCGCCCGGGATCAGCTTGATCCGTCCGTTAGCCCCACCAGAAAGTTCCATATGCTTCTCGCCTCCAGGAGCAATATAGACGGTTCCCGGGGTGACCTGTGCACCATCGGTAGCTTCCACGACCTGCACCCGGCATTCGGCATTCAGACGCTGTGCGAAGCTCCGCGTGAACGTTGCCGGCATGTGCTGGACGATCAGGATCGGCGGGCAATCCTCCGGCAGTGCCGGCAGCATCGAGAACAGCGCTTCGACGCCGCCGGTGGACGATCCGATCGCGATCAGCTGGCCGGCAGCGCCACCGCGGGCTCCCACGCTCGGCTGCACCGGCAGGCGCTGCGGCCCGGCACGTGCCACCGAGCGGGCGGCGCTCTTCACCTTTTCGCACAGCAGATGTGCGTCGCGTTCGATATCCTCGGGCGTGCCGCTGGGCTTGGTAACGTAATCAACCGCGCCTAGCCGCAGAGCCTCGATCGTCACTTCCGCACCACGGGCGGTGAGGGTGGAGCACATCACCACCGGCATCGGCCGAAGGCGCATGATGCGCTCGAGGAACGACAGGCCGTCCATCCCCGGCATTTCGACGTCCAGCGTCAGCACGTCGGGGTTGAGCGCCTTGATCATGTCGCGGGCCGCGAACGGCTCCGGCGCCATGCCGACCACTTCGATATCGGGATCGGCCGAGAGCATCCGCTTCAGCGTCGCGCGCATGGATGCGCTGTCGTCGACGATGAGCGTTCGTACTGGTTTCATGCCCTGGACTCCGGCTTATGGTAAATAGTGTGTCCGCACGATCGCATCTTGGCAGCGGCGGGGCCGATCAGTCGTTCGGAATGTCCAATATAGAGGAAAGCACCGGGGGCGAGTTGCTCGACGAAACGATGTTCGAGCTCTTCCTTGGCCGGGTCCCCGAAATAGATCATCACGTTACGGCAGAAGATCACGTCATAGGCGGCCTTGAGGGGCCATGGTTCGAACAGGTTCAGCACCTTGGCCGTGACGAGCTGGCGCGCCTCGTCCGCCATCTGGAAGCCACCGGCAGCGGGGCGCATCCAGGTGGAGCGATAGGGTTCGGGAACCCCCGAGGCGACATTCTCGGCATAGACTCCGCGCTGCACCGATTCCACCACATGCGGGGCGATATCGGTGGCGAGCAGCCGCACGTCGGCATGGCGCAGCCACGATGCCGAACTGCGGTCCGGCCCGAGCAGGCACATGGCGATCGTGTAGACTTCCTCGCCCGAGGAGCATCCTGCCGACCAGATTCGGATCGGCCCCTGCTTGCGCTTGAGCGTCGGCAGCACCGTTTCGCGGAAATGATCGAAGTGGTGCGGCTCGCGGAAGAAATGCGTGTGGTTGGTCGTTAGCGCGACCACCATCGCATGGCGTTCTTCCGCGTCGCTATGCACCAGATCGACATAGTCGCTGAAGCGGGTGAGGCCGAACTTGCGCAGCCGCCGCGCGAGGCGGGACTGGACCAGCGTCGTCTTCGCCTCGCTCAACGCGATGCGGGCATCCTCGTGCATGATCGCGGCGATGGCCTGGAAGTCGCGGTGCGTGAGCTCCGCCACCTGGCCCGGTGCCATCCCGTTCCCGGCGCCGGCGGACGCCGTCGTGGCGCCCCCGGCGGGGCTCATGCTGCCAGATCCAGGTGCTTGGTCAGGCTCAGCGCGTCGAGATCGAGGAGCAGCACCATGCTGCCATTCTCGTCCCGGCTGCCGTCCTTGGCGCGGGTGGCGATGCGGACGAGACCGGCGATCACGCTTTCCTCCATCGTGGTCTCGACCGCCGGTGCCGGCTGGATCTCGCCCACGTTGATGCCGACGATGTCGTTGACTTCATCGACCAGGAACCCGGCCTGCTTGCCGGCGATGTTGACGACCAGGATGCACGAGCGGGCATGGAGCACGCTGGGTTCCCAGCCCAGCCGTTCGGCCAGGCCGACGACCGGGATCACGTTGCCGCGCAGGTTGGTCACGCCCTTCACGAAGCTGGGCACGTTGGGGAGCGGGGTGGGCTCGTCCCATTCGCGGATTTCGATGAGCGCGCTCATGTCGATCCCGAAAATCTGCTTTGCCAGCGAGAAGGTTACGATCTTGCGATCATTGGCGGTGTCAGGGGTGGTGCTCATGCTGCCAGTCCTTTGGGGGTATAGCGGGAGGGCGAGGAAACCAGCGCCTCGATGTCGAGGATCAGTGCGATCGAGCCGTCGCCGAGGATGGTCGCGCCACCCAGGCCACGGATCGGATGCAGGTTCTGATCCAGGCTCTTGATCACGACTTCGCGGCGATCATCGATGGTGTCGACGACCAGGCCGACCTTGCCCGAGCTTTCGCTCTCGACGATCACCACCAGCGAGTCTTCGATGTTGCGATCGTCGTTGAGGCCGAAGATCTCGGTCGCACGCTTCACCGGCAGATATTCGCCGCGCATGTCGATCACTTCGTTGTCGGGCGAGGTGCGCTTCACCTGGCCGGGCTCGGGCTGGATCGTCTCCAGCACGTGCGTCAGCGGCAGGACGAAGCGCTGGCCAGCGAGCCGCACGATCATGCCGTCCAGAATGGCCAGCGTGAGCGGGAGGATCATCGTGAAGGTCGTGCCTTCGCCCGGTACCGAGTGGATCTCGACGCGGCCGCCCAGGGCTTCCACGTTCGAACGCACCACGTCCATGCCGACGCCGCGACCCGAGATGTTCGAGATCTTCTCCGCGGTGGAGAAGCCCGGCGCGCAGATCAGCTGATCGATCTCCTCGTTGGTCAGCTGGGCATCGGCACTGATGATGCCCTTCTCGACCGCCTTGGCGCGGACGCGCTCGCGGTTGATGCCGCGACCATTGTCCGCGACGCGCACGAAGATGCGGGCGCCCTTCTGCTCGGCCGATAGCTTGATCGTGCCGGCGGGGTCCTTGCCCGCCGCGATCCGCTCCTCGGCGCTTTCCAGGCCATGGTCCGCGGCGTTGCGGATCATGTGGGTCAAGGGATCGCCGATCTTCTCGATCACGCCCTTGTCGACTTCGGTCGTCTCACCGGTCGTCTCGAGGTTGATCTGCTTGCCGGTCTCGACCGAAAGATCGCGGAGCATGCGCGGCACGCGGCTGAAGGCCTGCCGGATCGGCTGGGCGCGCAGCGACATGACGTTGTCCTGGATCTGCCGGGTGAGGCGTGCCAGTTCGGGCAGTTCGACGCGCTGGCGATCGGCCGGCGAAAGCCGGTCGGCCAGGATCGAGTTGCGGATCACCAGCTCGCCGACCAGGTTGAGCAGCAGGTCGAGCTTGATCAGGTCGACGCGGATCGTCTGCGCGGCTTCGTTGGCCGGCTTTGCCGGGCCACCGCCACCGGTGCCGCCACCACCGCCACCTGCCGGCGGCATTCCGCCACCGCCAGCGGGCGGTGCCGCTGCGGCTGCCGGCGCGGGAGCAGGGGCTGCAGCGGGCGCCTCGACGGCAACCGGCGCGGGGGCCGGCGCCGGATCGGCACCCAGATCCATGAAGTCGTCCACCGTCGCGGTGACCGGCACGAACGGGATCTCGTCGCCATCCATTTCGGCTTCGGTGGCGCCTTCCGGCAGCACGTCTTCGGCTGCGCGCTTGATTTCGATCACCGAATCCGGCGCGACGAAATCAAAGCAGTCGGAAAGGTCGCTCTCCGGCAGCTCGGCCGGCGCGGCGATCACCCAGGTGACATAGCTGTCTTCCGGATCGATGTCGCGAAGCGAGGGCAGGCCGCTGAGATCGACGGATTCGACGCGCGCGCCCAATCCTTCCAGCTCGCGCACCGTCAGCAGCGGCTCGCCGGCATTGGCGAGCGCCGCCCGCGACGGCTTGAAGCGCACGACCCAACCGGCCGGTTCGTCGGCTGGCGAGTCGAGATCCTCCAGCGACACCCCGACCGGGCGGAAGCCGAATTCGTCTTCCTCTTCCTCCGCAGGGGCAGGGGCCGGTGCCGGTGCGGCAGCGGCAGGAGCGGCGGCGGCAGGAGCATCGCCTTCGGGCACGCCCTTGTTCGCGAGCACCTGTTCCAGCGCGCTGAGCGCGGCCCCGTCGTTCGGCCGCGGGGCATTGCCCTTGGCGGCTTCGACATGGTCCGACAGCACGTCGAACGAGCTCAGCATCACGCGGATGACGCCCGGAGTCGGCACGATCTTGTTGGCACGGACTTCGTCCAGCACGTTTTCGAACTTGTGGGCGAAGGCCGTCAGGTCCGAATGGCCGAACGCGCCGGCGCCGCCCTTGATCGAGTGCACCGCACGGAACACGCCGGCGATCGTCTCTGCGGAGACATCGCCTGCCTGCATCGCCGAGAGACCTTCCTCGGCGGTGGTGAGGCCTTCAGTACATTCTTCGAAGAAGATTGCCTGGATATCGTCGAATTCGTCGCTCACGGGCAAACGCGGCGGATGGCCGCTCCCAGTTTGGTGGCTTCGAAAGGCTTGGTGATCCAGCCCGTCGCGCCGGCGTTACGGGCACGCGTCTTCTTTTCGTCCGAGAATTCGGTCGAGAGAACGAGGATCGGAACGCCCTTGAATTCCGGCACCTTGCGCACGGCCTCGATCAGCTCGAACCCGTCCATCTTCGGCATGTTGATGTCGGTGATGAGCAGGTCCGGCTTCACCTCGTGCATGCGCTCCAGGCCATGCTGGCCGTCATTCGCGCTTTCGATGCGAAAGCCCTGCGACGTCAGCGAGGTCTTCAAGAGCATCCGCATGCTCGCGGAATCATCGACGGTAAGGATCAGCTTGGTCACAGGAGGTCTCCGGTATCAATGCCGACCGCCGCTGCGAGCTGGCAGCGGTTTACACGATCGGTGAAGGCAGTGCTGGGGTTGAGGATGGTGAAGGACTTGCCGATCCGTTCGGCTTCGGTTCGGGCGGCGATCAGAAGTTGCAGCACCGCCTGGCCGACGCTCTCCACCTGAGAGGCATCGACTTCGACCGGGCCGTCGCCATCGATCGCCTGGAGCAGGCGCGTCTGGAGATCGGCGGCCGTCACGGTCGTGCCGTGGGCGGGCAGCGCGAGCGCGTCGTCGGCGCTGGCATCAAGCGGTGGCAGGGGAAAGTCCATTCTTGGCCTCGTCGAGAGCGGTTTCGAGTTGCTGGAAGCTCGGCGCGTACGCGGAAGGCGTCATGCGACGGGCGATTTCGATGGCCACCTGCACCGGCTGGTTCTGGGCGTAGGCGACGATCGCGGTCTTCACGATGGAGAAGGGCTTGGAATCCCCCTCGATGGTTTCGAGCAGCTTGGTGGCGAGCGGGGCCACCACGCAGTAGGAAAGCAGCACCCCCAGGAACGTACCGACCAGCGCGCCGCCGATCATCGCACCCAGGATCTCCGTGGGCTGGTCGATCGAGCCCATCGTCTTGATCACGCCGAGCACGGCGGCGACGATGCCGATGGCGGGAAGGCCATCGGCCATCAGCTGCAGCGCATGCTGGGGGCCCGTTTCTTCGTGGTGATGCTTTTCGATATCGGCTTCCATCGCCGCTTCCAGCTGATGCGGATCCTCGAAGTTCACCGTCATCATCCGCAGGTAATCGCAGGTGAATTCGATGAGGTGATGATCAGCGAGCAGCCGGGGATAGGGCTTGAAGATGTCGCTTTCCTCGGGCTTGTCGAGGTGCGGTTCGATGCCGGTGGCCCCCGCACGCTTGAACAGCGACAGCAGGGTGAACATCAGCGTCAGCAGATCGGTATAGTCGGAAGCCTTCCACCGGCCGCCCTTGAATGCGCGGACTAGGCCGGCGCCGGCCTTCTTCACCGTCGCCATCGAGTTGCCGACAATGAAGGCACCGATCGCCGCACCGGCGATCGCCATCATCTCGTGCGGCAGCGCATGGGCAATGATCTCGAACTTGCCGCCCGAGATGACGAAGCTGCCGAACACGCAACCCAAAATGATTATGAAGCCTACGGCGTTCAGCATGACGGGCTCGAAAACTTTCCCTGGATGTTTCCAGAATTATAGGATGGTTTGGGGCGCAAGCGGTGCTTCGGGACTATTGCTTAGTGACGAATCATCGCACGCCCGGCGCGTGCACCGGGGCGGCAGCCGGGGATGCGACAGCGGCCTGGGTTTCCCGACGGGCGATCGGGCGGAAGGTGATCGCCAGCATCATCGGCCGATCGTCCGCACGCGGCGGCGGCGGCACCATCATGAAGGCGAATTCATTCTCGCAGTGGAACAGGTGCGGCGCGGTCTGCACCATGCCCTCCAGCGAGGGCATCGCATCCTGTTCTTCTTCCCCCGGTCGCTGGTTCTGGCTCAGGAATCGTTCGACCGGCATGAACACCGCGCTTTCCACCTGCACCCAATCGAACAGCTGCCCGAACTGTACCCCTACCGAGAAGCGGCAATCCTCGATCGGGATCGGCGCGAGATAATAGCCGTCGTGCGTCGGCGTGGCGGTGACGGCGCCGGTGGAGGCGGTGGTGCCATCGGCAACGATCAACGGCAGCGAAATCGTGCTGTCGACGAAATCGGCGTTCTTGAACGGCAGGCCGAAGCGCTTCTGCGCAAGCAGCGACAGCCGGATCGGCAGCCCCTCGCCGATCAGTTCGGCGGGCAGGTACATCCGTTCCGAACCCTTCATGTAGAACAGGCCGCGCCGGCGCAGCCCGCGGCGTGCGATTTCCGGGTCGAACAGCGCGACCGTATCGCCGAGACCCATGTTGACGTCGTGCTCGAAGCCGTTGAGTACCGTCAGCTCGTGCGGCAGCGGCAGATACATCAGCCGCGTGAGCGTTGCGGCGGCAGCGCTGCGCCACAGGGACAGTTCATCGATCGGCGAGCCCCGCAGGCGCATTGCGGCCTGCTCGCGCTCGAACCGGACGGTACCGGCCTGAATGCGCTCGCGCGTCTGGCTCTGGCGGCCCTTGATGCTGTTGGTCTGGCATATCGTCCTGCCATCCGCCCGGTAATCGACGGCGGATCCCTGTGCTGCGGTGCAGATCTGCTCCAGCACCGCCACGTTCTGCGACAGGGTTTCCAGCATCTGGACATCGTGGCTGCTTTCGTCGAGCAGACCCTTCTTGTCATAGCCGCTGCAGAACTGTTCCCGCAGCAGCAGATAGCGGCCGGCGACATGGACGTTGAACTGTTTGGTCAGCAGGGGATCGATCTGATTCTGGACCGAGCCATTATAGCCCAGATCGATCAGCATCAGCGTGTCGCCCGGCTGGGGATCGACCAGGCGGCGGACATGCGCCACCAGCCGTTCGCTGAAGGCCTTGGCGGATTTGTGGATCTGCCTCATCCGCGTCGGCTTGCGGATCTCGCGCAGGAATGCGCCGATCCTGCCGGCCTCTTTGGGCAGGCTGCGCAGCAATAGTTTCGCTTCGGGCGCGGGAAACAGCAGCTGGCGCGCGGCCGCGTCGAGATCGTTGCCGAGATCGAACTGGAGATAGCGTTCCACCGCGGCCTCGCTGGTCATCGCCGCGGCGGTGGCGGTGAAGCGGCTGATTTCCACCGGATGGCCCGGTGCGGCATGGCCGGAGGCCTGATGGACGCGCATCGGCAGCAGGCCGTCACGCATCATGAACAGCCAGTGCACGGTGCCGCCGCGCTCCGCCTGCAGCGTTTCGGCTTCCTGTTGCAGCCAGCGTTCGAAGGCGTGCAGCACCGGGCCAAGCACCGAAAAGCCGAGGGCTTCGGCGTCATCCTCGATCTGCGGTTCGACCGCGGCGAGTGCTGCGCGATGTGGTTGCTGGGCTGCGATCGTGCCGGGCAGCCGCGGTTGCAGCATCGCGCTTACCGCGGATTCCAGGCGCAGGCGCTGTTCGGTGGCCGGCAGGAACTGCCGGAGATGGAGCGTCTGCACTCCCAGCGGCGCGACGCCGCCGACATCGGCGGCCGCGTTGTCGCCGATATGCAAGATGGTGTCCGGTGCGCGCTTCAAGGCCTTGAGCACGTCCTGGTACAGCCCTTCGCCCTTGGAGCGGCCATAGCGGGACGAACAGAAGATGCGATCGATCAGCGCGGCGACATCCTTTCCCGCGGCGCGGGAGATCAGCGTGCGCAGCTGCTCGGCATCGAGATAGGTATCCGAAACGATGATCACGCCGATGCCGCGGCGCTTGGCTTCGCGCATCAGCTCCACGGTCGGCTGGAAGGCGAAGCAGTGACGTGCCTCCGCCTCGAGCTCGGCAGCGATGGCGGCTTCGATGACCGCGCGTCCGGCGTTCGGGAACAGTTGGCGATAGATGTCGGCGATCGTGACTTCGTTGCGCCCGTGCTGCACCATTTCCGCCGTGCGAGCCCGCATTTCCGCCCATTGGCGCTGCAGCGATGTGGTTTCCGGCAGCGCATCGAACAGGTCGCGCGGCGCATGGCAATCGCGCCACAGCAGCGTGTCGAAGCAGTCGAGCGAAAGCAGTTTCACCGTCTCGCGCCCGTCGAGCGCGGCCGGAAGGGCATGTGGAAGGATGAAGTCGGTCACGGCCTGTCCCTGGAGATGCGTCCGCACCGTGGGACGCAAGAATCTTATAGGAAGGCGGAGGCCCAACCCGGCAAAATCTTCCTAGAATAGGGCAGTAGCAAAGGAGCCACGATGACCATCAATGCTTATCAGGCGGCCCGCAGCCGGGCCGAGACGCCACGCGCCGCGGAACTGCGGCTGATGCGCGAAATCACCGGCGAGATGATGGCTGCGCATGAGGCCGGGCTGAAGGGCGCGCTCCTGATGCCTGCGCTCTATCGGAACCGCGAAATGTGGTCGGTCTTCATCACCGATTGCGGCACGCGCGGCAACAAACTGCCGGACGAACTGCGCGCGAAGATCATCTCGCTGGGCCTGTGGGTCGACCGCTTCACGAGCGACGTCGTCGCCGGGCGGGAACCGATTCTGGCGCTGATCGACGTCAATCGTTCGATCATGGAAGGCCTGACCGGGCAGGAGCGCGCGGTCGCCGCCTGATCGCCGCATGTGCTGAAACAGGAAGCCCCGGACGTCGCCGTCCGGGGCTTTTTTGTGGTCGAGGCGGCGCAAGCGAAACGGGCGATCAGAACGACGCCCAGGAATCCCCGCTATCGGCTGCAGCAATCGCCAGCGGCTTCACGGGGGAGACATAGCCGGATGCTGCTATGCGTCGGTCGGTCTCCGGACGTGCGGCGATAGAGCGCCGGAGCGATGTCTGCGGCGCTCCCGCCCCGATATTGAAGCGCTCGGCCCGCTGAGCAAGTGCGGCGACCTCGGCGGTGAGGTTGCGCGCTGCGGCCGAGGTCTGTTCGACCATGGCGGCATTTTGCTGGGTCGATTGATCCATCGCGCCGATCGTCTGCGAGATCTGTGTCACTGCCGCGGACTGCGCCTGGTTGTCGGAGGCGATCCCGCCGAGCAGCTGATGGACCTCGCTGACATTGGTGGTGATGCGGGCGAGCTCGCCGTCGACCTTTTCGACCATGCCGACGGCGGTGACGATGTCTGCCTGCGTCGCGGTCAACTGGTTGCGGGCGCGGCCCGCTTCCTCTTCGGCGCGCATCGCCAGTGCCGAGACCAGATCGGCGACGACCGCGAAGCCGCGGCCCGCTTCGCCGGCACGGCCGGCCTCCACCGCGGCGTTCATCGCAAGAACGCGCGTCTGGAAGGCGATCTTGTCGAGGCCCTCGATCACGCTGTCGATGCCCTTGGCGTTGTCCGCCACGCGGGTCATCGCCTGTACCGCTTCGTCCGCCGTCTTGCGTCCCGACGAGACGACGCCGATCGCGTGATCCGCCCGCTGGACGGTGCCGTTGGCGGCCGTGGCGGTGGTGCGCAGACGCTGGTCCATCTGGGTTACCGCAGCGGCGGTTTCTTCCAGGCTCGCGGCGTTGGTTTCGGTACGACGGGCCAGGTCCTCCGAGGCGCTGGCGATCTCGTCCGAGCCCGTGCGGATGCTGGCGGTCGATTCCAGCACCGACCCGATCATGTCGCGCAGGCCGGCTAACGCGGCGTTGAGGTTGGTCTTCAGCTCGGCGTAGGCGGGTGGGAAATCGGCCGTCACATCGGCGGTGAGATCGCCCTGCATCACGCGCGTCAGGCTATCCCGCAGCGCATCGGTCACCAGGCGCTGCTCGGCGGCGGCACGGGCATCGATTTCACTCCGGGCTATCGCGGCGCTACGAAACTGCTCCACTGCACGCGCGATCTCTCCCAGTTCATCCCCGCGCGCGATGCTGGGCACCACCGCATTGCCGCCTTCGGCAAGCGTCTTGGTTATCCCGGCAAGCTGCGCCATCGGCCGCGCGACGGTACGGTTGATCATCAGCCAAACCGCCACCAGGCCGATCAGGGTGAGCATGGAGACGCCGATCGTCATACACAGCGCCAGCCACGACATCGCCTGACCGGAGGCATTCGCATCCTTGGCGCTGTTGCGTACCTTTTCGAGCATCGCCTGCGCCTGGTCGATCGCGTCGTGCGAGCGTTCCTTGCCTTCGCCCTTGATGAGTTTGATCGCCGAACCGTCGCCGGCGTTGACGGCTGCGAAAGTCCTGCCGTTCACATCGTCCAGCCGGTCCTTGATCTGCGCCATCCGGGCGACATCGCCTGCCATCGAGGCCCCGACCGCGCTGCCAAAGGCCTTCACATGCGTATCCAGCTGTTCGGAGGCATCGGCCATCCGCTTCACGAGCTTGGTGCGATCCTCCGCCGTTACAGCATTGTAATAGCTGTAAACAATAATTCGCATCTCTTTGACATCACTGATGATGTCTGAGATTTTCGATATCCCGGCGACGCTATGTTCTACATGCTGTCGCGCGACATTGGTAAGGCTGCGGTTCGAGATCCAGCCATTGACGGCAAGGCCGGTGAGCAGAAGCGTGAGAAATCCGAATGCGACCAGGAGTTTCTTCGCCAATGGCCAATTATCAATGAAATCAAGCATTCCGCATTCCAATCCAATGCCTTCGTTCGTTCAAAGGGCTTATGCTGACGACCCAGCATTAGATCTAAAATAGACGAAGTGATGCTTCTTGGCACATTTTGTCCTGTACTTTTGGATAACGCCGCATCCGGAAAATCCCGGAGGCAGATGCTCGTCCGGTATTTTCGCCGCCTTCCTATAAGGGAAAAATTGATTTCCACTGGAGCCTGGCGTGACGAAGATTATCTGGCGCGGTGCGATCGGCCACGCGATTGCCGCATGCATCCTTGCCGGTACCGGCAGCGCCAACGCCCAGGAGGCAGCGGCCAAGGCTGGTGCGCTTCACCCGACCTTTACGATCGGTGGCAGCGTGCGCGGCCGGACGGAGGGCATCGACGGGCAGTTCCGGCCCAAGCTAGATTCGCGCACCGCGTTCGTTTCCTTCCGCACGCTGGTGAACGCGCAGGTGGAGATGGACGGGTTCCTCGTCGGCGGCGAACTGCTGGATGCGCGCGGCTATGGCGAGGGCCATAATTCGTCGGTTAAATCGACCGACGTCAACACGATCGAGCCGCTGCAGGCCTATGCCCGCTACACGGCACATGGCGTGTTCGGTGCGAAGGACAGCCTGTCCGCCACCGCCGGGCGCTTCACCATGACGTTTGGCGCCCAGCGCCTCGTCGCCCGTGCCGATTTCGGCAACAGCTTCCCTTCCTATCTCGGGGCCAGGATCGATTATCAGACCAAGGCGCGCGACCAGCTGACCCTGTTCTGGACCCATCCGATGACGGCGCTGCCGGATACGATGGACGCGATCTTCGACAACAAGGTGCAACTGGATCGCGTGAGCGCGAATGTCGCCTTCTTCGGAGCGGACGGCAATGTGTTGAGTCTCGCGAAACGGCTTAGCGTGGGCGGCTATGTCTATCGCCTGGTGGAAAAGGACCGGCCGGGTGTTCTGACACGTGACCGGCGCCTCGTTACTGTCGGTCTTCGCTCTAGCCTTGCCGCGGCGAAGGGCAGGATCGATTTCGAAGTGGAAGCGGCGATCCAGCATGGTCGCGCGCGTGCCACCACCGCCATCGGCGACCGCACCGACCTTACGGTTCGTGCGGGCTTCGTCCATGCGGAAATGGGCTATACACTCCCGCTCGGATGGTCGCCGCGCGTCTCCGCGATGTTCGACTATGCAAGCGGCGACGGGCCGAATGCGGCCTATGGTCGGTTCGATTCGCTGTTCGGTGCGCGACGGGCGGATTACGGCCCCGTCTCTTTGTTCGGGCCGGTGGGGTTGGCCAACCTGGTTTCGCCTGGCGCTCGTATCGAAGCCAAGCCGTCGAAGCGGTTCGACGTGATGCTATCGGCGCGCGACCTGTGGCTGGCCGAGCGGACCGACACCTTCGCCTTCACCGCCGTCCGCGACCGTACCGGCTCCGTCGGCCGCCATGCGGGCACGGAATTCGAGCTGCGCCTGCGCCGAACGCTCATCGCAAAGAAGCTGCGGCTGGAAATGGGCGCCGCCTATCTCGCCAAGGGCACATTTCTGAACCAGGCGCCGAATGCGGCGCATCATGGCGATGCCCGCTATGGGTACGCAGATATCGTATTCAATTTCTGAGGCTGTCCGCTTCTTGTTATGCTATCTCATGCCGTGGCGACCGCCGATGGCTAGGCAGATTTCCAGGGTAAGGACAGTACGGTGGCGAGATGTTCGGCTTGGTTTTCGCGAACATGCTGGTGATTCTGATGATAGATGAAGCCGGGCTGCGCAGCATGCTTGCTGCGCGACTCGCGCTATCCGGTGCCGATGTGGTCAGCATGGAAAGCGTCGATCCGGTGCGGGTCGGGCGGCTGACGGCCCAGTCGCCGACACTGGTGGCCGATGCGGCGGCAGCAGCGCGCCATCCGGGCGGCATCGCCGCGCTGGCTGCGGACAGGGCCTGGTGCAGGTTGGTGTTGATCGGCGCCGAGCCGGAGGGGACGAGCGCGCCGCATGTCCACCATGTGCGCACGGAAGATCCCGTCGCGTCGATCACGGCATTGCTCGACCTGTCGGAAACGCAGCGAAGCGCCTAGAGGAAGATCGCAAAGGTCACGCGGCTGCGTCACCCTTGCGATCCGTTG
Source organism: Sphingomonas pokkalii (assembly GCF_003096275.1). Taxonomy (GTDB): domain Bacteria; phylum Pseudomonadota; class Alphaproteobacteria; order Sphingomonadales; family Sphingomonadaceae; genus Sphingomonas; species Sphingomonas pokkalii. Next base: position 3,211,860 of record NZ_QENQ01000001.1, read on the forward strand.
GGCAGGCGGCAGCGTCAGCTTTTCGGGAACAGGCCCGCGGCGAAGGCGATCCGCAGCGCTTCCGAAAGGCTGCGGACTTCCAGCTTTTCCATCAGGTTGGCGCGGTAGATTTCGACCGTGCGAGGGCTGATATCGAGCTCATAGGCGATGATCTTGTTGGATCTTCCTTCGATGAGCCCCTTCAGCACGTCCGTCTCGCGCGGGGAGAGTTTCGCGATCTTGGCCTCTGCCCCGGCAAGGCGGGCGGCTGCCTCGCTATCCTCTTCCAGCCGCGAGAACGCCTGGTCGATCACTTTCAGCAGGAATTCGGCTTCATAGGGCTTCTCGATGAAATCGAGCGCGCCGGCCTTCATCGCCTGCACCGCAAGGCCGACATTGCCCTGACCGGTGAGCACGATCGCGACGAATTTGGGCGAGCGATCCAGCTTGAGCAGGACGTCCAGCCCGCTGGATCCCGGCATGTGGAAATCGAGCAGTACCACGCCGGAATCGAGTTCCGGCTCCTGCTCCAGAAACGCATCGCCCGAACGATAGCCGCGCACGATCAGATCGGGTCGGACGGAAAGCAAGCTGTGCAGCGAAGCGCGGACGGCATCGTCATCATCGACGATGTAGATGGTTCGGGTCATTATTCTTCACCTTCTTCCACGGCTGGCAGGGTGAAGCGGAACGATGCTCCCCCTCCCGGAGCATTTCCCGCGCTGAGTACCCCGCCATGGCCTTCAATGATACGCTTGCTGATCGAAAGTCCAATACCCATTCCTGCCGCTCCCCCCTTCGTCGTGCTGAAGCGCGAAAACATGCTTTCCAATATATGCGGCGGGATGCCCGGGCCGCTATCGGTAACCGTAATTGCGATCAATTGATCCGGTAGTGACTCGGAAGTGATTGTTATCTGGCGATCATCTGGTGCGACCATTTTCAGTGCCTGCACGGCATTGCGCAAAAGGTTAACCAGAACCTGCTGCACTTGGATGCGATCGGCCAGCACGAAGCGTGCGGCCGGATCAAGCTGCAGATTGACGCGCAGGTTGAAATGGCCGGTGCCGACCAGCACCAGCTCCACCGCGTCGCGGATGGTGCGCTCCACCGATTCGACGCGCATTTCCACTTCGCCGCGCGCGACGAAGGCGCGCAGGCGGCGGATGATCTCGCCGGCGCGCTGCGTCTGTTCCGATCCCATGCGCAGCAGGTCGGTCACGCGCTCGCCGGATTCGCCGCGTTCGATCAGCATCCGGGCAGCGGCAAGGAAGTTGCCCGTCGCGCTGAGCGGCTGGTTAAGCTCGTGCGCCAGATCGGCGGCCATTTCGCTCATCGCGCTCTGGCGGGAGACATGGGCGATCTCGTTGTTCAGTTCGCTCAGCCGCTGGTCCGCGGCGACCCGCTCGGTAAGGTCGCGGATGAAGACGGTGATGAGCATGTCGTCGTCGCTCTTCGCCGCACCAGCACGCAGTTCGGCAGGGAAGCGCCGGCCGTCCGCGGTTTCCGCCGTGCCGACCAGCACTTCACCGACGAGTCCCTGGCCGGTTTCGATGAAGCGGCGGAACACCGTTTCGTCCGGTTCCTGCTCGTCCTCCGGGATCAACATGGAGAAGTTGCGTCCCACCACCTCGCTGGCGCGATAGCCCCACAGCGTTTCGGCGGCGGTGCTGAACTGGAGGATGGTGCCCTGTGCGTTGAGGACGATCATCGCGTCGGGCACGGTTTCCAGAACGGTGCGCAACTGCGCCTCGCGCCGTCGCAGCGCAACTTCGCGTTCGTCCCGCTCGGTGATGTCGAGAACCGCGCCGACGACCCGTGCGAGCGCGCCGTCATTATCGTAGAAGCAGCGGGCAGAGCCTTCGAGCGTGCGCCCGGCGGCGCCGCCCTTCACCAGCCGGTAGCGGAAAGAAAAGCGCTCGGCCCGCTCCGGAATTGCGCGCAGGACGGTTTCGCGCAGGTCATCCACATCTTCCGGCAGCACATGTTCCCGCCAGGCTTCCAGGCTGGAAAGCGCGCCCGGCGCCAATCCCAGGCGCTGCTCCGTCCCCGGCGACCATTCGATCCGGCCGCTGGCCAGATCGAAATCGAAGATGCCCAGCTCGTGCGCGGCAGTGGCCTGGGCCAGGCGTTCCTCGCTCGCCCGCAGCGCCCGCAAGGCCGAAACGCGTTCGGAGATGTCGATGATGTTGTGCACCACCACATAGGGGCGCGGCGATTCCCCCAGATGCTGGAGCCGCTCGATCACATGGATCTCGCTTCCGTCCTTGCGCCGTTCGATCAGTTCCTGGGCGCCGTCGGCATCGGGCAGCGAATAGCTGGTCTGCCAATCGGGGCACTGCGCACGCAGGAGCATATATTTGTTCTGGCCCAGCACTTCCCGCTCGGACCAGCCATAGAGCTGCTCACATCCCTGCGACCAGTGCAGGATCGCGCCCGTCGGATCGCTGATAATGACGATGGCGCTGTCCAGCGCCATCGACAGCTCGGCGCGGGCGGCCTGCTCCCGCCCGACCCGGCGAACTGCCCAGAAGGAGACCAGACCGATCGCGATCAGGTTGAACAGCACCAGCACGATCTGCCCGAACGTGGAACCGCCGCTGGCGGGGCCGCGCTCCACCGCGAGTTCGATCATCGCGGGCAGGGCGGGCAGGATGATCGCCGCCGCCACCACCGCCTGGATGCGCATCGGATCGGAACGCTCCACCCGCCCAAGGCGGGCGGGGCTGCTGGCGCGGCCGAACAGCACGGCGGCCGTCAGTGAAAGCGACATCAAGGTGCCCGGGATGGACGCGCGCAGCCCGGCATTCAGCTTCGGCGGGTCGCCGGAAATCAGCAGCATCGTCGCGGATGCCACCGCCAGCGCCAGCGGTGCCATCGCGATGAGCGGGGATACGTCCCGCAACATCCTCCAGGCGCTGCGCCGCGCGAGCAGGGCGAGGGGAAGCATCAGGAACACGACGATGGCGTTCACCCCCGGCCGGCCGGGATGGATATGCAGTCCGCCCTCGTGGATTCCGGCGGCGGTGCGGTGCAAGCCGAAATTGAAGCTGAGGCTGTCGTTGATCAGCGGCTGGAGCCCGGTGCCGATCGCGATCAGCATGGGTATGGCGAGCAGATAGCGGGAAAGGCGAACGCGATCGGCGCTGTCCGCCAGAATGCCCGCACCCAGCAACCCGTAGCCGAGCGCGGTGAGTGGCCAGATCGGATAGGCGCGCGGCAGGAAGCGATAGAGGAGCGGTATGTCGAGCGTCCAGCCGGCGAGCGCGACTGCACTGCACAGCATCGCGAACAGGGCCAGCCCCTTGGCCGCAGTTCTGCTTCGGCTCGATGAGCGGTCGCCCATCGGATGTAATTCTTTATCGACGCGCAAACCACCTGCCCCTGCACAGGTCGAAGCCGAGGCTACGAGTGCACCAGCATCCGTTACTTCCAAGCAAAAAGCCATAGGGAGCGATACGAAAAGCGCAGTTTTGCGGGATTTTATCTCGGTTCTCGTCGGGCGCGCTTGCCAAAGCCTGCGTCTGCGGCGATCAATCGTCGCTGGGGTAAATCAGAACATTGCGAGGAGTAGCGCTTGATCAGAACCGTGGCGATGGTGGCCGCATGTGCCGCCCTGATCGGCTGCGCAGGGGATGGCAGCCGCCCCTCCGGCGCCGCCAAATCCGCGCCGGAACAGGCGGGCGGGCAGTCGAAGGGCCCTGGTATCGGCAAGGGCTATAGCCACGATCCCTTTCCCTCCACCTATCGCGCCTATCCAGGCGTGCCGACCCTCGTCACCAACGTCACCATCTTCGATGGCGAGGGCGGGCGGATCGATCGCGGCGCGGTGCTGTTCCGCGATGGCAAGATCGCCGCGATCGGGCAGAGCCTGACGGCGGAAGCCGGCGTGACGGTGATCGACGGGCAGGGCAAGTATCTGACGCCGGGCGTGATCGATATCCACAGCCATCTGGGCGATTATCCGTCGCCGGGTGTCGACGCACTGTCCGACGGCAACGAGGCGACCGGGCCGGTCACCGCCGATGTCTGGGCCGAACATAGCGTCTGGCCGCAGGATCCGGGTTTCGGCCGCGCGCTCGCGAATGGCGGGGTTACGACGCTGCAGATCCTGCCGGGATCGGCCAATCTGTTCGGCGGCCGCTCGGTGGTGCTGAAGAACGTCTATGCCCGTACCATGCAGGGCATGAAGTTCCCCGGTGCGCCCTATGGCCTGAAGATGGCGTGCGGCGAAAACCCCAAGCGCGTCTATGGCAGCCGCGGCCGTCAGCCTTCCACCCGGATGGGCAATGTCGCCGTCGATCGCCAGACCTGGGCGAGGGCGGTCGAATATAAGCGCCGCTGGGACAAATATGAGAAGGATGGCGGCGAACCGCCCGCGCGCGACATTGCCATGGATACGCTGCGCGGCGTGATTGAAGGCGAGATCCGGGTGCAGAACCACTGCTACCGCGCCGACGAGATGGCCATCGTGATGGATATGGCCAAGGAGTTCGGCTACCGCGTCTCGGCATTTCACCACGCTGTGGAAGCCTATAAGATCGCAGACCTGCTGAAGGCGAACGACACCTGCGCCGCCGTCTGGGCCGATTGGTATGGCTTCAAGATGGAATCCTATGATGCCGTGCCGGAAAACCTGGCGATCCTCGAGAAGGAAGGCGCCTGCGCGATGATCCATTCGGACGATGCGAACGGCATCCAGCGGCTGAATCAGGAAGTCGCCAAGGCGCGTGCCTCGGCGCTCCGCAGCGGCTTCGACATCTCGGAGGAGAAAGCGTGGAAGTGGCTCTCCTATAATCCCGCGATGGCGCTGGGCATTGCCGACAAGACCGGCAGCCTGAAGCCCGGCAAGATGGCGGACGTGGTGCTGTGGAACGGCAATCCGTTCAGCGTCTATACCCGGCCGGACATGGTGTGGGTGGACGGCGCGCTGCTGTACGACGCGAAGGATCCCAAGCGGCGTCCGGTTTCCGATTTCGAGCTCGGCCAGCCGGGCGAGGGGGATGTGAAGTGAGGAAGACCCTTCTTCTCGCCGCTGCGGCCTGTGCCGCACTGGCGGCGCCTGCAATGGCGCAGGATGTCGCGATCACCAACGCCAAGCTCGTGATCGGCGATGGATCTGCGCCCGTGGAGGGTGGCACCGTGGTGGTTCGCGGCGGCAAGGTGGCGGCGGCTGGTCGCGGCGTGGCGGTGCCTGCCGGGATGCAGGTGGTCGATGCCGGTGGACGCTATGTCACCCCCGGCATCTTCGCTGGCTTCACCCGGATGGGCATTGTCGAGGTCGATGCCGTCGGCCCGACCAACGATGCCTCGGCAGGCAATGCGCTGTTCAACGCCGCGCTCGACGTTGCCCCCGCGGTGAATCCGCGGTCGACCCCGATCCCGATCAACCGTGCCGAGGGCATCACCCGGGCCGTCGTCGCCCCGGAAGCGAGCAAGGGATCGATCTTCGCCGGCCAGGGCGCCGTGATCGATCTGCGCAGCGACCTGCACCCGGTTTCCCGCCCCCGCGCCTTCCAGTTCATGGAATATGGCGAAAGCGGTGCCCAGCTGGCGGGCGGCAGCCGCCCCGCGGCGGTGGCGATGCTGCGCAACATCATCGCCCAGTTGCGCGACTTCGCGCGAAATCCGGCGAGCTTCGCCGAGCGCGGCAAGGATTCGTTCCTCACCCGTGCCGATGCCGAGGCGCTGACGCCGGTGGTGCAGGGCAAGGTGCCGCTGCTCGTCCATGTCGAGCGCGCGTCGGACATTCTGGTGCTGCTCGACATCAAGCGCGAGACGCCGGCGCTGAAGCTGGTGCTGGTCGGCGCTACCGAGGGCTGGACGGTGGCGAAGCAGATCGCCGCCGCCGGCGTGCCGGTGATCGCCAATGCCCTGACCGATCTGCCGGTGAGTTTCGAACAGCTTGCCGCCACCCAGTCCAATGTCGGGCGGATGCAGGCGGCGGGGGTGCTGGTGGGCATCGGCACGATCAACGACGACGAAGCCCGCCAGGCGCGGCTGGAAAAGCAATATGCCGGCAATCTTGTTGCGCTCACCCGCGTGCCGGGGGCGACGGGGCTCGATTGGAATGCGGCCTTTGCGGCGATCAGCTCAAAGCCGGCCGAAGCCTTGGGCATGGGCGAATCGTTCGGCTCGCTGCGGCCCGGCCGGGTCGGCGACGTGGTGGTGTGGGACGGCGATCCGCTCGAAATCGGCAGCCTGCCGGTGAAGCTGTTCGTCGACGGCGTCGAACAACCGCTCACCAGCCGCCAGACGCGCCTGCGCGACCGCTATTGGACGCCGACGGAAGGCGCGTTGCCCAAGGCCTATCAGCGGTGATTCCACCGATTCGATACGGAACCTTCACGATCGCAAATGCTTTGGGCGAATGATGGACTATCCCCGGCGCGGCAGGCCTTCGCGCCGGGATTTCTGGAGAATGCAGCCATGACCAAGTGGATCCTTCTTCCCGCCTTGGCAGCGCTGGCGCTGGCGGGGTGCCAGTCCGGCAGCGAGGCGACCGGCAATGCGGCGGTGAACACGGCAGCGGAAAGCAATGCCGTGGTGGGGAATGGTGCGGCGGGCGACAATGTCGCCGCGCAGGTGATCGCGATGACCGATGCCCAGCGCAACGCGGTGTTCATCCGCGCGATCATGGATGCCGGGCTGAAGTGTGACCATGTCGACAGCTCGCAGCGCTTGCCAGATCAGGATGGCCTGCCGCTGTGGCGCGCCAACTGCAAGGGCGGCGACGCGCACATGGTCATTATCACGCCCGACGGCATCGCCAAGATCGTCAGCCGCACCGATCGCTGAGCGAAGCTCTCCCCGCCGCTCTTGCGGTACCGAAGTTCGAACGGTTTCCGGGCCAAGCCCGGCCTTGACCGGATCGCGCCCCGACCATTGAATCATCACCTGTTGATGTAATGGTCGGGGACGCCTTCGGGATGATGAAGCAAGCGGAGCGGCGCGAGCGCGCCGCATTGGGGGCTTGCGGTTGACGCAGCGTCAAGCGGCATAAGCGGTGCCTGGTTGATTCTCGATATTGCCGAGGTAGCCCGCCGGACGGGGATCAGCGCCCGCGCCCTGCGCTTCTATGAGGCGCGGGGGCTGCTCACGCCGCTGCGCACCGCTGCCGGTCGCCGCCATTACGGGCCGGGGGAACTGGCGCGCCTGCACCAGATCCTTGCGCTCAAGCGCGCGGGCCTGACGCTCGCGCAGGTGCAGCGCCTGCTGTCCCGCCGCGCGCTCGATCTTGCGGCACTGATCGATACGCAACTCACCCATTTGGAGGTCCAGGCCAATGCGATCGCCCGATCGCGTGCGCTGCTCCTCGAAGCCAAGTCCCGCGTCGAGCGCAGCGAGCCCCTCGACGTCGCGACCTTCTGCTCGCTGATCGAACAAGGAGAACGAACGATGAGCAACCAGGCGCAATGGGAGGCGCTTTCCGCCCGTTACCTGACGGAGGAAGCGGTACGCGATTTCGCCGCCTCGCAGGCGAAGATGCCCGGTGATTTCGACCAGCAAGCCTATGCGGCGCGCTGGAAGGAACTGGGCGCCCGGATCAAGGCCGCATTGCCGCTTGATCCTTCGAGTGCGGCGGCTCGGGCATTCCTCGCCGAATGGCGTACGCTGCTCGCGCCATTCAACGCGGTGGCCACGCCGGCGATGCAGGCGGGCGTGCAGCGGATGTATGAAGACATGGGCAGTTGGCAGGGCCAGGCCGATCCTGGCTTCGAGGCCGAGGTGTTCCAGTTCATCCAGGCGGCAGGGCGCGCGGCCGCCGCATGAGAAAGGGGGAGGGGGCCGCCATCGGCCTCCTCCCCCGATCCTGCCGCCGCTATTCCGGCTCAGAGGCCGACGACGCCGCCATCATTCTTGGTGATGACCACCACCGCCGAGCGCGGACGGATCGTCTTGGCGACGGTGCCGCCAGCCTGGCTGTCCGGCCAGTTGCTGGTCGGCGCCGCCGGCGTGCCGCCTTCGCCCGGATGCTGGATGCCGACAAACAGGGTGCGGCCGTCCGGCGTCGAATCCACGCCGGTGATCTCGCACTCGACCGGGCCGACCAGGAAACGGCGCAGATTTGCGCCGGGCGCCGCGCCGATGCGGGTCGCCTGGGTGGCCGTCGCGCCGCCCGATCCGGTGTTGGTGATGGTGCGCGCGCCGCCATCGCCCACCGTGCCCGGCTGGGCTGCCAGCATCATGCAGTTGGTGACGTCGGTATAGGCACCGTCGTCGGTCTGCAGCCACAGCATCGGCTTCGCTTGGCCACCGGCATGGGTTGCGCGGGCGAACACCAGCCCATCGGGGCTGGAGAAATCGTTGCTGTCGTCGAGCGACGAAAGGTTGATGTTGGTCTTGTCCAGATCCGCGCCCGCGCCGAAGCCGTAGATATCCCAGGTGAAGCTGGTCGCTTCGGTATCGGCTTCCTTCATGCGGATGATATGGCCGTTGGGGTTGCCATATTGTGCCGTGCCGCCCTTGGGATCGTTATAGTGGCGGGGATTGGCGGGGTCGGTGCCGTTCAGCGGCCGGCCGGCGGCATTGTTGTTGGTCAGGGTGACATAGATTTCGCCGGTTACCGGGTTCACCGCCGTCCACTCCGGGCGATCCATCGGCGTCGCGCCCAGCTTGTCGGCGGCGAGCCGGGCATTCACCAGCACATCGGCCTGATCGGCGAAGGGATAGGCGGCGTTGCTGCCGTCCAGCCCGTTCTGGCCATAGACCAGCGGCAACCAGGTGCCGGTGCCGTCGGCGGCGAACCGGGCGACGTAGAGCGTGCCGCTGTCCATATACTTGTCGCCGATCGCGAGGCGATCGGTGGGGTTGGCGTCGGCGGCGACCCAGGCCGTCGCCGAGACGAACTTGTAGATATATTCGCGGCGGGAATCGTCGCCCATGTACCAGGCCGGCTTCTTGCCGACGACGAAGGCACCCGGCCAGCAGCCTTCATGGCCCATGCGGCCCAGCGCGGTCCGCTTGCGCGGGGTGGATGCCGGCGCATAGGGATCGATTTCGACGACCCAGCCGAACTGGTTCGGTTCGTTGCGGAAGTCGCTGGTCGCCGCTCCGGTGCCGGCGCGGGCGTCCCACCGGCGGAACAGCGTGTTGGCGCTGTCCGCCGCAACCACGGTGGACCAGCCATAGCTGCCGGTACTGCTCGACACGCCATAGCGGCTGAGCGCGGTGAGTTCCTTGGCCGAACGATTGGCATTGTCGCCGCTGCGGCGGAAATAGCCTGCCCAATTCTCTTCGCAGGTCAGCGCCGTGCCCCAAGGCGTGGTGCCGTTGGCGCAGTTGTTGATCGTGCCGCGGCCCGCGACGCCGGTGGGCGAGAAGGCGGTCTTGAGCAGATTCGATCCCTTGGCCGGACCGTTGAACGCCATCGGCGTGGCCGGGGTGATGCGGCGATTGAAGCTCGAATCCTGCTTCACGCTCCAGGCGCGGTTCGCACCTTCGGCGACTTCGGTGACCGAAACGCCGTGGCAGTCGATTTCCTTCTGCGCTTCCGATTCGGGGCGCGCGCCGTTGACGGTGGTCGGGCCGGCGACGTGCAGATACTGGTCATTGATGTTTTCATGGTTCTGCACGAGCAGGCCGCGCGTCGAGCTGGTGGCATCGGGCGTGCCGGTGGCACTGAGGCCGTACCAGTAGAGCGCATCGCCATGATCGCCGATGCGCTGGGCGAAATTGGTGTCGGTGCCATCGTTCTTGTACGCCGCAACGCCGGCCGCGATCGGATCGCCGGTGCGGTTGATCACACTTACGGTGTAGCCGGCCGGCACGGTCACGACGTCCAGCTTGTTCTTGGCGACGGCGGTGAAGCCCAGCGCCGGCGGATTGACCGTCACGATAGTCTCGGCCGAGCTGGTCTGGCCCTTCGAATCGATCGCGGCGAAGCGGAAGCGGAAATCGGTTGCCGCAGAAACGACCGGCGCCATGAAGGATACCGTGTTGCTGTTCGGATTGGACAGGGTGATCAGCGGGCCGCTGGGTTGAGTCCAGGCGATCGTCGCGATCTGTTTGTCGTCGGTGGCGGTGCCAGTCAGCGTCACCATACGGCCCGAGGCTGTGGTCACGGCCGTGCCGGCGGCCACCGTCGGCGGCGCGTCGCTGCCCACATCATTATTGTCGCACGCTGCGACCAGCGAGCCACCCATGGTGGCGGCAACGATCGCGCTCGACCCGCGCAGCAGCGTGCGGCGCGAATAGCGCTGTTCGGCGAGCTCGTTCAGCGTGGTGGCGGTGCTGTGGTTGGTATCCACGTCGCCGTCGGTATATCCGAACGGTGTTTCGGTCACGTCCGTCATCGATTCCCCCTGTTGTGTCCGGTGCATGGGCCGGGCGTACGCTTCGTCCATGGGGAAGGCAGATGAAGCGGTGATGGAGCAGGCGTTGCACCGTGAAGTCGAAATGCGGTCATATATGTGACACTTGCCAAGCGGGCAGGGCCGGCTAAGCGCGGGCGGATGACGCCGGATACTGCCGATCGCGATCCCCCGCCGCCCCGCCCGAGCCTTGCCGGTCATGCGGTTGCCCGGTTGCGCGCATTGGGGCGCCCCGGCCGCGATGTGCGGGTGGATGCGGCCGCAGGCGCGCGCCATCCACGCGCGATGGTGGCGGCATTGGCCTTGACGATCGCCGCCGGGCCGTTGCTGACGATCGCCGGCGCCGCGCTGCTCAGCCACGCCGTCGCGCGGGACGAGGCCCGGATCGCCGCGACGCTCGCCCCCCGCCTTGCCGCGGCGCAGGAACGCGGCCGGGCCCGGCAATCGCTGGGCCGGGCGATCGCTGCGCCGGGACCGGCCGCGCTGCTGGATCAGCTCGCCGCGGCGCTGCCGTCCGATGCCACGCTGGTGCGGGCGGAGCGGCGCGCCGATGGGATGACGGAGATCGAGGTGGCGACCGGCGATCCCGATGCCCTGCGCGCTGCGCTCCGCCGGACCCCCGCATTGGCCGGTCTGCGCGACGTCCACCAGCGCGAAGCCGACGGACGGACGATCGTACTGTTGCGGCGGATCGTGGCGTGATGCGCCGCCGGCCGCTTCTGTACGGCGTCCTGCTCGGGCTGGTGCTGGCCCTGTCGCTTGCACCCTGGACCGGCGCCGCGATCGGCGCGCTGGCCAAGGCGCGTGCGGAGCGGGCGCGGCTCGCGGGCCTGGCGGCTGCGCCGGCAGCGCCGATCGCGGTGCTGGCGCCGTCGCTGGCATTCCCTGCGCAAGGCGGCGACGCGGCGATGCGTGTTCGTATCGAACGGCTTGCGCGGGGCGGTGGGGTGCTGGTCGAGGCGTTGGCCCCGGCAGCGGCGCCGGCACCGCTGATCGCAGTGACGATTCGCCTGTCCGGCCCGGAAAAGGCAGTCATCGCCGTGGCCGATGCGATCGAGCGCGAACGGCCGCTGCTGCGGTTCCGCAGCTGGCGGATCGAACCCGCGGAAGGTAGCGGGGTGCGGTTGCGCGGCGACCTGATCGGGGCGGTGCGATGATCGCGCGGCCGCAAGCGATCGTGTTGGCGGTCGCCGCGGTTTCGGCGGTGGCGATGCCGCTGCTGCTGCTGCTCCCCCCCGCTGCGCCGCAACGCCGGGTACAGCCCAGCTTGCCGCCGCTGTCGGTCGCCGCCGAGCCGCCCCTGGTGCGGGTGTTCGATCGTCCGCTGTTCGCGGCGTCCGCCGGCGATGCCGCCGCCCTCCCGCCCGATGCACCGCAGCTGACTGGCATCGTCGGCCGGCTGGGCAGCGACGCGGTGGCGATGGTCCGCACCGCACAGGGGCAGAACCGGACGCTCACGATCGGCGACAGCATTGATGGCTGGAAGCTCGAATCGCTGGCGATCGACGCGGCGCTGTTCAGTCGCGGCGGCCAGCAGGCGCGTGTGCCGCTGCCCGCCGCCGATCCGGAGCCGGCGGCTCAGTAGATCCCGTCGATCTCCACCTTCAGCCGTGCCGGTGGCGGGGCGAGCAACAGGCTGTTGCGCTTGGCATTTTGTGCCTCTTCGGCGCGCAGCCGGGCATAGCGATCCTTGGCCGCGGCGCTGGCATCGGCGCCGTCGCGCAGGATGGTCGGCTTCAGGAAGATGAAGAGCGTGCGCTTCGAATGCTGTTCCTTGCGGCCTTTGAACAGCTCGCCGATGAGCGGGATGTTGCCCAGCACCGGCACCTGCTGGCGCACGTCCTGATAATCGTCGCTGGTCAGGCCGCCCAGCACGATGGTCGAGCCGTTGTCTGCGAGCACCGTGGTGTTGATCGCGCGCTTGTTGGTGATGAGGTCGGTCGCGCGCGACACGGTGGTGCTGGCGATCGACGAGGCTTCCTGGTTTACCTGCAGGCGGATGGTGTCGCCGGCATTGATCCGCGGCAGCACGCGCAGCGTGATGCCGACATCCTTGCGCTCGATCGTGTTGTACGGCGTTGCCGCGCTGGAGTTGGTTAGGATCGATCCGGTGACGAACGGCACGTTCTGGCCGGCGATGAACTCGCCGGCGACGTTGTCGAGCACGGTGATCTGCGGCGTGGAGAGCAGGTTGGCACGGCTGGAGGTGCCGAGCGCCTGGAGCAGCACCGAGAAATCGTCGCCGATCTTGAAATTGCCGGTGAAGCCGCTGGCGGTGGTGCCGAGGATCGAGCCGGCGGGAACCCCAAGTGCGGTAAGCACGGCGCCAAGCGACGGCCCCGCCGCATCGAACGAGGTGCCCGCGCCGGTGACGCGGCTCAGCACCGCGCCGCTGGTGCCGATCTGCACCGCCAGCTGTTCGGCATCGTCGCCGGTGATCTCGGCGATTGCGGCTTCGATCATCACCTGTGGGCGACGCACGTCGAGGTCGCGCACCAGCGGTTCGATCGAGGCGATGGCGCTGGGTGCACCGCGGACCACGATCGCGTTGAGCTCGGGCGCCGGCTGCACCGTCAGGTCCGGCGTCGAAAAGCCCTTGGGCGTCTGTGGCGTGGTCGATTGCATCATCGGCGCCTGCGTTGCCGTCGCCGCCTGGACGCCGGTGCCGCTGGGGGTGCCGGTCATGCCGTTGGCCATGCCGGCGGCGGCGCCGTTGGAAAGCGCGCTCTGGCTGGCCAGCCGGGCGAAGGGATTGGCATTGGTGTTGGAAAGGCTGTTCGCCACCGGATTGTCGACCGTGTCGCCCAGGCCGAGCACGCCGCGCAGCACGTCCGTCACCGTCTCCGCATCGGCATAGTTCAGGCGGAACATGCGGGTGATCGGCGTCGATCCGCCCGGCTGATCGAGCGAGACGACCATTCGCCGTGCCTCCGTCACGGACGCAGGCGTGCCGCGGATGAGCACGGTGTTGCTGCGTTCGTCCGCCGCCACGCGCGTGCCGGTGCCCTGATCGCCGCCGAGCACGTTCTGCAGCGATTGCGCCACCGCGGGCGCGCTGCCGTTCTTGAGCGCGATCGCCGCGAAGGTGGCGCCGCCGCCGCCATCGAGCTGGCGCACGATCGCCTCGATACGGCGGACATTATCGGCATAATCGGTGATGACGATAGCGTTGGGGCTGGTGAGCGGTTCGACGCTGCCGAAGCTGGCGACCAGCGGGCGGGCGATGCGTGCGGCGTCGGCGGAGGGCACATTGGCCAGCCGGACCATGCGCGTCATCAGTTCCTGCCCCGCGATGCCGCGTGCCGGCAACCCGCCGTCGCGCACCGCATTGGCGGCGGGCACGATCCGCCAGGCACGGCCCGATCGCACCGCCGCATAGCCATTGGCGCGCAGCACCGACTGGAACAGGTCCCAAACCCCGCCGGGGCTCAGCGGGCTGGAGGAGGTGACGGTGACGACGCCCTTCACGGCCGGATCGAGGATCAGCGTGCGGCCGGTGATCCGCGAGATCTGATCGGCGACATCGGCAATCTCCACGCCGCGCATGTTGATCACGATATCGGCCGCTTCCTGCGGTGCAGCCGTCTGCGCCGCCACGATCAGCGGATCGAGGAGCATCGGCGCAAGGGCGAGGCAGGCGAGGGCGGAGCGAATCGTCACGGTTTCTCTCTTCAACGAAGGGGCACGGTAAGCGAGATCCGCCTGCCGTCGCGCAAGATCTGGACCTGTGCCGAACCGCTTTGCTGGGCGGCGGCGAAGGCGGCATTGGCTGCCTGGGTATCGGAAAGCGGTGTGCCGTTGACCGAGGTGATGACGTCGCCGGCCTGCATGCCCGGCGGGCCGTCGCCGCCGATGCGGAAGCCTTCCGCCGTCTGTGTCGCCCCGAGCTTTTGCAGGATCGCGGCGCTGTTGCCGGGCAAAGCGGCCGATGCCTGGATCGGTGCGGGCGGCGTCGATCCATCCTGCGGGGCGGGCTCGGCCACTGCCGCCTGGCGCTGTTCGGGCGACAGGCTGGGATCGGGAAAGGCAAGAAATTCGTGGCGCCCGCCGGTATCGAGCAGCACGCGACCGCGCTGGATCGTCGCGACGGTCGCGCCGTTCACCGCCTGGCCGACATGGAAGGGCTGGGGCGGGCCCCCGTTGACCGCGATGAACGCAGTCGAAAGTTCGGCAGGCACCGCGGCCACGATTCCCTTGAGCTCCAGCGGCAGCGTCGTCGGCTGCGGCGCATCGACCAACACCGCCTTGCCGAATGGCGCGAGGGCGATGGCCGCGCTCATGTCGGGCGCGGTGGCGGTCGCGCTGTTGCCCGACGGGATGGTGATCGCGCCAGTGCCGGCGTGGCCGGCGATCCGCCAGGTGAGCCCGGCAAGCGCAAAGGCGACGGAGACGACCACGGCGCCGGTCAGCAGATCGAGCGCGGTGCGCGTCTGGCGCGGGGTTAGGGACGGGCGATTCATCCCTTCCGCCCGTCCACGAAGCCATCGAGCGATGCAAGCGGTGACTTTTCGGTTGCCGGAAACACGTTGATCCGCACGCGCACGATTTCGGGGTCGCTGGTGCTGCGCCGATCGACGACGATCCGCCAGCGTTCGCCCAGCATGTCCACCTGCGGCGCGGCCGGGATGCCCGCGTCCAGCTCAGCCAGCCGGTTTTCGGCGACCCACATGGCAGCGGCGCGGCGTTCCAGCCCGCGGGTCGAATCGATATGGGTCTGCACCGTGCGCATCAGGCCCACCGTGGCGATGGCCAGCACCGCCAGCGCCACCAAAGCCTCGATCAGCGAGAAACCGCGGTCGTCCATCGCTCAGGCGTTCGGTGCGGGGGTAGCGGTGGCGGTCAGGCCGTCATAGCGGACGATCCAGCGCTGACTGCCATTTTCGATCGTCGCGGACATCGGCCTGCCCGCACCATCGACGCCCAGCACCACCGGTGGACGCGTATCGAGCGTCACGGTAATGCCGCTGGGCAGGGTGTGCGGCGCGAGGGCGTCGTCGCTGCGGGCCGTCATCTTGCCGTCCGTGCCGATCGTGGCGAAGCCGTAAGCGTGCTTTTCGGCGGTGAAGGCGATAAGCAGATCGCCAAGCATCGCATCGTCGGCCGCGGCTTGCAGGCGGGAGGCGAGGCGGCGCGCTTCGGTTTCGACGCTGGGCTTGCGGGTGGCGGCGCCGATCCCCAGCGTCACCGCGCCCGCGGCGACGCCGATGATCGCGAGGACGATCAGCATCTCGATCAGCGTCATGCCGGCCTGGGAGGCGCGACGCGCAGCGCTGCCGGCCCCCCGATCGGCCATCAGCCCTTGCCTTCGATGTCGGCGTCCACGCCTTCGCCGCCCGGCTTGCCGTCCTTGCCGAACGAGCGAATCGTGAAACCGCCGCCTTCGGACTTGTATTCGTAGGGCTTGCCCCAGGCATCGAGCGGTGCCGCCGAGAGATAGCCGCCCTGCGCCCAGTTCGCCGGCACCGGCGGGATGGTGGGCTTTTCCACCAGCGCCTTCAGGCCCTGCTCGGTGGTGGGATAGTCGCCATTGTCGAGGCGGTACATCTTCAGCGCGCCTTCGATATTGGTGATATCGCCCTTCGCCCGGGTCGCCCGCGCCTCGTCGGGGCGGTTGATCACGTTGGCGGTGATGAGGCCGGCGACCACCGCGATGATCACCAGCACGATCAGCATCTCGATCAGCGTGAGCCCGGCTTCCTGCTCGCCGACCTGGCGGAGCTTGCGCGGCGCGCGCTGCGATGCAATGTCACAAAATGGTTTCAAAACTATGCGCATCCCCGCCCCATGCGTCCTTCCCATGAAGCTTCCATGACACACGGCGTCCGATCGCCGGACCTTCCGTCGCCGCACGCCGCGGGTTTGTGGACGCTGGCGGGCGATCGACTCATCATAGTCGACGAGGATGGACCCGCAACCATCGTCGTGCCGACGGAGCGGGTGCGCCTGCTCGCGGTGGACCTGCCGTTGCCGAATCGTGCCAAGCGGCTGGCCGCGTTGCCCTTTGCGATCGAGGATCAGGTCGCCGAACCGATCGATTCGCTCCACCTGGCGCTGGGCGCGAAGCTGAATCCGGAGGACGCGCCGGCGCGCTATCTGGTCGGCGCGGTGCGGCGCGAAACAATGGCCGGCTGGGTGGCGCTTGCCGAATCGCAGGGGCTGGGCGCCGCGCCGATGGTGCCCGATGCGCTGCTGCTGCCGCGCCCGGCCGAGGGCTGGAGCGTCGAGATTCGGGATGGCCGTGCGCTGGTGCGGGCCGCGGACGGCGCCGGCTTCGCGTTGCCGCTGCCGCTGCTGCCCGCCGCGTGGGAAGCGGCCGGGCGTCCGCTGGTCCATAGGCTGGCCGATCCGCTGCCCGATCCGATGCCGGCGCAAGCAGCGGCGGCGGACACGCGCCCGGCGGCGGCGCGTGCGAAGGCGGCGGCGGCCGAACTCGATTTGCGCCAGGGCGCCTATGCGGCGCGCGGCGGCCGCATCGGGAATGGCTGGCGCAGGCTGGGCTGGATCGTCGCGATCGGCGCCGCCGCGCATGTCGCGATCGCCGGCGGAGATGCGGTATTGCTAAGCATTATCGCCAAGCGCCGCGCGTCGGAAACGCGCGAATTAGTCGCAATAGCGGCGCCGGGTGCGGATCTTTCGGGCGATTTCAAGGGCCGCGTGACCGATCTTCTCCCCGCCGGCAGCAGTGCTCCGCCGGATCGTTTCGTGCCGCTCCTGGCGCGGGTTTCGGCGGGACTGAGCCCGCTGGCCGGATCGATCTCGGTACAGGCGATCCGATTCGAGGGCACGGTGATGACGCTCGACTGCGCAGCTGGCGCGCCCGATCTTGCGGCACGTATCGCCGCAGCGCTGCGGGCGGCGCGGATTCGCGGGCAGGCGACGGCCTCGCCAGACGGCACGATCCGCATTACGGCGAACGCGGCATGAGAAACTTTCTCCGCTCCCAATTGCCCACGCTCGATGCCGGCCTGACATGGGGCGGCCAATGGTGGCAGGCGCGGTCTCCGCGGGAACGCAGGTTGCTCGCCATCCTGTCGGCGGTGCTGGGCACGTTGCTGTTCGTCTATGGCGTGGTGAAGCCGATCCAGGGCGCGCGGGCGACGGCATTGGCGGACATCCGCACCTATGAAACCCTGAACGCGCGAATCCGCGCGGCCGGCACGCTCACGACCGCGCGGCCGCAGCGCCGCACCGGCACGCCCGCCGAGATCGCGATGCAGTCGGCGGGGAGCTTCGGCGTGACGCTCACGGCGGCGCCGGCCGATGGCGGCGTGCGGGCGAGCATCGCCGATGCCGGCTATGATTCGGTGGTCCACTGGCTCGCCGACGTGACGACCACCAGCGATCTGCGGGTACGGCGACTGACCATCCAGAAACTGGCGGCGCCCGGCCGGGTGTCCGCCACGGTGGAGCTTGCCCGATGATCGTCGCCGATGTGCCCAGCCTGCCTTATGGCTTCGCTCGTCGCCACGGCGTGCTGCTGCGGGCGGGGGCCGATGGGCTTGAATGCGTCCACCGTGACGATGCCGGGCTGGACGGAATGCTGGAGGTGCAGCGGCTCGCGCCCGGCGTGCGCTTCGTGCGGCTGGAGGGCGCAGCCTTCGATAGCGCATTGGGCCAGGCCTATGGCGGGGCCGGGGGTGCCGCTGCCGACATCGATCTGGGCGGTATGGATCTGGCTGCGCTGGCAGACAGTGCCGCCAGCGTCGACGACTTGCTTGATACCCGCGACGATGCCCCCGTCATCCGCCTGATCAACGCGCTGCTGATGGAGGCGGTGAAGGAAGGCGCGTCGGACGTGCATGTCGAGACGCAGGAGAAGCGCCTCGTCGTCCGCTTCCGGGTCGACGGCGTGCTGCGCGACATGATCGAGCCGCCGCGCGCGCTGGCGCCGCTGCTGGTCAGTCGTATCAAGGTGATGGCCAAGCTCGACATCGCCGAGCGTCGTGTGCCGCAGGACGGCCGCGTGACGTTGCGCATCGGCGGCCATGACGTCGATGCGCGCGTCTCGACCATCCCGACCCAGCATGGCGAGCGGGTGGTGCTGCGTCTGCTGGAGAAGGGCTCGCTCAAGCTCGACCTGTCCGGCCTGGGCATGAGCGCGCGCGACCAGGCGGTGTTCGGCCGACTGCTCGAGCGGCCGCACGGCATCCTGCTCGTCACCGGGCCGACCGGCTCGGGCAAGACGACGACGCTCTACACCGCGCTGACCCGGCTGAACGACCGCAAGCGCAACGTCATGACGGTCGAGGATCCGATCGAATATGAGCTGCCGGGCGTGGCGCAGACCCAGGTCAATCCGCGCACCGACATGACCTTCGCGCGCGGCCTGCGCGCGATCCTGCGCCAGGACCCGGACGTGATCATGGTCGGGGAAATTCGCGACCAGGAAACCGCGCAGGTCGCGGTGCGCTCGGCGATGACCGGGCATTTCGTGCTCTCGACGCTGCATACCAACAGCGCAGTCGGATCGGTGACGCGGCTGATCGACATGGGGGTGGAGCGCTATCTGCTGGCGCCGATGGTCGTCGGCCTGTGCGCGCAGCGGCTGGTGCGGCGGCTGTGCCCGCATTGCCGGCGCGAGGACGTGGCGAGCGAAGCCGATTCGCTGCTGCTCGGCGGCGCGCTGCCGGTAGGGGCGCCGCTGTGGCGCGCGGTCGGCTGCGACCAGTGCCATGACGAGGGCTATCGCGGCCGCGCCGGGCTCTACGAGGTCGTCGCGGTGGATGACGCGTTCCAGAAGCTGATCCACGACGGCGCCAGCGAGGCGGAGATCGAACGCCATGCGCGGGCGGACAATCCGAGTCTGCTGGATGACGGTGTGGCGAAGCTCCAGGCCGGGGTTACCACGGTCGAGGAAGTCGCTCGCGTCGTGAGGGACGAGGCGTGACGCCAATTTCCAATCCTCCCCTGCAAGGGGAGGTGGCGCGCGCCAGCGCGACGGAGGGGTGTCCACGCTGGGGACACGGACCCTCCCTTGCAGCCGTGACACCCCTCCACCACGCCTTCGGCGCGGTCCCCCTCCCCTTGCAGGGGAGGATCTGATGCCCGCCTTCGCGTACCGCGCGGCAGACCGCACCGGCGCCGCCAAGCGCGGCGTAATCGAGGCCTCCAGCCCCGCCGCCGCCCGCGCGCTGCTGCGCGAGCAGGCACTGCTGCCGCTTTCCGTCGAACCCGCGGCGGAGCGGGGACGCTCGATCGGATCGATCACCCTGCCGCGCCTTGGCCGCGGCGGCGTGAGCGCCCGCGCGCTTGCCACCGTCACCCGGCAGATTTCCACGCTGGTCGGCTCGGACATCGCGATCGAGGAGGCGTTGCGCCTGGTCGCCACCCAGTCCGAACAGCCGGCAGTGAGTTCGCTGCTGCTCGACGTGCGCGGCGCGATCCTTGACGGGCGCAGCTTTGCCGCCGCGCTGGCCCAGCACTCCAAGGCCTTTCCCGAATTCTACCGCGCCTCGGTGGCGGCGGGCGAGGCTTCGGGGCGGCTGCCGGACGTGCTCAACCACCTCGCCGAGTTCGTCGAAAATCGCCAGGCCAATGGCCAGAAGCTGCAACTGGCGCTGCTCTATCCGGCCCTGCTGGCGTGCGTGTCGTTCGGCATGATGGTGCTGCTGATGGTCTATGTCGTGCCGGACATCGTGAAGGTGTTCGTCTCCCGCGGTGCCGACCTGCCGCTGCTCACGCGGGCGCTGATCGCGATCAGTGCCTTCCTGCAGGGCTTCGGGCTGTATCTGCTCCTCGCGATCGGGCTCGGCATCGTTGCGTTCGGGCGCTGGCTGCGGGTGCCGGCCAACCGCCTGCGCGTCCATCGCTTCTTCGCCGAGCGCCGCCCGTTCCGCCGCTTCAGCCGCCAGATGAACGCCGCCCGCTTCGCTGGAAGCCTCGCGACGCTGGTGGGAAGCGCGGTGCCGCTGGTCGAGGCGCTGCACGCCGCGGCGGCGGTGACGCCCAACCATTTCGTTCGGGAAAAGGCATTGGGCGTGGCGATGCGGGTGCGGGAGGGCATCAGCCTGCGTGCGGCGATGCAGGAGGCGGATATCTTCCCCTCGATGCTGGTCGCCATCGTCGCCTCGGGCGAAAGCTCGGGCAAGCTCGCGCCGGCGCTCGGCCGTGCCTCGGGCGAGCTGGAGCGCGAATTGGATGCGCTGGTCGCCACGCTGGTCGCGCTGGTCGAGCCGATGGTGCTGCTGGTGATGGGCGGTCTGGTGCTGCTGATGGTGCTGGCGATCCTGCTGCCGATCATCAACCTCAACAATCTGGTGGGGGGGTGAGCCAAAAGCCCTCTCCCGCTTGCGGGAGAGGGTTGGGTGAGGGTGCCAGGGGGAAGCGACGCGAGATGCCCACGATACGTCCCACGAACCCGCATGCGAGGACGCTTCGTCGAGAGGCGACGGACGCCGAGCGGGCGTTATGGGCGCGGGTGCGGAACCGTCAGGTCGACGGGCACAAGATCCGTTTTCAGGCGACGCTCGGGCCCTATGTCGTGGACTTCCTCTGCGCGGGGAAGGGGCTGGCGATCGAGCTCGACGGCAGCCAGCATGGGGAGGAGGCCGATCGTACTCGGACGGCGTGGCTCGAGGGGCAGGGATATCGGGTGGTCCGGTTCTCGAACGTCGATGTGCTGCAGAACTTGGACGGTGTTCTGGAAGCGATCCGACACCAACTGGCCGCACTGCCTGACGTGCACGACTCACCCTCACCCAACCCTCTCCCGCAAGCGGGAGAGGGCTTTTAGAAGAGGGCGAGCTCACATCTTCCCCTGAATCCTCGCCCCGCCGGGCAGCCCCACGAACGGCAGCGCCGCCGCACCGTCCTTGCTCATCCCCAGATCGAGCGTGCCGTCCTCGCTGAGGATTGCATCCAGCAGCAGCTGCCGCCGCTGCGTCGCCGGGGTAAGCCGGATCGTCGTGCGCGGGCCGACATGTTCCGCCGTCAGCAGCAGCGCCGGTACCGCCGTCGCGGCGCTGCCTGCCGCTTTGGGCCGGCAGCTGCCGGGATCGGTCGTCACCTTGCCGTCGAGCATCTGGGCGCCGCCGCCCACCGCGATCCGGGCCATCTCCACCTGCATCACCAACTGGCAGGTGAAGGGCAGATCGGGCTGGATGGCCTGGAGCAGGCTGGCATCCGCCGCGCCGCTGACATGATCCAGCACGGTGCGCCCGCCCAGATGCAGCAACGCCCGACCGCCCAGATCGGTGTCCGGCCCGCTCGCCTTCCAGTCCGCCGCCAGCCCCAGGCTGGTCAGCGACCGCAGCGGCGCCAGCTGCCATTCGAGCTTGCTGCCGCCGGCCACGCCGACTTCGCCGTTCCAGATCGTCCCCGCCACGCCGCTGCGCCAGGGCTGTTTGCGGACGAGCAGGCTTGCCGGTGCGGTGACCAGCATCGCCAGGGCATAGGCCCCTATGCCCAGCCCGGCGAAGAGGATAAGACGCCGCCGTGCCTCATTCGTTGAATCCGGAGTTTGCAATGGACCGTCGGTCCCTGCTGCGGCTGCTGCCCTCGGGCCTCGTCCTATCCGCGGCATCGGTTTGCGTTCCTTCCGTTGCATGGGCGGGCGAGAAGAAGGACAAGCGTCCCATCGCCCTGCTGCTGCCGCTCAGCGGGCCGCGAGCGGCGCTCGGGCGTAGCATGTACCAGGCAGCCTTGCTCGCGGAAACCGCGGAGTTCGTGTTGCGGTTCGATACCGGCGGCACGCCCGATGGCGCCGCCCGCGCCGCCGGGGAAGCGCTGCGCCGCCATCCCGCGCTGATCCTGGGTCCACTCACCGCTGCCGAGGTGCCTGCCGTGGGCAGTGCGGTGGCCAATCGCGTGCCGGTGATCGCATTCAGCAACGATTCGGTGCTGCGCCAGCCGGGCGTCTGGATTTTCGGCATCACCGCCGCGCAGGTGACGAGCGCGATCCTGCGCTATGCCCGCACGCGCGGCGTGCGATCGGTGGTGATGATCGACGATGGTTCGCCCTGGTGCGCCGCTGCCAGCCTTGCCGCCGGGCGGATGGAGCAGGAAATCGGACTCACGCTGCGGGTGTTGCAGGTGAAGCCGGGCGCGCCGCTGCCCGCCGCCGGCGATGCCCCCGATGCCGTGCTGCTGCCCGGAAGCGGCGAAGGGGTGCTGGCGGCCGCGCGGGCGCTGCGTGGCAGCGGCGTGCAACTGCTGGGCACCCTCCAGGGGCTTGATAACCGGCCCGAGGCGCTCGAAGCACTGGACGGCGCCTGGCTTGCGTGCCCCGATCCCGGCGGTTTCGCCTCCTTCGCGCAGGCATTCGAGGCGCGCAACGGCGGCGATCCCGGCACGATCACCGCGCTTGCCTATGATGCCGCCGGTGTCGCCAACAAGCTGCGCGAGGCCAATGCGCTGAACATGGACGGGCTGGTGGATGCCAAGGGCTTCCACGGGGTCACCGGCCCGGTGCGGTTCCGCACCGACGGATCGGTTGCGCGCGATTTCGCGATCGTCGTCGCCTCGCGCGAGGGATATGCCAGCGTTGCGGTGAGTTCGGGATCGTGACCCAGCGCCGCGAAGCCGGAGAGGCCGGCTTCACGTTGATCGAACTGATGATCTCGCTGGGGCTGTTCGCGCTGATCGCGGTAGCCGGCCTCGCCCTGGTCGACGGCATCCTGCGGGTGAACGGCCGGACCGAAGCGCGGCTCGACCGCCTGTCGGCGCTGCAGCGGACGATGTTCGTGCTGACCAGCGATCTCGACCAACTGGCCAGCGGACCGATCGAAGGCAGGGGCGATCGGCTGTCCTTCGTGCGCAGCGCGCCCGGTACCGGCGGTGTCACCAGTCAGGTACAATATGCGGTGGCCGGTGGCGTGCTGGTGCGTGCGGCTCCCGCGCCGCAGCGGTTGCTGCCGGGCGTTGTCACCGCACGGTGGCGTTTTTGGGACGGCGCGTGGAGCGATCGCTGGCCCCTGGACGCCAGCGAGGAGGCCAAGCAGCGCTGGCCGCGCGCGATCGCGCTGGATTTGCGCGCGACCGGCCCCGGCGGCGTGCCGGTAGCACTTCACCGCGTGGTGACGTTGCCCGCACGGGCGGTGGAGCCCGTCCCGCAATGAATCCGCCCCCGATCCAGGACGAGCAGGAGCGCGGGATGATCCTTGTCAACGTGCTGATGTTCGTGGCGATCGCCAGCGGGCTGGTGCTGCTGATGATCGATCGCGAGGAACTGGCGCTAGATCGCGGGCTGCGGATGCGCGAGGCGGCACGGGCGCAGGCGATCGTGCGCGGGGGCGCGCTTTCCGCCTTGGTGGCGCTGCGCCGCGACGGGGAGAAGGCGGGCGACGTCGATCATCGCGGCGAGCCCTGGGCCAAGCTGGCCGAAAAGGATGCGCCGATCGAAGGCGGCACGTTCGATCTTGCGATCGCGGATGCCGAAGGGCGGTTCAACATCAATTCCGTTCGCACCGGCGAGGCTGGCGCGGTGGTGTTGCTGCAGGAGATCGCCAACGATGTGGGGATGAAGCCCGAGCAGGTGGTGGCGGCCATCGAATATGTCCGTCTGCAAGGGCCGATCACCGATCTGCGTCCGCTGCGGCTGGCAGGGATCGAACCCAAGGTTGCCGACAAGCTGGAACGGGTGGTGACGGCGCTGCCGGGCATCACCACGATCAACCTCAATGCCGCCGAGCCGGAGCTGATGCGCATCCTGTTCAAGGATCCGCTGATTGCCAGCCGGCTGGTCGCGGTGCGGGCGCGGCAGGGCTATCTGACGCTCAAGGATCTGAACGACCAGCATGTGACGTTGCCCTGGGGCACCTCGTTCAAGTCGAGCAGCTTCTGGGTCCGCACCGCCGCCACGATCGGATCGACCCGGCAGCAGGAAGCGACGCTGATCCAGCGCCGCACGACGCCGCAGGGGGTGCTGGAAGCGGTGCCGGTCGAACGCTGGCGCAACGCGGCGGTGCCGCCGGGCGTGCCTGCTTTCGGTGTGCGCTGAACGGTTGAGATTGGCCGCCATTTCTGGTCAGGTCGTCGCATGAACCTACCGGAGCCCTTCGCTTGGTCTTGATGCGCCTTTTCGGACGTGGCCCGATCCGGCGCTGGCGCGACACCCATGTCGCGCTGGCACGGGCGGTCCTGCAACAGGCGGCGGCGGACCTGATCGAGACGCTGGACGCCGAACTCTCCCAGGCGGACTGGCAGGATGGGCTGATCGAACAGACGCGCTTCGTGGCGACGCGCATCGCCCCGGTCGTGCGGCGGGTCGCCGATCCGCTGGCGCGGCGGGTGGTCGAAGAGGCCGATCGCACGCTGCAGACGATCGCCTATTATCCGCTGCACTGGCGCCCGCAGCCGATCGATACCCATTTGATGCGCGACATGATGGAGGAACTGGGCGACTGGGCGGCGGCCGGCGGCGCGGCCCTTTCCGGCTTGATGCGCGGGGCCGCCACGACGCTGCCGTTCGGGGACGCGGCGGGGGGCCGGGGCGCGACGCCCGGCGACTGGATGCGGCTGCGCGCCGAGGCCCGGTTGCGGGCGAAGGTGCACGCCTATGTCGTCGCCACGGTGGTGAAGGGCCCCAAAGGGCGGCCTTCGATGCTCGAGCACGTCGTCGATCTGCTCCGGGAAGCGGCGCGGCACGCGCAGCCGCTCTAGGCGGAGTCAGGCGGTGATCGCCGCGACTGTTGCGGCGAGCAGTTGGGCTGCATCGGCAGGCGCGAGGCGAACCTGCAGGCCGCGCTGGCCGCCATTGATATAGACGAAGGGTTCGGCCAATGCGGATTCCTCGATCACCGCCGGCACGCGCCGCATTTGTCCGAACGGGCTGATCCCGCCCACCTTGTACCCGGAAAGCCGCTCCGCATCGGCGGGCTTCATCATTTCCGCGGACTTCGCCCCCAGCGCCGCCGCCAGCCGCTTCATCGCCACCTGTCGATCGGAGGGCAGGATGGCGAGCACGGGCTTTCCATCGGCCAGCGCCATCAGCGTCTTGAGCACGCGGGCGGGTGGTTCGCCCAGCGCTTCGGCGGCCTGCATCCCGATTCGGTCGGCATCGGGATCATAATCATAGCGGTGCACGCTGAACGGGATCTTCGCCCCTTCGAGCGCGCGTGTCGCGCGCGTCGCCTTCGACATGCCTTGTTCCTTCGATCGAACCGCGGCCCTGCTCCGCGAAATTGATCGGAGGATCAACCCCGAGCGCGTCAGGAGCGTCCAGCGGAGGCGGCAACCATCTTCCAGCGCCCGGCTTCGCCCGGCGCCTGGGCGCTGATCCAGTCATAGGCGGCCTCGGACCAGGGGCGGACATAGGGGGAGCGGCTATCCAGTACCATGTCGCCGGCGTCGGTGCGGGCGACGAGCACGACATGGAGGCCAAGATCGCGGCGATAGACGACGGCGAAGAACAGCCGTTCGGCGGGATAGCCCGCGGCGATCAACTGCAGGCGCTTCTCGATCGCGATATCCTCGCAGTCGCCGACCGCGTCGCGGCCGATGCCGCTGCGGCGCCACAACTCGCCCTGGCCGAATTGCGCAAGATCGGTGCGCTGGCGGACATGCCCATTCACCAGCCGATTGACGCGTGCAAGCAGCGTTGCAGGATCGGCATCGGGTTGGGCGGGGGGCGTCGACGGCAACGGCAGGGAATGCACTGCGGGCACGATGCTGGCCGTCGCTTCGGTCAATGGCGCGTCTGCCCGTTCGGGGGTGCCGCCGAGCGCGCTGCATAGCTGCGCGTCTTCCCGGCAGAGCGCCACAAAGCCGCGGGGGGCCTCCGCCGATCCGGTGACCGGTACGTACCGGTTGTCCTGGGCTGCAACGGTATTCGGTAACACAAACAGCACGGCAATACACGCTGCCGCGATACGCTTACCCATCCTGCATACTCCGCCTGATGCAGGATCGGCGTAGCGGAGGAGTGGCTTATATCTGCTAAAGGACTATGGTTTACAGAAGGTTAAGGCGACGCGAACAGGGCGTCGCTTCGATTCCGTGCTGCCTGGATCTGGTGCTGCTCAGAGACCGTTTGGAAATTCGATCGGGTCGGCCTGGCGGGTCTTTTTCGCCGCCGCAGCGTCGCCAATCCTCGCCGATGCTTCCGGCATCGCCTGCGGTTGGCTTCTTGCGCGCGACAAAAAATCCTTCGCCAGCCCTCCGCCGCCGAATTCCCAAACGGTCTCTTAGAAGAGCAGGCGAGCGATCTGGAACGCTAGCCACCAGGATCCCGCCACGCCGCCCGCCAGGATGGCGATGCGAACCGCGCCGGGCCAGCGGGCATGGTCCTCGGGCCTATCGTCGAGGCAGGCCGCCGCGATGGCGATTCGGGTCTGATAGCCATGCACCGGCGAAGGTACGAAATCCCGGCGATCGGCGGAGGCCGGCCACAGGGATGGACGCTGCGTCGATGCCGTTGCGCGTGCGTCTGCGGTTTCCTGGAGCTTGGCCATGCTGTATTTCTGCGCAGATAATCGTTACGGAACGCTTAACGCTTCGGCAATTTCCATCACCACGGGGGAATCGGGTCCATGCGGCGACTTGGTTGGGCGCGCGCGCGATTCCGCTGGCCCGCATCGGGGCGCTTGCGGCAGGCGCTGGGCGCCGTGCTTGCGGGCGTCGCGCTGCTCGCCATGGGCTGCGGCCTGCTCGGAGGCTGGTGGGAGGCGGGCGACGCCGCGAACATTGTCGCGCCGGCCTGGCCATTATTGGCGCTTGCAGGGGCGATCTGCCTTGCGGCCAGGCATCGGCGGATCGCGCTGGCGACGGGGATTTCGGGGCTGGGATATGCGGCGGTGATCCTGCTGCCCGGCCTTCGCGCCGCACCGGCAGCGGAAGCAGGGAGCGTCGCGCACGATCTGCGGATCGTCCAGTTCAACGCCTGGAAGGACAATCCGACGCCCGTGGTTGCGGCCCGCTGGATCCTGGCGCAGCGACCCGACATCGTGCTGCTGGCGGAAGTCGGCCCGCAATCGCCGCTGCTGCGGTTGCTGTCGCCGCTGGTACCGCGGCGGATCAATTGCGCGGCCAGCGATCGTTGCTCGACCTGGATTCTCACGCGGCTGCCGGTCCGCGCGGCGGAGGGATTGGCGAAGGGCGACTCCGAGAATCGTCGGGCGCTTTCTGCCGCCTGGGCGCGGCTGGACGGCGGGTGCGGCGATCTGGACGTGCTTGCCGTGCATCTGGCGCGTCCTTGGCCCTATGCTGGTCAGCGCGCCGATCTTGCTCGGCTGGGCGAGGAAGTCGCGCGGCTGCCGCGTGACCGACTGCTGATCGCCGGGGACTTCAACTTGCCGGCCTGGCAGCAACATATGCGGCAGCTGGAGGCACAATTCGCGCCGATGCGTCGCGCGACCCAGCTCCTGCCGACCTGGCCGGCGCGGATCGGCGATGCTGCAATGCAACCGCTATTGCCGCTCGACCACCTGTTCCTGGGCCCGAACTGGCGCGTCGTATCCATCCATCGCGGGCCACGGTTGGGATCGGATCATTTGCCCCTTGTCACTACAATTCGCCCCCGCGGAATCTGCAAAAACCCCGTTACGTCGCCGTAATGCATTGCTTAATATTCGGTTTCTTGATAGCTCGGGGCGAAAGGGGAATAACGAGGTGAAGCGTTTTCTAACCGTTGTTTTCTTGCTGCTGTCTTTCGGCGGTGTCGCATTTGCGCAGGAAGTTGCGCCGGCGGCACCCGTGGTGTCCGTGGAGCAGGATTATCACCTGGGGGTTGCAGACAAGGTGCGAATCCTTGTCTATGATGAGCCGACGCTTTCCGGGGAATTTCTTGTAAACGCAAATGGTTCCATCTCGATGTCGCTCATCGGCGATGTTCGGGCACAGGGCCGGACTGCCAGCGATGTAGCAGAAGAGATCCGCGCGAAGCTGGCGGATGGTTATATCCGCGCACCCAAAGTCAGTATCGATGTTCTAAGCTTCCGCCCCTATTATATTCTCGGAGAAGTGAAAAAGCCGGGACAGTATCCCTATTCCTCCGGGTTAACAGTTCTGAACGCAGTGGCCACGGCAGAAGGCTTTAGCTATCGTGCGGGCCGCAAATTCGTGTATGTAAAGCGTGCTGGGGAATTGAAAGAACAGAAGATTCGCTTGGAAGCCTCTACGCTTGTGTCGCCCGGTGATACCATTCGTATTGGCGAGCGCTTCTTCTGAGTATTCGCGTTTCTGCGGTAGGGTGCCGGTAGGGGCAAGCGCCGCGATGGTTGAGAAATTCCTGTCCTTTTGGGGCAGGGTCGGACAGGGGGATGGATTTGGTGCGCGGAATTTTTGCAGCTAT
Organism: Sphingomonas pokkalii; assembly: GCF_003096275.1. Taxonomy (GTDB): domain Bacteria; phylum Pseudomonadota; class Alphaproteobacteria; order Sphingomonadales; family Sphingomonadaceae; genus Sphingomonas; species Sphingomonas pokkalii. The sequence goes on from NZ_QENQ01000001.1 coordinate 3,240,378, forward strand.
TGCAGGGTCTTCGCTATTGATTGCCAATCCTGCCGCCACCCAGACGGGCAGTGCGGAGCGGCCCGTCGCGGCCGCTCCGGTGCCGACCCCTGAGGATGAGGCGAAGCAGGTTGATGCAGTCGTGCAGGCACTGCGTGCGGCCTTGGAGGGGAAGGCCGATGACGGGCGCATCGGCGCGCTCGAGGCCCAGCTTGCGTTCGTGCTGGATCAGTCCGGTGGTGGTTGCGGTGCAACAACCAAGGCGCTCAGTGCGGTTCTGCAGGGAAATCTGTCGGGCACCGCGCGGGCGGCGGTACGCAACCTGAGCACCACGGTTTCGCGGTGCCAGAACGAAGGCACGGGCGCGACGGGAAGCGTCGCGGACCAGCAGGTGGAGCAGGGACCGGGGGTCTCTGTGGGCGGTGGCACGTCAAACTATCTGACGCAGTAAGCGCCAGCGCCAGCGCAGTTTTGGGGGATTGATCGTGCGTGGCTATGGTTCAGCATGGGCGTGTTTGGCACTTGGCGTCGTCTGCTCGGCGCAGGCGCGGGCGCAGAATGTCGGCGAAAGCCTCGTCGCCCCCGATCTGCCGCTACAATATGATCGCGGCCGTAACGAATCGGTGCTCGATCGTCCGCGCCCGGAATATGAGGCGCTGGGTCTGCGGCTGGGCAGCTTCACGCTGTTTCCGCGGCTGGACAGCGAAGTCGGCTTCTCGGACAACGTGTACGCGGTCAAATCGCCGCGGACGAGCGATGGTTATGTCGCCTTCGCCCCGCGTGCTACCTTGTCGAACAACGACATCCGCTATTCGCTGGATGTGAGCGCGGGCTATGCCGGGCGTCGCTATTTCTCGGAATCGCAGCGCGACGAGAATACCTGGTTCGCCGGGGCGAACGGGCGTTTCGATGCAAATTCCAGCCTGTCGCTGTCGGCCCGGCTGCGGGCCTCCCGCGCCGTCGAACCACGCACCTCTGCGGCCGTGCCGCTCACCGCGTCCGAGCCGGTGCAGTATCGCCAGAACGAAGCGGGCGCGACGATCAACTTCACCGGCGGCAAGACGCGCGGACAACTGACGTTCGACTATAACGGCTTCACCTTCGCCAGTGTCCGCACCTTTGCGGGCACGGTGCTGGATCAGTCGAGCCGCAACCGTGACGTCTATCGCGGCGGCGGTCGCGGTGAAATCTCGATCTCGGCCGATACCTCGGTGTTCGTCCAGCTCGGCTATGAGAAAAGCGATTATCGCACGCCGCTGGCGCTGGGCGTGCCCAATCGAACTTCGGAGCAGCTGCGCGCGCTGGTCGGTGCCAGCTTCGATGTCACGTCGTTGATCCGCGGCGCGCTGTCTGCCGGCTATGTCCGCCGCAGCTACAATGCGGCGATCTACCCGGATATTTCCGGCTGGGCGGCCGAAGGGCGTATCCAGTATTTCGTCAGTCCGCTCACGACCGTGACGCTGAACCTTCGCCGAACCGTGGAAGATGCGTCCTTTCAGGATACCAGCGGCTTCTTCGCGACATCTGCCAATCTGCGTGCCGATCACGAACTGCTTCGCAACCTGCTGCTCTACGCACAGGCGGGGTATGAGATCGATACCTATCAGGGGCGCGGCGCGACCGTGCCGGACGTGAAGGTCTGGCGCCTGGGCGCGGGGGCGCGGTATTTCATGAACCGCACGATCGGCATCGGCGTTTCCTATGCGCACGATTCGCGGACATCGAACGCCGTTGCGAATGCCTATACCGAAAATCGCGGACTGATTTCCCTCATCCTTCAGCGCTGACGGCGCCGTGCACCAGATCGAGATGTGATGAACAGCGTAACGCCCCTTCCGCCCGTGCGAATCGAAAGCCGGTTCGATCAGACCCGGCATATCGGCCGCAAGCCGATCACGCTTTCGGGCATCGGCGATGCGCTGCGTCGCCGCTTGCCCATCCTGGTCGGTGCGGTGCTGCTGGCGCTGGTGGGCGCGGCGGTGGTTTCGTCGCTGGTTACGCCGCTCTATTCCTCGTCCACGCGGCTGCGTATCGTGCCGCGCAGCATGTCGCCGCTCGATTTCGATACGCGCGGCGATACGCCGTTGGATCAATCGATCATCGAAACCGAAGTCGCCGCGATCGGATCTCGGGATATCGCCCGCGTGGTCGTTCGCGAGCTGGGGCTTCAGCATGATCCCGAATTTCTTTCGGCCGCGTGGCAGAAGCGGGGGCGCGACAACGGGCCGGCGCAGGAAGCGGCGCGGGTGGAACATGCGACGAGCGCGCTGCTGGATCGCGTGCAAGTCAGCCGGCAGGGCAAGAGCTATGTCGTCGAGCTCTCCGTCGCCTCGCAAAATCCGGTGAAGGCTGCGAAGATCGCCAATGCGCTGGCGAACGCCTATATCAACCGCAGTGTCGAAACGATCGTCGAAACGGCTTCGCAGCAGTCGGCGTCGCTGGGCAAGCGGCTGGCGGAACTCGGCAACGAAGTGCGCGATGCCGAAGCCAAGGTGGCCCAATATCGCGCGCAGACCGGAATCGTCGAAGGCGGCAGCGGCACCGTAAGCGATCAGCAGGTGGCGCCGCTTGCCGCCCAGCTCGCGACGGCCGAGGCCGATGCCGCGCGGAAACGATCTGATCTCGCGGTTGCCGAGCGCCAGTCGAGCGGCGGCGGCAGCGATGCGGTGGGCGCCGTGCTCGGATCGCAGGTGATCACCGATCTGCGGCGCCAGCGCAGCGAGGCGCAGAAGGACTGGGCGGTTGCCAATTCGCGCTATGGCGCCAAGCATCCGCTGGTGATCGGCGCCAATGATCGTATCCTGGCACTGGATCAGCAGGTGCGCCAGGAACAGGCGCGGATCATCGAAAACCTGCGTGGCGAGGCGCGCGCCGCGGATGCAGGGGTGGCCAGCTTGCGTGCCCAATTGGCGGAGCTGCGGGGCGAAATCTCGCAGAACAACCGCGCGTCGGTGCAGGCGGCCAGCCTTGAGCGCGATGCCACGGCCAAGCGCGCGGCCTATGAACGGCTGTCGCAGGCGAACCAGCAGAACAACCAGGCGAAGCGCAGCGACGACAGCCAGGCCCAGGCCCGGATCATCGAACGTGCGACAGTTTCGGGGAGCCCCAGCTTCCCCAACAAGAAGGCGATGCTGGCCGCGGGCCTGCTCGTGGGGCTGCTGGTCGGCTTTGGCGGCGTGCTGGTGGCCGAAGGCACCCAGTCGCGCGTGCGCACGCCCGAGGATGTCGAGCTGCTGCTCGGGCTGCCCTTCCTGGCCTCCGTTCCCGATCTCGGTCGTCGGCGCTGGGGCTTTGCCGGCCGGCGCGTCTCTCCCACCGTCTCGCTGATCGAGAAGCCTGCTTCGGCCTATGCGGAGAGCTTCCGTACGATCCGGCGTGCGCTGCAGGCAAAGGAAGGGGTGCGGCCGCGGGTGATCGCGATCACCTCTACCCTCCCGGCGGAAGGCAAGACGACATCGGCATTGTCGCTGGCGCGGGTGATGGCGATGAGCGGTGATCGGGTGCTGCTGATCGATTGCGACGTCCGGCGCGCCAGCCTGCAGTCCCTGATCGAGCGCCCGGTCGTCAACGGCCTTGTCGAGCTGCTGCAGGGCAATTGCACCCTGGAAGAGGCATTGCTGCCAGATACCGTCGAACGCCTCAACCTATTGCCCGTGGCGCACGCCTCGTTCACCCCGGTCGATCTGTTCCACGGGCCGGAGATGGATGCGCTGCTCGCCGCGGTTCGTCGGGACTATGATTATGTCCTGCTCGATACGCCGCCGCTGCTGGGCGTCGCCGATGCGCGTGCACTGGTGTCGCTTGCCGATACTGCGCTGTTGCTGGTGAAATGGAACGCCACCTCGGTCGCGGCGATCGATGCATGCCTGGCCGCGGTGGAGCAGGACGGCACCAATGTCGGTGGCGTCGTGCTGTCCATGGTCGACCACCGGGCGGAGGCGATGGGCGCGCTCTATTATTCGCATCGCTATGGCCACTATTATCAGAGCTGAGCCGCGGCCGATCCGGCGCATCGTCTCGCCGCGCCTGCCGGCGTGGGGAATGGCCGCGGTGGTGGCGGCGGTGATCGCCTGGGGCGCGCCGATCGCGGTCCAGTCCTGGCGTATCGATCAGGCGGCGCAGGCGATCGCCGGCGATCGGGAGGCGTCCGAACGGCTTGCCGCCCGCTATGAAGATGCCGGTGAACGCGTGCCGCCGCGCCTCGCTTTGGCGCTGGCTGCGGCATGGACGCGATCCGCAGCAACCGCGCAGGACACGGATCGCCGGATGCTGGCGCTCGTCAATGCCGGCCAGTTTCTCGATCAGGCACGGTCTGCCCGACCGGTCTGGCCGTCATTGCGGGTGGCGGAGGCTTATCATGCCATGCTGATGCCCGGGCGGGACGCCGCAGCGCTGGCCGCCTATGCCGCCAGCTTCACCGGCGGCCGGTTCCTGCCGCGCGAGGGGCTTTGGCGCGTCGCCTTCGGTGCGCGTCACTGGCAGCAACTTCGTGCCGAGACCCGGTCGAGCATGGTGGAAGAGGCGGTTCTTCTGACACAGATGGATGGTGGGTTGCGGCCGCAGATCGAAGCGATTCTGGGCGACAGTCCGGCTGCAGTCCGGTTTCAGCTACGCCTCGCCGCGGCCCGACAGGTCGGTCCGCAGCGCACGGCCCCAGCAGAGACCGAATAGCAGCGCGGCAAGCGCCGCGATCGCCGGCACGTTCAGCGCGATGTCCAACATCGAGCAGCCAGCAACCAGCGCCACCGCCAGCAGCGCCGAAAGTCCCGGTAGGTCGATGCCGGCGTGCCAGGCGGCGCGGATGATCCGGATCGCGGGCAGCGCCAGGCCGATGCCCAGCAACGCCACGCATGGCCAGCCGGCTTCGATCGCCAGTTGCAGCGCCACATTATGCGCCGCGCCGAACATCCAATAGGCGGCCGCGTCGTCGGGCTGCAATTGCTGCTGGTTCCATTCGGCGAAGCTGCCGAGCCCATGGCCCCATAGCGGCGCCTGCATCGAGGCCGCGCCATAATGGGCGAGCACCTGCATCCGGCCGTCAAGATCGTCGGCGATCAGGCTGGTACGCCCCAGAATGGCCGGTCCCGCCAGCATCGCCAGGGCCGCCAGGAAACCCGTTCCGATCGCGACGAGCGCGAGCGTGCGTGCGGCGCGTGGCCAGCGGCTGGCGTTGCGGCCTAGCGCGACGAACAGCAGCACGAGCAGTGCCACGATGGTCAGCCCGGTGGACAGCCGCGACTGGGTCTGTGCGCAGAGGACCGTCGCGCAAAACAATACCATCAGATAGAAGGCGGCGGCATAGCCGGTGCGTGCATCGCCGCGGCGTAGCCATAGCGTTTCCAGCCGGTCCCCGGCATTGCCGGCGGCGAGAAGGGCGATCATGCCCAGCGCCGCGCCGGCTGCGTTCCAGTTACCGATCGTCGCGGCGAAGCGCGCCTGGCCGCGGGTATCGAGAAAGCCGAGTTCCGTCAGCATCCCGGTCTCGCGCAGGACGAGCAGCAGGACGACATAGGCGCCACCTGCGACCACCAGCCAGGTGAGCGTCTGGCGGACTGCATTGCGGCGATACCCGAGCGCCGCTGCCGCGATGAACAGGCCGATCTGCGACAACAGCAGCAACATCGCGCCGTCGAACAGATCCGGTGCCGTCGCTTCGGCGCGGGTGAAGGTGATGCCAAAGGCCGCCCATCCCGCCGCCGCCGCCAAGAATGCGAAGGAGAGGGCGGTGCGCCGCCAGAACAGCGGATTGATGCGTCCGAACGCGAACATGGCGAACGCGAAACACAGATTCGCCATCGCGGCGGCGGCACCATAGCCCGAACTATTCGCGCCATGGAGCGCCAGTTCGGAAATGACCAGCACGGCAATCGTGAAGGCTGCCACCCGCCTGCCATATTCGCCCGACGGCGCACGCTGCTGGAGCAGGACGCCGCCGGAGGCTCCCGGGATCGCCGTGTAGCCGGCCCGCGAACGGCCGACGGCGTTCACGCCATGGTTTCCGACGGCGCGAATTGCTCCAGTCGCTGCCGTGCTGCGTCGACACTGGCGAGGAAACCGGCGCGGAAATTGGCCACGCTGAACTTGCCTGCCTGCGCCACCGCCTCGGCGGGATCGAAGCTGGGCAGCCAGTTCTCCAGCGCGATCACCGCTTCGTCGATCGCCGCGGCGGTCTGCTCGCGATAGAACAGGCCGGTTCGCCCCTCGACCACGGTTTCCAATGCGCCGCCCCGGCCATAGGCGATCACCGGTCGACCGCTGGCCTGTACTTCCACCGGGATCATGCCGAAATCCTCTTCCGCCGTGAACACCAGGGCGCGGGCCTTGGCATAAGCGTGTCGAAGCGCATCGAAATCGAGCCGTTCCGTGAAGCGGATATTCGGCGAGGCAGCGCGTTCCAGCTGGGCGCGCATCGGGCCGTCGCCAACGATGTGAAGCGGCAGACCGTTTCGCCGGAATGCCTCGACCACCAGGTCCGGGCGCTTATAGGGTACCAGCTGCCCGGCCCAAAGATATTCGTCGCCGGGTGTCGACGGGGAGAACAGGCTTGCCTCCACCGGCGGGTGCACCACGCTGGCCGCGCGACCCCAGAATTTGGCCACGCGCTTGCGCACGAAATGGCTGTTGGCCATGATCGCATCGCTGCGCGAGGCGCTCGCCATATCCCAGCGGCGCAGGCCCGGCGCGAGCAACGGCATCGACAGCCGTGTCAGCGGGCCCCCGGCATCGCGATACTGGCCATATTGGTCCCAGATATATCGCATCGGCGAATGGCAATAGGTGACATGGATGGCATCCGGCCGGGTGATGACGCCCTTTGCGGGCCCGGCTTCGCAGCTTATCACCAGATCATATGCGCTCAGATCCAGCAGTTCGAGCGCCTGCGGCATCAGCGGCAGGTATTTCTGATAATGCCGCGTCGCAAAAGGCAGGCGGCCGATAAAGGTGGTCGTTACCTTATGCGCGCGGATCTTTGCCGAAATCCGTTCCGGATCATAGACGTGGGTGAAGATATCCGCTTGCGGATAGAGATCGAGTATCTGTTCCAGCACACGCTCGCCGCCGCGCATCGCGACAAGCCAGTAATGGATGACGGCGACCCGCATGGTTGCGCTGCCCGCGCTCGACCGCATCAGCATGAGCCGCTGGCGAACACCACCGCCGGTACGGTCAGGAACAGAATGCGCAGGTTAAGCACCAGGCTGCGACGACGCAGATAGAGACGATCCATCGCCACGCGCCGGCCATAGCCGGTATTGTTCCGCCCGCTGACCTGCCAAAGACCCGTAATACCCGGCTTCACGCTGCAATAGGCGATGAAATGCCGCCCATAACGCGGGACTTCGGCGGCCACGATCGGCCGCGGGCCAACCAAGCTCATATTCCCAAGAAGAACGTTCACGAACTGGGGAAGCTCATCCAGGCTGCTCTTGCGCAGGAAGCGGCCGAACGGCGTGATGCGGGGGTCCTTAAGTAATTTGTGATGCATCATCCATTCCGCGCGTGCTTCCGGATCGGCCTCCAGCAGTTCCGTGAGCCGGGCTTCCGCATTCACGACCATCGTGCGGAACTTGAAGCACCGAAAATAGGCGCCGCCCTGGCCAACCCGTCGATGGGCGAACAGAATTGGTCCCGGATCGGTGGCGAGTATGACCAGCGCCAGGATGAGCAGCATGGGTGAAAGAAGCACCAGCGCTACGATCGATATAACTATATCCGTAGCGCGTATCGCTATCTGCATGGAGGTCGCCTGACGTCGTACCATCGGCGCTCGATCAATCTTCGACAGGTACACAGTTCCCCCTCTCGCCAGTCCCCCGACGGCGCGTCGTCGAATCATGTTGCGGAGCAATAATAGTAAAAAATGTGTTCAATAAAAAGATGATTCTTAACGTTTCCCCGATTTAAGGCTTTCGTTTGTAAACAGTAATAAACTTATGCTCGCGCAGCACCAAGATGGCCTCCCGCGATTGTGCGCTGCAGCAGTGTCGAATGGCCGCTATGCGACACGCATGCGCCGGAAGCGCGCTTCAATCCTGGCCGGGAAGTGGCAGTCTGCGGGGCGCTCGGCGGATCGGGAATGCGGGGGCTGCCGATTGCGCCTTGGGGGAGGGGATCGGCGAGGGGGCTGCCGCCGGGGATGCCGCGGCCATGGGCGGAGTGCCGCCGGCGCGGGCCGCCTGCGGGCTAGGCTCCGCGCGAGGGGCAGTGCTTGTCGCGATGGCGGGCGCGGCGACGGGCGGCAGCGACAGCGTCGGTACGGGGCCGGGCGTGGCGGTGGGAATGGGTGCCGGTGCCGTTACCGTCAACGGGAATGCGCCATATCGCTGGTGCGGCGCATAGAAGATATGCGTGCCGATCATCGCCACCTTGCGCAGCTCCGGCGCCCAGCGCGCGAAGACATAGGCGGCATGATAATGCGTGGCCTGTCCTACCGATGCGGAAATCGCACCATGCAATGCCGCATTTGCGATCGCCTTTGCGATCAGCCAGCGCCTCGGGATGTGGGGGCGCGCGAGCGACCCATCGCACGCGAAGGTGAATTGGCAGCCGGTGTGGCGTTCGGCACCCTGATACACCACGTCGCAGATCCGCTTGGGAAAGCGGGGGTGGCGCAGGCGATTGAGCACCACCTGGGCGACGGCCCGCTGCCCCGCCACGGATTCGGTGGTGGCTTCATAGTAAATCGCGGCGGTAAGGCATTCCAACCCCTGCTCCAGTTCCGCAGGAGCGAGCCAATTCGCCTGAAAGGGCTGGGCCGGCGGATTGGGCCCTCGATCGAAGGGCAGGGCCTGGTTGCGCGCTCGTGCGGCATCCGGATCGAGGGCCAGGTTCTGATCCGGTAGAAACGATTCGATCGCCGGAAGGGACTCGGCGCCCGTCTGCCCGGTTGCGGGGAGCGATTCCGGCACCGGTGCCAGCAATTCGGCAGGCCCGAAGGAGGAAAGCAGCAATGCCGCTCCCGCGCCGCCGACGATGACGCCAAAGCCGAGAAGGGCAAGCGACGAACGCCGCGCGTGCGAAATCATGCTTTCCGCTCCCCCTTTCCCATATCCTGCCAAGAAGACGCGTACCTGGGCCAGGATCGAGGCGTTCGCAAGTATTAGCGCTGGGCATCGCCGCTGCAGCGATTCTGCGCGCGGTATAAAGACAAGTGTCGCGGCTGCAGCATCGCCGATCGACGAGCGCGATCTGCTGGCACCATGGTGCCGGCGATGCCGCGATCGTGGCGTGTGGGTGAACGGTTTCTGGGCGCGGCGGAGCATCTTCCCGCTGGTCGCGCCGATTGCCGGGCATAGCCCAGCGCCGGGACAGCAGGCAAAGGGCAGAAACCGCGCCGGGACGCGGAATCTTCATCTATTCAAGAAAGTGGTCGGGGAGAGAGGATTCGAACCTCCGGCCCCTGCCTCCCGAAGACAGTGCTCTACCAGGCTGAGCTACTCCCCGACGGAGTCCGGTCTACAATGCTTTCGGGAGCAGACCGGCTTGAGCTTGGAGGCGCGCCTATAAGGGCGGGTTGGGCGAGCCGTCAAGCGTCTCCTTGCGGGGAATGCGGGACGGTGATGATTTTTTTCGCGGCGCGGCGCGGACGGGGTGTCGGTGCCGCGGGCGAGGGGCGACCGGCTTGGGCCCTCACACGCCCCCTTTCGGTCACAGGAAGTTCATAATCCGCGCCTAGCTGCGTCCCCGCGGCGGCCGTAGGGGGAACCGGAATTCAATATCTTGCACCGCGCATTGCTGCGGATTGCACGCCTCCGTCCGCCATAACCAAGCAAAAGAATCCATTCGGGGAAAATCCATGCTGCATCTTGCGCGCACCAAGCGCTGCCTGCTGATCGGCGCCGCCATTGGCGCCCTGTTCACTACCAACATCGCCATGGCCCAGCAGGCCGACGGCAATGACGGGCTGAACGAAATCGTCGTTACCGCGGAACGCCGCCCGGAGAACCAGCAGGACGTGCCGGTTTCCGTAGCCGTGATCCCGGCGAGCCAGGCCCGCGACTATACCGCCTCGGGCGACGACACGCTGCTCGCGCTTTCCGGCAAGGTGCCGGGGCTGTATGTCGAGTCGTCCACCGGCCGCATCTTCCCGCGCTTCTACATCCGCGGCCTGGGCAACGTCGATTTCTACCTCGGCGCATCGCAGCCGGTATCGATCATCCAGGACGATATCGTGCTGGAGCATGTCGTGCTGAAGTCGAACCCGGTGTTCGACGTGAACCAGATCGAAGTGCTGCGCGGCCCGCAGGGCTCGCTGTTCGGCCGCAACACCACTGCCGGCATCATCAAGTTCGACACGATCCGCCCTTCGCAGACCTATGAAGGCCGGGCGACCGCCAGCTATGGCAGCTACAACAGCGTCAATATCGATGCGGGCGTGGGCGGCCCGATCATCCAGGACAAGCTCGCCTTCCGCATTTCCGCGCTGTACCAGCACCGCGACGACTATATCGACAACAGCTATGCCGGCCCCAGTGCCGACGGCACGACGGTGCCGAAGAAGAATGCGGCCGGCGGCTTCAACGAGCGGGACGTGCGCCTGCAACTGCTCGCGACGCCCACGGAGACGCTGTCGATCCTCGCATCGGGCCATGCCCGCTGGTATGACGGCACCGCCACCGTGTTCCGCCGCGGCGCGCTGAACCTGGGTTCGAACAAGATCACCGGCGTGCAGTTCACCAGCGCGCGGTGGGACGAAGGCGCAGACAACCCGCAACGCTATGACACCGCCGGCGGCTCGCTGCACGTCAACTGGGATCTGGGGGGCGTTACGCTGACCTCGATCACGGGATATGAAACGCTGTCGGGCCGCAGCCGCGGCGACACCGATGGTGGCGCGGCTGCCGATTTCGGCAATGCCGGCTTCGGCGAGTCGATGGGGCGCGTGAAGGGGCTCGATCAGTGGACGGAGGAATTCCGTGTCGCCAGCAACGGCGCAGGGCCGCTCAAGTGGCAGGTGGGCGCGATGTATTTCGATTCGCGCGACATCACCGATTTCTACCAGCGCGGCTATTTCCTGACCGGTACGGCGCGGAACCCGAACAACTGGGTACGGCTGCACAACATGAACACCAGCTGGGCGCTGTTCGGGCAGGTCAGCTATGAAATCGCGCCGAAGCTGACGATCACCGCCGGCGGGCGCGTGACCGAGGATACCAAGACCACCGACCTGCTGAAGACCGCCGACACGGCGGCAGGCGTCGTTACCTATACCGGCCGTCGCCATGTGCGCCTGTCCGACACCCAGCCGAGCTGGGATCTGAGCGCGCGCTATGAGATCAACCCGGACGTCAGCGTCTATGCCCGCGTCGCCAAGGGCTTCCGTGGGCCTACGATCCAGGGCCGATCGGCGGTGTTCAACGCGGACTTCACCACCGCGAATTCCGAGAAGATCCTGTCGTGGGAAGCCGGGGTGAAGAGCCAGATCGGCCGCACGCTGCGCTTCAACCTGTCGGGCTTCTACTACACGGTCGACGACATCCAGCTGAACGGCAACGACGCGAACGGCAACGGCGTGCTGCTCAATGCCAACAAGGCCAAGGCCTATGGCATGGAAGCCGATCTCGACTGGCGGCCGGTGCGCAACCTTTCGATCCAGGCGGGCCTGAGCCTGCTGCACAGCGAGATCGACGACAAGAACCTCGAGGCCCAGGTGTGCGCGTTCGGCGGCGCGGTGACCTGCACCGTGCTCGATCCGCTGCGCAAGCAGGGCTCGCTGTTCCTCGCCAAGATCGACGGCAATCCGCTGCCGAACGCGCCGGAATATAATCTGAGCCTTAATGCGCGCTACGATATCCCGCTCGCCAACAGCGGCCGGGTCTTCGTTGCGACCGACTGGAACCTGCAGGGCTACACCAACTTCGTACTCTACGAGACCAAGGAGTTCACCGCGAACGGCAATTTCGAAGGCGGCCTGAAGATCGGGTACGCCGCCCCGAACGATGCGTGGGAACTGGCCGGGTTCGTGCGCAACATCACCAACGAGATGAACCTGAAGGGGGTCATCGAGAATTATCGTGCTGCCGTGCTCAACGAGCCGCGGGTGTTCGGCGTCTCGCTGAGCGGCAAGTTCAAGTAAGCGGATCAGGCCGGCGGCTCTCTCCCGTTCGGAGAGGGCCACTGGCTTTGTGTTGGGGCGATCGCGGTCCAAAACCTCCGTCATTCCCGCGAAGGCGGGAGTCCATTGCCCTGTGCGCCGGGGGCAGGAACCGCGGCATCAGCGCCAATGGATCCCCGCCTTCGCGGGGATGACGATCGGGTTGGCTGGGATGGGATGAGGCTTCCCCGACGAAACGCCAACAGAAAAGGGCCGCCGCGGGTCTCCGCGACGGCCCTTTTTCTTTTACCCGCGCCCGATCAGTTCGACGGCGCCAGCTTGGTGTTCAGCACCCAGCCGACATTGTCGTTCTCGTCGGCGACTTCCCACCACAGGCCGTTCTTGTTGCCGGTGGGATAGACGATCGCGCCGACGGGCAGGGTGCGGATCACCTTGCCGGCGGCAGCGGGGGTGGTGTGCATCGCCACCGGCGCCTGCGCGGTGAAGGTCTTGGCCGGTGCCGCCTGCGCGGTGCCAGCATCGCCCGGCTGCACCAGGCCGAGTTCGTTGACCATCTTCGAATAGGCATCGATGAACGCCAGCGTCACGATGCGGCCGATATCGGTATTGTCATAGCCGCCGCCGACCGCACCCAGGCCGCCGCCGATGAAGCCGACGCCGCCGCCGGCGCCCCAGGAGACGCTGTTCTTCGAGGCATAGCCTTCCTGCGTCGCGATCGTCTCGGTCGTGCGGACGTTGGTGAGCGAGAGGACGGTGTTCGCCTCCATCTTGCGCGACTTGATGCCGCCCAGCAGGCCGCCGATCGGTCCGCCAATGATGCCGCCGGCCGCACCCGCCACGCCGCTGCCGCCCGAGTCGCGGTTCGCGGCCTGCACTTCGGCGACGAGCACATAGTCGGCCGCCTTGATCTGGCCCTGGCCGACGTTCGAGCCGCGCTGGAGGCCGAGATTGCCGCCGATGTTGCGTTCCTTTTCCGCCGCCTGCAGGCCCGAGCCGCGATCGACGAGGTTGAAGCAACCCGAACGCTGCACCAGCACCTTCAGCAGTTTCTGCGGCGGCGCCAGCGAATATTGCGTCCAGCCACGGGGATCGTCGCCATCGACGATCGAGAGCGTGCCGAGCTTGCGCGCGCAATGCGGCACGTCCCGCACCGCCTGTTCCTGGGTGCGCTGCGTCTTGGACGGCTTGCTCTGGGCAAAGGCGGGGACCGCGCCCACGCACAACGCCATCGCGCCGGCCGCGCCGAGCAACTGCTTCATCATCGTACTCTTTCCTCCCTGAACAACCAGCGGGCGCATGTTTTTGGCAACACCGCACCCCGGCCGCGTGCGTAACAGAATCCAGCCCCGCGGCCTAGCGAGCGTGCGGCACCGTACAATCGGGTACTTTGGCTTTTCTCACCAAGCTGCTAACGCGCGCGGAATCATGGCAACCGACATCACCAAGATCCGCAATTTCTCCATCATCGCGCACATCGATCATGGCAAGTCCACGCTTGCCGATCGGTTGATCCAGCGCACCGGCGGCCTGACCGCGCGGGAGATGTCCGAACAAGTCCTGGACAATATGGACATCGAGAAGGAGCGCGGCATCACCATCAAGGCGCAGACGGTGCGCCTGGAGTGGAAGGGCCATGTCCTCAACCTGATGGACACGCCGGGCCATGTCGACTTCGCCTATGAGGTGAGCCGCAGCCTCGCCGCCTGCGAGGGCGCGCTGCTGGTGGTGGACGCGGCGCAGGGCGTCGAAGCGCAGACGCTCGCCAATGTCTACCAGTCGATCGAGCATGACCACGAGATCATTCCCGTGATCAACAAGATCGATCTGCCCTCGGCCGAGCCGGAGAAGGTCCGCGCCGAGATCGAGGACGTGATCGGCCTCGATGCATCGAACGCGGTGCTGGCCAGCGCCAAGGCCGGCATCGGCATCGACGAAATCCTCGACGCGATCGTCGAGCGGATCCCCTCACCCAAGGGCGATCCCGATGCGCCGCTCAAGGCGATGCTGGTCGATAGCTGGTACGATCCGTATCTCGGCGTCGTCATCCTCGTCCGCGTGATCGACGGTTCGATCCGGAAGGGCCAGCAGGTCAAGTTCATGCAGACCGGCACGACCCATCTGGTCGACCGCGTCGGCGCCTTCCGCCCCAAGATCGAGCAACTGCCCGATCTTGGCCCGGGCGAGATCGGCTTCATCACCGCGCAGATCAAGGAAGTGGCGCAGGCGCGCGTCGGCGACACGCTGACCGACGCCAAGAAACCCGCCGCCGAGGCGCTGCCGGGCTTCAAGGAAGTCCAGCCGGTTGTCTTCTGCGGCCTGTTCCCGGTCGACGCCGCCGATTTCGAGAAGCTGCGCGAGAGCATCTCCAAGCTGCGGCTCAACGACGCGTCGTTCAGCTTCGAGATGGAAACCTCGGCCGCGCTCGGCTTCGGCTTCCGCTGCGGCTTCCTCGGCCTGTTGCACCTGGAGATCATCCAGGAGCGGCTGATGCGCGAGTATGACCTCGACCTCATCACCACCGCGCCGAGCGTGGTGTACAAGATGCGCCTGACCAAGGCTGCCGGCGAGGCGGTGGGGCAGGAGATCGAGCTCCACAATCCGGCGGACATGCCCGATCCCAACCGGATCGAGGAGATCGAGGAACCGTGGATCCAGGCGGTCATCTACGTGCCTGACGAATATCTCGGGCCCATCCTCAAGCTGTGCCAGGATCGCCGCGGCATCCAGAAGAACCTCACCTATGTCGGCGGCCGCGCCCAGGTGACCTATGAGCTGCCGCTCAACGAAGTGGTGTTCGACTTCTATGATCGCCTCAAGTCGATCAGCCGCGGCTATGCGAGCTTCGACTATGAGCAGATCGGCCACCGCGCCGGCGACCTCGTCAAGATGAGCATCCTCGTCAACAACGAGCCCGTCGACGCGCTGAGCATGATCGTCCACCGCTCGACCGCCGAGAGCCGCGGCCGCGGCATGTGCGAGCGGCTGAAGGACCTGATCCCGCGCCATCTGTTCAAGATCCCGATCCAGGCGGCGATCGGCGGTAAGGTGATCGCGCGCGAGACGATCGCCGCGCTGCGCAAGGACGTGACCGCGAAATGCTATGGCGGCGACGCCAGCCGCAAGCGCAAGCTTCTGGAAAAGCAGAAGGAAGGCAAGAAGCGGATGCGCGAATATGGCAGCGTGCAGATCCCGCAGGAGGCCTTTATCGCTGCGCTGCGGATGGGCGAGGAGTAAGCCGGCTCAGCCCGCCCGGCGGGGCGGTGCAGCCTCGCGCGCGCGCCTGGCTGCCAGCACGATGGCGGCGGAGCCGAGCAACGCGGTGCCGACGATCGCCGCGACGGCGATCAGGCCGCTGGTGGTGATGCGTGCCTCCAGCGCCGTGCCGGTGCCGATGCGGAGAGTCGCCTGGGCGCCGCTCTCGGCGGCAGGCCGGGCGGCTGGGGAGGATGGCTGAGTCATGGCGTCCTTCTACGCGTCGACGGGCACTGCGTCTCCCCGCGCCGGACGGAACTTCATGCCGATCGCATCGAAGATCAGGTGCGGCACCGCGACGACCGAGAGCAGCTGAAAGGCCAGCGCCGGATCGATGCCGTGTACCAGGTCGACGAAGCGGGGGCTGAGCAGCGCCCAAGCGGCACAGGCGATCAGCGCAAGCGTCGTCGCGGCGACCCGTGGATGCGCATGTCCGATGCCGGCGGTCCCGAATGCATCGAGGATAGCGATGACATGCCGCCGGGAGTGGAGCAGGGCGAAATAGACGGGAAAGGCGATGGTGGGCGGCGCTACCGCCAGCAGCGCCAACGCAGTGCCCTGCGCGGAGGCCCATCGCGGCGATCCGCTCTGCCATGCCATCGCGATCGCGACGGCCGCCACCAGCAGGGCCACGGGCGCCACCAGCGTCACCAGCGCAAGGGCAAGGGCGCCGGTCCCCGGATCGGTCATCGTCGCGAACAGGCGCGAAACCGCCGCAGGTTGCCCCAGCACCGCCGCCGCGATCGGCGCGAGGCCGGCCGCTGTCCGCAGCAGCCGATCCTGCGGCACTTGCCAGTCTTCGGAGAAATGCCAGGCGGCGAGCGCCAGAAAGCCCAGCATCGCCGCGAGCGGCATCAGCCACCATGCCAGCGCCATCACGCCGGCCGCCGCCATATATGCCAGGACGAACAACACCAGCCCGGGGCCGTGCATCCGGAACAGGCGGCGCGCGACAAGCAGGTCATGCCCGCCATGCGGCAATCCACCGGCCAGCATCAGCACCATGCCGGCCTGGGTGACGAGCGGTGTCTCCAGATCCAGCCCGGATGCCAGCGGCAGGACAATACATAGCGCCGCCAGCCAGAACGCGGCAGGCACCGCCCGATCCTGCGCATGTGCGGAGGATCGGGCGGCACCCGCGGGGGAGGGCAGCGCGAGAGGGCTGATGCCGCGCATCGCCTCAGGCGGCGTGCGGCGTGCCGTGTGCTTCGACTTCGGACTTGCGCGCGGCGATCGCGAAGACCAGCAGGCCCACGCCCGCCTTGGCGATAAGATCGGCGATGGTGTATCCGATCTGGATCACCGTCTCCACGTCCGGGCCGGCAAGGTTGGCATAGGGCGCCATATAGACGATCGGGTAGAAGCCCCAGGAGGCGAAGGTCAGCAGGCGGGCCTGCTTCACCAGTCCGCGCACGGCCTCTGGCTGGCGCTCGATCGACTTGCCGAGACCGCTGAACAGTTCCCAGACGATATAGACGAACGGGATTGCCGACAGCGTGCCCCACAGTGCGCGGGTCGGAATGTCACTGGCGATCTCGCCGGGATAACCGAGCACGATCATCAGCGCCGCGGCGAGCCCCAGTCGCCAGCCTTTCTGTACCGTTTCCTCGCGGGTGAGGCGCATCACGAGCACCAGTTCGATCAGCAGCAGCGGCACCGTCAGCAGCCAGTCGACATAGCGATAGGCATCGTTGAAGGCGATCCCGGTCGCCGATACGACGCCGTTCACATAGTGATAGGCGGATTCCCAACTCTCGAAGATCCGCAAGTAATGATAGGCCGCGATCGCGGTCACCAAGCCCGATATCGTCACGGCATTCTTGTACGCCGCCGAAACCTGGGATCGGCCGAACCACAGGAAGATCGTGGTCGCTGCCATCGTGGCGAACGTGAACGAAAATGCATTGTAAATGAGCGAATATTGGAAGGGCGAAACGATTGCGGTTTCCATCAGAAACTCTCCTGTCGTCGCTCTGACAGTACCGAAATACACCCTCAGAACGCAGGATTCCGGGGTCAGGGCGTTGTTGGTGCAAAGGACGCACGATCATACAACTGGAAAATGCAGGAAAAGTGGATCGATACTGCGTAATGCAGTATGATTTTAGACCACGCGTTGCTGCATTTTCGGTGCATCGATTGCGGTAGATTCTAGAAATAATCTACCTGTACATTGGGGATGTTTGAAACCTGTCGCCCCTTGACGATGGGCGATAGCCAGGGTCGGCGCGGGAGCCTGTTTCGGCCGGTCCATGCCACGGGTGGCGAGCTGTGATGGCTGCCGGCCTCTCCGGCGGGGGGGCAGGGGTCAGAAGTTGAAGCGCGCCGAGGCCGCCAGCGTGCGACCCTGCACCGACCCCGGCGCGGTGTAGCAGCGCGCGGATCAGGCCATATCGTGTCCGTTTCAAAGTGTGACATTTTTGCTGATGTTTTGTAAAATTTCCGTCCCGTTTTCCGGCGGTATTGACGTTAACAGGTAATAAACCGTTAATTCTTCCAAGTGCCACCGGTACGCGGTGCTGCACGGAAATGGGGGAATTCATGGCATTACGTAAGGTTTTGCGAATTCTGGCCGCGAGCGCAGCGCTCGGCTGTGCCATTGGTGCGGTCCCTGCGCAGGCACAACTCAAGATCAACCTTATCGACAATGGCGGCGTTACGGGAAGCCAGGCGGAACTCGGCTTCAAGATCGCTGCGGCCTATTGGGAAAGCGTGATCTCGACCAATGTCACGGTGAACCTGGGCGTGGGATACAGCGCGCTCGGCACCGGCATCATCGGTTCGACCGGCAGCACCCGCTACAGCGTGGCGACCGAAGATGTGATCGGCGCGTTGCGCGACGTGGGAAGTTCTGCGCTGGATGCGGCGGCGGTGCTGCCGGGCCTTTCGCAAACCACGTTCAACGATAGCGTCTTCGGCGCGGTGCGCGGCATTTCCATGGTGCGCAACGCGGCGCGCACCGGCAATACGGGGATCAATCTCAACGCCTCGCAATATGATACGTCGATCGGGACGAACAATGTCCGCCTGTCCGTGACCGAGGCCAATCTGAAGGCCCTGGGCTATACCGGCTTCGGCGCGGGCAATGATGCGAACATCACCTTCAGCTCCGCGTTCGCGTTCGATTTCAACCCGATGAACGGCATCTCCGCCGACAGGATGGATTTTATCGGCGTCGCGATCCATGAAATCGGGCACGCGCTGGGCTTCACCAGCGGTGTCGACGTGTACGACCAATATTCCGGCGTCGGCCCGAACGCGACCATCGGCAACGCGCTCAACTGGAACAACCAGACGGCGGGCTCGGTCCTGGATCTGTTCCGCTACAGCAGCGATCCGCGCAACGTTGCGCCCGGCACGGGGCCGGTGCTCGACTGGTCGGTAGGCACGGCCGCCTATTTCTCGCTGGATGGCGGCCTGACCCAGTTCAACGGTCGTTCGCTGATGGCCACTGGTGCCTATAATGGCGATGGCCGGCAGGCGTCGCATTTCAAGGATACGCCCAGCAACCAGGATGGCTGCAACGGGTATAGCCAGATCGGCGTGATGGATCCGACCTTCTGTTACGGCGAAATGGGCGTCATCACCTCGACCGATCTCGCCGCGTTCGATGCGATCGGGTGGAACCTCAACCTCGATGTGCTGAGCAACAGCAACTACACCATCAATTCCACTCAGATCTATCGGGCGATGACGGCGGTGCCGGAACCGATGAGCTGGCTGACGATGCTGTTCGGCTTCGGGATCGCCGGTGCGGTGATCCGGCGTCGTGGCGGGGTGACGATGGCGTTGCGCGCCGCCTGATCCGCTTTCTGGCTAACGGGGGAAGGGCCGGCCGGGGGCAATCGCGCCGGCCCTTTTCCGTTTCGGGGCCGCGTGCCCGGCGCGCTTGACACCCCGGCTGCAACTCGCGAACCCGGAGGCATCCGCTGCAACAGGTGCCTTCGCCCATGTCTCGCCAGATCCCCGCCCTGAGCCGCCGTGCGCTGATCGGGGTGCTTGCCGCGGTGCCGCTCGCGCTGCCGGCCTGCACGGCCGCGCCGCCGCCGCTGGTACTGGCAGCCGCCAGCCTGCAGGAGGCGATGCGCGCCGCGGCCGATGCCTGGGCGCGGATGGGGCATCTTCGCCCGACCCTGTCGTTCGCCGCCTCTTCCGCTCTGGCGCGGCAGATCGTGGCCGGCGCGCCGGCGGATCTCTTCGTGTCTGCCGACATGCCGTGGATGGACGCAGTGGAGAAGGCCGGCCGGATCGTGCCGGGCAGCCGCGCCGTGCTGCTGGGCAATCGGCTGGTGCTCGTGGCTGCGGCGGGGAACCCGCGCACCGTGCCGCTCGATCAGGCCGGGCCGCTGCTCGCGGCGATCGGTGGCGGGCGGCTGGCAATGGCCGATCCGGATGCCGTGCCGGCCGGCATCTATGGCAAGGCCGCGCTGCAGAAGATCGGCGCGTGGGACCGGATCGCGCCGCAGCTGGTGCGCGCCGAAAATGTTCGGGCCGCACTGGCCCTGGTGGAGCGCGGCGCGGTGCCCTTCGGCATCGTTTATGCAACCGACGCGCGGGCATCCACAGCGGTGCGGGTGGCCGGCATGTTCCCGGCCGGCAGCCATCCGCCGATCCTCTATCCGGTCGCTCGTCTGTCCCAGGGGCGGAGCGCCGATGCCGAGGCCTTTCGCCGCTTCCTGCTGAGCCCGGCGGGCAAGGCGATCTTCGCATCCTTTGGCTTCACCCCGCGATGAGGGGGCGGCGATGCTGACGACGGGCGAATGGAGCATCGTCCTCCTCTCGCTGAAGGTGGGGGGCGTGGCGGTGCTCGCGATGTTGCCGATCGCGTTCGCGCTGGCCTGGCTGCTCGCGCGCGTGCGCTTTCCCGGAAAGGTGCTGCTGGATGCGGTGGTGCATCTGCCGCTGGTCGTCCCGCCGGTGGTGACGGGGTGGCTGCTGCTGCTCGCCTTCGCCCCGGCCGGGCCGATCGGACATGTTCTGGGGCGGTGGTTCGGCACGACCGTGCTGTTCCATTGGAGCGGGGCGGCGATCGCCGCTGCGGTGATGGCGCTGCCCCTGATGGTTCGCGCGATCCGGCTGTCGCTGGAGGGCGTGGACCGGCGGCTGGAGCAGGCGGCGCGCAGCCTGGGCGCTTCGCCGATGCGGGCCTTTGCCACGATCACGGTGCCGTTGGCACTGCCGGGGGTGATCGCCGGCCTGATGCTGGGGTTCGCCCGCGCGTTGGGCGAGTTCGGCGCGACAATCACCTTCGTGTCCAATGT
Source organism: Sphingomonas pokkalii (assembly GCF_003096275.1). GTDB lineage: Bacteria > Pseudomonadota > Alphaproteobacteria > Sphingomonadales > Sphingomonadaceae > Sphingomonas > Sphingomonas pokkalii. The sequence goes on from NZ_QENQ01000001.1 coordinate 3,260,925, forward strand.
GCCGGGCGAGACGCAGACGTTGCCGCTCGCCATCTATGCCGCGTTGCAGGTGCCGGGTGCGGAGGGGCAGGTGCTGCGCCTCGCCGGCATTTCGGTGGCGATCGCGTTCGTCGCGCTGCTGGCATCCGAGGGGATGGCGCGACGGGCGGGGCGGGGCACCCATGTCCTTTGACGTGGATATCCGCCGGCAGCTGGGCGAGGTGGAGATTGCCTGCCGGATCGCCCCTGGCGCGGGCGTGACCGTGCTGTTCGGGCCATCCGGTGCCGGCAAGACGAGCGTGCTCAACATGGTCGCCGGGCTGCTTCGGCCGGACGCGGGGCATATCGGCGTCGATGGATGCACGCTGTTTGATTCCCGCGCGGGGATCGATCTGCGCCCGGAGACGCGGCGCGCCGGATATGTGTTCCAGGAACCACGCCTGTTCCCGCACCTCAGCGTCCGCGCCAACCTTCTCTATGGCCGCCGCAAGGGAGCGGTGATGGACGTGGACGGCGTGATCCAGCTGCTCGGCATCGCCGCCCTGCTGGATCGTTGGCCGCGCACCCTTTCCGGCGGCGAGGCGAAGCGTGTCGCCATCGGCCGGGCGCTTCTGGCGGATCCCCGCTTTCTCCTGCTCGATGAGCCGCTTGCCTCGCTCGATCGGAAGCGGGGGGAGGAGATTCTAGTGCTGCTGGAGCGGCTTCGCGATCAGCTGCGCCTGCCGATCCTGCTGGTGACGCACGATCGCGGCGAGGCGGAACGGCTGGGGGATCGCATCGTCGCCTTCGGCTGATGGGCCGGCGGCCGGCTCCCGGTCAGGCCCACATGGCATCTTGCTCCAGGACGGCCGCGCTGCGGGCGCGGCTGCGGGGAGTGGGGGATGGGTACCGTTCCGCCCCATGCTCGGTGCGGAACTTCTCGGCGCGATCGGCGAGCTCGGCGACCTCCGCCATCAGGTTGCGGGCAGCAGCCGATGTCTCTTCCACCATCGCCGCATTCTGCTGGGTCGACAGGTCCATGGTGCGAATGGAATCGGTCAGGCGCGAGAGCGCTTCCGACTGCATCCGATTGTCGTCGGCGACCTTGGCGAGCAGATGGTGGACCGACTGGGCATTTTCCGAGATTTCGGTGAAGGCGCCGTCGACATCCTCGACCGCCGAGACCGCCGTACCGATTTCGACCTGGGTGACGGTCAACTGATCGCGGGCGCGACCGGCCTCCTCCTCGGCCCGCATCGCCAATGCCGAGACGAGATCGGCAACGACGGCAAAGCCGCGACCGGCTTCCCCGGCCCGGCCGGCCTCGACGGCCGCGTTCATCGCGAGCACGCGCGTCTGGAAGGCGATCTTGTCGAGGCCTTCGATGACCGCGTCGATACCCTTGGCGCTATCCGAGACGCGGCTCATCGCGGTGACGGCATTGCTCACCCGGCTGCGACCGGCGGTGACGGCATCCATCGTCTGGTTGGCGCGGGTGACCGTTCCGGCGGTCGCGTCCAGCGACGTCTTGAGCCGGCTGTCGATCTCGCCCACGGCATGGGCGGTGCTTTCCAGGCTGGCTGCATTGCATTCGGTGCGCTTCGCCAGATCCTCCGAGGCGGCGGCGATCTCGCTCGATCCCTGGCGCAGCGCGGCTGCGCCGCTGCGAACCGAGCCGATCAGCCCGCGCAGGCTGTCGATCGCCGCATTGAAGTCGCGCTTCAGCCGGTCGAACGGCCCGATCAATTCAGCATCGATGCTGGTGGTGACGTCGCCTTCGGCAAGCCGTTGCAGGCCGCTGCCGATCGTCTGCACGATGAGGTCGGTGTTGGCGTTCTTCGCCTCTTCGGCGCGGACGACATGTTCGTTGAACTTGTCGATCGCGCGGGCCAGTTCGCCAAGTTCGTCCTGACGCTCGGTTTCGGGCAGGGCGGCGGGGGCGCCGGGTTCCATGCCCTTCACTATATCCGCCAGGCAGGCCAGGGGCGCGACGAGCTTGCGGCGGACTATGCGGGCAAGGAACATTGCGCCGCCCACCGCCATGGCGAGCGTGGCGACGAGCAGGCCGATGGCGATGAGGCCAAGCCACGCGCCGTTTCGCGCGGTGCGTTGGGAATAGGTCTCGATCGCGTCCGAGGCCTTGCTCATCGATTGCTCAAGGGCTGAAAACTGCGTCATGAAATCGGGCAGGCTGCGCTTGGCCGCGTCGGGGTTGGGCCCGGCGGTCGCCACGATCTGCTTGGCGGCATTGGCATAGGCGGTCAGCGGCGCAGCGATCCCCGTCACCGTCGCCTCCACCGCCGCATTCCCCCGAAAGCCGGAATTCTCCGCGATCATCGATCGCAGCAGATCGAGATGTTCGCCGAGATCCTTCTCGGCGTCCTCGCGACGGAGCCCCATCGACGGATCGGCTGCGGCGAGCGCGGCAAGCACATCGCTGCGGACCGCATCGTGCATCATATCCGCTTCCATATGGTTGCGGAGCAGGGCGGCGGCCTCTGCCTGGCGATCCAGTGCACCGGACAATTGCCATGCGGCGACGATGCCGGTGCCGCCGCTGAGGAAGAAAAGTGCGATGACCGCGCCTGTTAGCTTACGACTTGACTGAGAAATCGACGACAAGGTGATGCTCCTGGTACGCGGTTTCCCCCCAACCAAAAATCCAATCCTCCAGCAAAATTATAGCAAAGAATCCCTTAGGCGGGCGTGGACGCCTAAATATGAATGCAAGGGGTGATGGGATGCTTTGTGATGAAGCGAGTTCTGCTTGCCCTGACGTCGGCTCTATTGGGTGCGACCTCCGCCCATGCGCAGTCGGCGGTGGAATTGCACGCCTCCGAAACGATTGACCTGCTTTCTGCCGTGCGCGGCAGCGTGGACAACCGCGCCTATTTGTTCGACGATCTTCGGGTTACGGCGGACCTGGACCTGGAAAGGCTGCTCGGCTGGCGGGGGGCGAGCGCGCATGTGCAAGTGATGAACAATCTCGGCGGGTCGCCCAACAACAGCATCGGCACCTTGCAGGGGGTGGACAATATCGAAGTGACCAGCCACCGCTTCCGCCTGTACGAGGCATGGGTGGAGCACCCGCTCGGCGCGCGGACCAGCGTGCGCGCGGGCCTGTACGATCTGAACAGCGAGTTCTACGTGAACGGGGCGGCGGGCTTGCTGATCGGGCCGGCCTTCGGCGTCGGCTCCGAACTTTCGGCAACCGGCGTAAACGGGCCGTCCATCTTCCCCTCGACGTCGCTGACGGTGCGGGTGGAACATCGCGTGGGCAAGGCCGGCTATGTCCGTGCCGCCCTGCTCAATGCCACGGCGGGTTGCCCAGGCGAGCCGGCAGGCGTGGCTTTTCACTTGCGCAATGGCGTGATCGGCATCGGGGAAGTGGGCTTGGAGCCGGACGGGGCGAAGCTGGCATTCGGTTACTGGCGCTACAGCAAGCGGCAGGAGGATTTCACCGAGACGGATGCGGAAGGTAATCCGCTGCTCCGGCGGAGCCATGGCGCCTATGTGGTGGCCGAACTGCGGCTGACCGGTGGCGAGGACCGGCGGACGCTGACGCTGTTCGGGCGGGCAGGCATCTCGGAGGGCAAGACCACACCCTATCAGGGAGGCTGGCAGGCCGGCGTCCTGATCGAGCGACTGCTGCCGGGGCGGCCGGATTCGGCCCTGTCCATCGGCGTCAACCAGGCGGTGACGACCCGCGGCTATCGCTCCGTCCTCGCAGGCGAGGGGTTGCCGGCAGCGCGGGCGGAGAGTGCGCTGGAAGTCACCTATTCGGATCGGATCGCCCGCTGGCTGACGGTGCAGCCGGACCTGCAGCTGGTCTTCGACCGCGGCGGGGTGCGTAAGGCGCCGACGACCATGGTGGCCGCGCTGCGAACCCGCATCGCCTTCTGATCGCCGCAACCACCCGGAAGGGCGCCGCAGCCACCGACGGTTCCCATGGAAAGAAAAAGCCGCCGCCCGGCATGCCGAGCGGCGGCTTTTCTGTTGCTAGGTCCGGTCAGGCGGAGAGCCCCCAAACGGGGCGGATCACTCCGCCTCGTTCAGATACTCGCCGGCATCCGCGTCGGTGCCGTGGCCCGAAGGGGTCACTTCCGCCAGCGGATCGCTGCCGGTGCCGGCCGCGTCGCGCGGGCTGCGAGCCAGTTCGGCGGCATGCTCTTCCGCAGCGCTGGCCGGTGCAATCAGCGACACTTCCTGCATCCGGCGCTGGGCGACGCGGAGCGCCGCATCGCGCGAGGAGGCGGCGACGCGCAGACGGTTCATGCCCGCGCCGGTACCGGCGGGGATGAGACGGCCGACGATCACATTCTCCTTCAGGCCCTGCAGCGTGTCCATCTTGCCCTGGACGGCTGCCTCGGTGAGCACGCGGGTGGTTTCCTGGAACGACGCCGCCGAGATGAAGCTGCGGGTCTGCAGCGACGCCTTGGTGATGCCGAGCAGGATCGGCTTGCCCATCGCGGGCTGCTGGCCCGGCTGGAGCTTCGCGTTGTGCTCGTCCATCTCGTCGCGATCGACCTGTTCGCCCGCCAGCAGCGTGGTGTCGCCGCCGTCGGTGATCTCGACCTTCTGCAGCATCTGGCGAACGATCACCTCGATGTGCTTGTCGTTGATCTTCACGCCCTGCAGTCGATAGACTTCCTGGATTTCGCTGACCAGATATTCGGCCAGCGGCTCGATGCCGAGCACTTCCAGAATGTCGTGCGGATCCGGCGAACCGCCGATCAGGTTGTCGCCACGCTTGACGTAGTCGCCTTCCTGAACGTCGATCACCTTCGACTTCGGGACCAGATATTCCACGACCTCGCCGCCGTCCTCCGGCTGGATGCCGATCTTGCGCTTGGCCTTATAGTCCTTGCCGAACACCACGCGGCCCGAGACCTTCGCGATGATGGCATTTTCCTTGGGCTTGCGCGCTTCGAACAGCTCGGCGACGCGCGGCAGACCGCCGGTGATGTCGCGGGTCTTGGCGGACTCGCGCGCCACACGGGCAAGCACGTCACCGCCCTGCACCGTCGCACCATCCTCGACCGAGATCACCGCGCCCGGCGCCAGCATGTAGCGGGCGGCTTCGGCGGCAGCTTCGCCGGTGAGGGTCAGGCGAGGACGGAGATCCTCCTTCTTGCCCGCACCGCGATATTCGGTGACGACGCGCTGGGCGATGCCCGTCGCTTCGTCGACCTGCTCGGTCATGGTCTTGCCTTCGATGACGTCCTGATACTTCACGACACCACCGGTTTCGGTGATCACCGGCATGGTGAACGGATCCCATTCGGCCATGCGATCGCCCGCGCTGACCAGATGGCCATCGTCGAACATCACATAGGCGCCGTACGGGATCTTGTGCACGGCCAGCTCGCGGCCATCCATGTCCATGATCGCGATCTCGCCCGAGCGGCTGAGCACCACGCGACGGCCGCGCTGATCCTCGATCAGGCGCAGATCGCGGAACTCGGCCTTGCCGTCCACGGGGGCTTCGAGGTTCGACTGCTCGTTGAGCTGCGCCGCGCCGCCGATGTGGAAGGTACGCATGGTCAGCTGCGTGCCCGGCTCGCCGATCGACTGCGCCGCGATGACGCCCACCGCTTCGCCGATGTTCACCGGGGTACCGCGGGCGAGGTCACGCCCGTAGCACTTGGCGCACACGCCGAGCTTGGCTTCGCAGACCAGCGGGCTGCGGATCTTCACCGCCGGCACGCTGAGCGCTTCGATCTGGGCGATCATCGCTTCGTCGAGCAGCGTGCCGATCGGAATCGCCACCTCGCCCGTTTTGGCATCGATGATGTCCTCGGCCGTGGTGCGGCCCAGGATGCGTTCGCCGAGCGACGCGATCACCGAACCGCCCTGGACGATCGCCTTCATCTCGAGCGCGCGCTCGGTGCCGCAATCGATCTCCATGACGACGCAGTCCTGCGACACGTCGACCAGACGACGGGTGAGGTAGCCCGAGTTCGCCGTCTTCAACGCGGTATCCGCGAGGCCCTTACGCGCGCCGTGGGTCGAGTTGAAGTATTCAAGAACGGTCAGACCTTCCTTGAAGTTCGAGATGATCGGCGTTTCGATGATCTCGCCCGACGGCTTGGCCATCAGGCCGCGCATGCCGGCAAGCTGCTTGATCTGCGCCGCCGAACCACGGGCACCCGAATGGGCCATCATGTAGATGGCGTTGTCGGGCATCTGCCGTCCGGTCGCCTCGTCGAACTTCACGGACTTGATCTCGTCCATCATCGCCGCGGCCACCTGGTCGCCGCAACGGCTCCAGGCGTCGATCACCTTGTTGTACTTTTCCTGCTGGGTGATCAGGCCGTCCTGATACTGCTGCTCATAATCCTTCACGAGCGCACGGGTCTCGTCGACCAGGCCGATCTTGGCGTCCGGGATGATCATGTCGTCCTTGCCGAACGAGATGCCGGCCTTGAACGCGTTGCGGAAGCCGAGGCTCATGATCGCGTCGGCGAACAGCACCGTCTCCTTCTGGCCGGTGTGACGATAGACCTCGTCGATCACGTCGCCCACGTCCTTCTTGGTGAGCAGGCGATTGACGACGTCGAACGGCACCTTGTGGCTCTTCGGCAGGCACTCGCCGAGCAGCATGCGGCCCGGCGTGGTCTGGTAACGCTTGAGGTATTGGTTGCCGTTCTCGTCGGTCTGCGGCACGCGGCTGGTGATCTTGGTGTGCAGCGTCACCGCGCCGGCGTTGAGGGCCTGGTGCACCTCCGCCATGTCGGCCAGCAGCATCCCCTGGCCCGGCTCGTTCTCCTTCTCCATCGTGATGTAGTAGAGACCGAGGACCATGTCCTGCGACGGCACGATGATCGGCTTGCCGTTCGCGGGGCTCAGGATGTTGTTGGTCGACATCATCAGGACGCGCGCTTCCAGCTGCGCCTCGAGGCTCAGCGGAACGTGGACGGCCATCTGGTCACCGTCGAAGTCGGCGTTGAACGCCGAGCAGACCAGCGGGTGGAGCTGGATCGCCTTGCCTTCGATCAGCACCGGCTCGAACGCCTGGATGCCCAGACGGTGGAGCGTCGGCGCGCGGTTCAGCAGCACCGGGTGCTCGCGGATCACTTCGTCCAGGATGTCCCAGACTTCCTTGCGCTCCTTCTCGACCCACTTCTTCGCCTGCTTCAGGGTCATCGAGAGACCCTTGGCGTCGAGACGGGCATAGATGAACGGCTTGAACAGCTCGAGCGCCATCTTCTTCGGCAGGCCGCACTGGTGCAGCTTGAGTTCCGGACCGGTCACGATGACCGAACGGCCCGAATAGTCGACGCGCTTGCCGAGCAGGTTCTGACGGAAGCGGCCCTGCTTGCCCTTGAGCATGTCGGACAGCGACTTGAGCGGACGCTTGTTCGCACCGGTGATGGTGCGGCCGCGGCGGCCATTGTCGAACAGCGCGTCGACGGCTTCCTGCAGCATGCGCTTTTCGTTGCGGACGATGATGTCCGGCGCGCGCAGTTCCATCAGCCGCTTGAGGCGGTTGTTACGGTTGATCACGCGGCGATACAGATCGTTCAGATCCGAGGTCGCGAAGCGGCCGCCGTCCAGCGGCACCAGCGGGCGCAGCTCGGGCGGGATCACCGGCACGACGTCCAGGATCATCCATTCCGGGCGGTTGCCGGATTCGATGAAGCTCTCGACGACCTTCAGGCGTTTGATGATCTTCTTCGGCTTCAGCTCGGACTTGGTGACCGCCAGTTCTTCCAGCAGCTCCTTGCGCTCGCCTTCGAGGTCGAGATCCATGAGCATGATCTTGACCGCTTCGGCGCCGATGCCGGCCGAGAAGGCGTCCTCGCCATATTCATCCTGCGCGTCGAGCAGTTCGTCCTCGGTGAGGAGCTGGAACTTCTCGAGCGGGGTGAGGCCCGGCTCGGTGACGATGTAGCTCTCGAAGTACAGCACGCGCTCGAGCTGCTTCAGCTGCATGTCGAGCAGCAGGCCGATGCGGCTCGGCAGCGACTTCAGGAACCAGATGTGCGCAACCGGCGCGGCCAGTTCGATATGGCCCATGCGCTCGCGGCGGACCTTCGAGACGGTCACTTCCACGCCGCACTTTTCGCAGACGATGCCCTTGTACTTCATGCGCTTGTACTTGCCGCACAGGCACTCGTAATCCTTGATCGGACCGAAGATGCGCGCGCAGAACAGGCCGTCACGCTCGGGCTTGAACGTGCGATAGTTGATCGTCTCGGGCTTCTTGATCTCGCCGAACGACCAGCTGCGGATACGGTCCGGCGACGCGATCCCGATCTGGATCTGGTCGAAGGTTTCCGGCTTGGCGAGCGGGTTCGCGAAGTTGGTAAGTTCGTTCATTTCTTCACTCCATCGCCCTTCCGCGTACGGAAGGGGCTAGGGGAGGGGATGTCTCTCATCGGAAGGCGGCTGGCCGCCCCTCCATCCCGGGGGAAGGAGGGGCGCCGGTCCCTTACTCCGCGGCGATCTGCACGCCGTCGTCGTCGAAGCCGAGTTCGGCTGTCTTCAACTCGACGTTCAGGCCCAGCGAGCGCATTTCCTTGACGAGCACGTTGAAGCTCTCCGGGATGCCGGCCTCGAAGGTGTCGTCGCCCTTGACGATCGCTTCGTAGACCTTGGTGCGGCCGACCACGTCGTCGGACTTCACCGTCAGCATTTCCTGGAGCGTGTACGCCGCGCCATAGGCCTGGAGCGCCCACACTTCCATTTCACCGAAGCGCTGGCCACCGAACTGCGCCTTACCGCCCAGCGGCTGCTGGGTGACGAGGCTGTACGGCCCGATCGAACGCGCGTGGATCTTGTCGTCGACCAGGTGGTGTAGCTTGAGGACGTACTTGTACCCCACCGTCACCTTGCGATCGAACGCCTCGCCCGTGCGGCCGTCGAACAGCGTCACCTGGCCGGATTCGTCCAGGCCCGCCATCCGCAGCATCGCCGAAACGTCGGCTTCCACCGCGCCGTCGAACACCGGGGTGGCCATCGGCACGCCCGAGCGGACGTTCTGCGCCAGGTCGACCAGCTGCTCGGTCGAGCGGCGATCCAGCTCGGCCTTGTAGTTGTCGCCATAGACGGTGCCGAGCAGCTCCTTCACCGCTTCCGGCGCTTCGCCGGCCTGCGGGTTCGGGTTGGCTGCACGCCACGCATCGAGCGCGTCGCCGATCTTCCGGCCCAGGCCGCGCGCGGCCCAGCCCAGATGGGTCTCGAAGATCTGCCCGACGTTCATGCGGCTCGGCACGCCCAGCGGGTTGAGCACGAAGTCGACCGGCGTACCGTCCTCGAGGAACGGCATGTCTTCCTGCGGCAGGATGCGGCTGATGATGCCCTTGTTGCCGTGGCGGCCGGCCATCTTGTCGCCCGGCTGCAGCTTGCGCTTCACCGCGACGAACACCTTGACCATCTTCAGCACGCCCGGCGGCAGCTCGTCGCCCCGCTCCAGCTTCTCGCGGCGGTCTTCGAACTTGTCCTTGATGCGCTTCACGGCCTCGTCATACTGGCCCTTCACCGCTTCCAGGTTGCCCTGCATGGCATCGTCCTGCACCGCGAAGCGCCACCATTCGTGGCGGTCGACGCTGTCGAGCAGTTCCTCGTCGATCGTGACGCCCTTCTTCAGGCCCTTCGGTGCAGCCGTCGCGACCTGACCCAGCAGCATCTCGCGCAGACGCGACCAGGTCGCGCGGTTGAGGATGTTGCGTTCGTCGTCGGCGTCCTTGCGCAGACGCTCGATTTCCTCGCGCTCGATCGCCAGGGCACGCTCGTCCTTGTCGATGCCGTGACGGTTGAACACGCGCACGTCGACGATCGTGCCCGAAACGCCCGGCGGCAGACGCAGCGAGGTGTCGCGCACGTCGCTGGCCTTTTCGCCGAAGATGGCGCGGAGGAGCTTTTCTTCCGGCGTCATCGGGCTTTCGCCCTTGGGCGTGATCTTGCCGACCAGGATGTCGCCCGGCTCCACTTCGGCACCGACATAGACGATGCCCGCTTCGTCGAGGTTGCGCAGCGCTTCCTCGCCGACATTCGGGATGTCGCGGGTGATGTCTTCCGGCCCGAGCTTGGTGTCGCGCGCCATCACTTCGAACTCATCGATGTGGATCGACGTGAACACGTCGTCCTTCACGATGCGCTCGTTGATCAGGATCGAGTCCTCGTAGTTGTAGCCGTTCCAGGGCATGAACGCGACGAGCACGTTGCGGCCCAGCGCCAGCTCGCCGAACTCGGTCGACGGGCCGTCGGCGATCACGTCGCCGGCCTGCACGATGTCGCCCACCTTCACCAGCGGACGCTGGTTGATGCAGGTCGACTGGTTCGAGCGCTGGAACTTCATCAGCGTATAGATGTCGACGCCGCTCTCGCTGGCATCGACGTCACCCGTCGCGCGGACCACGATACGGGTCGCGTCGACCTGGTCGACCACGCCCGAACGCTTGGCGGCGATCGCGGCGCCGGAGTCGCGGGCCACGGTCGCTTCCATGCCGGTGCCGACGAAGGGCGCTTCCGCCTTCACCAGCGGCACGGCCTGGCGCTGCATGTTCGAGCCCATCAGCGCGCGGTTCGCGTCGTCCTTCTCGAGGAAGGGGATCAGCGACGCGGCGACCGAAACGAGCTGCTTCGGCGACACGTCCATCAGCGTCACCTGATCGCGCAGTGCCATCAGGAATTCGCCGCCTTGGCGGGCCGAGACGAGATCGTCGACGAACGCGCCGGTCTCGTCGAGCTCGGCCGATGCCTGCGCGATCGTGTGCTTCTGCTCTTCCATCGCCGACAGATAGACGACCTCGTTGGTCACCTTGCCGTCGATGATCTTGCGGTACGGCGTCTCGATGAAGCCGTACTTGTTGACGCGGCTGAAGGTAGCCAGCGAGTTGATCAGACCGATGTTCGGGCCTTCCGGCGTTTCGATCGGGCAGATACGGCCATAATGGGTCGGGTGAACGTCGCGGACTTCGAAGCCTGCGCGCTCACGGGTGAGACCGCCCGGCCCGAGCGCCGAGACGCGACGCTTGTGCGTCACTTCGGAGAGCGGGTTGGTCTGGTCCATGAACTGCGACAGCTGCGACGAACCGAAGAACTCGCGCACCGCGGCGACCGCGGGCTTGGCGTTGATCAGGTCGTTCGGCATCACCGTCGACACGTCGACCGACGACATGCGCTCCTTCACGGCGCGCTCCATGCGGAGCAGGCCGACGCGATACTGGTTCTCCAGCAGCTCGCCCACCGAACGGACGCGGCGGTTGCCGAGATTGTCGATGTCGTCGACTTCGCCCTTGCCGTCCTTCAGGTTCACGAGCGTCTTGACGACCTCGAGAATGTCCTCGGTGCGCAGCGTCGTCACGGTGTCGGGCGTGTCGAGGCCGAGGCGCATGTTCAGCTTCACGCGGCCCACGGCCGAGAGGTCGTAGCGCTCCGGATCGAAGAACAGGCCGGCGAACAGCGATTCCGCGGTCTCGAGCGTCGGCGGTTCGCCGGGGCGCATCACGCGATAGATGTCGGACAGTGCCTGTTCGCGCTCTTCGGCCTTGTCGACCTTGAGCGTGTTGCGGATCCACGGACCGGTGGTGACGTGATCGATGTCGAGCAGTTCGAGGCGGTCGATGCCCGCCTTGTCGAGCTTTTCGAGATTCTCGGCCGAGACTTCGTCGCCGGCTTCGATGTAGATTTCGCCGGTCGCCTCGTTGATCAGGTCATAGGCGCTGTAGCGGCCGAAGATTTCCTCGGTCGGGATCAGCAGCGTTGCCAGACCGTCCTTCGCGGCCTTGTTCGCGGCGCGCGGGCTGATCTTCTGGCCGGCGGGGAACACGACTTCGCCCGATGCCGCATCGACGATGTCGAACATCGGCTTCTGGCCGCGCCAGTTTTCCGCCTGGAACGGGATCTGCCAGCCGTTCGGGCCGCGGACATAGGTCACGCGGTTGTAGAACTGGTTGAGGATCTCTTCCGAATTCAGGCCCAGCGCATAGAGCAGGCTGGTGACCGGCAGCTTGCGCTTGCGGTCGATACGGACGTTGACGATGTCCTTCGCGTCGAACTCGAAGTCCAGCCACGAACCACGATACGGGATCACGCGGGCGGCGAAGAGATACTTGCCCGAAGCGTGCGTCTTGCCGCGGTCATGGTCGAACAGCACGCCCGGCGAGCGGTGCATCTGGCTGACGATGACGCGCTCGGTGCCGTTGATGAAGAAGGTGCCGTTCTCGGTCATGAGCGGCATGTCGCCCATGTACACGTCCTGCTCCTTGATATCGAGCACCGACCGGGCTTCCGTATCGGGATCGACCTCGAACACGATGAGGCGGAGGGTAACGCGCATCGGCGCCGCATAGGTGATGCCGCGCTGGCGGCACTCGTCCACGTCGAACTTCGGATCCTCGAGCTCGTAGGTCACGAAGTCGAGCTCGGCGGTGCCGGCGAAGTCGCGGATCGGGAACACGCTGCGGAGCGTCTTCTCGAGGCCGGAGACATAGCCGATCGAGGGATCGGACCGCAGGAACTGTTCGTAGGATTCGCGCTGAACCTCGATCAGGTTCGGCATCTGCACCACTTCGTGGATGTCGCCGAACACCTTGCGGATGCGGCGCTTCAGCGTGCCGCCCTCGATTGCCTTGGTAGCCATAGGTGTGTGTTGCCTCGTCAGCCGTAAACTCGGTGCCCCTGTCCGGGAGCCAGGACGTGCAAAGCGACGCCGAAAGGCCGCACGACCCCCGGTTCCGGGATTCGGCAGCTTCGAGGCGTCTGGCAAGCCGTTCCGATCCATGCGTGCGGTACGCTGCGCGACGGCGTACCATTTCCCGATCGAAGGGCCAGAGCGGGGATATAGGGGGGTGGGCGGGGGATGTCAAAGGGGTGCCGGCCGAGGAACGTGCGGTGTCGCCGCTGCGTGCGGGGTCGAAATCGGAGTTGAAAGCGCCCGCAACAAATCTGTCGCGGGTGCGCCGCGAAGGCTTAACAATCGGCGGCCAACCGACCTGCCCGTACCAGGGAGGCAAACCATGAACTACAAGAAATCGGGTCTTATCGCCGTGCTGCTCGCAACCGTTTCGGCAACCGCCGTCCATGCGCAGGATGCCGGCCAGAACGATGTCTCGGGCGGCGACATCATCGTGACGGCCCAGAAGGTCGAGCAGAAGCTGAGCGAGGTGCCGATCACGATCACGGCCGTCACCCAGGAGCAGATGAAGCGCCTTGGCGTCGACGATCTCGACGAACTTTCCAATTACGTGCCGGGCCTGAATATCCAGGAGCAGAGCGCGAACAATCCGGGCATCGTGATCCGCGGCATCACCTCGGACAGCGGCTCGGCCCAGCAGGCGGCGCGCGTTACGCTATACTATAACGGCATCGATATCTCGCGCTCGCGCGGCGCCTATCAGGCGATCTACGACGTCGATCGGATCGAAGTGGTGAAGGGGCCGCAGGCGACGCTGTTCGGCACCGCCTCGACGATCGGTGCGGTCAGCATCATCTCCGCGCGTCCCAAGCCGGGTGTTTCCGGCGAACTGACCGCCGGCTATGGCAACTACAACGCCTATCTCCTCGGCGGCCATCTCAACATCGGCAACGATGTGATCGCCGCACGCGTCGCGGGCGAGTGGAAGAAGCGCGACGGCTATGTGAAGAACCTGTCGACGACGCAGGGCGATCTCTATGCGCAGAACCAGCTCGGGCTGCGCGCTTCGGTGCGCTACACGCCCAGCGAGGCGCTTACCGTCGACCTGATCGGCACCTATGATCGGCAGCGCAACAGCGGCACGCCCTTCATTTCGAAGCGCTTCGCCACGTCCGCCGGCCCGGCGGACCCGTTCGGTGCCGCGAACCTTTCCGGCTCGCCGCTTTCCGGCAAGGTGCTGGGCGCCGACAAGCTGGGCCTTACCCGCGACGTATATGACGTGAACCTCACCGCCAGCTACGACTTTGCCGATGGCTGGAACTTCACGACCGTCAACGGCTATCGTGCGTTCAATTCGCTCGAAGTGTTCGATGCCGACGGCTCGGCGGCGTGGTGGCTCGAATTCGCCGAGGGTGCCTATGGCTCGCAGCTCAGCCATGAATCGCGTTTCGCCTATTCGGACGATCATGTCCGCACCAGCTTCGGCTGGAATGTGTTCCATGAAAACAATCGCCAGGAAGTGCCGTTCTCGACGGAGGAAGGCATCTATCTCCAGTGCGCGGCGAACCTTGTTCCGAACCTTGGGTGCGTTTCGTCGACCGGGGTGGTGACGGCGGCGCAGGCGACGGCAATCCTGACAAGGGGCGCGGCGACGCAGATCCCCTATCAATCGATCTTCACCAACAAGGGCATCAACGATCAATATTCGGTGTTCGGCGAAGTGACCTGGATGCCCACGACCCGCCTGGAGCTGACCGCGGGCATCCGTTCGCTGATCGAGCAGCGCAAATCGGGTTTCGTCTCGGTGGCGCCGAAATCGGTGCTGAGCGGTGCGCCGCTGATTCCGGGGCAGGCAACGACCAAGGGCACGCTGTGGAGCCAGGACAGCTTCCAGGCGTTCCTGCCGCGCTTCAACTTCCTGTATCGCCTCACCAGCGCGATCAACCTGTACGGCACCATTTCCAAGGGCCGTCGCTCGCCGACCGTGAACCAGGGCGCGACGTCGCTTTCGATCATCCCGGAGGAAACGGTCTGGAATTATGAAGGCGGCGTGAAGCTGGTCCGTGGCATGTTCAGCGGATCGCTCGGCGTCTATTACCAGAAGTACAAGAACTTCCAGATCAGCCGTACCGTCACCGATCCGAACGATCCCTCGGGGCGCCCCGTCGGTTCCAGCATCACCGAAAGCGCCGGCACCGCGAGCAACCTCGGCTTCGAGGCGGAAGGGCAATTGCGTCCGACCAACTGGCTTACCCTGTTCGGCAACGCCGGCTTCATCGATGGCGGCATCGACAAGAAGAAGTCGAACGGCATCTATGCCGGCAACCGCTTCCGCCTGCAGCCGCGGCTGCAATGGTCTGCCGGCTTCACCGTCGATGCGCCGGTGGGCAACGGCGTGCGCGTATTCGCCACCCCGAGCGTGACCTATCGGAGCAAGATCTTCTTCGAAATCCCGAACAAGGAGGCGATTTCGCAGAACAAGGTGACGTTGATCAACGTGAAGGCGGGGCTGAGCTTTGCCGAAGGTCGGTATGAAATCGCCGGTTATCTCCGCAATGCCACCAATGAACGTTACCTGCTCGATGCCGGAAACACGGGCGGCGGCTTCAACAACCCCACCTATATCCCCGCAGAGCCGCGCTTCTACGGTGTGCAACTGACCGGCAAATTCTGATCTTTGCCGTTCCGTGGGGGCGGGCTGCGGTGCGAATGCCGCAGCCCGCTCTTTGCGCGTCGTGCGGCGGCAATCTGGCCGATAAGTAATATTCCCGATGCGGTAACCGTAAATTTTGCATACTTCATTAAGGCTGATGCTGTTGAGTCCATGGGCGTCGGTCGGGACGTGATTGGGGCTCGATGGCGACAGCCCCGGCGTTGTCCGGGCGCCGTGGAGCAGGCAATGAATATCGCAGCCATTCGAAGATATTTCTACGAGGCGATCGAATTCCTCGCCTATTTCCTGTTCATGACGATCCTGGGCGCGGCGATGTATATCCTGGTGGAATATGCACCCCAGGCGCATTCGCAGTGGTACATCAATACCTGTATCGGCGTTTCGGCGTTTACGGGCTTCTATGCGCTACGGATGTATGCGCGCTACCGCCGGGCCCGGCAAAGGGCGCGGGCGGCCGGGTTGCTGAAAGAGGAAGAGGCCGCGCCTGCGTCGGCAATGACGGCCGAGGAGCGCCGGACGCTGCGGTGGTCGGAGAGGATTGCGGCGGAGCGGCTCGAAGCCAAGGGCGGCGATCCGGCGCGTGTTCGCCTGCTTGAGGAGCTCGAGGCGGTGGAGCGGGTGTATCGCGCCAAGCGCCTGTCGCTCGGCGAAGACCCGGATGCCGAGGATCGCGATTTCGAGATCGATCCGAGCATGTCGCTCGACGCGATCCGCCAGCGCATCGCAGACCGGATGGCGCGCGAGGATATCGAGGAGGAAGAGGCGCGCCGCATCTTCCGATAGGGGTTCGTTAACATCTCTGGCCGATGATGTCCGCGTGAGTTGGGCGATGCCGCGTGCACCCGTGGCCTGTTGTACGTCCGGCCGCGGGGGCTTGCGTTCAATGAAATATGAAACTGTTCGCCGATATCTTTTGGTGTCCATCGAGTTCGGTGCCTATTGCGCGTTGATGATGCTCCTCAGTTATCTGATGGTGCTCGTCGTTCTCAGAGCGCCGCAGCCGGGCAGTTCGGTATATATTTCGGTCGGCCTCGTCGCGGCGCTGTTCACGGGGCTGCATTCGGCACGGATGTTCCAGGTCTATCGTGCCGCGCTGCGCCGCGCGCGCCTTGCCCGCATGAAGCCGAAGGCGAGGCCCCGCCATTGGTCCGATCGCATCGCCGCGACGGAGCGGCTGAGCCGGCAGGATCTGTTCCGTTCCGACATGGCCCCCGAAGAGGCGTCTCCCGAACTGGAGGCGATCCGGCTGCGGATTGCCGAACGCATGGCGCGGGAAGATCGCGAGCGGAGGGAGGAAGAGCGGGAGTTGCGCGAGGCTGTCGATCGCGAGCGGCTCGAGCGCGCCCGCAGCGCCCGCATTCGTGCCGAAGCCGAGCGGAAGGTGCGGGAGCGCCAGTAACCCTTCCGCTGCCGACAGGCTGGGGGCGCGGGCGCTTCTTACAGGCAAAGAAAAAGGGCGACCCGTTTCCGGGCCGCCCTTTCCTTGTTTCCAGGCCTGAATACCGGCCAGGAAGCTTACTTGATTTCGACGGTCGCGCCGGCTTCTTCAAGCTGCTTCTTGATCTTCTCGGCTTCGTCCTTGGAGACGCCTTCCTTGACCGGCTTCGGAGCGCCTTCGACCAGCGCCTTGGCTTCGGTGAGGCCGAGGCTGGTGATGGCGCGGACTTCCTTGATGACGTTGATCTTCTTGCCACCGTCGCCGGTGAGGATCACGTCGAATTCGGTCTTCTCTTCGACGGCCGGGGCAGCGGCGCCACCAGCAGCCGGGCCGGCAACGGCGACGGCAGCGGCGGCCGAGACGCCCCACTTCTCTTCGAGCAGCTTCGACAGCTCAGCTGCTTCGAGAACGGTCAGCGCGGAAAGCTGTTCGACGATTGCGTTAAGGTCAGCCATGATACACTCCAATAAATGCAGAATTAAGGGATAGAAAAAGTCGCGAAGACCCGATCACGAGGATCAGGCCGCCTGCTTCTCGCTGTGGGCAGCAAGCACGCGTGCGATCTGTGCCGCGGGCGCCTGCGCGATCGTGGCGAGCTTGGTAGCGGGTGCCACGATGAGCCCCACAAGCTTGCCGCGCAGCTCGTCCAGCGACGGCAGCGAAGCCAGTGCCTGAACGCCAGCGGCATCCAGCAGCAGCCCGCCCATGGCCCCGCCGACGATTTCGATCTTGTCGTTCGTCTTGGCGAAGTCCGCGACCACCTTGGCCGCAGCCACGGGATCCACGGAAGTGGCGAGCGCCGTCGGACCCGTCAGCAGATCCGCGAGCACCGCATAATCGGTGCCCTGGGCAGCGATCTTGGCGAGCTTGTTCTTCGAGACCTTGTAGCTCGCACCGGCTTCGCGCATCTTGTTGCGGAGGTCCGTCGACTGCTTGACGGTCATCCCGAGGTTGCGGGTGATGACCACCACGCCGACCTCGTTGAAAGTGCGGTTCAGCTCGGCAACGGCGTCGGCCTTCTGGGAACGATCCATGCCGGTTTCCTCATACATGAGGCTCCCCTGTGACAGGAAGCCCCGGTTACGGCCCACCGAAGCGGGCCAGGCTCTCAAATGTCCGAGGGGGTGGATCGTCAGCGGCCGGGGAAGTCCCTGGGCGTGACCCGAACGCCGCACCCGCGCATCGGCGGGCCGCATCGGAAAAATCGTTCCCCGTCTAGGCGAGAGATTAAGACCGGCAAATTCCGGTCACTCGCTGTCTCGGACGGATTCCTCCCGAAGGAGGAAGCGCGCACATAGCGGATTCGGGGTAGGAGTCAATGGGAGAGGGGGCGGAGGGGGCGGGGGCGCAGAGGCGCCTAATCGTGCAGGCCGAGGTGGGACACAAGGGCCGACGCCCTCGAGTCCCTGGCTGTCGACAGCGCACGGCCCCGACCCGGCTGGGGCGCGACCTCGAGACGCTCGAATGGCGGTAAAAGAGGGATGGCGATAGCGCGTTCTGGCCTGGGGAATAAGGCTGGCATGGCCTCCTGTTCCGCTTTCGCCGAACGGCCGATCGTGCACGATCGCCGCTAGATGTGTCCGGATACCGGCGGCACTCCATCGCGTGCCGAGCTGTGTCGACGGTCGGCAAGTCGATGCATTCTCGATCGAATTTTGTCGTTCATTGCGCTCGGGATCGATGCCGGCAGGGGAATCGGAGGTGATAAAACCTCCGCAGAAGGCGTGGGAATCCAGCCCGTATCCCAACCTCGTATCTTTACATATTCGCGCCCATAATGGCCCGATCGACCGGGTTTCTTCCTAGAATATGTCTGGGACGTGTCGTTTCTTCTGGGCAGAGGGCTCAGCCCGCGTCCGGGAACGTAATCATGGTTCTTGCGCCTTTCGGCGCTGTCCTGCTGCTTGCCAGCGGGCCGGCTCCTAGCATCCTTGACTCCGCCGATGCGACCACGACTGCAAGGGCGGCGCCGCCGGCCGCCCCCGTCGGCTTGGCCGAAGCGGCGCGGGCAGAGAAGGATCAGGTGCGGCGGACCCAGATCGAATGGCGTAACGGCTCGCCCGTGCTCGTTTCGCCCGATGGGGGCACCACCTTTCGCCTGCTCGGCCAGGCGATCGTCGATACCACCGGCACCAGCGGCGCGCGGGTTGCATCGCGTAACACCCGCAATACCGATTTCCGCACCGCGCATCTGGGCTTCGCGGGCACGGTGGCGAACCGCTTCTTCTACCAGCTCGAAACCGAGTTTGTCGGCGGGCGTGCCGATATCCTCTGGGCCTATGCCGGCGTGCGCGGCAAGCTGGGCGCAGGCGTGACCGGCGACGTGATCGCCGGCAACCTGCAGAATGATCGCGGCATCGAAGGCAGTTCCGGCGGCGAGGCGCTGCCCTTCGTCGAAGCCAATTTCGTCGCCAGCGCGATCGCGCCGGATCGCGGCGGCTTCGCACTCGGCGCGCAGGCCCGGCTGACCGGCGCGCGCTGGCACGCTTCGTTCGCGGTGACCGGCAACGATATCGACGTGCGCCAGGCGCAGAGCGGCAACCGCACGTTGCTGGCCCGCGCGCACTGGAATCCGATCAAGGGCCCGGCGGCGACTCTGCATCTGGGCGCATGGATGTTCGACGAGAGCTTTCGGGGCGGCACGCGGACGTTGGGCCTGGGCGGCAATGTGGCGCATGGCCTGAACGCCCGCACCGTGTTGCCGATGCCGGTGTTGACCGGCGTGACCGGTGATCGCGGCGTGGGCGTGGAAGCCGGCGGCGTGTTCGGCCGCTTCTGGGTGATGGGCGAGGCAGGGCGCCGCAGCGTGGATCTGCCGCGCGGCGAGGCCCGCAGCGACGCCAAGAGCCTTTCCGCCGGCTGGTTCGTGAACGCGGGCGCGTTTCCCTATGCGGCGGCGACCGGCGGCATCGGCCGTCCGGTGGTGAAGCGCTCGGTGTTCCAGGGCGGCGCCGGGCCGGTGGAACTGACCGCGCGCTATCAGGAACTGATCGTCCGGACGCCGGGCGCGCGGGGCGTGGGCACGACCCTGACCGGCGGCGTCAACTGGTATTTGAGCAGCATGATGCGGGTGATGGCCAATGTATCGGCCTGGCGGCTGAACCCGGCGAACACGCCGGGCAGCATCGGGCCCCGCACCGATCGCGGCACCACCTGGGTGCTGCGCGCGCAATTCGTTTTCTGAAATTCGACTGACGAGAGGGTCAAGTATATGTCAGTGCTACAAAATCTGAAACTTTCCGGAAAATTGATGGCCGCCTTCGCCGCGGTGATCCTTGTCGTGCTCGCGTCGGGGACCTTTACCTATCGGAGCCTGAGCAAGCTTGCCGTGGTTTCCGACGCCAATGTGAACAGCATTCACGTGGCGCAGGAAGGCGAAGCGATGCTGGGCGCGATCATCCAGCAGGAAAATGCCCTGCGCGGCTTTGCGATGCTGGGCCGGGCGGAACTGCTCGATGAGTATAAGGACAATGTAAAGGCGTTCGAAAGGGCGTCGAACAGCTTCGAAGCCGGTACCAAGCTGCCCGACCAGCTGGAGCGGCTGCGCCAGCTCCGCGCCGAAGTGGCGGACCTGAACGGCCGCCGCTTCGCCGAACTGATCGAGCTTGCCCGCAACCCGGCGACGCGCGCGCGCGCGCAGGAAATTTCGGGCATGAAGCAGCTTCCCAAGGTGCGGGCGATCATCGCCGAGATCGCCGAGGCGCAGCAGAAGAAGATCACCGAACAGCGTGCTGAGATGGCTTCCGCCAAGAACGGTGCGATGATCGCGGTGGTGCTCGGCGGGGCGATCGCCGCGGCGATTGCGGGCGTGATGGCCTGGCTGCTTTCGGGCGCGATCGTGCGGCCGCTGGTGGGCATGACCGGCACGATGACCCGGCTGGCCAATGGCGATACCCAGGTCGATGTGCCCGCTACCGAGCGCAGCGACGAGGTGGGCGAGATGGCGAAGGCGGTGCTCGTCTTCCGCGAGAACGCCCGCCAGAAGCAGGTTGCCGATGCCGAAGCCGCCAAGGCGGTGGAAGAGCAGAATTTCGTCACCGCGACGATTTCCGAGAACCTCGATCGTGTGTCGCAGGGTGACCTGACGGCGAGCATCCAGGTGGCGTTCCC
This sequence comes from Sphingomonas pokkalii, assembly GCF_003096275.1. Taxonomy (GTDB): domain Bacteria; phylum Pseudomonadota; class Alphaproteobacteria; order Sphingomonadales; family Sphingomonadaceae; genus Sphingomonas; species Sphingomonas pokkalii. The sequence continues at coordinate 3,281,688 of NZ_QENQ01000001.1, forward strand.
GTCAGCCTATGGGGCGCTGCGTCAGAACTTCAACGACGCGATCGCCAATCTGCGCGAGCTGATCGGCTCGGTCATCGAATCCGCCGGCGCGATCCGCACCGGCTCGACCGAGATCGCCCAGGCCTCCGAGGACCTGGCCCGCCGCACCGAGGCGAATGCCGCGAGCCTGGAGGAAACCTCCGCCGCGATCGCCCAGATGGATCACCGACTGAAGGCAACCGCGATGGCCGCGACCAGCACGCTCGACCGTGCAGACGGCGCTATCTCGACCGTTTCGGGTGGTCGCGGGATCGCCGACGAAGCGGTGCAGGCGATGACCCGCGTGGCGGACAGCGCCAAGGGCATCGACAGCGTGATCGAAGGTCTCGACAAGATCGCCTTCCAGACCCGCGTCCTCGCAATGAACGCGGCGGTGGAAGCCGGCCGCGCCGGCGAGGCGGGCCGCGGCTTCGCGGTGGTCGCCGACCTGGTCTCTGCACTGGCGATGCGCGCCGAAGAGGAAGCGGGCCGTGCCCGCGACCAGCTGACCGCGACGCAGAACGACATCGGCGCGGCGGTGAGCATGGTGCAGCGCGTCGACGGCGCGCTGGCCAATATCAGCGGTGATGTGGGTGAGGTGCATTCGCTGCTGAGCAGCATCGCCAGCGACAACCAGGCCCAGGCATCTGCGGTTACCCAGATCTCGGCCGCGATCTCCTCGATGGACACCGCAACGCAGCAGAATGCGGCGATGGTGGAGGAAACCTCGGCAGCCGCGCGCACGCTCAATTCGGAAGTGGCGACGCTGGCCGAGCAGGCGGAACGCTTCAACATCGGTTCGAGCAGGTCCGCGGCCGCGGTGCGCACCGTCCGTGCCGCCGTTGCGAGCCCCGTCCGGACCGCGAGCGTGGCCGCGGTGCCGGTGACGCAGATGGCGAGCGCGGACGACTGGACCACCTTCTGACGGCCGGGAGGCTGCGCGCGGCATCCCGCCGCCGCAGCCTTCGGGTACCGCCCGCACGACGGGCAAGCAAAAAGGGCCGGGGATCGCTCCCCGGCCCTTTTTCTGTGCGTGGTCCCGAAGGGATCAGACGGTGGCGACTTCGGCCACGTCCACCTTCACGCCCGGGCCCATAGACGAGGACAGCGCCACCTTGCGGAGGTACTTGCCCTTCGCGCCGGCCGGCTTCGCCTTGACGACGGCATCGACCAGCGCGTCGAAGTTGCGGCGCAGGTCTTCGTTCGAGAAGCTCACCTTGCCGATACCCGAATGGATGATGCCGGCCTTTTCGACGCGGTATTCCACCTGGCCGCCCTTGGCAGCCTTGACGGCTTCACCGACGTTCATCGTCACGGTGCCGAGCTTCGGGTTCGGCATCAGGCCCTTCGGACCCAGCACCTTACCGAGACGGCCGACCAGGCCCATCATGTCCGGGGTCGCGATGCAGCGATCGAAATCGATCTTGCCGCCCTGGATGGCTTCCATCAGGTCTTCGGCGCCAACGACGTCCGCACCAGCGGCCAGGGCTTCTTCCGCCTTGGCGCCGCGAGCGAACACGCCGACGCGGACGGTCTTGCCGGTGCCGGCGGGCAGGGTGACGACGCCACGGACCATCTGGTCGGCGTGGCGCGGATCGACGCCGAGGTTCAGCGCGACTTCGATGGTCTCGTCGAACTTGGCGGTGGCGTGTGCCTTGACGACGGCGATTGCCTCGTCAACGCCGTGCAGCTTCTCGGCCGGAACGGTCCATGCCTTCTGCTTCTTGGTCAGCTTTGCCATGGAATCAGCCCTCCACCACTTCGAGGCCCATCGCGCGGGCCGAACCTTCGATGATCTTGGTCGCCGCGTCGATGTCGTTGGCGTTCAGATCCTTCATCTTCACCTGGGCGATTTCGGCCAGCTGCGAACGCTTGATCTTGCCCGCGACGACCTTGCCCGGCTCCTTCGAGCCCGACTTCAGGTTGACGGCCTTCTTCAGCAGATAGGTGGCCGGCGGCGTCTTGGTGACGAACGAGAAGGAACGATCCGCATAGACGGTGATGACGGTCGGCAGGGGGGTGCCCTTTTCGACGTCACCGGTCTGCGCGTTGAAGGTCTTGCAGAATTCCATGATGTTCACGCCGCGCTGACCCAGAGCAGGGCCGATCGGCGGCGAGGGGTTTGCAGCGCCGGCTGGCACCTGCAGCTTGATATAGCCGGTAATCTTCTTTGCCATGTCACTCTCTTTCAAGTCGAGCGGTACAAGCGACGGCCATCGGCCGCCTCCCGCATGGTTCCCGAGCTGGTTGCTTGGAAGCGCGCGGCCTTAGCGGAAAGGGGGCGTGGAAGCAAGGGGGCTGGGTGTCGGCAACCGCCCCAGGGGTGGTCTTAGCGTCAAAGCCTGGAAGGGCTAGTTCGCCGCACCTTCGTTCGCCTTACCGGCAGCCGTGATCTCCGCCAGGGTGAGGATGCCGTCGGAATTCTTGTCGAAGCTTCGGAACGCCGGCGCGAGCATCTTTTCTCGGATGGCCGCGCGCTGGTCCGGGGTGATCTTTTTCTGCGCCGCGGGGTTCGTGGCGATCGCGGCATCGATGCGGCGATCCATGCCACCGACAAACTCATCGAGCGACAGCCCGCCGTCGCCATTCTTGTCCGCTGCGGCGAAGAAGGCGGCATCCAGTTGCATGTCCACTTTCAACTCATGCTGGGGCGCGCTTGGCGTCGGCGGGTTCGAAACGGCTTGCAGCGCGAGAAGCAAGGCGAGGTTCAGCATGTACAACTCTCCTCAAATCACCGGCCCGGCAGTGACCGTCCAGTCGCTGCCGCGGAGCTTTGCTGCGATCAGCTGAACGGTTCCTGACACGGGTTTCCGTTTCCCACGACCTTTCCAGGCCGGGCCGCGCGAGGCAAGCTCGACGAGCCCGGCGCCTGCGCTAGGGGCGTTGTCTCCGCATCGCGCCCGCTGGGCTTCGCACGCCATGCGGGTCAGGGGTGCAGCTCCGCCGTCTGCCCCGCCCCCGCGCCGCCGATATCGCCATCGGCCACCCATTCGCGCCACAGCAGCACCAGCGCCGCCATCACCGCCGGGCCGACGAACAGGCCGAGCAGACCGATCGTCTCGACGCCGCCGAGGATGCCGATCAGCACCCACACGAAGGGCAGGCGCGTCGTGCCGCCGATCAGGCCGGGGCGGAGGAAATGGTCGATCACGAAGTTGAGCGCATAGCCGATCGCGCCGACGGTGATCGCCGCCACCACCGCGCCCTTGGCGAGCAACAGCAGCACCGCCAGCACCAGCACCACCGCCAGCCCGAACGGGATGATCGAGGCGAAGCCGGAGAACAGGCCGAGCAGGATCGGATGCGGCACGCCGCCCACGGCATAGAGGATCGCCATCAATATGCCCTGCGCCAGCCCGAGCAGCACCATGCCGTCCACCGCGCCGCGCACCGCGGCGAAGATCTGGCGGCCAAGCCGCTCGCCGGCATCGCCGAACGCCCGGGTCGCCCCGCGTTCGAGCTGGCGGACGATCGCGTCGCGGTCGCGCAGAAGGAAGAACAGCACCACCAGCGTGAAGGCGAATACCACCACCCGGCGGACCAGGCTGTGGGTGAGCGCCTGCGAATGGCTGCGCCATAGCGTGTGATCCAGCCGGCCCAGTTCGGCAGAGGCAGCCTCCGGCGTGGCGAGGTGGAGTGTCCACCAGGCGGTGAGCTCCGACGAGCCCCAGGGCAGCCGCGCGACCCAGTCGGGCACCGGCACGCCGTGTGCGCGGGCGTCGGCGATCCAGGCAAAGGCAGTCTGCGCCTCCACCACCGCCTGCGACACCGCCAGGCTGAGCGGCACGATCACCACCAGCAGCACCGCCAGGGTCAGCAACGCCGCGACGGCCAGGCCGTGGCCGGGCATCCGATCGATCAGCCAGCGCCGCACGGGATCGATCGCGATCGCCAGCACGCCGGCCCACAGGATCGCCGGCACGAACGCCATGCCGATCCAGAGCGCCGCGGCGGCGATGGCGACGGCAAGGACGACGCGGGCACGGGTCTGGGCAGGGGTGGTGGGGGTGCGTTGCGGATCGATCATCCGCCGACTGTGGCCGGGCCGCGCGCGCCAGGCAAGCGCGGTCCGGCGCGATACTTTCACCTCGATACGCTATCGATATGAACTATTAGGATTTTCAATGGTTTAGTTATTATTGGTCGCGCCGGATGGGCCGACCAGCGAGCACCAGAACGATATGAGAGGATGCACGATGAAGCTGACCCTATTGGCCGCGACGGCCTTGTTGGCGACGACGGGCGTGGCTGCCGCGCAGGACCATAACCCCGCGGTCAAGGATAGCAGCACCCATATGGTGAAACGGCCGGCGGAGGGCCGCAGCTCGTTCACCGAAGGGCAGGCCAGGGGCCGGATCGAAAAGGCCGGCTATACCCAGGTCAGCGACCTGAAGGGCACGGACGGCGGCGCCTGGCGCGGTACGGCGATGAAGGACGGCAAGCGCGTGACGGTGACGCTGGACTATAAGGGCAACGTCACCGCCCGTTGACGCCCCGGCACCGCGACCAACCCATTATCAGGAGCAAGAGCATGAGCCGGACCATCACGCGACTTTTCGACGATTATGCGGACGCCAAGACGGCCGTGAACGACCTTGAGCGGCTGGGCGTGCCGCACGACGATCTGAGCATCGTCGCCAATAATGCGCATGGCGACCACGATGTGACCGATGTGAACGCCCATGGCGACGTGACCCGTGGCGCCTCGACCGGGGCGGCGTTGGGCGGCGTGGGCGGCCTGCTCGCCGGGTTGGGCCTGCTGGCGATACCGGGCCTGGGGCCGATCGTGGCGGCGGGCTGGCTGGCATCGACGGCGGCGGGTGCGGCGATCGGCGGGGTCGGCGGCGCCGCCACCGGCGGCATGGTCGGCGCGCTGAAGAATGCCGGACACAGCGAGGACGAGGCGAACGTCTATTCCGAAGGCGTCCGTCGCGGCGGCACGCTGGTGAGCGCCCGCGTGTCGGACAGCCTGGCGGACGAAGCGGAAGCGGTGCTGCACCGCCATCGCGGCGTCGATGCCGGCACGCGTGGCGCGGCCTATCGGGAGACGGGCTGGACCCGCTTCGACAGCGACGCGCCGGCCTATAGCCGCGACGAGATCGAGCGGGAGCGCCGCGCCTATCGCGAGCCGACGGTGCTCTGAGCACGCGAAGCCGGACACAAAGGAAAAAGCCGGGGTGGTTGCCCCGGCTTTTTTCGTGTCGGCGCAATCAATGCGGTTGGTTTGAGATCCATCGCCAGAAGCGAGAAATCAGGCCTTGCTTTGCTTCGCCTTTGCTCCGCTGCGATCTATCCGCCGTCGTTTTCGCCTGCTCGGCGGATTCAGCATCCGATTCCTCGGGCTTCTTGGCCTCGGGCGGATTCCATTTGTGATACGCGTCGAAATCAAACTCGGTCGCGGAGACGATGTTATCCTGCCGGAGCGAGATTAGAATATCGGCTTTCACCTCGCTGTAGAAGGTGGTGAACGTAACCTTGAGATCATCCTTGTTTCGAAAGCCGCTCATTACCGGGATCAGGAGAATATCCTGGTCCATGCCGCCAGTGGCGGTCGGCTCCCCAAGATCGACGACGCGTCCGACATAGACCTTCCGATCTTCCATCGTCAGCATCACATTCTTCTCCTTGTCGAGTGACAAGTTGAAAAGGAGATTGTCGAGCGGGCTGTCTTCGAGGATCTCGCCAATAACATAGAGCTTCGTTTGCCAACTCCGGAACCGCAGCCAGAGTTGTAGATGCGCCCAGAACTTGAGTACGAAGGCTGCGAAAAAGGTCAGGAAGGAGAGCGCGACGAACCAAGCCATTTTGCGCGCTTCGCCTTGTTGGGACGCGCCGATCATCGTCATCTGCTCGGTCAGCCAATCCAAGAGCCTCCAGGAAAAGCGGTGGCCGCATAGAGATATGTCGTCGGGAAGTGCATGGTGCATTGTGAGCGCGACCAGGCCGGCGATGAAGAAGCACTTGATGCCGAGTTCGGCGCTCTTCAGATAAAGATATTGCCCCTCGTACCGGTGTAGGCGGTAGGAATCGACCGGATGGATATGGCAGGCGAAGAAACCCGCAACGAGTACGGGAAAAATCAGCAGAAAAAGCATACCCCCCGCCTGCGGTCAGGGTTTGACGATCTGCTCTGCCCTGGCACGCGCGGTCTTGAACTCGGGCGTGCTGCGCACTTCATTGGGATCGATCTTGATGGTGCCACGCCCAACGACGCGGATCGAGGGATAGCTGTTATCGATAAGGCGCTTCAGCCTTTTATCGCGCTCGCTGGGAGCCAAACCGAGCTTCACGAACAAACTCATCGCTGCCTCCTCACCTTGCTTACAAGCTAAGTTCCCCCACGAGAATTGCAATCCTGCCCGTGGCGTTTCTCCGCGCAGCTGACACCGTGTTGCGTTGATCAGAACCCATCGCTGCGCTGCACATGGTCACCCCGGCGAAAGCCGGGGGCCATTGAGGTCTCGCTATCGGCTCTTGCTGACCCCCACAGGCGCATAGATCCCGGCTTCCGCCGGGGTGACGGCGTGGAGCCGGATGAGCCCATGTCCATGCAGCTTGGTATGGCAGGCATGTATTGCCGCTTCCGGGCAAGGCCGGGGGGGCGAAGATGGGGGCGCGGGCACTCTGTCGGCAGCGGCAGGGGCCAAGGGCGCCCTTCCGCGCGCACGTTGCGTGGGAGGCGGCGGACTTGTGCGCGAGGACCGGCCAACAAAAAAGCCGGGGCTTCCACCCCGGCTCTTTCGTTCTCCATCTGGTCGGCTCCGGTGGAGCCCCCGCATCACTTGATTCGTTCGACGTCCTCGAAGCCCAGCTCCAGCGGAGTCGCGCGGCCGAAGATCGAGATCGACACCTTCACGCGGTTCTTGTCGTAGTCCAGCTCTTCCACCACGCCCGAGAAGGTCGCGAAGTTGCCGCTGATGACCTTGACCGTATCGCCGATATCGTAATCGACCTTGAGCTTGGCCTTGGGCGCCGCCGTCGCGGCCTCCTCCTTGGTGTTCAGGATGCGCGCGGCTTCCGCCTCGCTGATCGGCTGCGGCTTGCCCGAGCTGCCGAGGAAGCCCGTCACCTTCGGCGTGTTCTTCACCAGGTGATAGACGTCGTCGTTCATTTCCAGCTTGGCGAGGACATAGCCGGGGAAGAACTTCCGCTCCGACTGGATCTTCTTGCCGCGGCGAACCTCGGTGACGGTTTCGGTCGGCACTTCGACCGCTTCGACGAGGCGATCCAGGCCCAGGCGGGTGGCGTCCGCCAGAATCTGATCGCGGACCTTGCCCTCGAAACCGGAATAGGCGTGGATGATGTACCAGCGCGACATGTTGTTGCTGTGTCCCTTACTGCGCGAGGCGGAGGAGGCTGTTGACGATCAGGTCAAACGCCGAATCGATGCCGAGGAAGAACAGCCCGAGCAGCGTCGTCATGATCATCACCATCACGCCGGTCATGATCGTCTCGCGCCGGCTGGGCCAGCTGATCTTGCGGGTCTCGGTCTGGACCTGCTTCACGAATTCGACGGGACTGGTCTTCGCCACGGGCGGCATCCTCGCTTGAAACTGTCAATCGCCGCCGGACATGGGTCCGCTGCCCGATCCTTCCAGGAACCGGTGCAAACCCACCCACGCTTTTGGCTAGGGGATCGTATCTAGAGGATCGCCGCGGCTTGTGCAAGCCGCGGCGGGCAGCGTGCTCAGCCGCGCTTCATGCCGCGCACCCGGTGCCAGATATAGAAGGCGACGAGTGCCACCAGCACCACGCCGATCAGCGCATCGGCGCTGTGGAATGCCGCCTTCACCCGCGGATCGCTGTTCCACTTGTCGCCCAGCACCATGCCCACCCAGGCAAGGCCGAAACACCACGGCCAGCTACCGATAAAGGTATAGACGTGGAACGGCACCAGCTTCATCCGTGCGACGCCGGCGGGGAAGGCGATGAACGAGCGGATGACGGGGAGGAGGCGGCCGATCAGCACGGCCATGCTGCCCCAGCGTTCGAAGAAGCGATCCGCCGCGTCGATCTCGCCCGGGCCGATCAGCACATATTTGCCCCAGCGCAGCGCCAGCGGCCGGCCGCCGCGCTTGCCGATCTCATAGGCGACGATCGAGCCGAGATTGCAGCCGATCGCCCCGGCGGTGGCCGCCAGATAGAGATCGAACCGGCCGGTGGAGACCAGATAGCCCGCGAACGGCATGATGATTTCCGACGGCAGCGGGATGCAGGCCGATTCGATCGCCATCAGCAGCGCGATGCCGAGATAGCCACCGCTCGAAATGACGCCGATGGTGAAGGTGGCAAGAATGCCCAGGATGCGTTCGACCATGCGCGCTCGTTGCGCGAGGATGCCGCCGTTGGAAAGAGGCTTTTTTCGCCATAAGGCGAATGCAGCGATCGGGTACAGGGCTGATGTCGCTAGCGTGGTTCGCTGAGTCTTGTGTGCAATGCGGCAAACTGTGAGCAGTTGCGGAACGAGAGTCGGGTTGATCGCTTATACAACGGCATCGGGGGTTGGCGGCTACATCTAGGTGAAAATCCTAAGTGTAGGAATTATCAGTATTTTTACTGTTACGATTTAGCCAAAAGCGTAACAGCGCGCAATCGAGCAATTGGCCAAGCAGCGATTTTTTGGGGATCGCGTCCGTCGCGCGGCGTTGGGGCGGAAGGCCCTGTTCGCCCTGCTTCAGAATAGAGCCGGGAATACTGACGGAGAAACGATAGTTCGGCCGGTGAAAAAATGCGGCATCCTGCGCCAGCGACCCACATCGTGCGGCCGCCCCGCCCGTAGCCCGTAGCGGCGATGGCGCCGCCGGCTCGTTGGAAGCGCTTGTTTCCGCGGCATTATCGCCGAGCCACATGCGCTCGGCCAGCTTGCGCTCCTCGGCGCCCATCGCGGCGGTGTAGATCGCCGTCGTCTTCAGATTGGCGTGCCCCAGCCAGCGCTGCACCAGCGTCAGCGGTACGTTGGCCTGGATCGCCTGGACGGCAAAGCCGTGTCGCAACCCCTTGGGGCTCGCATGCTCGCCGACGATGCCCGCCTGCGCCATGATTTCGCAGATGCGGCGATAGCCGGTCATGCGCGACCAGGGCCAGAGCCGCTGCGATGCGCTGCCAATCTGATCGACGAGCCGGCGCAGCTGCTGGAGCAGCCCCTGCGAAAGCGGAATCGCACGATATATGGTTTTACCACGCTTTTTGAGGCACTTGATAACTAGAGTCTGGGCTTCGAAATCGACATTTTCGGCCGTCATGGCAAGCGCTTCGGAAATCCGGCATCCCGTATTGGCGATGGTTAAGCAGAAGGTTCGCACATCCAGCGGCGCCCGCCGCGCCGTTTCAGCAAAGCTTTGAAGTTCTTTGCTTGTTAGATACTTGCGGTGACCGCAGGTCGTGAAAACCATCAATTCCATTACGCATATCCTACTAGAACATATTGGCACGCATCAGGAGTATCCGCCGCTATACTGAAAGCGATGATCGCTCTCTGCGCTGATACACTATTGGCTAAAGGGTAACAGGGCGACGAGTCAAGTTCGTCCTGCATTGGATAGGGGCGATGTGCGTCGTGCTGGCAGAGGGATATACATCCAATACAAGCAGCGTAAACGTTTCGAAGGCGGTGCGCCCCGCCCCGGTACCTGCCGAGATTGATGCCAAATTCACATGCCGTTTCGGAAATAGTGACGCGATCGCCCATGCCTTCGGGCCTGCCGGTGCGCGGCAGGCGGGCGAGGTCGTGCCCGCTGCGGTGGTGCGGCGGGCCGAGGGACGGGCGGGCTGTGCTGGCGGCAAGGGCATTTCCGGGGCGCGGCGTCCGCCTGTCGCCAGTGGCGCGGGGGCCATGCGGCGAGGAGCGGCGGCGGCGTTGCGACGCCGCTGGCAGCGCAGTCGGCTCGGGAATTTTCGTCAATTTCAGGTGGGAAAGGGTAGCTAGTGGATTATTCTGCCGAGAAGATCGATCTGCGAAATGCGCAGATGGCCGAAATCGGGCCGATGATCGACGGCCAGGGCACTACCTCGCGGCAGGGCGATGCGGAGCCGCTGAAGGGCGTGCTGGTGGGCCTGGTGCTCAGCGTGCCGATCTGGGCGGTCGCGTTCCTGGCTTTCAAGCTGTTCTGATGGTTGTGCGGGAGACATACGCGCGCGCAACGCTCGGCAGCGCCGCCCCCTGTTCCCGGGCGCCCGGCGCGCGCGCTTTCCCGACTTCGAACGAGGTTATCAATCCATGATGTATTCGTCGCTGGCGCATGTCGTTCAGCAGAGCGCCGTTGCAACCATGGCGCGGCCACTGGACACGGACCTGCCCCCGACGGAGCGCTTCCGCGGGACGCGCGACATCGCGCGCAGGTTGCTGGAAGAGGCGGTGCAGGCGGTCGGCAGCGCGCCGCTGCTGCGCGAAGCTGCGCACGAACTGCTCAAGCTCGATCTGCTGCTCGGCCCGGTGCCCGAATCGCAGCTCTGCGCGGATTATGTCCGCACCAAACTGGGGTTGCGCCATCGCGGCAGTGCGCTGCTGCTGCTTGAATTGCTTGCTCGCCCCGGTGTGCCGCGCCGCGCACGCGACCTGGCGCCGCTCGTCTGCACCAAATCGGTCAATACATCGAGCGTGAAGGTGTTCGTGCACGAACTGCGCGGCGTCGTCGCCCGTTTCGGCATCGAGGACGCGATCGGCCTGAAGGTCCGCGAAGGTTATTATCTGTCGGAAGGCGCCGTGCCGGAGATCATGGCGCTGCTGCAATAGCCAGGGGCCGGGTACCGACCTTGAAGGCGGCTAGCGCGCTTTCGCGGATTGCGAAAGCGCGCTGCTTGGCGAACGGGGTATTCGTTGCACCTGCAGCCTGATCGCAGCGAGCCGCCGGCGATGCGCCGAGGGATCAATCCCCCTTGTGCCGCCGTGCGTTGCGCGCGCCGGTTTGGGCACGTGCGGCGCGGCCGCGTTGCCCCAAGCCGATTTCCTGTGCCAAGGCGCGGCGGCGCTCCGAATAGCTTTCGGCCACCATGGGATAATCGGCGCGTAGATTGTAGCGCTGGCGATATGCTTCCGGCGTGAGCCCGTGCGCGGCAAGATGGCGCCGCAGCGTGCGGTAAGGCTTGCCATCGATCAGCGAAATGATGTGATCGCGCGACGCGAGGGACTTGCGTACCGAGACTGCCGGTGCGTGCGCACCCCGTGCCCCTTCGGCTTCGTCCTCGTCGTCGATAAGGCCGGATCCAGCCTCTTCCGACAGATCGTTCAGCGTGGCGTGCATGCTGCGCAGAAAGGCGGGAACCTCATCCGCTGCCACGCGATTATTCTCATTTCCAAGCCAGGCGATGGTGAGCTGGGCGGCCAACTCCACGGAACCCGATTTTATCTCGTTGTTCATCAAACGACTCCAATGATGTCAATATAGATCGTTTGCAAATTTAGTATCAATAGTGGCTGTTACGTATAGCAACCCCTATCATAGCCCGGAATGCGGGTGAAGGGGGTTATGTGCTGTTAATCTCCAGTTGTATTGATGCGCATAACTTCAGCCTTTCGGAATGTACGGAGTTGACCCGCCTGCAATGTGCGGCATTCTCGATTCCGCACTTTGATCGGAGGTATTTATTCTTCCGAATAATAGTAAATCGTAGATTTCTTTTTGGTGTTGGAGAATTTATATAATAGGCGGACCGCCGCAAAATCGTCTTCCGGTGAAAACGTTAAGCATCGGCGGGGCGGGATATCTGTCGTGCTGCGGTTGCGAGCTATCGACGGTTGGCGGCAGGGGCGGATATTGGCAGCAATCGCCTGCATTTGCCGGGAAATGACCGAGGACTTGGTGGCCACGTGGCAGCCGGCGTCCGCTGCCCGAGGCGCGATCTCTATTACTCACAATGAGAGAAATCGATTTCATCACCCCGCCATTCGGGGATGATCTGTTTGATTTTCCCACGTTCGGCGGCCTGCCGCGGCAGCTATCTGGCGGTCGTCGTCCCAATATGGGACGATTGGGCGGGCGAGGAACGATGAGGTGCGGCCACCAGCAATCCGCGGCAGGCGCGGTTTCGCGATCGGCGCGCTGCCGCCTTTGCCGGGTCTTCATTGTCTATGACACGGTTGGCACACGGGCCGATGCCGCGGTGCACACGGGCCGATGTCGGCGGGAGCGACGTACGCGCCGGGCGATGAGCCGGGCCGGCTCGACGGATTGGCTACGCCTGGGGCGACGCCGCCGTTTCGCGAACGCGGCGATATCCGGCGCACTCGGCGGATCGGAAGTCCCCGCGCTGCCGCCCCCTCCGACCGCCGTTGGCGTCAGCCGTCCAGCGCGGGGGCGTCGATCGGCAGTTGGCGGAGCGCGGCGGGAAGATCGGCGACGCTGTCGATCACGACATGCGCGCCGGCCGCGCGCAGCGCCGCGCGTGCGGCAGCGATTCGCGCCGCCCGATCCTCGGCCGAGAGCGCGGCAAGCGCGCTTTGGGACAAGCCGACGCCATTGCCGCTCGCCGCGACTCCGATCGTCCACACCCCCGCAGCGCGTCCTTCCGCAATGCCCACTTCGGCATCATCGACCTTGACGCAGGCATCGGCCGGCCAGGCGCCGAGTTCGACCAGGTTCTTCCACAGCATCAGCGGCGAAGGCCGACCCATCGGCGTATCGCCAGCGCAGACGAGCATATCGGGCCGATAGCCCTGTTCGGCGGCGCGGGGCAGGATGTCGGCCATCATCGCCCTTGTATAGCCGGTGCAGGAGCCGACCGGCACCCCGGCGGCCTGAAGGCGGCCGGCGATCGCGGCGGCGCCGGGGATCAACGCGGTGCATGCGCGGGCGGCTTCGCGCATCATCGGTTCGATCGCGGCGAAGATCCGGTCGCCCGCCGCCTCGCAAGGCGCCGCGCCGTGACGATCGGCCCATGCGGCGGCGATGCGCGGCTGGGCGAGCAGGGCGCGGATATGGTCGCGCTTGGCAAGGCCCATATCGGCGCGGGCCTCCGCCTCTTCCACCGGCACGCCTTCGGCGGCGAAGGCGCGGCACAGCGCCACCACGGGCGCGCGACTGCCGAAATCGATCATCGTTCCGGCCCAATCGAACACCACGGCCTTTAGCGGCTGCGTCATGCCGTCTCCCCCATCATCGTATCGAGAACCTGTTCGGCCAGCGCGAAGCTGGTCGAGGCGCCGGTGCCGCTCGTCACCACCACCAGCCGCACGTCGCGCGCAGGCGCGCGGACGATGCTGTGGCCGGCGGCCGAGGCGTAGGTGCCGGTCCAGCGGGCGAGCACCGGCGGCGGCGGCCCCAGCAGTTCGGTATAGGCGGCAAGGATATGTGCATCGACGGCGTCGGCGGCGAATGGGTCGGGCGTGGGCGCATAATGGTGGCTGTCGCCGACGACCAGGCTGCCATCGGCGCTCTGCACCGCGATCAGATGTACCCCGTGGGCGAGCGCGGCGGCGGCGGCGGGTTCGGCCTCCAGCCGCGCGCGGAGGGCGGCGGCTTCGGGCAGCGCGGCATAGCCGAGATAGCGTACCATGCTGAGATCCCCCATCACCGGCGAGGCGAGGTGCCAGCCCGGGGCGGCAAGTCGCAGCATCTGGAGCTTGCAGCGGGTGATGCCGGCTTCGGCATAGCAATCGGGGAACAGCGTCGCCCAATCGTCGCCGGGGCAGACGATCACCTGATCGGCGAAGATCGGGCCGCGGCTGGTTTCGACGCGTCCGGTTTCGACGGCATGGACGGCGGTGCCATACGCGAAGGCGACGCCATGGGCCGCCGCCAGCCAGCCGGCGAGACGGGGAATCGCGGTGCGCGATTCGACGCGCAGATCGTGCGGGCTCCACAAGGCTGCGCGCGGCGGCACGAGCATCGGCCAGTGCCGGGCAAGATCGGCGGGGGGCAGGCGTCGGCAGTCGCTGCCCATCGGCGTGGCGAGAAACGCGTCGAGCACGGCTTCCGCTTCCCGCCGGTGCGCGGCGAGCAACAGGCCGCGCTGCTCGATCGCGATACCGGCCGCGGGCGCGATCTCCGCCCAGATTTGCGCGCTGCGGCGGGCCAGGCCCCACACCGCGCCGGCTTCTTGTCCGGTAACCGTGACGAATCCGAAATTGCGGATCGACGCGCCGTTGGCGGCGGCATCGCGATCGACCACCAGCACGCGGCGGCCCCGTCGCGCCGCCGCCAGCGCATGGGCAAGGCCGACAATGCCGGCGCCGACGATGACGATATCATGCCGCGACATGCGACGCTCCGGCCCGGCGGCCGCGCAGGAAGTGCCACGCGGAGACGGCCGTGCAGAGGGCGACGGCGAGCGCGGTCAGATAGCAGCAGGTCGTGAAGAAGGGCAGCCAGGCCAGTTGCGGCGTACCCAGGCTGTGCACCAGCAGCAGCGCGACGCTGCCGGCATAGCCAGAGGCATCGGCGATATAGATCAGGAAGCCGGCATTGGCGGCGGTGCCGATGGTGGCGATCATGCGATCGAACAGCATCGCGTTGAACGGGGTATAGGCAAGGTACAGCCCGGCACCGGTGACGACCATCCACGGCAAGGGCACGAGCAGACCGGCCTGGAAGGCGAGCGTCGACAGGCCGAGCAGCAGCGCACCGAGCAGGATCAGCCCGTGCATCGCCAGCAGCGCGCGGAGATTGTCGCGCACCAGCATCAGCAGCGCGAGCGCCGCGAGCACCAGCGTCGCCACGGGCAGCTCGCTGGCCGAAAAGATCGCGGCGTCGCCGCCATGGCCGAGCGCGGCCCAGATCTCCGCGGCGAAATTGTCGCGAATGTCACGCAGGGCGGTGAGCAGGACATATCCGATAATGAGTAGCGTTAGCGTATATCCGTGCGCCCGTAGGAAGGCGGCGCGGTCGGCGGCGCGCATCGGCACGCGGACGACGCGTTCGGCTTCGTCGCGGGCGTCGGGCGGGGGCAGGCGTTCGAGGTGCCACAGGGCGAGCAGCAGCAGCGGCACGAAGGCGAGGCCGGTGGCGGCCGGCATCCAGCGCTCCGCCACGCCCGCCTGCATCAGCAGCATCGCCACCGATTTCACCACGCCGGACGCGAGGATGAAGCTGGCGCAGAGCATCGAACCGAGCAGTTCGGAGACGCGTCGCCCCTCGACATAGCTGAATACCAGCCCCCAGATCAGCCCCAGCGGCAGGCCGTTGAGGAACATGCAGGCGACGTTCCAAGGCGCCGGCAGGAGCGCGAAGGCGACCAGCGCGAGCCAGGACAGGCCGATCAGCGCCAGGATGCTCCGCGCGCGACCCTGGCGGCCAGCCTCGGCGATCATCCGCACGCCGATCAGCTTCGACAGGGCATAGCCGATCACCTGGGCGATCAGCAGCGCGGATTTATAGTCGATCGCGATATGCCAGCCGGCGACATCGGCGTAGGTGGCCGCGGCGAACGGTTTGCGAAAGGCGTACATCGCGAAATAGGCGCCGAACGCCGCCAGCCCGCCGAGGAACAGCGGGACGGCCGGCGTGGAGGCAGTGTCGCGGGCGGCGCGCGTCACCATGGCCGCACCTTCAGCACTTCGTCCTCGGCCTTGCACTGCGCCGGATCGGGGCGGGGAGCGGTGCTGCGCAGCCGATCGACCTCGCTGCGCGCGGCGGCGAGATCGTGCTGGAAGGCGGGCGCGCGGTGCAGCACCGCGAAGATTGCCGCGCCGGCGAGATAGCCCGCTTCGACGGCGCTTTTGCTGTGCGATCCGCAGATCGCCCGGCTTTCGCCAAAGGCGCGGCCACGGGCGAGCAGCGCGGTGGCGCGATCGGGTGCCACCTCGGCAAGGATCAGCGCTTCCAGCCAGCCATTGGCGGTGTGGCCGGAGGGATAATCGCCATTGCCCGCGAGGTGCGCGGTCTTCGGTTCGCAGATCGGTCCTTCGACGCGGAGATAGGGGCGCGGCACCTGATAGGCGGCCTTGACCCGGCCCACCACCGGGCCGGTGCCGGCGCGATCGAGCAGCCGGGCGAGCGCGGGCGCGCGGCCGGCATCGAGCGCCAGCCCGAGCGCGCAGGCGTTGCGGCGGAGCGGGTCGTTGGTGACGTCTTCGGTCGCGATCTTCCAGCGCGGCGAGCCTTCCAGCCTGCGGGTGTCGCGGAAGACCTGTAGGTCGAGCGCGGCGGCGGGGCTGTCCGGTGCCGGCGGGGGCGGCAGGATCGCCATTCCGTCCGGATATTGCGCCGGCGTGAGATAGGGGCCCTGGTCCTGCACCGCCGGTGCGGCGAGCATCAGGGCGGCGGCTGCGAGCGGTGCGCGGATCATGCCGTCACCTGCATCGCGCCGATGCCGGGATCGGTGCGGCCGACCTGCCCGGTTTCGATCTTGCCGGCGAAGCGGCGCAGAAAGGCGTCGTCCCCGACCAGCATCACGCTGAGATCGTACCAGTGGTCGCTAGCGGCGAGCGGCCAGCGATCGCGGGCGGTTTCGCCAGGTGCGAGGGTCAGCATCCGGGTACGGGCGCCGCTGACCGGATAGCGCGCGTCCATCGCGATGGTGAGCTGCGCCGGCGCGGGCCCCCGGTTGTGCAGCACCAGTTCCGCCGCGCCGCGCGCCGGCAGCTGGAGCAGTGCGACGTCCAGCGTCGGCGCCGCCGCGCCCGCCAGTCGCCGCCAGAAGCCGTTCGGTCCGCGCACGGTGAGGTCATGGGGGCGGTCGGCGCGCCAATCCTCCTGCGCGTGGCGATGGCCGGCGCCGATCGTGAAGTGCCAGGGTTCCTCGACATCGCGATTGTCGTGGACGGTGAAGGTGGCGCCGGTGCCGCCGTTGTTGACGAATTCGAGCCGCAACAGGCCCGCGGGCGTGGCGCCGACGCGCAGGTCCACGGCATAGGGCAGGGGGCGGTGGGCCCGCTGGGCCGGCATCTGCGCGGTCGGCCGCTGGCTGGCGGGAATGGCGGTGGCGGCCCCTGCGTGCGACCGCGCGACACGCTGGCGGAAATCGCCGGTCCCCGGCAGGCGCAGGCGGCGCAGGTCGTCCTGGGGATGGGCGAAATCGAACGCGCTGGTAAGATCCCCGCATACGGCGCGGCGCCACGGGCTGATATTGGGCTCGGCGACGCCGAAGCAGCGCTCCATGAACCGGAGCACCGAGGTGTGATCGAACAGCTCCGAGCAGACCTGCCCGCCCCGGCTCCACGGCGAGACCAGCACCGCCGGCGTGCGGATGCCGAGACCGATCGGATGCGCCTCGCCGCCCGCCTGGGCGGTGCCGGCATAGTCCTTGGCCTCGCCGTCCACCGGCACGGTCGAATGGCCGCGATAGCGCCCCACCGGCGGCACCGGCGGCGGCATGTGATCGAAGAAGCCGCCGGCTTCGTCATAGTTGAGGATGAACACGGTGCTGGCGAATACCTCCGGGTGATCGACCAATGCCTCGATCAGCCTGGCGGTGACATGTTCGCCCTTGGCCGGCGCGGCGGTCGGGTGTTCGGAAAGATCGGCGGCGGTGACGATCCACGAGATCTGCGGCAGCGTGCCGGCGGCGACGTCGCGGCGGAACGCCTCGACCAGCTGTTCGCCGTCCGACCGGGTACGGTCCGGGCCCTGTTTGTGTTCGCTCACCCAGGCTCGGCCGCGCTGATAGAGCGGCGACTCCTTGGCGCAGGGACGGAAGGGCGGGAAGACCGAGAGCAGGTTGTCGCCGAAATTGTCGTATTCCTGATAGACCTTCCAGCGGACGCCTGCCGCCTGCAGCCGTTCGGCATAGGTGGTCCAGCGATAGGCATCGGGACGCAGTTGCTGGTCCTGCGCCATATCGGCGCTGGGCGTTTCGTCCTCGCCATAATTGTGCATCTGCGGATCGCCGCCCACCGCGCCGCCGCCATTGCACCCGCTGAACAGGTGCAGGCGGTTGGGGTAGGTCTGCGTCATCGTCGAGCAGTGATAGGCGTCGCAGACGGTGAAGGCGTCGGCCAGCGCGTAATAGAAGGGCAGGTCGCCCGGGCCGTAATGGAGCAGGCGGTTGTGCAGTTCGCCGGTGTGACCCCAGCGATCATAGCGGCCGCGGTTGAAGATGTGCATGTTCTCGACATGCGACTGGTCCGCGCCGTCGACCTTGAACGCGCGGCTGATGCGCGAATCGCCATGATAGGGAAGGACATGCCCGTCGCGATGCTCGGCCGAGGGTTGCGCCCACACGCTGCGGCCGCCGGGCAGGCGCAGCGGACGGGGATCGCCGAAGCCGCGCACGCCGTTCAACATGCCGAAATAATGATCGAACGACCGGTTTTCCTGCATGTGCACGACGATATGGCGCACGTCGCGGATCGTGCCGGTGCGCCGCGCCGCCGGAATCGCCACCGCACGATCGATCAGCCCCGGCCATAGCGATCCCAATCCGGCGCCCCCGGCCCATTTCAGCAGATCGCGGCGATTGGCCGAATTCATGGTTCCCTTCCTCCCCGAACCAAGCTAGTGGAACTGGTATAGTCCAATATCGCTACAGTTTGACGACAGCCGGAGGAATCCGCCGGCCGAAAGGGAGCTTCCATGTCGCCTTCCAATTCCGTGCTCGAGCAGATTTTCGATGCCTTTGCCCGGCACGGCGACGCGCATTACGGAGAGAATGTCTCGCAGCTGGACCACGCGCTGCAATGCGCCCAGCTGGCAAAGGACCATGGCTGCGCGGACACGCTGGTTGCCGCGGCGCTGCTGCACGATATCGGCAGGATGCTCGATCCGCAGGGCAATGCCATCGAGTTGATGGGCCGGGATGCGCGGCACGAGGATACCGGGGCGCTGGCGCTTTCCCGCGCCTTTTCGCCCGCGGTGACCGAACCGGTGCGGTTGCACGTCGCGGCGAAGCGCTATCTGTGCGCGGTCGATGCGGCCTACACGGCCGGCCTGAGCGCGGCGTCGCTGCTCAGCCTGGACGTGCAGGGCGGGGCGATGCTTCCCGAGGAGGTGGCCGCATTCGAGCGCGAGCGCTTCTTCGAGGATGCGGTGCAACTCCGCCGGTTCGACGATTGGGGCAAGCGCATCGGCTGTCCGGTTGCCGATCTCCAATCCTATCGGCCGCTGCTCGAACGCTTGGTAGCGCCGCGAGTCGCGGACCGGAGCGGGATCGTCGCCGGGCATGCCCGCGGCTGAATTCCTTGTCCTGCATCAAGGGATTGGCGGCAGCGGGGCGGTTTTCGGCAGCGCTGTAACGCAGGCGTCACGCGAATCTGGTTTATACCAGTTGCTGCCGGGGGGATGTCGCCAACCCGGTTCGCGCCTGTGGGTTCGATGCCGTTTTCCTGCGCCGTCCGGCTGCTGCCGGGCGGGTGCGGGCGTGCGTCCGCCCCGGGCCGATCGGCGACGCAGCGAGCATCGCCGGATACGGCGACGGGGGAAATCATGCAGCAATTCATCCATGGAATGCGGGTCCGCAGGCTGGCGCTCGCCAGTACGATGTTGGCGACGCTCACGCCCGCAGCCGCCTGGGCGCAGCAACAGCAGGACGAATCCGAAATCGTCGTCAGCGGCCAGCTTCTCAGCACCCAGGCGGCGATCGCCGCCAAGCGCACCGCGACGTCGGTGGTGGAAGTGATCAGCGCCGACGATCTGGGCAAGATCCCGGACGCGACCGTCGCCGATGCGCTGGCGCGGGTGCCGGGCCTGAGCGTGATCGTGAACCAGGAGACGGGCGAAGGCCAGTATGTCACCATCCGCGGCCTTTCGGGAACCTATAACGCGACGATGGTGAACGGCGTGCGCGTGGCCCAGACCGACAGCGGCAGCCGCGACGTTTCGCTCAACCTGCTGCCGCCCAACGGCCTGGCCGAGATCCGCGTGACCAAGACGCTGACCCCCGACCAGGACGGCGATGCGATCGGCGGCACGATCAATTTCCGCACGCCCACTGCGTTCGATTTCAAGAACCGGCAGGTATTGCGCGCCTGGCTGAGCGGCGGCTTCAACAGCTATGCCCGCACGTCGGGCGAGAATGCGGCGCTGTATCAGGGGCAGCTCGATTACGGGCGCCGCTTCGCCGAGGATCGCTTCGGCTTCTTCGTTTCGGGCAATTACGGCGTTTCGCACGGCAACAGCCAGGAAACCGAGAATGACGGCGAGTGGGAGCCGCATATCTGGCGCAAGAATTCCATTGAGGCGATTTCCGAAAAGAACATGCACCTGCCGGGTATCGACCTGGACTATCGCCGTTTCCGCCAGACCCGCTGGGGCGGCAATGCCTCGTTCGATTATCATGGCGACAGCACTCAGCTCTATCTGCGCGGGCAATATGCGCATTTCGAGAAGGTCGGCACCAACGACTATACCGATTATCGCAACCGCAAGAGCCCGCGGCTGACCCAGGTGAACCCCGAGGATACCAGCCTCCGCCAGCCCGAAGACATGATCATCGGCCGCGACCCGAAGCTGGGCAACATCTATGGCTATACCCCCGGCCAGGTGGTCGATGCGGACGGCGACGGGCGGATCACCGACGCCGATCGCAACTCGAAGCAATATTGGTCGCTGAACGGCCGTTCGGGCGTGTGGAATCCCAAGATCTTCCAGTTCGCGCGCAGCTTCGAGACCCAGGACTACAGCCAGTATATGGCGACCGTGCAGATCGGCGGCATCAGCAGCATCGACAAGCTGAAGCTGAGCTACGACCTGAGCTATAGCGGCGGTGCGCAGGAGACGCCGGGCCAGTATAGCGTGAGCTATAATTGCGATGCCTGCACCTATCCGCTCAACGCTACCGGCATGGACTGGGTATCGCACGATCCGCGTTTCCCGCATCCCAGCCTGCCCGCCTATGCCGTGAACGTCGAGCGGGATCCGTCGCTGCTGCCGTTCGACAGCGCCGGGCTGAGCCGCTGGAAGCAGCGCGACAGCCGCTGGGCGGCGAAGCTCGATGCGCGCTACGACCTGGGCGGCGTGATCGATCATGTGCAGATCGGCGCGAAATGGCTGCGTTCCAGCCGCGCCTATGATTCGACGCCGGTGTGGAACGGCGATTTCGGCGGCACCCCCCTCGACGGCAAGTCGCTGGCGGCCTCGGGGCTGATCCAGAAGACGGTGAACAGCATTCTGGGCGGCGAATATTATTACGGCCCGGTACTCAGCCGGGCGGCGGTGATCTCCGCGATCAACGCCGCCATCGCTGCGCAGCCCGGCAGCCAGACGACCGGCACCGACCTGCTGCGCGACGACCGCAACGGCCGCGAGACGATCTATGCCGGCTATGCCCTGGCAGACATCAAGGCGGGCGCGATCGACATCGTCACCGGCGGCCGCGTCGAGCATCGCGATACCTATAACCGGTTCTGGTCCGACGACGGCGCGAAGAGCGGGTTCGACAGCACCTCGCGCGGCTATACGGTGTTCCTGCCGAGTGTGACCGCCAACTGGCGGCCGGACGACAAGCATGTCTATCGCGCGGCGCTGTGGACCGGCTATTCGCCGCCCGAATATGGCTATCTCTCGTCGGGCCAGTCGATCGCCCGCGACAAGGCGACCAACGAGATCATCGCGATCAGCCGCGGCAACCCCGATCTGAAGCCGGCGCGTTCCACCAACGCCGACGTTTCGATCGAATGGTATCCCGATCTTTCCAGCCAGATATCGCTGGCGGGCTATTACAAGCGCATCAGCAACTTCATCTTCACCAACGGCAGCCAGGTGAACGCGGCGACCCGCAGCGGCATCGTCGAAATCACCCAGCCGCAGAACGGCAAGACCGCCGAGGTCTATGGCGCCGAACTGGGCGTCATCAAGCAGTTCCAGGGGCTGGCCGCGCCGTTCGATGGCTTCGGCTTCGAAGGCAACCTGACGGTGCAGCACAGTGCGGCGGATAGCGGCCAGGCCTATCGCATGGGCCGGAAGATGCGGTTCGTGAATACCCCGCACCTGCTCTACAATGCTGCGCTCACCTATCAGAAATACGGGCTTCAGATGAAGCTTTCGTACAATTATCGCGGCAAATATGTTGAAAGCCTGCGCGATAACGCCGTCGACAAATGGGTGCAGCACAATCGCAGCGTGGACTTCCATTCGCGCTATAATTTCAGCCGCAATGTCGCGATCGATTTTGATGTGGCGAACCTGCTGAACGATTGGCGCTATTACACCACCAAGGGTGACAACCCCAGCTACCAGAAGGACTATATGGAGCCGGGCCGGACCTTCATCGTGCGGACCAACATCAACTTCTGATCCGCCGGGACAGGGCAGGCGGCGGCGTGGCTTGACGGGCGCGCCGCCGCCCTGCCAATCGGGCGGACCCGTTGCTGCGAAAAGGTGCTCCCCGTCGATGCCGTCCGCGATTTCCCTGCTGGGCGTCCCGCGCGGCGAAGACGATCGCCCGCAATATCTTGCGCTGCGCGACCAGATCGCCAGCGCGATCGATCTGGGCAAGCTCTCCCCCGGTGCGCGGCTGCCCTCCGAACGGCAGTTGCAAACCGATACCGGCACCGCGCGCGGCACGATCCGCGAGGCGCTGTTCCAGCTCGAGGCCGAAGGGCTGATCTATCGGCGCGATCGCAGCGGCTGGTATGTCTCGCCGCCGCCGGTGACCTATGATCCGACGCGCTGGGCGGGGTTCATGACCTATGTCGTCGAACAGCAGCGGGTGCCCGCAACCGAAACGCTCTCGATCGAAAGCGTGGCGGCGCCCTCCGCGGTGGCGGATATCTTCCGCCGCGCGCCGGGCACGCCGATGCATTGTGTCACCCGCCGCCGATCGATCGACGGGCGGGCGGTGCTGATCGAGCGGATCATGGTCGATCCGGTGCTGGCGCCGGGGCTGGCCGAGCATGATCTGAATGGATCGCTCACCCAGATTCTCAGCACCCATTATGGTCTGCAGGCGGTGCGCAACCGGGTGGACATGCGGCCCTGTGCGCTCACCACGTCGGTCGCCGAGATGCTGGGCGTGAAGCCGGGCACGCCGGGGCTGCTGGTGGTGCGCACCAGCTTTGCGGAAAATGGCGCGGTGGTCGAATATGACCACGAATATTGGCGCCACGACGCCATCCGGGTGCATGTGGACCTGCAGGTGCGGCCCTGAGAAGTGCCGGGCGGCGGCGCCCGAAGGCCCGCCGCCCGTGCCGTGGCTATTGCGCGTTCATGCGGAAGGTGAGGCCGATCGTGCGCGGACGCGGGCCGGCCAGCAGGGTGGGGCCGTTGGCGGCGGTGGGGCCGCGCTCGTCGGACAGGTTGTCGCCGAACAGCCGCACCTCGTAGCGATCGAAGCGGACGCCGATGCTCGCCTGGTAGAGCTGATAGGGGTTGAGCGTGTTCACCGTCGCATCGCCGTTGCGCGCCCGGCCGACCGCGGTCGCGGAGGCGGTGGCGAACAGATCGACGCTGCCGACCTTCCGGTCATAGTTCGCATCGAGCCGGAAGTTGTGCGGCGGCGTGTTGAGCAGGCGCGTGCCGTTGGCGATGCGCCGATCGCTGGCCGTATAGGCGGGGATGACGTTGGTGTAGGTGGAATCGTTGATGTTGCCGACCAGCGACAGCGCCAGCCCCTTGAGCGGCGTGCGCCATGTCGTCTCGATATCGATGCCCTGGCTCTTGCCGTCGCCGAGATTGGCGAAGGCGGAAAGGCCGATCGAGGTGTTGAAGGCGCTTTGAATGTTCGTGTACTTGATGTCGTACAGGCTGATCGCGACGCGCAGCGCGCCGTCGAACATCGAACCCTTCATGCCGAGCTCGAGGTTGCGCAGCTTGTCCGGCGAGAGCGAAAGCGCGCTGGGCACGCCGTCCGCGATCACCGCATCCGCCTGCGCCTTGGATTGCAGGATGCCGCTGCGGAAGCCGGTGCCGCTGTTGAAGAAGACCATCCAGTCCTTCGCCGGATAATAAGCGAGGTTGGCGCGCCAGGTGAGCGCATCCGGCGTCGCGCGGCTGAACACCCGGTCGCCGTTCGACAGCGAATCCGACGAGCGCGTATCCTTGAAATAGCGCAGGCCGACGAGCGGCACGAGCTTGCCGCCGAACAGTTCGTAGCTGGCTTCGGAGAAGAGCGCGGCGTTCTCGGTGCGGGTGATGGTGTTGCCGCTCAGCGCCAGGGTCGGGAAGTTGAGGCTGAAGGTATAGAGCCCCTTCGCCTTCTGATAGAAGACCCCCGCGACGCCATGGAACGGGCCGGTCTTGGACGTGGCGATGCGCAGTTCGTTGACGAAGTTGTTCGCATCCCCCCCATTGATCAACGTGCCGATGCCGAGCGGCGCGCCCAGATTCAGGCCGACCGCGAAGCCGCCCGGCAGCGAGCGCTGGAACGAGGTGGCGTTGGTGATGGTGAACTGGCCGACATCGCGGGTGATGGTGTTCGAGATGTAATAGGCGCGGCGCTTGTCATAGCCGACCACGTCGCCCTGGAACGAGGCGAAGGGAGGGTTCACCGAATTGAGTACGTTCAGATAATCCTGATCGGTGCTGAAATACCAGCCGCGCAGGCGGACGGTGGTGAGCGCATCGGGCTGCCATAGCAGCACCGCCTGGATATCCTTGGCGCGAACCTCGTTCGCGTCGCGCGCGCGCGGAGTGCCGGTGGGGGCGCCGCTATAGATATCGGCGGTGCCGGCGCGGCGATCATAGCCGCCGCTGACGCGGAGACCGAGGCTGCCGGGCACCAGCGGCACGGAAACGGCCGCCGCCGCGCGATAGTTGAGCTCGCTGGTATCGCGGGTGGTGGAGATTTCCGCTTCGCCGGCGGTGGTGACGCGTTCGAGATCGGGGTTCTTGGTGTGATAGATGATCGTGCCGCCCGAAGAGCCGAGGCCGTAGAGCGTGCCCTGCGGTCCGCGCAGCACCTCCACCCGGTCGATATCGAAATACTGGACCGGCGGCGCAGCCTGGTTGTTCGGCACGCCGAACGGCGTCTCGTCGAGATAATAGCCGATCAGCCCGTCGCCGATCGGGCCGCCGGCGCCCGAGCCGCGGAACGAGAAAATCCGGTAGCCGGCACCGATTTCCTGGGCCTGCGAGGCGCCGGGGATGAGTTGGATCAGATCGGCGCCGTCGCGGACGTTGCGGCGCTTCAGCGTATCGCCGGTAAAGGCCTGGATCGCGAGCGGGACGCGATCGAGCTTCACCGAACCGGATTTGAGCGCGGTGACGACGATTTCGCCTTCCTCGGCCTGTTCGGCCGGCGGCGGCGTCTGCGACTCGGCCTGTTGCGCGAGCGCGGGCATCGCCATCAGCATTGCGGCCGAAGCCGAAAGCACGGCCTTCCAGCTGCTGTTGGAACGCGTCATGTCCAATCCTCCCCTCATGGTGCGGCCTTGTTGGCCGTGTAATCGATTGCGCATTGCCTATCATTCCAGGCCCGTCGCCGCAACCGCTTTTGCAGCGGCCCGGCGGTGCGGGCGTCAGGACGCGAAGGCGGTGCGGAGCGTGTGTTTCCAGGCGGCGGCGAAGGCGATCGATGCCTGGGACTGCGGCGCGATGAAATCGAACCCGTGATAGGCGCCCGGCACCACGCGCAGATCGGTGGGCACCCCGGCGGCGATCAGGCGCTGGGCATAGGCGATGTCTTCGTCGACGAAGAGATCGATCGCGCCGACGCCGATAAAGGTGGGCGGCAGCCCGGCCAGCGTTTCGGCCCGCGCCGGCACCGCGCCGGCGGGCACCCGCGCGCCGCCGGCCGGGCGGCCGAGAAAGGCGGACCAACCATAGCGGTTGGACGGGGCATTCCAGCCGATCGTGCCGATGAACGGCGGCACGGCGCGGGTGCTGCCGGTGCGATCATCGAGCATCGGATAGATCAGGATCTGGCAACAGAGCGGCACGCTGCGCCGATCGCGGGCGGCGATCGCCAGCATCGCGGCAAGGCCGCCCCCGGCGCTTTCGCCCATCACTGCGATCCGCTGCGGATGGACCCCCAGTCGCGCGGCATTGGCGTGAAGCCAGACAAGGGCGGCGTGGCAGTCCTCCAGCGGGCCCGGGAACGGCGTTTCAGGCGCAAGGCGATATTCGGCTTCGACGACCACGCAATCGAGATCGTCCGCCAGGCGCTGCGAGGCGGCATAGGTATCCGGTGCCCGCCCGACGAGGAAGCCACCGCCATGGATATGGAGCACCGCGGGCCGCGGTGCGGTGCCGGGCCGCGCGCCGATCACGGCGATGCTGGTAGCGGGCCGCCCGTGCGCCGCGGGCAACGGGTGGTGGACGATCCCGGCGGCCGGGGCAGGCAGCGGCGCGGCAGGCGGCGGCGCCGAGGCGCGCATCGCCAGCACCGCCGCATGGGTGAGCGGATCGGGCAGGGGATGGCCCAGCACCAGCCGGGCACCGTCGCGCAACTCGGGGGCGACGCGGGCGAGGATGGCGCCATCGTCATCCAGCGGCACGGTGGTGCTTCCGGCACGCGGGTCCGGCTGAAACACTGGCGGCATCGGCGGCATTGCGCGCTCCTCTCCTGTTGCCGGTTTGCTCGGCTTTGTGATGTTGCCGTAATCGATTGCAGTGCGGTTGTCGATGACGGAGTAATCGATTACGCTTGCGTCGATAACCCATGGGAGAGGATCGATGCGGACGGGCAAGGCGGGCGCGCGGGCGGTGCGGATGGCGACGGCGGTGATCGCCGCGGCGCTGGCGGGGGCGCCGACGGGCGTGTCGGCGCAGCGCGCGGCGCCGACGGTGCAGGTGGATGCAGACGGCACCGTGCAGGTGCCGGCCATGGCGGTCCCGGTGTCGCCGATGCTGAGCCCGGAAGCGCAGCGCTACGTGAACGAGCATCTCCACGCGATGCAGACGCCGGCGCTGCTGCAGCAGAAGAACGGCGTGCCGTTGTTCCTGGCCCCCTATATCGCGCGGCAGAAGCAACTCTATCCGACGGTGATGACCGAACGGCAGATCGGCGGCGTGCATGTATATGACTATGCGCCAAAACAGGGGATCAAGCCGGCGAACCGCAACCGCGTGCTGATCAACCTGCATGGCGGCGGGTTCATGGGCTGCTTCCCCGGCTGTGCCGAGCTGGAATCGATGCCGATCGCGGCGCTGGGGGGCATCCGCGTCGTTTCGGTCGACTATCGGCAGGGGCCGGCGCATCGCTTTCCGGCGGCGAGCGAGGATGTGGCGAGCGTGTATCGCGCGCTGCTCAAGCGCTATCCGGCGGCGAGTATCGGCATCTATGGCTGTTCGGCCGGGGGCATGCTGACCGGTATGGCGACTGCCTGGTTCCAGCGCCACGCGTTGCCCCGGCCGGGCGCGATCGGCGTGTTCTGTGCCGGGCTGACCAGTTCGACCAACGGTTTTGGCGGCGATGCCGATTACACCACGGCGGCGATCGGCGAGGCGCGGGCAGCGCCGGAATGGCCGCGTGCGCCCTCCAAGCCGGGATCGGCGCTGCCCTATTTCGCAGGCACCGATCCGGCCGATCCGCTGGTTTCCCCGGCCGCGTCGGAGTCGGTGCTACGCGCGTTCCCGCCGACGCTGATCCTGACGGCGACCCGCGGCTTCGAGCTGAGTTCGGCGGTGAAGACCCATGCGGAGCTCACCCGGCTGGGCGTGGAGGCGGACCTGCATGTGTGGGAAGGGCTGTTCCACGGCTTCTTCTACAATCCCGACGTACCGGAATCGCGCGATGCCTATGCGGTGATCCTGCGCTTCTTCGATCGGCACCTGAAGCGATGATCTAGCGCGCGCGCAGCCAGCGGTCGAACAGTTCCGGCCAGTCGGCGCTGGGCTGGCCGGGCGTGCCCAGCCCGAAGCCATGACCTCCGCGCTGGAACAGATGTGCCTCGGCCGGCACCTTCGCGGCGCGCAGGGCGGCGAGCATCCTGAGGCTGTTTTCTGGTGGCACCGCGGCATCGTCGAGCGCATGGACGAGGAAGCAGGGCGGCGTCTTCGCATCGACATGGCGATCGGGCGACCGCCGTTCGAGCGCGGCGGCATCCGGCGCCGGACCCAGCAGCGCGGCGACCGAGCCGGCATGGGTGAAGGCCGGATCGGTGGTGATGACCGGATAGATCAGCCCGGCAGCGTCGGGCCGGGCGGACAGTCGATCGGCGGCGTCGCGCGGGGCATAGAGGCTTTCGGCATAGCCGGTGGTGAGGCTGGCGGCGAGATGGCCGCCCGCCGAATAGCCGAGCGCGACGACGCGCGGCGAGGCCTCGCGCGCGCGGATCAGGCGGATGGCGCGCTGCGCATCCTGCAACGGCACGTCCTGCCGATCCGTCCAGCCTTCGCCGGGTAGACGGTAGATCAGCACGTAGCAGGTGTAGCCGCGCGCCGCGAGCGCCTCGGCGGTGTCGGTACCTTCATGGGTGCCGACGATGATGCTGTAGCCGCCGCCGGGCGTGAGCAGCACCGCGGTGCCGTTGGGCTTGGCCGCGGGAAAGCGGTGCAGCGTCGGCCGGGCGACGTTACGGAAGAAGCCCGGCGGCGCGTCTGCCGGCACCGGCTTGGCCGCGAAGCCGGTTTCGGGGAGCGTGCTGCCCCAGAGATCGATCACTTCCGCCTGGTGCCAGCTCGGCGGCAGCGGCCCCAGCGGATCGCGGCCCGTTTGCGCCAGGGCCAGCGCCGGGGTCGCCACGGTAGCGCCGAGCAGGGTGCGCCGGGTGATGTCGATCGCCGCCATGGCTCAGGCTTCCTTGTTGAACGCAGTGCGGAGGGCGGCCTTCCAGGCGCCGGTGAACGCCTTGGACACGGCGGCATCGGGCACGACGAAATCGAAGGCGTGGAAGGCGCCCGGGGAAACGTGCAGGGCGGTGGGGACGCCCGCGTCGATCAGGCGGCGGCCGAAGTCCAGGTCTTCGTCAACGAAAAGGTCAATCGCGCCGACGCCGATAAAGGTGGGGGGCAGCCCCGCGAGATTCGCCGCGCGTGCCGGCACCGATCCGGCGGGAACCGTGGCCGATCCGGCTGGGACGTTCAGAAACGCGCTCCAGCCGAATGCATTCGCGTCCGCCGACCAGCCGACGGGTGCGAGGTGGGCCGGCGGCTTGCGCGTGCTGCCGGTACGATCGTCGAGCATCGGATAGAGCAGGATCTGCTGGCAGAGCGACGGCCCGCCGTGATCGCGGGCGAGTATCGACACCATCGCTGCGAGGCCGCCGCCGGCGCTGCCGCCCGCAACCGCGATGCGGCGCGGATCGACACCCAGTGCGGCGGCATTGGCGGCGAGCCAGATGAGCGCGGCATAATTATCCTCCACCGGCCCCGGAAACGGCGTTTCGGGCGACAGGCGATATTCGACATTGACGACCACGCAATCGAACTCGGCTGCGATCGTCTGGCAGAAGGCGGTCATGTTGCGCGCGCGACCGGAAATCATGCCGCCGCCATGGATGTGGAGGATCGCCGGACACGGCGCGGGCCGGCTCCGCACGCCGATCAGTTCCACCGGCACCGAAGGCGCGCCCTTGGGGCCGGGGATGGTGCGGATCTCGACCGACGGGGCGGGGGCGGGAAGCGGCGGCGGGGCAACCCAGCCGGCGCGTAGCGCGGGCAGGCCGGCGCGAGTGAGCGGCGGGAAGTGCTGCGACAGCATCGCCTGGGCGGCAGCGCGCAGCTCCGGATCGACCAGGCGGAGCGGATCGCCCGCTTCCGCCGCGCGGGCAAGCAGCCGCCCGGGCGCAGCGAGCGCCGTCGCGGCACCCATGCCGAGGAACCACCGATGGAGCTCGCGCCGATCCAACTGCATCTTCATCCTCTTCCCATGTGTCTGACGCATCGTGCGACGTTTGTTTGCCGGGCGGTTGTGGAATCGATTGTGCATTGCTGCAAACGCTTTTTTCACCGATAGAACCCACCATCTTTCGTCGCCGTCGGCGGCTGCGGAAGGGGGCTGGTTTCGATGCCTTGGCGGGCACGCTACCATGCCGGAATCACGAGTGCGAGCGGCGGGGCATGTCGAACATCAAGAATCTCAAGGAATTTGCCCAGCTGGCCGGCGTTTCCACGGCAACGATCTCGCGTGCGCTGTCCGGCACCGGCCGGGTGAGCGAGGAGACGCGGCAACGGATCGCGACGCTGGCCGATCGGCTCGGCTATCAACCCAATGTCACTGCGCGCAACCTGCGGACCCAGCGGACGATGACGGTCGGGGTGCTGGTGCCGCTGGGGCACGAAGCGGCGCAGCATCTTTCCGATCCGTTCTTCAACACCATGACCGGCTTCCTGGCCGATGCGCTGAGCGACCACGGCTATGACCTGCTGCTCTCCCGCGTGTTGCCCAAGAGCGACCGCTGGCTCGATCGCTATATCGGATCGGGCAAGGTGGACGGGATCATCGTCATCGGCCAGTCGACCGAATTCGCGGTGATCGAAACGGTGTCGCGCCGCTATCTGCCGATGGTGGTGTGGGGCGGCCAGGTTTCCGGGCAGCATCATTGTTCGGTGGGATCGGACAATCGAGCCGGTGGCATCCTGGCTGCACGGCATCTGATCGAGCGCGGATGCCGCCGCATCGCTTTTGCCGGTCCGACGCGGGGGCCGGAGTTCGGAGAGCGTCTACAGGGCGTGAAGCAGGTGCTGCACGAACAGGGGCTGAGCGAAACGCTGATCGAGCTGCCGTCGCATTTCGAGCCGGAGGCCGCCTTTGCCGATATCCTGGCGCAGCTGGACGGGATCGCCGAACTGCCGGACGGCATTGTCGCGGGATCGGACGTCACGGCGATCGGCGTGCTGCGGGCGCTGCAGGAACTGCAGGTCGACGTGCCGGGTCGGGTGAAGGTGATCGGCTATGACGGGCTGCCGGTGGGCGCGCAGGTTTCGCCGCCGCTCACCACCGTGGACCAGCAATTGCGGCGCGGCGCCGGGCTGATGGTGGAGTTGCTGCTGCGCCGCCTGGCGGGCGAAGCCACCGAAAGCCGGATGATCGCACCCAACCTGATCCTGCGCAGCTCCACCTGACGCGGTGCAGGGTAATTCTGAACAAACGATTACGCACGCTGCCGGCCGACGATCGCGGGCGGTGGCGCGCGGTGGAAGGAAGCGATGATGGCCGCGCTGCGCGCACCCGAACCCCTGGACATTCCCGCCTCGCGCGTGCCGATACCAGCGGGCTGGCACCGGGGGGAGGCGATCGATCTCTGGCCCGGCGCTCCGCCCGGCGGGTGCTTCGTGCCGTCGCCCCGCGCACCCGAACTGCCGGAAAGCTTCCGCACCGGCATCGATCGCCCGCAACTGCGCCTGTTTCGACCCGCCATGCCGAACGGCGCCGCGCTGCTGGTGCTGCCGGGTGGCGGCTATGGCTTTGTTTCGATCCGCAACGAAGGACTCGACATCGCCGACGCGTTCTGCGCGCGGGGCTATGCGGTGTTCGTGCTGACCTACCGCTTGCCGGCGGAAGGCTGGTCGGCGCGGGCCGACGTGCCGTTGATGGATGCGCAGCGGGCGATGCGGCTGGTCCGCGCCCGCGCGACCGCGGAAGGATTCGATCCGGCAGCGGTTGCGGTGCTGGGGTTCTCCGCGGGCGGGCATCTGGCGGCGTCGCTGCTCACCGGGGCGGAGGAGACGCTCTACGCCGCAGTCGATGCGGCGGACGCGCTGTCGGCGCATCCGATGGCCGGTGGGCTGTTCTATCCGGTGGTGGCGATGGACGGGGCGGACGCCCATCCCGGCTCGCGCGAGGCGTTACTGGGCGAGACGCCCGAAGCCGCGTTGCTCGCGCGCCGCTCGCCCGCGACGCGGATCACCGGTGCTACCCCGCCGATATTCCTCGTCCATGCGATGGACGACGCGCTGGTCCCGTTCGGCAACAGTGTGCTGCTGGCAGAGGCGATGCAGCAGGCGGGACGGCCGGTGGAATTGCACCTGTTCCACGAAGGCGGGCACGGCTTCGGCACCGGGCCGCGCAACGCCGGGGCGGGGCAGTGGACCGCGCTGTTCGATGCATGGCTGCGGCGGGCCGATACGGTCTCCTGGCCGGACCGGGCGTAAGGGGTGTCGCTTTCATGATTTGCGCGGCTATTGTTATTTGATATAACTTTCGGAGCATAGAAGCGCCACGAAGGTGCCGTTGACGGAGAGGCTGCCATGGAGCGTGATTTCAGCGCGCGGATTCTGCCTGCGCTATACGGTTGCTGCGACCATCCCGAGCGCTGGCGATCGGTGCTCGACCAGATTTGCGACGGTGTCGGCGTCCGCAGCGCTGCCGTCCAGGTCTATCATCGCCTGGGAAACAGCCTCACCCATGGTTGGCAGGAGCGCGATTCCTATTCGCACGATCATGCCGCGGCGCACGATCGCTGGATCAACAACCCCGACAATCCCCGGCTGACCATCAACCCGGACCTGCTGCCCAAAAGCCCGGTTTCGGTGCTCACCGATCGGGAAAGGTTCGGGCAGGGATCGCCAATGCTGGCCGAGACGCGGCGCCGGCTGGCGCAGATCGGGCTGCGCGGGGGTACCGGCCTGCTGCTGGAATTCGCGCCTTCCCGCTATCTTAGCCTGATTCTGCACCGTCGCATCGAGGATGCGGATGCGATTGACGGCAACGACGTGCGGATGTTGCGGGATTTGGGCCCCCATCTGCAGACGATGGCGCGGCTTTCCACGAAGCTGCAATCGGCGCAGGCGGCGGAAGCCGCGCTGGCGAGCGTGATGGATCGGCTGCGCGCGGCGATCCTGCTGTGCTCGCCGGAGGGTGAGGTGCGCTGGCACAATCACGCCGCGGCCCGGATGCTGGGCGAAGGCGCGCCGATGCGGATCGTCGAGCGCCGCCTGCGCGCCGAAAGCGCCGAGGGCCGCCATCGGTTGCAGCAATTGCTCGCCACCGCGCCCGGACAGGAGATCGCATCGGCAACCATCGAGCCTGTCGCCGGCGCGCAGATTCAGGCGGTGGCGTTGCCGCTCGACGCGCTGGGCGGCGACGCCACCGCAACCTGGGCGGGCAGCGGCAGCGACGTGGCGCTATTGCTTGTCGATCCCGCGCGTCCGCCCGCCTTCTCCACCGGGGCGGTCATGTCGCTATTTGGGCTCACCCCAGCAGAGGCGCAGCTGGCCATTGCCCTGTCGCATGGCCTTTCGCTCACCGAATATGCCGCGCAGCGCGGCGTTTCGGTGGGCACCGTGCGGATCCAGAGCAAGCGCATTCTCGACAAGACGGATAGTCGTCGCCAGTCCGATCTGGTCGGCAAGCTCTATGCCTCCGCCCTGGCGCCGCTGCAGGGGCAGATCCACTGAGCCATCGGTAGCAACGCATATCCCATATGGGAGCCGCGGGCCGTGCGTCGCGCTGCCATCATCTACCATCAGACGAGTCGGCACTCGCCCGACCGTAGTGATGGAGAGAGTGCGCGTGCGCAACCCAACAAGCTATTTCACGTCTTTCGTTCTAGGTGCGCTGTGCATCGGCGCGCAGCCCGCTACGGCCCAGCAGACGCTGCCTCCCGAATTGCAGGGCGGGCCCGTTTCCTCGGTGCCGACCGCGGTACAGATCGCGCGCTGGCACGTGCTGGACGGCGACATCAACACGCTCACCTTCCGCAGCATGGATCGGCTGTTCACCACGCGGACCGTTGCCCATAGCGGTACGCCCTGGCTGCTGCCCCGCGTCGATGCGCCGCTGGATTTCACGTACAGTTTCGGCGGCAAGACCTACCGCGCCGACGAATTCCTGGAGCGAACCTACACCAACGCGCTGCTGGTGATGAAGAACGGCAAGATCGTCAGCGAAATCTATCGCAACAACAGCGACGAGAATTCGCGCTTCATCGCCTGGTCGATGACCAAGTCGATCACCTCGCTGCTCGTCGGCTGCGCGCTGGCCGATGGGAAGATCAAGTCGATCGAGGATCCCATCACCGCCTATCTGCCCGAACTGAAGGGTGGCGGCTATGACGGCGTCACCATCCGCCAGATTCTGGAGATGCGATCGGGCGTCGATTATGAAGAGCGCTACGACTTCGCGCATCCCGGCGTCGCCGCCTACAATCATATCAACGCCTTGGTGAAGAATGTGGTGCGGTTCGCCGATGTCGCGCGGACGATCAAGCGGGCACATGCGCCGGGCAGTACCTTCCAGTACAAGACGCTCGACACCGCGGTGCTCGGCTGGCTGATCGAGCGGGTGAGCGGCACCACCGTCGCCGGCTATACCAGCCAGAAATTGTGGGAGCCGCTGGGCGCCGAAAGCGATGCCTTCTACATCATGGACGGCCAGCCGGGCGTGGGTCGCGAGTTCAGCGGCGCCGGATTCAACGCCACGCTGCGCGACTTCGCCAAGATCGGCCAGATGATGCTCGACGGCGGCAAGGCCAATGGACGGCAGGTTATCCCGGCGGGCTGGGTGAAGACCTCCACCGCCGCTTCCACCCCGGCCGATCCCAAGGCGCCGGGCATGCCGAGCGGCTATGCCATGCAATGGTGGCTGCTCGACAATAGCGGCGCCTTCACCGCGCTGGGGCTGCAGGGCCAGTATATCTATGTCGACCCGCGCTCGCGCACGGTGGTCGTCAAGATCAGCTATTTCCCGCCGGGCGGCGAAGATGCGCCGACGGCCGAAACCGGCGCCTTCCTGCATGCCGCATCGGCGTGGAATCCGAAATAATATTAAGAAAACAAAAATATAACGATAGTGGGAGAGTGATATGAAGCAGTTATTGCTCGCGGGGGCCGCCTTGATCGGCGGCACCGCGATCCCGGCGGCGGCGCAGGAAGCGGCAGCGCCCGCGACCGCGCCGCAACAGGCGGAATCCGGCACGCTGGGCGAGATCGTCGTCACGGCCCAGCGACGGACCGAAAACCTGCAGAAGGTGCCGGTGGCCGCGACGGCGCTGGACCCGAGCGAACTGAAGGCAAATGCGGTGGTGCGGCTGAACGATCTGCAGAACGCCACGCCGGCGCTGTCGATCACCGATGCCGGCATCACCGCCGCCGTCAACATCCGCGGCATCGGCCTGGCGAGCAATTCGCCCAATGTGACGGCGGGCGTCGCCACCTATGTCGACGGACTGTTCCAGCCGCCGATCGTGCAGGCCAACAGCTTCTACGACCTAGCGAGCGTGGAAGTGCTGCGCGGGCCGCAGGGCACGCTGGTCGGCAGCAATTCCACCGGCGGCGCGATCTTCATCAATTCGCGCAACCCGGACGTGAAGGGCGTCAACGGCTACGTCGAAGGGAATGGCGGCAATCGCGGCAACTTCGGCATCGAAGGGGCGCTGAACGTACCGCTGACCGGCAACCTCGCGGTGCGCGGCGCCGGCTTCTATCGCGGGCACGACAGCTATTTCAAGGATGTCGGCCCGTTCAACAACCGGGCCGGCAAGCTCGACGAAAAGGGCGGCCGCATCGGCGTGCTGTGGGAGCCGGGCAGCTTCCGCGCGCTGTGGAAGACGCAGATCAACGATCGCAACATCGGCGGCTATGCCTATCGTCCGATCGCGGGCACCGAATTCGGCGCGTTCCGTGTCGGCGATATCTACACGCTCAGCTACGACACGCCGGTCGCGATCCGCGAAAAGGCGTTCATCACCAGTCTGGAACTGCGCAAGGAATTCGCCGGGGGCGTCGTGCTGCGGTCGATCACCGGCTATCAGAACAAGAAGATTCAGGGCGTCAACGACCTCGACGCATCCCAGGCACCGGTGAGCGCAGGCGGCGGCATTCGCGAGGATTATTTCGCGCGCGAACGCCAGTATAGCGAGGAAGTGAACCTGATCTCGCCGAGCGGCGGGCGGTTCGAATGGATCGTCGGCGGCTATTACCAGCGCAACAAGATCGATGTGCGTATCCGCCAGACGCAGGGCGGCTTCCCCACCGACATCGACCCGGTGAACGAACGCACCACGCTGGGCGCGTTCGCGCAGGTGAGCTACAAGATCGTGCCCGATGTGCAGCTGCAACTCGGCGGGCGCTATTCCAACTACAAGGCGAGCGGCACCGGTGCGGTGCGGATCGGTGCGGGCATTCCGGGATTCCCGCCGACCGGCCTGCCGGTTTCCGATCTGTCCGGATCGCATGAGGATGGCCGCGTGACCGGCAAGGCGGCGATCAACTGGACGGTCAATCCCGATCATCTGCTCTACGCCTTCGTCGCGCGCGGCTACAAGCCGGGCGGCTTCAACACGGTGAGTTCGCAGTTCCGGCCGGAAATGGTGTGGAACTACGAGATCGGCTGGAAGGGGAGCCTGCTCGACCGCCATGTCCGGACCCAGGTTTCCGCCTTCTACAACGATTATTCGGATTTCCAGTTCGAGATCGTCGAGCCGAGCACCGGCTTCAACGGCGTGCAGAACCTGTCCAAGGGCAAGATCAAGGGCTTCGAGGCGCAGGTGCAGAGCCGTTTCGGCGGATTCAGCCTCGACGGCAATGTCGCCTATGTCCATTCGAAGCTGTCGGGCCTGACCTTCGTCAACACCCGCCGCATCCCCTCGGCGACGCTGGGGCCGCAATGCCCGGCCGGCACGCCGTCCAATCCGCCGGTCTGTTTCGATTATACCCCGGCGATCATCACCACCACCGGCGGGCCGAATCTCTATTCGCCCAACTGGACCTATGGCGGCAGCGCAGCCTATGAATTCGCCCTGCCCAAAGGCATGACGCTGACGCCGCGGATCAACTATGCCTATGTCGGCCCGCGCTTCACCTATCTGGCCTATTCGCCGGTTTCGGATCGGATCGCCGGCTATGGCCTGGTTTCCGGGCTGATCACGTTGCGCAGCGGCCGCTATCACATCGAAGCCTATGGCACGAACCTGACCGGCGAGCGCTATGTCAGCGGCCAGTTCGGGCTGCGCGAATTCTATGGCGCCCCGCGCGAATATGGAATCCGGGCGGGCTTCACTTTCTGATCGACAAAGGGGGCGGGGGATGCGCCGGGAAATCGGCCCATCCCCCGGAAGATCCAGGTTGGGCTACGCGCCGGCGCCGATCGTTGCCGCCCGACTCCGGCAGGAGCGCGCGGCCATCGCCATCGCCATCGCCGCCAGCGCGCCCGAACCGCCGCCGATCAGCGCCATCGCCATCGCTAGCCCGCCGCCCGCCGCGCCGATACGGTCCGCCAGCATCCCGATCAGCGTCGGTCCGGCAAGCGTCCCCGCAAGGTTGATCAGCACCATCTGGAGTGCCAGCACCCGCGCGCGCATATGGGTGGGCGTGATCGTCTGCAGGGTCGCCATGCCGCCGCTGAGGGCAAAGGCAGACAGCCATTGATGCGCCGCGACGGCGGCCAGCATCGTCCCCGGCGTCGGCAGCAGCGGAAAGGCGAAGGCGAGGGGGACCATCCCGGCCATGCCCAGCGCGGAGGCGACCGCCGGCCCCGCAGCGGGCGCGCGCCGCGCCAGCCGATCCGCTGCCATGCCGCCGGCCAGCACGCCGGTGGCGCCGAAGGCCAGGGTGGTCCAACCGAGCCAATGCCCCACCAGATGGGTCGGCCAATCGAAGCTGCGCTGCACCAGCGCCGGCGTCCAGAATTGTGCGCCATTGCCGCCCAGCACCAGCAGCGCGAAGCCGCCCATGATCGCGGCATAGACGGGAGCTCGGGCACGAAGCTGCGGGAGCAGCGCGGCAGGGCGCCTTTCGCCGTCTGCATCCGGCGCACGGCGAGGCGGCTCGCGCATCCGCAGCAGCACCAGCGCCAGCACCAGGCCGGGTGCCAGCAGCAGCAGGAACGGAAGCTGCCACCCGCGCACGATGCCGAGCCCCGAGACCACCAGTTCGGTACTCGGTGGGACCGCGTGGGCAACGATCCCGCCCAGGATCAGCGCCAGCGCGTTGCCCAGATAGACGCCGGCCTGATAGAGCGCGATCGCCGTCGCCAGCCGATCGCGGGGGAACAGATCGGCCAGCAGGGAAAGCGCGCTGGGCGTCAGCCCGCCTTCGCCCACGCCCACGCCGATCCGCGCGGCAAGAAAGGTCTCGAACGAGCGGGAAAGGCCGCACAATGCCGTCGCGACGCTCCAGCTGGCGATGCTGGCCACCACCACCAGCTTGCGGCTCGCCCGATCGGCGATCTGCGCCACCGGGATCGCCGCCGCGATGTAGAACAGGGTGAAGCCCAGGCCATAGAGCAGGCCGATCTGGGTGTCGGAAAGGTGCAGGTCCGCCTTGATCGGCTCCACCAGCAGCCCGACGATCTGCCGATCGATGAAGGACAGGGTGTTCGCCAGCATCAGCAATATGGCGAAGGTCCAGGGTCGGTGATCGGGCAGGGCATCTGGCCCGCTCATGCTGGCGGCAATTCCCCGGTGGAACGTCGCGGCACAATTTCGAACGGCAGCAGCTGATCGTCGGGCACCGCGCGGCCGCGAATATGCTCCGCCAGGGTGCGCAGCGCCTGCGCGGCGAGCTGCTCGACCGGCTGGCGCACCGTGGTGATCGGCGGCCAGGTCTGCGAGGCGATCGAATCGTCGTTGAAGCCGGCCACTGCCACGTCCTGCGGCACCGCCAACCCGCGGCGTGTGGCGGAGACGATTACCGCCGCGGCCATTTCGTCGTTGCTGGCAAAGATGGCGGTTGGGCGATCCGGCAGCGACAGCAAGTGTTCGGCAGCCGGCAGCGCCGAATCGAAGCTGAACCGCCCGGCGCCGATCAGCGCTTCGTCCACCGGCAGGCCGGCGGCGGCCAGGCTATCGCAATAGCCCAGGCGGCGGGCATGGGCAGAGCTGTGCGCCGAGGGGCCGGCGATCAGCCCGATACGGCGATGGCCGAGTGCTAGCAGCCGATCGACCATCTGGCGCACCGCTGCGCGATCGTCGACGCGCACGGTAAGCAGGCCCGGCAGCGGTTGGCCCGCGGCGACGGCGGCCACGGGCACGGCAAGTTCGGCCAGCAGCGCCGATCCCGGCAGCATTTCTGCAAAGGGCGGGGAGAGCAGGATGCCCTTCACGCCGTTGTCGCACAGGCTCCGCACCGTTTCCGCCAATCCCTCCGCATCGACGGTGGGCACCGCGCGGACGAGCAGTTGCGCGCCGAGCAGCGCCCCGGCGTTGAGTGCGCCGATCAGCATCGCG
This sequence comes from Sphingomonas pokkalii, assembly GCF_003096275.1. Classification (GTDB taxonomy): domain Bacteria; phylum Pseudomonadota; class Alphaproteobacteria; order Sphingomonadales; family Sphingomonadaceae; genus Sphingomonas; species Sphingomonas pokkalii. The sequence continues at coordinate 3,320,500 of NZ_QENQ01000001.1, forward strand.
CTGAGAAAGCCGTTGTTCACCCGCGAGTGGACGAAGCCGATGCGCAGCGCCTCCGCCCCGGCCAGCGCGCGCGCAGCCTGATTGGGCTGGAAACCCAGCGTGTCGATGGCGGCGAGCACGGTCTGGCGCGTGGCATCGCTCATCTTGCCGGTGCCGTTGATGACGTTGGAAACGGTCATCGCGGACACGCCGGCATGGGCTGCCACCGCACGAATGGTAACGCCCTGGCTACCGCGTCGCTTGCCTCGGGTCCGATCCGACACTGCCTCTCCCCTCTGCCGCCTGCTTAGGGCCTTGCCGCCGCGCGCGCCAGATTGACAAGCAATGCAAACGTCGTCAGTTTAACGGTAAATCAAGCCGGGCAACGAATGCCGGCAACCAAAGGAGGGGAAGAAATGCGCGTTTCCACGATCGCGATTCTGTTGTGCGGCGTTGCACTGCCGGCCCAGGCCATGCAGGCCGAAGCGGTAGCGGCCGCGCCGCAGGACCAGCAGGTACAGGCGCCTGCCGACGTGGCAGCGACCGACGAAATCGTGGTGACCGCCACGCGTGAGAACACGCTGCTTTCCAAGACCCCGCTGGCCATCACCGCGATCGGCGGCGACAATCTGATCAAGGCCGGCGCCACCAATGCCACCCAGTTGGGCGAACTGGCGCCCAGCCTGTCGATCGATCGCGCCGGCGGCTCGGCGCTGCAGATCACGATCCGCGGCGTGAGCAGCACCGACAATTCGGAAAAGGGCGATCCGTCCGCCGGCTTCGTGCTCGATGGCATCTTCCTGGCGCGCCCGCAGGCCCAGGAAGTCAGCTTCTTCGATCTCGACCGGATCGAAGTGCTGCGCGGTCCGCAGGGGACGCTTTATGGCCGCAACACCACTGCCGGCCTGGTGAGCCTGATTTCCGCGGCGCCGCGGCTGGGCCAATTCTCCGGCTCGGTCGATGCCACCTATGGCAATTTCGATACGGCGCAGGCGACGGCGGTCGTCAACGCGCCGATCGGCGGCATCGCAGCAGTGCGCGCCGCGGTGAACTATGATCGGCGCGACAGCTATGTCCGCCAGGGCGTTTCCGCCTACACCCAGGATCCGTTCAAGGACAATCTGTCGGGCCGCCTGTCGGTGCTCGTCGAGCCTTCGGATCGGTTGCGGGTGCTGGTGCGCGGCGATTACAGCCGGATGAAGGGGCGTCCCGGCGGTAACGTGCTGCTGAGCCAGCTCTATCGCGGCCCGTTCGCCGTTCCCGCCGACGGGCAATTGGGCGTGAACCCCGTGCCGCGGAACATCGACGGCGATGATGCCAACCAAGTGGGCGTGCCGGAACGGCTGCAATCGGTGCGGCACAACAGCACCTGGGGCGTGCAGGGCGACGTTTCCTATGCGCTGACCGACACGCTGACGCTCAACTATCTCGGCTCCTATCGCGAATTCGAACGGGACGAGCAGTTCACCGGGCTGACCGGCGTGAACCGCGCCACCGGTGCGATCGTCACGTCGCCGCAGACGTTCCGCGGCAGTTACAACCAGAATTCGCAGGAAGTGCGGCTTGCCTACGCGAGCGACGCGCTGAAGCTGCAGGCGGGCGGATTCTACTTCAAGGAAAAGTCGGCGATCAATTTCCTGCTGTTCGGCACGCAGGGATTCCAGCCGGGCCAGCGCGGTTATGTGTTCGGCTTCCCGCAGAATACCGACAGCAAGTCCTTCGCGCTGTTCGGCCAGGGGACGGTGAATGTCACCCAGGCGCTGCGCCTGACCGGCGGTATCCGCTGGACGAAGGATGACAAGAAGCGCGTCGGCGCCACCGTCTATCACGCCAATCCCGACGACCCGCTGGATTTCACCCCCGGCACCCGGCCGGGCACCACCAATCCGCGCGGTGTGCAGGATTCGCTCAACAATGCCGAGGTGAACTACAGCAAGATCACCTGGCGCGCGGGGGCGGAATTCGATGCCTCGTCCAGCACGCTGCTCTATGCGACGGTCGCGACGGGCTACAAGGCCGGTGGCTTCAACGATGGTTGCCTGGCGGGCACGGCCAACTGCAACGGCAGCGCGATCACCGATCCTGCGATCCTGTTCTATCAGCCGGAAACGCTGACCGCCTATGAAGCTGGCTTCAAGGCACGCACGTTCGGCAATGTGCTGCGGCTGAACGGCAGCGTGTTCCATTACGACTATACCAATCTGCAACTGAGCCAGCTGACGCTGGTGGCGGGATCGCCGGTGCAGCGGACGCTCAACGCCGGGCGCGCCAAGATCGACGGCGTCGAGCTGGAAAGCGTGCTGAAGCCGCATCGCAACCATCAGCTGGATTTTTCGATCGCCTGGCTGAACGCGCGGTTCACCGACTATGCGATCGATCCGGTCGGCCCGCTGACGGCCGACTTCAAGGGGCGCAAGCTCGATCGTTCGCCCGAATGGGTGGCGGCTGCCAGCTATACCTGGACGATCCCGCTGGGCAGCGACGGCAGCAATCTGGCGCTGAACGCGCGTACCCGGCTTTCGGACAGCTATGCGATCACCGCGCCGGTGCTGCGGGCTCAGTTCGTGCAGCCCAGCTTCACCAAGACGGACCTGGCCGTCACCTACAATGCGGCCGGCGAACGCTTCTATCTGCAGGGCTTCGTGCGCAACCTCGAGAACCGGTTGACCCTGGCGAGTGCCAGCATCGTCGCCAATTTCAACGCGACGTTCGATGATGGCACTGCGCAGCTTGCCGATCCACGCCTCTACGGTGTGCGCGCGGGCTTCCGCTTCTGACCGCTCGGCCCCTGGGCCGCTGGCTATCCGCGGCCCTTTTTCCTTTTGCATGTCGAGGTTCCACGATGCCGACTTCCCTCCGCCTGTTATCTGGGCTGCCGCTGGCGGCGCTGCTGGTTGTCGGGGCCGCGCGGGCGCCGGCGCCGACGCCCCAGGCGGTGCTGCCCGTGCAGCCGATGCTGGCGGCGGATGCAGGGCCACTGCTGACCGTCCAGGGCCTGCGCTTTCGCGATCTCAACCGCGACGGGCGGCTCGACCCCTATGAGGACTGGCGATTGCCGATCGCCCGGCGGGTCGGCGACCTGGTCGGGCGGATGACGCTGGAGGAGAAGGCGGGCACGATGATGCACGGCTCGCTGGCGGCGGTGGACAGCAGCGTCGGCGCCTCACAGATCGGCTATGATATGAAGGCCGCCGAGGCGCAGATCACCGGCCAGAAGATCACCAGCTTCATCACGCGGCTGGCGGTCGCGCCGGTGCGGATGGCGGAACAGAATAATGCGATCCAGGCGATCGCCGCGCGCGGCCGGCTCGGCATCCCGATCACGATCAGCACCGATCCGCGCCACCATTTCCAGGCAGTGTTGGGAGCGAGCGGCGAAACCCGCGGCTATTCGCAATGGCCCGAGACGCTCGGCTTCGCGGCGTTGCGCGATCCGGCGCTGATGCGTCGCTTCGCGACGGTGGCGCGGCAGGAATATCGCGCCACCGGCATCCATCAGGCGCTGTCTCCCCAGGCCGATCTGTTCACCGATCCGCGCTGGTCGCGTGGGACGGGCACGTTCGGCGCCAATGCAGCACTCGCCCGCGCGATGGTGGAGGCCTATGTCACCGGCTTCCAGGGCAGCGATACCGGCTTGGTGCGGGACGGCGTCTCCACCGTGGTGAAGCATTGGGTGGGCTATGGCGCCAACCCCGAAGGCTTTGACGGCCATAACTATTACGGCCGGATCGCGCGGCTGGACAACGCCGCCCTGGAGACGCACATCCTGCCCTTCACCGGCGCCTTCCAGGCGGGGGTGAGCGGCGTGATGCCGACCTATGACATCCTGGAAGGGCCGAGCATCGAGGGCAGGCCGCTGGAGGCGGTTGGCGCAGGGTTCAACGCGCAGCTGCTCTGGCTGCTGCGCCAGCGCTATGGATTCCAGGGCATGGTGCTGTCCGATTGGGGCATCACGCGCGACTGCACCGCGGCGTGCCGGGACCCGAAGGTACCGCACACGCCGATGGAAATCGCGATGCCCTGGGGGGTGGAGCAACTCAGCCCGGCGCAGCGCTATGCCAAGGGCGTCAATGCCGGGATCGACCAGTTCGGTGGCGTAACGGAACCCGAGATGATCGTCGCGGGGGTGCGATCCGGGGCGATCTCCCAGGCGCGGGTGGACGAAGCGGTTGCGCGCATCCTGGCCATCAAGTTCCAGCTCGGCCTGTTCGAGAACCCGATGGTAGATCCCGCGGCGGCGGCGCGGATCAATCCGCCCGAGGTGCAGCGCGAAGCGCTTGCCGCGCAGGCCGCGTCGCAGGTCTTGCTGAAGAATGCCGGCGGTCTGCTGCCGCTCAAGCCCGGCACGCGCGTGTGGCTGAAGGGAATCGATCCCGCGGTGGTGCGCGCCCACGGCCTGGAACCGGCCGCGACGATGGCGCAGGCGCAGGTGGCGATCCTGCGCACGGAAACGCCGTTCGAACGGCTGCACCCGCTGCATTTCTTCGGATCGCGCCAGCACGAGGGGCGGCTGGATTTCCGCCCCGGCGATGCCGACTATGATGCTGTCGCCACCGCTGCGGAGCGAATGCCGGTGGTGATGGCGCTGTTCCTCGACCGGCCCGCGATCATGACCGCCATCGCGCCCAAGGCGCAGGCGATCCTGGGCAATTTCGGCGTGAGCGACGCCGCCCTGCTCGATGCGATCACCGGCAGGGTTCCGCCGCGCGGGCGGCTGCCGTTCGAACTGCCGTCCTCGATGGCAGCGGTCGCGGCGCAGGATCCGGCCAAGGGCGACGACAGCGCCGCGCCGCTGTTCCCATACGGAGCGGGGGAGTAGGCCCGTCCGCGCGGATGCGCACCGGCCATCCCCCGCCACGCCGTCATTCCGGCAATGCTGGCGCCTCGGCGTTCGTGTCCGGGAGATAGCGGGCCAGCGTAATGACGCCTTCTGGCGAGATTTCCAGATCGGCGGCTTCCGATCGGGCGCGCACCGGATAGGTCATCGTCGCGCCATCCTGGCCAAGCCGCGCGGGGCCCAGCTCTGCGTGGCTGAGCAGTGCGGTTGCACGCGTGAGATAGCGCGTCATCACCACCGCCGCCGCGCGGCCTGTTTCGCCCGAATAGGAAGCATTTGCGATCACTTGCTGGACCGCCAGCGATGCGCGGGAAAAGCCGATGGTGCGACCGGTCGCAAGCCATGAGGTTAGCGAAGCGCGGACAACCCCAGGCTCCACCGGCCCCGCAACGCGGGGGCCGTCCAGTGCCGAGAAACTCAGCGGCAGCAGCGCGGCGAGGGCGCTTTCGACCGCGAACGTGCGTCGATCGCCGGGAAACTGCGCCGAAAAATGCAGATAGATGCGGAAATAATCCAGGAAGGCAGGCACCGTTCTGGCCTGGGCGACGGCGAAGGCCGCGGCCTCGGCGGCAAGGGGGGAAGAGGACAGGGGATCGCGGCGGAACTGCGCCAGCGCGACCTGATCCATCAGGCTGCGCGCTTGGAACAGCGGGGCGGAAGCGACGCGCATGGCCTCGAGCATCGCGTCCGTCGCCTGGAAATCGCGGTGGAAGAAGAGGCGCTCGTCCGCTGCCCACCGCTCGAGATCCCTGGCGAGGATACCCGACTCCTCCGCCGTCTCGGCCCTGTGGAGCGCCCGCAGGTCGTCCAGCTTGAGGGCCAGCAGCTTTGCGGGGCCGACCAGCAGGCCGATCCGAGGCAAAAGGATGAAGGGGCTGGCGTGGAGGCCTGCCTGCACGTCCATCAGCATTGCACGCTCATCGGCGAAGTGGAACTGCGCGATGGCTTCGTTCGCGGCCCACATATACCATTGAAGGCCACCGTCTATGTAGGAAAGCACCATGCGGGCATGATCCGATAGGTCCGTTCCGCGACGAAATCTGCCGTTAATTATCATCGACATTCGACATGTTCCTCCCAAGCATCGCGCGGGACGATCGTAGCCTGCCGCGCCGCGACTGCAACTGTTTGTCAGATCGGCGATTTCTGCTGGCAGGGCATCAATGCGCGCAGCCTGGGCTGGCGTCGGTGAAATGCCGTGCCCTGCGTCAACGGCAGCATCAGGGCGAGGGGACGTGATGTTTCCCCACCGTGACGGAGCCGATGTTGGCCCGCGCCAGGAGCGAGGAGGGACGACATCATGGCATCGCGCGCTAGCGTATCGATATCCGGGCGGAAACGGTGGTGGACGCACTAGGGCTCGAACCTAGGACCCGCTGATTAAGAGTCCAGCGAAAATGTTATAAATCAGGTATTTGACTGCATTCGTTCACATGAATCCTTAACAGGAATTGCCAGCAAATCCTTTGTTTGCACAATGGGCCACAACACAAAAGTGGTCACATGTTTTTGACAATATTCGACGGAGCGTGCCGCTGTTCAATGTCCGGGATGTTGGACACTCCGGAATGGCTCCTTTCAGGAGCGCAATTGGGATAGCGGACACTCCTGACAGTGAAACGGCGGGTCAGCTCCGCCCCCTTATTTCAGTCATTGCAGCTCGCGTGCCGATCACCTGAAAGCGGACAAAGATCTTGGTCGGTCTGATTGGCCGAGTCTGGGATTTTGCGGTCGTTCCTAAGCGACATGTTGAATGCCAAGTTCTTCACCAAAACTTGCCATTGAAAAATAGCCGATCCCTGGTTCGCGCGCGGGATCAGGCGTATGAATCGCTATTTGGAAGGCACCAAATCCTTCTATCAATCATACGGCTTCGGCTTAAGGCAATGGCCAATGGAAAAGTCGATCCTAGAACCATTGCGCTTAAGTACCCAAAAGCATTTTTTGGAAAATTGCGGAACGTCTGCGGGCGGCTTGTTGACCTCAAAGCCCAAAATGCCACCTGCAGCTTTTTCCTCGTATTCATCGTGGCGCTCGAGCAGCGCAAGCAGATCTTCTGCGTCTTGGTCGCTGACCTGATCGCCGATGTTGTAGCGATTTAGCATGGCCGTGAAGAACGCGGTGGCATCTCCAGCCTTAGCAAATGAGCGCGTGGTGAGAGATATTCGCCTAGCTTTCCCCATGGGCATTATCCTTTCTGCAGAGTGTACCGCGCCCGGTGTTCTGTCTACCCCCGCTGTGGCAGCTAGCCGATGGGGCTAAACCTCTTGGTTCATCGTGCCACCAGGGGGTGTCTCGTTGAGCAGCTTTTCACGCAGCTCACGCACAATGATGGTGGGAACACCAGCGCCTTCCAGCGCCTCTGCGTTGGCACGCATCCAGTCGCGACAGGCGTCCTGATCCAAATCATCCCTCGCGATCACCTCGTATAACGCGACGGCGCTCATCCGGGAAAGTCCCAGCTCCATCAGAGATAGCAGCGTCGGAGTCGAGATGCCAAATTCTAGAGCCAATCCGATGTCGAAAGTCTCTTGTAGAAGCTCGTCACGTCCAATCTGTTGTAGATGCAACTTTAGAACATCTCGGTAAGCGGCTATGTATTTTGGGGCGGCAAAGCGGGCAGTCTGCTCGACCATTTCCATCGTTTGCCGGCAGACCAGCGGGATGTTGACCTCCTTTCCGCTCCTTTGGAGGTTCTCGATGCGTTTTTTGATCATCCGCGCGAGCGACCAACCTCGGAGCCAGCGCTGCACAGTCACAGCATGGCCGTAAAGCAAGTCATCCGGTTTGAAGGCCGGATAAAGGTGATCGTTTATCGCCTTCATGACGAACATCGTTGAAACTACTGCCTCATCGTCTTCCGTCGCGGCCAAGATTAATTCCTCGGGCTCGCCGACATGCTGGCCAAAAAATTCGAGGAGGGATTGCATGGCAATGGCGCTTACGCCTGGATGGCGGGCGACCAATGTGGCCGGCAATCTATTTGCGTCACACAACTTAGCTAGCGCTGCATCCAAGTTCGCCACAAATTGCGGATCGTGTCGCTTCGCGAAAGCGGCGCCAGAGACTGAGCCCTCACGCAGGAAGGTCGAGATGAGATAGGACGACACCTGCTCGAGTTTGGAGTCTCGGCCGATTTCGTCCATCGACATGCCGGAGCGTGCTTTTAGAAAGCTGAGGATTTGCGCGGGCGCTTCCAACACAGCGTCAGTCTCACGCTTGATTTCGTACCGCTGGCGCTTGGGCACTCCCTGCGGCCAAGCGTCTTCGTCATGAGGGTCGATGCAAACGATCTTGCCCTGAAACTCATCCCCCCAACGCCCCGCCCGGCCGGCCAAATTCCAAAAGTCATGCGCAAGCATATGCTTACCGCTGCCTTTCCTCGGACCGCGGAGCACGATCATTCGGCACGACAGATTGACACCCTCGATAAGCGTCGATGTGCATACCAGAAAACGGATCTTGCCCGACTTGAACAGCCGCTCGATCTCTGACCGCAGCAGCGACGGCATGTTACCGTAATGAAAGGCAACCCCGCGCTCGACAAGCGGCGCGAGCAGATAGCCGGGATGGACCCCCTTTCGAGAGAGATCTGCAAGAGCTGCCAACTCAGGATCAATCGCTCCCTTACACTGTCCAACTGCACCATGATCCGCGCATAGAATGCTGCGCCAGTCGCCTTCTGGCAGCGATGGCAATGGCATGCGCGAATATTGAGGATCTCGCCGGTGCTTGTGTAGCGGCAGGCACCGCACAGGCATCCACCGTTGATGGGATCAATCGTCATGCGGCATTTCCTGGGCGCTATAGAAGCTCTCGCCTTCGACCTGCCGGCCATCGACGAAGCGCATCGTTTCCAGCGCCCGCCTGGCCTTGCCGTTGCGTCGGGCCACATAGTGGACGCCCAGTACCTGCCGCTCGACATCGCAGACGGCGCCGATCAGGGTGAAATGCAGCTCGCTCGAAGCTTCCAGTGCCTGTGACCAATAAGCGCGCAAATTGGCCTTGCCCTCGATGACCGGCGACCCCGTCAGCTCCGCGGCAAGCGGGCTGATGAAGTGCGCCTCTTCGGCAAAATGCGCAAGAATGGCATCGAGATCGCGCGCGTTCCAGTTGGCGATCCAGTCCGCTGCAAATGTCTCCATGTCCGCCCGGTTCATCTCCCTCTCCCTCAGACCAAAAACAGCAGGGCGGTGAGCGCGGTCAGGATCGCCATCACGCGCACGAAGACGATCATGCCCTTGCGGCTTTCCAGCAGTTCGCGGGCTCCTGCGCCCATCGCTGCCCAGGTCGCGATGGAAGGCAGCCCGATCAGCACAAAGGCTGCGACGATAACGCCGAGCTGCAGGGCGAGCGGTCGACCGGGCACAGTGAAGCTGGCGATGGCAGGCATAGTGATCGCCCAGGCCTTGGGATTGACGAACTGGAAGGCAGCTGCCTGCAAGAAGGTCAGCGGATGCGCGCCCTCACGCCGTTCGACGCCTTCCGATCGCCAAAGCTTTACCGCCAGCCAGGCAAGATAGACGGCACCAAAGATCCGCACCGCCCAGCGCAGCACCGGCCATGCCTCGAACAGCGCCCCCAGACCCAGCCCACTGAGCACGAGCATCAGCGCGCAGCCGAAATTGATCCCGAAGATATGCGGGATTGTTCGCCGGAATCCGAAAACCAGCCCCGACGAGGCGAGCATGATGTTGTTGGGGCCGGGTGTCGCCGTGCAGACGAAACTGTACAGCGCAAGCGGGGCAAGCAGACTCGTGTCCATGATGTTCTCCTGAACCGCTGGATGATCATGATTGAACTATGAGTCAAATGTGATATTGCACCGGTTCAATATAGATCGGGGATGGCAATGAAGGACTGGCAGCCGGATATCTCGAAGGGCAGTGCGCCGGTGTACGAGCGTCTCGTGTCCGCGCTGGAGGGCGATGTGCGCGATGGCCGCCTTGTGCCCGGCGACCGCTTGCCACCGCAGCGCGATCTGGCGCACCGCCTGTCCCTGAGTGTCGGCACGGTCAGCCGGGCCTATGTCGAGGCGGAGCGGCGGGGGTTTGTTTCCAGCCATGTGGGCCGGGGTTCGTTCGTTGCCGATCGCGCGAGGCCGCATTCCGCGTCACATGACACCGGCCCGCTCGACATGGCGCATAATGTGCCGCCGCTCGATCCTGCCGAGCGCTGGATCGGGGAGGGGCTATCCCGCGTGCGCCAGCGCGCCGATCTTGGCGTAGCGGTGAACTATGCGCCGCCCGAAGGCTTGGCCTCGATCCGCGAGGCCGGGGCTTCCTGGTTGAAGCGCCGTCATGGCGTAATGCGTGCGGCTGCGGATCGGGTTATTCAGTGTAATGGCGGGCAGCATGGCCTTGCGCTCGCTTTCGCGGCGCTGGCGCGGCCGGGTGACACGATCCTGTGCGAAGCCGCAACCTATCCCGGCATCCGGACACTGGCCGACCATGCGGGTTACCGCCTGCAGGGCGTTGCCATGGATGAGCGCGGCATCGACCCCGAAGCGCTCGCCCGCTGGGCCCGGGAGACTGGCGCCAAGGTGCTGGTCATAATCCCGACCTTGCAGAACCCGACCACGATCACGCTCGATGCCGCGCGCCGCGCTGACATCATCGAGGTCGCGCGCGCCCATGATCTGATGATCGTGGAGGACGAGGCCTATCGCGTATTCGCAAATGACGGTGCGCGGGACTGCTTTGCCGATCTCGCGCCTGAAAGGACATTGATGGTCGCGGGCGTTTCCAAGGCGGTCGCGCCCGGTTTGCGGCTCGGTTTCCTGTTGCCGCCTGATAATGAAGATATTCGCGATCGCCTGCTGCTGGGCATTCGTGCCTTTGGCTACAGCCCACCCTCGCTGGGCGGTCTGGTCTTCAGCCAGTGGGAACAGGATGGAACGGCCGACAGGATCGCTGACGATGTAATCACCGAAAGCGAGGCGCGGACACAGCTGGCCGCGTCGATCCTCGGCAAGGCGATGGCCCCGCCGGGGGCGGGCCGCAGCCTGCATGTCTGGATGCCGATGCCCATGCTCGATGCCGAACGGCTGAGCGCCCGCGCCTTGCGTGCCTCCATCGCGCTGACGCCGCCTGACGGACCGATTGTCGATGAGGCTGCACCCTCTGGCGTCCGTCTGTGTCTTGGCGGCCTGCGCTCGCGCGATGCTCTTGAACAGGCGCTTCGCGATATCGCTGCCATGCTGGCGACTGCCGGAGGCAGCGCTTCGAGCGGTCTGGTCTGACATGTGGCGTTACAGGCGGGCCGGAGCAATCGAACTGGCTTCATGCGCAGGAAATGCTCTGCCGGATTTGCGCCTCCATTTCCACGAGACTGCCCAGCTCTGTCTGGTTCAGAGCGGGAAGCGCCGGGCGGTAACCCGCTACGGGATCGTCGAAGTGACCGCGGGCGAATGCCTCTACGTTCCCGCCGGTCTGCCGCATCGCTTTATCGATAGCGCAACCGCCGAAGGGCGCTGCCTGAATGTCTATGCGCCCCTTGACCTGGGCGCCTATCCCCGCTGCCTTCCTGCCGTGGGCATTCGGCCATTGTTGCAATCACTGGCCTTGTCAGGATCCTCGCTGGCCGGATCAGAGCGGTCTGGCACGCAAAGCACCGGGCCCGAAAATGGTCCAGTCCCAATACAGGCGCTGGCACGCGCGGCGGGGGTGTCGCGCGAGCATTTCAGCCGGACCTTTGTGCAGCAGCATGGTCTCCCTCCGCATCGCTATCGCATCTTGTGCCGCCTCAACGGTGCGCGCCAGGCGATCGCTCGGGGACATCCGCTGGCAGATGTCGCCGCCCGGTTCGACTTTGCCGATCAGAGCCACCTTGGCCGCCTGTTCCGCCAGACTTTCGGGACGACACCGGGATCTGCGCGAGCGCAGCCGCGAAATCGCCGCGTAGAAACTCTCGCAATATTGCTGAGAAAGGTTCATCGTCGGGCATGCGTCGGAGATGGCCGAGCGCCATCGCGGGATAGCCTGCGACCTGATAGGCCGCAGCCGAGAGGAGATGCATCGGCGTCGTCGGAGGCCTCAGCGACGGTTGCGAAACCCATTCGAGAACTTCGGCCGCGCGTTTGACCGCCTGCTGCCAAGCCCGCCCGCCACCGGCGGAGCGCTCGATCCACGCCGCCTCCAGCAGAAGCATAGCTTCGTCGAGCCGCGCGGTCAGCTCGCCCGGAGCGCCGCGCGGCATCGCGATCCTCAACGGAACGCTCGCCGCCGCGATGGGGCTGGGACTTCAGCAGTGGATCGCGGGGCTTCTGCTCTGGCTCGCCGGGCACAGCCTCGCGGTGTTTGCTGCCAAACGCGATCCCGATTTCGCCACCGTCCTTGCTCGCCACCTCCGGCAGAAGGCCTGTCTCTCATGCTGAACCTCAAGGAATATCGTGGGACCGCCGACCGGCTTGCCGATCATCTGCCCTGGGCCGCATTGGTTGCTCCCGGGGTGGTGCTCAACAAGGATGGCAGTTTTCAGCGGACGCTGCGCTTTCGTGGTCCCGATCTTGAAAGCGCGACCGAAGCCGAACTCGTCTCGGTCTGCGCGCGAGCCAATAATTCGCTGCGGCGTCTGGGCTCGGGCTGGGCGCTGTTCTTCAATGCCGAGCGCCTGCAGGCGCTCGGCTATCCTGCAAGCGACTTTCCCGATGCAGCATCATGGCTGGTCGATGAGGAACGCCGGGCCCATTTCGATGGACGGCGCGCCGAGCATTTCGAGAGCCGCTATCACCTGACCTTCTGCTATCTGCCACCTGCCGATCAAGTGAGCCGGGCCGAACGGGCGCTCCTAGAGCGGGATGTTCCGCAGCATGGACGAGACTGGCGGCAGGAACTGCGCGCGTTTGTCGCCGAGACCGACCGGGTGCTCGATCTGCTGGCCGGCTTCATGGCCGAAGTCAGAGCGCTCGACGATGCCGAGACGCTGACATTCCTCCACGGCAGCATCTCGACGAAGCGGCATGTCGTCGCGGTCCCGGAAACGCCGATCTATCTCGACGGGCTGCTGGTCGACACGCCGCTTTCGGGCGGGATCGAGCCCATGCTGGGGGACCAGCATTTGCGGACGGTGACGGTCATGGGTTTCCCCAACGCCACCCGGCCGGGCATTCTCGATGCGCTCAATGTCGCACTCACCGATCTGCGCTTCCGCTATGCCATTACCGGCGACAATCCGCCCTGGCGCCCCGTCCGGGCATGGGATGATGGCAACAAGGTCTATATCGAGTTTCCGGCCCGGCTCGACCAGGGCGAGGCGCCGCCCCTGTTCGTGGTCGGGCCGCTCGGGCAAAGCCAGCTGGTCAACTACCGTGTCAGCGGCAATCACTACATCGTCGATCGCCTCTTTGGCGCCGCTGAGCTGCGGCTTGGCGAAGACCCGCAGGCTGTCGTGCGCATTGCCCGCACCGATGCTGCGCAGCGGAGGGCACGCCCATGAGCGGACCCGATGAGGAGGGCGCTGGCCCGGAATCGCGTGCTCCCGGTGAATCCACGGCACGCCCGCCTGAACCGTCCAAGCAGAATGCGGAAAAGCTCGTCCTGCGCGCCGCACCACGGCGCGTTGTCCGGTTCCGGCGTGGTGTGATCATCGGCGGAGCCGCTTGCGCCTCGCTCGCCATTGCCGGTGTCGCCTGGATGGCGCTGGGGCCGAAGACGTTGCAGGTGGTCGCCACCGGTAATGAGAAGGCTGTCGCGGATCGGCGCACGCCCGCCGATGCCGTCGCCAATCTGCCGGGAACCTATAGCGAGCTGCAGCCCGGTGTTCCGGTGCTGGGCGATCCGCTGCCCGGTGATCTCGGCCGACCAATATTGGAGCACCAGCGCAGTCTCGGCATCGATCCGGCAACCGATCGGGGCGCCATGCCGCCATCCATGACCATGGAGGAGCAGGCCGCCGAGGCTGAGCGTCAGCGGATCGCTGCCCAGGCGGCGCAGGCCCGCGAAGCAGGCGTCATGGTCCAGTCGTCTGGGCGGGGTGCAGCGGCGCCGGTCACAGGTGCGGACAGCACGCCCACAGGCAGCGCAGCGCCAGGCCAGAGCGAGCAGGCGGGGCGTCTCGCGCTCGATCCGGAGCGGGACCAGAACAACCAGGAGCGCAAGCTCGACTTTGTCGGGAGCCAGGCGTCGGCCGGCATCACCAATGCCCATGCGCTGCAGATCCCGGCATCGCCCTATCAACTGATGGCGGGCAGCGTCATCGCCGCCAGCCTGATGACGGGGCTTAATTCCGATCTTCCGGGCATGGTGGTCGCGCAAGTGACCGAGCCGGTCTTCGACACCGTGACCGGGCGTATCCTGCTCATCCCGCAAGGCTCGCGGCTGATCGGCAACTATGACAGCGTCGTGGCCTTCGGACAGCGGCGCGCCTTGCTGGTCTGGCAACGGATCATCCTGCCCGATGGCAGTTCGGTTCAGATCGACAATCTGCCCGCCACCGACAGCGCGGGCTATGCGGGCCTCGCCGACAAGGTCGACTTCCATAGCTGGCAATTGCTCAAGGGCGTCGCGCTTTCGACCCTGCTGGGCGTCGGCACCGAACTCACGCTCGGCAGCGACGAGAGCGATCTTGTCCGCGCGATCCGGCAATCGACCCAGCAATCCGCCAATCAGGCGGGCCAGCAGATCGTCTCGAAGAACCTCAATATCCAGCCCACCATCACCGTCCGTCCCGGATGGCCGCTGCGCGTGATCGCCCACAAGGACATCGTGCTGCGGCCCTGGGCGGGCGGTCGCTAGACAAGGAGAGCCGCGATGCTCAAGCTCGCCAAGGGGAGATCAACACCCTCTCCATCCAGCGTGCGATCCGGCTTGTGCCCAACGACAATAGGGTCAGCGACAAGGCCCCGGCGTTCCGGGTCATGCTGGGCTGGCAGCATATCGGGGACGCCTGGGAGCTGATGTCGCGCACCGAGCCTCCCCGTGAATATTGGCGGGTGCGGATCGACGATCCCTTCTGTCCGCTCAGCGCCATGCTGTTCCCCGACGCCGAAGGCATGACCGCGCAACTGGTGCTGCAGGTCTGACCATGGGCGAGGGAGCCGAGCGCGTTCTGACCATCCGGGAAGCGGCAGCGCTGCTCAAGGTGCACCCCAACACCATCCGCAATCTGCTGGCCGAGGGGCGCATTCCGGCGGCCCGCGTCGGGCGCCAGTGGCGCTTTCTGGAAGGCGAACTTGTCGCGTGGATTCGCTCGGGCTACTCTACGCCTGCACGAATGCAGTCAGGTGCCCAACGAAAGGAGGCATTATGGCACTCTGGAAACGTGCAGGAAAATACTACGTCAAGCTCACAGCACCTGACGGAACGCTCATTAGACGCTCTACTGGAACGACCGACAGGCTGAAGGCGCTCGAATTTCACGACAAGCTGAAGGCCGAGCTGTGGGACCTTGCCAGGCTGAAGCAGAAGCCGAAACGGACCTGGGACGAGGCGGCTTTGCGGTGGCTGAAGGAGAAGGCACACAAGAAGTCCTACCGGGACGATGTGAGCCGGATCCGGTGGTTCACCAGGCATCTGCGTGGCAAGACATTGGATCAGGTGAGCAGGGACATGATCGACCGGCTCATATCGCGCCATTTCGCCCGCAAGAGCGATCGCACCAAGGATCTCTATGTCGCGCTTATCCGCGCGATCTTCCGGAAGGCGATGCGGGAATGGGAATGGATCGCGCATGTGCCGGCGTTCAAGACCTATGCGCGCAGTGGCCGGGTCAGGGTGCGGTTTCTCACCCACGATCAGGCCGCCGAGCTCATGGGTCGGCTTCCTGAACACCAGCGCGAGGTGGTGCTGTTCGCTTTGTCGACCGGCCTGCGTCAGGGCAACATACTCCATCTGCGATGGGATCAGGTCGATATGACCCGGCGCATCGTCACGATCGGATATGGCGAGACCAAGAACGGAGAAGCGCTCGGCGTTCCCCTGAACGAGGCGGCTCTTGGCGTGTTACGACGGCAGAAGGGCAAGCATCCGGTTCATGTGTTCACATTTCGGGGCAGGCGCCTTGCCAATGCGAATACGCGGACCTGGCGTGCGGCTTTGAAGGCCTGCGGGATCGAGGATTTCCGCTGGCACGATCTGCGGCACACCTGGGCGACCTGGCTCCGGCAGAATGATGTGCCCACCTGGGTGCTTCAGGAGCTGGGGGGATGGAAATCGGAGTCGATGGTGCGGCGTTATGCGCACATGTCGGTGAAGCATCTCCAGCCTTATGCCGACCAGCTGATTTTGCCGGGCACAGACCCGCTGATTAATCCGGTCACAGACACGAAAAAGTCTAACTGCCCGGAAAAGCTGGAAAGCTCAGGTCACAAAAATGGTCACAGTGAGAGCCGTCCGCGGCTCAAGCTTGTCGCCGGCCTCGACGTAAACTCTTGATTATGAAGGAAGAAAAATGGTGGACGCACTAGGGCTCGAACCTAGGACCCGCTGATTAAGAGTCAGCTGCTCTACCAACTGAGCTATGCGTCCATTCCGGCTTCTGCAGGGGGCCCTTTGGTAGGGGCTCCGCCACATCGGAGGCGCGCCTTTAGCGTCGCGCTCTCCGACTTGTAAAGCCCCAAAATGAAAAATGTCACCAGCGCGTTTTGGTGCGCGCGTCCCGATCGATCGACAGTAGCAGGCCCAGGCAGAGCATGAAGGTCATCACCGCCGTGCCGCCGAAGCTGATCAGCGGCAGCGGCACGCCGACGACGGGCGCCAGGCCGATCACCATCGCCATGTTGATCGAGCAATAGAGGAACATCGTGCCGGACAGCCCGGCCGCCGTCAGCCGCCCGAATCGCGTCTTGGCGCGCATCCCCACGCCAATCCCCCAGGCGATCAGCAGCCCGAAGGCGATGATCAGGAAAACGCCGCCCACCAGCCCCCATTCCTCCATCATCGTCGCCAAAGCGAAGTCGGTCTGGCCTTCGGGCAGATAGTCCAGATGGCTCTGGGTGCCTTTCAGGAAGCCCTTGCCGAAGATGCCGCCCGATCCGATCGCGATCTTCGACTGGGTGATGTGATAGCCGGTACCGAGCTTGTCGCGTTCCGGATCGAGGAAGATCAGCACGCGATTGCGCTGATAGTCGTGCAACGCGAAGTTGAAGGCGAGAGGGGCGGCGATCGCCAGCGCGAGCGCGCCGGCGATGAACAGGCGGAGCGGCACGCCCGCCAGGAACATCACCATCACGCCGCAACCGGTGATCATCAGCCCGGTGCCGAGATCGGGCTGCATGATGACAAGAAGTGCCGGCACGCCGATCAGCACGCAGGCCGGCCAGATCGCGACGAATTTGCGGGTCTCGCTGGCCGGCAGCATCTCGTAGAAGCGGGCGAGCGCCAGCACGATCATCGGCTTCATCAGCTCCGATGGCTGGAACTGGAAGCCGCCCAGGCTGATCCAGCGCTGGCTGCCCCCGGCCACTTTTCCGAGCAGTTCCACGCCCAGCAACGCGATGACGAGCAGACCATAGACCGGCAATGCCCCCTGCGACCAGATTCGAACCGGCACCCGCGACATGGCGATCGCCACCGCGAAGAAGAGGAGGAAGCGGGTGCCCTGGTTGATCGCCCAGGGCCGGATGCTGCCGCCTGCCGCCGAATAGAGCACGACGAGTCCGAAGCCGCCGATGGCGAGGACGAGGAACAGCACCTTCCACGGAAGCTGCGCGACTTGGCTGGGAACGATGCCGTCGCCGGGACGTGCCATCAGTCGCGATCCGCGCTGCCGATGGGGGCGACGTCGGACCGCGTGGTATTGGCGGTGGCATTGGCGGCATCGGAAGCGACGACGCTCGCCGCCTCCGCTGCATCTTCGGGCGCGGGCGGCGGTGGGATGTTCTGCGCCTGGCGGAACGCGGCGCCCTGGGCGGCCAGGCGTGTCGTGTAGTCGCCCCCCCAGGTCGGCTCCACTTCCGCCAGCGTCTTCATCGCCAGGTCGCGATCGAACAGATAGGTCATGATATCCCGGCCGATCAGCGGCGTATCGAGGTTGCGGATGGTGTGCCCGTTATGCTCCAGCACGATGGCGGCGGCATATTTCGGATTGTCGTGCGGGGCGAAGCACACGAACAGCGCGTGATCGCGCATCTTGAAGGGCAGGGCGGCGTTCTTCAGCACGCCGGTGCGGCGTTCCGCCATGGTGATGCGGCGCACCTGCGCGGTGCCGGTCTTGGCCGCGATGGCAACGCCGGGCACATACATGCGCGCCGCGCCGCCGGTGCCGCCGCCATTGACCACCCCGTACATCGCGTCGCGAACGATCGCCAGATCCTCCGGGCTCACGGGCAGCGGCTGCGCGCCCGACGGCCCGGTGGAGAGCAGGCGCGGTACCAGGATCTTGCCGGAAGCCAGCCGGCTGGCCATCACCGCCAGTTGCAGCGGGTTGGCAAGCACATAGCCCTGGCCGATCGATGCGTTGAGCGAATCCGCCACTGTCCAGGGGCGGTGATATTTCTTCAGCTTCCAGGCGCTGTCCGGCACGGTGCCATAGCGCTGGGTAGTGAAGGGCATGTCGAACTTCTGGCCCATGCCCAGCATCCGCGCCATCGGGGCAATCGCATCATAGCCAACGCGGCGGACCATCTCGTAGAAATAGATGTCGCAACTCTGCATGATCGCGTTCTTGAGGTCGAGCGGCCCGTGCCCGCCCTTTTTGTGGCAGTGGAACACGCCATTGCCGACGCGCAGAGCGCCGGAGCAGACCACCCGATCATGCGGGTTCACCCCGGCCGCCATCAGCGCCAGCCCGTTCATCGGCTTCACGGTGGAGCCGGGCGGATACAGGCCCTGCAGCACCTTGTTCATCAGGGGGACGTGATCGTCCTCGGACAGCATCTTCCATTCGGTCTGGGTGATGCCGTCGGAGAAGCTGTTGGGATCATAGGCGGGCATCGACGCCATCGCGAGAATGTCGCCGCTCGCCACGTCGATCACGATCGCCGAGCCGGAATTGGTGCCCAGCCGTCGCGCCACATATTCCTGGAGGCCGGCGTCGATGGTGAGCTTGATGCTTTCCCCGGGCTGGTCGGCGCGCGTTTCCAGCTCGCGCACCGGGCGGCCATGTGCCGTCACCTCGACGCGCTTGGCGCCGGGCTTGCCGCGCAGCCTTTTGTCCAGCGTCTTTTCCAGCCCGTCCTTGCCCAGTTTGAAGCCGGGTGTGACGAGCAGCGGATCCTTGTCGAGCTTGTACTGCTCGGCCGAGGCGGTGCCGACATAGCCGATCAGATGGCCGACACCGGCGCCCAGCGGATAATGGCGGGCATAGCCTCGGGTAGGGGCGACGCCCGGCAGTTCGGGCTGGCGCACCAGTACCGCGGCGAACCGGTCCCAATCGAGATTTTCCGCCACCTGCACCGGGCGGAAGCCGCCGGCGCGCTTCAGGTCGGTCTCGATCCGAGCGAGGTCCTCGGGCGCCAGATTCAGCAGCCGGGTCAGTTCGGCGAGCAGCTTGTCCTTGTCGACGATGCGATCGGGGATCAGGTCGACGCGGAAATCGGTGCGGTTGCTGGCGAGCGGCTTGCCGGTGCGATCGAGCAGCCAGCCGCGCCGCGGCGGAATGAGCGTGTTGTTGACGCGGTTGCTCTCGGCCTTGAGCTTATACTGTTCGTTCTCGACCACCGAGAGCCAGGCCATGCGGCCCGCAAGCACCAGCCCGACGGCGCCCTGCGCGGCGCCGAGCACCAGCGCGCGCCGGGAGAAGCTGTAGATCTGCGCCGCTTCGGTAACCCGTACCATCGATCAGGCCTTCTGTACGTCGCGGTCGAGCCAGGCACAGAAGCGCGAGGCGATCGGGAACAGCATCGCCGATGCACCGGCCTGGAGCAGCAATGCCGCATCCACCTTCGCCGAAATGGGTGCGGCGAAGAAACGGCCGGCGATCAGGACGAAGCCGATCGCGCCTGCGGCAAACAGCCAGTCCTGCCAGAAACTCCGCCACACGATGCGCGTCTCTAGCACGTCGATCAGCAACATGCATGTCATCCACAGGAACATCGCCGAGCCGAATGGCTGCCCGCTCACCAGATCGTCGAACAGGCCCAGCGGCGCCGCCATCCAGACCCGCAGTGCGTCGGCACGGGTGAGCCGCCAGCCGAGCAGCATCAGCAGTCCGAACGGCGGCAGGAACGGCACCGTCGCCACCACCGGCAGCAGGGTGAGGAGAGAGGCCAGGGCGATCGACAAGGGCGCCAGCCAGCGCGCGCGGGGGCGCGGCGGCGGCACACCCAGCGGCGTCAGGTCCAGCGCCATCACTTCGCCTTGGGCTTGGGCGTGGCGGTGGGGAAAGGCTGGGGCGGCGGTGCAGGCTCGGGCAGGAATATCCGCAGCACCATCACGAAATCTGCCATGTCGGGGTTGCTGGTGGGGGCGGCAGTGGCATTGTCACGCCCGCTTTCGGTGATCCGGCCGATCGGTATGTTCGGCGGGAAGACGCCGCCGGTGCCGGACGTGACCATCAGATCCCCCGGTCGGAAGGGATTTGCCGCGGCGTTTGCGGCGCGTACGTCCAGCGTGCCGTCGCCACGGCCGGTGATGATCGCGGGCAGGCCGTCGCTCGCGCGGCGAACCGGAATGGTGCTCTCGGGATCGGTGACCAGCAGCACGCGCGCGGCATTGGGGCCGGCCTCGATCACCTGTCCGATCAGGCCGGCGGCGTCGCGAACCGGCTGCCCCCGCTCGACGCGCTGCCAGCTGCCGGCGTTGAGCGTCGCATAGCGGCGGGTGCTGGCGGCGGAGGAACTGACCAGCCGGGCGACGATGATCGTCTCCGGGGTGGCATCGCGCACCTTCAGCAAGGCGCGGAGCCGCTGGTTCTCGCGCTCCATCCCCAGCGCGCGCTGCAGCGCGGCCCGTTCCGCCTCGATCTGGCGCTTCAGCCGGGCATTCTCGCTCCGCACTCCGAAAAAGCTGCCGATCTCGTCCGGCACGGTGCCGATGGCGCGGCGGACCCAGTCGAGCCCGGAGGAGACCGGCGTGGTCACTTCGGCGATCGCGCTGCGGGCGGGCGCGAACAAATGCGGGTTGTAGCGCGATATCAGCACGAGCGCGGCGCCGATCAGCAACAGGCCGATCGCCGCCACATAGCTGAAGAACAGCCCATATTGCGCCCGTCGCGAGAACCCCGGGCGCCGAGTACGTGGCGGCGCCATCGCCGATGGCCTTTCGTCAGACCTGGAGGAGAACGCCGCGGAACATCGGATCCTCGAGCGCGCGGCCGGTACCGAGCGCAACGCAGGTCAGCGGATCCTCGGCGACGGTGACGGGCAGGCCGGTTTCGTCGCGCAGCACTTCGTCCAGCCCGTGCAGCAGCGCGCCGCCGCCGGTAAGCACGATGCCCTGGTCGACGATGTCGGCGGCCAGTTCCGGCGCGGTGTTTTCCAGTGCGATGCGGACGCCCTCGACGATCGTGTTGACCGGTTCGGACAGCGCCTCGGCGATCTGGCCCTGGTTGATCTGGATTTCCTTGGGCACGCCGTTGACGAGGTCGCGGCCCTTGATGTGGATCGTCTTGCCGATGCCGTCCGCCGGCGGCTTGGCGACGCCCACTTCCTGCTTGATCCGCTCGGCGGTGGCTTCCCCGATCAGCAGATTGTGGTTGCGACGGACGTAGGAGACGATCGATTCGTCCATCTTGTCACCACCCACACGCACCGAAGTCGAATAGGCGAGACCGCGCAGGCTGAGCACCGCAACTTCGGTCGTGCCGCCGCCGATATCGACCACCATCGAGCCGATCGGCTCGGTCACCGGCATGTCGGCGCCGATCGCGGCGGCCATCGGCTCCTCGATCAGCCACACCTGGCTGGCACCCGCGTTCGACGCGGCGTCGCGGATCGCGCGGCGCTCGACCGAGGTGGAGCCCGACGGCACGCAGATCACGATTTCCGGCCAGCGCATGAAGCGGCGCTGCCCGTGCACCTTGCGGATGAAGTGCTTGATCATCTCTTCCGCGACATCGATGTCGGCGATCACGCCGTCACGCAGCGGGCGAATCGCCTCGATCGAGCCGGGGGTCTTGCCCATCATCAGCTTGGCGTCGTCGCCGACCGCCTTGACCTTCTTCACGCCGTTCAGCGTCTCGACCGCAACGACCGAGGGTTCGTTCAGCACGATTCCGCGGCCGCGCAGATAGACGACGGTATTCGCGGTACCCAGATCGATCGCCATGTCATGAGACATGAATTTGAAAAAGCGGGAGAAAGCCATTGATTGATCCGTCCCTGCCGGACGGATTTCTCCGGTGCCGGCTGTTCGCTGTACAGTTTTGACCGAAACCCTTCCGGGACGGAGAAAATCCGGCCAGGAGCCATGAGGATGCGGGTCGCGGGAGGCCGTCGCTTGGGCTACAGCGACAGCCATGTCAATACGCCGCCTGCCCGAACATCTTGTTAACCGTATCGCTGCCGGCGAAGTGGTCGAACGCCCTGCAAGCGCCTTGAAGGAACTGGTCGAAAACGCCATCGATGCCGGAGCCACCCGGATCACCGTGCGTCTTGCCGGTGGGGGGATCGAGCGGATCGAGGTGATCGACGACGGCTGCGGCATGGCCGCCGCCGAAATGGCGCTCGCGCTGGAGCGGCACGCCACCTCGAAGCTGCCGACCGACGATATCGAGCACGTCGCGACGTTGGGTTTTCGCGGCGAGGCGCTGCCTTCGATCGCCAGTGTCGCGCAGCTGACGCTGGAAAGCCGGGTGCGCGGCGCGGAAGGTTGGTCGCTGGTCGTCGATAACGGCGCCCGTATCGCCGAGGGCCCGGCCGCGCTGCCCCCCGGCACGCGGGTGCTGGTGGAGCAGTTGTTCGGGCGGGTGCCGGCGCGCCGCAAGTTCCTGCGTTCCACGCGCGCCGAATATGCCGCGAGTCTGGACGTGGTGAAGCGGCTCGCCATGGCCCGGCCCGACATCGCCTTTTCGGTGGAGCATGACGGACGCCGCGTGCTGGGCGTGCAGGGCGGCGAGAGCAGGCCCGCCCGCGTGGCCGCGCTCACCGATCGCGCGCTCCAGGAAAACAGCGTCGCGATCGATTTCGAACGCGAAGGCATGGTGCTGGGCGGCGTCGCTGGCCTGCCGACCTTCAACCGCGGGGTGGCCGATCACCAATATCTGTTTGTCAACGGCCGCCCAGTGAAAGATCGGCTGCTGGTCGGCGCGGTGCGCGGCGCCTACGCCGAGATGCTGGCGCGCGATCGGCACCCGGTGGTCGCGCTGTTCCTCGATGTTGCGCCCGAGCTGGTCGACGTCAACGTCCATCCCGCCAAGACGGAGGTGCGCTTCCGCGATCCGGCCCTGGCGCGGGGGCTGATCGTCAGCGGCCTGCGGCGGGCGCTCGACGAAGCCGGGCATCGCAGCGTGCAGCGGCCGAGTGAAGCGGCGCTGGGACATTGGCAGCCGGGCTCGGTGCCTTTGAGCCCCTCTTCTTCAGCGGAGGGGGTGGGGTGGGGCAGTGTCTCACCGAGACCAACGCTGGATCTGGAATCCCTTCACCACAGCTCGTCCTCCCAGCAGGAGGGGCTTAAGCGGTATTCCGGCGCCGTTCGCGACTCCGGCACCTTCTTCGCCTCTCCGCCCCAGGCCCGCGCCGAACCCGCGCGGCACGAAGCGCCGCTCGCGACCGACTTCCCGCTCGGCGTCGCGCGGGGACAGGTCGCCAAGACCTATATCGTCGCTGAAGCCGAGGACGGGCTCGTCCTCGTCGATCAGCACGCCGCGCACGAGCGGCTGGTGCTGGAACGGATGCGCCGCGCCATGGCTGGCGGCGCGGTTCCGAGCCAGGCGTTGCTGCTCGCCGAAGTGGTGGAACTGGACGAACCCGGCTGCGACCGGCTCGAAGCCCGCGCCGAGGAACTGCGCGCCTTTGGGCTCGAGCTGGAACGCTTCGGACCGCGTGCGATGCTGGTCCGCGCGGTGCCGGCGGCACTCGGCACCGGCGATGTCCAGGGCCTGGTGACCGATCTCGCCGATGAACTCGCCAGCTTCGACGAGGCGCTGAGCCTGAAGGAACGGCTTGATCATGTCGCCTCCACCATGGCTTGCCACGGCTCGGTCCGCGCCGGCCGCATCCTTTCGGTCGCGGAGATGAATGCGCTGCTGCGGGAGATGGAAGTCACGCCGCATTCGGGGCAGTGCAACCATGGCCGCCCCACCTGGGTGAAACTGGCGCATGGCGATATCGAGAAGCTCTTCGGCCGGAAATAGCCCTGCGGATTAGGGGCGCGCCGCGGGGACGAGGATCTTCACCGGGCTGCCGTCGATCGTCGCGCTCATGTCGATCACGCAGATATGCTCCAGCGTGGCGTGCGGGCTACATCCGGCACCGGCGAAGCGAAAGTCCGGGTTGAACAACAGCGTGCGATGACCGCGACCTGGCACGCCATCATCCACCACCATTTCACGCAGCAGTGATTCCACATCGGGCGCGCCATAGGCGATGCCTTCGCCCAGATAGATGTCGCCGCCGAGCCGGCGTACCCGCTCGCCTGGGGTGGAGCCGTCCGCTCCGACATGTCCGCGTGCGCCGATCGCCCCTTGCGCCTGTGCGAATGCCGCCGCCGCCTGTTCCAGCAGCGGCGCGTGCGCAAGCGGCGGGAGCGGCGCCTGTTGTTCCAGAAAGGCGATCGCTTCGTCCACCGCGGCAATGCCTTCGCGGGTAAGGACCGGCACAGGTTCGCCCGGCAGGATCAGTATCGTGCCCCGAAAGTATCCGCGATAGATGCGCAGTTGCGCGGCATAGGCGCCGGGATCCTGCCGAACGGCGTTGATGCGGGCGATCAACTGCACTTGCAGGTTCTGCGCGTGCGCGGCGGGCGCACCCGCCAGCAGCGTCATGCCCAAGAATCCGCAAAGCCCCGCGCGCATCGATCTCCACCCTCCCCAGGGCCGATCGTTTGCGCGCCGGAAGAGCGGCTTTCAAGCAATTTGGTTGTGGTTGTGCAACGAACGCGCCGGGGGGTGGGAGGCTGGACGGATGCGTCAGTTCTTGACGCGGATCAGCCCTTCCTGCGCGACACTCGCCACCAGCCTGCCGTCGCGGGTGTAGATGCTGCCCCGGTTGAAGCCGCGGGCATGGCCGGCCCAGGGGCTGTCGGTCGCGTAGAGCAGCCAGTCGTCGAAACGGAACGGCGCGTGCAGCCACAGCGCATGATCGAGGCTGGCGGTCTGCACATGGCCGCTGACGATACTCACGCCATGCGGCAGCATCGAGGTGCCGAGCAGGATCATGTCGCTGGCATAGGCCAGCATCGCGCGATGCAGCGCGGCTTCGTCGGGCAACGGGGCCACGACGCGGAACCAGCTATATTGGCGCGGAGGGCTCGCTTCGGGCCGGAACCAGTTGCGCGGATGGACTGGACGGATCTCGATCGGGCGCGCGCGCAGGAAGAAGCGCTTGAACTTTTCCGGGATTTGGTCGCGGATGTCGTCGCGCAGCTCGGCTTCGGAGCGGAGCGCCTCGGGCGGCGGCACGTCGGGCATCACGTCCTGATGGTGCAGCCCCTCTTCGGGCAGCTGGAACGAGGCCGCCATGTTGAGGATCGGCTGGCCCTTCTGCATCGCGATCACGCGGCGATTGGCGAAGCTGCGCCCTTCGAAATCGCGCACCACCCGATAGAGGATCGGGTAATTCTCGTCTCCGCCGCGCATGAAATAGGCGTGGAGCGAGTGCGCGACCTTGCCGTCCTCGACCGAGCGCTGCGCCGCCTGCAGCGCCTGCCCTATCACCTGCCCCCCGAACACCCGGCCGACGCCGCCGGGCTGGCGCGCGCCGCGATAGAGATCGGTGTCGAGCGTCTCGACATCGAGCAGCGCGGTGAGTGCGGCAACCAGGTCTTCGGGGGATTTGGGATCGGTCATCAGTAGCCAGCTGCCTCCGCAAGCGCGTTCGCGTGATAGTTCGAATCGCCGAACATCTCGGCGAGCACGCGGGCGCGCTTCATGTAGAAGCCGATATCATATTCGTCGGTCATGCCGATGCCGCCATGCATCTGGATACCCTCCTGCACCGCGAGCGTGGTGGCAAGCCCGGTCATCGCCTTGGCGATGGCGACGGCCTCGTCGGCGGGTTCGCCGGCATCGAGCAGCTGCTGCGCCTTGAGCGTCGCGGCGCGGGCGACCTCCAGCTCGCTGTAGAGATGCGCGGCGCGGTGCTGGAGCGCCTGGAAGCTGCCGATCAGCGTACCGAACTGCTTGCGCTCCTTGAGATAGCCGAGCGTCATGTCACTGGCGCCCGCGCCGACGCCGAGCAGCTCGGCCGAGGCCCCGGCCCCGGCGGCGCGGAGCAGGCGGCCGAGCGGATCGGCGCCCGCATCGATCTCGCCCACCACCGCATCGGCGGTGACCTCGACACCGTCGAAGGTCGCGTGCGCGGCAAGGCTGGAGTCGGCGAGGCGCTCGGGGCGGAGGTCGAGCCCGGCGGCCTTGGGATCGATCGCGACCAGGGTGATGCCGGCGGTGTCCGTATCGCTGCCGGCGGTGCGGGCGGTGACGAGGATCAGGTCGGCGGCATGGGCGTGGTGGGCGAAGCGCTTGGCGCCGGTCAGCCGGAAGCCGTTGCCCGCCCGCTCAGCCTTGAGCGCGACAGCGCGGCCGAATTTGGGCTTTTCGTCATGCGCGATCGCGATCACCGCCTCGCCGGCGGCGATACCGGGAAACCAGCGATCGGCATGGCCGGTGCCCTTCAGCGCCTCGACCGCGGCGACGGCGGTGGATAGGAAGGGGGAGGGGGTGAGGTTGCGGCCGATCTCCTCCAGCACCACGCCCGCCTCGACATGGCCGAGGCCCAGGCCGCCGGACGTTTCGGGGATCAGGATGCCGGTGAGGCCCATCTCGGCGAACTGCTTCCACAGGTCGCGGCTGAACCCGGTCGGGTCCTTGGCGTCGCGCAGCGCACGCAGATGGCGGACGGGGGCATGTTCGGCGACGAACTCGCGGGCGGTGTCGCGGAGCATCGTCTGTTCGTCGTTGAGGTAGAGCGGCATCGTTCCATTCCTCCCTCTCCCCTCCGGGGAGAGGGCCGGGGAGAGGGGCAGTCTCTCGCGCCGGCCCGTTATGTGACTCTGGGACTGCCCCTCTCCCAACCCTCTCCCCGGTGGGGAGAGGGCTTTCAGCCCGGCAATTCGAGGATCCGCTTGGCGACGATGTTGAGCTGGATCTCGCTCGTCCCGCCCTCGATCGAATTGGCCTTAGTGCGCAGCCAGGCGCGGGGCTTCGCGCCCTTGGCCGAGGCCTCGCTCTCCCATTCCAGCGCGTCCGATCCGCCGGCGGCCATGATCAGCTCGTGGCGCTGCTTGTTCAACTCGGTGCCGACATATTTCATCATGCTCGGCTGGGCCGGATGGGCGCGGCTGGCCTTGAGCTCGTCGAGGAACCGCTCGGACATCGCCGAGAAGGCGCGCATCCGCACCTCGAACAGCGCGATCTGCGCGCGCAGGATCGGATCGGCGAGCCGGCCCTGGTCGTCGAGCCCGATCGTCGCGATCGCGCCTTCGATCAGCGGGTTGCCGCCCGCGCGGTCGAGGCCCATGCCCGAGATCATCTCGCGCTCATGGCCGAGCAGATACTTGGCGACGTCCCAGCCCTTGTTCTCCTCGTGGACGCGCTGGGACTTGGGCACCTTCACATTGTCGAAGAAGGTTTCGCAGAAAGGCGAGTAGCCGGAAATCAGCAGGATCGGCTTGGTCGAGACGCCGGGCGAGGCCATGTCGAACAGCACGAAGCTGATGCCGCCCTGCTTGGCCTCCTTCGAGGTGCGGACCAGGCAGAAGATCCAGTCGGCCTTGTCGGCATAGCTGGTCCATACCTTCTGGCCGTTGACGACATAATGGTCCCCGGCATCCTCGGCCCAGGTCTGGAGGCCGGCAAGGTCCGAGCCGGCATTGGGCTCGGAATAGCCCTGGCACCAGCGGATCTCGCCGCGCGCGATCTTGGGGAGATGTTCGAGCTTCTGTTCCTCGGTGCCGTATTTGAGCAGCGCCGGCCCGAGCATCGAGATGCCGAAGCTGTTGAGCGGGGTGCGCGCGCCCATCCGCTTCATTTCCTCGCGCAGGATCTTGGTCTCGGCCGGCGAGAGCCCGCCGCCGCCATACTCCGTCGGCCAGTCGGGCACCGTCCAGCCGCGTGTCGCCATCCGGTCCATCCACAGCTTCTGGTCGGGATGCGCCCAGTCGGGATTGCGCCCGCCCCAGACGATGTCCTTCTCGGACCGGATCGGTTCGCGCATGGTCGCTGGGCAGTTCGCCTCCAGCCAGGCGCGGGTTTCCCTGCGGAACGTGTCGAGATCCTGCGTCATATCCTCTCCTCAGACCCCTCTCCCGCCTGCGGGAGAGGGAGGGGCCCGCCGCCGTCAGGCGGTGGGAGGGTGAGGGTGACTCTTGCCTACCTCACGCACCCTCACCCTTCCGGCGCTTCGCGCCTCCCTCCCTCTCCCGCAGGAGGGAGAGGGAAGATCAGGTCACCGGTTGAACTTCTCGCCCTTCTCCGCCTTTTCGCGGAGCAGCGGGGCGACTTCGAAGCCATACTTTTCCAGGCCTTCGACGATCTTCTTCAGGCTTTCAGTGTCGGCCCAGAACATCGGCCCGCCCCGATACGGAGGCCAGCCATAGCCATAGACCCACACCACATCGATGTCGCTCGCCCGCTGGGCCATGCCTTCGGCCAGGATCAGCGCGCCTTCGTTGACCATGGTGTAGAGCGTGCGGACGACGATCTCCTCCTCGGTGATCTCGTGGCTCGGCACGTTCAGCTTGCCGCGCCATTCCTCGATCAGCTCGGCGACGCGCGGGCTGTTCGAGGGCTGGCGCTTCTCGTCATAATCGTAGAAGCCGGCGCCCTTCTTCTGGCCCCAGCGGCCTTCGGCGGCGAGCGCGTCGCGGATATTCTCGATGCGGTTGGGATCACGGTGCCAGCCGATGTCGACACCGGCGAGATCGGCCATCTGGAACGGCCCCATCGGCATGCCGAAGGCGACATGGACCTTGTCGATCTGCTCGGGCGTGGCGCCTTCGAGCAGCATCTTGGTGGCTTCGACCTGGCGCGGCATCAGCATCCGATTGCCGATGAAGCCGTAGCAGACGCCCGCGATCACCGCGACCTTCTTGATCTTCTTGCTGAGCGCCATGGCGGTCGCCAGCACGTCGTCGGCAGTCTTGGCGCCGCGGACGATCTCCAGCAGCTTCATGACGTTGGCCGGCGAGAAGAAGTGCAGCCCCACCACGTCCTGCGGACGGCTGGTGGCGGCGGCGATCTCGTCGATGTTGAGATAGCTGGTGTTCGAGGCGAGGATCGCACCCGGCTTGGCGATTGTGTCGAGCCGACCGAACACGTCCTTCTTCACGTCCATGCTCTCATAGACGGCCTCGATGATCAGGTCGCACTCGGCGAGATCGTCGAAGTTCAGCGTCGGCTTGAGCAGGCCCATCGCCTTCTCGACCTGCTCGGCGGTCATCCGGCCCTTGGCGGCGGTCGCCTCGTAATTCTTGCGCATCACGCCGGTGCCGCGGTCGAGCGCGTCCTGCGCCATCTCGACAATGGTCACCGGCACGCCGGCCGAGAGGAAGTTCATGCTGATCCCGCCGCCCATCGTGCCGGCGCCGATCACGCCGACGCGCTTGATGTCGCGCAGCTGGATGTCGTCGGCGATGCCGTCGATCTTGGCCGCCTTGCGCTCGGCGAAGAAGATGTGGCGGAGTGCCGCCGACTGGGTGCCCATGATCAGCTTCATGAAGCCCATGCGCTCGGCCTGGACGCCCTCGGCATAGGGCTTGCCGGCGGTCTGCTCGATGATGTCGATGATCGTGTTCGGCGCATCGAGCCCGCGGAAGCGCTTGGCGTTGGCCGCGCGGAACTTGGCGAAGGTCTCGGCATCGACGGTGACCGGACGCTCGCTGGAACGCGAGACCGGCTTGCCGATCACCTCGTTGGCGAAGGCGACGGCGTCGGCGAGCAGGCTGTCCTCGCCGGCGAGGCGGTCGACGAGGCCCGCGTCCTTGGCCTGGCTGGCCGAGATCGGATCGCCCTTGGTCGCCATCTCCAGCGCCACCTCGACGCCCGCGACGCGCGGCATGCGCTGGGTGCCGCCGGCGCCGGGGAGGATGCCGAGCTTCACTTCGGGCAGGCCGAACTTCGCCGAGGGCACGGCGATGCGATAATGCGAGGCCAGCGCCACCTCGCACCCGCCGCCGAGCGCGGTGCCGTGGACGGCGGCGATCACCGGCTTGTCGAGTGCCTCGATCTGGTCGACCAGCACCGGCAGCGACGGCTCGGCCATCGCCTTGCCGAACTCGGTGATGTCGGCCCCGGCGAAGAAGGTCTTGCCGGCGCAGAGGATGACGACCGCCTGGATGCTGTCGTCACCCTTGGCTTCCTCGATGCCGGCCTGCAGCCCCTGCCGCACCGCCGCGCCGAGCGCGTTCACCGGCGGATTGTCGGAGGTGAGGATCAGGACAGGGCCCTGACGGCTGGTGGTAATCACTGACATGCAATCGAACTCCTAGTTCGCAATTCCGGCCGGAGCCGGGAGGGGGTGAGGGGCGCTCATCGGGTGAGCGCCGAATAGATCAGCGTCTTCAGCTCGCGCCGGATCGGGTAGAGCATCGACGGAGAAAGCTGGGTCATGAACACCATCGAGATCCGCTCAACGGGGTCGACGAAGAAGGCGGTCGAGTACATGCCGCCCCAGTAGAATTCGCCGACCGAGCCCGGGATCAGCGTCTTGGCCACATCCAGGTTGATCGCGAAGCCCAGCCCGAAGCCGGTGCCGGCATTGGTCGTCTCGCTGAACAGCGCGCGCGACATGGCGGCGAGGTCGCTGCCGCCGGGCAGGTGGTTGGTCGTCATCAGGTCGATCGTTTTCGGCGAGACGATCCGCACCCCGTCCAGTTCGCCGCGGTTCAGCAGCAGGGTGTTGAACCGGTGATAGTCGAGCGCGGTCGACACCAGCCCGCCACCGCCCGAGACCAGCCGGGGGAAGCGCGCCCAGGCCGAGGCCTCGCCGCGATCATAGAGCTCGGGGCCCGTGCCCTCCTGCATCGTCCAGCAGTCGGACAGGCGGTGGATCTTGTCCTCCGGCACCTGGAAGAAGGTGTCGTGCATGCCGAGGGGCGCAAAGATCCGCTCGGCGAAGAAGCGGTCGAGCGACAGGCCGGAGACCCGCGCCACCACCGCGCCCAGCACGTCGGTGGAGACCGAATAGTTCCATGCCTCGCCCGGCGAGAATTCCAGCGGGAGCGTGCCGAGCGCCGCGACGAATTCGTCCAGCGTCAGATTGCCGTGCCAGTTCTCGATCCGGCCTTCTCGATACGCCGCATCGACATTGGTGCGGTTCTGGAAGCTGTAGGTGAGCCCCGACGTATGGCGGAGCAGGTCGACCATCCGCATCGGCTGCGCGGTCGGCTTGGTCAGGAACGGCACCCCGCCGCCGCCGCCGGCATAGACGCCCACGCCCTTCAGCTCGGGAAGAACATGGTGCACCGGGGTGTCAAGCGCGACCAGCCCTTCTTCCACCAGCATCATGAAGGCGAGGCTGGTGATCGGCTTGGTCATCGAGGCGATGCGGAACAGTGTCGATTCGTCCACCGTCGCGCCGCCTTCGCGGGCCGCGCCCTGGTGCGAGAAATGGACGATCCGGCCATTGCGGGCGAGCAGCAGCTGGGCGTGCGGCAGCTTGCCCGAATCGAGATAGCGGGCCTTCAAAAACGCATCGAGCCGCCCCAGCCGGGCGGGATCGAAACCATGGGCGATCGGATCGGCGACTTCCATCGCTAACGGCATACCTCTCGTTCGAATTTGGTTCAATGCACCTTCTCGCGGATGCCCGCTTTCTATTGCCTTGAGCGCGCTGCAAATCAACACTAACGTAGGGCATGGTTGGCTTTCGGGCCAAACCCAAAGTTCAGAATTCGATGGAGAGAGCTGCCTTGACCCTCGAACCGATCGTGCCCTTGCCCCCAGATTGGCCCAAAGCCCCGCTCGCTGTCGTCGACGCACTGCTGACCGCGCCCGGCGCCAAGTTCGAGATGGAGACAGTGGAGATCCGCGGCATTCCCACGCGCGTCTGGAAAAACAGCCCGCCCAACGCTGCGATCCTGGCCCGGCTGGCGCGCGGCTATGGTGATCGCCCCTTCACGGTCTATCAGGACGAGCGGGTCAGCTACGAAGCCAATTATCGCGCGACCTGCCATCTCGCGACCTGGATGCAGGCGCACGGCGTGGCCAAGGGCGACCGCGTCGCGCTGGCAATGCGCAACCTGCCTGAATGGCCGACGATCTTCTTCGCGGCGGTGAGCATCGGTGCGATCCTGGTGCCGCTCAACGCGTGGTGGACCGGCGCCGAGCTCGAATTTGGCATGCAGGATTCGGGCGCCAAGCTGTTGTTCGTCGACGGCGAGCGGCACGAGCGGCTGAAACAATGTTACGCCGCGCTGCCCGATCTGGAACGGGTGGTGGTCAGCCGCGCCTGTTCGCCGCTGGAGGGCGAGGCGGTCGCGCTCGAATCGATTCTCGGCCCCTGCAACAGTTGGGCGGCGCTTGCCGATATCGCCTTTCCAGAGGTGGCGATCGCGCCGGATGACGAGGTCACGCTGTTCTACACCAGCGGCACCACCGGCAACCCCAAGGGCGCGGTGGGCACCCATCGCAACCTGATGACCAACATCCTCACCTCGGGCTATTCGGTGGCGCGCGCGATGCTTCGCCGGGGAGAGGTGCCGCCGCCCGCGCCGCCCTATAAGGTGGGGCTGCTGGTGATCCCGCTGTTCCACGTCACCGCGTGCAGCGCCGGGCTGATGGCGCTGATCGCGGCCGGCGGCACGGTGGTGTTCATGCGCCGCTGGGACGCGACCGAGGCGATGGCGATCATCGAGCGCGAGAAGGTCAACCAGACCGGCGGCGTGCCGACCATCGCCTGGCAGCTGCTCGAACATCCCGAGCGCGCCAACTACGACCTTTCCAGCCTGGAGACGATCTCCTACGGCGGCGCGCCATCGGCGCCCGAGCTGGTGAAGCGCATCTATGAGGAGTTCGGCGCGCTGCCCGGCAATGGCTGGGGCATGACCGAGACGATGGCGACGGTGACCCATCACACCGGCGAGGACTATCTCGCCCGCCCGACCAGCGCCGGTCCGCCGGTGCCGGTCGCCGAGCTCAAGATCATGGACGTCGACGGCACCCGCGAACTGCCGGTGGGCGAGGTTGGCGAGCTCTGGGCCAAGGGGCCGATGATCGTGAAGGGCTATTGGAACAAGCCCGAGGCAACGGCCGAGACGTTTCGTGACGGCTGGGTGCGCACCGGCGACCTGGCGCGGCTGGACGACGAGGGGTTCCTCTATGTCGTCGATCGCGCCAAGGACATCATCATCCGCGGCGGCGAGAATATTTACTCCTCGGAAGTGGAGGACGTGCTCTACGCCCATCCCGCGGTTACCGATGCGGCGCTGATCGGCGTGCCCCATCGCTCGCTGGGGGAGGAACCTGTCGCGGTGGTGCATCTGGCGCCGGGCATGACGGCCAGCGAAGCCGAATTGCAGCAATGGGTCGCCGCCCGAATCGCGGCATTCAAGGTGCCGGTATCGATCCGCTTTTCGCGCGAAACGCTGCCGCGCAACGCCAATGGCAAGATATTGAAAAAGGAACTGCGTGGCATGTTCTTCGGCGAGGCTGCTGCCTGACGGAAACCGTTTCCTCGACTTGATCAGAACCCGTCCGCCCGGTTGCGCCTGCCATTGTGCAGACGCCGCCGCTGTCATTGCCCCGACTGGAGCACGCATCTAGAGTGCGCCCGAAGGGATTGGATGTGGACCAGCGGACGGAAATGATGGGCGAAGGCGAGAATCGGCTGGACTATGCCGATGATCTGTTCGCCACCAATGACGAGGCGGAGGGGGCGGCAGGGCAGATCAGCCTTCGGCGCGATCGCCTGGTCGCCGCCCTGGTGCTGATCGCCGGCATGGGGCTGGTGCTGGCGCTGCCCTTCGCGCTGCAGGCGGGCGCGCGTTTCTTCCTGCCGCTCACCGCGTCGTTGGTGATCGCGATCGCGCTCGTGCCCTTCCTGGAATGGCTGGAACGCCACCGGATGCCGGCACCGATCGCGGCGTTCCTGTGCGTGTTGCTGTTCCTCGCGGCGGCGAACATCGCGCTCGCTTCGATCGTGGTGCCGGCGTGGCAATGGGTGCGACGGCTGCCGGAGAGCATTCCGCAGATCCAGCATAATCTGGAACCGGTGATTCGCTTCTATTCGAACCTCGAGCGGTTCGTGAACAAGACGCTGAACAACTTCGCGTCGGCGCCGGTGCGCCAGACGGTGCCGGTTCCGGCCCAGCCACCGACCTCGCTGATGGATCTGTTCACCACCTCCGCGCCCTCGGCCCTGATCGAGATGTTCTTTGCGATACTCGTCATCTATTTCTTTCTCGCCGGGTGGACGCGGCTGCGGCGCCGGGCGATTACCAGTCGATCGAGCTTCGGCGGTGCGATGGCGACGGCACGGGTGATCCAGGATGTGGTGGACGATACCTCGGCCTATCTGGGCACGATCACGCTCATCAACTTCACGCTCGGCCTGATCGTCGCCGGGGCCCTGTGGCTGATGGGGATGCCGACGCCGCTGATGTGGGGCGGTATCGTCGCGCTGCTCAACTATATTCCCTATATCGGCCCCGTGATCGCCGCGGTGCTGCTCGCGGTGGGGGGGCTGATGACCTATCCCGATATCGGCTGGGCCATGGTGCCGCCCGCTATCATGGTAGGTGCGCATCTGGTCGAAGCGAATCTGGTGACGCCGCTGATCGTCGGGCACCGGCTGACGATCAACCCGATCATGATTCTGATCTCGCTCAGCTTCTGGGGATGGGTTTGGGGCACCACCGGTGCGTTGCTGGCCGTGCCGCTGCTGATCATCATCCAGACCGTGCTGAACGCGGCCGGCAAGCCCGATATCGCGGGATTCCTGTTCGAACACGGCACCTTGGTGCGCGATCCGGGGGAAGTTCGCCGTCGCCGTCGCGCAGACCCCGATCAATCCGGTTGACAGCCCAAATTCGCGCGGCTAGGTGCCGCCTCCTCGCTTGGCTCAAGCGGGTGTAGCTCAGTTGGTTAGAGCGCCGGCCTGTCACGCCGGAGGTCGCGGGTTCGAGCCCCGTCACTCGCGCCACTCGCCATGCGGGATCCCAGATGGAATCCGGCGGCGACTGGCCGTCCAAGATTTCCTCGCTTGGAAGCAAGCGGGTGTAGCTCAGTTGGTTAGAGCGCCGGCCTGTCACGCCGGAGGTCGCGGGTTCGAGCCCCGTCACTCGCGCCATGCGGCGCATCTCCCAGAAAAGAAGCACATGCGCGCTGGCCGGGCCCTTTGCAGGCCCTCCCGTTTCTGCGCTAAGCCGCTGCGATGATCCGCACTTCTGCCCGCGCGCTCGCGCTGCTGCTCGCCCCCATCGCCATCCCCGCCTCGGCCCAGATCGCCGCCGATCCCGCGCGAATCGAACAGACCGTCCGCACGCTCGCCTCCGATTCGTTCGAGGGCCGCGCGCCCGGCACCCGCGGCGAAGATCGCACGCTCGGCTATCTGGTGGCGCGCTTCGAGGCGCTGGGGCTGCAACCCGCCGGTCCGGACGGCCAGTGGCTACAGAAGGTGCCGCTGCTCCACACGCGCCTCGGCACGCCCGCCACGCTGCGGTTCGATGGCCCCAGGGGCGCGATGCCGGTGGAGCAGGCCAGGGACCTCTACGTCTCGACGATTCGGCCCGATGCCGCCGCGCGAATCGCGAACGCGCCGGTGGTGTTCGTCGGCTATGGCGTCACCGCGCCCGAGCGGCAGTGGGACGACTTCAAGGGCGCCGACCTGAAGGGTAAGGTCGCGGTCTTTCTGGTCAACGATCCGGACTTCTCGGCGGACAAGGGCGAGCCGGTCGCCGGCAAGTTCGGCGGCCGGACGATGACCTATTATGGCCGCTGGACCTACAAGTTCGAGGAAGCCGCGCGGCGGGGCGCCGTGGGCGCGCTGATCGTCCATGACACGCCCGGCGCCGGCTATGGCTGGAACGTGGTGATCAGCAGCGGCGGCGAGAATTACGACATCGTCCGCAAGCCCGAGGACCTCACCAGCGTGGCGCTGCAGGGCTGGCTGGAGGGCGGGGCGGCGACGCGCCTGTTCGCCGCGGCCGGGCTGGACCTGGCCAAGCTGCGGGTCGAGGCGCGCAAGGCGAGCTTCCGGCCGGTGCCGCTGGCGGGCGTGCGCTTCACCGCCGACGTGCCGGTGACCGCCGAGCAGGTGGACAGCTATAATGTGCTGGCGAAGATCCCCGGCAGCGAACGGCCCGACGAGGCGGTGATGTTCGGTGCGCACTGGGATGCATATGGGGCGGGGAAGCCCGACGCCAAGGGCCGCATCTACCGCGCGGGCGCCAATGACGACGCGCTGGGTATCGCCGGTCTGCTGGAGATCGCGCGGAGCATGAAGGCAGGGCCGGCGCCCAAGCGCAGCGTCGTCTTCGCGGCCTGGACGGCGGAGGAGCGGGGGCTGCTCGGCTCGCTCTACTACACCCAGCACCCGGTGGTGCCGATGGCCAAGACGGTCGCCAATCTGACGCTCGACATCCTCCAGACCGCGGGCCTCGCCAACGACGTGGTGCTGGTCGGCAAGGGGCAGAACACGCTGGAGGACGACATGGCCCGCGTCGCGGCGACGCAAGGGCGCCGGGTGACACCGGAGGGGCTGCCCGAACGCGGGCTGTTCTACCGCGCGGACCATTTCTCCTTCGCCAAGCAGGGCGTGCCGACGCTGCTGCTGATGGGCATCGCCGGCGCCTCGGACCTCAAGCAGGGCGGGGTGGCGGCCGGGCAGGCGTGGATCGATGCCTATACGGGGCAGTGTTACCACCAGGCCTGCGACGCCTGGGGGCCGGACTGGAACTTGGACGGCGCGGTGCAGGACATCGATTTGCTGGGGACGATCGGCGCGGAGCTGGCGAACGGATCGGCCTGGCCGACGTGGAAGGCGGGGTCGGAGTTCAAGGCGGTGCGGGAGCGGCGCTGAGGCGGGGCCCCTTCCATCGCCGCCGCGCTAGCGGCGTGGTGGAGGGGGCAACCGCCAGCGCCCGGTTTCCATCCAGCGCAGCAACGGCTTGAGCGGTAGAATCCAGACGATTCCCAGCGCCAGGTAGATCAGCGTCTGCACCAGGATCGGCAGGCCGCCGATCTGGCCGGAGAAGCTGGCGACCAGCACCACCCACACCAGGATCAGCCCGATGATCGCCAGCGCGCCGGCGGGTTTGCGCCAGCTGGGGTTCATGGCTCGGAATGGCAGCGCATGCCCTGCTCGGTCACCACGGCGTGCAGGGGGACGTCCCAGATATCGGCGGGCAGGGCGGGAACTTCCTGCGCCGACCACGCGACGCCCACCCGCCACGCCGCCTCGTAGCGGGCGAAGGCGCGGTCGTAGTGGCCGGCGCCCTGGCCCAGGCGGTTAAGACGGGGATCGAAGCCGACCAGCGGCGTCAGGATCACGTCCGGGGCAATCTCGGGCGCGGATTCGTCCGGCTGGCGCAGGCCGAAGGGGCCGGCGACCAGCGGGGCGCCCATCTCCCAGGCAAGGAAGCGGATCGGCGCGGCGCGGTCGATCACGTGCGGCAGCGCAAGCGCGCAGCCGCGCTCGGCGGCGGCGGCGGCAAGCTGGGTGGGATCGGCCTCGCTGCCCACCGGGCAGTAGGTGGCGACGATCATCCCCGGCGTGAGTCGCTCGACAAAGGCCTCGGGCGCGCGGATCGCGGTGCTCGATTGCGCGGCGAACAGGTCGCGCGTGGCGCGCAGTCGGGCGCGGAGGGCGGGCTTGTCGCTCAGCATCGCGAGGTCCTGCAGGGTGTGACGGGAACCACCATGGGCCGTTGGCCTGAATATCCACCGACGCACAGAACGTCAGGTGGGAACCATGTGTTGCAGACCAGGATCTGCACAGGGACAGCTCCCATGGATGAAGATTATAGCCTCAGGGATAATTGCTAAGGCTCGCACCGGGCAGTTCCCGCCACGGTGCCAATCTAGGACGTCGCGGCGCTTTCCTCAAGGGCCAAGGCAACCGCTTCCAGCCGATCGGCGATTCGTTCGAGCAGCATGGGCGACAGATCGTCCTTTGGTCTCGCTTCCGCCTCGTCCAGCGCGTCCGCCAGGATCAGCACCAAATATAGCAGGGTCCGCTCGCTGCCGAGCCCGCCGGCGGCGCGGTGGGCGGTTTCGGCGTGGCGGGCGATGCGGTTCTCGATGTGCCGGAGATGCGGTTCGTCTTCCTCGCGTGCGGAGACGGAATAGCTGCGGCCGGCGATCTGAAGGGTGATTTCGGCCATCAGCCCGCCTCCACCCCGTCGGCATCCGCCCCGGACTCGCCATCGATCTCGCGCGCGATAAGATCGTCGAGATCGGCGATCGCGGTTTCGATGCGTCCACGCAGCTGCGCATGCCGGCGCTCCAGCTGGGCGGCGGCATAGGCGCGTTTGGCGGCGGCGGCTTCGATACGCGCCAGCGCTCGCTCGATCCGGTCTGCTACAAGGTCGGGCATCGCCAAGTCGGATAGCATGGATCGCCGAGTCCACAAGCCTTGGTAGCTGCAACCTATCGCAGCTGTGCGGCGGGCGGACAGTTGACGCGCGCGTTTCCCGCTTCCAAAGGCATCCGCGACGAGACGGGGAATATCAAGTGACAGCATCCTTCGCCGATTGCGCCAATGCCATCCGCGCACTTTCCATGGACGCGGTCGAGGCCGCGAATTCGGGCCATCCCGGTATGCCGATGGGCATGGCGGATGTCGCGACGGTCCTCTTCCAGCGTTATCTGAAATTCGATCCCGCCGATCCCGCCTGGCCCGATCGCGATCGCTTCGTGCTTTCGGCCGGCCATGGTTCGATGCTGCTCTATTCGTTGCTGCATCTCACCGGCTATGTCCGCCCGACGCTGGAAGACATCAAGAACTTCCGCCAGATCGGCAGCCCATGCGCGGGCCATCCGGAGAATTTCGAGCTTGCCGGTGTCGAATGCACCACCGGCCCGCTGGGCCAGGGACTGGCGATGGCGGTCGGCATGGCGATCGCCGAGCGGCACCTGAACGCGACCTTCGGCGACGATCTCGTCGACCACCGCACCTGGGTGATCGCCGGCGACGGCTGCCTGATGGAAGGCATCAACCACGAAGCGATCGGTATCGCCGGCCACCTCAAGCTCAACCGCCTGATCGTGCTGTGGGACGACAACAACATCACGATCGACGGGCCGGTTTCGCTCTCGTCGGTCGAGGATATTCCCGCCCGCTATCGCGCGACCGGCTGGCACGTCGTCGAATGTGACGGGCATGACGAGGCAGACATCGTTCGCGCGCTCGACGAAGCGGTAGCGAGCGACAAGCCGGTGCTGGTCAAGTGCCGCACGCTGATCGGCAAGGGCGCGCCGAACAAGGAGGGCACGTCCAAGGTCCATGGTTCGCCGCTGGGCAAGGACGAAATCAACGCCACCCGCGCCGCGCTCGGCTGGAACCACGCGCCGTTCGAAATCCCGGGCGAGATCCGCGACGCCTGGCTCGAAGCCGGCAGCCGCGGCGCCGCGCCGCACGCTGCCTGGAAGGAACGCCTGGCCGCGCATCCGGATCGCCTCGGCTGGGAACGCCGCGGCGATGTGCAGCCGAACCTGCTCCAGGCGCATGTCCAGCAGCTGCTTGCCAACCCGCAGAAGGTCGCGACCCGCAAGGCGTCCGAGCTGGCGCTGGAGGCGGTCAACGCGATCCTCGACGAGACCATCGGCGGCTCGGCCGACCTTACGGGTTCGAACAACACGCTGACCAAGGGGCTGCAGCGGCTCGACGCCGACAATTATGGCGGCCGCTACATCAACTACGGCATCCGCGAATTCGGCATGGCCGCGGCGATGAACGGCATGGCGCTGCACGGGGGCGTGATCCCCTATGGCGGCACCTTCCTCGTTTTCGCCGACTATGCCCGCGCGGCAATCCGCCTTTCCGCGCTCCAGCACGCCCGCGTCGTCTATGTGATGACGCATGATTCGATCGGCCTTGGCGAGGACGGCCCGACCCACCAGCCGATCGAACATCTGATGAGCCTGCGCGTCATCCCCAATCTCGACGTTTGGCGTCCGTGCGACGTCGTCGAGACCGCCGAGGCCTGGGAAGCCGCGCTTTCGAAGAACGACGGTCCCTCGCTGATTGCGCTCAGCCGCCAGAACTTGCCGCAGCTGCGCAGCGAAGCTGCCGAGAACCGCTCGGCCCGCGGCGCCTATGCGTTGCTGGAAGCGGAAGCGCCGCGCAAGGTGGTGCTGCTCGCAACCGGCTCCGAAGTCGAAGTCGCCGTCGCCGTCCGCGACGCACTCGAAGCCCAGGGCATCGGCGCCGATGTCGTCTCGGTCCCCTGCTTCGAGCGTTTCGATGCGCAGGATGCCGCCTACAAGCGGGACATCCTGCCGGCGGACGCGCTCAAGGTGTCGATCGAAGCCGGCACCACCTTCGGGTGGGAGCGCTACACCGGCACCGATGGGCTGCGTTTCGGCGTGGATAGCTTTGGCGCATCGGGCCCCTATCTACGGCTCTACGAACATTTCGGTCTCACTGCGGGCGCCATCGTGCCCCAGATCCTCGCTAAGCTGAACGGAGAACAGGCATGACGAAGGTTGCGATCAACGGTTTCGGACGGATCGGCCGTCTGGTTGCGCGGGCGATCCTCGAGCGCCCGGAAAGCGGCCTTGAGCTCGTGACGATCAACGACCTGTCGGACGCGAAGTCCAACGCCTGGCTGTTCGCGCGCGATAGCGTCCACGGCAAATATCCGGGCACGGTCGAAGCCGACGGCAACGACATCGTGATCGACGGCAAGCGCATCAAGGTCACCGCCGAGCGTGATCCCGCCAACCTGCCGCACGCCGAGAACGGCGTCGACATCGTGCTCGAATGCACCGGTTTCTTCACCGATCGCGCATCGGCCCAGAAGCACATCGACGCCGGCGCCAAGAAGGTGCTGATCTCGGCCCCGGGCAAGAATGTCGACCTCACCGTCGTCTACGGCGTGAACCATGACAAGCTGGCCGCCGAGCACACCATCGTCTCGAACGCGTCGTGCACCACCAACTGCCTGGCGCCGGTCGCCAAGGTCCTCAACGACGCGATCGGCATCGAGCGCGGCCTGATGACCACGGTCCACGCCTATACCAACGACCAGAAGATCCTCGACCAGATCCACCCGGACCTGCGCCGTGCGCGCGCCGCTGCGATGTCGATCATCCCGACCACGACGGGCGCCGCCCGCGCGGTGGGCGAGGTGCTGCCCGAGCTCAAGGGCAAGCTCGACGGTTCGGCCGTCCGCGTGCCGGTGCCGGACGGCAGCCTGGTCGACCTGACCTTCCAGCCGAAGCGCGACACCACCGTCGAGGAAGTCAACGCGGTGCTGAAGGCGGCGTCGGAGAGCGGCCCGCTCAAGGGCGTGCTGGTCTACACCGCCGATCCGATCGTCTCGGCCGACATCGTGCACACGCCCGCATCGTCGACCGTCGACAGCCTGGAAACCGCGGTGATCGACGGCAAGCTGGTCCGCGTGGTCAGCTGGTACGACAACGAATG
Source organism: Sphingomonas pokkalii (assembly GCF_003096275.1). GTDB lineage: Bacteria > Pseudomonadota > Alphaproteobacteria > Sphingomonadales > Sphingomonadaceae > Sphingomonas > Sphingomonas pokkalii. The sequence continues at coordinate 3,361,875 of NZ_QENQ01000001.1, forward strand.
GGGCTTCTCGAACCGCATGGTCGACACTGCGACCGTGATGGCCGGGCTCTGATACCAACGTCCTCCTCGCAGGCGGGGAGGACACTTCTACATGCCTCTCCCGCTAGCGGGAGAGGCGGGGGAGGGGAGGACGGATGCATGGCCTGCAGCGCCTCCCATCTTCAAAGCGGCCGTAGCGTCGCTGGGTAGCTCCTCTTCTGTCATCCCGGCGAAAGCCGGGATCCATTCGCCCCCCGGGCGAGGCAGGAGCCACAACGTCCAGGCCAATGGATCCCGGCTTCCGCCGGGATGACGCTGGTGGGGCGGGGGCGGCACGGCGGCCAACGGCACAAGCGCAGGGTGCGAGCGCTCCGCCATCAGGATGCCGCTCGCGCAGATATTCAAACGCGAGGGGTTCAGCATGGCGCGCAGTTTCAAGACGCTCGACGACATGGGCGATATCACCGGCAAGCGGGTGCTGGTCCGCGAGGACCTCAACGTGCCGATGGCCGACGGCAAGGTGACCGACGACACGCGGCTGCGCGCCGCGATCCAGACCGTCGCCGAACTGGCCGACAAGGGCGCCAAGGTGCTGATCCTCGCCCATTTCGGCCGTCCCAAGGGCAATCCCAGCGCGGAGTTTTCGCTGTCGCAGGTGGTTGAGCCCCTGTCGCAGGTGCTCGGCCGCCCGGTCCGCTATATCGACTGGGAAGGCGATGCCGCCGCGGTCGCGACGCTGAACGACGGCGACATCGCGCTGCTCGAAAACACCCGCTTCTTCGGCGGCGAGGAAAAGAACGATCCCGCCGTGGTCGATCGCTTCGCATCGCTCGGCGACCTCTATGTCAACGACGCCTTCTCGGCCGCGCACCGTGCGCACGCCTCGACCGAGGGCCTTGCCCACAAGCTGCCCGCCTTTGCCGGCCGCCAGATGGAAGCCGAGCTCGACGCGCTCGACAAGGCGCTCGGCAATCCCGAGCATCCGGTGGCGGCGGTGGTCGGCGGCGCCAAGGTCTCGACCAAGCTCGACGTGCTCAAGCATCTCGTGGCACGCGTCGATCACCTGATCATCGGCGGCGGCATGGCCAACACCTTCCTCGCCGCCCGCGGCGTCGATGTCGGCAAGAGCCTGTGCGAGCACGACCTGACCGGCACCGCCGAGGAAATCCTCGACGCCGCCGATGCCGCGGGCTGCACCGTCCACCTGCCCTACGACGTGGTGGTGGCGAAGGAATTCCGCGCCAATCCGCCGGTTCGCACCGTCAACGTCCACGAAGTCGCCGCCGATGAGATGATCCTCGATGTCGGCCCGGCGGCCACCGAGGCACTCGCCGACGTGCTCAAGACCTGCAAGACGCTGGTGTGGAACGGCCCGCTCGGCGCGTTCGAGATCCCGCCCTTTGACGCGGCGACCGTCTCGCTCGCCCGCACCGCGGCCGCGCTCACCAAGGAAGGCCAGCTCGTCTCGGTCGCCGGCGGCGGCGATACGGTGGCGGCGCTCAACCAGGCCGGCGTGGGCGGCGAGTTCAGCTTCGTCTCCACAGCAGGCGGCGCCTTCCTGGAGTGGATGGAAGGCAAGGAACTGCCCGGCGTCGCGGCGCTGGCACGCTGACGGCCGAACGGCCCGGCAGCCGATAGCAGGGAGGGGCGGGATGCGGTTGCGCTCCCGCCCTTTTCTTTTCCACGATGCCGCTGCCTGGTCATGATTCGCGCTGCGCGGGTGCAGTCTTGGGTGACCGCGCAAATGGTACCGCGTCAATCCAGACGCTTGTGCGAACCAATACCGTACCAATTTCTTGCCAGGTTATCGAGCTGTTACGCTGCTGCGGAATAAGTTTTGCTCCGCAGCATGTGACCAGCGTTGTCAGCCTTTTCGTAACCAATCGCCCGCGATAGGGACCCGCTCGACATCACCATTGAGGGGAACATCATGGGCATCACGCCGGCCGTCAAAGCGATCCTCGACAAGTACGGCTCCGACAATCCTGGGGTGAAGGCGAACCTTGCGCGCATCCTGATGCAGGGCCGGCTCGGCGGCACGGGGAAGCTGATCATCCTGCCGGTCGACCAGGGCTTCGAACACGGTCCGGCGCGCAGCTTCTCGGTCAATCCCGACGCCTATGATCCCCATTACCACTTCCAGCTGGCGATCGATGCGGGGCTTTCCGCCTATGCCGCGCCGCTGGGCATGATCGAGGCGGGTGCAGACACCTTTGCCGGCCAGATTCCGACCATCCTCAAGGTCAACAGCTCCAACAGCTGGGCGACCGGCATCGACCAGGCGGTGACCGGCGGTGTCGATGATGCGCTGCGGCTCGGCTGCTCGGCGATCGGCTTCACCATCTATCCGGGCGCCGACGGCGTGTTCGAGATGATGGAAGAGATCAAGGAAATGCGCGCCGAGGCCGCTTCGGTCGGCATCGCCACGGTGATCTGGTCCTATCCGCGCGGCGGCAAGCTCAGCAAGGACGGCGAACTCGCGCTCGACGTCGGCGCCTATGCCGCGCACATGGCGGCGCTGCTGGGCGCACACATCATCAAGGTGAAGCTGCCGAGCAACCATGTCGAGCAGGCCGAGGCCAAGAAGCTGTACGAGGGCACCGACTGGTCGGCCCAGGGTGACCGCGTGCGCCATGTCGTGCAGAGCTGCTTCGCCGGCCGCCGCATCGTCGTCTTCTCGGGCGGCGCCGCCAAGGGGGCCGATGCGGTGTACCAGGACGCCCGCGACATTCTCGCCGGCGGCGGCAACGGCTCGATCATCGGCCGCAACACCTTCCAGCGTCCGCGCGCCGAAGCGCTGGCGATGCTCGACAAGCTGGTCGCGATCTACAAGGGCGAGGAGGCCTGAAACCTGCCCCGGCGGCGCCGACGGGGTTCTCCCCGGACGGCGCCGCCGTATAACTGCCGCGGCGCCGTGCGCCGTACCCGCTGCTTGACCCCGACGGACAGGGGGTGGAAGGCCAGCCGCCAAAGGCGGTAGAGTTCCGCCCGATTTCAGCAGCGGAGTATCCCATGTCCGACCCCTTCGACGATCTCGAAGACGAAGCGAACCTCGAAGGTTTTGCCGAGAAATTCGTCCGCGACGATCGTCGGCCGCCCTGCCAGCTTTATCTGATCTCGCCGCTGGACGTGACCGGCGGCTTTGCCGATCGGTTGCGTCGCGCGCTCGATGCCGGGCCGGTCGCGGCCTTTCAGTTCCGCGTGAAGCATGTCGACCAGCATCAGGCGGCCAAGCTTGCCGAACCGCTGCAGCGGATCTGCGCCGACGCCGATGTCGCCTTCATCGTGAACGATAGTGTCAGCTTGGCGAAGCGCATTGGCGCGGATGGCGTCCATCTCGGCCAGGAGGATGGCGACGCGCGCGAGGCGCGCGCGATTCTCGGGCCGAACGTCCAGATCGGCGTGACCTGCCACGACAGCCGCCATCTCGCGATGGAGGCCGGGGAGGCAGGCGCCGACTATGTGGCGTTCGGTGCCTTCTATCCGACCAGCACCAAGGAAACGAACCATCGCCCTGAGCCGGTGATTCTGTCCTGGTGGTCGGCGCTGTTCGAGATCCCCTGCGTGGCGATCGGGGGAATCACCCCGGCCAACGCGGCTCCCTTGGTGGCAGCGGGTGCGGACTTCCTCGCGGTCAGCGGTGCGATCTGGGGCGACGACGAGGCCGAAGCGGTGCGTGCGTTTGCCGCGATTCCGGGGATGCAGGGCTGATTCGAGCCGGATTCGCGGATGATTCGGCGGCGAGCGTCATCGATCCGTCATCGCCGCCGGATTTCTCGACCCGATAAAATCATTTTATTTCAAAAGGTTGAAGGGCGATTCCGGAAAAAACGACATAAAAATGCAAAAAGGCGTTGACCGGTCGGAACCTCCCGCATAGAAGCCACTCCACCGACGCGGTGCTCTTCACTGAACGGCGCGGCGGTCACCGAAAATCAGGCGCAAGGGGCCACGGATCTCAGGCCCTGGAAGAACTGACGATTTTCTGCGGGTTTCAGCGTTAGATATGAGTCCTGTAAGCGAAGCGGGGCAAAGAATGCGCGGTCAGTCGTGGCTAGGGGCCGGCCTTGCAAGATCACCAAGCATCGCTCTCCCGCTTCTGGCGGCGGTCGCTTCGATTTCGACCAGATAGCCAGGCTGCGACAACCCGGCAACCTGCACCGTCGAGCGGGCGGGAAGGTGAGGCTGCGCGGCAGTACCGAAATATCGGACATAGGCGCGCGTGAACCCATCCATGTCCAAGCGACCCGACTTCTCGGGAACGCCGACGAGAAACACCGTCAGCTTCACCACGTCGCCCAGAGCATAGCCGCGATCGCGCAGCGTCCGCTCGATCTTCCGGAACACGCTCAATGTTTGCGTTTCGGTGTCGCCAAATTCCGGAGCTTCGCCATGCGCGCCGGCTGCCGCGATCGGAGACGCCACCTCGCCGCTCAAGTAGAGCGTCTCCGCCGTCTGCGGCACCTGCACGGTCCTCGCTATCGGCAGCGTGGCGTGGCGCTCGAACCGCTCGATCGCTTGCGCCTGGGCAGGCCCGGCGAAGGCCAGAATGACCGGCAGGACCGCCGGGCAGGTTCTGAGCAGCATTGCATGTCTCTCCTGTGCGAAGGCGCCGCGCCTCCTGCGAGGCGCGGCGCTTCTTTCGGTCACTTCGCCGCGGCGGCGTGCGGCTTGGTGGTCAGCGCGCCCTTGGCGGCCTGATCGATGACGTCCGCAACCGCCTTGGGCTGGGTCAGAAACACGACGTGGCTACCCTTCACTTCCGTGGTGATCGCGCCGATCCGGTGTGCCGTGCTGCGCAGCAGCTTGGGGTCGATCGCGCCGTCTTCGGTGGCGACCACTGCCCAGCTGGGCTTCGACTTGAATGCGGCAAAGGCTATTTTCGCCTTCAGCGCGGCCATGGCGACCGGGACCTGGCTGTCCCGCAGGAAGGCGCCTACCTCCTCGCTGGTGTCGGCGGCAAAACCCGCCTTGAACTTCTGCTTGTTGAGGAACGCGAAGCCATCCGCGGTCTCTTCGGGAACGAAGTTCGGTGGCGGCGCAACCTCGGCATATTGGTCGAGGGTGGACGTGCCAACTTCCGGCGCGAAGGCCGCGACGTAAACCAGGCCAACAACCTTGTTGCTGCCGCCCGCCTGGGTGATGACGCTGCCACCATAGCTGTGGCCCACCAGGATCGTGGGGCCGTCCTGCCGGGCCAGGACGCGGTTCGTGGCGGCGACGTCGTCGTCGAACGAGGTCAGTGGATTCTGAACGATGCTGACGTGGTAGCCGCGCGACGTGAGCTCTTCATATACACCCTTCCATCCCGATCCGTCCGCGAAAGCCCCGTGGACGAGCACGATGTTCTTAACGGCTTGTGCATGGGCCGCACCCGAGAAGCCGACGGTTGCGGTGGCGGCGAGAATGGCGTGACGAATGTTCATGGCTATATTCCTTAGTGCGATAATAATTATCGCGATATCTGTATTTTAGACAACTCGCATCGATTCTGTCTAGCAAAAATAGTTATCGCGATAATATTCTTGCGACGGCACCCTCGAGCTGCGTGCACCGTCGGCGCGTCAGCTTCCCGCGAGCCGGTGGTCGCAGACCGGCGGGAGCCACTCCCAAAAGCGGACCAGATCGCCCACGCAGGATGCTCCTAGCTTCCGCATCATGCTTCCTCGGTGAAGCTTGACCGTAATCTCGCTGATCCCGAGTTCGTGTGCGATCTGCTTGTTGAGGCGTCCGGTCACCACCGCGCGCAGGACCTGACGTTCGCGGGGCGTCAGCATTGCCAGCCTGGCGGCACGGCGCTTGGCGATTTCGTCGGCCATGCGGCGGTTGCGATCCTGCTCCGTTGCGCGAGCGACTGCATCGAGGAGCGCCTGGTGGCGAAACGGCTTCGTGAGGAAGTCCACTGCGCCCAGCTTCATCGCCTGCACGCTCATCGCAATGTCGCCATAGCCAGTCAGGAACACGATCGGCCGGCTGTTTCCCTGCGAGAGGAGGATCTGTTGCACGTCGAGGCCGCTAAGACCTGGCATGCGGACGTCGAGAACGAAGCAGCCGGCACGGTCCGGCAAATCGGCCTGCAGCATCTCCCTGCCGGAGCCAAAGGCGAGGACTTCGATGTCGACGGTTTCCAGAAGGGATATGATTACGTCGCGAACCATCGGATCGTCATCGACGACGACGACTAAGGGGGCGGTGCATTGGTCATCGACATTATTCGAAGATTCCAAAGGCGCCTGCGCACCGACGAACGGCGCCTGTCTACTTTTGTCGCCTTTACCAACCTTCGGCCAGAATGCGGATTGCATCTCCAGCCCAGTGCGGTCGATCGTATGCATCTCTTGACCCTTCATCGCATCCGCTTCGATCTGCCGGCAGTTTCCCACGCGGCAACGGGCGGGGACACCCCAAGTCGGGTTAGCGTTACATCCGCCATTTGGGTGGAGGCTTTCTCGGGGACGCTCCGCACGGGCCCGCGCCGCTATGCCCTGCAGGAAAGCGGGGGGAAGCAATGGTTCACATCGTGCCGGCTAGCAGAGCCTCCTACATCCCGGCATCCCGAGACGAGGTACCGCCGAGTTGGTCTTTTGGAGGTGCCGATGCAGTATGGGGGAGGTAGGCTATTTCCCTGCTTCCGGGCGAGGGAGCATGGTTTGGGGAAAGGGGGCTGGTTCGACAATGCTGATGCACAACATTCGGCAACACGCATATGGGCGTGAAATCGAGATCCTGTTGATGTGGGAACATGGAAGGCCGAGCCTGTTGCTGCGCGACGACGGCATCGGCCTCCCGGAGGAGTTGCTCGCCCGGGGCGTCGGCGTTCATGCCCTGCTGCATCGCATCCGCAGGCTGGTCCGGCGATGACGTCGCCGCCGATCCGCGTCCTGGTGGTCGATGACCATGTCCTGTTGCGACAGGGCATTGCCGGGATCCTTGCGCCCGAACCCGACATCGAGCTGGTTGCCGAGGCGACGAACGGTGCCGAAGCGGTCGAGACCTTCGTGCGCATGCGGCCCGACGTGACGCTGATGGACCTTCAGATGCCCGTCCTCGCGGGTATCGAGGCGATCCAGCGCATCCGCAGCGGCGCCCCCCATGCCCGAATCATCGTTCTGACAACCTATCCCGGCGACGTGCAGGCGGTGAAAGCGCTCAAGGCAGGTGCCTCCGGATATCTGCTCAAGAGCTCGCTGATCGACGAGTTGCTGCGCGCCATTCGCGCCGTACACGGCGGGCGACGCTATATCCCCGCGGACGTGGCCCAGGAAATCGCCTTGCACGCCGCCGAAGAGCCGCTGAGCGCCCGGGAGGTCGACATCCTGGCGCTGGTCGCGGCGGGCAAGGCCAACAAGGTGGTGGCGCATGAACTGTCCGTCTCCGAACAGACCGTGAAGGCGCATCTGCGCACGATCTTCCAGAAGCTCGGGGTCAACGACCGGACGCAGGCTGTCACCACCGCCCTCCGGCGGGGAATCATCACGCTATAGCGCGGGCCCTACGGTGTCGCCTGTCTACCTGTCCTCGGGGATGGGGTGCGGCGCGTTTTCGTATTGGGCGGCTGCCGGCAAACCCATAAATTCTCCAAAGCGACCAACCACTTCGCACGATTGGCGCGCGCCCTTTCATTTGCCACCTTCTGGCGACCTCAGAGGCCCTTGGCGTTGAAAGGACTTCAGAAATGACGCGTCCTCCGCAACCTGTACGAAGCCGAGCTTTAACGTCGCGCGCAGGCATATCAGGCACGCCGTACGTGTCGGCATCCATCGGCGCGCATGTCGCAAACCGGATCCGTACCGCCCGCCGGCCGCGACGCCTCTCGCCGCGAAGCTGAGACGTTGCCGGCATGTACCACTCCGTATCGCCCTTCGACGAGGACATGGAACATCCGATTTCCTCCGCCGGACCCGCGGGGATCGGACGCGTTCTTGTCGTCGAGGAAGATCTCGGCCGGCGCGGTGCGATCCTGTCCTACCTCGTCGATCGCCAATGCTCCCCGATGGGCTGCGGGGCGTCCGAGGTGCTGCGCCACATCCGCGGCCCGTCGTTCGGCCTGATCACCCTCAACGTGCGTCTGGGCTCGGTGGACGGGGTGGAGATCCTGCGGCAGATCCGAGCCCGCTCGGACGTTCCCGTGATCTTGTACGCCGATGGCCCCCAAGCGGACGTCGATCGGATCATCTGGCTCGAACTGGGGGCGGACGACGTCCTGAGCGGCCCCCTCAACCTCGACCTGTTGCTGGCGCGCGCCCGCGCGATCCTTCGGCGGCAGGAACTGGGGCGCTCCGTCATCGCATCTTCCCGCGGCGGATATGCCTTTCGCGGGTGGGAACTCCGCAATGCGACACGAGAGCTCAAGGCCCCGGGCGGAGCGGACGTCAGCCTGACGAAGCGGGAATATGCGCTGCTGGTGGCGCTGCTGGTGGCGCCGGGCCGCACCCTTTCGAGGGTGCACCTGATGCGCGCCACCAGGACGCAAGAGGATGTGTATGACCGAAGCATCGACGTGCAGATTCTCAGGCTGCGGCGCAGGCTGGAAAGCCATCCCTCCGGCAGGGGCCTGATACGAACCGAGCGGGGCGTCGGCTATGCGCTGGACGCCCGGGTCGAGCCCCTATTCTGACGCCGCCGCAATGGACGAGCGCAATGCGACATCATCGCGAGCAGCCGATGCCGCGGAAGCCGTCGCGAGATCACCGGCGGACGCAGGCAGTGCCGGTCAGCCAACTTCACAGCGGCGCACGTGCGCCTTTTTCCTAGGAGACATTATGATGCGAAAAACCCTTGCACGCACGGCGATTGCCGCCGCTGCCCTGCTGTGGATGATCCCAGCCGCCGAGGCCCAGACCGCCACGGCACCGTCGACAACCGCCCGCATCGTTCTGGTGCATGGGGCGTTTGCGGACGGATCGGGTTGGCGGGGGCTGTATGATGTGCTCACGGCGCGAGGCTATCGGGTGTCCATCGTCCAGAATCCACTGACGTCGTTGAAGGAGGATGTGGATGCGACGACGCGGGTGATCGAACGACAGGACGGGCCGGTGATCCTCGTTGGTCACAGCTGGGGAGGCACGGTCATCACGGCTGCGGGCGTCCACCCCAAGGTCAAGGCGCTCGTCTACATATCCGCGCTCGCGCCCGATGCCGGCGAGACGACCGCGCAGCAATATGAAGGTTTTCCGCCGGCTTCCGAATTCGTGATCGACAAGCAGAGCGACGGCTACGGGTTCATCGACCTGCAGCGATTCAAGGCCGGCTTTGCTGCCGATACGAATGACGCCGATGCCGCGTTCCTGCGCGATTCCCAGGTGCCGATCAACATGTCCGTCTTCGGCACGCGGCTCACCCAGGCCGCCTGGCGCACCCGGCCCAGCTGGGCCGTCATCGCCAAGCAGGACAAGGCCTTCGGCGCGGGGATGCTGATGCACATGGCAAAGCGCATCGGCGCGAAGATCACCGAAGTGCCGGGCAGCCACGCCGTCTTCATGACGCAGCCCAAGGCCATCGCCCGGGTGATCGACAGCGCGGCACAGGACATTGGTAGCGCCCCTAGCGTGGCAAAGGTTCGGTAGCGGTTACCGGCTGTTCGTCGGGATCGCGCCCACCATAGAGGCGCTTGCGGAAGCGCGCGCGGCCCTGGCGGAGCTCGAGTTGCGATGGGCGGAGGAGCGCGCGGCGGTTGCCGCCGTGGCGCAGGCGCGGCTGGCCCTGCGCGATTCGGCCGACGGTGCGGATGCGCTCGCGGCGGCGGAGGCGGCGCGTGGGGAGCGCGAGATGGTCCATGGCGAGGTGACCGCCGAGATGGTCGCGACGGTCGTCGGGGACTGGACCGGCATTCCGGTCGGGCGGATGGTCAAGGACGAGCTGTCCGCCGTGCTGGAGATGGAGGATCGGCTCAAGCGCCGCGTGATCGGGCAGGACCATGCGATGGCGGCGATCGCCCGACGGCTGCGCACCAACCGCGCCCGGCTGGACAATCCGGACAAGCCGGTGGGGGTGTTCCTGCTCTGCGGTCCTTCGGGTGTCGGCAAGACCGAGACCGCGCATGCGCTCGCCGAACTGCTGTACGCGGGCGACGACAGCCTGATCACGATCAACATGAGCGAATTCCAGGAAGCGCACACCGTCTCGACGCTCAAGGGCGCGCCCGCGGGCTATGTCGGCTATGGGCAGGGCGGGGTGCTGACCGAAGCGGTGCGCCGCCGCCCCTATTCGGTGGTGCTGCTCGACGAAGTCGAGAAGGCGCACCCGGACGTCCATGAGATGTTCTTCCAGGTGTTCGACAAGGGATATATGGAGGACGCCGAAGGGCGCTATATCGACTTTCGCAACACGCTGATCCTGCTCACCTCGAATGTCGGCACCGACCTCATCGCGACGTTGTGCGAGGACGAGGAAACCGCGCCGGCACCCGAGGCGCTGGCCAGCGCGCTACGCCCCGAACTGCTCGGGGTGTTTCCGCCCGCGCTGCTCGGACGGCTGAATGTGCTGCCCTATGTGCCGCTCTCGCAGACGATGCTCCGGCGAATCGTCGAACTGCAGCTCGCCCGCATCGTCCGCAGGGTTGCGGAGAACCACAACGCCGCCCTGATCTGCGCGCCGGCGACGATCGATCTGATCGTGTCGCGCTGCGAGGAAGTCGCCTCGGGTGGGCGCATGATCGACGCGATCCTCACCAACACGCTGCTCCCGGAGCTGTCGCTCGGGCTGATCGAGCGTCAGATCGCCGGCGATACCGTGATCGCCATCCATGTCGGTGTCGACGAGGCCGGCTTCACCTATCGGTTCGATGTCGAGGGCGCCGAAGCGCCCGCGCTCGCGGCCGAATGAGCGGGCAGGGGCTGTGACCGATCGCGAGCAATCCGGCGGCGACCGTACGGTCGTCGCCATCGAGGGCGGGGCCGGCGTGTCGATGCCGGGTAGGGGCTGGGCTGGCCGGGTATCGGCCAGCCTCGCGCCCGGGGACGTGCTGAACGGCATCTATCGCGTCAAGCGCTTCGTCGCGCGCGGCGGCATGGGCGAGGTGTTCGAAGGCATCAACGTCGAGAGCGACGAGCGCGTCGCGATCAAGGCGATCCGCAGCCACCTTGCGCAGGACATCAAGGTGATCGCGATGTTCCGCAAGGAAGCGCGGGTGCTCACGCAGATCGCCCACCCCGCGATCGTACAATATCGCGTGCTGGCGCGCGATCCGGTGCTCGAGCTCTACTACATCGTCACCGACTTCATCGACGGCGAGCCGCTGACCGCCCACCTCAACGGCACGCATCCCTCCGTCGGCGCCATCGTGACGCTCGCGCGGCGGCTCGCGGCGGGGCTGCAGGCGGCGCACGACCATGGTGCGATCCATCGCGACATGTCGCCGGACAACGTGCTGCTTCCGGACGGGCGGATCAAGCGCGCCAAGATCATCGACTTCGGTATCGCCAAAAGCCTCGATGTCACGGCCGAAACGGTGCTGGGGGACGGCTTCGCAGGCAAGATCGGCTATGTCGCGCCGGAGCAGTTCGGCGACTATGACCGGCAGGTGGGCCCGTGGACCGATGTCTACAGCACCGCGTTGGTGCTGCTCGCCTATGCGCGGGGCAAGCCCCCCCCCATGGGCACCAGCCTGGCCGACGCTGTCGAACGTCGCCGCCAGCGGCCGGATTTCGATGGGCTTCCGCCGCTGCTCGAACCCCTGTTCCGCCAGATGCTTGCGCCTGATCCTGCGGAGCGGATTCGCTCGATGGCCGAGGTGCTGGCCTTCCTGGACGCGCTGGAGCTGCCGGAGGCGCCCCCTGCGATCGATCCGGACCCTCCAATTGCTCCCCCGCCGCCGCCTGTCGATGCGCTCCAGGCGGCGGGGCCGGAAACGATGTTCGTGCCCGCGCCCGATCCCGCCCCCCTCCGCACGCCAAGCCCGTCGCCGACGCCGCGCGCCTCCGGCCCGGCCAAGCGCCCCGCGACGACACCCCGAAAGCGGCGGAGCAAGGTGAAATGGGGGGTGGCGGCACTGCCGGTTGCCGGGTTCGCATTGTGGCACGTCGTACCGCCTTCGCCGCCGCCGCCCGCACCCGCGCCGGTTCGTGCTGCGCCGGTGCCAAAGCCCGTCGCGGATGGCGGGCCGCAGGTGCAGGTCGAGCGGCTGCTTGCCGGGCTCGCAAAGGCGCCCTGCACCTGGGTCTCGGCAAGAGAAGGGGGCGGCGGCGCGCCGTTGATCCTCAGCGGTGCCGCGGGCGATCGCGCCTCCTTCGACCAGCGTGCCGGCGGGTTCGCGACCCAGGCCGGGCTCGCCGGCAGGCAGCTCGACTCGAGCAACGTGATGCCGCTGCCGCCCGGACGCTGTGCGCTCATCGACGCGCTGAAGCCGTTCGATACCCCGAGTGCGGGTGGCGATCGGCTGGGCATCTCAGCGAGCAGGGTCTCGCTTGGCGAGGCTCGGCCTGCATGCCCCGGCGGGGTCGGCGCGCAGCTCGACATCTGGGTCGAGGAACGCGATCCCGCGCGCGATTTCGCACTGCTTGCGCTCGATCCGTCCGGCAGCGTGCGTTCGCTCGTCGCGGGGCGTGACGCGTTTCGCACGCGCTCGCAAGAGAATGCGAAGGCCTATTATACCAACGGCAATGGCCGCTTCCACGTCGCCGCCTGCTTCGCCTCTACCGGTACCGCTGGCGTGCTGCTCGTCGACCGCCGCGGGCCTCTCGACCTTGGTGGCAGCCGGGAAGCAGGCTTGCCCGAGCGCCTCGGTGCGCTTGCGGCGGCGCAGGGGTGGCGCGTCCGATCGGAATGGGTTGCCGTGGAGACGCCGCCGCCCGGCGGGCCAAGCACGCTGGCGTCGCCGAGCCCAAGCCCCGAACCAACGGCGAGCACCAAGCCGCAGCCGACGGCGACAATGGCCGGTACGGCGCCCGTGCCCCCTGCGGATTCACCCAAGGGTATCGCCGACCTGCGGGATCTCGAAAGGAGCCACCAGCGGCAGAATAGCGGCGTGGGCGCCTGTTACAGCTATCGCGGGGCCTGGACCTCGCTCGGCTACACCAGCAAGTCTGCCTGCGTGCTTTCCGTGTTCCAGAACCGGTGCGACGTGAAGAACGGGCAATTCGACAAGACCGAACTGCGCCGCGCGGGCGGCTTCATCGAGGAGCGGCGCGGGCGCAAGTGGCGCGTGATCCTCAGCGATCGCCGCTGCGGGTGAACTGCGTGGCATGAGCCTGTGCCCACGCCCTGCGATCAGGCGAACCTTCTCCGCGTGGGAAGCATCGGTTGCAGCTTCCAATAGGTCAGGGATCGCCACAGCCATTCCAGCGGCCCGAAGTGGAAGAAATGCAGCCAGACCAGGCTGAACGCAATGTTGAACGCCCACACCGACAGGACGACCAGCATCAGCTGATAGTGTTCAAGCGTCCCCGTCGGCAGGGTGGCCGTCCAGGTGAAGATGCCGGTGCAGATGGCACTGGTGGCGATGTAGTTGGTCAGCGCCATCCTGCCGACTGCCGCCAAGGCGCGCTGGACGGGCAGCATCGTGCCATGCCGTACCAGCAGGAGGATAACCGCTGCGTCGGCGAGTGAGGCTGCGATGGTCTGGAGCTCATAGGGTGCCATCATCGCCACCGTCGTCACGGCGCTGCTGAAGCCGTAGCGATGGGCATGGGCCAACCCGCCCAGAATGATCGGGAAGGCGAGGGCGTATCCCAGCACGGCGATCGCGACATAGCGTGCCGAAGACAGGCGGCCGGTCAGGAAACCGGTCTTGAACAGGCCCATCCCCGCGATGAGGAAGCCCAAGGTCTCCAGAATCCAGCCGGAGGTGAAGATCGCCGTCACGAAGCCCCGATAGGCCGCCGCCGGGATGCTATCGAGGTAGGCGCGTGCCGCAGGGGTGGGCGCAGCCTTCATGCCAGCGATCTGGTCGCGCCTTTCCGCCTGCGCGCCGGCCAGGGCTTCGGCTTGGGCTTTGGCGGGGCGCTCGCCTTTCGCCATCGCGTCGTGCGCCGTTTCCTCCAGCTGCGCGACGGGCCAGGCGGTGGCGACGTCCATCGCGGTCCAGACGCCGAAGGTGCCGCCGACGAGTGCCACCGCCAGGCCGATGCCGACGAGCCATTTGCCGGCGAGATGGCGTAACGGGTAGAGTGCCAGCAGCGCGACGGACGCATAGAAGAACAGAACGTCGCCGTTCCAGATCAGCGTGCCGTGCAGCGTGCCGAACAGCAGCAGCCACAGGTTGCGCCGATGAAAAATGTCCGCCGCGGTGCCGGCACCGTCGCGCTGTTCGATGCGGGTCAGCAGTACCAGCGCGCCTGCGCCGAACAGCATCGAGAAGAGGGCGCGCATCTTGCCCTCGAAGAACAGCCACTGCAGGACCATCACCGCTGCATTGAGAACGGGACGCTGTCCGGCGAACGCCACGACGCGCAGCGGCACGTTGAAGGCGACAGTCTGCGCGCCGGCGAAAGACTGGATGTTGATCACCAGGATCCCGAGCAGCGCCGCGCCGCGCAAGACGTCCAGCGATGGCACGCGCTCGGATCGGGACACGGGGGCAACAGGAGGGGCGGCGACTGCCTTCCCATGGGATGTTGAAATCATGCGAGGGCACTCTGCCTGTGGTCGTACCGCGTCGTGCGCGGGCCTTCGCTACATTCCCGCTTCAGACCGTCGCGATTTCATCGCGAATGCAACACGAGCGGCGGAGGCTCGGGATCCGGCCACGCGCCTCGAGTCCGCATTGCAAGTGTAGCCAAGCGTGGAGGTGCAGTAGTCTTGCCGTGGCAGCGATTGGCTAGCCGGATCAAATGCTCGATCGTGATCATCGTCCGTCATCCGGTGGGTGGCGTCTCGTCTGGGACGTTCTCCTCGAAGGTCTTGGTGCGTATCATCATGCGCACTATCCTTCGGCGCTGACGCCTGCATTCCTGCAGGATCCCACGGATCGGCGACTTCAACCGAACCCCCATGGTGCGAGCACGGACAGGCAGTCGCCGTCCGCACGTCCGCGCAACCGACACTGGAGACCCAATGTGCAGCACCGCATCACGATGCTCTTGCGCACGCCGATGATGGCGTGGCTCGCCCGGGGCCTGTTGACTTTGCCCTTCTGGTCCAGCGGCCTGTCCAAGCTCTTCCTGTTCGACAAGGGCGTGGCCGAAATGGCACGTGCCGGTCTCGAACCGGCGGCGGCCTTCAACATCGCGACGATCGCCTTGCAACTGGCGGGATCGGCCCTCATCATCGCGAACCGCGCCGCGTGGCTGGGCGCGGGGGCGTTAGGCCTGTTCACCGGCCTGACCATCCTGCTGGTCCACCGCTTCTGGGCGATATCGGAAGAGCCGTTCCGGACGATCGCACTGCATGTTTCGAGCGAGCATGTTGGGATGATCGGCGGCTTGCTCGCGGTCGCCATCCTATCTGCTCGCCGCGAGTCCGCAGCGGCCGCGCCGCGCGCGCATCCCGCCCAAGCAGGAGCGGCGCGGCGATAACGTCGCAGGGTAGCTGCCGCCGCACAGAAAGACCCGATGCAGCATCCCGCCGACCGGTGCCGATAGCGCGGGGTCGACGGGTGCTCGCCGCGTCGGACCTCAGGCGGTGGGGATGGTGCCGCCGTCGATCACATGCTCGGTGCCGGTGATGCTGCCGGCACGTTCCGAGACGAGAAAGGCGATCAGGCTCGCCACTTCCTCGGGGTGTGCGGGGCGGCCGATCGGGATGCCGCCAAGTGCCTGCATGATCAGCTGCTTGCCCGCCTCGACGCCGCCGCCATGCTCGGCACCGAGCCGTTCGGCGAGATGCACCGATGCCTCGGTCGCGATCCATCCGGGGGAGACGCGCACGATGCGGACACCGCGCGGGGATACCTCCTTCGACAGGCTCTTGCTGTAGGTCGACAGCGCTGCCTTGGCGGCCGCATAGGCGGTGGTCGCATCGGGCAGCGGCAGGCGGTTCTGGATCGACGTCACATGGACGATCACGCCGCTGCCCCGCGCAACCATCTGCGGCAACAGCGCGCGATCGAGGCGGACCGCGGGCATCAGGTTCAGGTCGAGCTCGCGCTGCCACTGGCCGTCATCCAGCGCCGCGAAGCCCCCCGCAGGAGCCGAGGAGCCGCCGAGCATGTGGACGAGGATGTCGGGCGTGCCCAAACGGTGCTGCACGGCCGCGGCGAGGTCGGCACAGCCTTGCGCGGTGGTGAGATCGGCCGTGACAAAGTCCGCTTCGGCAATGTTCGCCGGGCGCGTGCGGGCGGTGGTCAGCACTTCCGCTCCCAGTTCGCGGAGGAGCCGGACGGTCGCCGCGCCAGCCCCGCGCGTGCCGGAGGTGACCAGGGCCTTCTTGCCCTCCAGGTTGAGGAACGCGCTCATGGTTTGATCTCCAGCGCGGCGATCTTGCCCGCGCGCAGGGTGAAGAAATAACGCAGATCCAGCGGGCTGCCTGGGAAGTCGCCGGTCAGGCGGCTGGTGACGATCGTCTGGTCGGTGTCGCTGGTGGCGGCAAAGGGCGCGCTGACATAATTGTAGGCGGCGGAAGACTTTGCCTTCCATGCGCGCACCGCGTCATGCCCCTGGTGCATCTTGCCTTCGTCCAGGACAGAAGCGTCTTCGGTGAAGCAGGCGAGGATGGCATCGATGTCGCCGGCTCTGTCGACACTGAAATATGCCGCGATGGCGGGCGGAAGCTGGAGGGTCATGGCAGGTTCCTTTCTTTGAGGTGGGGTTCGAGGGCGCGGATCAGCGACGGGTGCCTTCCGGGCCAATGGAGCTCTTGGTGCGCGTCGGGATCATTGCCTTGGGCACGAAGGTCAGCGCGGCGACGGCGTCGACCGCATCGGGAGACACTTCGGTCTCGCGTCCTTCGAAGGTGGCGTCGAGCAGGCGGCGGAGCGCGCGGTTCGGCTCCATCGACAGAAAGGAGATCATGCAGACCTCTTCCAGCGACGCCGCCTCGGCCACGTCGACCAGCGTTTCCTTCAGGTCCTCGCGGGTATAGGTGACGATGAACTTGTAATCCTGCTCGACGACAAGCAGCTTCTTCTCGCGAAGATGCTCGGGAACGTCACTGTCCTTGAAGTTCCAGAGGAACTTGGCGGGGCCGCCGAGGATGGGGCCGCCGGATACAAGTTGCTTGGCCATGAGCGCATCGAGAATGCGTTGCGCCTGTATCGTCTGCTCGGCGCTGATGAACACCTGATAATATTGCATGTCGCACCTCCTTCTTCAGGGCGGCGGCGCGCATTGGCGACCGCATCTTGAAGCCTGGAAATAAGCCCGACCCTGCGTTCGGATAAGCTGGATGATCCGGGATGTGCTGTGCCTGAAAGTGGGATAATCGTGCGCCGCGCGGACGGCGCCACCGCGTTCGAATGCAAGCCGTTCGAGGCGCCGGCGGTCCGCGCTCGCATGGCCAGCGCCTCGGCCCTCCTGGCGAAGGCGAACGGATCTGGGCGAGATCCTGACGTGGTTCCGTGCGGGAACGCGTCTGGACCCGCAGGTGCCACCCGGGCGACAGACGCTGCCGCTCGGGGGCAGGTCGCTCAGGCGGCGCGCGGCAGGTGGTTGTTCGGGGTCCGGTCGCCCGCAAGCCAGCGGGTCAGCGCATCGCGGGCGCTCTCCTTGGCGCCTTCGCCATGATGCTCCGGGTCGACGCAAAGCTCGAGCGTCTGGCCATCGGGATCTTCGACATAGAGCGAGCGTGCATAGCCGTGATCGAATTCCATGGCCGGGATTCCTGCCGCCTGGAGGCGATCCCGAAGGGCGACCTGCTGTTCGGGTGCGATCTTCAGTGCGAGATGGACGAAAAGCCCCTGCGGCTTGGCGGCATAGCGCGCCTGGAGCTCGGGATCGGCGAAGTGGAAGAAGGACAGCGCACTGCCATCGGCAAGGCCATAGGAGGCGAGGGCGAATACATGCTCCACCCCGCCCAGGACCTCGCGCTCGATCCAAAAGTCAGTCAGCGGAATGCCGAGAATATCTTTAGAAATGTCGCGTGCGTTCATGGTCGGAGGAAACATGGGCGGCATGGTGCAGGCGTGCGGGCGGCAGTGTTGTCGTGCTATGGTCAAAAGTTGCCATAAGAAGTTACATTCATGTCAGATATTGGTCTGGATAATATTGTAAATTGGATGCTGTGGGCGCGTCAGAACAGGCGTTCGACCTGGGCATCCAGTCGGTAGCCGAAACCGCGCTCCGTCTTGATGAGCGCCTCGCCGCCCGGCACTGCGGCGAGCTTCTTGCGCAACCGCAGGACCTGCACGTCGACACTCCGGTCGTAAATGTCGTCATGCGCGCGCGTGGCCCGCATCAGGTGCACCCGCGAAAGCGAGCGACCGGGTGCCTCCAGCAATGCGGCGAGCAGGCCATATTCCCCTTTGGTGAGATCGATTGCGCTGCCGTCGGGTGCCACGAGGGCGCGATCAGCATGCCGCATTTCCCAGCCCGAGAAGCGATAGCCGCCGCGCAGCGGTGCACCGGCAATGCGTCCCAGGTCCTGCCGCCGCAGCACGGCACGGGCGCGCGCCACCAGTTCTGCCGGGTTCAGCGTGCCTGCGATGAAATCGTCGGCACCCAGTTCCAGCCCCACGATGACGGAAACGCTGTCCTGGCAGAGATCGTCATACAGGATCACGGGAACGTCGGAGCGACTACGGATCTCCCGCAGCACATCGAGCGCATCGCGGCTTTGCAGACGCGCATTCAACACGATCAGGCTGAGCTGCCGGCTGTGCAACTGGTGTGCCACCTCGCGCGCACCTGCGCTGACGGAGATCCAGCGATGGTCACGCAGATAGGCGGTGATGCGATCGCGCGCGCGCTCGTCTTCATCGACGACGAGAATGCGGCCGAGGCTGAGGGGGAGGTTGGACGGTTCGGCAAATTCACCCATCGGAAAGCGGTACATTGCGTCAACTCCGTGGGGCGCGACGGCGCCGGTATCAGGAGCAGGGGATGCGCCCGCACGGGGCGGGCGCACGGTTGGTGGCGGGCGTTAGAGCTGGTGCGCCGCGCGGAGGCTGGCGGCGGCCTGCTCCCCGATGATCGCACAGGGCGCCTGCGTGTTGCCGGTGGCGACACGCGGCATGATCGAGCTGTCGGCAATACGGAGCCCTTCGATGCCGTAGACGCGCAGCGCCCCATCCACCACCGACATGCTGTCGCGGCCCATCTTCGCCGTGCAGGTCTGGTGCCAATAGGTCACCGCCGCATCGCGCACATATTCCTTCAACGCCTCGCGGGAGAGCTTGCCGGGCATCGCCTCGCCGCGCACCAGCGTCCGGAAGGCCTGCGCGTTGCCGAGGTCGCGGCAGAGCTCGACGCATGCCAACGCGGCTTCCATGTCGGCAGGGTCCGACATCATGTTGGCGTCGATCTGCAGCGGTACCGCAGCGTCGGCGCTCCGAAGCCGCAGGCGCCCGCGGCTATGCGGCCGCGCCAGGCCGGCGAACATCGTCCAGCCATGTTCGGGCACGCCGCGCGCCGCGGTCCGCTCGCTCGGCACCGGGAACTCGACCTGGCAGAACAGCAGGTCGGGCGCGGTCAGTTCGGGGCGGCTCTTCCAGTACAGCGTGGCTTCGCTGCCGCTGTTGCGCGGTGCGATCGGCGCCGCATATTCCCAGATGCACCCGAAGGAGACATGGTCCTGCAGATTGGCGCCGACCCCGGGCAGGTGCTGGCGGACCGGGATGCCGACTCGGCGCAACTCGGCTTCGTCGCCGATGCCGGAGTGCATCAGCACCTTGGGCGTCTGCATCGCGCCCATCGACAGGACGACCTCGTGCACCGCGCCGATGCGTTGGCGCTGGCCGCCCCGCACGATGTCGACGCCGACGGCGCGGTTCCCCTCGAAGGCGATCCGCTCGACCGTCGTCCCCGTCACCACGGTGAGGTTCGGGCGATCGAGATAGGGGTGCACATAGGCGCGGAACAGCGAGTGGCGGCGGCCGTCGCGGACCAGCATGTCGCTGATCGCGACGCCGCCTTCGCCTTCCATCATCCGCCCGTTCGGGCTGTCATAGCTGGGAATCCCCAGCGCGTTCGCAGCGTCGAGAAGCGCATGGGCGACCGGGCTCGGATCCGCCGCGGGCTGGACCCAGACCGGGCCGTTCGAGCCACGGCGAAGCGGATCGGGCGCGCCCTGCCAGTTCTCGATACGGCGATAGATATCGAGGACGTTCTGGTAGTTCCAGCGCTCGTCCCCGGCTTCCTCGGCGAAATGGTCCCAGTCGCTGCGATGGCCGCGCGCCCACACCATGACGTTGATGCTGGAGCCGCCGCCCAGTCCCTTGCCCATCGACATCGGCAGCGCGCGACCGTTGAGATGGGGGTTCGGCTCGGCGGTGAAGCGCCAGTCGCGCTCGCCGCCGAGATTGGTCGGCCACAGCGCGGGATCGAGCACGGCCTCGGCCTCGTCGCTGCCGCCGGCCTCGATCAGCAGGACCTGCACCGCCTCGTTCTCGGCCAGCCGCCGCGCGACGACCGAGCCGGAGGCGCCGGCGCCGCAAACGATGAAGTCATAGGCGGGCTTGAGTTCTGCGGTCAGCCGGGCCTGGTTTTCGGCAGCGCGGCGCTGGAAGTCCTGCGCGTCGTCGTGATTTGCATGGGTCATCATCAACTCCTTCGAATGGTTGATGCGCAAGCAGGCGGAAGGCGCGCGCCTCCGTCGGCGCGGAGGCGGCGCAATGCACGCCGCGGACCGCGCCGCAGGAAGGTGGCTCTCGACATGTTTGCGCGACCGGTATGCCGAGCGCTGGGGCTCGGACGAACCGGCGTTCCGAAGGGGGTGAACTCGCTGAGGGCCTTCGGTGCAGCCCAGGTATCATTTCTATCAAATTTGGCAATGCTGCCGAATGCGGTATTTGGCTACAAGTCTGTAACAATGCCGCGACAAGGGGCGACCTGTCGAAGTCTCGCGGCTAGCTTGCTGCTCACGTCGATCATTGTGGGGACGTGAAAGGACGCGCGCGGCCATGAACACGGCGCGTCGTTGCTGCATCGGCGGGAGGACTTCGCACTCGCCGGCAGGAAGACGGCGCGGCTGCGGGAAGGCTTATCGTTTCGTGCGACCGACCGACCGCAGCTTGCGATCCAGCGACCGCAGCCGCACCTCGTTGGAAGCCACCGCGGCAAGTGCCCGGATCGTCTTGGTTTCGCGCTCGTCGATCACGCGCGGCTTGCAATCGATCACGCAGAGCGATCCGACGATGAAGCCTTCGTCGTCCAGGACCGGCGCGCCGGCGTAGAAGCGGAAGCCGGGCGCCCCGGCCACGGCGGGATTGGCGGCGAAGCGCGAATCGGCCGACAGATCCGGCACCGTGAATACGTCGCGCTGCAGGATCGTATGGTTGCAAAAGGCCCAGCTGCGCGGCGTATCGGCCATGTCGAGGCCGATCTTCGACTTGAACCATTGTTTGGTCGGGGTCAGCAACGTCAGCAGGGCGATCGGCGCCTCCAGGCTCTGGGCCGCCAGCCAGGTAAGCCGGTCGAAGCTTTCCTCGCTTTGGGAATGCAGCAAGCCGGAGCGTTCGACCGCCATCAGCCGGCGGCGCTCGTCCTGCGAGACCGGGAAGGCGACGCCCCATTCCTCAAAATCATTGTCCTCCGCGGCGAACACGGAACCGCGCAGCTGCGCCAAGGCCGCGGTCGGCGTGGCGGCGCGGCTGATCCTGGCTTCAAGGTCCGAAGGCACCGCGCCTTCCTCGCCGACGGCGACGATCCGGGTGGTGGCGATCGCCTTGTTGGCGGCGAGGCTGTGCAACAAGGCCTCACTGTTCAGCCCCGAGGTGCAGTCCACCAGAATACCGAACGGCTGCGCGGAGCCGATCGCCACCAGTGCGGCAAGAACGTCGTCGAAATAGTCGATGGCGAAGTCGGCGGCATTCTCGGCGGCGGCGCGATATGCCGGCAGCCGGTCGCCGGTGGCCACGACGATGAGGATCGCGGACGGAGCGGCTTCGGCAGGTGGCTGCCTGCTGTCGATCAGCGCGACGACATCGGCATGATAGACGCGGCGGTGGCCACCCGGTGTCTTCCACGAAGGGATCGTCCCGCCTTCGATCAGCACCTGCGCGGTACGTACCGAGATGCCCAGCAGCTTCGCGGCATCGGCGGTCGTCAAAATGTCCTTCTTCACGCTTCCGACTCCCTGACCGCCGGATCCGTCTCCACCGTCAAGCGGCTTCCACAATCTGCTCGAGCGATGTTCCAGACCGATATATTGATAGAATCGGCAATTTAAAGAGCGATCGATGGTGGCGAAAGTGCGGTGAGCCGTTGGGCAGCGCTAAATGGCTGCGGACGTAACCTTAAGCATCGTCTCCGCGCTTTTCAGAAGATAGGTGCAGGGTATCCGTATTCATGAATGCGGTGCTCAATGGTCCTGCCAAGAGGTATGGCATGACGGAAGAACAGGTGCGCACGATATCGCAGAGGATGCACCAGAAAGCCGACCCCGTGCTTCTGATGCTTTTGTGTCTCTCGCCGTTCTGCGACTGGGTGGTCGCTCCTTGAGAAACGAGCGGCCACCCAGTCGCGGCAATATTATGCAGCGCCTGGGCGCGGCAGCCGGACCATCACCTGCTGGTACCCGTTGATGAAGGTCGACGGAACCCGCACGGAGTCCGCAGCGACGTCGAAGGCGGGGATGCGGCGCAGGATCTCCTCCCACAGCGTCCGCACCTGCAGGTCCGCCAGTCGCGCGCCGATGCAGCGATGCACGCCGAACCCGAAGGCGAGGTGGCGCCGCGCGTTGGGGCGCTCCAGGACGAAATCGTCCGGACGCTCGAACAGCGCCTCGTCGCGATTGGCGGAGAGGTACCACAAGATCACCTTGTCCCCGCGCCGGACGTGCTGGCCGCGGATGGTGACATCCCGCGTCGCCGTGCGCCGCATATGCGCGATCGGGGTCTGCCAGCGGAGCAGCTCGGGGGTGAGGTTCGCGAGCAGGTCCGGGTCCGCGCGCAGCTTCTGCAAGGCGTCCGGAAAGGCATGCATCGCCACGATGCTGCCGCTGATGCTGTTGCGCGTGGTGTCGTTGCCGCCGACGATGAGCAGCAGGACGTTGCCGTAGAATTCCGGTTTGGGCATGTGCCGGGTCTCTTCGCCCTGGGCGAGCAGCGAAATCAGGTCGTCGCCGCCGGGCGTTTCGAGCCGCGCCGCCCAGATCGCGTCGAAGGTGCCGAAGCATTCCTGCATCAGCCGCATCTTGTTCTCGGGCGTGGTATAGGCGGGATGCCCGGGAAGCGCGACCATCGCTTCGGACCAGCGGATCAGGTCGCGCGATCGCTCCTGGGGAAAGCCGAGCAGCAGCGCCAGCGTTCGCGCGGTCAGCTCGATCGAGACGCGGTCCACCCAGTCGAACCATTCGCCGCGGGGCAGTGCCTCCAGGATTTCCGCGCACCAGGCGCGGATTTGGGGTTCCATCTGCGCCAGCCGCTCGGGGGAAAAGGCGGGCGCGATCACCCGGCGCTGCGTCGCGTGCCGCGGCGGGTCCATCGAGATGAAGGCCGGGAAGAACTGGGGATCGTCGGCGCTCGATCCGATGGTGATGCCGCCATTGGCATGCGCCGAGGAGAAGGTCTCGGTATCGAGCTCGATGGCTTCGATGTCGCTGTGCCGGGTGATCGACCAATAGGGCGCGAACCGGCCTTCGGCACAATAATGCACCGGCGCTTCGTGCCGAAGCCGCGCGAGGTAGCGCGGTGCGAACCCGGCGCTGAACAGATCGGGCTGGGCAACGTCCAGCGCCGCGATCGGCAGCTGATGGAGATCCTGTTCGAAGCGCTGCGCGTTCGAGGCGGCGGAGCTGTTCTCGGTGGTTTGCTCTTGGGTCATGGCGCAGCATGCCGGCGCTTGCGCTACCGTCCCGCTACGGTTCGCCTTGCGGTCGTCACCGACGTAGCGGCGCGCGCCTCGAGCGAGCGGGGCGGGCGCCGTCCAGGAAGGTCAGCAACGCGCGGTTGAACAGCGCCGGATTCTGCCATGGAAGGAAGTGCCCTGCGGCCGGAAACAGCTCCAGCTGCGCCGACGGGATCGCGTTGGCCAGCGCGCGGAAATGCGCGGGCAGAATGAACTCGTCCTCCTCCGAGCCGGCGATCGTCACCCGTGTGCGGATCCGCCGGAGCTGCACCGGGCGGATGTCTTCCTGGCGCGCCTGCATCGCGCGCACGGCCTGTTGCAGCCGACCTAACCCGCTCGGTTCCGGCGAGCGCGCGGCATAGTCCGCCACGAGGCGGGGCGCGACCGTTGCGAGGATCGGTGCATCGCCCGCATTGGGGCGAACGCTCGCCTTGTCCATGTTGGCGCCAAAGGCGTAGATGGCGCCCAGCCGCTGCGGCGCACGCATCGCGACCAGCAAGGCGACGATCGCCCCGTCGCTCCAGCCGATGAGCGCCGGCTTGGCCAGATGGAGATGGTCCAGCACCGCCAGCACGTCCGCCGCGAGCAGGTCGTAGCGCAGCGGCAGCGGACCCATCGTGCTCCGGCCATGGCCGCGGCTGTCGATCAGGATGACCCGGTGGCTCGACGCGAGGAGCGCCGGGACCTGCGCGTCCCAGCTGCGGCTGCTGGTCAGCCCGCCGTGCAGCAATACCACCGGCTTGCCCTTCCCGATGCTGGCGTACCAGATGCGGGCGCCCTTGCTTTCGACATAGTCGCCGCGGGGATCGATGGCGGTCGCTTCGCTGCGGACCGCCGTCTGCTGCGCAACCGGCGTGGCGATCGCGGGGACGCCGGCGAAGATGCCCGCCGCGAGGCAGGCTGGCCACAGCAGGCTGGGCAACTGCACATTCCGTCGCATCGTCGTTCTTCCTCATGTGGCGGCGGCAACGCCCAGCCGTTCCGCGAAAAGGGCCGGGCGGCAGGGGGCCGCCGGGCCAGGACGGTGCCTTCGCAGAAGAAGGCGTCGGGTCGCAACGCCGTCCTGCGCCTGGCTGGATGTCGTTGCGGCTACAATACAGCGCTCCAAGGATACAGTTGTAACAACGCTGACGATATTCTTTATCGTTCGACTTTCGATCGCTTGGATGGTGGTATCATTTTGTATTTTCTTGACAGGGTGAACGGGTCGATGTCGGCGCGCGTTGCGGGCCGCATATTTCCTATGTGACCAGATTATTACCAATGAAGTTGGTTATTTCTTCTCTAAAGCGCCTTCGGAGATTAATTTGGTCAGGTCAATGCATGCATTTGACGATAAGTGTTTCCTGGAGGATTTGTGCGTATCTTGATTTCTGTTGCCGCTGCTGCTGGCGCCCTGCTGACCGCGATGCCCGCCCTTGCGCAGGATGGCGCAACTGCCGACGAGCCCCGCGCCGGATCGATCTATGTAGCCGGCTTTCTGGGCGACCGGTTCGGTCGCGAACAAACCCTGCGCGGTGCGACGCCGGCCGGTCTGCCCCGGGTGATCGAAACCGACGCCAAGGACGGTCTCACGGGCGGCCTGGTGCTCGGTGCCGTCGCCGCCACGGGTGACTGGGGGCGGGCGCGTGTCGAGGCCGAGTTCTCGGCCAGCCGCAACACGCTCAAGCGGCTGAACCTCAACGGCCAGCAGCGCACGCTGCTGGAGGGCAGCCGCTCGGTGACCACCGAGATGGTCAACATCCTCTACGATACGCCGCGCATCGCCGAACGCCTGCGCTTCACGCTGGGTGCCGGCGTCGGGCATGGCGCGATCGACTATGACACGCGCTATCTGGTCGCCGCGGCGGGTCCGGAGATCAACATCCCGACCAGCGTCTCGGGCAAGATCGCGCTTCAGGGTATCGCCGGCGCCTCGGTCGCACTGGGCGGCGGACTCGAACTGACCACCGACGTGCGCTATTCGCGCATCGCCCGGCACCAGGTGGAGCGATTCAACGCAACCGCGGGCACGCTCGATTCGGTGCTTTCGGCGCGGTACAGCAACGTGGTCGCGACCGCGGGCTTCCGCTTCTTCTTCTGATGCGCCGGGGCCGCGGCGCAGCGTTGCCGCGGCCCCGATCGGTTCAGGCGTTGGCGGACATTGCGCGTGCCAGCGCGATGAAGGCCTTCAGCGCTGCGGACTGGTTGCGACGCCCGGGATAATAAAGGGCGAGCGGCGCGCCGGGTGGCGTCCAGTCTTCCAGCAAGCGGACCAGCCGGCCGGCTGCGATGTCCTCGAGGACGTTGGACTCCATGAAGAAGCCGATGCCGATGCCGTCCAGCACTGCCATGCGCGCCAGATGCGGTTCGTCGAGCGTGACCGGCCCGGCGACGTCGACATGGAGGGTTTCCCCATCTCGCGTGAACTGCCAGCGATAGCGTGCGCCGTTGGGAAGGCGGATGCGGATACAGGGATGCCCCAGCAGGTCGGAAGGTGTCTTGGGCGCTTCGTGCGTCGCCAGATAGTCCGGCGTGGCGACGACGGCAAACCGGCGCGCCGGCCCGAGCGGGAGAGCGATCATATCGGTCGGCACCAGCTCGGCGGTGCGGATGCCGAGATCGAAGCCGCTGTCGACCACGTCGATCAGCTTCCCCTCGGTCACGAGGTCGATATGCACTTGCGGATAGCGACGCAGATATTCGAGGATCAGCGGGGCGAAGACCTCCTGCGCGGCGGTGGCGAAGGCATTGATCCGGATGGTGCCCGACGGGGTCGCCTGTTGCGACCGCGCGGTCCGCATCGCCTCCTGGATGTCTTCGAGCGCGGGCCCCACCTGCTCGACGAAGCGGCGCCCGGCATCGGTCAGCGAAACGCTTCTGGTCGTGCGGTTGAACAGTTGCACGCCCAGCTGGCGCTCGATCTTGCCGATGCTGCTGCTCAGTGCGCTGGTCGACATGCCGAGTTCCAGCGCGGCCTGGCGGAAGGAGCCGCGTCGCGCGATCGCCATCACCGCTTCCAGTTCGATGAGACCGTCCTTGCTCACTGTCCCGCTTTTCCGAAGGCCACGTCCCGCCATAGGCCGATTATCCAGGCATAGGTAACCCTCTAAGTGAGGACAGGTTGGCACGTGCCGCTGCTTCCTCGAAACATGGTGGCCGTCCCGGTGCCGGAAAGGCGGGGGCGGTGGCATCCGCCTGCAGATGAAGAGAGAAGTCCGTGATGAACATCCTGTACGAAACGCGCGCGCGGGTGGTCGGCGGTCGGGCGGGCCATGCGACGGTGGAAGACGGTGCCCTGGCGCTGACGCTCGCCACGCCGCGGGCGCTGGGCGGCGGCGAGGAGAGCGGGACCAATCCGGAGCAGCTCTTCGCAACCAGCTTCGCGGCCTGCTTCCTCAGCGCCCTCCGCTTCGTGGCAAATCGACGCCGGCTCGCCCTCACCGACGACAGCGCGGTGGTCGCCGCGGTGGGGATCGGGATGCGCGAGGATGGGGCAGGGTTCGGGCTGCAGGTGGCATTGTCGGTCAGCCTGCCGGGGCTGGAACCGGGCCTGGCCGCCAAGCTGGTGGAGGAGGCGGACCAGATCTGCCCCTATTCGCACTTAGCGCGCGCGGGGGCGGAGATCCGCGTCGCCATCGACGACTGACGCGACCCGCTGCCTGCGGATCGCCACGTCGTTCAGCCTTCTTCCTCTATCTTGGCGTCGAACGCGGCGCGGCTCGCGGCCAGGCTGGCCAGATGGTTTTCCACCCAGCCGCCCAATTCGCGGCCCTGCGCGGCGAGCGAGGCGCCCATCGGGGTCAGCCGATATTCCACCTTGGGCGGCGTGGTGGGATAGACATCGCGGCACACCAGGCCGTCGCGCTCCAGTGCGCGCAAGGTGCGGGTCAGCATCTGTTGCGAAATGCCGGGCACCGCGCGTCGCAGCGCATTGAAGCGTAATGCGCCTGACTGCAGCGTCACGACGATCGGCAAGGTCCAGCGATCGCCGATCCATCGCAGATGATGCGAAAGCTCGACGCAGCGGTGTGATCCTGGGTCCAGCAAAGTCATATGGATCTGACCATGTCAGGAAAATATGCGTTCTTGGCCGACGTTCAACCCGCCCGTACGGATCCTGCATTCCACCAACAGCAGGATAGTCAGCGATGCAGCTTCTTCATCTCGACTCGTCGATTCAGGGCGAGACGTCGGTCACCCGGTTGCTTTCCGCCGCCGTGGTCGAGCGGTATCGGCAGCGCGTCGACGGGATCGCCGTCGACTATCGCGATCTCGCCGCAGCGCCGCTTCCGCACATCACCTTGCCCCGTTTCGGCACCGACGCGGCGGAGGCCGTTCTCGCCGAATTTCTGGCCGCCGACGTCCTGGTGCTGGGCGTCCCGATGTACAATTTCGGCATCCCCAGCCAGTTGAAGAGCTGGTTCGACCACATCCTGGTTGCCGGCAAGACGTTCCGCTACGGCGCCGGCGGCGTCGAGGGCCTCGCCGCCGCGAAGAAGGCGGTGGTTGTGCTGTCGCGCGGGGGTGTCTACTCGGAAGGGCCGGCAGCCCCAATGGAGCATGCGGAGACGCATCTTCGCGCCATGCTGGGGTTTATCGGAATCGATCGGCCGCAGATCATCGTTGCGGAGGGCGTCGCGATGGGCGACGAACCGCGGCGTGCCGCGATCGACGCTGCCCTCGCCGCCGTGGCGCACGTCGCAGAGGCGAAGCAGCCGGTCGGAGCGTAGTTCCGGAACGCCGTGAATCGAACTACGGCCGAAACGAAATGGCAGTTCACCGGCGTATCTCGCTCGATCCGTGTCGCGGGCGATGATCGAGGAGATCCGCCAGGCCTCGGTTGCCAACTATGGCGCAGCGCTAACGCTACGTTCGAAACCGGTTTCGCCGCGCATGAAGCGGCGGAGAAACGAAGATCGGCAACATGGCGGGCACGCGCTTCGGCGCAGCCCTTCAAGGATGCGAACCAGCGGTGACCGCCGATCTCTTCATAACCTATATCATCACCGCGGCGCTGCTGACGATGGCACCTGGGCTCGACACGGCCACCGTGCTGCGTTCGGCGATGGTCGAAGGTGCTGCCCATGGGGCGGCGACGACGGCGGGCGTGGCCATCGGCTGCTTCTGCTGGGGCAGCGCCGCCGCCTTTGGACTGGCGCAATTATTCCGGGATGCACCGGTAGCAGGCGGCTGCCTGCGCGTGGCGGGCGCCCTCTATCTCGGCTATGCAGGCATCGCGTTGCTGCTGCGGCGGCGTTCCCGCATGATCGTCGACGGATCCGGCGGGCCGGCTCCCAGGCTGCGCACGTCCGTGCTTCGCGGCTTCACGACCAACATCCTCAACCCCAAGGTCGGCATTTTCTATTTGACCTTGCTGCCGCAATTTGCCCCGCAGGACGGCGACGTGGAAATCGCGTGGCTGCTCGCACTCGTCCATGTGGCGATCGCCACCTTCTGGTTTCTCGGCCTGTCGGCCTTTGCAGGCGGCGTCCGGCCGCTGCTGTCCAACCCGCGCACCACCCTGGCGATCGACCGGGTGACCGGGGGCATCTTCGTACTGTTGGGTGTCGGCCTCATCCACGCGGCCGCGACGGCGTGACGGCAACCCCGCATCGGCTTGGCCGAGGCTATATGCGGGCGCTTGCGCGCTGATCGTTTCACGAACCTGGTGCGTTGATGCCGAATTCGACGCCGCGGTGATTCACGAGGAGTATCGATAGTCATGCGCACCTACGGTTTTCGCGGTCTCTTCGTAGCGATGGCATTTGGGCTGGCTGCCGCCCCGCTGGCGGCCCAGACGCAGTCCACGACGAACGCTTCGGCCGCGCGCGAGGCGCGTGCTGCCGATCAGGCTTTGAATGCCCAATTCAGGGCCGCAAATGCGCGGTTGTCGCCCGCATCCCGTCTGCTGCTTCGCAATGCCCAGCGAAACTGGATCGCGTTTCGCGACGCCCAGTGCACGTTCGAGACCTCGGGCGTGCAGGGTGGTTCCGCCCACACGGTGATCCAGGCACGCTGTCTGAAGGAACTCAGCCAGCAGCGTACCCGGCAGCTTGAGAGGATTACGGCTTGTGAAGAGGGTGATCTTGCCTGTCCGCATTGAAGCCGGCCAGTCCGATGGAAAACCACAATATCCCTGTCGCGTTGAAGAGGCTGCCATGTACCAGACAACCGTTCGCCATGTCCTTGCTTCCTTCGCGCTCCTGACGGTTGCTGCGCTAGCTGCTACCCCGGCGGCCGCCGATCCGGATCGCTCCCCCCCGCCGGGCGGCGTGTACAAGTTGAAGCCGGGTATATTCGTCGCGAAGGGCGTGTCGTGCGGCAATCCGCCGAACGCCGCGATCAGGCGCTATGACGGCAAAGGCATCAGCTCGGCGCATAGCCGCGCGTGCATCGCGCGGATCCTGTCTAAGCGGCGCAGCGGATATGGCAGTCTCTACAGGGTACGCCAGTCCTGCATCGATGCGGGTGCCGGGCCCGCGAAGCGCGTTGTCGAGCGGCAGACGATCGACATTCCCGATGCACTCAACTTCACGATACGGTCTCAAGGAAACACGGCCTATCGCTATTGCCCGATCCGGGAACTGCCCGCCGGCCTGCGCGCGGCCGGCTAGGGCGGTCGAGGCGCAGCAGGACAGGATCATCGATCACCCGGTCCGGCGTGGCGACGCACTCAGCGGCGTCGCCCGGGCCACATGCCGCGCAGCATCGTGCGACAGCGATTTAGGCGACGACCCGGTTGGGCACGGTACGCCGCGCGTGCCGGTACGACGAGCCCTACTTCGGTGCCGCCGCCCGATCGGCCGCCGCTTCCTCTGCTGATGACCACAAGCCGGCCGCCGATGCGCTCGGCGCGCTCACGCATGCCGCGCAGTCCGAAATGGCCTGGCCGCTCACCATGCGCGAGGATGTCTGCAGGCATGCCTACGCCGTCGTCGCAAACCGACAGCCGCAAGCTCCGCCGACCCCAAATCAGCAAGACGGCAATCGAGGCTGCATTGGCGTGCTTTTGGGCATTGCGTACGGCCTCCTCGCCGATCCGATGCACTTCCTCCAGAACCAGCGGGCGCAACGCGCGGGGTTCGCCTTCGGTCGTCACCTGCACGGTAGGTCCCGTCCTGCTTGCGGTCATCGAAGCGCTATCGATCAGCGCTTGTGCAAGATCGCCGGCACGATCGCGGGTGCGAAGCTCCTGCACGCGATCGCGACCCTCAATGAGCACGGCCTGTGCCTGCTTCAGCGCCTCGTCCAGCGGCTTCCGCGTTGCCGCGTCGGGCAACCGGTTCACCCCCGCCTTGATCTGCAGCATCAGCCCCTGGAATCCTTGCAGCAACGTATCATGCAACTCGCGTGCGATACGTTCGCGCTCGGCAATGCGGATATCGAAGCGATGTTGCAGCCGCGCAGTAAGTTGCTGGAGCCGCCACAGATAACAAGCGGCGAGCATGCCGATCACCCAGAGTCCGACCAGCAGCTTGAACCAGGCCGACTGCACGAAGGTGGGCGGGATGGTGAATTCGAGCGTCGCGCCCTCGCGGTTCCAAACCCCGTCATTGTTGGCAGCGATAACTCGGAAGCGATACGTGCCGGGTCCGAGGTTGGTGTAATAGGCGTCGCGTCGCGTCGCGGCGTCGATCCAATCCTCGTCGATGCCTTCGAGGCGATATTGAAAACGGACCCGGCTTGGTATCGACAGACTGAGGCCCGCATATTCAATGGCCAGCTGCGACGTTCCCGCCGCGAGGGTCATGCTGGAAGGATTGCGATAGCGCACGCCCGCCACCGTCATCGCGCGGATCGAAACCGGCGGCGGCAACGCGTTGCGCACCAGCCGGGCCGGATCGACCGACACGACGCCACCCGTCGTCGTGAACCACAGCCGACCGTCGCCGCCGCGCACGGCGTTCCGGTCGCCATCGCGGAACTGAACATTGGGAAGACCGTCCTCCATGTCGAGGATCATTGCTGCAAGCGGCGCCGCGGGATCGGCGAACGCCTGGTCCAGTGCCCCGGACGACACGCGGATGATCCCGGCCCTCGCGATCAGCCAGGTCTGGCCGTTGGGCGTTTCGACAAACCCGGACGGGCCTACCAGCCAAGGGAAACGATTGGTGCCAATGGTTTGCAGGGGCCCTCCGCGCAGCCTGCTGATTCCGGATTGCCGCCCGAACAGGACCTGCTCCGTCCCGACATAGACCGTGCTGACGTCGGTCAGACGATCGCCGAGGATTGGAGCCGCATTCCTTCCCAAGTCGTCCAGCCGTACGAGCGCGCCTGATTGAAGCAAGGCAAGCGATGGCTGCTGCGCCCTGATGATAAGGTATTGCGGGGTTTCGGCCAATGTCGCGAAGGACCGCCGGTACCATCGGCCCGAGCGAAGGGAGTGCAGCTCGCCTGGGATACCCGGGCTGCCGATCAGGAGGGTATCGGCATTGTCCACGGTGCAATATTGTCTGTCGCGGCCCAGAGGGACGTCGCGCCGTGCAATGCGGCCTGCCCGGATGCGCAGCACTTTTCCCGTCTGGAGGGCCCAGATGCTTCCGTCGTGCGCTTCGCACAGATCGTGCGTTTCTCCGCCAGCGCCCGGGATGCGTGTCGGCCTGCCTCCGGGCGGAATCTGGAACACGCCGTCGTTGGCGCCAACATAGACGGTGCCATTTCGCGCACCCAGCAGGACGTAGCCCCATACGGCCCTGGATCCTATCGACGGGGTTGTCACAACATTTGCGGCGCGAAATCGATCAAGCCCCAAACTGGTGCCGATCCAGATATTGCCTTCACGGTCTTCGAGAAAGGCATTGGCGACGTCCGAGGTCAGCCCGTCCTTTGCCGTGAAGGTTTCGACCCGATCCGAAACCGGCCGACCGCGCCAGGCGTCCGGAGCGCGCATGCGAAACAGACCGGCGCCGGTGATTCCCCACAGGTTCCCGTCGCGGTCGAAGCGCGTGTCGAATGCGGTTTGCGCTGCAGGCGTCGCCACGACGGGGCCGCCGGGAGCGAGCGATGCCGAAAGCCTACGGGTTCCGCGTCGGTCCGAGAACCAGACGCGCCCCGCTGCATCGTCGCTCACCGCAGCCAGGCCGGCAGGCGCTCCGACCTTTTCGAAGCGGCGCGCGCCTTTTCTGAGAAGCAGGATCGCCTTGCTGGTGGTCACCCAGAGCGATCCGTCCCGCGTCGCGGTGATGTCGGTTATCCAGTCGTCGGGCAATCCCCAGTCGGTGCCGATTTCCTGCCAGCGCCCGCCTGCTCGCCGCAGAAGCGCGCGCCGCTGCAAGCCGGCGGCAAGCCAGATCGCGCCGTCGCGCGTCTGCGCAAGGCGCAAGGTGAACGCCACGGTCTTGGGGACCGACCGATCCAATCGCAACGCACCGTCGCGATAGGTCGCCAGCGCCCCATTATCGTAGCCGACCCATATGGTACCGTCTTGCGCCGCGAGCATCGCCGTGACGCGCCAGCTCTCGGCGCGCGGGACGCCCAGCGGGATGTGTTCGAAGGTGACGCCATCGAAGCGGTACACCCCTTCCGAGCCACCGATCCACAGATAGCCGTCGGGGCCTTGGACGAGCCCATAAATACCCTGCGGCGCCCCTTCGGTTATCGTCCAGCGCGTGTGCTTGTATTGGTTCAGGTCGCGGGTCGGGTCGAGGGCGTAGGCCGGAGCATGCGCGAAGCCAGCCAGCAAGATGCCCAACAGAAAGCACAAACGCAAAGCTACCATCGCCTCAAATGCTGTATCCCGACATCGCCGCTTGCCACGCCGCATCGAATGCCTCGCCTCATCTCGCCTTGCGAGGGGCAGGCTAACTCGATTGCGCCCTACAGCCATTCCCCTAAAGACCAAGCAGACGATAGCCTATTTCGTGCTGCCGGGCAGCCCATGCGACCAGTATTGCTGGGCGCATGCCAGGCATTCTCCCAAACTATCCGGACGGCCGCATTGGCATCGGACTCCTGCTGCTGCGCCTCTCGGTTGCGATGTCGATACTCGCTACGCCGATGCTGACGCCTGCGGCTGCCCGCCCTTGGATCGTCATGCTGCTCGCGGTCGGTCTCATTTTCGGGCTTTGGACCAGAATGATGGCGATCGGGTGCCTGGCACTGTTGCTCTCGTGCCTGGTCACTGGCGTAGTTCCGATCGGGGCCGTCGCACCTTCATTGGAGATGGCGGCAATCCTGTTGATGGGATCGGGTGCCTACTCCTCCGACGCAGTCATTTTCGGGCGGCGGACCATCGTGCTCGGGCGTGGCCGGGGCTGACGACGTTCATGCAGGGCGCGCGCGGCAACTGCGTCAGTTCGCAGGAGGGCCGGCAAGGGCAGCGATGTCTGTAGCCCATCGGCGACGCCAGGCCAATGGCCCGCAACTCTTCTACGGCCTCCGCTACCATATCCACATCACCACGGAGGAAGAGGACATCACCTTCCACGATCAGGTGGGATATTGGCTTTGGGAGCCCGCCACGGGGCTGGTGCAGACGCTGGCGATTCCGCGCGGGCAGGTGGCCCTCGCATCGGGCTCTGCCGCGGCGGATGCGGACGAGATCGTGGCATCTTCCGTTCGCGGCGCAACCGAGAACGGCATCTGCTCGACGACGTTTCTCGACCAGGCGTTCCGGACCGACAGCTACCGCATCACCATCCGCTTCCATGCGTACGGATCGTGGAGCTACGTCACGGACACGGAGCTCTTGGTCGAGGGGCAGCAACTTCCGTTCAAGCACCAGGACCGCAACATGTTGCACCGTGTCGGCCCTGCACGGCCGAACCCGTGGCTGGCCATTCTGCAGAAGCGCCACGGCGGCGACGCCTCGGTAGCGTGAGCAGTCCCCTTAGGGCGATCGGATCATAGCCTCGCCCAGCGTCGCCCGAGCTGCACGCCATAGTCGAGCAGGGTTTGGCCGTAGTGCAGTTGCTCGCGCTGGAAAAGCGCCAGCTTCTGGTCGATCGTCGGGCTGGGCGCGACCAGAGCCTCGGCGAGCGCTCGGGCGTCTCGCGCAGCCTTGGCGGCACCGCCTGCGGTATGTGGGCGTACGATGAGGGCCGTGTCCCCGATCAGCACGGTCCGGCCGAAAACGGTCCGCGGCGCAGCGGGGACTGCGCGCCGTCTGCGGCGACGCGCAGGTCGGCGGCAATGGCGCCAACCCCGCCGATATCGATCTGGAGCCCCTGCTCGTTGCACGCGAAGCGCTGTACGGTTGCGCCCCGGTGATAGCGCTCTCCGGGAAACAGCCGCATCAATGTGGCATGGACCGCGTTCCAGCTCGTGAACTGCTGTGGCATGCGCTGCAGCGGTCCGAATTCGCCGCCGAAGCCGAGGGTTCGACGACCGCGACACTGCGTCGTCGGCAGGTGCGCGCCATCGGAAGGGTGGAACAAGGCTGCGAGCTCCGGCTGGACCACCAGGCCGGCGCCAGCCGAGTGCATCGCGCCACCGTCTTGCTCGAAGACATGCACATCGATGCCCGCGCGATGCAGTTCAAGGCCAGTGCCGAGCCCTGCGATGGAGCCGCCGGAGACGACGACGCGTAGGTGCGCTTCGGCCGATGGGGGACCGTCCATCACCGTGCTGCAGCTATCCGGGAAGGATCGCGGCTTTCCGCTGCGCGAAGGAGCGCCAGCGCGATCGCCTGCACCGGCTGCGCGCCAGCGAAGAGGAGGTGGTCGTCGAGCAGGAAAGTCGGCACTGCGCGCACCCCGGAGCGCCTCGCGTCCATCGCCTCCTGCTCGACCAGCTCCCAAAGTTCGGCGCTGACCGAGGGACCATGATCGAACCCGGCCGCGAATGCGATCTCGCGCAGAACCTCCTCGCGGCCGATGTCCCGCCCTTCGATGAAATAGGCGCGAAACAGCAACTCGACGCCCGCCGCTTTCACGCGCGCGTCCATCTCGTCGCTGGTGACGATGCTGCCGAACTTCGCGGCACGATATTCCCTGCGATCCATGCCCTTGTCCGGCATGTCAGGGTTGAGTTGATACGGGCGCCACTCGACGTCGATGGCGAGGCCCCGGTCGGCCAAGATTTGCAGCGCCGCTTCGAGCTTTCGCTTGCCGACGAAGCACCAGGGGCAGATCGTATCGGAAACGACGGTGAGGGTTGGGGAGTGCGCCTCGATGCCCATGTCTCGTTCCTTCTCTGGAAGTCGATGTTGAAGGTAGGGTGGGGGCAGCCAGGCAAGTATCATACATAGGTTTCGGCCGGTCGATCGCGATGAGCGAGCGGCGTGCGCCTCGCCACGATGGCCATGCTCTCACACGCCGATGGCCGCTTTCACCACGGCGGGAGTGAGCGGCATGTCGCGCAGCCGCGCGCCGGTCGCGTCGGCGATCGCATTGGCGAGCGCGGCGGAGGTCGGGCCCTGCGCCGTCTCGCCGGCGCCGAGGAAAGGGTCGCCCGGCCGGTCCATGACGTGCACGGCGATCGAGCCCGGCACCTCCTCGAAGCGCAGGATCGGGTAGCTGCCCCAGTCGAAGCTGGTGCGGCGGGTGGCGTCGTAGGTCACCGCTTCGCGCGTTGCCCAGCTCAGCGACTGGAGGATGCCGCCTTCCACCTGGTTGCGGATCCCGTCGGGGGAAGCGGGCTGGCCGGCATCGACCGCCGCCTGTACGCGGTGCACGATGATCGCCCCGGTCTCGCGCTCGACCTCTATCTCCATCGCGATCGCGCAATAGGCGCCGATATTCTTATAGCGGGCAAAGGCCATCCCGCAGCCGCGACGTCCGTCACCGCGTGGGCGCGTCTTCCAGCCGAACCGCGTCGTCGCCTCGATCATCACCGCGCGTGCGCGCGCGTCCTGCATGTGCGCGAGACGAAAGGCGAGCGGATCGACGCCGCCCGCGAGCGCGAGTTCGTCGAGCACGCTTTCGATCGTAAAGATGTTGAGATGTGCGCCGAGCGAACGCAGCGCCGAAACGCGGAGGGGCATCTTGGGCACGAAATGATAGCGCACGTTCATGTTGGGGAAGACGTAAAGCGGGTTCGCGTTCCGGTCGCCGTCGCCTTCGGGCATCGGGATCGGCTTGGGTTCCGGCGCGGGAAAGCCCGGGCGGATTTCCTGCGCCACCGCATAGCCGCCGGCGCCGACGGGGCGGTTGTTATGCGAATTGCTCCACACCTCATAGTTCCAGTGCGCGATCCGTTTGTCCGGTCCGATCGCCGCCTCGACCCGTGTCACCATGCCGCAGCCGCAGGGTTCCCAGCCGAATTCCTGCTCGCGCATCCATTGCAGCCGGATCGGGCGCCCGGGCAGCGCCATGGCGATCAGCCCGGCCTCGGCGGTGACGTCGTCGGCACCGTTCTGGCCGTAGCAGCCGGCGGAGGGCGTATGGATGCAGCGCACCTTCTCGGGCGGCAGGCCGACCAGTTCCGCGACGGCGCGGTGCATGTCGAACACGCCCTGGCTATGCGACCAGAGGGTAAGGCCGCCCCCCTCGGCAAGCGCCACGGCGCAGGACGGGCCGATCGAGCCATGGCTGTACCAGGGCCGGCTGAAGCTGCCGCGCACCGTCTTCCACACCTCTCTGGCGCCATCGTGTGTATTCAGCACGCTGATCTCGCGCGCGGGCAGCTTCTCCAGGCGGTGCGGCCCGTCGTCGACCGGCAGTGGCGGCTTGTCGCGGATATAGTCGCTGTCCTGGGCTACGCGCATCGCCTGGATCGCCAGCCATTCCCGTTCCGCCACCACGGCGAGAAATTGCCCGTTCTGGATCACCGCGACGACGCCGGGCATCCTGCGCGCGCGCTCGATCTGCGGCGTGGCCAGACGCGTGCCGTAGCTCGGGCCGCGCACGACGCGGGCATGCAGCATGCCGGGCAGGCGCAGGTCCTGCACATAGGCGGCACCGCCGGTCAGCTTCGCCGGAATGTCGACGCGCGGCAGGTCGCGGCCCAGCGTGCGATAGTGGCGCGGATCGCGGCGCGGCGCATTCGGGATCGCCTCGACATGCAGCGAAAGCTCCGCCGCCAGCGCGCCATAGTCCAGGCTGCGGCCATCGGGCGCGACCACCTGCGCCTTGCCGTTGGTCGCGAGGCGTTCGGGTTCGACACCCCAACGCCTGGCCGCGGCGCGGGTGAGCAACATGCGGACATTGGCGCAGGCGTTGAGGATTGCCGTGCCGCCATCCTGCATCGAATGGCTGCCCGCCGTGAGCCCCTCGTCGGGCGTGCGAGCCGTATCGGCGGTGACGAGGTCGATCGCGGCAGGCGGCACGTCCAGCTCTTCCGCCGCGACCTGCAGCAGCGCGGTACGAATGCCCTGGCCGAGTTCGGCCTTGCCGGAATAGACGGTGATCCTGCCCTCGGGCGGGACGTGGACCCAGCTGTCCAGCACCGGGTGGTTCTTCAGGCTGCCGGGCAGGTCCGGGCGGAGCGGCGGGGGTGCCGCACCCCCTTCGCCGCCGCCTGCGAGCTGGGCCAGTCCATGGCCTGCCATGCTGAAGGCGACGAGCAGCCCGCCGCCCGCCAGCAGCTGGCGTCGGGTCGCGTTCATGCGGCCGCTCCGTCACTGGCGATGCCCGCCACCCGTCGAATGGCGCGAAGGATGCGCATATGGGTGCCGCACCGGCAGAGGTTGGTCTGCATGTGCGCGCGGATCTTCTGCTCGGTGGGATGCGGATCGGCGTCGAGAAGGGCCTGGGCGCGCATGATCATGCCGGCGATACAATAGCCGCATTGCGCGGCCTGCTCGTCAAGGAATGCCTGTTGCAGCGGGCTCATCCGGTCGGACGTCCCCAGACCTTCCACGGTGCGCACCGGGCGATCGCCGACGGCCCCGACCGGCGTCACGCAGGAGAAGATCGCCTTGCCGTCGAGCTGCACGGTGCAGGCCCCGCACTGGCCCAGGCCGCACCCATATTTCGGGCCGTTGAGGCCGAGATCGTCCCGCAGCACATAGAGCAGCGGTGTTTCCGGGCGCGCATCGACCTGATGTCGAGCGCCGTTCACGGTGATGGCGAGGTTCATGGCTGGGCACCTTCCTTGCGCGCCTTCGCGACGGTGGCGGGCAGCTTCTTCCAGTCGGGCTGATCGGTGTAGCGGGCGCGAAGATAGCCGAGCACCGCGGCGATCTGTTCGTTGGTCAGGGCATCGGCGAAGCCGGGCATCTTCGGGCCGCGACCGGCGACGGGCGGTTCGATTCCTTGCAGCACCGCCTGCGCGGCGCTGGTCGCGCTGCCGTCGCGCACCGTGGTGGCGAGCGCGAGCGAGGGACGGTCCTGTCCCATCATCGGCGCGCCCGGGCCGTGGCATCCGGCACAGGCGCCGGCAAACAGCACCGCGCCTTCCGGGAAGCGGCGGGCGGCGGCCCCGGCATGGTCGGGCAGCCGCGCCTGCGCCGGGGCGGTGCCGCCGCCCATCTTCGCGCCGATATAGGCGGCGATTGCGCGGACCTCGCTCTCCGGCACCTGGGATAGGCTTTCCACCACCGGACCCATCGGGCCGGCCGCCGCGCTGTGATCGGGCGAGATGCCGGTGCGCAGATAGGTGACGAGGGCGTCCTGCGTCCATTTCCGCGCGGCCGGATTGGCGGCGTTGAGCGCCGGCGCCCGCCAACCCTCGGCAATGCCGCCGGCATAGGCCTGGGAGCGGATCTCGCCGCCTGCGAGGTTGCGCGGGGTATGGCAGCCGCCGCAATGGCCAAGACCCTCGACGATATAGGCGCCGCGATTCCACGCGGCGGAGCGGCCGGGGTCGATCGGCGTCTCGCCGCGGTGGAGGAACAACAGCTTCCATCCGGCGAGCAGCGGGCGAAAGCCGAGGGGGAAGATCAGCCGGTTGGCGGGTGCCGCCGCGTGGACCGGGCGGCGCGTCATCAGGAAGGCGTAGATCGCGTCGAGGTCCGCATCGCGGACGTGGGTGAAATGCTCGTAGGGAAGGGCGGGGTAGAGGTGGGCGCCGGTGCGGCTGACGCCGTCCTTCATGGCGCGGCGAAACGCGCTGGCAGACCAGGTGCCGATGCCGGTCTCCGGATCGGGCGTGAGGTTATCCGAATACAGCGTGCCGAACGGCGTCGCGAGGGCGCGACCGCCGGCGAGCGGCGCGCCGCCGTCGCGCGTATGGCAGACGGCGCAGTCGCCGAGCTTGGCGAGCATCGCACCGCGCGCGACCAGCGCCGGCGCAAAGCTGCTCCGGGCAGGGGGCGTGATCGGCGCGATCGCCGGGCGCCAGCTGAGGGCAAGTGCGATCAGCGCACCGGCCAGTCCGAGCAGCAGCAGCGCCATCACCCACCGCAATCTGCTTTGCGTGACACGGCGAAGGGTTACCATGAACGTGATCCCCGGAAAGCGTCCAAGGGGGTATGCCGCGCGTGGGGCGTGCCCTCTTGCGCGATTGCGTGTCGCTTTGAACGATTCGAACGCTTCGTTCGGAGGCCGACACGCAGGGTTGCGCTAGGGCGGCGGCCAGCCTCACCGAAGCGGGTTGGTGCGGGCAAGGTCGATAACCTCGCTGACGTCGCCGTTGAGCACCGCCTTCAGCGCCCAAAGGCTGAAGCCCTTCGCCTGTTCGGCCTGGATTGTCGGCGGCATTGCCAGCTCCTGGGTGTTGGTCACCACGTCGAGCAGCGCCGGTCCGGGATGGGCCCGGAAGAGACGCTGATGCAGCGCATTCGGGCTGTCTGGCACAGGCTCTGACGCCAAACGCCTTCGCCATTGTAATTGTTATGTCGGTGCTCCGACACCAACAGTCGGAGCACCGAACGGCACTGAACGCGACGCGATACGGCGTCAGCGCGGCTCGGACGCCGCTTGCGCCCAGTGCTTCAACGACGAAAGCGAGCTCGCCTCAGTAGCGTAGAGCAAGCCGTGCATAGTAATAACCGCCATAGGCACCGAAAGGAGAGTTGGCGCCGTAGATCGAACTGCCGATCGTATTCGTCACCGTGTTCCTGTCGGGATAGGTGTCGAAGATGTTATAGGCGCCTACAGCTAGGCGTGCGGTTTGAGTGATGTCATAGCCGATCTCGACGTCGGTTATCCACTTCGCGCCGTAAAACTGGTCCAAACCGGGCGTGTTGTTCAGCGAAGCCCACTTTCCGTACCGGGTCTGCTTCACGTTGATGCCGATGCGGTCGAGGTTCCAGTCCAGGCCGAGGATCAGCTTGTCTTTCGGTGTGCTGACGGTGAAATAGCCCTGCGTCTGACGGTCGAACAGCGTCAGGCCCAATCCGGCCAATTGCGTCGGCGTGGGCGCGATACTCCGGATGTTCGTCACATTGTGATTATAGCCGATCGTGGTGCGCAGACGGCCCAGGCTTCCCAGCCCCAGATTGTACGCGCCGACGATGTCGAGGCCGCGGGTCCGCGTGTCGATCGCGTTGGTGAAGAAGCGGACATATTGATCGCCCGAAAAGCCGTTGGCCCGCAGGATGGCACGGACGCCCGTGCTGGAGAGCAGGCCGGTCAGCGTGATGCGATCGTCGATGTCGATCTGATAGGCATCGACCGTCACCGACAGGCCCGCAAGCGGCGTCAGCGCGAAGCCGAGGCTGTAGTTGCGGGACTTTTCGGGCCGTAGCGGCGTGGCGCCGAGCGCGGCAGCAACCGGCGATCCGGTGCGGACGATCTTCGATTCGATCAGCTGATAGGCGCCGTTCACCAGGTTGAACTGGGTCGAGGTCTGGGCATAGGCCTGCTGCGCCAGGCTGGGCGCGCGGAAGCCGTTGGAGAAGGCGCCCCGCAGGTTGAGCCAGTCCGCGACCTTGTAGCGTGCCGATACCTTGCCGCTCCACACTTCCCCGGCGCTGTCGTCATAGCTTTCGTATCGCACCGCGCCGGTCACCAGCAGGCGATCGGTGACGTCCAGCGCGAGATCGGCATAGCCAGCCCAGATGTTGCGCGCGATGTCGGCTGCGTCGGCGGGCGTGACGATGATCGCGCCCTGGGCGCCGACCGCGCCGGGCTGCCGTGCGAGCGGCGTGCCTGCCGGGTACACATAGCCGCCATTGACATATGCTGCCGGATCGAGCGCCTTGGTGACATAGCTTTCGTACCGATACTCCGCCCCCGCCGACACCTGGAGATTGCGGCCTCCGAAAACAGCGTAGCTGCGCGTCAGATCGAGATTGTTCGTCCACTGGTCGAATGCCGCGCTGAAGGTGCCGAACGCGGTCGGGCTGCTGGCACCGAGCGAGGCATTGAGCGAGTTTTCCGCCCCGCTGCGCGCATAATCCCGGCCATAGGTGCTGCTGAGATCCAGCTTCCAGCCGCCGATCGCGCCGCGGAGTCCGCCGGTGAACTGCCCATCGGTCTCCTGGAGGGTGTAATAGGGCGTGAAGCCGTCCGGATAGATTGCGAGGATATTGCTGGTCGAGTTCGGCTTGCGCCCCGCCTGGCCGACGCGGGCCTCCCGATAACCCAATGTCGCCGTGGCATAGGCCGCGACATTGCCGAGGTCATAGGTGCCATTCAGCGCGCCCTGGATTTGGCGAAGCTGGGGCAGGCCGCCCTGATAGGTGCGGCGATTAACGGTCGCCTCGCGCGGATCGGGCTGGCCGCTGACCGGAAAATAGAAGCTGCCGGTGACGTCCGAATTGCGCACTGTCGCGTTCTGGTATTTCCCGTCGATCGCCAGCGCCAGCGAACCGCGATCGCCCAGCGCAAAGCCCTGCGACAGCTGCGCACTGACCGTCTCGCCATCGCTGCCGTTGACGCCGTCGCGATAGCGCTGCCCCGCCTCGATGTTCGCCGTGCCGCCGCGCGCATTGGATTTCAGGATGATGTTGATCACACCTGCAATGGCATCGGAGCCATATTGCGCGGCGGCACCGTCGCGCAGCACCTCGATACGCTCGATCGCGCTGGCCGGAATCTGGTCGAGGTCGACCGGGTTGCCGCCGGCGGAGACGTTGCCCGAATTGAGGTTGATGAGCGCCGAATTGTGCCGTCGCTTGCCGTTCACCAGCACCAGCACATGGACGCCCGACAGGCCGCGAAGCCCGGCGGGCCGGGCGACGCTGTCGAATGACGAACTGCCGACCTGCTGCGCCTGGAATGACGGCACGAGTTGGGTCAGCACGTCGCGCAATTGCAGGGCGCCGCCCAGCCGTGCGATGTCGTCTCCGCTGATCACGTCGATCGGGGTAGGGCTGGACGCAACGGTGCGGGGCTGCCCGCGCGAGCCCGTCACGACGATGGCATTGCCCTCGCTCGCATCTGGTTCGGCAGGGGGCGCATCGGCCTGCTGCGCTTGGGCCACCACCGGTGTGAGCAAGGCGACAGACAGGGCCAGGAGGCTGGGTACGATATGCATTGGGGGTCTCCGCCGGAAAGCGTGATGGGAAAAATTGCGAGAAGCGGGCAGGGCTGTCAGCGAACGGCGTCGAAGGGCGGCGCTTTGGCCAATGGGCGGGATTGGTGGCGCGGAACGACGATCTGGCCGCCATCGACCAGCAGGATGCCGTCGCGGAAGACCTTGTCGACCTTGCGCAATGCTTCGATGTCGAGGTCGGGGCGACCATCAACGATGAGGATGTCGGCAAGCTTGCCCGGCGCGATGCTGCCGAGCTTGTCGTCCATGTCGAGGATCTCGGCATTGGTCAGCGTCGCAGCCCGTAGCGCTTCGGCCGCGGAATATCCGCCCCGGATGAACCATTGCAGCTCGGCCAGATAGACATTGGGGACGAGCTGGTTGGCGTCGCCGATCGTGTCGGTGCCGACGCCCATCACGATCCCCGCCGCCTTCATCTTGCGGAAGACGACGAAATCGGCCTGCGCCGTCAGGGTGAAGCGACGCGATGTCGATCCATAGAAGCCGCCGGCGCGGTCCAGGACATT
Source organism: Sphingomonas pokkalii (assembly GCF_003096275.1). Classification (GTDB taxonomy): domain Bacteria; phylum Pseudomonadota; class Alphaproteobacteria; order Sphingomonadales; family Sphingomonadaceae; genus Sphingomonas; species Sphingomonas pokkalii. Next base: position 3,405,418 of record NZ_QENQ01000001.1, read on the forward strand.
CTGGTAGACCTGCAAGGTCGGCACCGCGGCGGTATGGTGCGTTGCCATGGCGCGGATCGTTGCATCGGTCCGGGGCAGGGGATGTTCGATGATGTCGACACCGGCATCGACGGCGAGCGCTGTATAGACCGTCTCGCAGTCGCACGTGACCTTCAGCCCCAGGCGGTGCGCCTCGTCGACGGCGGCGGCAATCTCGTCGGGCGAGAAATGGCTTGCGACCTTGATGACGCTGGCGCCGCGCTTGAACGTCTCGCGCACCGCGCCGCGCCAGGCATCTGCCCCATCGCGCTCCCAGGCATAATCGGGGCCATGGCTGGGGGAGACCGGACGCTCCGTCGCATGGCCGCCGGTGCCGGTGATGATATGGCCGGCCGTGAAGACGCGCGGCGCCGGGATGCGGTTCGCGGCGCTCCAGTCGGCAAGGATGTACGGGGCATCGGCGACGCCGTTGAGGTCCCGGACGGAGGTGATCCCGGCCTCCAGCATCCAGCGCAGGTTCCTGGCGCCGCGCAGGACGCCGTCGCCTTCGCTGGCCTGACGGTCGATCGGCGTGTCGCCGTCCGGATAGGTCAGGTGGACGTGCAGGTCGATCAGCCCGGGGAGGATCGTCTTGCCGGCAATATCGATGACTCGGGCATGGTCGGGCCAATCGCGTTTTCCCGCTGGCCAGATCGCCGCGATCTTGTTGCCTTCGATGATCACGGTTCCGGGCGTCGTCCGCGCCAGTTTCGCGTCGAAGACGAGCCCGCCCGTCAGCACGGTTACGGGTTGGTTGGTTCCGTCGGACTTGATCGGAATGCGTCTTGGATCATCGGTGGTAGCCGTCTTAATCCAATGGCGACGATCATCGACCTGCGCCTGAGCACGACTCTCCGCCGCGCTTGTCAATGTCGCACTCGCCACAGCAATGGTCGCCAGAACCCAGCGCCGCTGGCTGCGCAGCCGCAGCGCTCTGGTCAGTCTGCTCTTCAATATCGTCACTCTTGCCACCCTGAGGCGGCCCAATGACCTCTATTTCAGTAGGGATTAAAGAAACTTTTCCTTCGGCCAGCTGAAGGCTTGGGTTTGCCTGGGGCCTTGTGGGCGCGAACGTCGTCGGGCATTTCAATCTGCTGCAACCATCCATCGCGGCAGGCGGTGTGACTGAACTGTGTTCGCGGGTACGGGCGCCGACACGATGTCAAAGCGATCGCCATCCCGCCCGAGACGATGTCGGCCCCGAAGCCGAGATCTGCCAGCGTCCGCAAGACAGCGGGACGCGGATTGGCCTTCACCGCGAACATCAATTGCTTCTGCTCGATCGGCGCAAGGGCGGCTTTGAACTGTTGCGCCTTGGCTCGGAGTTGCGTCGCAGAATAGACATAGGCGTGCGTGCCGGCCGCTTTTCCTATTGTCGCTAGCGGAACGCGATCGGCGTGCAACTCGCCATCGAGCATCTTGAAAGACATTGGTGGTCCTTGTTCGTGCGTGGGCAGGCATCAGCGTTGGGGCGAGCGTCCATTGCGCTGCCTCTGCAGCCTTTCGGGCAGATGGCGGTGCCGGCTGCACTCCACGCGGATCGCAAGCGGCGCGCGTTTGCCCTGCACCGCCAGGACCAGCCCAAGGATGGCAATCGGAAAGCCCAGAAGCAGTATTTCGGTCCCCTGCAGGTCGACCATGTTGGTAAGTGCGCCGGAGACACCCCCCGCGATCAGCAGGACCACGCCGGCTCCCCGCCACAAGCGATCATATCGCCGCTTCATCTGGCCGACGCCCGAACGGGCGCGACCAGCGCGATCTGTGCGGCACGCCGAGCCAGCGGCGCGAGGTGCGCCATGTCTGCAAGGTCCGCCGCATAGAGCAGGATGCCAGCCGGAAACGCCGCCTCTTCCCGCAGTGTCGGCTCCATCGCGCCGAGATCGAACTGCACGGCGATTGCCCGATCGGCAATGGCGGCGTCACGCGAGACGAAGCGTCCCTCCATCAGACCATGATTTTGTTGAACGGGCCAATGCCCCGCGGCGCCCTGACCCACCCATAGAATGGTGGTGCGTTGATCGGGCTCCTCGATGACGTCAGACACCACGCGAACATACACCTTACAGGCGCTGGCAAGCCGATAGTCAGCGACTGAAAGCTACGAAGTGGCGCGTTAAACGTCGAGATCGAAGTCAATGTATTTCCGTCAAAATCTCATAAAGTTCGGTCCACCGATAAGCGTGGGCGAGCCATGGGCCGTAAGCATCCTGAGCCGTCTCCCCGAAAGGGGATGCCGCGCTATGCGGGATGCGCGGTCGTATCGCGCTCGACCAGCGGGCCATGCTCCAGCTTCGGCAGCACGTGCCGTGCGAACAGGTCGGCCTCGGCGGCGTGCGGGTAGCCGGAAAGGATGAACGCCTCGATCCCCAGCGCGCGATAGGCGTTGAGCTTGGCGAGAACCTGGTCCGGATCGCCGACGATCGCGGCGCCGCAGCCCGAGCGGGCGCGGCCGATGCCGGTCCAGAGATTGTCTTCGACATAACCGTCGCCGGCCGAAGCCTCGCGCAGCTCGGCCTGGCGGCGGACGCCGGCGGACTGGGCGTCGAGCGAGCGGGCGCGGATCGCTTCGCCCTGCGCCGCGTCGAGATGCGAGAGCAGCCGGTCGGCGGCGATACGCGCCTCGGCCTCGGTCTCGCGGACCACGACATGGACGCGGTAGCCGAAGCGCAGCGTCCGGCCGCGCTTGGCGGCGCGGGCGCGCAGGTCGTCCAGCGTGGCGGCGACCGCCTCCAGCCGGTCCGGCCACATCAGATAGACGTCGGCGCCCTCCGCCGCGGCCTCGCGCGCATCCTCGGACAGCCCGCCGAAATAGAGCTGCGGCGCGCGGCCCGAGACGGTGGCGATGCGCGGCGGCTCGACCTTGAGCTGCCAGAACTCGCCCTGGTGATCGAGCGGCTGGCCGTTGAGCAGCGTCTTCAGGATGTGCATCGCCTCGATCGTGCGGCGGTAGCGGGGCGCGGAGGCCAGCGTCTCGCCCGGCAGGTCCGAGGAGATGATGTTCACCGCCAGGCGACCGCCGAGGATGCGGTCGATCGTCGCGATCTGGCGGGCGAGCTGGGGCGGCCAGCTCTCGCCCACCCGCACCGCCATCAGCAGCCGGATGCGGCGGACCAGCGTGGCGATCGCGGCGGCGAAGGCGGTGGTGTCGATCCCCAGCGCATAGCCCGAAGGCAGCAGGATATTGTCGAACCCGGCGCTCTCCGCCGCCAGCACGATGTCGCGGCAATGCTCCCAGCTGGAGAGCAGGCGCGGATCGGGCTGGCCCAGGAACTCGTAGTCATCATCGCACAGGGCGGAAAACCAGCTCACTTCGCAGCGGGGAAGTTGTTCTTGCTTGCCGGATGCGGCTGCGTGGGGATGGGTGCTCATCGTTCAAAGCCTCTGGAGAAGAGTATGGCGTCGCGAATTCGGTACGGTCTGGTCGGGTGCGGGATGATGGGCGTGGAGCATATCCGCAATCTCGCGATCACGCCCGGCGCGGAGCTGGTGGCGATCGCCGATCCGGTCGAAACCTCGCTCGGCTGGGCGCGCGCGGCGCTGGGCGGCAAGGCGCAGGATGTGGCGACCTATCGCGATGCGGAGGCGCTGGCCCAGCATGACGGGCTCGATGCAGTGATCGTCGCCAGCCCTAACTTCACCCACCGCGACACCGTGGAACCGCTGTTCGATGCCGGCCTCCACATCCTGTGTGAGAAGCCGCTGGCGACGACGATCGAGGATGCCCGCTGGATCGCCGAGCGCGCGGCGCGCCACGACGCGGTGTTCTGGACGGCGATGGAATATCGCTACATGCCGCCCGTCGCCGCGCTGATCGCGGGCGTGCATGGCGGCGAGATCGGCCGGTTGCGCATGCTGGCGATGCGCGAGCACCGCTTTCCCTTCCTGGTCAAGGTGGGCGACTGGAACCGCTTCGCGCGCAATACCGGCGGCACGATGGTCGAGAAATGCTGCCATTTCTTTGACCTGATGCGCTTCATCGTCCGCAGCGAGCCGGTGCGGGTCTATTGCTCCGGGGCGCAGGACGTGAACCATCTCGACGAGCGTTATGACGGGCAAACCCCCGACATCGTCGACAACAGCTTCACCACCGTGGATTTCGCCGACGGCACCCGCGCGCTGCTCGACCTGTGCATGTTCGCCGACGGGGCGGAGGAGCAGGAGGAGATCGTCGCGACCGGCGACATCGCCCGGCTCGACGTGAGCATCCCCGGCAGCGTGCTCACCCGTTCGCCGCGTACCGGCTTCGGCAATCCCAAGGCGCCCGAGAAGCGGCGCATCGACGTGGACGCGGCGGCGCTGGCGGCGGGCTCGCACCATGGCTCGACCTTCTACCAGCATCAGGCCTTCGCGCGTGCGGTGCGGGGCGAGGGGCCGGTGGAGGTAACTGCCGAGGACGGGCTGAAGGCCGTCGCCATCGGCATGGCGGCGGAGATCAGTCTTCGCGAGCATCGGGTGGTCGACATGGCCGAGCTGCTGGGTCAGTCCGCGTCCGCATAGGCGGTGCGCGGCAGGATCCAGCGGACGAGCAGCGCGCCTGCGAGGTACGAGAAGGCCGCGATCCAGAACATCGGCGCATAGCCATGGCCATGGTCGAGCGACCAGCCGGCCAGCTCGAGAATGGCCATGCCGGCGAGGTTGCCGGCAAAGGCGCCGATGCCGATCACCGATCCGACGCGATTGGCGGGGATGATATCGGTCGCCAGCCCGAACACGTTGGTCGAAAAGCCCTGGTGCGCGAACAGCGCGAGGCCGAGGAGGAGGGCGGCAATCCAGGGGTTGCTCGCCACCAGCACCAGCGGGATCGGCAGCACGAGCAACGCATAGCCGAGCAGCGTCGCGTGCCGGACCTTCTCCGGCGGCCAACCGCGCGCGAGCAGCCAGCCCGGCACCCAGCCGCCGCTGATCGCGCCCAGCGCTGCGAGGCTGTAGGCCAGCGCCACGGGGAGCCCCAGCGCGCCTTGCTCCAGTCCGAACTGGCGGTGGAACAGGTCGGGCGTCCAGAACAGCAGGAACCACCACACCTGGTCGCTCAGCACCTTGGCAACGGCGATGGCGAGCGTCCGCCGGCTGCGGAGCAGATGGAGCCAGGGTACCTCGGAACGGGGCCCCCGCACGCTGGCGGCGGCGGGCACGTAGCGCAGCCACACCGCGACCCAGACCAGGCCCAGCCCGCCCGCGATCAGGAAACTGCCCTTCCAGCCGACCACCAGCGCAAGCGCCGGGATCAGCAGCGGCGTCAGGATCGCACCGAAATTGGGCGCGGTGTTGCCGATGCCGAGCGCGCGGGAGCGCTCGGCGGGCGGGAAGAAGGTGGCGGCGGACTTCACCGCCGCCGGGGTGCCGATCGACTCCGCCGCGCCCAGCACGGCGCGGGCTGCGACGAACTGGGCGACCGTGGTGGCGAAGGCATGCGCCATGCCGGCGAGGCTCCACAGCGCCACGCCCAGCGCGAAGCCGCGCCGTAGCCCCACCCGATCGAGGAACCAGCCGGTGCCGAGAAAGGCCAGGGCCGCCGCGAACTGAAAGGCCGAGGCCATGTGCGCATAGTCGCGGTCGGACCAGTGGAACTCGCCCTGCAGCATGGGTTTCAGCAGCGCGAGGATCTGCCGGTCGACATAGTTCAGCATCACCGCGCCGAACACGAGGGCCAGGATCGCCCAGCGACCCTGCGCCCCGGCGGTGGTGTCAGTAGCGGATGCGCGCATTCAGGCCGACATAGCGATCATTGTCCCGGGGCACGTAACGGACCACGCCCGCCGTGGTGCCATAGGCCAGGGTGTTGGCATAGTGCTGGTCGAGGATGTTCTTCACCAGCGCGCGCAGTTCCCAGTGCTCGTCGCCGATCAGCGCGATGCTGGCGTTCCAGATGCCATAGGCGGGCTGGATGGTGTCCGGCGTCTGGGTGATCGCGTACTGGGTCCTGCTCTTGTAGCTGGCATCGGTCTGCAGCTCGATCGCCAGGCCGTCGGTGATCGGCAGCTTCCATGCCGCACCGCCGCTCAGCTTCCAGTCGGGCGCGAAGGGCAGGGGCTGGTTGTCGATCGAGGTGCAGGTGGTCGCGGCCGGGCAGTTGAAATGCTTGATCCGGGCGTCGGTGCGCGCGACCGCGAAGTTGAGTGTCAGCCGGTCCGTGGGCCGCGCATTCAGATCGGCCTCGATGCCCTTGGTCTGCACCTTGCCGGCATTGATCAGCCGGGTAACGATCGCGCCAAGATAGGTATCGGCGAAGTTCGCCTGGTAGCCGTCATAGTTGGTGACATATGCCGCGATCCCGCCGCTCACCCGCCCGCCGAACAGGCTGCCCTTCAGGCCGATTTCGTAGCTGGTCGAGGTTTCGGGGGCGAGCGGCTGGGTGTCGAACGCCTGCATGTTGAAGAAGACGTTGTAGGCCGGGCCCTTATAGCCGCGCGAGAAGGTGAAATAGGTATTGGCGTTGGACGCCAGCTTGTACTGCACGCCGGCCCGCGCGCTGTAATCCACCCGATCGGTCTTGCCGCTGCTGGCGAAGCTGGGGCGGATGCCCGAAACGCCGGTCGCGGTGTCCGAGACGCGCTGGTGGAAATAGCTGAGCGAATCGTGGATCAGCCGGCCGCCGGCGATGAAGGTCAGCGCGTCGGTGGCGTGCAGGTTCGCCTCGCCGAACAGCGCGTGGTTCTGGGCGCTGATGCCGTAATTGGCGACGCCGTTGTTGGTCACCGGCGCGCCGCCGATCAACTGGGTGACGCTGCGCTGGTAGCGCTCATAGGTATCGGCGGCGAGCAGATAGGCGCCGACGACATAGTCGACCAGCCCGCCCTGCGGCGAGGCGAGGCGGATTTCCTGCGAGAACTGGTCGAAGTCGACCGTGCCGTCGTCGCGGCCCTGCGGGAAGCCGGTGGCGAGGATCGCGCGCGTGTCCCAGTCCGGCGTCTGGTGGTTCTTCCATTCGCGATAGGCGGTGATCGAGGTCAGCGTGTAGCCGCCGCCCAGCCGCCAATCGAGCGTGATCGATCCGCCATAGTTGCGGTCGCGCACTTCGCTGTCGAAGTTGGTGTTCACGCGCTTGTTGTTTGCCGACGGCGTGATGCCTTCCTGCGCGAGCAACCCGGCCAGCGTGGCGTTCGGCGTCACCACGCCGGTGGGATATGCGATGCGCGACGAACTCACATAGACGCCCTGCGGCGTGTTGTCGCGATTGTAGAGATAGTCGCCGGCGAAGGTGATCGTCACATCGTCATTGGGCCGGGCGACGATCTTGCCGCGTAGGCCCCAGCGGTCATAGCCGTTCACCTTGTGGCCGGTGCCGGCGTTGAACACATTGCCCTTGTACGAGGCGTAGAGCCCGCTCAGCGCATAGCCGATAGTGCTGGTGATCGGGCCGGAGACGCTGGCCTTGATGCGGCCCTCGCCGCCTTCGTAATAGCCGGCCTCCAGTGTCTCGGTCTGGACCTTGCTCGGCGCCTTGGTGACGAGGTTGATCACGCCCGCCGAGGCGTTCTTGCCGAACAGCGTGCCCTGGGGCCCGCGCAGCACTTCGAGATGGTCGAGATCGAGCAGGTCCAGCGTCGCCTGGCCCGGACGCACCAGCACGACGCCGTCGATCACCGTCGAGACCGAGCTTTCGACGCCCGGCGACGTGGTGATCGTGCCGACGCCGCGGATGAACACGGTGCGATCCTTGTTCGACTGGCCGTTGCGGAAATCGACCGTGGGAATAACGGTCGACAGGTCCTGCAGCGTGTTGAGGTTGCGCGATGCGGCAACGTCGCCGTTCACCACCGATACGGCGATCGGCACGTCCTGCAAATTCTCGTTACGAAAGCGCGCGGTGACGACGATGTCGCCCGAATCCTTCGACGGCGCGTCAGCCTCCTGCGCGAGCGCGGGTTGTGCCACGCCCGCCAGCAGACCCGCCGCTACCCATCCGTACATGCGCCCCATCCGATCCTCCAATTATGTCGGGGAGGTCCGTAATTCCTATCAATGAAATGGGAAAATAAGCTTTTGCTTGGGCACGGCAAAGCAGGCCTTCGCGGGCTTGCGAAAACCTTTCCACGCAGAGGGTTATCGGCTGACGGTGCGAAAGCCGAGATGCGAAGCGGCGAGCGTTTCCTCCTGGGCGTGGCGGGCGGCAGGGCGGTAGCGGGCGCAATAGTTGCTGGCGCAGAGATAGGATCCGCCCTTGATCACCCGCGCCCTGGCGTCGGGCTGGCGGGGATCGAAGCTTGGGTTGCCCGGCGATCCGTCGCCGATCGCGAAGGGGGCGTGGCTGGGCAGGTACCAGCTCTCGGTCCACTCCCAGACATTGCCGATCAGGTCATAGGCACCGGCGCCATTGGGCTTGAAGCAGCCGGCGGGCGCGCGGCCGGCATAGCCGTCGCGCTTGGCGTTGACGTTGGGAAAGCTGCCCTGCCAGGTGTTGGCCCGATCGGGATTGGGCTCGGCATCGGGATCGGCGATGCCCACCCGCGCTGCGGCTTCGAACTGCTCCTCGCTCGGCAGCGCGCGACCGGTCCAGCGGGCATAGGCCTGGGCATCGGCGAAGCTCACCGCTACCACCGGCTCTTCCTCATGGCCGGCGATGCTGCTGCCCGGCCCGTCGGGCCGGCGCCAGTTCGCGCCGGGCACGAAGCGCCACCAGCGGCGCGGATCGGGTTCCTCGATCGCGGTCTTGGGCGGCACGAACACGAAGGCGCCGCCGCCGGGCTTCTCCGCCTCGGTGCGATAGCCGGTTGCAGCCACGAAGGCGGCGAACTGGCGGTTGGTCACCTCGTGCGCGTCGATGTCGAAGGCGGGGACCTCGGTCTCGGTGGGCGGCCCTTCCTCGGGATAATAGCGGCGGCTGCCCATTACGAAGCGGCTGGCGGGGATGCGCACCGGTCGGTCGAGATGGCTGCCCGCACACACCCGCGGCGGGCCAGCGGGGGTAGGTGCCGCTGCCGGGCGGGTCGCCCAGAGCAGCGGCAGCCCGGCCAGCGGCGCGAGCGCGAGGAGCGCGATCGGCTTCACGGGAAGGTCGCCGGGGTGGACGGCATCACCACGCCCGCGCCCTTGGCATAGGCGTCCCAGGCCGCGACCAACGTCTTCAGCCGGGCGGGCTGGTCAGCGGCGCGGTCGCGGGTCTCGCCGGGATCCTCGGCCAGATTGTAGAGCTTCCAGCCGTCGCCGAGGTCTACGATCTTCCAGTCGCCCTGCCGGATCGCGCGGCGGCCGAACAGCTCGGTGCCGACGATTTCCTTGGGGCCATGCACCGCCTTGGACTGCCCACGCAGATAGGGAAGCCAGCTGCTCCCGCGCACCGGCTGCACCGTACGGCCGCCATAGCTGCTGCCCCGCCAGTGGCCGCCGGCGGCCTCGACCAGCGTCGGTACCACATCCATCACCGTGCCATAGGCATGGCTGATCCCGCCCTGCCGCTTCCAGCCGGGATAGGAAAGGAACGCGGCCACGCGCGTGCCGCCCTCGCTGGTAAAGCCCTTGTAGAGGAAGGAGGGCGTGGTCGCCGCCTGCGCCCAGCCGGGGCCATAGGCGGTGTAGGAGGTCGCCGCGCCGAGATTGTCGAGCCGGTTGTCCGCCGCCTTCAGTCGTGCCGCCATGGTCGGCAGCTTGGTGGTGGCGAGGTCGATCCCCTCTGCACCATTGTCGGCGAGGAACAGGATGATGGTATTGTCATACTGGCCGGTCGCCTTGAGGTGCGCGATCACCTTGCCGACATTCTGGTCGAGCCGGTCGACCATCGCCGCATAGACTTCCATCAGCCGCGCCTGTTCGCGCTTCTCGGTGGGGGAGAGATGCGCCCAGTCGCGCCCGTCGGGGAGCACGAAGGGGTGCGGCTTGACGCCCGCCGGCACCAGCCCGAGCGCCTGCTGGCGCTTCAGCCGCGCGGCCTGGAGCACCTCGAACCCGGCATCGTAGCGGCCGCGATATTTGGCGATGTCCTCCGCCGGTGCCTGGAGCGGCCAGTGCGGGGCGGTGAAGGTGAGATAGGCGAAGAAGGGCTTGGCGGGATCCGTCTTGCCGAGGAAGCCGATCAGCTTCGCGGCATAGGCGTCGGACGAGTAGAAGTCCTTGGGCAGGCTCGGCAACGTGACGCCGTTTTCGCGATAGGTCGCCTGGCCGGGCAGCAGGGTCGCGCTCGCGTCGACGCCGAAGTGGTTGGCGCCGCCTTGAAGCAGCGTGAAGGCCTGGTCGAAGCCGTGTTTCGTCGGATCGTCCTGCGGGCGCGTGCCGAGATGCCATTTGCCCGACATCGCCGTCGCATAGCCGAGATCGCGCAAGCGCTCGGCCAGCGTCACCACATCGTCGGGCAGATAGCCCTGATAGCCGGGCTTGCCGATCTGGTTGGGCGCGAGCAGCTCGGCCATGTTGCCGAGGCCGGCGAGATGATTGTCGGTGCCCGACAGCAGCATCGATCGCGTCGGCGAGCAGGTGGGCGCGGCATGGAAGCCGGTGAGGCGCAGGCCGTGTTCGGCAAGCGCGTCGAGATTGGGGGTGTGGATCTCGCCGCCGAACGCGCCGAGGTCCGAATAGCCGAGATCGTCGGCGACGATGATCAGGATGTTCGGTCGCTTGGGCGGCGGCGCGGGATGGGGCTGGTTCTGCGCGACCACGGCGGGCGAGGGGAGCAGCAGCAGCAGCAGCAGGGCGGCGAGGCGAAGGCGCATCGGCGGAAGCATCCGGAAAAGCCGGGCCGCACCCGTGTTGGATGCAGCCCGGAGGGGAGGAAGGGTCAGGCGGCGGCGTCGACTGCGACGACCGGCTCGGGCTTGAGCACCCGGCTCGGCGCGCCGTCCACGCCGCGCGGCACGTCGCCGGCGATGGTCACGCGGCGGAGGTGGCGGGGCTGCTTGCCGAAGTCCGCGATGGCGCGGTGCTGGGTGGCACGGTTGTCCCAGATCGCCACGTCGCCGGGGTTCCAGCGCCAGCGCACCGTGTTCTCGGGCTTGGTCGCGTGATCCTGGAGGATGCCGAACAGCCGCGCGAAATCCTCGCGGCTGAAGCCGACAAAGCTCTTCACGAAGCTGCCGAGCAGCAGCAGCTTCTCGCCGGTCACCGGATGGACGCGCACCACGGGATGCTCGGTTTCATAGGCGGTGGAAGCGAAGATCTCGCGGTGGCGGCGGACCTGTTCGCTGGTCGCCTGGGGCTGTTGCTGGGCATAGTCGAACGCGTTGGTGTGGACCGCGCGCAGCGTCTCCGCCAGCGCCTTGAGCGGCGCGGGCAGCGTCGCATAGGCAGTCACCGCATTGGCCCAGAGCGTGTCACCGCCGGCCGGTGGAATGGTCACCGCGCGCAGGATCGAGGCGGCGGGATAGGCGGGCAGGAAGGTAATGTCGGTATGCCAGGCCGAGGCAGCCTCGCCTTCCTTGCTGTCGAGCTCGAGCAGGAAGCGCGATCCCTGCGCCACCGGCACCGTCGGGTGGGCGAGCGGTTCGCCCAGACGTTCGGCGAAGGCTTCGTGGGTGGCATCGTCGAGATGCGTCTGGTTGCGAAAGAAGATCACCTTGTGGCGGTAGAGCGCCGCGCGGATCGCCTCTAGCGTGGCGTTGTCGATGTCGCCGCCGAGCCGCACGCCGCGAATCTCGGCGCCGATCCGGCCGGCCACGGGGTGGACGTCGAGCGGGCTTTCGGTGTCGGCTGCGTTCGCGAAGTCATGCGTCTGAACGGTCATGTGCGGTCTCCTTCAGGGTCACAGGGGAAGTTGGCCGGCGGCACGGGCATCGAGCGCGCGACGGATGGTGGCGTGGCGCTGCGCGTCGAGCGGGAAGCGCCAGATCAGGGCGGCGGACAGGATGTGGGCGAGCGCCGGGCCGAGCGCGAAGACGAGCTTCAGCGTCTCCAGCGCCGCGGGCGTATTCGTGCCCTTGGGGCTGAACCCCATCCAGGCGACGAAGGGCAGGGCGATGCCGATGCCGATCGCCGGCCCCGCCTTGGTGGCGAGGCTGAAGACGGAGAAGAACAGGCCGGTCCGGTTGTGGCCGGTCTCCAGCTCGTGATGGTCGGCGACGTCGGCGACCATCGCGCGAAGCATCAGGTTGCCGGACCCCTGGGCCAGCCCCTGCGCGATGGTGAGCGCCAGCAACAGCCCGATCCCGCCGGGGACGACGAACAGCAGGCCGAGATTGATCGCCACCTGCGCCAGCTCGCCGGCGATCGCGGTCTCGCGCTTGCCGAGGCGGCGGCCGATTTGCAGCCAGATGGGCCCCGCGAAGATGCCGAAGACGAACTGGAACAGGTACAGCCCGCTCGCCCAGCCCGGCTGGCCCATATAGTTGACCGCGAAGAAGGTGATCAGCCCGGCGCGGATCGACTGGCCGGCGGTGACCGCCACGTCCGAGGCGAGGACGCGCACCAGCAGCCGGTCGCGCAGGATCAGGCTGGCGGTGCGCAGAAAGCCTTCGGGCCTCGGCTCGAAGGCGGGGCGGGGCGGCTCGCGAAAGGCGGTGAGGCTCAGCACCAGCGCAGGCGCCAGTGTCAGCAGGATGAAGCCGCCGACGACGTGGAGCTTGAGCGCGATATCGGCGGGGCGGATCTGTTCGAGCAGCGTCGGCAGGATCAGCACGAGCAGCAGGCCCGCGGCTTGCGCGGTCTGCTGGAAGGTCACCGATCGGGTGCGGCCGTGATAGGCGCCGGACAATTCCCCGGCCCAGGCGGAGAAGGGCACCTCGATCATCGTCCAGCCGGCGTAGAAGAGGAACAGTGCCGCCGCGAGGTAAAGCGGCGCGACAGTCGCGGGCGGGAAGAAGAGCAGCGCCGAACCCAGCCCGAAGATCAGCCCGCCCGCCGCGATCCAGGGCCTGCGGCGGCCGAAGCGGCTACGCGTGCGGTCGCTCAGCACGCCCACGATCGGGTCGGCGGCGACGTCCCAGAAGCGGCCGAGGAAGAAGATCAGTCCGATCGTCGCCAGCGGGAGCCCGTAATGGCTGGCATAGAGCTGCGGCACGAACAGGATCAGCGGCAGCCCCGCCCCCGCGATCGGGATCGCGAGCGAGGCGAAGCCGATCAGCCGCCAGGCCGGCGGCTCGTCGGCGCGGATCGGTGGCGAGGCGATGCGGAACCGGGTGTCGTGGGCGGGGATCGTCGCCATGGGCTCACCATTTCGTCCGGAGGGTGGCGCCCAGCGTGCGCGGATCGCCGAGGATCGCCGAAACGAGGCCGGTGTTCGCCACGCTGAGCGTCTGGAAATAGTTCTTGTCGAGCAGGTTGCGGGCCCAGACCGAGAGGTCGAACTTGCCCTTGTCCAGCTGCACGCCGATGCGCGCGTTCACCAGGGCATAGCTGGGCACCAGCCCGTAGCGGCTGTTGCTGGCGACGGTGTAATAGTCGGACCGCCACGACCAGTCGGCATGGCCGTAGAGCGTGATCCGGTCGGTCAGCGCGTGGCTGGCATCGGTGCCGAGCGAGGCGGACCATTTGGGCACGCCCGCCAGCCGCTGCCCGCTCATGTTCTGGAGCGGCGACCCGCCGGGCTGCGCCGTGGTCGGGTTGAGTGCCTCCACCGGCGTCGGGCCGTTCGGGTAGTTGCGATAGGTCGCGTCGGTATAGGCCAGTGCCCCGGTTAAGCCGAGTGCCGCGATCGGCTGCCACGCCAGATCCGCCTCGAACCCGCGCGAGCGCACCTTGGGGATATTGGCGATGTAGTTGATGTAGCTGTTGGTGCCGATCACCTGCTGGACGATCGTCGTCTGGTAATTGGTCACGTCCGCCCAGAAGCCCGCGAGGTTGGCGGTAAGCGTGTGGTGGAACAGCTGCGATTTGAGGCCGATCTCGTAGTTATCTGTTTGCTCGGGATCGACGACCGCGCTCACGCCCGCCGGGATGGTGGTGAGATTGAGGCCCTGCGACTTGGTGCCGCGCGAATTGGTCGCGTAGAGCAGCACGTCATCGACCGGCTTCCAGCTCAGCGTCGCCAGCCAGGACCAGCTGTCGTCCTTGGCGTTCACGCTGTAATTCGCTTGGGGCGCCAGGCCGTTGCGGATCGCCTGGGCGCGCGTCGCCTGCGCGGCGGTCAGTCCGGCAAGCGACTTGCCGTCGGTCTGTACCGAGACATAGCTGCCCCACTTGTCCTCATGGGTGAAGCGCAGCCCGGTGGTGAGGCTGAGGCGCGGGGTGATGTGCCAGCTGGTCTGCGCGAAGGCGGCAAGGCTGCGGGTGTGCGGATCGGAGCGCGAGCGCGAGGTGAAGCCGTTCACCGCGGCGTCGGACACGACCGGCGCGTCGGTCGGGTAGAGCCAGTTCGGCGCATCGGCGCCGTAGATCGCAGACCCTACGCCGCGGACCACCTGCCAGAAATAATAGCCGCCGATCAGCCAGTCGACGCGGGCGGAGCCGTTCGAGGCGATACGGACTTCCTGGCTGAACTGGCGCTGGAAATTCTGCTGATTGCTCTGGAGGTTGACTGACAGCCGGGTGACGTCGGCATCGTTCGACGGGTACCAGTTCCAATGCCGCCCGGCGGTGATGGAAGTGATCGTTGCCCCGCCCAGGTCGTAATTGACCTCGCCCGACAGGCCCCATGTATCCATGATCGCATAGAAGGGCGAGTTGGCGTCGGTCTTGCGCGCGAAGGGGTCGAAGGCGAGAGGCGTGTAGCCCGCCCGCGCGACGCGCTGCAGCCAGTTGTTCGCGATGCCCGCGCCGTTGGCATAGCTGGTGAAGACCGATACCGGCAGGTTGATGCAGCATTGCTGGCGCTGGTTGGAATAGTCGCCGATCAGCCGGATCGACAGCCCGCTGAGCGGGGTGACCAGCAACTGCCCGCGTGCGGTGAAGTCGTCATAGTTATGGACGTCGCTGCCGGTGGTGACGTTGTGCAGGAAGCCATCGCGGTGCGTTTCGGCAAGGCTGATCCGCGCGGCGGCAAGGCCATCGACCAGCGGACCGCTCAGCGAGCCGCGTAGCTGGCGATAGCCATAGTCGCCGAAGCTCGCCTCGCCCTGCGCCTCGGTCTCGAAGCTCGGCAGGAGCGAGCTGATGTTGATCGCGCCCGCCGTGGTGTTCTTGCCGAACAGCGTGCCCTGCGGGCCGCGCAGCACCTCGACGCGCTCCAGATCGACCAGGTCGAACTGGCTTTGCCCCGGCCGGCCATAATAGACGCCGTCGATATAGAGGCCGACGCCGTTCTCGATCCCGTCATTGGTCAGCGCCACGTTGGAGCCGAGGCCGCGAATATTGATGTTGGTGTTGCGCGGGTTGAAGCTGAACACCTGCAGCGCGGGCACGACCTGCTGGATCTGATCGAGCCGATAGTCGCCGCGTGCCGCCAGCGTCTCGCCGCTGATCGCGCTCAGTGCGATCGGTACGTCCTGCGCCCGCTCGGTACGGCGGCGGGCGGTGACGAGGATGTCGTCTCCCTCGGCCGCGGGCGCGGCATCGGTATCGACCGGCGCCTCGGCCACCGGTGTGCGCACCGGCGTGGCGGCGGCGAGCTGAACGGTCTGGCCCTGGGCAGCCCCGGCGAAGAGCGCAACGAGGCTGGCGCCGGCAAGCCATGCCGGCACGTGCGAATGGAACGACAATGAATTCTCCCTGGCAGGTCGTGGGCGGATCGATCCGCAGCGGCCGAGGCGAGGTATCGTCAGGCACGGGGGGTGCCTGGCGGTCCATGCGGAACGCTGCAGATCGTCGGCCTTATGGAACCACGAACGGGGTTAGCGGCCCCGGCAACTCGGTTGGATCATGTCACCTCCCTATTGGTGGTGCACTATCTCTACCAATCAGGTAGAGATTTAGAACCTAGTTTGGCTTGGCTGCGGCGAAGTGCAGCTTTTGCGCTTCGGAAAGCCCAGTTCTGTCGCTGCCTTCTGCCACGAAGCCGGGAACGGAGAGATAGCGTTCGCCGGTGTCATAGGCGAAGCCCAGCACCCGCAAGCCAGCCAGTTCGGGAAGCTTCGCGGCGATTGCTGCCAGCGTCGCGCCCGAGCTGGGGCCGACGAGCAGCCCCTCGCGTCGTGCTGCCGCCTGGGCGAAGGCGATGGCGGCTTCGGCTTCGACCTGGATCACGCCATCCAGCATGTCCGCATGGAGATTGGTGGGGACGAAGCCCGCGCCGATCCCCTGGATCGGATGCGGCCCGGCAGGCCCGCCGGAAAGTACCGGCGAGGCTGCGGGCTCGACTGCGAATACCTGCAGCCCCGGCCATTCCATCTTCAGCGTTTCGGCCAGCGCGGTGATATGGCCGCCGGTGCCGACGCCGGTGATGATCACGTCGATCGGTTCGTTGCGGAAATCCGCGAGGATCTCGATCGCGGTGGTGCGGGCGTGCGCGTCGATATTCGCCGGGTTGTCGAACTGGCGCGGCATCCAGGCGCCGGGTACCGCCGTCGCCAGCTGCGCCGCCCGGGCGATAGCGCCCGCCATGCCCTGTTCGCGCGGCGTGAGTTCGAACTCGGCGCCATAGGCCTGCATCAGTCGGCGCCGTTCGATCGACATGCTTTCGGGCATCACCAGGATCAGCCGATAACCCTTCACCGCCGCGACCATCGCCAGCCCCACGCCGGTATTGCCGCTGGTCGGTTCGACGATGGTGCCGCCGGGAGAAAGCGCTCCGCTCCGCTCGGCGGTCTCGATCATCGCCAGCGCGATCCGGTCCTTCAGCGAACCGCCCGGATTGCCGCGTTCGGACTTTATCCACACCTCGGCGTCCGGAAACAGCCGCGCCAGCCGGATGTGCGGCGTGTTGCCGATCGTGCCCAATATACTTGCTGCCCGCATGTCGCCCTATCCCTAACCGATCGAGGGAGATTAATTCCTATCGTATCGATAGGCAATAAATCACGGCTTGTCCGCGACCAATGCAAGATTGCCGTCGGCGAGCGTCACCGCGTCCAGGATTCGCGCGGTTTCGTCGCGGACTCGCAGCATCAGGGCGCGTAGCCGGCACTCCGCTTCGGGTAAGCAATGTTCGCAATGTTCGTGCGGGTCGCGGCTGGCGCAGGGCACCAGCGCGATCGAGCCGCGCATCAGCCGGATCACGTCGCCGATCCGGACCTCCGTCGGCGCGGGTATCAGCGCATAGCCACCGACGCGCCCGCGCTGCGATCGCACCAGGCCCTCGCGCCCCAGTTCGGAAAGGATGACGGTGAGGAACTTGGCGGGGATATTCTGCGCGGCGACGATCTCCGCCAGCGGCACCACGCCCTGGCCATATCGATCGGCGAGGTGTTGCAGCGCGCGGATCGCATAGCGGCTCTTCTGTGAAAGCATGGGGGCAGCTATGTGCGATGGCCGCCGCCTATTCAACGGTGACGCGCTCCGGCCGATCCGCACTGCGGCTGCGGCCGGGCCCGGCCTATGGTTCGGAGGCGGTGCTTTCCGCAATGGCCGCGCGATTCAGCTTCGGCGCGCGAGCGGTGCCGACCGATTCCCCGATCAGGATCAGCGTCGGCTGGTCGTCGGTGATCGCGCGGGCCGCGAGCGGGAGAAGATCGAGCCGGGTGTGCAGCAGCCGTTCGCTGGCAAGGCTGATGTTGCTGGCGATCAGCACCGGGGTCGCCCCAGAAAGCCCTGCCGCGATGAGGTTTCGGCCAATGTCCTGCGCTGCGCTGCGTCCCATGTAGAAGACCGTCGTGCAGCCAGGATCGGCAAGGGCCGCCCAATCGAGATCGAGCGGCGCATCGCCTCGCTTGTGCGCGGTGGCGAACTGGACGCGCCGCGCCAGACCTCGCATCGAGAGGGAGATGCCGGCCGATGCGGCGGCGGCACTGGCGGCGGTGATCCCCGGGCAGATCCGTACGGGCACCCCCGCTTCTGCCAGCGCCACGCATTCCTCCATCGAACGCCCGAAGATCGAAGGATCGCCCCCCTTCAGCCGCACCACCCGCTCGCCGGCCAGGGCGGCGGCCACCAGCAGATCGTTGATGGTGCCCTGGTCCTTCGAATGTCGGCCGGATCGCTTGCCCACATGCACGCGTGGCACCGCCTGCGGGATCAGTGCGAGCACATCATCACCGACCAGGGCATCGTGGAACACGATCGTGGAGGTTCGGAGCAGCCGCTCTGCCTTCCGGGTCAACAGATCGGGATCGCCGGGCCCGGCGCCGACCAGCCAGACGCTACCTGCGGGGAATTCTTCAGCCATGCGCGGCGTCCTTTCGCACGTCGATGAGAAGACGGGCAAGCGCCGGGCGACAGGAACCACAATTGGTGCCTGCCCCCAATGCGCGGCCGATCGCGGCGACATCGGCCAGATGTTGGTCGCGGATCGCGGCGGTGATGGTGTGCAGCCCGACATCGAAACAGGCGCAGACGACCGGGCCGCGCTCCGCCTGTGCGCCGGCTGCTCGGCCGGCAAGCACGTGCAGGCCCGCAGGCTGATCGATCTGGGCGATCAGCCAGTCGCGGCTCGGCAGTTCGCCGGTACGAGTGACGAACAACACTGCCGCAAGTCGGCCGTCGCGCAGAATGGCGATGCGGCGGGTGCCGCGCGCGGGATCGATCGCCTCGATCCGCTCGCCGCTTGGCAGCGCGCGCTCCAGCATCGCCGGATCACCCATGCCGGCCAGTTCGTACAATGCGCCGCCGGGCACGGTGACGCGCGTGGCCCAGAGGCATTCCGGGGTAGGCGCCTCGCCCCGAACGATCAGGAAGCCGCGCCAATCGATCGCGACCGGCTCGGCACGGGCAGGGGAGAGCTTGAACCCCGGCTGACCCGAATGCGGATCGACCAGATCGCGAGTGAGCAGGCCCGTACGGCCGCCGCTCGACTGGCGATCGGCCCAATGGATCGGGGTGAACAGCTCGCCTCGGCGCTGGCCGGACTGATACGCGATACGGAACAGGCTCGCCCCCTGCGGCGTGCTGATCCGCGCCAGGCCGCCATCCGCTAAACCCAGCGCGGCGGCATCCTCGGGATGGATTTCCACCAGCGGCTCTTCCCTGTGTCGGGCGAGCTTGGGCGAGAGACCGGTGCGTGTCATCGTGTGCCACTGGTCGCGATAGCGGCCGGTGTTGAGCGTCATCGGCCAGTCGCGCAGCGGCGCCTCCAACGCGCGCTGGGCCACGGGCACCAACCTTGCCCGCCCTGAAGGGGTCGGGAAGCGGCCGTCGGTGAAGGGCGCGTCGTACCATCGGAACGGAGCGAGCGCGTCATAGTCGGCATTGCCGATGGTTGCCTTGGTGCGAAGGTTCAGCATCCGCGCGCCGGTATTGCGATAGGCGGTCAGGCGTGCATGTTCGCGCCAAATTTCGGCCGGCCGATCATAGGTGAAGGCGGTGCGGAAGCCCATGCGGCGGGCCACCTGGCTGACGATCCACCAGTCGGGCTTCGCCTCGCCGGGCAGCGGCAGGAACGCGCGCTGGCGGCTGATCATGCGCTCGGAATTGGTAACGGTGCCGTCTTTCTCCCCCCATGCGGCGGCGGGCAGGCGGACATGGGCGTGGACGCTGGTGTCGGTCTCGGCGACCACGTCCGACACGACGACGAAGGGGCACGCGGCCAGCGCGTCGCGCACCCGGCCGGCATCGGGCATCGAGACGGCGGGGTTGGTCGCCATGATCCACAGCGCCTTGATCCGCCCCTCGCCAACGGCGCGGAACAGGTCGACGGCTTTGAGGCCGGGCTTGGTGGCCATGCGCTCTGCCGCCCAGAAGCGGCCGACATCGGCAATGTCCTGCGCGCCGAAGCCGCGATGCGCCGCCAGCGTCGAGGCGAGGCCGCCCACTTCGCGACCGCCCATCGCATTGGGCTGGCCGGTAATCGAGAAAGGCGCCGCGCCAGGCGTGCCAATCCGCCCGGTGGCGAGGTGCAGGTTGAGGATCGCGTTCACCTGATCGGTGCCGCGGATCGACTGGTTGATGCCTTGGCTGAACAGCGTGACGGTGCGCGGGTGCGCGGCGAACAGCTGGTAGAAACGCTGGAGATCGGCGGGAGCGAGATCGCAGGTCTGGGCAGTGGACCAGAGGTCATGCCCGTCGGCCAGCCCCTCCCAGAAGGTATCGGGCACGTCGACATTCGCAGCATGTGCCAGCCCCGCCTCGCGACAATAGGCGAGCACGCCGTTGAACAGGGCCACGTCGCTGCCCGGACGCAGCGGCAGATGCAGATCGGCCTCTTCCGCCGTTTCGGTGCGGCGAGGGTCGATGACGACCAGCTTGGTGCCACGCCCGGCGCGCGCCGCCATGATTCGCTGATAGACGACCGGATGGCACCAGGCGGTGTTCGAGCCGACCAGCACGATCAGATCGGCCGCGTCGAGATCGGCATAGCTGCCCGCCACCACGTCCTCGCCGAACGCGCGCATGTGCCCGGCAACCGCGCTGGACATGCAAAGCCGCGAATTGGTGTCGATGTTTGCCGAACCGATAAAGCCCTTCATCAGCTTGTTGGCGACGTAATAGTCCTCGGTCAGCAACTGGCCGGAGACGTAGAAGGCGACGCTGTCCGGCCCATGTTCGGCGATGGTCTGGCGGAAGCGGCGGGCGACGAGATCGAGCGCCTTGTCCCAGTTGGCCTGGCGGTCCCCGATCATCGGGTGGAGCAAGCGGCCTTCCAGTCCCACCGTCTCGCCGAGATGCGTGCCCTTGGAACAAAGCCGGCCGTTGTTGGCGGGATGATCGGGGTCGCCCTCGATGCGGACTGTGCGCCCGCCGGTGACGGTGGCGCGAATGCCGCAGCCGACGCCGCAATAGGCGCAGGTGGTGCTGGTGGCCGCGCTCACGCGGCCGCTCGCACCGGGCGGGCGAGCAGGATCCGCTCGCCCGCCAACAGCACCGGCACCACCGGCGTGCAGCCGGCATCCTCTCCCAAGGCAGTGCCGGTCGCGAGCGATATGCGCAGATTGTGGAGCGGACAGGACACCGCATGGCCGTGAACGATGCCGGCACTGAGCGGCCCGCCCTTGTGCGGGCAGCGATCGATCAACGCGAAGACCTGGTTGTCATGGGTACGAAACACTGCGACCGGTTCCCCGGCAAGGGTGAGCGTGCGGCTACCCCGCAGCGGCAGGTCGGCAAGCGTGCCGATATCGATCCAGTCGGTCATCCGGCTCACTCCGCTGCGGCAAGAAGGGGCTGGTGCAGGCTGGCATCGGCGCCCGCCACGCGCTCGGCCCAGGGGTCATCCTGGCTGAAGGACTGGGAATGCCAGAAGCGCGCGGCCAGCGCGTCGCGGCCGGCTTCGTCCTCGACGACGCGGGCCTTCAGATAGGCGAGCCCCACCCGTTCGATCCACGGCGCGGTCCGCTCCAGATAACGCGCCTCCTCGCGGTAGAGCTGCACGAAGGCGGCGGCATAGTGCATCGCTTCCGCCTCGGTCGTCACCTTCACCAGCAGGTCGGTCGCGCGGACATGGATGCCGCCATTGCCGCCGACATGCAGCTCGTAGCCGGAGTCGACGCAGATCACGCCGAAATCCTTGATCGTCGCCTCGGCGCAGTTCCGCGGGCAGCCGGAGACCGCCATCTTGAACTTGTGCGGCATCCAGCTGCCCCAGAAACCGCGCTCCAGCTTGATGCCGAGCCCGGTCGAATCCTGCGTGCCGAAGCGGCACCATTCGGAGCCGACACAGGTCTTCACCGTGCGCAGCGCCTTGGCATAGGCATGGCCCGAGACCATCCCCGCCGCGTTCAGATCGGCCCAGACGGCGGTGAGGTCCTCCTTGCGGATCCCGAAGATATCGAGTCGCTGGCCGCCGGTTACCTTCACCATCGGCGCGTTGTACTTCTCTACCACATCGGCGATTGCGCGCAGTTCCTGCGGCGTGGTGACCCCGCCCCACATGCGCGGCACCACCGAATAGGTGCCGTCCTTCTGGATGTTGGCATGCAGCCGCTCGTTGACGAACCGGCTCTGCTGGTCGTCGACATAGTCGCCCGGCCACGCACAGAGCAGGTAATAGTTGAGCGCCGGCCGGCAGGACGAACATCCGTCGGGCGTCGACCAGTGCAGCCGCTGCATCACCTCAGGGATCGCGCGCATGCCCTGCTCGACGATCGCGCGCCGCATTTCGTCATGGCCGTAGCTGGTGCATTTGCACATCGTCTTCGGCCCGGCCTGCATGCCGTCTTCGCCCAGAGTCAGCGCCAGCAAACTCTCGACGATGCCGGTGCACGATCCACAGCTGGCCGAGGCCTTGCAGCCGGCCCGCACCGCATCGAGGCTGCACGCCCCGCCGTTGATTGTGGCAACCACCTGGCCCTTGGAAACGCCGTTGCAGCCGCAGATCTCGGTATCGTCCGAGAGCGCCGCAACGGTGGCCTTAGGGTCCGCCAGCCCCCCTCCCGAGGCGAAGGTCTGACCATAGATCAGCACGTCGCGGATCGGGGCGACATCCTCGCCCTTCTTCAGCAGGTCGAAATACCAGCCGCCATCGCCGGTATCGCCGAACAGCACCGCGCCGATGATGCGGTCCTCCTTGAGGACTACCCGCTTGTAGACGCCACGTGCCGAATCTCGCAGCACGATGTCCTCGCAGCCCTCGCCGCCGGAGAAGTCGCCCGCCGAGAACACGTCGAGCCCCGCCACCTTGAGCTTGGTCGAGGTCACCGATCCGCGATAGGGATTGGCCCGCGCCACCAGCCCGTCGGCCAGGCTGCGGCACATGTCCCACAGCGGCGCGACCAGGCCGTAGCATTGCCCATCATGCTCGACACATTCGCCCACCGCGAGCACGTTCGCGTCGCTGGTCACCATATGATCGTCGACCTGGATGCCACGCCCCACCGCCAGCCCGGCTTCGCGCGCCAGCTTCACCGAAGGCCGGATGCCGACCGCCATCACCACCAGCTTGGCGGGGATGACTCGGCCGTCCTTGAGCTGCACGCCCTCGACCTTGCCGTCGCCCAGGATCGCGGCGGTGTCCGCGCCGGTGAGAATGGTCTGCCCGCGCGCCTCGAGCGCCGATTTGAGCAGCCAGCCGGCCGCCTCGTCGAGTTGTCGCTCCATCAGCGTCGGCATCAGGTGCAACACGGTGACCTTCATGCCGCGCAGGGTGAGGCCGTGCGCCGCCTCCAGCCCGAGCAGGCCACCGCCGATCACCACCGCGTTGCCGCCGTCGAACGCCGCCGCGAGCATCGCCTCCACATCGGCCATGTCGCGGAAGCTGATCACGCCCGGCAGGTCGTGGCCGGGTACCGGGATGATGAAGGGATCGGAGCCGGTGGCGATCAGCAGCTTGTCATAGCCGGTCGTGCGCCCCGACCTGGCGGTGATGGTGCGCGCGGCACGGTCGATCGCCACCACCGGATCGCCGGCCACCAACTCGATGCCGTGCCGGGCGTACCAGGCATGGTCGTTGATCACGATCTCCTCGAACGTCTTCTCGCCGGCCAGTACCGGGGAGAGCATGATCCGGTTGTAGTTCACCTGCGGCTCGGCGCCGAAGATGGTGACGCGGAAGCGCGTGCCGTCGCGGGCGAGCAGCTCCTCCACCGCGCGGCATCCGGCCATGCCGTTGCCGATCACGACCAAATGCTCGCGCGCCTCGGCCGGTGCCGCCGCCTCGGCAGGGCGATCGTCGGCCAGGGTGCTGCCGGGGTCGAGAAACTCCATCCGTTTCGCTCCAAACGAAAAAAAAGCCGCCATCCGGCGCCCGGTCTTGTGAACCGAGCGCTGGATGGCGGCTTTGCCATCAAAAGGACCGCGCGTTGCCCATCGATGGGCTCACGCGGCTACGTGGGGAAGGACAGCCTTGTCTTTCGCCGTGCAGCGTAAACCGTTTCGGGCGGGGGCTCAAGCGATTCCGTTGGAGATTCCCCCGCCCGATGCGGGCGTCAGTAGGTCCAGTCCACCTGCAGCCACATCTTGGTGGTGTCCGTCGCGAAGCGATCCGCTTCGTACCGGGCATAGCGTGCGGAAATGGCGGTCTTCTTCACCTTCACGGTGGCAAGCAGGTTGATCACGTCGCCATAATGCTGGTTCAGCCGGTCGCTCTCGAAGCGGTGGTACAGCGCCTGTAACGAGAACAGGTCGATTTTGCCGATCTTCTTCCAGCTATGGCTACCGCCGACATAGAGGTCGTGCAGGCCGTTCGGTGGATTGGTGGTGAACTTGTCCGCCCAGCCCTGGAACTTGAACACGCTGCCGAGCGGCGTCTGGAAGCTGGTGAGCGCATTGCCATTGCCGGCACCCAGCACTTCATATCCGGCGTTGAGCGTCCAATTGCCAATGTCGAGTGCGCCATCCGCCAGCCAGTAATCGGCCTGATAGCGGTTGGGGTTGCGATGATAGTCCGACTGGCGGGCGTAGCTGAACTGATAGTTGAGCTTCACGCCCGGCGCGAGCGGCCGCGCGCCTGCAAGCCGCGCCCCGTAATTCTGGTTCGACAGGCGATAGCCCTGCACCACCGCCTCGTCCTGGTCCACCAGATAGGCGAAGCCGGTTAGCGTTCCCAGTGGTGTGGTGGTAGAAAGATTGGCAAGAACATTGTCGCCGGAAACCCCGCGCTGGCGGAAGCCGCGGCCGTCGGTGCCCCAGATGGTGCGGACGTTCCAGGCATAGACGACGTCCAGCTTCACGCCCTTCCGCGGCACGATCTCGGTCCGTACCGCGTCATAGGTCTGGCCGTTGTTGCGGAAGCCGGCGGCGCCGACGAACCGTTCGTCGTCCAGCGCGATGCGCTGGCGCCCGGCGGTGACGGTGAACGGCTGCGAGCGATAGCGGATCTGTGCGCGGTAGATCGCCGCATTCTCCGGATCGCCGATCACCGGGCGATCGGCCACCCCGTGCAGCCCGTCATAATATTTGTCGACGACCGCCAGATTGCCCTGTGCCTCGCCCAGGATCGACCAGGCGCCGCGCGTGGCTTCCACGCCGCCGCGCAGCCGGATCGTCACCGCGTCCGAGGCGGCGGCAATGCCGTCCTGATCGACATGCTCGTAGCGCGTGCGCCCCTCGATCAGTGGCTTGATGCTGATGTCTTGCGCACATGCCGGGCCCGTAGCTGCAAGCGTAGCCGCCGTAACGATCCAGAATCGCATCCATTTCCCTTTGATTGCAACGCAGCAGCGCTACGCACTGATAGGCCGCCGTTCCAGTTACCAATTATATCCGGGCGCCGGTGCTCCAGGTGGCACGCCACGTCATTTTCACGAAATTCAGGCCCGCCAGCGCCGCCATCGCCAGTGCTGCGAAGATCAGGAAACCGGGGGCGAAGCTGCCGGCAAGCTGCTTGGCCAGGCCCAGCGAGGATGCCAGGTAGAAGCCGCCGACGCCCCCGGCCATGCCGACCAGCCCCGTCATCACCCCGATTTCCGCCTGGAAGCGCTGCGGGACCAACTGGAACACCGATCCGTTGCCGGTGCCGAGTGCCAGCATCGCCACCACGAAGCAGCCAAGGGCGGCGGGCAGCGTCGGCGCGACGCTCACGCCCGCGAGCGCCGCCGCCGCCACCAGGAACACGCCGGTCAGCGCCTTCACGCCGCCGATCCGGTCGGCAAGCGCCCCGCCCAGCGGGCGGACGAGCGATCCGGCGAACACGCATCCCGCCGTGCAATAGCCGGCGATGATCGTGCTGAGCCCGAATTGATCGGTGAAATAGATTGGCAGCGAGGCCGCCAGCCCGACGAACCCGCCGAAGGTGACGGCATAGAATCCCATCAACCACCAGGCATCGGCCGATTTGAGCGGGTGCAGATATTCGAGCCAGCTTTTAGGGGCGGGCGCATTCGGCGCATCCTTGGCCATCGCCAAGTACAGCACGAACACGATGCCGAGCGGAATGCAGGCCAGCCCGAGCACCGCGTTCCAGCCGAACAGCCTGGCCAGCGCCGGCGCGAACAGCGCGGCGAGCACCGTGCCCGAATTGCCCATGCCTGCCAGCCCCATCGCCTTGCCCTGGTGCTCGGGCGGATACCAGCGGCTGGCGAGCGGCAGGGCGATCGCGAAGCTGGCGCCGGCAAAGCCCAGGATCACGCCGAGCGCCAGCGTGCCGCCGAAGCTGTTCACGCCGAGCAGCCAGGCGGAGAGGAGTCCGCCGATCACGATCATCTGGCTGATCGCGCCCGAACGCTTCGGCCCGATGCGATCGACCAGCAGCCCGTTGACGACGCGCAGAAACGCGCCCGCCAGCGTCGGCGTCGCCACCATCAGGCCCTTTTGCGCGGCGGTGAGGTGCAGGGTCTTCGCAATGTCTGGCGCCAGCGGGCCGAGCAGCACCCAGACCATGAAGGCCAGATCGAAATAGAGAAAGGCGGCGACGAGCGTGGGCCAGTGCCCGCTGCGCCAGAAACCGTCGTCTTTTGCCATGGTGGTGGATGGGTCCACGCGTCGATCCAGAAATGCCGTTGCCATGATGACGTCCCCAATGCCGATCTGAAAAGGACATGAAAAAAGCCGCTCGCCGGGCGTTCGCATGGAGGCGACGTCCGGTCAGCGGCTTTGCTGCGTTCAGAGGGGGGAGGGAGGCCCCGGCCTTGGAGCCCCTCCCGCTGGGCGCGCTTCCTTGCGCGACGGGGGATCATCGCGCAGATTCTTGTTTGCTGCAAGCGCGAACTTATCCGGTCGGCGACAGCCCGGCGCGAAGAGTCAGGAGGTTCGGTTCGCGACGATCGTATAGATCGGCCGCGTACGGCTGCCATATTTGAACGTGTTCCAGACGATCCGCTGGTCGGCGAATCCGAGGATGGCGAGATATTCGCGCACGAGCAGCGGTGGCAGCCGGTACCAGCCGTCGTTGATACCGTTGGGCTTCAGGCCCCTTGGCATGAAACGGGGGTTGCGCCGGAACATGCTCGCCAGCCGGCCATAGGGAGAGAGTTCTGCAACGATGATGGTCTCTTTCGTCAGCGCGGCGACGTTCGTCAGCGCGAGGAAAGGATCCCGCAGGTGGAGCAGGATGCTGCCGAGCACGGAGACGTCCACCGGGCCAATCGACGACGGAATGTCATAGACGACGCCATTCACCATTTTCGCGTTGGAGCCAAAGGCCCGGTGGCAGAACCAATAGGCATTGTTGATCTTGTCGATATGCTGCCGGCGCGCCCTTCGCGTTTCATCGGCATCGCTTCCCGCGAAGGGGACGATATCCCAGTCGAACGCGTCCGACAGATCGAACGAGACGACATCTGCGCCCTGTTTTTCGATGTGAAATGTCAGGATCCCGGACGCCGCCCCGACATCGAGGACGCGCTTCTTCGCAAAATCGAAATGGCCGAGATAGCGATCCTCGATCCCGCGAAGGTCCCATTCGCCTTCGACCGTTCCATGGCCGGGAATGTCCATCGTATGGTAGAAATAGCAGTCGTCGATCGACGGGACGTCGCGTGCCTGGGCAAAGGGTGACGCGAATCGACGATCGGTCTCGCCGGAAAAGACATTCTCGTTCATTTACATATCCAACGCCTGGGAAACCGGCGCTTCCGATAGGCGGAAATGCCGGATCATTCTATGATTTTATGGTTTTGGCGCGCTGGCTTCCGCGCGCTATAACTGGCGCTGACGGCGCGCCGGCATCCCATTTCGCGGGCCCCTTATACCAGGCTGCATGGATACCGACTTATCCGGTCTCTCCCCGTCATCCCGGCGAAAGCCGGGATCCATTCGCCTCTCGGCCGCAGCAAACGCCGATAGCGAGACCGCAATGGACCCCGGCTTTCGCCGGGGTGACGATGTGGAGGACGAGGATAGGGTCTTCTCCGCGCAGGGTGGTATTAGAGACCGTTTGGAAATTCGATCGGGTCGGCCTGGCGGGTCTTTTTCGCCGCCGCAGCGTCGCCAATCCTCGCCGATGCTTCCGGCATCGCCTGCGGTTGGCTTCTTGCGCGCGACAAAAAATCCCTCGCCGGCCCTCCGCCGCCGAGTTCCCAAACGGTCTCTTATCGCGCCGATGGGCCGAACCCCGCTAGATATTCCGCCAGGCATTCGGGATCGAACACCCGGCCGTCGAAGAAGCGATCCGGCCCCAGCGTCAGCGCGGCCCGGTGTGCGCCGACCCCGGTGGGCGCCGCCACCGCGCCTTCCAGCTTCATGCTCGCGCCCGGCATCGGTTCGCCGCTGCCGCCAAGCGCACGGCGATAGACGTCCGGGCGAAACACCGCCCCGGCCGCCGCTTCCGCCTCGGCGCTCGGCTCCGCCTGGCGCCAGCGGACCAGCTGGGAATAGATCCACAGCGCCTGGCTGCGCCATGGGAAGGCCGTCGCCTCGCGGTGAAACAGCAGGAAATCCGGCTCGTCGATCGCCGGTGCGCCATGCCGGGCGAGCAGGGTACCCGACAGCCCCGCTTCGATCAGGTCGGCCGGTTCGCCGACATAGGCCGGGCGTGCAAGCAGCGCTGCCAGCGCGCCGCGGTTGGCCGGATCGTCGCACCAGCGTGCCGCCTGTGCCAGCGCCAGCAGCAGCCGGTCGACCGTATCGGCATTCGCCTCCATCCAATCGGTGCGCAGCGCCAGCACCTTTTCGACCCCGCGTTGCCAGATGCGCGCGCCGATCGCCACCGCCTCGGCGAGGCCGTGGGCGATCGCGGCGGCCGGCCAGGGATCGCCGGCGATGAAACCGTCGATCTCGCCCAGCCGCATCGCCTCCACCGTCAGCGACGGCGGCAGCACCCGCAGCACCACATCACGGTCGGGATCGATGCCGGCGCTGCCCAGCCAGTAGCGCAGCATCAGCGCATGGCCCGAAAAGCGGTGGACGATGCCGATCACCGGCTTGCGGCGGAACAGCCCGATCGCCGTCGCGAAATCATGGCTCGTGCCCAGCGGATCGGCGAGGCGCGCGGGCAGGTCTGGCTCCAGCGCTGCGGCGAATTCCCCCGACATCACCAGCATGTTGCCGTTGCCGTTGAGCTTGAACGGCGCCGACAGCGCCGCCGGCTGCTGGCTGAGCCCCAGCGTTACCGCCACCGCGAGCGGCGCCAGCATCTGCGCCGCCTGGACCTGGCCATAGACCAGCCGGTCGCGCAGGGTTGCCCAGCTGGTAGTGCGCACCAGCTCCAGATCGATGCCGTTCGCCGCGGCGAAGCCCTGCTCGCGCGCGGCGACCAGGACGGCGCTGTCGGTGAGCGGCAGGAAGGCGGCGCGAACCAGGATCATGCCGCACCCCCGCCGAGCAGGCTGCTCGCGGTGATCAGCGCCTCGGCGACATCGACCAGCCGGCGGCCCTGGTTCATCGCCGTCGTGCGCAGCAGCGCATAGGCATCGGGTTCGTTCAATCCGCGCTGCGCCATCAATATTGCCTTCGCCTTGTCGATCGTCTTGCGGTTGGCGAGCGCGGTGCGGGCCTCGTCCAGTTCGGTCTGCATCCGCGAAAAGGCGGTGAACCGCCGCACCGCAAGTTCCAGGATCGGCTTCACCCGATCCTTGCGCAGGCCATCGACGACATAGGCGGAAACGCCCGCGTCGATCGCCGCGCCGATCATCGAATCATCGGACTGGTCGACGAACATCGCGATCGGCTTGGCCAGCGCGCGGCTGACCAGCAGCATCTCTTCCAGCGTGTCGCGGCTGGGGCTGCCCAGGTCCATCAGCACGACATCGGGTGCCATCCGCTCGATCCGCGCGACGAAGGCGCCGCGCGGTGGCACGAAATGGATATCGTCATAGCCTGCCTCGCGCAGGCCCTCTTCGAGAACCGACGCCCGCGCCCCGCTGTCATCGACAATGACGATCCGCACTTCAGCGCCTTTCGCAGTTGCGAGAGGAACTGGCAGCAAAGCACGAGCGCGTCAAATCGGCGGCGGGCTACGCCTTCGCGCTCAACCGATCGAGGATCGGGCAGTCGGGGCGATCATCGCCCTGGCACCGTTCCGCCAGATCCAGCAGGGTGGCGCGCATGTCTTCCAGGATGCGCGCCTTGCGGCCGAGTTCATCGGCGCGCGCCAGGGCCAGTGCCTTGACGTCGGCGCTCGATCGGCCGCGATCCTGCCACAGGCCGAGCAGGGCGCGAATCTCGTCGATCGGAAAGCCGAGATCGCGGGCATGGGCGACAAAGCGCAGCCGGGCGACATCCGCTTCGGCATAGTCGCGATAGCCGCTGTCGCGGCGGGGCGGCTCCGGGATCAGCCCGATCTTCTCATAGTGGCGGATCATCCGTTGCGAGACGCCGCTGGCCGTGGATGCCTGGCCGATATTCAAAGCTTCGCTCCATTCAGTCTGAGTGCGTTGGTGACCATCGCGAAGGAGGATAGCGCCATCGCCGCGCCGGCGACCATCGGCGATAGCAGGATGCCGGCAACCGGGTACAGCACGCCCGCCGCTATCGGCACGCCGATGCCGTTGAAGCAGAAGGAAAACCACAGGTTCTGCCGGATGTTGCGCATGGTCGCACGGGCCAGCCGCCGGGCGCGCACCAGCGCGGGGGCATCGTTGATGCCGTCGCCCGCCGCCGCAACAGCCCTGATGCTCGTTTCCACTCGTCATCGCATGCCTCCAAGGCGGGCGGATATGGGGACTGGCATCATGTCAGGGTCGAGGCCGAAAACATGGCTTGACCCTGACATGATGTTAAACCCTAGAGCCGTGGCAACGAGCCGAAAGACCAGAGGGCATGATCGCTTCCATCGACCGTCGAGCTTTTCTGCGCGGTGCCACGCTTGGCAGTGGCGGCCTTGCGCTGGCCGGCGCGCTGCCGGCCTGGGCGCTGCCGGGCTCCGCCGGCATTGCCGAGGGGTTGCCGGTGCTTTCGGGAGAAGACATTACCCTGCGCATCGCCCGCACGACGATGCGGATCGATGGCCGGCCGATGCACGCGGTTGCGGTGAACGGCACGGTGCCGGCGCCGCTGATCCGCTTGCGCGAGGGGCAGCAGGTTCGGCTGCGGGTGATGAACGAACTCGACGAGGAGTCCTCGATCCACTGGCACGGGCTGTTGCTGCCGTTCCAGATGGACGGGGTGCCGGGCGTCTCCTTCCCCGGCATCGCGCCGCGCGCTACCTTCACCTATGCCTTTCCGATCGTGCAGGCGGGTACCTATTGGTATCACAGCCATTCGGGGTTCCAGGAGCAGGATGGGCTGTACGGCCCGATCGTGATCGATCCCGCCGGAGCCGATCCGGTGCTGTCCGATCGCGAGCATGTCATCGTGCTTTCCGATCACAGCCGACTTTCCGGGCGTGCGATCTTCACGCGGCTCAAGCAGCAGCCGGGCTATTTCAACCGCCAGCGGCAGACGCTGGCCGGCTTGCTGGCGGGCCAGGACCAGCGTGCCGGCGATCGGCGCAAATGGGGGGCGATGCGGATGGATCCCACCGACATCGCCGACGTGACCGGCGCCACCTATCGCTATCTCGTCAACGGTCACGGCCCGCAGGACAACTGGACGGCGCTGTTCCGGCCCGGCGAACGGGTACGGCTGCGCATCATCAACGCCTCGGCGATGACCACCTTCAACCTGCGCATCCCCGGCCTGCCGATGACGGTGGTGCAGGCCGATGGCTTGAATGTGCGGCCGGTGGAGGTGGACGAGTTCCAGTTCGGCCCGGCCGAAACCTATGACGTTATCGTCGTGCCGCGCGAAGACCGCGCCTATACGCTGGTGGGCGAGAGCGTCGATCGTTCGGGTATGGCCCGCGCGACGCTGGCGCCCCGGCCCGGCATGTCCGCGGCGGTGCCGCCGCTGCGCCGCCGCCCGATCGCGACGATGACGGACATGGGCATGGGCGGGATGGACCATGGCGCGATGGACCATGGTGCCATGGCGGGGATGGATCACGCGATGCGCGCCTTTTCCAACGCGCCGACGGTGCGGAAGGGGCCGGGGGTCCAGACCATCGCTCCCATGCCGATCGATCGCACCGGCGCGCCGGGGCAGGGGCTGGATGATGCCGGACACCGGGTGCTCACCTATCGCGACCTGGTGGCGCTGGAGCCCAACCCCGATGCGCGCGCGCCGTCGCGCCAGCTGGAGATCCATCTGACCGGCAACATGGAACGGTACATGTGGGCCTTCGATGGCGAGAAACTGTCGGAGGTGACCGCCCCGATCCCGTTCCGCGCCGGCGAGCGCGTGCGGGTGACGCTGGTCAACGACACGATGATGGGCCATCCCATCCATCTCCACGGCCATTTCTTCGAGCTGGTGACGGGGCATGGCGCCCATAGCCCGCGCAAGCACACCGTGTTGGTGCAGCCTGGCGGCAAGGTCAGCTGGGACGTGACCGCCAACGAAGGCGATTGGGCGTTCCACTGCCACATGCTCTACCACATGGCCGCCGGGATGATGCAGGTCGTGCAGGTTCGCGGCGGGGCAGACGCGGCATGAAGGCGCTGCTATTCGTTGGCGCGGCGGCATTCGGATGGGCGTTCCCCGCCGCGGGCCAGACGATGTCGCATGACCACCATGGCGATATGCCCATGGCTGCACCGTCGTCTCCCGCCAGCCCGGCGGCGGCCGCGCCCGACAGCGATAACGCCAAGGCTGAGGGGCAGGATGCAGCTATGTCACCGAATGGTGGCCAGCATTCCGGGCATGACATACACATGTCACCGATCGGTGACCCTCACGCCGGCCATCATCCGCCCGCACCGCAGGCCGATCCCCATGCCGGCCATCCGATGCCGGCAGATTCCCGGCCCGAAGCCGCCGCGGGAACCGATCTGGCGGCAGGGGATGCGCCGGCCCCGACGCCGCAGCCGGGACTGGCCGCCAGCCGCTTCTGGGGTGCAGAGGCGATGATGGCGGCGAGCCATCATCTGCGCCATCACCATGGCGGGATGACATTCCGCCAGGTGATGCTCAACCTCGCCGAGGTGCAGCTGCGGCGCGGCAAGGACGGCTATCGTTGGGATGGCGAGGCGTGGATTGGCGGCGATATCCACCGGCTCACCCTGAAATCGGAAGGCGAGGGGACGTTCGGCGGCCGCACCGAGACGGCCGAAGTCCAGGCGCTCTACAGCCGGGCGATCGATCCTTATTGGAACCTGCAGGCCGGCGTTCGCCACGATATCCGGCCGGGGCCTTCGCGCACCTATGCCACGATGGGTATCGAGGGACTGGCACCTTATTGGTTCCAGGTCGAAGGCGCGGTGTTCCTTTCCAGCCAGGGAGATGTGCTGGCGCGCGCAGAGGCGTTCTACGACCAGCGCCTGACCCAGAATCTGGTGCTCCAGCCGCGGGCGGAGGCGAATTTCGCGGCGCAGACAGTCCGCGAAACCGGCATCGGCGCAGGCTTGAGCGATCTGGAGCTGGGCATCCGCCTGCGCTACGAGCGCCGCCGGGAATTCGCGCCCTATATCGGGGTTTCGTGGGAGCGGCGGCTTGGCGAAACCGCCCGGATCGCCCGCACGCGCGGCGAGGAGACCGGCGGCTTTTCGTTCGTGGCGGGGGTTCGCACCTGGTTCTGAGACTGGCCGAATCACGTGGAAATGTGGCATCATGCCGGCAGGCCGGCCCCGATGTGCCAGTTTAGTGCTTTTTGTTCCGTGTGTTAGAAAAGTCGAAATTCGGCCTGCTTGCCGCCCCGTTCTCCGGGCTTATATCGCTCGCACTCGCAGCAAAGTTAGCCGAATGTCCTTGCTTCATCGTCCCGATGGCCTGCCCAAAGGCCCCAGCCTGCTGGCATCGATCCACGATGTCGGGCCGCGTTCCGAAGGTGCGGTCGATCAGCTTTCGGAGCTGTTCCTGCGCCATATCGGCGCCCCGCGCTATGCGATGCTGGTGGTGCCCGATCATTGGGGATCGGCGCCGCTGGTGCCGGGCACCCCGTTCGCAACGCGGCTGCGGGGCTGGGCGGACTCGGGTATCGAGATGTTCCTGCACGGCTGGTTCCACCGCGACGTTTCCGAACACGCATCGGCCAGCGCGCGCTTCAAGGCCAAGCATATGACGGCGGGCGAGGGCGAGTTCCTCGGCCTGGACTATGCCACCGCGCGCGACCGGATGGAGCGTGGTCGCGCGCTGGTAGAGGATATCATCGGCCGCCCGGTGACCGGCTTCATCGCACCCGCCTGGCTTTATGGCGACGGCGCCCGCGAAGCGCTGCGCGATCTCGGCTTCGCGCTGGCCGAGGATCATTTCCGGGTCTGGGCGCCGCAGCAGGCGGATCGCGTGCTCGCCAAGGGCCCGGTGATCACCTGGGCCAGCCGCAGCAAAAGCCGGATCGCCTCGTCACTGGCGGTGGCGGCGATCGCCCGCGCGCTGCTGCCCCGCCGCCCGGCGATGCGGCTGGGCGTGCATCCGGGGGACGTGACCGTGCCGGCGCTGCTCACCAGCATCGACAAGACGCTCGGTGCGCTTTCCAAGGGTGGCCGCTTCGGCCAATATCGCGAACTGCTGGAGACGCATTGATGCGCATCCTGGATGTCTGCGCCTTCTACAGCCCCTTTGGGGGTGGCGTGAAAACCTATGTCCGTCGCAAGATGGAGCTCGGCGCCCAATTGGGGCACGAGATCATCATCCTGGCGCCCGGCGAACGCGAAGAGATCATCGAGGAGCGGGACGGCGCCGTGCTGGCGACGATCCCCGCACCGCTGCTGCCGCTGGACCGGCGATATCGCTATTTCGACGATGAGCCGCTGCTGCACGCGGCGCTGGACCGCTGGAAGCCCGATTTCGTGGAGGCATCGTCGCCCTGGCGCAGCGCATCGATGGTGGCGCGGTGGCAGGGGCCGGCGGCCCGCGCGCTGGTGATGCACGCCGATCCGCTGGCGGCCTATGCCTATCGCTGGTTCGGCACGATCGCCAACCGCGAGACGATCGACAAGGGCTTCTCCTCCTTCTGGCAGCACCTCCGCCGGCTGGACGAGGGGTTCGATCTGGTGGTGACGGCAGGGCATGATCTGGCGGCGCGGCTCACCGACGGCGGGCTGTCCAAGATCACGACCATCCCGATGGGCGTGGAGCCGGGCTATTTCAGCCCGAGCCTGCGCGACGAGGCGTTGCGTGCCGAACTGCTGGCAAGCTGTGGCCTCGGCCCGGATGCCACGCTGCTGATCGGCGTGGGCCGGCTGGCGGCCGAGAAGCGCTGGCCGATGGTGATCGAGGCAGCCGAGGCCGCCGCGGCACGCAACCCGATGGGGCTGATCCTGATCGGAACCGGCACGGCGCGCTCCCGCGTAATCGCTGCGATCGGGCGCAATCCCCATGCGCAGCTGTTCGAACCTACCAGCAACCGCGAGCAGCTGGCGCGGGTGCTGGCGAGCGCCGACGCACTGGTCCATGGCTGCGAGGCCGAGACGTTCTGCATGGTGGCCGCGGAGGCGCGGGCCAGCGGCCTGCCGCTGATCGTGCCGGACCAGGGCGGCGCGGCCGATCAGTTCGTCGAGGGGCAGGGAATGCTCTACAAGGCGGCGGATCCGGTGAGCCTGCGCGACGCGCTGGGGCGCTTCGTGGAAACGACGCCGATGTTCCACCGCCTGCGCGCGACTGCCGACGCGCCGTCCACGCGGACGATGGACATGCATTTCGAGGAGCTGTTCGCCAGCTACCGCGCAAGGGCCTATTCGCGGGCGGCCTGAGCCAGCATTCGAACGGTGGGGCAGGAGTACGGGTTCCAAAGGCCGGGCCTGATCCTTCCGCCCGGTCGCGCGGCATCCCATTTCGCCCCCATATTCGCGTGGGTCGCGTGTACCCGCAACGGGGCACCGGGCGACGCCACATCCATCCTCGCTATGGCCGGTCGCGCGCGGGTGCGGTGCCGATTTCCAGGCGCTTCAGAAACTGCGGCAGTGGGCAGCGATGGTCACGCCCTTGATCGCATCCTTCCAGCCGCAACGGCGTCCAGGTCGTGCGGTCGCGGGCGGCGCGGATGTCAGCGGCGCTCTGGCTGCGATACCATAGCCGCACGTCCTTGCCGCCATCCGGCGCAGGCACCAGCGCGATGGCGATGCCGCCGCCGGGTGACGGATCGTTCGCCGCAAAGCCCGGCGCCTGCACCGGTACGCCCAGCACCGCCGCCAGCGCCGCGACATTCGTATCATGGCCGAACAGCAGGTCGATGGCGGGGGCGGCATCCGCAGTCAGGTCGCGCGCGATGCGATCGACGGTCGGCGCCATCTGGAACGCGGCCATATAGGCGGGACGGCTGAACACGTCGAACAGCGCACCGTGAACGGCGCCCAGTGCTGCCAGCTGCGCCGGCGTCGCCCGGCCCCAGCCGACCTTCGCCATCGGCAACCCTTCCAGATATTGCAGCATCAGCACCTGCGCGGTGCCGGACGCGGCGCGGATCGGCCCTTTCAGATCGATGCCATGCCCGTCTTCGGTCGCACGGACCGCGGAGGGCTCAACCGGGCTGCACGGGCCGCTGGGGCAGGCGAGCACCCGTTCCAGCAGCGCGAGGCCAGCCGCGTGCCGCTTCGCAAGCGCGTCGATCCCGCCGGTGTAGCGAAGGATCGATTCCACCGCCTGGCGGGCATCGAAGCTCTTGGGGCGCGCGCCCAGCGGTTCGAAGATCGGATCGTTCTCGCCGATCGGGCGGTGGCCGATGGCGAGGGCGCAGCCCGGCGCGAGGCCGGCGGCATAGGCCTCGCCGCTGGCGATCGTGCGCGGCGAACTGTTGGTCCACAGCCGCAGCGTGGCGGCATCGGGGCATCCCTTGTCGGCGAGCAGGCCCGCCGCCTGGAACCAGCGGCGATCCGCTTTGGCGAGCGCCTGCAGCGCGGCGACGCCATGGGGGGTAACCTGTTCGGCCGGGGCCTCCCAGTGCGGCCAGGGCCGACCGGTGCGGGTGGCGAGCGGCACCTCGCCATCCAGGGGCGAGCGAACGCCGTGGCGCATCAGCAGCACCAGCCGCTCGACTCGCGGCGAGGATTGCGGCGCCGCCTGGGTGGCGACGGGGGTGAGCAGCAGTGCCCAAAGCGCGCAAGCACGGCCAACGGAACGGATTTTCATGGTGAGCGGGCTAGCGGCCGCGAATGAAAGCTATGTGACAAAAAAAGAATACCAATTGTTGAATTGGTATTATCCAATCATCTTCGAAGCTTGCGCTGCAGTGCAGCAATCTTGTCATGCTTTCGCAGTCGAATTGCCACCAACGGGACGCCGGATTGCCGTGCGCTGGCGCTAGCGGGCCGGGCAGCCAGCGGGGACATGCTGGGCAATTGGCAAACAAAGGAAATACCAATGGGACACTGGAACAAGCGCGTTGCGCTTCTCCTGGGCGGGGGCACGGTCGCACTTCTCGCACACAGCCAGGCCTGGGCGGCGACGCCGCGTGAAGATGCCGTCGCCGCTGCGACGGCGGATGCCGACGACCAGTCGCGCGATGGCGAGACGATCGTCGTCACCGGCAAGACCGTGGCGATCAAGAATGCCCAGGACGAACAGGTGAAGAGCGCGTCGCTCGTCACCATCGTTTCCGGCGAGGAACTGCGCGCGCAGCCGCAGCAGAACCTGGCCGACCTGCTGACCCGCCTGCCGGGCCTCAATTCCTCGGTCGACCAGTCGCGCAACGCGGCGGCGACGGGCGAGGCGCAGTATCTTTCGATCCGCGGCCTCGACACTGCCTATAACGCCTATGCGCTCGACGGTGTGCGCCTGGCGCAGACCGATGCGCGCACCCGCGCGATCTCGATGAACCTGCTGTCGCCCTTCGCGCTTTCGGAAGTGCGCGTCGACAAGGCGCCGAACGCCGCGCAGGATGGCGACGCCATCGCCGGCGTGATCGACCTGCGGACCGCGTCGCCCTTCGATTTCGGCGCGCATCACTTCCAGATCCGCGCGCAAGGGCAGATCGCCGGCCGCGCCGCCGCCCGCGACCAGGATCCCTGGGGCGGCACGGTCCAGCTGGAGACCGCGCAGCAGTTCGGCAATCTGGGCATCTTTGCGTCGGGCTATTACGGCAAGAAGAACATCTTCAGCGAGTCCGTGGCTATCCACAAGGACTATACCAAGCAGAACGGCAACCTGCCGGGCGCGCTGCGCGACAACCTCGCCAATGCGGTGCCGGTCGGCGTCGAGTGGAACGTCTTCCAGAACAAGATCGAACGCTTCGGCGGCACGGTGAACCTGGAATGGAAGGGCGACACCACCGATCTCTACGCCCGCACCACCTATGGCGAATATCGCCTGAAGAGCTGGATGGATCAGACTGCGGCGCGCAGCGTGGGCCTCACCGCCGGGCAGACCAACCCCAATGCCGGGAACAAGCTTGGCTCCAACTATGACAGCGCCGGCTATCTGGCGATGTACGGTCTCGGCGGTACCAACTATTTCCGCACCGAGCACAGCAACCAGCGGCTGTTCACCACCAAGATCGGCGGCGAGAGCCGGCTGGGCGACCTGACGCTCGACTATAACGGCGCCTATTCGCGCGGCGCGACCAGCTATCCGCTGCGCATCCAGGCGAAGTGGGGCAGCCCGACCTATATCGGCCCGAACGCGACCGGCCCGGCAAGCTACAAGCTGATCACCAGCCTTGCCGATCGCACCAATCCGCAGGTCGTGCTGAGCGACGATGCGCGCGCGACGATCACCAATCTCGACAATTTCGCCCAGGCCTACACCACCGCGCAGTTCGAGGATTCGTGGGAATCGAAGCTCGAGGGCCGTCTGGACGGCACCTGGAAGTTCGGCGATCGCGGGCTTTCCTCGATCCAGGCAGGCGGCAAGTATGAAGCGTCGAAGCGCTATTCGAACAGCCTCGGCGATGACGGCGCGCTCGAATATGACTTCACCGCCACCGATCCGAACCTCACCAAGCTCACCGCGGTGCCGGGCAAGCGGCTGAACGGCTTCATGAACGACGTACAGGTGCCGTTCTACATCCCCGATCACGCCTGGATCGAGGCGCAGAACGCCAGGCTGTCGCTCGCCAAGCTTCCGGGCATCAATCCGGTGAAGCTGGAAGAGAACCGGCTGGACGGCAAGGAACATCGCGCCAGCGGCTATGTCCTCGCCAATTTCAGCTTCGGCGGCCTCACCGTTACGCCGGGCCTGCGCTTCGAACATAACTGGTTCCAGGGCCGTTACTGGCAGGACAACGGCAAGACCGCGGGCTTCGCCACCAGCGCCCGCAGCTACGACCAGTGGCTGCCGAGCCTGATCGCTTCCTATCGCCCGGGCGAGAATACCGTGTATCGCTTCTCGGTGCGCAAGAGCTATTCGCGCCCCGCATTCGATCTGCTGCTCGGGCCGACCAGCGTCTCGCGCGACGACAGCGGCAAGATCACTTCGATCTTCGTGCCGAACCCGAATCTCGATGCGGTCGAGGCGTGGAACGTCGATACCTCGATCGAGCATAAGGGGGCCGGCACCGACCTGTTCTCGGCGGCGCTGTTCTACAAGCGGCTGAACCATGTGATGTTCTCGACCGGCTCGACCAACGCGACCGGCGACCTGAACGTGTGGAATGCACCGAACAGCCAGCTCTCGCCCGACGGCGTCGAGATCGATACGCTCGATACCAGCGGCAAGGGCAGCGTCTATGGCGTCGAACTGTTCGCGCGGTACAGCCTGAAGGGGCTGACCGGCGTGCTGGACGGGTTGGGCTTCCAGGGCAACGTCACCCTGCAGCGCGCGGACGCCACGGTGTTCGTGTCCAACGCCTATCGCCGCCAGCGTATGCCGGCAGCGCCACAGGTGATGTTCAACACCGAGCTGTTCTGGGTGCATGGCGGGTTCAACGCCGCGCTGAACTACAACTATACCGGCAACAAGCTGTACGACCTGCGCTCGACGCAGCCGGACACCTATATCCAGCCGGTTTCGACGATGAATGCGATCTTCAGCTATACGCTGAACCAGCATCTGACTGCCGGCGTGTCTGTCCAGAACCTGCTGAATGCGCACAGCTATTGGGCGACGGCGGGGGTCGGCAAGGCGCTGCTCTCGGTGGACCGCAAGGGCGGCTATGTCGAGGTGGGCCGCACCTATATGCTGAACCTGTCCTACGCGTTCTAAGCAAAAGGCCGGTCCGCCAAGGGAGGGGAGCGGACCGGCCTATGCACGCAACCAGAGTCTAGGGAATAGGAAGCAAGTCGGTCCGATACGAGGGGATCGGAAAGTATTGGACCGACTTGCAACCATTGGCGCGGCCCGGGGGAAGGCCTGTTCGCCATTACGCCGTTACTGACGGAAGTGCGGGGGGTGTCGCGTCTTCCGTATGACCTCTTCTATGCGATTCGCGCAGCGTTGCGCAGTCGGGAGCTCACCGATCCGGGTTTGCCCTTATCGCGCCGCTTCGCAGGCGGCGACGGCCGCCAGCACCGGTGCGGCCCATTCGGGTCGGCAGATCAGCAGATCAGGAAGGCTGGTGCTCGCCTGGTTGTAGACAATCGGCGATCCGTCGATCCGCGAGGCGTGCAGCCCCGCCGCCAGCGCCACCGCGACCGGCGCACAATTATCCCATTGGTGCTGACCGCCGGAGTGCAGATAGATTTCCGCTTCGCCGCGCACCACTGCCATCGCCTTGGCACCGGCCGATCCCATGCCGACATGCACGGCCCCGATCGATTCGCCCACCTCTGCGCAGAGCCGGCTGGCGCGCGTACGGCTGACCAACATGCGCGGCGGGTGCTGGGCCGGGGCGAGGGGCGGCGGCCTGTCACTGGCAAGCGTCACACCCAGGCGGGGTAGTGCGACCGCGCCCGCTGTCGCTGCCCCATCCACTGCCAGGGCGATGTGGACGGCCCAGTCGTCGCGCCGTTCGGCGAATTCGCGGGTGCCGTCGAGCGGGTCGACGATCCAGATGCGGCGCTGTTCGAGCCGGGAGAGATCGTCCGCCGATTCCTCGGACAGGATCATGTCGTACGGACGCGCCGTACGCAGGCGATCGAGGATCAGGCTGTTCGCCTCCCGGTCCCCGCGCGCGCCGCCGGCGCAATCCGCCTGGATGCGAAGCAGCAAGTCCCCGGCTTCGGTGGCGATGGCGTGCGCGAGCTCGGCGTCGGTCAGTTCGGTGCTCATAGTATCGGCGCCCATGCGCCCATGATCGTCTCTACGATCCGTTCTGCGGCTTCTTCCGGCGTCGTTCGGGTGGTGTCGATGTGGATTTCGGGACTGACGGGCGCTTCATAGGGGCTGGAGATGCCCGTGAAGTTGGCGATCTGGCCTGCCCGCGCCTTGCGGTAGAGGCCCTTCACGTCGCGGTTCTCCGCGACCTCCAGCGGCGTGTCGATGAAGATTTCGAAGAACTCGCCTTCTGGCATCATCGAACGCACCAGCGCCCGCTCGGCGCGGAACGGTGAGATGAAGGCGGTAAGCACGATCAGCCCGGCATCGGTCATCAGCTTGGCGACTTCGCCGATCCGCCGGATATTCTCCACCCGATCCTGATCGGTGAAGCCCAGATCGCGGTTCAAGCCATGGCGGATATTGTCGCCATCGAGCAGGAAGCTGTGCTTGCCCATGGCGTG
Organism: Sphingomonas pokkalii; assembly: GCF_003096275.1. Taxonomy (GTDB): domain Bacteria; phylum Pseudomonadota; class Alphaproteobacteria; order Sphingomonadales; family Sphingomonadaceae; genus Sphingomonas; species Sphingomonas pokkalii. The sequence continues at coordinate 3,446,577 of NZ_QENQ01000001.1, forward strand.
CAGCCGCTTTTCCACCAGGTTGGCGATCGTCGACTTGCCCGAACCGGACAGGCCGGTGAACCAGAGCAGGCGCGGTTCCTGGTTCTTCTGCTGGGCATGGGCCTCACGCGTGATTTCGATCGTCTGCCAATGCACGTTCTGGGCGCGGCGCAGCGCGAACTGCAACATGCCCGCGGCGACGGTGGCGTTCGTCAGCTTGTCGATCAGGATGAAGCCGCCGAGATCGTGGCTGTCCGCATAGGTTTCGAACACGATGGGCCGATCGGTGGCGATTTCGGCGACGCCGATGTCGTTGAGCGTCAGCGCTTTCACCGCGCCGTGCGCCATCGTGTTCACATCGATCGCATAATCCGGCGCACGTACGACGGCGCTGACCGTCTGGGTGCCCAGCTTCAACCAATAGCTGCGGCCGGGCAACAATTCGGCCGGGTCCATCCAGACGAGCGTCGCCTTGAACTGGTCGGCGGCCTGGGGCGGCGCATCGGCCGCGGCGATCACGTCGCCGCGCGAGCAATCGACCTCGTCGGCGAGCGTGAGGGTGACCGACTCCCCCGCAATCGCGACATCCCGGTCGCCCCCCATCGCCACGATCCGAGCGACACGGCTGGTGCGGCCGGAAGGCAGGATGCGGACCGGATCGCCCGGACGGAGAGTGCCGCTGGTGACGAGCCCCGCGAAGCCGCGGAAGTCGAGGTTCGGGCGGTTGACCCATTGCACCGGCATCCGGAACGGCTTGGCGCGATCTGCCTCGGCATCGACGTCCACCGTTTCCAGATGGTCGAGCAGCACCGGACCGGTGAACCAGGGCATCGCTTCGCTGCGAGTGGTGACGTTGTCGCCGCGAAAGCCCGAGATCGGAATCGGAGTGAATGCCTGGATATCGATCGATCGGGCGAAATCGGCATAGTCGGCGACGATCGCGTCGAACACGCGCTGATCGTAATCGACAAGGTCCATCTTGTTCACCGCCAGCACCAGGTGCCGGATCCCAAGCAGGTGCGCCAGATAGCTGTGCCGCTTCGTCTGGGTGAGCAGGCCCTTGCGCGCGTCGATCAGGATCACCGCGAGATCGGCGGTGGAGGCGCCGGTGACCATGTTGCGGGTATATTGTTCGTGGCCGGGCGTGTCGGCGACGATGAACTTGCGCTTCTCCGTCGCGAAGAAGCGATAGGCGACGTCGATGGTGATGCCCTGCTCGCGCTCGGCGGCGAGGCCGTCGACCAGCAGCGCGAAGTCGATCGCCTGGCCCTGGGTGCCGACGCGCCTGGAATCCTTCTCCAGCGCGGACAGCTGGTCCTCGAAGATCTGCTTCGAATCGTAGAGCAGCCGGCCGATCAGCGTCGACTTGCCGTCATCGACCGAGCCGCAGGTGAGGAAGCGCAGCAGCGATTTGTGCTGGTGCAGTTCGAGATAGGCCGAGATGTCGGAGGCAATCAGCGCGTCGGGGCGATAGGCGGTCATCAGAAGTACCCCTCCTGCTTCTTCTTCTCCATGCTGGCGGCCTGGTCGTGGTCGATCGCGCGGCCCTGGCGCTCGCTGGTGGTGGTGAGCAGCATTTCCTGGATCACGCTTTCCAGCGTGTCCGCCGTGCTCTCCACCGCACCGGTGAGCGGATAGCAGCCGAGCGTGCGGAAGCGGATCGAGCGTTCGACCGGCACTTCGCCGGGCTGCAGCCGGAAGCGCTCGTCATCGACCATCAGCAGCATGCCGTCGCGCTCCACCGTGGGGCGGGGGGCGGCGAAATAGAGCGGCACGATCTCGATGCCCTCGGCGAGGATATACTGCCAGATGTCGAGCTCGGTCCAGTTGGAGAGCGGGAAGACGCGGATGCTCTCGCCCTTGGCCTTGCGGGCGTTGTAGAGCCGCCACAGTTCCGGGCGCTGGTTCTTCGGGTCCCAGCGATGCGTGGACGTGCGGAAGCTGAAGATGCGTTCCTTGGCGCGGCTCTTCTCTTCGTCGCGCCGGGCGCCGCCGAACGCCGCGTCGAATCCATATTTGTCGAGCGCCTGCTTCAACCCTTCCGTCTTCCACAAGTCGGTGTGGAGGCCGCCATGGTCGAACGGATTGATCCCGCGCGCCTTGGCCTCCGGGTTCTGGTGGACGAGCAGTTCCATCCCCGCCGCCGCTGCCGAGCGTTCGCGCAACTCGTACATCGCCTTGAACTTCCAGGTCGTGTCGACATGGAGGAGCGGGAAGGGCGGGGGCGCCGGATAAAAGGCCTTGCGCGCGAGATGGAGCATCACCGCGCTGTCCTTGCCGATCGAATACAGCATCACCGGGCGTTCGGCTTCGGCCACGACTTCGCGCAGGATGTGGATGCTTTCGGCCTCGAGGCGCTGAAGATGCGTCAGCGACGGCGATGAAAGGGTGGCGGAATCCATGATACTCGTTTGCAGCATGAAAGGGCGTGTAAAAAGTCCCCGGCGTGCAAGCGATCTAGTTATTGTTTAGCGCCGAATACCTCCCCCGCCGATCGGGCGGGGGAGGAAGACCGGATCAGTCGCGGCTCGGTTTGCCCACGCCGGTATATTGCAGGCCGGCCCGCTCGAGTTCGGCCGGCGGGTAGATGTTGCGCAGATCAACGAGGATCGGCGACTTGAGGCTGTTCTTGATGCGGGTGAGGTCGAGCGCGCGAAACGCATCCCACTCGGTCACGATCACCAATGCATCGGCACCATCGGCCGCCGCATAGGGATTCGCGACGAACTCGACGTCGGTCAGCATCTTGCTCGCCTGTTCGACTCCCTCGGGATCATAGGCCTTCACGGTCGCGCCGGCATCCTGCAGCGCGGCGATGATCGAGAGGCTCGGGGCGTCGCGCATGTCGTCGGTGTTGGGCTTGAAGGTCAGGCCGAGGATGCCGACGGTCTTGCCGCGCACGTCGCCGCCCATCGCCTTGATGACCTTGCGGCCCATCGCGCGCTTGCGGGCATCGTTCACCTGCACCGTCGCCTCGACGATGCGCAGCGGCGTGTCGTTGTCGGCGGCAGTCTTCATCAGCGCCAGCGTGTCCTTCGGGAAGCACGAACCGCCATAGCCGGGGCCGGCGTGGAGGAACTTGCCGCCGATGCGGTTGTCCATGCCGATGCCGCGCGACACTTCCTGCACGTCTGCGCCGACCTGTTCGCACAGGTCCGCGATCTCGTTGATGAAGGTGATCTTCACGGCAAGGAAAGCGTTGGCGGCGTATTTGATCAGCTCGCTGGTGCGGCGGCCGGTGAACAGGATCGGGGCCGACTGGTTGAGCGAGAGCGGACGATAGATTTCGCGCATCACCTGGCGGGCGAACTCATCCTCGGTGCCGACGACGACGCGGTCGGGGCGCTTGAAGTCCTCGATCGCCGCGCCTTCGCGCAGGAACTCGGGGTTCGAGACGACCTTGGCACCGCTTTCCGGCGCGACTTCGGCGATGATCCGCTCGACTTCGTCGCCGGTGCCGACGGGGACGGTCGACTTGGTGACGATCACGCTCGGCTTGGTCAGGTTCTCGGCGATCTCGCGCGCGGCGGCGAACACGTAGGAGAGATCGGCATGGCCGTCGCCGCGGCGGCTCGGCGTGCCGACGGCGATGAACACGGCGTCCGCGTCCTTCACGCCCTCGGCAAGGTCGGTGGTGAACGAAAGGCGCCCGGCCTTGACGTTGCTGGCGACCAGGGCGTCGAGGCCCGGTTCGTAGATGGGCATCACATTCTGGTGGAGCAGCTCGATCTTGCGCGCGTCCTTGTCCACGCAAACGACTTCGTGGCCGAAGTCGGAGAAGCAAGCTCCTGAAACCAGGCCTACATAGCCCGTGCCAATCATCGCAATGCGCACGATTATCCCCTGTGGCTCAATGACCGTTACCAGTCGGTAACCAGGGCTCTTAGCGCAACTTGGCCACACGGCAAGCCATTGCAGTGCAGCAAATGCCCCCCGGGCGGGACGAGCCGAAACAAAAAAAGGCCCGCGAAACGCAGGCCTTGCATCTTCGTCCTGTGCCAGGCCGGCGAACCTTTCCGCCGGCCTGGCGATCATTCTTTAGACCGGACGGATTTCGGTGCCGGTTGCGCCATCTTTGAAGAAGAGGGTGATGAAGGTCATTTTATGTTCTCCCATTTCTGCGCTGTTACGCGCAAGTCATTTCGTTAACGAAAAATTTACGATTCTACAATCCGGGAATCTGCGGAGCGTCAAAAAGCCGCGTCGGCGCGCAGAGCCTTGTTTACCAAGTTTTGATACCATCCCGTTAGACAGGTCGGGTGACGGCATTCCGTGGGCGTTGCCGCGCTTCGAACGGGGTGTATGGGGCGCAAAACCGCGCGGAATGCCTTGCTGGTCAGATTTTTCGACTCGGACCGGTGGCGCTTCCGGTTGTGCTGCATTATCCCTTTCGCAGCCGGAGCAAGGGGCGGGAGAGCATCGGTGCAATATGGCTGGAACGTCTCGATCTTGTGCCGCGTGCTCAATTTCGAGACAGTACGCCGAAATTTGGGGCGCGAACGCCTGGAGCGGGCGGTCGATGATGTCGTGGAGGGCGTGCTTTCCGCTTCCCTTCCGCTCGCCATCGTTTCGCACGGCCGAGGCCTGCTGGAATTCAGTGGCCGGCGGCAGGATTTCGACGCGGCGCTCGACGTCGTTCACGCCGTGCGGGCGCAGGTCCTGGCGGGGGAGCAGTCGCTTGCCCTGCCGGCGCGGATCGACTTCGAGTTCGGCATGGCGGCCGGACCCGAGGGAGAATGCGATCCGCTGCAACTGGTGGAGGCGGCGGAAGCTGCCCTTGCCCGTGCCCGGGAGGAAGGCGGGCTGGCCACGATCGACCTGTCGCGCGATGACCGCGTGGTCGATCGCCTGATGCTGATTCACGATCTGCCGCGGGCGATCGAACTGGGTGAAATGGTGCTCCACTATCAGCCGAAGGTGCATGTGCGCCGGCAGGCGGTGGCGAGCGCCGAGGCGCTGGTCCGCTGGAATCACCCGGTACGCGGGCTGATCCTTCCTGGCGACTTCATCGCTGCTGCCGAACAATCGGGCCAGATCGCTCCCTTGACGCTTTGGACGCTGCGGCAGGTGATCGCGGATCAGCAGGCGATGGCCGCCGCCGGACACGATCTGCCGTTGTTCCTCAACATCTCGGGGATGCTGCTCGCCGATTCCGATTTCGTTCGCGAGGCCTGCGCGATCATTACGGCGCATCCGCAGGCGCGGCTGGGCTTCGAGATCACGGAGACGGCCGTGATCCGCGATCCCGAATGCGCCATCCGCCACCTCCAGCAATTTGCCGACCATGGCGTAGCGCTCGCCATCGACGATTATGGCGCGGGCCTTTCTTCGCTGGCCTATCTCAAGCAGCTTCCCGCGAAGGAGCTGAAGATCGACAAGATGTTCATCACCCAGCTCACCTCCAGCCATCGCGATCCGCTGATCGTGCGATCGACGATCGATCTGGCCCATGCGCTGGAGATGGAAGTGACGGCCGAAGGGGTCGAGACGCCGGCTGCGCTGGCCCTGCTGAGCGTGATGGGATGCGACCTGGTGCAGGGGTATCTGATCTCCCGTCCCGTGCCGCTGCCGGCGCTGATCGCCTATCTCGGGGAACAGGAGAGGCTGGCGGAGACCCTGTCGAGCAAGCCGATGTTTCTGCGTTCCGAAGGCTTCTGGAAGCGCGTTTGAGGCCGCGCCTGCCTTTGCGGGTGCCGATGCTCTGCCTGAGCCTGTCTCTGGCATTCGCGCCGTTTCCCGCCGGGGCTGAGGATCTCTCGATCCCGCGTGCGATTCAGCCCGCGCTGGTCGAGGCGAAGGCCCATCTGGTCGAACAGCCGCTGGCGACCATCCCGCTTGCCGACGAGATCGAGCGGTTCGGCCACAGCGTTGCCGATCCGGATCGGCGCGCGGTATTGCTGGGGACGGCGGACTGGTTGCGCGCCGAAGTCGCGCTTCGCACCAACAGGCTGGCCGACGCCGACCGTCTGCTCCAGCGAGGGCGGCAATCGATATCCGCGGTCTCGCAGCCGACCAAGCTGCGTGGTGACATCCTCATGTCGCTGGGAACGCTGTTCCTGATGCAGGACAGGGCGGCAGATGCCCTGGGGTCGTTTCAGCAAGCCTATCGCGCCTTTGACGCCATCCACGAAACCCGCAGCCAATCGATCGCCCTGCAGAATATCGGAGCGCTCTACAGCTCTGCGCATGACGGCAACCGGGCAGAGCGCTATTACAAGCAGGCGGCATTGATCCATGGCGACGATCCGCTGCTTTCCCTGGCGCTGCACAACAGCCGGGGCAATGTGTTGCTGGACCTGCGCCGCTACCGGGAAGCGGAGGCCGAATATGAAGCAGCCGCTTCCGCCGCACGGAAGCTGGGCAAGCCGATCCTTGAGGCGCGGGTTCTGGACAATCTTGCCCGCAACCAGATCGAGTCGAACGAACTTCTCGGCGCGCGCAAGACGCTGAACCGGGCGTTTCAGCTTGTCGACGGCGCGGATACGATCGGGCTGACCCGGCTGCTGAACGCCACGGCCGCGAAGCTGGCGCAACGCCAGGGCGACCTCCAGCGCGCTGCGGCCTTGATCGGGAAGACGTTCGCCGGGGTGAATCCCGAACGGACACCGCCAGATTTTCGAACGCCGCACCTTTTCGCCTACAGCATCTACCGCCAGCTTGGCGACGACCGCCGGGCGCTGATCCACCTCGAAGCGTTGAAGCGCCTGAGCGACGAGGCAGCGAAGGTCGCCACCACCAACAGCGCCGCGCTGATGGCCGCCCGCTTCGATTACGCCAATCAGGAACTCACCATCCAACGGCTGACGACCGAGCAACTCCGCAAGGCGGCCGAGGTGCAGCGCACCTTGTTTCTGTTGATTGGCGGGGCGACGATGGTGGTGATTGCGCTGCTCACGCTGGGCCTGATCACAATCCGTCGGAGCCGGAACCAGGTGCAGGCCGCCAATGCGGTGCTCGCCAGCACCAATGGCGCGCTGGAAAAGGCATTGCAGGCCAAGACCGAGTTCCTGGCGACCACCAGCCATGAGATCCGCACGCCGTTGAACGGGATTCTCGGCATGACGCAGGTGATGCTGGCCGATTCGGCATTGGCCCCGGCGGCACGCGAACGCGTGCAGGTTGTGCATGGTGCGGGGCTCACCATGCGGGCCCTTGTCGACGACATTCTCGACGTCGCGAAGATGGAAACCGGGAACCTGACGGTCGATCCCGTGGCGATGCAACTTTCGCCGCTGCTGCACGACGTGGCGCAGCTTTGGACCGAGCAGGCGCGGACGAAGGGCATTGCGTTCCATCTCGACATCGGCACCGTGCCGGATTGGATCGTCAGCGATCCGGGCCGGTTGCGCCAGGTGATCTTCAACCTCCTTTCCAATGCCATCAAGTTCACCGCCGCGGGGAGCGTTTCGCTGCGTGCGGCAACCATCGAGTCGCCCGCCGCGCCCGATGGCGGGCGACTGGAGATCGCGGTGCAGGATACGGGGATCGGCATTCCGGCCGAGAAGCTGGAGGAAATCTTCGAATCGTTCCGCCAGGCCGATTCGTCCACGACCCGCGAATATGGCGGTACCGGGCTGGGGCTGACGATCTGCCGCAATCTCGCGCATGCGCTGGGCGGCGATATCCGCGTTACCAGCGCGGTGGGAGAAGGATCCTGCTTCACCTTGACGCTGCCGCTTTCCCGCGCGGAAGCGCCGACGCCGGCGGCGCCATCCAACGCTGCCGCGATGCTGATCGTCGAGCGAAACCCTATCGTACGGGCAATGCTGCGCCGGCTTTTCGAGGCGCAGATGGGCATGGTTCACGCCGTCGGCACCGTCGAGGAGGCGCTGGACGTTGCCGCATCGGGCATTACTGCCGTCCTGATCGATGATGATGTCTTGGGTGATCCGGACAATGCATTGGAAATATTGAGGAAACTGAGAAGGCTTCTTCCGTTCTCGGCCATAGCGGTGCTCGCGGGCGATGCAGGGGAAGAGAAAGAGATGCAGTTTCTGGACGCGGGCGCGACGCAGGTGATAGACAAGCCGATTGCGGGGGAGAGGCTCGTCGCGTTGGTGGCGCCGCCTTGCCCGCAGGTTCCAGATGGCGTCGGGAAAGACCCGCTTGTTTCCCAAGCGGCCTAGGGCGATAGCACACCACGAAATGAGATATTCGGTCGCAACACGCGTGGATACCGGGATGGGCAAGGCCCGATGAACATCCTCTTCATCGAGGATGATCCCATGAACCGACGGGTCGTCAAGGACATGCTCGATGTAGCGGGCGCCACCATGGCGGAAGCGGCGTGGGCAGAGGAGGGGCTTGCCCGCATCGATGCGGAGGCGTTCGACATCGTGCTCGTGGATCTTCGGATGCCCGGTACCGATGGGTTCGAAACCATCCGCCGTATCCGCGGCAGGGCGGATACCAAGGCCGCGCTGCCGATCATCGTGGTGACGGCGGATACCGCGCTGGATCTCCGCGAACGCTGTCTCGCCATCGGCGCGGACGACGTGCTGTTCAAGCCGGTGGCCATGGATGCCTTGTTCGATTCCATCGGGCGGGTGCTTGCCGGACGGGCAGGCGCCATGATCGGCGGATAATCTCGGCTTCGACCGGCGTCGCGGCGGGGCCGGGAAGCCCCCGGCCGAGCCGCTGTCGGGGAGGGGCGGGCGCGATCAATCCTCGGTGATCTGGCTATGCCGGGCCGTATCCCGCATCGCGAGATAGACGACCAGCGAGATGCCGATCATCGTCGTGACATACCAGTAGAAGCCGCGTTCCCAGCCCTGGTGCTTGAACCACAGCGCGACCGACGGCGCCGTGCCGCCGAAGAGCGCATTCGCCAGGGCATAAGGCAGCGCGACCCCCAGCGTGCGGATATGGGCGGGGAACAGTTCCGCCTTCACCACGGCGTTGATCGCGGTGTAGCCGGTGACGATCAGCAGCGCCGCGACCATCAGCCAGAACGCCGACCAGCCGTCGCGGACGCCTTCCAGTGCCACGAAGATCGGATAGGTGAACAGCAATCCGAGAACCCCGAATCCTATCATCAGCGGCTTGCGCCCGATGCGATCGGACAAGGCGCCGGCCAGCGGCTGCACCAGCATGAACACGAACAGCGCCGCGGCATTCACCCGCGTGGTCGCAGCGTCGGACAGGCCGGCGGTGTTCTTCAGGAAGGTGATGGGGTAGATCGTATAGGCGTAGAAGGCGAGCGTGCCGCCGGCGGTGAGCAGCAGCACCAATCCGGCCTCGCGCGGGTGGTGGCGGAACAAGGTGAAGAAGCCGGAAGATGCCTGGCGATCGCGCTGGGCGAAGCTGGGGGTTTCGGCCAGGCGCCGCCGCAACCAATAAACCAGCAGCGCCAGCACGCCGCCGAGCATGAAGGGCAGCCGCCAGCCCCATTCGCGCAGCGCGGCTTCGGGCATCACCGCCTGCAGCAGCAACAGGACGAGCAGCGCCGTCAACTGGCCGGAAATCAGCGTGACATACTGGAAGCTGGAGAAGAATCCGCGGTTCTTCCGCCCCGCCATTTCCGAGAGATAGGTGGCGCTGGCGCCATATTCGCCGCCCAGCGACAATCCCTGGAGCAGTCGGGCCACCACCAGCGCGGCAGTGGCCGCCCAGCCGATGCTGCCATAGCCGGGGGTAAGGGCGATGACCAGCGAGCCTGCGCACATCAGCGTCACCGACAGGCTGAGCCCCGCCTTGCGGCCATGGCGGTCCCCATAGACGCCCATCAGCCATCCGCCGATCGGCCGCATGAAGAAGCCGATCGCGAAGACGATCCAGGCGTTCAGCGTCTGCGCTGTGCCAGGCGCGAAATAATGCGGCGCGAGATAGGCGGCGAGTGCGGCGTAGGCGTACCAGTCATACCATTCGACCAGGTTGCCGGCCGATCCGCCGAGAATGGAGCGCAGCCGATCGCCGCGGCTAAGCTGGGTGCCAGAGGAATCCACCATCTCCCGGCTATAGCAGAGCGGTTCGCGGCGGGAATGCTGTGATATTTCGGCGACACGACGCAACTGCCGCGTCGCGCCCACGCTTTCGCTTGAAGAATCGCCTGCGCGCTGGTAGGAGGCCCGTTCGACGCCGTAACTATGGTTTCGGCGGCCCCTTTCTATTGAGTTTTGATTCGGAGTTGTACGGCCTCATGCAAATCATCGTTCGCGACAATAACGTCGACCAGGCGCTGCGGGCGCTCAAGAAGAAGCTGCAGCGTGAGGGCGTGTATCGCGAGATGAAGCTCCGCCGTCACTACGAGAAGCCCAGCGAGAAGCGTGCGCGCGAGCGCGCCGCCGCGGTTCGCCGCGCGCGCAAGCTCGAGCGCAAGCGCGTCGAGCGCGACAGCGCCCGCTAAGCTGCGGCAGGATGGGCGCGAGCACGCGCCCATCCCTTTTCTGTTTTCTTCCATGAAGGGGCCCATGCCCCTGCCGGAGTCCGATCATGTCGGTTACCGCCGTTCCGCTCCAGCCCGTCAAGGGCAGCTACAAGCTCTGGATCTGGTTGGGGGTGCTGGCGGCGATCGCTACCGCGTTCGCGCTCGCCTGGGCGGGTACGCGTACCGCCGTGGTATCCCGCTATGATGCAGATGCGTTCATGGCTTGGCACAAGGGCCAGCCGGGTGTGCAGACCACGGCGTCGGGCCTGCAATATCAGGTGATCGAAGCCGGTAGCGGCGCGACCCCGCAGGATCAGGACGGAGTCGTTCTGGAAATCCGCGGCGTGCTCCGCAACGGCAAGGAATTCCAGCCGAAGGCGCCGATGCGCTTCCAGATCGGCCAGCAGCAGATGATTCCCGGCTTCACCGAAGGCGTGAAGCTGATGAAGAAGGGGGCGCATTATCGCCTGTGGCTGTCGCCGAAGCTGGGCTATGGCGCCATCCCCGGCGCGGCCGACGAACTCTCGGACCAGGTTCTGATCTTCGATGTGAAGATGGAGGAACTGGTGCCGGCGGCAGTGATCCGTCAGATGATGCAGCAGCAGGGCGCGATGCCCCAGGGCGAAGCGCCGGGCCAGTAAGCCGGCACGACACAAGCGTTTCGAAAAGCCCGCCCGCGGTTTCCGCTCGCGGGCTTTTTCGTGTCCGCTCAACTGGTGACGGTGAGGAAGCGGCGATCGGCGGGGCCGTCAATGCATAATGCGGTCAACGTGCCGCTGGCAAAGGCGCCGGTATCGATGCCGATGCGATTTGGCCGTTCCTCCGGGGTGGTGCTGATGCTGTGGCCGTGCACGACCATCACGCCATGATCGGCCTTGCTGGCGAGAAACGGTGCGCGGATCCAGCGCAGATCCTGCGGCTGTTGATCGGCGATCGCGATTCCGGGGCGGATACCGGCATGGACGAAAAGATAGTCGCCCAATGCGAAGCGATCGCCCATCGCCCGCATCAAGGCCAGATGTGCTTCGGGAAGACTGGCGGCGAGCAGCGCGCGCGCCTGATCGGGCGGGACCGCGAGCAGGTCCGCCGCCGCCAGCCCGTAGCTCTCGATACATTCCTGGCCACCGAAACGCAGCCATTCCGCCAGCGAATCGCTGTCGCCATCGAGGATCGCGAGCAGCATCTCCTCGTGATTGCCGGCGAGAATCGTCAGCGTCGGATCGCTTTCCCGCCGGGCGACCAGCAGATCGAGTACGCCGCGCGAATCGGGGCCGCGATCGATCAGGTCGCCGAGAAACAGCAGATGCTCTTCCTCGCGCGGATCGGCGCGACGCAGCGCATCGACGGCCTCCAGCATCCGTTCGAGCAGATCCCGCCGGCCATGCACATCGCCCACCGCGATCGCGCGCACGCCCTCCGGTATCGTGAAGGCGCGCGGCCCACGCCGCCGAAACAGGGAGGAGAACAACGTCACACGGCAGAGCTAGTCCCCGGCGAGCCGGGCGGCAACCGCGCAGGCGGCGGGCGCCTCGTGTGCCGCCTGCCGCCATTCCGCGCCGATGCTGGCGCGCCGGAAGGTGCGTTCGAGGGTGCTTGCCGAGGCGATCGGCATCACCGAATCCAAACTTTCGCTGCTCAAATCGGGCAAGGTGAAGGGGATGCGCTTTTCCACGCTCGCGGCGATCTGCTGCTACCTCCGTCGCGAGCCCGGCGACATCTTCGGCTACACCTAGGCAGAGAAGGATCTGCGATCGGAATCGGGGGACGGATAGCGCCTATGGAGGTACTGATGTGTTGAAGCTGTTGCGTATCAGCGCTGCGATCCGCGATGCGGCCTGGCCGTCGCCGAACGGGCTATGGGCCTGGGCCATGGCTGCATAGGCCGCCGGCTCGTCCAGCAGCCGGCAGACTTCTTCGACGATGCGATCCGTGCACGTGCCGACAAGACGGGCGGTGCCGGCGGCAATGCCTTCCGCGCGCTCGGTCGTTTCCCGCAGCACCAGCAAGGGTTTGCCGAGCGCGGGCGCTTCCTCCTGCACCCCGCCCGAATCGCTGAGCACGATATCGGCCAGTTCCAAGGCGCGGATGAAGTGCGGATAATCGAGCGGTTCGGTTCGGACGATCCGGGGATGGGCGGGAAGCAGCGTATCCAGGACGCTGCCGATCACCGGGTTGGGATGGACCGGAAAGAGGACGGCGACATCGGGCCGCGTCGCGATCCGCGCCAATGCCGATGCGATCGCGGCGATGCCCGCGTCGAGATTCTCGCGTCGATGGCTGGTAACCAGCACGATGCGCTGGCCGGCAAGGGCGCGGGCGATCCCGGCGAGCCCTGCCGCGAGCGAGGGATCGGCCCGAATCCGCTGCCGCGTTTCGAACAGGGCATCGATCACCGTGTTGCCGGTGACGTGGATGTTCTCGCTGGCGATGTTCTCTGCGCGAAGCGCGGCAGCGGCCGCCCGGGTGGGGGCGAAATGCTGATCCGCGAGCGCGGCGATGATCCGCCGATTCGCTTCCTCCGGCCAGGGCTGAAGTAGATCGCCTGACCGCAGCCCTGCCTCGACATGGCTCACGGGAATACGTCGATAATGCGCGGCGAGCGCGCCCGCCATCGCGCTTACGGTGTCGCCTTGGACGATCACCCGATCCGGTTGCGCACGATCCAGCTCTGCGCCGATAGCCAGCAGCAATCGCGCCGACAGGCTGTCCAGCGATTGTCCATGCATCATCAGGTTTAGGTCAATATCCGGGCGAATGCCCGCGATACCAAGGACTTGGTCCAGCAGCCCGCGATGCTGGCCAGTAACGCACGTTACGGTTTCGAGTTCCGGACTGTTTGATAGTGCGCGAATTACAGGGAAGAGTTTGATCGCTTCGGGGCGTGTGCCAAAGACAATGAACAGCTTTTTCCGTATCCGCCCCATTGGCCTAGCATAGCGCGGGGATGCTGGTGAACGAATAGGGTTAGCAACCGTTTGCTACATTCGTGGGGTGACGCTATGCCGCACTGCACCCAATTTTCGATCCGAGGGGGTTATGACGATCAAGCCGCTGCGCAAGGCCGTGTTTCCGGTTGCCGGACTCGGCACCCGATTTCTGCCCGCTACCAAGGCCATGCCGAAGGAGATGCTGCCGGTGGTCGATCGGCCACTGATCCAATATGCCGTGGACGAAGCGATCGAAGCCGGAATCGAACAGATGATCTTCGTCACCGGTCGCGGCAAATCCGCGCTCGAAGACCATTTCGACATTGCCTACGAACTGGAAGCGACCATGGCCGCCCGCGGCAAATCGCTGGAGGTGCTCGATGGCACGCGGCTGAAGCCGGGCAACATCGCCTATGTTCGTCAGCAGGAGCCGTTGGGCCTGGGCCATGCCGTATGGTGCGCGCGCGATATCGTCGGCGACGAACCGTTCGCCGTGTTGCTGCCGGACGATTTCATGTTCGGCACGCCGGGCTGCCTGAAGCAGATGGTGGACGCCTATAACAAGGTGGGCGGCAACCTGATCTGCGCGGAGGTCGTGCCCGACGACCAGACGCATCGCTATGGCATCATCACGCCCGGCACGCACGACGGCGCATTGACCGAAGTGAAGGGCCTGGTGGAAAAGCCGGCACCGGGTACCGCGCCGTCGAACCTGTCGGTGATCGGCCGCTACATCCTGCAACCGGAAGTGATGCGCATCCTGGAGAACCAGGGCAAGGGCGCCGGTGGCGAGATCCAGCTGACTGACGCGATGCAGCAAATGATCGGCGACCAGCCCTTCCACGGTGTGACCTTCGAAGGCACCCGCTATGATTGCGGCGACAAGGCGGGCTTCATCACCGCCAACATCGCCGTCGCGCTCGCGCGGCCCGATCTTGCCCCGGCCGTACGCGCCTTTGCGGAGAAGGCGCTGGCCTGAGGCGGGCGCCTGGCGTGCCGGTTCAGGCGGGATATTGTTCCAGATACCAGCGGACGAAGGCGGCGACGCCTTCGTCCGGCGTGGTAGAAGGCGTGTAGCCGGTAAGCCGGCGCAACAGATCGGAGGATGCCTCCGTGGCGTGGACGTCCCCGGCCTGCATCGGCAGGAGGTTCTTGATCGCGCTGCGCCCCAGTGCCTTTTCGGCGGCGGCGATATAGTCCATCAGCGGCGTCGGCCGGCCCGCGCCGATATTCACGATGCGGAAAGGCGCTGCGGGCGACAGGCTGTCGCCTTCAACCGGAGTGTCGCCGGGTACGGCGTCGACCAGGCGAACGATCGCTTCGGCGAGATCGTCGATGAACGTGAAATCCCGCACCATGTCGCCGTTGTTGTAAACGTCGATCGGTTCGCCCGCGAGGATCGCGCGGGTGAATTTGAACAGCGCCATGTCGGGCCTGCCCCAGGGGCCATAGACGGTGAAGAAGCGGAAGAACGTCATCGGCGTACGGAACAGATGGCTGTAGCTGTGGCCCATCAGCTCGGTCGCGCCCTTGGTGGCGGCATAGAGGCTCATGGGCGTGGCGGTGCGCTGGGTTTCGCCGAACGGCATTTCCGTGTTCGCGCCGTAGACCGAGCTGGTGGATGCGGCGAGCAGGTGGCGCACCGGGTGATGGCGCGCCAGTTCGAGCAGGTTGAACGTGCCGACGATGTTCGCGCCGACATAGCTGGCCGGCTGCTCGATGCTGAAGCGCACGCCGGCCTGGGCGGCGAGGTGGATCACCACATCGGGCTTGAAATCGGCCCAGGCGGCGGCGAGCGCCGGCTGATCCTCGATCGAGAGGCGCGCCAGGCGGAAATTCGGATGGTTCGCGAGGATGGCGTTCCGCGCTTCCTTCAGCGCGACGTCATAGTAATCGGAGAAATTGTCCACCCCCAGCACCGTCGCGCCGGCCTGGAGCAAGCGGCTGGCGGTGTGGAAACCGATGAACCCTGCCGATCCGGTGACGAGCACGCGCGGGGCGGAGGCGATCGGTTCGGGCATGAAGATTCCTGTCGGTTGATGGCGCGCCACGCAGTAGCGTGCTCTCCTTACCGGAGCGTTCCTTTGCCGCAAGCGGGGCAGCCGGGATCCTTCGGCAACTGGAGCGAGCGGAAGCGCAGGGCCAGCGCATCGACCAGCAGGAGCTTGCCGGCGCTGTCCTCGCCGAACGCGGCGATCGAGCGGACCACCTCGAGGGCTGCGAGGCTGCCGAGGATGCCGGTGAGCGCGCCGAGCACACCCTGTTCCGAACAGCTCAGGCCCTCGCGCTCGGGATCGGCGCCGACGAAGCAGCGATAGCAGGGCTTATCCGCTTCCCAGCCACGATAGGTGCCGAGCTGCCCTTCGAACTCGGCGACGGCCGCGGAAATGAGCGGCACCCGCGCCGCAAGCGCGGCATCGGCAACGGCAAGGCGCGTGGTGAAATTGTCCGTACCGTCGAGCACGACGTCATGGCCCGCGATCAGGCTCGCTGCGCTCTGGGCATCGAGCCGCTGCGAATGGGCGGTGACGGCGACGTTCGGATTGATCGCGGCGACGCGCGCGGCGGCGGTTTCGGCCTTGCCCGCGCCGATATCGGCGGTGGCGAACAGCACCTGTCGCTGGAGGTTCGAGCGATCGACACGATCATTGTCGACGATGGTCAGCGCGCCCACCCCGGCGGCAGCGAGATACTGGATCGCGGGGGCGCCGATGCCGCCGGCGCCGATGACCAGCACGCGCGCCGCTTTCAGCCGGGCCTGCCCTGCGCCGCCCAGATCGCGCAGGATGATATGTCGGGCGTAGCGTTCCAGTTCCTCGTCGGAAAGCGTCATTTCGGCCAGACGAAGGTGACGGTGGTGCGATACCATTGATCGGCCGACGCCGTGCGTGGCAGCAGGTTGCCGCGCGCGGCGCCGGCGACCATCGCCGCGGCATATTGCTCGACGGCGGGGCACTGGATCGCGCGCGGCACGGTGGTGCGGATATTATCCTGTGCATCGACCAGCACGGCGACGTCGATGCTGAGGGCGAGGCCCGGGCCGATCGCCAGCGCGCATTTGCGGGCGACGACTTCCTTTGCAACGAAGGTCAGCATCTCCGGGGTGATCACGGGCGGCGTGCGATAGGGCAGCGGCGCCAGCGCCGGCCAGTCGATCGTGCGGACCTGCCCGCCGGTGAGCGCGAGCGCCAGGGCAAAGGTGGCGATCATCGCCCAGTCGAGCCGAAGCCGCCGGCACCGCGTGCGGTCTCGTCGAGGCTCGCCACTTCGTCGAGCGCCGCGTGCTGGACAGCGGCCGGCACCAGTTGGGCGATGCGGTCGCCACGGGCGATCGCGAAGTCATCGGTGCCAAGATTGGCGAGTATCACCTTGATCTCACCGCGATAATCGCTGTCGATCGTGCCCGGCGTGTTGAGGCAGGTGATGCCGTGCTTGAGCGCGAGCCCGGAGCGCGGACGGACCTGGACCTCATAGCCGGCGGGGATCGCCATGGCGAAGCCGGTGGCGACGGCATGGCGCGCACCGGGGGCGAGCGTCAAATCCTCCGCGGACACGACATCCATGCCCGCGGCGCCATCGGTGGCGTAGCGGGGGAGGGGCAGGTTCTCGCCATGGGGCAGGCGCTGGATCGCAATGCGGATCGGCGGCAGCAAGGTCAGCCTTTCGTAGAAAGCGCGGAGGCGAGCCGGACCGTGGCCGCCAGCACTTCGGGATCATTGAGCAGATCATGTCCCCGCCCGGGGACGATACGCAGATCGGTGGCGATGCCCCGAAGTGCAAGGGCTTCGGCATAGGCGCGGGAAAGCGGCGGTGGCGTGATCCTGTCGTCGGCGCCGACCAGTACGGCCGCGCGCAGGCCGGGCATCACCCCGCCGGCGGTCTTCAGCGGGTCGAGGCTGGCGACCGGGCTCGCCCATGCGGCGCCAGGCTGCTGCTTGTGCATCGCCTTGCGCCATTCCGGCAGCGCGCAGGGACAGCCGACCAGTACCATCGCATCGATCAGCTCGGGCCGGATCCCGGCGATATCGGCGGCGATCGCCGCGCCGCCAGAATCGCCGACCAGGATCAACCGGGCGCTGGCGAAGCGCCGACGGAGGACACCGATCGACTGGGCGACCGCTTCGATCCGCTCCTGGGTGTAATCGTCGCCGAAGCCGAGGCCTGCCTGGCCCGGCGACTGATTGCCGGCCGCATCGCCATAGCCGGGCCGGAGCAGCGCCACCGCGGCGCTCTTCGGAATGGTCCGAGTCGCGGTTTCGGCGAAGCGATAATGGTCGCTTCGCGCGCCCGGTCCGCCATCGCCATGGAGGACCACGACCAGCGTGCGCACGCTATCCGGCGTGGTGGCGCCGAAGCTGCGCGCGTGGAGGTTGAGCGTCGGCGCCGTCCGGGTGGCGGCAGGCGGCGTGGCCATGGGGCCGGTGCAGCCGGCCAGCAGGGCGAGGGGGGCGAAGATGCCCACGCCAAGGCGGCCGCCAGCAGGCGGCGTCGGCACGCCCGGCGTCTCAGAGCGCATCGGCGATCCGTTTGGCGAGGCGGCGGGCGACGTCCGCTTTGGACGCGCGTTCCCAGGATTCGACGCCTGCGGCGGAAACGAGATGGACGGCATTGGCTTCACCTCCCATCACATCGCCCGAAACATCGTTGGCGACAATCCAGTCGGCGTTCTTGCGCGCACGTTTCGCGACAGCATGTTCGATTACCCGTTCGGTCTCCGCCGCAAAGCCCACGACGAGCTGCGGCCGGCGCGCACCCTGCGCGACGCCGGCAAGGATATCAGGATTCTGCGAGAGATGCAGGAGGGGCGCGGCATCGCCCTTTTTGAGCTTCTGCGCGGCGGCTTCGACATGCCAGTCGGCCACCGCCGCGACCATCACCGCGGCATCGGCAGGGAGCGCGGCATCGACCGCGGCGGCCATTTCCCGCGCCGTCTCCACATCGATCCGCGTGACGCCGGACGGCGTCGGCAGTGCCACCGGCCCGGCGACCAGCGTGACCCGCGCGCCGAGCGCGGCAAGCGCACCGGCGATCGCGAAGCCCTGCTTCCCCGAGGAACGGTTGGCGATGTAGCGCACCGGATCGATCGGCTCATGCGTGGGGCCGGCGGTGACGAGGACATGTTTGCCCGCGAGCCGTGCGTCGACCGGCGCCAGCGCCTGCTGGATCGCAGCGAAAATCGCTTCGGGTTCCGGCAGGCGGCCGGGGCCATATTCGCCGCAGGCCATCGCGCCTTCGTCCGGCTCCAGCACCGTGACGCCGTCGGCGCGCAGTTGGGCCACGTTGCGGCGGGTGGCGGCGTGGGTCCACATCCGCACGTTCATCGCCGGCGCGGCGAGCACCGGCTTGTCGGTGGCGAGCAGCAACGTGGTGGCGAGGTCGTTGGCGATGCCGCCGGCCATGCGGGCCAGCAAGTCGGCGGTGGCGGGCGCGACGACGATCAGATCGGCCTGGCGACTGAGCTGGATATGGCCCATCTCCGCTTCGTCCTTCAGATCCCACAAGGTCGTGTAGACCTGGTTTTCGGACAGTGCGGCGAGCGTCATCGGCGTCACGAAATGCTGGCCGCCTTCCGTGAGGACGCAGGTGACGCCGATGCCGGCCTTGCGACAAAGGCGGACGAGCTCGCACGCCTTGTAGGCGGCAATGCCCCCGCCGACGATGAGCAGGATCCGCTTCATTGCACCACCGTTGTAACCGTGATCCGCCGCCTGTCGAGCGCGCGGTGCCACAAATCGCTGAGCGCATCGGGCGCGAACACCAGGCCGGCAAGCGCGGGCGGCGCGACGAGCAACGCCCAGTAGAAAGTATCGAGTCGCGCGAAGACGGACAGCGCCGTGCCATAGGCGACCAGCAGCGCGAACATGCGCAGGCCAAGCGGGTCGTCCCAGCTTGCCCAGCCGACCAGCGCCAGCCCGACGAGCACCGCGCCCAGCGCAAGCGGCAGCGACTGAAGGGCGGTGGACGTAACCAGCGCCCGAACGAAGAAGCCGGGCCCGTTGAACGCCGCCCAGCCCGCGGACCGCAGATCCAGCGGTCCAGTAACGCCGCGGACGGCATGGGCGTGCAACGCCAGCGCGCCGGCGAACAGCAGCAGCGCCATGCACCAGCCCATTGCTTCGGCACGGCGATTCTCCCGCCAGGCGAAGGCGAGCATCACCAGCGCATAGAGCGCGGCGGTCTCGCGGATCAGCATGGCGGCGAGGCCCAGTGCGATCGCCTCCAGCGCGCGGCCGGGACGGCGAAGCGCCAGCGACAGCGCAACGAACAGACCCGCCCAAACTTCATGGAACAGCGCCAGGCCCGGCTGGAAGAAGGCGAGCATCGAGGCTGCGAGCAGGAGCACCAGCACCGCCCGGGGGGCGATGCCCACAAGGGCGCCGCCCAGGCGGGCGGCCCAGGCCGCCGCGGTGCCGGTCGCCAAGCCGAGCAGCAAAAGGATGCTGACCCAGCCCGGCACCGCCGCCTGCACGACAGCGAGCGCCGGCAGACGCATCGTGAGGAACGGGTGGAGCGGATAGCCACCGGCGCGCATCGCTTCGCTGGCGGCGACATAATAACCATCGCCACCCTTCATGCCGGCGACGACGCGCTCATACAGGCCAAGATCGGTCATGTGATCCGCCGCGCGTGCGCCCGCATCGCCATCGCCGGCAAGCGACGGCACCGCCAGCGCCGTCAGCGATGCCAGCAGCAGCGCCAGCACTGCGACCCAGGCCAGCCGCGCGCGGCCCCGCGACAGGGCGGCGAAGCGGCTCGGCTGAAGGGTCCAGACGCGGCGCGTGCGCGCGGTCATGCCAGCAGCAGCGTTCCGACCACGCCGGCCGCCGCGGCGAGCAGCGCGACGAGCGCATAGCGCCAGCCGCCGCCGACGCGCACCACCTGGATCTCGCGCAAGGGCGGTTCGGGCGGGGCACCGCCGGGGGCGGGAAAGCGACGTTCGATGTTGCGGACCAGCTCGGGCAGCCGGGCGAGGGTGCGCAGATCCTCGATCAGGCGATCGGCGACCTTGGCTTCGGGGCCCAGCTCGGTGCGGATCCATTCGCGGACGAACGGTGCCGAGACATCCCACAGGTTGATGTCGGGATCGAGCGAGCGCGCGACGCCTTCCACCATCACCATCGTCTTCTGGAGCAGCAGCAGATGCGGCTGCGTCATCATGTCGAAGTCGCGGGTGATCGAGAACAGGCCGTCGAGCATCCCGCCGATCGACATTTCCTTTACCGGCAGGCCGCGCATCGGCTCGCCCACCGCGCGGAGCGCCGTGGCGAACTCGGCGACATTGTGGTGGGCGGGGACGTAGCCCGCCTCGAAATGGATTTCGGCGACGCGCTTATAATTGCCGGTGATCAGGCCGTAGAGGATCTCGGCCAGCCACACCCGGGCGCGGCGATCGATGCGGCCCATGATACCGAAGTCGATCGCGGCGATGCGGCCGTCGGGCAGGGCGAACAGATTGCCCTGGTGCATGTCCGCATGGAAGAAGCCCTCGGCGATCGCCTGGCGGAGGAAGGCCTTGATCAGCTTGCCCGCGAGGCCGGGCATGTCGTGCCCCGCGCGGACCAGGGCGTCGCGGTCGCTGAGCTTGATGCCATCGATCCACTCCAGCGTCAGCACCTTGCCGGTGGTGCGCTGCCAGTCGATCTGGGGGACCATGAAGTCCGGCTCGGCGGTCATGCCCTCGGCGAGTTCGGAGGCAGAGGCGGCTTCGCGGCGGAAATCGAGCTCACGCGCGGTCCAGCGCTTGAAGCTCTCGATCACCAGGCGCGGGCGCAGGCGGCGGGCTTCGCCGCCATAGGCCTCCAGCTGGGCAGCGGCCCATTCATAGGTTTCGATCGCGCGGGCGAAGTCGTTTTCGATGCCCGGCCGCAGCACCTTCACCGCGACGCGGCGGCCGTCGGTGGTCACCGCCCGGTGAACCTGGGCGATCGAGGCGGCGCCGATCGGCGTTTCCTCGACCTCGGCGAACAGCGCGGACAGCGGGCGGCCATAGCTGGTCTCGATCCGCGCGCGGATGATGTCGAAGGGGACCGGCGGCAGCGCGTCCTGCAGGCGCAGCAGGTCGTGCGCCGCTTCCTCGCCGACGAGATCGGGGCGCGTCGCGAGCGTCTGGCCGAGCTTGATTGCGGCCGGGCCGATCGCCTGGAAGGCATCGGCATAGGCGGGCACGGCGGGGACACGCGCACCCAGCCGAGCGATTCGGGCGAGACGGCGTACCGGCCGCGGGGTGTTGGCATCGCGCTCGATGCCGCGCAGCGCACCGTGGCGGGCGAGAATGCGGCCCCATTTCAGCAGGCGCCAGGTATGGACGGCGGGCGCGGTCATGCTGTTAGCCCCTCCTCCTCGGAGGAGGCATTGGGGGTGGAGGGATTCAAGAACGCCTGTTGGTCTCGGTGAGACACGGCCCCACCCCAAACCCCTCCCCTGAAGGGGAGGGGCTTACGTGCGCGCACCATCAAATCTTCCAGCCGCTGTGGATCGCGACAAGCCCGCCGAGCAGTGGCTCCACCTTGGTCTGCTGGAAGCCGGCCTCGGCGATCATCCGCTCGAAGCTGGGCATATCGGGGAAGCGGCGGATCGATTCGATCAGATAGCGATAGCTGTCCTCGTCCTGCGCGAGCAGCTTGCCGAGCTTGGGCACCAGCTTGTGCGAATAGGCGTCGTAGATTTCGGCGAAGCCCGGCCATTGGGTGGTCGAGAATTCCAGCACGAAGAAGCGGCCGCCGCGCTTCAGCACGCGGTGCGCCTCGCGGAGCGCTTTGGGAATATCGGTCACGTTGCGGATGCCGAAGGCGATCGTATAGGCATCGAAGAAGCGATCGGGGAACTGCAGCGTCTCGGCGTTCGCCTCGGTCCACACCAGCCCGTCGATCCCGCGCTGCGCGGCGCGCTCGACGCCGACGCTCAGCATTTCCGGGTTGATGTCCGCGACGGTGATCGCGGCGCCGCTCTCGGCCATGCGGAAGGCGATGTCGCCGGTGCCGCCGGCCATGTCGAGGATGTGCTCGCCCGCGCGCGGCTTCACCCGGCGGACGAAGCGATCCTTCCACAACCGGTGCATGCCGCCCGACATGGCGTCGTTCATCAGATCATATTTGCTGGCGACATTCGAGAACACCTCGCCGACGCGGCGGGTCTTGTCCTCAGGGGCGATATCTTCGTAACCGAAGGAGACGGTATCGGGCATGGCCGTGCCTTAGCGGCAGGCGGCGGCCAAACCAAGGGGGCTGAGGGGCAGGTGACATTCGGCCCCGCACTTCCTAGCTGTAGCGCGCGATGCCCGAGCTTCCCGAAGTAGAAACCACCGTTCGCGGTCTGGCCCCCGTGCTGGAAGGGCAGCGGATCGAACGCGTGCTGCTGAATCGCGCGGACCTGCGCCGCCCGTTTCCGGTCGATCTCGGCCAGCGGCTGACCGGCGCCACCGTCACCGGCCTGTCGCGGCGGGCGAAATATGGCCTGATCGCGACCGACCGCGACGACACGCTGATCTTCCACCTCGGCATGTCCGGCCGCTGGCGGATCGACCCGGCCGAGTTGGGCAAGCACGACCATGTCGTGATCGAGACCGGCCGGCACCGCCTGGCGCTGAACGACCCGCGGCGTTTCGGATCGATGGACCTGCTGCCGACCCGCGACCTGGCCGGCTGGCCCGCGTTCAAGGCGCTGGGGCCGGAGCCGCTGGGGCCGGACTTCACCGCCGCGCATCTGGTGGAAGCGTTCCGCGACCGGATCGCGCCGGTGAAGGCGCTGCTGCTCGACCAGCGAATCGTTGCCGGGCTCGGCAACATCTATGTGTGCGAAGCGCTGTTCCTTGCCGGCATCGCGCCGACCAAGCCGGCGGGTTCGATCGGGCGCGCCAAGCTGGAAAGGCTCGTCGCGGCAGTGCGCGAAGTGCTGGCCGCGGCGATTCGCGCCGGCGGCTCCACGCTGCGCGATTATGCCCGGCCCGATGGCGAGCTCGGCTATTTCGCCAAGGAATGGCGCGTCTATGGGCGGGAAGGGGCGCCGTGCAGCTGCGGCCAGCCCGTGCAGCGCCGCGTGGATGCAGGGCGTTCCACCTTCTATTGCGCCAAATGCCAGCGCTGAAAGGTTGACCCGACTCGTCAGAGCCGTTAAGGGGCGCGTCTTTCCGGCGTGGGCTCGCTTCCCCGCCTCACCCATTTCGAGCAGGAACAAGACCGAATGGCGAATACGCCGCAAGCGAAGAAGCGCATCCGTCGTAACGAGCGCCGTGCAGAGATCAACGGGGCGCGCGTGAGCCGCATCCGCACCTTCGTGAAGAAGGTCGAGTCCGCGCTCGCCGCCGGCGACAAGGCCGCCGCCGCCGAGGCGCTGGCTTCGGCGCAGCCGGAACTGGCGCGGGGCGTTGCCAAGGGCGTGCTGCACAAGAACACCGCTGCGCGGAAGTTCTCGCGTCTGAACAAGCGTCTTCAAGCGCTCGCATAACTGTAACTGGTTAGTAATAATCTACCCCGTCGGACGTGTCCGGCGGGGTTTTTCGCGTTCTGACCTGGCCGAGTTTGCTTAATATCTCGGCAAGACCGCGACTCGCGCAAATCCGCGAGTCGTTCCGATTCGCCGGGCCATTTCCTCGCGGTGGCTGGTTAAATATAGGAAATGGCAGCATATTTATTAAAGCCCCACGGATTTCCTAGGGTTCTGGCTGTCAACAAAACTATTTCAGAAACTTTACATCGTGGGGCCTTGCTCGACTCAGTTCGAGCTTCCTACAACAAGCGTCCCGGCCGCAGTGCTGGCCGGGTATCGAGCTCATCGCACGTCCCCCGGGGGCATGACCGGCTGCGAGGAGCCTCAGGTTTCTTTGTTTTTTTCACGCGGAAATCGGTGATTTCCGCGCAGGAGGGGTGCGTCACTTGACTCAGGTTCAACCGCTGGAACGTGGGAACGGGCAGGACGTCGCCAAGGCGTGGGCGCATGTGCGCGCCAATCTGCGTCGTTCGGCCGGCCAGCGCCTGTTCGATCAGTGGCTGAAGCCTGTCGTGCTGGTGGATGGCAGCGATTCGCATGCCGTGCGGCTGGGCCTGCCCTCCGCGTTCCTCACCCAGTGGGTGAAGAACCATTATGCCGACCGGCTGCTGCTGGAATTCCGGGCCGTGCTGCCCGAGGTGCGCAGCGTTTCGATCGAGACGATGGCCGATGCCGGTCAGCGCGTGCTCACCGCCGAGCCGGCGCCGATACTGGCGCAGCGCGCCGAATCGCTGGTCGAGCCGGCGGAGCGCCCGGCGTTCGATTCGCGCTTCACCTTCGATCGATTCGTGGTGAGCGCGACGAATCGCGTGGCGTTCAACGCGGCGCGCGCCGTGGCGATGCCCGGCACGCCGCAGTTCAGCCCGCTGTTCCTCCACGCCGGTACCGGCCAGGGCAAGACGCACCTGATGCACGCGATCGGCCACGCCTTCCTGGAAGCGAATCCGGGCGCGACGGCGATCTACTCGACCGGCGAGCGCTTCATGTTCGAGTTCGTGCAGGCGCTGCGCAACAAGGACACGCTGGCGTTCAAGACGCGGCTGCGCTCGGTCGACCTGCTGATGATCGACGATCTTCAGTTCATCGGCGGCAAGGATGCGACGCAGGAAGAATTTTTCCATACCGTCAACGAGTTCATGAACGCCGGCAAGCGGCTGGTGATCGCCGCCGATCGCGCGCCCCAGGCGCTGGAGGGCTTCGAGCCGCGCCTGGTCGGCCGTCTCGGCGCCGGGCTGGCGGTGGACATCAAGCCGGCCGAGCTGGACCTGCGCCGCGCCATCGTCGAGCGCAAGCTGAAGGACATGCCGGCGGTCGACATGCCGGCCGAGGTGATCGACCTGCTGGCCGCGCGCATCACGACGAACGTGCGCGAGCTGGAAGGCGCGCTCAACCGACTGGTGGCCTATGCCAGCCTGTCGAGCGAGACGATCACGATCGATTTCGCCACCAGCGTGCTGGGCGAGGTGCTGCGCACCAGCCAGCGCCGGATCACGATCGACGAGATCCAGCGTGCGGTTTCCGCCCATTTCGAGGTGAAGCAGCTCGACCTGATCTCGGCCCGTCGTGCAGTGGCGATCGCCCGTCCGCGCCAGATTGCGATGTATCTGGCCAAGCGGCTGACGACGCGCTCGCTGCCCGAGATCGGCCGCAAGTTCGGCAATCGCGATCACTCGACGGTGATCCATGCGGTGAAGCGGATCGAGGATCTGCGCGCCAAGGACGTCGAGATCGACGGCGCGGTGCGCGCACTGATGCGGACGCTGGAGGGATAAGCGGACGACGCATCCTTTTTCTCCCCTCCCTGCAAGCAGGGAGGGGAGCGTTCTTTCCGATTTACGACGGCGCCTACCGCTTCCGCGGAGGCGCCCCGCACGTCAGACCTGCAGCCCTACCGCCTGCTGCGCGGCCTTCAGAGTAGGTGCCGCCAGCGCACTGGCCCGTGCGGCGCCCTTGGCGAGCCGGGCGCCCACTTCGGCACGATCGTTCAGCAGCGCCGTCAGCCGCTCCCGAATCGGGCCGAGCACCGAAATCGTCAGGTCCGCCAGCGCCGGCTTGAATGCGCCGAAGCCCTGGCCGGCATATTCCTCGACCACCGATTGCGGGTCGCGATCCGCCAGCGCGGCGAAGATCGTCACCAGATTACGCGCCTCGGGACGCTCCACCAGTGCATCGAACGAATCGGGCAGCGGCTCGGGATCGGTCTTGGCCTTGCGGCACTTGGCGGCGATCGTGTCGTCGCTGTCGATCAGGTTGATGCGGCTCAGGTCCGAGGGATCGGACTTGGACATCTTCGCATTGCCGTCGCGCAGGCTCATGATCCGAGGTGCTGCCTTGCTGATCAGCGGCTCGGGCAGCGGGAACAGCTCGACCCCGAAATCCTGGTTGAACTTGGTCGCGATATCGCGCGTGAGCTCCAGATGCTGCTTCTGGTCCTCGCCGACGGGGACGTGGGTAGCCTGATAGACGAGAATATCGGCAGCCTGAAGAACCGGATAGGTGAAAAGGCCGACGCTGGCGCCGTCGCGGTTCTTGCCGGCCTTGTCCTTCCACTGGGTCATGCGGTTGAGCCAGCCCATCCGCGCGGTGCCCTGGAGGATCCAGCACAGCTCGGCATGGGCGGGGACGCGCGCCTGGTTGAACAGGATCGAGCGATCGTCGATGCCGGCGGCGAACAGCGTGGCGGCCATCTCGATCGTCGAGTTGGCGAGCTCCTGCGGGGTCACTGTGCCGGTAAGGGCGTGGAGATCGGCGAGGAAGAACAGGCATTCGCCCTGATCCTGCATCGCGACCCACTGCTTGATGGCGCCCAGATAATTGCCGAGGTGGAGATTGCCGGTGGTCTGGATGCCCGAGACGACGCGCATGGGATATTCACTCCGCACCCGGTTGACCGTTCGGCCGTTGGACCGGCCGCGGGTCCATGGCGGCGGGGGTGCAGGCCGCGCGATCTGCCAGGACGCGGGCGCTCTAGCGCGCGGCGCGGCGGCGGACCAGCGCCTTGATGTCCGAAAGCAGGAAGGCGCGGGTGGCGAAGCAGGCGGCGACATAGATGGCGCAGCCGGCGCCGACCAGGAGCACGAGGCCCGCATAGCGTTCCCAGATCCGGCCGTTGAGCCACGGATCGAGCAGCCCGTCGCCCGCCCAGAGCGCCACGCCCATCAGGATCGCGGCGAGCGCAAGGCGCGGTACCCTGCGGGCAAGTTGCGGGTCGACGGTGAAGTGACCGCGCTTGCGCAGCGTGAGGTACAGCATCGTCACGTTGACGGTGGAGGAAAGCGCGGTGGCGAGTGGCGGCCCGAGATGCGCGATCAGCGGAATCAGCGCGAGATTGGCGGCGATGTTCACGCCCACGGAGATCATCGCCAGCCGCACCGGCGTTTTGGTGTCCTGCCGCGCGTAGAAGCCGGGGGTGAGCACCTTGACCAGGATATAGGAGGGCAGGCCGATCGAGAATCCGGCGAGCGCCCAGGCGCATTTCACCGTGTCTTCCGGGGTGAAATGACCATATTGGAACAGCCCGCGAATGATCGGTTCCGCGGCGACGATCAGCGCCACCATCGCCGGCAGGGTGAGGAACAGCGCCAGTTCCATGCCGCGATTCTGCGTCTCCATCGCTTCGGCATCGCGGCCGGCGGTGAGCAGCCGGGTGATGGTGGGCAGCAGGATCGTGCCCAGCCCGATGCCGATCAGGCCAAGCG
The DNA here is from genome assembly GCF_003096275.1 of Sphingomonas pokkalii. Lineage (GTDB taxonomy): Bacteria > Pseudomonadota > Alphaproteobacteria > Sphingomonadales > Sphingomonadaceae > Sphingomonas > Sphingomonas pokkalii. The sequence continues at coordinate 3,474,032 of NZ_QENQ01000001.1, forward strand.
GAAGCTGGTTCACCCGGTCGGCATAATAGATGAACGAAATCGAACCCTTGCCGAGCAGCTTGCCCGACATGGCGGTGGAGATCAGCAGGTTGAGCTGCACCGCGCCCGCGCCGATCGCGGCGGGCAGGATCAGCTTCATCAGCCGCCGGACATCATCATCGATACGCGGCAGGCGGGGGCGGAGCGAAACGCCCGAGGCGCGGCAGGCGAGTGCCAGCCAGCCGAGCTGGAGCAGCCCGCCGACCGGCACCGCAATGGCCTGCACCCGCGCGGTCTCCTCCGGCGTGCCTTGGAAGAAGAACAGCCCGGCCACCATCGCGATGTTGAGCAGGATCGGCGCAGCGGCGTTGACCCAGAATTTGTCGAGCGAATTGAGGATGCCGCCCAGCAGCGAGGCGAGGCAGATCAGCATCAGATAGGGAATGGTGATCCGCGACAGCTGTACCGCAAAGGCAAATTGTTCGTGGCTGGGATTCTGCTTGGCAAAGCCGCCGGAGAGCATCGCAGTGAGCGGCCAGGCGGCGGCGAGCGCCACCAGCGTCAGCGCGACCAGGACCGTGAACAGGACGGACAGCGTCCGCTCGGCAAAATCGAAGGCGCGGCCGCGCTCGCCGTTCACGCCCAGCTTCTGATTGAACATCGGCACGAAGGCCGATGCGAAGGCGCCCTCCGCGAAGAAGGCGCGGAACATGTTGGGCAGGCGGAAGGCGACGAGGAAGGCGTCCGACGCGAAGTTGGCGCCGACATAGCGCGCCTGGAGCGAATCGCGGACCAGCGCGAGGATGCGACTGGCGAGCGTAAGACCGCCCACCGAACCCAGGCTGCGCACGAGCTTCATCGTAGAATCGCCGTCCTAGAAGGAAAAGGGGGCGCTACCGACGTGCGGCGCGCCCCCGAAATCAGGCTGGTGCCCGTGTTCAGGCGTGGCCGGCTTCTTCGAAGCCGATCGCGCCTTCCTGCTGGGCGCGCTGCTGCATGTAGATGCCGGCGAAATCGATCGGCTCCAGCATCAGCGGCGGGAAGCCGCCGTCGCGGACCTGATCGGCCAGCACGCGGCGCGCGAACGGGAACAGGATGCGCGGCGCTTCGCCGAGCAGGAACGGATCGAGCGCTTCCTGCGGGATGTTGCGGAGCGCGAACAGGCCCGCATAGGTGAGGTCGACGATGAACGCGACCTGCTCGCCGGCCTGGGCGCGGACTTCGATCTTGAGCGCGACTTCATACACATCGTCGCCGACGCGATTTGAACCGATGTTGAACTGCACATCGATCGCCGGAGCGGTCTGCTGCTGGTAGATGGCCGGGGCGTTCGGATTCTCGAACGACAGGTCCTTCACATATTGCGACAGCACGCCTGCCTGGGGCGCATCATCCGCGCCATTCGCGGCAGGTTCGCCGAATTCGGCGAAGGTGTCGTTCTCGGCCATCGAAACTTCCTCTTTTTCCGGAGATTTTCGCGCACTCGGCGCGTTACTCGACTTGCGACTAGCAGGGCTCTGCCAGCCGCGCAATCGGCCGGCCGCCGTTCGATTTGAAACGTGCGGCATGAAGGCCTATGTAACGCAGACGGAGGCTTTGGAGGGCCAGTGTTCTACGTCATTCTATTCGCGATGGTGGCCGGCTTTCTGGCGCTGCGGCTGTATTCGGTGCTCGGCAAGCGTACCGGGCACGAACAGGCGCTGCCCAAGCCCGCCGAGGAACGCGTGGCGATGCCGCCGGTAACCCGGACGCTGGACGCCGCGCCGGAGCCGCGCGAATCGCTCAATCGTGCGATCGAGCCCGGTGCGGAAGCCGGCCTCCGTTCGGTGATCGCGGCGGATTCGAGCTTCGACGTGAACCAGTTCGTCGAAGGCGCCAAATCCGCCTATCGGATGATCCTCGAGGCCTTCTGGAAGGGCGATGAGGAAACGCTGGCCTGGCTGGTCGATGAAGAGGTGCGCGCGGCGTTCCTGCAGTCGATCGCCGAGCGCAAGGCGCTGGGGCAGACGCTGGACAACCGCCTGGTTTCGATCGAGCGGGCGACGATCGCCGGCGCCTCGCTGGAGGCCAAGGTCGCGCGCATCGCGATGCGGTTCGACGCGGATGTGGTCGCGGTGACCCGCGATGCCGAAGGTGCGGTGGTCGCCGGATCGATGAGCGACGCGATCACGACCCACGACGTGTGGACCTTCGCACGCAATCTGCGCAGCGACGATCCGAACTGGAAGCTGGTCGAGACCGACGAAGCCTGATGGGCGATATGCGCAGCTGGGGTATATTCGCGCTCGCCGGGTTGCTGGGGGCGTGTTCCAGCGGCGTCGTTCCGCCGGAGCCCGGTGCCCGGCCGGCGCCTTCCCGGCCTGCGCCCGAGCGCCCCGTGATCGCGACACTGCCCGAGACTCCGCCGAACCTGCCGGCCCGGCAGCCGGTGGCGGCGGTGCCGTTGCCGGCGCTGCCGGCTGCGCCGGCCATTGCCGGTGCCACGAGCGCCGCCATGGCCGGGCTGGTCGCCGGTCCGCCGATCGAGACGCTGCCGATAGCCGCGCAGGGCGCCGCGCGGGCGCTGGCAGCATTCAAGGTGAGTTGCCCCGGCCTGGTGCGCCGCACCGACGGTTCTGGGCTGACCCGCGGCGGCGACTGGGCCGATTCCTGCACGGCGGCGGCCAACTGGCCGGCGGACGATGCGGCCCAATTCTTCGCGCAATGGTTCGAGACGGTGCAGGTGGGCGACGGCACTGCCTTTGCCACCGGCTATTACGAACCCGAAATCGCCGGTACGCGCGAACGGCGTGCGGGCTATGCGGTGCCGGTCTATGGCGTCCCCGACAATCTGATCGAGGTCGACCTCGGCCTGTTCTCCGACGCGCTGAAGGGCAAGCGGATTCGGGGCCGCGTGGAAGGAAGGCGGTTCGTACCCTATTATGACCGCGCCGAGATCGAACAGGGCGCGCTGGAAGGCCATGCGCCCGTGGTCGCCTGGGCGGCCGACCCGATCGAGATGTTTTTCCTGCAGGTGCAGGGATCGGGCCGGCTGAAGGGCCCGGACGGGCAGGTGGTGCGCATCGGCTATGCCGGGCAGAACGGCCGTGATTATACCGGGATCGGCAAGCTGATGAAGGACCGCGGGCTGCTCGGCCCCGGACAGACGTCGATGCAGGGGATCGTCGCCTGGCTGCGGGCCAACCCTGACCAGGGCCGCGCCATCATGCGCGAGAACAAGAGCTTCGTCTTCTTCAAGGAACTGAACGGCCCCGGTCCGCTGGGCGCGATGGGCTATCCGGTCGCCGGCTGGGCCAGCGCCGCGGTCGATCCGAAATTCATCCCGCTCGGCGCGCCGCTGTTCCTGTCGATGGATCGTGCCGACGCGACCGGCCTTTGGGTGGCGCAGGATACCGGCGGTGCGATCAAGGGGCCCAACCGCGTCGATACCTTCTGGGGCGCGGGCGAGGATGCCCGGGCGATCGCCGGCGGCATGTCGGCGCGCGGCACCGCCTGGCTGTTGCTGCCTCGCGGCACGCTGGCCCGGCTGCGCCAGACTCCGGCGGAGCAATCGCAGCCATGAGCGGGCGCGGGCGCCGCACGCTGGCGCCCGACGAAGCGGCGCTGTGGCAGCGCGTCGTTGCCAGTGTGACGCCGATGCACGCCCGCACCGCGGCCCGGAAACCGGCCGAGCCGCCGCCGCCCGAAATGCCCGTGCCAGCCCCGCGTGCCGCGCCACCCGCGGCGATCACCGTCCCGCCGGGCAAGCTGGTGCCGATGCGGAAGAAGCCGGCGGCGATCACCCTGGCCATGGCGGCGGCGGAGGGCCATGCCGGCAACACGCTCGACAAATCCTGGGATCGCCGGCTTTCGCGCGGGCTGGTTGCCCCGGAGAGTACGGTCGACCTGCATGGGCATACGCTGCATTCGGCGTATGGCCGGCTGGATTTCGGCCTGGCGCAAGCGGTGGCGCGCGGCGACCGGGTGTTGCTGCTGATCACCGGAAAGCCGCCGCGGCCCGAATCGGAGCGACCCCATGCGCGCGGTGCGATCCGGGCTGCCGTGGGCGACTGGCTGGCATCGGGCCGCCACGCCGATCGCATCGCGGCGGTGCGGCAGGCGCATCCCCGCCACGGCGGCGCGGGCGCGCTGTATATCGTGTTTCGGCGGCAGCGGCAGGCGTTCAGCGACTGAATTTGTTAACTTATCTCTGCCAGCGTCGGCCTTCTCCACAAACTGGCGCGGAGCCGGAATACAGGGGAACTCGGAGCAGGTATCAGGTGACAGGCGGTGCCCCATGGAATCGAACGTCGACGGTAGCGATCGGCGCTGCCGTCGCCACGTTCGCGCCGGTAGGTGGGGTGCTGGTTGCCATGGGCGTACCGATGATGACCGCGCTGGCGCTTGCCGGCCTGGCGGGCACCCTGGCCGGCAGCGCAGGACTGATCGGTGCCGCCGGCGCGCGCAACTTGTCGCGAGCGGCGATCGCCGCCGCCGTCGAGCGGTTGGGCACGGCATCGCTGGGCGACCTGGAAGCCGAGCTGCCGGCGCGGCTTCGGCAGGGCGCCCCGACCCTCGCGGCCGCGCTGGAAGAGCTGTTCCACAAGCTGCACGGCAATCTCGAAAGCGTGCACCGGCTGGCAATGTTCGACACGGTGACCGGCCTGGCGAACCGCCCGCATTTCCGGCGCAGCGCCGAGCGGATGCTGGAAGACGGCGGGGACGATGCCGCCGCCGTGCTGTTCTTCATCGACCTGGATCGCTTCAAGGCGGTCAACGACACGCTGGGCCATGCGGTGGGCGACATGTTGCTGAGCATGGTGGCCAATCGCCTGCGCGCGGTGGCGGATCGCTGTGCGGCCTTAGGGCGGGTGGAGCCGCCCTTGATCGGCCGCCTGGCCGGGGACGAGTTCACGCTGTTCTTCGCGCATCTTCCCGATCCGGCCGAAGCGGAACGGATCGGAGGCGGGGTAATCACCGCGCTTTCCGAACCGTTCGCGCTTGCCGGCCAGGAAGTTTCGATCGGTGCATCGATCGGCATCGCGCGTTTCCCCCAGCATGGCCGCACCCTGCACGAACTGATGCGATCGGCGGATGCCGCGATGTACCGGGCGAAGGCCTTTGGTCGCGGTCGCGTCGAATCGTTCAGCGCGGAACTGGCGTCGGACATTGCGGAACGCGCGCAACTGGAAACCGAATTGCGCGCGGCGATCGATCGCCGCGAATTCGCCCTCGTCTTCCAGCCACAGCTTTCGGCTGCCGATGGCCGGATCGTCGGGGCCGAGGCGCTGCTTCGCTGGCAGCATCCCGACGGCATGAAACTGCCCGCGGCGTTCCTGACCCGCGCCGAGGAAACCGGCCTGATCGTGGAAATCGGGGACTGGGTGGTGGCCCAGGTCGCGGCGACGATCGCGCGATGGAGCCGGTTGGGCGTGGAGCAGCGGCTGGCGATCAACGTGAGCGCGCGCGAGATCGACGATGCCGGCTATTTTCGCCGCCTGCGGGCGGCGATGCTGGCCGCCAAGGCACCCGCGCGCCTGCTGGAACTGGAACTCAGCGAAACCTTGGCGATGGATTGTTCCGAAGCCGTGCTCCGCGCGATCGCCGCGTTGCGTGCCGATGGCGCATCGATCGCGATCGACGATTTCGGGACGGGCTATTCCAACCTGGCGCGCCTGCGCCGGATGCCGGTGGATCGCGTGAAGCTGGACGGCAGCGTGATCGAGCATATCGCCGACAGCGAGGATGCGCGCGGAATCGCCCAGGCGGTGATCGCGCTGATCCACGGCCTGGGCTGCGAAGCCGTGGCGGAAGGCATCGAGACGGAGGCGCAGGCGGCCGTGCTTCGAATCATCGGCTGCGACGTGCTGCAGGGCTATGCCATGGGCGCGCCGATGCTGGAGGCCGATTTCCTGGCCTGGGCGCAGGACATGGCGCCGCAGCGGGCGGTCGGCTGAGGCTGCCTCTCTCCCTATATCCGCCGCAGAATCTCCGCATACACGCCCGTCAGCGCTTCCAGGTCCGCCAATGCGACGGCTTCGTCGAGCTTGTGCATCGTCGCGTTGAGCAGGCCGAATTCCACGACCGGGCAGATGCGCGAGAGAAAGCGGGCATCGGACGTGCCGCCGGTGGTGGAAAGTTCAGCCGTCACTCCCAGCTGCGACTGGATTGCATCGCTAACGAGTTGCGATAGCGCACCCGGCTGGGTGAGAAAGGCTTCGCCATAGACCCGGCCCTGCACCTCCGCTTCCGGGGCATGGCGGCGGACAATGGCTTCGACGCGCGCGATCAGATCGGGGCCGCGCTGTGCATCGTTGAAGCGGATGCTGATCCGCGCGGCGGCGCGTGCGGGAATCACATTGGTCGCACGGTTGCCGACGGCGAGATCGATGATTTCGATATTGGAGGGCTGGAACCAGGCATTGCCGGCATCGAGTTCGATCGCATCGATTTCCGCAAGCGCCCGCACCAGGCGCGGCACCGGATTGTCGGCGAGGTGCGGATAGGCGACATGGCCCTGGCGGCCGATCACGGCGATATCGATCACCGTCGAGCCGCGCCGGCCGATCTTGATCATATCCCCCAGCCGCTGCGCCGAGGTGGGTTCGCCGACCAGGCAGAAATCGGGCGTCAGGCCGCGTTCGGCCATGCGCTCGATCAGCTTGGGCGTGCCGTAGGTGGCAGGGCCTTCTTCGTCGCCGGTGATGATCAGGCTGGTGGTGCCGCGCGGGGGCACCTTGGCCGCGGCGGCGACGAAGGCGGCGATGGCGCCCTTCATGTCGACCGCGCCGCGGCCGTAGAGCAGTTCGCCGCGGATCTCCGGCGCGAAGGCGCCGCTGGTCCAGCCTTCACCCGGCGGCACGACATCAAGATGCCCAGCAAAGGCGAAGTGCGTGCCACCATCGCCGCGGACGGCCAGGAGGTTTTCGACCGGGCCATCGGGGGCCTCGCCCTCGACGAAGCGCTCGACCCGGAAGCCGAGGGGCGTGAGCGCGCGTTCGAGGACATCGAACACGGTGCCGCGCGCAGGCGTGACGCTTTCGGCGCCGATCAGGGCCTTGGTGAGTTCGACGACGTCCGGCACACTACCTCCAACACTTGCGGGAGGCGACATTGCCCAAGCTGAACCTGGATACAATCCCACAGACCAATGCGACCGGCTATCCGGCGCCGTTCGATGCGGCCGTGGCGGCACGATGGTATCGGCGCCTGGCCCCGGCCACCGGGCTTACCGCGATGGGGGTGAGCCATGTCGTGCTCAAGCCCGGCGCCTGGTCGTCGCAGCGGCACTGGCATGACAGCGAGGACGAGTTCGTGGTGATGCTCGCCGGCGAGGCGGTGCTGGTGGAGGCGGGCGGCGAGACGGTGCTGCGCGCAGGCGACTGTGCCGCATTCCCCATGGGCGTGGCGGATGGGCATCACCTGCAGAACCGATCGGATGCGGACTGCGTTTTCCTCGCGATCAGCGCGGGGCCGCGCGGGAGTGGCGGCTATTCCGACATCGACATGATGTTCACGCCCGAAGGCTATTTCCGCAAGGACGGGACGCGATATGAGACCGAGCGGTTGAAATAGTCCGCGCGTCCAAGCCTTTGCCCTTCAGGCGAGCGGTTGGGATGGATTCAGGCCACGGGCAGTTCGTATTTCTCGATCACCCATTCCTCTTCCTGCGCGCCGGCAATCCAGTCCTGCATGAAGGGGTGCTGGAGGATGGCGAGCATGTAGCTTTGGGCGAAGCGGGGAACGGGCAGGGAATAGGTTACGATCCGCGTCACCACCGGCGCGAACATGATGTCGGCCGCGCCGAACGCCCCGAACAGGAACGGTTCCTCGCTGCCATAGCGGGCGCGGGCCTGGGCCCAAAGTTCCATGATCCGTGCGAGATCGGCCTGCACATCGGCATCCACCGGCGCGGGCGGATAGACCTGGCGCACGTTCATGCTGTGCTTGCTGCGCAGCGCGGTGAAGCTGGAGTGCATTTCCGCCGCCATCGAGCGTGCCATCGCACGGGCGGCAGGGTCCTCGGGCCAGAAGCGGGTGTTGCCGGTCTTGTCGTTGAGATATTCCACGATCGCCAGGCTGTCCCACACCACGGCATCGCCGTCCCACAGGATCGGCACCTTGCCGGAGGAGGGGGCGAATTCGGCGCCCTGGCGGCGCTTGTCCCAATCCTGGTCGTACATCGGCACGACCGTCTCCTCGAACGGGAGGCCCGAGAGCTTGCAGGCGAGCCAGCCGCGGAGCGACCAGGACGAATAGGCCTTGTTGCCGATGATGAGCTTCATGGTCTCTGCGATAGCCGCGGCCAGGCGGCGCGGCAACCGAAGAGGAGGGGGAAAAGAGGAGCGGCAGGCGAGGAGGGGAAGGACAGCTGGCAGGGCGCGCACGCTAGAATGTTGCATCGTCCGGCAAAGATTTCCAAGCTGTCGGCGGATCGCGGCTGGGGGCCGCGAGTCGAACGGGGTGGGATTGGATGCGGATGAAGTGGGCGTGGCTGGCCGCGAGTGCGTTGGCCATCGGCGTAGGGCTGTCGGCGGAGGCGCAGGAGCAGAAACAGGGCCCGGCAACGCCGCCGGCCGCGAAGCCCGCGCCAGGCCCGCTGGACATCAAGGTGTTCGCGGACCTTCCTTCGATCGAGCGGCCGCAGCTATCGCCCGACGGCAAGCGCATCGCCGCTCGAATCGCGGCGAACGGCACGCAGTATTTCGCGATCATGGCGGCAGACGGTTCGGACCGGAAGCTGGTGGGAGCGGGGGACGCCGACATCAACTGGTGGCGCTGGGTGAACAACGACTGGCTGGTGATCGGGGTCGGCCGCGAGCAGGAGGTCGAAGGCGACCCCTGGTATATCTCGCGCGCGGTGGGCGTGGAGGCGCGGACCGCCCGGCTGGTTCCGCTGAATGCCCGCGACACCGGCCAGATTGGCGATGATCTGATCTGGGTGGCGCGGGACGGCACGGCGCGCGTGCTGCTTGCCGCGCAGACCTCCATCTATACCAATGACGCCGGCTTCTGGCCGAAGATCGACGAGGTCGACGTCACCACCGGCAAGCACAAGTCGGTGCTGGCGGGGCGCGAAGGCGTGCAAGCCTGGTACGCCGACGGCGCAGGCGTGGTGCGGATGGGCATCGGCATGAGCATGGACGGCCGGCAGCGACGACTCCTCTATCGGCCGACCGCCCGGGACAGCTTCCGCGTCATCGATCGCGCCAAGGGCATCCATGACGGCTTGCTGGTCCCGTCGCTGTTCCTGCCCGATCCGGGCAAGGCAATGGTGGTGCAAGATGACGACAAGGGCTTTTCCGCCCTGTGGGAGTTCGACCTGACGACGATGCAGCGGGGCAAGCAGGTGTTTGCCAGCCCCGGTTTCGATATCAGCGGGCCGGTGGTCGATCCGCAGACCGCCACTCTGCTCGGCGTCGAGGTTTCGGAGAATCGATCGCTGACGCGCTGGCTGGACCCCGGCATGGCAGCGCTGCAGAAGAAGCTGAGCGAGCGGGTGAAGGGCGCGCAGGTGGACATCAGCAGCTTCAGCACTGATCGTTCGATCGTGATCGCCCATGTCGGCGATGCCAGCGCGCCCGGCGCCTGGTTCGTGTACCGCGTCGCCGACGATACGATGACGGTGCTGGCGTTCGACAATGCCGCGCTGGAACTCCGGCGGTTGCATCCGGTGCAGACCATCCAGTACAAGGCGCGCGACGGGCTGGAAATCTCCGCCATACTGACCCTGCCGCGGCGGAGCGGCCGCAAGAACCTGCCGCTGATCCTGATGCCGCATGGTGGCCCGTTCGCCCGCGACGTGGAGGAATGGGACTGGTGGGCGCAGTTCCTGGCAGACCGCGGCTATGCGGTGATCCAGCCCAATTACCGCGGATCTTCCGGCTATGGCACACCCTTCACCCAGAAAGGCGAGGGGCAATGGGGCCTGGCCATGCAGGACGATCTGAACGATGCGGTGAAGACGCTGGTGGAGCAGGGCATCGCCGATCCCAAGCGGGTGTGCGTGGTGGGCGCGTCCTATGGCGGCTATGCCGCGCTGCGGGCGGCGCAGCGCGACGGCGCGCTATATCGCTGCGCCGTTTCCTATGCCGGCGTATTGGACCTCGGGCGGCTGCTGCAATATGACTCGCGCGCGCTGGGGCACGAAGCGAGCGGCGATTGGCTGAAGGCCCAGGCGCCGAACTTCAAGCAGGTGTCGCCGCTGTTCCACGCCGACGAATTTTCGATTCCCGTGCTGCTGATGCACGGAAAGAAGGATCGGCGCGTGCCGTTCAACCAGAGCAAGCTGATGGCCGAGCGGCTGAAGGCGGCGGGCAAGACGTTCGAGTTCATCGAACAGCCCCAGGCCGACCATTTCTTCACGCGCGGCGAGGATCGGCTGACCTTCCTCAAGGCGCTGGAGGCGTTCCTGGCCAAGTATAACCCGGCCTGAAGCCGAACGATCAGGCCTTTACATAGACCCAGGCATGGGTGCCGGAAGCAAGCGGCACCCATGCCCTGCGGTAGTTCTCGCTTTCATAGATATCGGCTGCGGCCAGTTCCTGCGGCGTAAGCCGAAACACCTTGCCCCGAATGGCGGGGCCATCGCCCGGCACCAGGGCGAGATGCGTCTCGACCCCGCTGGCATCGAGCACGGCGGGATCGCTGATCTGGATTTCGGTGACGACATAGCCGTGCAGCACGTCGTCGCTTCCTTCCAGCAGCCGGCCGAACTGGCGGCGCTGCACCTGGTCGAGCTGGAGCGTGCCGTAGGAGAAGAGCGGCTCCATAGGTCCCTCAACCGATCGCTTCGAGCACCGCGGCGCGCAGTTCCGGCATTCCCATGCCCTTTTCGCTCGAGGTGGCGAGAATCTCCGGATGCGCGGCGGCGCGCTTGCGGGCTTCGTCGGCGGTGCGGGCCGTTACCTCGGCCAGCTCGCTCGCCTTGATCTTGTCTGCCTTGGTAAGGACCAGCCGATAGCTGACCGCGGCGGCATCCAGCATCTCGAGGATCTCGCGATCGACATCCTTGATGCCGTGGCGCGAATCGATCAGCACCAGCGCGCGCTTCAGTTCCTGCCGGCCGCGCAGATAGTCGTTCACGAGGTAGCGCCACTTGCGGACCATATCCTTGGGCGCCTTGGCGAAGCCGTAGCCGGGCATGTCGACCAGGCGGAAGCGCAGCGGCTCGCCTACATCGAAGAAGTTCAGTTCCTGCGTACGCCCCGGCGTGACCGAGGTGCGGGCGAGGCTGTTGCGGTTGGTCAGCGCGTTGATCAGCGATGACTTGCCGACGTTCGAGCGGCCCGCGAACGCGATCTCCGGCACGGTCGGCTGGGGCAGGTGCTCCAGCGCGGGCGCGGACTTGAGGAACGCGATGGGGCCGGCGAACAGCTTGCGCGCGGCTTCGATCTGGTCGGGGTCGAAGGACATCAGTTACTCAGCTGCCCCGACGAGCGGGGCCCTTTCAGATACGCCCGTCAGAGGCGAGGGTGTTGCGGCTTGACGAAAGCCGTTCGCCATCCCCGCGAAGGCAGGGATCCATTCGCCTGAACGCCGGGGGCTGGAGCCTGAGCGTCGAGGGCAATGGATTCCCGCCTTCGCGGGAATGACGACGTATTTTGGGGCGGGCGCCCCTCCCGAGCCAGGCGCGGATCGTGGAGGGGCGTGCCGCCATCACTTCGCCTTGGCCGCTTTCGGCTTTTCGACCGGCACCTTCATCTCCGGGTGGCGCGAATAGAGCCATTGCTGCTGGAGCACGGTCAGCACGTTCGAGGTGATCCAGTAGAGCTGCAGGCCCACGGCGAACGGCGCCATCAGGAACATCAGCATCCACGGCATGATCGCGAACACCTGCTTCTGCATCTCGTCCATCGGCGCCGGGTTGAACTTCATCTGGAAGTACATCGAGATGCCGAGCAGCACCGGCACCACGCCGATCGCCAGGAAGCTGGGGGGCGTGAAATGGAGATAGCCGAACAGGTTGAGGATCGTCGCCGGATCGGGGGCCGAAAGATCCCGGATCCAGAAGACGAAGGGCTGGTGGCGCATCTCGATCGTCAGCAGCAGCACCTTGTACAGCGCGAACATGATCGGAATCTGCAGGAGCATGGGTGCGCAGCCCGCGAGCGGGTTCACCTTTTCCTCCTTGTACAGCTTCATGATCTCCTGCTGCTGGCGCGGCTTGTCGTCCTTGTAGCGCTCCTGGATCGCCTTCATCTTCGGCTGCACCTGGCGCATCCGCGCCATCGAGGCGAACTGCTTCTGGGCGATCGGGAAGAGCAGGCCGCGAATGGTGATCGTCAGCAGGATGATCGCCACGCCGAAATTGCCGACCAGCTTGAACAGCCAGCTGAGATAGGTGAAGATCGGGCGTTCGATGATCTCGAACCAGCCCCAGTCGATCGCGCGTTCGAACTTCGCGATATCATACTGCTTCTGATAGGCATCGAGCAGCTTCACTTCCTTCGCGCCGGCGAAGAAGTGGCTGGTATAGCTCGACTGCTGGCCAGGCTGCACCGTGATCGGCTGCGACCGGGCGACATCCGCCTGATATTGCTGGGCGGCGGTGCCGCGCTGCTGGATGTTCACCGAAGCGCGCTGATCCGGGATCGCGGCGGTGAGCCAATAATGATCGCTGAAGCCGACCCAGCCGCCGGTGGTGCTGAACTGCTGGGGCGTGCTCTCGATATCCTTCCAGTCGATATAGTGCGCCGCATCGGTGGTGGCGGCGACGGGACCGACATGCGCGGCCCACTGGCTGGTGTCCGTCGAGCGCTGGCCGCGCGAGATGAGCGTATAGGGCGTGACAGCGATCGGCGCAGCGGCACGGTTGGCCACCGTCTGGCGGACGGTGAACATGAAGTTCGAATCGACCGCGAGTTCGACCTGGAAAACCTGGCCGGCGCTGTTGGTGGCGGTAAGCTTCACCGGCGTGGCGGGCGTCAGCTTGTCGCCATCGGCCTGCCAGACGGTGTCCGCGCCCGGGGCATTGGCGCCTTGCCAGCCGAACTGGGCGAAATAGGAACCTTCCGCACCGCTGGGCGACAGCAGCCGGATCGGCGGAGAGTTCTTCGCGACGGTCTGATCATATTCACGCAGGACGAGATCGTCGATGCGCAAGCCCTTCAGATTGATCGAGCCCTTGAGGGAAGGGGTATCGATTTCGACGCGCGGCGTTTCCGACAGCACGGCATCGCGGTTGCGAATCGCCTTCGCGCTGTTCGCCGCCGGATCGGCGCCTGGATTCGGCACCGGCTGCAGCTTGCCATCGACCATCTTTGCCGGGGCCGGAGGCTGCTGCGGGAAGATCCAGTGGCTGATCATCGGCCAGCCGAACAGCACCAGCGCCGCGAACACCGCAAAGAGGATGAAATTCTTCTGTTCTTCTTTCACCGATAATCCCCGGAAGGAAGCTCAAGGAACGGGATCTGGGCCGTGCCCGCCCCATGGATGGCAGCGCGCGATGCGCCGAAGCGCAAGCCAGCCGCCTTTCACCGCCCCATAGCGGCGAAGCGCCTCAATTGCATAGGCCGAACAGGAAGGCTGGTAGCGACAGCTGGGCGGCAGGATCAGCGACGGGCCCAGCTGCCAGGCGCGCGCGAGCAACATCAGCAGGCGCGCGATCACTGGTCAGCCTTGGGGCGAACGCGCCGAAGCGCCTTGGCGAGTTCCGCCTTCAGATCGGTATAGGGGCGTTCGATTCCGCCGTTCCTGCCGATCAGGACATGATCCGCGCCGGCGATTCCCGCCGCTGGCAGGATTTCGCGCGCGAGCATGCGAAAGCGCCGCTTCATCCGGTTGCGGATGACGGCGTTGCCAACTTTCTTGGATACGGTAATGCCGATCCGCATCGACGGATCGGCATCGTTCCGTTCGCGTACCAGCAGGACGAAGCCGGGCATGGGTGCCCGCTTTCCCCCGTTGGCGGCGAGATAATCCTTGCGCTGCGTGAGCCGGTCGAGGCTCGGCAAGGGCGTGTCGGTGCTTACGCCGACAGCTTCTTGCGGCCGCGGGCGCGGCGGGCGCGGATCACATTGCGACCGCCCGGGGTCGCCATCCGTGCACGGAAGCCGTGCCGGCGCGCACGCACCAGGTTGCTCGGCTGAAAGGTCCGCTTCATCGCTCATCCTCGAGTATCTAGAACGTAAAAGGGCCGCCACAGGGGCGGCCGCGTGTCGAGCGCCCTTACGGGGAAGCGGCGCAGGAGTCAACGCGGCATGCGGGATTCGGGCGAGTTCCTGGCGCATTGCTGTGGAGATGGGAGTGGTGTGTTGGTTGTGCAAGACGCGGGCCGGCGGGGCGGTTGAAGGGGTGAAGTTGAGGAAGTTCACGGTCTCGCCGCATTCCCGCTAACGGTAGTTTAGGGCTCGGGCGCGTATTCGGACGCGAGAGGCGAGCGGCTGAAACTGGTGGATTGTGTTGAAAAACTCTGTCATCGGGTGACCGACAGCGGTGGAGTGCAACATAAGTTCGCGCAGTGATCTTAGCGAGTTATTAAGCTACAACCGCCGAATCTTTGCGGCATCTATATTTCGGCGCTGACCACTGTGATCGGCCCACCGGGAGTTTTTCAACACAATCGGTGGTTAGCCGCCGTTCGGCTGGACAGACAGGACCTCGAAGCGCGCGACTTGCGTGGAGCTCATTGCTTTAGCGAGTTCCCGCTCCCGATAGCCTGGCTGAACAACAAGCCAGTCTACAAATTTGTCCCGGCCATTCGCTTCAAGAGGGAACATTCCAACGGGATCCGTGCGATCTGAGTATAGCAAGAAAACAACGTCGGCACCCCAAGGGCCGCTATCATCTGTTGCTACTACAACTCGCCGTATGTCACGGATAGCGAACCTTTGCTCAGTGCCATGACCGTCGCTGGTAACGATCTCCGCGCCGAGCAGATCGACACTCCACAACGTCAGCGGGGACGTTCCCGCGAGCCATTTTCGTAACCGGCCAAACATGATTGGTAGAGTACACCGCATTTGGCATGTCTGGAATTGGGCGGGAACAGCCTGTCCGCCTTATACGCCCATAGCCCGGAAAGTTCACGTCCTCGCCGTGCGCCGAAGGCAGCTTAAGTTCACGAAGTTCACACACTCGCGCGATCCCACGCGCGGGGAATGCAGCATGCCGGACGGTTCAAAGAGCGGGCGGGTGCCTAGGAACATGTGGGGAACGATGCCCGGCGTACAAGATGCGGGCAAATGGGCGATGGGGCCGCCATCCTTTGCCTGCTGCCGATCGGAACGCTTTCGTATCGGGAAAAAGCGGCTATGCTGCCGACCGGGGGAGAGCATATCTTGGTCGCCAGCGTTTCGACGGTCGCGTATCTTGGTCTGGAGGCTCGGGCGGTGGAGGTGCAGTGCAACCTCGTCGCCGGGCTGCCCAAGTTCGTCGTCGTCGGTCTGCCGGACAAGGCCGTCGCCGAAAGCCGCGAGCGCGTGCGCGCAGCGATGGCGGCGATCGGGCTGGCGTTGCCGCCCAAGCATATCGTGCTGAACCTGTCCCCGGCCGATCTGCCCAAGGAAGGATCGCATTTCGACCTGCCGATCGCGCTGGCGCTACTGGCGGCGATGGGCGTGGTCGATGCCGAGACGATCGCCGGCTATGTCGTGGTGGGCGAACTGGCGCTGGATGGGCGGATCGCGCCCTCGCCGGGCGTGCTGCTGGCGGCGATGCACGCGGGCGAGGAGGGCAAGGGGCTGGTCTGCCCCGCCGCGCAGGGGCCGGAAGCGAGCTGGGCGGGGCAGGTGGAAGTGCTCGCCGCGACCGACCTGATCGCGCTGCTCAACCATTTCAAAGGCACCCAGCTGCTGCCCGCGCCCCGGCCGGGCGAAGTCGATCCGCCGGGGATGGGACCGGACCTCGCCCAGGTGAAGGGGCAGGAAACCGCCAAGCGCGCGCTGGAGATCGCCGCGGCGGGCGGACACAATATGCTGATGGTCGGGCCGCCGGGCGCGGGCAAATCGCTGATGGCATCGTGCCTGCCCGGCATATTGCCGCCGCTGGAGGCGGCGGAGGCGCTGGAAGTGTCGATGGTCGCCTCGGTCGCGGGGACATTGCAGGGCGGGCGGCTGACCCGCACGCGGCCGTTCCGCAGCCCGCACCATTCGGCATCGATGGCGGCGCTGACCGGCGGCGGGCTGAAGGTGAAGCCGGGCGAGGTGAGCCTCGCGCATCTCGGCGTGTTGTTCCTCGACGAACTGCCCGAATTCCAGCGCGCCGTGCTCGATTCGCTGCGCCAGCCGCTGGAGGCGGGGGTGGTGAGCGTGGCGCGGGCCAATGCGCATGTTACCTTCCCTGCGCGGGTGCAGTTGATTGCCGCGATGAACCCGTGCCGGTGCGGGCATCTCGGCGACCCCTCGCTGGCCTGTGCGCGAGCGCCGCGCTGCGCGGCGGATTATCAGGCGAAGGTCTCCGGGCCGCTGCTCGACCGCATCGACCTGCATGTCGAAGTCCAGCCGGTGACCGCCGCCGATCTGGTGCTGCCACCGCCCGCCGAGGGATCGGCCGAAGTCGCGGCGCGGGTGGCGGCGGCACGGGCGATCCAGACGGCGCGCTATGCCGAAACGCCGGTTCGGACCAATGCCGAAGCGGATGGCGAGGCGTTGATGGCGTGCGCGACGCCCGACGAGGCGGGCCGCAAATTGCTGGCCCAGGCGGCGGAGGCGATGCGGCTCTCCGCGCGGGGCTATACGCGGGTGCTGCGGGTGGCGCGGACGATCGCCGATCTGAACGGGGCGGAGGGGGTTACCCGCATCCATGTCGCCGAGGCGCTGAGCTATCGGCGGCAGGCGCCGCGGAGTTGAAGGACGGGATGCCGCTCGCCAGCGGCGGTTGTGGAGCGAATGCGATGGACGATTCAGGGGAGTCTTTATTCAGCGTCGCGGCAGCGAACGAAGCGGCGGCCGTGGATTACGTCACAGAACGCGGTTTCCCACCGGTAAGAGTCGAGCGAAACGAGAACGGGTGCTCCGTCCTTGTGTTTGCGCCTCTGCCCGACACCGAGATGTTTCGTCTCGCAAATGCGCTTCCCGTGCATCTCAGCGCGAAGATCGGTTTTGTCGGCGGCGCAATGTTCGAGTGAGCGGGCAGGCGCTGGAGTCTGCCATCCCCTCGGCGGCAGATCGGGTAGCAACCTCCCGCCCACCGCCGCGTTCAGCCGCGATGGAACAGCCCCGAAACGAAGAATCCGACGCTGAACAGGCCGATCTCCCCGCCGAAGAGGAGGCGGATGTCGAGGAACTCCAGGCGGCACCCTCGCGCGTTATCCATGAAGTCGTGCGGCGGCAGGGGGATGAGGAGCTGGACCGGCCGGCGCGGTCGCTATTTTGGTCGGGCATTGTCGCCGGGGTGGTGATGGCGGCATCGGTGCTGGGCCGCGGGCTGATCGAGAGCCATTTGCCGGACACGCCGTGGCGGCTGGCGGTATCGAGCATCGGCTATGCGCTGGGCTTCGTGATCGTGGTGCTCGGGCGGCTGCAATTGTTCACCGAGAGTACGCTTTCGGCGGTAATCCCGTTCGCGGCGCATCCTACGCCGCGCAACCTGTTGCGGCTGGGGCGGCTTTGGGGAATCGTGCTGACGGCCAATTTGTTGGGGACGCTGTTGATCGCGTATCTGGTCTCGGCGGGCTGGATGGGGACGCCGGCTGCCACCAAGGCGATGCTTGATACGTCACGCAGCTTGCTCGAACTTTCGGGCTGGGACGCGGTGCGTGCGGGGGTGCCTGCAGGCTTCCTGATGGCGGGGGTCGCCTGGTCGCTGCCGGGCGCGCGCAACCAGCAATTCTTCGTGATCCTGTTCATTACCTATTTCATCTCGCTCGGCGAGTTCGCACATGTCGTGGCCGGCGGGCTGGAGGCGTGGATGCTGTGGCTGGCGGGGGAGGCGAGCCTGGACTGGGTGCTGGGCGGATTCCTGGCGCCGGCGCTGATCGGCAACATCCTGGGCGGATCGGTGCTGTTCGGCCTGCTCGCCCATGTGCAGGTGCGCGAGGAGTTGTGAAGCGGGTTGCGAAGCGGCGACGCTTCGTCTAGCCGTTGCCCCAACCTCGCTGCCCCTGTGGCGAAATGGTAGACGCATTCGACTCAAAATCGAACGCCGAAAGGCATGCTGGTTCGAGTCCGGCCAGGGGCACCAGTACATATTGAGAACATTGTAGAAATCCACGGAAAACTGCGATAAAATCGCTGTTGACAGTCCCGTGGTTTCTCATTTTGTTCCGCTAAGGCCCGCAAAAAGTGGGCCACGAATCGGTGGACCACGGGCCTCGCAGGAGTCGTGGCCCACCATGCTAACCGTCCTTGAAATCCGTGCGCTGAAGCCCCGCGATCGCCCGTTCAAGGTTTCGGATGGCGACGGCCTCTATCTCTTGGTCCAGCCATCAGGGGCGTTGCTTTGGCGCTTTCTCTACAAGGTTTTTGGGATCGAGCGAAAGCTTTCGCTCGGGAGCTTTCCTCAAGTGACGCTTCAACAGGCTCGGCGGAAGCGCGACGAGGCCCGTTCTGAGCTCACGGATGGCTTTGACCCGGTCGAGGCCAAACGGCTGAAGCGCCTCGAGGCAGAGCACTCGGCTAAGACCACCTTCGGGCTGGTTGCCGGCGAATATATTGAGAAGATGGAGCGAGAGGGGAAATCCGCCGCTACGCTGAAGAAAGCGCGTTGGTTTCTGGAACTGCTGGGCGGAATCGCCAAGCGGCCGATCACGGAGATCACCCCGCACGAGTTGCTGGACACGCTCAAGCGAGTCGAACGAAAGGGGCACCACGAGACTGCGGTTCGCCTACGATCCTTCGCCGGGCGTGTGTTTCGCTACGGCTTCGCGACGTTGCGCACCGAGCGAAATCCTGCCGAGATCCTCCGCGGCGCGCTAATCGTCCCACGCGTGAAGCACCACGCTGCGATTGTTGAGCCGAAGAAAGTGGGAGAATTGCTCCGGGCCATCGAGGATTATAAGGGGCGACCGGAGACGCTCTATGCCCTGCGCATCGCGCCCCACGTCTTCCTGCGGCCGGGCGAGCTGCGGCAGGCCAAATGGAACGAGATCGATTTCGTAGACAAGGTCTGGCGCGTGCCGGCCGAGCGCATGAAGATGAAGCAGCCGCATGCCGTGCCGCTATCGCGCCAAGTGATATTTCTTTTGCAGGAGTTGCGTTCGCTTTCTCGAGCGAGCGAATATCTGTTCCCCGCGCTCTTTACGACGCAGCGGCCGATTTCAGACAACACGATGAACGTCGCACTCCGACGGCTGGGCTTCAACCATGATGAAATGACCAGCCATGGCTTTCGCGCAATGGCCAGCACGCTGCTCAACGAGTCTGGCCTCTGGCATCCTGACGCAATCGAGCGCGCGTTGGCGGATGGTGAAAGGGATCGCGTTCGGGCAGCATATCATCGTGGCGCGCATTGGGAGGAGCGGGTCCGCATGGCGCAGTGGTGGTCGGGTTATCTCGACCAGCTGAGGGTGGGGGGTACGGTAATCAAGGCGAAATTCAAGAAGCGCGGATGAAGTCGGCCTAATCGCCCGCGGTGAAGGGAACCAACCGATTGAAATACACGTCTTAAAATAGGTGCTTACCGCACTGCAGCAAAATTTGAGCCCCAGGGGGCAGGCCCCGCTCCCCTTTCGTAAATCGGGTTCGAAGCACAAACGCGATCGGGTTGGGCAACTACGAACGTCGGAAATGTCCCACGATCGTTCGGCAGCTGGCGACAGAGGTGGCTCGGTTTGTCTGCACAGGCTCGCGGCTCGGATAAGTGGATTGCCGCTGGTTGATCATGCCGCTGCGA
>NZ_QENQ01000001.1:3494008-4171419 GCF_003096275.1 Sphingomonas pokkalii
TGTGAACTGCGAGCCCTGGTCGCTGCTGAAGATGGCGGGCTTGCCATAGCGGGCCAGCGCTTCCTCCAGCGCCTCGATGCAGAACGCAGCATCGAGCGAGATCGACACGCGCCATGCCAGCACGCGCCGAGTGAACCAGTCGACGACAGCGACGAGATAGACGAAGCCCCGCGCCATCGGCACGTAGGTGATATCCGTCGCCCAGACCTGGTTCGGCCGGGTCACCGCCAGCTTGCGCAGCAGATACGGATAGATCTTGTGGCCTGGTGCCGGCTTCGACGTGTTCGGCCGGCGGTACAGTGCCTCCAGCCCCATCCGCTTCATCAGCGTCGCGACATGCAGCCGGCCGACGCCCACGCCCTCCTGCCGAAGCAGATCGCGCAGCATCCGGCTGCCGGCGAACGGGTAGAGCAGGTGCAGCTCGTCGATCCGCCGCATGATCTTCAGATCGGCCGAAGATACGGCCCGCGGCAGATAGTAGATGCTGCCGCGGCTGATGCCGAGCTGCCGCGCCTGGGCGGTCAGCGGCAGCGCATGACCGCGGTCGATCATCGCTTTGCGCTCGGCAACAGACCTGCCTTCCCGAGCGCACCGGCCAAAAATCGTTCGCCAGCGTCAGCTCGCCCTGCACGGCAGCAAGTGCCACTTTCGCCTTGAACGCAGGGCTGTGGTTACGCCGGGGGCGCTTGCTCATCTTGCCTTCTCCTTGCGGCCAGCATGGCCGCTGTCAGAGCGGCAATCCACTTATCCCCGCTGTCCAAATTCCCCGAACCACCTCTAGGCTGAGCATCTCACCGTGATCGAACGCGAGTTGCAGCGGATCGCCGTCACCGATGCGCGCTTCGATAGAGACGCCTGTTTCCCCGGGCCATGGTACGGTGCGTTCCGCGAGCGCCAACTCTGGCACGGATTTTAGCGCGGCGGTGACCCCCACACTGTCCGTTGCGCGGATAGTTCCGCAGTCGTCGTCGCCGCCGGGGAATGGCCTCCGTATCTCTCGGGTTCAAACAGATCCGTTGGGGGCGATGTCCGAAATGAGCGATCGCGATCGCGTTCAAGTGGTGGTGGTCGGTGCCGGCCCGGTTGGTTGCGTCGCAGGGATGTTGCTGGCCCGGCAAGGGATCGACGTGATGTTGGTTGAAAAGGGCGAAGATTGCGCGGCAGACATGCGCGCCTCCACCTTCCATCCGCCGACGCTGGAAATGCTGGAGCAGCTGGATATCACGCCCAGGCTGATCGAACGCGGCCTGAAGGCCCCGATCTATCACTGGCGCGATCGGCGCAGCGGCGAAGTGCTGGCATTCGATCTGACCGAGATCGCGGACGTCACCCGCCATCCCTACCGCATCCAGTGCGAGCAATATCATTTGTCGCGGATGCTGGCGGAACGGCTGGAAGAAACGCCGAATGCCGCGGTGCAGTTCAACCACCGGCTGGTCCATTTCGCCGAGGACGACAGGGGCGTCGATCTTGCGCTGGAAACCCCGATGGAGATCCGCCGGGTGCGCGCGGATTATGTCATCGCGGCGGACGGTGCTTCCTCGATCGTACGCAAATGGCTTCGCGCGGAATTCCATGGGTTCACCTATCCCGAAAAATTCCTGACGCTGAGCACGGACGAGCCGCTGGAAGCCGCGATTCCCGGCTTGGCGCATGTGAACTATGTTGCCGATCCCGAGGAGTGGCTGGTGCTGCTCAAGGTGCCGAAGCTGTGGCGTGTGCTGGTGCCGACGTTCGACCAGAGCGACAATGCGGTGCTGACCTCGGACGCCAACAAGAACGCGATTTTCGAACGGCTGATCGGCCATGGCGCGGATGTGCGGACCTTCCATCGCACCATCTATCGCGTGCACCAGCGGGTCGCGAAAAGCTTCCGCCATGGCCGCGTGTTCCTGGCAGGCGATGCGGCACATCTCAACAATCCACTGGGCGGCTTCGGCATGAACAGCGGCATTCACGACGCGTTCAACCTCACCGAAAAACTGCTGCCGGTGTTGCAGGGGCGCGGCGGCGAGGCGGCGCTGGATCGCTACGACCGGCAGCGACGCACCGTGACGCACGACTTCACCCAGCAGCAGACCATCCAGAACATGGAGCTGATGAAGGCAGGGCAAAGCGAGGCCTATCGCATGGTGCGCGATCAGATGCGGGCTCTCAGCACGAACGATGAAGCGCGCCGCACCTATCTGCTGCGGCAATCGATGATCACCAGCGTCCGCGACGCTGCGGCGATCGATTAATGCCTTGAGGGGGAACGACGATGACGGACGTGCTCGGATGGCGCAAGGTGTTCGGGGTACTCGGCCCGTCCACCAATACGGTGGTGCAACCCGATTTCGATGATCTCCGGGTGGAAGGGGTGACCAACCACTATAGCCGGATCATCGTGCAGAACCCGACCGCGCTCTCCGATGCGGATTTTCTGCGGGGCACCGATGCCATCGATGCGGCGACGCATGATGCGGTGCGCGCGGTGATGACATGTGCGCCGGATTATCTCGTGCTCGGCATGTCCGCGGTCACCTTTTACGGCGGCGCGGAGGGGGCGGCGAAATGGACCAAGGCCGTCGAGGACGTGGCGGGCACCCGGCTGTGTACCGGTGCGCTGTCGCTGATCGAAGCGTTCAAGGCCTATGGCGGTATCCGGCGGATCGCGGTGCTGTCGCCCTATTTCCCGGTCGCCAACGAACAGGTTGGCCGGTTCATGAGCGATTATGGCATCGAAATGGTGCGCGATACGCCGCTGCGCTGCCAGAGCTGGCTGCACATCGCCCGGGTGACGCCGGCCCAGCTGCGCCAGACGATCCTCGATCTCGACGGCGATGACATCGATGCGATCGTGCAGGTCGGCACCAATCTATCGATGATGCGCCTGGCTGCGGCGGCGGAGACCTTCCTGCAAAAGCCGGTGATCGCGATCAACACCGCAACCTATTGGAATGCGCTCCGCCAGAACGGTATTCAGGATCGCAAGCCGGGCTTCGGCAGATTGATGGCTGAGTTCTGACAGGGGCCATTCAGGCGCCGGCGATTGCCGCCAGCGCCTGTTCCTCGCCGATGACCTCGGCCACCTTCGCTTGAATGTCGAACAGGTTCGCTTCCTGCACGCGTGGATCGCGGTCGCCGCACGCTTCGCGCACCACGAACGGCAGGAAGCCGTTGCACAACGCATCCAACGCCGTGGCGCGCACGCAGCCCGACGTTGAATAGCCGGTGATGAACAGCGTATCGATCCGCGCCGCGGTGAGGATCGCGGCGAGCGGAGTGCCGAAGAACGCCGACGGAAATTTCTTGCTGAGCACCAGCTCATTCTCGCGCGGTTGCAGGCTGGGCGGAAAGGCGCCGAGCGGCGATCCCGGCGCGAACGCGCGCAGGGCGGGCACCTTGCGGTAGAACAGGCCGCCATCGAATCCGTCTTCGCGATACTCGATATTGGTGAAGATCACCGGGATGCCGGCGGCGCGTGCGGCGGCGACCAGCCGTTCATTGGCGGCCAGTTCGGTTTCGACGCCTGCATACAGATGCGATGCCGGATCAAGATATGCCATCACCAGATCGATGATAAGCAGGGTGGGCCGCTCGCCGGGCGCGAGCGTGCCGCCGAAGCCGGCGGAGGCATAATCCCCCGCCAGATCGGTTGTGGCCGTCATGGTCGTTTCCTTATCTGCTCAGCCGAGCTGGCCGGGGATGTGGCTCTCGTGATTGGCAAGGTACCAGTCGGCGATCTCCTCGCGCGTGGCCCACCACACGCCCGGCAGCGACTTGGCATGTTCGATGAATTCGCGGATCGCGCGGATGCGATGCGCGCGGCCCGATACATGCGGGTGCAGGCCGACGTTCATGATGCGGCCGGTGGTGGCGCCTTCCTCGTACAGAACGTCCAGTTCCTCGATCAACGCCTGGGCGAACTGATCGGTGGTGAAGTTCTTGCGGGTGATGAAGGTAAAGTCGTTGATTTCGTTCGAATAGGGCGTCGAGACGATCGGGCCGTGCGGCGTCTTCAGCAGATAGGGCTGATCGTCGTTCATGATGTCGCAGTAGAAGGTGCAGCCATATTCGGCGAGAATGTCCGCCGTCTGCAGCGTGCCGCGCAGCGAAGAGCTGAGCCAGCCCTTGGCCTTGCGCCCGGTATATTTCTCGAACTGGTCGAGCGTGCGCAGAACGATCTCGCGCTCGCGTGCCGGATCCTTGGCGTAGTCGGTCAGCAGCTCGCCCTGCTCCCAGTTGTGCGCCAGCAATTCCCAGCCGCGCTGGAGCACCGCATCGGTCATCGCCCCGCGCCGTTCGAAGGTCACGGCGTTGGTCGTGCAGCTGGCCTTGACCCCCAGCTTGTCGAACAGGTCGAACAGCCGCCAGATTCCCACCCGCTGGCCATATTCGCGCCAGGTGAAATTGGGGAAATCGGGGGTGTCGCCCGCCAGCGTGTCCGGCAGGATCGCCGGGCCGCCGGCATAATAGGGCCGGGTGGTATCCTTGGTGAGATCCCAGGTCTCGAGATTGAACGTCAGGATCAGCGCGACGCGAGCGCCGTTCGGCCATTTGAGGGGCAGTCGATCAGGCAGCGCGCTATACGGATATTCCACGGAACTTCATCTCCCGGTGCGGATCACGCACGGAGGATCGCCGCGCCGCCGCCCGGGGTCACCTCCGCGCACGCCGACTATTCAACAGGTGGCTATTCGGCGGCGGCGGCGATGTGCGGCGCGAGGTCGGTGGTGATCGCCAGTCCGGTTTGCTGCAGCACCGGCAGAAACTGGCGCACGGCATCGTCCATCCGAATCGCGGAAGAGAAAAAGGCGAGGGTGATCGCGCCGGCCACGCGGCCATGTTCGAAGATCGGCACCGCGATCGACGAGGTCTTGCCCGGATTGCGGGTGAAGTGGTTGTTGCCGCGCGTGGCATAGCCCTGGCCGCGGATCTTCTCCAGCAGTGCGTCCTCCTCGATCATCCGCATCGTGTGCACCGGCACGAGATCGGGAAGCCGCTGCAGCGAGGCGAGGATGCCGGCGCGTTCGTCTTCCGTCATGTTCGCCAGATAGACGAGGCCTGAGGCGCAATGGAGGATCGGGATCGAATAGCCGGGATAATAATCGCTGAAGGTGAGCGTGGTCAGCGAATGGGTCGAATCGCGGATCACCATGTTCGATCCGACATGGGTCGAAAGCGAAATAGGCCACATCACCCGGCGGGTGAGTTCGACGATGTGCGGGCGCGCCGCCTGGACGATGCCGGCATGCCCCTGAAAGCCGTGGGCGAGGGTCTGGACCAGGCCGGTCGGGCGGTATCGCTTCCGCACCGGTTCCTGTTCGATCAGCCCTTCGAACAACAGCGTCTGCACGATACGGCACGCCGTCGGATAGGGCACATTGGATGCGCGGGCGATCTCCATCATGGAGAGCGAACCGCCCCGGTTCACCGCCTGAAGGACGGCGATACCGCGAGCGAGCGACCGGATCGGTACACCTTTTTCCATGCACGCAGGATGACTCTTTTAAGACGTCCATGCACCCAAAAAATTAGCATTTCATACAGAAATTAGCCGATTTGCAGGGCGGATATGTCGTGGAGCGGCAAACATTTGCACGATTTTTGCGCACCCCGACAATCGATTGCCCGTTTTCACGACAAACGGCGGTTCCGAGCCCAAAGCAACTACCTAGCGCCCGCCCGCGACTCGCGAATCAGCGGGCGTCGGCAATCTCGCCCAGCGTGTGGAACGCCGCGTCCGGCTGTTCCGAAAGCGCCCCGAGAAGACGTTCGAATGCCCCGATCCGATAAGGCAGGCCGAGGATATAAGGCGTGACATGCAGCGGCAGCATCCGCCCGCCAAACCGGCCGGCTTCCGATCGCAGCAGCGCGAACGCATCCAGCATCTGTTCAGCATAGGAGTCCGCGCAATGCTGCTGGACAGTGATGATCTGGCGATCCGACAATTCGTGATTGACCGGCACGCTGACGATCGGCCCTGCACCGGTTTCGAACCCATAGGGCAGCTCGTCGTTCACCCAATCCGCCATGTAGCGCAGGCCGGCTTCGGCGAGCAGTCGCGGCGTGTGGAAGGATTGCGACCGTGCGATCGACATCCAACCGGTCGGGCGCTCGCCGGTCACCCGCGCGATCGTGTCGAGCGCGGTGGCGATCAGGGCGCGCTCGTCCGCTTCGGCAAGGCCGGTCGCGATCGTGCCGTTCATGTCGGTGGCGTGTGCCACGATCTCGTGCCCGGCCGCGCGCAGATCGGCGAGGATGCCGGGATAGCGATCGGCGATGGCGGCATTGGTGGCGAAGGATGCCCTGGCGCCCACCCGATCCAGCGCATCGAGCATCCGGTACAGCCCGACGCGTGTGCCATATTCGCGTGCGGTATAGTGGCGATAATCGGGATAGGGGGTCACCATGTGCCCCGGTGCGCGGAACGGCGCGTCCGTGGGCAGGATCGGAAACCATTCCAGGCTGACGACCACGGCGACCGCCACGCCCGCACCCGACGGCCAGGCGATCGGCGGGCGTTCGAACAGGTTGGACCAGGGATAGAAATCATGGTCCATGCCGTGGCGGCGCAGTGGATATTCGAGATAGCTGGGATCGAGCGTCATGCGGGCACCTGCGCGCGATAGTGGTCGGCGATGTCGCCCGACCGGGTGATCCAAGCGCGGCCATCCGCCACGATATGCCGGAGCACCGCCTCGAACGCGCCCATGCGATGCGGCTGGCCGATCAGATAGGCATGGAGCGGGATGCACATCACCGTGCCGCCCTCGTCGGCGAGGCGATCATATTGGCGGATCAGCGTATCGGCATAGGCCCGCGGGCTCATGTTGTAGACGAAGAAGCCATAGTGATCGTTGACTTCCAGGCTGTACGGCATGGAGATCAGGCGGCCCTGGCGGACATGGACTTCGCCCGGCTGATCGTCGTGATACAGGTCGCAGGTATAGCTGAGGCCATATTCGGCGATCAGATCCAGCGTGCGCGGTGTGTGCGTCAGCGCGGGGGCGAGCCAGCCCTTGATCGTCTGCCCCGTCGCATCGCGCACGGTGCGGATCGAATCCTCGATGATCGCGCGTTCCTGCGCTTCGTCCATCCCATAGCTGTAGCGGGTGTTGTAGATGCCGTGGCTGAAGAACTCCCAGCCCCGCGCCGCCGCATCCGCGACGATTTCGGGATGGTGCTGGCACATCGCCACCGACAGGCTGACCGATCCGGGAAAGCCGTGCTTGCTCATCATCTCCGCCATCCGCCAATGGCCGACGCGGTTGCCATAATCGCGATGGCCATAGCCGACCACATCGGGATGCGGCCGTGCCCAGCTCTTGCGATGCGGGTTGGCCGGCGGATCGAGTTCGTAGAATTCGATGTTCGGCGAAATCCACACCGCCACCCGCTTGCCGCCCGGCCATGCAAGTGTCGGCGGGGCGCGATAGGGGCGGAAATCGTAGAGGCCGGGGTCCGGTTCGCCCTCACGCATCGCGTTGCGCCTCCAGCCAGTCGATCACCGTCTGCACCGGTTCGACATCGGCATATTTCAGCTGGAGATCGGTCAGATTCGCGAAGTGGTAGCTTTCATGCTTGTCGGCGCACGTCTCGATCGGGACGATCGTGCGATAGCCCCGGCTGAGGCTGTCCACCGCCGTGGCGCGGACGCAGCCCGAGGTCGATCCACCGGTGACGACCACCGTATCCACCTTGTGCCAGACGAGCAGGCTTTGCAGCGGCGTTTCGAAAAACGCCGAGGGCATGTGCTTGTCATAGATCATGTCGACCGCGGGATCGATCTCGCATCGATCGTCGAACGCGTGGCGGGGCGATCCGTGCTTGATGTTCTGCAGGCTGTCCGGCGTATCCGAACGGGTGCCCCACACGCCCGCATCGGCGGCAGTGGCGTGATAGGCGACGCGCGTCCAAATCACCGGCATCCCCTTTTTGCGGGCGAGCGCCGAGATGGTGTTGGTCCATTCGATCTGGCGCGGATCGGTTTCATACGCCGTCTTGAACTGGTCGATCCGGGTATAGGCGTTCTGGAAATCGACATTGACGATCGCCAGCCGCTCGCCGAAGCCGAACTTGGCGCGGGCCGGATTGTGCATCACCGCATCGAAGATTTCGCGCGCGGTCCGGCCATCGCTGACCATCCGGGTGCCGGGAATCGACGGGTTCGTGCTCATGCTGCCCTCCGCATCGCCGCGGGGGTGAAGCCCAGCGGCAGTTTCGCGTCGGGAAGGAACCCGAACATCTCCGTATCCGGCAAGGCCGCCGTGACGATCTCTCGCACCGCGAGCAAAGCGTCGATGTCGATGCCGGTGCGCAGGCCCATCGCCTCCAGCATGAACACCAGATCCTCGGTCACGATGTTGCCGCTGGCGCCCGGCGCGAACGGGCAGCCGCCGATGCCGCCCAGCGAGGCGTCCAGCGTGGTGAGACCGCAATCCAGCGCCGCCAGGGCGTTGGCGAGCCCCAGGCCGCGGGTGTTGTGGAGGTGGATGCCGGTGAGCGCCGCATTGCCGACCACGCCGCGCACCAGCCGGATCCTGTCGCGCACCGCCGCTGGATCGGCATAGCCCGTGGTATCGGACAGGCCGACCTCGTCGCAGCCCGCCTCCATCAGGGACCCCGCGAGGCGGGCGATCTGCGCATCCGGGATCGGTCCCTCCAGCGTGCATCCGAAGACGGTGGACAGGCTGCCTTCGAAATGCGGGCGCCGTGCGGCCGGGAGGTCGGCGATCATCGCTGCGATCGCCCGCGCCTCTTCGATCACCTGCGTATGGGTGCGGCGCAGATTGGCGAGACTGTGGGTTTCGGAGACGGAGAGCGGCAGGGTGATCTTGTCCGCCCCCGCTCCGATCGCGGCGGCGGCACCGCGCGCATTGGGCACCAGTACCGCGACCGTCAGGCCCGGAATCGTCTTGGCATAGGTGACGATTTCGGCGGTGTCGGCGAGCTGGGGCAGGAGCTTGGCGGGCACGAAGCTGCCCACCTCGATCTCGCGCACCCCGGCGGCGGCTTCTGCGGCGATCCACGCCTTTTTGGCGGCGGTCGGCATGATCGGGGTGATGCTCTGCAGCCCGTCACGCGGGCCGACTTCGCTGACCAGAATGTCGTTGTCCGATGCGCGGTCAGCCATTCCCGGTTCCTTGTCCATTTGTATTCAATCTATATCAAATGGCAGAAGGCTGTCGAGGAGCGAAGATGGATCGGGACGCATTGCCGCTGGCGGGTATCCGCGTGGTGGAGTTTTCACATATGGTGATGGGCCCCTCGATCGGCGTGATCCTGGGCGATCTGGGTGCCGATGTGGTGAAGGTGGAGCCGCTGGGCGGAGACCAGACCCGCAAGCTGCTTGGATCGGGCGCGGGCTATTTCCCGATGTTCAACCGCAACAAGCGCAGCATCTGCCTGGACCTGAAGAGCGACAACGGCCGGGAGGTCGCGACGAGGCTGGCGGCGAGGGCCGATATCCTGATCGAGAATTTCCGGCCTGGCACGCTCGCCAAGCTGGGGCTCGGCTTTGACGTGCTGGTGGCGGCCAATCCGGGGCTGATCTATTGTTCGGCGAAGGGCTTCCTTGCCGGGCCGTACGAGCATCGCACCGCGCTGGACGAAGTGACCCAGATGATGGGCGGGCTTGCCTATATGACCGGTCCGCCGGGGCGCCCGCTGCGCGCGGGATCGTCGGTGGTGGATATCACCGGCGGCATGTTCGGGGTGATCGGCGTGCTGGCCGCGCTGGAGCGGCGGCATCGCACCGGCACGGGCGGCGAGGTGAAATGCGCGCTGTATGAAACCACGGCGTTCCTGGTCGGGCAGCACATGGCGCAGAAGGCCGTAACCGGCAAGGCCGCGGGGCCGATGCCGGTGCGCGTGTCCGCCTGGGCGATCTATGACGTGTTCGAAACCGCGCGCGCCGACGAGCAATTGTTTGTCGGCGTGGTCAGCGACGGGCAGTGGAAAAGCTTCTGCGCGGCGTTCGACCTCGCCGATCTGGGCGACAATCCCGACTATGCGCTGAACAACCAGCGGGTGCTGGCGCGCGACGTGATCCTGCCGCGGGTGCGGGGGCTGTTCCAGACGATGCCGCGCGGCGAACTGGTCGAGAAGCTGGAGCGGCTCGGGCTGCCCTTTGCGCCGATCGCGCGGCCGGACGAACTGTTCGACGATCCCCATCTGAACAGCGGCGGGCTGGTCGACGTGACCATCCCCGGCGGCGAGGCGACCAGGCTGCCCGGCCTGCCGATCGAGTTCGACGGCGCGCGGCCGGGCCTGTGGCACGACATTCCGGCGATCGATGCCGATGCCGACGCGATCCTGCGCGAGATCGGCTATTCGGACGCGGAGATCGCCACGATCAGGGGGTGAGATCGGGCGCGCTGCGGCCATGCAGGTCCAGGCGCAGCCGGTAGCGATCGGCCCGATACTGTGCCACCGTGCGCAGGATCGGTGCGCCGCCCGCGCCGGTCACCACGCGTTCGATGCGCAGCACGGGCGCGCGGGGTTCGATCGCGAGCGTGGTCGCCAGCGCGAAATCGGCGGAGAGGGCGGAGATGGTCTGGTGACCGCCCTGGAGGCGGTGGCCCAGCTCCTGCAGCAGCGCGAGCATCGGCTTGGCGGCGAGGGCGGCGGCATCGATCCGGCCCATGGCGGCGGCTGCGGGCACCTGGCTGACTACCAGACCCAGCGGTTCGTCGCCCTGCAGGCGGAGCCGAACCGCGCGGACGATCGACGCGCCGGGTGCGAGCGCGAGGGCTGCCGCGCCCTCGGCGTCCACGGCCTCCTGGGCGGCCGACAGCACGCGCACCCCGGTATCGCGGCCAAAGGCGATCAGCGCTTCGACGGCCTGGTCCAGATCGGCGTCCATCGGCGGCGTGGCGGCGCGGAAGATCACGCGCGTCCCGGTGCGTCGCCGCCGTTCGACCATGTCCTGCTGGGCCAGTTCGTCGAGCGCGCGACGGGCGGTGATGCGCGATACGCCCCACTGCTCGGCCAGTTCATGTTCGGTCGGCAGCAGCGATCCCGCCGGCCTCTGGCCGCTCAGAATATCGTCGCGCAGCGCCAGGAAAATCTGGTGATAGAGCGGTACGGCGTTTGCGCGATCGATACCGGACTTGGGGCTGGCTGAAATTCGCTGTCTCCGCTGGTCGGATGCATTTGATATAGCATGATGGCAAATCAAAGGATGCGCCGCTACGCCGGCGCCATGATGAAGCCGCGCACTGCCTTCGACAAGATGTGGGACGCGCATCGGATCGCCGACCTGGGCGGGGGCACCGGGCTGGTGCTGATCGATCGGGTGCTGCTGCACGAACGCACCGGCGGGATCGCGCTGAAGAGCCTGGCCGATGCCGGGCGCAGCGTGCACGCGCCGGCTCACGCCTTCGCGACGATGGACCATGTCGTCGATACGCTGCCCGGCCGCACCGATCGCACGACCATGCCGACGGGGCGCGACTTCATCGTCGCGACGCGGGAAGCGGCCCGGGCGGCGGGGATCACCCTGTTCGACCTGGGCGATTCGCGGCAGGGGATCGTGCATGTGCTGTCGCCCGAACAGGGCATCGTGCTGCCCGGCGTGACGCTCGTCTGCCCGGACAGCCATACCTGCAGCCAGGGCGCGCTGGGGGCGCTGGCCTGGGGCATCGGATCGAGCGAGGCGGAACATGCGCTCGCCACCTCCACGCTGCGGGTGCAGAAGCCGAAGACGATGCGGATCACGATCGACGGTCGGCTGGCGCCCGGCGTGACGCCGAAGGACCTGGCGCTGCACCTGCTGGGCCGCTTCGGATCGGCCGGCGCGAAGGGCCATGTCGTCGAATATTCCGGCGAGGCGGTGCGCGCGCTGGATGTCGAGGGGCGGCTGACCCTGTGCAACATGGCGACCGAGTTTTCCGCCTTCTCCGCGCTGATCGCTGCGGACGAGACGGTGTTCGCCTATCTGAAGGGCCGCCCCTATGCGCCCAGCGGCGCGGCGTGGGAGGCGGCGGTGGCGGATTGGCGCGACCTGGCCAGCGACGAGGACGCGGTGTTTGATGTCGAACTGCACGTCGACGCGGGTGAGGTGTGCCCGATGGTGACCTGGGGAACCAGCCCGCAACAGGCAGTGCGGCTGGATCGCACGGTGCCGGCGTTCGACGCGGTGGCGGGGCGCGACACCCGCGAAGCCTATGACCGCGCGCTGGCCTATATGGGGCTGGAGAGCGGAGCGCCGCTGATCGGGCTGCCGATCGACGCGGCGTTCATCGGGTCGTGCACCAACAGCCGGTTGAGCGACCTGCGCCGCGCGGGGGCGTTGTTGCAAGGGCGGCATGTGGCGCCCGGCATCCGCGCGATCTGTGTGCCGGGATCGAGCATGGTCAAGGCGGCGGCGGAGGCCGAAGGGCTGGACCGCATCTTCCTGGCGGCCGGCTTCGAATGGCGCGAGGCCGGCTGTTCGATGTGCTTCTTTGCCGGCGGCGAGAGCTTTGGCGCGCAGCAGCGCGTGATCAGTTCGACCAACCGCAATTTCGAAAGCCGGCAGGGGCCGGGCACCCGCACGCATCTGGCATCGCCGGAAACCGTGGCGGCGTCCGCCATCGCCGGCGCGATCGTCGATCCGAGGACGCTTGCATGACGCCTTTCGCGCAAGTGACCTCGCTCGCCGTCCCGCTGATCCGCGACAATGTGGATACCGATGCGATCATCCCGTCGCGCGAGATGACCTCGGTATCGAAGCATGGGCTGGCCGACGGGCTGTTCGCCGGCTGGCGCTATACCGAGCGGAAGGGGCGCGTGCCGAATCCGGATTTCGTGCTCAACGAGCCGCGCTTCGCCGGAGCGTCGATCCTGCTGGGGGGCGCGAATTTCGGCTGTGGTTCCAGCCGCGAACATGCAGCCTGGGCGCTGGCCGAATATGGCTTCCGCGTAGTGATCGCGCCGAGCTTCAACCCGATCTTCCGCGCCAATTGCGTGCGCAACGGCATCGTGCCGGTCGCGCTGGACCCTGCGCCGATCGCGGCCGAGCCCGGCCCGATCACCGTCGACCTACCGGGCCAGACCGTATCGGGCGCCTCCCGGCACTGGCCCTTCGCCATCGATGCGGAAGCCAAGGCAATGCTGATCGGCGGGCTGGACGAGATCGGCCTGACGCTGCAACGCCGAGACGCGATCGCGGCGTTCCGCGCCGCCGATGCGGCGCGGCGCCCCTGGGCCTATTTCGGGGGCTGACGCACCGCGCGGCTACAGCCGCACCAGCACCTTGCCGACATGGCTGCCGCTCGCGAGATAGCGATAGGCCTCCAGCGCCTCGTCAAAGCCGAATTCGCGATCGATTACCGGCTGGATGCCGTGCAGCTCGATCGCCCGTACCAGCCGGGCGAGCATCGCGCGGCTGCCTTCCGCGATGCCGGTCAGCACCAGGTTCTTGCCGATGATCGTGCTGAAATTGGCGAGCCCTTCATTGGCCTTGCCCGCGAGAGCGCCGATGATGACGATGCGGGCATTGGTGGCGGCGGCGTCGATCGACTGGGCCAGCGTCGCCTGACCGCCGGTCTCGACGATGATGTCGGCACCCGCCCCGCCGGTGGCGTCGAGCAGCGCCTTTTCCCAATCGGGCGTCGTGCGGTAGTTGATCGTGATGTCCGCACCCAGACTGCGGGCCAGAGCGAGCTTATCGTCGCTGGACGAGGTGATCGCGACGCGCGCACCCGCTGCCTTGGCGAGTTGCAGCGCCCAGATCGAAACGCCGCCGGTGCCGAGCGCGAGGACGATGTCGCCCGCCTTCACCTTGCCGACTTCGACCACCGCATTCCACGCGGTCAGCGCGGAGGAGGCGAGGGGGGCGGCCTGCATGTCGCTCAGGCTGTCGGGTACGGGTACCAGCGCCGCGGCGGGCACCCGCACCTGCTCGGCCAACCAGCCGTCATGGGTGATGCCGACATCGTGCGCAAAGGCACTGCGCTGAAAATCGCCGTCGATCCAGCTGACGAAATGCGGCGCGACCACGCGGGCACCCACCGTCAGACCGGCGACGCCGTCGCCAATGGCAAGCACCTCGCCCATGCCTTCGGAGACCGGCGTTCGGTCCTCTGGGCGGCGCGGGCCGTATTTGCCCTCCAGCACCAGCATGTCGCGGTGGTTGAGACACACAAGGCGCACCTTGACGATCACCTCGCCGGGGCCGGGCACCAGATCGGGCCGGGTGTCAGGGATGAGCGAATCCAGGCCGGTCTGCGGGCCGATGCGAAAGGCTTTCATGGGCTTTTCTTTCACTGGGCGGGCTGGGGCAGGGGGCGACGTTCGCCCGCCTTCCAGCGGATGTTGCCGAGGAGGAGGTTGGGAAGGTGGCTATTGTTCCATTCGGGCTGTGCCGGCGGATTGTCGCCCATCCGCAGCACGACCGTCCGCGCCCTGCGCGAGATCCAGACGGTCTGGTTCGAATTGCCGTCGAACAGGAACAGGTCGCGATCGAGATAGGGGGCGGCGTGGAGCACCTTCGGCCCCGGCTTGGCGGGATTGGCGAAGCCGCGGCGCGACACATAGGGCCCGGCGATCCACACGCTCAGGCCATAATGCGGGTTCTGCGCCGTGCCGCGCGCCATTTCCGAGACATAGCCGCGCGGCAGCAGCCGCTTGCCGCCCGCCACGCCGTCCTCTGCGAGCAGGATGGCCAGGCGCAGATAGCTTTCCGCCGGCAGCGTCATGCAGCAGCCGGCATGGGCGAGGCCGCCCGGGTGATCCACCCAGATCCGGCCCCCCGGCGCACCGATCGGCGCCAGGATGCGCGTCCCGATGAAATCGACATAGCGCTCGCCCGTCGCGCGTTCGATCACCAACCCCACCAGATCCGCCACCGCGTTCGCATAGCCGTAATGCGTGCCGGGCGTATGGGTCAGCGGATAGCTGATCAGCGCCTTTGCGAGCTGGGGCGAGATATAGGCGCGGTTGATGGGATGATCGGGATCCGCGCTGGCCATCTGTTCCAGCAGCCCGGAGCGCATGTCGAGCAGGTAGCGCACCGTGATCGCGGCCTTGGGCGTGCCGCGCCATTCCGGCATGAAATCGGCGACGCTCTGATCCAGCGACCGGATCTTGCCGAGCTGGATCGCGCGGCCCACCGCGATGGCGGCCAGCGGCTTGGACAGCGACTTGGATACCAGCTGGCTGGTGCGATCCTGGCCCTTGAAATATGCTTCGCGTTCGATCTTTCCGTTACGCCAGACGATCAGCGCGGTCGAGTTCATCCGCGCGGCATAGTCGACGGCGGCGTCGAGCGCCTGCGGCGCGATGGAGGGCGTGGCCGCCACGGGCAGCGGGCGCGGCGCGGGCGCACCGGCAACCGGCTCCATCGGAGTATAGTTCAGGATCACGCCGCCATTCTGCATCAGCGCGGCGAAGCGTTCGCGATACAGCGCCTCGTCGTCCTGAACGCGGGCGGCGGTAAGCGTGGACAGCAGAGCGACGGCGGCAAGCGCCGTCCATCCGCGGCGAGTGCGCAGGGGGCGCGCCGATGCGATGGGCTTCTCCATGCGACCGGCATCGGGATTTATGCCGCTGCAGGCAATCCAGCGGCGGTAACTGATCGTAGAGCGGTCACACCGCGAGAGGTGCCAAGGAGCCGGCGACAAAGCCGACTATGCCAAGGTCGCGGCAACCGGGCTTCGCGCAAGGAGCGGAGCGGGGACCGACATGGCATTTGGGGAGCCGTGTCCCAAGACCCCGATCTTCTCATCGCCTGCGCATGCCCCGTGTTGCGACGTGCGGCTGCCGCCTTGCGGGCGGCGCGATCAGGGAGGGTTATATAATGAAACACGATCGGGGTTATACGCTCGCCACGCTATCGGCATGTGCATGGATCGCCGCCACTGCCATCCCGCAGGCCGCGTTCGCGCAGGAAACCGGCGATGCCGCGAAGACCGGCAAGCCGGACGAAATCGTCGTCACCGCCCGTCTTCGCGAAGAGAATATTCAGACCGTGCCGATCGCGATCACCGCGCTCAGTGCCGAAGACCTGAACGAACGCAACATCGCCAGCCTGAACGATCTGACCAACTCCACGCCGGGCGTCGCGATCACCACGATTTCGGGCGGCACGCTGACCAACATCTATATTCGCGGCCAGGCGCCGGCCAACACCACCAACGACCTGAACGTCGAAGCCAATGTCGGCGTCTTCATCGACGACATCTATCAGACCAGCCGCAACACGATCGACCTCCTTTCGGTGCTCGACGTCGGCCAGATCGAAATCGCCAAGGGCCCACAAAGCGCGCTGTTCGGGCGTTCCACCTTTGCCGGTGCCATGTCGATCTCCACGCGACGCCCGAGCGAGCGGCTGGAAGGCAATGTGCAGGCGACCGTGGGCGTGAACGACGACTATCGCCTTCGCGGATCGATCTCGGCACCGATCACCGACACGCTGGCGGTGCGCGTCGCCGGTGGCTATGTCACCTATGACGGTTTCGGCAAGAACAGCGCCGCGCCGGACGACAATCTTTCCGGCACCGAGAAATATGCCGTCACCGGCGCGCTGGAATTCCGCCCCACGACGGAATTCACCGCGCGCCTTTCTGCCTTCGCATCGCATTCGGCGACGGAATTGTCGGCGGTCAGCGCCCTGCCGCTGGCATCGTTCAATTGCGGATCGGTCAACGCCGCGACCGGCGTGCGCACCATGTATTGCGGCGAGCTGAAGGCGAAGGACGTCAGTTCGATCACCGCCAACGCGCCCGATACCGTCGCCAATGCGCGCCAGGCGACGTTGAACCTGAACTGGCGGCGCGGCGGCGTATCGGTAACCAGCGTCACCGGCTTTACCGAAGCCGAGAACCGCACCTATAACGACTATGATGTTTCGGCCGCCGGCACGGTGTTCGGCGTGTGCACCCTGGGGGCATCCTGTTCGCCGGCGGGCGCCTATACCCGGCTGCAGAACGTCAACCTGCTGAGTTCGAACCGCGAGCGCGTGCGGACGTTCAGCCAGGAAGTGCGGCTGCAATCCGACAACAATTCGCCGTTCCAGTGGATCTTCGGCGGCAGTTTCTTCAATTCGCGCATCCCGCTCGCTGCGCTGGGCATTGCCGCCGATCGCACCGGCCTGGCGGCGAACGAACGGCTGGTGCAGGTGAGCCAGACGACGGCGCCCGCAGCACAAGGGATCGGCGCCTATGACTTCACCGCGAACCCGTTCCTGACGAACAGCCTGTCGGACGCGCTCTATGCCAGTTACACGGCTGCCAGCACGCGGACGATGTCGATCTTCGGATCGCTCGGCTATCGGTTGGGCGATGTGCGGTTCGGCGCAGAGGGCCGCTACAATATCGATCGCAAGCGCGCCCAGGTCTTCTCGACGTCCAACCCGCTCAGCCAGCCCGGCATCAACCCGGTCATCTCCGGCACCACCGTTCCGGCCCCGAGCACCTTCCCGGTGGCGGGAACGCCGTTCGCGCGGACTTTCAACAGCTTCACGCCCCGGTTCACCGTCGACTATCGGGCGACGCGCGACATCTTCTTCTATGTGACGGCAGCGAAGGGGGTGCGTTCGGGCGGTTTCAACACCACCAATCCGGTGAGCGCGACCGGCATCCTGGCGGACGAGGTGGCGTATGAGGAGGAAACGAACTGGACCTATGAAGCGGGCGTGAAGAGCGAGCTGTTCGATCGCCTGCTGCTGCTCAACGCATCGGTCTATCGCGTCGACTGGACCAACGCGCAGGTTTCGGCGTTCACGCTGAACCCGACGGCGGTGAACCCCACCCGCATCGTGCGCAACGCCGGCAACATCAAGACGACCGGCTTCGAAGTGCAGAGCGAGCTGCGACCCACCGACTATTTCAAGCTGGGCGGCAGCCTGGTCTATTCGGATCCGAAGTTCCAGGCCGGCGCCTATGATGCGTCGATCGTCGGGCAGTGCGTGATCGGCACCGGCGCGGCGGCGGTGGCGGCCCCGGGGTGCCCGCCGGTGATCCTGGTCACCACGCCCAGCGGCACCCGTGCGGTGACCTCGCTGGAAGGCAAGCGTCCGCAGCGTTCGGTGAAGCTGTCGTGGAACGTCTATGGCGCGGTCGATGTGCCGCTGGGCGATACGTGGCGGTTGTCAGCGCGGGCGGACGTCAGCCACACCGGCGACGCGCCCTACAACCTGCCCAACACCGCCTTTTTCGGCGAACGCACGCTGACCAGCGGCCGTATCGCGGTGGAGAATGACCGCTACAGCATCGCGCTGTGGGCCAATAACATCTTCGACGTGCTCTATGCCGCCAACGCCATCGGTCAGCCGCGCGCGGGCGTGCCGTTCGCCTTCAGCGTGCCCGAAATCTACCAGGGCGAGGGCCGGCGTGTCGGGCTGACGGTCGGCGCGAAATTCTGATTGCTGCGAGTATCGCGAGGGGGCCGGGAAACCGGCCCCTTTTGCGTTGGAGGGAGAGGTTCGATGCTGTTCGAGACGATGCACAACGCCGTGTCGCGGCGGTCCGCGCTGGGTTTTCTGGGAATGGGGGCGGCGGCCGGGATGGTGCCGCCGGTCGGCGCCGCCGCGGCCCCGCAGTCGCGCAATCCGCATCTTCGCCCGCTCGATGTGATGGACCCGCGCGAGAATCTGTACGGCTTCGCCAAGCTGTGGGGGACGATCGGGCCGAAGGCGGTGAAGTCCGGCTATTACGGTGTGCAATATGCGATCGTCGGGTCGAAGCGCGCGGTGCCGATGTTCGGCTATTATGGCTTCGGTAACAACCGCAACATCCTGCAGCCGGACGGTTCGGTGAAGGTGCTGGGCAAGGAATGCGGCTATTTCACCGACCTGCACACGGGCGAGATCATCGACGTGTGGGACAATCCCTGGACCGGCGAGAAATGCGAGGTGTTTCCCTTCCTCAACGATCGCTGGCGCGGCACGCTGGGCCTGGAGCAGAAGGTGTTCAAGGTCGGCGACAGCGAGACGGTGAACAACGACATGGGCAAGGGCAAGGCCGCCAAGGGCGCGCCGTTCCTTCTGCCGTGGCACCGCGTGGGCGACCAGTATCTGCTCGGTTGGGACTATGCCCATGAATATACCAACCCCGTGACGCCGGAGGGCTGGCCCAAGGCCTCTACCGGTCGGCGGGTCAATCCGTCCGAGCATTTCACCGTGTTCACGCCGACTGCCGAGATCGACGACCGCAGCCTGGCCTCCGCGCGCTTCCATGCCGGCTTCACGCGCCAGGGGCCGTGGTGGCCGTGGATGAAAATGGGGCAGAGCGGCGTCGAGGGGGTGCTGATGGGCCGGATGTTCAGCTACAAGATCACCGGCACCGAGGAGGATATTCCGAAGGTTGTCCTCAAGCGGGTCGAGCGCGATCGCCCCGATCTGCTGGAAGAGCCGACCGACGGGCCCGACGAAGGCGTACGCGGCACGCTCGAGGCCTATGCCGAGGACGTGCCGCCGGAAGCGCCGGGCTATGTCTCGCCGCTGGCTGAGGCACGCAAGCAGAAGGGCCGCTGAGGCGGATGGAAATGGGGGCGCCCACCGCCTGGTGGACGCCCCCATTTTTTATCAGTTCTTCGGGGCCGAATGGTCGGTGAAGTTTTGCCAGTCCGGCGTGATGAACTTTTCGTCGATCAGCGTGCGCTGGTAGCAGATGCCGTCGCGGAACCACTGCCAGGTGCGAGCGCGGTGGGTGCGCGCGTCGTTGTTCTGGATCATCTCGTACAAATAGATGCCCGGCTCGTTCTTGCGCACCCAGTTGAGGCAGGTGGAGCGGCCGAAATCGTCGGGCTGCATGTGCGCGGCCCAGCCCTTGATCAGATCATTGTCCCACCAGATACGGCCGTTCTCGTACCAGGCCGGGAAGTCGCGCGTTTCGGTGCGGCCGTCTTCCCAGAAATAATAGTTGGTCTGGTGATACCGATCGACGCCGCCTTCATCGGTGAACAGGCGGCAGATCAGCCGCGACCGATGCTGGTCGATCAGCGCGCCGGTGGAGGCGTCGTAATAGCGATACCAGCCTTCCCACACGCCCTCGTTGCTGGCAAGGATCGGCATCGCTTCGCGGACGCCGGGTTTGTTCAGTTCGTCGATCATCATCTATCTCCCGCAGAAAAATTCACAGAGAAACCATCACCTTGCCCATCGATTGGCCGGACAGGAGCCATTCGACGGCATCGTGGATCGAATCGAGGCCGTCGAATGGCCGCGCATCGCGGGTGACGGCGATCTGGCCCCCGGCATGCAGCGCGAACAGTTTCGCGCGGGCCGGTGCCCAATGGTCGGTCAGCAGCCCGTTCATGAAGCCGCGGACGGAGACGCCCTTGTAGTAGATGGAATGGGCGATGCGCGGGCCGGTGACGATCTCCGGCTTGCCGTCCAGATCCGCCGCCGCGCCCGCGACGACCAGCCGCCCGTGCGGCGCCATATTGGCGAGGAACGCATCGAAGATCGCGCCGCTGACCGTGTCGATCGCCACGTCGATCCCGCGCGGTGCCTCGTCCCGCAGCACGGCGGCGACATCCTCGCGGCGATAGTCGATCACCCGGTGGGCGCCGATCGCGCGCAGGAAATCGCCCTTCGCCTGGCCCCCGGCGACCGCGAACACGGTGCAGCCGCGCAGCAGGGCGAGCTGGACCAGCAGGTGCCCCAAGCCTCCGGCCGCGGCGGAGATCGCCACTGTCTCGCCGTCCCGCACCTGACCGATATGTTCGAGCGCAAGCAAGGCGGATACCCCGGTGGAGGTAAGGGCAAGCATGTCCGCGGTGGCGTCGGGCACCGACACGAATTCGCTTGCCGGGCCGACCGCGACTTCGCGATAGCCCCGACCGAAGCGCGTGGTGACGACCGGATCGCCCAGTTCCAGCCCGGTCACGTCTTCGCCGATCGACTCGACGACCCCCAATGCTTCGACACCCGTGAAGCTGGGCAGCGGGATGCGGACATAGTCGACGGCATTGCGGGCGATCTGGGTATCGAAGATGCCGTTGACGCCGCAGAACCGGTTGCGCACCCGGATCTCGCCCGGCGCGGGCGCAGCTTCCGGCAGCGTGATGGTTTCGCACGCCGCGCGGAAGGTATCGGCAAAGCGCTGCAACTGGATCGCGCGATACGCGCTCATGCCGGGAAGCCGAGCGCGCCGGGATTGAGGATGCCGTGTGGGTCCAGTTCCGCCTTCACCGCATCGAGCAGCCCGCGCGAGGCGTCGTCGCGGCTTTCGCGATAGGGATAGGTGCGCGCGACCTGAAAATGCGCGCAGCCATAGCGGGCGGCGATATCCTTGAACGCGTTGCGCGCATCGTTCACCACGGCCGTCGCCGCCGGATTGGCGGGCAGCTGCGGCAGGCGGGCCAGGTGCGCCGGCTCGACCATCGATTTGTGCACCGGGCGATAGGCTTCAGGCCAGTAGAAGACCGGCTCCACCGTGATCGCATTGGTCGACAGCGAGGTGAACAAATAGCCGTAATGCACGCCGTTGGCCTCGAAAAGGTCCTTGCGGCTGGCGAACATCGCGTCGATCTCGTCGAACATCGCCGGGGCGGTGGAAAGCGAGGCGTGACCGTGCACCGATACCCAGGCCTCGCCCTTGGGGCCGAGGATGGAGTTGGGTTCGGGGAAAGGCTGGGCGCGCATCACCTTGGCGATGGTGTTCTCGATCTCGGCGCCGTCCCCGGCCGCGACGATGGCGCGGATCGCGGCCATGTCGGAGGCGACCCCTTCCTTCGACCGGCCTTCGGTCATCACATGGAGCGGATATTCCTCCTCCTCGATGAAGTTGCGGCCGGCAAACGCGACCTTGGCGGCGGAAAGCAGCCCCTTGCCGAGGTTCTTCTGCTTGCCGATCACCGCGCCCAGCGTCTTCACGTCGGACAGCAGCGACTGGCGCTGCAGCCGCACCCTGGTGAGGCCGGGGTCGAAGGCGCACATCTCCGACGAGAGTTCGGCGCGCGTAATCTCTGCCATCGCGCGCAGCATCTGCGCACCGGTCTTGAACGAGAAGGAGGCATAGTCCTCGAATGCCGGCGTGCGGATCAGACGCAGCGTCAGTTCCGCCTTCACGCCCAACGTGCCGCTGTCGCCGCAGAACAGGCCGGCGAGATCGGGGCCGAAGTGACGGTAAAAGGGGTTGTTTCCTTCCAGGCCGCGCGCGCCCGTTTTCAGGATGCGGCCGTCGCCGGTAACGATGGTGAGGGCAACGAGGCTCTCGCTGCTGGTGCCGTAGCGCGCGCCACCCCACATCGCGTTGTTCTGGGACATCCCGCCGCCGACGGTGGAGTAGAGCCCGGAAAACGGCCCCCAGAACGGCGTGCGCAGCCCGTGCGGCGCGAGCGCCTTGCGCAGATCGGACCAGCTGCAGCCGGCCTCGACCGTCACCACCATGTCGTCGGGGTCGATGTGCAGCACCCGGTTCATCCGGCGCATGTCGATCGACAGCGTGCGATCGTTGGCGGGCAGATAGCCGCCGGTATAGCTCATCCCCGCCCCGCGCGGCGCGATCGCCACGCGCGCGTCTGCCGCTGCGGCGACCACGGCGCGCAGTTCCTCCAGCGACCCCGGCGCGGCGATCAGCGCGGCAAGGTGCGGCGACTTCTGCCAGATATCCTCGCTGACCAGCGCCAGCGAATCATGATCGTCCAGGACATGATCGGTGCCGACAATGGCACCCAGCGTGTCGCGCAGATCGGCGATGGTCGAATTGGAAAGCGATGCCAGCGCATCCGTCTGCATGTCTGTCCCTCTCTGGGTTGGGCCGGCGGGTTTCCCTGCCTTGGATTCGACAGGACAATTGAGCGGTGCGCGCGGCATTGCGTCACGCATTCGGGGCGCTATCCGTTGTGCGGATAGGCCCGGACGAGCGGATGACTCGGCCATCAGGGGTGAGGCAGCTTGGGCGGTGATAGAGATACCCCTGGGAGAAGCGCGATGAAGACGGGTTTTACACGGCGCGAGGGACTGGGCCTGATGGGCGCGGC
The DNA here is from genome assembly GCF_003096275.1 of Sphingomonas pokkalii. Lineage (GTDB taxonomy): Bacteria > Pseudomonadota > Alphaproteobacteria > Sphingomonadales > Sphingomonadaceae > Sphingomonas > Sphingomonas pokkalii. Next base: position 3,516,905 of record NZ_QENQ01000001.1, read on the forward strand.
GATGGGCGTGGCGGCGGCACCGGCGCTGGCCGCGGCCCCCAAGCCTGGTTTCCAGACCACGATCGACTTCAAGGATCCTAAGTGGAACCGCGACACCTTTGCCCGGCTGGACGGCGATCTGGATACGTCCAAGGAGAAATGCGGCTGGATCAAGGGCACGGCGTACGGCGTGCGTGAGAATGAGCGCGTCCGCCCGCTGTTCAAGGTCGAAGGCTTCAGCTTTACCCGCCTGAAGAAGTTGGAAGACGGCAGCTATCGCAAGATGCTGCGAGAAGTGGTGTTCTACCGCGACCTGAAGACCGGCGAGATTATGAAGCGCTGGCTGAACCCCTATACCAATGAAAAGGTGCCGGTGGTTCCGATCGCCAATGATCCGTTCAACTTCACGATCAGCGAATTCGCGCCGGAGCCGCCGTCCTATGGCGGGCTCAACAAGGACAAGCCGCCGCGCCAGCCGCTGCTGCTCGACTGGAGCGAGGATGGCGAGGGCAATATCCTGCTCAACACCGCCATCGACCTGTTCTACCCGAACGCGCTGGTCCCGGAGAAATGGGTGCGCGAATCTTCGGGGCCGATGAACCGGGTTTCGGAATATTTCACCTATTTCATGAAGCGCGCCGACGTTGTGAACCCGCGGCTGACGCACATCCCGCATGTCGGTTCGTGGTCGCGGATCACGCCCTGGCTGCCCTGGATGCTGATGGGGCAGGCGCCGGGCCATATCAGCTATGTCTGCAACTATGGTTCGGAGCCGAAGGGCGAGAAGGGGCTTTCCCCCGACGTCGTGGCTGCTGCGCGCGCGATGGACGAGAAGTGGCTGCATGCGCCGACCGAGGATTATGGCCCGTCCTATTCCAGCCTCGAAAACTATGCCCGTTTCCAGAAGCCGGCGCCGGTGCCCGAGGGCTGGACCCCGCCGCAGCCGCCCGCCGCGATCAAGCGCTGAAGCAGGGGGACACCATGTCTGGAATCGACCGCCGTGGGGCATTGGGACTGATCGGCGTCGGCGCGCTTGCGGCGGCGGCACCGCCTGCTGCGGCGGCGCGGACGCTGGATGTGCAATCGCCAGCAGGCAAGCTGCTCGCCTATATCCTGATGCGCGGGGCGCTCGATGAGCGGCTGGTGATCAGTTACATCAGCGGCTGTTATTTCGGGGTGGTCGATTCCGAGGTGACGCCGCTGTGGGACGTGATCGGCGTGACCTTCACCCGCTATCGGGCGCGCGCCGATGGCGGGTTCGACGTGTTCAGCGGGGAGATCGCGCATTTCCTGGACCCCAAGACGGGGGAGGCGCCGGGCGAGTTCCTGATCCCCTATACCGGCAAGATCGCCAAGGATCCGCGCACCAATTTGCCGCCGTCGCGCTATGCGATCCTGCCCGATTTGCAGCTGCAATTCTCGCGGGTGCTGCCGGGCATGGTATCGGATCATCATGTCCGCGATCCCGAAGTGCGCGGCGACGATATCTGGTTCACCGACGTCACGCGCACCCAGGCGCCGATCCCCGGCGCGCCCAAGCCTTTCCGCTACAGCGAAACCGTGTCGATGCACGCGCGCGTTTCCGATCTGCTGAAGCCCGGCGTGAAGCGGGTGCCGGCCGAATCGAACTTCACCAACTTTGTCGACTGGCGGCCGTGGATGAACATGGCCGGGCATCCCGGCCATCTGAGCGCGGTGGGGAATGGCCGTTTCGGCGTGACCATGGCGGACCTGCCCGAACGCTGGACCAAGGCGACGCGGGAGAAGTGGCCGGAGATACTGGAGAATCCAGGCGGGTTGCTCGATCCGATCTACAAGCCCGCCTGATCGGCGCGCGAAAAAGGGGCCGGATCGCGATCGACGATCCGGCCCCTTTTTGTCGTCCAGCGGCGATCACTTCGCCTTGAGCGTTCCCAGATAGGCGATAACGTCGGCGCGCGCCTGCGGGTTGGCCATGCCGGCAAAGGCCATCTTGTTGCCCGGCGCGACCTTGGCCGGGCGGGTGAGCCAGGCATCCATCGTCGCCGCGTCCCAGCGCAGCGCGGCGTTCTTGAGCGCGGGAGAATAGGTATAGCCCGGCTTGCTGGCGGCCTTGGCGCCCATGACGCCCGCCAGATTGGGGCCGACCCCATTGGCGCCGCCAGGATTGACAGTGTGGCAGGCGCGGCATTGCAGGAACAGCTTGGCGCCGGTGGCGGCGTTGCCGGCAGGTGCCGCGGGCGCAGCAGCGACACCGGGGCGTGGCACCACCAGCGCGCCGACTAGGGCGACGGCCGAGAAGGCCAAGGCGAAAAACGGAACCCGTGAACGCATACGCATCATCCTGAAAATCCTACGTTCCTGTCGTATTGCGGGAATTGACCCAGACTGAACAGGGGTGTCCATCGCCTAAGCCTGCGGACCTGCACGTCAAAAGGGGCGGGGGCGATTATCCGACAAGCGAGCAAGGGGCGGCGCCACCTCGACGGCATGACCGCTGCGGTGCACTCTCCAAGATGCAGAAGTTTCAGGGAGGCTGGGGTGGAGCTTACGCGTCGGGGATTTAGCATCGGGATGGCCGCCGCTGGCGCAACGCTGGCGATCGGATCGGCCCGCGCGCAGGGCAAGGCGGAGAAGCGCATCGACACGATCGTGCTCGGCGCCGGCGTCTCCGGCCTGAACACCGCCGCGCTGCTGGAGAAGGAAGGCCAGAAGGTGCTGGTGCTGGAAGGGCGCCAGCGCGTCGGGGGGCGGGTGTTCACCCTGCTCGACCAGCCCGGCTATCCCGAGATGGGCTTCAATTCGATGGGCGAGGGCTATGGCCGCGGGCTGGATGCCGCGCAGCGTGCCGGGGTGGAGATGGTCGACATCACGCCGCGCTTCTATGGTGGCCCCCCGCAGGAGCTTTGGCTGAACGGCAAAAGGTTGACGCGGGAGGAATGGGCGCGATCGCCGGCCAATCCCTTCCCGGATGCGCTGAAGGCCAGCCTGCCCGGTGAGGTGGTGGGCAAGCTGGTCGCGCAGCATAACCGGCTGGCGGACTTCAGCACCTGGAACGATCCCGCAAACACGGCGCTCGATATTTCGCTCCACGCCTTTTTGAAGGCGCAGGGGCTGAGCGATGCGGCCATCCGGCTGGCGAACGACGTGTCGCCCTATTACGGGATGAACGCGTTCGAAATGTCGCAGCTGATGATGGAGTTCAACGATGGCTTCATCAAGACGCAGATGGCCGCGGGCAAGCGATCGCTGGCGGTGAAGGGCGGCAATATTCACCTGCCGCTGGGCATGGCGAAGCTGATCAAGGGCGATATCCTGCTGGGCAAGGAAGTCGTGGCGATTGACGTCCAGCCCGGTGGCGTCGAGGTCCGCTGCGCCGACGGCTCGGTGTACCGTGCGGGCCGAGCGGTGTGCTCGCTGCCCTTCTCCACGCTGCGCAATATCGCGGTAACGCCGGGCTTCACCGGCGCACAGGCGCAGGCGGTGCAGACGCTGGGCTATAACGGGCTGACCATCGCCTTCCTCACGGTGAGCGAGCCGTTCTGGCTAAATGATGGCCTCTCGCCCTCGATGTTCACCAACGATCAGCTGGGCGTGGTGTTGCCGCAGCGGTTCGGCGCCGATCCCGGCCAGGTCAGCGGGTTGACGGTGCAGGCGCGCGGCAATCTGGCGCAGCTGTGGGACAGCATGGGCAAGGAAGCAGCGTTGCAGAATGTGGTCGCGCGGCTGGAGGCGCTGCGCCCAGCCGCCAAGGGCAAGGTGAAGGGGGCGGCAATGTTCAGCTGGTCGCAGGAACGGTTCACGCTGGGGCAGATCGCCTATTTCAAGCCGGGCCAGGTGACGGCGTTCGCCAAGGCGATGGCGGCGCCTATGGGACGGCTGCATTTCTGCGGCGAGCATACGGCGGAAGGCGCGCGGGGGCTGGAAGGCGCGCTGGAATCGTCCGAGCGCGTCGCCATCGAGGTGCTGACCGCATGATCCGCACGATCACCGCCGCAGCGCTGCTGGGCTGGAGCACGCCGGTGCTGGCGCAGGCCTTCGACCCCGCCGCCGCCCCCCCCGCGCCCGATTATGCCAAGGCCGAGAGCTGGGCCGCGCGGCCGGGGCGCGAGGGTGTTGCCGCGACCGTGCCGCAGGGCGCGTCGGGGCTGGCAAAGGCACCGATGGTGGATGTGTTCTATGTCCACCCTACGACGTTTAGCAGCGCCACGGCGTGGAATCAGGATCTGAGCGACGCCGAGACCAATGGCTGGACCGACGGCAGCGTGATCGCGCGCCAGGCGGCGATCTTCAACGGATGCTGCCGGGTGTTCGCACCGCGATACCGCCAGGCGGCCGGCCGCGCGGTGTTCCAGCTCGACGGTGCAGGGCGGCCGGCCTTCGATCTCGCCTATTCGGATGTGGAGCGCGCGTTCGATGCGTATCTGAAGCGCGACAATCACGGCCGCCCCTTCATCCTGGTCGGCCATAGCCAGGGGGCCTGGCATATCGCCCAGCTGTTGGAGCGGCGCATCGACGGCACGCCGCTCGCGAAGCACATGGTCGCGGCCTATGTCGTGGGGATCAACCTGCTCGAAGGCGATTTCGGCACGCGCTACAAGACGCTGCAGCCGTGCGACAGACCTGCGCAGACCGGCTGCGTGATCGGGTGGAACACCGTCCTGCCGGAATTGGCGCGGGCACCCGCAGCCGCGATGATGTCGAAGAACTTCGTCGCAAAATATGGCTATATTCCAGGCAAGCGTGCGCTGTGCATCAATCCGCTGACCTTCGATCGTGCGCGCCCGGCAGCGGGCCGCGCGGCGAGCAAGGGCGCGGTGCCGGGCGAGCCGGGTGCCGGGCCGGTGCTGCCGCTGCGGGGAGGGCTGGTCGCGGCCCGCTGTGAGGCGGATGGCTATCTGGTGGCCGAACCCGATCCCCAACTGGACCTGAAACCGTTGCCGGGAGGCAGCATGCATTTCCATGACATGGGCCTGTTTTACGCCGATATCCGCGCGAATGCCGCGGAGCGGGTTGCCGCCTTCGGCCAGGTGCGCAAGTGAGCGCACCCCTGGCTGCCGTTGCGGCGGCGATGCTATTGGCTGCGCCTTCCGTTCGCGCGCAAAGCGCCGAGACGGTTGCGGCGAGCGTGCCGATCCAGGAACGCGGCAAGCCGGCGCCGCCCTCCGATCTGCCGGCAGACACGCCGATGCTGGGCGGCACGGTGCTCCACAGCGAGCGGATCTTCGCCCGGCCGACGGGCTATCGGCCGCTGCGCATGGACATTTTCCGTCCTGTCAAACCGGCGGCGGCGAAGCGTCCGCTGCTGGTCTGGGTGCATGGCGGCGCATGGGTGGAAGGAGCGCCGCAGGGCGCCTCGGGCTATGCCGACTGGCCCGGCGTGCTCGCCCGGATGGCGGCGCGCGGCTATGTCGTAGCGGCGGTAAGCTATCGGTTGGCCAAAGAGGCGGCATTGCCGGCGGCGATCCGGGACGTGAAGGCCGGGATCAGCTGGCTGCGCGCGCACGATGCGGCATTTGGAATCGAGGCGACGAAGGTCGGTATCTGGGGTGAATCCGCAGGCGGCCATCTGATCGGCCTGGCCGCGACGACATGCGGTGTGGCCGAATTCGAACCGGTGGACGAAACGCGCCGCCGGGCTGGCGGCACCCCGCCGCCGCCATCGCCCTCCAACTGCGTGCAGGCGGCGGTTGGCTGGTTCGGCATTTACGACTTCAACTTTGAAGGGCCGATCAAAATTCCGCCCCAGCCGCCCGAGGATCCGACGCGGCTGTTCCTGGGCTGCACGGTCGCGCAATGTACCCCGGCGCAGCGGGCATGGGCATCGCCGGTCATCTATGTCGACGCATCGGACGCACCGATGCTGCTGATCCATGGCGACGCCGACATGGCGGTGCCCTATCAGCAGAGCGAGGTCATGGCAGCCAAGCTGAAGGCGGCCGGGGTGCCGGTGGAGACGCTGATCCTGCCGGGTGCCAATCACGGCTGGTTCGCCACGACCTCGGAAGCCACCGCCGCGGCGCACCGCAAGGCACTGGCCGCGACGATCGACTATTTCGACCGGAAGCTTGGCCCGCAACCTTGAGGCGGGTCAGCTGTCGCGCAGGTCGGCGCTGACATCGGCGAGCGGCTTTTCCGCCGCCTGCATCGATTCCATGTCCTGCTGCATTCCGCGCAGGATGCGGCCGACATATTCCTTGGTCATCACGCCGCGCGCATGGGCGGCATCGGCATCGGGCGCGTAGGTTTCGATGTCCTCGCGGCAGATCGTGCCCTTTGCCTCCAGCAGCCGCTCGACCGTATCGAGCCGTTCCTTGAGCACCGATACCTCGCCGGCCACCGCCAGCAGGATCGACAGCATCCGTTCGGCGATGGGATCGCCCAGAAAGTCGGGGCGCTTGCCCTTGGCGCGGGTGCCGGCGCGGGCGATCCAGTCGATCTCGGTCATTCTGCGGGTTTCCATGCGCCATAGGCGTTCCACCTGGCGGTGCGGCCATAATCCTCTTCGTCCGGCGCGGGCGCGTCGGGGAAGATGCTGCGATCCGCCACGGCGCGCACGCCGGTGACGAACTGGCAGTCGCGGGGCAGGCCCGCCTCCGCCATGATGCCCTTCAGATCGAGCGCATGCATCGCCGACCAGAATGGCTCGTTGTTGTTGAACGCATCCCAGTCGCGCAGGAACTGCTCAAACACCGGCATGTCGTCGCTATATTGCGGCTGCTCCAGATGGAACATCAGCCCGCCGGGGGCGAGCACGCGGACGCCTTCGCGGATGATCGCGGGAAGCGATTTGCCGGAGAGTTCGTGCAGGTACATCGTCGTCTGCACCCAATCGAAATGGCCGTCCGGGAACGCCTCCATATGCTCCGCATCCATCTGGACGAAGCGGAGGTTGCGGACGCCCAGCGCCTGCGCGCGGGCATGGCCGTAGCGCAGCACCGGCGCGGCGGTGTCGATCGCGACCACCTCCGCTTCCGGGAACGCCTGCGCGAGCGGCACGATATTGTGGCCGATGGTGGCGCCCAGATCGAGGATGCGGCGCGGGCTCCAGCCGGGCCGCTCGCGGCGGATCCATTCGACCAGCGCCTGCCCCCCGCCATCGTTGAGCGCCCCTAGCTGGCCGCCGGTCGTCGCGAACAGGCCGCTGTCGTAATTGGCGCCGGCCGAAACGTCGCCGGGACGTTCCTCGCCATGATAGCTGCCGGGCATGCAGTGGATGTCGACCGCGGCCTGATAGCGGGGCACGGCCACCTTGGGATTCAGCGTCAGCGTGTCGCGCCCGGCGTTGAACTCGCGCGCCAGCGCATCCAGCGCGTCGAGCTGGCGCAGCACGATCGAGCGTCCGTTCTGCTGACGCATCTCCATCGCATTGCGGCGGCAGGCGGACCACAGCCGGTGCCAGGGGTCGCGGTTCATCGCGTGGCGCACTTCGAACCGGTCCTGCGGATTGCGGCCATGTTCGGCACGGAAGGCAGGTAGCACGCGGGTTTCATAGGCCAGCTTGTTGCCGGCGCCGAGCGTGCCCGCCATGTGCTTGTTGAAGTTCGCCAGGAAATTGTAGCGCGCCGCCTCGTCATGGGCGGGCTTGGGGAACATCGCGTGCTGGGTGACGGCGGTATAGGGCGGAGGAACGTCTTGCTTCATCATGATACCCCTTGCTCGGCGCTGCGCGGATAGCGGCCGAGGGTGAGCAGCAGGGCGCCGCCGGTCGCGAACAGCAGCATCGCCGCCATCAGCATCGCATCATAGCGGCCGGTCGCATCGCGCACGGCGCCGTAGAGGATGGGCGAAATCGCGGAGCCCACGCCGAACGGCATGTAGAGCATGCCGTAGATCCGGCCGAAATGCGCCATGCCGAAATATTTGGCGGCGAGGAACGCGATCACGTCCGCCTCCGTCCCCGCCGCGACGCCGAGCAGGTAGCCGGCCAGCATCAGCCAAGTCAGCGACGTGCCGGTGCCCATCAGCAGCAGGCATGCGAAGGCAGGCAGCAACAGCGCCGGAAAGGCGACGCCGGGCGCCCAGAGTCGATCGAACAGGAAGCCGACGATCAGCCTGCCCGACAGGATGCCGATCGCAACCAGCCCCATCACGCCCGCCGCCACCTTGGGCGTGACGCCGTGCATCGCGACGATCTGCACCATGTGGATGTGCGCGCCGCCATAGGCGAAGGCGATGAGCAGGATCGAGGTGATCAGCACCCAGAAACGGTAGCTGCGCACGGCCTGTCCCAGGGTGAGGCCCCATAGGGCGCCCGACGCATCGGTCACGCCGGGCGGCCGCTCCTCGGGGCGGGGTTCGCGGAACCAGAGCAGCGCGACCGGCAGCGCGACGAGCAGGGGCAGCACCGCCAGCGCCGGGAACCCCGCCCGCCAGCCGCCCGCCTCGATCGCACGCTGGGCGATCTGGGGGACGATCAGCGCGGACAGGCTAGTCCCCATCAGCATGATCGCCAGCGCCAGGCCACGGCGGCGATCGAACCACATGCTGATCGCCCGGCTCCAGGTGACCGGGCTGGACCCGATTGCGATCAGCCCCAATGCCGCCCAGCAGGCGATATAGCCCGCTGGGTTGGCTGGCAGGAAATAGAAGGCGCCGAACCCGATCCCGAAGGCGGCGAGCGACCAGAGGGCGACCCGCCGCACCCCGATGTGATCGGCCGCGGCACCGAACAGCGGCGCCATCAGCGCGCCGATGACGCCGAGCACCGTCACGCCCGCGCTGATCAGCGCGAAGCTCCAGCCCAGATCGGCGTGGATCGGCCCGATCATCAGCGGCAGCACGTTGAACGGGAGGGGCGAGGCGCCGCAGGTGACACCGAGCAGTGCCGCGACCAGCGGCTTGCCGCCGGGGCGAAATTCCGAACGTGGCGCGCGTGCGTGCATGGTTTCCCCTATCGATTGGGCCACAGGCTATGCCGCGGGGGCCGGCGCGCCAGCCTGCATTCGATTTTGTCCGGCAGGCGGCGATCCCGCGATCTCCGCATGGACCGCCCGCCGCCGCTGCCCGCACAAACCCGCTCTGCAATAGCGAGGAAGTTCTGAAACCCGTGTCCGTCGAACGCCTGATGACCCTGTTGTTCGTGCCCGGCGGGCGGTCCGACCGCTTCGCCAAGGCATTGGCGAGCGGGGCGGACGCGGTGTGCGTCGATCTGGAAGATGCCGTGCCGCCGGCCGACAAGGCAGCGGCCCGCGCTGCCGCGATCGCCGCACTCTCCGATCCCGCCACGCCCGGTCTGTCGCTGCGCATCAATGGCGTGACGACGCGGGCGGGGCTGGAGGATCTGGTGGCGCTGGGCGATGCCTGCACGCTGCCCGCGCTGCTGCTGGTGCCCAAGGTGGAGAGCGCCGAGGCGATAGACGTGGTGCGGGGGGCGCTGGGCGATGCCTGCCCGCCGATCGTGCCGCTGATCGAAACGCCGAAGGGGCTGCGCCGCGCACACGCCATCGCTGGCGTGCCCGGTGTGGCGGCGGCGATGTTTGGCGGCGGCGATCTGGCCGGCGAGCTGGGGGTGGCGCTGGCGTGGGAGCCTTTGCTCACCGCGCGCTGCCAGTTCCTGCTCGCCTGTGCCGAAGCCGGGGTGCCGGCGATCGATGTGCCGTTCGTCCATCTCGATGACGCTGCCGGCCTTGCCGAGGAAACCCGCCGCGCCCGCGTGCTGGGCTTCGCGGCAAAGGCAGCGATCCATCCGGCGCAGGTCGCGACGATCCGCGCCGGCTTGGCCCCAACACCCCAAGAAATTGCGGGCGCGCAGGCGGCGGCGGCGGCGTTTGCCGCGGCCGGCGGCGCGGCCGTTCGCCACGAGGGACGCATGCTCGAGGCTCCGATCATGCGCCGGTATTTGCGAATCCTGAGCCAAGCGGAGCAAACACATGCGTGACGGCGTGATCGAAGTCGCCCCCGGGCGGTTTCGGGAAACTTTCGGCCGATCCTATGAGGATTTCGTCCCCGGCCATATCTATGAACATCGCCCGGGTCGGACGATCACCGATACCGACAATGTGTGGTTCACGCTGCTGACGATGAACACGCATCCGGCGCATTTCGATTATGAATTCGCCAAGAAGACCGAGTTCGGCAAGCCTTTGGTCTGTTCGCCGTTCACCGTCGCGCTGATGGTGGGGATGAGCGTTTCCGACGTCAGCCAGAAGGCGGTGGCCAATCTGGGCTGGGACAATATTCGCCTGACCAACCCGGTATTCTGCGGCGACACGCTCTATGCCGAAAGCGAAGTGCTGGAAAAGCGCGAGTCTTCTTCGCGGCCCGAACAGGGGATCGTGACCGTGCGGACGACCGGCAAGAACCAGCGCGGCGAAGTGGTGTGCACCTTCAACCGCACCATGCTGATCTGGAAGCGCGGCTTTGGTCCGGTGAACGACTGATGACCAGCACCCACAAAATCCGCACCATCGATCCCGCCGACGAAGCGGCGCTGTTCGATTCCATCGACCTGTGGATCGAGCGCGAGGTGCGCCCGGTCGTCATGCATCATGACCACAACGATATCTGGCCGGCCGCTCTGGTCGAACAGATGAAGGAAATGGGCCTGTTCGGCGCGACGATCGGCCAGGAATATGGCGGGCTCGGCCTGCCCGCCACCACCTATGCGCGGATCATTTCGCGCATTTCCTCTTATTGGATGGCGATCACCGGCATCGTCAATTCGCACCTGATCATGGCCGCCGCGGTCGAACGCTTCGGCACGGAAGCGCAGAAGCAGGAATGGCTGCCCAAATTCGCGAGCGGCGAGATCCGTGGCGGGCTGGCGCTGACCGAGCCGGATGCCGGCACCGATCTGCAGGGCATCCGTACCCAGGCGGTGCGCGACGGCGACGACTATGTGATCAACGGCACCAAGACCTGGATCACCAACGGCGTCGAAGGCAGCTGCTTCGCAATGCTGGTGAAGACCGATCCCGCCGCCGAGCCGCGGTACAAGGGGATGAGCTTCTTCATCGTGCCCAAGGGGGCGGGCTTTGAAGTTGGTAAGAAGTTCGTGAAGCTGGGCTACAAGGCGATCGACAGCGCCGAACTGAACTTCATCGACTATCGCGTGCCGGCGGCGAACCTGATCGGCGGCGTGGAGGGTGAAGGATTCTTCCAGGCGACCGGCGGGCTGGAGCTGGGCCGCATCAACGTCGCGGCGCGCGGCGTGGGCCTGGCGCTCGGCGCGCTGCGGCTGGCGACCGAATATGCCCAGATCCGCAAGACCATGGGCAAGCCGATCGCCCAGCACCAGGCGATCCAGCTGAAGCTGGGTGAGATGGTGACGCGGGCGGAGGCGGCGCGGCTGCTCGTCGAACAGGCGGCCCAGGCCTATGACCGCGGCGCGCGCTGCGACATGGAAGCCGGGATGGCGAAGTATTTCGCGTCCGAGGCGGCGGTGCGCAATGCCGAAGAGGCGATGCGGATCTTCGGCGGCTATTCCTATTCCAAGGAATATGAAATCGAGCGTTACTATCGCGACGCGCTGCTGATGTGCATCGGCGAAGGCACCAACGAAATGCAGCGCATGATCATCGCAAAGCAGTGGCTGAAGCGGAACCCCGCCTGATGCGCCTGCCGCTTGCCGGGGTTCGGATCCTTTCGGTCGAGCAATATGGCGCCGGGCCCTATGGCACGATGCTGCTCGCCCAATTGGGTGCGGAGGTCATCAAGATCGAGACGCCGGGCGCGGGCGACACCGCGCGTTCGGTGGGGCCGCATTTCCTGCGCGAGAAGGAAAGCCTGTTCTTCCAGACCTTCAACCTCAACAAGCGATCGCTGACGCTCGACATCGATTGCGCGGAGGGGCGGGCGGTGCTGCACCGGCTGGCGGCGGGCGCGCACGCCGTCGCCAACAATCTGCGCGGCGACCTGCCCGAGCGGCTGGGGCTGACCTATGCCAGGCTGGCGGTGGCGAACCCGGCGATCGTGTGCGCGCATCTGTCCGCCTATGGCCGCGACAACAGTCGCGCCACATGGCCGGGCTATGACTATCTGATGCAGGCCGAGGCGGGGTATCTGTCGATGACCGGCGAGCCGGACGGGCCGCCGGTGCGCTTCGGCCTGTCGATGGTCGATTTCATGACCGGCAGCATGATGTGTGTCGGGCTGCTGGCCGCGTTGCTGGATGCGGCGAAGACCGGCGCGGGGCGCGACGTGGATGTCGACCTGCTCTCCACTGCGCTCCACCAGACCAGCTATCCGGCAACCTGGTATCTGAACGAGGGCGATGTGACGGGCCGGGCGCCGCGATCGGCGCACCCCTCCGTCGTGCCCAGCCAGTTGTTCCGGGCGCGCGACGGCTGGCTGTTCGTGATGGCGCAGATGCCCAAATTCTGGCTGCGGCTGATCGGGACAATGGGCTGCGCGGAGATGGCCGAAGATCCGCGCTTCGCGAGCCCCAAGGCGCGGTTGGCGAACCGGCAGGTGCTGACCGAGCTGCTGGAAGCAAGGTTCCAGACCGCTACCGTGGCGGAATGGGTCGATCGGCTGGCGGGCGCGGTGCCGGTGGCGCCCGTCTATGACCTGGCCGGCGCGCTCGACAATCCGTTCCTGGCCGAAACCGCGATGATCGACACGGTGGCGCATGTCGATCGCGCGGACCTGCGCGTGCTCGCCAATCCGATCCGGCTGGACGGCGATCGGCTGCCCGCGCGCGCCGCCCCGCTGCTGGGCGGGGATACCGATGCGGTACTGGCCGAAGCGGGCTTCGATACGGCGGAGATCGCGGCCTTGCGCGCCGGGGGGGTGCTCTGATGGGCAAGCTGGATGGTCTGCGCGTCGTCGATCTCTCGCAGTTCCTGCCGGGGCCGATGCTGACGCTGATGCTCGCCGATCAGGGCGCGGAGGTACTCAAGGTCGAGCCGCCGGCGGGCGATCCGGCGCGCGGGCTGGAACCGTTCGAGGGCGGCCAGTCGATCTGGTTCCGCAACACCAATCGCGGCAAGAAAAGCGTGGCGCTCGACCTGAAGAGCGATGCCGGGCGCGACGCGCTCGGGGCGCTGATCGACAGCGCCGATGTGTTCGTCGAGGGGTTTCGCCCCGGCGTGATGCAGCGGCTTGGCTTTGGCTATGCGGCGGTGGCGGCGCGCAATCCGCGGATCGTCTATTGCTCGATCTCCGCCTTTGGCCAGAGCGGCGCGCGGGCGCATCATCCGGCGCATGACATGGCGGTGCAGGCGCTGGCCGGGTTCTTGTCGCTGAACGACGGGCCGGATGGCGCGCCGGTGGTGCCGGGGGTGCCCTCGGCCGATATGGCGGCGGGACTGACCGGCCTGTCGGCGGTGCTGATGGCGCTGATCGGGCGCGAGAAGAGCGGCCGGGGCGACCATATCGACGTCGCGATGTTCGATTCGCTGCTGCCCTGGTGCGCGCATGTGGTGGGCGAGGCGATCCATGGCGGGGTGGCGCCGCGCTCGGCCAGCCAGCGCTCGTTGGGCGGGGCGGCGTTCTATAACGTCTATGCGACCAGCGACGGGCGTCATGTCGCGCTGGCCGGGCGCGAGCCGAAATTCGCCGCCGCGTTGCTGGAGGCATTGGGGCGCGAGGACCTGATCCCGATGGCCGGCGCCCCGGCGGGCGAGGCACAGGCGCCGCTGATCGCCTTTCTGCGCGAGACCTTCGCCACGCGGACGCAGGACGAATGGACGGCATTCATGGCGGCGATCGACGTCGCCTATGCCCCCGTGCTCGATCTGCGCGAGGCGCTGGCCGCGCCGGAGATCGCCGAGCGTCGGCTGATCGTGGCAGCGGAGGGGGGCCACCAGATCGCCCCTGCGATCCGCTTCGCCAGCCAGTTCGACTGGGCGCCTGTGCCCGCGCCGGAGCTGGACGCGCATGGTTGAACCGGCCGCCAGCCTGACCGAGCAACTCGCCGCGCATCTTTGCCGGCTGGTGCCGTTCGCGATGCGGCAGCGCGCGCGGCTGCACCTGCTCGATTGGCTGGGCTGTGCCGCCGGTGCGCGGATGTCGGACACGGCGGCGTTGCAGCGGCGTGCCGGTGGCAGCGCGATCGAGCGGGCGACGTGGCTGGGCAACGTGCTGGAGATGGACGATATCCATCGCACCGGCATCGTCCATCCCGGCCCGGTGATCTGGCCGGCTGCGCTCCGCGCGGGCGCGCGCATGGATGCGTGCCTGGAGGCGGGCGTGCGCGGTTATGAGGCGATGGTGGCCGTCGCGGCCACACTGGACGCCCATCATTATGCCTTCTGGCACCCTACCGCGACCGCCGGCAGCTTCGGGGCAGCGGCGGCGGCGGCATCGTTGCTTGCCCTGGACGCAGCCGCGACGGCGGACGCGCTGGGGCTGGCGGGATCGGTGACGGGCGGGCTGTGGCAGATGCGGCACGCGCCCGGCGACGGCAAGCAATGGCACCTCGCCCATGCCCGCGCGACCGGAATGGCGGCTGCGCATCATGCACGCCACGGCGCGCGGGGGCCGCGCCAGATATTGGAAGGGCCGCAAGGGCTGTACGCGGCGGCCTGCCGGGCACCGCGCCCGATGATATTGGGCAAGGGCTGGCGGATCGAAGAAGTCAGCTTCAAGCCGTGGGGGGCGTGTCGCCACGCCCATCCGACGATCGATGCCGCGCTGGCGTTGAAGGATCAAGGCAAGCTGAGCGGTGAGATCATCGTCGGCGCCTATCGCGACGCGCTCACCTTTTGCGACCGCGCCGATCCGCAATCGGTGGTGCAGGCCAAATTCTCGCTGCAACATGCCGTTGCGATCGTGATGGCGCGGGGCGTGCCGCAACTCGCTGATTTCGAGCCTGAGGCGATTGCCGCGCTGGCGCCGGAGCGGGCGCTGGTGCGGGTCGTTGAGGAACCGGCGCTGACCGCCGCCTATCCCGAGCATTTCGGCGCACGGGTGACGAGTACGACAGGATCGGTGCTGATAACCGACACGTTCGGCGATCCCGAGCGGCCGATGGCGGATGCCGATATCGTGGCCAAGGCGCGCACGTTGATGGCGTGGGGCGGCATCGATGCCGCGGGCGTGGAGGCGGGTATCGCGGCGGTGCTGGAGGCCGACGACACGGCGCCGCTGTTCGACTGGTTGGAGGCCTGGCTGTGAGCGCCACCGCGCAGCTGATCGCCTTTGCCCGCGCCGAACACCGGCTGCCCCCGCCGGTTCGCGCGGCGGCGCTGGGGATGCTGGCCGATACGCTGGCGGTGGGGGCAGCGGGGGCGCGCGCGCCGGGTGCTGATGGCGTGCGTGCCGCGGCTGCGCGTTGGGGCGCGGGCGACGATTGCCGTATCCTCGGCAGATCTGAGAAGCTGCCCGCCACCGGCGCGGCGTTCGTCAACGCCTTTCAGATCCATTGCCTAGAATGGGATGCGCTGCACGAGCCGGCGGTGGTCCATGCGCTGTCCACCGTCACTGCCGCGCTGCTTGCGGCGATCGGGCGGCGGGGCGGCTGCGATCCCGAGGCGGCACTCACCGCGCTTGCCGTGGGGGTCGATGTGGCGAGCGGGCTGGGCCTGATCGCGCGGACACCGCTGCGCTTCTTCCGCCCGGCAACCGCCGGCACGGTCGGCGCGGCGCTCGCCGTGGCGCGGATCGAGGGGATCGAACGGTTCGATGATGTGCTGGGTCTCGCCGTCGCCCAGATCGCGGGCACGATGCAGGCGCATGTCGAAGGATCGATCGCGCTGCCGCTGCAGGTCGCCAATGCCGCGCGGGCCGCCATTGCGGCCGTGGACCTGGTCGCGGCCGGCCTGAGCGGCCCGCACGATGCGCTGGAGGGGCCGTTCGGATACCTCAAGCTGTTCGATGAGGGTGAACTGGGCAACTACACGGCCCAGGCCGGATCGGTGTGGCGGATCGCCGAATGTTCGATCAAGCCCTGGCCCTCGGGCCGGGCCAGCCATGGCCTGCTTGCCGCTATCGACACGCTGCTGCGCGAAGGCGCCATCGATGCGGAGCGGATCGCCACGATCGAGCTGTTCGCGCCGCCGCTGATCGCCCGGCTGGTCGGCCGCCCGCCGGTGGTGGGGATGGCCCCCGGCTATGCCCGGCTGTGCCTGCCGCTGCTGACGGCGCAGATGCTGCTGGACGGGCGGATAGATCCGCGCCGCTTCACTTCCGAAAGCCTGGACCATCCCGCAGTGCTGGCGCTGGCCGCGCGCGTTCGGATCACGCTGGACGGCAATCCCGATCCCAACGCGCTCGGCCCCCAGCGGGTGGTGGTGACGCTGACCGACGGCACGACCATCGAGCGCGCCATCCCGAACACACTAGGCCATCCCGATGCGCCGATGCGCCCAGATCAAACCCGCGCAAAGCTGGCGCTTGCCGCCGAGCTTGCCCCCCAAGCCGATCCCAGGATCTTCACCGATCCGCTCGGCTATTTCGCCTGTCCGGAGCCATGATGACGCCCCCGAGCTATTTCGAATCCTTCGACGCGCGCCAGATGCTGGCGGACTATCCGGTCGGCGACGCTTTCGTCGCGCGCTACACCGGCATGAGCCGCGACGAACTGTTCGCGCTGCAGAACCAGCGCTTCGCCACGCTGATGCGGCGCGGGTGGCAGATCCCCTTCTACCAGCGGCTGTGGGGCGCCAAGGGGATCGAGCCGGGGGATATCCGCAGTCTGGAGGACATCGTCCTGCTGCCGGTGTATGACAAGACCGACCTGATGGCCTCGGTCGCCGCGCGTCCGCCGTTCGGCGACTTTGCCGGACTGGCCGATGATCCGGCGCGGCCTCCGGTGATCTTCCACACCACATCGGGCACCACGGGACGGCCCCAGCCCCTGCTGTTCGGGCCGAAGGGGCGGGAAGTCACCAATCTGCTCGTCGGCCGCATGTATCGCTGGCAGGGCATGGGCCACCGCGACGTGGTGCAGTCCGTCTATGGGCACGGCATGATCAACGGCGGCCACTACGTCCGCGAGGCCGTCACCCATTTCACCAATGCGCTGTTCCTTTCGGCGGGTACGGGAATCGAGACTCGATCGACGGCGCAGGTGGCGCTGATGGCGGATTTCGGCGTCACCGCGCTGGTCGGCTTTGTCGATTATATCCGCAAGCTCTCGGACGTGGCGCGGGCCGAGGGGCTGGCCGACCGGATCGCCATCAAGATGATCTGCGGCCATCTCGGCTCCGATGATCGCAGCGCGATCGAAAGCGCCTGGGGCGGGGCCAAGGCGTTCGACTGGTACGGCGTCGGCGATACCGGGGCGATCGCGGGCGAGGGGCCGGAACGCGACGGGCTCTATGTGTGGGAGGACGCGCAGTATCTGGAGCTGCTCGACGTCGACAGCGCGACGCCGGTGGCGCCGGGCGGGCTGGGCGACATGGTCGTCACCTGTCTGTTCAAGGACGATATCGCCCCCTGCATCCGCTTCAACACGCATGACGTGACGCAGGAACTGACCGGCACCAATGCGACCGGCATGGCGTTCAAGCGGATCGCCGGGTTCAAGGGCCGCAGCGACAATATGGTCAAGCTGCGCGGGATCAACGTGTTCCCGCACGCGATCGGCGCGCTGATCGAGAACCGGGCCGATCTGACCGGCGAATTTGTCTGCCACCTGACGCGCGACGCGACCGGGCGCGAGGACATGCGGGTAACGCTGGAGACGCGCGGCGGCAGCGACGCGGGCGAGCTGAGCGCGATGCTGCGCAAGGGGCTGGGCGTGGAAGTGGTGGTCGCGCTGGTGGGGCCGGGCGAAACGGCTGGGGTCACGCAGGTCGAGGTGCGGCAGAAGCCGATCCGCCTGATCGACGAGCGCAGCGCGTGACCGACTGGCACCGGATCGATAGCGCGGCATTGCGTGCGGCCTATGCCGCCGGCCGCACCGATCCGCAGGCGGTACTCGCGAACCATCTGGCGCGGATCGAGCGGATCGATCCGGCGCTGCGCAGCTTCGTCGCGCTGCATCGGGCCGGCGCGCTCACGGCGGCGGCAGAAAGCGCGGCGCGCTGGCGGAACGGCACCGCGCGTGCGCTGGAGGGCGTGCCGGTGGCGGTGAAGGTCAATCTGGCGGTGGCCGGGCTGGAATGGAATGCCGGCATGGGCGCGCGGCGCGGCATCCTTGCCGACCGGGACGCGGCGGCCGTGGCGCTGCTGCGGGATGCAGGCGCCATCGTGCTGGGCACGCTCAACATGCATGAGGCAGCCCTTGGCGCGACATCGGACAATCCGTTCTTCGGCCGGGTGGCCAATCCGCATGCGCCGGATCGCACGCCGGGTGGGTCCTCGGGTGGCAGCGGGGCGGCGGTCGCGGCGGGGCTGTGCACCGCGGCACTGGGCACCGACACCATGGGATCGGTGCGCATTCCGGCGGCCTATGCCGGTATCTACGGCCTGAAGCCGAGCAACGGGGAGGTGCCCGAAGACGGGCTCGTCCCGCTCAGCCGCGCGCTCGATACGATCGGCCCGCTGGCGCGGTCGATCCGGGATCTGGCGGTGGTGCTGGACGTGCTGGCACCGGCGCTGGGGCAGGGCGAGAATCCCGCCCGGCTGCTGGTGCCGGAGGCGGCGCTGATCGACGCCTGTGAACCCGCGATCGCGATCGCCCATGCCCGCGCCCGCACCGCCCTGGGACTGCCGGCGGAGACGCTGGTCCTGCCGGATGGCCCGGCCAGCGTGCAGGCGGCCGGCTTTGTCCGCGTAGCGCGGGAACTGGCGGCGTATCTGGGCGATACCCCACGCGATCGGCTGTCCCCCGAACTGCGCTTCCTGCTCGATCATGCCGCCCGCGCGGATGCCGAACGGTCGGCGGCGGTGCTGGCCCGCACCCGCGCCGCGCTGCTGGCGGCGATCGGCGAGGACGGCGTGCTGCTGACCCCCGCCACGCCGCAGGTGGCATTTGCACATACCAACCGGCCGCCCGCCAACCAGGCGATGTTCACCGCGCTGGCCAATGTGGCGGACCTGCCTGCGCTGGTCGTCCCCGCGGGCACCGACGCGGACGGTATGCCCGTCGCGGTGCAGCTGATCGGCGCGCCCGGCGCGGACCGCGCGCTGCTGCGCCTCGCCCGCCGGATCGACATCGGCTTCGTACCATCCCCTATCCTGTTGTCCTGAAGGAGCGTGACCATGCGCATCGTCGTATTGTTCAACCTGAAGCCCGGCGTCGATCCCGCTGCCTATGAAGCCTGGGCCAGGGGCGTCGACCTTCCCGGCGTCAACGCACTGTCGTCGGTGAAGGCCTTCACCGTGCACCGGACGACGGGTCTGTTCGGTTCGAGCGCGCCGGCACCTTACGCCTATGTCGAGATCATCGATATTGTCGGGATCGATCCGTTCGTGGCCGAGGTTTCGACCGAAGCCTTTCAGAAGGTCGCCGCGGCATTCGGCGACTTCGCGGACAATCCCCAGTTCCTGCTGACCGAGGACCTGTGATGGCGCGCTTTGCGGGCAAGACGATCGTCGTCACCGGATCGGGGCGCGAGAAGGGGCTCGGCCAGGCGATCCTCCAGCGCTTTGCCGAGGAGGGCGCGAACTGCGTCGTCTCCGACATCGCCATCACCGCCGAGGCGGAGGGCGTCGCCGAGGACTTGCGCGGGCGCGGCGCCAAGGTCGCGACCATCGCCTGCGACGTCAGCGATGCGGCCGCCTGCTCGGCGCTGGTCGACGGTGCGGTGGCGGCGTTTGGGCGTTTGGATATCTTCGTCAACAATGCGGGCATCGGCTTCATGATGCGGCCGCTGCTCGAGGTTGATCCGGCCGATTGGGACAAGGTGATCGGCGTCAATCTTTCGGGCGCCTTTTATTGCACCCAGGCTGCGGCGCGGGCGATGATCGCGGGCGGCCGGGGCGGGCGGATCCTGAACATCGCCAGCCAGGCGGCGAAATCCGGGTTTCCGCATCTGCCCGCCTATGTCAGTTCGAAGCACGGCATGATCGGCCTGACCCGCGCCAGCGCGATCGAGCTGGGCGCGCACGGCATCACCGTCAATGCGATATGCCCCAATCACGTGACCACCGCGCTGGGGGCGGAACAGAACGCCTATTTCTCGCGCCTGCTCGGGTTCGACAGCGTCGATGCCTATGTCGAGAACATGAAGCGCAGGAACCCGCTCGGCCGGCCCGGCCTGCCGGGCGATACCGCCGGCGCCTGTGCCTGGCTGGCGTCCGACGACGCCGTGTATGTCACAGGGGAGGCGATCAACGTCTCCGGCGGGGAGGAGATGCATTGATGCGCGAGGAACGGATCGACTGGCCGAACGGCGCCCGGATCGCGCTGTCGATCGTCGTCAATGTCGAGGAAGGATCGGAAGCGTCGATCCTGCGCGGTGATCGCGGGCCGGAGCCGGTGGACGAACTGGGTATCCACGTGAAGGCGCCCATTCGCAACTATGGCAATGAATCCAACTATCTCTACGGCATCAAGGCCGGTGCCCCACGCATCGCCGCCCTGCTGCAACGCTACGGCGTGAAGGCAAGCTGGACGGTGGCGGCGATGAGCCTGGAAAACCATCCCGAAATCGCCCGCACCATCGCCGAACTCGGCCATGAGCCCGTCAGCCATGGCTGGCGCTGGGTGCACCAGTTCAAGATGGACGAGGAACAGGAACGCGCCTTCATCCGCAAGGCGGTGGCTTCGATCGAAAGCACCGTCGGCGTGCGGCCCTATGGCTGGTTGAGCCGGTATTTGCACACGGACAATACCCGCCGCCTCCTGATCGAGGAGGGCTTCACCTATCATATGGACGATTATTCGGGCGACGTGCCCTTCTGGGACCGCGATACCGTGCCCGGCCGGCCGATTGCCATCGTGCCCTATCAGCTCGATACCAACGACATGAAGATGTGGACCGATCCGGCGATGACGCCGACGCAGTGGCTGGAATATGCCCGCAACAGCTTCGACCAGCTGGTCCGCGAAGGTGATGCGGGCAACCCGAAGATGATGTCGCTGGGCCTGCATTTGCGCATCATCGGGCGGCCGGGCCGCATCTGGGCGCTGGAGGAATTCCTGCGCCACGTCACCGCCTGCAAGGGCGTGTGGATCGCGACCCGGCGCGAGATTGCCGAGCATCTGGCGCGGGTCGAGCCTGCATGACCATTCGGCTGGAGCGTGCGGGCGCGGTGGGGCATCTGCTGATCGATCGTCAGGCGAAGCGCAATGCGTTCACCCAGGCAATGTGGGAAGCCCTGCCGGACCGCATCGCCGAGGCTGAGGCCGATCCGGCGATCCGCGTGCTACTGCTGCGCCCTGCCGAGCCCGGCGCATTCAGTGCAGGTGCGGACATAGCCGAGTTCGGCGAAGGTGCCACCGATCCCGTATGGCGCGCCCGCAACCAGGCGGCGATCGCGACGGCGCAGTTGCGGCTGGCACGGGCGGCAAAGCCGGTGGTCGCGGCGATCGAGGGCGATTGCATCGGCGGCGGTTGCGGGCTGGCGATTGCCTGCGATCTGCGCGTGGCGGGCCCGGCCGCACGGTTCGGGATCACCCCGGCCAAGCTGGGGCTGGTCTATTCGCTACACGATACCAAGCTGCTGCTCGACCTGGTCGGGCCCGGGCAGGCCAAGCGCATCCTCTTCATCGGGGCACTGATCGATGCGGCGGAAGCGCTGCGCATCGGGCTGGTCGAGACGATCGCCGAAGATCCCACCGAAGCGGCGCTGGAATGGGCCGAGACGATCGCGGCCAATTCGCAGTTCAGCGTCCGCCACGGCAAGCAGGTGATCCGGCGCATCCTGGATGGGCAGGCGGCGGATGATGCCGAGACGAGCGACTGGTTCGCGGCGGCGTTCACCAAACCCGATTTTGCGGAGGGCGTCTCCGCCTTTCTCGCCCGCAGGAAGCCCGATTTCGCATGAACGCCCCCACCCATGGCACGATATTGGGCGGGCTGGTCACGGTGCCCGATCTGGATGCGGCGCTGGCCGATTATCAGGGGCGGCTTGGCCTGATGCTGGTGGA
This sequence comes from Sphingomonas pokkalii, assembly GCF_003096275.1. GTDB lineage: Bacteria > Pseudomonadota > Alphaproteobacteria > Sphingomonadales > Sphingomonadaceae > Sphingomonas > Sphingomonas pokkalii. The sequence goes on from NZ_QENQ01000001.1 coordinate 3,538,728, forward strand.
ACAGGGCGTGCTGGCCGGCGATCTCGCCGGAAGCTGGGGCTGCCCCGCCAGTGCCGGCGCCCGCATGGCGACGCTGCAGCCGGCCAGCGGGGCGCCGTGCTGTATCCGCCTGGTCGAGGCCCCCGTACCGGACGGCTATCTGCCGATGCGCAGCTATGGCTGGGCGGCCTATGAGCTGACCGTGCAGGACGTGTTTTCGCTGCCCGATCGGCTCGCCGGCAGCGGCTTCGAAGTGATCGGCCCGCCCAAATCGATCGCCAGCATGCCGTTCTTCGTCCCGATGCAGGTGTTCGGCAGCGGCGGCGAGATGCTGTATCTGAACGAGGTCGCGGCCGACATGCCGAATTGTGATCTGCCCAAGGCCAAGTCGCCGACCGACCACATCTTCGTCGCGGTGCTCGCCGCGCCGGATCGGCTGGCGAGTGTGCGCTGGTATGCCGAGACGCTGGACCTCGACATCGTCGACACCCATGTGCTGCCCTATACCATGATCAACAAGGCGTTCGGGCTGCCCGCCGATCATATGACCACGATCACCGTGGTGCAGAAGGGGCGGCTGCCGATCGTCGAGATCGACGGATTCCCCGCCGAAACGGTGGCGCGGCCCTGCCGGCCGGGGGCATTGCCGCCGGGCAATGCGCTGGTGACGCTGGCGGTGCGCGATCTGGCGGCGCTGGACCTTGCCGGCATCGCCGCGCCGGTCGTGCGCGAGGGGCCGCTCTATGCCGGGCGGCGCGCGATGACCCTGCGGGGGCCGACGGGCGAGCTGGTCGAACTGGTCGAGATCGGCTGACGCTCTCCGCAAGGCGAGCATTTTTCGTGCGGCTTTTGAGTCTTGCCCCCCGAACGTCCTATCAGGGCGGCCTGATGGGTGGGGAGTGAGACGGTGAGCAAGGCCAAACGGATCGTGATCGTCGGTGGCGGCATTGGCGGGCTTACCGCCGCTACCGCCATTGCGCAGGCGGGGATGCAGACGGTGCTGCTCGAATCCGCGCCGGTGTTCGGGGAGATCGGCGCAGGGGTGACGCTGTCGCCCAACGCGATAAAGGGCCTCGACCATATCGGCATCTGCGAGGCGGTGGCCGCGGCCGGCATCGAGCCGAGCCGCCAGCGCATCCAGCATTGGCAGGACGATCGCATCCTAGTGCCGATGGAGCGCGCCAGCCAGCGGGCCAAATATGGTGCGCCCTATGTTACCGTGCATCGCGCCGATCTGCACAAGCTGCTGCTCCAGGCGGCAGAACGCGCCGGGGTGGAGCTGCGCACCAATGCCGGGGTGGTCGACACCGCAGGATCCGCGGCGATCCTGGCGAGTGGGGAGCGGGTGGAAGGCGATGCGCTGATCGGCGCGGATGGGGTGAAGTCGGTCGTGCGTCGCCGGTTCGAAAGCGGGCCGGCGATCTTCACCGGCCATGTCGCGTGGCGGGCGATGGCGCCGGTGGACGACAGCATTCGCGCGCTGACCGACTATCCCGGCATCCATATCGGCCCGGGGCGGATGATCACCCGCTACGGCGTGCGCGGCAATGCTTGGCTGAACATGGTGTTCTTCGCCCGGCAGGCGGGTTGGACCGATGAAGGCTGGACGATCCCGGCCGAACCGGCCGAACTGGCCGCCACCTATGCGGGTTGGGGGGATGAGGTGCAGGCGCTGATCGCCGCTGCCTCGCGCCAGCCCTTGTTCAAATGGGCGATCAACGCGCGCAGCCCGCTGCCCGATTGGGTGGTCGATGAGCGGGTCGCGCTGCTCGGCGATGCGGCGCACGCGATGACGCCGTTTCTGGGGCATGGCGCGGCCTGTGCGATCGAGGATGCGGTGGTGCTTGCGCGCGCGCTGGCCGCCGCGGCGGACGTGCCGGAAGGGTTGCGCCGCTATGTCGATGCGCGGCATGAGCGCGCGACCTTCATCCAGGCCGAAAGCAACGCCAACGCCGATCGCATGCAGGGGCAGGACAGCGACTTGTTCGGCCTGGGCCAGATGCGCGACGAGGAATCGCTGGGGCTGTTCACCTATGATTGCAGGACCGTGCCGGTATGACCAACGCCACCCCCTTTGACGGGCACGCCCTTTCCGACGCCACCCGCGCCTTTCTGGCCCAGCCGCACCGGCTGCTGATCGGCGGGCAATGGGTGGAGGGCAGTGCGGGCACGCGCACCACCCGCGATCCGGCGACGGGCCTGGCGCTGGCCGAGGTGCAGATGGGCGGCGCGGCAGAGATCGACCGCGCGGTTGCGGCGGCGCGGCGGGCGTTTGCAGGGCCGTGGCGGCGGATGGCGGCGGCGGAGCGGATCGCGCTGATGCAGCGCCTCGCCCGCATCCTGCACGACAATGCGCGACTGCTCGCCGAACTGGACGTGATCGACAACGGCATGCCGATGTTCATCGCCGAGCTGACGGTGGCCAATAATGTCGAGATGATCGATTATTATGCCGGCGCGATCCTGCGGATCGAAGGCACGACGATGGCGCCGCCGCGCCACATCGCCGCTGCGGGCGAGGCGCTGACCTATTCGTTGCGCGAACCGGTGGGCGTGGCGGGGCAGATCGTGCCGTGGAACGTGCCGTTGTCCACCGCGATCCTGAAGCTGGCGCCGGCCCTTGCTGCTGGCTGCACGGTGGTGATGAAGCCTTCGGAGGAAACGCCGCTGTCTGCGCTGGCGCTGGGGCAGATGATCCTCGATGCGGGCTTCCCGGACGGCGTGGTCAACATCGTCAACGGGCTGGGCGCCGATGCCGGCGCGGCGTTGGCCGAGCACCCTGGCGTCGACAAGATCAGCTTCACCGGATCGACCGCCACCGGGCGGCGCATCGTGCAGGCGGCGCTGGGCAATCTGAAGAAGGTGTCGCTGGAACTGGGCGGCAAATCGCCGGTGGTGGTGATGCCCGACGCCGATCTGGAGATCGCGATCCCCGGCGTGGCGATGGCGACCTTCTTCCTGCAGGGCCAGAACTGTATGGCCGGTACGCGCATCTTCGTGCACCAGGATATTCACGACGCGTTCGTCGAGGGGCTGGTGGCGTTCGCCGGTGGCATGGCCCTGGGACACGGGCTGGCGCCGGGCACGATGCTGGGGCCGATGATTTCGGACGCGCACACCGCCAAGGTGATGGGCCATATCGAAGGCGCCAAGGCGGCCGGGGCGGTGCTGGTCGCGGGCGGCAGGAAGCTGGACCGGCCGGGCAATTTCATCGAACCGACCATCTTCACCGCGACCACGCCCGATATGGCGGTGGTGCGCGAGGAGATTTTCGGGCCGGTGATGGCGGTGCGCAGCTTTGGCGGGGCCGATCTGGACGCGATCGCGGCGCTGGCGAACGACACCCCTTATGGCCTCTCCGGCAGTGTTTGGACGCGCGACCTGTCCACCGCGCACCGGCTGGTGTCGCGGATCCGCGCGGGGCAGGTATCGATCAACTGTCACGGCGCGGTGGGGACGAATGTGCCGTTCGGTGGCTTCGGCCAATCGGGCTGGGGCCGCGAATTCGGCCAGGAAGGGCTCGACGCCTATCTGGAAACCAAGGCGGTGACGGCGCGGCTCTGACGCCGCGCCGGTTCGCCGGTTACTCGGCCGCCAGTGCGGTCGCGGTCCAGAGCCGCTGGCGGGGTGCCGGCAGGCCGGTTTCCGCCATGCAGTTCGCCCGCAGCGTTTCGATCTCCGGCCCATAGTCGAAGGTGGGCAGCGTGTCGGGGCGGTCGTGGCGGAGCGCATCGCGCAGCGCCTGTGTCGCGCCGGCATTCACCACGCCGCCAGCGATCACCACGCCGTAGGCGCGGGCGCCTTCGACGGTGACGAGGCCCTGGCGTACTTCCTTTTCGACCAGCGCGGGATCGCGTTCCAGCGGATCGCCCCAGCCGCCGCCGCCCCAGGTGACGAAGTGCAGCTGGTCGCCGGCATCGACGGCGATGTCTTCCTGCTTGTTGCCGACGATCGTCTGGGTGCCATCGGCCTTTTCCAGGATCTTGCGCGCGCGGGCGCCCGGCTGGCCGCCATTGACGCCCCAGGGCGGCACGAACCAGCGATCGTCATGGATGGCGATCTGCCCCGCCTCCAGGAAGCGATAGGTCATGTGGATGCCGTTGCCGCCGCGGTGCAGGCCGGGCCCGCCCGAATCCGCCGCGGTTTCATAGCGTTCGATCACCATCGGGAAATAGCGTTCGAGGAATTCGTTGGGCACGTTGGTGAAGCCCGGCCACAGTGAATGCCCGTCCGGCCCGTCGCCCAGCGGCCGCCCCGGAATGCCGCCGAAACCGATCTGGAACAGCTGGAAATACTTCCCCCGCTTGTCCGTGCCGGAATAGAAGAGGTGCGGCGACGAGGAGAAGCCGGCGGCGTTGAGGAATTCCGGCGTCTTCTGCCCGAGCAGCGCGCCGAGCACGTCGAAGATGCGGCCCAGCGCATGGGTGCGCCCCGAAAGCGCGGCGGGGAATTCGGGCTTGAGCAGCGATCCCTTGGGGATACGCACGTCGATCAGATCGTAGAAGCCGTCGTTGAACAGGATCTGGGGATCGAACACCATGATCATGTAGATGCCGAAGAACATCTTCAGCATATTTTCGTTAAGGAAGAAATTGACCGATGCCGGGCTCTGCGGATCGGTGCCGGCGAAATCGAGGACGACCTTCTCGCCGTCGCGCCACATCGTGCATTTGATCTTGTACGGGCCGAAGCCCATGCCGTCGTCGCAGATATAATCCTCGAAACTCACCGGCTCCGCGCCGACCGAGGTTTCGATCAGCTGCTGCATCGCGCGGTAGTTTCGCTGAAGCAGTTCGTCGGTCGCCGCGACGAACACGTCGTCGCCGAACCGCTCCGCCATTTCGACGACGCGGCGGGCGGCGACCCGGCAGGCGGCGATCAGCGCGTTCAAGTCGGCCTTGCACCAGTCGGGGGTACGGACCTGCGTCATGATCAGGTTGATCAGGTCGGTATTATATTCGCCGCGCTTGTAGATCTTTACCGGCGGGATGCGCACGCCTTCCTGGAAGATCGAGGTGGCGTGGATCGGCATCGAACCGGCGACCATGCCGCCAATGTCGCTCTGGTGCCCGAACATCGAGGTATAGGCGATCAGCCGCCCGTCCTTGAACACCGGCAGCAGCACCAGCCAGTCGTTGGAATGGCTGATCGCGCCGCCCACCGAATAGGGATCGGATAGCAGGATCATATCGCCATCCTCGATCGTGCCGTCATAGCCGTCGAGGAACGGGCCGATATAGGACCCGAACTGGCCGACGATCATCCGGCCCTGATGGTCGGCGATCAGCGGGAAGGCATCGCCCTGTTCGCGGATGCCCGGCGACATGGCGGTGCGCACCAGCGTGGCATCCATTTCGACGCGGGCGTTGCGCAGGGCGTTTTCGATCACTTCCAGCGTGACGGGATCAATCGGCTTGGGGGCGAAGGGAGCGGGGTTGCTCTGGATGATCTGGGCGCGCATCGCGGGCTGCTCCTTCAGGCGTTGGTGGGGGTGATCAGGATGTTGCCGACGCGGTCGACAAGCGCGGTGCAATCGGCCTCGATCAGCGTGGTCGAATCCATTTCGATCACGATCGCGGGGCCGGGTATGCAGTCGCCCTGGCGCAGCCGGGCGCGATCATAGATCACCGCCGGGCGCAGCGCGCCGTCGATCCATAATTGGTGATCGCGCAGCTTCGCCTCGATCGGATCGCCATTGCCCTGCGGCAGTTCGGCCGCCTCCAGCTCCAGCGGCTTGCCCAGCGCCACGGCGCGCAGGTTCACCAGTTCGTGCGCCGATTCCATGTTGAAGGTGAACAGCCGTTTGTGCTCCGCATCGAAGCGCGCGGTGATCCCGGCCAGCCCGTCGCGGGCCAGCGTTTCGGCATCGATCGCCAGCGGCACTTCGAACGCCTGGCCTTCATAGCGGACGTCGATTTCGAACAGGCTGGTCAGCTCGGCCTCGGGCACGCCGTCGGCGATCAGCGCGTCGCGGGTCTGTGCCGCCATTTCGTCGAGGATCGCGCGGACTTCCGCCTCGTCGGTCTCGCTGAACCGGCGGGAGAAGGAGCGCGCAGTCTCGGAGCGCATCTGGGTGGTCGCGTCGCCCAGTGCGCACAGTACGCCCGGCGATACCGGCGACACCGCAGGCCAGCTGCCCATCAGCCGCGCGACGGCGTTGACGTGCAGCGGCCCCGCGCCGCCAAAGCCCATCACGGCGAAGTCGCGCGGATCATAGCCCTGCTGGACAGAGATCATGCGCAGCGCGCCGAACATATTCTCGTTGACGATGTCGATGATGCCGCGCGCGGCTTCGTACAGCCCGATGCCCAGCGCGTCGGCGATGGTCTGCACCGCCTTTTCCGCGGCCGGCTTGTCGAGCTTGAACGTGCCGCCGAGCAGCGCTTCGGGCAGATAGCCGAGCACCACATTGGCGTCGGTCACGGTCGGCAAGGTGCCGCCCTTGCCATAGGCGACCGGCCCCGGCACCGCGCCCGCCGATTGCGGGCCGACGCGCAGCGCGCGGGTGAGTTCGGGGACATAGGCGATCGATCCGCCGCCGGCGCCCACCGTCTTCACGTCCAGCGCGGAGGCGCGGACCGAGAGGCTGCCGACTTCGGTGGTGCGCACGCGGCGCGCTTCCAGATTTTCGATCAGCGCCACGTCGGTCGAGGTGCCGCCGACGTCGAGCGTCAGGATGTTGCGGATGCCGGCATTCTTGCCGACCCACAAGGCGCCGGTGACGCCGCCCGCCGGGCCGGACATCAGCAGCGCGACGGGATGTTCTTCCGACGCTTCGGACGACATCAGCCCGCCGTCCGAGCGCAGCAGCGAGATGCGCCCGGCCATGCCCGCGTCGCGCAGCTTGGCGCGCAGATTGCGGACATAGCGGCCGACGACGGGACGCACCGCGGCATTGGCGACGGTGGTCAGCGTCCGCTCATATTCCTGCATTTCGGGCAGCACGACATGGCTGAGCGACAGCGGCACGTCGGGCAGGATCTCCGCCGCCAGTTCGGCGACGCGCCGTTCGTGCGCGCCGTTGATATAGCTGTTCATCAGGCTGACGGTCAGCGCCTCGACGCCGCGCGCCTTCACCTTTTCCAGCGCGGCGCGAATGTCGGCATCGTCGATCGGGCGGAGTTCGTTGCCGAAGGCGTCCATCCGGCCCTTGATCTCGAACGTATCCTCCAGCGCGGCGAGCGGTTCGGGCTTGGGCCAGACGATCCAGCCGGCCAGACCGCCGGGGACGAAGCTGCGCGCGATCTGCATGATCTGGCGGTGGCCTTCGGTCACGATCAGGCCGACGCGCGATCCCTTGCCTTCCAGGATCGCATTGGTGGCGACGGTGGTGCCGTGCAGGAAGACTTCGACGTCGGCGGGGGTGATCCCCGCCCGGGCGCAGATCGCCTCCACCCCGTTCAGAATGCCGACCGAGCTGTCAGCCGGCGTCGACGGCGTCTTGTGCCGCCAGAAGGCGCCGCTTTCTTCCTCTAGCAGCAAAAGGTCCGTAAACGTCCCCCCGACATCGACCCCAAGGCGATATGCCACGCGCAACCCTTTCCCAACCGCTGGCGGGCCGCCGCCGGGACGGCCCGTTGATCGCGGGAATGTGCCGCAGCCGGGGCAGGGTGACAGCGCGCTCTGCGCCGAGTCTCCGCCATGCGAACATGGCCGATCAGATCACCGCGCAGACGGTCTTCCATTCGAGGTAGCTTTCCAGCGCCTGGCGCCCGCTGTCGCGGCCCCAGCCGGATTGCTTGACGCCGCCGATCGGCAGCGAGGCATCGTACATCGCGTGGCAGTTGATCCATACCGTGCCGGCGCGGATCGCCCCGCTCATCCGGTGCGCGTCCGACAGCGACCGGGTCCAGACGCTGGCGGCCAGGCCGTAATCGCTGTCGTTCGCGGCGGCGACGACATCGGCCACATCGTCATAGGGCTGGGCGACCAGTACCGGACCGAACACTTCCTCGCGCACGATCGCCATATCCGGCTTCACGTCGACCACGACGGTGGGGGAGACGAAGGTGCCCGCCGCGCCGCTGCGCTCGCCGCCGGTGAGGATCGTCGCCCCGCTCGCCCGCGCGCCGTCGACGAAGCCGGCGACGCGTTCGGCGTGACGGGTCGAGACCAGCGGCCCCATCTGGGTGGCAGGATCGAGGCCGTGGCCCATCGACAGGCCCTGGGCATAGGCGGCGACACCATCGACCACCTTGTCGAAGATCGAGCGGTGGACATAGAGCCGCGATCCGGCGATGCAGACCTGGCCCGCGTTGAAGAAGATCGCATTGGCGACGCCGGGGACGGCAAGGTCCAGATCGGCATCGGGCATCACGATCGCGGGCGACTTGCCGCCCAGTTCCAGCGTGACGCGCTTGAAATTGCTCTTCGACGCATCGAGGATCGCGCGGCCGGTGGCGGTGGAGCCGGTAAAGGCGATCTTGTCGACGCCCGGATGCCGGGCCAGCGCCGCGCCGGTGGCCGACCCCAGCCCGGTGACGACGTTGAGCACGCCCGCGGGCAACCCGGCTTCGACCATCAGCTCGGCCAGCCGCAGCGCGCTGAGCGAGGTATCCTCGGCGGGCTTCAGCACCAGCGTGCAGCCGGCGGCGAGGGCAGGGGCCAGCTTCATCGCGGTCAGCACCAGCGGCGAATTCCACGGCACGATCGCCGCGACCACGCCTACCGGCTCGCGCACCGTCCAGGTCGAAACCTGTTTGCCCGCAGGCTGATAATCAATCGAGCTGTTGAGCGTCTGCCCCTCGATCGCCATCGCCTGGCCGGCATAGAAGCGGAACTGGTTCACCGCACCGGGGATCTCTGCCCAGCGACCGACGAACAGCGGCTTGCCCTGGTCCAGCGTCTCCAGCTCGGCGAGCTCGTCGATATGGGCTTCGATCCGGTCGGCGATCGCCCACAGGATGCGGGCGCGGTGGACCGGGGTGGTGGTGCGCCAGCCGTCGAACGCCGCCTGTGCGGCGCAAACGGCAGCGTCCACGTCCGCCGCCGCCGCCGCCGCGATTCGCGCGGTTTCCTTGCCGGTGGCTGGATCGACGGTGGGCAAGGTCGCCCCGCCTGCTGCGCTGCGCCATTCGCCACCGATCAGTAGCCCCTCGCCGCGGCCGCGCCGTTCGAGAAAGGCCTGAACGTCGGGGCGGAGCGCGGGCTGGGGAAGGTCGAGCATGCCAGGAATATCCTCAAATCTTGTCGGCGAAGGCCACCATGAAACCGCGCGCGCGAGAAGGCGAGGCGCACCCGGCTCTCCGGCAGGCGGATAGATGTGCCGCATGCGCTCGCCGCATGCGGGCTTGCGTGCGGATAGTCCGCACCACAAGCGTGGATCATTGTGCAACTGCAGCAAGGAGTCGGCAATTGGAGGCGGGGAACTTGGCAATAGTCTCTCGTCGCACGCTGTTGGCGGCCGGACTGGGCGCGGCGCTGATCCCGGCGCGGGGCCTTGCTGCAAGCGCCGAGCCGGACAAGATCATGTTGCAGGCGCCGGGCGGGCGCGCGGTGGAGGTGTGGCACTGGTCGCCGACGGGCGGGCGGCGCGGCACCATGACCTTCTCGCATGGTGCGGCGTCGGCGCCGTGGAAATATGCCAAGCTGCTCCGGCCGCTTGCCGCCGCCGGCTACGAAATCTTCGCGCCGCTGCATGTCGATTCGACCGATCATCCGCGCACCAAGGAATTTGCCGGCCTCGCCAGCTGGAAAGCGCGGATCGAGGATATGCGCGCGCTCTCCGCCGCGATACCCGCGCCGCGCTTCGTCGCCGCCGGCCATAGCTACGGCGCGCTGACGGCGCTGACCCAGGGCGGGGCGGAAGCGGCGATGCCGGGGGGGCTGACGGGCGTCCAGCGCGATCCGCGTGCGGCCGCCGTCGTCGCCTTCTCGCCGCCTGGCATCCTGCCGGGCTTCATCACGGCGGAAGGTTATGCGACGCTGGCGACGCCGGCGCTGATCCAGACAGGCGATCGGGACGTGCCGCTCGGCGGCACCGATCCCGCCGGCTGGCGCGGTCACCTTGCCGCCTATGAGGCCGCCAAACCGGGGGGAGACCGCTATGCGCTGGTGCTGGCGGGGGTCGACCATTATTTCGGGGGCGAAATCTGCCGCGACATGCCCGGCCCCGCCCAGACCGCGCAGCTGGCAGAGGCGACTTCGCTTGCCCAACTGTTTCTGCAGGCGCATTTCGCCCGGGATGCGCACGCCCGCCGCGCGCTCGACCTGCGACGCGCCGAAACCGGACCCGTGCGGCTTGCCCGCAAATGACCCCCTTCGTGTTTCAGGAGTGACGATATGACCGCCGCGACGGCCCACGACGCTTTCGAGGCAGCGCCCGCGCGGCGTACCGCCATGCTACCGCTGATCGGCTATAGCGTCGGCCAGATTGCGGGGCAGGTGTTCCGCGATCTGCCCTCGCTGCTGCTGCTGTTCTACATGACCTCGGTGCTCGGCATCGCGCCGGCGCTGGCGGGGGCGGCGATCTTCGTGCCCAAGCTGGTGTGGGGGATCGGCAGCGATGTGCTGGTCGGTATCCTTTCCGATCGCTGGGAACGGCGGTTTCCGCGCCGCAACTGGCTGTTGATCGGCGCGCTGGGCGCCCCGGCGGCGATGCTGCTGCTGTTCCATGTGCCGCACGGATCGGACGGCCTGCGCATCGGCTATGTGGCCATCGTGTTCAGCCTGTACATGATGGTGTTCGCCAGCTTTTCGGTCCCGTATCTGGCGCTGTCGGGCGAGCTGACCTCCAGCCCGCGCCAGCGCAACGTGCTGATGGCGTGGCGGCTTGCGTTCACCGCGGTGGGGGTGATGGTCTCCGGCGGGGTGGCACCCGCGCTGGTCCAGCAGGCGGGCGGCGGCGAGCATGGCTACCAGACGATGGCGATCACGCTGGCGGTGATCTGCCCGATCGCGCTGCTGACCGCCTGGTTCGGCACCCGCGCCGCCAATCGCGGGAATGCGGCGGTGGCTGCGCAGCCCAGGCGCGTGCGGATGACGCCAGGCGAGGCGGCGCGCGCGCTGCTGGCCCCGAAATTCTCCGTCCTGTTGGGCGCGAACCTGCTCCAGCTGGTGGGGCAGGGCATGTCCTATGCCGCGCTGCTCTACTTCCTCAGCTACAATATGGGCCGTCCCGATGCGTTGACGCTGGTCGGCGCGCTGGTGATCGCGGCCTGTGCGGGCATTCTCGTTGCCCAGCCGATCTGGGTCGCGCTGGCGGCGCGGTTCGGCAAGCGGAACTGCTATATCGCCGGGGCGATTCTTCACGGGCTGTTCTATTTCATCTGGGGGTTCGGCGCGTCCTGGGGGGCGAGCGCGGCGATTGCGCTGTCGTTCCTGGCAGCGGTCGGCAATTCGGGCTGGGCGATGCTCGGCTTCTCGATGGTCGCCGATGTGGCGGCCGAGGAGGAGCGCCGCGCCGGGCTCTATTCCGCCGTCTGGATCGCCACCGACAAGATCGCCTTCGCGCTTGGCGGGACGCTGCTCACCGGGCTGATCTTCAGCGCCTTCGGGTTCGACAGCGCCCGGGCCGTCGCGGGTCTGCCGCAGTCGGAAAGCGCGATGATCGGCGTGATGGTCGTCTTCGGGGTCGTGCCGGGCCTGCTCAACCTCTGCGGGGCGTTGCTGATGTGCTTCGCGCCGAAGCGCTGAAGGGAATACTGGCAATGCGCCACTGGATCGTCGCCCTTGCCGCCCTGCTGCTGATCGCGCCGGCCCAGGCGCAACCGGCGGAAAAGCCCAAGCCGGTGCCGCTGGCAGAACTGCGCGCCAAGCTGGGCAAGCCCGGCGACCGCTATCTCCAGATCGCCGGCGGTGTCGAGCTGCGCTATCGCGACGAGGGCAAGGGGCCGGTGCTGCTCCTCCTCCACGGATCGCGCAGTTCGTTGAACAGCTGGGATCCGGTGGTGGCGCGGCTGGTGCGGCACTATCGCATCGTCCGCTTCGATCAGCCGCCCCAGTCGCTGTCCGGCCCGCTGACCAAGGAAGCGCTGGCCGCCGTCGGCTCGCCCGAGGCGATGGTGCGGATGTTCCTCGATGCGCTGAAGATCGACAGGGTGACCGTCCTCGGCACCTCCAGCGGCGGCACGCTCGCCTATTACTTTGCCGCGACCTATCCCGAGCGGGTCGATGCGCTGGTCCTGTCGAACACGCCGACGGACGCGGTGAACGGCCTGAAGCCGGTGCTGACGCCGGAGATGATCGCCGCCAATGCCCGCGCCAAGGAAAACGGGCTGGAGGATCGCGCCTTCTGGCGGACCTATTTCGAATGGTTGTGGGGCGAGAAGTCGCGGATCACCGAGCATCAGGTCGACAGCTATTACGCGATGAACCTGCGCGGGATCGAGCCCAACTATACCGGCCTGACCGCGCTGACCTCGAACAAGGACGCGACGATGGCGCGGCTGGCCGGGGTGAAGGCGCCGGTGCTGATCCTGTGGGGGATGCGCGATCCGGTGCTGCCGCCCTATCTGGGCGACAAGCTCTACGGCTACCTCGCCAATGCCAAGTCACGGTCGTTCGTCGCGCTGGACGATGTCGGGCATTATCCGCCGGTCGAAGTGCCGGATCGCTATGCCGAACGGGTTCTCGCCTGGTTGAAGAACCCCCGCTGATCCGCGACTGTCCGTAGAGCGGAGAGCGGGCGTCCCGCGCTTGCAGGGCGCGGGCGGCGGGGTCACCCCATGCGCGGACCATGACCCACCTCGCTCCCCCCGCCGGCGCGCCGCGCACCCTGTACGACAAGCTGTGGGACGCGCACGCGATCGCCCAGGGCGGCGACGGGCAGACCCTGCTCTATATCGACCGGCATCTGCTGCACGAGGTAAGCACGCCGCAGTCCTTCGCGATGCTGCGCGAGGACGGGCTGGCGGTGCACCGCCCCGCGACGCAGCTGGCGGTGGCCGATCACAGCGTGCCGACCCGCCACCGCGACCAGCCCTTCGCCGATCCGATGGCGGCGGCGCAGGTCGCGCTGCTGGAGCGCAATTGCGCGGATTTCGGCATCGAATATCTGGCGCTGGCGGGCGAGGGGCAGGGGATCGTCCATGTCATCAGTCCCGATCAGGGCTTTACCCTGCCCGGCATCACGCTGGTCTGCGGTGACAGCCACACCTCCACGCACGGCGCGTTCGGCGCGCTGGCGTTCGGGGTGGGGGCCAGCGAGTGCGGCATCGTGATGGCCACCCAGGCGCTGTGGCAGGAACGCGCGCGGCGGATGCGGGTGACCTTCACCGGTGCGCTGACGCCCGGCGTCAGCGCGAAGGACATGGCGCTGGCCTTTATCGGCACCGTCGGCGCGGCCGGGGCGACCGGCTTTGCGGTGGAGTTTGCCGGGGATGCGGTGCGTGCCCTGTCGATGGAGGGGCGGATGACCCTGTGCAACATGGTCATCGAAGCCGGATCGCGCACCGGGCTGGTCGCGCCGGATGACACCACCTTCGCCTATCTGCAGGGCCGCCCGCGCGCGCCGCATGGTCCCGATTGGGACGCCGCGGTCCGCTATTGGCGCAGCTTGCCCAGCGACGCCGACGCCGTGTTCGATGCCGAGGTGACGATCGCGGCGGACGCGATCGCGCCGCAGATCACCTATGGCACCAGCCCGGGGCAAGTGATGCGGGTGGACGGCATCGTGCCGGACGCAGGCGCGGCCAAGGCGCTGGCCTATATGGGGCTGGAGGCGGGAGCGCCGATCGACGGCCTGCCCATCGACCATGTCTTCATCGGCAGCTGCACCAATGGCCGGATCGAGGATCTGCGCGCTGCCGCCGCGATTGCCCGCAATGGGCAGGTGGCACCGGGCGTCCGCGCGCTGGTCGTCCCAGGATCGATGGCGGTGAAGCGGCAGGCGGAGGCGGAGAGGCTCGACGCGCTGTTCCTGGCCGCGGGCTTCGAATGGCGCGCGCCGGGCTGTTCACTCTGCGTGGCGATGAACGACGATCGCCTGCCCGCCGGCGCCCGCTGCGCCTCCACCTCGAACCGCAATTTCGAAGGGCGGCAGGGGGCGGGCGCCCGCACCCATCTGGTGAGCCCGGCGATGGCGGCCGCCGCCGCACTGGCCGGGCGAATCGTCGATGTGAGGACGCTGGCATGACACCGCTCGTCTCCGTTGCTGGCGCGGCGTGGTCGCTGCCGGATGCCGATGTCGACACCGACATCATCTACCCCGCGCGCTTCCTGCTGATTACCGAGAAGCAGGGGCTTGGCCGTTATGCCTTTCACGACCGGCGCGGCGAGGGTTTCGCGCTGGCGCCGGGGCAGGAGCGCGCCGCGCCGATCCTGATCGCCGGCCCCAATTTCGGCTGCGGATCCAGCCGCGAACATGCCCCCTGGGCGCTGGCCGGCCTTGGCATCCGGGTGATCGTGGCGGAGAGCTTCGGCGAGATCTTCCATTCCAACTGCTTCAAGAACGGGCTGCTGCCGATCGTGCTGCCCGCCGACCGGGTCGCCGCGCTGCACGATGCCGCGCGGGATGGGCGCAGCTTCCAGGTCGATCTGCGCGCCCGCACTTTGACCGTGGAAGGCCAAGCGCCGATCGCCTTCCCCGTCCCCGACGAACGGCGCGAGGCGCTGCTGAACGGCTGGAACGAAATCGCCCGCATCCGCGCCCTCCACGCGCACGACATCGAACACTATGAAGCCGGGCAGCGCGCCGCGTTCCCCTGGCTCTGGCAGAAGGAACAGGCAGATGGCTGACACAAGATTGCGCGACAAGCTGGCGACCGGCACGTTCTTCGTCGTCCCCGGCGTGCAGGACATGATCACCGCCGTCATGGTCGAGCGCGTCGGCTTCGACGTGGTCTATGGCAGCGGCTATTGGCTGACCGCCTCTGCCTATGGCCTGCCCGATGCGGGGCTGGTCAGCTACAACCAGATGCTCGATCGGATGAGCACCGTGCGCCGTTCGTGCAGCGCGGCGTTGATCGCCGATGCCGATACCGGTTTTGGCGGCCTGCTGAACGTCGACCACACGGTACGCGGCTATGAAGCGGCGGGCATTTCCGCGATCCAGCTGGAGGATCAGGAATTCCCCAAGAAATGCGGCCACACGCCGTACAAGCGCGTCGTTTCCGTCGAGGACATGGCCGACAAGGTGAAGGTCGCCGTGGAAGCGCGCGACCAGATGCTGGTCATCGCGCGCACCGATGCCCGCCAGTCCGAAGGGCTGGACGGCACGCTGCGCCGGCTGGAAGCCTATGCCAAGGCGGGCGCCGACATTCTGTTCCCCGAAGCGCTGACCAGCGAAGAGGAGATGCGCAAGGTCTGCGAGACGTTCGAACAGCCGATCCTGTGCAACATGGCCAATGGCGGCCTGACCCCGCCGATGAAGGGCGATGTGCTGGCCGATATCGGCTTTGCGTTCGCCATTTACCCGTCGCTGACCAGCCTGGTTTCCGCCGCCGCGATCGAGCAGGCCCTGGTTCGGCTGCGCGATGATCTGGACGGTGAGCCGGCGGACATTCCGCTGTTCGACTTCAAGACCTTCTGCAGCATGATCGGCTTCGAGGACGTCTGGGCGTTCGATCGCAAATGGGGGCGGGACCGGTGATGGAGATCGTCGCGGCGGTGCTGGCGCAGTCGGGCGGGCATGCCAGACCCTATCGGGAGCATGCGCCGCTCGAACTCAAGCGGCTGACGCTCGATCCGCCGCGGCCGGGCGAATTGCTGATCCGCATCTATGCCGCCGGCCTGTGCCATTCGGACCTGTCGGTGGTGAATGGCGACCGGCCCCGCCCGATGCCGATGGCGCTCGGCCATGAAGCGACCGGCATCGTCGAACAGACCGGGACGGTGGACGATCCGGGCTTCGCGGTGGGCGATCGGGTGATCCTGGCGTTCCTGCCTTCGTGCGGCGATTGCCCTCGTTGCCGGGCGGGCGAACCGTTCATGTGCGGGGCGGGTGCGGCCGCCAATGGCGAGGGGCGGTTGCTGAACGGCGGGCGCAGGCTGCACGATGGCCGTGGCGAGGTGCATCACCATCTGGGCGTCTCGGCCTTTGCCAGCCATGTCGTGGTCGATCGCCGATCGGCGGTGAAGGTGGATGCCGACATCCCCGCCGAGATCGCCGCCCTGTTCGGCTGTGCGGTGCTGACCGGCGCGGGGGCGGTGATGAACTCCGCCGCTGTCCGGCCCGGCGAATCCGTGCTGATCTATGGGCTGGGCGGCGTCGGCCTATCGGCGCTGCTGGCCGCGCTTGCCTCGGGTGCGGCGCCGGTGGTCGCGATCGATCCTTCGCCCGAGAAGCGCGACCTTGCCGAGCGGCTGGGCGCCTCTGCGCTGGCGCCGGGCGAGGCGTTTGCGGACCTGTTTGCCGAAGGCGCGCCGGACGTGGTGATCGAAACCGTCGGCAAGGCGGCCGTGCTGCAGGCGGCCTATGCCGCGGCGCGGCGGGGTGGGCGGATCGTCACGGTCGGCCTGCCCAATCCGGCGGAGACCTTCGCCATTCCCGCCGTGACGCTGGTTGCCGAGGGCAAGACGCTGATCGGCAGCTATATGGGCTCGTCGGTGCCGGCGCGCGATCTGCCGCGCTACATCGCGCTGTGGCGCGCGGGGCAGCTTCCGGTCGAGGCGCTGCTCACCTCGGTCCGGCCGCTGGCGGACATCAACGACCTGCTCGACAACCTCGCCGATGGCAGTGCCATCCGCCAGATCATGGTACCCTGACATGACCGCCCTGCACCGTGCCTATGCCGACGGGCCTTTCGGCCAGATCCATTTCCAGTCCGCGGCCGAAGGCGTGCCGCTGGTCCTGCTCCACCAGGCGGTGATGCATTCGGACCAGTTCTCGAACGTGTTCGCGCCGCTGATCGCGCACGGCCTGCGGCCGATCGCGATCGACATGCCGGGCTTCGGCATGTCCGACGCGACCGCGCATGTGCCCGGCATCGCGGACTTCGCGCAGGTGGTGCTGCCGGTGCTCGATGCGCTGGGGATCGACCGCGCCGTGGTCGGCGGACACCACACCGGCTCGCTGGTCGCGACCGAGACCGCGGTGCGCCACCCGGACCGGGTGCGCGGGCTGGTGATGGGCGGGACGATGGTGATGCCCGACGCGCAGCGGCTGGCGATGCGCGACAGCTTCGCCGAGCGCGAGAAGAAATTCGGGCCGCTGCCGGGCGGGCAGCACATGGTCGAGCTGTTCGCGACGCGCGAGCGCTTCGCTGCCGGCACCGTCGATCTCGCCAGGATCAGCGAGTATGTGACCCAGGCTTTGGTGGCGCGCGGTCCCTATTGGTACGGGCACCATGCCGCGTTCGACTATGATCATGTCGCGGCGATCCGGGCGCTGGCCGTACCGGCGATGATCCTCAGCAACAGCGGCGACATGATCCATGAAGCGGCCGTCGCGGCGCATGCCTTGCGGCCCGATATTCCGTTGGTCACGCTGCCTGGCGGTGGCATCGACATTGTCGACCAGGCGCCGCAGGCCTGGGCGGACGCGATCGCCGATTTCGTCGCGACGCTGCCCTGATCGACGGCCTGGTCGCAGGCGATGACGATGCCGACACCGATCGTCCCCGTGTCGACCGCCAGCGGAGGAATGCCCATGCCCACATCGCTCCGTTCCGGCACGATCGCGTATCGCGGCGCCGATGGCGTGGAGACGGGGCGCGAGCGGTTCGAGCTGATCGCGCATCCAGGCGGCCACATCCTGCGTGCGATGTGCGAGATCGATGCACCGGCGCTGGTGCGGGATGTGACCCTGGCGATGGATGCCGCATGGCGCCCGCTGGATGGCTTTTGTCGCATCCATCTCGCCGGCCGATGCGCGGCGGCGCAATGGTTCGACGTGGAAGACGGCATGGTCCGCGTCGCGGGCAGGCTGGAGGGGCGGTCGGTGCCCGAGCAGCGTATCGCCACCACCGGCCGGCTGCCCTATCTCGGGCTCCACCCGCTGCAGGGCGACGCGCTGATCACCATGCTGCGCGGCACCGACCAGCCGGGCCGGTTCCTGCCGATCGCCGCCGTCACCAACTCGGTCTCGCCCAATGGCGACGAGGCGCTGGGTACCCAGGCGATGACGATCGACGTCGCCTTTGTGGGCGAGACGCAGGTGACGGTCACCGCCGGCAGCTTCCCGGCGCGCCGCTATGCCCTGCGCTGGCGCGCCGACTGGCCGCCGGCAGACCTGTGGGTGCGGGCCGACGGGGTTTTCCTGCGCATGCACTGGGCCTGGATCGAGGAATGGTACGAACTGGCCGCGATCCATGGCTGAACCGGCTGTATCCTCGCTGATTCGCGCCACGATCTTCGTGCGCGACCTGGAGCGTGCCGCGCATTTCTATGCCACGCTCGGCTATACCCAGATATATTGGGAAGGGGTGCTGGACGACTCGTCCGCCTCGACCATCCTCGGCTTTGCCGGGCATGGGCCGCTGGCGGTACGGATCGTCAAGCGCGGCGGGCCGAATTTCGGGATGATCGGCCTGTTCCGGATCGATCCGGCGCTGGCTCCCGAGGCGCCCCCCTTGCGCACGGGCCCCGCCCAGATCGGCGAGGTCGCGCTGGTCTTCTATGTCCGCGACATCCGCGCAACGCTGGCGGCCCTGCGCGCGGCGGGGGCGAGCTGGTCGCCGGAGCCCGAGCTGTTCCGCATGGCCCATCGCGCGCAGCTGGAAGTATGTCTGCGCGATGTCGATGGTATCCTGCTCAACCTGGTCGAAACCGACCCGGCCGAGCAGGAACGGTCCACGCCCGAAGGCGTCGCGCTTTAAAGCCCCAGATTGCCGGGCGAGAGCAGCCCGCCCGGGTCCAGCGCCGCCTTCAGCGCCCGGACCAACGCCAGCGGCTCCGCCTGCAACCGGCTGGCATAGGGATAGGCCTTGCCCAGCTGGAAGTTGGTGGCGCCATGTTCCACGAACAGTGCGATGATGTCCGCCTTCAGCTGGTGGACATAGGCGCGCGCTTCCGGGTTGGGCGGGTAGACCGGCAGGCTGTTGAGATAGTCCGCCGGCACCGCCGCCCGGTGGTACTCGGTGATCGCATCCGGCCAGTACATCGCGATTTCGTACAGGAACCCGCCCGACCCGACGGTGGCGAACATTCCGCCCAGCCAGATGCCGAGACGTTCCATCTCGGCCGCGCGGTCCGCCAGCATCGCGCGATAGGCCCGCTCGAACGCCGCCACGTTGCGGTTGGGCAGGATACCGTGGAGCGGCACCCAGCGCTCGCCCGCCGGCCCAAGCGTGTTGAACAGCGGCGCGAACGGCATGCCGCGCACGACCGCCGGCACCGTGGCGGGAATCTCCCGCCCCAGGCCCAAGACGAGGGTGCGGATGCGGTGCAGCCGCGCCTTCACCTCGGCATCGTCGAACCCTTCGACGATGTAATGCACCATGAACGCCGAAGCGCCGATCGCCCGCCGGGCCGAGGTGGCGGCACGCACAAGCTGCCTGGCCCCAGCGACCAGCGATGGGGAGCTTCGCAGGATCGACAGCGCCAAGTCCAGCGTCGCACCGGCCCGATCCTGTCGCGCGATCTGGCCCTGCGACAGGGCGCCATCGAGCGAGAAATGAGTGTCCTCGATCCGCTCGATCGCCACGCGGCGCATCGCTTCGTGCATCGTGGCCAGATCGGCGAAGGCGAAGGAGATCGGTCGATGCGCCAGGCGGCGGCGGATCACCGGCAGCGTCACCCGCGCCTTGATCCCCAGCGTCCCGCAATCGCCGCTGAACAGCCCGGTGAGGTCCGGTCCGAAATGGCGGGTGAACGGGACGGCGCCCGCCGCAGCCGCCCCCGTCGAGAGCAGCGATCCGTCGGCGGTCACCACGTCATAGGACAGGACCGACTCGGCCGAGATCCCATAGGCGCCGGAGCCGTGGCTGATCGTGTTCTGTGACATCGATCCGCCCACCGTCGCCGCCAGCCCGGAAAACGGCCCCCAGAACGGCGTGCGCAGATCCTGTTCGGCCAGGGCGTCGCGCAGCGCGGCCCAGGTGACCCCGGCCTCCACCGTGACATGGCCATTTTCCGCGTCGATCCGCACGATCCGATCGAGCCGCGCCAGATCCAGCAGGAGCATGCCGGGCGCGAACGGGATATAGCCGTCGGTGTAGGACGCGCCGCCCCCGCGCAGCGACAGACGGGTGCCTGCCCCGGCGGCCGCGCGCACGACCGCCTGCAATTCCTCGACGCTGCCCGGCCGGACCACCGCCAGCGGCAGTTCTGCCCGGCGATAGACGTCGGTTGCGAGCGCGAGCATCGCATCGCCGGTAAGCACCTGCGCCGGGCCGATGATCGCCTCGATCGCGGCGAGCACTTCCGGTCGCTCCAGCACGGCGGTCATCCGAGCGCGATCTCGTCGATCGTGCGGATGTAGGAGTCGCTGGTTTCCTGCGCCGCCAGTTCGTGCGCTTCCTTGCGCATCAGGTAGAAAAGACGATCGAGCAGCGCCTGGCGCCGCGCCTCGCGCTCCTCGAGCGCCGCCTGGTCGAGTTCGATCGCGGCCATGCCGGCCTTCAGGTCGATGCCCTGACCGGCGGCGACGCGCTGCATCAGGTCGATATCGTCGGCCAGCACCGAAACCTCGCTGGCCAGTACCATCACCATCGACATCACCTGGTCCATTCCGGGCGTGTCGTAAAAGCCGGGGCGCTTGCCGCGGGCGTCGCGGCGCATCTTGCTCGTGTCGGTCATGCTGCTCACTTGTCCTTCTGTGCGATCAGCACTTCCCAGCCGCCGCCGGGGGCGAATTCGCCTGCGGTGAATTCGCGATCCGCGACGCTGTCGGCGGCATCCTGGCTGTATCCCGCCGCTGCGGCCGCGGCGAATTCCAGTACCGCCATCGGGGCGGTGTCGAAGCGGATGCTGTCCGCCGGGAAGCCCGCCGCCCTGGCCAGCGCCACCTGATCCAGCTCGCGCATCGCGCCCCAGAAAGGCTCGTTGTTATAATAGGTCTCGTTGTCCAGGATGAACTGGGTGAACGGGTCCATCAGGTCGAAGGGCGGCAGGTCGGCGTGGATCATGTAACCGCCAGGCGCGAGCAGCCGGTGGCATTCGGCGAAGATCTTCGGCATCGCCTTGCCGGATGTTTCGTGCAGCAGGATGTGGCTGACGATCAGGTCGAAGCTGCCATCCTCGAAATCGGTGCGCTCCGCGTTCATCTGCGCGAAGTTGACGTCCAGGCCGAACGCGCCGGCGCGGGCATGGGCGTAGCGGATCTGCGGCGCAGCGACGTCGACGCCCCACACCTCCGCCTCCGGGAAGAGTTCCTTGTACGGCAGGGTGGAATGGCCGACGGTGCAGCCCAGATCGAGGATGCGCCTGGGCGAAAACCCGTCCAGCCGCCGCTTGATATAGTTGCAGACGGACCGGCCCATGTCGTCGTTGTTCGGCCCGGTATAGCCCATCGCATAGAGGAAGACGCCGCGATCATAGAGCGCGCCCAAGGTCACGTCCTGCTCCCCCGGCGCGCCGGCATAGCCGCCCGGCATGCAGTGAATGTCGAGCGCGCTGACATAGCGGGGCACGTCAAACCTATCCGGCACCACCAGCTTGCCCGCGTTCGCCGCCGATGCCGTCGCCGCTTCGGCACGAAGCGTGTCGGCATCGCCGTCGATGCTGTCGATCACGCTGTCCCAGAGCAGTTCCTGGCTGATCCGGTTGACCGCGGCATAATGCTGGAAATAGGGGTCCGGCACCATTGCCTTGCGGATATCGTGGCGATCGGCGGGGGCGCGGCCGGTTTCCTTTTCGAAACGCCGGGCGGCGCGGCCGCGATAGACCGGCTGCAGCCCGGGCAGCAGCCCCTGCTGGATATATTGCTTCAGGCTTTTGGCGAATTCCTGGCGCGCCGCTTGCTGCGGCGTCGCCTTGGGGAGCACCGCGTGCGGCGCCTGTTGAAACGTGTTGAGCATCAAGGCCTCCCTCGGCTGCCCCATCCGCGACCTGCCGGAGCGCCTGCTTGCGTGCAGCTTAGGTAGCTCTCTCGCCCCTGCCAATGCAGCAGCCGCACGTCGCCTGTTCGACTGGCGGATAGGACAGTCGCCAGGCGCCACCGCGGGGCGCATCCGGGCCCGGTTCGGCCGGCCCGTTTGGTCACTGTGCGGACAATTGTTTCGGCTGCCGATGCAATCGCCCGCCGGTTCCATCCTAATCCCGCATAACAACATGGCTTGAGGGGAAGACGAATGATGCGGCCCGGTCTGATAGCGACGGCGCTTTCGACGTGTATGCTCGCCACGGCTGCCACCGCGCAGGAAGCGCCGCGCGCGTGCGAAAAGCCGAATTTCATGAATCCGCTCATGTATCAGCCGGTCGAGCAACTCCCCGATTCCCGGCTGCGCTTCCGTCTTTGTGCACCGGACGCCTCCGATCCCCGTGTCGTCAGTACCGATATCGAGGCCATTCCGTCGGGCTTTGACGGCAAGCCGGCCGGACTGGAAATGACGCGCGACTCGCTGGGCTATTGGTCCGCAACGACCCCGGTGCCGGTGCCGGCGGGCACCTATGCCTATGGCTATCGCATCGGCGGCATGACCCTTGCCGATCCCCAGGCCGACCGGTTCTCGATGAACTATCGCGGCGTGTCGTCTGTGGTCGAGGTGCAGGGGCCGCAGGGCGCGTTCCAGCGCTTTGATGCCGCGGTGCCGCACGGAGCGGTTGCCACGATCGAATACCGGTCCGGATCGCTGGGCGAAGTGCGCCGCGCGCATGTCTATACGCCGCCGGGGTATGAAAGGAACGGTACGCGTCGCTATCCGGTGCTCTATCTCGTGCACGGCGCCGGGGACAGCGACGACAGCTGGACGTCGCGGGGGCACGCCAATTACATCCTCGATAATCTGATCGCCGCCGGGAAGGCGGTGCCGATGATCGTGGTGATGCCGGCCGGCCACACCACGTTCAAGCCGGGCAGCGACCTGTTCATGAACAAGGATTTCGGCGACGACCTGCTCAAGGACCTCGTGCCGTTGATCGATCGCGACTATCGCAGCATCGCCGATCCGGCCCACCGCGCGATGGCCGGGCTGTCGATGGGCGGGGCCCATACGCTCGCCTGGGGACTGCCCAACACCAAGACGTTCGGGCCGATCGGCGTGTTCAGCATGGGCTTTTACCAGCCGGGCCAGGAAGAGCGCTTTGTCGCCGCCAATGATGTCAAGCTGCGCGAGCGGGCCAAGGCGGGGACGCCGGTCTATTTCGCGATGGGCAAGACCGATTTCCTGCACGCGGCGGTGGCGCCGACGCGGGCGATGCTGGACCGCTACGGCATCCAGTATCGCTATGTCGAAAGCGAGGGTGGCCACACCTGGACGAATTGGCGCGATTATCTGCACGATTTTGCGCAGGGTATTTTCAAGACGAAGTAGAGTAATTTTTATTATAAAAACTGGTGGTCTTCGCCTATGGCGCGGGCCTCCATGTGCTTTTCTGAAAAGATATACGTAATTTCAGAAGGAATATTCGCCTGACGGATAGCTTTTATTAAGAGATTATGTCGCGAGTCAGTCTTTGATTATCCATGGCCTGCGCTTGGAGTGCGGCGCACGATCTGCACCGGCGGCCATCACAAAATCAGGGACGGGGGCTTCATGAAGAATTTGGCATCTATGGCAGCGATCGCGACGATTCTTGCGATCGGTCAGCCCGTGACGGCATTTGCGCAGGACACGCACGAAGAACCCAAGGCGGAACACGCCGAGAAGGAAGGCGTCATCGTCGTCACCGCGCGCAAGCGGGAGGAAGATATCCTCAAGACGCCGGTGACCGTGACCGCGCTTACGGCGGACCAGATCGAGAAGCGCTCGATCGTCTCGATCACCGATGTTGCCGCCAATACGCCGGGCTTCAACGTCAATAACAATTCCTCCGGCCGCGCCGATCGCACGATCCAGGGCGTCATCATCCGCGGCTTCACGCCGTCGACGGTGGTAGCGACGACGACATCGACCTTTATCGACGGCGTGCCGGTTTCCTCCCCCAGCGCGCTGAACAGCGTGGGCGCGGCCGAGCGGATCGAAGTGCTGCGCGGGCCGCAAAGCGCCTATTTCGGCCGCAACACCTTTGCCGGCGCGATCAACGTGGTGAACAAGGTGCCGACCGGCAATTGGGGCGGGGCCATCACCACCATGGCGGGCAGCCGTTCGAACTATCGTCTCCGCGCCGAGCTGGAAGGGCCGATCGCCGGGGAGGCACTCACCTTCCGCGCGACCTTCGATCGCTTCGGCAAGGATGGTTCCTGGGTCGCCAAGGATGGTGGCACGCTGGGCGATCAGAAGAGCACCTCGGGGTCGCTGCTGATCGCCGCCAAGCCGGCATCGTGGCTGAAGGCGAAGGTCTATGCGGCCTATTCCAAGGATCAAGACGGCATTTCAGCCAGCACGCGCATTTCCGCGATCGACGTGCGGGATGCGGCGGGCAACCTCATCTACAAGGGCCAGTCCAATTGTACGCTGAGCGGCTTCAGCGCAACCGGCGCCCCGGTGCAGAACCCGTTCATCTGCGGCACGCTGCCGTCGCTGGCCAACCAGCCGTCTACCAACCGCCTGCCGGATGGCGTGATCAACAAGTTCCTGTCCAGCCCGATCGGCCGCGTGCTCGATCCGTCCGAGGGCGTGCAGGGCTATGGCATGGTGCGCCGCTATTTCCACCTGCACGGCACCCTCGATATCGACCTGACGCCCGATCTGACCGCCACGGTGCTGGCCGGCTATAACAACGAGAATTGGAGCCAGTTCTCCGACCTCGACACCTACGACACCAGCGCGCTGGCCAATCCTTTCGGCGGCCCGGGTTCGCGGCCCTATTTCGACTTTCCCTATCTCGGCGAACGGATCTCGAAGGACTATTCGGTCGAAGGCCGCCTGTCCTATGATTCCGGGCCGTTCCGCGGCGTGGCTGGCGTCAGCTTGCTCGATGGCCGCAACCGCGGCTCGATCGGCGGCGGCAATGGCGGGCTAGGCACGACGGTCTTCGCCGCCGGCGGCGGCACCGATCGGGCAAAGACGCTCGGCTTCTTCTTCGGCGCCACCTACGACCTCACCAGCGCGCTGTCGGTCAGCGTAGAGGGCCGGTACCAGATCGACCATTCCTATGCCTATAATCCGCGCGCTGGTGCGCCGGTGCCGTCGGGGCTGGGCCCGTTGCTGGTGGATTCGACCTACCGCAACTTCCTGCCGCGCGTGATCGTCAATTACGACGTCACGCCGAACACGATGCTCTACGCGTCGGTGGCGAAGGGCGTGAACCCCGGCGCGTTCAGCACCGGCCTGATCACGGCGACCCCAGAGGTGCAGGCGCTGGCGCTTGCAGCGGGCGTGACGTTGCGCGTGGCGCCGGAAAAGGTGACCAACTACGAAGCGGGCATCAAGGGGCGGGCGTTCGACAATACGCTCACCTATTCGCTTGCGGGCTATTATTCGCCGTGGCGGAACCAGATCAACTCGATCGTCGTCGTCGTGGGCGGTGCGGGCGCCTTCTTCTATGGCAGCGCCAATACCGGGTCGGTCGATCTGTACGGCGTCGAGGCCCAGACATCATGGCGGGCCAGCGACCTGGTGACATTCGAACTGGGCGGTGCCGTCAATCTGAGCCACATCAACGCCTTCACCAACCGTTCGCTGACGACGCTGTCTGGCATCACCGACTATACCGGCAAGGAACAGCCGAACAGTTCGAAATATTCGGCGGTGGGTGCGATCCAGCTGGGTGGCAATGTCCGCGGGATGGACGATACCACCTGGTTCGGTCGGCTTGACTGGAACTACAAGTCCGGGGTCTGGTCCAACCAGGCAAATATCGTCCGCACGCCCGATCGGCACGTGTTCAACGCGCGGGCCGGGATCACCCGGGGGATCGTCTCGGTGGAAGCGTTCGTCACCAATCTGCTGAACAACAAGAAATATGTCAGCGTATACGACAACTTCATGTTCACGCCGATGTTCGAATATACCAACAACTATTCGGCGCTGCTCGTCGGCCTGCCCGAACTGCGGACCGGCGGCGTGCAGGTTCGCGTGAAGTTCTGACACCGACCCCCAGGGGCCGGGCGTCCGGCCCCTGGAACGTCCCTGTACGGCAGGGGCAACTCGCCCTTTTGATGGCACGCTGCCTGCCGGTCCGTCTTTCGAAGAATATTCCGGCCTATGGCAGCCTTTAGGGCGGCGTGGGCGAGATTGACGAGAAGCGGGCTGGCTCGACCTGCCAAGCCTTGCAGAAGCGCCATCCGGCGGACCACCTTCCAGTCCACCGTACCGCCCGCCCCATGAACGACCGTGCCGACCGACTTGGTTGCGGAGGCATAGAGCAGATCGGTCCCCACTGCGGTCGCGGGGGGGAAGCCGAACGCCAGCACCAGCAGCGGCGTCATCAGCGATCCGCCGCCGACACCGGTCACACCGACGAGAAGGCCGACTAGCACGCCGGCGATCGAGTACAAGGGATTGATATCCGCCAGGATCATAGGGCCTCGCAATCGGATTGCCGGGAGCAAACGACACCGGCAATCGGATGCGGACCGGCGGATCACAGGCCGTGGCCGCCATGGTGATAGGGGCGTGCACCCGGTGAGGGGGAGCAACTTCGCCTTTCACGCGGCGTAGCTCTTATCGCTTCCATACCGAACCGGTGGGAATATCGTGTCGGCCATGACAGTGCATTGCGGTTTTACGGAAGCGGCCCCCGGCATCCACCGGGGCGGGTCGGTCTCGGCTCGATGACGGGGACGTACGGAGAGGGCAGCCCCGATGCGGACGAATGGAACGTCGCGGAGATCGCTGCCGGGCTGTTCGCGGCCCGCGAGGATTGGCGCGCCGCCTATCGCCCGGGCCCCTGCGCGCTGGTGCGCTTCCCCTCGCGACGGCGGCTGGAGCTGATCCTGTCCGATCTTTCGGGCGCGCTATTTCCTCTGCGGCTGGGGCCGAGCTCGGTGCAGGTCGACAATGAGGCCAGCTATGTCGAGCAGGCGCTCGGCCGGGCGCTGGCGGCGCTGCGCGACCAGGTGCAGCTCGAGATCGTCGCGCGCTGCACGACTCCGGAGTCCGCGGCGCGGGCGGAGGCCGGGCGGATCATCGCGGCCTTCGCGCAGGAACTGCCGCCCATCCGCCGCGTGCTCGATACCGATATCGAGGCAGCCTATGCCGGCGATCCGGCGGCGCGCAGCGTCGACGAGGTGCTGATCTGCTACCCCGGCATCCAGGCGGTGATTCCCTATCGGCTGGCGAACAGCCTGTATCGGCACGGCGCGCCGCTGATCGCCCGCGTGATCGCTGAGATCGCCCATTCGCAGACCGGCATCGACATCCATCCCGGCGCCAGCATCGGCGGCAGCTTCTTCATCGATCACGGCAACGGCGTCGTGATCGGCGAGACGGCGATCGTCGGCGAGCGCGTGCGCATCTACCAGGCGGTCACGCTGGGTGCGCGCAGCTTCCCCTCGGAGAAGGACGGTACCCTCACCAAGGGCGTGGCGCGGCACCCGATCGTCGAGGACGACGTGGTGATCTACGCAGGCGCGACGATCCTCGGGCGCGTCACGGTGGGGGCGGGTGCGGTGATCGGCGGCAATGTCTGGCTCACCGAGAGCGTGCCGCCGGGCAGCGTGATCCACCAGGCCTTTGCCGAGCGCGCGCGGGGCGACGTCTCCGCGCTGCCCAGGGGCAATGTCGTCGACGAAGCGGACTCTGACGCCCCGCGCGGTCTCATTTAGCGAACGGCGACGGCGAAGAGGAACGGCGGCATCGGGTCGGTGTTGAAAGCATCAGTTTTTTCATGCGAAAGCTTTGCTTCAGTTGAGCGATTGTCATCGATCGCGCGTTGGAATTTATTTTCCCATCAAGAATATGGGAAATAAACGGCTCCTGAAAATTCCGGGGGTCGCAACGATGAAAATAACCACAGCCTTTCTTGCAACCACGACGCTGGCCGCTGCCTTCGCTCAATTTCGGTGCCACCAATGCCGGGGTCTTCTCGATCGGGCGCCCGTCACCAATCGGGCCTTTCCCCGGCCTACACGCTGGTGCTGGTCAACGGAAAGCGGCGCCATAACGGCGCGTTCCTCAACAACAGCCCGACCGACACGTCGGGCGCCAACCCGGTCGACCTGGACCTGATCCCGACCAGCGCGATCGACCGGATCGAGGTGCTGAAGGATTCGGCCGCCGCGCAATATGGCGGCGACGCGATCGCCGGCGTCATCAACATCCAGCTGGCGGACAAGCCGGGGCTGAGCGGCGATATCACCTATGGGACGCTCTACGATGCCAAGGGCGATCCCGATAGCTGGAAGGGCACGCTGCGCTATGGCACGAAGATCGGCGACAATGGCGGATTCCTGATCTTGAGCGGGGATATCCGCAAGCCGGGCGGCGCCTAGTGGAACCTGCCGGCCACCGACACCAACCTCTACGGCCTGCCCGCCGGGCGCACCATCGACCAGGTGGTGGCGACGAGCGGCCTCACCCGTGCGCAGGTCGATGCGAACATCGCCGCCGCCAATGCCCGCAACGCGCAGTGGATCCGCGACGGCGCGCATAGTGGCGACCCGCAGATCAAGGCATTCAACCTCAGCTACAACGCCAAGCTGCCCTTGTCCGCCGATGTCAGCCTCTACAGCTTCGGCACCTATGGCGAGCGCGATGCCCAGATCGGCAACAATTTCCGCCGTCCCAACAGCACCGCGAACTTCACCGCGTTGTTCCCCGACGGCTATTATCCGCTCAACAACATCGCCGAGGACGACTTCCAGTTCGTGACCGGCCTGCGCGGTACGCTGGCGGGCTGGGATTTCGACGTTTCCTCGTCGTTTGGCCGCAACTTCAGCCACCAGTTTTCGAACCTGTCCGTCCGGCCATCGCTCGGGGCCGCCAGCCCGACCAAATGGTCGAACCTTGCGAATTTCGAGTTCCGCCAATGGACCCACAATGTCGATCTGCACCGCAGCATCGACATCGGGCTGGCCAAGCCGCTGGAAATCTCGATCGGTGGTGAATATCGGCTCGATCGCTTCCGCACCTTTGCAGGCGATCCGCTCGCCTACCAGCCTGCGACCTACACCTTCCGGCCGGGCGACCAGCAATATGACTGGAATGTCGGGCGCGTCGCCTCGCCGGTGGTGCAGGGCGCGATCGTCCTGTCGCCGGCCGACCAGGCTGATATCAGTCGCAAGGTCTATGCCGGCTATGTCGATATCGGCCTCTACCCCACCGACGCATGGTATATCGGCGTCGCGATCCGTACCGAACATTATGGCGACGGATCGGGCAGCCCGACCGGCTTCAAGCTCAACAGCCGCTATGAGCTGACGCCGACGCTGGCGCTGCGCGGCACCGTGGGCACCGGCTTCCGCGCGCCGTCGCTGACCCAGATCGGCTATGCGCAAACTGACGGCCGTACTTCCTCGTTCTTCAACGCCGCGACCGGCC
The DNA here is from genome assembly GCF_003096275.1 of Sphingomonas pokkalii. Classification (GTDB taxonomy): domain Bacteria; phylum Pseudomonadota; class Alphaproteobacteria; order Sphingomonadales; family Sphingomonadaceae; genus Sphingomonas; species Sphingomonas pokkalii. Next base: position 3,568,049 of record NZ_QENQ01000001.1, read on the forward strand.
AGACCGAGCTGCGCCCGACCGTGGCCAAGCTGGTCACCGCCACCTCGACGGTCGGCCGGCTGCTCGGTGCGAAGCCGCTCAAGGCCGAGAAGAGCCTGAATGCCGGGCTCGGCCTGGTGTTCACCCCGGCACCTGCGCTGTCGGTCACGCTCGACGGCTATTACATCCGCATCCGGGATCGGATCGAGCGTACCGGACGCCTGTTCGGCCCGGGCATCTCGGCGATCCTCGCGGCGAACGGGCTCTCGGACATCGAGCAGGCGGAATATTTCATCAACGCCGCCAACACCGAGACCAGGGGCTTCGATCTCGTCGCCGACTATAGCCGCACGCTCGGGCCTTTCGGCAGGCTCGGCGCGACGCTGGCGTTCAACTATTCCAGGACCAAGGTCACCGATGTCGTCGCCACCCCGTCGCAGCTCTTCGGGGCCAATGGCATGTCGCTGCTGGCCGCGGGATCGGCCTTTTTCGGCGGCGACAAGATCGGCGAACTGGAAGTGTTGCAGCCGCATACCAAGCTGGTCAGAGTCCGTTTGGAAAATCATGGATGTGCGTTTCGGCGTAGGAGATTATCTCCCATGGCGACGAGGATCATGGCCTGGGAAATGTTGATGCGCCGCTCGTAGTCGCGGACCAGCCGGCGCCATCGGATCATCCAGCCGAAGGGCCGCTCGACCACCCATCGTCGGGGCAGAGCCTTGAAACCGTGTTGCTGGTCGCTGCGGCGGATGACCTCGACGACGAAGTCGAGATAGCTGGCCTTGTCCATGAGTTTGAGCCGATCATAGGCGCCATCGGCGAAGAGATGCTTGATCCAGGGCCAGCGCTTGCGGATCTCCTCGAGGATGATTTGAGCACCCGCGCTGTTCGAAATGTCGGCGGTGGTCAGATTGACCATCAGCAGCCGGCCATCGGTATCGACGGCGATGTGTCGCTTGCGCCCGACAACCTTCTTGCCCGTTCGCCGTCAACCTCGCTGGCACCCGCCACGGCGCCTATAACGCCGGCTTGGAAGCGGGTTTGTCGCGAAGTCGTGACGGTGCATATCGTGCGTCTGCGCGCGTTTTCTGCCGGCGGGACGCTGAACTTTAAAACATTCCTTGGCTGGTTGTTTGCCAAGGGATAGGAACGACGGATCCTGCTCATCGCGCTAACGATCAAAAGCTTGCGGATATCGGCCGGGCCGATCTTGCTTACGCCGTCGAGCCGGGTCTTGCCGCGGGTCGATTGCTGCCGTGGGACCAAGCCGAGCCACGCGGCGAAGTTTCGGCCGCTGGCGAAGGCGCGCAGATCGGGCGCGAATGCCATATCGCGCCCGCGGTCACCGGGCCGACGCGCCCTCAGAATAGCGATTCACCCTCTGCCGCCCGCTGAGAGCCGAAGCCGCGCTCGGTCTTGATCAGCGCCTTGCCGTTCGGTACCCGTGCTCTTCCGGGGCTATTGGCGTTTCAGCAAGCGGGCGGCGCCCAGCGCGAGGAGCCCGGCGACGATGCCCCACAGCGCCGATCCCAGCCCGAACATGGAGACGCCCGAGGCCGTGACGAGCAGGGTCAGGATGGCGGCGTCGCGGTCCTGCGGGGCGGTGGCGAGGCTGCCGATCGCGGCGCCAAGGGGCGGGAGCAGCGCGATGCCGGTCAGCGCCGCGATCAGCGTTGTCGGCAATGCCAGGAACTGCCGCACCAAAACCGGCGCGAACGCGGCCAGCAGCAGGTAGAAGCCGCCATAGAGCAACCCCGTCTTCCAGCGGCGGCGCGGCTCGGGATCTGCCTCCTCATTGGTGCAGATCGCCGCGGTGATCGCTGCCAGGTTGACCGCATGGCCGCCGAACGGCGCCGCGGCGAGGCTGGCAAGCCCCGCCCCAAGCAGTAGCGGCGTGGGCCGCGCCGGATATCCCGCCCCCCGCAGCACTGCGAGGCCGGGCAGGTTCTGCGACACGAGCGTCACGAAGAATAATGGCAGCCCGATGCTCGCCAGCGCGCCCGCATCGAGCGCGATCGGCGCCGGCACGAGGCTGCCGAACACCGCGCCGGGCGCCACGGCCCCGATCTGGCCGCGGGCAAGGGCGAGCATGATGCCGGCACCGAGCACGACGAGCAGCGCATAGACCGGGATGCGCTGCCGGGCGACCAGGAAGAGGATGACGAGGCTCGCGACCAGCAGCGGATCGATGCTGCCCAGCCGGAACAGGTTGAGGCAGAAGGGCATCAGCACGCCCGCCAGCATCGCCGCGGTGATCGCATGGGGTATCGCCGCCGCCAGCCGGCCGAGCGCCGGAATCAGGCTGAACGCGATTCCGACGAGCGCCGCGAAGACGAACGCGCCGACAGCGATTTCCCAGGACAGGCCCGACACGCCGGCAAGCAGCGCAGCGCCGGGCGTCGACCAGGCGAGGATCACCGGTACCCGCTGGTGGATCGACAGCACCGCGCTGCCGATCGCAATGCCGAGGCAAAGGGCGGTGAGCGCGGTCCCGATCTGTGCCCCCGTTGCGCCGAGCGCCTGCAGCGCCTGGATCACCAGCGCGACGGTGCCGCCGAACCCTACCAACGTCGCAACGAACGCGGAAATCCAGGCGGAAGGCGGCGGCATTCGATGCATGGGCAAGCGCTCTCTATAAAGATGGACCAGCGCGCGATCGTGAACGTCGCGCGGCGCAAAGGCTAGCGCTTGGCGCGGGTGGGCGAGCGCAACTTTCGGTCGATCCCGCATAGGATCCGACGATGAAGCCGGCATCGTCCATTACCGGTGCGCCGGCGCAGAAAGTGGACGCCAGGTTGGCCCGGCACGGCGGGATTGTCCGCGAAGCGCGGGTCGGCGCGACCGTCTTGTTCGCCGCGAGGCTGCGCAAGCGCGGCTGGCGGCTCATCCCCGGGCGCACTCTATCAGCACGGCATAGGCGCGCGCCGAGCCGATCGATCCGTTCTGGAACGCGCGCCGAAGCCGGCGGGAGCATGCGGCGGTCGTGCCCTGCCAAATGCTCCCGGCGCGGCCGGTTACTGCTTCTTGCCCGGGATCTGCGCCAGATCGGTGTCGATCGCCTGGAGCTTGGCATCGGTGAGCTGGGCCGGGAAATAGGCCTGGATACCGGCGAGCGTTTGCCCGCGTGCCATGTCGATGCGCGGATTGCCGGTCACGTCCGGCGCATGGCGCATCAGGATCGCACGCGCGGCCGGATCGTCGAGCATCGTGCCGATCGGCGTCGTCAGGCTATTGTAGTGCCCCGAGGCGAGGGCCGCCTTGGTGCGCGTCTGGATGTCATCGATCTCCGATCCCCAGGGATCGCGCCCCGCGACCGCCTTCCCATCGGCGCCGAAATCGAGGATCTCGTCCCCCGCCGCTGTGAAGCGCGGCCAGGCGGGCAGCCCGCCGCCATTGGGATCGCCGGCCTTGGCGAAGTTGACAAGATAGGCGCTGACCGTCTTGCCCATCTGCTCGTCCTTCGCGGTCGTCGCCGCACCGTATTTGATCCGGGCATTGTCGAAGAAGAACGGAATTTCGGTGGCATGGCCGGCGCCCGGCTGGCCAACCGAATCCGCCACATAGGAGAAGCGATATTCCCAGACCGGCACCTTCTGGCTTGCCACCATCGCGCTGGCCTCGCGTGCGCCGGCGATCATGAAGCCGCTCTTGCCGCCCATGTCCGCGCTGGTTGCGCCGATCAGCATCGGCACCTTTGCGAAATCCCCGCTGGCATAGGCTTTTTCCTGATCCACGAGGAGCTTGCCGTCCACCACCGGGCCGCCATAGGTGCGCGGGCCGGGCTTGGGCGCGAACAGTTCCATCATGCTCAGGCCGTCGGTCACCTGTTCTGCGCCAAGTGCCCGGAGCTTTGCCAGCGCATCGGGCGCGGCGGGATCGATGCCATGGGCGCGGGCGAGATTTTCGCCGATTGCCTCGGCGTCCCTCAGCGTGCCGTTGCGTGCCGTCTGGGCATTGCCGCCGGACATGACGACCGCCTTGTGGAACAGTCCGCGCGACAGCGGCGAAGTGACCAGCGTATGGACGGACATGCCGCCGGCGCTTTCGCCGATGATCGTCACGTTGGCGGGGTCCCCCCCGAACGCTGCGATGTTCTTCTGGACCCATTTGAGCGCGGCGATCTGATCCATGAATCCGTAGTTGGCGAGCAGGCCGCCATCCGGGTTCTCGCGCGTAAGCTGCGGCAGTGCGAAGCTGCCGAAGCGGCCGACGCGATAGTTGAAGCTGACGAACAGGATGCCCTGCTTGGCCATGTTGGCGCCGGCATAGGTGGGGGGCGAGGCGCCTCCGTTGACGAAGCCGCCGCCATAGATCCATATCATCACCGGCAGCTTGGTGCCCGCCGCCGTCGATGCCGGCTTCCAGATGTTGAGATACAGGCAGTCCTCTGCTGGCGTGGTCCCCAGCGGCGCCGCGTCGCTCGGGAACGGTTTCTGCATACAGTCGCTGCTGTACTGGAGGGCGGGCCGCACGGCGTTCCACGCCGCGATGGGCTGCGGTGCCCGCCAGCGTAGCGGGCCGACCGGCGGCGCGGCGAAGGGAATGCCCTTCCAGCTGGCGACGCCGTCTTCCACCGCACCCTGGACCTTGCCCGTCTGGGTCGTCACCACCGCGCTGCCGGTCTGTGCCGCGGCCGCGACGGGGATCGCGCAGGCGGCGACCCCGCAGGCCAGCGCTGTCATCCATGCCTTCATGCTCGCATCTCCCGTGATAAGTCTCATGATCAGAAGCTTTTGGTAATCTGGAAATTGAACACGCGCCCGAGAATATTGGCGTTCGACGCGTCATAGGCACCGAAGTTGTTGCCCGCGCGTGTCAGCACGATCGGCGGGTCCTCGTTGGTCACGTTCTGGACGTTGAGCCCCAGCCGCAGCCCGCCCAGCAGCGTCTTGCCCTTGGGTACCGTGTAATTGATGCCGAGATCGGCGGTGGTCCAGGATGGAACCTTCGATTGCGGCTGGTTGGGTAGCGGGATCGTGTTGGTGTAGCTGCCGACATAGTTGACGAACAGGTTCACCGCGAATCCCGACTTGCTCCAGCCAACCTGCCCGCGGCCCCGCAGGCTGACCGGGTAATAATAGGTGTCGAGCACGCGCTGGTTCATGCCGCCGGCGACGGTCTGCAGCGTCTGGTTCAGGATGCGGGTGCCGTTGGCGCTGAGGAACCAGCGGCCGATCCCGGTTTCGAACGTGTAGCTCAGCTGCACGTCGATACCGTCCTGGAAGGTCGTCGCGGCGTTGGCCGAGCGCCCGTCGACGATGACGTTGACCGAGCAGGCGCCGAGCACGGGGACGTTGTACAGCGCCGGGTGCTCGGCGATGAACCGGGCGAGCACGGGATCATAGGTCGCCGGATTGCCGTTCACGCAGGTCGCCGGATTGCGCACGGGCAGGACATAGCTGGCAAAGAGCGCCGCGTTGGTGGGGTTGGACAGGAACAGCCCGGTATTCTGGCTGACGATCTGGTTGCTGTAATGCGTGTTGTAGTACGTAACCGAGGCCCGGAAACCGGAAGCCTTGGGGGCGAAATCCACGCCGGCCGACCAGGTCGTGGCGGTTTCCGGCTGCAGATCGGGATTGGCGCCGATGATCTGATACGCGCTGGAACTGCCCGGAAACACGAAGCCGATGTCCGGGCGGCCCGATCCGTTCGCCACCGGTACCCCGATCACCGCGGCGGAGAAATTGCGCGGGTTGGTATCGGTGAGCGCCGGGGCGCGGAACGAGGTTCCCCAGGAGCCGCGGATCGACAGCGCGTCGTCCACCCGCCAGGTGGCCCCCACCTTCGGATTGGTGGTCGAGCCGAAATCCGAATAATGATCGTAGCGGACCGCCACGTCGAGATCGAGCGCGCGAACCAGCGGCACCCCCATCTCGGCGCTGAGGATCGGCACGAACAGTTCGGCAAAGGCCGATGCGGTCGTGCGGCGGGCGGTCGTGTCGTTGGTGACCGCATAGCTGTTGTTGGTCGGGTTATTCTCGAAGGCGTTGTTGCTGCCGTTCACCAGATGCTGGCGGTTATAGGCAAGTTCGCCGCCGAACGCGGTGCGCACCGATCCGGCGGGCAGGCCGAACAAGGGCCCATCGAGCTTCAGGACGCTGTCGTAGAAGGTATTGTACGCCAGCTGGACGTTCGATCCCATGAAGGTGGTGTATTGCGCGCTGGTCAGCGGCGACGTGGTGAACGGGTTGATCCGGCCGGCGGTGATTTCCGCGGACAGCGCCGCACCATTGGCGTTGTTGTCATAATTGCAGATCCCGCACGTCGAATCGTGCGCATAGGTGAAATAGCCGTCGACCTTCCAGCTGCCCGGCATCTTGCCGGTGAACCCGCCGGTGACGCTGATCGTCTCGGCAGGATTGGAGGTGACGGACGGGCCGTTGAAGAACAGCAGCGGATCGACCGCGACCAGCTGGCCCGGTGCCCCGCCGCAAAGGGCGCTGGAGGACGCGGCATTGGCGGGCGCTCCGCCGATATAATAGGGGCTGCCCTGGCAGATGGTGATGTTGTTGCCGAGGCGGCTATTGCCATAGGCGCGACTGAGCGTGTCGCGTTTGGTGTAGAATCCCTGGGCGAACACCGAAATCGCGTCGTTCACATCCTGGTTGACGATCAGTGCTGCCTGGTGGCGCTTCTGCTTGCCCAGGAAGTCCGTATAGTCCGCCGAATCGACGAGGTTCGCGCCGGGGGTAAGCTGTGCGAAGCCGGTGCCTTGGCCTGCGCCGGGGGGAAGCGTGTAATAGCTATAGGGGCTGCCGTTGCCGCCGACGATCAGCGTCGGGCCGGTGACGCCGAGGGTCGCATCGACCGCCCGCGTGTCCGGCCCGCCCAAAGGCCGCAGATCGCGCCGCAGGAACTTCGAGCGGCCATTGGCGAAGGGTTCCCGATAGTCATAGTCATAGGTGGCGATGACGTTGCCGCTGCCCCAGTCGTACCCGGCGGTGATCGAACCGCCCCATTGGTTATTGTAACGGGTGACGGTGCCGCGACCGGTAATTTCGATGCCGGTGAAGTGCTTGCGCAGCACATAGTTGATCACGCCGGAAATCGCATCCGAGCCATAGATCGCCGAATTGCCGTCGCTGACCACTTCGACACGCTCGATCGCGGCGATCGGCAGCTGGATCGCTTCGGTGAAGGTGGTCGCCGCGCCGCTGGGTACCACGCGGCGGCCATCAACCAGCGTCAGCGTTGCCGATGTGCCCAGGCCGCGAAGGTTGATCGCGGTTCCCTGCGTCGAATTGCCGCCATAGCCGGCGGTGCCGCCCTGGCGATAAACCGGGCCGGAGCCGCCGGAGTTCGGATTGTTCTGCACCTGCGGCAGCGTCTGCAGCACCGAGGCAACGTCGGTGAGGCCGGTTGCCAGCATCTGATCACGGCTGACCGTCACCGTTTCCGAACCGACCGGCTTCACGCCGGAAATGTTGGTGCCGGTGACAATGATTTCCTGTTCCTGCCCGGTAGCCAGGGGATCGGCGACAGCCTCGCTGTCCGGCACCGTCTGTGCTGGTTCGGGGGCGGCCTGCTGGGCCCAGGCGGGCGGGGCCAGCACGCACGCGATCGCCAGAATGCTCCTGCTCGCCGAGGACCGATAGAGCCGTTTCGGTGCCTTCATGTCATCCTCCCATCTGTTATCTGACGGGACGATGTCGATCGCTCGCCCCGCGGCGAATACCGATCGGATCGGGCGGACGGAAAGCGGGTTTGGCGCAGGCAAGCGCCCATGGCCGGCGCGGGCAATGCCGCCGCCGCACGCGTTTCAGAACCCCCTCTCGCGCCCGGCTTTTCACGCCGGTTTCGCTCGCCATTAGCTATGCTGCATCACTATTCAGTAAAGAAATAGAAATAGTGGATCGATCGATTACAAGAATGGAATGATAGCCAGGGCGGGTCGCTTGCGCCGACATCTCTTCCATGAATAGAAGGATCGCCGGAACAGATAACAAAAGCGGATCGATGGGAGAGGGCGATGCGGCGGACCCCCAGCCTGACCAGCCTGCGCCTGTTCATGCAGGTGGCGCAGCATGGCAGCTTCAGCGAGACCGGGCGCGTGGCGAACGTTTCGCAGCCCGCGCTGAGCCGGACGATCCGCTTGCTCGAAGAGCAGCTCGGCGTCCGTCTGTTCGACCGTAACTCGCGCAACGTGGCGCTTACCAGCGCAGGGGAGGCGCTGTTGCCGATCGTCGAGCGGCTGACCGCCGATTTCGATCATGCCTTTTCGGAACTGGCCCAGAACTTCGCGGGATCGCGGGGGCGGGTGGTGATCGGCGCCCTGCCTTCGGTTGCGGCGGGACTGTTACCGGCGGCGATCGCGAGTTTCCGCGTACTGAATCCCCAAGTGGAAATCGTGCTGCGCGATCACCTGTCCGGCGCGCTGTTCCAGGCGATGGAGGAACGCCAGCTCGATCTGGCCGTCACCACGCCGCCCGATACCGGCAAATTCATGTTCGATCCGCTGATGCAGGACGCGATGGTGCTGGTGGTGCCGGCGGGTGGCCCGCTCGACACCGGGATGCCGGCGCGCTGGGCGATTTTCGCCGAACATCCCTTCATCGCCATGGCGCCGCGCAGCAGCGTGCGCGCACTTACCGATGCGGCGATGCTCCAGGCGAACGTCACCACGCGGGCGCTCTATGACTGCACCCAGCTTGCCACCGTGGGCGCGCTGATCGAAGCCGGGCTGGGCATCACGGCGCTGCCGGAATCGACGCTGCGCATGTTGCACGGCGGCCGCATCGCGGCGCGGCCGCTGATCGATCCGGTGTTCGAGCGCACCATCGGCATCGCCCGGCTTGCCGATCGCACCCTGCCGCCCGCCGCCCAGCGCTTCCTGGACCATTTCCTGCGCGTCGCACGGTAAAAAGGGGGTGCCTGATCGCTCATGCACCCCGAGGAGGGATCGGACGGGTGAGCGCCCGCAGCGTACGCTCGCTCGAATATCGGTCTGGCGGCCGTGGCGATCGGCAACCGCGCGAAGAGGGCGGATGCAGATCGCGCGCGGCGTCGCCCCGGTGAAGCGGTTGATCACGTCCGGGCCGCGTTCGAAGCCGTCATCGCGATGCCGGCCCGCTGCCGCTATGCGGCGCGGCAGCGCCTTCAAAAAATAGAAAATGTGGATGGAGCGATCCGCAAAGTGAATGACGGGCCTGGCGTTGATCGATCAGCAAAGTGCATTGATCGATAGAATGTTTGACATTGCCGTATGGGTGTTCGGCCCGCATGATTGCCCGGCCCGGCAGCGATCGGGTGGGGAGGATTATGCTGGCCATTATCGGCGCCCTTGCGGTCCTGGCACTGCTCGCGCTCATCTTGTCGAACCGGACGTCACCCTTGGCCGCGCTGATCCTGGTGCCGGTCGTCGCGGCCATGCTTGCCGGGATGGGCGGGGCGATCCCGGACCAGGTGCTCGCGGGCATTGCCAGGATCGCACCGGTGGCGGGAATGTTCGTGTTCGCCATCCTGTTCTTCGGGATCATGGCCGATGTCGGCCTGTTGGCGCCGCTTGTCGCACTGGTGCTCCGACTGGTGGGCGAACGGCCCCGCCGCATTGCGGTCGGCACGGCGCTGCTCGCGCTGCTGATCCATCTCGACGGGTCGGGCGCGGTCTGCTTCCTCATCACCATACCGGCGCTGCGGCCGCTCTATGACCGGCTCGGGATGGACCGGCGGGTCCTGGCGTGCACCGCCTCGCTGGCGGCCGGCGTCAACTTCCTGCCCTGGACCGGGCCAACGCTGCGGGCGGCGGCGGCGCTGAAGATTGCCCCCGCGCAACTGTTCGTGCCGATGATCGGGGTGCAGGCGGCCGGGCTGGTTTTCGTCTTCGCGGCGGCATGGTGGCTGGGTGGCTGCGAAGAGCGTCGGCTGGCGGCAGGCCTGCCGCTGCCCGCTGCGGCGGGGGTGGCTGGTGGAGCAGGCGCGGGCCCCGCGGACGGCGCCAAGGGCGAACCGGCGGGGGAGGATGCCGCCGCGCTCCGGCGCCCGAAGCTCCTGCCGTTCAACGCGCTGCTCACCCTTGCGGTGGTCGGCACGATGATCGCGGGACTGGTCGAACCGGTGATCGCCTTCATGATCGGCACGGCGCTGGCGCTGCTGGTCAATTATCCCGATGCCGCCCAGCAGCGGGCGCGGATCGATGCCCATGCCCGTGCCGCGCTGCTGATGGCCGGGGTGTTGTTCGCCGCCGGCGCCTTTACCGGCATCATGAACGGATCGGGAATGATCCGCGCCATGGCCGAGGCGGCGGCGCAGCACGTGCCCGAAGGGCTGGGCGGCCGGCTGCCGGTGCTGCTCGGCGTCGCGTCGATGCCGCTGAGCCTGATGTTCGATCCCGACTCCTTCTATTTCGGCGTGCTGCCGGTGCTGGCGGAGGTGGGCACGCGGTTCGGCCATGCGCCGACGACGATGGCCCATGCCGCGCTGCTCGGACAGATGACCACCGGCTTCCCGGTCAGCCCGCTTACCCCCGCCACCTTCCTTGTCGCCGGCTTGAGCGGGATCGAACTGGGGGCGCATCAGCGCTTCGCGATTCCCTGGCTGTTCGCCGCCACGCTGGTGATGGTGGGGGCCGCGCTGCTGATCGGCGTGCTGCCGCTGTGATCCCGGCGCATATCCGCATCGGTGCTGGCGCCGGCTTCGCCGGAGACCGGATCGAACCGGCGCTCGAACTGGTGGAGCGCGGCGGGCTCGACTATCTGGTCTTCGAATGTCTTGCCGAGCGGACGATCGCGGCGGCGCAGTTGCAGCGGCAGCGCGATCCCGCCGCGGGGTTCGACCCGCTGTTGTTGGAGCGGATGCGGCGGGTGTTGCCGGCGGCGCGTGCGCATGGCGTGCGGATCGTCACCAATGCCGGCGCCGCCAATCCGGCGGGTGCCGCCCATGCGGTGGCGGCGTTGGCCCGCGCGATGGGGATGGCCGGGCTGCGCATCGCCGCGATTACCGGAGACGATGTGCTCGGCCTGCTCCGGCAGGCGGACTATCCGCTGGTCGATCGCGCCGGCACCACCGCCGATCTGTCGCGGATCGTTTCCGCGAACGCCTATCTCGGCGCCGGGCCGATCGCCGCGGCATTGGCGCAGGGCGCGGAGGTGGTGATCACCGGGCGTGTCGGCGATCCGGCGCTGTTCGTGGGGCCGATGGTCCATGCGTTCGGCTGGTCGCTGGACGATGCGCCGCGGATCGGCCGCGCCACCGTGATCGGGCATCTGCTCGAATGCGCCGGCCAGCTGACCGGCGGTTATTTCGCCGATGATGACCGCAAGCAGGTGGCCGGCCTGGCCCGGCTGGGCTTTCCGTTCGCCGACGTGGCGCCGGACGCAAGCGCGGAGCTGGGCAAGGTCGCCGGATCCGGCGGCGCGCTGACCATCGCGAGCTGCAAGGAGCAGCTGCTCTACGAGATTCTCGATCCCGGCGCCTATCCGCAGGCCGATGTGGTCGCCGATTTTCGATCGGTGCGCTTCACCGCGCGCGGGCCGGACAGGATCGCGGTGACGGGCGGCGATGGGCGGCCGCGGCCAGACACGCTTAAGGTATCGATCGGCTATGACGACGGGTTCATCGGGGAGGGCCAGATTTCCTATGCAGGGCCGGGCGCGGTCGGCCGGGCACGGCTGGCGGGCACGATCGTGGAGCAGCGGCTGGCGATCATCGGCGCGCCGGTCACCGACGTGCGCAGTGAACTGATCGGTGTGGATTCGGTCGATCGTCGCGCGAGGGCGCCGGCGGTGGAGCCCGCAGAAGTGCGGCTGCGCGTGGTGGGGCGCAGCGACAGCGCCGAGGCGGCGGCCCTGATCGGCCGCGAGGTGGAGGCGCTCTACACCAATGGCCCGTTCGGCGGCGGCGGTGCGGTGGCGGCGGTGCGACCGGTGCTCGCTGTGGCATCGACGTTGATCCCGGCGGTGCAGGTACGGCCCGCAATCACCCTGGTGGAGGCCTGAATGCTGCTCGGCGAATGCGCGCATGTCCGCACCGGCGACAAGGGCGACATCGCCCAGATATCGGTGATCGCGTTCGATCCCGGCGAGTATCCGCGACTGGCGCGGCGGGTGACGGTGGCCCGGGTGCTCGGCCATCTCGCCGGGGTGCAGGTGCGATCGGCGACGCGATACGAACTGCCGGGGCTGGGGGCGCTGAACTTCGTACTGGAAGGCGCGCTTAGCGGCGGCGTGACGCGGTCGCTGGCGCTGGACGCGCATGGCAAGTCGCTGGGGGCGCAACTGCTCGACCTGTCGGTCGACGAGGACGATCAGGCGGGAGAGGCGTGATGGGCCGTTCGTGGTGGTTGCCGGCGCTCGCGGCGGCGGCGTTGCCGGGCGCCGGCACTGCAGAGGCGCGTGTCACCCGATTCGTCGTGGAGCAGCGCAGCACCGTGCCGCCGGTGCGGCCCGGCGCGCCGGGCTATGTGATCCTGCGCGGCTATTATGAAGGCAGCGTCGATCCGCGCGATCGCCGCAATGCGATCATTACCGATCTCGCCGCCGCGCCGCGCCGCGCGAACGGCGGGGTCGGCTATCGCGCGACGTTCGCGATCGCCGTTCCGGCGGACCCCGCGCGCATCAGCGGCGTGCTGCTGTATGAGGTGCCGAATCGCGGCAACGGCGACGTCGCCGCCGATGCGGACGGCCATGTGCGCGTGGTGAGCGGCTGGCAGGGCGATATCGTACCGCAGCCGGGCGTGCAGACGCTGGTCGCGCCGACGGCTCGGGGGCTTACCGGCTGGGTGCTCCAGCGCTTTGTCGGCGTCGCGGCGGGCACGGCCAGCATTCCCATCGATGGCGGGATCGGCCGCCCGACGCCGCGGCCGATCCCGGTCTCGCGCGACACCAGCGCGGCGACGCTGTTCGCCCAGGCCGGCGACGCCGCACCGCGCACGCCGATCGCGGCCAGGGATTGGGCGTTCGCCGATTGCCGCAAAGTGCCGTTTCCGGGCACGCCCGATCCCCGCCAGCTGTGTCTGCGCGGCGGCTTCGACAGGGCCAAGGCCTATATGTTGGTCTATCGCGGCAAGGATCCGAAGGTGCTGGGCATCGGCTTCGCGGCGGTGCGCGACCTCAACGCCTTTCTGCGCGGTGCCAAGGCGGACGACGCAGGCACGCCCAACCCGCTACGCGGCAGAATCCGCTGGGCGATCATGAGCGGCACCTCGCAATCGGGCAATTTCGTCCGCAGCCTGATCGCCCTGGGCTTCAACCAGGCCGAAGACGGGCGGCAGGTGTTCGACGGCGCCAATCCGAACATCGCCGCCCGCCAGGTGCCGCTCAACCTCCGCTTCGGCGTGCCGGGCGGCGCAGCGGGCATGTTCGAGCCGGGCAGCGAGGGTAGCCTGTGGTGGAGCCGCTACGACGATCGGCGGCGGGGTCGCGGCGTTTCCAGCCTGCTCGATCGTTGCACCGCGACGCGCACCTGCCCGAAGATCGTCGAGACCTTCGGATCGGCGGAGTTGTGGGGGTTGCGCATGGCACCGGGCCTGATCGGTACCGATGCGAAGGCGGACGTGCCGCTGCCGTCTAATGTCCGCCGTTACTACTTCCCCAGCGTGACCCATGGCGGTTCCCCTATCGGTGGCTTTCCGCTGGCGGGGGACCGGGCGTTTCCCGGAATGCCGGCCTGTACGCTGGCATTCAATCCCAACCCTTCCTCGGATACGCGCCGGGCGCTGCTCGCGGCGCTGGTGGCGTGGGTCCGCGACGGCAAGGCGCCGCCGCCAAGCCGCTATCCGATGCTGGCGCGGGGCGATCTGGTGGAGGCGAATGCCGCAGCGATGGGGTGGCCCAGGATTCCGGGCGTGCCGAGCCCCGACAGGATGCTCAACGCCCTGCCGGACTATGATTTCGGCGCAGGCTTTCGCACCGTCGACCTTAGTGGCGTGCTGACCCGCCAGCCACCACTGGTCCGGGGCGTGATCCCGCAGTTGGTGCCGCGCGTGAATGCCGATGGCAACGAAACCGCAGGCGTGGCGTCGGTGCAGCTGATGGTGCCACTGGGCACCTATACCGGCTGGAACCAGCTCGCGCAGGGATATGGCGCGGGCGGCAGCTGCGGCTTTATCGGCGGTTTCATCCCCTTTGCCCGCACCGAGGCGGAGCGGCTGGCCAAGGGCGATCCGCGGCCGTCGCTCGAGGCGCGCTACCGCGACCATGCGGGGTTCGTCGCGCGCGTTCGCGCCGCGGTGGCCGGGCAGATCGTGCAAGGCTGGCTGCTGCCCGACGATGGCGCGCGGCTGATCGAGGAAGCGGAGAAGAGCGATGTGCTGCGATAGCCTGGCACGCGCCTTCGCCATTCCCGTTGCGGCCAGAGGCGCGCGGATCGATGCGTCCGGCAGGCGAGAACCAATGACGATTGCCCTGGCACCGGGCCCAATGCCGGCCTTTATGTGCGGGGCAGGATAAACAGGGAGAATGAAGAGGATGAAGCTTCGTTTGGAATGGCTCGCACTGAGCCTGGTGAGCAGCACGGCGCTGGCCCAGACCGTGCCCGTCAGCGATGGCGCGGCGGACGCCAAGGCGCGTGCCACCGAGGCAAAGATGACCGATGAGGAGCGGTTCCAGCTGCTGCACGGCATCATGCCGATCGCCTTTCCGGGCACGCCGCCGCTGCCGCGCGCGGACCTGAAGCCGACGGCGGGCTGGATTCCCGGCGTGCCCCGGCTTGGCATCCCGGACCTGTATGAAACCGATGCCAGCCTGGGCGTCACCAACCCGCTGCAACTGCGCAAGGGCGATCATTCCACCGCCCTGCCGTCGGGCCTGTCGCTGGCCGCGACCTGGAGCCCGGAGATCGCCTTTCGCGGTGGCGTGGTCGCCGGCAACGAGACGCGGCAGAAGGGCTTCAACATCCTGCTGGCCGGTGGCGTGAACCTGGCGCGAGATCCGCGCAACGGCCGCAATTTCGAATATCTGGGCGAAGATCCGCTGCTCGCCGGGCGCCTTGCCGGCGCGTCGATCCGCGGGATCCAGAGCCAGCGGGTGGTATCGACGATCAAGCATTTCGCGCTCAACGACCAGGAAACGCTGCGCAACACCATCGATGCGCGGATCGACGAGAAGGCGTTCCGGGAAAGCGATCTGCTCGCCTTCGAACTGGCGATCGCGGATGGCAAGCCGGGATCGGTGATGTGCGCCTATAACCGCGTCAATGGCGACTATGCGTGCGGCAACGACTTTCTGCTCAACCAGGTGCTGAAGCGCGACTGGGGCTATGCCGGCTGGGTGATGTCGGACTGGGGGGCGGTCCATGACGTCGGCTTCTTCGCCAAGGGGCTGGACCAGCAATCGGGCGCGCAGCTCGACAAGCAGGTGTTCTTCGACAAGCCGCTGCGGGCCGAGGTGACGGCGGGGCGCGTGCCGATGGAGCGCGTGCGTGAGAGCGTGCGGCGGATTCTCCGCTCGCTTTATGCGGTGGGCGCGGATGCGCCGCTGGCCGAAGGGCCGATCGACGAAGCCGCCCATGCCGTGGCGGCGCGGGGGGCAGCGGCGGCCGGCATCGTGCTGCTGAAGAATGATGGTGATATCCTGCCGCTCACCCAGGCCAAGACGGTCGCCGTGATCGGCGGCCATGCCGATATCGGCGTTCTTTCCGGCGGCGGATCGAGCCAGGTGACGCCGAAGGGGGCCGTTACCATCCTGCCGCTCGGGGGCCGCGGCGTCATGGGGGCCTGGGCGCGCCAATTGTACATGCCGTCCTCGCCGCAGCGCGCGCTGGCCGCGGCGCTGCCGGGCGCGAAGGTCGACTATGACAGCGGCTATGACCTCGCCGCCGCCACCGCCTTTGCGAAACAGTCCGACGTGGCAATCGTCTTCGCGACGGCGTGGAGCAGCGAAGGCAATGATTTCAGCATGACCTTGCCCGAAGGGCAGGACGCGCTGATCGCTGCTGTCGCCGCGGCCAATCCCAACACGATCGTGGTGCTGGAAACCGGCAACCCGGTGAAGATGCCGTGGCTGGACAAAGTGAAGGCGGTGGTAGAGGCTTGGTATCCCGGTCAGGAGGGTGGGGCTGCCATCGCCGACGTGTTGACGGGCAAGGTCAATCCCTCCGGCCGGCTGCCGATCACCTTCCCCGCCGACGAAGCCCAACTGCCGCGCACCGACATTCCCGGATGGGGCAAGCCGGAGGGTTCTGCCGATACCGTCACCTATGCAGAGGGCGCTGCCATCGGCTATCGCTGGCATGCGGCGAAGGGAACCAAGCCCCTGTTCGCCTTCGGGCATGGGCTAAGCTACACGCGATTCGAGCAATCGGGGCTGCAACTGCGCGGCGGCGCGCAGCCCGTGGCGACCGTGACCGTGCGCAACATCGGCGCGCGGGCGGGCACCGATGTAGTGCAGCTTTACCTTACCCGCCGGGCGGAGACTGACCTCCAGCGCCTTGCCGGCTTCGCGCGGGTGGAACTGGCGCCGGGCGAAAGCCGCACGATCACGATCCCGATCGAGCCCAAGCTGCTGGCCGATTGGACGCCGGAAGGCTGGCGCAGCCCGGCCGGGACCTATCGGTTCGCCGTCGCGCCTTCCGCCGCAGCTGCCGGCATCACGGCGGATATCCGCTTGCCCGAACGGCGCCTCGGCCGGTGAAACCGCCAGCCACGGCCGCGCGCCCGAAACGGTGCGGCCGGCCGTGGCGACGGTCGCGAAGGCCGTTGCCAGCGGCGCGGCGGACGATAGAGTGCAATGCCATGGCCGAGACGATCACCCGATATCGCGATTTCTGGCCCTTCTATCTGCGCGAGCACGGGAAACCCGCGACGCGTGCCATCCATTATGCCGGCACGACGCTCAGCCTGTTCGCGTTCGCCGCCGGCCTCGTGTGGAGCGGGTGGTGGTTCCTCGCCATGCCGATCGCCGGCTATGGCTTCGCCTGGACCGCACATTTCGCCGTGGAGCATAATCGGCCCGCGACCTTTCGCTATCCGCTATGGTCGCTCCTGTCGGATTATCGCATGTTCTTCCTCTGGATCGGGGGGCGACTGGGTCCCCATCTGAAGCAGGCCGGCGTGGCCCGATAGATTGCCTTGCTTGCCGGGCAGGGGCAGGCAGCCCTATCTAGGGCCCATGCATGTTCCCCAGAATAGCCTGGCGCTGATCGGTAACACGCCGCTCGTGCGCCTGAAGGGTCCCAGCGACGAAACCGGCTGCGACATCTTCGCCAAATGTGAGTTCGCCAATCCCGGCGCGTCGGTGAAGGACCGCGCGGCGCTGTATATCGTCGAGGATGCCGAGGCGCGGGGGCAGCTTTCGCCCGGCGGTACGATCGTCGAGGGAACGGCCGGCAATACCGGCATCGGGCTGGCGCTGGTCGCCAACGCCAAGGGCTATCGCACGATCATCGTGATGCCGGAGACGCAGTCGCGCGAGAAGATGGATACGCTGCGCGCGCTCGGCGCCGAACTGGTGCTGGTGCCCGCCGCGCCCTATTCGAACCCCGGCCATTTCGTGCACACCAGCCGCCGCATCGCCGAAGAAACGCCGAACGCGATCTGGGCCAACCAGTTCGACAACACCGCCAATCGCAAGGCCCATATCTATGGCACGGCCGAGGAGATCTGGACGCAGATGGACGGGCGCATCGATGGGTTCACCTGTGCTGCGGGCACCGGTGGCACGATCGCCGGGGTCGGCCTGGGCCTGAAGGCCAAGGACGAGACGATCACCATCGCGCTCAGCGATCCGCATGGTGCCGCGCTCTACGAATATTATGCCTGTGGGGAACTGCGCGCCGAAGGATCGTCCGTGGCGGAGGGCATCGGCCAGGGCCGGATCACCGGCAACCTGGAGGGCGCCCCGATCGATACCCAGTTCCGGATTTCCGACGAGGAAGGCCTGGAATGGGTGCGCCGGCTTCTTTCCGAAGAGGGACTGTGCCTTGGGCTTTCCTCCGGCATCAACGTAGCCGGCGCGGTGCGCCTGGCGCGGGCGCTCGGGCCGGGCAAGCGGATCGCGACGATCCTGTGCGACACGGGGTTCCGCTATCTTTCCACGCTCTACAATGCCGAATGGCTGGCCGCGAAGGGGTTGCCGGTGCCGGCCTGGCTGGCGCGGGACTGATGCGATGAATGCGTAAGGGGAGTCCCTTGGCACACAGGCGGTTCGGGATGTGATAGACGCGCGGCTCGACAAGCATCCGCTTGCGCGTTACATTTATGCCACAGCCATGAAACTCGGACCCCGCCAAGACCCTAGCCAGGCAATGCAGCGCGTGCGCGTGGGCATGACGGGGCTTGCCGCGGTGATCCTGCTGATCGCGGTGGTGAGCGTGATCTATTCCTCGGCCAATCGCGAGGCGCCGGTAAGCGCGGCGGGGGCGTCGAACGCCGCGGTCGTCGCCAACCTTACCGGTAGCGACAATGTTTCCGCCGAAAAGGGGCGGGACGAGCCGCTGGCCGAGCTGGGGGTGGCGCCCGGCACGGATTCGACCGATCCTACGGCACAGGATCTCGCGCGCGAACAGGCGCATCGCCAGGATAGCGCCGGCCGCTGATCGCGCCGCCATCGCCCGCGACCGGGTTTCGGCGGGATTTCGCCCCACCATGGCCGTTGTACGGGGATGGCGGGGGATTTTGCGCCACCGGCAGCGCGGTTGAATCCACCCCATCGGGATGATGTGCGATTCGCGCTTTCGTCTCTGCGAAAATATCATTCTATTTCAAAGTGGTGCCTTCTTTCGGCGGGAATCTGCCTGCCGCCTCCTCGAAATCATGGGCCGATCGGATTCCGATCGAAGCGTGGCGTGCCGTGGCGCCGCTCGGTCACCCCTTGCAGCCATAAGGAAAACATAAAGGAAATATAAAGAGAACATACATTCCGTGAGGGGCTGAGTGGTGGAAAATCCCGTCCAATCCCCGCTCTGCCCGTTGCCTCCCGTGCTGTTCTATGATTAAAAGGCGAGGCTAAAAGGGGGGCACGACCCTTTTTTCTCCTGTCGAAATTCTCTGCCGAAGCCGCGGAACGCCGTGGTTCCGGAGGCGGGGGAGTCGTGCCTTGGCTTGGGATTGGCATGGTGGACAGGGAGCTCTTCGAGGGATTTGCGCTCCAGGCGGTCGATCAGAAAGGTCGTGTCGCCGTGCCTGCCGACCTGCGCGCAGCGGTCGAGCGCAACTCCGAAGTCCGCCAGATCGTGATCGGCCTCCATGCGAAGGATTCGTGCCTCTCCGCGCATGACACCAGCTGGTCCAAGGAAAAGTACCAGCGCATCGACCGGATCGAACAGCAGGCGATCGATCGCGGCGAACAGCCCGATCCCGCGGCGAAGCGTCGTGCCTTCGGCCAGGTCGAGCGCGTGCCGTTCGACGATAGCGGGCGCTTCGTGCTGCCGCCCTTCTTCCGCGCCAAAGCCAGGATCGAGAAGCTCGCCTTCTTCGTCGGCAGCGGCGAGACGTTCGATATCTGGGCGCCCGACGTGCTGGAAAATGATCCCAACGCCGATCCGGCGCTGAAGGAAATCTGCGCCTTTCTGGTGCAGGCGCGAGGCTCGAAGTGAGCGCGGCGCCGCACATCCCCGTGTTGCTCGATGAAGTGATCGATGCGCTCGCCGTCGTGGCCGGCGAGCGCCATGTCGACGCCACGTTCGGCGCGGGCGGCTATACCCGTTCGATCCTCGCGCGGGGCGCGGCCGTGGCGGCGTTCGATCGGGATCCTACGGCCATTGCCGGCGGTGCTGCCCTGGTGGCGGAAGCCGAGGGCCGGCTGGTGCTGATCCACGCGCCGTTCAGCCGGATGGAGCAGGAACTGGAAGCGCGCGGGCTGGCGCCGGTGGACGGCGTGACCCTGGATATTGGCGTTTCCTCGATGCAGATCGATCAGGCCGATCGCGGCTTCTCGTTCCAGCAGGACGGCCCGCTCGACATGCGGATGGCGGGTGAGGGCATGTCTGCGGCCGAGTGGCTGAACGAAGCCGACGAAGCCGAGATCGCCGACATCCTGTTTCATTATGGCGAGGAACCACGCGCGCGCCGCGTGGCCAAGGCGATCGTTGCGGCCCGCCCGCTGACGCGCACGTCGGAGCTTGCCGGGGTCGTGCGCAAGGCGCTCGGCTATCGGCCGCATGACAAGAAGGACCCGGCGACCCGGACCTTCCAGGCGGTGCGTATCCACGTCAACCGGGAGCTGGACGAGCTGGCCGAGGCGCTGGCCGCGGCCGAGCGGGTGCTGAAGCCCGGCGGCCGGCTGGCGGTGGTCACGTTCCATAGCCTGGAGGATCGGCTGGTGAAGCGCTTCCTGCGCGAGCGCAGCGGCAGCGAGCCGGCCGGTTCGCGCCATCGCCCGGCGATCGGTCCGCGGGCGGAACCGAGTTTTGAACCGCCCGCCAAGGCCGTGCGCCCGAGCGAGGCGGAAGTGGCGCGCAATCCGCGAGCCCGTTCGGCCACGTTGCGCGTCGCGCGGCGGACCGGCGCGGCGCCGTGGTCGAGTGAAGGAGCAGCGTGATGGCAATGCATGGCTTTCGGGGGCTTGGCTGGTTGCTGTGTAGCGTTATCGTTGCGCCGACCTGCTATATGGTGACGTCGCACGGCGCGGCCGAGCGCGCGCGGCTGCGCAGCGTGGAGGCGGCGATCGTCTCTGCGCATAAGGATATTCGTGGGCTCGAAACGGAGTTTGAGACGCGCGCCAATCTGGCGCAGATCGAACGCTGGAACGGCGATGTGCTGGCGATGAATGCGCCGGCGCCGCAGCAATATCTCGCCAGCGCCACTGGCCTGGCTGCGCTCGATCAGCCGCAGGCGCCGTTGCAGCCCATGCAACCGAGCGGAGCCAAGGTGGAGACCGCGGCACTGATCATCCCGGCCGGTACCCGTTCGGTGCAGGCCGCCCCGGCTGTGGCGGCGGTCTCGGCGTCGGCGGCCAGCACGCCCCTCGCCGCGCCCGTGCAGGCGACGGCGCAGCGCAAGCCGGCGGCAGCGGCGGTGGTGCAGGTCGCCCAGCGGGATACGCGGCCGGAGCAGGACCTGAAGCGCCTGATGCAGAAGGTTGACCGTTCGCGCCTGGCGATCGGCGATCGTCCGCTGCTCAGCGCCGCGACGATGAACGATCTGCGCCGAGTAGCCCAGCGCGAGCAATTGGCGTTGCATTGATCGTCGTCGTAGCTCCTCCGGCGCGGGCGCGCACCGCGAGTGGCGAGCGACCGGCGCTCGTCGCGGTGGCGCAACTGCGCCTGATGATCCTTTCGATCCTGTTCGGCGCGGGCATGTTGGCGATCGTCGCCAAGCTGGCGTTTCTGGCGATGTCGTCGGGGCCGGCAGCGTCGCGCGATCTTGCGAGCGCACTGGTGCCGGCGCGTGCCGATATCGTCGATCGCAACGGTACGCCGCTCGCCCGGAGCATCGAGGCATGGGTGATCGCGATCCACCCCAATCGGGTGATCACCGACAAGGCGGTGCTGGCGCAGAAGCTCGCGGAACTGATGCCGGAACGTTCGACGGCCGACTATCTCGCGCTGCTGAATACCGGCAGCAGCTTTGCGTTCCTGAAGCGCCGCGCGCTGCCCGAATTGGTCAACGCCGTGAACGCGCTTGGTGAGCCTGCGATCGAATTCACGCCAGAGAAGGACCGGTTGTATCCGCAATCTGAAATGGCGGCGCATGTGCTCGGCTATCTCGATACCGCCGGGCACGGCGTTACTGGCATGGAAAAGGTGCTGGAGGCGCGGCTGAGCGATCCGGGGCAACGCGGCAAGCCGGTGATGCTATCGCTCGACGTGCGCGTGCAGGCCGCGCTGGAAAGCGAGCTGGGGCGCGCGATGACCGACTTGCAGGCGCGCGGCGCTGCCGGCATCGTGCTGGACGTGCATACCGGGGAAGTGGTGGCGATGACGTCGCTTCCCAGCTTCAATCCCAATGCGCTGGGCGGGCCGCCGCCGCGCAACAACGTGACCCAGAGCGTGTATGAGCTCGGATCGACGTTCAAGCCCATCGCGGTTGCCGCGGCGATCGATTCGGGCACGATCACGTCCATGGCCCGGCGCTTCGATGCCACCGCGCCGATGAAGGTCGGGCGCTTCACCATCCATGACGATCCCGGTGACGAGCAGTTCCGCTGGCTCAACATCCCAGAGACGCTGATCTATTCCTCCAACATCGCCACCGCGCGCATCGCCGACGAACTCGGCGCGGAAAAGATGCAGGACATGTTCCGACGGCTGGGCTTCGACCAGCGGCCGAGCATCGAGATCGGCGCGGTCCGGCCGCTCTGGCCCGCGAACTGGGGCCGGATCACGGTGATGACGACCGCCTATGGCCATGGCATCGCGGTGACCCCGCTGCATCTTGCGACCGCTTATGCGGCGCTCGTGAACGGCGGCATCTGGCGGCCGGCGACGATGATGAAACTGGATGCCGCGCATCCGCCGGAGGGCCGCCGCGTCCTCCAGGAGGCGACCAGCGCGCGGATGCGCCAGCTGCTGCGGCTGATCGTGCTGAAGGGCACCGGCCGCAAGGGCGAGGCCCAGGGCTATCGGGTAGCCGGCAAGACCGGCACGGCGGAGGCTGCGAGCGAGGGCGGCTACGACAAGCATCGCAATGTCTCCACCTTCGCTGCCGCTTTCCCGATCGACGCGCCGCGCTATGTGGTGGTCGCGATGCTGGACTCGCCCAAGGCAAATGCCACTACCCCGCGGACCACGGCGGCCTGGACCGTCGCGCCGGTCGTTTCGCGGCTGATCGCCCGCACTGGCGCGATCCTGGGTATTGCTCCGGACGATCACCGCGATATCGACGAAAGCGACTTGCTGCCACTGGTGGAAAAGTCCCCTGAGCCCGGAGCGGGAACCGAATGAAACTGGGTATGCTGACAGGTGGAGACGAGACGGCGATCGTCACGGGTTTCGCCATCGATCACCGCAAGGTGGCGCCGGGCACGATCTTCGGCGCCTTCGAAGGCGCGCGCGTGAACGGTGAGGACTTCATCGCCGCGGCAGTGCGGGCGGGGGCGATCGCGGTCGTGGCGCGGCCCGAGGCGGTGGTGGAGGGGGCGGTGCATATCGCGGACGCCAATCCGCGCGGGCGCTTCGCGGACCTTGCCGCGCAGTTCTTCGCCCCTTTCCCGGCGGTGACGGCAGCGGTGACCGGTACCAACGGCAAGACCTCGACGGTCGAAATGACTCGCCAGCTATGGCGGATGGCGGGATTTCATGCCGCCTCGATCGGCACGCTGGGAGTGACGACGGCGGACGAGCGCGTATCGACCGGCCTGACCACCCCGGATATCGTGACCTTCCTGTCGAACGTCGCCGGGCTGGCGCGCGAGGGCGTGACGCATCTGGCGTTCGAGGCGTCGTCGCACGGGCTTTCCCAATATCGCACACAGGGGCTGCCCGTGCGTGCGGCGGCGTTCACCAATCTCAGCCGCGATCATCTGGACTATCATGGCGACATGGCGACCTATTTCACCGCCAAGATGCGCCTCTTCGCCGAAGTGCTGGCAGAGGATGGCGCGGCGGTGGTTTGGGCGGATGACCCCCATGCGCCGCAGGTGGAGGACCTCGCCCGGATGCGCGGCAACCGGCTGATCACCGTCGGCGAGCATGGCAAGACGCTGCGGCTGATCGGCCGCACCCCGTCGCTGCTTGGGCAGACGCTGGAGATCGAGGCGGACGGCGCGGTCCATTTCGTGCGGTTGCCGCTGATCGGTGCCTATCAGGCGGCGAACGCGCTGACCGCCGCGGGCCTGGTGATCGCGACCGGCGGCGATATCGGGCAGACGCTGGCCAATTGCGCGCGGCTGCAGCCGGTGCGCGGGCGGCTGGAGCGTGCGGTGATCGCTCCCAACGGCGCGCCGGTCTATGTCGATTACGCCCATACGCCCGATGCGCTGGAAGCGGCGATCGCGGCGCTGAAGCCGCATACCGAAGGGCGGTTGATTCTGGTGTTCGGCGCGGGGGGCGACCGCGATCCCGGCAAGCGCCAGCTTATGGGGCAGGCGGCGGCGGTGGGTGCCGATGTGGCGATCGTCACCGACGACAATCCGCGCACCGAAGATCCGGCGGAAATCCGCCGCGCGATCCTGAAGGGCGCGCCGCAGGCGACCGAGATCGGCGATCGGGGCGCGGCGATCGCCGCGGCGATCGCGATGGCCGAGCCGCACGATATCGTGCTGATCGCCGGCAAGGGGCATGAACAGGGCCAGATCGTCGGCGAGATGGTGCTGCCATTCGACGATGTTTCGGTTGCAAGGGAGTGCGCGGCGTGACGAGCCCGCTTTGGACTTCGGACGAGATCGCAGCGGCCACCGCCGGTACCGCCTCGGCGGATTTCGCCGTATTCGGCGTCGCGTTCGATTCCCGTGAGGTCGGCGCCGGAGACCTGTTTCTCGCGCTGAAGGGGGAAAGCACCGACGGGCATCGCTTCCTCGACCAGGCGTTCGCGCAGGGTGCGGCCGGCGCGGTCGTTTCGGACGCGACCGCTTATCCGAACGTTGCCGTCGCCGACACGACTGCCGCACTGAATGCGCTGGGCGCCGCATCGCGCGCGCGCACGACAGCAAAGATCATCGGCGTCACCGGTTCGGTGGGGAAGACCGGCACCAAGGAGGCCCTGTTCGCGGCGCTTGATCGGGTGGATCCCGGCTGCGCGCATCGATCGGTCAAGAGCTACAACAACCACACCGGCGTGCCATTGAGCCTTGCGCGGATGCCGCGCGAGGCCCGTTACGGCGTGCTGGAGATGGGGATGAACCATGCGGGCGAACTTGCCGAACTGACCCGGCTGGTCCGGCCGCATGTGGCGATCGTGACGGCGATCGCGCCGGCGCATCTTGGATTCTTCGACAGCGTCGAGGATATCGCGGATGCCAAAGGCGAGATTTTCCAGGGATTGCAACCCGGCGGAACCGCGATCGTGCCGTTCGACAGTCCGTATCGGGAGCGGCTGATCGCCGCGGCGGAGCCTTATGCCACCCGGATTGTGACGTTCGGCCTTGGTGAAGGCGCGGACGTGCGCGCGATGGAGATGATGCAAACCCCGGCCGGCGGCACCTTCGTGTTGTCTCGTATCGGTGACAAGGAGCTCAGCTTCACTATGTCCCAGCCCGGTGACCACTGGGTTTCCAATGGGATGGCGATCCTGGCGGCTGTGGATGCCGTGGGGGGCGATCTGGAACTGGCGGGCCTCGCGCTGGCGGAACTGGGTGGGCTTGCCGGGCGCGGTGCGCGGCTGAGCGTGCCGGTGGGCAACGGCACCGCGCTGGTGATCGACGAAAGCTATAACGCCAATCCGAGTTCGATGCGGGCGACGCTGGCGGTGCTGGCGCGCGAGCCGGGCCGCAGGGTGGCGGTGCTGGGCGAGATGCGCGAACTTGGGGCCCACGCGGATGCGCTGCACGCCGAACTGGCCGATCCGATCGTCGAGGCTGGGGTGAGCCGTGCCATTTTGGTGGGCGAAGCGATGGCCCCGCTGGCGGCTGCGCTTGAGGGGCGGCTGAATTTCGTCCATGTGGCCGATGCCGCAGCTGCGAAGGCCGAGCTCGAATCGACGCTCGCGCCGGGCGACGCGGTTCTCATCAAAGGGTCGAACGGCGTGCGGCTGGCGACGATCGTCGCGGCGCTGGCGGAAAGGCAAACATGCTCTATCTGATCGCAGAGCAGCTGGGCTTCCCCGGCGTCCTCAATCTGTTCCGGTACCTGTCGTTCCGCACCGGCGGTTCGGTGGCGACCGCGCTGCTGATCGGCCTGCTGATCGGCCCGAAGTTCATCGGCTGGCTGCGCCTGCGCCAGGGGAAGGGCCAGCCGATCCGCACCGACGGTCCGCAGAGCCACCTCGCCAAGCGCGGCACGCCGACGATGGGCGGGCTGATGATCCTGACCAGCCTGACGCTGGCGCTGCTGATCTGGATGGACCTGCGCAACGCCTATGTCTGGGCGTGCATGTTCGTGACGCTCGGCTTCGGCATGATCGGCTTCCTCGACGATTACGACAAGGTGCGGAAGCAGAAGACCGCGGGCGTATCGGGCAAGGTTCGGCTGATCGGCGAGTTCCTGATCGCGGGCATCGCCAGCGCGATCATCATTTTCGCCGAGGGCAATACCCAGCTTTATGTGCCGTTCTTCAGCTGGGTGCACCCTGATCTCGGCTATTTCTACATCGCCTTTGCGGCGTTCACGATTGTGGCGTTCGGCAATGCGGTGAACCTGACCGACGGCCTCGACGGGCTGGCGACGATGCCGGTGGTGATCGCGGGCATGGCGTTCATGCTGATCGCCTATCTCGCCGGCAACAAGATCTACGCGACCTATCTTGGCATCCCGCACGTGCCGGGCGCGGGCGACCTCGCCATCTTCTGCGGCGCGATGATCGGGGCGGGGCTGGCCTTCCTTTGGTTCAATGCGCCGCCGGCGGCGGTGTTCATGGGCGATACCGGGAGTCTCGCGCTGGGCGGGGCGATCGGCACCATCGCCGTCACCACGCACCATGAGCTGGTGCTCGGCATCATCGGCGGCCTGTTCGTGATGGAGGCGCTGAGCGTCATCATCCAGGTGTTCTTCTTCAAGCGCACCGGCAAGCGGGTGTTCCGCATGGCGCCGATCCACCACCATTTCGAACAGCTCGGCTGGTCGGAGCCGACGGTGGTGATCCGCTTCTGGATCATCGCCTTCGTGCTGGCGCTGGCCGGCCTGGCGACCCTCAAGCTGCGGTGATCACCAGCCCCGCCTGGCGCGGCAAACGCTTCGCGGTGCTCGGGCTTGCGCGCTCGGGCGCGGCGACCGTGCGCGCGCTGCTGGCGAGCGGGGCGGAAGTGCTGGCGTGGGATTCGAACGAAGCGGCGCGGCAAGCCGTGCAAAAGAGTGCCGGAGAGGCCGAGCGCCTGTTCGTCGATGACTTCACCGACTGGATTGAGATCGAAGCGGACGGCTTCGTTTTCTCGCCGGGCGTTCCGCTCAACCGACATCCGCTGGCGACCGTCGCGCGGGAAACGGGCGTGCCGCTGATCGGCGACATCGAGCTGTTCGCGCAGGCGCGCGCCGATCTGCCGGCGCACCGTGTGGTCGGCATCACCGGCACCAACGGCAAGTCGACCACCACCGCGCTGATCCACCACATCGTCGAGACGGCAGGCATTCCCACGCGTCTCGGCGGCAATATCGGGCTGCCGATCCTCGGTCAGGAGCCGCTGCCCGAGGGCGGCGTCTATGTGCTGGAGCTGTCCAGCTATCAGATCGACCTGACCCACAGCCTCGACTGCGACGTCGCGGTGCTGCTCAACATCACACCCGACCATCTCGACCGCTATGATGGCTTCGAGGGCTATGCCGCGTCCAAGGCGCGGCTGTTCGCGATGCAGTCCAGGGGCCACGCCGCCATCATCGGTATCGGCGATGCCGCCTCGGCGACCATCGCGCGGCAGGTGGCGCTTTCCGGCCGTAGCGAGGACGTGACGAAGATCGCGCCGGGCGTGTGCATGGACCAGTCGCGCTGGCCCGCGCTGCAGGGTCCGCACAACGCGCAGAACGCGCTCGCCGCGATCGCCGCCTGCGAGGCGCTGGGCATCGACCGCGCCGCGATCGACCAGGGGCTGGAAACCTTCCCCGGCCTGGCGCACCGGATGGAGCGGATCGCGACCCGGAACGGCGTGCTGTTCGTCAACGACAGCAAGGCGACAAACCCGGAATCGACCGCCCCGGCGCTCGCGGCCTATGCGCGGATCCACTGGATCCTTGGCGGCGTCGCCAAGACCGACAGCCTGGAGGCGTGCCGTCCCGGTTTCGGCCATGTCGTGCGCGCCTATACGATCGGTGAGGCCGGGCCGCTGTTCGCCCGGCTGCTGCAAAGTGAAATGCCCGTCGCGCAGTCCGGCACGCTGGACGCGGCGGTGCGCGCCGCCGCTGCCAACGCGCAACCGGGCGAAACGGTGCTGTTGTCTCCGGCCTGCGCTTCGTTCGACCAGTTTCGCGACTTCGAGGCGCGGGGGGATGCATTTCGCGCCGCCGTGGAGGCGCTCGGGTGAGCCGCCGGGCCGAGGGCGTGGGCGAGACGAGGGGCGGCCTTCCGCGACTTTCCAACCAGTTGAGCCGGGCGAGCCGCTCGCGCGCAGGCATGTGGTTCTGGGAAGTGGACCATGTGCTGATGCTGCTGGCGGTACTGCTGATCGCGATCGGGCTCGTTGCCGTCGCTGCGGCGTCCCCGGCGACGGCGCGTCGCTATTCGGACGCGTCGCACATCGTGCCGCCGATGTATTATTTCTGGCGGCAGCTGATGTGGGTGTGCGTGTCCTTGCCGGTGCTGATCGTCGTATCGATGCTGCCAACGGCGGCGGCCCGGCGACTTTCGGTTGCCGGTGCGGTGGTGTTCCTCGGCATGATGGCGCTGCTGCCGGTAATCGGGCACGAGGTGAACGGGGCGAAGCGCTGGATCAGCCTGGGCATTTCCGATCTTCAGCCCTCCGAGTTCCTGAAGCCGATGTTCATCGTCACCACCGCCTGGATCCTGTCGTTCCGCGCCAAGGATCCGGAGCTTCCGGTGATGATCGTAACGGGCGCGCTGACGGCGCTGATCGGCGGCCTGCTGATGCTCCAGCCCGATTTCGGGCAGACGATCGTGTTCGGGCTCGTCTGGGTGATCCTGCTCATGATCGCGGGCATTTCGCCGGCGGCGATCGCCGGGCTGGGCGGGGTGGCGATGGCGGGTGTGGTCGCTGCGTACCTGTTCTACGGCACCGCGCGCACGCGGATCGACAATTTCCTGTTTCCTACCAAGGAAGCGGCGCTGGCCGATCGCTATCAGGTGGAGATGGCGCACGATACCCTGAGTGCCGGCGGCCTGTTCGGTGCGGGGCCAGGCAGCGGCCAGATCAAGTTCCGCCTGCCGGAGGCGCATACCGATTACATCTTCGCGGTGATCGGCGAGGAGTTCGGGCTGATTGCCTGCGGCGTGATCGCGCTGCTGTATCTCTCGATCGTCATCCGCGTGCTGACCAAATTGCTGGACGAGGAAGACCCGTTCCGGATGCTGGCGGCGGCCGGGCTGGCGACGCAGTTCGGGCTGCAGGCGCTGATCAACATGGCGGTGAACACCGGCATCGCGCCGTCCAAGGGGATGACGCTGCCGTTCATCAGCTATGGCGGCTCGTCGATGATCGCGCTTTCCATCGGCTATGGGCTGCTGCTCGCTTTCACGCGGAGAAATCCGTATCTGAAGCGCTCGCCCTATACCGCGCGCTGGAGCAAACCATGACCGAACGCCGTAGTTACGTCCTCGCCGCCGGTGGCACCGGGGGGCATATGGTGCCCGCCGCCGCGCTGGGCGTGGAACTGGCGCGGCGCGGCCACCATGTCGCGCTGGTGAGCGACGAGCGCGGCGTGCGCTTCCCCGGCCTGTTCGAGGGCGTCGAGACGCATGTGCTGCCCGCCGGCAGGCTGGGCGGCGGGCCGCTCGGCTATCTAAAGGCGGCGCGGCAGATGCTGGCCGGCCGGGCGATGGCGCGGAAGCTGTACAAGCAGCTGCGACCGTCGGCGGTGATCGGCTTTGGCGGCTATCCTGCATTCCCGGCGCTGGCGGCGGCGTTCAGCGCGCGAATCCCGACCGTGATCCACGAGCAGAATGCGGTGCTGGGCCGGGTCAACCGGCTGGTCGCGGGCCGGGTCGCGGCGATCGCGACCTCGTACGACAAGGTCGAGCGGATGAAGCCCGGCTGGGCGGTGAAGACTCACCTCACCGGCAATCCGGTGCGCGAGGCGGTGCTGGCACTGCGCGCCAAGCCCTATCCGATGCTCGAGGAAGACGGCCTGTTCCGCGTGCTGGTGACCGGCGGCAGCCAGGGCGCCTCGATCCTCAGCCAGGTGGTACCCGATGGGCTGGCGCTGCTACCGGTACAGTTCCGCCGCCGGCTGCAGGTGACGCATCAGGCCCGCGTCGAGGATATCGAGATGGTTCGCGCCAAATACCAGGAACACGAGATTCCTGCCGAGGTCGCCACCTATCTGCCCGACATGCCCGAGCGGCTGGCCTGGGCGCATCTGGTGATCGCGCGGGCAGGGGCCTCGACCATCGCCGAACTGACCGCCGCGGGCCGTCCGGCGATCCTCGTGCCGTTGCCCAGCGCTACCGACGACCACCAGACCGCGAACGCGCGCGAGATCACCGAGGCGGGCGGCGCGCGGACCATCCCCCAGCGCGCCTTCACCGCGCAGGAACTGGCCAAGCAGATGCAGAAGCTGGGGCTCGACACCAAGGCGCTGGAGAATGCGGCGGCACGCGCCCGCGGCGTCGGCCGGCCCGACGCGGTGCGCGACCTGGCCGACCTCGTCGAATCGATCCACGCACCCAAGGCCCCGGTGGGCAAGGTGCAGAAAACCAATAAGAACGGAAGGCCTGCTTACGCATGAAGGGCGTCGCCACCGACATCGGTACCATTCACTTCGTCGGCATCGGCGGGATCGGCATGTCCGGCATCGCCGAGGTAATGCACAACCTTGGCTATAAGGTGCAGGGCTCGGATGTGGCGGACAGCTATGTCGTGCAGGGCCTGCGCGATCGGGGCATCCCGGTCACCATCGGCCATGCTGCCGAGAATCTGGGCGACGCGGCGGTGGTGGTGGTCTCTACCGCGATCGTGCGGACCAACCCCGAGGTGGAAGCGGCCTACCAGAACCGCATCCCCGTGGTGCGCCGCGCCGAGATGCTCGCCGAGCTGATGCGGCTGAAGTCCACCGTCGCGGTGGCGGGCACGCATGGCAAGACGACGACGACGTCGATGGTCGCGGCTTTGTTGGATGCCGGCGGCGTCGATCCGACCGTGATCAACGGCGGGATCATCAACCAATACGGCTCGAATGCGCGCCTCGGCGACAGCGAGTGGATGGTGGTCGAGGCCGACGAGAGCGACGGCAGTTTCCTGCGGCTCGACGGCACGATCGCGGTGGTCACCAACATCGATCCCGAGCATCTCGACCATTATGGCTCGTTCGAGAAGGTGAAGGCGGCGTTCGTCGAGTTCGTCGAGAATGTCCCCTTCTACGGCGCGGCGCTGCTGTGCCTCGATCATCCCGAAGTGCAGGCGCTGATTCCGCGGGTGCGCGACCGGCGGATCGTCACCTATGGCTTCGCGGCGAGCGCCGATGTGCGCGGCGTGAACGTGACGCCGCATGCCGGCGGCAATCGCTTCGAGGCGATCATCCGCAATCGCGACGGCAGCACGCGCTCTATCGAGAATATCGAGCTGCCGATGCCCGGTCGCCACAATGTCCAGAACGCGCTGGCCGCGATCGGGGTGGCGCTGGAGCTGGGTATTCCCGATGCGACGATCCAGCAGGGCTTCGCCAAGTTCGGCGGGGTCAAGCGGCGCTTCACCAAGGTCGGCGAAGTGGCCGGCGCGGCGATCATCGACGATTACGGCCATCATCCGGTGGAGATCCGAGCGGTGCTGGCGGCTGCGCGCGAGAGCGTGCGCGGCCGGGTGATCGCGGTGGTGCAGCCGCACCGCTATTCGCGGCTTGCCAATCTGATGGACGAGTTCGCCCAGTCGTTCAACGACGCCGATATGGTGTATGTGGCACCCGTCTATCCGGCGGGCGAGGCGCCGATCGAAGGCGTCGATGCCGATGCGCTGGTCGAGCAGATCTCGCATCGCGGGCACCGCGCGGTCGCGGCGGCACCCGATGCGGCAGCGCTGGCGCAGGCGCTGGCCGGCACGGTGCGCGAGGGCGACATGGTGGTGTGCCTGGGTGCTGGCGATATCACGAAGTGGGCGGCGGGTCTGGCTCCGGCGATCGCGGCAGCGCGGGGGGATGCGTGACGCTGCCTCAGCCTCGCGGCAAACTCACGCCGAACGCCCCGCTCGCCCCGCTCGTCTGGTTCAAGAGCGGCGGCGCGGCGGAGTGGCTGTTCGAGCCGGCCGATGCCGACGACCTCGCCGCGTTCCTCGCCGCGCTGGACCCGCAAACCCCGGTGATGGGCCTCGGCCTCGGTTCGAACATGATCGTCCGCGACGGCGGCGTGCCCGGCGTGGTGGTTCGCCTCGGCAAGGCCTTTGCCGCGGTCGAGCAGCTCGACGACACCACGCTGCGCTGCGGCGGCGGCGCGTCGGGCATCCTCGTCTCCTCCAAGGCGCGCGACTGGGGCATTGGCGGCATCGAGTTCCTGCGCTCGATCCCCGGCACCGTCGGCGGCTTCGTGCGGATGAACGGCGGCGCCTATGGTCGCGAGACCTGCGACATTCTGGTCGACTGCGAGATCGTGCTCCGCTCGGGCGAGCGGCGCGTGCTGGCCAATGCCGATCTCGGTTATACCTATCGCCACAGCAGCC
The DNA here is from genome assembly GCF_003096275.1 of Sphingomonas pokkalii. Lineage (GTDB taxonomy): Bacteria > Pseudomonadota > Alphaproteobacteria > Sphingomonadales > Sphingomonadaceae > Sphingomonas > Sphingomonas pokkalii. The sequence goes on from NZ_QENQ01000001.1 coordinate 3,600,241, forward strand.
TGCCCGAGGGTACGATCGTGGTAAGCGCCACCTTCCGCGGCTTCCCCAAGGCCTCGGAGGACATTCAGACCGAGATGGACCGCATCGCCGCCGCGCGCGAGGAATCGCAGCCGCTGCGCTCCAAGACCGGCGGCTCGACCTTCAAGAACCCCGAGGGCTACAAGGCCTGGGCGCTGGTCGACGCAGCCGGCTGCCGGGGCCTGCGCCGCGGCGACGCGCAGGTCAGCGAGAAGCATTGCAACTTCCTCCTCAATTTGGGGGACGCCACCAGCGCCGATATCGAGGCGCTGGGCGAGGACGTCCGCGCGCGGGTCAAGGCGCAGTCGGGCGTGGAACTGGAATGGGAGATTCAGCGCGTGGGAGTGGCGAAGTGAGTGTGGTCTGCAAATCCTCCCCCGCCAGGGGGAGGTGGCACGCGCAGCGTGACGGAGGGGGAGGAACTCCCGCCGCCCATCGTGCGTCCGCCCCCTCCGTCGCCTTCGGCGCCACCTCCCCCTGGCGGGGGAGGATCGCATGAGCCTCCACATCGCCGTGCTGATGGGCGGCTGGTCGGCCGAGCGCGAGGTATCGCTGATGTCGGGCAATGGCGTCGCCGATGCGCTGGAGAGCCTGGGCCACCGCGTCACCCGGATCGACCTCGATCGCGACGTCGCCGCCAAGCTCGCCGAAGCCAAGCCGGACGTGGTGTTCAACGCGCTCCACGGTACGCCGGGCGAGGATGGCAGCGTGCAGGGCATGCTCGACCTGATGGGCATCCGCTACACCCACTCGGGCATGGTCACTTCGGTCATCGCGATCGACAAGCAGCTGACCAAGCAGGCGCTGGTGCCGCATGGCATCCCGATGCCCGGCGGCCGGATGGTGTCGCGCGAGGAGCTGTACCGGCAGGATCCGCTGCCGCGGCCCTATGTGCTGAAACCCGTCAACGAGGGGTCGTCGGTGGGCGTGGCGATCGTGACGCCCGAGAGCAATGTCGGCAACCCGATCCACCCGGATGCGCGCGGGCCCTGGCAGGAATTCGACGAACTGCTCGCCGAGCCGTTCATCCGCGGGCGGGAACTGACCACGGCGGTGTTGGGCGACCAGGCGCTGGGCGTCACCGAATTGAAGCCAAAGAACGGCTTCTACGATTACGACGCCAAATATACCGACGGTCTGACCGAGCACGTCTTCCCGGCGCAGATCCCCGATGATGTCGCGGAGGCGTGCAAGCGGATCGCGCTCGATGCGCATCGGCTGCTCGGCTGCAAGGGCGCCTCGCGCGCCGATTTCCGCTGGGACGACACGCAGGGCGTCGACGGGCTGTTCCTGCTCGAGGTCAACACCCAGCCCGGCATGACCCCGCTGAGCCTGGTGCCAGAACAGGCGCGCCATCTGGGCATCGACTATGCTACGCTCGTGCAACGGATCGTCGAGGAGGCATTGTGAGCCGCAGGCCCGCCCAAGCGCAGCGCGCGACCACCCGGCGCGGCGAGAAGCCGAAGCCGCGCGGTACCGCGCGCCGGCCGCAGCGGGCGGGGATCGTCGATCAGGCGATCGCCGGATTGCCGATCAGCCCGGAGACGCTGCACAAGGTTACCACCTGGAGCATCGTCGGCGCGGTGGGCGCGGTGGTGCTGACGGTGGGAATCCTGGCGGGCGTGCCGCAGATGATCGGTGTCGGCATGGCCCAGGCGGTGGGCGATGCCGGCCTGCGCGTGGACGAAATCCAGATCGATGGCCTGAAGCGGATGGACCGCGCGACGGTGTATGAACAGGTGCTCGATCAGGATTCACGGGCGATGCCGCTGGTCGATCTGGGCGATGTCCGCGCGCGGCTGCTGAAGTTTCCCTGGGTGAAGGATGCCCGCGTTTCGCGCCGGCTGCCGCATACGCTGCATATCTATATCGACGAACGTGTGCCCGCGGCGATCTGGCAGAATCACGGGCGCCTGATGCTGATCGATGCCGATGGCGTCGCGCTCGAACCGGTCTCCGCCGAAGCGATGCCCGATCTGCCGCTGATGATCGGCGATGGCGCCAATCTCCAGGAAGCGGCGCGCAAGCGGCTGCTGGATACCCAGCCTGGCCTGAAGCCGCTGGTGAAGGCGACGAGCTGGGTCGGCAATCGCCGATGGGACCTGTTCTTCACCTCTGGCGAGAAACTGCAGTTGCCCGAGGGAGAGGTTGCCGCTGCGGCGGCACTGAAGCGATTCGCCGCGATCGATGCGGCGCAGCGATTGCTCGGTCGCGGCAATCTGGGATTTGACATGCGCGACGAGAGCAAGTTGGTTGTCCGGCGGCAGGGCGTGATCGAAGCGCCGCAGCCTGCCGCACCGGCACCGGCACCGGGACCGGTACTGGCGCCGGCATCCGGCGCGCCAGCCGCGGCACCGGCCTCGGCGGGCATTGGGCAGGGGGAAGGCTGATGGCGAAGGTTGCACCCGAAGGACTGATCACCGCGCTCGACGTCGGATCGTCGAAAGTTTCCGCCCTCATCGCGCAGCGGAGCGAGGACGGCAATCTCGTCGTCCTCGGCACCGGCCAGCGCGAGAGCCGCGGCGTGAAGCGCGGCTATGTCGCCGATATGCGGACCACGGAAATCGCGATCCGCGAGGCGGTGGAGCAGGCGGAGCGCATCGCCGGCTTCAACATCGAGGATGTGTGGGTGAGCTTTTCGGCGGGCGGGCTGGTTTCCAGCATCGTCAAGCTGGAGGCCGATCTGGGTGGCCATCGGGTCGAGCAATCCGACATCGACGATCTGCTTCGCGCCGGCCAGGATGCCATCGATCCGCAGGGCCGGATGGTGCTGCACGCGCAGCCGACGCGCTATACGGTGGATGGGCTGGGCGGCGTGAAGCGGCCCTTGGGGCTTCATGCCGATCGGCTGGGCGTGGACGTGCACGTGGTGACGACCGATGGCTCGCCGGTGCGCAACCTCGATCTGTGCGTGCGATCCGCGCATCTGGAGGTGCGATCGATCATCGCCGCACCGGTGGCGACTGGGCTGGCCTGCCTGACCGAAGAGGAACGGGAACTGGGCGTCGCGCTGGTGGAAATCGGCGCAGGCGTCACCAATGTTTCGGTGTTCGCACAGGGCGTCCTCGCCGGGCTGGCCTCGATCCCGATGGGTTCGGCGGACATCACCGACGATATCGCTGCCGCCTTCGGCACCGCCCGGGCCTGGGCGGAGCGGACCAAGTGTTTCCACGGCTCGGCGAATCTCAGCCCGCGCGACAATCGCGAGATGATCGAAGTAACGCCCGCCACCTCCGAGGAGGGCGGCGAGGGGCAACGGATCACCAAGGCTTCGCTCAACACCGTGATCCGCCAACGGCTGGAACGGCTGATCACCGAGATTCAGAAAGAACTGAAACGGCTCAATTTCCAGGATCCCGTCGGGCGGCAGATCGTGCTGACCGGCGGTGGCGCGGAACTGGCCGGGATTGCCGACTATGCGCAGCAGGCGCTGGGCAACGCCGTGCGGGTGGGCAAGCCGCGGGGATTGCTGGCGATGCCCAGCGCCCATAGCGGACCGGCTTTCTCGACCCTGGCGGGCCTCGCCCAGTTCGCGGCCGCCGACCCGATCGATCTGCGTGCGTTGGAGCCTGGCCGGCACCAGTTGGTGACGCGGGCAAGCCCGGGTGCGCTGTTCCAGCGGTTGATCGCAGCGTTCCGGGCGAATTATTAAGGAAATGCGTCCGGCGGGGTGATAGTGGCTAGAGTCGTCGCCTCGGTTCGTGCAGACAAGAATTTCAGGCTGTGCAGCGCGCGCGATGCGCTGCCACGGGAGACCATAGAATGAGTATCGATTTCCTTCCGCCCGACGTGGACGAACTGACGCCGAAGATCGCAGTGATCGGGGTTGGTGGTGCCGGCGGTAACGCCATTGCCAATATGATCCGCGCCGAGGTGCAGGGCGTCGAGTTCCTGGTCGCCAACACCGATGCGCAGGCGCTGAAGCAGTCGGTTGCCCCCCAGCGCATCCAGCTGGGCGCGAAGATCACGCAAGGCCTGGGCGCCGGCTCGCGGCCCGAGATCGGGCGTGCGGCGGCGGAAGAGACGATCGAGCAGGTCCAGCAGTCGCTCGAAGGCGCGCATATGTGCTTCATTGCCGCCGGCATGGGCGGCGGCACCGGCACGGGTGCGGCACCGGTGATCGCCAAGGCGGCGCGCGACATGGGCATCCTGACCGTGGGTGTCGTCACCAAGCCGTTCGCCTTCGAAGGCAAGCGTCGCGCCCAGTCGGCCGAGGCGGGCATCGAGGAACTGCAGAAATATGTCGATACGCTGATCGTCATCCCGAACCAGAACCTCTTCCTGATCGCCAATGCGAACACGACCTTCAAGGAAGCGTTCGAGATGGCGGACGAGGTGCTGCAGCAGGGCGTGCGCGGCATCACCGACCTGATGGTGATGCCCGGTCTGATCAACCTCGACTTCGCCGACGTCCGTTCGGTGATGCAGGAGATGGGCAAGGCGATGATGGGCACCGGCGAGGCGGACGGCGACGACCGCGCGCTGATCGCTGCCCAGAAGGCGATCGCCAACCCGCTGCTGGACGGCGTGAGCATGAACGGCGCCAAGGGCGTGATCGTCTCGATCACCGGCGGCGAGGACATGCGCCTGCTCGAGGTGGACGAGGCCGCGAACCATATCCGCGAACTGGTCGATCCCGACGCGAACATCATCTGGGGTTCGGCATTCAACCCGGAACTGGAAGGCCGCATCCGCGTGTCGGTGGTCGCCACCGGCATCGACGCCAATGTCGAGAACCGTCCGGCGGCGCCGGCCGAGCAGCCGCGCGTCTTCTCCTTCTCCACCCCGCGCCGCACTACGGCCGACGCGGCTTCCGTCGCCGCGGCGGCTGCCACCCCGGAAACGCCGGCGCCTGTCCCCGTTCCCCAAGAGGCCCCGGCCCCGGTTGCAGCGCCCGAGCCGGTGGCGGCGGCTCCGGCTCCGGCGCCGTTTGTGGCACCTGAGCCGACTCCGCCGGCGCCCCCGGCCGACGAACTGCTGCTGGGCACCGATGCGATGGTGCCGGCCCCTGCGCCCGCCCCGGCCCCGGCCCCCGAAGCGCCGGCAGGCCGCCGTCGCTGGCTGACCGGTGGCGACGACGATGCCGATTCGCGTCCGCGCGCCAAGACCGGCGGCACATTGTTCGAGCGCATGGCCTCGGCCTCGCGTGGCAAGGTCGACGAGGAGGAGAGCAAGGATCCGCTGGATATCCCGCGTTTCCTGCGCGGCCAGAACAACCAGTAACATGGCGCACGGGTGGCACGGTTTGCCGGCCACCCGTTCCCAGGTCAGCGGCGGTTCAGCGCCGCGCTAACAGGTTGCGTGGCATGATCGGCAAAAGACATCTTGGCATCGGCGCGATGGCGTCGGCGCTTCTGCTCGGCGCGTCTCCGTTGCGCGCACAGAATGAGGTTGTGCAACAGCACAACCCGGATGCGGACGCGCTCGCGACGCAGATGCGGGTGCTCGCGGAAAATCCGCGGGATGTGGACGCGCTGCTCGCTGCTGCGCGGCTGAGCACGCGGTTGGGCGATCTTTCGGGCAGTCTGGCGCTGCTGCAGCGCGCGGAAGCGGTGGAAGCCGCGAATCCACGGATCGCGAGCGCGCGCGCGGCGGTGCTGGTACGGATGGAACGGCCAGGCGAGGCGCTGCGCCTGTTCCAGCAGGCGGAATCGCGCGGTGTCGATCCCCGCGAGTTCGCTGCCGATCGTGGCTTCGCCTATGATCTGATGGGGCAACCCCTGCTCGCCCAGCGCGACTATAAGCTTGCGCTGGCGACGCGGCGTGAGGACGAGGTCGTGCGCCGATATGCGCTGTCGCTGGGAATCAGCGGCAACCGCGCAGAGGCGGAGCGCGAACTGGATGCGCTGCTACGGTCACAGGATCGCCCGGCCTGGCGGGCCCGGGCGTTCGTTCTGGCAATGAACGGCGATGTTCAGGGTGCGGAAAAGATCGCGGCGACGATGATGCCGGGCGCGATGGGCAAGAATCTGCTGCCATTCTTCCGCAGGCTGCAGGCGTTGTCCGCGGCGGATCGGGCCTTTGCGGTGCACTTCGGCGAATTGTCGCCGACGCCGGCACGGCTTGCAGATGCCCGGCTCGCCCCATCGATGCCGGCCTATGTGCCAGGCGCGTCGGTGGCGCAGGTGGCGCGGGCGCAGACCGTGCCCGTGCCTGCGACCACGTCGGCGGCACCAGCGACGCGGACGCCGCGATCGATTCCATCCCGTGCCACGCAGGCGCAAGTCGCCCCTCCGGCCCGCGCCTTGCCGACGCTACCGACTCCTACGACAGCACCCACCTCTACGCCGGCACCGGCACCGGCACCGGTGCGCGTGCGACCGGCCACGCCCCCACAGACGGCGCGCGTGGGCGCGGAGAGCTCGACGCTTGCATCGATCATCGCCGGCATTTCCGTTCCGGAGAGCGAGCGCGAGCTGGTGCGCCGTCCGGTGACGGTGGTGCTGCCGACCACGACGGCGCGCACCACACCGTCTGGCGTGTCGGCAGCCGCAAAGCCCAAGCCCGCCCCGCGCTTGGCGGCCAGCGCAGAGGAAGATGCGTCGGAGAGCAAGTCCGGGCGGGGCGTCGAGCGATCGAATTCGCGGCCTGCGAAGGCCGAGACGGCGGATGCCAAGCCCGCCAAGGGCGATACGCGGAAGGGCAAGAAGCCCGATCCGAAGAAGCCCGAGCCGAAGAAGGCCGATCCTGCACGGATCTGGGTACAGGTAGCCAGCGGCGCGAACGAGGATATGCTGAACCGCGCCTGGAAGGGGGTGGTCGCCAAGGCCCCTGCGCTGTTCAAGGGGCGTGGCGGATGGTGGACGCCGGTGCGCGCGACCAATCGGATCATGACCGGACCGTTCAAGACCAATGCGGAGGCGCAGGGCTTCGTCAACAAGCTGGCGGGCGAGGGGGTTTCCGCGTTCGTGGTAGAGAGTGACGCGGGCCAGAAGGTGAGCAAGATCGCGCCTTGAGACTTCGACAAGCGCGGTCGGCTCCGCTAGGGCGCACCGGGTGAAACCCATTTCCCCCTGCGCCTGCATGCCCGGCCAGACTCGCGGTCGACTCCATCCCGAACCGGGGGGCGGCGCGCGCGGCCCACGCGACGCGTTTCAGCGCGACCGCGATCGTATCATCCATTCGATCAGTTTTCGGCGGCTGCGCCACAAGACGCAGGTGTTCATGGCCCCCGATGGCGACCATTTCCGCGTGCGGCTGACTCACAGCCTGGAGGTCGCCCAGATCGGCCGAGCGATTGCGCGCGCGCTGGGCCTGAACGAGGATCTGACGGAAGCGCTGTGCCTGGCGCACGATATCGGTCATCCGCCCTTCGGCCATGCTGGCGAAGACGCGCTGGAGGCGGCGCTGGCAGGGAAGGGCGGCTTCGACCATAACGGCCATACGCTGCGGACGCTGACGGTATTGGAGAATCCCTATCCCGCATGGGACGGGCTGAACCTCACCTGGGATACGCTGGAAGGGCTGGCCAAGCACAACGGCCCGATCCACGAGCCGCAATGGGCTCTGGCGGCTGCCGACGCCGCCTTCCCACTGGAGCTGGACAGTTGGCCGTCGCTGGAAGCGCAGGTCGCGGCGATCGCCGACGATATCGCCTATGACAACCATGATATCGACGATGGTTTGCGTGCGGGGCTTCTCTCGCTCGATCAGATCATGGCGGTACCGATGATCGCCGGCGCCTGGCGCGAGGTGGAAGGCCGCTTCCCGGGCGTGAGCGCGAAGCGGCTGACCGGCGAGCTGATCCGTTCCCAGATCGGCGCGATGGTCAACGATCTTATCGGCGAAACCCGGCGCCGGGTCGCGGAATCGGGTGTGTCGACCGTGGACGAGGTGCGTTCGGCGGGGCGGTGCCTGGCCGGATTCTCCCCAGAAATGCGGGATGCCGAGCGCGGGCTGAAGCGGTTCATGTACGCGAATCTCTATCACCATCCGAGCCAATTGGCCGCAGCAGATGCGGCGCGGCGAGTCGTCTCCGGGCTGTTTGCAGCTTATGCCGACGATCCCGCGCGGATGCCGGCGGAATGGCGCGACGCGCTGCCGGAAGCCGAGCCGTGGCGGAGCCGACACATCGCCGATTTCATCGCCGGGATGACCGATCGCTATGCGATTGCCCGCTATCGCGAACTGTGCGGTTCGATCGAACTCCCTGAGGGTTTTTAGAGCGGGATACGATGATGTTGCCCACCGGTCTTCCCCTCCCGCAGGCGAGAGGGGAAGTCCGAAGGTGAGCGATCAGAAGGCGGCGCTCAGGGAGAAGACCACCTGGCTGCCTGCGATGCTCGAACCGTCCTTGGTGCTGGAGAAATTCGGCTGCAGATAGGCGCCGTCGCGCTTGGTGATGCTGGTATCGACATAGGCGACGCCGAGCACGACCTTGCCGAGGGCGAGGTCCGCGCCGACCAGCCAATCGGCATAGCTGCCGGTCGGTGCCACGCTGGTGCCGTTCGGGCCGAGGCCGGGGTTGCCGTCCGAATAGCCGAGATGGGCTTTCAGCGTGATCGGGGTCTTCGGCACGGCGGTGCTGACATCGCCCCACAGGTAGAGATTGTCTTCCTTGTCCCCGGCCTTGCTCTGGGGCGTGTTGCTCCAGTTACCGAGCGCCTGCTGCGGCGGCGCATAGGCAACGCCGGCCAGCGCCGACACCGGGCCGATCGAGCCGCTGAGCTTGACATAGGGCTCGGCGAAGTCGGTCTTGGAAGCGCCGCCCGGATACATGTACCAGGTCACGCCTACGTCGAGCGCGGCACCGTGGCCGAGCGAAGCCTTGTAGCCGCCGACCACGTCCAGCTCCATATTGGCACCGCCGAACGTACCCCAGCCGGACAGGTTGGATCCCCAAAGCGACGCATAGAGGCCGCTTTCATGGGTTGCGGTTACGCCGCCTTGTACCGCCATCTGCTTGTCGGTCTGCGAGACACCGCGGAAGCGGTAATCGGATACGAGTGCAACGCTGCCGGTTACCGTTACCGGCTTAGGCGGATCGCTTTCCTGTGCGAAAGCAGGAGTGGCCAGACCGAGCAAGGCTACGGCGGCGAGACGGGTCTTCATGGAACATTCCCTCTCGAATGCGAGTGAGGTGAAGGTTCCCGCCTGCGTCTAGCGATGGTCAGCTCTCCAAAGTGGGGCTTTCCTATCGACCAGAATGTTACATTCGCAGTGCAGCATTGCTATTTTATGTCCAGATATGTCTGTAATGTTTCCATCGCGAGAAAATTTCAGCGGACATGTTTCGTCACGCAGCCGCAAGGCTGTCGCAACGGCGCACCGCTATCAACGGTTCCAGGAGAGATGCTGATCGCTTGAAGGCGGCACCGGGCGGTGCCCTGGCAAGCGACAAAAACCGGGCCGGTCAGCGACCCGCCACCCCGTTCCGTCCCCCCAGAACGGAAACCCCCCGCGATCACCTGGTGATCGCGGGGGGCATTCGTGTTCGTGATGGTCGGTGGGATCAGCGCTGCGCGACCTGAACCTTTTCAACCTTCGGGACGCGGAACGAGACATGGGTACCGGCGGCGTTGCCATCGACCCAGCCATTGCGCACGACCAGGCGGAAGCGCTGGTTGCTCGGCTTCGTCGTGCCTTCGAGCACTTGCGCGCTGCCCTGGGCAGTCGAGGTGTAGACATAGGTTACGCCGTCGCGGGTGAAGCTGCGGCTGTTGGCCTCGTCCGCGGCGAACGCCGGGGCGGCGGCGAACAGGGTGGCGGCGATAGCGAGCGTGAAACGGGTCAAGATCTTTCTCCTTCGAGGTCGAAAAGAGCCAGATCAGCATCCTTCTTGTGTTCTTGACCGACAAATTGTTGCGGTGCAGCAGATTCGGCAATCGCAAAAGCCTGGGGTCATGGTTGCACTTTCTGCATCCGTAACGGTGCGACGAACGGCTAGCCGATGCGACGAGCCGTTGGGATTGGCAAACTTCTGCGACATGCCGCAGCTACACCGGCTGCCATCCAGCGGAGGTTTCGCCGATGGCGGAGATGAGTATCGCGTTGAACCGCTTTGGCCTGGGTGCCCGGCCGGGAGACGATCCCGACGGAGATCCCCGGGATTGGCTGAACCGGCAGCTGGCGCGCTATGTCGCCGCGCCGCCGGCTATGTCGGGGCAGCCGGCCAGTACCGCATTGGTCGCGCAGTTCGCAGCCTATCGGGAGGACCTCGCCAAGCTGCGCAAGGCCACGCCACCGCCGATGCAGGCGAGTCCTGCACTGCCGCCCCGGCCCGCCGCTGCGATGCCGCCGATGATCGAGCAGCCGCCGATCGTGCAGGTCGGCGAAGATCCCGCCGAGCGGCTGCGCAAGCAGTTCGGCCAGCAGAGCCGCGATCTCTATAACGGTGCCGTCACCGCTCGGGCGCTTGCCGCGATCCAGTCACCGGCGCCCTTTGGCGAGCGGCTGGTGCATTTCTGGGCCAATCATTTCGCCGTCTCGGGCGACAAGATGGAAGTGACCAACCTCGCCGGCGCGTTCGAGTTCGAGGCGATCCGCCCGCATGTGATGGGCAGCTTCCGCGACATGCTGTTCGCGGTGGAGCGGCATCCGGCGATGCTGCTGTTCCTCGACCAGGCGGTATCGGTGGGGCCGAACAGCCCGCTGGCGGTGCGCGTGGGCAACCGCCCCAATGTGCGCCGCAACCTCGGCCTCAACGAGAATCTCGCGCGCGAGATCCTCGAACTGCACACGCTGGGCGTCCGCACCGGCTATACCCAGACCGACGTGACCGAGTTCGCCCGCGCGATGACCGGCTGGACCGTCGCCGGGTTCGGCCGCGGTCCGGTGGCGAAGTTCACCGGCGCCACTGGCCGACCGGGGGACTTCGTTTTCGCCGATGCGATGCACGAGCCAGGCACCCGCACGATCCTCGGCAAGCAGTGGACGCTGCCGGGCGAGGCGCAGGCGGCGGCGGTGCTGGAGTATCTTGCCACCCATCCCGCCACCGCCCGGCACCTCGCCACCAAGCTCGCCCGCCATTTCGCCGGGGACGATCCCCCGCCCAAGCTGATCGCCCGGCTCGAGGCGAACTTCGTGAAGACCGGCGGCGACCTGCCGAGCCTCTATCGCACCCTCATTGCCTCACCCGAATGCTGGGCGCCAGGGACGGTGAAGTTCAAGTCGCCCTGGGAATGGTCGATCTCGGCGATGCGCGCGGTCGGCACCCAGCAGCTCCAGCCGAATGCCGTGCCCGGACTCCTTTACCAGCTCGGTCAGCCGGTGTGGAAGCCGGGCTCGCCGGCGGGATGGGACGATGTCGCCGGCGCCTGGGCCGGGCCCGATGCGGTGCTGCGCCGGGTCGAGGCGGTCGAGCGCATCGCCCAGCGCACCCGCGACCAGATCGACCCGCGCGCCCGCGCCGCCGAGCTGTTCCCGGATACGCTCAGCCCCGCCACCGCCCAGGCGATCGCGCGGGCGGAAAGCAACAGCCAGGGGGTCGCGCTCATGCTGGTCGCGCCCGAGTTCCTGCGGAGATAGCGTCATGATGCTCCACCGTCGTCAATTGCTCGCCGCCGGCGCCACCGCGCTGCTGGTCTCGCCACTGGGCGCGCGCATGGCCTTCGCCGCCGCGCCGACCGAGCGCCGCTTCGTCTTCCTTATCCAGCGCGGCGCGGCCGATGGCCTCGGCATCGTCGCCCCCGTTGGCGACCCGGCCTATGCCGGCGCGCGCGGCGACCTCGCCGCCGATTTCGCCACCGCGCCGAAGCTGGACGGCATGTTCGCGCTGCACCCGGCGATGCCGAACTTGGCTGGCCTCTACCAGGCGAAGCAGGCGCTGTTCGTCCATGCGGTCGCCTCGCCGTATCGCGACCGCTCGCATTTCGACGGGCAGAACGTGCTCGAGACCGGCGGCGTCTCGGCCTATCAGCTCAAGGACGGCTGGATGAACCGGCTGCTCCGCCTGCTGCCCAGCGGCGACAAGGCGATTGCGCTCGCCGCGACCGTGCCGATGGCGCTGCGCGGGGCCGTGGAGGTGGCGAGCTATGCGCCCTCCTCGCTGCCTGACGCCTCGGACGACCTGCTCGCGCGGGTGACGGCGATGTACGAGGGTGACCGTCAACTCCACCCGCTCTGGCAGGAGGCGATGGCGACGCGGATGCTCACCGGCGACCTCGGCAGCGACGGCGGCAAGAAGGCCGCGGACACGGGCACGCTGGCGGCCAAGCTGCTCTCGGCGCCCGGCGGCGCGCGGATCGCGATGATCGAGACCGGCGGCTGGGACACGCATTCGGGCCAGCGCGGACGGCTGGGCGGGCAGCTCAAGGGCCTCGACGCGATGGTCGCGGCGCTGAAGGCCGGGCTGGGGCCACATTGGGACAATACGCTGGTGGTGGTGGCGACCGAGTTCGGCCGGACGGTGAAGGCCAACGGCACCGGCGGCACCGATCACGGCACCGGCTCGGTCGCGATGCTGCTCGGCGGCGCGGTGCAGGGCGGCCGGGTGCAGGCCGACTGGCCGGGGCTTAGCGACGCGGCGCTGTACGAGGGGCGGGACCTCAAGCCCACGACAGCGCTCGACGTGCTGATCGCGAGCGCGGTCTCCAGCCACTTCGCGCTGGCGCCTGCGCGGACGGCGAAGGCGCTGTTCCCGGCCATGACCACGGCGGCGGCCATGGAGGGGTTGGTGCGGGTGTAGGGGGGGGGCTCTCTACAGAATGGAGGAGTAATCCCCTAGGATCGTTACGCTACCTTGACAAAGTTCCTGTTTTGTTCTAACGTCTCCTCGTGGCGGACACGGGGGAGTGCGCATGCAGACAGCAACGGAGCAGCGGCGGGCTTTTGCGATTTGGTTGCGGACCGGGCGGCGCTTCGACCCGGCGCCAAGCGCGCCGATAGAGGTCAAGTTCAATCCTTGGCATGACCCGGCAAACGGCCAGTTCACCTTTTCGGGTCGTGGCCAGGCGTCTGCTGGGCGAAGAGAAGCCGGCGACCGGGGGCGTCCCAAAAGCGGTAGTTCTGGAGATTTCCACGCCGGTGGTGCGGATAGGGGCTTCGGCGGAGGCGGTGCGCAGCGCGGCTGGGACCGTCCAACTGGTCATCCGACCGGCGTCATTCGGGCTGGGGGTGCTGCGCGTGGTGCGGGCGGTGCCGGGGCGACCGGTCGTTGGTCAGCGACAGGCGCGCAGCGAGGTCAGGCGGAAGGTCAACGGCGCGTCGCTGCGAGCCACCTGGCAGCTGCAAGTGGTATTCGCAATCCGGGAGAGGGTTCGTGGCGGCATGTCTCTCGTAACGGCTATGACTATGCAATAGACGAGCGTGGACGAACTCGACGGGTATCCGGGGAACTGGTGCTCGCAGCGTCGCAGCCCAGATCCAAGACTCTGCAACGCAGCGCAGGCGGGGCCGATCGATTGCCGAAGGACGATGGCGGGCATTATATCGCCCCTCGGTTCAACGGGCCGAAGGAAGCGTTCAACCACTTCGCGCAGGATGCCAACGTCAATCGGGGCAGGTATCGGATGATGGAGGACGAGTGGGCGCGGGAGAAGCGGGCCGGGCATCAGGTTACGGTGATGATCGTGCCGCATTTTCGCGCAACCTCGCAGCGGCCGGCAACAATCGATGTCGTCTATACGGTCGATGGAGACGTGCGCAGCGTGAAGTTGCCGAATGAGCGAGGGGGGCACCATCATGGAAGGTAGGACAACGGAGCAGATTCTGGCGGAGATTGGCCAGATGCTTGCCGCGGATCCTGAGTATCCCGTCGAGAATAGCCTCCTTCAGGCGGAGGTGGACCCTGAGATGATATCGCCTTCGGTGTACAAGGACGCAGGCGATCACATCATGTATCGGTCGCCGGACCTCGACCGATGGAGCGACATTCTTCTGGAGCTTTGGTATGCTCAGAGCGGGAAATCGCGTTGGTCGGAGGTTGAGTATCTCATTCGGAACGGCAGGTTCGAGGTTGCCTATATCTATCCTGATGATGTTGATCGCAGTGACAGTATGAAGGAGCGACGTGAACAAGCGCTGCGTCGTTACTATGGGGACAAGCCGGTCCGTTATCCATCCTGGGATGGCGGTGGTTACCCGAAATATGACTTGTGAAAGTCCCGAGGGTTCGGGAAGCGCTCGGGGCGGATACATCTTGGCCAATCAGGAGACGGAACGCCTGTTGGGGCGGATCGGGCAGATGCTGGCGGCGGACCCCTTCTATCCGATAGAGAACACCCTGCTCCAGGCCGGGGTCGATCCGGAGATGATTTCGCCCTCGATCTACAAGGATGGTGGCGATTACGTCATGTATCGGCGGCCGGATCTCGATCGCTGGAGCGATGTCCTGCTGGAACTTTGGCACGCGCAAGAGGGGCCGGCGCGCTGGTCGGAAATCGAATACTTCTTTCGCGATGGGCGGTTCGAGGTTGCCTACGTCTATCCGGACGATCCGGGTCGGAGCGAGGACATGATGGAGCGGCGCGAACAGGCGCTACGTCGTTATTATGGCGACAAGCCCGTACGGTATCCACCTTGGGAAGATGATGCGCCGTCCTACACGCTCTGAGCTTCCATGGTTGATGCGCGTGCACCCGGTCCTCTCCTGCAAGGGCAGGGCTATCGCATATGCCCAGAATACGTCGTCATCCCCGCGAAGGCGGGGATCCATTGGCGCCGATGCCGAGGTTCCTTCCTCCAGCGCTCAGGCCAATGGATTCCCGCCTTCGCGGGAATGACGATGGTTCTATGAAGCTGCATATCCCTGGCTTCATATGCGATAGCCCTGCCCTCGCGGGGGACGATCACGACTCCCAATAGGGATGACGGCGCCGCGCCACTGCGCTACAGCCGCCGCTCCCATTCCCCATTGGATTGCTCAATGACGCTCTATGCTCGTTTCGCCGCGCATCTGAATCTGGCCCTGGATGCGCTCGTCCTCGCCGGCGATCTGCCTGCGGGGCTGGAGCGACGCGCGATCACGGTCGAGCCGCCGCGCGATCCGAGCCATGGCGATCTCGCCACCAACGCCGCGATGGTGCTCGCCAAGCCCGCCGGCACCAATCCGCGCGCGCTTGCCGAAAAGCTGGTCGCCGAGCTGGAGAAGCTGGACGAGGTCGCCGCCGTGTCGGTCGCCGGCCCCGGCTTCATCAACCTGACGCTCCACGAGGACAGCTGGCGCGGCGAAGTCGCCGCGATCCTGGAGGCCGGGGCGGACTATGGCCGCTCGTCGCTGGGCGCGGGGACGACGGTCAACGTCGAATATGTCTCGGCCAACCCGACGGGTCCGATGCACATGGGCCATTGCCGTGGCGCGGTGGTGGGCGACGCGCTGGCGAGCCTGCTCGAATATGTCGGCCACAAGGTTATCCGCGAATATTATGTCAACGATGCGGGCGGTCAGGTCGACGTGCTCGCCCGCTCGGCGCATCTGCGCTACCGCGAGGCGCTGGGCGAAACGATCGAGATCCCCGAGGGGCTGTATCCGGGTGACTATCTGAAGCCGGTCGGGGCGCAGCTCGCCGCCGACTATGGCGACAAATATGTCGACGCGCCCGAGAGCGAATGGCTCGCGCTGTTCCGCAAGACCGCGGTCGCGACGATGCTCGTCATGATCAAGGACGATCTGGCGCTGCTCGGCATCCATCACGACCTGTTCTCGTCCGAGGCCGAGCTGCAGGCCGCCGGCAAGCCCGAACAGGCCGAGGCGTGGCTGCGCGAGCGCGGCCTCGTCTATGACGGCGTGCTCGAGGCCCCCAAGGGCGAGACGCCCGAGGATTGGGAGCCGGTGGAGCTGCCGCTGTTCCGCTCGACCCAGTTCGGCGATGATCAGGATCGCCCGATCAAGAAGTCGAACGGCCAATGGACCTATTTTGGCGCCGATCTCGCCTATCACTTCCAGAAAGCGCAGTCGGCCGACCAGCTGATCGACATCTGGGGCGCCGACCATGCCGGCACGGTGAAGCGGATCGTAGCAGCCGTGCAGGCGCTGACCGACGGTAAGACTCGGTTCGACGTCAAGCTGGTCCAGATGGTCCGCCTGCTGCGCGCCGGCGAGCCGGTGAAGATGTCGAAACGCGCGGGCAATTTCGTGACGCTGGCGGACGTGGTGCGCGAAGTGGGCAAGGACGTGGTTCGCTTCACCATGCTCACCCGCAAGGCCGACGCCCAGATGGACTTCGACTTCGCCAAGGTGCTGGAGACGTCCAAGGAAAACCCGGTCTTCTACGTGCAGTACGCCCATGCCCGCGTCGCATCGGTGCATCGCCGCGCGGCCGAGGCGGGGATCAGCCTGGACGAGGACGCCGACCTGTCGCTGCTCGACGCGCGCGAACTGGGCGTGGCGAAGCTCGCCGCGCAGTTCCCGCGCGTGGTGGAAGCGGCGGCGAGCGCCCGCGAACCGCATCGCATCGCCTTCTATCTCTATGATCTCGCAGCCGAGTTCCATGCGCTCTACAATATGGGCAACGACTCTGCCGATCGGCGTTTCCTGATGGTCGAGCAGCCCGCACTGACTCGCGCGCGGCTGTTCCTCGGCCGTTCGATCCAGCAGGTGATCCGCAACGGCCTCGCGCTGATGGGCGTGGAGGCGGTCGAGGAGATGTGATCCCGATGGCCGGCCGGTACGACGACAGCGAACGGCTCCCCTGGCTGGAGACGGTGGAAGAGGCCTATCAGGAGCCTCGGCGTGGACGGGCGGTGCTGTTCCTGCTGCTGGCGCTGCTTGTTGCGGGCGGCGCCGGGGCTTTCTTCTATTGGCAGCGCCATCAATCGTCGCGCGACGGAAATGGTGCCCTGATCGCCGCCCCGCCGGGCCCCTATAAGGTCCGGCCGGACGATCCCGGCGGCGTTCGCATCGCGGGCGAAGGCGATATCGTGTTTCAGACCAGCCAGGGCACCACGCCCCAGGCCGGGATCAACGTTGCCGCGCTTCCCGAGACGCCGGTGGAGGGCACGAAGCATAGCGCCGGCACGGCCTCTTCGGCCAATGCGAGCAAGAGCGCGACGATCGCCTTGCCGCCGCCGTCGCCTGCCCGGCCAACGACCCAGCGGAGCGCAGCGGCGGCGCCGGCACGGGCTGGCGAAGGCGCAGGCGAGCTGGTGCAGCTCGGGGCCTTTCCCAGCGAGGGTGCGGCGAATATCGCCTGGACGCGCATGTCCAAGCGCTTCACCTATCTGGCGCCGCTCGGCAAACTGATCGTTCCGTTCGTGACCGAGGATGGCAAGACCGTCTATCGGCTGCGCGTCAATGCCGGCGGCAATGGCCAGGCGCGGGATCTCTGCGGCAAGCTGAAGGTCGCCGGCGAGAACTGCTTCGTCGCGAGCTGAAGTGGTTTGCGGGCGCCGCCGGATCGGCTAGGCCACTCCGATGAAGCCCGTGATCTTCGGCCTTTCCGGCCCCGCGCTCACCGACGACGAACGCGATTTCTTCCGCGATGCCGAACCGCTCGGCTATATTCTGTTCAAGCGCAACTGCGTGGATCCCGCTCAGATGCGCGCGCTGACCGATGCCCTGCGCGATCTGCACGGGCGCGAGGACCTGCCGATTACGATCGACCAGGAAGGGGGCCGTGTCGCGCGGATGCAGCCGCCGGCATGGCCGGCCTTTCCGACAGGGGCGGCCTTCGATGCGCTGTACGAGCGCGCGCCGATTTCCGCGATCGAGGCGGCGCGGGCCAATGGTCAGGCGCTGGCCCATATCCTGCGCGACGTGGGGGTGAACGTGAACCTCGCTCCGATGCTGGACGTGGCGGTGCCGGGGGGGACGCCCGCGATCGGGGACCGCGCGTTCGGCCTTGAGCCGATGCGGGTGGCCGCATTGGGAAGGGCGCTGCTCGACGGGCTCAATCGCGGTGGTGTTGCCGGGGTGATCAAGCATATGCCGGGGCATGGCCGCGCCATGGTCGACAGCCATCTGGAGCTGCCGCGCGTGCGCGCGACCGACAAGGAACTGGAGGCTGATCTGCTGCCGTTCCAGCGGCTGCACGATGCGCCGATCGGGATGACCGCGCATATCGTGTTCGAGGCATGGGACCCCGAGTTGCCGGCCACCCTTTCGTCCACCGTGATCCGTGACGTGATCCGCGGGAAGATCGGCTTCGACGGGCTGCTGTTCACCGACGATATCGACATGAAGGCGCTTTCCGGCACCGCGGGCGAAAAGGCCGAGCGCGCGCTGGCGGCGGGCTGTGACGTGGTGCTCGACTGCTGGGCGCGAATGCCGGAGATGGTGGAGATTGCCGGGCGGATCGGCGATGCGCCGGCGGTGTGTCTCGCGCGTCTGGCGCGGGCGATGGGATCGGTTGGGGAGGCGGAGGATGTCCCGCTGGCCGAGCTGCTCGCCAAGCGGGATGCGCTGCTGGGGTTGGGCTGACCCCACTTAAGCCCCTCCTCCAACGAGGAGGGGCTTGTTGTTGCCCGGTCCGCTCCCCCCTCCTATGACCAGCCGGTGGACGCGAGCGACGACATTCTGAAGATCGAGGTCGAGGGCTGGGAAGGCCCGCTCGATCTGCTGCTGGCGCTGGCGCGCACGCAGAAGGTGGATCTGCGCCAGATCTCGATCCTCGAGCTGGTCGAACAGTATCTCGCCTATGTCCATGCCGCGCGCGAACTGCGGCTGGAGCTGGCGGCCGACTATCTCGTGATGGCGGCGTGGCTCGCCTATCTCAAGTCCGCGCTGCTGCTCCCCCGCAACCCCGCCGAGAGCCCGAGCCCCGAGGAACTGGCGCTGCGCCTCCAGCTCCGCCTCGAACGGCTGAGCGCGATGCGCGAGGCGGGCGCCCGGCTGGTGGCGCGCGACCGGATGGGGCGCGACGTCTTTCCGCGGGGCGATCCCGAAGGCTTGCGGGTCCGGCGCCAGGCGAGGTGGGAAGTCACGATCTATGACCTGATCGCGGCCTATGGCCGGATCAGTGCGCGTACACGGCCGGTGATGCACGTCGTCGCGCACCGCGACGTGATGACGCTGGACGCGGCGCTGGAGCGGCTTTCGGCCCAACTCGGCATGCGGATCGACTGGCGGGCGATCGAAAGCTTCCTGCCCGATGGCATGAGCGATCTCTATCGCCGTTCCGCGTTGGCTTCGTCCTTCGTCGCGGCGCTGGAGCTCGCGCGACAAGGGCGACTGGAGATCCGCCAGGCGGCGCCGTTCGCGCCGCTCTATCTGAAGGCTATTCCGCAATGATTGAAATGGGCGATCCGCTCCGCGCCGTCGAGGCGGTGCTGTTCGCTGCGGAAGAGCCGCTGGAGGTCAACGACATCCGCGCCTATGTCGGGCCGGGCGTCGACGTGCGGGCGGTGCTGGCGGCGCTTGTTGAGCATTATGCGGGCCGGGGCATCGAACTGGTCCGCCGCGGCGACCGCTGGCACTTCCAGACCGCGGCCGACCTTGCCCATCTGCTGCGCCGCGATCGGGAGGACAGCCGCAAGCTGAGCCGGGCCGGCATCGAGACACTCGCGATCATCGCCTATCACGAGCCGGTGACGCGCGCCGAGATCGAGGCGATCCGGGGCGTGCAGATATCCAAGGGCACGATCGACGTGTTGATGGAGGCTGGCTGGGTGCGGCCTGCGGGCCGCCGCGAAGTACCAGGGCGGCCGCTGATGTATGCCACGACGCCCGGCTTCCTGGCGCATTTCGGTTTGGCGAGCCGGCGAGATCTGCCGGGAATCGAGGATCTGAAGGCGGCAGGGCTGCTGGATCCGGTCGATCTCGCATTGGAACAGCTCGACGCTGCAGAGGCTGCGCAGGAAAGCGAAACTGTCACGGACGACGAATAAGCGCGTTCCGTTCGATTCTGCCCGACATCCTTGGGCAGCGTCACCGATCAACCGTTGCCGTAAGCCCCCGCGAGCCTTAGATAGGCAACGATATCAAGGAGAATTTTCATGGGTAGCTTCAGCCTGATGCACTGGCTGGTCGTCGGCATCATCGCCATCCTGCTGCTGGGCGGTGGCCGTTTCTCCCATATGATGGGCGACGTCGCGAAGGGCATCAAGAACTTCAAGAAGGGCATGGCCGAGGACGACAGCACGCCGGCGGCACCGACCCGTATCGAAGGCAAGCCTGCCCCCGAGCCGGGCTATACGCCGGAAGCCGAGCGCGCTCGCGAGGAGCATCGCTGAGCCTTTCCCGGGCCACCGATGAAGCTCGGCGGCCCGGACTTTGATCGCAGCGCGCCGGGGCGACCGGCGCATGCCGTGCGAGTGGATGCGCCGACAGAATGTTCAATATCGATTCCGGCGAGTTTTTGGTCGTGGCCATCGCCGCCCTCATTTTCATCGGCCCGAAGGATCTGCCGCGCGCGATGCATTTCGTCGGCAAATGGGTAGGCAAGGCGCGCGGCGTTGCCCGCCAGTTCCGCTCCGGAATCGATTCGATGGTCCGCGAGGCGGAACTTGCCGAGCTGGAGAAGCAGTGGGCGGCGGAGAATGAGCGGATCATGCGGCAATATCCGCCGCAGCCCCTGCCTGCGCCCGAGACCTCGGCGGCGATCGAACATGTTGCGCAGAACCCTGCGACGGATGTGAATCCGCTCCACGACCCTGACGCGCCGGTGATGACGCCACAGCCCGATATCCACCCCGATCCGATACCGGCCGAGGTTTCCGCGCCCAGGCCCGCGGCCGCGACCGACGCGAAACCCGTGCCTCCCGCCAGTGAAGTGCAGCCGTGAGCGAGATCGACGACACCCAGGCCCCATTGCTCGACCATCTGATCGAGCTTCGCAAGCGGCTGATCTGGTCGATCCTGTCGCTGCTTCTGGCGTTCGGCAGCTGCCTCTATTTCGCGCGCGGCATCCTGTCGTTTCTCGTCGCGCCGCTGAAGGCGGCGGGGCAGGTGAAGATCATCAACACCGATATCTTCGGCGGCTTCCTGGTCGAAGTGAAGGTCGCCTTCTTCGCCGGTCTGATGATCGCGTTCCCGATTATCGCAAACCAGCTCTGGCAGTTCGTGGCACCGGGCCTGTACCGGCGCGAGAAGCAGGCGCTGCTGCCGTTCCTGCTGGCCACGCCGGTGCTTTTCATGGCGGGCGCGGCGATGGCCTATTTCGTCGCGGTGCCGGTGGCGCTGAAGTTTCTGCTCGGCTTTCAGGGCAATCTGGGCGGCGTGCAGCAGACCGCGCTGCCGGACGTGAACAGCTACCTCAAGTTCATCATGCAGTTCATCTTCGGCTTCGGGATTTCGTTCCTGCTGCCGGTGCTGCTGATGCTGCTCGAACATGCCGGCATCGTCACCTATGAGCAGTTGAAGGGCGCGTGGCGCTACGCGATCGTCGCCTCGGTGGCGATCGCGGCGGTGCTGACCCCGCCGGATGTGGGCTCCCAGCTGCTGCTCGCCGGACCGCTGGTGGGCCTGTATTTCCTGTCGCTGGTCGCGATCTACTTCACCCGGCGCCGGCGCGAGCGGGTTCGCGCCGGTGAAGAGGCGGAAGCGGAAGCCGAAGTCGACCCTGCGGCATAACAAAGCGCCCCCTCTGCAAGGCAGAAGGGGCGCATCTGAACGCTAGCGACCGGCGGTTACTTCGACTTTTCAGCTGCATTGGCGACGGTGTCGCCAGCGGATGAGACATCCCGGCCAACGCCTTCCACCGTATTGCAGGCGGCAATCATGAGCGTGCCGGCGATCGCGGCGAATGCGATGAGTTTGCGCATCGATTTATCTCCAACTTCCCCATTTGCGGGACACCGCTTCAATGCGGTGCTTGTGGAAACGTTCCACCCCGGCCTCAGGCCGTGCCTGCGCCGCGATAGAGTCTTGAAGCTGTAGGAAGAATGTAGGCCCGGAAGCGTCACCGGGGGGGGGAGGGTAGACGCTTCCGGGCCCATGTCGTGGATAGCGAGAGCGGGGGGCAAAAGGTCACTATCCGCTGGTAAGAACCGTGCCGGGGCGTTGTGGTTCCCGGCGGCTGGAAAATTTTATGGTCGACCGTTGACGGTGATCGCGATTTCATAGGCGCCGACCAACGGATCATGATGAAGCTGCCCGCGCAGCTGGCGCGCCAGGCCGGTCTGCACGCGGCCATATCGCTTCTCCACCAGCGATTCGAAATGCGGATTGCTGATGAGTGCGGGCGAGGAGATGCGCAATATCGCACGGGTGGGATCCTGCGGACTGCTCTTCACCGAGATGCGAAGCTGCGCGCCGGGACTGCAGGTGATGGCGAGTTCGATGATTTCGGTCAGCAGGAAGGCGACGGCGGTCGCAACGTCCTGGGTGACCAGCAAGGCTTCGATTTCCAGCGTGATGCCGAGGGCCGGTGCCTGTTCCGCGGCGGTGGCGCGCAGGTTGGCGGCAAGCTCTCCCACCACCGATCGCAGTTCGAGGCCGCGATTTTCCTCCATTTCCGCATAATGGTGGCGATGGACCACCGCGAGCGCGTCGACTCGTCGCTGGATCGAGGCATAGGCGTCTGCCGCTTCCTGGCCCTTGGCGGCGCGGGCGTGGAAATTGATCAGGCTGGAAATGACCTGAAGGTTGTTCTTCACGCGGTGATGGACTTCGCGGGTAAGCCGGGTCTGGCGGACCAGCCCCTTGGCGAGATCGGCTTCATGGGCCTGCACGGTGCGGCTGATTTCGGTGAAGGTTTCCCCCAGCTCGCGGATTTCCTGTGCCGGTACCGGGCCGAGGCGGGTCGTGTCGATCACTTCCCCCGGCTGATAATGGGCGACATTGGAGCGCAGGCGCCGCAGCGGGCGGATCAGCAGGATGTCGACGACGAACCAGCCGATACCCGCCGCCGCGATCCACATCAGCACCAGCAGAACCGTGGCGATCATCAGCGGCGAGGTCAGCGGGGCGCCCGGCATGGTGGTTTCCAGCGCCAGATCCTCGACGCCCAGATCGATGCGGATGCTCTTGCCGCGATCGAGCGGGCTGTTTTCCTTCAGCGCGCGCAGGGTAAGCCGATCGCTGTGCGCAACCAGCGCGGCACCATATTCAGGTACGAAGCCGCTGGGGCGGGTGAGGTTGACCAGCAGTTCGCGGGGATAGAAGGCGAGTGCCGCAGCCCCGCCATTGCCGCCGACGCGCAGCAGCAACCCGCCCGGTACGATATGGGCCTGTGTGTCCATCGTCGCGGGAATGCGGGCATCGGCTTGGGGAAAGGGGGTGCCGCACAGGGCACGTCCTCGTCCGTCCTTTATCAGGTAGCGTGCGGCGCTATGGCTGGCATAGGTTCCGGCCAAGCGCATGCAACTGGGCGCATCCTGCGGATCCTGCTCCAGATCGGCCAGGGTGCGCGTCAACTGGGCGACGTGGTTGGCGAGAATATTCTCGAGCAGGCTCGAACTTTCGCGCGCGGTTACCGCCAGCCGTTCGCGGGCCTCGTCATCGGCGTTGCGCGTCGTCTGCATCGTGGTGAACAATGCGATCAGCGCCAAGGGAAGCAGCGCGCCGACCAGAATAAGGAAAACCTTGGCGCCCGTCGGCAAGCGCGCCAACGCAGCCGAGAACGCCCGGCCGCGAGGCGGAGAGTGCATGCCATTCATGCGAGGATAGTTAATCGAGCTTCTTCAGCAGGTCGAGCAGATCGTCGGGAACACTTTCATTCACGGTTTCATCATATGCCTTGCGAAGGGCATCCGCCAGATCGACGTCCGGCTGCGCGGGAGGCGCAGGCCTTTTGGTCGCTGGTTGCTTGCGTCGATCGTCTTTAGCAGAAGACACCAATTCCCCCCTGAGGGCCCGGATCGTCCGGGCACCCGGACCAATGAACGTCATACAACCCGTTCCGCGAATACTGACAATGTCGCCGAGTGCAAGCACCTGACGGTGGAAGCCACGCGGTGTGGTTGGCCGATGAAACCAAAGAGCCACTCGATTGTTCCATGGCCGATGCGAAATCCGGGGAGGGGTTCCTTCGGGTAACGGAATCAGTACAAATCAGGTTTGCAGATGGCGGTCACGCCTCCGCACTCGATGGAGAAACAATAGCTCATGTCGCTTGGACAGCAACTCGCGCCGCACCTTCCGCTCCTTCGCCGCTATGCCCGTGCCCTCACCGGGAGCCAGGTCGAAGGGGACCGCTACGTCCGTGCCGCGCTCGAGGCGATCGTTGCGGCGCCGGATGAGTTCCCCCGCGACGTCGATGCGCGGCTAGGCCTTTACCGGACGTTCCAGGCGATCTGGCAGTCGACCCAGTGGGACGATGCCGAAGCGACCGACGAATCCGGAAGCGACCAGGAATCGATCGCCCGCCGCAGGCTTTCGCGGCTGACGCCGCTCTCCCGTCAGGCCCTGCTGCTGACGACGGTGGAAGGCTTCCCGCCGGAAGACGCCGCGTATCTCATTGGCGAAGATGCCGCGCGGGTTGCGGAGCTCGTTGCCGAGGCGGTGCAGGAGATCGAGCGCCAGACCCGTACCCGCGTGATGATCATCGAGGATGAGCCGCTGATCGCGATGGATCTGGAACAGATCGTTCGCGACCTCGGCCACGACGTAACCGGCGTTGCCGTCACCCGGGACGAAGCCGTTGCGCTGGCGATGGAAGATCGTCCAGGCCTGGTCCTGGCGGACATCCAGCTGGCGGATGACAGCTCCGGCATCGACGCGGTGAAGGATATCCTGGCGGAATTCAGCGTGCCCGTGATCTTCATCACCGCCTTCCCCGAGCGGTTGCTGACGGGCGAGCGCCCCGAGCCGACCTTCCTCATCACCAAACCGTTTCAGCGCGAAACGGTCAAGGCCACGATCAGCCAGGCGCTGTTCTTCGACGAGGCAACGGTTCCGGCCTGAACGGCGAAAAATCTGGGCGGGTTCCAGCTGATACGGACCCTAAACGTTTCTTGTGTGTTTACTCAGTATGGCTGAGCAAGACGAACCCGCCCATATCGCGACAGATCGCGCGCGCGGAGGCACGACGCCTGGCGTGACACGCTACGTCCTGCTTTTCGGGATGCTGCTGGTGATCGTTATTTTTGCTGTTATCCTGCTGGTTTGACGGCAATGTTCAACACAGCCGCGCTTGTATTGGGGCCAGCCGACCCCAGCTTAGCCACGAACCGCGACGTGACGCGCGCAACTGAACGGGATTGCATGACGGAACCCACCCAACCCGATGAAGGCGAAGACGTCGCGCACGCGGCGCCGGTGGAGCATGTTTCGCTTTCGGACCCCGAATTCAAGAAACAGCTCGCCCAGGTGATTCCACACCTCCGCGCCTTCGGACGGTCGCTATCTGGCAGTCGCGATCTCGCGGACGACCTCGTGCAGGAAACCTTGCTCAAGGCCTGGGCCGCGCGCAAGCGGTTTCAGGCGGGCACCAACATGCGCGCCTGGACCTTCATCATCCTTCGCAACCTGTACCTCAGCCAGATGCGGCGGGCACGGTTCAAGGGGGAATGGGACGATCTCGTCGCCGATCGCCTTTTGGCCGCGCCGGCCAGCCAGGACCGGCATGTCGAGCTTTCCGACATGCAGCGCGCGCTGCTGCACCTTCCCCAGCCGCAGCGTGAGGCGCTGATTCTGGTGGGAGCGGGCGGCTTTGCATATGAGGAGGCTGCCGAAATCTGCCAGGTGGCGGTGGGTACCATCAAAAGCCGTGTCGCACGCGGCCGGGTCGCGCTGGAGACTTTGTTGAGCGAAGGCCAGTTGCCGTCGCGCCGTTCCACTTCGCTGAATGCGGATGGGCGCAGTGCGCTCGATACGATCATGGGGGAAGTGGACGACCTCAGCCGCGAGCGGTGACGGCTGCCGTGCACCTGGGAGGTTTGCGGATGCAAAGGTCGCGCTGAGGATGCGATTCTCCATCGGAAATTGGTGGAGATTGGCAAGATGCATCTCGATCCTTCCGAGCATCGTGAGACCGGTTTCGGTCCTCGCGCCGCAAGTGCGATCGCATTCATCCTATTCGGCAGCGCGCTGGTGGTTATCTTGTGGCGGTTGGCTGGGCTAACCGATTGACCGCGACAAAAAACCGGTCTTGCCTCATCGCCGCGCATCCCCCATATGCGCCGCGGGAGTCGGGCGGACGGTACCGTCGCCAACCCGGTCAGGTCCGGAAGGAAGCAGCCGCAACGATTTCGTCCCGGGTCGTTCCGGCTCCCACCCATCCCCTCACATCGCTGCATCCGTGAAGCTCCCGATGGCGCGTCTGCGCCTTGGGTCGCAAAAGCCGTGCGTGCGGCAGCGGAGGGGCGGGCATGCGACGATCTTCGAGCGAAATCCGGCTGTTCCTGCTGCTGGCGTTCGGTTGTTCCTGGGCGATCTGGATACCGATGGCGCTGCTCGGCGTGGTCGTGCGGCCGGGGATGCTGCCCACGCATTTCGGCGGGCTGCTGGGCCCCTGGATCGCGGGAAGCGTGTGCGTCGTGGCTTCGGCGCCGAAGGCCGCGCGTGCGGCGTGGCTGCGGCGGCTGATTCGGCTCCCCCAAGGGATGTGCGGCTGGATGCTGGCGCTCACGCCGTTCCTGCTGATCGCTGCCTTTTGCGCCGCAGGGGCATGGATGGGCCATCCGGTCGAGGCCAAGGCGCTGCGCCGGTTCAGCGGACTGCCGGTGCTGCCGCCGCTCGCGCTGATCGCCATCGTGCTGGTGATGAACGGCTATGGCGAGGAGGCAGGGTGGCGCGGCTATCTGCTGCCGCGGCTGCAGGCGCGCTACGGCGCGATCGGCGGCGTGCTGGTGCAGGCGGCGATCTGGATCGTCTGGCACGCGCCGCTGTTCTGGATCATCGCGACCTATCGCGGCATGGGGCCGGCGATGCTGGTGTTCGGCTTCGGGGTGGGGCTGGTGCTCGGCGGGTTCGTGCTGGCGCAGGTCAGCGCCGCCTCGCGCGGGAGCGTGCTGGCGGCGGCCTTGTGGCACACCGGCTATAATTTCGGCACCGCGACCGAGGGCGGGGCGCCGCTCCAGGCCGGGCTTTCCGCCATTGTGATGGCTTGGGGCGCCGCGCTGCTGCTCTGGGCGCTGCTTCGCCCGGCCGGTCGCCGTGCGATCACCGTGCCGGACTTCGACAAACGCCGCGCGGGTCCCTAGATAGGTTCGTGATGTCCGATTCCCTGCTTGGCCTCGACGAACCCCCGCAGCCGCAGCGCGGCGAAGCCTATCGCGTGCTCGCCCG
The DNA here is from genome assembly GCF_003096275.1 of Sphingomonas pokkalii. Lineage (GTDB taxonomy): Bacteria > Pseudomonadota > Alphaproteobacteria > Sphingomonadales > Sphingomonadaceae > Sphingomonas > Sphingomonas pokkalii. Next base: position 3,627,242 of record NZ_QENQ01000001.1, read on the forward strand.
CAAATACCGGCCGCAGACGTTCAGCGCGCTGATCGGGCAGGATGCGATGGTCACGACGCTGGGCAACGCGATCCGGCGCGACCGGCTGGCGCATGCCTTTCTGCTGACCGGCGTGCGCGGGGTAGGCAAGACCTCTACCGCCCGGCTGATCGCCAAGGCGCTCAACTGCATCGGCCCGGACGGGCAGGGCGGCCCGACGATCGACCCGTGCGGCGTCTGCGAACCCTGCCGCGCGATCGCCGAGGGGCGCCATATCGACGTGATCGAGATGGATGCCGCCAGCCACACCGGCGTCGACGACGTGCGCGAAATCATCGAGGCGTCGCGCTATGCCGCGGTCTCGGCGCGCTACAAGATCTACATCATCGACGAAGTCCACATGCTGTCGAAGAACGCGTTCAACGCGCTGCTGAAGACGCTCGAGGAGCCGCCGGGGCATGTGAAGTTCCTGTTCGCCACAACGGAAGTGAACAAGGTGCCGGTGACGGTGCTGTCGCGCTGCCAGCGCTTCGACCTGCGCCGTATCCCCGCCGAACTGCTCGCCGAGCATTTCGCCAAGGTGTGCGAAGCCGAGCAGGTCGAGGCCGAGCCCGAGGCGCTGGCGCTGGTCGCCCGTGCGGCGGAAGGCTCGGCGCGTGACGGGCTCTCGATCCTCGACCAGGCGATCGCGCATGCGGGGCTGGAAGGCGAGGGGGTGAAGGCCGAGGCCGTGCGCCAGATGCTCGGCCTGTCCGATCGTGGTGCGAACCGGGCGCTGTTCGGCACGCTGGTCGAAGGCCAGGCGCAGCAGGCGCTGGCCGGCCTGCGCGCGCAATATGATCTGGGCGTCGACCCGCTGGCGGTGCTGCGGGCGCTGCTGGAGACCGTTCACGGCGTGACCCTGGTCAAGCTCGGCACGCATCGGCTCTCCGGCCAGTCGACCGAGGAGCGCGAGGCGATGGAGGGCTGGGCGAGCCGGCTGTCCTTCCCGGCGCTGCACCGGCTGTGGCAGCTGCTGCTGCGCGGGCATGACGAAGTCGCCAAGGCGGCACTGCCGATCGAGGCGACCGAGATGGCACTGCTGCGGGTGATCCACGCGGCGCAGCTCCCCGATCCGGGCGATCTCGCGAAGCAGATCCTGAGCGGCAGCATAGCGGTGCCTTCGGGGGCGCCCACGGGTGTTGCCGCCGCGCCGACCGCGCCTGCGCCCGCGACCGTGCAGGAAACCGGGCCGGTGCTACCGACCAACCTCACCGAGCTCGCCGAGCATCTGGAGGAGCATCGCCGGCTCCAGCTCGCGATGTTCGTGCGCGACTATATGCGGCCGGTGCGGTTCGAGGGCAGCGAGATCGATTTCGGCGCGGCGAGGCCGCTGCCGCAGGATTTCGTGCGCGAGCTGGGCGGGGCGCTCAAGGACAGCACCGGCGTGCACTGGAAGATTTCCCTCGTCGACGGCGCCACTGCGATGACGCTGCGCGAGGAACAGGCGGCCAGGCAGGCGGCCGAACGCGAGGCCGTGCTCGCCTCGCCGATCGTCGCCGCCGCGATTGCCGCTTTTCCTGATGCCGAGTTGATCGGCTGGACCAAGACCGGGAGTGACGGATGAAGAGCCTCGAAGACATCATGGCCATGGCGCAGAATGTGCAGGCCGAACTCACCAAGGCGCAGGCGAGCCTCGATTCGGTCGAGGTCGAGGGCGTGTCGGGCGGCGGGCTCGTCAAGGTGACGGCCAGCGCCAAGGGCCGCATCATCGGCATCGCGATCGACGATTCGCTGATCAACATCGCCGAAAAGACGATGCTGGAGGACCTGCTGGTCGCCGCGTTCAACGATGCGCGGGTCAAGGCCGATGCGGCGTCGTCGGAAGCGATGAGCAAGATGACCAGCGGCCTGCCGCTGCCGCCGGGCTTCAAGCTCCCGTTCTGAGACAAGGTCTTACGGGAACCTAGCGACGTCCCCTCGGTTGCTGTCGCCAGACACAATCGAGGAGAGACGACATGGCGGACCGAATTGTCGAAGACGGCGTGGCGACCGACCGCGCGACCCATACCACGGTGATCGAGCGCCGCAGCGGCGGCGGTGCCGGCATGGCGCTGATCGGGCTGGCGGTGCTGATCGCGGTGATCATCGGCGGCTTCTATCTGTTCAACCAGAACGCCCGCGAGAACGCCAGGACCGATGCGGTGACCAGCGCGGCGAGCAGCGTCGGCGATGCCGCGAAGGATGTCGGCGACGCGGCGAAGGACGCGACGAAGTAACACGACATTCACCCTCACCCTTCCGGCGCTGCGCGCCTCCCTCCCTCTCCCTTGGAAGGGAGAGGGAGGGGGCCCGCCGCCGCAGGCGGTGGGGAGGGTGAGGTTGACTGCGACCTAGCCGATCACTTCAAACACCGATCCAGCCCGTTCCCCGCCACCACGTTGATCCGCGCGTTGATCTTGTTGCCATAGCGCCGGGTAAAGCCGCGCGGATCGATCGCCGCGCGCTTCTTGGGCAGCGGCAGGACCGCGGCGATCAGCGCCGCCTCGCGGTCCGAGAGCTGCGATGCATCGTGGTGGAAATAGCGCATCGCCCCGGCGTTGACGCCGTAGGTGCCGATCCCGGTCTCGGCGACATTGAGGTACACCTCCATGATCCGCCTTTTGCCCCAGATATTCTCGATCAGCACCGTGAAGTACGCCTCCAGGCCCTTCCGGAAATAGCCGCCGCCCTGCCACAGGAACACGTTCTTGGCGGTCTGCTGGCTGATCGTCGAGCCGCCGCGAATCTTGTGGGTCCCTTGCGCGTTGCGCTGATAGGCCTTTTCGATCGCCGCGAAGTCGAAGCCTTCATGCTGGCAGAAGCGCGCATCCTCGGCGGCGATCACCGCGCGCGCCATGCTCGGGTCGATGCGGCTTAGCGGCATCCAGTCCTTGGTCGCCCCGTGCCCGGCGAAGACGTCGCCGATCATCGTCCAGGTGATCGGCGGCGGCACGAAGCGATAGACGGTCACCATCAGCAGCGACAGCAGCACGAAGCCGAGAACGAACTGGACCCCCAGCACGATCAGCCGGCGCCACCAGGGCTTGCGCGGGCGGGCCGAGGAACGTCGGGGAGTGGAGGGGCGGGCGCGATTCTTGCTCACATATCCGCCATGCCCCAGCCGGGGCGGTTCCTGCAATCACCTGGCAGGAACCGCGTGCCCGATCAGTGGGTGGCGAGCAGGCGGCGATCGCCCGCGAGGCGCATCATCGCCTTTTGCAGCTTCTCGAACGCACGCACCTCGATCTGGCGGACCCGCTCGCGCGACACGCCATAGACCTGGCTCAGCTCCTCGAGCGTCTTGGGATCGTCGGTCAGGCGACGCTCGGTGAGGATGTGCTTCTCGCGCTCGTTGAGGTCTTCCATCGCCGAGACGAGCATGTCGTGGCGAACGTCGGCTTCCTGCGCGTCGGCGACGGCTTCGTCCTGCAGCGGGCCTTCATCGGCCAGCCAGTCCTGCCACTGGCTCTCGCCGTCCTCGCGCATCGGCACGTTGAGCGAGGTATCCCCGCCCATCGCCATGCGGCGGTTCATCGAGGTGACCTCTTCCTCGGTCACACCCAGATCGGTGGCGATCTTGGCGAGATTTTCGGGGCTGAGGTCGCCATCCTCGAACGCGTCGAGCTTGGCCTTCATCCGGCGCAGGTTGAAGAACAGCTTCTTCTGCGCGGCGGTGGTGCCCATCTTCACGAGGCTCCACGAGCGCAGGATGAATTCCTGGATCGAGGCGCGGATCCACCACATCGCATAGGTGGCGAGGCGGAAGCCGCGATCGGGCTCGAACTTCTTCACGCCCTGCATCAGGCCGATATTGCCCTCGGAGATCAGCTCCGACACGGGCAGGCCATAGCCGCGATAGCCCATCGCGATCTTCGCCACGAGGCGCAGGTGCGAGGTGACCAGCTGGGCCGCCGCATCGGTGTCGCCATGCTCCTGGAACCGCTTGGCGAGCATATATTCCTGCTCGGGGCTCAGGATCGGAAATTTCTTGATCTCGGCCAGATAGCGATTGAGGCTCGCCTCGCCGCCGAGCGCGGGAATCGTCGCGGGGACGTTGCTGCCGCTAGCCATGATCGTTTCTCCCTTATCCATCCGGCGCTTGATCCATCAACGGACTTCGGCGCCGCAAACCTCATACGAGAAGCTGGTTGAACAGTTCCTGCATGTCTGCAGGCATTACGCTATCGAACGCCAAAGCGTTGCTTGTTATCGGGTGGATGAACCCGAGACGGGCCGCGTGCAAGGCCTGGCGCTGGAAACCCATGTTTGCCAGAAGTCCGCGGTGGGTGGAACGCATACTTCCATATAGAGGATCCCCGACCAGCGGGTGGCCGATCGACGCCATGTGGACGCGCACCTGATGCGTGCGGCCCGTTTCCAGCCTGCATTCTATGTAACTCGCATCGCGTAGTTCGCGAATTTTGCGCCAATGGGTAATCGCATGCTTTCCCTGTCCTTCCGCACAGACCGCGATCTTCTTGCGATTGCTGGGGGAACGGGCGAGCGGTGCGTTCACGGTTCCGGAGGCAGCCAGCACCCGGCCGCTTGCGATCGCCTGGTAGCGCCGGTCGATCGTGTGTGCCTTGAACTGGTGGGCGAGGCCGACATGGGCGGGATCGGTCTTGGCCGCGACCATCAGGCCCGAGGTATCCTTGTCGATCCGGTGCACGATGCCGGGCCGCGCCACGCCGCCGATGCCGGAAAGCTGGCCGGCGCAGTGGTGGAGCAGCGCATTGACCAGCGTGCCGTCGAGATTGCCTGCCGCCGGATGGACGACGAGGCCCGCTGGCTTGTCGATCACGATCAGGTGCTCGTCCTCGAACACCACGTTGAGCGGAATGTCCTGCGCCTCGTTGTGCGCGGGGGCGGGATCGGGCAGGACGACCTGGAACACCGCGCCGCCGATTGCCTTGCGGGCGGGGTCGCGGGCGAGGGTGCCGTCCGGGCCGGTGACCGCGCCGGAGGAGATCAGCGCCTTCACGCGTTCGCGCGACAGCGTTGGCAGCGCGTCGGTAAGCGCACGGTCGAGCCGCCAGCCATGCGCCTCGTCTGCGATCCGCGCTTCTAAGATGGAAACCCCCTGATGCATGTTTTACCGGAAATGGGCATGGGCGTTACGATTTCAAGATCTATACTGGTCGGTATGAAAAAAGCTGCGGCTGCCGCCTGGCCGCGGGAGGCGTGCGGCCTGCTGTTCGGCGAGGAAGGCGTGATTTCCGCTTTTTCGCAGGTTCGCAACCTTGCGGAAACGCCGGAGACCCGGTTCGAACTCGATCCGGCGGCGTTGTTCGCCGCGCTTCGGGCCGAGCGGGGAGGGGGGGCACGCGTGATCGGCTATTGGCACTCGCATCCGAGCGGCAGTGCCGACCCGTCGGAAACCGATGCGGCGATGGCTGCTCCCGACGGCAAGCTTTGGATGATCCTGGCGGGGAACGATGCGCGGTGCTGGAGAGCCGGGGAGGAAGGATGCCATGGGCGTTTCCTGCCCGTGGCCCTGCACATGGACTGAAGGCGATTTTGCGGCTCGGGCGCGGCTTAGGCGCGGCGTAGGTTCAGCCGGATGCCGATCCACGCGCGGGCGCGGGAATCGAGCCTGGCGGCACCATAGGCAATCGGAAGCATCAGGAGGGTGAAGATCGCCGTCGACCTCGCAGTAGACAGGCCGAGCCGTGCCAAGATCGGCAGGAACAGCGCAATCAGCGGTGCGTGAAGGACGTACAGGGGGTAGGACATGTCCCCGAGGACGCCGAACGGCTTGGAAAATGCAGGGCGCGCCTCCAGGTAGATCCCGGCGAGGAGCAGGGCCGGGAAGGCCGCAAAGACGATCATCGCTTCCGACGCGATCCGCGTTCCGTCTGCCGGCAGCGGCAGGAGCAGCAGCGCGGTCAGCAGCAGGATCGGGGCCGCTGCCAGCCACGATGCCCGCCGATGCTGCAAGGGCGACAGGCGATAGACCAGCATGCCGCCGATGAACGAGACGGCCGTACGGGCGATGCCCAAGGGGGTGTTGCCCCATAGCCACCCGACGTCCATGTAGAGCGGGGGGGTGACACTGCTGGCGAGGAAAGCGGCGGCAAGCGCCATCAGAATCGCCAGCATCGGGACCTTGAATCGCCACAGGAGCAACGCGAAGGCGGCGTTGATCGCGAGTTCGAAGAACAGCGACCAGGTCGGCATGTTGAGCGGGAACAGGTCGGTATCGCACGGGGACGGCAGCATCGCCGCGCCGAAGGCGACGTTGCAGGCGAGCGTTCCGGCATCCATCGCGCGAACATCGTGCAACCCGGCCGCCACCAGTTGCTTGCCGATTCCCAGCGCAAATCCGGCGGCGTAGAGTGGAAACAGCCGGACGAGCCGCAACGCCATGAACTGGCCCGGGGGCAACCCCCGGGCGAGCTTGTCCTGATAGTTGAAGGCGATCACGAAGCCGCTGAGCAGGAAGAAGAAGTCGACCGCCAGATATCCGGGGAAGGAAATGCTGCCTTGGCGCTGCGCAAGATGATAGCACACAACGACCATCGCAGCGATCCCGCGCATTCCGTCCAGCGTGTGGAATCGCTTGTCCATGCGGCTCGATCTTTTGCTTTATTGTTACTAACGCTCGCAGGGTTTATTTTATTAACCAAGGCGTTACGTTGATGTCTTACGGCTTCGGATGCCGATCGGTCAAGGCTGCGGGGCTGTCCAGGCGGCGGATGGACGGAACAGCCGGGGCATGTCCATACGCCTGGGCGCAGCGCCGGCGCCGCCGCCGTCTTCAGCCCTGGTCGGGCTGGGAGGCGATCTGGCGCAATGCCTGCTCGAACGCTTCGGGCGGCTGGCCCCCCGAGATCAGGTATTTTCCGTCGATGATGATCGCGGGCACGGCGTGAATGCCGCGCGATCGCCACAGCGTCTCCTCGCTTCGCACCGCGTCGGCATAGCGGTTGCTGTCCAGCACCTCAGCCGCGGCCGCGCCGTCCAGACCTGCCCGCTGCGCGGCGCCGAGAAGGACCGAGCGATCGCCGGGATTGCGCCCATCGGTGAAATACGCCGCGAACAGCGCATGTTTGAGTGCGTGCTGCCGGCCTTCCAACCCGGCCCAGTGGAGAAGCCGATGCGCGTCGAACGTGTTGTAGATGCGGCTCTGGTCGTCCATCGCCATCACGAAGCCCAGCGCGGCGGCGCGTTCGCGGATCATCGCCCGCGTGGCCGCCGATTGTTCGGGCGTCGATCCATATTTGCGGCCGATATGCTCGACGATGTTTTCCCCTTCCGGGACCATGTCGGGATTCAGCTCGAACGGGTGGAAGCGGAACTCCGCCGATGCCAGTTCGCGCACCCGCTCCAGCGCGACTTCGAGGCCTCTGAGCCCGATCACGCACCACGGGCAGGCGATATCGGAGACGAAATCGATGGTCAGTGCGCGCGGCATGGCGAATCCTTGGGCTGTGGAGGCGTGCTAGCCGGTCGGCGCCAAGGACGGAAGCTGCCGCGCGACCGATACGGCAATGCGCATACGGCATCGACCGCCGCGGGCGGAACGATCCCTATCGATCTGTCGTTCAGGGTATAGTCTTTCAGGGAGTTCCGCCGATGCTTTGGACGCTGGTCATCATTCTGATCGTATTGTGGCTGCTTGGCTTCTCGTTCCACATTGCCGGGGGAATCATCCACATCCTGCTCGTGATCGCGTTGGTGGTCGGGCTCATCCAGCTTTTCACGGGCCGCAGGGTATAGGAGTATCGCGCGGCCGGCATCATTTGCCGGCCGCGGTCCTTCCTCGCAAAATTTCGCCGAATGCGCGCGTTGATTGCGATTATTCCCAAATCCGTTCGTCCGATGATGGTTTCCGGTCGCATGCCGGGCCCGTAGCGATGCTTGCAGCTTTTCTCCTGCTGCGCCAAAGGGGAGATAACCCAGGAGCCGAATTACCTTGAACATCAGCCCTACCGAATTCGCGAGCCTGCTTTGTTCTCGTCTGTGCCACGATCTGCTCAGCCCTGTCGGCGCGCTGAACAATGGCCTGGAGCTGCTGGCGGACGAGCATGATCCGGAAATGCGTGCCCGCTGCCTGGAACTGCTGAGCGAGAGCGCGCGCGCAAGTGCCAACAAGCTGAAATTCTTCCGCCTGGCGTTCGGCGCGGCGGGCGGCTTTGGCGAGACGGTGGACACGCGCGAGGCGCAAGCGGCCCTGGAAGGGCTGTTCGGCGACAATCATCGCGTCAAGATCGGCTGGATGGTCGAAGAACCGGTGATGGCCAAGCAGGCGATCAAGGTGTTGCTCAACCTGGCACTGATCGGCGGCGATGCGCTGATCCGCGGCGGCCAGCTGGATATCGGTGCCGAAACCACCGAGGGCATGATCGAGATCGTGATCCGGGCGGACGGTCCGCGCATCGTGCTCGATCCGGAATTGCGCGGCGCGCTGGCGGGCGGTCGCGAGGAGACGCCGATCACGCCACGCGCTGCAGCCGCCTATCTCGCGCACGAACTGGTGGTACAGCATGGTGGCCAGTTGCAGGTGAGCCCGCCGGATTCCGAGGTTCTGCTGTTTGGCGCATCGTTCCCGCTCGGCTGAAAAGTCCTCGGGCGCGATACTGCGATTCTAACCCCGAATTAACTGACGCGCCCCCATGGTGCCCCCGGAAACTTCCACCGGGGCCCCATGGACGATCTGCTGCAGGATTTCATCGCAGAGACGCGCGAAACGCTCGAAGCGCTTTCGGGCGAGATCGTCGCGTGGGAGGCGCATCCCGCGGATCGCGCGCGGCTCGACGCCATTTTCCGTTTCGTCCATACCGTGAAGGGGAGCTGCGGTTTCCTGGATCTGCCGCGCCTGGAGCGCTTGGCCCATGCGGCGGAGGATGCCCTCGCGCAGGTGCGCGATGGCGCCCGCACGCCCGATCGCGCGCTGGTCAACGCGGTGCTGGCGGTGGTCGACCGGATCGGAGAGATCGTCGAAGCCATCGATGCGGGCCACGCGCTCGACCATGGCGGCGAGGATCTGCTGATCGCGGCGCTGGCCGAAGGATCGTCGGAAGTCATCGCGGCGGCGGCCATCGGTGCGCCGCGCACGGCATCGCGGAGCGTGCGGCTGAACGTCGATCTGCTCGATCGCATGATGATCGGCATGTCGGAAATGGTGCTGGCGCGCAACGAACTGGCGCGTCGGCTGCGGATGAATGCGATCGATCCCGCCGTTGAGGCGGCGCTGGAACGGCTCTCGCTCACCGTGGGCGAGATGCGCGATACCGTCATGCGTACCCGGATGCAGAAGATCGACGCGCTCTTCTCCCCGTTGCCGCGCATGGTCCGGGACATTGCCGCGACGCTGGGCAAATCGGTATCGCTGGAGATCGAAGGCGGCGACGTCGAACTCGATCGCGAGATGATCGAGGTATTGCGCGATCCATTGGTCCACATCATCCGCAATGCGATCGATCACGGCATCGAAGCGCCTGCGGAGCGCCGGGGTGCCGGCAAGCGCGAAGCCGGCCGCCTGACCGTGTCCGCCCGCCAGTCCGGCAACCAGATCATCGTCGATATCGTCGATGACGGGCGGGGGGTGGACGTCGATCGGCTGATCGCCAAGCTCGCGGCGATCGGCGTTCGTTCCGAGCGGGAACTCCGCGCGCTGCCGCTGCGCGCGCAGCTCGAACTGATGTTCCACCCGGGGCTTTCCAGCCGCGACAGCGTGTCCGAAGTGAGCGGACGTGGCGTGGGGATGGACGTGGTGAAGTCCTGCGTCGATCAGATCGGCGGGCGTATCGAGCTCGAAAATCGCCCCGGCCACGGACTGCATATCGCGATCCGGGTGCCGCTGACGCTGTCGATCATGTCGGCGATCATCGTCGGCGTGGGCAAGCAGCGGTTCGCGATCCCGCGGCAATCGATCGACGAGATCGTGCGCGCACAGGGTGCCGCGATCCGCATCGACGTGCTGGGGGGCGCGCCGATTGCGACGGTGCGCGAGCGGCGGATGCCGCTGCTCGACCTTGCAGAACTGCTCGACCTGCCCCGATCGGGTTCGGCGACGGCGCAGATGCTCGTGATCGTTGCTGCCGGCCCCGGCAGCTATGCGCTCGCCGTGGACAGCGTGATCGATAACGAGGAACTGGTGATCAAGCCGGCCTCGCCCGCGGTGATGGCCACGGGCATCTATGCGGGCCAGACGCTTCCCGATTCGGGCCTGCCGATGCTGCTGCTCGACGGCGGCGGCATGGCGCGCGTGGCGGGGCTCGATTTCTCCCGCGATCTCGACGAGGCGTTCGGTGCGGCGTCGGCAGAGCCCGAGGCGCCGGGCTTGCCTGCGCTGCTGTTCCGCGATCTCGACGGTGCGCACCGGGCGGTGCCGCTGGCCGCCGTGGACCGGGTGGAGCAGGTGGCGTCCAGCCAGGTCTGCCACGCTGCCGGCCAGTACCGGCTTACCGTGGACGGCCGCATCCTGCCGTTGGCCATGCAGGGCACGATCGATGGCCGGGCGCGGTTCAGCGTGCTGCGCCTGAAGGACGAGGATGTCGAGGTAACCTATGCCATCGACGAGGCGCTGGACATCATCGCCTTGCCCGCGGATTTCGTGCCGGCGCGCGTCCCGGGGCGGGCGGCGGGCGTGGCCCTGGTGGACGGCGAGCAGATCGAACTGCTGGACGTGCTTTGGGTGTTCGACGCCCATGCCGATCGCGCCACAGCGCGCGAGGCGCCCTTGTGCCTGATCGCCGGCGACAGGGATGGCTGGATGACGACCTTCGTCCGCCCGCTTCTGGAAAGCGCCGGCTATCGCGTCGCCACGGCGCTCGCCGCGGGGGAGGCGCCGGCCGTCATCCTTTCGGCCGATGCAAGCGACGCGCCACAGGCCGACGCGCCGGTGGTGCGGCTGCGGCGCAAGCGTCAGGCCGAAGCCGGCGACGACAGCGTCTATCGGTATGACCGCGCGGGATTGCTGTTCGCGCTGGAAGCGCGGGTGGGAGCACGTTGATGCAACGGCTGTTCCTGATCGCCGAAGTCGCCGGGCGTACCGTGGCGATCGATTCGGACCAGGTCGAATCGGTCGTCGATATCGGCGAGGTGACGGCGGTGCCGCGTGCCGCCAAGCCGGTGCGCGGGCTCGCCGCGCTGCGCAGCCGGGTGGTCACGGTGGTGGATACCGAAGCGGCGCTGGGGTTGAACGGGTGCTCCCTGGCGCGGCGCGCGGTCATCACCCGTGTGGACGGGCATTCCTATGCGATGCTTGTCGATGTTCTGGAGGACGTCGCGCCGTTCGTGCTCAAGCCGCTGGCCAGCGGCGTCGCGCTGGAAGGGGCCTGGGGCACCGCCGCGCGTGGACTGATCGAACGCGACGGCGAACCGATACTTGCGATCGATCTTGGCGCGCTGGTTCCCGGATCAACGCTGCTGCCCGATCAGGATTAACGGGACGCTTACATCTTGTTCGGCATAAGCAGGGGCCAAAAACACCTGCCAACGGGATCCGGGGAAAATGAAAACGTGCCTCGTCGTGGACGATTCGAAGGTGATCCGGAAAGTCGCCCGGCACATTCTCGAAACACTCGAGTTCGACGTCCGCGAAGCAGCCGATGGGCGCGAAGCGCTCGATGCCTGCCTTGCCGATGCGCCCGACGTGATCCTGCTCGATTGGAATATGCCGGTGATGAGCGGGATGGATTTCCTGCGCGCGCTGAAGGAAGCGGGGTTGCCGCAACGGCCGAAAGTGGTGTTCTGCACCACGGAGAACGGCATGGCCTATATTCGCGCCGCGATCGAAGCGGGGGCCGACGAATATGTGATGAAGCCGTTCGATCGCGAGACGCTGGAAAGCAAGCTGCAGATCGTCGGCGTCGCGTGAATCGATAGCGGACCGCACGCGTGACGAGCCCGCTCGCTTCGTGCCCACCGGATCGGGTGTGCCAGCGGTCCGGTCATGGCCGGGTGTTGATCGTCGACGATTCGGTCGTTGCGCGATCGGTTCTCAGTCGGATGGTGGAAGGCACGCGCCGATTCCACGTCGTCGCGGCGTTGGGCGAGGCCCGGAGCGCGCTGGAATATCTGCGGACGAACCGGGTGGACATCATCCTGCTCGATATCGCGATGCCGGGCATCGACGGACTTACCGCGTTGCCCGATGTTGTGCTGGCAGGCCAGGGCGCCAAGGTGCTGATCGTATCCTCTTCCGCCGATGAGGGGGCGGCGACGACGCTCCAGGCGCTCGCCCTCGGTGCTGCGGATACCTTGGTGAAGCCCGGAGTCGGCGCGTTCGGCGGGCGGTTTGCGGAAGTGCTGGAAGAGCGGCTGTCGAAACTGTTCGAGCCGACCGGGGATGGGGGCTGTTCCGCGCGGGCCCAGCCGCCGTCTCCCGCGGCGGTACGGCCGCGCAGTCCGCTGGCCATGCTGGAGCCGTTCCAGATCGTCGCCATCGGTGCTTCGACCGGCGGCATCCACGCGCTGAGCCAGTTGCTGCGGGAAATTCCAGCGTCTTTCCAGCAGGCGATCCTGGTGACCCAGCATCTGCCGCCGAGCTTCATGCACTATTTCGCGACGCAACTGGCCGTGCTGGGCGGGCGCCCGTGCGAAGTGGCGACCGATCGGCTGCGCATCCGCCCCGGGCGAATCATCATCGCGCCGGGTGAAGCCCATCTCCGCGTCGTGCGCACCTCGGAAGGCGCGGCGATCCGATTGAGCACGGAATGGGCGAAAAGCGGCTGTATGCCCTCCGTGGATCCGATGTTCGAAAGCGTCGCCGAAGTATATGCGAGCCGTGCGGTGGGCGTGGTGCTGAGCGGCATGGGGCGCGACGGCTGCGAAGGCGCCGGGCGGCTGATCGAGGCGGGGGCGCCGGTATTGGCACAGGACCAGGCGACCTCGGTCGTCTGGGGGATGCCGGGCGCGGTCGCCAATGCCGGGCGGGCGACGGCGGTGCTGCCGCCGGACGAAATCGGCCGACTGATCGGCAGGGGAGCCGCGCGATGATCGGGCGAGAGACGCCTTCGGCGGGTGCGATGCAGTTGATCGGATCGCTGCTGGAACAGCGCACCGGCCAGCAGATCGCCGCCAACCGCGCATGGCGAATCGAGACGGCGCTCAAGCCATTGCTGCGCGAGCATGGCCTGGCGAGCGTCGATGCGCTGGTCGGTCGGCTGATCGCGTCGCGCACGGGGGAACTGGCGGACAAGGTGGTCGATGTGCTGCTGAACCAGGAAACGAGCTTCTTTCGCGACGGCGCGGTGCTGGAGCATCTGGTGCAGGCGGCGCAGGCGATGCAGGAGGAGGGGCCGGGCCGCCGCCTGCGAATCTGGTCGGCGGGCTGTTCGACGGGTCAGGAGCCGCTGTCGCTTGCAATGCTGCTCGCCGAACGGGCGGATGCATTTGCGATGCCGCCGGAGATCGTGGCCAGCGACGTATCACCGGCGGCGATCGCCCGCGCCCGCGCCGGTCGTTATTCGCAGTTCGAGATTCAGCGCGGCCTGCCGGTTCGCCGCATGGTGCAATGGTTCGATGCCACTGGCGCGGGCGAATGGGTGGCCAAGCCCGATCTGGTGCGCCGCATCCAGTTCCGCCGGCACAATCTGACCGCGGACGCGCCGCCCCCCGGCCGGTTCGACATCATCCTGTGCCGCAATGTGATGCTCTATTTCTCACCCGCGCTGCGCCGCCAGGTGTTCGACGAACTGGCCGGCGCCATCCGCCCCGGCGGGCTGCTGGTGCTTGGTGCAGGCGAAACCGTGATCGGGCTTACGGAACGCTTCATTCCGAGCCAGGCCTTTCGCGGCATGTATGTCGCCATCGATGCCGCAGCGCCGCTCGCCGCCATTGCCTGAAACCATGGCTGCAGTAGAAGAGTGCATGATCGATGGGCTTGAGATACTGGATGCACCGTCGCCGAACCATGGCGAACGCTTGTTGCCGATTTCGATGATCGTGCTCCACTATACCGGGATGGAGAGCGGAGCGGCGGCGCTGGCCCGCTTGCGCGATCCCGATGCCCAGGTTTCCGCGCATTATCTGATCGAGGAGGATGGTCGCATCTTCCGGCTGGTCGCGGAGGAACGGCGCGCCTGGCACGCAGGCCGCGCGCATTGGCGCGGGATATCGGACGTCAATTCGGCATCGATCGGCATCGAGATCGTCAATCCCGGTCATGCATTCGGCTATCGCCCCTTCACGCCCGAGCAGATGGGCGCGCTGATCCCGCTCGTGGCGGAGATCAAGGCGCGGCACGGCATCACCCGCGGCAATGTGGTGGGCCATTCGGATGTGGCGCCGGCGCGCAAGCAGGATCCGGGCGAACTGTTCAACTGGCATGCGTTGGCGCGGCTTCGGCTTGCGCTGCCGCGGCCAACGCGCAACCTGGTCGATCCCGGCTGGCCCGATGGCGGCTTCATGCTGGCGCTGGAGCGCTTCGGCTATGACGTCACCGATCCGGTCGCGGCGGTGACCGCGTTCCAGCGCCGGTTCCGCCCCGAGATGATCGATGGCGAAATCGACATGGAATGCCGGTGCATCCTGCTGGCGCTGCTGCTGCCGAAGCCCCAGGGCGAGGATTGAATCGCCCGCGGGGCGATTAACCGAAAATCCTTACTAAATCGCAAGCGAAGTTTGCTGAACTGTTACCCGGAGGAACAGTCGGTGAGCTTTTCGATTCGCCCCCCTATGACCGCCATCGGCCCGGTGCATGTCCGCATGACGGGGGTCGTGCGCGGAGACGAAAAAGGGCCAGGCGTAGAGATCGTCAACGCTCCCACCACCGCAGAGGCGACAGCCGAGTTGCACCGGGTTGCCCGCGTTTCGGGAGCGGACAATGTGGTGAGCGTCGCAGCCGATTATCGTCGGGCAGCGCTTGCGGGCGGCACGACGAGCACCCAGTGGCGGATCGAGGTGCAGGCCTGGGGCACTGCAATGGCACCCGCCAAGGTGGAGCCTGCGGAAGCCCCCGAACCGAAGGTGCCCGACGACGACAACCGCACCAAGGATGCCAAGGCAGACCAAAAAGTCTCGCCGAACGACGCGACCGATCCCGCGGCCCGCAGTACGCCCGAGGTTGCCGAGCCCGCTCCCGCCCAGCCGGCGCCCATGCCAAAGGCGGCACCCGCGCCAGGCAGCGCCGATACGGCCGCGCCGAAGATGCCCGAAAGCGGCACGCCGCCGCCGCCGCCGCGCTGAACGCTTGCGTGCCGGCGCCCAGCCGCTAGAGATGGCCGGGCCAGAGGGTCGGGCGGCCGCCGCCTGCTTGTGAAAGCAGGGGGAGGAAAGTCCGGGCTCCACGGAACGACGGTGGCGGGTAATGCCCGCCGGGGGTGACCCCAGGGAAAGTGCCACAGAGAGCAGACCGCCCACTGCTCGCCGCGCGAGCGGAGAGTAAGGGCAAGGGTGAAAGGGTGCGGCAAGAGCGCACCGCGCGACCGGCAACGGAAGCGGCTTGGTAAACCCCACCGGGAGCAAGACCGAATAGGGACGGCACATGCGCCTCGTTCCGGCGCGTCGTCCGGGTTGGTTGCTGGAGCGGCGGAGCGATCCGTCGCCTAGAGGAATGGTCGCCTATCCTTCGCGAGAAGGTGGACAGAACCCGGCTTACAGACCCTCTGGCATTTTTGGCGGTGGCAGGTGTTGCGGTGCGGCGAGGCTCTGGCCTTTGGCCGGGCCCGCGCCTATTTGGGCGCGCTATGGCGCGACACACGCGATCGATGGACTGGGGCTTTCCCCGCTGGCGCGAGTATGGCTCGGAGCGTGAGGCCGCGCGCGTGCGGCTGTGCGACCGGGATGGCTGCGACCGTCCGGGCGATCGCCCCGCTCCAAAATCGCCCAATAATCCGGAGCGCTGGTACTTCTGCGAGGAACACGCCGCGGAGTATAATCGCAACTGGGATTATTTCGCCGGGCTCACTGCGGAAGAGGCTGCCCGGCGCGAGGCCGATGAGCGGCGGACCGCGAACGGCTACGCGCATTCGGCGACGAACAGCTGGGCGGGGCCCGGCGACGGCAGCCGCTCGCGCGACGAGATGAAGGCGCTGGAAGTGCTGGAGCTGGAAGTCGACGCGACCTTCGAGGCGGTGCGCGGCGCCTGGCGGCGCCTGGCCAAGGAATTCCATCCGGACGTGCGCCCGAACGATGCCGACGCGGCAAAGCGATTCCAGGCGATCCAGGCCGCCTATGACGTGCTGAAAACCGCCGAGGATCGGCGCCAGTGGAAGCCGCTGTGACGCAGCTGGTCGCATCCAACTGGGGCAATGCCGTGCTGGTGTGCGGCAAATGCTCGAAGAAGCTTGGCGGTGGATTCGGGCCCAAGGGCAAGACCTCGCTCGCCAAGGCGCTGCGCAAGGCATTCGGATTGGGCAAGGGCCGCAAGGCGGAAATCGGCGTCGTCGAGACCAAGTGCCTGGGCGTGTGCCCCGGCGGTGCGGTGACGGTGGTCAACGGCGCGCAGGCGCGCGAATGGCTGATCGTGAAGAAGGGCGCTGACCTGGACGAGGTCGCGCGCGAGCTGGGGCTTTCCTGAGCCGCGCGCAATGGGGTGCGTGCCCTCTCCAACCTCCCATCGTCATTCCCGCGAAGGCGGGAATCCATTCGCCTGTGCGCTTGGGGAAAGAACCGTGGTTTCAGCGGCAATGGATCCCCGCCTTCGCGGGGATGACGATGTAGCGCGCGGAAGCGAACGGCTTGCGCTCTCCCCGCCGGGGAGAGGGGTTATGCGTATCGCCCCGCCGTCTCCCGGATCAGCGCGATCATGTTCGGAATGCCCTGGGTCCGGTTCGAGCTGAGCTGGTTCTTCAGGTCGAACGGCGCCAGTGCGCCCTCGATGTCGGTCACCAGGATCTCGGCGGGGCTGCGGTCCTGCACGGTCAGCAGCACCAGTGCGATGATGCCCTTGGTGATCGCCGCATTGGAATCCGCCAGGAAGTGGAGGCGGCCATCATCCTGCCTGGTCGGATAGACCCATACCGAAGCCGAGCAGCCGCGCACCAGCGTCGCATCGGTCTTGAGCGGGTCGGGCATCGGCTCGAGCGCCTTGCCGAGATCGATCAGCAATCGATAGCGATCATCGGCGTCGAGGAACCCATATTCTTCCTGGAGATCGGCGAGGCTGGTCATGGCCTCCGCGCTAGCGGGCCTGCGCGCGATTTGCCAGCCTCGCGGTTACTTGGCCGTCGTCGCGCCGAAGCGCAGGCCGAGCCGGGGGCGGGGTGCCCGCTCCGGTGCCGGGGCGGGCGCGGCGTCCGCCGGCGGCGGGGTGTGGTTGCTCACAGGTCCACCCCGGCGGCGATCGCTTCCAGCTTGCGGATGCGTTCCTTCAGGTCCGCCAGCTCGATCCGCGAGGCCGCGTTGGGCATGGCCGCAGCGGCCATCTCCGGCCGGTGCAGCTCGGCCAGCTCGCGGTGCTTCAGCGCGAGCCAGCCGCGCCAGCCCGATAGCGCTGCACCGGTCAGCATGCCGAGTCCGGCCAGGCCGGAAAGGGCCAGGGTGATGTACAGTTGAGGGTCGCTGGTCATGGTTCCTGCTCCCGAAAACATGGCTTAGATCCGGTTCTTGTCGCGCAGCTTCTCGATCTCGTGATCGAGCCGCAGGCTGTTCTCGTTGTCGGTGATGACGCGTTCGAGCACCTGGACGCGCTCCTTGAGCGCGCGGACCTCTTCGCGCAGCTGCTTGGCTTCCAGGGCCTGCGCGGGATCGGGCCGGGCGATGCCCACCGGGTTCCCGTCGCGGTCCTTGGTTACGCCGTAGCGTGCCTGGAGGACCTTGCCGATCGTGATCACGATGATGATGGCCACGACCATTTCGAACGGATTCATTGCACCTACTCCCCTAACGCAGCGCCGTGGCGCTCAATTTCCGATCTGCGATGCCTCTGCGGCGCGCAGGGCGCGGCGGCGGGGGCGATCGCGGCTTTCGGCGAGGGCAATAGCTCCCCCGCACAGTGCGGCAAGCACTGCGAGCATGATAATCATCGAAATTTCCTTGCTTCAGATGGGGATGAAAACGTTTTTTTCAGTTCAGTGGCGCGTCGCGCAGCTTCTCGATTTCGTCCGAAAGGGTCATGCCGCGATCGGTGAGGATCCGTTCGAGGACCTGGACCCGCTGTTCCAGCCGTTCGGTCTGCGCGGCATATTGGGCTGCCTTCTCGGCGGCGAGCCCGGCCTCGATCTCCATGCGGCGCTCCCACAGCTTGAACAGCGGGCGGAAGAAAACGCCGCCGATGATCGCCACGAGGCCGCAGCTGATGCCGAGGATCGGGATGAGAAGGGGAGACAGCATGGGTTCCGTTCCTTTTAGTTCGAGCGGCCGCGGAGCGCCTCGATCTCGCGGTCGAGCTGGTGCGCGCCGTCAGTCACGATGCGTTCGACATTGGCCAGCCGGTCCTTCACCGATCCGAGTTCGGCGCGCAGCTGGGCGTTTTCCTGGCTTAGCAGCCTGATCCGCTCGATCGCCTCGTCGTCCCGCTTGGGATACACGGCCTTGCCCCAGCTATTCTCCAGCGGATAGCCGTTCTTGACGCGCAGCCAGGTGGTGAAAAGCCAGCCGACCGTTCCGAGAAACCCGAGGCCGATGCCGGCCAGGATGATCCAAGGCAGGTAGGGGGCGAGTTGCACTTCGATCATGATCTGTCTCCCTGCAGTCAGCGCAGCGCATCGATGGCCTGGGCGGTGCGTTCGGCGGGATCGGTGGCGATCCGTTCGAGCACGGCGATCCGGTCTTCCAGTCGGCTGATCTGGCCTGCGAGCCTTTCGTTCTCGGCTGCGAGCAGGGCGATCTTGCGGGTGGCGTCGGGATCGGCCTTGTGGATATTCTCGCCATGATCGTCGCTGATCGAATAGCCGTGCTTGGCGCGGATCCAGTTGTTGGCCAGCCAGCCCAGCGTGGAGATCGCCATCAGCGCGATCACGAATTCGGGACCACCCCAGTTCATCGTCGTGCCTCCCTGTTGACAACCTGCGCCTCAGCGCAGGCTATCGATTTCATCGGCGAGCCGGGTGTTGCGGCTCGTATAGAACATCTCGATGTCGGCGAGCCGGCGATCGATGTCGCGGAACTTCGAGCGGACCTCGGCGGTCGAGCGCTTGGGGCTCGAGCGGACGCCCTGCCAGAAGCGTTCGTCTTCCGGCGTGTCGTACAGTCCCACCGGCTTGGGATTGGCGATCCAGGCGATCACGAAATAGCCGAGCGCAACCCAGCCCGTGGCGATGGTGAGCAACACCGTCGCGACGCGGATCCAGGTGACGTCGATGCCGGTGTAATCGGCCAGCCCGGCGCAGACGCCCATGAACTTGCGGTTCTGCCTGTCGAGGTAGAATTTGGTGCGAGCGGACATCTCAGTTCCTCCGTGAAGGATCATATTGGCCAGGCTCTGGGCGCTGGACCGAGAGCGGGCGATAGTCGGGGTTGTCGGCGGCGATGATGCGTTCCACCGTGTTCAGCCGGTCTTCCAGCATCCGCGCCGTGCGATACAGGTCGTCAAGCAGGTTCTCGTCTTCCCGGGTGATCGTCCCGGCCTGCTTCCACTTGGTAACATAGTGGAAGACCAGCCAGGGGAGACCGAGGAAGAGGATCGCGCAGACGAACAGCGGTATTAGAATTTCGTCCACCGATTACGCTCCCTTGTTGAGCCGTGCCTTGAGTGCTTCGAGTTCTGCATCGACCTTTTCCGACGAGCGGAGTTCGGCGATTTCCTCTTCGAGCGTCTTCGGGTTGCCCCCCAGGCCCATCGCATCGGCACGGCCTTCGGCCAGATCGACGCGGCGTTCCAGGATGTCGAACCGCGAAAACGCGTCCTGCATCTTCGACCCGTTGGTCATTTCCCGCAAGCGGGCGCGGTTATTTGCACTTTCCAGCCGGGCAACGATCGAATTCTGGCGAACGCGGGCCTCGCGCAGCTTGTTCTGCAACTTGTTGATATCCTCTTCCGAGGCGCGGAGTGCTTCGTCGAGCACGGCGATTTCCTGCTGCAGCTGGTCGCACATGTCGGCGGCCTTCTGCTTTTCGACCAATGCGGCCTTGGCGAGATCTTCGCGATCCTTGGAAAGCGCCAGTTCGGCCTTTTCGGTCCAGCTTTCCTGAAGCTTTTCCAGCTTGGCGATATGGCGGCGCATTTCCTTCTGATCGGCGATGGTGCGGGCGGCGCTGGCGCGAACCTCTACCAGCGTCTCCTCCATCTCGAGGATGATCATGCGGACCATCTTTGCCGGATCTTCGGCCTTGTCGAGCAGGTCGGTAACGTTGGCGGCGATGATGTCGCGGGTTCGCGAAAAGATACCCATGATAATGCGCTCCTTCGTGTGTTCTGGGGATGCCGCCGGAAGGGATGGGGGCCCTTCCGGCGGCCCCGGTGCTTCGAGGGATGAAGCGCCGGGGAGACCTCTTGTGCCCGCCTCAGGCGATCGCCGGAGCCACCGCGCCAGCCATCAGAACGACGCTGGCGAGGAAGGCGAAGGAAACCGCTACAAAGGCGTTGCGGAGGCTGTGGATCTGGTTGGTCATCGTCTTGTTCCTGAACCTTGGTAGGTTGAAGTTGCTGCCCGTCATCGGGCTTGCCTCCATCTTTGCAGGAGGCGTGCCAAGTTTAAAAAATCCCGGAAATCCGCCATTTTCTGCGAAAGAGACGATGGGGTTGGCAAAAATTACTTGCTAAAAGTTGGGAAAATTCGCCAATAATGGGCCATGGATCGCACGACCCAGGTCATCGGTGAATCTTCCGCCTTTCTTGATGCGCTGGAGCGCGCGAGCAGGGCCGCGGCGCTGGATCGTCCGGTATTGGTGATCGGCGAGCGCGGCACCGGCAAGGAATTGGTCGCCGAACGTCTCCACCGGCTGAGTCCGCGTTGGGACCAGCCGCTCGTCACCATGAACTGTGCGGCGCTTCCCGAGACGTTGATCGAAGCGGAACTGTTCGGCCATGAGGCGGGGGCCTTTACCGGCGCCACCAAGGCGCGCACCGGACGCTTCGAGGAGGCGGACGGCGGCACCCTGTTCCTCGATGAACTCGGCACCCTCTCGATGGGTGCGCAGGAACGGCTGCTGCGCGCGGTGGAATATGGCGAGGTGACGCGGATCGGATCGTCGCGGCCCATGCGCGTCGATGTCCGGATCGTGGGCGCCACCAACGAAAATCTGCCGGATCGGGTGGAAAAGGGCACCTTCCGGGCCGACCTGCTCGATCGATTGAGCTTCGAGGTGGTGACGCTGCCGCCGCTGCGGCATCGCGGCGGCGACGTGGAGGTGCTGGCGGAGTTCTACGGCCGGCGCATGGCCTCCGAGCTGGGGTGGCAGGATTGGCCCGGCTGGGGGCCGCACGCGCTCGACGCGCTGCTCTCCTATGACTGGCCGGGCAATGTCCGCGAGCTGCGCAACGTGGTGGAGCGCGCGGTCTATCGCTGGGAGCAGGGCGGCCCGATCGACCGCATCGAGATCGATCCCTTCGCCTCGCCCTATCGGCCGCGGCCGATGGCATCGTCGGCAAGCCTGGCCGAACGGCAGGCGGTGGAGGTTGTACCCGCGTCGGCGCCAGCTGCGATGCCGGCGGAACCGGCGGATCTGGGCGGCGATTTCAAGACGCGGGTGGCGCGGTTCGAGCGGCAACTGCTTTCCCAGGCGCTGGCAGAGCATCGATTCAACCAGCGCGCAACCGCGGAAGCGCTGGGGTTGAGCTATGACCAACTGCGCCATGCGCTGCGGCGGCACGACCTTCTGGGTGCGGGCGGGTAATATGCTATTGATTAGTGTTCGCAAATTTGGTGCGAGTGTTTGGCAATAGCGTGGCTGTGCGGCGGGGCAGGGCGCTTCGAACAGACGCTGGCGCAGCTGACCGCGATGCGAAGGCGGCGTGGGAAGCGGTGTCGGGGTAAGCGCAAGATCCTCCCCGATCTGACAGCAAAACGGCCGGGGATCGCTCCCCGGCCGTTTCGTTTGTCGGTCCCCGTGCAGCTCAGGCGAACAGCTTCGCCCAGCCGCGCTTGGCGCGGTCCTTCCAATAGCCGCGGTGATAGGCGTCGCTGGCCAGCAGCGGCATCACCGAACCGGCTTCCGCGAACACCATCTGCTCGATGCCGGTGTTCACCTTGCCCCAGCTGGCGGCTTCCTGCAGCGTCGAGGACGAGCAGGCGCCGTCGCGCACGTCGGCGACGGTGATCTGCACCGCGTACTTGTGCACTTCCACGTCCTCATGGCCGAGGATTTCGGCGCAGACGACGGTGTCCTGGATGAAGTTCTTCGGCACGCCGCCGCCGATCATCAGCAGGCCGGTGGTGCCCGCCTGGATCTTGATCTCGGTCAGCTCGCGGAAGTCCGCCACCGCGTCGATCATCAGGTACGGCTTGCCCGCCTTCATCTGGTCGACCTGGTGCTTGACGAGGCCGAAGCCGGCCGAGCTGTCGACGAACGCCGGGCAGAAGATCGGCACGTCATGCTCATAGGCGAGCTTGACCAGGCTGTTTTCTTTCTTGCCGTGCTCCGACAGATACTTGCCCATCTCGCGGATGAACGCGCGGCTCGAATAGGCGCGCGGCTCCAGCTCGTTCGCGATCTTGTTGATCGTGAAGTCGCAGTCCTGGAGCTGCTCCTCGTCGATGTACGTGTCGTAGATGCGGTCGATATAGAGCGAGCGCAGCGTGTCGTCGTCGGGGATTTCGAGCGCCTGATAGTGCTTGTGGCCCAGGCCTTCGAAGAAATCCATGTCGACGATGGTGGCGCCGGTGGCGACGATCACGTCGACCATGTTGTTGCGTACCAGATCGGCATAGAGGTCCATGCAGCCGCCGGCCGAGGTCGAGCCCGCGATCACGAGGCAGACCGTGCAGTCCTTGTCGGCCAGCATGTCGTTGTAGATCTTGGTCGCGCGGCCGAGGTCTCGGCTGGTGAAGCTCATGTCGCTCATCGCGTCGACGATCGGACGCGCGTCGAAGCTCTTGATGTCGATGTGCTTGACCTGCTTCGAAAGCAGCTCGGCCTTGCGGGTGTCGTTGATCGGGGCGTTGGCCGCCGCGGTCTTGGTGAGGCTGTCGGTCATGGGAACTCCCATTTTCACATGGCCGCCGTCATTCAAAGGGGACGCGGAAACCCATCTTGCTCCCCCTCCCGCGCGCGGGAGGGGGCCGGGGGGTGGGCGCCCGCTCGCCACCGGCGGTGCGGTGCGAGGATGTCGGGGGCCCACCCCCAGCCCCTCCCGCACGCGGGAGGGGAGTGCCCGTATTCGCTACGAGTGCAGCGTTACAGCTTGACGACGTTCGACGGGGTGGCCGCAGCCGCCTCGTCTTCGCCGGTGTAGAGCGAGACCATCGGCTCGTCGTCGACGATCACCGTGTCGCCGGCGGTGAAGCCGTTGAAGCCGGTACGCATCGCAGCACCATAGGCGCCGAGCATGCCGATCTCGATATAGTCGCCGGCCTGGATGTCGGCCGGCAGCTCGAACGGGCCCGCCATGCGATCCATGTCGTCGCAGGTGGGACCGTAGAAGCTGAAGCCCATCTCCTTGGCGTTCGAATCCGGCTCGCGCAGCAGGCGGACCGGGAAGCGCCAGCCGATATGCGCCGCATCGAACAGCGCGCCATAGGCGCCGTCGTTGATGTACAGCTCGTCGCCGCGACGACGCTCGACGCGCACGATCAGCGAGCTGTACTCGGCGCACAGCGCACGGCCCGGCTCGGCCCACAGCTCTGCCGAATAGGAAATCGGCAGGCTTTCGAAGGCGCGGTGGATCGTCGCGAAATAGCGCTCGAGCGGCGGCGGCTCCATGCCGGGATAGCTGGACGGGAACCCGCCGCCGACATCCACGACGTCGACCGTGACGCCCGCCTCGACGATGGCGGCGCGGGCGCGCTCCATCGCATTGGCATAGGCTTCCGGCGACATCGCCTGGCTGCCGACATGGAAGCAGATGCCCAGGGCATCCGCCACCTGGCGAACCGCGATCAGCAGGTCCTTGCTCTCGCCCGGGCCCACGCCGAACTTCGACGCGAGGCTCAGCTTCGAGTGATCCGACGAGACGCGAAGGCGTACGCACAGCGTGAGATCCGTCGCGCCCTTGGTGGCGCGGACGATCTTGTCCAGCTCTTCCATGCTGTCCAGGCTGAATACGCGAACGCCGTACTCGAAATACGCCTCGGCAATGGCTTCCTCAGCCTTTACCGGGTGCATGAAGCACAGGGTTGCTTCCGGCGCGACACCGGCGACGAGGCGAACCTCGGCGATCGATGCGACGTCGAAATGCGTGATTCCGCTCTCCCACAGGATCTGGATCAGATCCGGCGAGGGATT
The DNA here is from genome assembly GCF_003096275.1 of Sphingomonas pokkalii. GTDB lineage: Bacteria > Pseudomonadota > Alphaproteobacteria > Sphingomonadales > Sphingomonadaceae > Sphingomonas > Sphingomonas pokkalii. Next base: position 3,651,455 of record NZ_QENQ01000001.1, read on the forward strand.
GGCCTTCACGGCATACATCGAACGACCCGGGAACTTCTCTGCGAAGAACCGGGCCGCACGCGATGCGGCGTGCGGGCGGACGAGCGTTACCGGCTGGACCGGACGAAGCTTAGCGATGTCGGCAACGCGGTTGCCGATACGGGTGGTCGCTAACCCCAGCGCGCGATGATGCTTGTGCAACTCAAGGGACCTCCAAATGCCGCGAGGCAAACATTGACGAAAAGCTGCCTTGCGGTTGGAAGTCCCATGGGGCAGCGGAGGAGCGCACATATGCGCGTCGGACCCCCGTGTAAAGTGATTCTGGGGTAGGTTTTTCTACGGGAAGGGATGCTCTGTGACGATTTTGCGACAGCCCACCCGGGCGGGGGTCCGCGACGCCGCCGCGAAGGTGGCCGCGATCCTGCCGCCCACGCCCTTGCTGGTGCGGGAGGTGCGCGGCGTAGCCGTCGCGTTCAAGGCGGAAAGCCTGCAGCCGATCGGCGCATTCAAGATCCGCGGCGCCTGGCACCGGCTGACCGCACTGGACGAGCGGGTGCGCGGGAACGGCGTCGTCGCCTTCTCCTCGGGCAACCATGCGCAGGGCATCGCCTGGGCGGCGAAGCGCCTGGGCATTCCGGCGGTGATCGTGATGCCGGCGGATGCGCCGCGGGTGAAGCTGGAGGCGACGCTGGCTTTGGGGGCCGAGGTGGTGCGCTACGACCGCGCGACCGAAAGCCGTGAGAAGATCGCCGAACAGCTCGCCCATGCCCGCGGCGCGGCGCTGGTGCCGAGCTTCGACGATCCCTGGATCATCGAAGGGCAGGGCAGCGCCGGTATCGAGGCGGCGAAGCAGATGGCCGAGGCCGGGCTGGACGCGCCGAATCGGGTGCTGGTGCCGTGCGGCGGCGGCGGCCTTTCCGCCGGCATTGCGCTGGCCCTGCCCGAGGCGGAGATCGTCCCCGTCGAGCCCGAGGGCTGGGACGATATGCGCCGCAGCCTCGAGGCCGGCTGGATCGAACCGGTGGGGGATAATCCGCCGCCCACTGCCTGCGATTCGCTACAGACGCAGCGGGTTTCTTCGCTTACGTTCGACGTGCTGGCGCGTCGGGGCGCTACCGGCATCGCCGTCAGCGAGACGGAGATTCGATCGGCGCAGCGCTGGGCCGCGGCGAAGCTGCGACTGGTGGTGGAGCCGGGTGGCGCGGCCGGCATCGCGGCCCTGCTGGCGGGCAAGGTGGTGGTGGAACCGGGAACGCTGGTGATCGTTTCGGGCGGCAATGTCGACCAGGAGGATTATGCGCAGACGCTCGGTGGAACGGCATGAGCAGGGCAGCCTCCTGGGTGGCGCGATTGCGTATATCGCGAGCGCGGGCACGCTTGCCCTGGGCCATTTCCTCTGGTTCGCGCTCCGCATCGCCTATCGTAGCGAGCCCCGAATGGCGGCGGCCGCCGTGTGCGGCGGAGTCTGCGTGGCGACGGGGGTAACGCTATGGGTGGTGGTGACCTGAGCGGCCTGGCGGGCCTGTATCCCTTGATGATGAGCATCGCCGTGCTGGCGGTGCTGGCCCTCGCCTGGGGCGGGGTTACGGTGCTGCGGCGTGGTGACCGGCAGCGCGGCGTGCTGATGCTGGTATGCGCGCTGGTGATTCTGGGCAATGTGCTGATCTGGGCGGTGTGAGGGGCCGTTGGCTCGTGCGGCCGAAAGACCATGCAGTGACGGGATGACGGCGCCTTAATCCGATTGTCATTCCCGCGAAGGCGGGAATCCATTCGCCCGGAGGCTCGTAAAAAGAACTGCGACACCAGCGCCAACGGATCCCCGCCTTCGCGGGGATGACGAAGACATTTGATTGCGGGCGATCACCTGGCCTCTCCCGCCAAGCCCCGTGTCTGCGACATCTTGCGACCTTTTCCGAGTCGACCCGCCCGTCGTCCCTGCGATACGCTGCAGGGACAGCAGGAGAGTCAGGATGCGCGTGATCGGGTGGGTGGTAGCCGGACTGTTCCTCGCGGGCCCGCCTGCGCTCGCCCGGCAGCAAGTAGAGACGGCGGCGGCACCCGTTGCCGCCGCGTCGAAGCGCGACCTCGCCTATGGCGCGCTTCCCGCGCAGAAGCTCGATTTCTATCTGCCCACCCGCGCGACGCACGCGCCGCCGCCGCTGGTGGTGTTCGTGCATGGCGGCGGCTGGCGGATGGGCAACAAGGAGAATGCCACCGGCACGCCGAAGATCGCCCATCTGCGCGACGCCGGCTATGCCTTCGCTACCATCGACTATCGCCTGATCCCCGAAGCGCCGGTAGAGCGCCAGGCCGAGGATGTCGCCGCGGCACTTGGCTGGCTGATCGCCCATGCCCGCGAACTCGGATTCGATCCGAACCATGTGGTGCTGATGGGGCATAGCGCGGGCGCGCATCTCTCGGCGCTGGTCGGCACCGATCCGCAGTATCTGGAGAAGCAGGGGCTGGCGCCGGAGCGTCTGCGCGGGGTGATCCTGCTTGATGGTGCCGCCTATGATGTGCCGGCGCAGCTCGCAGAGGCCGGGCGTTTCATGCAGCCGATCTACGATCAGGCGTTCGGCAGCGATCCGGCGCGGCAGCGCAGGTTATCGCCGATCACCCATGCCGCAGCGCCCAACGCACCATCTTTCCTGATCCTGCATGTCGATCGCGCGGACGGGACACGCCAGTCCGAGGCGTTGGCGGCGGCGCTCCGCGCGGCGGGATCGAAGGTGGTGGTGCAGGGCATCGAGGGGCGCGGCCTGCGCGGCCATGTGGCGATGAACCGCCAGCTGGGCGCGGCGGACTATCCCGCCACGGCGATCGTCGATCGCTGGCTCAGCGCGACGTTCTCGCCGCGCTGAGCCGCCAGGATCTTCAGCGGATCGGGCAGTTGGGATCGAGCCGCATGTCGAGATAGCGATCGACCGAGCCCATCAGCTGATCCATCTCGTGCTCGAAGAAATGGTTCGCGCCCGGAATGGTATCGTGGTGGATGGTGATGTGCTTCTGCGTGCGCAGCTTGTCGACCAGCTTCTGCACGGCGCCCGGCGTCACCACCTCGTCCTGCTCGCCCTGCACGATGATGCCCGAGCTGGGGCAGGGGGCGAGGAAGGTGAAGTCGAACATGTTCGCCGGCGGCGCGACCGAGATGAAGCCGCGGATTTCCGGGCGTCGCATCAGCAGCTGCATCCCGATCCAGGCGCCGAAACCGAAGCCTGCGACCCAGGTGGTGGAGGCTTCGGGATGGAAGCTCTGCACCCAATCGAGCGCGCTGGCGGCATCGGAAAGTTCGCCGATGCCGTTGTCGAACGTGCCCTGGCTCTTGCCGACGCCGCGGAAGTTGAAGCGCAGCGTGGCGAAGCCGCGGCGCTGGAAGGTCTTGTAGAGATCCTGGACGATGCGGTTGTTCATCGTGCCGCCCGCATTGGGGTGCGGGTGGAGGATCATCGCAACCGGTGCGCGCGGGCGCGGGGCGGGGGCAAAGCGGCCCTCGAGGCGGCCTTCGGGTCCGGGGAAAATGACTTCGGGCAAGGCAGGTCCTGTCGAATAGGAAGATGCGCGGTGGAGCGCGCGGACATGGTCGCTATATAAGCAGCCGGTCCCTTCACGCAATTGGAAGACAATTGAGCCCGCGACTCTATCTGGATCATGCCGCGACGACACCGATGCTGGCCCAGGCCATGGCCGCGACGATGGAGGGGATGCAGCGCTGGGCGAACCCTTCCTCTCCGCATGGCGACGGTCGCGCGGCGCGGGCGGCGCTGGAGGATGCGCGGCGGCGGATCGCGGCGGCCTATGGCTGGGCGCACGAGCTGATCCTGACCAGCGGCGCGAGCGAATCACTCGGCATCGCGATGCAGCGGAGCGTCGTCGAGCGGCGGCTGATCACCGCGGTGGAGCATGATGCCGTGCTGCGGCTGGGCGAAGGCGCGGGCGTGCTTCCCGTCACGCCGGGCGGGGTGCTCGACCTGGCGGCGCTGGCGGCTGCGCTGGAAGGCGCCGGGCGCACGCTGGTCTGCGTGCAATGGGCGAACAGCGAAACCGGGGTGCGTCAGCCGATCGCGGCGATTGCGGCGGTGGTCCACGGCACGGGCGGGCTGTTGCTGGTCGATGCCGCGCAGATGCCGGCCCATGCCGATGCCGAGCTGCTGCACCACGCCGATCTCGTCGCGGTCTCCGCCCATAAGCGGGGTGGGCCGCCGGGGATCGGCGCGCTGCTGGTGCGCGATCTCGGCGTGCTGTTGCCCACAGGCGGCCAGGAAAAAGGGTATCGCGCGGGTACCGAGAATCTTCCCGGCGCGCTCGGCTATGCGGCGGCGGTAGCGGTGCCGGAGGATCTGGCGACGATGGCGCGGCTGCGCGGGCGCCTGGAGGCGGCGCTCACCGGGGCTGGCGGCATTGTCGTCGGCGCGGAAAGCGCGCGCAGCCCGCTGATCGGCGCATACCGGATGCCGGGGGTATCCTCGGCGGCGCAACTGATCCGTTTCGATCTTGCCGGCGTCGCGGTTTCGGCGGGCAGCGCCTGTTCGTCGGGCAGTATGCGGCCCAGCCATGTGTTGACGGCGATGGGCTGGACGGAGCCCGCCTTGCGGGAAGTGGTGCGGGTGAGCTTCGGCCGGAGCACCACCGAGGGGGATGTCGATCGCTTCGCGGCGCTGTGGCGCGCGACCTTTGCCGAGGCGCGGACCCGCGCGGCATGATCTATCTCGACTATCAGGCAACCACCCCCCTCGCGCCCGAGGCGCTGGCTGCGATGCTGCCCTGGCTGGAATCGCAGCACGCCAATCCGCACGCGCCCCATGCGGCCGGACGGGCGGCGCGGGCGGCCGTGGAAGTGGCGCGGGCGCAGGTTGCGGCGTTGCTGCCGGCAGGGGGGCGCATCGCTTTCACCGGCGGGGCGACCGAGGCGCTGAACTGGGCGATCAAGGGCACCTCCGGCGGGATCGTGACGATCGCCACCGAACATGCGGCGGTGCTGGATACCGCGGCTGCAAGCGGGCGGCCGGTGACGGTGCTGCCGGTCGGCGCGGACGGGCTGGTGGATCTGGAGGCTGCGCGTGCGGCGATCGCGCCGGGCACCGGGTTGGTCGCGGCGATGCTGGTCAACAACGAGATTGGCGTGATCCAGCCGATTGCGGCCTTGGCGGACCTTGCCCATGCGGCGGGCGCGCTGTTTCTGTGCGATGCGGTGCAGGGCTATGGCCGGGTGCCGATCCCGGCGCAGTGCGATCTGGTGGCGGTTTCGGCGCACAAGATCCACGGGCCCAAGGGCATCGGCGCGCTATGGGTGCGCGATGGCGTGACGCTGGCGCCGCTGCTCCATGGCGGGGGACAGGAGGCGCTGGGCCGATCGGGAACGCTTTCGCCCGCGCTATGTGCAGGGTTCGGGGCGGCGGCGAAGGTGGCGGCGATGCGGGCCGAGGCGGATGCGGCGCATGTCGCCCGTTTGTTCGCGCTGGCCGCTGCCCGTACATTCGCTCCCGTAGGCGGGACGGCGCGCGCAGGGTGGCAACTCAACGGGTCTTGCCAGCATCGCTATCTCGGCAACCTCAACATTCGGCGCGAGGGTCTCGACGTCGCCCGGCTGATGTCCGATCTGCGCGATATCGCTTTCTCCGCGGGCTCTGCCTGTGCAAGCGGCTCCGGGCGGCCGAGCCATGTGCTGCGGGCGCTCGGGCTTTCGGACGCCGCCGCGCGTTCCAGCATCCGCATCGGCTTTGGTCGTATGACCAGCGAGAGCGAAATGACGACCGGGCTCGACCGAATTCTGGTCGCAGCCGAGGCACAACAGGGGGGCGCATGATCCGGATACGTTTCGAGGGGACCGACGGGCGATATCAGGAGGTGGACGCCGCACCGGGCACGCGGCTGCTGGAAGTGGCCCAGAATGCCGGCCAGCCCCTGGAGGGGACGTGCGAAGGGCAGATGGCGTGCTCGACCTGCCATGTGATCCTGCCCCCGGACGATTTCGATCGCCTGCCTGCGCCCAGCGAGGAGGAAGAGGATATGCTCGATCTGGCCATCGGCGCGGTGCGCACGAGCCGCCTCGCCTGCCAGATCGTGTTGCGCGAGGGGCTGGAGGGGTTGACGGTCCGGATGCCCGCCACGCACCGCGACATGCAGGGGCGATAACCTACCAGCCGTTGCGGGAGTCGCGGTCATCCAGCTTGGCAAGCAGGGCAAGCATGTCCTGCGGCAGGTTCGCGTCGTCGCCAAAGGCATTGCCGAGCGCCGCCGCGACCCCATCCCCCTGGCACGGTGCCGAAACGCGATGGGGTGTCGCCATATTTGCCTCTTCGGGCCGGGAGGATGCCGTCTGTACCACGCGGTCAAAACGGCTATGCATTGCTTTCGTTGCTTTGCATTTCCGCAGTTCATCGCAGCTGTACGATTTCTGGACGACAGGCGACCCCTTTGACCGAAGCTTCCCTTTCCGAGACGTTCGATCGTATTCGCGCGCATTCGCCGTTCCTGGGCCTGGTGCTTGGGCGCGAAGCGGATATCGCGGACGATCCCGCCACCGCGCTTCGCGATCCGCTCGGCACCGCCGCGGCGCCGACGGGTGCGATGCCGATCGCACGCCAGCTGCGCATCGAGCGACGGCGCCTCGCGCTGATCGCTGCGATCGGCGATCTTTCCGGCGCCTATGATTTCGACCGGGTCTCGCGATTGCTGAGCGACTTTGCGGACATGGCGCTGGATCGGGCGATCACCGCGGCGATCCGCGAACGCACCCCGGACGCCCCCGTGCAGGGTTTTGCGGCGCTGGCGCTCGGCAAGCAGGGCAGCCGCGAGCTCAATTATTCGTCCGATATCGATCCGATCCTGATCTTCGATCCGGCCAGGTTGCCCTGTCGCCCGCGCGAGGCGCCCGAGGAGGCGGCCGTCCGCATCGCGCGGCGCGTGCTGGAACTGCTGCAGGCACGCGATGGCGACGGCTATGTCCTGCGCGTCGATCTCAGGCTGCGGCCCTCGCCCGAGGTGACCCCGATCGCGCTGCCGGTCGAAGCGGCGATCAGCTATTATGAAAGCCAGGCGCTGCCCTGGGAACGGGCGGCCTTTATCCGCGCCCGTGCCGCGGCGGGGGATCTGCCGCTGGGGCAGGGGTTTCTCGACGCGATCCGCCCCTTCGTGTGGCGGCGTGCGCTGGATTACGGCACGATCCGCGAGATCCAGGAAATCTCCCGCCGCATCCGCGACCATTACCAGCAGGGCCAGCGCTTCGGGCCCGGCTATGATCTGAAGCGCGGTCGCGGCGGCATTCGCGAAGTGGAGTTCTTCGCGCAGATCCACCAGCTCATCCATGGCGGCCGCGATGCGGCGTTGCGGGTTCCCGCAACGCGCGGGGCGCTTGCCGCGCTGGCCAAGGCCGGCCGGATCGATGCGGACGAGGCGGCAGCGCTCGATCGAGCCTATGTGCTGTTGCGGACGATCGAACATCGCCTGCAGATGATCGACGACCGCCAGACCCATAGCCTCCCCGCCGACTCCGCTGCGCTCGATCATGTCGCGCGGTTGCACGGGCTGGCGGACGGCGCCGCCTTGGTCGCGCTGCTCCAGCCGGAGGTGGAACGGGTAGGGCGCATCTATGACGCGCTGGCCGAGGCGGGCGGCGGCGGCCTTTCGAGCGATCCGGACCTGCTCGGCGAACGCCTGGCGAATGCCGGCTTCGCCGATGCCGAGACCGCGCGCCGCATCGTCGAGGGGTGGCGCGGCGCGACCTATCCGGCGCTGCGCAGCCCCGCCGCCCAGAGCGCGCTGGAGGGCGTGCTGCCGATGCTGATCGATGCGTTCGGCGCCGCGCCCGATCCGCAGCATGCGATCACCCGCTTCGATGCGATGCTGAAGCGTCTGCCGAGCGCGATCAACATCTTCCGCCTTCTCGAAGCGCAGCCGGCGCTCACCCGCCTGCTGAGCGCGATCCTCAGCCACGCGCCGACGCTGGCCGAGCAACTCGGCCGCCGGGCGGAGCTGCTCGATGGCCTGATCGACGCCAGCGCCCTCGCCCCGGTGGACGCGGTGCCGACGCTGGTCGCGGCGATGGCGGCGGTGGAGCGCGGTGCCGATTATCAGTGGCGGCTCGAACATGTCCGTCGGATCGTCAACGAGAAGCGGTTCGCGCTCGGCGCCCAGATCGTCGCCGGGGCGAGCGATCCGCTGGATGTTTCCGCCGGATATGCGCGCGTGGCCGAAGCCGCCATCCAGGCGCTGGCGGCGGCGGCCGTGGAAGAGTTCGCCACCCAGCACGGCCGGGTACCGGGCAGCGAACTGGTGATCCTGGCGCTGGGCCGGATGGGCGGCGGCGCGCTGACCCACGCGTCCGACCTTGATCTGATCTACCTGTTCACCGGCGATTATGCGTTGGAATCGGATGGCCGGCGCCCGCTGGGCGCGGTAACCTATTATAACCGGCTGGCGCAGCGGGTGACGGCGGCGCTCTCCGTGCCGACGGCGGCGGGGCCGCTCTACGAGGTGGATACGCGGCTGCGCCCCTCCGGCGCGCAAGGGCCGCTGTCGGTCTCGCTGGAGGGCTTTGCGCGCTATCAGGAGAAGGATGCCTGGACCTGGGAGCATATGGCGCTCACCCGCGCCCGGCCGGTGTTCGGTTCGGCGGCGGCGTGCGAACAGGTTCAGGCGATCATCGACGGCGTGCTGCACGGCGCGCGGCCCGATCGCGATGTCCTGGCCGATGCGCGCAAGATGCGGGCCGACATTGCGGCGCATAAGCCGCCGGCCGGTCCGCTGGATGCGAAGCTGCTCGATGGCGGCCTGGTCGACCTGGAATTTGCCGTGCACGTGCAGCAGCTGGGCCATCGCACCGGCTTCGATCCGCGGCTGGGGCGCGCGATCGACGCGCTGGTCGCACAGGGGCTGATGCCGCCCGCCTTGCGGGCGGCGCACGATTTCCTCACGCGGCTGCTGGTGACGCTGCGGCTGGTTGCGCCGGATGCGCAGCCGCCGGGCCCGAGCACGCGGGCGCTGATCGCGCGGACGCTGGGCCTGCCCGATTGGGAAGCGGTGGTTGCGACGCTCGATGCGACGCGGCAGGAGGTGCGCCACTGCTGGGCCGCCATCCAGGCCCGCGATTGAGGGAGATTCGGGCATGAGCATCGAACTGGGCGACGCGCTTCCCAAGGGCGCGCTGGTAGCGGCGGACGGCAGCGCCATCGCGCTTCCGGAATGGGGCGCTGGCGCCCCGCTGCTACTGTATTTCTATCCGAAGGACGACACCTCGGGCTGCACCCGCGAGGCGCAGGATTTCTCTGCGCTGATGCCGGAATTCGCGGCGCTGGGCGTGAAGCTGCTGGGCATCTCGAAGGATCCGCCCGCCAAGCATCAGAAGTTCACCGCGAAGTACGACCTTGCCGTGCCGCTCGCCACCGATGAGGACGGCGCGCTGATGGAGGTGCTGGGCGTGTGGGTCGAGAAGTCGATGTACGGCAAGAAATATATGGGCATCGAGCGTTCGACCTTCCTGTTCGATGCCTCGGGCACGCTGGTGCGCGCCTGGCGCAAGGTGAAGGTGCCCGGCCATGCCGCCGAGGTGCTGGCCGCGGCGAAGGCACTCGGGTGAGCGAAACGCGGAGCGTGGCGGCGGCGGTGCGGGCGGTGCTCGATGCCGCCGATCCGCGCGACAAGGTGATGCTGGCCCGCGCGGCGGCCCGTGACTGGCGGCTCGGTCGATTGGCCTTCCGGTTCGATGTCGCCATGCCCGATCGCCCGGCGCGCCCCGCCGCGCCCGAATTGCTGCCGCCCAATCGGATGCCGAAGCGGGGGCGGGGCGGATCGGAGCGCGGCCGTATCGCCCTGATCCACGCGCTCGCCCATATCGAATTCGTTGCGATCGACCTCGCCTTCGATCTGATCGGCCGCTTCGGGGCGCAGTTCCCGGCGGGCTTTACCGATGACTGGATGCGCGTCGGCGCCGACGAGGCGATGCACTTCGCGCTGCTCGATCGTCGGCTGCGCAGCCTCGGCAGCCATTATGGTGCGCTGCCCGCGCATGACGGTTTGTGGGATGCCGCCACCGAAACCGCCTATGATGCCAAGGCGCGGCTGGCGATCGTGCCGATGGTACTCGAAGCGCGCGGGCTGGACGTTACCCCGGCTACGATCGATCGGTTCGACGCGGCCGGCGATATCGTCACGGCGCGCATCCTGACACGCATCGTCCAGGATGAGGTACGCCATGTCCGGGCGGGGACGACATGGTTCGAATCGGCCTGCAAGGCCGATCGTTGCGTTCCGGAAACAACGTGGCAGGCGCTGGTGCGCACCCATTTCCGCGGTGCCGTTAAGCCGCCGTTCAACGACTCGGCGCGCGACTCAGCCGGTCTGACGCGCGATTACTATCAAGCGCTTGTCGACGGCTGATTATCCTCCAAAAGAGTCCGTAAGCGAGACGGCATGGTCAGGGGCTGCCCAAACCGTCCGCATCATCCTGAAGCAGCGCGCCGGGTCGCACGGTGCTGGCTTCCATGCATTGCCGGGGACTTATGGCTGTACCGTCAGAACGCAAGAACGACGATTTTGCGCGCAAGTTCCGGGATTTCTTTACCACCCGTGATTTCATTCTCCACGATGGACGCGGCCTGCGCCGCTTCAGCATCTGCGGTCGCTCGCAGGCGCTGTTCGCGAGCGCGGCGGCGATGACGATCGTGTTTTCAGGCTATGGCGTTTCGCAGGCGATGGCCGGTGCGATCGCCTATACCGCTGCCACGCCGGGTTCGCCGGAGGCACAGGTTGCCGCGATGCGCGCCGAAGTCGCCAGGATGCGCACGGAGGTAGCCCAGGCCAAGGAACAGGCCCGGCAGCAGGCGGCACAGATCGCGCAGCGCCAGGCAGTGCTGAACGCAGTTGTTTCCGGCAAGGCCGATCGTTCGGTGCTGGCGCAGGAACTGCCGGCGCTCCCGCAGAAGACGAGCGCGCTGACCGGCGAGATCACGGCGCCGCTGCGCCGGTTGGAAGCGCGCCAGGTCGCGCTGGCCGCCAAGGCGCAGCAGGTGGGCGAGGCGCGGGTGCGCCAGGCGACGCTGCACTTCCAGAAGCTCGGTTTGCCGGCGGCGCGCTTTGTTAAGGCCGGTGCTGCCATGGGTGGGCCCTACGAACCCGCGAGCGATGAAGATGCAGGCACGACGGCGGTGGCCGCCGATGCCGATGCGCAGTTCCGTTCGCTGTTCCTGACCTGGAAGAAGCTCGATTCGATCGAGCAGAGCTCGATGACGATCCCGTCGCTGAAGCCGGTCGAACATGTCAGCTTCACGTCGATGTTCGGTGTTCGATCGGATCCGTTCCGCGGTTCGGCGGCGATGCATACGGGCGTCGATATTCCCGGCGCGATGGGTACGCCGATCTATGCGACGGCGGACGGCATCGTTTCCCATGCCGGTCGCCAGGGCGGCTATGGCAATCTGGTGGAAATCAACCATGGCCATGGCATCGAAACCCGCTACGGCCACCTTTCCAAGATCCTGGTCGCCGATAATACCCGCGTTCATCGCGGCCAGATCATCGGTCTGATGGGCTCGACCGGCCGTTCGACCGGTACCCACCTGCATTACGAGGTGCGGCTTGATGGTCGCGCGATCAATCCCATTCCGTTCATCCAGTCCGGCGAATATGCGTCGCAGACGCCGGTGACGGGCGGTGCCATGGGTGGCCCGCGCTGAGGCGCGGTGCCGCTGCCGCATTGCCGGATAGCCGCCGGCGCATTATCTCGGTGGCATGACGATCAGCCTCGACCATTCCGATATCGCGTTGACGCCGGCCGCTGCCGCGCGCGTCGCCGCGATTGCCGCCAAGCAGGCCAAGCCCGCGATCCTGCGGCTTTCCGTTGAGGGGGGCGGCTGTTCGGGTTTCCAATATCGCTTCGGCCTGGCCGAGGCGGTGGAGGCGGACGACACCGTGGCGGAAGTGGATGGCGTGCGGCTGGTGGTGGATCCGATCAGCCTGGATCTGGTCCGCGGCGCCCAGGTCGATTTCATCGACAATCTCGGCGGCGCCCATTTCGCGGTGACCAATCCCAACGCGGCATCCGGTTGCGGCTGCGGCACCAGCTTCTCGATCTGAGCGCAGTCCGTTGAAAATCGTCAGCTATAATGTGAACGGGATCAAGGCCCGGCTGGAGCGCCTGGTCGAATATCTCACCGAAGCGCAGCCCGACATCGTCTGCCTGCAGGAACTCAAGAGTTCGGACGAGACGCTGCCCGTCGCCGCTATCGAGGCCGCCGGCTATGGTGCGGTTTGGCATGGGCAAAAGGGCTTCAACGGCGTCGCGATTCTGGCCAAGGGGCAGCAGCCGGTCGAGCGTCAGCGCGGGCTGGCCGGCGATCCGGAGGACGCTCATAGCCGCTATATCGAGGCCGAAGTCGGCGATCTGATCGTCGGCGGCCTGTATCTGCCCAACGGCAATCCGCAGCCCGGGCCGAAATTCGAATACAAGCTTCGCTGGATGGAGCGGCTCAACGCCCGCGCCGCCGCGCTTCTCGCCGAAGAACGCCCGGCGATCCTGGCCGGCGACTTCAACGTCATCCCGAACGACGACGACACCTTCTCGGTGCGCGCCATGGCCGAAGATGCGCTGATGCAGCCGGAATCGCGCGCCCGCTACCGCGAACTGCTGGCGCAGGGGTGGACGGATGCGCTGCGCACCCGCTTCCCCAAAGGCGGCGTCTGGACCTTCTGGGATTATCAGGCGGGTGCCTGGCAGCGCGATGCCGGCTTCCGCATCGATCATCTGCTGCTCAGCCCGCAAGCGGCCGATCGCTTCACCGGCGCGGGTGTCGACAAGGCCTATCGCGGCCGGGAAAAGGCAAGCGATCACGCACCCACCTGGGTAACGCTGCGCTGAGCGGAGGGTGGTTGGCGCATTGTGCGGGAATTTGGTGTAATTTACCGCTTTATGGCGCTAACACACTTGGGCGAAAATCTGTAAGTGTTTGAATTATAACGTTTCGAAAAACTGGCACGGCACCTGCAATACTGTTTGCATCGGCAAGAAGGACACCGCCGGGGTCCAGCGCCGAGCAACAGGAGCCAGATATGACCACCGTTCGCCACACGATTTTCGCCCGCAGCGCCGCTCTGATCGGTGCCGCTGCCGTCACGTTCGTCCTGGTTTCGCCGGCCAATGCCGCATCCGACCGTGAAATGAAGCGTCCGTCGGCGAAGGCTGCCAAGGTCCTGTCGAAGGAAGAAGCGGCTGCGAACCCGAACGTCCTCTACTGCGTCGAAGGCACCATCACCGGCTCGCGCATCCATCGCCCGAAGGTTTGCAAGACCCGCACCGAGTGGATCAAGCAGACGGGTGTCGATCCCATCGAAGAGTGATCCTGTTTTCCGGCGCGCGCGGGGTGGCCAAGGGTTGCCACTCCGCCCGCCGCCCGGGAAATCAGAGTGCCTTCTGGTAGATCAGATATTCCCGGTTGATCTTGCTTTCGATCGCATCGGCGATCGCGATCATTCCCTGGTTATCGTCCAGGATCCAGCCGATCTCGCCCCGGCTCGCGCCATATTTGGCCACGGCGGCGCGACGGATATATTCGATCATCATGAAGGCCAGCTGGCTCGCCAGGCGCGAGCTTTGCAGGCGCTTCACCACCCCCATCAGCGGCACGCGCATCGTCCGCGACTTCGGTTTGCGCAGCCATAGCAGCAGCTTTGCCCAGCCGAACGGCAGCAGCGATCCCTTGAGCGGCTTCAGCGGCTCGTTGAGGTCGGGCAGGGTGACCATGAACGCGACCGGCTCGCCATCATATTCGGCGATACGGATCAGGTCGTTGAACACCAGCGGTTTCAGCTTCTTGCCGACATCGTCCACCTCGGGCTGGGTGAGCGGCACGAAGCCCCAGTTGTCCGACCATGCATCGTTGAGGATGGCAAGGATGATCGCGGCTTCCTCGGCGAACTTCGCCTTGTTCACCTCACGGATGTGGATGCGCGGGTTCTTCTCCCCGGCCGCGACGATGCGCTGGACGATCGGCGGGAATTGCTTGCTGATGTCCAGATCGTAGGTGACGATCTTCTTGGCAGCCCCATAGCCCACCCCCTCAATCCACCCCTGGTAGCGCGCAGGGTGGTGGCCCATCAATACCGTCGGCGGGTGATCGTGCCCCTTCACCAGCAGCCCCGGCTCTTCCCAGATCGACAGGCTCACCGGTCCCAGTGCCTTGGTCATACCCTTGGCGCGCAGCCAGTCTTCGGCCTGCGCGATCAGCGCGGCGGCGACGGTTGGATCTTCTGCCTCGAACAAGCCCCAGAATCCGGTGCCCGGCCCGAATCCCTGCTCGGCCGGCATCTGCAGCGCCAGCGTGTCGATATGCGCGGAAATGCGCCCGACCACCTTGCCCGCGCGTTCCGCCAGGAACAGCTGCGCCTCGGCATGGCTGAACCAGCCATTCTTCTTTGGGTTGATCGTTCCGGCGACTTCTTCGCGCAAGGGCGGCACCCAGTGCGGATCGTCGCCGTTCAGGCGATAGGCGACTTCGATGAACGCCTTGGTATCGGCCTTGCCCGATACCGGACGGACCTTGAGATCGGTGCTGGCCACGCGGAGATTCCCCAGAATTCTTGATACGGCGCAATGCAGTCGAGCGTCCGAAGGCGCCTGTCAAGCGGCACGCGGCATTGCCCCTCGGGCGCTTTGTAATGCCACCTTATAGCCACTATCTAAGGCCAATGGCAGAACCCATGACCCAATCGCTAGCCTTCGAACTTCCGGACGCCGATGTCTCGGCGACGGTCGCGCGCATCCGGCTTTCGGGCGTTCCGGACGACCGCGCGATGCTGCGCGCTGCCGCGGAGCTTACCCGCGACCTGCACACGCCGAACAAGGCGCTCTACTGGACCGATTGCCTACTCTCCGCAGCGATCGGCTATGCCGGCATGGCAACGGCGATGTTTGCTGCGTCGCCCTGGGTGGCGGTGATCGGCGGCGTGATCGCGGTACTCGCGCTGTATCGTGCCGAACTGTTCATTCACGAGATCACGCACCTGAAGCATTCGCTGCTGCCGGGTTTTCGCTTCGGCTGGAACATGCTGGTAGGCATCCCGCTTCTGCTGCCGTCGTTCATGTACGAGGGCATCCACACGATCCACCATGCCCGAACCCGCTACGGCACCGATCAGGATCCCGAATATCTGCCGCTGGCGCGGATGAAGCCGTGGACGCTGCCACTTTTCCTGCTCGTCTCGGTGCTGATGCCGATCGGCTTGCTGCTGCGCTTTGCGCTGCTCTCGCCGTTGTCGCTGGTCTTCCCGAAGCTGCGCCGTCTGGTCGTGGCGCGCTATTCGGGGCTGCAGATCAACCCGGCGTTCGAGCGCCGCGAACCCGAAGGCGAGTTCCGCCGCCAGTGGTTCTGGCAGGAACTGGGCGCCAGCCTGTTCGCGATCACGCTGATCGGCGTCACCGTCGCGGGTATTCTGCCGCTGCGTGCCTTCCTTGCCTATATTGCCATCGTCGCCGCCTCGGCGGTGCTGAACCAGGTCCGCACGCTGGTCGCGCATCTGTGGGAAAACGAAGGCGAGCCGCTGACCGTGACGGCGCAGTATCTCGATAGCGTCAACGTGCCGGAGCCAGGCTTCCTGCCCTATCTCTGGGCGCCGGTGGGCCTTCGCTATCACGCGCTGCACCATCTTCTGCCGGCGGTGCCATACCATTCGCTCGGCGAGGCGCATCGCCGGCTGGCGGCGGCGCTGGACCCCAGCTCCGCCTATCACAAGGCGAACTATCCCACGCTTTCCGGCCTGGTGGTGAAGCTGGCCCAGGGCACGATGCGCCAGCGCTGATCGCGGCACCACGAACGAGGACGAAGGTGAAGGGCCGGGCACCGGGCGGTGTGCCGGCCCTTTTCCTTTGGGCCGGACCGGGGCTAGGTTCGCGCACCAGGCAGGAGGAGAGGGATATGCGGGCGAAATTCTTGGCAGCGGCGCTGTGGGGATGCTTGGTCGCGGCGCTGCCGGCGGATGCGCAGACCCGTTGGCCGCATGGTGCCAAGGCTGCCGTGGTGCTGACCTATGACGACGCCCTGGAATCGCAGCTCGCCAACGCGATCCCGGCATTGGACGCCGCAGGGCTGAAGGGCACCTTCTTTCTCGCGAACGTGAAGGAGAAGGATGTCGAGCGTTGGCGGCGCGTCGCGGCGAGCGGGCATGAACTCGCGAACCACACCATCTTCCACCCTTGCACGCACGACATCTATCCCGCCGACCCGCGCTATGTGAGCGAAGCCTACACCTCGACGAGCATGTTACGCGAGATCGCCCAGGCGAATGTGCTGCTGCGGGCGCTGGACGGGAGGGATCATCACGGCTTCGCCACGCCGTGCGGACAGAGTCTGGCCGGTGGCAAGGACTATCTGGAGGATCTGCGCAAGGCGGGGCTCGTAACCTATGTCCGCGGCGTGACCGATACGCCGGCCGACGCACGGGCGAACGTGGCGAAGGCGGATCCGATGCACGTGCCCTCGCGGCCGTTCGACCAGGGCGCGACGGCGGAGAAGATGATCGCCTATGTCCGCGAGGCGGAGCAGGGCGGGGGCTGGGCGGTGTTCCTGTTCCATGGGGTCGGCGGGGATTATTCCGTCGTGCCAGATGCGGAGCACCGCAAGTTCGTCGCCTGGCTGGCCCGGCATCGTGCCGAGCTGTGGGTGACGACGCTGCAGGGGGCGCTGGCATGGGCAAAGGCCCATCCCTGAGCGGCTGTACGCGGACGGCGAAGCGGCGGGCCGTCACCGTGGGGCAACGTCACGTCATCTCGATCTTCAGGGTTTCTCACTGCGGCGGAGCCGGAGCGCCGACCAGGGAATAATCGCCCAATCCGGTGCGTCGCAGGCGCGCTGGACGCGGGCGAAATAGGCGCCCAGCCACAGGCCCTTCTCTGACAGCGCCCAGCTGGGGTAATGCCAGACCTCAGCGTCCGCATAGTTGCATGCGTCGTCGTCGCCGGGGCCTGGTGGCGTCATTTCGGCAGGATGATAGTGCTTGAGCAGTGCCACGACGCCCGGTGCGAAGGTCTCGCTGCGATAGCCATACCAGCCGGTGCTCTCTTCGGGAGGAATCGGCCCGGAGCCAAACCGCAGCAGTTCGTCGAGCTTCAGTTCGCGCCCGGTGCGCATGTCATAGCTGAAGCCGGTCGTCCCGAAGTCGGGATGGGCCGTCCCCGCGCAGCTCCAACTGGCATTCCAGAGATAGCTGAGGTGATTGTCGCCCAGCCAGGGCCGCTGTGCTTTGGCGGTGTCGGTGCCGGGCTGTCCCTCGTACCCGGTGCACGCGAACCAGGCCGAAACGGCGGCCCAATGGTTGCGGGCGAGGGCGCGGTTTACCGCTGCCGTCGCCGGCGCCGCATAGCCGCGCTCGACTCGGAACAGCCGGATTCCCGAAAGCGGCTCGCGATACCAGCGAATCGTCCTGCCGCCGATCGTCTCCGTCCTTTGTGACGTGAGCTGCAGGCCGGCAAGGTGCCAACGCTCATAGGTGCTCAATTTGGCCGGCAGGTCGGCCGGGAGAGGGGCGGGCGTGCCGGCCGGATGGAGGCGGACGGGCAATCGTCGGCCTTTTGCGGTGGTCAGGGTGCCGCCAAGGGCTGCGCCGTCGCGCGTCAGGTGCAGCGTATCACCGGTCGTCCGCGATTGCAGGTCCAGCGTCCGGCCGTGCACCGTACCGGAGAGGTCGATATCGAGGCGCACGCTGCGGTAGAAATACCGGCCGGAAGCTGTGTCCTTGTCCTCCTCAAGGGCCATCACCACCGCCGCGGTGCCGACGGTCCCCTCGTAGGTTCGTTCTGAACCGGCCCATGCGTTCGCCGGCACGAGCGCCAGAAACGTCGCTGCCAGAACGCGCGCGCCCGGCCGCTGCATCATTCCTCCGTGCGCAGCAGCACGGCCTCGCCGATCATCAGGAACAGCAGGAACGGTGCCCATGCGGCGAGGAAGGGCGGGTAGGCGCCCAGATTGCCCATGGCGAGCGCGAAATTGTCCGCGACGAAATAGAGGAAACCCAGCGCCATCCCGATCACCACCCGGACGAACAGCTTGCCCGACCGCGCCAGACCGAAGGCCGAGACCGCGCCCAGCAGTGGCATCAGAAACGCGGAAAGCGGGCCGGACAGCTTGTGCCACAGCGAACCTTCCAACGCCTTGGTCGGCCGCCCGGCTTCCTTCAGCTCCTGGAT
This sequence comes from Sphingomonas pokkalii, assembly GCF_003096275.1. Lineage (GTDB taxonomy): Bacteria > Pseudomonadota > Alphaproteobacteria > Sphingomonadales > Sphingomonadaceae > Sphingomonas > Sphingomonas pokkalii. The sequence continues at coordinate 3,669,603 of NZ_QENQ01000001.1, forward strand.
CGCCGCGCGCAACTCGCCGAAGGACATGGAATCGGGATCGACATGGGCCAGGGTGAACTGATCCGGTCGGACGCCCTGGCCGATGATCGTCGTGCCGATCGTCGATATGGTGCCGCTGGCCACGTCGAAGCGCTTCGCGCCATCGACGCGCCAGGCACTGCCCGCATAGACGCCGTGCTTCGCGCCGAGCACCGAGGTGAGCGAACCGTTGGTCCGTTCATAGACGATGATGTCATAGAGCTGGGCGGCCGTGCCCTTGCCCTTGATCTGCTTCACTTCGATCAGGTTGCCGCCGGCCTGCACCCACACATTGGCACGGTCGCCGCGGTCGACGGGAAGGGGGGCGTAGTCCACCTTCTTCCACTGCTCGAGCGTGGCCGTAGCGCGGCTGACGATGCGGTCGTTGAAGGTGAAGGACAGGCCCGCGACGACGAGGCCGGAAAGCATCAGCGGCGCGAGGACCTGGTGTGCCGAAAGGCCGCCCGACTTGAGCGCGATGATTTCGCTGTTCTGGTTGAGCTGGGCGAGGGTGAAGATTGCCCCGCCCAGCACCGAATAGGGCAGGAAGGTCTGGACGATCTGCGGTACGCGAAGCGTCACATACACCCAGATCTGGGCATTGCCGTTGCCCGGATGCGCCAGGATCGCGGCCGATTCGCTCAGCAGGTCGAGCGAGGTGAGCACCAGCACGAGCGCGCCGAGCAGGGCGAAGGTGCGGACGACGAACAGCCGCGCCATGTACAGCGACATGGTGGGGGAGGGGAACCACGCCCGCACGCTCATTGGCCGGACTCCACCTTGCGGCGCCGCCGGTTGCCCGGCATCAGCCGGCCAATCAGCTTGCCGGCCTTGGCGAATACCCGCTCCAGCGCGCCGATGGGCTGGCCGCCGGGCACATAGGCAACGGTATAGTACATCCAGATCGTGAGCCCGGCAAAGATCGAAAAGGGCACCCATAGCGCGATGATGGGATCGATCAGCCCCAGGCTGCCCACGCCCTGAGCATATTCGTTCACCTTGTGATAGGTGACGATCATCAGGATCGACAGGAATACACCCAGCATCGAGGTGGAGCGTTTCGGCGGAATACCCAGCGCAACCGCGAGCATCGGCAGCAGGAACATCGTCGTCACTTCCGCCATGCGATAATGGAAGGCGGAACGACTGGTTTCGCGTTCGACGGCGTCCGCCGCGCGGCTGCGGCCGATCACCGCCAGTTCCGGCAGGGTCCGTTCCAGATTGCTGTCGCCGCGTTTGCGGAACTGCTCATATTTTGGAAGCGGGATCGGCAGATTGTGGCTGCTGAAGGTCAGCACCCGCGGCACCGGCGAACTCTTGTCCTGGTGAACGAGCGTGCCGTTGGTCAGGCGGAAGATAATCGTGTCGGGATCGTCCGACCGCAGGAACTGCCCCTTCGCGGCCGTCACCGCCAGCGGTGTGCCGTCCGATGCGGTCATCCGAACGAAGATGCCGCGCAGGTCGCGTCCTTCGTCCTGGCTCGATTCGATGCGCAGCGTCATCTTCGAACCGAAGTTGGTGAACTCGCCAACCTTGATCGACGCGCCCAGCGCACCGGACCGCAGTTCGAAGCGGAGCTGCTCGTAATTGTAGCGCGAGGTGGGCTGGATGAAGCCGACGATCGCGAAGTTCGCCACCGCCAGCACGATCGCGTACATATAGGGGACGCGCAGCAGCCGGGTGTAGCTGACCCCGACGGCGCGCAGCACGTCCAGCTCGGAACTGGTGGCCAGGCGGCGGAACGCCAGCAGGATGCCCAGCATCAGGCCGATCGGAATGCCGAGGCCGAGATATTCGGGAAGCAGATTGGCGAGCATCCGCCACACCACGCTGACCGGGCCGCCTTCGGTCGCGACGAACTCGAACAGCCGGAGCATCCGATCCAGCACGAGCAGCATCGCGGAGATGATCAGGGTGGAGATCAGCGGCACCGCGATCAGCCGCGCCATATAGCGATCGATCGAATTCATGCTGTCCGCTGAACGTCCTTCGAGCTGGGATCCTTCCGCCCATGAAACGGAAAAAGGGCGGAAATGATCCGGTCGCGTATAGCGGTGCTGAACGCCGATGCCACCCGGAAAGTGTCATCCGCCGGTCGGCATTCGGGGAAAGCCACCGCCGGGGGTGACGGAATCGCGGCGAACGTCTATGGCCCCGCGATGCACTTCCTCGATCAAGCCAAGATTTTTGTCCGCTCCGGCACCGGCGGACCTGGCGCCGTGAGCTTCCGGCGCGAAAAGTACATCGAATATGGTGGTCCGGACGGCGGCAATGGCGGTAAGGGCGGCGATATCATTTTTGAAGCTGTCGCCGGCCTCAACACGCTGATCGATTTCCGTTATACCCAGCATTTCCGGGCGCCGCGCGGCAGCGGCGGATCGGGTTCGAACCGCACGGGCGCCGGTGGCGAAGACCTGGTGATCAAGGTGCCGGTGGGCACCCAGGTGCTCGCCGACGATGAGGAGCGGACGCTGCTGCTCGACCTGACCAAGGAAGGCGAGCGCGTGGTGTTCCTGCGCGGCGGCGATGGCGGCCGGGGCAATGCCAGCTACAAGACCTCCACCAACCGCGCGCCCCGCCAGCACGGCACCGGCTGGCCCAGCGAAGAGGCCTGGGTATGGCTGCGGCTGAAGCTGCTTGCCGATGCCGGCCTTGTCGGCCTTCCCAATGCGGGCAAGTCCACCTTCATCAACGCGGTGACCAACGCGCAGGCAAAGGTGGGTGAATATGCCTTCACCACCACCCGGCCGCAGCTGGGCGTGGTCCGTCACAAGGGCCAGGAATTTGTGATCGCGGATATCCCTGGCCTGATCCAGGGCGCCGCGGAAGGTGCCGGCATCGGCGACCGCTTCCTCGGCCATATCGAGCGGTGCCGTGTGCTGCTGCACCTGATCGACGCGAACGACGAGGACGTCGCCACCAGCTATCGAATCGTCCGTGACGAACTGGAAGCCTATGGCGCCGGTCTGGTCGACAAGCCGGTGGTCGTGGCGCTCAACAAGATCGACATGCTGGACGATGAACTGATCGCGGCGCTTTCGGCCGAGCTGGAGGAGGCCAGCGGCGCGCAGGTGATCCCCATCTCCGGCGCGGCGGGCACCGGGGTCGACTGGGTACTCGATCAGTTGCTGGAAGCGATCCGACCGGGCGAGGGCGAAGCGCGCGAAATTGCCGCCGATGACGATCAGGAACCCGTTGAATGGTCGCCGCTCTGACGCATTTCTAGGGCATTGCCAGCCCCCTGACTCGTTTCTGGAGGGCTGCTGATGGGTGCTTTTGGCTGGATCCGCGTGCTGTTCGGCGCTCGGTCACAGGCGAAGGCGGACAAGGTCGCGCCGGTTGCCAGCCTCGCCGATCGCTCGGCGCAGGCGCGTGCGCGGTTCTGGGAACGGCTGGGGCCGACCAGCGACCGCATCCTTTCGAGCGCGCCGGCGGGATCGCAGTGGCCCGGGGGGCACGAAGCCTATCGCCTCATCCACCGCGGCAGCGCGATCCTGCTCGCGACCGACGGGCTTTCCGATCCGATCGGCGATGCCGCCAATGCCAACGGGTTCGAGGTCGAACTCTTCATCGAAGGCATCGGCGAAGGCTCCACCGCGCCGGTGGCGGGCGATGGCTGGATGCTGGAAGTGTTGCGGCGGGTGGCAGCGATCGTCGCCGAAGAGCAGGGCATTCTCGGCCCCCTCGATCGGCATGGGCCGATTCCTTTGGAACTGACCAACGTCTCCGCTTCGGCGGCGATTGCCGCGCGGATGCCGGCGCATTTTCTGACGGCGGACGATGTGCTGGGCGTGCTGATCGGCGGGCCGGAGCCCGATTTCGCGACTCGAATCGAAGACATGCCGTTATCGGCGGTCCGGGTCGTTCCCGTGGTGCTCCTGACGGCAGCCGAACTGGGCGAGATCCGTGCCGGCGATAGCGAAACCCGCGATGCGGTGGCCGGGCGGCTTGCCGCTGCCGGTGCGGGGCATTGCTGCGACCTCCAGCGCGAATCGATCGTCTGATCGGGTTGGCAGATGGCGAACCGCACCGCTAAGAGCGCAGCCATGTCTGCGCCCGCTGTCTCTGTCGATGCGATCGGTTTCGCGCCTTCCACATGTGGCAGGCTGGTCGTGAAGGTCGGATCGTCGCTGCTCGTGGATGCCGATGGGCAGGTGCGGCGCGATTGGCTGGCCGGCTTGGTTGCCGATCTCGGCGCGCGCGCGCGGCAAGGTCAGCAGCTGGTCGTCGTTTCCTCCGGCGCGATCGCGCTCGGCGCGCGGCGCCTGAAGCTGCCCAAGGGGGGGCGTGCCAGCCTGGAAGACGCGCAGGCTGCCGCCGCGACGGGGCAGATCGCCTTGTCCAGCGTCTGGGCCGAATTGCTGCACGATCAGGGGCTAATCGCGGCGCAGATGCTGGTGACGCTGGACGATCTGGAAGACCGGCGACGCTATCTCAACGTATCGGCAACGCTGGATCGGCTGTTGCGGCTTGGTGTCGTGCCGGTGATCAACGAGAATGATTCGGTCGCAACCGAAGAAATCCGGTTCGGAGACAATGATCGCCTGGCTGCACGCGTCGCGAGTGCGGCCAACGCCGATGGTGTGGTGTTGTTTTCAGACGTGGATGGCCTCTACACCGCCAACCCCAACACCAATCCGGATGCCGAACTGATCCCGCTGGTACCGATCATCGACGAGAAGATCGAATCGATGGCCGATGCAGGCTCGGCCTCGGGCATGGGGTCCGGCGGCATGGTCTCGAAGATCGAGGCGGCGCGGATCGCCACGAGCGCCGGCGCGCATCTCGCCATTGCCGATGGGCGCGTCGTCCATCCCCTGGCGCGGCTGGCCGAAGGGGGGCGGGGAACCCTGTTCGTTGCCCAGAAGGGGGCGGCGGCGCGTAAGGCCTGGCTGCGCGGTGGGCTGACTGCAAAGGGGGCGATCCATATCGATAGCGGTGCGGCGCAGGCCCTGCGCGAAGGCCGCAGTCTGCTTTCGGCGGGCGCCACGCGCGTCGAAGGGCGGTTCGCCCGCGGCGACCTGATCGTGGTGGTGGGCCCCGACGGCAAGCATATCGCGCGCGGCCTTGCCGAATATGGCCATGTCGACGCCTCGCGCATCGTCGGGCGGCGGAGCGAGGAGGTGGGCGCGATCCTGGGCTATGCCCCCCGCAGCGCGCTGGTGCATCGCAGCCATATGGCGCTGCTGTGAGCGTTCTTGCCATCACCGGCGGGACCGGCTTCGTCGGATCCCGCCTGATCGATCTTGCGCTGGCGTCAGGGCATGCGGTGCGGGCGTTGACCCGGCGCGATCAGCCCGCGCGCGACGGCGTCACCTGGGTCCGCGGCGATCTTGACGCCACGGCTGCACTGGCGTCGCTTTGCGCCGGTGCAGATGCGGTGATCCATGTCGCCGGCGTGGTGAATGCGCCGGATCGGGACGGCTTCGCGCGCGGCAACATCACCGGCACTGCCAACATGCTCGCGGCGGTCCAGGGGGCGGGCGTGCGTCGGTACGTGCACGTTTCCTCGCTCGCCAGTCGGGAGCCGCAGCTCTCCGCCTATGGCTGGTCGAAGGGCGAGGCGGACAAGTTGGTTCGTGCCTCGGGCCTCGACTGGACGATCGTCCGTCCACCGGCGATTTACGGCCCCGGCGACCTGGAGATGCTGGAGCTGTTCCGCGTCGCCCGCTTCGGGCTGGCGCTGCTGCCGCCGGGTGGCCGTATCTCGGTGATCGAGGTCGGCGATCTTGGGCGCCTGCTGCTGGGGCTCGCCGCTGCGGATCGCTTTCCCGGCGAGATCGATCCCGATGACGGGCGGGAAGGGGGCTGGAGCCATCCGGAATTCGCCCGCGCGATCGGCCGTGCAGTGGGGCGTCGGGTGCTTGCGCTGTCGCTGCCCAGGGCGATGCTGATGGCTGGCGCCCATGTGGATCGGCTGCTGCGCGGCAGCAAGGCCAAGCTGACGCCGGACCGCGTGTCCTATTTCTGTCATCCCGACTGGGTGGCGAGCCCGGGCAACCGCCCTCCCGCCAATCTGTGGACGCCGCAGGTCGAAACCGAGGCCGGTTTGGCGGAAACGGCGCGTTGGTATCGCGCGGAGGGGCTGCTGTGAGCGCCGAGGGCGCTTAACCATTCTATAAAGGGGGCATGTGGACCGCCCCGATCAAGCTGATCCTCTGGGATCTCGACGACACGCTCTGGCAGGGAACCCTTGCCGAAGGCGACACGGTGACGCTGTTCGAACAGCGCGCGGAATTCGTCCGCGCCTTCAACGCTCGGGGCGTGGTCTCCTCGATCTGCTCGAAGAACGACGTTGATGCGGCGCGCGCCAAGCTCGAAGCGTTCGGCCTGTGGGACGAGTTCGTCTTCCCGCATATCGCCTTCACGCCAAAGCCGGAGGCGATCCGCGGCATCATCGCGGACATGCAACTGCGCCCCGCCAACGTGCTGTTCATCGACGATAATCCGCACAATCTGGGCGCCGTGCGTCACGCCATGCCCGAGATCCAGACGCTCGACGCGACGGCCGAGGATGCGGACGAGCAGCTTGCCGACCTGCTGGCGATGCAGACCGGCACGCGCAGCAGGGTTGCCGATTATCGGTTGCTCGAAGCCAAGAAGCGCGATCGGGCGGCCGTGCCCGGTCAGTCCAACGAGGCATTTCTGCGCGCCTCCGGCCTGTGTGCCTGCGCGCCCTTCATCATGGACAATCTGGAGTTCGCGCCGCGCATTGCCGAACTGATCAACCGTTCGAACCAGTTGAACTACACCCAGTCGCGCGTCGATCCTGCTGCGCTGGAGGCGGACATCATCAACGTCACCCAGCATGACAGCTGGTCGATTTTCGCCTGGGACAAATATGGTCGCTACGGGCTGGTCGGCTTCGTGATGTGGCATCGTGTCGAGCAGCGGATGGTGCATTTCACCTTCTCGTGCCGCGCCATGCACATGGGGCTGGAGGAATATGCGTTGGGCAAGATCCGCGCGCTGTGGGCGGACGCGGATTTCAGCACGTTCGACGGCCGCTTCAGCCGGGTGACGCCCGACTGGATCCGCGATTATGGCTTTGATGACGCGGAGATACGCGCTGCGATCCGGGCAGAGCAGAACGCTCAGCCTGGGATGGATCCGGCGATCCGTATCATGTTCGACTGCCAGTCCGGCGGGATCGCCCACTACAGCCGCTTTCGCCCCGCGATCGAGTTTGACAACAATCCGCGCCTGTTCGCGCTGCGGATGATGGACGACGGCAGCTACCGCGAACAGACGTTTCCGCCCTTCCTCGTCTATGGCGCCACCGTCGATTATCTGGATGTGCGCTGGCCCGAGAAATGGCACCTGCTGGAGATTGGCCTGTACGAGAAATGCGTCCTGCGCCTGGTGATCCATCTGATCGAGAACGGCTTGCGGATGCTGGTGGTGCTGCCACCCGAGAACGCACCGATCGAGAAGTACCGGCTGGGGCTCAATCACTCGCCGGAGCGCTGCCGTATCTTCAACGCCGTCTGGCGACGCATGGCGCGGGAGAATCCGGAACATCTCTTCATCCTGGAAGTCGCGCACCTGCTCGACAGCCCGGACGAAATGGCGGACGTGACCCATTATCACCCGGCGCTGCTGCAGAAGGTGGCCGGGCAGATGGATTTGTGGGTCCACCAGCTGTTCACCGCCGATAGCGAGCAGGCGGCGGCAGCCTGACCTTTGGGGAGGTGCCCCGCGACGGGCTCGGTTTCGCCGCATTCGCTTGGCACCTGCGACCGATCACACTAAGGACCGGCCGCATGACTGACCGTGCAGAAATTTTCGAAACCGTCGCCGCGCAGATCGAGCCCTTCAACAAGAAGGGCGTCGCGCTCACCGAAACCACCACCTTCGCGGGCGATCTCGAATGGGACAGCCTGACGGTGATGGATTTCGTCGCCGCGATCGAGGATGAGTTCGATATCGTCATCACCATGAACATGCAGGCCGAGATCGAGAGCGTCGGCCAGCTGGTCGACGCCGTGCAGAAGCTCAAGGGCTGAACGCCATGACCGACCTGATGAGCAAGTTCGACGGCCTGATCGCCGAGCGCCAGGCGCTGCTCGACAGCGGCGTGATCGATCCGTTCGCGATCGTGATGGAGCAGGTCAAGTCGCCCACCGAGGCGGTGATCAAGGGCAGGGACACGATCCTGCTCGGCACCTATAATTACATGGGCATGACGTTCGATCCGGACGTCATCCAGGCCGGCAAGGACGCGCTCGATCAGTTCGGTTCGGGCACCAATGGCAGCCGCATGCTCAACGGCACCTTCCGCGACCATATGGAAGTGGAGCAGGCGCTGCGCGACTTCTACGGCGTGTCGGGCGCGATCGTGTTCTCCACCGGCTACATGGCCAATCTGGGCATGATCTCGACGCTGGCCGGCAAGGGCGAGTATATCATCCTCGACGCCGACAGCCATGCCTCGATCTATGACGGCTGCAAGCAGGGCAATGCCGAAATCGTCCGCTTCCGTCACAACGACGTGGCCGATCTCGACAAGCGCCTCGGCCGCCTGCCGGCCGAAGCCGGCAAGCTGGTGGTGCTGGAGGGCGTCTATTCGATGCTCGGCGACATCGCCCCGCTCAAGGAGATGGTCGCCGTCGCCAAGAAACACGGTGCGATGGTGCTGGTCGACGAGGCGCATTCGATGGGCTTTTTCGGCCCCAATGGCCGCGGCGTCTATGAGGACCAGGGGCTGGAAGCGGACGTCGATTTCGTCGTCGGCACCTTCTCCAAATCGGTCGGCACCGTCGGCGGCTTCTGCATCTCGAACCACCCCAAGTTCGAGGCGATCCGGCTGGCCTGCCGCCCGTACATCTTCACCGCGTCGCTGCCCCCAAGCGTGGTGGCGACGGCGGCGACCTCGATCCGCAAGCTGATGACCGCGCACGAGAAGCGCGCCCGGCTGTGGGAAAATGCCCGCGCGCTGCACGGCGGCCTCACGGCCATGGGCTTCAAGCTCGGCACCGAAAAGCCCGAAAGCGCGATCGTCGCGGTGATCCTGGAGGACCAGGAACAGGCGGTGGTGATGTGGCAGGCGCTGCTGGAGAACGGCCTGTATGTCAACATGGCGCGCCCGCCGGCGACTCCGGCCGGCACCTTCCTGTTGCGCTGCTCGCTCTGCGCCGAGCATCGGCCAGAGCAGATCGAGCGGGTGCTGGGCATGTTCCGCGCGGCCGGCCAGGCCGTGGGCGTGATCGGCTGAGCCCACTTTCCAGTCCGCTTGCGAGCGCCTAGAGACTGGGGCGAATGAGCGACGCACTTCCGTCTCTGGAGCGTTCGGTTCACGCGAAGAACTGGCGCTTGCTCTTGCTCGGCGCGCTGGCGATTCTGGGCGTCGTCGTGCTGAGCGCGCTGATCCTGATCCAGCAGCGCACCGATCTGGAGCGGGATCGGGCGATTGCGCGTCAGCAGCATAGCTTCGAATTGATCCTGCGCGCCAACCAGCTGTCCGGCGCGATCTCCGCGGCGGAGGCGGCGCTGGGCCGCTATGTCGTCAGCGCCGATCGCAATCTCGGGCAGCAATATGCCGATCAATGGAGCAAGGCGGGGGAGCAACTCCAGCGGCTGCGCCAGCTGACCGGCGACAATCCGCAACAGCAACGTGAGATTCGTGCGTTGCAGCGAGCCTTCGCCCAGCGCGGCGACGAGTTGAATGCGACCGCGCTCTATTCCACCTACAAGCGCCACCGGGATGCCTGGGGGTCCTATTATCAGGTGCGGGAGAGCGTTGCCCGCAAGCGGGTGGAGGCGCTGCTCGATCAGATTGTGGAGCAGGAGCGCGGCGTGCTGCGCGATCGTACCCGGGCGGCGGCGCAGCTGATCGAGAATTCGGGCTATGCCTCGCGGGTGTTGAGCGGTTTCGGTCTGGTGATCGCGCTGGGTGCGGTGGTGCTCGGCTGGCTTGCGGTCGAAGCCCAGGGGGATCGCGCGCTTGCCGATGCCGATGCGGCCTGGGAGCGGGAACGCACCGCCCAGCTGCGCGAAGCGGTAGCGGCCGCGACGGCGCAGCTGCGCGCCGAGGCGCACGAGCGCGAACAGGCGGAAGCGGCGCTCCGCCAGGCGCAAAAAATGGATGCCGTGGGCCAGCTTACCGGCGGCATCGCGCACGATTTCAACAATATGCTGGCGGTTGTGCTGGGGGGCGTGGAACTTGCGCGCCGTCAGATCGAAACGGACCCGCGCGAGGCTGCCCGCCATCTGGACAATGCGATGGAAGGTGCGCATCGCGCGGCAGCGCTCACCCGCCAGCTGCTCGCCTTTTCCCGCTCCGAATCGCTGGCGCCCGAGCCGGTGGATGCCGGGATGCTGATCCGCGGGATGCGCGATCTGCTCGATCGCACGTTGGGCGATACCATCCAGGTAAAGGCCCGCAACCAGGGTACGGACTGGCGGATCTGGGTCGATCGGCACCAGCTGGAAAATGCGGTGCTCAATCTGGCGGTCAACGCGCGGGACGCGATGAATGGGCGCGGAATCCTGACGATCACCACCGGCGAGGCGCGTCTGGCGGCGAACGAAGTCGGCCATTGCGCGGCAGGCGACTATGTGTCGGTCGGCGTGCAGGACGATGGCTGCGGCATGACCCCCGGCGTGCTGGAGCGCGTGTTCGAACCGTTCTTCACCACCAAGCCGGTAGGCAAGGGCACGGGGCTAGGACTCAGCCAGATCTTCGGCTTCGTCCGTCAATCGGGCGGCGGCATCGCGATCGAGACGGCACCGGGCGAGGGCACTACGGTGACCCTGTACCTGCCTCGCCACAAGGGTACCGACGTTGCAGGGATCCGTGCGCCGGTGCGGGCAGAGCCGACCGAAGACAGCAGCGGCCCGGCCTATGACATCCTGGTGGTGGAGGATGACCCACGCGTGCTGGCGGCGACCCTGGCGGCGCTGCGCGAGCTCGGCCATCGCGCCGTCGGCTGTGCCGATCCGCTGCGCGCGCCTGCCGCGATCGAGCGGATGCAGACCGTCGACCTGGTGATGACCGATGTGCTCATGCCCGGCCAGACCGGACCGGAGATGATCGCGGGCCTGGAGGGGCGTCTGCGTGGCGCAGCGGTGCTGTTCGTCACGGGCTTCACCGGGGAGGCGAGCGCCGAGAAGCTCCGTGACCGCCCGGTGCTGCGCAAGCCGTTCACGGTCGCCGCGCTGTCCCGCGCGGTGCGCGAGGCGGTGGTGGGCGAAGCGCAGCGGATGGGCCAGGCGGCGGAATAACCACAGGCGGGCCGGGCCGTCCCCACGATGGCGAGCAGCCAAGGGGCGCGCATTGTGGCTAGGGGGCGGTCGCCTTGATCCGCTCCCGTAGCATCATCGCTGCCAGTTCCCGTGCCTTGTCGCGGGGCAGCCCCAGGGCGCGGGCCATCGGGGCACCGAGTAGCGCGTCACCCAATGCCATCAGGGTCAGTTGCAGCGTTTCCTCGCGCAAGGGAGTGCGGGCATCCTGCCCCTCGCTGATTCGATCGACCAGGCTGTGGATCGCCTCCAGGATCGGATCCAGGGCATTCTGGTTGCCCGTCAGAATCATCCAACTGGCCAACGCACCGGCGCCTTCCCGATCGAAGGCGTCGAAGGCAAGATCCACGACTTCGCGCAGATTATGGTCGCCGTTGCGCGCGCGCAGCACCGCCTCGCCGATCTTCATGGTCACCGCCTCGGCCATGCTCGCAGCCAGCGCCTTCTGCAGCCCTGCCGCCGAGCCGAAATGATGCAGCAGATTGGCGTGGGTGCGCCCGATGCGTGCGGCGACCGCCTTCAGCGTCACTGCCTGGGGGCCATCCTCGATCAGCAGCGCACGCGCCGCCTCCAGCGCTGCATCACGCGATTCTTCCGGGGACAGGCGGCGGCGCGCCACGTTCATCGTCAACGGTTGGAAACCCCCTTTGTGGTTCCAACGGGCTTAATCCAGGAGGCGGGCCGGGGGAAGGCGTGACTCCCTCAGGGGAGTCACGCCGCCAGTCGCGGTTCGGGATGGGGGTGGCTGTCCTCCGCGCCAAGCTCGAGCTCGAACGACGCGCAGGGCATCTCGCAGCCGCGGCCTTTGGACCAGATCGGCTCGACGCGGCCCGTCGGCCTGAAGCCGAGCTTCCGCAGCACGCGGCCCGAAGCGGGATTATCCACCGCGTGGCGCGACGTTATCCGGCGGACGCCCGCCGCGCGGGCGGCAGCGAGCACGCCGCGTCCCGCTTCGGTGGCATAGCCTTTCCCCCATGCCGATGGGGTGAACCAATAGCCGAGTTCATGGGTGTTGCTATCGACGGTATCGATGCCGATGCAGCCGATCAGCGCCACCGCACCTCCCTGGTGCTCGAACACCAGGAAGCGCGTATCGGTCCAGTGCGCCAGGAAGGTTTCGGCCGCTTCGATCGTATAGGGCCAGGGCACGCGCGACAGGTTGCGCACGACGGCCTCATGGTCGATCGCCTGGGCAAGGGCAGGGGCGTCCTCGGGCCAGCCGGGACGTAACGTCAGTCTTTGGGTCCGCACGAACATGACCACTCTCCTCGGTCCTGCGGCTTCTCTGCACATGCCGATATGGCATGGCTGTTTCGCCGCGGTGTCAGGGAGCAAGAAAAAAGGGAGACCGGGGCGACCCGTCTCCCTTTTCGCGTTGGTTCGTCGAACCCGGGTCGCCCTGGTGGGCAACCCGTGCGGTCGCCCGATGTTATTCGGCCGCCTCGGCAATCATGTCTACGGAGCAGAACTTGCGACCAAGCTTGCCTTCCTTGAACGACACGCGGCCGTCGGTGAGCGCGAAGAGGGTATGGTCCTTGCCCATGCCCACGTTCACGCCCGGATAGAATTTGGTGCCGCGCTGACGCACGAGGATGTTGCCGGCGATCACGGCTTCACCACCGAACTTCTTCACGCCAAGACGACGGCCAGCAGAGTCGCGACCGTTGCGGGACGAGCCGCCTGCCTTCTTATGTGCCATTGTCTATACTCCTCGAGTCTCGTGTCGCTTACTTGGCCGCGCCGATGGCAGTGATCTTCAGGATCGTGTGCTGCTGGCGATGGCCGTTCTTGCGGCGATAGTTGTGGCGACGGCGCTTCTTGAAGACGATGACCTTCTCGCCCTTCGCCTGCGCGATGATTTCGGCAGAGACGGTCAGGCCGTCCGTAGCCTTCAGCTCGCCGCCTTCGCCGGCCAGCAGGACGTCGCCCAGCGTCACCGACGAACCGGCTTCGCCGTCGAGCTTCTCGACGACGATCTTGTCTCCTGCGGCAACGCGATACTGCTTGCCGCCCGTGCGCACGATAGCGAACATCGGTCTCTTCTCTGCTTCAAAATGCATGTGCCCGCCAAGGGTGTACCCCGGCAGGAGGAAGGGCGCAGCTATGCGATGGCGACGCCGATGTCAACCGATTCACGGGGCAATCCTGCGAATTTCACGCGGCTGCCATGCGGCGGCGGCGATTATTGGCGGTGGAGCGCCTTCAGGCGATAGCGCCCCGCGGCATAGTCTTCGAACAGGCCGCTGATGCCGGGATGATCGATGGGTTCGTCGCTGTCGTCGGCGACCAGATTCTGCTGGCTGACATAGGCGATATAGCTCGATTCGGCGTTTTCGGCGAGCAGGTGGTAGAAGGGCTGGTCCTTGCGAGGGCGCAGATCCTCCGGAATCGAATCATACCATGCGTCGGTATTGGCGAACACCGGGTCGATATCGAAGACCACCCCGCGGAAATCGAACAGCCGATGGCGCACCACCTCGCCGATGGCGAAGCTGGCGATGGCTATGGGGGGCATGGGAATGCCGGATTTGATGCGGGCCGAAAGGTCTGCGGGTTGGGACATGGGGGTTAAGGTAGTGCATGTAATTTCTTGCACAAGCACTGCTTGCGCTGCCGGAAAGGTTGCGCTAATGGCCGCGCCTCACAGCGACCGGTATGCGGTTTCGGAGCTTTTCCGGATGCATACCAGCCCTCAGCGGAGAGGTGCCGGAGTGGTCGATCGGGGCGGTCTCGAAAACCGTTGTGCGGGTAACCGTACCGAGGGTTCGAATCCCTCCCTCTCCGCCATTTCCTTTCGATGATACTGGACTTTCTTGTCCGTGTCGCTGCGGGGTGACCGGGCTCTGTGCTTGGTTCGCTGTGCCTCCGTGCAAGCAGCATTGGACAGGACGCGGCGAACCCATGCCGCAGCCATGTCGGCGATAGCGCTTGGCAGCACATCGCCGCGCCCGCGAAAGGCGCGCGATCGCGGTTCCTACCAGCATCCACCCCGGCACAGTCGGGCGCCGCCAACCATCGGTGAGGCCGGCATTGTTGCATCAATGCGCTGAAACCTCGCGATATGTGCGCATTGTTTAGGTGGATTTACCTAGCCCGCAGTATACGGCTTTGGCAGGAAATGCGGGCTAGCCCCCGATCGTGAACTTTCGGGAGGCTACACGATGCGCGTTGAAAATTCGGCTCTTTTTCATACCGGTGTATCGGTGTTGGCGATGCTTTCCGCATGGGGGGCGACCGCTGCACATGCGCAGGAGGCTGCCGCACCGTCGACCGCTTGGGAAGCGAGCCGGACGATCGACGACAATGCAGCGATTTCCACGGGCGTCGCCAAGGCGCGCGATCCCCTGAACAGCGCAACCTCGACGAGCGCGCTGAAGGAACGGGACATTTCCGCGCTCGCGCCGATGTCGCTGGCCGATCTGCTCCGCAACGTGCCGGGCATCCGTGCGGAAGCGGGCACCGGCGTGGCAAACAACAGCTATACGGTACGTGGCCTGCCGCTGGTGAACGCCGGTGCCAAGTATCTGCAGTTGCAGGAAGACGGGCTGCCCGTCCTGGAGTTCGGCGACTTCTTCGTCGCGCCTTCGGACATCTTCCTGCGCGCTGATCTGAATGTCGCGCAGATCGAATCGATCCGCGGCGGATCTTCCTCCACGTTCGCGTCGAACGCGCCGGGCGGCGTGGTCAACCTGGTCTCCAAGACCGGCGAGGTCGAAGGCGGATCGGTGCAGGCATCGGCCGGGATCGATTATGCCACCCAGCGCCTCGACGCCGAGTATGGCGGCCAACTCGGCGGCGGATGGCGCTTCCATATCGGCGGCTTCTATCGCCAGGGCGAAGGGCCGCGCCGCACCGGCTATGACGCATTGCAGGGCGGGCAGGTGAAGCTGAACGTCACGCGCCAGTT
This sequence comes from Sphingomonas pokkalii, assembly GCF_003096275.1. Lineage (GTDB taxonomy): Bacteria > Pseudomonadota > Alphaproteobacteria > Sphingomonadales > Sphingomonadaceae > Sphingomonas > Sphingomonas pokkalii. Next base: position 3,684,769 of record NZ_QENQ01000001.1, read on the forward strand.
CTCGAACGGCTATATCCGCTTCAACGCCAAGCTGCTCGATGATCGCTTCCCTTATTACTATACCTATCCGGTGGCCGTGAGCGGGACCAACGAGAAGCCCAGCTTCCGCAACGTCGCCAATTTCGACATCAACTCGGATACCGCCCAGTCGCGCTACATCACCGCGCGGGTGGCGCCCGGTTATAACGGCGCGATCGCCACCACCAACATGCAGGACGACATGCGCGCGAAGTCCAAGGCGATCGGCTTCGAGGCCCAGTTCACGCTGGGTGGGTGGACGCTCGCCGAACGTTTCCGCTATGCGGACAACAGCGGCGTACTCAATCAGGTGGTGCCGCTGTCGGTGGCGCCCGCCGCCGATCTTGCGGCGCTGTTCACCGGGCAGCCGGGCAATGTGCTGACCTATGCCACCGGCCCGGCCAAGGGGAGCACGGTCAATCCGGCCACCGTCAACGGCAACGGCCTGCTGATGGCCACCGGCTTCTACCGCGCCGGCATCAACAGCATGCGCAACGTGACCAACGATTTCCGTGCCAGCCGCGCCTGGGATCTGCACGGCGGCACGTTGACGACCACGTTCGGCGTGTACAAGGCGCTGCAGGACCTCGTCACGACCGAGGGCATGACTTCGGTCTTCCAGGACGTGGCCGGGCACGGCAAGTCGGCGCTGGTCGACGTGCGGCGCGCCGACGGAACCATGATCACCCAGAATGGCGTGGTCGATTACGGCTTTCTCGGCCAGCCGGGCGTCAATCGTAACGCCGATATGCGCTACGACGTCACGGCGCCCTATGCATCGTTCAACGTCCAGAAGGGCCGCTTCGCGCTCGGGGGGTCGCTGCGCTATGACATGGGGCGCGTTCGCGGCTCGGCCTTCAACGATACGACGACGCGGCCCCAGGACATGAATGGCGACGGGCGGATCGATCTGGGTGGCCCGGAAGCCACCGTGCCGGTGATCGATCCAACCACGGCATGGCCGGTCCATTATAACTACCACTATGTGTCCTATTCGGCCGGCCTGAACTACCGCGTCGCGGAAACGCTGTCGGTGTTCGCCCGGTACAGCCGTGGCGCGCGGGCAGGGGCGGACAGCGTGCTGTTCTCCCCGGCGCTGGATCGTGGGACCGGCGGCCTGATCGATCGCAGCGCAGAATATGATCCGGTGCGGCAGGTGGAAGGCGGGTTCAAATATCGCAGCGGCGGGGTGATCGTGAATGTCACCGCGTTCCATGCGCTGACCCGCGAAACCAATTCGCAGATCTATAACGACGCCAACGGCAACCAGGTGTTCGGTGTGGTCCAGCGCTCGTACCGCACCTATGGCGCGGAGCTGGAATCGCGGGTACGCAAGGGGCCGTTCAGCGTGACCGGCAACCTCACGCTTTCCGGCGGCAAGATCACCGCGGCGAACGATCCGGCGGTGGTCGGCAAGAAGCCGCGCCACCAGGCGGCGGCGATCTACAGCCTGACGCCGCAGTTCGAAAACGATCTGGTGACGGTGGGCGTCAACGTCGTCGGTCAGACGTCGAGCTATTCGCAGGACGTCAATCAGCTGAAGATGCCGGGCTTCACCACCGTCGGCGCATTCGTGCAGGTGCGGCCGATCGAACGACTCTCGCTGGCGCTGAACGCGAGCAACCTGTTCAACACCATGGCGTTCGTCGACATCGGCGATGCCACGATCCCGAGCTATGGCGTGGTGCTGGGCCGCACACTGCCGGGCCGGATGGTCACCGCCTCGGCGCGGGTGTTCTTCTGATGCGAGCGTGCCCCGCAGTGTGGCTGCGGGGCACTGCCCGTCGCGTTCGGATCAGCCGTCGATGCCGCCGAACAGCGCGTATTTGATCTCCATATAGTCGGCGAGGCCGTGCAGCGAGCCTTCGCGGCCCTGGCCGGACTGCTTGATGCCGCCGAACGGCGCGACCTCGCTGGAGAGGCGGCCTTCGTTGACCGCCACCATGCCATATTCCAGCGCCTCCATCATCCGCCATGCCCGCGCCTGGCTGGCGGTGAACAGATAGGCGGCAAGGCCATAGGGCGTATCGTTGGCGAGGCGGATGGCCTCGGCTTCGTCGGCGAAGCGGAGGATCGGGGCCACCGGGCCGAAGATCTCGCCCTGCGCCAGCGCCATGTCGGGCCGGACCCCGTCGAGGATCGTCGGCGCGACGAAGCTGTCCGACAGCGCATCGGGCAGCGGCGCGCGGGCGGCGAGCCGGGCGCCTTCGGCGAGCGCGCCGTCGATCAGCGCCTGCACCCGCCGCGCGGCCGCGGGATCGATCAGGGGACCGATCTGCGTGTCCGCCGCGCAGCCTGCGCCGACCCGGAACTGCTCGACGCGCGCGGCCAGCTTCGCGACGAATGCATCGTGCACGTCCGCATGGACCAGGATGCGGTTGGCGCAGACGCAGGTCTGGCCGGCATTGCGGAACTTGGCTTCGATCAGCGCCTGCACCGCCCGATCGAGATCGGCATCGTCCATCACGACGAAGGGCGCGTTGCCGCCGAGTTCGAGGCTCAGCCGCAGCACCTGATCCGCCGCCTGCGCCATCAGGATCTTGCCGACGCGGGTGGAGCCGGTGAAGCTGAGCTTGCGCACCAGGGGGTGGGTGCAGAACAGCCGCCCGATCGCCACCGGATCGTTGCTGGGGGTGACGCGGAACAGGCCTTCCGGCACGCCGGCGTCGCGCGCGAGTTGCTCCAGGGCGAGTGCGGAGAGCGGCGTCGCCTCGGCCGGCTTGGCGACCATCGAGCAGCCGGCGGCGAGCGCGGGGGCGACCTTGCGCGCGATCATCGCCAGCGGGAAGTTCCACGGCGTGATCGCCACGCAGGTGCCGACCGGCTGGCGGATCGTCAGCACGCGGCGATCGGCGGCGAAGGTCGGGATCACTTCGCCGTACGCGCGCTTGCCCTCTTCGGCGAACCATTCGACATAGGCGGCGGCATAGGCGACCTCGCCCATCGCCTCAGCCAGCGGCTTGCCGCATTCGGCGGTGATCAGCGCGGCGAGATCGGCCTGGGCGGCGAGGATGCGGTCGTGCCAGGCGCGCAACACCAGCGCGCGGTCCTTGGCGGTGCGCCGCGCCCAGGCGGGGCGGACGCGGTCCGCCTCGACGATCGCCGCCGCCACCTCGGCTTCGGTCCAGGCGCGGACTCCGGCGATCCGCGCCCCGGTGGCGGGATCGTGGACGGCGAGCGCATCGTCGGAATCGTCGAGCGTGGCGCGGATCTGCGCGAGCATTGCAAGCATGGCGAACCTCGTTCTGAAGGAAAGTGCGGCGCCTCAGAACATCCGGGGCAGCACGTCGTTGTCGCGATCGGAATCGAAATAGCGGTGCTTGATCACCCCGGCGACGTGCAGCACGACGCAGCCGAGCAGCGTATAGGCCAGCACCATGTGCAGCCAGTCGAACACCGCAAAGGCGGCGTCGTTCTTCGGCAACAGTTCGGGCACTTCCAGCCCGAAGAACGGCACGCCGTCGCTCTGGGTGAAGCTGCTCGACATCGCATAGCCCATCATCGGCACGACCAGCGCCAGCACGTACATCGCGACATGGACGATATGCGCGGCGTGGCGCTCCCACGGCTTCAGCCCGGCGGGCGGCGCCGGCCGGACGCTGCGCCAGCGGATGCCGAGCTGGACAAGCACCAGCAGCCAGACAAGGACGCCGAACTGCTTGTGATTGGGATACATCCAGGTGAACTTGGCGGCGACGGTGTCCGGCAGCCAGGTCATCGTGATGCCGAGCGCAAGCAGGCCGAGGATCAGCACCGCCCGGATCCAGTGCAACGCACGCATCGCGAACGAATAGCGGCGAACCAAAGGGGATTCAGGCATGGGGTCGGGATCCTTCAGAGATACACGCCGCGCGAATAGCCGCCGTCGAGGGCGATCGACTCGCCGGTGATCGACTGCCCGGTCTCGCCCGCCAGCACCAGCACCAGCCGGCCGATTTCCCGCGGATCGATCAGCCGCCGCGTGGGGATGCGGCCCAGGAACTCGGCCTCGATCACCGCCGGCTCGGTATCGCGCTCGTGCGCCATCTCGGCGAACAATTCGGTCAGGTGCGGGCTGGCGACGATGCCCGGATGCACGGCATTGACCGTGATGCCCTCGGGCGCCAGCTGGTCGGACAGCGTCTTGGTGAAATGGCTGACCGCGGCGTTGCGCAGGCCGCTCAGCGTGTCCGACGAGCGTCCGGTCAGGCCGCCGATATTGACGATCCGGCCACCGCCCTGGCGCCGCATCACGGCCACCACTGCCTGGAGATAGCGCAGATAGCCGCCGACCTTGACGTCGAGATCGGCGATCAGCGCGGCGACGTCCACCGTCTCGATCGCGCCGCCGATCGGCGTGCTGCTGGCGGCGGCGTTGACGAGCAGGTCGATCCGCCCGTGCCGCGCCACGATGGTCGCGACCAGCGCGGCGATGGTGGCGGGATCGGTCGCATCCGAGGTCAGCGCCTCGGCGCCGATGCGCGCGGCCACGGCTTCGAGCGGGCCGGCACGGCGGGCGGTGAGCACCACCTGCCAGCCGGCGCCGATCAGCTGCTCGGCGACGGCGGGGGCGATGCCGCCGCTGCCGCCAGTGACGAGAGCGACGCCGCTCATGGCAGCTCGACCGCGATCAGCATCGGACCGTCGGTGGCGAGCCCCTGGTCGATCGCGGCACCGAGATCGTCCAGCGTCTCCACCCGACGCGCGGGCACGCCATAGGCGGTGGCGAGGGCGACCCAGTCGGTCCTGGGATCGTCGAGCACGGTCATGCCCGCGATCGCCGCGTGCGCGAGATCGGCACCGGCGCGGCGCAGCTCGGTCTGGAGGATGCCGTAGCGATGGTTGGCGGCGATCAGCATCGTGATCGGCAGCTTCTCGTGCGCCATCGTCCACAGCGCCTGCACGGTATATTGCGCCGAGCCGTCCGACTGGAGCGAGACGATGCGGCGGCCCGGCGCGGCCAGCGCGGCACCAAGCGCGCAGGGCAGTCCCTGGCCGATCGCGCCGCCGGTATTGGTCATCACCCGGTGCCGGCGGGCGCGGTGCGCCTCGCGCAGCCACGGGCCGCCCAGCGTCGAGCCTTCGAGCGAGATGATCGCATCCTCGGGCAGGCGCGGGAGCAGCGCCTGCACCACCGCCTCGGCGTTCAGCGTCGTGGCGGGATCGGGCAGCGCAGGCAGCGGCGGGAGATCACCCGCAGGCAGATCGGCGAGCGCCTCTGCCAGCGCGGACAGGGCGGCGATACCGTCCTCGTCCGGCTCCGACAGCGAGAGGAGGCGATCGTCGGGGACGAGGCGGCTGGGATAGCCTTCATAGCCGAAATAGCTGATCGGCGCACGGGCGCCGGCGAGGATGACGAGCGACTCGCCCATCTGGCGCAGTACGTCGTCGGGGAAATAGGCCTGGCGCTCGACGCGGGGCAGCGTGCCGCCCAGCGTGACGATCGCCGGATAGGGCTCCATCAGCAGCCGTGCGCCGACGCGGCGTGCCACTTCGGCGGCGGCGGCGATGCCGGCCTCGGTCAGCGTGTCGCCGCCGAGCAGCAGGATCGGCGCGTCGCTCTCCCGCAGACGCGCCGCGACGGCGGCGATCCGCGCGGCGGGCACGCGCTCGGGCAGCGGATCGCCGGGATCGGCCGGTTCGGCGGCGTGCGCGGGTGCGTCCATCACATCGGTGGGCACGATCAGCGTGCTGATCGCACCGGGCGCGGTGCGGGCGTCGTTGAGCGCGCCGGAGACTTCCTCCTCGATCGCGTCCACCGAGTCGAGATAGCGCACCGATACCGATACCGGCGACGCCAGCGAGCGGATGTCGCTGGTCAGCGGCGCGTCATAGGGCAGATGCCACTGGGCATGGTCGCCGATCAGGTTGACGATGCGCGAATGCGCGCGCCGGGCATTGTGCAGGTTGGCGATGCCGTTGGCGAAGCCCGGCCCCAGGTGCAGCAGCGTCAGCGCCACCTCGCGCGATACCCGCGAATAGCCGTCTGCCGCGCCCGTCGCCACGCCTTCGAACAGGCAGAGCACCACCCGCATTTCGGGCACGTCGGCCATGGCGCGGACCAGGGTGAGTTCGGTCGTGCCGGGATTGGCGAAGCAGATGCGCGCGCCGCCGGCCCGCACCGTCTTCAGCAGCGCCACCGCGCCATTGGTGGTCGTGTCGGCCGGTTCGGTCATGGCTGGGAGTTCCTCAGAAGGGTGCGGCCGTTGCGGTGGCGACGCCGCACAAAAAGCCCTGGACAAGCGCGTGGAAGGTCGCGGGCTGATCGTCGTGCGCGTAATGGCTGGCATCGGCGATGGTGACGTGGCGGAAGCGCGGATTGCGCCGCTCCATCTCCGTCACCACTTGCGCCGGGCAGAAATCGGATTTCGCGCCGCGGATGACCAGCGACGGGGTGCGGATCGCCTCGACCACCGGCCAGAGATCGACGACGCGCGCCGGATCGGGGGCGAGGCGGGTGCGCGCGATGCCGGCGGCGTCGTAGCGCCAGCGGATCCGTCCGGCGCCGTCTTCGCACAGGCTTTCGGCCAGCCGCTGCTCGATCGCCGCAAGGCTCACCTGCGGCCGCGCCTTGCGCCAATAGGCGCGGGCCTCGGCCCAGTCGGCAAAGTCGAGCGGCAGCGCCGCCATCTCCGCCTTGATCCGCTCCGCACCCGCGCCGCTGACCGAGGAGCCGGGGGCGATGTCCTCAATGATCAGCGCGTGCAGCCGATCGGGGTTCTGCGCGGCATAGACATAGCTGGTGGTGCCGCCCATCGAATGGCCGAGCAGCACGAAGCGCGGCAGCGCGAGCGTGCGGACCACCGCCTCCAGATCGGCGAGATAGGCGTCAGTATAATAGTTGGCGTCCGGGTCCCAGTCGCTGTCGCCGCGACCGCGCTGGTCGATCGCGATCAGCCGATAGCCGGGCAGCGCGGCGGCAAGGGCACGCCAGGTGCCGGAGAAACCGCGCAGGCCGTGCAGCGCGACGATCGGCGGTGCCTCCCCCGCGCCCCATTCGCGCACCCGCAGGCGCAGCCCACCCGAGTCCACGAACCGGGTGCGCTCGCCGGGGAGCAGGTCCACCGGCGCGGGCGGGGCGGTATCGTCGTCGCGCTGCGTCGCCATCAGACCAGCCCGTCCTCGCCCTTGACCTCGCTGGCCTTCAGCCCGCCGAGACGCGCGTTGAGGCGGCCGCGGGTGGCGAAGGCCCAGATCACCAGCACTTCGTCGCGATTGGGCGCATCGTTGAAGCTCACGCTCACCGTGTCATAGTGCGAGCGGACATAGAGCGCGTCCTTGTGGGCGAGGGGGATGTCGAGCACCGTGCCCGGCACGCCGCGCTTGCCGGTGGAAGGCACCCAGCTCTTGCCGCCGCCCACCGCGTCGCGCACCGGATTGGCCGCCGGGTTGGTGAGCAGCGCATTGCCATGCTCATATTCGCCGTCGGTGCCGACCAGGATCGCCTTGCCATAGCTTTCGATCGCGGCCCCGCCGCTAAGTTCGTTGAGGCGGCGGCCGATCTCGACGCCGAGCGCGGGCGAGGCATCGATCCAGGCGCCGAGATCCTCGACATAGTCGCCGGCATAGGGGTTATGGATCGCAGCGGCGATGACATATTTGAACAGCGAGGCGCCGTCGGCTGCCTTGCCCATTTCGCCGGCAAGCGTTTCCTCGGCGAAGGCGAACCATTTGCGGATGTGGAACGGGCCGAAATTCGGGGCGCGGGTGGTCATGATCGTTTCTCCAGTCGGGCGACGCGCGGGGCGTCAGCCATGCAAGGGGTCGAGCGCGGTGGGATCGGCCTGGCCGCCATTTTCGCGCAGCTGGCGGATCGCCTGGCCGTCGTCATGGGCGGTGCGCTGCAGGAGCACCTCCAGCATATGGCCGTCGGGATCGTAGAAATAGATGCCGGTCGACACGCCGTGATCGAGGATCTCGGCGATGCGCACCTCGTTGGCGAGCAGATGCGCATAGGCGCGCTGCAGATCCGCCATTGTCTCGCCGGCGAGCTGGAGGCCGACATGCTCGAACTCCTTGCCCTGGGTCGCGCCCTCGGGCGCGGGGAACAGCGCGATGTCGTGATCGCTCACCCCGAAGGTGAGGAAGATGCCGCCCTTGTACGGGCCCTCCTTCACGCGCGCGCTGATCTCCATGCCCAGCACCTTGCCGTACCAGGCGGCCGAGGCCTCGGGATCGGTGACGTAGAGGACGATGTGCGCGATGCGCTTTACCTCAATGGGTTTCATGCGGCAGCTCCATGTCGACCGGGGTGGCGGGCAGCCAGGCCATGCCGGTGATCTCGCTGAATTCGCGCGGCTGCTTGGCCCAATGGCGGCCACCATCCTCGCTCAGGAAGAAATGGCCGAACTTGGTGCCCGCCATCAACAGCGTCGGATCGGCGGGGTTGGCGCCGAACGCCCAGAGGCAGGAATTGGGCTGGGCATCCAGCGTCGTCGGCGTCCAGCTGGCGCCGCGATCGGTGGAGAGCAGCACTTGCGCCGTGGTGCCGGGGGTGCCGTCGCCGATGCCGATCGCGATCTCGTCGTCGCTGCCCGGCTTCTTCAGCAGCACGCGGGCATAGCGCAGGCCCCAGCTTTCCTTGGCATGTGCGCGCGTCCAGGTCGCGCCGCCATCCTCGGAGCGGTAGAGCGCCGTCACCACCAGCACGAGCACGGTGTTCGGCCCCTGGTCCTTGCCGGGCAGGATGACGATGTCGTGGATGTCCGAATTGCCCGGATGGCTGGGCCAGGCCTCGTCGAGCCGGGTCCAGCTGTCGCCGCCGTCGCGGGTGCGGAACAGGCCGCCTTCCTCGACGCCGACCCACACGTCCTGCGGATCGCTGGGATCGACGGCGATGGCGAGCATCCGCGGACGGCTGACCCCGGCGCAGCGCTCGGGCATCAGCAGCGTGGTCTGCTGCCAGGTGACGCCGCCGTCGCGGCTGCGGAAAAAGGCCGAGCGGGTGGGCGAGCCGGTGCCGGCATAAAGGATGTTTGGATCGCTGTCCGACACCGCCAGCTTCCACACCGCATAGTCGTTCAGCGCGCAATCGACGCGGTGCCAATGGGCGCCGCAATCCTCGCTGCGGAACAGGCCGCGCTCGCTGCCGGCCCAGACCGCCTTGGGATTGCGCGGATCGACCAGCAGGCAGCGCACGCAATCGTCATATTCCAGGTCCTGGCCGATGTTCAGCCGATACCATTTCGCCCCGCCATCATGGCTGCGCATGATCGCCTGGCCGTCGGTGGATACCAAAAGGGTTCTCTGCATGCTCTTGTCCACTTGATGATAACGGGGCGGGGCTCAGCTCAGATTGACCCACACGCTCTTGGTTTCGCTGTAGAGTTCCATCGATGCGCGGCCATGTTCGCGGCCCCAGCCCGATTGCTTGAAGCCGCCGAACGGCGTCGCCGGATCGACCATGTTGAAGCAGTTGACCCAGACCGTGCCGGCCTTGATCGCCTCGGCCAGCCGGTGCGCCTGCTTGATGTCGTTGGTCCAGATGCCGGCGGAGAGGCCGAAATCGCTGTCGTTCGCCTGGCGGACCAGCTCCTCCGGGTCGGTCCAGCGCAGCGCGGAGAGCACCGGGCCGAAGATTTCCTCGCGCACCACCCGCATGTCCGGGCCGGCATCGGCAAGGATGGTCGGCTGGAAGAAATAGCCATCGGGCTGGTCGGCCGGACGCTGCCCGCCGATCATCAGCCGCGCGCCTTCCGCCTGGCCGATCTCGACATAGCTGCGCACCACGTCGAACTGTTCCTGCGAGATCAGCGGGCCGAAGGTGGTGGCGTTGTCGAGCCCGTTGCCGATGCGCAGCTGCGCGGCCTGGGCGGCAACGCGCTCGAGCAGCTCGTCGGCGATGCTGGCATGGGCATAGAGGCGCGAGCCTGCGGTGCAGGTCTGGCCCTGGTTGAAGAAGATGCCCGCCGCGATCGAGGCGGCGGCGGCATCGAGATCGGCATCGGCCAGCACCACCTGGGGCGACTTGCCGCCCAGTTCCAGGCTGACCTTCTTGAGGTTGCCCGCCGCGCCGCGGACGATCGCCTTGCCGACCGCGGTCGAGCCGGTGAAGCCGATCTTGTCGACGCCCGGATGCTCCACCAGCGCCGCGCCGGCTTCGCCGAAGCCGGGAACGACGTTGATCACGCCGGCCGGGAAACCGGCCTCCAGCGCCAGCTCGCCGAGGCGCAGCGCGGTAAGCGGGGTCTGTTCGGCGGGCTTCAGGATCACGCAGCAGCCCGCAGCCACGGCGGGCGCGATCTTCCACGCCGCCATCGACATCGGATAGTTCCACGGCACGATCAGGCCGGCGACGCCCACCGGCTCGCGCGTGGTGTAGTTGAGGATGCGCGCGCCGCTGCGCGGCGACACCGGCAGCGTCTCGCCGCCGAACTTGGTCGGCCAGCCGGCGAAATAGCGGAACCACTTGATCGATCCCTCGATCTCCACCGCGCGGGTGAACAGCCAGGGCTTGCCGTTGTCGAGGCATTCGAGCACCGCCAGCTCGTCGGCATGGCGTTCGATCAGATCGGCGAGGCGATAGAGCAGCAGGCCGCGATCATTGGCGCTCATCCGCCGCCAGGCCGGATTCTCGAAGGCGCGGCGCGCGGCGGCGACGGCCAGGTCGATATCGGCGGCATTGCCGCGCGCGACCTGCGCCAATTCCTGCCCGGTCGCCGGATTGAGCGTGGCGAAGGTCTCGCCCGAGACCGAGGGAACGCGCTTGCCGTCGATCAGCAGGCCGAGCGGCGCCGCGGCCAGTTCGCGCTGCAGTCGTTCGGCCACCTCATACGCGTTCACCTGCGCGGTCATGCCTTCTTCTCCTTCACCTGTCGGCGTTGCCGCCATGGCGCGCCGGGCGCGCCCTTGGGTAGCGACAGCATGCCCCCACCGTTCGAGTCGGATAAGGAATAACGCGGTGATCCAAACGAAACAATGAAAATGTTTGGAGAGCTACTGTTGCGTTAGGGCGACAATTTTGCGATGGCGTTCTCCGCAAGCAGGAGGCTCTATGGATCGCTTTGCCTTGTCCGACGCGACATCTCCCCGGATCTACGATGATGCCCGGCTGACGGCCGCATTGGTGGCGGCGCATCGCGGCGGCGTGGCGGTCGAGCCGCCTACCGAAGCCTTGTCGCTGGCGCGGGGCTATGCGGTGCAGGCGCGGGTCTTCGCCGAACGGCACGCGCCGCTGGCCGGCTACAAGCTCGCGGCGACCAGCCCGGGCGGGCGGACCGCGCTGGGCGTCGATGCGCCGCTGGTCGGGCTGGTGAACGCAACGGAAGTGATCCATGGCGGGGCCGTGCCGTCGACGCCGCGCCCGCTCTATGCCGAAGCGGAGCTGGTGCTGCGGATCGGCATCGATCTGCCGCCTGCGCGCGATTCCGGGGCGCCCGCGCTGCTCGGCAGCCTTGCCGACGCCATCGATGCGGTGTTCGCGGGCATCGAACTCTGCTCCAGCCGCTTCGCCGATGACGATGTCGCCGCAGGTGCGCTGGTGGCGGACAATTGCCTGCTCCATGCGCTGGTGCTGGGTGATCGGCTGAGCGATCGCTGGGAGGCGCGGCTCGCGGCCTGCCCGGTGAGGTTGTGGCAGGGCACGGCATCGTCGGCGGAAGGTTCCACGGCGCTCGCCTATGGCCATCCGCTGAAGGCGCTGGCGTGGCTCGCCGCCTGGCTGGGTGAGCAGGGGCGCGGGTTCCGCGCCGGCGATCTGGTCGCCACCGGCAGCGCCACCGGGATCACGCCCGTCACCCAGTCTGCGCCGATCGCCGCGCGTTTCGGCGATTTCGGTGGCGTGCAGGCGCATATCGGTTTTCAAGACAAGGACGAGGGAGAAGCGAAATGACTCTGGAGCTGGGCCTGGCGGGCAAGGTCGCCATCATCACCGGCGGCGGCGTCGGCATCGGCAAGGAAACCGCGCGCAAGATGGCGGCGGCGGGCGCGAAGGTGGTGATCGCCGCGCGTACCGCAACGACGCTGGAGGCCGCCGCGGCCCAACTCCGCGCCGAAACCGGCGGCACCGTGCTCGCCGTGCCGACCGACACCACCAGCATGGAATCGGTGCAGGCGTTGATCGACCGTACCGTCGCCGAATTCGGCGCGATCCACATCCTGGTCAATTGCGCGGCGGCGCCGGGCGGTCTGGTGCGCAACGCGATCGAGGAGGCGGACGAGGCCAATCTGCTGCTCGATCTCAACACCAAGCTGTTCGGCTATTTCCGCACCGCCAAGGCCTGCGCGCCGCACATGCGCAAGGCCGGCTGGGGCCGGATCGTCAATGTCGGCGGCCTCACCGCCCGCTGCACCGAGGCGCTGAGCGGTATGCGCAACGCGGCGCTGGTGCATTTCACCAAGACGCTGTCGGACGAGCTGGGCCGCGACGGCATCACCGTCAACATCGTCCATCCGGGCGTTACCCGCACCGAGCATATCGAGCAGTGGTTTGCCGAAATGGCCGCCGAAGAGGGCACGACCTTCGAGGCGATCGTCGAGCGCGAGGCGGCGGCGCCGGCGGCGGTGAAGCGGATGCTGGAGGCGCATGAGGTGGCCGATCCGATCGTGTTCCTCGCCAGCAACCTGGGCAGCGGCATCACCGGCGAATCGATCGCGGTCGATGGCGGGCTGTCGCGCGCGGTCTATCTGTGACGCTTGGGGGATGTCGGCGCGGCGCCGGCATCCCCGGCGGCTTCAGGCGGGGAGCGCGAGCGACGCGGTGAACTGCGCAAGCGCGCCGTCGAGCAGCGCGGCGGTGCGGGGCGCAAAGCCCGTTTCCTGCCAATCGGCATCGGTCACCACGATCGACTGGACGATGTGGCGCGCACCCATCGATTGCAGCACCGGGCGCAGCGCGTAATCGAGCGCCAGCACATGCGCGAGCCCGCCGGCGGTGGCCAGCGGGAACACCACCTTGTCGGTCAGCCCGAACTGCGGCAGCACGTCGAGCGCGAGCTTGACCAGTCCCGCGAACGAGGCCTTGTAGATCGGCGTTGCGACGAGGATGCCGTCGGCGCCTGCCACCGCCGCGGCGAGGCGGGTGGCGCTTGGCCCCTGGACGTCGCAGCGGGCGAGTTCGGCCGGATCGAGATCGCCAAGGAGCAGGCATTCGGTTGTAGCACCCGTCGCCGCCAGCCGGTCTAGGACATGGCGGGCGAGGCGATTGGTGCGCGAACCGTCCGAAGTGCCGCCGGCCAGCGCGAGGATCTTGGGCATTCTCTGCTCCTTTGGCGGTCCCCCGCCGTCGCCGGCAGGATCCGGCGACGGCGAGAGTCCGGTCAATATTTCCAGCCGATGCTGCCGCCGATCCAGCGCGGCCGGGCATAGGTCGCCTGCGCCGATCCCAGCGAGCCGCTATTGTCGAGGTCGTAGACGCGGTAGCGGCGATCGGTCAGGTTGTTGACGAAGCCCGCCACCGTCACGCGGCCCTGCGTGTAGCTGATCCGCGCATTGCCGACGACGCGGCTGCGCTCATAGTCGATCGGCGCGTTGAACGTGGAGAAATAGGAGCCGCCGTCATAGCGCCAGTCGGTGTCGAGCGACACCTGGCCGCGCGCCACGGCGAAGCTGTAGCCGGCGTTCCAGCCGACGCTCCACTTCGGCGCCTGCGGCATCACCCGCTCGGCGATGCGGCCCGAGGGCAGCGCGACGTTGCTGATCTTGGTGTCGAGATAGGTGACGAACGCCCCCAGCCGCAGCCCGTCGATCGGGCGCGCGCTCACTTCGAATTCGGCACCCGAGACCTTGGCCGGCAGGTTAGTGATCACCGCGGTCAGGCCCTGAATGATGAAGGCCTGGTAATTGTCGTAATCATAGTGGAACACCGCGCCGGACAGGTCGACCCGCCGATCGAGCACCGAGACCTTGAAGCCGCTTTCGTAGCTGGTGAGCACTTCCTGGCGATAGGGAATGCTTTCGACGATGTAGCGGGCGTTGGCGTCCTGGATCAGGAAATTGGGGATGTCGAACCCGCCGCTCTTGGTGCCGCGGTTGACCGAGGCGTAGAACAGCACATCGGCGGCGGGGCGGAATTCGACACCGGCCTTGCCCGACCAGTTGCGGTAATATTGCACGGCCAGCGGGTTGTTGTCGGGATTGAAGGTGACGTCGACGCCGTTCAGCGCGACCACCCCGGTCGCATAGCCGTAATTGCCGACCACCGAGTGGCTGTACCAGTCGCTCTTGCGATCCCAGCTGTAGCGCGCGCCGAGCGTGAGGGTGATCTTCGGCGTCAGCTTATAGTCGAGCTGGCCGAACGGCGCGAAGGACTGGGTGTGCTGCGGCCCGCCCGCGCGCAGCCGCCCTTCCAGGAAGCCGGGAATCTGTCCGTCGATCGTCGCATGGGCATCGGCATCGACATAGAGGCCGTACAGACCGGCGACCCAGTTCCAGCGATCATATTTGCCGGTCAGCCGCAGCTCCTGCGACACCTGCCATTGTTTCTGGTCCTGGTAATAGTTGAAGACGTTGAACGGCGTCATGTCGCTGTCTTCGCCGTAATGCTTGGTCACCCGCTGATAGTCGCTGATCGAGGTGAAATCGACATGGTCGCTCAGCGGCTGTTCGTAGCGCGCCGTCGCGCTCCAGAAGGTGCGGCGGAACAGCGGCACGTTGTTGACCGACTGGGTGAAGGGATCGTTGCCGGGGTTGCTATAGCCGAGATTGTCGGTCTGGCCGGGGGCGGGGACGCCGAGCCCGTCGGCATCCGTCTTCGCCGCCAGCCACGAATAGGGGGCGCTGGTCTCGCTGCGGTTCTGCAGATATTGTAGCTTGAGGCGGAACAGCCCGGCATCGCCGACGTCGCTCTCGATCTGGAGACGGCCGGCCAGGAAATGGCGGCTGCCGATATCGGCGCCGATCCGGTTCTTGACGTAGCCGCCATAATCGTCGCTGCTGACCGAGAGGCGGGCACGGACGCGGTCGCTCAGCGGGCCGCTGACGAACGCGTCGGTGCCGACCTCGCCATAGGAACCGAAGGTGACGGTGGCGCCTGCGTGGAGATCGCGCGTCGGCTTGGCGGTGATATACTGCACCAGGCCGCCGGTGGCGTTGCGGCCGAACAGCGTGCCCTGCGGCCCGCGCAGCACCTCGATCCGTTCGAGATCGAAATTCTGGCCGCTGATCGCCGAGAGCGCCGCGCCATAGACTTCATCATTGTAGAAGGCGATCGGTGCCTCCTGGCTGTCGGCAAAGTCGTTCTGCGAGACGCCGCGGATGTTGAACGACACCGTGGTCGGGCTGAACTGCTGCACCTGGAAGCTGGGGACGTGGTTGACCAGCGCGGTCACGTCCTGATGGCCGACCGCCTTGAGGCCCTCGCCGCCGATCGCCGAAATGGCGAGCGGCACGTCGCGCAGGCTCTGCTGGCGCTTCTGTGCGGTCACGACGATTTCAGTGTCCGCCGGGGCGGTCTTCGGGGCCGCCAGCGCCTCCGAAGGGGGGGCGGCGCTATCCGTCTGGGCATGCGCCGTCATGGCCATGGTGGCGGCGAGCAGCGACACTGCGCCGCGCAACCCGGCCCTGGTGCGACTAAACTGATTGGACATATCTCTCCCCACTTCAAAGCTACGCCACCGCCAGCGCGCGGTACCGGTTCCTGCTGCGGACCCTCTGTTTACCCAGAGGCAATTATCATCGTTATGAGGTACGCATTGTTGCGAATGTTCAAAAGCAATGCAATGGGCAATTTTGATGATTTCGGCCATTGCGCCGAATATGCCATACTCGCCTATGTTCCATATAAAATGGTGTAAAAACAGTAGTATGGCCAAAATTTTCATGGTGCACGTATGCAACAATGACGAATATTTGACGGTCACTGTGCCGATATGGCAACATGCGCACAGCCATTAGAGCGACTCGCAGGAGAAGATGGATGACGGTCTCCGCCACGATGGAGGATCTTGCGCATATGCCCTCCGACACACTGACCAGGCAGCTCCTCGAGCGCGCGGCCGCGATGGTGCCGATGCTGCAGGAGCGCGAAGCCGAAGCCCGCCAGGCCGGGCAAGTGAGTGCCGAGGTGATCCAGGCGTTCACCGACGCCGGCTTCTTCCGGGTGCTCCAGCCCAAACGCTATGGCGGCTACGAACTGCCGCCCTCGGTCTATGCCGCGATCTGCCGCACGCTGGCGAAGGGCTGCATGGGCAGCGCCTGGGTCTACGGCGTGGTCGCCGTCCACAACTGGCAGCTGGCGCTGTTCGACGATCGCGCCGCGCAGGACGTGTGGGGCGAGGACGACAGCGTCCGCATCAGCTCCTCCTATATGCCGGTCGGCAAGGTCGAGCGGGTGGAGGGCGGCTATCGGCTGAGCGGGCGCTGGGCGTTTTCCAGCGGTTCGGCGCATTGTTCCTGGGTGATCCTGGGCGCCAACCTGCCGCGGGCGGACGGGACCCCCGGCGCCGAGCCCTATAATTTCCTGGTGCCGCGCGCCGATTATGAGATCCTGACGACCTGGAACGTGATGGGATTGCAGGCGAGCGGCAGCAACGACATCGTCGTCGAGGATGCGTTCGTGCCCGAGCACCGGGTGATCCGCGAGTTCGACATGTTCCGCATCGATTGTCCCGGCCATGCCGTGAACAAGGCGGCGCTATACCGCATCCCCTTCGCGCAGATCTTCAACCGCACCGTCTCGACCAGCTCGCTCGGGGCGCTGCAACGCGCGCTCGACGCGTTCGTCCAGGCGACGCGCGAGAAGCGGGCGACCTATACCGGCGCGCGCCTGGCGGGGGACAGCACCATCCAGGAAGCGGTGGCGGACGTGACGATGACGCTCGACGATCTCGATCTGCGGCTGCAGCGCGATCTCGACGAACTGATGGTCCGCGCCGAGGCGAACGACTGGCCGATCGAGCGTCGGGCCGAGCTTGGCGCCTCGACGACGTCGATGGTCAGCCGCTGCGTCACCGCCGTCGACAAGCTGATGCTGTTCAGCGGCGGCAAGGCGATCTATCGTGGCCATGTCGTGCAGAACGCGTTCCTCGACATCCACACGGCGCGCGCGCATGTCGCGAACAATCCCTATCCCTATGTCCGCAATCTGGGCGCGATGGCGTTCGGTGCACCGAACGACTGTTTCGACCTTTGAATCACGCCGCGCCGGTGCCGCTCCCGGCGCCGGCGCGGCTGGTGGGCGATCAATAGGCGCTGGCGAGCGCCATGCCGGCTGCCGCGGCATCGGGCGCGCCATCGCGCAGTTCCGCCGTCAGGAAATCGACAAAGGCGCGGACCTTGGCCATCGAATAATTGCCCTTGGGGAACATCAGGTAGAGCGGGATCGTCTCGGTGACGATGTCCGGCAGCAGCACTTCCAGCCGGCCGCGCTCGATATCGTCCGAAACCAGGAAGCGCGGCAGATAGCTGACGCCGAGATTCTCCAGCGAAGCTTCCCGCGCCATCCGCACCGAGTTGGAGGCGAGCGGGCCGCGGTTCACCTGCACCGTCACATCCGCCGAAAGCCGCCATTCGCCGAGTTGCGACAGGTGCGTTTCGAAGATGCAGGCATGTTCCTTCAGGTCATGCGCGCTCGACGGCCGGCCGCGATCCTCAAGATAGGCGGGCGAAGCGACCAGCACCATCGGATATTCGCGCAGCAGCATCGAATCGAGGTTCGAATCATAGGGCGCGCCGATCCAGAAGGCGACGTCGAACCGGCCCTTCAGCAGATCGGCGCGGCTGTCCGACAGATTCAGGAACAGGCGAATGTCGGTATAGGCCTTCAGGAAGCGCGGGATGATCTTGGTGAGATCGAACAGCGAGGAGACGACCGGGGCATTGACCTTCAGCTCGCCGCGCGGACGCTGCTGCATTCCGGTCATCACCCGGTTCACTTCGTTCACTTCCTCGACGATGCGCGCGCAGCGGGCGTACATCTCCCGTCCCGCCGGAGTGAGCGAGACGGTGCGGGTGTTGCGTTCGAGCAGCTTCATGCCGACACTGGCTTCCAGCCGCGAAATCTGCCGGCTCACCGCCGCCTTCGAATAGCCGAGCGTCGCCGCCGCGGAAGAGAAGCTGCCAGCGCGCACCACCTCCGCGAAGGACATCATGGCGATTACATTGTTAATTTCCAGCTTGTCTTCCATCGGCCCACATTCTCCGCCTGTATCGGCATGTCAACGGTTTCCCATCCATTGTCCCAGCCGCAATCCGCATTTCCCCGTCCGTTTACGATTGACAACAATGAATCAATAAGTAGGTTTACTGTTGCATCGATGGAAAACTCCGGCGCGCGTTTCGAACCGCTTCCACGGGTTTTCCGCTCCCGTCCCCGTTTCACCAGGACAGCAGCATGACTCTCGACATCCAACTCGCCGGCCGCATCGACCAGCAGAGCCTCTTCCACCCGTTCACCGCGATCACCGATCTGAAGGCCGATGGGCCGACGGTGATCAGCTCGGGCAAGGGCGTCCGCATCACCGACATTCATGGCCAGGAATATCTCGACGGCATGGCCGGCCTGTGGTGCGTCAATCTCGGCTATGGCCGCGAGGAGATCACCGAGGCGATGGCCGAGCAGAGCCGCAAGCTCTCCTTCTTCCATGCGTTCAACGGCATGTCGATCGACGTCACGATCGAATGCGCCGAGGCGCTGCTGAAGCGCGCGCCGGTGCCGATGGCGCGGGTGTTCTTCGGCGCTTCGGGCAGCGATGCCAACGAGACGCAGGCCAAGCTGGTCTGGTATTACAACCAGCTGCGCGGCAAGCCGGAGAAGAAGAAGCTGATCTGCCGCTGGAACAGCTATCACGGCTCCGGCGTGCTGACCGCCAGCATGACCGGACTTCCGGGGATGCACGCGCCATTCCTGCTGCCGATGGGCCCGATCGTGCACACCGATGCGCCTTATTATTACCGCAAGGCGCCCGAGGGCATGAGCGAGCGTGAATTCTCGCGCCATCTCGCCCGCGAGCTCGAAGCGCTGATCGCCCGCGAGGGTGCGGATACGATCGGTGCCTTCTTCGCCGAAGCGGTGATGGGCGCCGGCGGCCTGATCCCGCCGCCGGAGGGCTATTTCGAGGAAATCGTGCCGATCCTGCGCGCCAACGACATTCTGCTGGTGATGGACGAGGTCGTCTCGGGCTATGGCCGGCTCGGCACCTATTGGGGCTCGCAGACCTATGGCCTCGAACCCGATCTGATCACCTCGGCCAAGGGCGTGACCAGCGGCTATTTCCCGATGTCGGCCTGCTTCATTTCGCCCAAGGTGTGGGACGTGATCGAGAGCAATGCCGAGCGCGCCGGGCTGTTCGGCCATGGCTACACCTATTCGGCGCATCCGGTGGGTGCGGCGGCGGCGCTGGCGGCGCTGCGGCTGATCGACGAGGACAATGTCCTCGCCAATGTCCAGGAACAGAGCGACCATCTGTTCTCGAGCCTGCGCGCGCGGCTCGGCGATCACTGGGCGGTCGGCGACATTCGCGGCAAGGGCCTGATGATCGGCGTCGAACTGGTCAAGGATCGCGCCACCAAGGAAGCCTTCCCGATGGCCAATCGCACCGGCCGCCAGGTCCTCAAGGCCGCGGCGAAGCGCAGCCTGATCACTCGCGCGCTCGGCGACACGCTGGTGTTCGCGCCGCCGCTCGTCATCAACCGCGCGGAAGTGGACGAACTGGTCGAGAAGTTCGGCGACGCCGTGGAGGCAGTGCTGCCGCGCTGATCGACGAAGGCCCGAAAAAAGATACATATGTGACGGTGGAGGGGAAAGCGCGTGGACCATGTCGTACCGATCGAAGGCCTTGTCCTCAGGGGTACCCATGGTCCCAGGCTCTCCACCGCCGGCCTGATCAGCGCGATCGCGATCGGTTTCGTCGGCGCGCTGTTCATCTTCATCACGCCGCCGATGCTGGCGCTGATGGGCGAGGGCGCGCGGCTCAGTGACAGCCAGATCGGCTATGTTGCGGCCTGGGACATCAACGCCACGGCGGCGGCGATCGGCGGCAGCACCTTTCTGCTGCTGCGCTGGAACTGGCGCCGCGCGGTCGGGCTGGCGCTGGCGCTGATCGCGCTCGGCAATGCTGCGACCGCCTTCGCCTGGAGCTATCCGCTGATGGCCGCGGCGCGCTGCGTCGCCGGGCTGGGCGAGGGGCTGGCGATCGGCTTCGCCTTCGCCGCACTCGGCCGCGCGCGCAATCCGGATCGCGCCTTCGCCCTGTACCTCATCGTCGGGGCGCTGCTCGGCGCGGCGCTGCTCTACATCCTGCCGCTGGTGCAGGGCCATGTTTCGCCGCGGCTGTTGTTCCTCTGCAATGTCGGGCTGACCCTGCTGGTGGCGCTCGGCATTCCGGCCTTCCCGAACGGACGGCGCTACGAAGACGATCTGCCGGACGACGGCAGGCTCGATCGGCGCCTGGCGCTGGCGGCGCTGTGCGCGGTGTTCCTGATCTTCTTCGCGATCGGCGCGGTGTGGAGCTATGCCGAGCGGATCGGCGCGGCAAGCAGCCTCGATCCCGCCGCCATCGCGCGCGGGCTTTCGGCGGGGACGCTGGCCGGCGTGCTCGGCGCGGCGCTGGCCGGCATCCTGCCCCAGCGCCTGAGCCGGCTGGCGCCGCTGCTTCTCGCCGCCGGCTGCATCATCCTCGGTTTCCAGCTGCTCGATGGTAAGGTCGGCAGCGCGGTCTATCTTGCCGCGATCGTGCTGATCCTGTTCGGCTGGAATCTCGCCCAGCCGCTGCTTTCGGGCATGTGCAGCGATGCCGATTCGGGTGGCCGGGTGGTGTGCCTGATGGGATCGATCCAGACCTTCGGCATGGGGCTCGGCCCGGCGCTGGCCGCGCCGATGGTGGCCAGCGGATCCTTTGCCGGCCCGATCTGGATGGCGAGCATCGCCACGATCGCCGGCCTCGCCCTGGCGGCGACCGGGGCGCTGCTGCGCAAGGCCTGATCGCGGCGCTACCCCCCGCGTCCGAAGACAAAAAAAAGGAGCCACCCGAAGGTGGCTCCTTTTCGGTGCCTGGTGGCGGGCCGTGTCAGGCGGCGACCACCGGATGTCGCAGCGTGCCGATCCCTTCCACCGTGGCGATGATCGTGTCGCCGGGCCACACCCATTCCTGCGGCGTCCGCCCCGCGCCGACGCCTTCGGGCGTGCCGGTGGCGATGATGTCGCCGGGTTCCAGCGTGATGCCCTGCGAGATGTCGGCGATCAGTTCATCGACCTTGAACAGCATGTGGCTGGTGTTCGAACGCTGTTTCTCGACGCCGTTCACCGTCAGCCACAGGTCCAGCGTCTGCGGATCGGGCAGTTCGTCGGCGGTGACGATCACCGGTCCCATCGGCGCATAGCTGTCCTGACCCTTGGAATAGATCCACTGGCCGGCGCGGCGGCAGTCGCGCGCGCTCATGTCGATCAGGACCGTGTAGCCGAAGACGTGTGCCAGCGCCCGCTCGCGCGCCACGCGCCTGGCGCGGGTGCCGATCACCGCGGCGAGTTCGACTTCCCAGTCGAGCTGCTGGGTTATCGCTGCGTCGTGCAGGATCGGTGCGTCCGGGCCGATCACGCTGGTCGGCGGCTTGGAGAAGATCACCGGCTGGCGGGGCAGGTCGGGCGAGGTGTCCAGCGCCGCCGCGCTTTCGGCGACATGATCGATATAGTTCAGCCCGATGCCGAAGATGTTCTTCCGTGGCCGCGGGATCGGCGCAAGCAGCGTTACGTTCGCCAGCGGTGTGGCAAGCCCCACCGGCTGCGCATCGCCCAGCGCGTCGAGCAGCGCGGTGGCGTGGCGGACCGCGTCTGGCCCCAGATCGATGAAGTCCAGCATCGTCGAAGGCAGCGCCGCACCGGCGGATTGGCCGAGCCGCTCGATATCGACGATCCGGTCGTCGACCACTGCGCCCAGGCGGGCGGCCGCCTCCACGGTCGAGCGATAGGTGGCGAGACGCATGTGATCTTCTCCTTGGCTTTGCTGTCGATGGGGCAGGGTGGTGCCGTCGTCGCGGCCGTGCCCTTGCCAACTCTCCTATAGATAGTTTAAGCCTAAAGCAATTGGAGGATGGATCGATGGGCCTGCCATTGTGGGTGCCGGAGGCGCGGCGCGCGCCGGCGATCAGGGGGTACGGCTTCGGTCTTTGCGCCGGTCGCGCTGCGCCTTATGCGGGGGCGGCAGGCCGCGCCGGTGGCTCGAACGCCGGCCGGTATCATGCGTCGCCGCGCAGCAGGGGGCATCGATCGGTGAGTGAGAATATCCGCGAGAAACATGATGGCGCGCTCGCCGGCAGGCTCGATGTGCGGGTGCTGTTGCGTCTGCTCAGCTGCTCGATGACGATCGAGAAGCGGCTGCGCCGCCGCTTCGCCGATCAGTTCGCCACCACGCTGCCGCGCTTCGACGTGCTCGCTGCGCTCGATCGCCACGCCGACGGCCTGACGCTGGGCGAACTGTCGCGCGCGCTGCTCGTCTCGAACGGCAATGTGACGATGATGATCCGCCAGCTGGAGGGTGACGGCCTGATCGCGACCCGGTCGACGCCCGAGGATCGTCGCCGCACCGTCGCGGTGCTGACCGATGCCGGGCGGGCGCATTTCGCCGAACTGGCGGCGGCGCACCATGCGTGGATCGGCAAGATGTTCTCCGGCATGTCGGAGCGCGACCTGACCGCGCTCTACGACCTGCTGGCCGCGCTCAAGCTTTCGATCGGCGCCGATGAAGAGGAGCAGAAGTGACGTTCGTTTCCACCCAGCAGGTGCGTTTCGCCCATGTCGATCCGGCGGGCATCGTCTTCTACCCGCGCTACTTCGAGATGCTGAACGCGGCGGTGGAGGATTATTTCGAAACCGCCATCGGCGTGAGCTTTGCGGAGATGCATCGCGCGCGCCGGCTGGGCGTGCCGACGGTCAAGCTCGAGGTCGATTTCCGGACGCCGAGCCGGCTGGGCGAGCGGCTCGATTTCGCGCTCGCGGTGGACCAGGTCGGCCGCAGTTCCGCGCATCTGCGCTGCACGGTGCGCTGCGGCGAGGTCGAGCGATTCGTTGCGCGGGTGGTACTGGTCTGCATGGACCTGGATGCGTCGGCGTCGGTCCCCTGGCCCGAAGACCTCCGCCCACGGGTGGATGCTCAGGCCCGCGTGGCAACCTAGCCGAGGATCGGCTGGTGCCCGCCATTATCGGCGAAGGCCTCTGCCCGGTATAGTCCCAGCGCCCGCATCGTCGGCAGGTCGTGGAACGAGAAGAGGCAGGCATCGTCGCGTTCGGAGAGATTGGCGTGTTCGTGCCACATCCAGGCCGGCACGACGAAGATGTCGCGTTCCTTCCAGTCGAGCCGCTTGCCGCCGATGATCGAATAGCCGGCGCCCTTGGCGCATTGATAGACGAAACTGCCCACCTCGCGGTGCGCGCGGGTGTGTTCGCCCGGGCGCAGCAGCTGCATCGATGCGCCGATCGTCGCCATCGGCGGGCCGCCGGTGAACGGGTTCACATAGTCCATATGGATGCCGTCATAGGGCGAGCCGTCGGTCACCGCCGCATAGCGCACCAAGGCCTCGTAGGTCGGCGCCCATTCATATTTGAGCAGCGGCGAGTAGCGCTGCGACCAGGTGGCGCCGGCGGGCTTGAGCGCCGCGTTGCCCCAGGTCGCGGTCGAATCGTCGATCGGGAAGCCTGTCGCCTGGTGCAGTTCGGGATGGACCTCGTAGAAATTCGCCTCCAGCGCATTCATCAGCGGGATGTCGAGCCCGTCCTGCCAGATGCAGACGGTGCCGTCCTCGGCCACGCCATGTTCGTGCCAGGTGCCGTTGGGGGTCAGCACGAAATCGTTGCGGCCCAGCGTCATCTTGTGGCCGTCGACATTGGTGAAGGCGCCCGATCCCTCCATGATGAATCGCAGTGCGGAGGCGGAATGGCGATGTGCCGACGCGATCTCGCCCGGGCCCATGACCTGCAGGCCGGAATAGAGCCAGCCGACCGCCGCGGTCACGTCGCGGCGGCCCGGATTGGCG
Source organism: Sphingomonas pokkalii (assembly GCF_003096275.1). GTDB lineage: Bacteria > Pseudomonadota > Alphaproteobacteria > Sphingomonadales > Sphingomonadaceae > Sphingomonas > Sphingomonas pokkalii. The sequence goes on from NZ_QENQ01000001.1 coordinate 3,708,667, forward strand.
AGATAGACGACGCGCCGGCCCGCTTTTTCCGGGCTGACCAGTTCGAGCGCCCGCAGCACGTGCGAACGCAGCGCATCATAGCGCCAGACCACCGGGACCGAGCTGGAGCCGGGCTCCCATGGCTCGATCTTGTTGGCGACGGTCCATAGTGCGCCGGCATGCTGGCGCTCCAGGTCGCGATAAAAGTCCCGCAGCTCTGCCGTGTCGGCGACGTTGGCGCGCCCGAGAACGTCTTCGCGATAGTCGTCGTACCTGTCCCCGGACATGCGCCTGCTCCTCTCCGACAATATGTTTCATGCTTAAAATATATTGCGTCGGGCTGTCAATCTGGGGCAAGAGGTCGCCGCATTGCGGGAGAGGCACATGCTCGATCTACCAAGCTTCAAGGCGGCGGCGGTGCAGACCGCGCCGATCTTCCTCGATCCGGACCGCACGGTCGCGAAGGCGGCATCGCTGATCCATGAGGCGGCGCGCAACGGTGCGGCGATCGTCGCCTTTCCGGAGGTGTTCGTCGCCGGCTATCCCTATTGGAGCTGGATCGCCGATCCGGTCACCTGCAGCCCCTGGTTCGAACGGCTGATCCGCGCCTCGGTGCTGGTGCCGGGGCCAGAGATCGATCAGGTCCGTGCCGCCGCGCGCGAGGCCGGCGTGCATGTCGTGATCGGGGTCAACGAACGCAGCCCGGTGTCGCTGGGCACGCTCTATAACACGATGCTGTTCATCGGTCCCGACGGTGCGATCCTCGGCAAGCATCGCAAGCTGGTGCCGACCTGGGCGGAAAAGCTCACCTGGGCGCCGGGCGACGGGTCCGGCCTCAAGGTCTATGACACGGCGATCGGCCGGCTCGGCGGGCTCGCCTGCGGCGAGAATACCAACACGCTCGCCCGTTTCGCGCTGCTCGCCCAGGGCGAGCTGTTGCACGTCGCCAGCTATATCGCGCTGCCGGTCGCCCCGGCGGATTACGACATGGCCGAGGCGATCAAGGTGCGCGCCGCCGCCCACAGTTTCGAAGGCAAGCTGTTCACGATCGTTTCCTGCTCGACCATCTCTGAGGAGATCATCGTCGCGATGGAGGCGCTGGTGCCCGATGCGCGGGCGCGGCTGGAGCGCCGCAACAGCGCCTTTTCGGGCGTGCTCGGGCCCGATGGTCGCACCGTGGGCGAACCGCTGATCGACGCGGAAGGCATCGTCTATGCCGATATCGATCTCGGTCGCTGCATCCAGCCCAAGCAGATGCACGACATCATCGGCCATTATAACCGCTTCGACATCTTCGACCTGCGGGTGAACGGAGCGGTGCAGCAGCCGGTCTCGATCACGCCGCTCGCCGCCGCCGACGACGCCGACGCCGCGGCCCCCAATCCATGACATTCCAGGAGAGCGCCATGCCCAGCCGCACCTATCGGATCGGCCAGATCGTGCCGTCGTCCAACACCACGATGGAAACCGAGATTCCCGCCATGCTCCACGCCCGCATGGGCGTGCGCCCGGAGCGGTTCACCTTCCATTCCAGCCGGATGCGGATGAAGAAGGTGGTGAAGGAAGAGCTGGAGGCGATGGACCGCGACAGCGATCGCTGCGCCCTCGAACTTTCCGACGCGCGGGTGGACGTGCTCGGCTATGCCTGCCTCGTCGCGATCATGAGCATGGGGCGCGGCTATCACCGCGTCTCGGCGGAGCGCCTCCACCAGCGCACCGTGGAGAACCAGGCGGCCGCGCCGGTGGTGACCAGCGCGGGTGCGCTGGTCGACGGCCTCAAGGTGCTCGGTGCCAAGCGCATCTCGATCATCTGCCCCTATATGAAGCCGCTGACGCGGCTGGTGGTCGATTATATCGAGCATGAAGGTATCGAGGTGCGCGATTTCATCGCGCTGGAGATCCCCGACAATCTCGACGTCGGCCGCCACGATCCGGAACGGCTGCTCGATATCTACAAGCAGGTCGATCGCACCGGTATCGATGCTTTCGTCGCCTCGGCCTGTGTGCAGATGCCGTCGCTGCCGGTGGTCCAGCGGATGCAGGATGCGGTGGGCGTGCCGGTGGTCTCCGCGGCCGTCTGCACGACGCACCAGATGCTGGACCGGCTGGGGCTGGAACGCTTCGTGCCGAACGCCGGAGCGCTGCTCGGCGGCGGCTACTGATACCAACCTGCACGGAGAAGAACCCATCCGCGTCCCCCACATCGTCACCCCGGCGAAAGCCGGGATGACGGGGAGAGGCTGGATGCGTCGGTAGCAATGCAGCCTGGTATAAGGACCGGCTACTGGGGGGACGGCGGTACCGCGCGGGCAGGGCGCGGTACGGCTCAGCCGGCGGCGCGCGAGGCGTCGTCGATGATGAAGCGCCAGCCGCCATCGGCCTGCCTGCGCACCACTTCGATGCCGCCACCGGTCAGCGTTTCCTTGCTGCCGTCGGGCTTCGGGATCGTCATCGTCCAGCGATTGGTGGTGATCGCGGTGTCGCGATAGGCGATGTGGTGGCGATCGTGCAGATCGATCACCGGCTTGGCGGCGAACATGCTTTCGAAATCGGCGCGCAGACCGGCATGGCCGATCAGCTGCTTGCCCTCCGGGTTCACATACACCGCGTCGGGCACGTAAAGATCGAGCATCGCCTCCAGGTCGGCGGCGTTGAAGCGTTCCTGCCAGGCATCGTAGAACCGGTCGAGATCGGTCACCGGTGTGATCCGCCGCCGACCCGCCGACTCCGCCGGCCCCGCCGGCAGCATGGCGCCGGCCGCGACCACGCCCGCCGCCAGCATCCCCAGAAAGGCCGATCGCGTCCACTGGCCGGGCTGCGCGTCGTCGCCGGCAACCTCGTGGTAGCGACGGCGGATGGATGCGATCATCGCGAATTCCTCACTGGCTCGAAACAACGGCCTCCGCGGTACCGGCGTCACGCCACAGGCTCAATTTCCGTTTCGGACAGCGGCCTGCCGATTTCGCAAACTGCCCGGTGATTGACACCAACCCTACCGATATATATGCAAATGCATATAAATGGGAGGAGCCCGATGGCCGAGCGTTCGTTTGCGCGGGAAGTGGAGCATTTGCGTCTGGGAGCCGGCGACGTCTTCTCCGGCGAAGCGATCCTCGCGATCACCAAGGGGCTGCTGCAATCGGGCGTCGCCTATGTCGGCGGCTATCAGGGCTCGCCGATCTCGCACCTGATCGACGTGCTTGCCGATGCCAAGGACGTGCTCGACGAACTCGGCGTCAATTTCCAGAGCTCCGCCAACGAATCCACCGCGGCGGCGATGCTGTCGGCCTCGGTGATGTATCCGGTGCGCGGCGCGGTCGCCTGGAAGTCGACGGTGGGCACCAACGTCGCCTCCGACGCGCTGTCCAACCTCGCCTCGGGCGGGGTGACCGGCGGCGCGATGGTGATCGTCGGCGAGGATTATGGTGAAGGCTCCTCGATCATGCAGGAGCGCAGCCACGCCTTTGCGATGAAATCGCAGATGTGGCTGCTCGATCCCCGGCCCGATCATGCCTGCATCGTCGATCTGATCGAAAAGGGCTTCCAGCTTTCCGAGGCGTCGAACACGCCGGTGATGCTGCAGGTCCGCGTCCGCACCTGCCACATGCATGGCAGTTTCCCGTGCAAGGACAATGTGCCGCCGCCGCTCACCGTCGCCCAGGCGCAGAGCAACCCGAAGCGCGATCTCGGCCGGATCGTGCTGCCGCCCGCCGCGTACGAGCATGAGCGCGAGAAGATCGCCCAGCGCCTGCCCGCCGCGATCGATTTCGTCCGCGAACACCGGCTGAACGAATGGTTCGGCCCGCAGGAGGCGCCGGTCGGGCTGATCCTGCAGGGCGGCATGTACAACAACGTCATCCGCGCGCTGCAATATCTCGGCCTGTCCGATGCCTATGGCAACACGCAGATCCCGCTCTATGTGATGAATGTCACCTATCCGATGATCGATACCGAGGTCGCCGCCTTCGCCGAGGGCAAGGACGCGGTGCTGATGATCGAGGAGGGGCAGCCCGAATATCTCGAACAGGCGCTGCACACGGTGCTCGGTCGCCGCGGCATCGCCACACGGGTGCGCGGCAAGGACGTGCTGCCGATGGCCGGCGACTATACCGCGCAGGCCCTCCTGACCGGGCTCCAGCGTTTCCTGGAGGAGAGCGCGCCGCGCTTCCTTGGCAACCGCCCGCCGGTGCCCGATGCCGCGCCGGTGCTTGCGCATCCGGTGGTCGAGAAGCTGAAGGAGGTGGTCCCCAGCCGTCCGCCGGGTCTGTGCACCGGTTGCCCCGAACGCCCGATCTTCGCGGCAATGAAGATGGTCGAGCAGGATCTCGGCGCGCATCACATCGCGGCCGATATCGGCTGCCACCTGTTTTCGATCCTGCCGCCGTTCAACCTCGGCAACACGACGATGGGCTATGGCCTCGGCCCGGCATCGGCGGCTGCGTTCGGCGGCAAGGCGGAGAAGCGTTCGATCGCGGTGATGGGCGATGGCGGCTTCTGGCACAACGGCCTCACCAGCGGCATCGGCAACGCGGTCTACAACAAGCATGACGGCGTGTTCCTGATCGTCGACAATTTCTATTCCTCGGCGACCGGCGGGCAGGACATCCTGTCCTCGCGTGCGCAGAACAAGGATCGCGCGACCAACAATCCGATCATCGATGCGGTGAAGGGCATGGGCGCCAAATGGGTGCGCGAGGTCGACCGCACCTATGACGTGGCCCGGATGCGCGACACGCTCAAGGAAGCGCTGACCACCGAGGCGGAGGGGCCGAAGATCATCATCGCCTCGTCCGAATGTATGCTCAACAAGCAGCGCCGCCTCAAGCCGCTGGTCGCCAGGAAGATCAAGAATGGCGAGCGCGTGGTGAAGGAACGCTTCGGCGTCGACGAGGATGTCTGCACCGGCGATCATGCCTGTATCCGCCTGTCGGGCTGCCCGTCCTTGTCGGTGAAGCAACTCGACGATCCGCTGCGCGACGACCCGGTCGCCGCGATCGACAATAGCTGTGTCGGCTGCGGCAATTGCGGCGAGGTATCGGAAGCGGTGGCGCTCTGCCCGTCCTTCTATCGCGCCGATGTGGTGCACAACCCCACCCGCTGGGAGCGCACCACCAACCGGTGGCGGATGGCGGCCATCCGCTTCCTGCAACGGCGCCGCACGATGCGTCGCCCGCTGATGGAGATGGCATGATGCTGGCGGACGCCTTGAACCTGCCGCTGGCGCCCGCCGGCGTCGCCACCGAACGCCCGATTTCGATCGCCATCGTCGCGATGGGCGGGCAGGGCGGTGGCGTGCTGACCGGATGGATCGTCCGCCTTGCCGAGGATGCCGGCTGGGTCGCGCAATCCACCTCGGTGCCGGGCGTCGCCCAGCGCACCGGCGCGACGATCTACTATGTCGAGATGATGCCCGCGTCGAACGGCCGCAGGCCGATCCTGGCGCAAATGCCGACGCCGGGCGATGTCGATATCGTCCTCGCCTCCGAATTCATGGAGGCGGGCCGTTCGATCCTGCGCGGAATCGTCACGCCCGATCGCACCACGCTGATCGCCTCCAGCCACCGCTCGCTCGCCATCGCGGAAAAGAGCGCGCCCGGCGACGGCATCGCCGACAGCGGCTCGGTGCTGGATGCGATCGGTGTCACCGCACGGCGACAGATCGTGTTCGACATGGATGCGCTCGCGGTCCGCAACGGCAGCGTCATCTCGGCGGCGATGTTCGGGGCGCTGGCCGGATCGGAGGCGCTGCCTTTTGCGGTTCCGGCCTTCCATGCGGTGATCCAGCAGGAAGGCAAGGGCGTCGCGGCAAGCCTCAAGGCGTTCGACGCCGCCTATGCGCGCGCGCGCTCCGGCCCCGCCGCGCCGCCGGCCGTGCCGGAGGGGGCCGTACCCGCCATGCCCGCGGTGCCGGTGACTGCGCCGGACAGGCGGGTGGCGCGCTTGCTCGCCCGTCTGCACGACGAGGTGCCGGACGCGGTGCGCCCGATCGCCTATGCCGGGCTGGCCAAGGTCGTCGACTATCAGGACGAACGCTATGGCGACGAGTATCTCGATCTTCTCGCTAAGGCCGTCGCGATCGAAGACCTGCTCGGCGGTGCGCCGCGCGGCCATGGCTTCGCGCGGAACGCGGCCAAATATATCGCCAACGCCATGGCCTATGACGATGTGATCCGCGTCGCCGATCTGAAGACGCGGCCGGGCCGGCGTGCCCGCGTCGAGCGCGAAGTGGGCGTCCGCGCGGAGCAGATCCTGCATACGACCGAGTTCATGCACCCGCGCATGGAGGAAATCGCCGGCACGCTCCCGCTGGGCGTCGGCCGCTGGTTGCAGCGTCGCCCGCGGCTCTATGCCTTTCTCGATCGGCGGGTGAGCAAGGGGCGCCGGGTGCGCACCTATTCCATCCGCTGGTTCCTCGCCTTGTATCTGCTCGGCGGTCTGCGCGGTCTGCGGCGCGGTTCGCTGCGCCACGCCGCGGAGGTCGCCCATCGCGATGCCTGGCTGCGGCAGGCGATCGACACCGCGATGCAGAATTATGCGCTCGGCATCGAAGTGCTGAAGTGCCGCCGCCTCATCAAGGGCTATTCCGATACCCATGCCCGCGGCCTTTCGAAGTTCGACCGGGTAACCGCGACGATCCGCCGGATCGAGAACCGGCCGGACGCGGCGGACTGGGCGCGGCGGCTGCGCGAAGCGGCGGTGAAGGACAGCGGCGACGGCAGTCTGGACGGCGTGATCCGAACGATCGAATCCTTCTGCTGACCGTCGGCTCGATTGACCCGCGCCGCTGCCGGGGGGCATAGCGCCGTCCACCGGGAGGCGCAGGGGAGGATTTCGGCGATGGCGAAGACGGAAGCAGCTGCCACCGAACGGCCGCAGCCGCCCGAGACGCAGGACGCGCTCGAACGCAATCTTTCCTATCTGGTCAATCGTCTCTCGGCCGTAGGCCAAGCGGCGCAGAACCGGCGTCTGGCCGCGTGCGGGGTCAACACGGTGACGCTGCGCACGCTGTCCGTGCTCTACATCCAGGATGGGCTGACGGTGAACGAGATCACCGCCCGCGCCTTTGCCGAACAGTCCACCGCCAGCCGCGCGATCGATTCGATGGTCAATGCCGGGCTGCTCGAGCGCCGGATTCCACCCGGCGACCAGCGCCGCCGCGAGATCGGTCTCACGCCGGCCGGGCGCGCGCTGCTGCTCGAATGCTGGCCACACATGGCGGAGCATAATGCGCGTCTGGTCGAAGGCATCGACACCGCCGACATCGAGGTGTGCCGCCGCGTGCTCGCCCGCATGATCGAGAATGTCCGCGCCCAGGGCTGACGCGGATCGCATCGCAAAAATCACCGTGCCGCCGTGATGGTCGCTTGACTCCGGCCCGTCTGCGCATAGGATATATGCAAATGCATATTTAAGCGTCGCAGCCGCCGGGAAGGCCGCGCGATCCTGGAAGGGGAGGGGCGGTGAACAGCGAAACGACGTTCTCGAGATTTGTCGCGGCTGCCGAAATCTATCGCGACCGCCCCTTCCTGGCGGTGCTGCCCGAAACCGCCGCCATCTATGGCATCGATGCCGGCGAGATCCCGTATGGCGCCATGCTTGAACGGGTGCTGGCGTGGCAGGCGGCGCTGGCGGCGGCGGGCTTCGGCGCGGGCACGCGCGTCGGGCTGCTGCTGGAGAACCGGCCCGTCTTCCTGGAGATCTGGTTCGCGCTCAACGGCCTCGGCGCGTCGGTGGTGCCGATCAATCCCGATCTGCGGCGCAGCGAGCTGGAATATGTGATCGGCCATTCGGAGATGCACGCCGCCTTCGTGTTGCCGGCGCGGCGGGACGAGGTGGCGGCGGCGGCGCGCGCCGCTGGCAACGCCATGGCCGTCACGGTGCCGGGCGAAGCGATTCCGGCGCTTGCGCGCCCGGCCGTGCAGGCGGCGGCACCGGATTCGGCGACCGAGGCCGCGCTGCTCTACACCTCGGGCACGACCGGCAGTCCCAAGGGGTGCGTGCTTACCAACGCCTATTTCCTCCAGTCGGGGGACTGGTATCGCGATGTCGGCGGCTTGATCGCGCTGCGTCCCGGTGTGGAGCGGATGCTGACGCCGCTACCCGTCTTCCATATGAACGCGATGGCCGTTTCGGTGCTGGCGATGGTGACGATGGGCGGCTGCCTGATCCTGCTCGATCGCTTCCACCCGGGCAGCTGGTGGCAGTCGGTGCGGCAGAGCGGTGCGACCTGCCTCCATTATCTCGGCGTCATGCCGTCGATTCTGATGAAGGCGCCGGCCTCGCCGGAGGATCGCGCCCACGCGGTCCGGTTCGGCTTCGGCGCCGGCGTGCCGGCGGCGCTGCACGGCGTGTTCGAGGCGCGCTTCGGCTTTCCGCTGATCGAAGCCTGGGCGATGACCGAAACCGGCGGCGGCGGCACGATCTGCGCGAGCCGCGAGCCGCGCAAGATCGGCACCAGTTGCTTCGGCCGTCCGTCGTCCGATGTCGCGATCCGGATCGTCGACGATCAGGGGGTGGACGTCGCCGGCGATGCGCCGGGCGAGTTGCTGGTCCGGCGGACGGGGGCGGATCCCCGCAAGGGCTTCTTCCAGGCCTATCTGAAGAACCCGCAGGCGACCGAGGAGGCGTGGCAGGATGGCTGGTTCCACACCGGCGACATCGTGTCGCGGGATGCGGACGGCGATCTGCACTTCGTCGATCGCAAGAAGAACGTGATCCGCCGCTCCGGGGAGAACATCGCCGCGGTCGAGGTGGAAACCGTGCTCGGCCGGCATCCGCTGATTCAGCAGGCCGCGGTGGCGGCAACGCCGGATGCGTTGCGCGGGGACGAGGTGGCGGCGCTGATCGTTTGCCCGCCCGCCTATCGCAGCGCCGAACAGGCCGAGGCGATCGTGCGATGGTCGCTCGATCAGATGGCCTATTACAAGGCGCCGGGCTGGGTGGGATTCGTCGATGCGCTCCCGCGCACGCCGACCGAGAAGATCCTGCGCGCCGCGCTCAAGGATCAGGTCGCCGCGCTGATGGAGGCGGGCGGGTTTCATGACACGCGCGCGCTCAAGAAACGGCAGGTCTGATGCGCGCCAGTGTGCCTTATGACGGCGTGGTCGTCTGTGCACCGGTGACGGTGCCCTATCAGCGTTTCTCCGATCGTTCGGCCCATTGGTGGGCTGGCAAGGCGATGCGCGCGCTTGCCGACGCCACCGGGCTGCGGCCGGGCGATGTCGACGGCTTCTGCTTCGCCAGCTTCACCTCGGTGCCGGACAGCGCGGTGGGGATGATCCAGCATCTCGGGCTGGCGCCGCGCTGGCTCGATCATCTGCCGACCGGCGGAGCGAGCGGGATCATGGCGCTGCGGCGCGCCGCCCGGGCGGTGCAGTGCGGCGATGCCGAGATCGTCGCCTGCGTCGCCGCCGATACCAACCATATCGACAGCTTCCGGCAGGGGCTTGCCGGCTTTTCGCGCTTCTCGCGCGATGCCGTCTATCCCTATGGGTTCGGCGGGCCGAACGCCACCTTCGCGCTGATCACCGACGCCTATATGCGGCGCAACGGCGTGACCCGGGAAGATTTTGGCAGGCTCTGCGTCGCCCAGCGGCGCAATGCGCAGAGCAATCCCTGCGCCTTGCAGCGCCGGCCGCTGACGCTGGATGCCTATCTTGCCGCGCGTCCGATCGCCGATCCCGTACACCTCTACGATTGCGTGATGCCCTGCGCCGGTGCCGAGGCGTTCCTCGTCACCACGCCCGAGGTCGCGGCCCGGTACGGACTGCCGGTCGCGCGCGTGCTGGCCACGATCGAGCGCCACAATGCGTTTGCCGGCGATCCGGTGCAGTGGCGCGGCGGCTGGGCGATGGATGTCGACGCGCTCTGGCAGGGGGCCGGCATCGCCCCCGGCGACGTCGATACGGTGCAGGTCTATGACGATTATCCGGTGATCGTCGCGATGCAGCTCGAGGATCTCGGCTTCTGCGGCAAGGGCGAGATCGGTGCCTTTCTTCGCGCCACTCGCTTCGAGATCGATGGCGATCTGCCGCTCAACACCAATGGCGGCCAGCTATCGGCCGGTCAGGCGGGCGCGGCGGGCGGCTTCCAGAACGTGACCGAGGGGCTTCGGCAGGTGCTGGGCTGCCCGCTCGGTGCGCAGGTGCCGGAAGCGCGGCGGGCGCTCCTCTCCGGCTTCGGCCTGGTGAACTATGATCGCGGCGTATGCACCGGCGCGGCGGTGATCGAGCGCGCGGCATGACGGCGGGTCGGCCCTATCGCCCCGTCCGCGATCCGCTGACGCGCCCGATCGAGCGGCACGTGCCGCCGGCCCTGCGGAGCCGGGCGATGCACGCGATGTCGGCACATGCCGCGCTGGGCCGGTTCGTGCTCCAGCATTGCACCGATTGCGGTGCGGTCACCTATCCGCCGCGCGATATCTGTCCGGCCTGCTGGGGCGATCTCGCCTGGGCGGATCAGGCGCGCGGTGCGACCATCCTCGCCGAAACCGTGATCCGCACGACCACCGATCTCTATTTCCAGGCGCATCTGCCCTGGCGGATCGGCACCGCCGCGCTGGATGCCGGTCCGGTCGCGATCGTCCATCTCCACCGCGACCTTGCCGTCGGCGACCGCGCGGCGATGCAGCTGATGCTCGATAAGGGCGGTAACGCGGCCCTGTTCGCCTTGCCCGTCCAAGGAGAAGACCCGATGGCCGATCCGCAGTGGCGCGAATTCGTCGTGCCGGTGCACGACCGTGCGGTGCTGGTCACCGACGGCGACACGGCGCTCGGCAAGGCCGTCGTCCGCGCGCTGGTCGCGGCGGGGGCGGGCGCCGTGTTCGCCGGAACCTCCGCCCCCTCCGTGCCGGCCCTGGCCGCCGACGATCCGCGCCGCGCCGCGGGCGTGCGCCAGGTTCCGCTCGATCTGACGGACGGGCGATCGGTCGCCCGCTGCATCGCCCAGCTCGGCGGCCCGATCGACATCGTCGTCAACACTGCCCGCTTCGTGCGGCCCGGCGGCGTCCGCGCGGATGCCGGCCTGCTGCACCAGAAGCGCGCGCTCGATTTGGGGGTGCTCGGCCTGCTGCGCCTGGCGGAGGCGGTGGCGCCGATCCTTGCCGGGCGGCCCGCCGGCGCGTTCGTCGATATCCTGTCGATCCACGCGCTTGCCGGCGATGCCCGGTTCGCCGGCTTTTCCGCCGCCGAAGCCGCGCGCCATTCGCTGCTGCAGAGCTTCCGGCACGAAATGCGCGCTGCGGGCGTGCGCGTGCTGGCGGTCTTCGCCGGTGCGATCGATGATGCCGACCACCAGTCGCAGCCATCGCCTCGCGTCGCGCCCGCTCGGCTCGCGCAGGGGGTGATCGATGCCCTCGCGCTGGGGCGCGAACAGCATTGCGTCGGCGATGTCGCCCGCGATCTCATGGACCGCTGGTTGGCCGATCCGGCAACCACGCTTAGGGAGCAGAATGGATGACCGGCGCTGCCGAAACGCTTGCCGCCCTTGCCGGCGGCCTCGCCGACGGGACCATTCGGGTCGTCGACCTGACCAATACGCTTTCGCCGGACTTTCCGGTGATCGTGCTGCCCGCCGAGTTCGGCCAGTGCGAGCCGTTTCGGATGGAGCGGGTCTCGCGGTACGATGCCGATGGCCCGGCCTGGTATTGGAACAACATTTCGATGAACGAGCATACCGGCACGCATTTCGACGCGCCGGCGCATTGGATCACCGGCCGGGACGTGCCCGAGGGCACCGTCGATCGCGTGGTTCCGCGCGATTTCGTCCATCCGGCGGTCGTCATCGATATCAGCGCGGAAAGCGCCGCCGACGAGGATTTCATCCTCACCCGTGCGGCGCTTGAGCGATGGGAGGCGCAACATGGCCGCATTCCGCCGCGCCACTGGGTGCTGCTGCGCACCGACTGGTACAAGCGGGTGGGCACGCCCGAATATCTCAACCTGAAGGACGATGGCGCGCATTCGCCGGGGCCGGACGGCGATGCGATGCGCTTTCTGGTCCATGATCGGGATTGCGTCGGGCTCGGTGTGGAGACGGTCGGCACCGATGCGGGGCAGGCCTCGCGTTTCGCGGAACCGCTGCCGGCGCACAGCATCCTGCACGGCAATGGCCGTTTCGGCCTGCAATGCCTGACCAACCTGGATAAGCTGCCGGTGTTCGGATCGATCATTCTGGCCAGCCCGCTGAAGATCGAAGGCGGCTCCGGCAGCCCGCTTCGCGTGGTCGCGCTGGTCGCGGGCCGGGCCGGCTAGCGCTGGCCGGAAATACAAAGGCGCGGGCCGCACGCGCAATTTCGCGCGTGTGCCGAAGGCCCAAAGGTGCGGACAATGCTCTGGACAACGGGGCCACGACAAGGAGGGCGCGCGGCATGGCCGAAACTGCAGGGACCATCGGCGCGCAATCCGGTGCGGCGCCGTCCGGGCTGATGGCCGGAACGCTGGGCAGCGGCGACATCATCTTCATGATCCTCGCCTGCGCGGCGCCGATGGGCGTGCTGGCGGGGCTGATCCCGCTCGCGCTCGCCTTCGGCAACGGCGTGGGGACGCCGGGCACGCTGCTGCTCGTCTGCGGGGCGATGCTGCTGTTCGCGGCCGGCTATGTCCGCATGATCCCGCACATCCGCAATGCCGGCGCCTTCTATGCCTATATCGCCGCCAGCCTGAACAAGGAGGCGGGGATTGCCGCCGCCTATGTCGCGGTCGCCGCCTATGTCTGCGCGGCGACGTCGATTTTGGGTGCGCTCAGCTTCTTCCTGTCCGATTTCGTGCGGCAGATGCTCGGCGTATCGACCCGCTGGGAGCTTTGGGCGGTGGCGAGCATCGCGCTGGTGGCATGGCTCGGCTATCACAAGATCACCATGGCGGCGAAGGTGCTGACGGTGGCGCTGCTGCTCGAAGTGGGCGTGATCCTGGTGCTCGACCTGGCGATCCTGTTCGACAAGGGCTGGGCGGGGATCAGCTTCGCCAGCTTCACGCCCGCCGCGATCTTCGCACCGGGCCTCGGCATTTCGGTGATCTACGCGATCAACGGCTGTGTCGGCTTCGAGGCGACGGCGATCTACCAGGAAGAGGCGCGCGACCGCGAACGCACGATCCCGCGCGCTACCTATGGCGCGATCCTGGTGCTCGGCACCTTCTACGTGCTCTCGTCCTGGTGTCTGGTGCTCAGCATCACCCCCGGCGACGTCAAGGCGGCGGCAGGGGCAGACCCGGGGCGGCTGGTCGCGCGGGTGGCCGAACGCTATCTCGGCGGCATCGGCCGCGACGTGCTGTCGCTGCTTACCATCACCAGCCTGTTCGCCTCGGTGCTGGGCTTCTTCAACAACATCACCCGCTATCTCTTCGCGCTGGCGCGCGACGGCCTCGCGCCGGGCGTGCTGGCACGGGTCCATCCGCGCCACGGCTCGCCTTCGGCGGCGTGCTTCGTGCTGACCGCGATCCTGTCGCTGGTGGTGGGGGCCTTCGCGCTGGCCGGGCTCGATCCGCTGCTCAACCTGGCGACCAGCCTGTCGTCGATGGGCGCGGTGGGCCTGATGCTGCTGCTCACCACGACCTCGCTGTCGGTGCCGATCTTCTTCGCGCGGCGCGGCGAGGTGTCGTTCGGCAAGACGCTCGCGCCGTTCCTCGGCGGGGTGCTGATCGCGATCGCGACCTATCTGTCGCTGACGAACTATTCGGCGCTCACCGGCACCACGCTGGCGATCGTCAACGATCTGCCGTTCCTCTTCGTGCCCCTCGCCGCCGCCGGGTTCCTGCACGGCCTGTACCTGAAGCGGCGGCGGCCGGCACTCTATGCGCGCGTCGGCACCACCCAGGTCGACATCCTGCCCGGCGAGGAAAAGGCCGGCGCGATGGCGGCCGCCTGATCGCCGGATCGACTTTCCTTCGGAGTATAGGATGACCACCACCGATTTCGCGCCCCTGCCGGAAGCCGCCGCGCTGCCCAAGGTCCGCCTGCCGCAAGGGCTGTTGCTGCTCGACGGCGCGCTGGTCGAGCCGCTCGACCCCGCCCGCCGCATCGCGGTGCGCGATCCGAGCACGGGGCAGACGATCACCACCATTCCGGCCTGCACGCCCGCCGATGTCGATCGGGCGGTCGCCGCGGCGCATCGCTGCTTCGAAAGCGACGCCTGGCGATCGATGCGGCCGCTGGATCGCGGGCGGCTGCTCGAGCGGCTGGCGCTGCTGGTGGAGGACCATGCCGACGAGCTGGCGGCGCTGGAATCGCTCGACAGCGGTAAGCTGATCGGCATCACCCGCGCGATCGATCTCCAGTTCACCATCGACGGCCTGCGCTATTTCGCGGGCTGGAGCTCGAAGACGCCCGGCGAGTATATCACGCTGTCGCCGCTGGTGGCCGAACCGGCCGTCTATCGCGCCTATACCGAACGGCGGCCGGTGGGGGTCGTCGCCGGCATCACCCCGTGGAATTTCCCGATCGGCCAGGCGATCCAGAAGCTCGCCCCGGCGATCGCCTTCGGCTGCACCGTCGTCCTCAAGCCCTCCGAGGAAACGTCGCTGACCACGCTGCGGCTGGGCGAACTGATCCTCGAAGCCGGTTTCCCCGCGGGCGCGGTGAACATCGTCACCGGCTATGGCCATGACGTCGGCGCGGCGCTGGTCGAACATCCGCTGGTCCGCAAGATCGCCTTTACCGGCTCGACCGCGACCGGGCAGCGCATCCTGGCGGCGACCGCGAAGACGATGAAGCGGGTGACGCTGGAGCTGGGCGGCAAGTCGCCGACGATCGTGCTCGCCGATGCGGACCTGGACCGCGCCATCCCCGGCGCGGCGGCGGCGATCTTCTCCAATGCCGGCCAGATCTGCACCGCCGGATCGCGGCTGCTGGTCGAAGCGCCGGTCTATGACCGGGTGCTGGAGGGCGTGGCGGAGATTGCGCAGACCCTGCGCCTCGGCGGGGCGTTCGATCCCGCGACGCAGGTGGGGCCGCTGATCTCGGCCGGCCAGCGCGACCGGGTGGCCGGGATCGTCGAGGGCGGCGTTGCCGAGGGTGCGGTCGCGGTTGCCGGTGGCGCCACCGGCGCGGGGGAGGGCTGGTTCTATCGCCCGACCGTGCTCGCCGGGCTGCGGCCCGATATGGCGGTGCTGCGCGAGGAGATTTTCGGGCCGGTGGTGTGCGCCGTGCAGGTCGCCGATCCGGCCGAGCTGATCCCGATCGCCAACGATACGCCCTTCGGCCTCGGCGCGAGCATCTGGACGCGCAACCTCGATCGCGCGCACCTGCTCGCCGACCGGATCAACGCCGGCACGGTGTGGCTGAACACGCACAATGTGCTCGATCTGGCGATGCCGTTCGGCGGCAACGGCCTGTCGGGCATCGGCCGCGAGTTCGGCAGCGCCGCCGTCCATGCCTTCACCGAGCCGCGCGCGGTGTGCATGCGGCTCGATCCGCAGGCGGCGCTGCGCTGACCGGCGCCGCTTAGAAGCGGTCGAGCCGGTAGGGCGCGGGGTCGAGGATCGGCTTCGCGCCCGTCACCAGGTCGGCGGCGAGTTGGCCTGCCGCCGGCGCCGTGCCGAAGCCATGACCCGAAAAGCCCGAGGCGAGCGTGAGGCCCGGCACCGCCGGTACCCGCGCGATCACCGGGTGCGAATCCGGCGTCACGTCGATCATGCCCGCCCAGCGCTGCGCGATCGTCGCGTCCGCAAAGGCGGGCCAGGCGGCGATCAGGTTGCGCATCGCCTCCTGGATCAGGCCTTCGTTGACCGGCGGGTCCATCGTGCGGAGGCGCTCCAACGGCGCCACCGCCTCGCGCCGCCAGCGCCGCCCCAGCGCCAGATAGGCGGCGAAGTCGCTGCCATAGCCGAGCCGGAGATTGTGCCACTGCGCCCGCAGCGTCGGCAGATAATGGAGGCCGATCCGCAGGTGGTCGGGCGTGATCGAGGTCTGCAGCGCGCCGCGCTGGGTGATGGTGAAGCCGCCGTCCAGCCGCTTGCGGAACGAGAAGTCGGGGCCGCCCACCGCCATCTCGGTCGGGCCTTCCATCGGCGCGGTGCGCAGCACCGAGGCGACCAGCGGCAGCGTCGGCAGCGAAACGCCGAGATTGCCGAGGAACCGCCGCGACCAGATGCCGCCGGCGAGCAGCACCTCCTCGCAGCCGATCTCGCCGCGTTCGGTCACGACGCCGGAGACGGCACCGCCGCTGCGCGCCAATGCCTGTGCCGCGCACTGCTCAACGATCACCGCGCCCTTGGCCATCGCCGCCCGCGCGATCGCGCTGGCGGCGAGCGTCGGCTCGGCCCGCCCGTCGGAAGGCGTGCAGATGCCGCCCGCCCAGCGCGCTGCGCCGCCCGGCACCAGCGCATCGATCTCGCCGGGACTCAGCAGCCGGGAATCGAGCCCCAGTTCGCGGACCGAGGCGATCCAGGCTTCGTGCGGGGCCATCTCCGCTTCGCTGCGGGCGACATAGAGGATGCCGGCCTGGCGATAGCCGACCTCGGCGCCCACCCGCTCGGGCATCGCCGCCCACAGGCGATCCGATTCGGTGGCCAGCGGCACGTCGGCGATCCCACGGTTGGTCTTGCGGACCCAGCCGAGATTGCGGGAGGATTGCTCCCCGGCGATGCGACCCTTTTCGATCACGGTCACCGGAATGCCGCGCTCGGCGAGCACCAGCGCCGCCATCAGGCCGACGATGCCGCCGCCGATCACCACGACGGTGGTGGTGGCAGGCAAAGCGGGGGAGGTGCGTACGGGCGTGATGGCGGGGGCCATGGGGGCAGTCGATCCGAAGGGGCTCAGAGGGTGATGGTGCGGCGCTGCACCTCGGCCTGCGATGCGCCGCGATAGGCGGTCACGTCGATCTCGACCTTGTATTCGGTCGCGCCCAGCTGCGGGCAGGTCATGGTCAGCGTCGGGTCGATGCCCCGCATCCGCTCGCCATAGGCGGTCATCACCGTCTCCACATCCTCGGGGAATTGCACGAACACGCGGGCGGCGATCACGTCTTCCAGCCGGGCATCCACCGATGTCAGCGCGGCCTCGATATTGGCCAGCACCTGGCGGGTCTGTTCGGTCAGGTCGGCGGGGATCTGCTTGGTGCGCGGGTTGCGGCCCGCGGTGTTGGATACGAAGATCCAGTTATCGACGGCGACGAGCCGCGAATAGCTGCCATGGTCCTCGAACTTCGAACCGGTCTTCACTTTGACGATGCTGGTCATGCGGTCTGCCTGGATGGGAGGGGGGGGGAGGGTCAGCGGAGGATCGGCTCGTCCCACAGGTTGAGCTCGACGCCGATCCCGCGGGCGATGGCGTTGCGATAGACGATGGTGCCCCAGGCCACGTCCTCCACCGCCATGCCGCCGACCGAGAGGACAATGATCTCTTCCTCGTTGCGGCGGCCGGGCGTGGCGCCGGCGACGATCGCGCCCAGATCCTCCAGCGTGGCGGGGTCGATCCGGCCTTCGTCGACCAGGTCGAGGAACTGCACGCCCACCGCCGGGATGATGGCGTGGACGGGCTTGGGGTTCTCCTCCTGATACGCCTCGTAGAGCCCGCGATTGTCGAGCACCTTCCGGATCTCCGGCGCCTCCATGCTCGGATCGATCGTGCAGGGGGCGGGCATCGACAGGAAGGCGCCGGGCTTCACCCAGTCGCGCTTGATCAGCGGGTAGAGCGACGGATCGCCGGTGGCGACCGAGGCGCAGAAGGTGGCGATGTCGCTGCCGCGCACGGCTTCCTCGTCGCTGTCGACGACGTGTACGGCCAGCTGCGGAAAGGTCTCCGCCACCCAGGCGCGGAAGGCGTCGAGATTCTTCTGGCCGCGCCCCTTGATCTTGACCGTGTCGATCGCCGGGCAGACCGCCATGAAGGCGGCGAGCGAGGTCCGCGCCATCACGCCGGGACCGACGATGCCGACGACGCGCGAGTCCTTTCGCGCGAGGTGCCGCGCCCCCACCCCCGGCACGGCGCCGGTGCGATAGGCGGAGAGCAGATTGGCCGACATCAGAGCAAGCGGCGCGCCGGTATCGACGTCGTTGAGCATGAAGGTGAGGATCGAGCGCGGCAGGCCCTTGTCGCGGTTCGCTACGTTCGAGCCATACCATTTCATCCCCGCCGTGCCGAAGCTGCCGCCCAGATAGGCCGGCATCGCCATGAAGCGGCGATCGGTGGTGGCGAGCGGCATGGTCGGGAAGGGCGAACTCTCCGGGAACATCAGGATCGCGCCGTGCGAATTGTTGTGCGGCCCGGCCATGCGATAGTCGCCGCTGTGCAGCAGCGCGAACATCGCCTCCATCGCGTCGACACAGGCCGGCATGTCCGTCACGCCGGCGCGGACCATGTCGGGTTCGGAAAGATAGATGAAATTGATCTTGGTCGCGCGGGTCATATAGTCCACATTGCTGGGGCCGGGCACCGGGATGCGCGGGACGAAAGGTCCTGCCGCATGGCGGC
This sequence comes from Sphingomonas pokkalii, assembly GCF_003096275.1. Taxonomy (GTDB): domain Bacteria; phylum Pseudomonadota; class Alphaproteobacteria; order Sphingomonadales; family Sphingomonadaceae; genus Sphingomonas; species Sphingomonas pokkalii. The sequence goes on from NZ_QENQ01000001.1 coordinate 3,727,057, forward strand.
CCAGAAGGGAGCTCCTGTTTCTCGCACCGCAGCGGCGGGGTGAATTGCAGAGAGGGTTACCGCCCTTGCGAAATCGGCCAATCGAAAGGCTGGGAGAGATGGAACATAGCGTCCCCGAAAATGTGCCCGCCGCCGGACGGGAACAGGCGACCATACGCCTGCTGTTCCTGTCGGCGCTGATCGATGCGCTGCCCGATGTCGGTGCCCGAATCGAACCGCTGCTGCGCGATCACGGCTTCCTGCTGGCGCAGATGGCGACACCGTACGAACGTGCCCCGCTACATCGCTATATCGCGCTGCTGGAAAAGGCGGCGGAGCGCTTCGATCGGCCGTTCCTGGGGCTGGAGATGGGCACCCGCTTCGGCCTGGCCGAACTCGGCCCTTTCTATGCCCTGCTGCGCGCCGCCGGCACGCTGCGCGGGGCGTTCGCGCTGCTCGCTCTGTTCCAGAGCCGGCTGCAGACGCGCACGCTGTTCGATCCGGTGATCGATGAGGAGGTGACGACCTACAGCTATCGCATCGAGGATCCGGCGATATGGCCGCGCCGGCAGGATGCCGAATTCACCATGGCGGGGATGACGACGCTGGCACGCCAGCTGGTCAACGCCCGATGGGCGCCGGTGGCGGTGCATTTCGAACATGCCGTCAAGGGGCGCGAGGCGGAGCTGGCGCGCACCTTCCGGGCGCCGGTCCATGGCGGGCGGATCGCCAACCAGCTCGTCATCCGCAACTGTGATCTCGATCGCCCGTTCCCCAACGCCGTGCCGACCGAGGACGGCAAGCTGCGGGCGATCCTGGAGGTGCATCTGCTCGATCTGATCGGGGCGGATCCGGCGCCCAGCACCAGCCTGGTCGCCCAGGCGGTGGAGCTGATCGAACGGCGCCTTGGCCGGATGCATGTCGATTGCGCATCGCTCGCGGCGGAGTTCGGCCTTTCCGAACGCTCGTTCCGCCGGCGGCTGATGGAGGAGGGAACCTCGTTCCGCGCGCTGCTGCAGGCGGCGCGGCAGGCGCGGGCCTGCGCGATGCTGCGCGCCTCGGACATGCCGATCGCCGAAGCCGCGCAGCAGCTCGGCTATTCCGATACCGCCACCTTCTCGCGCGCCTTCAAGGATTGGACGGGCATGTCGCCCGGGCAATATTCGAAAGCCGCGCCCTGAACGGCGCGGCGGTTATTCCGCCGGCCGTTGCGAGTTGGGATACCAGAAGGTGACGTGGCAGGCCTCGCAGCGCTGGTCCAGATCGCCGCCGACGCGGTACAGCGCGTCGACATTCTTGGCGTCGATCGCCTGCAACGCCTTCACCGCCTGTTCCTGGGCACTGTCGGCATAGAGGTTCCAGCTATCGCGATCGCGCGCGATGCGGGCATCGATCTCGGTGGGGGAAAGTTCGCCCAGCCCCGGCTTGGTGCCGGCGGGCGCGGCGTGGCGGCCTTCCATCTTCACCAGGTTCATCGCCTCGATCAGCGTGATGGCGTGGCGGCGGACCGCCTTCCATTCCTCGTCGGTGCGCGGCAGGCGCTGTTCTACACCCGCCTTGGTGACATGGACGCCCACCGCGTCCCAAACGCCGTCGGCGGCGGGATCGACGGTCGAATCCATCAGTTCCCGGATGGTGACCAGTATCTTCGGCGCGGCGCCGGCGCCGGTGCCGGCTGGCGTCGGCGCAGCGGGCGTCGGCGCCGGGGCCGGGGCGCCGGAACCGCACGCCCCCACCATGCCGGCGGTCACAAGGGCCAGCGTGGCCAGGATCCGCCGGCGCGTCGCGATGGAAAGGAAAGGGGCCATGGTCAGAACACCGAAAGGGTGAAGCCGATCAAGCGACCGAACACGATCACCGTGATCCACAACAGCAGCGAAAAGGCGCCCGAAAGTCGGGCGGCGAGCGGCGGCGGCAGCGCATCGTCCCATGCGACGATGCGGCGATAGGCCGTCAGGTGGAACACCGCCATGTTCAGGCCGGCGGCGAGGATCGCGATCATCTTCCACTGGAACTGCGCGTTGTTCGAATAGGCGACGGCATTGGAGATGAACAGCAATCCGCCGGTCACGATCGCGCCGGCAAAGGCGACCCAGGTGAACGGCAGCAGCTCCACGATCAGCTGGCGTGCGCCGCGGCGGTGCGATTGGAAGCCCAGCAGCCGCAGATCGACGATGCAGATCGTGCCGAACACCAGCGTGATCGCCAGGACGTGCAGCGATTCGATCCAGGGGAAATAGCTGGTGTTTTCGCGGATCGCGGCGGCCAGCGGTGAATCATAGAGCTTCTGAAACAGTGGTTCCAAGGACATGGCGGCCCCTCCCAAGAATGGCGATGATGGCGGTGATGCGGGCGGCGTCAGGTGTAGGCGATCCAGCGGCCGCAGAAGATCACCGCAACCCACACGATCAGCGAGATCCACGCCGCCGGTTTCACCGCCTGGCGCCAGCCTGCATGTTCCAGCCCGAAGGCCGGATCGAGCAGCGGCTTGCGGAAGAACAGCGTGAGCGCGAACGCGAACAGTACCAGGCCCATCTTGGTCCAGAACACGGTGTTGCCCAGGGTTCGGCCCGGCTCGGCCACCAGCATCACGATGCCGGTCAGCAACAGCACGATCAGCGCGGCCCACATCCAGGGCAGGTATCGCCGGACGACGCGGGCCGGCGATTCGTCGGTCGCCAGCACGCCGGCCAGGCGCAGATCGGATACGAGCGCCGATCCCACGACGATGGCGATCGCCAGCAGATGGATGCTCTGCACCGCTGGGATGATCCAGGTGATGTCCCGGATCGTGGTGCTGAGCGGCGTCTCGTACAGCCAGTTGCCGAAGCTCTCGATCGACATGCGGCGAACTCTCCCATGGTTGCGTGGCCGAGATCCGGTGCCCGGCGGAAGCCGGACCTGGTCTGCCATCTATGCTGTCTTTAGCGGTAGGCCCCCGGATCGGGGCGTGCGGATCATCTAGGCATGGAAATCGGCCTGCCGGAAATCTGAAACGGTTCGCAACGGCGACAGCGGCGGTGTGAAACGTCTCGATGTGCCATCCCGGTATCGCAAAGGCGTTGCGGACGGGGCTGCTTCGACTATGACCTTGGCGATCATGAGTGCTAGCGAAGACGGCCCCCAGCAGGGATCCGCGCCTGTGCCGAACGGGCTTGCGGAACCTGATGAAAGTGCGCGGCTGCTGGCCGAGGCGGAAGCCGTGCGCGCGGCGATCCGGGGCAAGCGGTCGGACAAGCTTTCGCGCCTGTTCGATTTCCTGTTGGAGCGTACCATCGCCGGCCGCCCGCCTTCGGAGCAGGAGATCGCGCGCGAGGCATTCTCCAATGGCCGCGATTCCGAAAACGGCCAGGACGCGACGGTGCGGGTCTATGTCCACCGCCTGCGCAAGGCGCTGGAGACGGTCTATGCCGATCGCCCGGGTGCGCGCATCTCCATTCCCAAGGGCGAATATCGCCTGGTCCTCGGCCAGGACGTGCCGCCGGGGGAGGTAGCGGAGCCGGCGGCCGGTGGGGCGGTCGCGCCGCCTGGGTCGAAACTGCCCTGGAAAGGGCTTCTGCTTGCCTTGGCGGTGCTGCTGGTCGCGAATCTGGTCGCTTGGGCGGTGCTGGTACGGCCGTCGCCGCCGCGGTCGGGGCTTGCCGGCACTCGCTTGTGGCAGGCCATCGCGCAGGACCATCGGCCGATCACGGTCGTGCTCGGGGATTATTATCTGTTCGCCGAACCTCCCGCCGCGGCGGGAGGCGCGACGGCGTCGCCGCCGCGGCTGGTGCGGAACCCGGCGATCAACGCGCGGGAAGATCTCGACATCTATCTGATGGCGCATCCCGACAAGATCGGCCGGGCGGTGGACATGGATCTGCGCTACGTGCCGGCAGGCGCGGTGGCGGCGCTGGACGATCTCTTTCGCGCGCTCACCACCCTACGCCCCAACCCACCACCCAGCCTCATCGCCGCGTCCCAGCTTACGCCCGATATCTTGAAAACGTCGGATGTAGTCTATGTCGGCCAACTCAGCGGCCTGGGTACGTTGTTGCGCAATCCGTTGTTCCAGGCGTCGCGCTTCAAGATTGGCGGCACCTATGACGAGTTGATCGATACGCTGTCGGGGCGACTCTACCGCTCCGATGGTGGAATCGTGCAGTCGGACGAGCATATTCCGCGCCGCGATTTCGGCTATCTTGCCAGCCTGCCCGGTCCTTCGGGCAATCATCTCGTTGTGATCGCCGGGATGCGCGATCCGGCGCTGCTGCAAATGACCGAATTGGCGGTCTCGCCCGACCGGTTGAAGGCGCTCGGGCAGCAGGCACCGCGCGAACCCGGCGGGTTCGAGGCGCTGTATCAGGTCCGCACGATGGGTACGCTCAATCTGAACGGGGCACTGTTGCTGCAACGGCCTTTGCGGGCCGGGGGCATCTGGGATCAGCCCAATGCCAGCCAGCGCTTTCCCGATGATGCCTATGAAGGGGCGGGGCACGCGCGGCGCTAATCGTTTGGGGCATCGTCCTGGCCGGTTTCGCAATTTGGGCGGCCGTTCGGGCAATAACCAGCACCGGTAATTCCGGCCACCATCTGCGCCGTGTCAAAGCCATACTCCTTGCCCCGTCGGCGATTGCACGGTCCTGCCCGGTTTTGCGGCTGGCTGGCATGGCTGTTGGCGATGCTGATACCGTTCACCGCACAGGCGGATCCCGTCGACGAGTATGTGCAGGCAGAGATGGCCCGATATCAGATACCTGGGGTCGCGATCGCGGTGATGCGCCACGGCATTCTCGTTCGTGCGCAGGGCTATGGATTCGCCAATCTGGAACATTTGGTGCCGGTGCATCCAGATACGCTGTTCAAAAGCGGCGCGGTCGGGATGCAGTTCACCGCGGCGGCGACGATGCTGTTGGTCGAGGATGGCAGGCTTCGGCTCGATGAGTCGATCCGCACCTATCTGCCCGAGGCGCCAGATGGTTGGGCGCCGATCACGATCCGCCAGCTGCTTCAGCACAGCTCGGGCCTACCGGCCACGCCCAATGGCGAGTTCCGCACCGATTACAGCGACGACGCGTTGCTGGCGGTCCTGTATCGGCAAGCGTTGAATTTCCCGGCAGGGTCGCGCTGGCGCTTCAGCTATGTTGATTATGTCGTGCTAGGCTTTATCATCCACCGGGTGACGGGCGAGCTCTTCACGGAGCTTCTCGCGCGCCGCATCTTCCAGCCGCTCGGGATGCGCACGGCGCAGTCGATCGACGAAGGAGCAGTGATTCCCAACCGCGCTGCGGGCTATGAATTCGGCAGCGGCGTGGCGCGTAATGCAGAATGGGTTTCGCCGACTGCTAATTCAACAGCTGACGGAACGCTCTATCTTTCGGTGCTGGATTTTGCGGCGTGGGAGAAGGGGATCGTCCAGAAGCTTGTGTTGCGGGCCGATAGCTGGGCGGCGATCGGCGCGGGAGCGACGCTTCCGGGCGGGCACCGTCTGCCCTATGGCTTTGGCTGGTATCTGGATCGGCGCGCGAACCAGCCCGTGTGGCGGCACGACGGAAACTGGCAGGGTTTTCGGAGCAGCATCACCCGCTATCTCGATGCGGGCTGGACGGTGGTGGTGCTCGCCAATGGCGATCGTGCCGATCCCGATCGCATCGGTCGCCATCTCGCCGGCCTGCTCGATCCCGCGCTGGCGGAGGCCGATGCGCCGCCGCTGGCGGTGCAGGATGTGGCAGACAATGCCGCGATCGGCACCTTGCTCGAGCGGATCGCCGCGGGCGCGGTGGATCATGGTGCGTTCGCGCACCTCTCGGACCTCGATATCACCGAAAGCGTAGCGGAACAGCGCGCGATGCTTGCCCCGCTGGGCGCCGTGCAGGCCGTTGCCGCCTTCGCGCGCAGCCGGGAGGGCGGCGATGTCTATGCCCGATATCGCGTGCGCTATGCCGCGCAGATCATCGATGTCAGGATCGTGCGGACGATGGGCGGCAAGGTCGCGGATCTCGAACTGGCGCCGGTCGAACGCTGGACCGCGCCGCTCTGACCGTGCCCCTCTGACCGCGCCTTGGCTCAGGGGCGGGTGGCGCGGGGCGTCGGAGTGGCAACGGCGCGCAGCGGGCGCGCGGTAACCAGGGTGCGGGCGAGCCGCACCGATCCTGCCGTCCGCACCTTGAACAAGGCTTCGAACGCCGCCGGCGATCCGATCCTGCGCGTGAGCTGCTGCATCTGCGCGGTATCGCGCACCAACGCGGCCATATCGCGCACACCGCCGTCGCCGAACCCCGAAATCACCAGGATATGGCGACCCGAAGGGCCCGGAATGCTGGCGATATAGCCGAAATCCTCCCGCGATTCCTGGCCGTCGACCTGGCTCGACCGGATGGCGTAGCGCTGCTGCGAGGCGCGGTCGGTCAGCGTCGTTCCCGTCGCGTCGAGCGAGAAGCCGGATAGCTGGAACAGGGGCGCGGCCAGCAGCCCCAGCGCGGCGAGCGGCCCGACATAGACGATGTCGTTGGCATCCAGCATCTGGGCGGTGAGGCGCGATGATGCGATCAGCCGTGGCCCGGCGCCGCCGCCGGCCTCGGCGCCCAGCGACGGCAACAGGCTCCAGGCCGCAACCGCCGTCCCGAACGGAGTGTAGCGCATGTCGAGATCGTACAGCCGATAAAAGGCATCGGGGTGCGTCGTCAGATAGGCGCCGAAGTCGCTGCGTGAGCGTATCCCCGGCTCAAGGACGATCTGCTTGATATCTTTCTGGTTCTCAGTTTCGGCGAGCATGTAGGAATCGCCGATCGCGACCAAGGGGCTGCTGCCCGCGGGCAATGCCTGCCAGAAGCCGCCGCGGCTCGGGCGGCCGGTATTTTCCTGCGTGCGCGCGGCGATGTACCACCACCCCAGTCCGTTGATCGCCGCCACCGCCGCAACGATGCCCAGCCATCGCGTCCGCCTGGGCGTGCCGTTGTTGCGCGGGGCGGGTGCGGGAGGCGTCACGGGCACCGGCGTCGCGGCCGCCGCCGGGATCAGCACGACCCGATACTCGCCTTTCGGAATATCGAGCCGCAGTCCTGATTGTCCCGCATAGAATTCGTCCAGCCGCTTCCGCAGCCGGTACATGGTTACCCGTACAACCGAATCGGGCGTGTCGTTCTGGCCGGGATCGCGTCCGAAGATCGCGAGGGCGATCTCCACTTCCTTCGGCGCACGATCGTCGCGCGATCGCTCGACCAGCAAGTCGAACAGCTGGAGGAATATCGGCGATCGACCGGCGGCGAGCGCCGCGCGAAATCGCGTGACTTCGGTGGCGAATGCCTGTTCCTCGGTGGCGGCGGGTGCGGCTGGATCCATCACGTGCCGCTGCTTGCCATCGAAAAGACAGGGCGGACGGCTACGGGAGCGATTGTCTTTGCCTTTCTGCGATCCGCGATACGCCGATCGTAGCCGGATCGAAGCCTGCCGCAAGGCGAAAATCGGCCCTTTCCGGCCAAAGTGTAACTGTTCAGAACTGTTTATTTTGAGCAACAAGCCTACCAAGATAAGGCGATAGTGTTACGAAACGTCATCGTTTTCGCGTGTCGCGGCGGTGGTCGTCACGGCGAAGGAAGCCGGCGGTTCCCCGGTCCGGTTCGCGGCGGGCGAAACGAGAACATGCCCGATCAAGGGCGCAATCAAAGCGCTGGCAGAGATGCGGTGCCCATCGGGCCATCGCACCGAAACGCGCATAGGGAGGATAAGGATGATCCATCGTCCATGGAAGCCGCGGCTTCGGTCGCAGCGGCTGGGCCTGTTGACGGGCGCGCTGCTGCCCGCCGCGTTGTTCATGCCCGCTACGGCACAGGCACAGGCACAGGCACAGGCACAGGCAGACACGCCCCCGGCATCGCCGTTGCCGGCCGCGCCCATCGGGCAGACACCACAGGCTACGCCGCCTGCCCAGCCCGCGTCTCCGGCCGAGGTGGCAAGCGGCGACGACATCGTCGTCACCGCCAACCGCCAGGCCCAGTCGCTCAGCCGCGTGCCCGCCAGCATCGTCGCGAAGAGCCAGATCGAACTCGACAAGCAGGGCATCCGCTCGATCACCGATATCGCGCGGCTCACCCCCGGCGTCACCTTCGGCCAGAGCACTACCGCCTTCGGCACCGGCCAGTCGACCATCGCCATTCGCGGCGTCGATTCCAGCTCGGGCATTCCCACCACCGGCGTCTATATCGACGATACGCCGGTGCAGACACGCACCGGCGTGAGCCCGTCGCTCAGCAATGCCTATCCGCAGGTTTTCGATCTCGATCGCGTGGAAGTGCTGCGCGGCCCGCAGGGAACGTTGTTCGGCAGCGGATCGGTGGGTGGCGCGGTGCGCTTCATCTCGCCGGGGCCGGAATATAACGCGACCAGCCTCTATGGCCGCGCCGAAGTCGCCGCCACCGAGAATGGTGCGCCCAGTTACGAGTTCGGCCTGGCCGGCGGCACGCCGATCAAGGAAGATGCGATCGGCCTGCGCGCCAGCGCCTGGTATCGCCGCGACGGCGGCTATATCGATCGGCTCGATCGTTTCACCCAGCGCGTCACCCAGCGGGACATCAACAGCCAGGAAAGCTTCTCGGCGCGGCTGGCGCTCGGCTGGAAGGTAACCGATACGCTCACCGTCACGCCGTCGCTGTTCGTGCAGGATGTGAAGTACAACGACGGCTCGCGCTACGAACTGGCGACTTCCGATCCGTCGCGCGCGCGCTACAATCTAAGCCTCAACGTGCTGCCCGAATATCGCAAGGATAGCTTCTACCTGCCGGCGCTGAAGGCGTCGCTCGATCTCGGCAGCATGACGCTGGTGTCCGATACGTCCTACTTCACCCGCCGCACCGAATCTGCCAGCGACGATACGACGCTGAGCCTGGCGATCTATGCGGGCATCCCCGATCGCTTCCTGCCGGAGTTCGCCGATTACACGCCGTCGACGTTCAACCGCACCCGGCAAAAGGCGTTCACCCAGGAACTGCGTCTGCAGAACGCCAATACGGCGGCGCGGCTCAACTGGATCGTCGGCCTGTTCTACCAACATTCGAACGTGTTCGATCAATATGCGGGCAGCGATCCGCGGCTGCTCGACGTGGTGAATGTCGGGCAGGCGCAGAACGGCCAGCCGCCCTTTGCCTCGCTGTCGGAAAATCCGCAGTTCGGCGTCGAGCTGTACCAGGGCCGTTTCTCCACTTTCCAGCGCAACATCCATGTCGACGATCAGAAGGCGGCCTATGCCCAGGCCGATTATGAGATCGTGCCCCGGCTGAAAGTCACCGCCGGCGCCCGCTATACGATCGCCGATTATCGCTATGACGGCTTCACCGCCGGGCCGCTGTTCGCCACGGCGGGCAAGAGCGACGTGCTCAAGGTCACCAGCCGCACGGTGACGCCGAAGTTCGGCCTCGCCTTCCAGGCGGACAGCCACAATCTGTTCTATGCCAGCGCCGCCAAGGGCATTCGCGGGCCGGGCGTGTCGCCGGCGGTGGGCATCAGCTGTGCGGCGGATGCGGCGGCAATCGGTTTCAACCCGTCCGTGTCGAACACGATCAATCCCGATTCGGTTTGGAGCTACGAAGCGGGCAGCAAGAACCGGCTGTTCGATGGCAAGCTGCTGGTCGATGCCTCGGTCTATCGGGTGAAATGGAAAAATGTGCAGACGCTGCTGGTGCTGCCGATCTGTCAGCAGCAGGTGATGCTGAACCTGGGGGATGCTCAGATCGACGGCTTCGATCTCGCGCTCACCATCCGGCCGGTCCATGGCCTCAGCCTGGGGGCGGCGGTTTCCTATGTCGACGCGCGCTATACCACCGATATCCCCGGCGCCGGCGGTAGCATCATTCGTCGCGCCGGCGAGCCGCTGCCGGCGGCACCCTGGTCGGTGCAGCTGAACGGGGAATATAGCCATCCGATCGGATCGGATGAACTCTATCTGCGTGCGGATTATGCCTATAGCAGCAAGAACGATACGCCGCTGAACCTCAACTCCCCGCTGGTCGATCCGGCGCTGCCGCGGCCTCCGGCGACGTCGTTGCTCAACCTGCGGCTCGGCGCGCGGATCAAGACAGCGAACAAGGACGGGATCGATTTCAGCCTGTTCGTCAACAACGTCACCAACAGCCACCCCGTGCTGGCCCTGTACCACGACACGCTGACGTCGACGCGTTTCCGTGCCGGGACCTTCCGTCCGCGGACGATCGGGCTCACGGCAACCTTCCGCCGCTGAAGACCATGGCTTGCCGCGCCGGGCTGGAGCGCCCGGCGCGGTCTGCTTGTCTGGCGGCCGTGATGAACGGGCTAGAGCAATTTCACCTTGGGTGAAGACGCTCTACGGTGTTGATTGCCGCATTTTCCGAGCCGCTGACCGTAAACGGTCAACTTGAAAATGCTCTTGGCGTGGTGCGCTCCCACGCGGCGGAGGATCAATCCAGCAACAGGTCGATACGCTGGGCATTGCAGGCGAAACGCGGCATGTAGCGGTGGAGAAAATCCACCTCGGCCGCCGTCTTGGCGCTTGGGGTCGCCGCCCGTTCGATCGCCGCCTGCAGCAGCGCCTCGTCCCTGCCAAAGGCACGGATGCCTGCCAGATCGGCCCACAAGATCCACAGCGAACGCCCGTCGCGGGAGATCCAGCCGGGCGCGATCTGCGGCGCATAGGCGCGGGCATGGGCTTCCCCGCCGGGCTTCCAGGCCGCATCGGCATGGATCTGTCGCCACGGCCCCCAGGGCGTATCGCTCACCCAGAATCCGAAATAGCTGGGCTTGCCGAATTCGGTGCCATCGGGCGCGCAGCCGATCCCCGCACTCGTCATCATGTAGAGGCCCAGCGCGGTGTTGTACGCGACGCTGGGCAGCCACGATTCGACGACCAGATCACCGGAGAAAAGATTGGTGCGATTCACCCAGCCTCGCGGAAAGCGGTGCACCACCGCGCGATCTGCGATCGCCGGACTCCACGCCGCGCTCCCGTCGCGTCGCCGCCCCGCGAAGAAGCGATAGGCGCGGCGATCGAGCATCGATCCGGCCGGCACACGGGCGAGCACCAGTGCGTTCATCTGTCCGTCGACGCTGCCATTGACGCTGTAGAGGTAGACGAAGCCGTCGCGATTGGCGGCATAGCCGGCGCCCATCTGGACGATCGACAGCAGCGAGAAGCAGCCGCCGGGCTCGTCGAAAAAGGCGAGCGACGCCCGCGATTGCTCGCCCCAGTCTTCCCAGCGCACCGGGGTGCTCCCGTCCTGGTTACGCCAGCTGCGGCCCCCGTCGGGCGAATGGATCAGCTTGGTGCCGGTCCAGTGGCGCGGGCGGTCGGCTGCGCGGTCGAGCGTGCTGAGGAACTGGTAGAGCTGGTTGCCGATCGCGATCAGCCCATGGCCGTAATAGGACGGCGCATCTTCCGGACGCGCGGCACGATCGAGCGCGGGATAGCCCGGCACCTGCCGGAAGCTTGGTGCGTCCGGTGGGCCGGCGATCGTCCACAGGCCGTTGACGTCGAACCGCTGTGGCGGTTGCGTCCAGCCGGGACCGTCGTTGACGCCCACGAACTGCACGCCGTTCGCCGCCAGCGTCGTCTTGTATCCGTCGCCGATCCCGCCCAGCCGAAGCAACCGGTCCGCGCGCGGACGGATCGCGCGAACGCGGTCCCCGCGGCCACCGTGCGACGGTGCGGCCGATGCCCCGCCGGGCAAGGCGATGCCCGCCAACGCCAGGGCGGATCGGTGCAAGGCGTCGCGGCGGCTGAGCATGGCGTCGTTCCTGTCGCGCGGCGAACGCGGGGGGTTATTCGTGGCCCTTCGGTTTGGCGGGTGCGCCCTGGGGCGCGGCATCGTGCTTCTCGCCGTCGGTCTTCATCGACACGGTGCCGTCCGGGTTCACCTTGAACAGCGGATCGACGCGATCGCAGATATATTCCACGATCTCATATTCGTCGTTGCGCTTGTAGCCATAGGTGAAGTGGTAGGGCTCGGCGAGCATCACCGGGTCGGTGATGGTGATCTGATCTTCCATCATGCCCGGCGCGGTCAGGCGGATGCGTTCGGTGATCTCCATCTGCTTGCTGTGCGGGATTTCGAAGAACTGGGTGTCCTCGCGCACGCCGCGGGTGGTGACGACCAGGGTGTCGCCCTCCCATTTGCCCACCGAATAGCCGTAATAGGATGGGGATACTTCGTCGAACGGCGGCATCGGCTTGTTGAACAGGATGCGCCGGGTCTGGGTCAGGAACTCGGCCAGAACCGTCACCTGGCCCGGCGTCTGCAGGATTTGCAGCGGGAAGATCGCGCCCATGATCATCGGCATTCCTTCCGGCGCGCATTGCGTGCTGGGATCGACGAGCGGTGTTCCGGCCTTCAGCTTGGCATCGCGCTCGGCCCGCTTTGCCTTCCACTGGGTGGCATAGGGTTCCTTCAGCTTGGGGCCGCCATTGGGGACCGGCAGTTCGACGAAGGTGTTGGCGTCGCCTGCGAACGGATCGGGATAGATTTCCCAGGTGCCCATGATGTCGGGCTCCTTGCCCGCCGGCGCGGGCGCCGGTGCTTGCGTTTGGGCTTTGGGGGCGGCCTGGCCGGCATCGGCGGCGGTAAGGGGCAGGGCGGCGAGCCCGATCAGTGCCAGCGGGGCCGTGATGGCGATTTTCATGCATCATCTCCTAAACGGTAAGCTCGCGTCCGCCGCCGGCATCGGCTGCCGGTTGGGCGCGCGTTGGCGGCATGGGGAAGGGCGGGGCCGGGCGGGGAAGGGGGCGCGGCGGCACCCTTCCCCTGCCGATCACCAGGCGCTCAGCGTCTTGCCGTTGGGAAGCGTTACCGTCTTCAGCATGCCGCCCGGCTTGCCGGTGCGCAGCGGGTAATAGGTGATGCCCACCGGATCCCCCGGCTTCACCGTGTTCACCTTCCAGCCGGCGCGCGTCATCATGTTCGTGCTGTTGCATTCCAGCGTGTAGCGCGTGGTCGTGCCCCCGGTCTTCACGTCGACGATCACGAAGGAGTGCGGGTTGGTCCAGTGGAATTCGCTGATCGTGCCTTTCGCGTTCAGGATCTTGGTCTGATCGAACATGGCGAAGGAATGGTGCGCCAGCGCAGGCGATGTCGCCACTGCGAGGGCGAGCAGGCCGGTGCCGAACGCCGCCGCTGCCACCACCGTCAGGTTCTTACGCATCTTCATCCATCCAACTCCTCGTCCATCTTCTGGTGTGCTTCCCGCGCCCGGCTGCGCGGTCCAGCGAAATGCTGCGCGTCGGCGTCAGGAAGGTTCGTCCAGCATTTGCGTGGCTTCCGGCCGTTCGCGAAGGCGATTACAGTTGTGAAACCGTTACACGCGTCGGTCGAAAGGACTGTTACGCGCGCCTTGCCGGGCAGGCATGGATCGCGTTTTCGCGATGCGATGGGTGCGGTCGCGCGCGCAGCGCCCGTCTCAGGGACGCGGACCGGCCGGCGCAGCGGGTTACCGGGCCTGCTCGAACCGTTCGACACTTGCGGCGACGATTCGTCTGCGAAACTCTCCTGCGCGGGAGGTCCGGCCAGACACGGTCGCTCCCGGCGCAGCCGTATCGACGATGCGCGCTCCTCTTCCGAACAGGCGATCCTCCATGCCGCAAACCCGCTTCCTCGTCGCAGCCTTGTCCACGGTGGTCGCCCTGTTGCCGCAGGGGACGGCGTACGCGCAGAACGGTCCGCCGCCATCGTCGCCGGCGCCCGCAGATCGGAGCGAGGCGGGCGATGCCGACCTGATCGTGTTCGGGCGCGGCGAGGGCAAGATCGGCACCGCGCAGGCTGCCAGCGAGGGAAGCATTGCGGGATCGGACCTGCTGGTCCGCCCGCTGCTTCGGGTCGCCGAACTGCTGGAGGCGGTGCCGGGCATGGTCGCGGCGCAACATTCCGGCAGCGGCAAGGCGAACCAGTATTTCCTGCGCGGCTTCAACCTCGATCACGGCAGCGATTTCACCACCTATATCGACGATGTGCAGATGAACCTGCGCACCCATGGGCATGGGCAGGGCTATCTCGATCTCAACGGACTGATCCCGGAAATCGTGGCGCGGGAAGATTATCGCAAGGGCCCCTATCGTGCCGATGGCGGCGATTTCGCGATGGCCGGCGCCGCCTATCTGCATACGATCGATCGCTATGATCGGCCCTGGGCCTCGATCGAGGGGGGCAGCTATGGCTGGCGCCGAATTGCGGCCGGTGGCTCGACAAAGCTTGGGGCAGGGGAAGTCACGCTGGTCGGGCAAGGCAAGACCTATGACGGCCCGTGGCAGCAGCCGGAGCGATTGCGGCATGTATCCGGCTTCGGGAAATATGCGGTGGCGACCGGGCTGGGCGCGCTGGAGGTGACGGTGCATGGCTATCGCGGGACATGGCGGCCGACGGAGCAGATCCCGGAGGCGATCATCGGCACCAGCATATGCCCCGATCGCTATTGTTCGCCAGATCCCAGCGCGCGCGGCGAAACCACGCGGTTCGTTGGTAATGTCGGCCTGCGCGGCGCCACCTACCGGGTTAACCTATATGCCCAATCCTATCGTTGGAGCATGTATTCCAACCCGACCTTCGCCGGTACGGATCCGGCTTCGGCGGGGTATGGCCGAAGCGCGCAAATCTTTCAGTTCGACCGGCGTTGGATCTTCGGAATCAAGGGCGAGAATGTCTGGCGGCTGGGAGACCGGCTGCACATCGTTGCGGGCACGGAGAACCGCTACGACGACATCCCCGAAGTTGGGGTGCACCGCACCGCCGACCGTGTTTTCGTGGAGAGTCTCGGCGCATATCGGGTCCGGGAGGCGTCCGCGGCGGGGTATGGCGAGATTATGTGGAAGCCGGTGCGCGGCCTCCGCCTTACCGGGGGATTGCGTGCCGACTATTACGCATATGACGTCGCTGCGCGCGACGCGCCCGCGCGGGCGCTTGGGCAGGGGCGGGGAGAGAGCGGGATTGTCTCGCCCAAGGCTGCGATTGCCTATGAGGTCGCGCCGTTCCTTGAACTGTACGGCAATTGGGGGCGGGGTTTTCATTCCAACGATGCGCGCGGCGCCGTTGCGGAAGCGCGGGTACCGATCCTGTCGCGCGGCAGCGGCCACGAAGTCGGCGCGCGCTTTCAGCGACCTCGCTTTAGCTTGACCGCGACCTATTGGTGGCTCGACCTGCAGAGCGAGCTTCGCTTTGTCGGGGATTCGAACACGGTGGAGCCGACCGGCGCGTCGCGCCGCCATGGCTATGAACTCGTCGGATTCTGGCGCCCGTTGCGCTGGCTGGCTGTAGACGCGAACTACACCGCAAGCCATGCGCGATACGTGGATGGCGCATATATTCCCAACGCCTTCGAAAACGCCGCGCAGATTGGGGTTTCCGCCGTTTCTCCACGGTTCGATGCAAGTATTCGGCTGCGTCATCTTGGCCCCTATCCGTTGCTCGACGACAATAGTGTCCGTGACAAGGGAAGCAGCGTCGTGAATCTGCGTGGTGCCTGGAAGCCGGGGCGGATTCAGGTCTATGCGGAGCTGCTGAACATATTGGGTAGTCGTGACAAGGATATCGCCTATTATTATCGTTATTTCGTGCCGGCGGTGATGGCAGCGCCTGCCGAGGGTCGGTTGAGCCGCATAGTGGAACCGCGGACATTGCGGGCGGGTGTTCGCTACCAATTCTGAGCTGTTTCCTTGCGGGAACCGCGCCGCTCGGCCGCGTCGGAAACGCGCGGCATCGGGTGGTCGGTCCCGGCACGCCGGCACCGTCGATCGTCGGGCGGTTCGCTGGTTCGCGCCTGTTCCGTTCCCAGCTTTGGGCTTGCACATGCGGCGGAGCCCGTACCCATGCCGCGTTGCATGGAGGAGAAACGATCGCCGCGCCCACCGCATCATTCCGGTTTTCGCCGGGATGACGGCGGTGCGGCAGGATCATGCGGCCGATGACGGGGGGGAGCCATCTGCCGGCCTATCCATAGGCGATGCTGCTGTTCGTGGTGGCGCCGCTGCTGTTGGTGCGGCTTGCGGAAGCCGCCCGCGGGGAAGGGGCGATCAGCGTATCCGATCTGATCCGCCTCGACGCCGAACAGCGGCTTGCCTGCGCTGCCGGGCTGGAGGTCGGGCGCGCCCGGTAGCGGCAGGATCATCGCGCCGCCTGTTTCGGCCTGCCACCGGCTGTCGACGATAGGGCCGCAGCCCTCGCCGACGGCATGGCGATACCGTTCCCCGCCATCCGGGGGCGATCGGTTCGCCCACCGATTTCGGCAGCTTGATCGTGGTGCGGAAGGTCCACGCCCCATAGACGTCGCCTGCGCGCATGAGGGGGCGCAGCGCCATGGGGGCGGCATAGAAGATGTCTGCCGGTAAGCGATGAGCCTGAACGCTTGCCCGGCGTCGTCGCAAGGGTGGTGGCACTTGTGGCATGGCGATTACGCGCGCGCCAACATCGTGCGGGAATTGCGTTTGGACGCGGGCGGGGCAGGCGATAGCGCGAAGGCCGGGGGCTCGGGCACCGGGCGGGTGCCGATCGGCACGCGACGTGCGCTCGTCTCCGGCGCCAGCGGTACACTCGACCGAATCGAAATGGCCTTTAAATACGAGGTCTAACAAGGGAGAGGATGATGGCGATCGCAACGGAAGATGGGCTGCCAAGGCACCACAAGGCGACACAGAACGAGAAGCTCGTCATTGCCGCCTCGTCGCTGGGGACGGTGTTCGAATGGTATGATTTCTACCTCTACGGGCTGTTGGCGAGTTATATTTCGGCGCAGTTCTTCTCAGGCGTGAACGAGACGACGGGCTTCATTCTGGCCCTGGCGGCGTTCGCGGCAGGCTTTGCCGTGCGGCCTTTCGGTGCGCTGGTGTTCGGGCGCATCGGCGATCTCGTGGGGCGCAAGAACACCTTTCTCGTCACCATGGGCCTGATGGGCCTCTCCACCTTCGCCGTCGGCCTGCTGCCGGCCTATGCGACGATCGGTGTCGCTGCGCCGTTCGTGCTGGTGGCGCTGCGGCTGGTGCAGGGGCTGGCGCTGGGCGGCGAATATGGCGGCGCGGCAACCTATGTCGCCGAGCACGCGCCCGAGGGCAAGCGCGGCCTCTACACCAGTTGGATCCAGACGACGGCCACGCTTGGCCTGTTCGCCGCCCTGCTGGTGGTGATCGGCCTGCGTACCGCGATGGGCGAGGAAGCCTTTGCCAGCTGGGGCTGGCGGATGCCGTTCCTCATCTCGATCGTGCTGCTCGCGGTATCGATGTGGATCCGGCTGCAGCTTTCCGAGAGCCCGGTGTTCCAGAAGATGAAGGACGAGGGCACCACCTCCAAGGCGCCGCTTACCGAAGCCTTCGGCAAATGGGGCAATCTGCGCTGGGTGATCATCGCGCTGATCGGTGCTGTCGCCGGACAGGCGGTCGTCTGGTACACCGGCCAGTTCTATGCGCTCTTCTTCCTGGAGAAGATGCTGAAGGTGGACGGCGCGACCGCCAATATCCTGATCGCGATCGCGCTGGCGCTGGGCACGCCGTTTTTCGTCATCTTCGGCTGGCTTTCCGACAAGATCGGTCGCAAGCCGATCATTCTGGCCGGCTGTGCGGCGGCGGCGCTCACCTACTTCCCGCTGTTCGGCATGTTGACCGACGCCGCCAACCCCGCGCTGGCCCGGGCGGTGGCGACGGCGCCGGTTTCCGTCGTTGCCAATCCGGCCGAATGCTCGTTCCAGTTCGATCCGATCGGCCGCAACAAGTTCGATTCGACAAGCTGCGACATCGCCAAATCCTTTCTGGCGAAGGGCGGCATCAACTATCAGAACGTCGCGGCGCCGGCCGGCACGATCGCGCAGATTCGAGTGGGCGCCACCGGTTTTGCGGCTCCCGATCCCGCCGCTATTGCCGGCGCGGAGCGCAAGGCTGCCATCAGCGCTTTCCAGGCACGGGTGAAGGCCGGGCTTGCCGCCGCCGGCTATCCGGCGAAGGCCGATCCGGCACAGGTCAACACCGTGCTGGTGGTGGCGATCCTGTTCTTCTTCGTGCTGCTGGTGACGGCGGTGTACGGCCCGATCGCGGCAATGCTGGTCGAACTGTTCCCCAGCCGCATCCGCTACACCTCGATGTCGCTGCCCTATCACATCGGCAATGGCTGGTTCGGCGGCTTCCTGCCGACCACGGCGTTCGCGATGGTCGCGGCAACGGGCAACATCTACTACGGCCTGTGGTACCCGGTGGTGGTCGCCGCGGCGACGGTGGTGATCGGGCTGTTCTTCCTGCCCGAAACATTCCGGCGCAATATCGACGCGTAACCGCGGCGACGAGAATGGGGGCGGGCCGCGGCGGCGTGGCCCGCCCCATCCTTTGAATCACGCCTTAGGCACGATGCGGCGTGCCATGACGGCCGGCCCGTACAGGGTCGCAACTCGCGTCTTGCACCAGACCCAGAACCGCGGCGTTGATCCCGGTGAAGGCCGGCGCGAGCGCGCCATAGGCAGTGGGATCGGGCAGCGTGCCGACGAACGTCGCCACCGCGTCGCCCGCGATCCGATTGCGCTCGTGATCGTAGCGGAACCCGCCAAGCAGCGACAGCCGGTCCGTCCGCTGGTACCGGGCATCGCCGAAGATTGCAATTTGAGCTGGAAGGAAGGAGCGTTGCCGCGACGCAAATCCCGCGGCAGGAAGGCGCGGCTACTCTACGCCGAACCCGACGAGCAGAAGGATCCATCGTGCGCCACGCTTCCGCCATGCCGCTTCGCGCCGCCGTAATGCTGCTGGCCGGCGCCGCTTCCCTGCCGGCGACGGCGCAGCAGGCCGCGCGCGGCGACGCGCTGGTCGATCTGGTCAACCCGCTGATGGGCACCGATTCCAGCTACGCGCTTTCCAATGGCAATACGTATCCGGCGGTCGCGGTGCCCTGGGGCATGAACTTCTGGACGCCGGTGACCGGCAAGCCCGGCAGCGGCTGGGGCTATATGTACGATGACAACAAGATCAATGGCATAAAGCAGACCCACCAGCCCAGCCCGTGGATGAACGACTATGCCGCCTTCGCGCTGATGGCGGAAACCGGCCCGTTGCGGATCCGCGAGGCCGAGCGCGCCTCCTGGTACAGCCACAAGGCCGAGGAGAGTCATCCGTACAGCTATCGCGTCTATCTCGCCGATTACGACGTTACGGCGGAGGTGGCGCCCACGGCCCGTGCGGCGCAGTTCCGCTTCACCTTCCCCAAGGCGGACGATGCGCACATCGTGCTGGATGCCTTTGAAGGTGGATCGAACATCACGATCGATCGTGCGCGCCGCCGTATCTCCGGCTGGGTGCGCAACAACCATGGCGGCGTGCCGGCCAACTTCCGAAACTATTTCGTCGCCGAGTTCGACCATGATTTCACGATCATCCGTACCTGGGACGACAACTGGCAACTGACGGGCGCGGCCACGCGCGAGGGCGGTCATGTCGGCGCGGTCGTAAGCTTCGCCACCCACGCGGGGGAACGGGTGCAGGTGAAGGTCGCCTCGTCGTTCATCAGCCCGGAACAGGCCGAGCGGAATCTCGCGAGCGAAATCGGCGGTGACAGCTTCGAACAGACCAGAGCCAAGGCCAAGGCCGCATGGGAGGCGGAACTGGGCCGCGTCCGCGTGACCGATCCCAGTGTCGACAATCGCCGCACCTTCTATTCGGCACTATACCGGATGCTCCTTTTCCCGCGCATGTTTCACGAGATCGATGACCAGGGGCGGCAGGTGCATTACAGCCCCTATGACGGGCAGGTGCATTCCGGCCCGCTCTATACCGACAACGGCTTCTGGGACACCTGGCGGGCGGTCTTCCCCTGGTTCGTGCTGATGTACCCGGAGCGCGATGCCGAGATCCTGCAGGGCCTCGTCAACACCTACAAGGAAGGCGGCTGGCTGCCCGAATGGGCGAGCCCGGGCTATCGCGACGTGATGATCGGCTCCAACTCGGCGAACCTCATCGCCGATGCCTATTTGAACGGGGTGCGCGGCTTCGACATCGAGACGCTGTACGCGGCGATGGTCAAGAACGCGACGACC
This sequence comes from Sphingomonas pokkalii, assembly GCF_003096275.1. Classification (GTDB taxonomy): domain Bacteria; phylum Pseudomonadota; class Alphaproteobacteria; order Sphingomonadales; family Sphingomonadaceae; genus Sphingomonas; species Sphingomonas pokkalii. Next base: position 3,747,019 of record NZ_QENQ01000001.1, read on the forward strand.
AGCCAGGATCGACCCAAGGACGCCGAAGGCAATGTGGTGCGCGCGGTCGGCCGTGAAGGGGCCGAGCTCTACAACCAGCTCGGCTATGTGCCCTATGATGTCGGCATCAATGAAAACGCCGCACGGACGCTGGAATATGCCACGGCGGATTTCTCCCTCTCGCGGCTGGCCGCGACGCTCGGCAAGCAGGCCGACGCCCGCCTCTATGCCGAGCGCGCGCAGAACTACCGAAAACTCTACGATCCCGAGAGCGGCTGGATGCGCGGCCGCAACAAGGACGGATCCTGGGCGACGCCGTTCAATCCCTATAAATGGGGCGATGCCTTCACCGAGGGCAATGCATTGCACTATAGCTGGTCGGTGATGCAGGACGTGCAGGGCCTGATCGACCTGATGGGCGGCGATGCCAAGTTCGTCGATCGGCTGGACTCGGTATTCGCCACGCCTCCGATCTTCGACGACAGCTATTACGGCCAGGTAATCCACGAAATCCGCGAGATGCAGATCGTCGACATGGGGCAATACGCCCATGGCAACCAGCCGATCCAGCACATGATCTATCTCTACGACTGGGCCGGCGCGCCGTGGAAGGCGCAGTTCCACGCGCGCGACACCATGCGTCGCCTCTATGCCGCGACGCCCGACGGATATCCGGGCGACGAGGATAACGGCCAGACCTCGGCCTGGTACGTCTTCTCGGCGCTCGGCTTCTATCCGGTGACGCCGACCGTCGGCCAATATGCGATCGGCAGCCCGCTGTTTCGCTCCGTCAAGCTCACCATGCCGGGCGGCAAGGTGCTGACGATCGAGGCGGCGAACAACAGCGCCGAGAATATCTACATCCAGTCCGCCACGCTGAACGGCCGTGCGTACACCAAGCCGTGGCTGTCGCGTGCGGATCTGCAGGCGGGCGGGACGCTGCGCTTCGTGATGGGGCCGGTGCCGAACAAGGATTGGGGGGCGCGCAAGATGGATGCTCCCTTCTCGATGCGCGCGCCGAGGTAGCGACAGGCAGCTCTCCTATTGGTCCTGTCCAACCGCGCGACTCCGTTGCGGCGGTTTGCGGCGCGCGTTGCCCGGAGAAGCGGTGGCGTGCGCCTTCTGCGTAGGGCGACGGCGTGAACGTCACAATCCATTTCCAGGAAATTTCATAACGTTTCTAACGCAGCCTGGGGGAGGCAGGATTGTGACCTGCGGGTAACGGTTCGAGAAATATCGCAATCAAATTGTGAAAAGCCGGGACTGCATGTTGCCCAGATGAAACCAGTATGACACCTTCTGCGAACCAACCTTGGAAGTGTTTGCCGGGTGCCTCAACGGCCGCCTCGAGCCCGCCGTGCCGCTTCGCGTGGTGCGGCAGCCCCCGACAAATCGATGGACAGGGTTCAGGGCAAACGAAGGGGATAGTCGAATGAAGTTGAGGGGAGTTTGGGCCACGAGCTGCTGCGTGGCCGCGCTGATGGTATCGCCTGCCGCAGCGCAGGATCGCGATAGCCAGCCGTCGAGCCTGGCGGCCGCGAGCTCGGTGCCGGAGAGCGCCGATCAGGATGGTTCGAGCGGCAACATCGTCGTCACCGGTACGCGCATCGTGCGCCCGAACAACCGTTCGGCCGCGCCGATCTTGACGACCACCGCTGCCGAGATCGCGGCGCAGGGCGCGACGACGATCGAGGAAGTGCTGAACCGCCTGCCGCAGGTGCAGGTGAATTCCGAACAGAATTTCAGCGACTCCGAAGGTCGCCAGCGCATCAAGCTGCGCAGCCTGGGCTATGAGCGCACGCTGATGCTGATCGATGGCCTCCGCATCGGCCTGCCCAACTCGGTCGATGTCGGCATCATCCCGAACGCGCTGGTCGAGCGCATCGACGTGCTCACCGGCGGTGCCTCGTCGGTCTACGGGTCGGACGCGGTCGCGGGCGTGGTCAACTTCATCCTGAAGAAGAACTTCACCGGCGTCCGCATCGACGGCAATTACAGCTTCTTCAATCACAACAATCGCCGCAGCGCGGTGACCGATGCCGCGGCCCGCGCGGGCTTCAACGCGCCGCTGGGGATGAAGAATGACGGCGGCCGTGCCGATATCAGCGTGGCGGCCGGTGCCGACCTGTTCGGCGGCAGCGTCAACATCTCGGGCTTCGCCGATTATCGCCAGTCGAGCCTCGTCCGCCTGCGCGACCGCTCGAACGCGGTCTGCGAAGTCATCACCAGCAGCCGCACCTCGCCGCTGGCCTGCTCGCGGGCCAGCTACACGCCGGCCGGTACGATCATCCCGCAGGCAGGGCCGAATGCCGGCACGCAATATGTGAACAATCCGAACGGCAACGGCACCTTCATCCCGATCAACAGCGGCGGTGCTGGCAGCTCGGCCAATCCGTATGACGACTGGGCGTTCCAGCGGCCGTTCCACCGCGTCAACGCGGGCGGCTTCCTGACCGCGCAGCTCGACGATCATGTCGAGCTTTACAGCAACATACTGTGGTACCGCGACAAGTCGTACAACACCCAGCTCAACCGCGTCCTGTCCTACAGCGCCCTCGGCACCACGCCGTACCAGGTGAACTGTGACAACCCGTTCCTCTCGGCCTCGCAGGGGCAGACGCTGTGCGGCGCGAATGCGGGCGTTGCGGGGCAGTTTGCACCGCTCGACGTGCGCTACCGCTTCGATTCGCAGCCGCTGGTCCGCCAAGAATATATCAACGCCGGGTATCGCATCACCGCGGGCTTGCGTGGTCGGGTGCTGGACAATGTCTGGTCCTATGACGTCGCCGGCATGCTGTCGCGCGCCCAGCTCGACACGATCGACGAGCCTTTCGCCAGCGCGACCAAGGTCAACCGCTCGCTCAACGTGGTGAACGTCAACGGCCGCCCGACGTGCCGCTCGGTGGTCGATGGCAGCGACCCCGCCTGTGTGCCGTTCAACGCCTTCGCCCCGTTCAACAATGATTCGGCGCTGAACAATTATCTGTACGGCGGCGCGACCGGCGGCATCGCCAAGCGCATTCCGCGCCTGCTGCAGTTCGTCGGCACGGTGAGCGGCGACCTGGGCAAGTACGGCGTCACGTCGCCCTTCGCCGAGCAAGGCATCGCGATCGCGGTCGGCGCCGAATATCGCGACGAGATGGATCGTACCGACTATAACGAGATCTTCCGTCAGAACAACAGCAGCGGTGCCAACAGCCGCGTCACCCAGAATATCCTGGAAGGCAACGTCGAAATCCAGGCGCCGCTGGTCGAGCGCCAGTCCTGGACCAAGCTGCTGCAACTGAACGGCGGCTATCGCCTGTCCAAGTATAACCGGCTGGACGACAAGTTCGGCACGTGGAAGATCGAGGGCATTTGGTCGCCCATCGAGGACATTACCTTCCGCGCTTCGATCAACAAGTCGCAGGCGGCACCGGGCGTCGGCGCGGCGGCGAATGCGTCGAACATCTCGTACAACCGCGGCTTCTATGCGGATCCCTGCGCCCCGCAGGTCAATGCGTCGAACCCGAACGGCCCGCGCGTTGCGCCGTCCTGGTCGCCGCAGCAGTGCGCCCGCACCGGCTTGGCGACCAATCTGTACAACAGCGCGACGCTGATCTGTCCGGACGATCGCTGCACCGTCCGCGAAGGCGGCTTCGCGCTGCGTCCCGAAACCGCCTATGGCAAGACGTTCGGCGTGGTGCTCCGCCCGCGCTTCGTGCGGGGCCTCACGGTATCGGTCGATCGCTGGCTGATCGACCTTCAGGACCAGCTCGAGTTTTTCAACCCGCTCGACTGGATCAACGGCTGCCTCGCCACCGGCAACGACTATTATTGCCGCGGCATCAAGCGCAATGCCGACGGCACGCTGTCGAGCCCGACGACCGGGAGCCCTGCGACCGGCTGGGTCTCGCGCGGGTCGACCAACGGCTACAAGTCCAAGTCGCATGGCTGGGATTTCCAGGGCCAGTATAATGTCGGCCTGGGCAGTGTCGGTTCGCTCGACATGAGCTTCAACGGCACGCTGATGACCCTCGTCGGCAGCCAGGGCGCGCCCGACATCACGCCGCGCGACTGCACCGGCTATTTCGGCAGCGGTTGCGGCGAGAGCATGCCGACTTGGGCACACCAGTTCCGCACTACCTGGACGGCGCCGGGTCGCGTCGCCAGCGTGTCGCTCAACTGGCGGCACCGCAGCGCCATGCCGATGACAGTCTACGCGCCGGCCAGCACCGGCATCCCGGCGCTGCCGGAAGCCGACAAGCGCGATGCCTATCCGGGCATCAAGGCCTATGACTGGTTCGACCTCGCGCTGACCTTCGACATCAACAAGCGGATGACGTTCCGGCTTGCCGCGAACAATATCTTCGATCGCGACCCGCCGATCGTGCCGGACAGCCGCAGCCGGATCGGCCTGCTGCGCGGCAACACGATCATGGGCTACGACCTGCTGGGCCGACAGCTCGTCGCCGGCGTTTCGCTGCGCCTTTAATCGCCGACGCGTAAACATCGGCACACAATCCCCCGGGGCGCGTCCTCGGGGGATTCGTCAAAGGGTGATCGGCCCGGGGGTGATCCGCCGTGATCGCCCTGCGTCGTCCGCGCGCAGCAGACCAGTGCCGATCGCCGGCAGCACCGATGAGGACCGGCGACGGAAGAAAAACGGGCGGACCGAGCTAACCGAAGTCTCGAACGGCCTCCGACGTCCTGCAATTGCCTGCCTGCAGCGGCGGCGCCGAAGAAGTTTTCGGTGCGCCGCTGTCCTTCCATCTGATCGCGGCCTTCCGCTCGAGGTTGTGCTCCAAGCATGGGCGTGCCGGCGGCCCGGCGGAAAGGCCGGGGCGGCCCCCAGCGCTTTTGACCTGCCTGGCTTTTGATCTCGACGTATCGCGCTTCCCAAAGGGGCGGGGTGACATTATCACCTGCGGCTTCGCCTATTCCGGGGACTCCTTGATGCAGTTTCGATCCTTTCTCCTCGCCGCCAGCGCAGCCGCCGCCCTCTACGCCTTGCCCGCGGCCGAGGCGCAACAGGCGCCGGCCGCCTTCAACGATATTCCGGCGAAGTTCGTGCTGCCGGAAGGGGCGAAGGACTATATCCGCCGCGAAGTGATGGTGCCGATGCGCGACGGGACGAAGCTGTTTACCACCATCGTGATCCCCAAGGGCGCCAGAAGCGCGCCGATCCTGCTCACGCGAACGCCCTATGATGCCTATAACCGCGTTCGGCGGACCGATAGCAACAAGATGCTCTCGGTCCTGGCGCAGGGCGATGAGGTGTTCACCCAGGCCGGCTATATCCGCGTGTTCCAGGATATCCGTGGCAAATATCGCTCCGAGGGCGATTTCGTTGTCACCCGGCCGCCGGTCGGGCCGCTCAACCCTACCAAGGTCGACGACACCACCGATGCCTGGGACACGATCGACTGGCTGGTGAAGAACCTGCCGGAATCGAACGGCAAGGTGGGGATGCTCGGCTCTTCCTATGAAGGCTGGACGGTGGTGATGGCGCTGCTCCACCCGCATCCCGCGCTGAAGGTGGCCGCGCCGGAAAGCCCGATGATCGATGGCTGGATGGGCGACGACTGGTTCCACCACGGCGCGTTCCGCTTGCCCAATATCGGCTGGATCTCCGGTATCACCGGCTACAAGGCCGGCGGCCCGACGCCCCCCAATGGCGGCTGGGACGATTACGATACCTTCCGCAAGGTGGGCTCGGCCGGCGACTGGGCCAAGCAATATGGCTATGACCAGCTGCCCTTCTGGCAGAAGCTGACCCAGCACGCCGCCTATGACGCCTTCTGGCAGGGCCAGGCGCTCGACAAGATCCTGGCCGCCAACCCCTCCAACATCCCCACGCTGTGGGAGCAGGGGCTGTGGGACCATGAGGATATGTACGGCGCGATCCACGCCTGGGAAGCGTTGCAGAAGACGCCCCAGGCGGCGAACAACTATCTGCTGATGGGGCCGTGGCGGCATTCCGGCTTCAACTATAACGGCTCGAAGCTGGGTGAACTGCACTTCGAGGGCGACACTGCCCTGCAGGCGCGCCGCGATATCCTGCTGCCCTTCTTCAACGCCCATCTGAAGGATGGCGCGCCCGCTTACACGCCGCCGGTGGCCAGCATCTACAACACCGGCGAGAACCATTGGGACTTCCTGACCAAATGGCCGCTCGCGTCCACGTTGACGCCGCTGTACCTCGCTGGCGGCGAGGCGGCGGGCTTTGCCAAGCCGGGGGCAGGGGAGGACAGCTATGTTTCCGATCCGGCCAAGCCGGTTCCCTATCTGCCGCGCCCGATCAATTTCGAGGATGGGCGCTGGAGCACCTATCTCGTCACCGACCAGCGCTTCGTCGACGGGCGGCCCGACGTGCTCACCTATGCGACGCCGGTGCTGAACGAACCGGTGCGCCTGTCCGGTGCGCCGCTGGCGGACATCTTCGCCAAGACCACGGGCACCGATGGCGACTTCGTCGTCAAGGTGATCGACGTTTATCCCGACGAGATCGCCACCACCAAGGAAATGGGCGGGTTCCAGCTGCCGATCGCGATGGATATCTTCCGCGGCCGCTATCGCAATTCCTTTGCCAAGCCGTCGCCGATCCCGGCGGGCAAGGTGCAGGAATATAAGTTCCGGCTGCCGACGGTGAACCACACCTTCCTGCCGGGCCACCGCATCATGGTGCAGATCCAGTCGACGCTGTTCCCGGTCTATGACCGGAACCCGCAAACCTATGTGGAGAACATCTTCCTCGCCAAGCCCGGCGACTATCGCAAGGCGACGGTGACGATCCTCTACGGCGGCGCGCAATCCAGTTCGGTGCTGCTGCCGGTAGTGCCCGTGGACCAAAGCGCCGCAAAGCTGCGCTGAAGACCGGCGGTCCGCAACCGGGTGCGCACGACGCATCCGGTTGCGTCTCCGTATCGTGCGGGCCGGATCAGCGCGGCCTTGCGGAGGCGGCGACGGCGGCGTGGAGGACGCCCACAAGCTGTTCGACGCCGGCACGGGCGCGCAGCACGGTTGCGGCCCGCGCGCTTTCCGGAACCGGTGCCGCGATCGCGGCGTCCGCAATCGCCGCCAGCGTCGCGGTGGGCATGGCGGCCAGATCGCCCAGATGCCCCTCGAGCGAAACCGCCGCGAGGAAGGAATCCAGTTTCGGATCCCAGCGCAGGCCCACCACCGGCACGCCATAGGCATATCCGGCGATGATCGCGTGCAGCCGATGCGCGATCAGCAGATCGAAGCCGGCGATGGTGGCGCACAGGCCGGCCGGATCGCTGGGCTGTTCGAAGGACAGGCGGTCTGCCGGCGCCAACTGGGCGAGCGGCCGCCTCAGCGTTTCCAGATACCGCCGGTCTTCCGGCGCGCCGTTGGTGAACAGCACCACGCGATGGCCGCGCTGCAGCATCGCCTCCACCAGGGCGGCATAGCGTTCGTCGAACCCTTCGGCGATTTCTCCCATGGCATGATAGCGCACCGAAAGCGGACTGGTGATGCCGACGCCCACCACCGTCTCCCCCGTGCGCGCCGGCGACGAATATGGCATTGCCACCCCCGCCAACAAACCAGGATCCGCGGCAAGGTGCGCGTCCAGGCCGACGGGCGTGCCGAACAGTGCCCGCCATAGTTGCTGCGAGCGGAGATCGCGGACAGAAACCGATTTGAGCGCGGGGCGCGCCAGGGCACGCGTCATCCGCGCCAGGCCGGCCCGCGTCCACTCCCCCGACACGCCAACCGCATGGAGCGCGACGGGTAGCCCCAGCCGCTCGGCTTCTTGCATGACAAGACCGATCTTGGTGGGGAAATTGAGATCGATATCGGCAAGCAGATTGCCGCCGCCGATCACGATGCAGTTCGCTCCGTCTAGCTCGCGCGCATAATGCGGCCGCCATTTCATCGTACCGGCAAGCGCCAGCGGCGCGCGGATCAGGATCTGCCGGGCAGCGGGCGGAAGCGCGTCCAGCGTTTTGAGCAGCGCGCCGCGCGCGGGAATGTCATCGCCCAGCGCCTTGCGGGCTGCCATATCCACCGAACGAACGTCTGCGGATGCGGAGACCTGCTCGATTGCCGATTCCAGACAGGCCGCGATCAGGCCGTCGCCCAGATTGGCGCTGTATTTCACGTTGAACAGCCGGGCGCGCAGGGCCGGTGGTTCCTGCTCCGCCGTGGCGTGCGTTGCCGACACGACGGGCGGCAGGCGTTCTTCGTATAGCCGGATATGGGCGTCGAGCCAGGAATCGGGGGTGTTGCCGATCGCCTGCGTATTGTGGAAGGCCGCGTGGCTCATCCGGGCGGTCAGGGCATCATCCTGCGCGATCGTGCGCATGGCGTCTGCGAAGGCGGCTGCCGAGTTGGGCACGGCCAGCCCGGCGCCCGCTCCCGTAATTTCAGGCGCGATGAAGGCGTTTTCGGAAAGCACCACGGGAATGCCGCTCCACAGCGCCTCCCCCGCCACGAGCCCATAGGGCTCGGCCCAACGGCTGGGCATTACCAGCATTCGCGCATTGCGGGCGATCGCAGCGATCTCTTCCGGCGCTTTCCAGCCATGGAAAACCGCTTCAGGATAAGCGGCTTCCAACTCAGCCTGCATCGGACCGTCGCCGACGAACACAATCTTCAACCCCGCTTGGCGCGCGGCTTCCGCCACCACGTCCGGCCCCTTTTCATGGGTGAGACGGCCGACGAACAGGACCTCGTGATTCCGTTCCGCCGCCACCCGCTCGTGCACGAACGGCCGGATCGGATTGGGGATCGGGACCATCTTGTCGATCGGCATCCCGCCCTGCGCAAGCAGCGGCATCATGCCGCGGTGAATCACCGAGAATCGAACCGGAGCGTCCTGAAGATCGAACAGTTGCTGGCGCAGCGTGTGGCGGCTGACGCGCCAAAGCTTGTCTGCATAGCTCCGGCGATCGCAATTATGGGCGATGCAGGCGGCGCTGTTCGCGCGGCGGGGACAGCTTCGCGATTCCGGGAAGGAATATTGTGCGCCGTTCGGGCAGGTCAGGAAAAAGTCATGGGTCGTGATGACCAGACGATCCTGCACCGCCCGAAGCGCAGAAAACACCGCCGGCGAAAGAAAGTGCGCCCAATTGTGCAGATGATAGACGGTGCGCGGGGTATCGTTCCGTTGGATCCAGCGCGTGACCACGTTTGCGACATTGGTTCGATACAGGCCCTTGGCGGCGCCAGACAGCCGATGATCCGCGGCGATCGCGCTGCCGCTGATCTGGACGATATCCGCGCCGCTTTGCTTCAGTTCGCTCGCGACATCGCCCTCGCCGGCAAAATAGGTCACCGGGATGTCGCGTGACCGTAGCCCGATGGCACTGGCCAAAGCGAGCGCGGTGGCTCCGCCGCGCGCCATCGCGCTGTCGTTCAGCTGTACGACCCGATCGATCGACATCACGCAACACCCTTTGTCGCGGATCGCGGCAATATGCCAACGTCTGTGCGGAGCATGATAATTGGGCGGGGAGAGTAAAATTTTTCGTTGATTATCAATGCGCGTTTCATGGTCCCCCCGGATCCATAGCGGGTTAAAAGCAATCAACCGAAGATATCAGAAGACAAGTGAGCAGGATAAGACCCGCACAGCATCCGGTGCGAGCCTTGTCCTGCTCCTCCCCCTAATGGTCGATATAGCAAGGCTGTATTTCATTGTCTTCAGTATTATGATCGCGGGGTCGCATATCCCGGCTGAGGGTGATTCGTTTAGTTGCGCGGGAAGCTCAAGTTCTTGAGGGTTGGGGGAAAGCATGAATATCGCGGTTGTCATCGCAAGTACGCGGCGGCCGACGGAGTTGGCGCGCTGGGCGGAGCATATCCGGAACCAGACGCTTGCGCCGTCCAGGGTGATTTTCGCGATCGCCCGGCCAGAGGATCTGCCGCCGGATTTCAATGTTCCGGGGATCGAGGTGATCCAGGCGCCGCTTGGCCTGCCAGCCCAGCGCAATGCCGCCTTGAATCTTCTCGATGACACGACCGATCTGGTGGCGTTCTACGACGACGATTTCGTGCCCGCTGCGTTCAGCCTGGAGGCGATGGCACGGTTGTTTTCGGACCATCCGGACGTTGTGGCGGCCAGCGGCCATGTGGTGCTGGACGGCATCGGTTCGGCGGGCATTTCCTATGAAGTCGCGTCCTCGCTGGTAGCATCGCTCAAGCCGGTAGCGCCCGAAGCCGTGGCACTGGTGCCGATCGATGGCACCTATGGCTGCAACATGGCGTTTCGGTTCAACGCGATCGGGCGGGAGCGTTTCGACGAGCGGCTGCCGCTGTATGGCTGGCTGGAAGATGTGGACTTTTCCAACCGCGTTGGCCGCAACGGCGCCGTCGTGCGCACCAATGCCTTCATGGGCGTTCACCAGGGCGTGAAGCTGGGCCGGGGCCCCGGCCGGCAATTTGGTTATTCGCAGATTGCCAATCCGCTGCACCTGCGCGGGAAACAGTCGATCCGCGCCGACCATGCCTACCAGCTGATGGCCAGGAACATCTTGATGAATCACCTTCGGATGTTCTGGCCCGAGCCCTGGATCGATCGTAGGGGGCGTGCCTGGGGCAACTGGGTGGCGCTGTGGCACAAGCTGCGCGGTCGTTTGTCGCCGGAGCGCGTATTGGAACTCTGATCGAAGCGCGGGAGAGCGTCCAGCCAGGGCTGGCGCATTCTCGGACGCAACTTGTCGGCAGCCCAAAGGGGCTGCCAGCGACACATGATAGCGATACGGGAAGTGCATGGACGCAGCACAAGGTTCGATAGGCGCGCGCATGGCGTCGGGCACGATGACGCTGATCGTATCGCGGTTGCTGACGCGGTGCTTCGATCTCGTGCTGCTCGTCGTCTTCGCCCGTTTGTTGCTGCCCCGCGACTTCGGGACGGTCGCGATCGCCCTGACAATCGTACAGATCCTGGAGGCGGTACTGGACATGCCGGTCGCCCAGGTGGTGGTGCGCAGCAGCGATCCGAGCCGCGACCTGATCGATACCGCGTTCACCATCAGCCTCTTGCGTGGGCTGTTGCTGATGCTCGCGCTTGCTGCGCTCGCCTGGCCGATCGCCTTGCTCTACGGCAATGCCGCGCTGGTGCCGGTGATCTGCGCGCTGGGACTTGCACCGGCAATGCGGGGCCTGACCAGCCCGGCACTGGCGCTGTACGCCCGGGTGATCGACTTCCGTCGCGACCTGCTGGTCGAATTCACCGGCAAGGCGGCGGGGCTGCTCGCCGGGACGATCGCGGCATTTATACTGCGCGACTATCGGGCGATCGTCGTCAGCACGATCGCGACGCCGATCGCGATGATGGCCACCTCCTTTCTCGTCGCGCCGCACCGCGTGCGGTTGACCTTGCGGCACGGCAGGCAGTTCTATGGCTTTCTCGGATGGTTCACCGCCTCGCAGCTGGTGTCCGCGCTGAACTGGCGGTCCAATCGGCTGGTGCTGGGCATGTATGTGCCCAGCGGTGCGCTCGGATCCTTCACCTTGGCGGGCGACCTGGCAGCAGTGCCGGAACAGGGGCTGATCCAGCCGATGATCCGTCCGCTGGTGGCGGCCTTTGCGCGGGTGCAGGATGATATGGAGCGGCTCCGCGTCCTTTACTGCAACAGCGTGGCGACGACGCTGGCGATCAGCTTTCCCGTGGTGATCGGTCTTGCGGTTTTTGCGGACCCGGTGGTTGGGCTGGTGTTGGGGGCGAAGTGGAGTGCGACGCCGCCGATCGTGACCTGGCTGGCGCTGGGCGTGTGCCTTTCCGCCCTTACGGCGACCTATACGCCGCTGTGCATCGCGCTCGGCAGGGCGACGCAGCTGTTCGGCCTCAACCTGATCCAGATGATCGTGCTATTGCCGGCGCTGCTGCTGCTGACGGCGCGATGGGGCGTGACGGGTGCGATCGCGGCACAGTTCCTGACATTCGCGGTGGGCGCGGTGGCCGTGATGCTGCGCGTCCGCGCGTTGATCGGGGCGAGTATCCTGGCCCAGGCGCGTGCGATCGGCCGGGTTGTCGCGGGTGCGATTGTCTATGCAGCCTTGCTGCTGGCGGTGAAGCACGGGCTGCACGGCACCCCGCCCGCGACGCTGATGCTGCTCCTGCCGATCGCGGGGGGCGCGGGGCTGGCGCTGTTCTGGGCGACGATGTTCCTCTTGTGGCGAATGGCCGGCCGGCCGGATGGGCTCGAGCGCTTCGTGCTGCGCCTGGGCGCGCGGATCCTCGAGCGGTCGCGCGCCAAGTGGATCCGCGCCCAGGCCTGACCGCCCGCCGGGTCCCCTCAGCTGCCGCTGGGTAGCGGCCGCTGCGCCGCGCGGGAGCCGCGCGGGGAGGGGGCAATGGCGGCACGCCGGTTCCAGAGGATAAGGGGCAGCGCGGTCAGCAGGGCGAAGTCCACGGCCAGCAATGGCCCGAAATCCGGTGTGGTGCTCGCGAGCAGCATCGGCGCCGCCAGCGTGACCATCGCCCGCTTGGCGCCGCGGGCCATCAGCCATTCCGGCGAACCATCGGCGGGAAACACGGCAAGCATCCGCCCGGCGATGAACAGGAACAGCAGCAGCCCGCCGACGACACCCGTGCTCGCCACCACCGATACCGCCCAGCTCGAGGCGCGGGTGCCGCCAAGGCCGACGCCGAAACCATAGCTATGCGCCAGGCCTTCGAGGCTGGCGGCACTCCAGCCGGACCGTTCTTCGAACGAATCGCTCTGCGTCTTCTTGAGCACCATCTGTTCGAAAATAGCGAACACCGCATCGCGCAGCGGGGCAATGGCCGCGAGCAGGAGCACGACGAGGATCACCGCGCCGGCCGCGATCCAGCCTTCGAACAGCAATCCGCCGCGACGCTTCGCAAAGCCGGGACTGGCCAGGCGGCCGAAATAATCCACCGTGGCAATCGCCAGCCCAATCAGAAGCCCGACGATCGCCGAGGAGGAAGTGGAAAGGCATACAAAGCAGAACAAGGCGGCGATGATGCCGGCCTGCACGGGTTCCGCCCAGGCCGGCAGCAATGCGGCGGGCCGCACGAAATAGATCAGGCCGAGGAAGCCGAGGGTAAGCCCGCCGAACACCGATGCTTCGGAACCGAAGCCGACGACGCGCCGCGTGCCGGCCGCGGCAGAATCGGAGAGGAACGCGTAATCGGCGGTCCGCAGCATCTCCAGCAGCGGCGTGTTCGCCAGCGCCATGTCCGCCACGCCGGAAAATACCGCGACCGCGCCGCCGATCAGCAGGCCTTCGGCGACGTACCGCCGCCCGGAGTCGGTGAGCAGGATGCAGTGGATCGCCACCACCAGCAGGAAGGAGGCCAGCAGATACACCGATTGCGAAAGGTGCGCCGATTCATATGCCAGCGGACGAATGGCCAGCTGATTCATGGAGACGATCGGAACCCCGGCAAACAGCGACGGCGCGAGCGCGGTGACGGCGAGCGCAACGAGCAGGAAGACGGTCAACATGCCGATCTGGTTGAGGTTGAACAGGGCATCCCAAAGCAAGGCCGAGCGCTTTACCGAGAGCAGCGCCTTGGCGACGATCAGCGGCACCAGCATCGAGGTCGGCAGAATGGTGAGCGACGCCGTCATCGACGTGGGCAACACAGCAAAGGCGGAGAAGGAAACCGATACGAAGAAGAACCACACACAATATCGCATCGGCGCGAAGGCAGCGATGGCATATAGCGCCCAGAATATCGCGATGGCGATCATGTGCAGTCGGCCCCCAAATGCCGTGTTAGCCTGTGTCCCGCCGGCAGGTCGATATTACTGGCACGTTAAACGAAAGTAACGCCTGCTGCGGCGTCGCCGGCGTTTTCTGCGCGTACGAAGATCAGTCGTACGCGGCAAGAGCCGGCAGCGTCCCCTCGGCGATCGTCATCGTCCGTCCGCCGATCCATGCTGCGCCGCCAGCGCTTTCGAACGATACATGAATTCGTCCCCGGCGACCGATCGCCGTGCCCTGCGCGGCGACATAGCCGCTCCGGACTCGACCGGTTTCGAACAGCCATTGGGCCACGGCTGCATGGAAGCTTCCGGTGACGGGGTCTTCCATGATCCCGCCAAAGGCATCGCTGAACAGGGTGCGCATCTCCCAGGCGACAGGGCTGCCCTGTGGGTGCGGGCCCACCAACCCGATTTCGACGCGATCCGGGTGAAACCGAACCGGGTCCACGGCGAGCACGGCGTCTGCCGAATCGAGCAGCACCGCGATCCAGCCGGGCCCGTTATCGGCCCAGGCGCAGTCGACGATCCTGTTGGGATCGATCCGCAGCAGCGACGCGACGTGCGTCCGGGTCTCCCCATCCACCGGTCCGCTACGCAGCCTTGGCGGGGCCGCGAAGGCAAGGTTATCCCCTGCGCGGCGGACCGGCACGGCACCGATGAGACATTGCTGGACGATCGTCTCGCCACCGCGCGGAACGCCGCCCGCCGCGAGCCAGGCATGACAGGCGCCGAGCGTGGGGTGTCCCGCAAAGGGAAGCTCCCGATCGAGCGAGAAGATGCGTGCGCGATAGTCCGCCTCCGGCAGGGTGGCAGGCAGCAGGAACACTGTTTCGCTGAGGTTGAACCAGCGGGTGATCGTCTGCATCGCCTCGGTATCGAGTGCGTCGCCTCCGAAGACCACCGCCAGCGGATTGCCCGTGAACGGCCCGTCGTGAAACACGTCGACCAGCAAGAACCGATGCTCCATACGCCATCCTCCCGGCCATCAAATCGACCATGGCAGTGGCTTAGCGGTTCCGAGGCGCGCTGGAAACGCTTGGCGATCGCCGTGGATACGCATCCGTATCAGGGCCGTTATTAACCTGTATCATGTTGATTTAGAAAGGTTGTTTGCGATTTTGGCGGAGCGCCGGGCGTGGCGGGCGGATGGATCTCGACCTGATCGCCGCGCCCGCCGACACGCGCCCGGACTGGACGATCGTGATGGTCGGCCCGGTGGTGAAGATCGATCCGGCCGAACTGCCGCGCTATGCAGCCGGCTGGGTACGGCTGGACGGTGCCGAAGACCAGGAAGCGGGCCGCGTCGCGGTCAACCGCACGGGCGCGACCGCACGCGCCCGCGCTTATGGCGAGGCCGACCTATGTGCCGGACCTTTGCCACGGCTCTGGCGGAGGCATGCGGGTTGCAGCCTGCCCGAGCCGTGGCCTCCGGCAAAGCCCCTCTTGCGCTGGGCAGCCGGAGCGCCGATGTAGTCGCGGGCAATAAACAACCACGAGATCATCCCACATGCATCCGCTTTCCGGTCAGATGACCATCGATCCCGTTACCGGCGCACTCGTTCCCATCGTCATCGAGCAGTCGAGCCGTGGCGAGCGCAGCTTCGACATCTATTCGCGCCTGCTGCGGGAGCGGATCGTGTTCGTTACCGGCCAGGTCGAGGACCATATGGCCTCGCTGATCACCGCCCAGCTGCTGTTCCTCGAATCGGAAAATCCGAAGAAGGACATCTGGATGTACATCAATTCGCCGGGCGGCGTCGTCACGGCGGGCATGGCGATCCACGACACGATGCAGTATATCCGTCCGCGCGTCGGCACGGTGTGCATCGGGCAGGCGGCGTCGATGGGCTCGTTCCTGCTGGCCTCGGGTGAGCCGGGCCTGCGCGTCGCGCTGACCAACGCCCGCATCATGCTGCACCAGCCCTCGGGCGGCGCACAGGGCATGGCGTCGGACATCGAGATCCAGGCCAAGGAAATCCTGCGGATCCGTGCGCGCATGAACGCGCTGTATTCGAAGTATACCGGCCAGCCGATCGAGAAGATCGAGACGACGATGGACCGCGACTCGTTTTTCGAAGCCGAAGAAGCCAAGGCCTTCGGCATCGTCGACGAGGTGTACGAGAAGCGCCCGGTGCCGAGCGAGGATGCGGCAGCGGCTAATTAAGACTATTACACTATCCTCGGTCGCCTGACGATTCCCGGTGCATGGAACGTCAGGCGGGCGAGGCGATTATGGATTGCCGGAACTTCGCCTGCGTGTAGGATGGCAGGCGAGCGTAGCGCGCCCGAGGCGCGAAGGATGGATTGAATGACTAAGCTCAGCGGCGGTGACTCCAAGAGCACGCTCTATTGCTCCTTCTGCGGCAAGAGCCAGCATGAGGTGCGCAAGCTCATCGCCGGCCCGACCGTGTTCATCTGTGATGAGTGCGTCGAGCTGTGCAACGACATCATCCGCGAGGAAACCAAGTCCTCGCTGGTGTCGAAGAAGGACGGGGGCGTCCCCACGCCGCAGGAGATCTGCGACGTGCTCGATGATTATGTCATCGGGCAGAAGAAGGCGAAGCGCGTCCTCTCGGTGGCGGTGCACAACCACTATAAGCGGCTGAACCACGGCGCCAAGGGTGCCGATGTCGAGCTCGCCAAGTCGAACATCCTGCTCGTCGGCCCCACCGGCTGCGGCAAGACGCTGCTGGCGCAGACGCTGGCGCGCATCCTCGACGTGCCGTTCACCATGGCCGATGCCACCACGCTGACCGAAGCCGGCTATGTCGGCGAGGACGTGGAGAACATCATCCTCAAGCTGCTCCAGGCCTCTGACTATAATGTCGAGCGGGCGCAGCGCGGCATCGTGTACATCGACGAGATCGACAAGATCAGCCGCAAGGCGGAGAACCCGTCGATCACCCGCGACGTGTCGGGCGAGGGCGTGCAGCAGGCACTGCTCAAGCTGATGGAAGGCACCACCGCGAGCGTTCCGCCGCAGGGCGGCCGCAAGCACCCGCAGCAGGAATTCCTGCAGGTGGACACGACCAACATCCTGTTCATCTGCGGCGGCGCCTTCTCGGGCCTCGAGAAGATCATCGGCGATCGTCTGCAGGGCAAGTCGATCGGCTTCGGCGCGCATGTCGCCGCGCCCGACGAGCGCCGCACCGGCGAACTGCTTCGCCAGACCGAGCCGGAGGATCTCCTGAAGTTCGGCCTGATCCCCGAATTCGTCGGCCGTCTGCCGGTGATCGCGACGCTGGAAGACCTCGACGTCGAGGCGCTGATCAAGATCCTGACCGAGCCGAAGAACGCCCTGGTCAAGCAGTATCAGAAGCTGTTCGACATGGAGGCGGTCAAGCTCGGCTTCACCGACGACGCGCTCACCGCCGTCTCGAAGAAGGCGATCGAGCGCAAGACCGGTGCGCGCGGCCTCCGCTCGATCCTCGAAGGCATCCTGCTCGACACGATGTTCGACCTGCCCAGCATGGACGGCGTCGACGAAGTGGTGGTCGACAAGGACGTGATCGAGGGCCGCAAGGAGCCGGTTCGCATCTACGCCAAGAAGGAAAAGGCGGGCAGCGCCGCCTGATCGCTGCGTTCGCTGCGGTTCACCGCCCGGCGATCCGGTAGAAGGGGTTCGGGCGGCTGCGATTTGCCCGAAAGTATATTCGTTGCGGGACGCGGTGGCCTTGGCTGCCGCGTCCCTTTTCGTTGGTGTCGCGGCGCCTGTGGCCGGCTGACCCCCTATCTGCCGAAGAACTCAGTTCGCCGTTTGTGCGGCGGGCGCGGTAGCGGGAGCAGGCGTGTCGAGCTTCTCCGGCCATTGCAGGCCGTGCAGGAGGTCGGCGAAGGCCTGGCTGAAATCGGCATCGCGCGCCCAGCTGGCACGGGCTGCGACCAGCCAGGCATTGCCGGCGGGGCAGAACAGATAGCTTTCCGATGTCAGCGGCTGCTCCTTGCCTTCCAGCGGTCCGGTAAGCGCGAAGCGGGCATGGTAGCCGCTGTCGGCGTTATGGCCCGAAGGCGAGGGCCAGCGGCCGCTTTCCGTCACCTGGACGTCGGTATAGGATTGGGCGACGCTCTTCTCCATTTCTTCGAAATTGGCGGCGCAGCTGCGTTCGGGCGTGGCCGGATACACATAGAGGGTGATGAAGGCCACCTGATCGCCCTGGCGCAGCGCGTAGCCGGCACTAACGTCGGCCCCCTCGGCATCATATTCGTGGATACGGGTGCGGGCAGCCCCGCCGATTCGTTCGGGAAAGACGAGTCCAGTGGCCGTGTGGGTCCAGGCACCCTCGACACGAAGATCGCGTTGCGCGGCTGCGGGCGAGGCTGCGCACGCCAGCGCGACGCCGATCGCCAACCAAAGCTGCTTCATTCCTCTCTCGCTCGCTTGCCTGGGCATCACCGCCCGAAGCGTCGCAGAGCCGCGCAGCGATTGCAATGTGTTGCAGGCGTGGTGCCGTCAGAATACCCCGGGAACGAAGCGTTTCACCCTTGCCGCGTAGCGTTCATAGTCATCGCCGAAGCGTTCGCGCAGCACCGATTCCTCCGCGACGGCGCGCAGCCAAGTACCGTACCAGAAGAGCGGCAGCGCGAGCAGGAAACCGCGCCAATGGCCGAAAGCGACGGCGATGGCGAGCAGGGCTGCAAACAGCCCGGTATAGATGGGATGGCGGATCGTTGCGAACGGCCCCCAGGTCACCAGGTCATGATCGCTTCTTGTGCGGGCGCTGAAGCTCCAGTTCTTCTTCAATGCGAAGACAGAAGTTGCGAACAGGCACAGGCAGAATCCCATCAGGATCGCAACGGTCACGGCCTGTCCCAGCGCGGCGGCGGACGCGGACTGGAGCGTGATCTTGACCGGCCCGAACGCGACGGCCGCAAAGCCGATGGCTTGCAGGGTGAACCCCCGCATCGTCGGCGCCCGCAATGCCTTGCCGCGCGGCTCGGCATGGTCGCGGATCCGCCACCACATGAACGCCATGGCCGCGGCCAGGAGCAGGAAGCCGAGCAGCAGCACCGCCACGCCCGGCTTTCCAACCGATGCCGGGCCGGTGATGGCTTCTAGTGCTGACTGGCCCATTGTTGAAACGCCTCCACTGAATCCGTGCGCCGCAGGATATGGGCGTTGGGATCGATCACGATATGCGCCGCAGCGGGCACGGTGAGCGTTTCGCTGCCGCCTGTCATCGTCGCGCGGCGCCGTTCGCCGTCCACCGTCAGATCCACCGGCATCGGGAACGGGCGATCCTGCGGCGTCTTCCAGCGCAGGTGCAATTGATCCCCGCTGCGTTCGATCTGCAGTTCCGGCAGCTGTGCCTGATAGAGATAGATGTCGAAGAACCAGCCGAGGTCGCGCCCGCTAACCTGCTTTACGATGTCGATGAATTCCGGGGTGGTGGCAAAGCGCGGGCTGAAATTGCCGGGCCGTGGATCGGGGCGGCCATAGACCAGGCGGCGCGTCGCTTCGAAGAACTGCGCGTCGCCGATCAGATAGCGCAGCGTGTGGAGCACCCAGGCGCCCTTGTAATAGATGTCCTGCCCCGGTCCGCCCTTGGCTTCCTCATACACCTCTTCCTCGGTGCGGATCTTGCCCGAGACGATCGGCGCCCGGTTGCGGATCGCGAGGCGGAACTGGTCCATCATCGCGGCGTAGCGGGCATCGCCTTCGCGCCACTGGCCGTACAGCGGCTGCATATATTGGGTGTAGCCTTCGTGGAGCCAGAAATCGTCCCAGTTGGCGACCGTCATCTGGTTGCCGAACCATTCATGGCCCAGTTCGTGCTGGAAAATCTCGTCGAAGCCAGAGGGCGTCTTGCGGTAGTTGTTGCCGTACGCGTTGATCGTCTGGTGCTCCATGCCCAGATGTGGCGTTTCGACGACGCCGAGCTTTTCGTCGCCCCAGGGATAGGGGCCGATCACGCTTTCGTAGAAATCGACGGTCGGCGCGAATTCTGCGAACAGCTCCTTTGCCTGCGCCTCGCGTGCCGGGAGGTACCAGTATTGCAGCGGAAAATGGTTGCCGAAGCGGCTGCTATAGGTGGCCTGCAATTCTGCATAGGGCGCGACGTTGAGTGCCACCGAATAAGGGTTAGGGCTGCGTGCGCGCCAGTGCCAGGTGGTGCGGCCGTCCGCCAGGGTATCGACGTTGATCAGCGTTCCGTTGGATGGCGCCTTCAGCCCGGCCGGCACCGTGATGTGCAGATCGACGCGATCGGGTTCGCCGCGAGGGAAATCGAGGCAGGGCCAGAACAGGTCGCAACCATAGCCCTGCGCGGTGGTGGCCACCCAGGGCTTCTTCTCGCCCGGCACCAACGACCATACCAGTCCATCGTCCCAGGGCGCGCGCACCGCGACATGGGGGGTGCCGCCATAGGTGATGGTGGCGGTTACGCTGTCCCCGGCCTTGAGCGGGCGGGGCAGGGCGATGCGGAGGCGGCCTTCCGGGTTGCTCCAGCGGTTCGAGGCGAGGGACTTGCCGTCGATCCGAATCGCGCTGACGGGAAGGTTGCGGTCGAGGTCGATCTGCAATTCGCTGAGCGCCGCGCTGCTGCGCAGGCTGAGTGTGGCGGTGCCGAGGATGCTGTGGCTGGCCGGAAGGACCTCGATCGCGAGATCGGCATGTTCGAGATGCAGGGCGGCGCGCTCGGCCGCGATCGGACCGCCGGATTCCTGCGTCACCGCCGTGATCGGCGGCAGCCCACGGGTCTGCGCCTGTGCCGGAGCGAGCGGCATCCAAGCACCCGCTGCGAAAAGGCTCCACATCAACGTGTTTCGCACGTCAGGCTCCGTTCTTGGCATTTTTTTCGGAAAGGCGACGGCAGCGTGCTTACGATGACATCATGTTGCGACGCAACGCGAATGTTTCGATCGCGTTCCGGGAGCCGCGGCGCCATCGCGGTTCGTAACCGGTTTCCATCGAGCATGATTGATGCGGCGGCGCTTACTCCCATATAAAGGGTAACAAGGAGCCCCGATGGGGCGGACCCGGAGTTTTCATGAAGCAGTCTTATCCCGTCCTGCCGCTTCGCGACATCGTCGTGTTCCCGCACATGATCGTGCCGCTGTTCGTCGGCCGCGACAAGTCGGTGGCGGCGCTGGAAGCGGCCATGGCCGACGACAAGGAAATCTTCCTCGTCGCGCAGCTCGATCCCGCCGAGGACGATCCCGGCCGCGAGGACCTCTACGATACCGGCGTTTCGGCCGAAGTGCTGCAGCTGCTGAAGCTGCCTGACGGCACGGTGCGCGTGCTGGTGGCTGGCAAGCAGCGCGGCAGTCTTTCCGCGATCGAGGAAACCAACGGTTATCTGACCGCGCATGTCGAGCCGGTGCAGGAAGATGCGTCGCTCGAAGCCGCGCAGGAAGGCGTCGACGAGGCCGTCTCCAAGCTGACGCCCGAAAATCTCAGCCCCGAGCTGAAGGCGCTGATGCGCTCGGTCGTCGAGCAGTTCGAGAATTACGCCAAGCTCAACCGCAAGCTGCCGGCGGAGACCGCCGTGCAGCTGGGCGAGTTGGAGGACCCGTCGCGCCTGGCCGACGCCGTTGCCGCCAATATCTCGGTCAAGGTTGCCGACAAGCAGTCGCTGCTGGTGGAGAGCGATCCCCAGAAGCGACTGGAAATGGTGTTCGCCTTCATGGAGGGCGAGCTTGGGGTGCTGCAGGTCGAAAAGAAGATCCGCAGCCGCGTGAAGCGGCAGATGGAGAAGACCCAGCGCGAATATTATCTCAACGAACAGCTCAAGGCGATCCAGCGCGAGCTGGGCAATGAGGGCGAGGACGGCGAGGGCGATGAAGTCGCCGAACTGACCCAGAAGATCGCCACGCTGAAACTGTCCAAGGAAGCCCGCGCCAAGGCGCAGGGCGAGCTGAAGAAGCTGAAGACGATGGCGCCGATGTCGGCAGAGGCCACCGTCGTCCGCAATTATCTGGATGTGCTGCTGGGCCTGCCCTGGGGCAAGAAGTCCAAGTTGAAGAAGGACATCGCCGAAGCGCAGACGGTTCTGGACCAGGATCATTACGCGCTGGAGAAGGTGAAGGACCGGATCGTCGAATATCTCGCGGTCCAGGCGCGCACCAACAAGCTGAAGGGGCCGATCCTGTGCCTCGTCGGCCCGCCGGGCGTGGGCAAGACCAGCCTGGGCAAGTCGATCGCCAAGGCCACCGGCCGCGAGTTCATCCGCCAGTCGCTGGGCGGCGTGCGCGACGAGGCCGAGATCCGCGGCCATCGTCGCACCTATATCGGCTCGCTGCCGGGCAAGATCGTGTCGAACCTGAAGAAGGCCGGCACCGGGAACCCGCTGTTCCTGCTCGACGAAATCGACAAGCTGGGCCAGGATTTCCGTGGCGATCCGGCCTCGGCGCTGCTCGAGGTGCTCGATCCGGAGCAGAACAGCAAGTTCAACGACCATTATCTGGAGATCGACATCGATCTTTCGGACATCATGTTCGTGTGCACGGCCAACTCGCTCAACCTGCCGCAGCCGCTGCTCGATCGCATGGAGATCATCCGGCTGGAGGGCTATACCGAGGACGAGAAGGTCGAGATCGCCGAGCGGCATCTGGTCGCCAAGCAGGTCGATGCGCACGGGCTGAAGGACGGCGAGTTCACGCTCACCAATGAAGGCCTGCGCGACCTGATCCGCTATTACACCCGCGAGGCCGGCGTGCGCACGCTGGAGCGCGAGATCGCCAAGCTCGCCCGCAAGAGCCTGCGCAAGATCCTGGAGGGCAAGGAGACCCAGGTCACCATCACCCCCGAAAATCTGGCGGACTATGCCGGCGTGCGGAAGTTCCGCTTCGGCGTGGGCGAGGAGGAGCATCAGATCGGTGCGGTCACCGGCCTGGCCTGGACCGAGGTGGGCGGCGAACTGCTGACCATCGAAAGCGTCACCGTGCCCGGCAAGGGCGCGATCAAGACGACCGGCAAGCTCGGCGACGTGATGAAGGAATCGGTGGAAGCGGCGTTCAGCTTCGTCCGCGCGCGCAGCCCGAGCTACGGCATCAAGCCGAGCCTGTTCGCGCGGAAGGACATCCACGTCCACCTGCCCGAGGGTGCGGTGCCGAAGGATGGTCCGTCGGCCGGCATCGGACTGGTCACTTCGATCGTCTCTACGCTCACCGGCGTCTCGGTGCGCAAGGATGTGGCGATGACCGGCGAGGTCACGCTGCGCGGCCGGGTGCTGCCAATCGGCGGCCTCAAGGAGAAGCTCCTCGCGGCGCTACGGGGTGGTATCAAGATGGTGCTCATCCCGACCGAGAATGAGAAGGATCTCGCCGAAATCCCTGCGAACATTCGCGAAGGGTTGGAGATTGTGCCGGTTTCGCACGTCGACGAGGTTCTGCGGCTTGCGCTCACCGAACCGCTTACCGCAATCGACTGGTCCGACACGGACGAACTCGCTACGCAACCGCCCGCCGGCGTGCCGGCGATCGGAGACGCATTGCATCATTGACAAAATGCAACATTTCTGACGCAATTTCGTCCGAAAGGTTTTGACTCCGGCGGCAGGCTCGTGCTGACTCGCACACTGGCCTGCCGCCGCGACTCATTGCATCCATTCATCGTTATCAACGCGATACCACGCACAGATTCAGGGGGTTTGCACCAGCATGAACAAGCAAGAGCTGATCGGTCAGGTCGCCGATGTTTCGGGACTGGCAAAGGGCGATGCCGTAAAAGCCGTCGAAGCGGTTTTCGACGTGATCGCTGGCGCGCTCAAGAAGGGTGATGAAGTCCGTCTGGTTGGATTCGGCACCTTCTCGGTCAGCAAGCGCAAGGCTTCCACCGGGCGCAACCCGCGCACCGGCGAGGAAATGACCATCAAGGCTTCCAACCAGCCGAAGTTCAAGCCCGGCAAGGTGCTGAAGGATTCGGTCAACTGAAGGCCTTGCGGCAAAAATCCTGCCTCGGCCGTCAAACGGGGCTGGACAGTGCCGCATCCGGGCTCTAAAGGCCCGCTTCCCGTTTCGGCCATCGGGTCCTGCACCCCGGCCAATGGGCGCGTAGCTCAGTGGTAGAGCACTGTGTTCACACCGCAGGGGTCGCTGGTTCAATCCCAGCCGCGCCCACCATATAGAGAAGCCCGCCGGCAGCGATGCCGGCGGGTTTTTTCGTTGCTGTCCGACGGGCGGGTCGTTACGCGCACGTCGATATTGCCGAACTGCCGGACTCTGGTTGCCGCGCATGGGCACGAAGGAGGCTGGCACGATGCTTTGGGCGGGCGCGACGATCGCGGCGGCTGCGTTTCAGGTGGCGCGCAACGCGTTCCAGCGCGGCATGATGGCCTCCAGCGGGCCTTGGGGTGCCACGCTGGTGCGCTTTCTGTTCGGCCTGCCCTTTTCGATCGCGCTGACGTTCCTTGCGATCCTGGCGACGGGGCCGGAGCGGATCGATCCGCATTTCGGCATCGCTTTCTGGTGGCCGGCCCTGCTCGGCGCCACCGCGCAGGTGCTGGCGACGGCGGCCGTGCTCCAGGCGATGCATCAGGCAGGGTTCGCGATCGGGACCGCGCTGCAGCAAAGTTCGGTGCCGCTGGCGGCGCTTGCCGGCCTGATCGTGTTCGGCGATCGGCTCAGTCCGCTCGGCTGGGGCGGCGTTGCGATCACCACCGCAGGCTTGGCCGTGCTGGTATGGCCACGGGACGTGGGCGGGGAAGGGCGCCTGTTGCCGGGCGTGGCGTTCGGCACGCTTTCCGGCCTGCTGTTCGGCCTGGCGCTCAACGGCTTCCGCCATGCCGGCCTGGCGTTGGAACCCCATCATCCTTTCTTCGCGGCGATGGCCAGCGTTACCCTGATCCAGGCGGTGCAGACGCTGGGACTGGTAGTGTTCCTGCTGTGGCGCGATCCTGCGGCGCTGCGGGCGGTGATCGCCGGCTGGCGCGGGTCGCTCGGCGCCGGACTGTTCGGCGCGCTGGCGTCTTCCGGCTGGTTCTTCGCACTCAATCTCGCGCCCGCGGCCGCGGTCCGGTCGCTCGGTGTGATCGAGATGCCGATCGCCGCGGTGGCCGGGCACCGGGTTTTTCGCGAAGCGCTGACGGTGCGCCAGATATTCGCCGGCATTGCCGTCTGCATTGGCGTGGTGATGACCGCCGGGCTGTAATCGCAAGGTGCGCTGACAGGGCCCGTCCTTCTCTCCCCCGTCATCCCGCCGCGAGACCTCAATGGACTCCTGCCTGTGCATGGGGGGTGTGGATGCGCAGCGATGGGTGTTGGTCGATGCACGATGGTAGCCGCTGCGGTTTCGGCATTCGATCGGATTGACCCGCTTGGTCGTTTCCGCCGGCCGCCGTCGATCGATCCCTGCGCTGTTGTGTGCTGCCGAACAGGCGGGATCAGACCTGCGCGGCCATGCGGATTGACTTAAAATAGAAACATAACTGTCTCCAAACTTTCTTCTCGTTCGCATTGTGGCGTCATTTTCTCCGCCTAGCGCGGCTTTGCGGCCGACGGGGGAAAGCCGAGTCGATCCCGCACAGATTCGTATTCGCGCTACATGCCGGCGTCCGCCGGAACGGAGAAAATATGGCCAGCTTCAAACGTGTTGCCCTTATCCTGATGACGAGCTGCGCGGGCGCTGCACTTTCGGCATGCGACGGCGCCAACGACATCGCCTCGCCCGGCACCGGCGGCAACGTGATCATCAACAACCCGGCCCCGGCACCGACGCCGACCCCGACGCCGACCTCCACCCTGGTGACCCCGGCCACCGGCTGCCCGACGATCGCCGATCCCAAGGGCCTGACCGACGACGGCACGATCACCGGCCCGACCGGCACCTGGCGCGTCTGCACGCTGCCCTCGATCATTTCGCGCAGCGTCGAACTGCCGAAGATCGCGGGCCTGCTCTATCAGATGCGCGGCCGTGTCGACGTCGGTTGCGACAGCGGCTTCTCGGCGCCGACCTCTGGCGCGCCGCGCACCAGCTCCACCGTGGGCTGCACCGCCGCCAACGGCTTCACCCTCAATGGCAGCGGCCAGCTGACCGCCGATACCAACGTCACGCTCACCATCCAGCCGGGCGTGATCCTGTTCGGCGGCACGGGTACCTCGTGGCTCGCGGTCAACCGCGGTAACAAGATCAACGCGACCGGCACCGCCGCTGCGCCGATCATCTTCACCAGCCGCGACAACGTGCTCGGCATCAGCAACGACTCCTCGTTCGGCCAGTGGGGCGGCGTGGTGCTGATGGGCCGTGCCCGCATCACCGACTGCAACAGCGGATCGACCGCGGCCGGCACCTGCGAGCGCCAGACCGAAGGCGCTGCCGATCCGGCGAATTTCGGCGGCACCGACGATGCCTATAACGCCGGCACCATGAAGTATGTCCAGATCCGCTACTCGGGCTATGTGCTCGGCGCGAACACGGAGCTTCAGGCGCTGACCACCGAAGGCATCGGCAGCGGCACCTCGCTCGATTACATCCACAGCCACAACAGCTCGGACGATGGCGCGGAGTTCTTCGGCGGTAGCGTGCGCCTCAAGCACTATGTCGCCACCGGCGCCGACGATGACAGCCTCGACATCGACACCGGTCTGCAGGGCCTGTTCCAGTATGTCCTGCTGATCCAGCGTCCGGGCCAGGGCGATGCGCTGATGGAAGTCGACAGCAACGGCAACGAAGGCGACACCCCGCGTCAGAACACCAAGGTCGCCAACTTCACCGCGATCCAGAGCCAGACCAGCAGCAACAACGAATCGAACGACCAGGCGTCGATCCTGCTGCGCGGCAATGCCGACCTCACGCTGGTGAACGGCATCGTGATCTCGCCGAACAACGAGTGCCTGCGCATGAACGGCTCCGGCACCACGCCGGCGACGCTCACCGCACGGTCGGTGGTTCTGCAGTGCAATGCCACCAAGTATCTCGGTACCGGCAGCTACACCGCCGCCCAGGTGGCGACCGCGTTCGGTGCAGGGGCGAACAACAACAGCGACAGCTTCGTCAACACGCTGGCCAGCTTGTTCGTGAACGGCGCGACCGAAACCGCCGTCACTGCGACCGATCCGAAGACGCTCGACACGACCGGCTTCTTCGACACGACCACCTGGATCGGCGCGGTGCGCAACGCGCAGGACACCTGGTACGCCGGCTGGACCTGCAACTCGAGCTATGCCGGCTTCGACAACACGGCGGTCGCCAGCCGTTCGTGCACGTCGCTGCCGACCAGCTGAGGCCAAGCCTGACCTGACCGGAGGGCGGAGCGTGGCCATCACGGGCACGCTCCGCCCTTTGCCGATATAAGAACTAGGGGTTCACGATGACCAAGTCGTTGGGGCTTGCCAGCCTGCTGCTTCTCTCTTCCGCGCTTGTCGCGCCTGCGATCGCCTGCGCGCAGACCGCGCCCGCCACGCCCGAGCCGCAGACCGGCCCGGCCACCGACACCGCCGATCCGTCGGCGCCTGCCGCCGAGGGGCAGCAGGCGGAGACGCCGGACGTCTCGGTGCCCGGCGAAATCGTCGTCACCGGCCGCCGCGCGAACCTCACGCGCGACATTCCGCAGGTCGTTTCGGTGCTGTCCGCCGCCGACATCCAGCGCACCGGCGACGGCGACATCGCCGGCGCGCTCGGCCGCGTCACCGGCCTCAGCGTGGTCGGCAACGGCTATGTCTTCGTGCGCGGCCTGGGCGATCGCTATTCGCTGGCGCTGCTCAACGGCTCGCCGCTGCCCAGCCCCGAGCCGCTCAAGCGCGTGGTGCCGCTGGACCTGTTCCCGACCAACGTCGTTTCCTCGTCGCTCGTCCAGAAGAGCTATTCGGTGAACTATCCCGGCGAGTTCGGCGGCGGCGTCATCAACCTCACCACCAACGCGGTGCCGAAGCAGGGCTTCCTCACGCTGAGCGGCGGCATGGGCGCCAACAGCCGCACGACCGGCCAGCTCGGCTATGTCTATGCGGGCGGCGGGCATGACTGGACCGGCTTCGACGATGGATCGCGCGATCTCGCGCCGGCACTCAAGGCCTATTTCAACAGCGGCGCGCGGCTCAGCTCGGGCACGGTCGACGGCGGTGCGATCGCAAAGCAGCTGGTGAACGCCAAGAACGCGCTGCTCCAACGCAACCTCAACCTTCCGCCCAACTGGTCGACCAACATCTCCGCCGGCAAGTCCTGGGATGTGGGCGACAACACGATCGGCGTGATCGCCACCGCCGGCTACAGCAACAAGTGGCAGGTCCGCGACTCGCTGCAGCAATATTCGATCACCTCCGATCTTTCGGCGCTGGAAAGCGACTTCGAGCGGGTGGTCACCGACAACCGCATCGTGCTGAACGGGCTGTTCGGCCTGGGCTTCGAATTCGGCGACAACAAGCTGCGCTGGACCAACGTGTACATTCGCGACACGCTGAAGAACACGCGCCTCGGCTTCGGCAAACGCAACAACAACCAGACGACCGACGTGCAGCAGCAGGACACGCGCTGGTTCGAGCGGCAGCTGATCGACACCCAGCTGGTGGGCGAGTTCAAGCTGACGCCGACGCTGAGCCTGGACCTGCGCGGCAGCTATGCCAATTCCAAGCGCAAGTCGCCGAGCGAGCTGGCGTTCGAGTATATCCGCACGAACGTGGAATCCGATCCGTACGGCAAGTATTTCATCAACCGCCTGAACAACGGCAATAACGGCGACGGCACGGCCAGCTATTCGGATCTCAACGAGGATCTCTATTCCGGCGGCGCCGACCTGACGTTCAAGCCGATCCGCGACCTCAGCCTGTCGGCGGGATATACCTATCTCAAGACCAAGCGGTTCAGCTCGCGCCGCGACTTCCAGTTCACGGCGCCGGGCACCTTCCCGAGCGGCGTGGCGATGCTGCGGCCGGATCTGCTGCTCGGCAGCGCGATCATCGATTATTACAAGATCACGCTGATCGAGACCAACGAAGGCAACCCGGCCTTCAACGCCTCGCTGCGCAATCATGCCGGCTATGGTCGCGCGGTCTACCAGATCACGCCCGAGCTTTCGATCGATGCGGGTGTCCGCTTCGAAAAGGCCAAGGAAGTGGTCACGCCCGCGCAGGTGTTCCGCTCGTCGGGCGCGAGCGAAGCGGGCACGAACCTGAACAACGACTATTGGCTGCCCGCCGCGACGCTGACCTGGCAGTTCCGTCCGGGCATGCAGGTTCGCTTCAACGGGTCGAAGACGATTGCGCGGCCGCAGTTCCGCGAGCTGATCTATCAATTCTACTTCGATCCCGAGACCAACCGCCAGTATCGCGGCAACCCGCTGCTGCAGGACAGCACGCTGTACAACGGCGAAGGGCGGTTCGAATGGTATATCGGCAATGACCAGCGCGTGTCGGCGGCGGCCTTCTACAAGCGGATCAACAACCCGATCGAAACCTTCATCACCGGCAGCGACGTGCTGGTGACCAGCTATGCCAACGCCCCCAAGGCGAACCTCTACGGCGCCGAGTTCGAAGCGCAGAAGAAGTTCGGCCTGGCCGACTGGGTGAACGGGCCGTTCTTCGCCGATCGCAGCCTGCTGGTGATCGCCAACTACACCTTCACCAAATCCAAGCTGCAGGTGAAGCAGGGCGACCGAACCGCAGTCTATGCAGCCTCGTCGACCAATGCGACCGACTATTTCCGGGATGGCGCCTCGCTCACCGGCCAGTCGGACCATCTGGTCAACCTGCAGCTGGGCATGGAGAAGACCGGGCTGCTCTCGCAGCAGACGTTCATCCTTTCCTATGCCAGCAAGCGCGTTACCAGCCGCGGCATCGCCAACCAGAACCAGCCCGACGTGTACGAATATCCCGGGTTCAACCTGGATTTCGTCGCGCGCCAGGGTGTGATGGTGGCGGGGCGCGAATTCGATCTGAAGTTCGAGGCGCGCAACATCACCGGGCGCCTGTACAAGGAACTGCAGTCGAACGGCACGCGGACCGTGACGTATAACCGCTATGCGCCGGGCACGACGGTGCAGCTGTCGCTCTCGACGACCTTCTGACGACGAGGAGAGGAGCGGGGCCCGCCGCCGCATGGCCGGCGGACGGGCCCCCGCTCACCACCCCCAGGGGCGTTCGCGGAACCACTGGGTGATGACATATTTGGTGCCGGCGCGCACCTTCATGGCATGGTGGATCGTCGATGGGTTGACGCTGCCATCCGGCCGCAGGTTGTTCCAGGCAAGCAGCTTCCCGGCTTCCGGTTGGATGAGCTTGTCGATCGCCTTGAACCGTGTGGCGCCGCCCGCCTCCACGTCGTTGAGATACAGCATCACCGTCCACGTCCGCTGGCCAGCAATCGCGCAATAGCGTTCAAAGTCGACGCTGTTCGGCTCGAAATAGTCGGTATGTGCCTTGAATTCCTGCCCGATCGCATAGCGTTGGCCCTGCATCGGTTCGCCGTGATCGGGGTGCAAGCCGGTCAGCGCGACGATGCGCCGCTTAAGATCGGCGATGTCGGGATCGTCGCTGGGCAGGTCGCAGGTTTCGCTGGTGCGGAAGGCATAATCGCCGTTGGCATTGGCCAGCGTCGACGGACGGCGATCATGGTCGATCCGCTCCATGAGGCTGTGGCACCGTTCGGGTTCCAGGAAGTTGCGGAGCACGAATAGCGACACTTTTGGGCTGGGCACCCTCTGGATGCCGGGGTGACGCTGAAGGCGTTCGACAATCGGCTCCGAAGGGTGGCCGCAGCCCAAGGAGGCGGCGAGGGGGGTATCTGATTGCATGGGTGCGTTTCTGCCAAATCCCGACACGGGGAGCCAGTACGCCACGAAACTGTCATGTTACTGACGCGGTAGTGAAATGCACGATGCCTAGCGCCATGGCCGGCAGGCGAAATGGGAATGGTGCAGCTGGTGATCGAGGTGGACAAGGCGCGAGAGGGCCGCGCGAAGCCGCAGCAGGACGATCACGGTGCGGTTTCGGTGCTGCTCGAGCAGCTGCTGGAAGAAGCCGAGCGACTGGATGCGTCGCATCTGCATCTCGCTCCCGGCCCGGCACAGGCGGACATCGCCTTTCGCGTCGGAGGCTTGTTGCACCCGTATCGCCAACTGGCGAGCGAGCAAGCGCGGATGTTGATCGAGCAGGTCGCGCGGGAGGCGGGTCTGGTCGCGGAAAGCCGTGCGCCCCAGCATGGGCAGATGCGTTGGCATGGGCAGGCGATCGATGTCTCCCTGCTGCCCTTGCTGCATGGGCCTCGTGTCGTCTTGCGGCGGCCACCGATGCAAGCCGGCCATCGTGGGTTGGAAGCGCTAGGGATCGGTAGCGTCCTTGCGCAGGATATTCGGGCCGCGCTTGCCGGCACCGGGCTGATCCTGGTCGCCTCCCCGGTCGGGAACGGACGCAGCACCACGTTGCAGGCGTTGGCTGCGGTCGCCGCAAGCCGGACCCGCCCGGTGCTCGCCATCGCCCCGGAGGCGCTGCCTGCCTGCCCAGGGATGGCAATGATCGCTTCCCGCGACGCCGCGGTTGCCGAATCGATTCAGGCGGCGATCGACCAGGATATCGATGTGCTGATGATCGACTCGATCGGCGATCGGGCCGTCGCCGCTGCGGCGCTGGCGGCGGCGCAGGCGGGGCGACTCGTGATCGCCGGAATCGAAGCTGCGAGCGCCGTCGCCGCCATTCAGCAATTACGGAGTTGGCGAATCGAGGCGTTTCAACTCGCTTCGACGATGAGCCTGGCCATCGCGCAGCGCCTGGTGCGGCGGCTGTGCGGCGCTTGCCGCGAACCGGTGCAGGCGAGCGGATCGGTATCCGCCC
Source organism: Sphingomonas pokkalii (assembly GCF_003096275.1). GTDB lineage: Bacteria > Pseudomonadota > Alphaproteobacteria > Sphingomonadales > Sphingomonadaceae > Sphingomonas > Sphingomonas pokkalii. The sequence goes on from NZ_QENQ01000001.1 coordinate 3,778,377, forward strand.
TGCTTGGCTTCGATCCTGGCACGATCGTCTATGCTCCCGCGGGCTGCGGTGCCTGCTCGGAAACCGGGTATTCGGGAAGAACGGCTGTTTTCGAGTGGGTTAGGGGCGATGCGGCGATTCGTCGGCTCATCAACGATGGCGGCGATGCCGCCATTCTCGCTCGCCACGCCTTCGTGACGACGCCCAATCTGGGATCGGCGGCGCGCGCGCTGGCGAGAACTGGGGTGACGACACCGGAGGAGGCTGTTAGAATTTCCCGCGGATAAGGCACGCAAGGTTCTTGCGCTCCGCTTCGGAGCCCGCTAAGCGCGCACTCCTTCACGGCGACCATAGCTCAATCGGTTAGAGCGCTGGTTTGTGGTACCAGAGGTTGCGGGTTCGATCCCCGTTGGTCGCCCCACTTTCCCCCTTCATCACAGCGCGGATCCATCCATGATCACCGACTGGGGTTTTCCCGATTTCGACGACCATGAGGGCGTTCACCTCTTCTCGGATCGGGCTTCGGGCCTTAGCGCGATCATCGCGGTCCATTCCACCGCGCTGGGTGCGGCAGCGGGCGGCGTGCGCTTCTGGCACTATGCCGATCATCGCGCCGCGATCACCGATGCGCTGCGCCTCTCGCGGGGCATGAGCTACAAGAACGCGATGGCCGATCTGCCGATGGGCGGCGGCAAGGGCGTGATCCTTGCGGACAAGCCGGGTGCCGAAGTGACCCAGGCGCAGCTCGAGGCGTTCGGCCGCGCGGTCGAATCGCTCCATGGCCGCTATGTGACCGCCGAGGACGTCGGCATGTCCGAAGCGCGGATGAAGGTCGTCGCGACCCAGACCAAGCATGTCTCCGGCCTGCCGGTATCGGCGGGCAGCGCGGGCGGCGATCCGGGTCCGGTCACCGCGCGGGGCGTCTATCTCGGCGTCAAGGCGGCGGCAAAGCGAGGCCTGGGCGTCGATTCGATGGCGGGCGTGCGGGTCGCGATCCAGGGCGTCGGGTCGGTCGGCGGCGGGCTTGCCCGGCTGCTGGCGGCGGATGGCGCCAAGCTGACCCTGGCCGATGTCCATGGCGACCGCGCCAAGGCGCTGGCCGCCGAGCTGGGCGCCGAGGCGATCGACGCCGATGCGATCCTGACGCACGAGGCCGATATCCTGAGCCCCTGCGCGCTGGGCGCGATCCTCACCGAACAGTCGATCGCGGCGCTCAAGGTGCGCGTCGTCGCCGGTGGCGCCAACAACCAGCTCGCCACGCGCGAAGACGGCCACCGCCTGCATACGCGCGGCATCGTCTATGCGCCGGATTATGTGATCAATGCCGGCGGCATCATCAACGTCGCGCTGGAATATCTGGGGCAGGGCGACCGCTTCGAGGTCGATGCGCGGGTCGAGAAGATCCCGCTGCGCCTCAACCAGGTATGGGACGAAAGCGCCGCGACCGGCGACCCGTCGAGCGACGTCGCCGACCGAATCGCCCAGCGCCTGATCGGCCGCTGATCCAAAGACCCTCCCCAGGCCGGGGAGGGTCTTTTGCCATTACAACCAGCCCGCCGTCTGCGCCGCGAGCCACAGCCCGATCGCAATGAACAGCAGCGCCGCGATGCGGTGCACCGTGGTCAGCGGCACCCGGTCGATCACCGCCTTGCCGAGGAACACCGCCGGCACATTGGCCAGCATCATCCCCAGCGTCGTGCCCGCCGTGACGGGGAGCACGGCATGGAAACGCGCGCCCAGCGCGACGGTCGCGACCTGGGTCTTGTCCCCCATCTCGACGAGGAAGAAGGCGATCGCGGTCGTCAGGAACGCGCCGAACCGCGCGGGCTTGGGCGCTTCGTCTTCGTCGAGCTTGTCCGGGATCAGCGTCCACAGGCCCATGGCTACGAACGAGGCGGCGATCGCATAGCGGAACCAGATGCTGTCGAGCAGCCCGGCGACTTCCGCGCCGACCAGCGCGGCGAGGAAGTGGTTGGCGATGGTGGCGGCAAAGATGCCGCAGATGATCGGCACCGGCTTCTTGAAGCGGGTGGCGAGCAGGATGGCAAGCAGCTGGGTCTTGTCGCCGATTTCGGCGAGCGCGACTACCGCGGTGGAGGTGAGCAGGGCTTCCAAGGAAAACTCCGGGCCGGGCGGAACGCGATTCCAACGACATCGCACCTCCCCGCCCGGCATGAGCGGAGATGCGACGCCATTGGTCTCGCCTGAACCGTGACCGGTTCCGCCTGCGCCATGGCCTCTCGGCCAAGTATGTTGACGCGGGCGCGCGGCGCGATGCGCCGGTGGCTACTCCCCAGATGACTGGCATTGCCTAGCGATTGCTGCGCAAGTTTGCAACAGACGAGTGGTGGCGGAGGAAGAAGCAATCGCCGCTTGGAATCCGATGCCGAAGCGGGCTAATCCTTCGCTGTGCCGATGCTTCATGCCCTCGCCAATCCGGCGCGCTTCCTCAAGATCGCCCGGCCGCTGACGCCTGCTCTGTTCTGGGGCGGCCTCGCGCTGACCTTGTTCGGCGCCTGGGCTGGCCTCACGCAGACGCCCGCCGACTATCTGCAGAAGGACAGCGTGCGCATCCTCTACATCCATGTGCCGACCGCCTGGCTTGGCATGGGCGGATGGAGTGGGCTGGCCGTGGCTTGCCTCAGCTATCTGATCTGGCGGCATCCGCTGGCGATCGTTGCCGCGCGTGCGACGGCGCCGGTCGGGGCGGTGTTCGCCGCCTTGTGCCTGATTACCGGATCGATCTGGGGTCGACCTACCTGGGGCACCTGGTGGGAATGGGACGGGCGGTTGACCAGCATGTTGCTGTTGTTCTTCGTCTATATCGCCTGGATCGCGCTCGCGCGCGCCGATGCCGAACGGGGTGGCGACGGGCGCATTCCGGCACTCTTCGGGGTCGCGGGAACGGTGCTATTGCCTATCATTCGCTATTCGGTGGTGTGGTGGAACACGCTGCACCAGGGGGAGAGCATCGGGATCACCCGCAGCAGCATCGATGGGTCGATGCTCTGGCCGCTGTGGTTCACACTTTCCGGCTTCAGCCTTTTGTTCTGCGGGATCGTGCTGATGCGGATGCGCGCCCTGCTTGCGCAGCAGAAGGTCGAGGCACGATTGCGGCGGAGGGCCGCGCAATGAACCATTGGTGGTTCGTCACCGCGGCCTATGTCGTCGCGGCGATCGGCACGGGCGGCATTGCCGCGGCGAGCTGGTGGGCAATGCGCCGCGCCGAAGCGGCCGCCGACGCGCTGGGGCGCCGCCGGTGAAGGCCAAGCACCAACGGCTCACGCTTGGAATATTGGCGGTGGTGGCGATCCTCGGCGCGGCGTTGCTGGCGCTGTCCGCGCTCAAGGACCAGGCGGCGTTTTTCTACGCGCCGGGTGACGTTGCCGGAAAGCCCTTGCCGCTCGGCAAGGCAGTGCGGCTGGGCGGCATGGTCGAGAAGGGCTCGTTGATCCGCGCAAAGGATGGCGTGTCGATCGGCTTCAAGGTGACCGATGGCAAGGCGGTGGTGCCGGTGCGCTTCCGCGGCGTGACGCCGGACCTGTTCCGCGAGGGATCGGGCGTTGTTGCCGAAGGCCAGTTCCAGCCCGACGGCAGCTTCGCCGCCGATAATCTGCTCGCCAAGCATGACGAGCGTTACATGCCGCCGCAGATGGCGGGGAAGATGCACAAGAGCGAGTCTCTGGAGCCATGATCGCCGAAGCCGGGCTTGCGGCGCTGTGGCTTGCCACCGCCTTCGCCATCGCCCAGCTGATGCTGGGCGCCGCCGCCGCGCGCGCGGGCGATGCGGCGATGATGCTTGCCGGGGTACGCAGGATCGCGCTGCTGCAGGCGGTGTTTGCGCTGGGGGCGTTCCTGATCCTGATCCGTCTGTTCGCCACGTCGGACATGTCCGTGCTGCTGGTGGCGCAGAACAGCCATTCGCTGAAGCCGATGCTCTACAAGATCGCCGGCGCCTGGGGGAACCATGAAGGCTCGATGCTCCTCTGGGTAACCGTGCTGGCGGTCGCAGGGGCCGGGGTTTCGCTGTTCGAGCGACGGCTCGCCGCGGGGACGCTGGCGGCGACCCTGGCCGCGCAGGCCGCGATCGCGATCGGCTTCTACGCGTTCCTCGCCTTCGCTTCGAACCCCTTCGCACGGCTGAATCCGGCGCCGGCGGACGGGCAGGGGCTCAACCCGCTGCTGCAGGATCCCGGCCTCGCCTTCCATCCGCCGACGCTGTATCTCGGCTATGTCGGCCTTTCGGTGGCGTTCAGTTTCGCGGTCGCCGCGCTGTTGATGCGCGATGTCGGCCCCGCCTTCGCCAAGGCGATGCGGCCCTGGGTGCTGGGGGCGTGGATCTTCCTCACCATCGGCATCACCGCCGGCAGCTACTGGGCCTATTACGAGCTCGGCTGGGGCGGCTGGTGGTTCTGGGATCCGGTGGAGAATGCCTCGCTGATGCCCTGGCTCGCGGCGACCGCGCTGCTCCACTCGGTGAACGTGCTGGCCACGCGCGATGGCCTGCGTGCCTGGACGCTGATGCTGGCCGTGGTGGCCTTTTCCATGTCGATGGTCGGCACCTTCCTGGTCCGCTCGGGCATTTTGGTGAGCGTCCACGCCTTTGCGGTGGATCCGACGCGCGGCAGTTTCCTGCTCGCGCTGCTCGGCCTCTATATCGGCGGGGCGCTGGCGCTGTTCGGGGCGCGGGTGGGCACGGTGACCCAGGGCGCGACCTTCCAGCTGATCAGCCGCGAGGCGGCGCTGGTGCTCAACAACCTGCTGCTCAGCGTGATCCTTGGCGTGGTGCTGATCGGCACGCTCTATCCGCTGGTGGCGCAGGCGATGGGCGTGCAGCTTTCGATCGGCGCGCCGTTCTTCGAGAAGACCGCAGTGCCGATCGCGCTCGCCTTGGTCGCGGGAACGGCGGCGGGGCCGCTGCTGCGCTGGCGCAAGGATTCGGCGCAGGCGCTGCTTTCGCGCCTGACCATTCCGGTCGCGATCACCGGCGTCTCCTTCGCGTTGTTCTTCGCGCTTTCCGGCGGCGATTCGCCGATCGCCGTGGTCGTCCTTGCCCTCGCCTTCGGGCTTGCCGCTGCCAGTGTCGCGCCGCTGTGGAAACGCAAGCTGCGCCGCACGCCGCTGCCGATCTGGGGAATGGTGGTGGCGCATCTCGGCATCGCGGTGAGCCTTGCCGGCATGGCGGCCGATACGCTGTTCAAGCAGGAACGTCTGGCGGCGGTGGCGGTTGGCGATGCCCTGCACGTCGGCCCCTTCAAGGTTCTGCTGGCGGACGTGCGCCCGACAGTGGGGCCGAACTGGTCCGCGATGGAGGCGCGGTTGCGGGTACAGCGCGGTACATCCGCGCCATTCGAACTCACGCCGCAGCAGCGCTTCTTCTCCAGCCCGCCGACCAACACGAGCGAGGCGGCGATCGTCACGCTGTGGGATGGGCAGGTCTATACGGTGCTGGGGGCGCCGGATGGGGCGGGGCGCTGGCAGCTGCGGCTGTGGTGGAAGCCGTTCGTGACGTTGATCTGGGCCGGCGGCGGCCTGGTCGCGCTGGGTGGCCTGATCGCGCTGGCGGGGCGGCTTCGCAGCGGCTGGCGTGCAGCGCGCGAGGAAGCATGGGCATGAAGAAGCTGCTGATCTGGCTGCCGCTGGGGTTGTTCGTGATCGTGTTCGCGCTGGTCGTGAACGGGCTGATCGAGCCGAGTGACCGGCTGGTGCGATCGGCGATGGTCGGCAAGCCGTTGCCGGCGCTGCGCCTGCCGCCGTTGCTCCCCGACAAGGACGGCATCGATACCAGCGCCACCCGCAGCGGCAAGCCGCGCATGCTCAACGTGTTCGCCAGTTGGTGCATCCCGTGCGTGGCCGAAGCGCCGCAGCTGATGAAGCTGAAACAGGCCGGGGCTGAGATCGACGCCATCGCCGTTCGCGACACCACTGGCGATGTGCAGGCGTTCCTGGCACGGAACGGCGATCCTTATACCCGGATCGGCGACGATCGGGCGATGCGGGCGCAACTGTCGCTCGGCTCCTCGGGCGTACCGGAAACCTTCGTGATCGATTCGCGCGGGGTGATCGTCGACCAGCATATCGGCGATATCCGCGCGGAGGACGTGCCGAAGCTGCTCGCGGCGCTGGAGAAGGCCAAATGAGGCGGGGGCTGTTCTGCCTGCTCCTCATCGCGGGGGCAGCACATGCCGATTCCAGCCTGCCGCCGTCGCCGCTGGCCTATACCCAGCTTGCCGACCCCGCGCAGGAAGCCGAAGCCAAGGCGTTGATGGAGACGCTGCGTTGCCTGGTCTGCCAAGGCCAGTCGATCGCCGATAGCGATGCCGATATGGCCGGCGAGATGCGCGCGCTCGTTCGCCAGCGCATCGCGGCAGGCGAGCGGCCCGCGCGGGTCCGCCAGTGGCTGATCGAGCGCTATGGCGACTATGTTACCTATGATCCCCCCTTCAGCTGGGTCACGGCGCCGCTTTGGATCGCGCCCCTCGCGCTGCTCGGCATCGGCGTGCTGATCGCGCGACGCCTGTTCCGGCGGAGGCAGGCGTGATGGGCTGGCTGGTCTTTGCCGGCATGGCGCTGGCCGGAATCGCGTTATTGCTGGGCGCTCGCTTCCCCTGGCGGTTCTGGACCCTGCCGGCGATGGCGGTGATGCTGGCCGCCGCCGGCTACGCCTGGCAGGGGTATCCCAGCCTGGCGGGGAAGCCGGCAGAGGGGACGGAGAGCGTCCGCCCGCTCGATCCCGACCTGATCGCGGTGCGCGAGGCGATGTTCGGGCGCTTCAATTTCGATTATAGCTATTTCATGGCCGCCGACGCGATGACGCGGGCCGGTGCCCTGCGGCTTGCGGCGACGGTGATGCTGGGTGGGGTACGCAAGGCGCCAGGCGATGTCGGGCTCTGGTGCGGCCTTGGCCTCGCGCTCGCCGAGCATGACGGCGAGCAGCTTTCGCCTGCCGCGCGCTACGCCTTCGACAAGGCCGCAGAATTGGGGCCGAGCCATCCGGGGCCGCCCTTCTTCCTGGGGGTCGCGCTGGCGCGATCGGGGGATGTGGCGGCGGCGCGCCTGGCATGGGGCGCCGCGTTGAAACGCGTTCCGAAGGATGCAAGCTACCGCGACGACATGGTGAATGTGATGCTGACGCTTGATCCGGCGTTGGCCGAAGCGGCGCGGCTGGCGCCGTCCGCTCCGGCCAACTGATCGGGTCAGCCGGCCCAGGCTTCGAACGGCAGGTCGAGCGCTTCGGCCACCGCCTGGTGACGGATCTTGCCGCCAGAGACGTTGAGGCCGTTGGCGAGGTGACGATCCGCCTGCATCGCCGCTTCCGCGCCGTGGTTGGCAAGCTTCAGCACGAACGGCAGCGTCGCGTTGTTGAGCGCGAAGGCGGAGGTACGCGCGACCGCGCCGGGCATGTTCGCCACGCAATAGTGGATCACGCCATCGATCTCGAACACGGGATCGTCATGGGTGGTCGCGCGGCTGGTCTCGAAGCAGCCGCCCTGGTCGATCGCGATGTCGACCAGCACCGAACCGCGCATCATCGTCTTGAGCATGTCGCGGGTGACGAGCTTCGGCGCCGCGGCACCCGGCACCAGCACCGCGCCGATCACCACCTGCGAAGTGCGCACCGCCTCGGCGATCGCGGCCTTGCTGGCATAGGCGGTCTTGATCTGGCTGCCGAAATGCATGTCGAGCTCGGCCAGGCGCTCGTTGTTGATGTCGTAGATCGTCACGTCGGCGCGCTGGCCGGTCGCCATCTGCGCAGCGTTGATGCCCGATACGCCGCCGCCGAGGATCGCGACCTTGCACGGCGCCACGCCGGGAACGCCGCCAAGCAGCTCGCCGCGGCCGCCCTGTTCCTTCTCGAGATAGTGCGAGGCGACCTGGACCGACATGCGACCGGCGACTTCGCTCATCGGCTTGAGCAGGGGGAGGGCGCCCGAGTTCGACGTCACCGTCTCATAGGCGATGCAGGTGGCGCCCGACTGGATAAGGCCTTCGGCCTGCGGCTTGTCGGCGGCGAGGTGGAGATAGGTGAAGAGCAGGTGGCGCGGCTCGAGCAGGGCGATTTCCTGCTGCTGCGGCTCCTTCACCTTCACGATCATGTCCGAATTGGCGAAGACGGTCTTGGCATCCGGCGCGATCTGCGCGCCGACGGCGGTATAGGCGGCATCGTCGAAGTCGATGCCCATGCCGGCCTTGGTTTCAACCAGCACCTGATGGCCGGCATGGACCAGTTCCGCCACCGAGGCGGGCGTGAGGCCGACGCGATATTCGTGGTTCTTGATTTCCTTGGGAACGCCGATGCGCATGGGAAACTCTCCTAAGTTCAGGTGGGCGGGAACATAGCGCGAAGGCGGGGCGCAAATCCCTGCAAAGATCGTCTTGCGATATCCGCGTTTTCGCATGAATATTGCGGATTCAAACAGATTACGCAAAGATCATGCGCGATGGATCGAATCGACACAGAAATTCTGAAATCGCTCGCCGCCGATGCGCGCGCCTCCGTAAGTCAGGTGGCGGCGACCGTGGGCCTTTCCCAATCGGCCTGTACGCGCAGGATCCAGGCGCTGGAGGCCAATGGTCTCATCCGTGGCTATGGCGCCCGGCTGGGGCATCGGCGCCTGGGCTTTCGGGTAACCGCACTGGTGGACATCACCCTGGGGACCCAGGTCGAGGAGGACCTTGCCCAGTTCGAAGCGGCGGTGGGGCGAATCGATGGCGTGGTGGAATGTGCGCTGGTTTCGGGCGGGCAGGATTACCGGCTCAAGATTCTCTGCCGCGATCTCGACGATTATGAGCGATTGCATCGCGAACAACTGGGCCGGTTGCCCGGAGTCGTGACGATCAACAGCAGCTTCGTCTTGCGCGAGGTGCCGACGCGGGGGGAAGCCGACGCATTATTTGCCAGCCCATAGCGAATAATGCCCGTTTTGGAACGTACCGTGCGCTGATGCGTCTCCTACCCCCTGACAGTGATGTTGATAGGGCATGTTGCACATGCTAACGGCCCGCATCCTGATGATGATGAGAACACAGGTCTCTATGGCCAGGTCGGTTCGCTCCCTTCAGCGTCAGTCGCAACGGTGACCACCGTTGTGACCGGAGACGCTGCCGCGCTCCCCTCCGATTCGGAACCATTGGGCGATCATGGCCACGGCCATGACGCGACGTGGAAACTCGCGCTCGGTGCCATCGGCATCGTGTTCGGCGACATCGGCACCAGCCCGCTCTATGCGTTTCGTGAGACCTTCGCGAACGAGCATCACGAACTGCCGCTCGACACGCCGCATGTGCTGGGCGCGATCAGCCTGATGTTCTGGTCGATGATGGTGGTGGTGACGCTGAAATACGTGACCATCATCATGCGGGCGGACAATAAGGGCGAAGGCGGCAGCTTGGCGCTTCTGGCGCTGATTTCCGGTCGTGGCGGCCAGCGCCGCTGGACCCAGGGGATCGTATTGCTGGGCGTGTTCGCCACCGCATTGTTCTATGGCGATTCGATGATCACGCCGGCCGTGTCGGTGCTGTCGGCGGTGGAGGGCCTGGCGGTGGCTGCGCCCGGCTTCCACCGGCTCGTGGTGCCGATCGCGGTCGTGATCCTGGTGTTGCTGTTCTCGATCCAGCGAACCGGCACCGCGCGCGTGGGCACGTTCTTCGGCCCGGTGATGATGCTGTATTTCCTGGTCATCTCCACGCTGGGCGTGATCAGCGTGGTGCAGACGCCGTACATCCTCCAGGCATTCTCACCGCACCATGCGGTACATTTCTTCACGCTCGATCCGCTGCGCGGCTTCCTGGCGCTGGGATCGATCGTGCTGGCCGTGACCGGTGCGGAGGCGCTGTACGCCGATATGGGCCATTTCGGCCGGAAGCCGATTCGGATTTCGTGGCTGTGGTTCGTGCTGCCGGCGCTGATGATGAACTATATGGGGCAGGGCGCGCTGCTGATCCGCGATGCGGAGGCGCTGCGCAGCCCCTTCTACCTGCTCGCTCCGGAGGCGCTGCGGCTGCCGCTGGTGGGCATCGCCACCGCCGCCGCGATCATCGCCAGCCAGGCGGTGATCTCCGGGGCCTTCTCGGTCACCCAGCAGGCGATTCAGCTTGGCTTCGTGCCGCGCCTGCGGATCGATCATACCAGCGCCGCCACCGCCGGGCAGATCTACATCCCGATCATCAACTGGGCGCTGATGATCATGGTGATCCTGCTGGTGCTGACCTTCCAGACCTCGTCCAACCTGACGGCGGCCTATGGCATCGCCGTCACCGGCGCGATGCTGATCGACAATTGCCTGCTCGCGGTCGTGTTGTTCAACCTGTGGCACTGGAAGAAGCGCTACGCCATCCCGCTGCTGACCATTTTCTTCGCTGTCGACCTTGCCTATTTCGCGGCCAACCTGACCAAGGTGCCCGATGGCGGCTGGTTCCCGCTGATGGTGGGCTTCCTCGTCTTCACCCTGCTCACGACATGGGCGAAGGGGCGCAAGCTGATGATCGCCCGGCTGCGCGAAAGCGCGATGCCGGTGCAGATCTTCATCGAATCGGCCGCCAATGCCGCCACCCGCGTGCGGGGTACGGCGGTGTTCATGACGTCGACCCCCGATGGCGTACCGCACGCGCTGCTTCATAATCTGAAGCATAACAAGGTGCTGCACGATCGCGTGATCCTGCTGACGGTGAAGATCAGCGACGTGCCCTATGTGCCTGAGGAAAAGCGCATGATCGTGGAGGATCTGGGCAAGGGCTTCCACCGCATGATCCTCTATTATGGTTTCATGCAGGAGGCAGACGTGCCGGCGGCGCTGAAATCCGTCGATGCGTGCGGGGCCGAGTTCAAGATGATGGAGACCAGCTTCTTCCTCGCGCGCCAGACGCTGCTGCCCTCCTCCCGTCCGGGCATGATGATCTGGCGCGAGAAACTGTTCGCCTGGATGCTGCGCAACGCAGAAAGCGCGATGGAGTTCTTCCGCCTGCCCACCAATCGCGTGGTCGAACTGGGCAGTCAGGTCGAGATTTGAGCGGGCCGCCGGCCCCGCTGATCGTGACCGCATTGTTCGGCAAGGCGGACCAGGCCTGGTTCGATTCGCTGCGCCGTGCCCATTTCCCGCCCGAGCGGAACCAGCTGGATGCGCACCTGACGCTGTTTCATCACCTGCCGCCTTCGGTGGCGGAGGAGGTGAAGCACCGGCTGGCGCAGGAAACGTGCGGCATCCGCGCGCTGCAGGCCAGGGTGGGGGGCCTGATGTCGCTCGGCAGGGGCGTGGCCTATCGAATCGATTCGCCCGAGCTGGTGGCGATTCGCGCCCGGCTGGTGGACGCGTTTGCCGGCCTGCTGACGCCGCAGGACGCCGGGCGCTGGCGCCCGCATGTGACCATCCAGAACAAGGTGACGCCGGCGCTTGCGAAGGCGCTCCTGGCCGCACTGGAACGCGATTTCCAGCCGCGGCGCGTCGAAATCACCGGTCTGGCGAGTTGGTGGTATCGCGGTGGCCCCTGGGAATTGCATTCGCGGCATATGTACGCTTGACCGCTCGAAAAGTGGACTCTATGTGGCCTGCCTCGCCCGAACGGGTCGCCTTGGTAGGGCGGAGTAGCTCAGTTGGTTAGAGCACGGGAATCATAATCCTGGGGTCGGGGGTTCAAGTCCCTCCTCCGCTACCACTTCACTTCCGAAAACCTGACGATCCGGCTGCAATACGGCTTGCAGCCGCGCATGGCATCGTTAAGCATATTCCCGGAAGAGTCACCGGTTCCGAACACGTTATAAGAAGAACCGGAGAGAGGTCGTCTGAAACGGAGCGCCGTAGATGCGTGCATTGTATGAATTGCCGCCTGAGCAGGTTGAAGGGCGTGGGGTCGATCCGGCGGCTTCGGGTAGCCTGTTGATCATGGCGGTTGGCACGGTGGTTTTCTGGGCGGGTGTCGTGCTGCTTGTTCTGCGCTGAGTCGCGAATTTCCCTTGGGGCCCTGGTAGCTTTCCTGTTCCCGCACGGCGTTGCACGACAATCGGGCCACGCCATGTTGCTTCTCGTGGTGCCCTGTCCCTAGAAGCGGCACCGAAAGATTCGACGGAAAGCACCCATGACTGCAACCCACTCCACCCGCATGTTGATCCTGGGCTCTGGCCCAGCCGGCCTTTCGGCCGCCATTTATGGCGCGCGCGCCGGGCTCGCGCCCATCGTCGTGCAGGGCATCCAGCCCGGCGGCCAGCTGATGACCACGACCGATGTGGAGAACTATCCCGGCTTCCGCGAAGTGATCCAGGGGCCTTGGCTGATGCAGGAGATGCAGGCGCAGGCGGAACATGTCGGTGCGCAGATGATGTGGGACACGATCGTCGAGGTCGATGTAAGCCAGCGCCCGTTCCGCATGGTGGGCGATAGCGGCACTGTCTATCTGGGCGACGTGCTGGTGATCGCCACCGGCGCGCAGGCCCGCTGGCTGGGCCTCGATTCGGAAGAGCTGTTGAAGGGCAAGGGCGTGAGTGCCTGCGCGACCTGCGACGGCTTTTTCTTCCGCGGCAAGAAGGTGGCGGTGATCGGCGGCGGCAATACCGCCGTCGAGGAAGCGTTGTACCTGACCAACCACAGCCATGACGTGACGCTGATCCACCGCCGCGACACCCTGCGCGCCGAAAAGATCCTGCAGCAGCGGCTTCTCGCCAATGAGCGGATCAACGTGCTGTGGAACAAGCAGGTCGAGCGCTTCATCGGCGGGGGGCAGCCCGAGGGGCTTGTCGCGATCGAACTGAAGGACACGGTGACGGGCGAGCTTTCGACGCTGGAGGTCGATGGCGGGTTCGTCGCGATCGGGCATCATCCGGCGACCGAGCTGTTCCGCGGACATATCGCGCTCGACAGCGATGGCTATATCGAAGTGGAGAAGGGCACCACGCGCACCAGCGTGCCCGGCGTGTTCGCTTGCGGCGACGTGATGGACAAGCAGTATCGCCAGGCGATCACGGCGGCCGGCACCGGTTGCATGGCGGCGCTCGATGCGGAGCGCTTCCTTGCCGAGGCCGATTTCGAGACGGTCGCCCAGGCCGCCGAATAGCGGCTATTCGGCGAGCGTTTCCAGGATCCGTTCGTAGAGCCAGGCTTTGTCGCTCGTGCCGGCAAAGCTGTGGCTGGCCGTGTTGAACTGCTTGCGCCGGATGCGGGCGCCGAGCGCGGCGAAGGCCGGGCGATGCAGCACATCGGCAAAGGCGGAACCAACGGGGTCGCGCGTCGCCAGCAGCACCGTGATCGGCATTTCGGCAGCGGCCAGCGCTTCGGCGACCCGAGCCAGCAGGCCGGGTTCTGCATCCTCGCGCCGCCCGCCAATCCTTCCGATCATCTGGCGCATCCAGCCCCGCGAATCGCCGGGATCGACGGCGTCTGCCCTTGCGGTTTTCGCGGCTGGCTTGATCAACGGATTCGCCAGCACCAGGGCATCGATCCGGGCCTCGGCGTGGAAGAGTGCCAGCGCCGTCGCACCATCGCCATTGCCGAACGCGACCACGCGGCGCAGCGATGCCTCGCGCCGAAAGGTCCTGGCGGCGGCAGCGATATCGTCGGCGCTGCCTTCGAAGCCCATGTTGACCCCGCTCGAATCGCCGACGCCGCGGCGATCGAAGCGAAAGACCGGGAATCCCGCCGCCGCGATACGATGGGCCAGAAGCGACATGCTGCGATGCGGCCCCGCGCGGACCTGATTGCCGCCGGATACGATGAGCAGCCCCGTCTGGCCGGCCGCCCCATCCAGCGCACCCACCAGCATGTCACCGAGGCAGGGGAAGGCGATCAGGCTTCGCACGCTCGCACCCAGGCAGCGATATCGTCCGCTAGCAACGCTGCGAGAACCAGGTCATTCTCCGGTTCGGGCTGCCGCCATAATGCGGTGCCGGGCACGGCGTGGTCGCAAGGCCGAAGATCGGTATCCAGCCGCACGGTACGTGCCGCTTCGATATGGCATTCCGGTAACTCTTCCAGAAACGCGTCCGGCAGGCGATGGCCGCCATAGCCCGGCATGTCGTCTGCCCGATGCAGGCGCTGGAGCGCGCGGAACAGTTCCGCGCCCGTCTGTGGCGCGAAGTGCCAGCGTCGACGGATCACCACCGTGCCGTCGAGCAGGGCGCCGCTGCGAAGCGCGAGCGAATAGGCGCGCTTTCCCGCGGTCCGCGCCGCCGCGGCGAACGCGGCGCGCAGATCGGAAATCGCGATCCGATCGGTGGGAACCAGACTGTCGCCGGTCCCTGGCAGTTCGGGTAGCACGCCGGCAATGCCCTGTTCCGCCAGCGCACGGAGGATGGAGACGACGAACGCGCGGGTGCGGTTCGCCTCCTCGAACAGCGGCAATGCCGCTACGACGACCGGGCCGCTGCCTGGCCCGAAGCGCAGCATCGCTTCGCGGCCGCCAGCCCAGTCATAGGGTTCGATCACCCCAAGGCCTTCTGCGTCGCGAAGCGGGTGAGCGCGCCGAAGCTTTCCAGCATCTCGCCATCCACCTCGTCATCCTCGATCAGGATGCCCAGGCGATCCTCCATTTCCGTGAGCACGCCGGCCACGGCGAGCGAATCGAGCTCCGGCAGGGCACCGAACAGCGGCGTTTCCGCGTCGAACGTGGCGACGCGATCTTCGCTCAATCCCAGCACGTCGCGCAGCACATCGCGAACGGTGTTTTCGACTTCGGACATGCCTTCAGGCCGCAATGGGGATCCCCTGCAAGATTTTTGCGCTTCCGTAAGGCTTGGCGGCGGCGCTGCCAAGACTATGGGTGACGACATGATCGCACTGGACCCTGCACCCCATCTTATAGACGCGCTGCCGCTTCGCGGCGCGCCGGATGCCATCGCTCTGGCAGATAAGGTCGGCATGATGCGCTTCGCCGAGCTGGAGGCGGCGGTTGGAAGTATCGCATATGGGATCGCGGCGCGGGGCTGGGCGCCGGGCGAGCGCGTGGCCAGTTGGCTGCCGAAGACGCGCGCTGCCTGCCTTTTGCCGCTCGCCGCGCCACGCGCGGGCATGGTGCATGTGCCGATCAATCCGGTACTGAAACGCGCGCAGGTGGCGCATATCCTGCAAGACAGCGGCGCCCGGATGCTCGTCACGCAGGCTTCGCGGCTTGCGGCGCTCGAACCCGGCGATGTACCAGCCGGCTGCACTGTCGTTATCGAGGAGGAACTGGCAGGCAGCGACGCGATGCCCCCGGCCAGCGGCGATCCTGCGGCGCTGGCGGCGATCCTTTATACATCGGGCTCGACCGGGCGCCCCAAGGGGGTGATGCTCTCTCACGCCAATCTCTGGCTTGGCGCGGTAAGCGTCGCCCATTATCTGAAAATCGCCCCGCAGGATCGGGTGCTGGGCGTCTTGCCGCTCAGCTTCGATTACGGCCAGAATCAGCTGTTTTCGAGCTGGGTGGCGGGGGCGTCGATCGTGCCGCTCGATTATCTGACGGCGCGCGACGTGGTGAAGGCAGTTGAGCGGTTCGACATTACGACCTTGGCCGGTGTACCGCCGCTTTGGGTCCAGTTGCTCGAAACGGCATGGCCGGCCGAAACGGCGGCGCGGTTGCGCCGGTTGACCAATTCCGGCGGTGCGCTCACCCCCGCGATGGTGCGGGCGTTGCGGCAGCAGTTTCCCGCTGCCGAACTGTTCGCGATGTATGGCCTCACCGAAGCGTTTCGATCGACCTATCTCGATCCTGCCCTGATCGATGCGCATCCGGATTCGATCGGACGGGCGATCCCTTTCGCCGAAATTCTGGTGGTGGATGCGGCCGGGCGACGGGCTTCGCAGGGCGAACTCGTCCATGCCGGGCCGTTGGTCGCGCAGGGTTATTGGCGAGATCCCGAACGAACGGCGTTGCGGTTTCGGCCGGCGCCCGAATCGTCGGCCTATGGCGGTATCGCGGTCTGGTCGGGGGATAGGGTGACGGAGGATGCGGACGGCCTGCTGCGATTCGTGGGACGAGAGGATGAGATGATAAAATCCTCCGGCAACCGGATCAGCCCCACCGAGATCGAGGAAGCGGTATTGGCGGGAGGCGAAACGAGCGAAGCGGCAGCCTTCGGCATCCCCGATGCCCGCTTGGGCCACGCGATCCTGGTGGTGGCGCGGGGCGATGGGAGCGGCGAAGCGGCGCTGCGCGAGCGGCTACGCCGAGAATTGCCGATCTTCCAGCAACCGGCCCGATATCTTTGGCGGGAGAGCTTGCCGCGCAACGCCAACGGCAAGTTGGACCGCGCGGCGTTGAAGGCGGAACTGCTATGAACGCGAAACCGATCGGCCCGATACCGGCCGACTATGCCGGCGGGCCGCAACTGATCGTTGGCGGCCGTAGCGCGGCGGACTGGGCAGCGGCGGGGACGCCGCTCTACCTCTATGACGGGCCGGCGATCGCGGCACGGATCGCACGGTTCCGCGCGGCCTTCCCGTCGCAGGTGGTGCTGCATTATGCGATCAAGGCCAATCCCTTTCCCCCGCTGATCGCGGCGATCGCGCCGCTGGTCGACGGCATCGACGTGGCCTCGGCCGGGGAAATGGCGCGCGCGCTGGCGGCGGTGCCGCCGGACGCGATCAGCTTTGCCGGCCCCGGCAAGCGCGACGCAGAGCTGGCGGCGGCGATTTCCGCTGGGGTGACGCTCAATCTCGAATCGGAAGGCGAGTGTGCGCGCGCGCTGGCGACCGGCGCGCGGCTGGGAATCGTCCCCCGGTTGGCAGTGCGCGTGAACCCCGATTTCGAACTTCGTGGATCGGGGATGAAGATGGGCGGGCGTGCATCGCCGTTCGGGGTGGATGCGGTACGCGTGCCGGCGCTGGTGCGACATATCCTTGCCGCGGGCGCCGATTGGCGGGGCTTTCATATCTACACCGGGTCGCAGGCGCTGTCCGCGGAGGCTGTGATCGAGATGCAGGGAGCGACGGTCGCGCTCGCCGCCCGGCTGGCGGACGAGATCGGCGCATGTCCGCCGCTCGTCAACCTGGGCGGCGGGTTCGGCATTCCCTACTTTCCCGGCGATATCCCGCTCGACATCGCGGCGGTGGGCGCGGCGCTGGCGTCGGCGCTGCGCGGCTTGGAGACGCACTACGCGATCGAACTCGGCCGCTGGCTGGTGGGAGAGGCCGGCATCTACCTGGCGCGCGTGATCGATCGCAAGGAAAGCCAGGGGGAGACGTTCCTCATTGTCGATGGAGGACTGAACCATCATCTGGCCGCCACGGGCAACTTCGGAACGGTGGTGCGGCGCAACTACCCGGTCGCCGTGGCACACCGGATGCAGGACGCGCCGGAAGAGATTGTGAACATTGTCGGGCCGCTCTGCACGCCGCTGGATCGGCTGGCGGATCGCGTTGCCTTGCCGCGAGCGGAGGTGGGCGATCTGATCGCGATCTTCGCATCCGGGGCCTATGGCGCGACCGCGAGCCCGCAGGCATTTCTGGGCCATCCTCCCGTCTGCGAAACGCTCGCCGCGCAGGCGCCGGTCTGAAGGGCGCCATGCACGACGACTATTACGGACTGCGCGAGCCGGCGTTCCAGCACGCGCCGGATCCCCGCTTCTGGTTCGAGACGGCGGCCCATGGCCGGGCGATCACGCGGTTACGCCAGGCGGTGGAACAAGGGAAAGGCGTGGTCGTCGTTACCGGCGATGTCGGTATGGGCAAGACGATCTTGATGCGGCGTCTGGCCGGCGAGATCGATGTTGGACGGCACCGCGTGCACCAGATCGCTGGCGGGGCGCTGCAGGTGGAAGGGCTGCTCCGCCTGGCGGCGCCGCCTTCGGGCCGGCAAGGCGGGCGCACGCTCCTGCTGATCGACGATGCGGACGCATTGTCCCCCGATTGCCGGGAGATACTGTCGCAGGTTTCGGCCCAGCCGGATCGTTCGCCGGTTCAGCTGTTCCTGTTCGGCGCGCGGGAACAGCCCGGCGGTAGCGTCCGCCGGCCCGCCACCGTGCAGCTTTCCGCGCTGGCGGAGGAGGAAGTCGAACCCTATCTCCGCCACCGCCTCTACCGCGCTGGCGGGCAGGGCCGGCCCGGCTTCACCGACGAGGCGTGTCGGGCGCTGCACCGGCTTGCCGGGGGCGTCCCGCGGGGGCTGAACCAGATCGTGGCGCGATTGCTGCGGCACGGCGCCGCCGCACAGATCGACATGTTCGGCGCGCCGGACGTGGCGGCGGCGATCGAGGAGATGGCGGCCGACATCGCCTCCGGCGCGTCGGCTGCCCCGGCCGACGCCGGGGAACTGCGCGCGCTTTCCGAAAGGGTGGCCGAGCTGGAGGACCAGTTGTGCACACAGCAGCAAAAGCTTCGGCAGGTGATGCAGGTGCTGGTCGACTGGCTGGAGCAGGATGAGGAACGTCGCACGATCGGGCTGCAAGCGCTGCGCGACACGCTGCTCTGAGCTAATTCCGGGTCTTCTACCGCGCGCCGACGCCGCTGGGGCGCAGGGCGGGCCGTGCGGGGTGGCGCAGCGCAGGCTTGCTTGGTAGCGGCCGTCGCGATGTCGACGGGGAAGTACCAGGGTCTGCTGCGCGATGCGCATGGTCGTTACCAGGTGAGGGATGCGCGCCGCTGATGTCCGGGATCGTCGGCATATTCTATCCCGGCATGGCGAAGCCGATCGATCCGGCGCGGATCGTCGCGATGAGCGATGCTGTTGCGCATCGCGGGCGCGACGGATCGGGGGTGTGGTGCGTCGCGGGCCTGGGCCTCGGCCATCGCCGGCTCGCGACGATCGACGTGGCGGGTGGGGTGCAGCCCATGGCCTTGCCCGATCAACGGCTGGCGGTGGTGTTGGATGGCGCGATCTACAATTTCCGGGCGGTGCGGGCCGAACTGGAAGAGCAGGGGGCGTGCTTCACGACGGAGAGTGACACCGAGGTGCTGCTGCACGGATGGCGCGCCTGGGGGCCTGATCTGTTGCCGCGGCTGGACGGTGTGTTCGCCTTTGCGCTGTACGACGCGGACCGACAAAGCCTGTTCCTGGCGCGGGACCGGTTGGGGGCGAAGCCGCTCCACATCGCCGAACTGACGGACGGGGCGATCGCGTTTTCTTCCGAACTCAAGGGATTGCTCGCCCACCCGATGTTTCGTCGCGCCGCCGATATCCGGGCGGTCGAGGATTATCTCGGCCTGGGGTATGTGCCGGATGATGCCTGTCTGGTCGCGGGCGTGGAGAAGCTGGCTGCGGGACATTTCCTGCTGGTGCAGCGGGGGCGGTCGCGCGGGCGGGCGGTGCGGTGGTGGGATGTCGATTTTTCGCGCCGCGCGCCGGGGCGGACCCGCGACCTGAAGGTCGAATTGCTGGAACGGATGCGCGTGGCGGTGCGGCGGCACATGGTGGCGGACGTTACGCTCGGCGCGCTGTTGCCCGACAGCGTCGAAGGCGCGGCGATGGTCGCGCTGATGGCGGCGAATAGCAAAACCGCGGTGCAGACCTGCACGCTCGGCGATGCTCCGCACGGCGGGGGCGAATCGTTCGCGGGAACGGTCGCCCGGCGCTTTGCTACCCGGCATCGCGACGGTCTTGCCGTTCTCGAGCCAGGGGCCGTACTCGATACGCTGACGCAGGCTTTTGACGAGCCGATCGCCGACGGGGCCGCGGCAAGGGCGTACACATGGTCGGCGTTCGCCCGCGCGACCATGGCGGTGGCGCTGTCGGCCGAAGGCTTGGACGCGGTGTGGCCTGTCCATCCTCGCTCGCGGGCCTTTGTCGCCGAGGAGCGGGTCCGTGCGCTGATGCCGATAGGGCTGCGAGCGCGGGTGCTCGGCGGTCTTGCGGCCGTCTATCCCGAGGCGCAATGGGTGCCGCAGCCGCTGCGCGTCCGGCCGTTGCTGCACGCCTTGGCCGGGGATGGTGCCTCGGCCTATGCGCAGCGGCTGGCGGCGACCGATCCGGGGATGCGCGCCGGCCTGTTCACCGATGCGGCGCGCCGGGCCCTGGCGGGGCACCGTGCCGAGACTCGTACCATCGCGGTGATGCGCGCGGCACCGGCACGCAGCAGCCTCGATCGGGCGCAATATGTCGATATCCGGCATCGGCTGCCCGGCAGCCAACTGGCGATGCTGGATCGATCGGGCATGATGGTGGGGCTGGAGGTGCGCGTGCCGTGGCTGGATCACCAACTTGTCGAATTCGTCGCCAGCCTGCCGGAATCGCTTCGATTGCGCGGGCAGGGCAGGTGGCTGATGCGCAAAGCATGGGCCCCTTGGCTGCCGCGCACCTTGCCGCAGGGCACCGCGGGTGCTGTCGCGCTGCCGCTCGCCGACTGGTTTCGCACAACCCTTGCGGATGCGGCGGCGGCATTGCCGCGCTCACCGGTCCTGCAGCAGACAGGCTGGTTCGAACGGCGTGCCTTCGTCCGGCTTGCCGAGGATCATCGCTCCGGCCGTGCGGATCATGGCGCCTTGCTTTGGCAATTGCTGGTGCTGGATCGCGCCATGACACGGCTGTTCGGCTGATATGCCGGACAAATCGGCTCAATCGATCAGGGGCGAAACAAAAAATGTTGCGGCGCTGGCCTCTCCCATGCGTTAGGCGAGCGCACGACAATCCCTTCCCAACCCCGAACAGGAGGAAGACATGGCCTTCGAACTCCCCGAACTTCCCTATGCCAAGGATGCCCTCGCGCCGCACATGTCGGCGGAGACCTTCGATTTCCACCACGGCAAGCACCACAAGGCGTATGTCGACAACTGCAACAAGCTGGTTGCCGACATCCCCGAACTGGCCGGCGCGAAGCTCACCGACGTGATCGCCTACGCCAAGGACAAGGGCAACAAGGGCCTGTTCAACAACAGCTCGCAGATCTGGAACCACAGCTTCTTCTGGCAGTGCCTGACGCCGAACTATGCGGCGCCGACCGGCAAGCTGGCCGAGATGATCACCCGCGATTTCGGCAGCCACGACGCCCTGATCGAGAAGCTGAAGGCGGAATCGGTCGGCCACTTCGCCAGCGGCTGGGGCTGGCTGGTGCTCGACGGTGACACGCTGAAGGTCACCTCGTTCCATGACGGCGATTCGCCGGTCGCGCACGGTGTGAAGCCGCTGTTCACGATCGACGTGTGGGAACACGCCTATTACATCGACTATCGCAACGCGCGTCCGTCGTTCGTCGACACCATCCTGACCAAGCTGGCGAACTGGGAGTTCGTCGCCCAGAACCTCGACGGCGAAGGCGCGAGCCGCGCCGACCAGCAGGGCTGAGCCCCTTCGGTCCCTCCGCCCGGACTGCCGGGCGGAGGGATCAGTTTTCCCCGTAGAGGTCGCGCTGGGCCTTCTCCAGCTCTTCGGCATAGCGCCGCCGCGCATGGTTCTCGGTGACGAGTCCCAACACCTTGCCATCGCTCGTCAAGACCGCCAGATCGTCCGCCACGCTCGCGTCGAAGGCTTGCAGCACTTCCGCGATCGTCATGTCCGGCGACAGCGCGGTATCCGCGAACTTCGCAACCCCGGACAGCCGATCCGCCGGATCGATCGAAGGGCTCCATACCGCCGCGGTTTCGGCGATTCCGGCATAGTGATCGGCGACGTTGACCAGCACCACCCGCTTGGTCGAACCGAGCGGAAAGCGGGCACGGAAGGTCGCCACGTCGCTGTCCGCCGCGATGGTTGGCACGTCACGGCGCATCATCCGTGCAGCGGTAAGGTTTCGCATCCAGCCCACGTCACGCCCGCTGCGCAGCGTCTCGCCGCGAAGGTGCAGCCGCCAGGTGGAGAAGCTGTAGCCGAACACCTCGCGCACGATCGTGCTGGCGATCAGCGTCGCCGCGATGGTGACGCCGGTGATGCTGAAATCATGGGTTACCTCCAGCACCAGTAGCGACATGGTCATCGGTCCGCCGACCACCGCCACCGCCAATGCCGCCATGCCGACCACCGCCGCGTCGTCGGGCGCGAGATGATGGAGGCCGGGGATCTCGGCGAGTACCAGCTGGTAGAAGCGGCCGATCAGTGCGCCGAGAAACAGCGAGGCGAAGAACAGGCCGCCGCGAAAGCCGAAGCCGAGCGAGACGGCCGAGCCGAGCAGCTTGAGCAGGATCACCAGCCCCAGCGATGCCATCGTCGCCTGCGCGGCCAGATTGATGTCGAGCGCGCCGTGTCCGCTCGACAGCACTTGGGGCGAGAGCAGTGCGAGCGGGATCATCAGCGTGCCCCCAGCCAGCGGTGCCCAGACAGGGCGGATCGGGCTTCGGCGTACGCCGGCTTCGACAAGCGACACCAGCCGCATCAGCGCGATGCCGAAGCCGGCGCAGAGTATGCCGAGCAGGGCATAGAGGAGATAGTCCGCGGTCCCGATCGGATGCACGGTGCCGGCGCCGATCACATAGGGATGGATGCCGAGCGTGCGGGCGATCAGCGCTGCGGTGAGCGAAGCCAGCAGCACGGGTGCAACGATCGCGGGGGTGTAGGCACCCAACACGATTTCAAAGGCATAGAAGGCGCCGGTTAGGGGGGCGCCGAACGCCGCGCCCAGGCCCGCACCGGCGCCCGCCGCCATCAACGTGCGGAGGTCGGCGCGGCGCAGATTGAGCCGCTGGCCTAGCAGCGAGGCGAGGCCGCCGCCCGCTTGGGCATAGGCCGCCTCCAGTCCCACCGAGGCGCCGAAGCCGTTGGAAATCAGCGTTTGGCCGACCACCGTCGCGGTGTCGCGCGCGGGGATGCGGCCGCCATGGAGGGCATTGGCTTCGACCACGTCGATCGTCTTGCGGCGGTGGAGCAGCCATAAGGTGAGCCCGAGCAGCGCGCCGCCGACGGGCAGGGCCAGCAGTCGCAGGGGTGCCAGGTAGCTTGCTGCACTCAAATGTTCCCCGGCCGAAAGGCCGAACAACAGCCGCTGCAGCCCGCGTGCCGACTGCCCGATCGCAATAGCAGCCAGGCTTGCTGCCGCACCGACGCCGATCGCAAGCAGCAGGAACAGCAGCGAGTTCGACCGGATCTGCCGCCGCAGTCCATTCGCCGCGCGCACCGCGTGCAGGGCTGCGGGATGGCGCGGCAGACCCATCCCGGTTTAACCTTCCGGCGGCAGGGGGGCGTTTTCCGGCTTTTCGAGCTGGAGCCCGTGGCGCAACAGCATCGGGATGTTGGCGATCGCGAAGACTAGCGTGACCGGGATGACGATCCAGGTCTTGAAGAACACCCAGCGATCCCAGGTCAGCATATGCCGCGCGACTTCGTTGGCCCCGGCCATCACGACGAAGAACAACGACCAGTTGATCGTCAACAGCCGCCAGCCCTTGGCGCTGAGCCCCGGATAGGCGGATCCCAGCATCGTCTCGAGCAGCGGCTTGTTGGTGACGAGGCCATAGCCGAGGATCACCGCGAACATCACGTAGACGATCGTCGGCTTCACCTGGATGAAGGTCTTGTCGTGATAATAGAGGGTGAGCCCGCCGAACACGAGCACCAGCACGCCGGTGACCCATAGCATCGGGGAGACATGACGGGTCTTCAGCCACGACACGGCGATCGCCACGGCCATTGCGACCATGAAGGCCATCGTCGCGGTCAAGATACGTTCGATCTGCATTCCCGGCGCAAGGCTGTTGACCAGGAAGAACACGATCAGCGGCCCGTAATCGAGTGCCATGCGCAGACCGGCCGAAGTCTGGGGGCGGGCGGTTGGATCAGCCACGGGCCAGTTCCTCCACCCCGGCGATGATGCGGGCGACTTCCTGCGCGTCGAACCCGCGCAGATCGTCCACCTTCTCGCCCACGCCGATCGCATGGATGGGCAGGCCGTATTTCTCCGCCGCCGCAACCAGCACGCCGCCGCGCGCGGTGCCGTCGAGCTTGGTCATGACCAGGCCGGTCACGCCCGCGACTTCCTTGAACACCTCGATCTGGTTGAGCGCGTTCTGGCCGGTGGTCGCATCGAGCACCAGCACCACGTCGTGCGGCGCCGCCGGATTGAGCCGGCCGAGCACGCGGCGGACCTTGGCCAACTCGTCCATCAGCTCGCGCTTGTTCTGCAGGCGGCCGGCGGTGTCGACGATCAGCACGTCGGTGCCGATCTCGGTCGCGCGCTTGACCGCTTCGAACACGATGCCGGCGGCGTCGCCGCCCTCGGCGCCCGACACGATCGGCACGCCGATCCGCTCGGCCCAGGTGCGCAGCTGGCCGATGGCGGCGGCCCGGAAGGTATCGCCCGCGGCGACCATCACGCTGTAATCCTGATCGACCAGCTGCTTGGCGAGCTTGGCGATCGTCGTCGTCTTGCCCGATCCGTTGACGCCGATGACGAGGATCACCTGCGGGCGCGGGAAGGCCTCGATCTCGAGCGGCCTGGCGACCGGCTCCAGCACCTTGGCGACTTCCTCGGCGACGATCACGCGGATGCCGAGTTCTTCCATGTTCCGCTCGAACTGCCCCTCGGCGAGCCGCGCGCGCACCTTGGCGGCGGTGGCGGGGCCGAGGTCCGAGGCGATCAGCGCCTCCTCGATCTCGTCCAGCGTCGCCTCGTCCAGCCGGGCGAGCGACAGGCCGGCGAGGTTGCCGAGCAGCCGATCCGACGTCTTGCGAAAGCCGCCGAGCAGCTTTTCATGCCAGCTGGGTCCGCTCATGCAACCAGCGTTCCGTCTTCGACGCGTGCAATCGTCACGTTCACCGTTTCTCCAGTCTTCCGGGGCGCGGTGAGCCGCACCTCGGCGAAATTTCCTGCATGGCCGCGGTCCCCCGGTCGCTCGACCAGCACCTGCTGGCGGCTGCCGACCAGGGTTTCGAGCCAGGTCGCCCGCTGCGCCGCCGCCGCCGCGCGCAGCCGGGCGGCGCGGTCGCGGATCGTGGCAGGCGCCACCTGCGGCATGCGCGCGGCGGGCGTGCCGGCGCGCGGGCTATAGGGGAAGATGTGCGCATGCACCACGCCGCAATCGGCGATCAGTGCCCGCGTGTTCTCGAACATGCGATCGTCTTCGGTCGGAAAGCCCGCGATCAGGTCCGCGCCGATCGCGATTTCCGGCCGCGCGGTGCGAAGGCGCTCGGCGAGCGCCACCGATTGCGCACGGCTGTGGCGGCGCTTCATCCGCTTGAGGATCAGGTCGTCGCCGGCCTGGAGCGACAGATGGACATGCGGCATCACGCGCGGCTCCTGGCTGAGCAGCGCGAACAGCCGATCGTCGACTTCGATCCCGTCGAGCGACGAAAGCCGCAGCCGCTGGAGCGTCGGCACGTGGCGGAGGATGCGCTCGACCAGCGAACCCAGCGTCGGGCTGCCGGGCAGATCATGGCCGTAGCTGGTGAGGTCGACGCCAGTCAGCACCACTTCACCATGCGCCTCGGCCAGCATCGTGATCCTGTCGATCACCGCGCCGGCGGGCACCGAGCGACTGTTGCCGCGCCCGAAGGGAATGGCGCAGAAGGTGCAGCGATGGTCGCAGCCATTCTGCACCTCCACGAAGGCGCGGGCATGGGTGGAGAAGCTGGCGGCGAGGTGGGGTGCCGTCTCGCGCACGGCGAGGATGTCCTGCACCTGCACCTTCGCGTCGGACGCCCAGGCTTGCGGAAGCAGCTTCTCGGCATTGCCGATCACCCGGTCGACCTCCGGCATTGCGGCGAAGGCCTGCGGATCGATCTGCGCCGCGCAGCCGGTGACGACCAGTTCGGCGTCCGGCCGTTCGCGCCGTGCGCGGCGGATCGCCTGGCGGGTCTGTTTCACCGCTTCGTTGGTGACCGCGCAGCTGTTCACCACGATCGCGTCACGGCCCGTCAGCAAAGCGCGGATCGACTCGCCTTCGGCTAGGTTCAGCCGGCAACCCATGTTAAGGATAAGAGGCGAGGAGAGGGACATTGGACAGCGATCTAGGAGCGCCGACCCGAGAAGTCCACGAGAAGGCCCGCGAGGTACTGGCCTTCTGGTTCGATGCGCTGATGCCCGAACAATGGTTTTCCCCCTCGGCGAGCGTGGATCAGGAAATTGCCGACCTGTTCGGTGCGGATCGCGATGCCGTGCTCGCCTCCGGTGCGGCGGGGTGGAGCGACACGCCGGAGACGCTGCTGGCGGCCATCCTGCTGCTCGACCAGTTTTCGCGGAACATCCACCGCGGCACGGCAGAGGCTTTCGCCGGCGATCCGCTTGCCCGGCAGCTTGCCTGCCATGCGCTCGAACGGGGATGGGACAAGACGATGACCGACGAGCAGCGCCAGTTCCTCTATCTGCCGTTCGAACATGCCGAAGATGCCGAATTCCAGGCGCTGAGCCTGCGCTGCTTCGAGGCGCTCGGCATGGAGGTGCAACTCGCCTATGCCCGCGATCATGCCGACGTGATCCAACGGTTCGGGCGCTTCCCGACCCGCAATGCGGCGTTGGGACGGATATCGACCCCCGAGGAAATCGATTATCTCAGCCAGCCTGGCGCCGGCTGGTAGTCGGTCCGCCGGGCAAGCGCGTGCCGGGCTGCTGGAGCAGCCGGCGTTCGGCAAGCATTCTGCGCGCGCCGGCAATGGGAAGCGGGCGGCCGAAATGCCACCCTTGCGCCTTGGCGCATCCGAGCGCGAGCAGGCGTGCTGCAATCGTTGCATCCTCCACCCCCTCGGCCGTGATCGGCAGGTTCAGGCTTTCGCCCATTCGCACGATGGTATCGACGATCGTCGCCGAATCGGCATCGCGATTGACCAATTGCACAAAGCTGCGATCGATCTTGATGCGATCGAACGGCAGCGCGCGCAGATGGGCGAGGGACGAATAGCCGGTGCCGAAATCGTCGAGCGCGATGCGGATTCCCTGGTTCTTCAGGCTGCCGAGGATCGATTGGGTAAGCGGCAGATTGTCGAACAGCGCGCGTTCGGTGATCTCCACCTCCAGCCGGCTGGCCGGGAAGCCCGTTTCGGTGAGCACCTTGATGATCTTCTGCGCCAGCCAGGCGTCGCGCAGCTGCACCGGGGAGATGTTGACCGACAGCGACAGGGTCGGATCCCAATCGCGTGCCGCCTGGAATGCCTGCGCCATGATCGACAGCGACAGATCGGCGATCAGGCCCGTTTCCTCGGCGATCGCGATGAACCCGTCTGGGCCGATCATGCCCTGCACAGGGTGTTCCCAGCGCGCGAGGACCTCAAAACCTTCGAGCCGCCCGCTGGCGAGATCGACCTGCTGTTCGAAATAGGGAACGATCTCCTCGCCCGCGATCGCAAGCGGCAAGGCGTGTTCGAGCTGCTGGCGCAGCTGCATCGCATCCTGCGTTGCCCGATCGGACCAGGCGAAGCGGCTGCCCTTCATCCGCGTTCCCGCCGTTGCAAGGGCCGCTTCCGCCGATTGCAGCAGCGCCGCCATCGTCGTGCCGTCGCGATCGGAGCGCGCACCGCCCGCCGCGCAGTGCAACTGCACGAACTGGCCATCGATGTCGAAGGGCTTGGCGAGGCTGAGGATCAGCCGGTCGGCGATGCGATCGACGGCGGCGCGCGCATCCGGATCGAACAGGAAGCCGCAGGCAAAGCGGTGGCTCGCGATCTGGGCGGCGAGCGCGAGCGGCGGCATGGTGGCCGCGACTTCTCCAGCGACCGCGCGCAGCAATGCGTCGCCCGGTCGCCGCCCCTGCCGCTCGCCGGCGGACGCCGGAACGTCGATATCGAGTACCAGCACGACCATCGATTTTTCGAGCCGCTGCGCCCGCAGCAGCATTGCCGTGCCCTGATCGATAAAGCGCTGGCGATCGAGGATGTCTAAGGCCGGGCCGCTCTGCACCAGCACGTCCGCCGTTCGCGGCTCGATGGCGAGCGACGCCTCCCGGTGCCGGCTCCAGCCGATCAGCAGCAGCGCCAGGTTCAACAGCAAGGCGACGATCAGTCCCGGTTCCGGCGGTGCGGCTTCATCGGCAAGATACTGCAACAGTCGAGTCGTGATCTGGCCGACCAGCACCAGGACCAGCAGCGTGGAAACGACGCCCAGGAGCGTGAAGGCAAGGCGGTTGCCGCGCATTGGCTTCTGCCGGACCTGTTCCTCCCCGCGCCCCATCTTGCAAATCCCACCCCGGCCGATCCCGTAGCCTGCCATGCGGAACGTATAGATCGGGTTAAACCCGTAGCGGTTGCGTTTCGCCCGGATCACCGCTAAGGGCGACCAACGTTCCTCCGTGAACGCATGACATTTGCCACCCCGAGGGGTGACGCCGGCCGACGAGGTTTCGTCCGCCGGCGTGTTTTGCGTTTGGCGGGACAGAGGCTGAATTTGGAGTGACCTGGGCATCATGTTCGAGAGTTTGAGCGATCGGCTGGGCGGCGTCTTCGAACGCCTGCGCGGACGTGGCGCGCTCAGCGAGGCCGATGTCCGGACCGCGATGCGCGAAGTGCGCGTGGCGCTACTGGAAGCGGACGTTGCGCTGCCCGTCGCCCGCGAGTTCGTCGACAAGGTAACCGAAGAGGCCGTTGGCCAGCAGGTGCTGCGCTCGGTCACGCCGGGCCAGCAGGTCGTCAAGATCGTCCATGACGCGCTGGTCGACATGCTCGGCGCCGATACGGCCGAACTGCATATCGACGTTACCCCGCCGGCGGTGATCATGCTCGTCGGCCTGCAGGGCTCGGGCAAGACCACCACCACCGCCAAGCTTGCCAAGCTGCTGAAGAAGCAGGGCAAGAAGGTGATGATGGCGTCGCTGGACGTCAATCGTCCGGCCGCGCAGGAACAGCTGGCAGTTCTCGGCACCCAGACCGAGGTGGCGACGCTGCCGATCGTGGCGGGCCAGCAGCCGGTCGAGATCGCAAGGCGCGCGCTCCAGTCGGCGAAGCTCCAGGGCTTCGACGTGGTGATGCTCGACACCGCCGGTCGTCTCCATGTCGACCAGGCGCTGATGGACGAGATGAAGGCGGTGGCCGACATCTCGCGCCCCCAGGAAATCCTGCTCGTCGTCGACTCGCTCACCGGCCAGGACGCGGTGAACGTCGCCAGCAACTTCTCGGCGCAGGTGCCGCTGACCGGCGTGATCCTGACGCGGATGGACGGCGATGCCCGCGGTGGTGCGGCGCTGTCGATGCGCGCAGTCACCGGCCAGCCGATCAAGTTCGCGGGCATGGGCGAGAAGCTCGACCAGATCGAGCCGTTCCACCCGAAGCGGGTGGCCGGCCGCATCCTGGGCATGGGCGACGTCGTCAGCCTCGTCGAAAAGGCTGCGGCCGCGATCGACCAGGAAGATGCCGAGCGCATGGCGAACCGGCTCGCCAAGGGCCAGTTCGACATGAACGATCTGCGCGCGCAGCTGGCGCAGATGCGCAAGATGGGCGGCATCGGCGCGCTGGCGGGGATGATCCCCGGCATGAAGAAGGCGCAGGCCGCGGTCGACCAGGTCGGCGGCGACAAGGTGCTGCTGCGCATGGACGCGATCATCAGCTCGATGACGCCGAAGGAACGCGCCAAGCCCGAACTGCTCAACGCCAAGCGCAAGATCCGCATCGCCAAGGGCAGCGGCCTGACCGTGCAGGACGTCAACAAGCTCATCAAGATGCATCAGGAGATGCAGACCGCGATGAAGCGCCTGAAGAAGATGGGCGGCCTGAAGGGCATGCTGGGGATGCTCGCCAAGGGCGGCCCGGGCGGCGGCATGGGCGGCATCGGCAATGCGCTGGGCGGCGCCGAGATGGGCGAGATGATGGACAAGGTGGGCGCCGGTCTGCCGGGTCTGCCGGGCGGTGCCAAGCTGCCGCCGGGCTTCGAGAATTTGCTGAAGAAGAAGTAATTTAGTTCAACCTGTTTCAATCGTATCTTTAGAAGGAAGTGAAGTAGAATGGCTCTCTCCATGCGTCTGTCGCGCGGCGGCTCCAAGAAGCGCCCGTACTATCGGATCGTCGTTGCTGACGCCCGTGCGCCCCGCGACGGCAAGTTCATCGAGAAGATCGGCACCTACAACCCGCTGCTCGCCAAGGATTCGCCCGAGCGCGTGAAGCTGGACGGCGATCGCGCCAAGTACTGGCTGGGCGTTGGCGCGCAGCCGACCGATCGCGTGCTCCGCTTCCTCGATGTCGCCGGCATCAAGGAGCGTCCGGCCCGCAACAACCCGAAAAAGGCCGAGCCGGGCGAGAAGGCCAAGGAGCGCGCCGAGGAGCGTGCGGAGAAGGCCAAGGCAGCCGCCGAAGCCGCTGCCGCCCCGGCCGAAGAGGCTGCCGAGGCCTGAGGCTGAACGCCTCTCCCGTCCTTGGGCGGGGGAGGCGCTTCGTGCGTCGCTCGATCGCGTCATGTCCAAACCCTCTTCGTCCTCGAACCGCGGCGATCGTCCGGTGACGCTTGCCGCCGTGATCGGTGCGCACGGCATCGCCGGCGAGGTGCGGCTGAAGGTGTTTGCCGAGGATCTGGCGGCGCACAAGAGCTTCAACGGCGGCACGCTGACGCTCAAGTCGGTGCGCGGGGGATCCAATGGCGTGATCGCCCGCTTCGCCGAAGTGGCCGACCGCAATGCCGCCGAGGCGCTGCGCGGCACCGAACTGACGGTGCCGCGTGCCGCCCTCCCGCCGCTGGGTGAGGGCGAATATTACCATATCGACCTGCTCGACCTGCCGGTGGTGGACGAGGACGGGGCACCTATCGGCCGTGTCGTCGCGATCGACGATTACGGCGCGGGCGACGTGATCGAGATCGAGCGCCCCGACGGCAAGCGCTTCATGGTGCCGATGCGCCCCGAGGCGGTGCCTGCCTGGGATGACGAGAAGCTCGTCGTCGCAAGCACCTTTCTGGAAGTCTGACCGGGCTGATGCCGGCGATATGCGTGGCTATTGTGGGTCGCGCATCTGCCCCAGCGATCCGTTGAGCGTCGCATTCACTCCCTGAACCGGTGAAATCGTCACCGAAATCATGTCGTGCAGCCGGCCCGGCGCACGCTGTTCCACGCCGCGCGGCACATACCAATAGTGGGTGGTGACCGCCCCATGTGCTGTCTCGTCCGGCGGGCCGAACCGCTGCGCCATCGCGGCCGCGAAGCGCCGTCCTTGCGCCAGGTTGCGCTCGCGATCGGCGAGGGCGGATGGTCGGTCGTTCAATGCCATCCAGCCCAAGGTCCGGTGCGGCTGCCTGCCGTCGAACTGGAGCATCACCATCCAGCGATCGTGCCGTAGATAGCAGAGGAGGGCAGAAGGGTCTTCGCTTCGGGTATCTTCGGCATCGCTTGCCGTGGTGCATGTCGTCCGTTGGTACCCACGCCGCACCAGCGCCGCGTCGACATCCGCCTCGGGCATGCGCGGGGCGATGCCCTCCATCGCATAGCCGCGCCATTCCGCGGCCGAACCGTGGATCTGCTCGTGGCTGGGATCGGGCGCGCGCGCGTTGCATCCTCCCAGCAGGAGCAGCGGCAAGGCGAGGCAGGGCAGCTTCATCGGCATCCGGCGCTATCGCACGAAGAGCAGTTCGGCGAGCATAACGCGACCAGCCGCTGCCCGCTGTCGATCAGCGCCATAGCGGCCGCTCGGCGTTCAGCATATTCCGGATCGTCGTTGCGGCGACCCCGGCTTCGCCCATCGCATGGCTGATCTGGTCGAGCCCCTTGGCGACGTCGCCGGCGGCGAACAGGCCGGGGAGCGAGGTGCGCTGGTGATCATCCACTTCCAGGCAGCCGCTAGGGTCGGCGCGGGCGCCGGCCTCGACGGCCAGCTCGGAGCGGCTGTGCGAGCCGAGCGCGGGATAAAGGCTGTCGAATTTCAGCGGGCCTTTAGGCGTCGCAAGAAGGATATGGTCCTGCTCGAGCCTCCAGTCGGTCGCCGGGCCCTCGACGCGCACCACGCCTGCCGCCTCCAACTGGTCGATCTGCTCCGGTGGCAGGTCGTGGCGATCGGGGGCGATCAGCGTCACGTCCCGGGTGAAGCTGCGGACGAACAGCGCCTCGCGGGCGCCGTGTTCGCCGGTGCCGTACACGGCGACGCGCTTGTCGGTCACCTCATAGCCGTCGCACACGGGGCAATAGCGGATCTGCCCGTTCGCCAGCGCTGCGTCGTGAACGTCGTCGGGCATCGGCGGGCGGTGGTTGATCACGCCGGTCGCCAGCAGGACCGATCGCGCGCGGACCTCACGGTCGCCGATCCGGGCCGCGAACCCGCCCTCGATTGGACGCAGGCTCGTGACTTTTGCCGCCTCGCGCACCGTGCCGTATTGCTCCGCCTGGGCGCGCATCGCGGCGAGCAGGTCGAGGCCGGAGATGCCGTCCGGATAGCCGGCATGGTTGTGTGTGCAGGGGATCAGCGCGGCGCGGCTCGAGCCGCAGTCGAACAGGCGGATCTTCAGATGATAGCGGCTGAGATAGATGGCGGCGGTGAGCCCCGCCGGGCCGCCGCCGATGATGATGCAATCGTCCATCGCGCGCCAGCGCTTGGGGTGCGCGACAGGTTCCGTGGATCAGTGCTAGCGGCGGCGCTATGGCCGCGCCCGACTATCTGCTCGATACCTGTGTCTGCATCCGCATCCTTCGCGGGGGCGGCGCGCCGGTCACGCGGCGGATCGCCGTGGCGGCGCCCGGTACGATGGCGATCTCCGCGATCAGCCTTGCCGAACTGGCGGACGGAGCAGGGGAGGGCGCGTCGCTCGATGCGTTGCTGGCCCGGTTGCCCGTTCTGGCGTTCGATGCGGCGGCGGCGCGTGCCTTTCCGGCTGCCCGGGCCGCGCGGGGCCGGCATGATCGCCTGATCGCCGCCCACGCGCTGGCGCTCGGGACGACGCTCGTCACGCATAACGCGCGCGATTTCCGCGCCGTGCCGGGGCTGCGGATCGAGGACTGGTTCTGACCGCGTTGCGCTTCCGCGGTGATTGTATATACAGGATGTATATACGGAGGCGACGCATGGGCGAGGAATATCGCGCCAGGATCTTCAAGTCGGGCAATTCGCTGGCACTGCGCCTGCCCAAGGCGCTGGGCCTGAAGGAAGGCGCCGAAGTGGTGCTGCGCGAGGAACGCCGCGGCTTCTCGGTGGAGCCGGTGGATAGCGAAGAGAAGATTGATCTGACCGGGATTGCTGGCGCGCTACCCTGGCTGAAGCCGGTACCGCCGGAGGATCGCGAACTTGAGGAGCGAGAACTCGATTGGGAAGGCCGAAAGCTGCGGCGCGATGGCTGAACCCCGCTTCCTGCTCGACACGAACATCTGCATCTACATTCTCAACGACGCGCAGGGGCGGGCTGCTCGGGCGGTAGAGGCGCAGGCAAGGGGCTGCGTCGTCAGTTCTACCATCGTGATGGCGGAAGTGTTGCGGGGCGTGCCTGAAAACGACATTGCCGGGCGGTTGATCGTCGATCGCTTCTTTCGGCTCGTGCAAGCCTTGCCATTCGACGCCGCCGCTGCGGAGGTCTATGCCCGACTGCCGTCCCGCCGGGCCCGGCTGGACCGGTTGATCGCGGCGCAGGCGCTCGCGGCGGGGCTGACGCTGATCACCAACAACGAACGGGATTTCGCCGACATCCCGGACCTCAGACTCGAGAACTGGACGCTGTGACCTTTGCTGCCACCATTCTGACGCTGTACCCCGAGATGTTCCCCGGGCCGCTCGGCATTTCGCTTGCCGGGCGGGGCCTGCGCGAGGGATTGTGGACGCTGGAGACCGTGCAGATCCGCGACTTCGCCACCGACAAGCATCGCTCGGTCGACGATACGCCGGCCGGCGGCGGGGCAGGGATGGTGCTGCGTGCCGACGTGCTCGCCTCGGCGATCGACAGCGTTGCGCGCGCAGACAGGCCGCTGCTGGCGATGACGCCGCGTGGGCGACCGCTGACCCAGGATCGGGTGCGCGACCTTGCCGCAGGGCCGGGCGCGATCGTGCTGTGCGGCCGCTTCGAGGGTTTCGACGAACGCATTTTCGACGCGCGGGGCATCGAGCAAGTCTCGATCGGCGACTATATCCTCTCCGGTGGCGAAATGGCGGCGCTGACGATGCTGGATGCTTGCATTCGGCTCGTTCCCGGCGTAATGGGCGCGGCTTCCAGCGGCATGGACGAGAGCTTCGAAACGGGGCTGCTCGAATATCCGCAATATACCCGACCTGTCGAATGGGAAGGGCGCACGATCCCCGAAGTGCTGCGATCGGGGGATCATGCGAGGATCGAAGCCTGGCGCAGAGCCATGGCGGAGACCGATACACGGCTAAGGAGGCCGGATCTGTGGGAGCGCCACGAGGGCGCTCGGGTCCAGTCTCCCTCTGGCGCGCGGCGCAAACATGGGACTGACTGAGATGAACCTCATCCAGACGCTCGAAGCCGAGCAGATTGCCAAGTTCAACGAAGCCAAGAAGATTCCGGAATTCCGCCCGGGCGACACCGTCCGCATCGGTGTGAAGGTCGTCGAAGGCGATCGTACCCGCGTGCAGAACTTCGAAGGCGTGTGCATCGCGCGCTCCAACAAGGGCATGGGTTCGAACTTCACCGTCCGCAAGATCTCGTTCGGTGAAGGCGTGGAGCGCGTGTTCCCGCTCTATTCGCCGAACATCGATTCGATCGAGGTCGTGCGTCGCGGTGTCGTGCGTCGTGCGAAGCTCTACTATCTGCGTGGTCGTACCGGTAAGTCGGCGCGTATCGCCGAGCGCCGCGATCCGCGCGCCGGTGCGCAGGCTGCCGAATAACAGCCGGTTTCACCACCGATCGATGGGGCGTGCGGAGCGATCCGCGCGCCCTTTTCGTATGGGGGCGAGACGGTGCAGGCGCTGGTCATGGTGCGGTCGCGCACGCCGTACGGATGGCGGCTGCAACGACTGCCGCCACCGGCGCATCGATGGAAGTTGGGCGGCGCCGGGCTCGGCTTTTCAGGCTGCGAGGCGTTCCGAGGTCTGGAGCAAGGCACGGCCGCGCGCGGTGAGGGCCGCATCGCGCAGTTCGGGGCCGCGAATGCCGATCACCAGCGCCTCATAAGCCAGCAGGCCGCGATCGCAGAGCGTTTGCACCGCGTCGATGAAGAGGTGCTGCTGGTCCAGCGAATCATCCAGCCCCAGGTCGTCGGGGTGAAGCGTCGTGCTGCCCGGCCAGACGCCGAGCAAGGTCCGGCCAATGGCGGCGAGACAGCCTGAATCGATCGGTTTCAATGTATCGATTCCGTCCCGGATCTTCGCCATGCCGTCCTCTCCCGCCCCATTCGCACCAAAATACAACGACACCCCCGCCAGCCCAGTACGCTGGACCGATCGGATGGTTGCCATTGCTGCAGGGGGCGGAGCCGCGCGTCGAAAACGTGCCGGATCTCGCAATGCTCCTGCGTTCGAGGCTGTACGAGGTGGCAAAGCCGACTCTTTTCAGCCGCGAAGGAGTCCTACGTACAGGACTAGGAAAATTCTGCCTAGTCCGGTTCATGTCCGTAATGAACTTAGCGGTTGATAACTTTAAACCCGCGTCTCGCAATGAAACATATGTAAACCGCTAAAGCTGGACGGTCCATCAGAACCCGGCCCTATATCCGATCTGGATGGCACATCGGAATCCTCCGATGGGTACAAATCCTTACTCGCGATGCGGCCCGCCTTTCGCCAGAAGCACCATATTGCTTGCGGGGAAGTCGTGATGTCAGGTCCGTTCGCCAACTATATGTCAACACAGCATCGGACCGGCGATCGTCGAGAGCCTTGGGGTGCGTCCGTCGGGCATATCGCCAAGACGGCGGCAGCCTTGCTGCGGGCCGATGTTGGTATCCTGCAATATGGCGCAACCGCGGCGTTGGCCGCCGCCGATGCGATCGAAGTCACGGCGACGGCGCTTCAGCTCGCCAATCCGATCGTCGCGCTGGAGCATGGCTATCGCGGGCAGGTGTCGGTGCCGCTGTGGCGGAACGGCAGGCGCGTCGGGACGCTCGCGGTTCTCAGCAAGCAGCCCCGCGCGTTCGAGGACACGGAGATCGAGTTGCTGCGAGAACTTGCCGATCTCATCGACTTGTCGGGCGAGCGGAAGGGCATTCTCGTCCATTGAAGGCATGCACCATCCTTTGGTGACGGCGCGCCTCCCGCAGATTTCGAGCGCTGATCCGCCCCCTTGTGTCCCCAGTTGCGTGCCCGGCGCCAATCCGCCTTCTGGCGACCGCAAACGCTCCCTTTGGAAATGCCCTAATGGGTCGCGCTCTCCCGTAAGGCGAGCGCCGCTCGGCCGCGGGCAGTCAAGGCGGCGTCGATCACGACCGGCCCTTCCGGATTGATCACCAGCGCTTCGTACGACAAGAAGCCTGCGTCGCTAAGTGATTGCACGATCGCCAGAAATTCAAGGCTGGCGCCGGTATCATCCGGCAGCCCTATACTTTCTGGCGTCAGCATCACGAGCGACGGCCACTTGTCTTGTAACAGTCGAGTCGCGGACTCGACTGGCGCCTCTCTGCGCATACCTAACAGGCCGTCCGAAGACATGCGGCCAGAACTCCTTATCGACCAGGTGCGCCCCGCTTTGCCGATCAGGCTTTCGCTTAAATCTAAATAAGCTTCATTAAGGAATGGTTAACACGCCTGATATTCTCTGTCTATGCCGTAAAGATATTAGGCTTCTGACAAGTTCAAGGGTTTACAAGCGTGTAACCATGTGTCTGAAATTTATGTATGGCGAAACATTCGCATCATCTATTGTTGGGTATGGTTGCCCCAGTGCGCCTGTAACCGACGCTGGATACGAAATTGCTGTACAAACAAGCGTTTCTGAGCGGAAGCACGTACGCTTTCGGCGCGCTGGCAGTGCTTCGCCCTCTTTACCCGGCGCGGTCGCACGATAAACCGGGCGCGTCGGCATGAGGGCCGGGCAACGGAGTGTTGGATGCGCAAATGGGTGACCGGGCTGACCATGGCGGCGATCGTGATCGGGGTTAATATGCGGGAAGCGCAGGCGCAGACACAGGCGTCTTCGATCCCGCTCGAGCGGGTTTTCGCGAGCCCGGCGATCGATGGCCCCGCACCGCGGGCGGTGCAATTGTCGCCCGACGGCAAGTTCCTGACGATGCTGCGCAATCGCGACACCGATCGCGAACGGTTCGACCTGTGGATGATGGACACCGCGACCGGCGTGTGGCGGATGCTGGTAGATTCGCAGAAGCTCGGTTCCGGCGCGGCGCTCTCCGAAGCCGAGAAGATGCAGCGGGAACGCGCCAGAATTGGCGGCACCAAGGGCATCGTGAGCTATGACTGGGCGCCGGATGGGCGGACCATCCTGGTTCCGCTCGACGGCGACCTGTTCCGCGCGCGGCTGACGGGGGAGGTGGAGAAGCTGCCCGCCGCCGCAGGGCCGAAGCTGAATGCCGCGCTGAGCCCGGCCGGCAAGTTCGCCAGCTACCTTCAGGACCAGAACCTGGTCGTAATGGAACTGGCGACCGGCAAGGCGGCCCGCATCACGCCGGACGGGGCCGGGACGGTGCATTGGGGCGAAGCCGAGTTCGTCGCGCAGGAAGAAATGGCGCGTGACCAGGGCTATTGGTGGTCCCCCGACGACGCCTATCTGGCCGTGGAACGGTTCGACGAAGCGCCTGTCGGCATCGTCACCCGCGCGGCGATCGGGGCGGAAGGCACCAGCATCGTCCAGCAACGCTATCCCAAGGCCGGCACGCCGAACGCGCTGGTAGAACTCTACGTGCTCGATCCCGCCGGGCAGAAGCGCGTAAAGGTTGATCTGGGAAGCGATCCGGACATTTATCTTGCCCGCGTCGATTGGGCGCCCGATGGCAAGACGCTGTACGTCCAGCGCCAGAACCGCGCCCAGACGCAGCTTGATCTGCTTGCCGTCGATCCCAAGACCGGCGCGGCGCGGGTGCTGTTCAGCGAAAAGGCAGCCCCGAAGAGCTGGGTCAATCTCTCCTATGGGCTGAAGCCCTTGGCCGATGGCAGCCTGATCTGGTGGTCCGAGCGGGACGGCCATGGCCATCTGTATCGCTGGCAAGCTGGCGCCTTCACGCAACTGACGGAGGGGGCGTGGGAAGTGGCGCCCGACGGCATCAGCGTCGATCAGAAGCGGGGCCGCGTCTATTTCCAGGGCAACAAGGACGATCCCCTGGAACGACACCTTTATTGGGTGGACTATCGCAAGCCCGGCGCCATCACGCGGCTGACGGAGCGGGGGTGGTGGAACACCGCCAGCATGGACGCGAGCGGCACCCGCGCGATCGTCGGCCGGTCGAACCCGAATCAGCCGCGCCAAGTGTATCTGGCCGATGCGGACGGCAAGCGGATCGCCTGGGTGCAGGAGAATGCCGTCGACGATCCCAAGCATCCCTATCATGCCTATCTCGCGGCGCATCGCACGCGGACCTTCGGCACGATCAAGGGGCCGGACGGCACCGAGCTCCACTGGGAGATGATCACCCCGAAGCTGGAGCCGGGCAAGCGCTACCCGGTGTTCTTCCAGCATTATGGTGGCCCGCATTCGCAGACCGTGAGCCGCGCCTGGGGCGGCGCGCTTCAGCAATATCTGGTGCAGCATGGCTATATCTGGTTCCAGATCGACAATCGCGGATCGGCCAATCGCGGCGTCGCGTTCGAAAGCGCGATCTGGCATGCGATGGGCAGCGTGGAAGTGCAGGACCAACTGGCAGGCGCGGCGTATCTCCGGACGCTGCCTTTCGTCGATCCGAAGCGGATTGCCACCTATGGCTGGTCCTATGGCGGGTACATGACGCTGAAGATGCTGCAGGCAGCCCCGGGCACGTTCGCGGCGGGCATTTCGGGTGCGCCGGTGACGAAATGGGAACTGTACGACACCCATTATACCGAGCGTTACATGGGCGATCCGCGCACCGTTCCAGAGGCATATGCCGCTTCCGGCGTGATCGCCGATGCCGCGAAGATCAACGATCCGCTGCTGATGATCCACGGGATGTCGGATGATAATGTCGTGCTGGAAAACGGAACCGCCATGTATGCGGCGTTGCAGGCGAAGGATGTGCCGTTCGAAATGATGCTCTATCCGGGCCAGACGCACCGGGTGGGCGGGCCCGGCATCAGCGAGCATCTGTGGCACACGATCCTTGGCTTCCTGGACCGGAATCTGAAGGCAGAATAGGGGGCTTCAACGCAAAGTCGGGCCGGATGCTGTGCGCAATCCGGCCCGCCGCCGGGCAGTTCAATACATCGTTGCCCGAGTGTTACGTACTATTGCAGAGGTTTGCCTGCCGACGGCAACTCTACTCCATTCCTATAATGCTAGCGAATCCGTGCTCCGGCACGCCGGCATCATTTCGGGAGTGGCTGCTACATGCAGATCTTCGCGAACCTCAAAATTCAGATCAAGATCATGCTGATGCTGGGTGTACTTGGCATCGCGACGCTCGGCGTCGGCTGGTATGGCGCGCGGACATCCAGCGCGATCGACGCGCAATATTCCGAGCTGGTCGGCGTAACCATGCCGGATACGGCGAAGCTGGTGCGCGTCAATCGCCTCGTCAATACGATGATGTATGCGGCATATCGTACGATGGTCTATGATGGCCAGTCGGTGCAGGCGAAGCAGGCGGTCGAAGAAGAGGCCGATGCCTATAAGCAGGCTATCGGCTTTCTCGACGAGGTCATGACACGCGAGAAGGATAGCGTGGCCGATCTGACGCCGATCAAGGCGATGGTGGAAGCCATACAGCAAAAGGTCGAACCGGCGATCGCGCTGGCCATCCAGGATCAGGACGATCAGGCGAAAGCCTTGCTGGGCGCTGCCGATGGCATGAGCGTCGATTTCACGAAGAAGCTTCGCCTGTACAATGATCGCCGGATCGCTGGCGCCGACAAGCTTTCCGCGACCTTGAGCGAGGTTGCGGCAACCGCGGGCTGGATGCAGATCATCGTCGCGCTGGTGGCGGTTGGCGTGAGCCTTGGCTTTGCCGTCTTTCTCTCCTGGACTCAGATTTCCGGGCCGTTGGAGCGATTGCAGGGCGCTATGCGCACGCTTGCGGCGGGCAACCATGGCGTAGAAGTGGAGGGGACCGATCGCGGCGACGAAGTGGGCGCGATGGCCAAGTCTGTGCTGGTGTTCAAGGATGCGGCCGTTGCCCAGGCGGCAGC
Organism: Sphingomonas pokkalii; assembly: GCF_003096275.1. GTDB lineage: Bacteria > Pseudomonadota > Alphaproteobacteria > Sphingomonadales > Sphingomonadaceae > Sphingomonas > Sphingomonas pokkalii. The sequence continues at coordinate 3,818,214 of NZ_QENQ01000001.1, forward strand.
CGCGGAAGCCAAGCGGGCAAGCGAAGCCGCTCAGAAGCTTGTTGTCGAGACGTTGGAAAACCATCTCGCCAAGTTGGCCGATGGCGATCTGACGGCCACGATCGATGCACGCTTCGCTGCCGAATATGAAGGGCTGAAGCTGAACTTCAACGCCGCGATCAACGGCCTGCGCGACCTGATCGCTGCGGTAATGGACAGCGCCGAGACGATCTCCACCGGGTCGGCGGAAATCGCCCAGGCCAGCGAAGATCTCGCCCGTCGCACCGAGGGCGCCGCGGCGAGCCTTGAGGAAACCTCTGCGGCGGTCAGCGAGATGGATCAGCGGATCAAGGCGACCGCCGCCGCATCGTCGAAGACCGTGGAACGTGCCACCGGCGCCATGGGCGTGGTCGATTCCGGCCGCAGTGTCGCCGACGAGGCGATGCAGGCGATGACCCGTGTTTCGGAGAGCGCCAAGGGCATCGACAATGTCATCGAGGGCCTGGACAAGATCGCCTTCCAGACCCGCGTCCTGGCGATGAACGCCGCCGTCGAAGCGGGGCGGGCGGGGGAAGCGGGCCGCGGCTTCGCGGTGGTCGCCGATCTCGTTTCCGCGCTGGCGATGCGCGCCGAGGAAGAAGCGGGCCGCGCCCGCGACCAGCTGACGGCGACGCAGACCGACATCAACGCTGCCGTGGACATGGTGCGCCGGGTGGACAGCGCGCTGGGCGCGATCGTTGGTGACGTCAATGAAGTCCATTCGCTGCTGGAAACCATGGCGACCGACAACCAGGTACAGGCGTCGGCGGTTACCCAGGTCGCGACCGCGGTGAACAGCATCGATCAGACCACGCAGCAAAATGCCGCGATGGTGGAACAGACCTCCGCTGCGGCCCGCAACCTTAGCAGCGAAGTGGCCGCGCTCAGCGAGCAGGCGCTGCGCTTCAACACCGGCGACCGCGGTGGGCGCAAGCCGGTGAAGTCGCGGGTCCATGCCCTGCCGGTGCGCTCGACGCCGGCCCATTCGGCCACCGTCTCTACCGTTCGTCAGGTCAGTGCCGATGTGGAGGAGTGGGCAAGCTTCTGATCCCGCGTGGGGGGCGCAACCCTCACGCTCCCCATGCGACAGGCCTGCCCCGGTACATGCCGGGGCAGGCTTTTTTGTTGCCGTCCGCCTGGCAACGCGGCGTGCACGAAAAATTCGCGAAAGGGGCTCGTCGGGCAGGAATGTTTCTGCTAACGGCCCCTTGATGCTTCGAAAACGCGCCTTCTCTACGCGAATTACACCGCGCCCCTGACGGGCGCGATAGCTGCGATTGTGCAGCGAAGCAGCGGAATGCGCGTGCATTCCACCTTTCTCTAACACTAAAGGGCACCCACGCCGCATCTGCCGGCGTTCGGAGGAAAGAGGTACATTCATGGGCTACCGTGTCGTCGTCGCAGGCGCCACCGGCAATGTCGGTCGCGAAATGCTGAACATCCTGGCCGAACGGGAATTCCCGATCGACGAGCTCGCCGTACTGGCGTCCTCGCGCTCGACCGGCGACATGGTCGATTTCGGCGAGACCGGGAAACAGTATAAGGTCCAGAATATCGAGCATTTCGATCCCACCGGCTGGGACATGGCGCTGTTCGCCATCGGATCGGAAGGCAGCGCGATCTATGCGCCGAAGTTCGCCGCTGCGGGCTGCACGGTGATCGACAATGCGTCGCTTTACCGCATGGACCCGGACGTGCCGCTGATCGTGCCGGAAGTGAACCCGGAGGCGATCGACGGCTACAAGGCGCGCAACATCATCGCCAATCCGAACTGCTCGACGGCGCAGATGGTGGTGGCGCTGAAGCCACTGCACGACAAGGCCAAGATCAAGCGCGTCGTGGTCGCCACCTACCAGTCGGTTTCCGGCGCGGGCAAGGCGGGCATGGACGAACTGTTCGAACAGAGCCGTGCGATCTTCGTGGGCGACCAGGTTGACGCGAAGAAGTTCACCAAGCAGATCGCGTTCAACGTGATCCCGCATATCGACAGCTTCCTGGACGACGGTTCGACCAAGGAAGAGTGGAAGATGGTCGCCGAGACCAAGAAGATCCTGGATCCGAAGATCAAGGTGACCGCCACCTGCGTGCGCGTGCCGGTGTTCGTCGGCCATTCGGAGGCGATCAACCTGGAGTTCGAGGACGAGATCTCGGCCGAGGAAGCACAGAACATCCTGCGCGAGGCGCCGGGCATCATGCTGGTCGATAAGCGGGAAAATGGCGGCTATGTCACCCCGATCGAGTGCGTGGGGGAATATGCCACCTATGTGAGCCGGGTACGCGAGGATCCGACGGTGGACAGCGGCCTTTCGCTGTGGTGCGTTTCCGACAATCTGCGCAAGGGCGCGGCGCTCAACGCGGTGCAGATCGCCGAGCTGCTCGGCCGTCGCCATCTGAAGAAGGCCTGATCCGGTACCGGGGGCGGGCGGTTTGCCGCGCCGCCCCCTTGCCGTTACAGGCGCGTTGAATCACGGGATGAAGACCTTGGCCGACCTGCCGACCGAAACCCACCGCTTTGCCAGCTTCGACGGGCAGGAGATCGCCTGGACCGAAATGGGAGAGGGGCGGCCGGTGGTGCTGATCCACGGCTATTTCTCCAATGCCGAGGTCAACTGGATCAAATATGGCCACGCGGCCAAGCTCGTCGCGCGTGGGCGGCGGGTGATCCTGCCCGATCTGCGCGCGCATGGGCACAGCGCCAAGCCGCACGATCCCGCCGCCTATCCCCCCGACGTGCTGATGCGCGATAACTTTGCGCTGATCGCGCATCTGGCGCTCACCGACTATGATCTGGGCGGCTATTCGCTGGGCGCGCGCACGGTGGTGCGGATGCTCGCCAACGGCGCCGCGCCGGATAAGGTGGTGCTCTCCGGTATGGGGCTCGACGGGCTGGTCGCGACCAAGGGCCGCGGCGCCTATTTCCATCGGGTGCTCACCAATCTCGGCAGCTTCCAGCGCGGCAGTTCCGAGTGGCTGACCGAGGCGTTCCTCAAGACGACCAAGGGCGATCCCGTTGCCTTGCTCCGCATCCTCGACACGTTCGTCGATACTCCGCGCGAGGATATCGCGGCGATCACGCAGCCGACCGCCGTGATCTCGGGCGCCGAGGATTATGACAATGGCTCGGCCAAGGAAGTCGCGGACCTGCTGCCGTACGGCCTGTTCGTCGAAATTCCGGGCAATCACATGAGCGCGGTCACCCGGCCGGAGCTCGGCGACGCGCTGGTGGAGTTTCTCGCCGGTTGACGCGGGTGGGGAAGGCGCGGCAGGGTCGCGCCTTTCTTGATTCCCGGGGACTTAGCATCATGATCCGTACCGGCCTTTCGCTCGCGGCGCTCGCCGCGATGCTCGCCGCGCCCGCCCAGTCGCAGACCAGCACGACTCCCGTCGCCGCGCCGACCGCGTCCGAAGCCGCCGCGTTCCTCGACCGCGCACAGCAGGAGATGGCCGCGTTCACGCTGACTTCGTCGCGCGTCGCCTGGGTCAACGCCACCTATATAACCGACGATACCGATGCGCTGGCCGCCGATTACGGCGCCAAGGGCACCGAGATGGCGGTCCGCTTCGCGCTCGACGCCGCGCGCCTGCAGAAGGCGCCGGGCCTGACGACCGAGCAGCAGCGCCAGCTGACCATGCTGCGCGCCGCGCTGGTGCTCGCTGCGCCGACCACCCCGGGCGCCGCGCAAGCGCTGAGCGACATTTCTACCAAGCTCGGCTCCTTCTATGCCAAGGGCAAGGGTACGCGCGGCGGCAAGCCGATCAACGGCAGCGACATCGAAGCCGCGATGGGCGACAGCCGCGATCCCAACGAACTCAAGGAGATGTGGGTCAGCTGGCACGACAATGTCGGCGCGCCGATGCGCCCCGATTATACCAAGCTGGTCGGCATCGCCAACCAGGGCGCGAAGGAACTGGGCTTCGCCGACACCGGCGCGCTGTGGCGCTCGGGCTATGACATGCCGCCCGCCGAATTCGCGGCGATGACCGACAAATTGTGGAATGAAGTGAAGCCGCTCTACATCGCGCTCCACACCTATGTCCGCCGCAAGCTCAACGAGAAGTACGGCGATGCCGTCCAGGCCAAGACCGGCCCGATCCGCGCCGATCTGCTCGGCAACATGTGGGCGCAGGAATGGGGCAACATCTACGACGTGGTCGCGCCCAAGGGGGCGGGCGACCTCGGCTATGACGTGGGCGACCTGCTCAAGGCCAAGGGCTACGACTGGAAGAAGATGGTCCAGACCGGCGAGGGCTTCTACTCCTCGCTCGGCTTCGCAGCCCTGCCGGGCACCTTCTGGGAGCGCTCGCTGTTCGTGAAGCCGGCCGACCGCGAAGTGCTGTGCCACGCCTCGGCCTGGGACATCGACGAGAAGGACGACGTCCGCATCAAGATGTGCATCAAGGTGAATTCCGACGATTTCGTCACGATCCACCACGAGCTCGGCCATAATTACTACCAGCGCGCCTATCAGGCGCAGCCGGCGCTCTATCGCAACGGCGCCAATGACGGCTTCCACGAGGCGATCGGCGATTTCGTGGCCCTTTCGATCACGCCGCAATATCTGGTGCAGATCGGCCTGCTCGATCCCGCGCGCGTGCCGAGCGCCGACAAGGATATCGGCCTGCTGCTCCGCCAGGCGATGGACAAGGTGGCGTTCCTGCCCTTCGGTCTGCTCGTCGACAAATATCGCTGGCAGATCTTCGACGGCACGATTCCCGCGAACCAGTATGAGGCGGGCTGGAACAAGCTGCGCCTGCAGTACCAGGGCATCGTGCCGCCGGTGGCGCGCGACGAGACCAAGTTCGATGCGGGCGCCAAGTATCATGTGGCCGGCAGCGTGCCGTACACGCGCTACTTCCTCGCGCGGCTGCTGCAGTTCCAGTTCTACAAGGCGGCGTGCGACCAGTCGGGCTGGAAGGGCCCGCTGCATCGCTGCAGCTTCTACGGCAACCGGCAAGTCGGCGCGCGGCTGAACAAGATGCTGGAGATGGGCGCCTCCAAGCCCTGGCCGGATGCGCTCCAGACCTTCACCGGCAGCCGCGAAATCTCCGGCAAGGCGATGATGGAATATTTCGCGCCGCTCAAGAAGTGGCTTGACGAACAGAATAAGGGGCAGCCGCAGGGCTGGTAAGGTTCTGCGCGACATCCTCCTCCGTTTCGTGCAGGTTCGCCGCCGAAACGGAGGAGAAGTACATGCGTATCATGACGTTGATTGCCGCTGCTGCGATGCTCACGCCGACGATGGTGGCAGCGCAGAGCCGGCCCGTGTCGCTGGAGATCGTCGCCAGCGGCGCCTTGGACGTCAAGCCGAGCCGGGTCAGCATGGTGATCAGCTTCAAGGGCGAAGGCGACACCCAGGCCGAGGCGGAGCGTGCGGTCGACGCCAAGATGGCGAAGGTGCAGGAAATCTTGAAGGCTGAGAATATCCCGGCATCGGCCTTGGGGGAAACCTCCGTCGACGCGTTCATCAAGGCCGCCACCGACAGCGCTGAAAGTGAAGACCCGGATATGGCGAGCGATGCCGCCGGATCGGGCAAGCCCAAATTCTCGGTACCGGACGTGAAGCAGCTGACGGTGACCTCGGCTGCGGTTGCGGAAGCCGTCAAGGCCAAGCTGGAAGCCATTGATGTGACGGTGGGATCGCCGAAATTCGATGCCGACGAGGCGCGTATCCTGACGGCCCAGCGCGAAGTGAAGGCCCTGGCGCTGCGCTCCGCACGCACCGATGCAGAGGTTTATGCCAAGGAAATGGGGATGCGCATCAACCGCGTCGTGCGGATCAGCGAAGGCGGCAGCGGGCCGCTGATGCCCGGCATCCAGACCAAGTTGCAGCAGGTCATCACCCAGGGCCCGCAGGCCTTCGCGCGGATGTTCAAACGCACTGACGGCTCGGTGACCGTGGAAACGTCGATCGTGGTGGAATTCGAACTCACCAAATGACGTGGTATCCCGGCGCCGCGCAGGCGCCGGGAACCCCGTGGATCAGCGGAACGGCGGTTCGTTGAACGCGCGCAATTTCCGGCTGTGAAGCTTGGCGCCTTCGCGGCGGAGTTCCTCGCAGGCTTCGATGCCGATCTTGAGATGTTCGGCGATCGCGCGCTCGTAGAAGCGGTTGGCCTGGCCGGGCAGCTTGAGTTCGCCGTGCAGCGGCTTGTCCGACACGCAGAGCAGGGTGCCATAGGGCACGCGGAAGCGATAGCCCTGGGCGGCCAGCGTCGCCGATTCCATGTCCACGCCCACCGCGCGGCTCAGCGAGAAGCGCAGCGCCGACTGCGAATAGCGCAGTTCCCAGTTGCGATCGTCGGTGGTGACGATCGTGCCGGTGCGCAGCCGCTGCTTGAGCTCGTCGCCGGACTGGCCCGAGACCGTCTCGGCCGCCCGCGCCAGCGCCTGCTGGACTTCGGCGATGGCCGGGATGGGGATCTCCGGCGGCAGCACGTCGTCCATGATATGGTCGTCGCGCAGATAGGCGTGCGCCAGCACATAATCGCCGATCCGTTGGCTGGGGCGCAGGCCGCCGCAATGGCCGATCATCAGCCATGCCTCGGGCCGGATCACGGCCAGGTGATCGGTGATCGTCTTGGCGTTGGACGGGCCGACGCCGATATTCACCAGCGTGATGCCGGAGCGGCCCTCGGCCATCAGGTGATAGGCGGGCATCTGGTGCCGCCGCCATGCGCCGTCGCTGACCAGCCGGTCGGCATCGGCCGCATCCTCGATCACGATCCCGCCCGCGCCCGATACGCCCGTGAAGCGGCTGTCCGGCCCGAGCTGTGCACAGGCCCAGCGGACGAACTCGTCGACATAGCGGTGATAGTTGGTGAACAGGATATATTGCTGGAAATGCTCTACCGGGGTGCCGGTATAGTGTTTGAGCCGGGCCAGCGAGAAATCGGTGCGCAGCGCATCGAACAGCGCCAGCGGGCGCGTCTCGTCCTGGCTGACCCAGATTCCGTCGGCGATCTCGTCGCCGATATGCGACAGCTCGGTCGCCGGGAAGTGGCGGCCCAGTTCGGTGGCGGAAACGTCGTCCAGGCTCAGGATCGTGTTGGGATCGAGCACATAGGGGAAGGGGATTTCCTGCCGCCCGGTGACCGCGTGCACCTCGACGTCATAATCCTCGATCAGGAAGGTCAGCTGCTCGGTCAGATAGTCGGAGAACATCGCCGGGCGGGTGACGGTGATGCGATAGTCGCCCGCTTCGACGAGCCGCCCGAACGAGCGGCGCGGCGTGGGCCGGTTGAGCCCGCCGCGATAGGTGATCCGCAGTTCGGGATAGGCGAAGGAACCATCGGTCCGCGTCTCCGGGTCCGGCGTGGTGCCATCGGCGATGTAGCGGTTGAGCGCCTGCTGCAGTCGTTCGACCGAGGCGCGATAGAGCCGATCCAGATCGGCGACGATATCGGAGGCTTGAGTCATCTTCCATCGCTAAGCGCGGAAGATGACTCTGGCAAGTCGGGGGCGGAAAAGGGCAGGGGGGTAGCGGCGCTATTCGCCATCCCGGCACCCCCATCCATCCCGGCGTCATCCCCGCGAATGCGGGGATCCATTGATGGTGCCGTCACGGCGGTTGCCGAGACGGCCTGGCAAATGGATTCCCGCCATCGCGGGAATGACGACTAAGGTAAGGCGGTAGTGTGCTCCGCCTGCGATCAGAGCTTGCTCAGCACATATTCTGCCGAGCTGACTTCGAACGCGCCGGGGGCTTCGACGAACAGCTGTTCGACGACGCCGTCGTTGACGATCATCGCGAAGCGCTGGCCGCGCGTTCCCAGGCCGAATGCCGAGCCGTCGAGCGTCAGGCCCAATGCTTCGGCAAAGGCGCCGTTGCCGTCCGCGAGCATCGTTACCTTGCCGGCAACGCCGTTCGCTTCGCCCCAGGCCTTCATTACGAAGAAATCGTTGACCGCGGTGCAGGCGATTTCGTCCACGCCCTTGGCTTTGATGGCATCGGCATGTTCGACGAAGCCCGGCAGGTGCTTGGCCGAGCAGGTAGGGGTGAAAGCGCCTGGTACCGAGAACAGCGCGACCTTGCGGCCGGCGAAATAGGCGGGGGCGTCGACCTGGTCCGGTCCTTCAGCAGTGACCTTGACGAGCTTGGCGTCGGGGATGTGGTCGCCGGTCTGGATCGTCATATGCTCTCTCCTTCGAATCCTGTGGCCATGCGTTTGCGCGGCCGCAGCCTCCTTCGCATGGTGCGAAACAATTTCAAGCTTGGCCGGTAGAACCGGCGAACACTATGTTGGGACCTATGGATTCGTCGCCTTCTCTTACGGGCCAATTTCTGCTCGCCATGCCGGGTATCGGCGATCCGCGCTTCGAACGCGCCGTGATCGCGATGTGCGCGCACGATGGGGAGGGGGCGCTGGGCATCGGCATCGGTGCCACGATCGAGGGGCTGCGCCTCCACGATCTGCTGGAACAGTTCGATATCGATCCGGGTGATGTGCCGGATGCTCCCGTGCATTTCGGCGGCCCGGTGGAGCCGCGCCGCGGCTTCGTGCTCCATTCGGCCGATTGGAGCGGGCAGGATACGATCGATGTGGCCGGCCGCTGGCAACTTTCCGGCACGATCGACGTGCTGCGTGCGATCGCGGAAGGGCGGGGCCCCAGCCGCTGGCTCGTCGCGCTCGGCTATGCCGGCTGGGGCGAGGGGCAACTGGAGGCGGAGCTTACCCGGCACGGTTGGTTCAACACGCCGGCCAATACCGCACTCCTTTACGACACCGATGTGTATGAGCGCTGGGCCGAGGGTTTCAATGCCGCCGGCATCGATGCGCGCTTGCTGACAGGAAGCTCCGGCACCGCCTGAACCGGCGCGTCGGGATTACCGGCGGCGGGAGTCGCGCGCGCAGGCCGTCTCGCCCGATGCCGCGGGCGTTTCGCGGCCGGTGCGATCGACGCACAGCCATCGCCCGCCGGCGAAATGGTGATATTCCCCATCCCGCTGCAACGTGCAGCCGATGCACACGGCGGCGAGGCCGTCTGCGAAGGGCAATGCGCCGTCATAGCGGCGGGGGATCACCAGGCGCAAGGAGCGATCGATGAAGCCGATCTTGCCATCGGCGCGCGATCGCGCCCGACCATCCGCAAACGCTTCGGCGCCGTTATCCATCACCATCACCGGGGCAGCGGCCCCCTTGCGATCGTAATAGAACCATTGATCGCCGATCGCCACCGCGGCGAGCCCGTGGCGATCGAAGTGCAGCCGTTTCCGCTGGGCTTCCACGATCTGCGGCGTCGGATGCGCCGTGCGCGCGCATCGTGCGATCGTCACCAGCTCGCCGGCTGCAGAAACGAACTGGCAGGGGATCGCTGCATCTGCGGTTGCCCGTTCCTGCACGGGAAGCGGCGCGCTGCTTGCCGCCAGGGCAAGGGCGAGGACAGGGGCGAGTGCCATGCCGCCTATTTGGTGCAGCCTGGCAGGAAGGAAAGGCTTTCGTTCAGATATAAAGATATCTTTATATTAACATTGCGCGGCTATCGGGAAGCGAGTAGGGCGCACCCATGCGACCGGATGGATTCCCGGTGCGCCTAGACTTTGCTTGAAGTGGAGAAGCAGCCAGTGGCTACCAACGACTATGTCATCAAGGACATCGCCCTCGCCGATTTCGGTCGCGCCGAAATCAACATCGCCGAGACTGAGATGCCCGGCCTGATGGCGCTTCGTGAGGAATTCGGTGCATCGCAGCCGCTGAAGGGCGCGCGCATCACCGGTTCGCTCCACATGACGATCCAGACCGCGGTGCTGATCGAAACGCTGACCGCGCTCGGCGCGCAGGTCCGTTGGGCAACCTGCAACATCTTCTCGACGCAGGACCATGCCGCCGCCGCGATCGCCGCCACCGGCGTGCCGGTGTTCGCGGTGAAGGGCGAGAGCCTGGCCGAATATTGGGACTATGTCGGCGACATCTTCAACTGGGGCGCCGATGGTGACGGCACCACCGCCAACATCATCCTAGACGACGGCGGCGACGCCACCATGTTCGCGCTCTGGGGTGCCAAGCTCGAAGCCGGCGCGACGCTGGGCGAGCCGGAGAATGACGAGGAAGTCGAGTTCCAGCGCGCGCTCAAGGCGTTCGTCGCCAAGTATCCGGGCTACCTCACCAAGACCGTGCAGAACCTGAAGGGCGTCTCGGAAGAGACCACCACCGGGGTGCACCGCCTGTACGAGATCGCCAAGAAGGGCGAGCTGCCGTTCCCGGCGATCAACGTCAACGACAGCGTCACCAAGTCGAAGTTCGACAACCTGTATGGTTGCAAGGAATCGCTGGTCGACGCGATCCGTCGCGCCACCGACGTGATGCTCGCCGGCAAGGTCGCTTGCGTCGCCGGCTTCGGGGACGTGGGCAAGGGTTCGGCCCAGTCGCTCCGCAATGGCGGCGCGCGCGTGATGGTCACCGAAATCGATCCGATCTGCGCGCTGCAGGCGGCGATGGAAGGCTTTGAAGTCGTGACGATGGAAGAGGCGGTGAAGCGCGCCGACATCTTCGTCACCGCGACCGGCAATGCCGACGTGATCACCGCCGATCACATGAAGGCGATGAAGCCGATGTCGATCGTGTGCAACATCGGCCATTTCGACAGCGAGATCCAGATCTCGGCCCTGTCGAACTACAAGTGGACCGAAGTGAAGCCGGGCACCGACCTGGTCGAATTCCCGGACGGCAAGCAGATCATCGTGCTCGCCAAGGGCCGCCTGGTGAACCTGGGCTGCGCCACCGGCCACCCCAGCTTCGTGATGTCGGCCAGCTTCACCAACCAGACGCTGGCACAGATCGAACTGTGGACCCGCGGCGACCAGTACAAGAACGAAGTCTATGTGCTCCCGAAGCACCTGGATGAGAAGGTCGCGGCGCTGCACCTGGAGAAGCTGGGCGTGCAGCTTTCCAAGCTGAGCGAGAAGCAGGCTTCGTACATCGGCGTGCCGGTGGCTGGCCCGTTCAAGCCGGATCACTATCGCTACTGATCGCGCAGACCAGAGGTTGCGAGAAGGCCGTCCCGATCGGGGCGGCCTTTTCCGTTGCTGATCGGCAACACAATGACGAAATTGTGTTAAATCATTGTGATATCCCTATCGCGGCAATGCGAAACGAACGCTCTGACACATTTTGGTAATATTGAAAGAAACGCGAGACACGCACCCCGACCAGCGCGACCCCACGTATTAAGGCGTACATAAAAAGGGGTTCTCCATGCGTCTTTCGCAACCGCGTCGCGGCAGCCTGAAGCTGACCGCGTCTTTCGCAGCACTTGTCGCGGCGCAGATCGCGCTTCCCGCAGGCGCGCAGACCGCTGCATCCACCGATACCCAGACGGCGGCGCCGGCGGAGCCGAGCGAGATCGTCGTCACCGGTTCGCGCATTGCGCGGCCGACGCTGGACTCACCGATTCCCGTTACGTCGGTTTCGCTGAACGATCTGACGCGCTCGGGCGGCGTGGTCGTCGGCGATGCGCTCAACGACCTTCCGTCGCTTCGGTCGACGTTCAGCCAGGCGAGCTCGACGCAGTTCATCGGCACGGCCGGCCTGAACTTGCTCGATCTTCGCGGTCTCGGCACCGCCCGTACGCTGGTACTGGTGAATGGCCGCCGCCATGTCACCGCCTCCGAGGGTGAGTTCCAGGTTGACGTCAACACCATCCCTACCGATCTGATCGACCGTGTCGACATCGTCACCGGCGGCAGCTCTGCCGTCTATGGTTCGGACGCGATGGCCGGCGTCGTCAACTTCGTGCTGAAGCGGAACTTCGAAGGCGTTCGGCTGAACGCGCAGGCCGGTATCAGCGATAAGGGGGATCGCGGCAGCTATCGCTTGTCGAGCACCTTCGGGAAGAACTTCTCGGAAGGGCGCGGCAACATCGCGGTTTCGCTCGAATATAACCGCGCCAATCTGGTTACCTACGCCGATCGCCCGTCGCTCACCGGCGCCTTTGCCGGCCGCAACCAGTTCCAGCTGGTCGAAAATCCGCAACTCGACAACAACCGGCCCGATCGCACGTTTCTTAGCGGGGTGCACAGCTACGGCTATGACAATGGCGGTAACTTCGTTGCCTATAACGGCACTAGCCTGCGTTCGTGCCAGACGGCCAATGCCTGCGTGCCCAATGGCTTCCCGCGCATCTTCGGCTTCCGCCCGGATGGCTCGCTCTACGAATATAACTACGGCACCGATTTCCGGCCGGCGGGTTCGGGCAACAACCAGGGCGGCGATGGCGCGACGCTGAACGATCGCGGCACGCTGGTGCCGCGCCTGGATCGCTATGTGGCCAACATCCTGGGCCATTATGACGTTTCGGATGCCTTCCGTCCGTTCTTCGAAGCCAAGTTCGTCCGGGTCGAGAGCTTCAGCCAGGGCACGCCTACCTTCGCCCAGGGCGGCGAACAGGGACTGATCAACGACTTCGACGATGCCGGTAACCCGATCGTCCGTCCGGCCCTTGTCAACTACGGCACCAGCGTCGGCATTCCGATCCGCTTGGACAATCCGTATCTGCAGCCTTCCGCGGCCGCCACGATCCGTTCGCTGCTGCCCGCCGGGGCCGAGTTCTTCCGCCTCAATCGCAACAATAACGACATGGGTACCCGCGACGAGTTCGATCGTCGCGACACCTATCGTTTCGTCGCCGGTGTAGAAGGCGATTTCAACGACACCTGGAAGTACGACGTTTCGGTCAATTATGGCGAGTTCCACACAACCTCGCGTTTCTACAACAATCGCATCGAGCAGAACTTCTACAATTCGGTGGATGCGGTTCGGAATGCCGCCGGCGATATCGTCTGCCGTATCAACCAGACGAGCGTAACCGATCCGCGCTGCGTGCCGATCAATGTGCTGGGTGACGGATCCGTCAGCCAAGCGGCCCGCAATTACATCAACACGACGTCGCTTCGCACCGGCAAGGCGACCGAACTAGACATCAATGCCAACGTGATCGGCGACACGGCGAAGTGGTTCGAACTTCCCGGTGGACCGGTTCGGTTCGCGATCGGCGGCGAGTATCGCCGGGAAACCGCGTCGTACAAGTATGACGATCTGGTGAAGAGCGGTGCGACGTTCCTCAATGCCATTCCGGACTTCAACCCGACCTCGTTCGAAGTGAAGGAAGCCTATGGCGAACTGGAGCTGCCGTTGCTGCGCAACCTGCCGTTCGCAAAGGAATTGACCGTCAACGGCGCCGTCCGCGTCGCCGACTACAAGGGTGCGACCGGCACCGTATGGGCCTGGAACGCGGGTGGCATCTACGCACCGATCAACGACATCAAGTTCCGCGTGAACTATTCGAAGTCCGTCCGTGCGCCGACGCTGGGCGATCTGTATTCCTCGCCGTCGCAGAACTTCGCCGGCGTCGACGATCCTTGTGACGCCAACTTCATCAACAAGGGCCGTGCAACGCGTGCGGCGAACTGCGCGGCGGCGGGCGTTCCGGCGAATTTCATCAACGATCGTACGCGCGCCGGCACGCTCGAGATTCTCTCGGGCGGCAACCCCAATCTGACGGCGGAAACCTCGCGCAGCTGGACCTATGGCGTGATCGTGCAGCCGCGCTTCCTTCCGGGCCTGGCGTTCACCGCGGACTATTACGACATCAAGATCAGCAACGTGATCAGTTCGGTCGATGCGCAGACCATCCTCGATGCCTGCTATGATGCCCCGGATCTGAACAACCAGTTCTGCAAGTTGATCAATCCGCGCCAGGCAAATGGCTATTTCGCCACGCCAGCGTTGCTCCAGAGCAGCGTAAACTTCGCGGCGCTGCGTGCGAAGGGCATCGACTTCGATCTGTCCTATTCGCACAACCTGACCCCGAACGATAAGATCGTGCTGCGCGGCGTGGCCACGTATGTACGCAACCGGACCGACTATCCGTACCTGGACACGCCGGACCGGCCGGATCGGGTGAAGGGCGAACTGGGCGACCCGATCTGGGCAGCGAACGCCTCGATCGACTATACCCATGGCCCGGTCACGCTCGGCTATCAGGTGCGCTATGTGGGTCGGCAGTCGATCACCGATTGGGAGACGCAGCACACCACCAACGGCGTGCCGCCGCTCGATCCCAACTACGCGGATGTCGTCTATTATCCGCGCGTATTCTATCACGCGATCCGCGGATCGGTGGACGTGAACCGCCAGTTCACCCTGTATGGTGGCATCGACAACCTGACCGACAAGCGGCCGCCTTACGGTCTGCTGGGTGTCGGGACGAGCGCGGGCAACAGCGCGATCTACGACAATGTCGGCCGCTTCCTGTACCTGGGTGCGACCGTGAAGTTCTAAACTCGATCTCCACGCAAGACGCGAAGAGGCTCGGCATTGCTGCCGGGCCTCTTTTCGTTCGCCCCTTGTTTCGCCTAAAGAATGGCCGATGGCTATTCTTCGCGACCGCACGTGATCGTCCTTTCGCAAAACAGCGCCACGATCGTCGGGGCGATGCTGGCGCTCGTCCTGATCGGGGCGATCTGGGCGCTCTATGCCGGCCTTGCCGCGCAGGCTTCGGCGCGGGCGGTATATGACCAGAATCGCCGGCTGCTCCGGTTCGCCCGCACCTCGCCCGCCGCGCCGATGGTGGTTCGGGCCGATGGCCGGGTCGATCTCTCCGCGCGCCTGAGCGGGTGGCTCGGCCTGGAATCGCTGCCGGACTCGCTGGCGGGCCTGTCGCAGGGCGAAGCGGGCCTGGCGCCGGAGGATGCCGCGGCGCTGGCCGACCATGTCGAGGCGGCGCAGCGTGCCGGCCAGCCCTTCCGCATCTGGCTGCCGGTGCGCGGTTCGGAACGCACGCTGCTGGTGCTGGGCGAGCGGGCTTCGGAAGAAGTGGAGCCTGCGGGCAGCGTGCAGCTGTGGTTCGTCGATGCCACCGACAGCCAAGCGGAGGTCGCGCGGCTGGAACGCGAGGCGGATCGGTTGCGGGCGGCGTTCGACGCGCTGACCGCGCTGATCGAGGCGGCGCCGATGCCGATGTGGTATCGCGGCCCCGATCTGCGGCTGCTGATGGTCAATTCCGCCTATGTGCAGGCCGTGGAAGGGCAGGATGCCGAAGATGTCGTTTCGCGCAGCGTGGAACTGGTCGATGGTGCCGGGCTGGGCGGCCCGCTTGCCAATGCCGCCATCGCCCGCGATTCGCAGCAGCCGCAGACGGCCGCGATGCCGGCTACGATCGGCGGCGCTCGGCGGATGCTGCGGCTGCACGACGTGCCGTTGCCGACGGGCGGCATCGCCGGTTTCGCGGTGGACATCGAAGATCTGGAGCGCGCCCGTGGCGGGCTGAAGCGCTTCGCCGAGGCGCAGCGGGCGATGCTGGACCGGATGTCCGCCGGGGTCGCGCAGTTCGGGTCGGACCGCGGGCTGGTGTTCTGCAACCAGCCGTTCCGCCGGATGTTCGCGATGAAGAACGAATGGCTGGCCGATCGGCCCGAATTCGATCGCGTCCTGGAACGGATGCGTGAGGCCCGCAAGCTACCCGACGTGCGTGATTTCCCGGCCTGGAAGAACGAACGCCGCGAATGGTTCACCACCCCGGAGGCGGTGGAGGAAAGCTGGAGCGTGGGCACCACCCATCTGCGCGTGGTGGCGCAGCCGCTGCCCGAAGGCGGGCTGCTGCTGCTGTTCGAAGACCAGACCCAGCAACTGGAACTGCAGCGCGAACATGGCGAGATGCAGCAGGTACGCGCGGCGACCCTGGACAGCCTGGCCGAGGCCGTGGCGGTGTTCGGCAAGGGCCGGTTGCAGCTGTGGAACCGCAAGTTCCGCCAGATCTGGAATTTCGAAGACGGGTTCCTGGATGGGCACCCCCAGATTGCGACGCTGGTGAAGGTGGCCAGCGCCAAGCTGTCCAATCCGGCGCGCGGCGACATTCTGGGGGATCTGATCCGGCTGGCCGCGAAGGACCGGCAGCAGCGCGGCTCGATCATCACCTTCGCCAATGGCCGCCATTACGATATCGCGGCGGTTCCGCTGCCGGACGGCAACGCGATGGTGACGATGCTCGACACCACCGATCGCCAGCGGGTGGAGCGCGCGCTTCGCGACCGCAACGAGGCGCTGGAGGCGGCGGATCGGGTGCGAACCGCGTTCGTGGCAAATATGAGCTATGAGCTGCGGACGCCGCTCACCTCGATCAAGGGTTTTGCCGAGATGCTGCACGGCGGATTCGCGGGCAAGCTGAGTGCCGGCGGTCAGGAATATGTGGAGGCGATCCTGCTGTCGGTCGATCGGCTGGGCGGATTGATCGACGACGTGCTGGACCTGACCCAGAATGAAGGCCAGCCGATCGAACGCGAGATCGTGGATATCGAACTGGCGGCGAGCAGCGCGGCCGAGAGCATCGCCGCGCTGGCCAAGGCGAAGGGGATCGCGCTGGTGGTGGAGGATGCCGGCACGTGCGGCACCGTGCATGGCGATGCGCGGCGCATCCGCCAGACCGTCGAGCATCTGCTGCGTCACGCCTTTGCGGGGGCGGGCGAAGGCGGCCGGGTGCTGCTGCACCTCGATGGCAATCACCGTGTCGCCCGGATCATCGTGAGCGACGACGGACCCGGCATGGCGCCGGAAGTGGTGGCCCGGGCCTTTGATCGCTTTGCCCAGGTTGGATCGGCGCGCGGGGACGATCGCGCGCTGGGGCTGGGCCTGCCGCTGGCCAAACAATTTGTCGAGGCGCATGGCGGCCGGATCGAACTGATCTCGGAGCCCGGCCAAGGCACCTTGATCACCGTGGAGCTGCCGCGCGGATGAACGATTCACCGATCCTGCTGGCCTCGCTCGACGAGGCACTGGCGTTGGGGGTGGCGCTGGCTGCGGTGGTGGGGCCCGGCGACGTCGTGGCCCTGTCTGGTCCCCTGGGAGCGGGCAAGACCAGCATCGCGCGCGGCCTGCTCGCGGCGCTGGGACTGGAGGGCGAGGCGCCGTCCCCGAGCTTCGCGATCGTCCAGCCCTATGATCCGCCCGAGGTGCGGATGCCGGTGCTGCATGTCGACCTCTACCGCATCGAAGATCCGGAGGAGGCGGAGGAACTGGGGCTCGATGACGCCCGGAGCGATTCGCTGCTGCTTGTCGAATGGCCCGAGCGGCTGGGGGCAGCGGCGTGGCAGGATGCGCTGTGGCTCACCCTGTCGGTCGGGCCGGACGGCGTCCGCGCCTTGACAGCGCGCGTGCCGGCGGCATGGAAGGGCCGATGGCCCCTGACATGAATCCGCCGACCACGGCGCCCGCGTTCCTTACCGCAGCCGGCTGGGACGGCGCCGAGGTCCTGCCGCTCGCCGGCGACGCCTCGTTCCGCCGCTATTTCCGTGTGATTGACCATGATCGCAGTGCGATCCTGATGGATGCGCCGCCGCCGCACGAGGATCCGCGCCCGTTTATCGCGGTCGCTCGCTGGTTGCGCACCCACGGTTTCGCGGCGCCTGCGATCCTGCATGAGGATCTGGAGCAGGGCCTGGTGCTGTTGGAGGACTTCGGCGATGCGCGGCTGCGCGAGACCGTGGATGCCGCCCCGGAGAGCGAACTTCGCCTCTATGGTGCCGCAGTTGATCTGCTGGTGCGACTGCACGGCGAAGCTGCGGGCGTGGACCGTCCCTATGACCGTGCGGAGTATCTGCGCGAGGCGGGCCTGTTCGTCGAATGGTATTGCCCGGCGGTCGGGCTTGCGGTGGACGTCGCCGGCTATCGCGCGGCCTGGGAGCAGGCGCTGGCGCCGTTGCTCGATGGTCATCGCCCCGTCACGGTCCTGCGCGATTACCATGCCGAGAACCTGATGTTGATCGAAGGCGGCGAAGGCTTGGGACTGCTCGATTTCCAGGATGCGCTTGCGGGCCATCCGGCCTATGACCTGGTGTCGCTGCTGCAGGACGCGCGACGGGACGTGGCGCCGGCGCTGGAGGCCGCGATGCTCGATCGCTACCGTCGGATCACCGGCGCCGAGGACGACTTCGACACGGCCTATCATGTGCTGGGCGCGCAGCGGAACGCGAAGATCATCGGCATCTTCACGCGGCTGTGGAAGCGGGACGGCAAGCCGCGCTACCCCGTGCTTTGCCCGCGCGTCTGGGCCTATCTGGAGCGCGATCTGGCGCATCCGGCGCTGAAACCGGTGGCAGACTGGTTCGCCGCGAACGTGCCTGCCGAGAAGCGCGGCGATCCGATGGTGGTCGCGGCATGACGATCTATTCGCTGCGGCCGCAACCGAACGCCGCCGTTCCGAAGACCGCGATGGTGATGGCGGCAGGCCTAGGCAAGCGGATGCGCCCGCTGACGGTGACCCGGCCCAAGCCGCTGATCGACGTTGCCGGCAAGCCGCTGATCGACCACGTCTTCGATCGGCTGAGTGCGGCGGGCGTCCGCCGCGCGGTGGTGAACGTCCATTACCTGGCCGATCAGCTGGAGGCGCATCTTCGTGCCCGTGTGAAGGGCATCGACCTGCAGATTTCGGACGAACGCGCCCGGCTGATGGAAACCGGCGGCGGCCTGGTGCAGGCACGCGAAATGCTGGGCGACGATCCCTTCCTGTGCGTCAACAGCGACAATCTGTGGGTCGATGGGCCGAGCGACGCGATCCGGCTGCTCGCGGCGCAGTGGGACGATGCGAAGATGGATGCGCTGTTGCTGCTGGTGCCGCTGGCACGCGCGACCTGCCATCGCGGGCAGGGCGATTTCCGCCTGGACCCGTTTGGGCGGATCACCGAGCGCCGCAAGCCCGGCCGGTTGGCGCCGTTCGTGTTCACCGGCATCCAGATCCTGTCGCCGCGCGTGATCCGCGATTGGCCGGAAGGGCCGTTTTCCACCAACCTGTTCTGGAACCGCGCGCTGGACGCCGGGCGACTGTGGGGCGCGGTGCACCAGGGGCTGTGGTTCGACGTCGGCTCGCCGCGCGCGATCCGCGAGACCGAGGTGGCGCTGGCGGAGCTTTGAGGCGGCGCATCGCTTGCACCCACCGGGGATTGGCCGCTAAGGTTCGCGCTCCGTTCCCTAGCCGCCGAGCCGGATGCCGCACGCCCTCCACCTGTATACCATTCCGCCGCATCGCGCCTTTGCCGATGCGCTGGCGATCGGGCTGATCCGCCGCTTCGGCGCGGACCCGCTGCGGCTGGCCCGCGGCGTGGTCCTGCTGCCGAACAATCGCGCCAAGCGGGCGATGCAGGATGCGTTCGTGCGCGAAAGTGGCGGCGGGCTGCTGCTGCCCCGGCTGGTGGCGATCGGCGACCCCGAACTGGACGAGGCGGTGTTCGAAGGGGTGGAGGACGCCGAGCCGGTGCCCCCCGCGGTCGATCCGCTCCAGCGCCGGATGATCCTCGCCCGGTTGATCCAGGGGCAGGATGCGCGGCTGGACGCGGCCGAGGCGGTGCGCCTGGCCGGGGAACTGGCGACGACCCTGGACCAGTTGCTGGTGGAGGAGGTGGCGCCCCATCGGCTCCGTGAACTCGATCTCGGGCCCGAGCTTTCGGTGCATTGGGAACGCTCGCTCGCGCTGTTTGAAATCGTCTTGTCGTGCTGGCCGGCGGAGCTGGCGCGGCTGGGCCGTGTCGATCTGGCCGAGCGGCGGCGGCAGCTGCTCGATCGGGTGGGGCGGCGCTGGACGGCGGCACCGCCGGCGGGCTTTGTCTGTGCCGCGGGCATCACCACCGGCGCGCCAGCCATCGCGCGGCTGCTGCGGGTGGTTGCCGGGCTGCCCGGCGGCATGGTGGTGCTGCCTGGTCTGGCAACGGGGATGGGCGATGCCGAGTGGGAATCGCTGGGTCCGCACATGCCCGATCCGGTGACCGGCAGGCGGCGGCGCAGCCTGGAAACGCATCCGCAGTTCCACCTGAAGCTGCTGCTCGATCGCATGGGCGTGCATCGCGACGAATTCGATCCCTGGCGCGTCGCCAGCGATCTGGATGCGCCCCCGGCCCGCAGCAAGGCCATCGCCTCCGCCATGCAGCCGCCGGAGCTGACACATCATTGGAGCGCGCTGCCGGCCGGCGAGCGGCGGCTGGAGGGGGTTCGCGCACTCGAACTGGCGACTCCTGCGGAAGAAGCCCAGGCCATCGCCCTGGCGCTACGCGAGGCGCTGGAGACGCCGGCGCGCACCGCTGCGCTGGTAACGCCGGATCGGGCGCTGGCGCGCCGGGTGGCGGCGCATTGCGCGCGATGGGGTATCCGCGTGGACGACTCGGCCGGGCAGCCGCTGTCGCTCACGCCGCCGGGCACCCTGCTGCTCGCGCTGGCCGATGCGGCGGCGCAGGCGTTCGCGCCGATGCCGCTGCTGACGCTGCTCAAGCATCCGCTGGTGCGCCCCGATGATCGCGCGGCCTGGCTGGATGGTGCCCGTGCGCTCGATCTCGCGCTGCGGGGCCCCAGGCCTGCGCCGGGACTGGCCGGGATCGCGGCGCAACTGGCCGAGCAGGACGGCCGCGATGGACCGATCCGGTGCGAGGCTGAAACCTGGTGGGCGGAGGCTTCGCCGTTGCTGGCGCCGCTGGAAACGGTGTTCGCGGGGGGGACGCAGCCTTTACCGGCGTTGGTGGCGATGCTGCGCGAAGCGGCTCAGTCGCTGGGTGGTGACATGCTGTGGAGTCGCGAGGACGGCCGCGCCGCCGCTGGCTTGCTCGACGAGCTGGAGCGGGAAGCCGCGCACGGCCCCGCGCTCGCCGATCCGCAGAGCCTGGCGCCGTTGCTCCGCACGCTGATGGACGAAGTGGCGGTGCGGCCGCCGCAGGGCGGGCACCCGCGGCTGGCGATCCTGGGCCTGATCGAAGCACGGTTGCATAGCGCCGATCTGATGATCCTGGGCGGGCTGAACGAAGGCGTGTGGCCGGGGCTGCCCGCGCCCGATCCGTGGCTGGCGCCGCGCATTCGCGCCGAGCTGGGGCTGCCGGGGCTGGAGCGGCGGATCGGGGTTTCGGCGCACGATCTCGCGATCGGGCTGGGCGCGCGGCACGTGCTGCTCACCCGTGCCCGGCGCGATGCGAGCGCGCCGACGATCGCCTCGCGCTTCTGGCTGCGGCTGGAAGCGCTGTCGGGTGGGCTGGAGCGGGCGGACGATCTGGCGGCTTGGATGGCGGCGATCGACGCGCCGGATGCACATCGCCCCGCCGCCCGGCCGGAACCGGCACCGCCGGCATCGGCGCGACCCAAGGCGATCTCCGTCACCGAGGTCGACCGGCTGAAGGCGGACCCCTATGCCTTTTATGCCCGGCGGATGTTGCGCCTGATGCCGCTGGACCCGGTGGATGCCGATCCGAGTGCGGCGTGGCGCGGCACGGCCGTGCACGATGTGCTGCAGAAATGGTTCGAAGAAGAGGATTGTCGCCCGGATCGGCTGCGCGCCCGCGCCGAGGCGATGCTGGCCGATACGCGCACCCATCCGCTGATCCGGGCGCTGTGGCAGCCGCGGTTGATCGAGGCGATCGACTGGATCGCCGGTCAGCTGACGGAAAATGCCGCAAAGAACCGTCGCGTGCTCGCGGTGGAGCAGGACGGCAAGATCGAGATCGCCGGGGTGACGCTGCGCGGCAAGTTCGATCGCGTCGATCGTCTGGGCGATGGCAGCCTGGCCATTGTCGATTACAAGACCGGTCAGCCGCCGAGCACGCGCGCGGTGAAAGCCGGGTTCAGCCTGCAGCTTGGCTTGCTGGGGCTGATCGCCGAGCGCGGCGGATTCCAGGGCATCGCCGGGGAGGCGCGCTGCTTCGAATATTGGTCGCTGGCCCGCAATCCGCGCACCGGCGGCTTCGGCTATGTCGATTCGCCGGTGGATCCCAAGAAGCGCGATCCGATCCCGGTCGAGGATTTCGTCAGCATCGCGGCGCGCGAGTTCAGCGAGGCTGCCGCCGCATGGCTGACCGGCGATGCGCCGTTCACTGCCAAGCTCGTGCCGGAATATGCGCCCTATGCCGAATATGATCAGCTGATGCGTCGGGACGAATGGTATGGGCGGGAATAGCCCAGCATGAGCCGCAGCCCCACCAAGCTCCATCCGCTGAAAGGCAACCAGAAGCGCGCCAGCGATCCTCGGCGCCATATCTGGCTTTCCGCCTCTGCCGGGACGGGCAAGACGCAGGTGCTGGCGGCACGCGTGTGGCGATTGCTGCTGGCTGGTACCGATCCGTCGGCGATCCTGTGCCTTACCTTCACCAAGGCCGGCGCGGCCGAGATGTCGGAGCGAATCACCGGCCGCCTGGCGCATTGGGTGCGGGCGAGCGATGCCGAACTCGTCGCCGATCTCGACGCGCTGGGGGAAAGCATCAGCCCCGAGGGGCGCGCCCGCGCCCGAACCCTGTTCGCCAAGGTGCTTGACGCACCGGGCGGCGGCATTCGCATCCAGACGATCCACAGCTTCTGCCAGTCGCTGCTGGCCGCCTTTCCGGTCGAAGCCGGGCTGGTGCCCGGCTTCCGCCCATTGGAGGCGCGTGAGGAGGCGGTGCTGGCTCGCGAGACACTGGCCGAGATGCTGGTGGATGCGCGGCGCGAGGGGCGCGAGGGCGTGATCGATGCGATCGGCGCGCTTAGCCTGCGGCTCGGCGAAGGCGGTGCCGAAGGGTTTCTGCAGGAGTGCGCGCGGGCCGGCGAAGCGCTGGAGGCGCTGCCCGGCGGCATCGGCCCCTGGCTGCGCCGCGCCTTCGACCTGCCGGATGGCGATATCCGAGAAGCGATCGCAACCAGCTGCGCCGACAGCGCATTCGATGTGCGAACGCTACGCAATATCGCTGCTGCCAATGCGCAATGGGGCACGGCGCGCGGGTTGGAACGTGCGGATGTTATCGCCGCCTGGCTGGCGCGGGACCCGGCAGCGCGGGCGGCGACGCTGGACCAGTTGCATCTCGTCTGGGCGACCGCCAAGGGGGAGCCGCGCTCCTTCGTCAAGGGGCAGGCGCCGCAGGATCCGGATTATGCCGAAAGCGCGATGCGGCTCCATGGGCACTGCGGCGCGCTGCTGGCGATGGCGGTGCGCGCCGCCTATGTCGACCTGCTCGCGCGCGGGCTGGACGCGGGGCGGGAATATGCCCGCGCCTATGCGGCGGCCAAGCGGCGGCTGGGCGCGGTGGATTTCGATGACCTGATCGGCCGTACCATCGCGTTGCTGGGCCAGCCGGGCATGGGCGAATGGGTTCGTTACAAGCTCGACCAGACGACGGAGCATGTCCTGATCGACGAGGCCCAGGATACCAATCCGCGGCAATGGGCGATCGTATCGGCCATTGCCGACGAATTCTTCGCGGGCGAGGGCGCGCGCGGCGATCTCACCCGCACGCTGTTCACCGTCGGCGATTACAAGCAGGCGATCTTCGGCTTCCAGGGCACCGATCCGATTTTCTTCCAGGCCGCGTTCGAGCGGTTCAAGCGGCTGGCGCAGATCCACAGCGATTATGAAGTGGAGGCGCGCGCGCTGGAATCGCTTTCGCTCACCCACAGCTTCCGTTCGACGCGGCCGATCCTGGAATTCGTCGATGCGGCGATCGCGGCGCTGCCCGCGCCGGGCATGGGAGAACTGAGCGATGTCGAACCCCATGCCAGCGAAGTGCCGGGGCCGGGCAGCGTGACGCTGTGGCCGCCGGTGATCGAAGGGGCGGGAGAGGCGGACGAGGAGGAATGGATCGGCGACGCCACCCGCGCGCTCGCCGCACGGATCGCCCGGCAGATCAAGGATTGGATCGGCACGCTGCCGCTGGAGAGCAAGGGGCGGATGCTGGCCCCCGGCGACGTGATGGTGCTGGTGAAACGGCGCGGCGAGCTTGCCTCGCTGATCGTCGCCCGGCTCTACAAGGAAGGCGTGCCGGTGGCCGGCGTGGATCGACTGCGGCTGAATGCGCCGCTGGCGGTGCAGGACCTGCTGGCGGCGATCCGCTTCGCGCTTCAGCCGGAAGACGACCTGTCGCTGGCGGCGCTGCTCGTTTCGCCGCTGATCGGCTGGAGCCAGGAGGATCTGCTGGCGGCGGCGGTGCGCCCGCGCGGCGGATTGTGGCGGCATTTGCGGGCGACCCAGCCGACCGAAAGGCTGGCGCCGCTCTACGATCTGCTGCGCCGCGCGGACGTGGCGACGCCCTATCGGTTCCTGGAGGAGATCCTGTCCGGCGCGATCCAGGGGCGGCGCAAGCTACTGTTGCGACTGGGCGAGGAAGCGCGCGATCCGATCGAGGAACTGCTGAATGCCGCGCTGACCTTCGAGACGCGCGCCACCCCGTCGCTCCAGCGCTTTCTCGATTGGTTCGATCGCGGCGACGTGGAAATCGTGCGCGACGCTGCCCAGCCGCAGCCGGCCGTTCGGGTGATGACGGCGCATGGATCGAAGGGGTTGCAGGCGCCGCTGGTGATCCTGGCGGATGCGACCGTGGATCCCACGCGCAGCCCGCGCAGCTTCCTGAAATGGGCGCCGGAAGGGCTGGACGAGAAGTTCCCGATCTTCCGCCCCCGCAGCGCCGAGCGGGATGGCGCACTGGCGGAGGCGCTGGCCGATGCCGATGCCCGCGAACTGCAGGAACATTGGCGGCTGTTCTACGTGGCGGCGACGCGGGCCGAGGAGCGGCTGGTGATTGCCGGTGCCCTGGGTCCGCAGGCAAAGGGGGTGCCGCCCAGGGCCAGCTGGTATGCCGCCAGCGCCGCGGCCCTCGATTCGCTGGGTGTGGCGGCCGACCCGGACGGGCTGCGCGCGTTTCGCGGGATCGGGCCGCAGGCACCGGCCATGCCGGTGCCGCCGCCGCCGCTGCGCGAGCCGACGCCCGTGCCCGCGCTGCCGGGCTGGCTGCAGGTCCGCGCGCCTGAGGAATCGCGTCCGCCGCGTCCGCTGGCGCCTTCCTCGCTGGGCGACGATCAGGTGGCCGATCCGCCGCCCGGCCCCGGGATGCGGGCGGCGGCAGAGCGGGGACGGCTGCTCCACGCGCTGTTCGAACGCTTGCCAGGCGTGCCACGGCAGTCGCGGCGCGCGGCCGCCGATCGATGGCTGGCGGGCGCCGGGGGCGTCGCCGATGCAGATGCGCGCGCGGCGCTGATCGATGCGGCGCTGGCGGTGACGGAAGACGCACGCTTCGCCGAACTGTTCGGCCCGGACGCGCTGGGCGAGGCGCCGATCGCGGCGGTGGTGGCGGATGGGATCGTCGTCTCCGGCACGGTCGATCGGCTGGTGGTGCGGCCGGATCGGGTGCGGGTGGTCGATTTCAAGACCGGCCGCCGCGCGCCGGCGTCGCTGGCGGAAATCCCGCCCTATCATCTGCGCCAGATGGCGGCCTATGTCGCTGCGCTGCGCGTGATCTTTCCGGGGCGAACCGTGGAAGCGGCGCTGCTCTATGCGGCGGGGCCGGTACTGTACGCATTGCCCGAGGCTCTTCTCGTCGAGCACAAGCCGGGCTAGGCCGGGTAGGAGCAAAGCTTGGGTGCCGATGCTTGAGCCTGGGCACCCGCGCACATAGATAGCCGATCAACACGATCGTTCAGGAGATATTGCAATGGCCACTGTGGCGACCACCGATGCCAAGTTCGAAGCGGATGTGCTGCAGGCCGACAAGCCCGTGCTCGTCGATTTCTGGGCGGAGTGGTGCGGCCCCTGCCGCATGATCGCACCGGCTCTGGAGGAGCTTTCCGAAGAGCTGGCGGAGCAGGTGCAGATCATCAAGATCAACATCGACGACAATCCCGACGCGCCGACCAAATATGGCGTGCGGGGCATCCCGACGATGATCCTGTTCAAGAACGGCCAGCAGGCCGCCACCCAGGTAGGCGCCATGCCCAAGAGCGCGATCAAGGCCTGGATCGAACGCGAAATCTGATCGCGTTGCTTCGTCTGGCGTCCCCTCCCGCACGCGGGAGGGGTTCGCGTCTTCAGCCGAAAAGCAAGGCGGTCGCCTGCTTGCCGAGCGCCGGGGTGGATGCGGCGACAATGCCAACGCCGTCATCGCCGATCCGATAGGGGCTGCCGTCCCAGCGGGCGACATAGCCGCCGGCCTCGGCGAGGAACAGCACGCCCGGTGCGTGATCCCACACCAGCGTCCGGCGGAAGATGGCGACGTCGTTCTGGCCCAGCACCAGCCGGGGATAATTCTCCGCCGCGCATCGCGGCAGCGGGGTGAGGTCGAAGGCCTGCGCGAACCGCGCGGTGCGGGCGGCATGGTCTTCCGCGGACTGGCCGACCTTCGAGATTGCCGCCCGCGCGCGCGCGCCGCCGCTCTGCCGCGCGCGGACCGGAGCGTCGTTGATAAATGCGCCGCCACCGGCCGCGGCGTGGCACATCCGCCCGGCAACCGGATCATAGACCCAGCTCGCCCGGATATCACCGGCCTCGAGGAGCGCGATCATGATCCCGAACGGCGCCTGCCCGCTCGCAAAATTGGCGGTGCCGTCGATCGGATCGATGATCCACGCCCGCGCCGCCATGGCCTGCGCCATCAGCGCCGGATCGGCGGCGCAAGCCTCTTCGCCGACGATCGCCGCCGCGGGATCGATCGCCGACAGGCCTTCGGACAGCCGCTCCTCCGCTTCACGATCGGCGATCGTCACCAGCTCGCCGGGCGTCTTCTCCAGCACTTCATGCGCGGCGAGGTTGCGGAAACGGGGCAGTACCACCGTCTCGGCCACGGTACGGATCAGCGCCGAAACGGCGGCGTGATGGCGGTGCATCGCCGGTCAGCTCCGATAATCGGCGTTGATCGAGATATAGCCATGGGTGAGGTCGCAGGTCCAAACCGTCGCCCGGCCCTCGCCCAGGCCAAGGTTCACGCCGATCTCGATTTCCTGGCCCTTGAGATGCGCCGCGACGGGCGCTTCGTCATAGCCTTCGACCGCGAGGCCGCCCTGCGCCACCTGGGTCGCGCCGAAGCGAATGGCGAGCTTGTCGCGCTCGGCGGGCTCGCCGGCCTTGCCGACCGCCATCACCACGCGGCCCCAATTGGCGTCCTCGCCGGCGATCGCGGTCTTCACGAGCGGCGAATTGGCGATCGACATGGCGATGCGGTGCGCGCTGCGGTCGCTCTCCGCACCCTCGACGGTGATTTCGATCAGCTTCTGCGCGCCTTCGCCGTCGCGCACCACGAGCAGCGCCAGCTTACGGCAGAGATCGGCGAGCGCGGCACGGAAGGCGTCGGCGCCGGCATCGTCATCGTTGGCGAGCGGCATGTTGCCCGCCTTGCCGGTGGCGAAGGCGAGTACGGTATCGCTGGTCGAGGTGTCGCCGTCGACCGTGATGCACGAGAAGCTGGTGCCGTTGGCCTCGCTGAGCACGCGCTGGAGGAACATCGCGTCCACCGCAGCATCGGTGAAGATAAAGCCGAGCATCGTCGCCATGTCCGGCGCGATCATGCCCGATCCCTTGATGATGCCGGCCAGCGTGACCGTCCGACCATCGACTACTGCGGTAGTCATTGCACCCTTGGCGAAGGTGTCGGTGGTCATGATCGTCGCGGCGGCGTCTTCCCACGCACAGGGCTCGGCCGTGTAGGCGGCGTCGAGCCCGGCCTCGGCCTTGTCGATCGGCAGCGGCACGCCGATCACCCCGGTGGAGGCGACGAAGATGTCGGAGGGTTCGCACCCGAGATGCTGCGCGGTGCGCGCAGCGATCGCTTCCACCGCGGCGCGCCCGCGATTGCCGGTGAAGGCATTGGAATTGCCCGCATTCACCACCAGCGCGCGTGCCGTGCCGAGCGGCAGCGCCTTGCGGCACCACTCCACCTCGGGCGACGGGCATTTGCTCGTCGTCAGCACGCCTGCGACGCTGGTGCCTTCATCGAGCGTGACAAAGGTGAGGTCGCAGCGATCCCAGTTCTTATATCGCGCACGGGCGACACGGAGGCTGACGCCGGGGATCGCGGGCAGGGAAGGGAAGGGCAGCGCTAGCGGGGAGGTGCTGGTGGACATGGGCAAGCCTCGGATTAGAATGCGGCGCGTGCTTCGTGCATGGGGGGAGAAAGATCAATGTTTTTGGTGATGGCGCTGCTGGCGGCGCAAGCGCAGGATGTGCTTCCGGTGACGCGGGCAAAGCCGAGGACCACAACGCCCTGGATTACAAACGACGATTATCCCGCTGCGGATGCGCGCCAGCATCATGAAGGCACCGTGGCGTTCACGCTTCAGATCGACCCGTCGGGGCACGCGACCAAGTGTGATGTCACCGCCTCCAGTGGCTATCCCGGCCTCGACAATGGCGCATGCTTCCTGCTCATGCGCCGTGCCCGCTTCGACCCGGCCCGGGATGCCAGCGGCAAGGCGGTGGCATCGAATTACCCCGGCCGCTTCACTTGGCGCTTGGGGAAAGCCAAGCCGACGCGGACCGGCGTCGATGGAACGGCGGGCTCGAAAGCGCCGCCTCCGCCTGGCATGCTCGAACTGGCAGTGGCCGCATTGCCTGCCACCTACAAGCAGCCTGCGAAGGCAGAGATCCGCTTCGGACCGGACCGTCGGGTAATCGAGTGTCGGATCGAAGAGTCGAGCGGCAGCGCTGCGGTGGACAAGGTCGCATGCGCGCAACTGCGCAGCCTTGAGGACGCGAGCGCCGGCAGCAAGGCGGAGGCGGCGGAGTATATCGTCTCGTTTCGCGCCGATCCGGTCCCTCGGCCCTGATCGGGCTGGTTCGACAAGCATTTGCCGCCCTCTTTAATAGGCGTGGGCCAGGCTGAAGCTCCAGCGTAGCGAAGCATTGTTCCATCCCTTTTCCAGTTGGGTGGAATATGAATTTTTGACCGCGGACCTTCTGCTCAGCTGCACGATCGGCGGCAAGGTCCTCGCGGCCGCAGACGCGGACGGCAAGCGCGTTAACTGTGAGCCTTCGCGTAAGCGCCCGTGGGTCGAGCGCACCGCGACCGGCGGAGATGTGTGCGGGCATTCCACAGTCTTTCGCGGGCGAACATCTGGCACCGATTGCAAGGATGGCCGCTTTCCGGGAGCGTCGTCGTCGCAACCTCGTGGAAAGAGCTGCCCTGGACAAGGACCGACGCGCGCAGCTTTTGATTAGACGAACCGTGCGTCGATCCCTATGTGTCGTGCGTTGCTGCCGATCGGTTGCGACATCACCACCGTGTACCACAGGGTTTCGCTTGGAACTGCTGCTGCTCCTCACTGCGCTTTTCGCGAGCTTGACCGGCGTGTCGGGCGAGCGTGGGCTGCGCCCGATTCAGGGCGTGGCGGTGGTGCGCGTGGCGGAAGCGGCGCAGGCGGCGGTGGCGCCGTCGCGCCAGTTCGTCGCGAATGCGGCCGCCTTGCCGGCGCCTGCGCGAATCGCCGAAATCCCGGTGTTCCACCGCGCGGCGGCCCCGCTGCCTCCGCTTCGCCTCGCCTTCGAGCAGCGGCGCGAATAGCTTTCCGGCCCGCGTGCCGGGCCGTCCTTCCTCCCGTCGCCGCGCGCCTTGCGCGGCACGCCCGTGATGGCCCCGCCGCTTTCGGCTGCCGTCGCGTACCCAATCCCAACAGGTCAGGAATTCGCATGTTCGGCGGTATTGCCAAGTCGCTTTTCGGTTCGTCCAACGAACGCTATGTCAAGTCGCTCAAGCCCATCGTCCAGAAGATCGCCAGCTTCGAGCCCACGCTCCAGGCGATGGACGATGCCACGCTGGCGGCGCAGACGATCAAGTTCCGCGAACAGCTCGCCAACGGCGCCAAGCTCGACGATCTGCTGCCCGAAGCCTTCGCCACCGTGCGCGAGGCCGCCCGCCGCGTGATCGGCCAGCGCCATTATGACGTGCAGATGGTCGGCGGCATCGTGCTCCACCGCGGCGAGATCGCCGAGATGCGCACCGGCGAGGGCAAGACCCTGGTGGCGACGCTCGCCACCTATCTCAACGCGCTGCCTGGGGATGGCGTCCACGTCATCACCGTCAACGACTATCTCGCCCGCCGTGACGCCGAGTGGATGGCGCAGGTCTATGGCTTCCTCGGCCTCACCACCGGCGTGATCGTACCGAACCTGACCGACCAGCAGCGCCGCGACGCCTATGGCTCGGACATCACCTACGGCACGAACAACGAGTTCGGCTTCGACTATCTGCGCGATAACATGAAGTACGATCGCGCGAGCATGGTGCAGCGTCCATTCAATTTCGCGATCGTCGACGAGGTCGACTCGATCCTGATCGACGAAGCGCGTACCCCGCTGATCATCTCCGGCCCGACCGACGATCGTTCGGAACTCTATATGGGCGTCGATGCGGTGGTGAAGCAGCTCAGCCCCGAGGATTACGAGAAGGACGAGAAGCAGCGCACGATCGTCCTGACCGAGGAAGGCACCGAGAAGGTCGAGCGGATGCTCGAGGATGCCGGGCTGCTGTTCGGTGCCAACCTTTATGATTTCGAGAACACCCAGGTGGTCCACCACCTGAACCAGTCGCTCCGCGCCAACGTGATGTTCAAGCGCGACACCGACTATATCGTCAAGGACGGCAAGATCGTCATCATCGACGAGTTCACCGGCCGCATGATGGACGGCCGCCGCTGGTCGGACGGCCTGCACCAGGCGGTGGAAGCCAAGGAAGGCGTCAACATCGAGCCCGAAAACCAGACGCTGGCCTCGATCACCTTCCAGAACTATTTCCGCATGTACCCCAAGCTGGGCGGCATGACCGGCACCGCCTCCACCGAGGCGGCCGAGTTCTACGACATCTACAAGATGAACGTCGTCACCATCCCGACCAACCTGCCGGTGCAGCGGATCGACGAGGAAGACACGTTCTACAAGTCGACCGAGGACAAGTTCGCCGGCATCGCCAAGACGATCAAGGCCCATGCCGAGCGCGGCCAGCCGGTGCTGGTCGGCACCGTCTCGATCGAGAAGTCCGAACTGCTGTCCGAGTTCCTCCACCGTGAAGGCGTGAAGCACGAGGTGCTCAACGCGCGCTTCCACGAGAGCGAGGCGCATATCGTCGCGCAGGCGGGCCGGCTGGGCATGGTGACCGTGTCGACCAACATGGCCGGTCGCGGCACGGACATCCAGCTGGGCGGCAACGTGGAATTCCGCGTGGCGGACGAACTGCGCGACATGCCCGAGGGGCCGGAGCGCGATGCCGCGATCGCGCGGATCAAGGCAGAGGTGGCCGAGGAGAAGGAAAAGGTGAAGGCGGCCGGCGGCCTGTTCGTGCTCGGCACCGAGCGCCACGAAAGCCGCCGCATCGACAACCAGCTGCGCGGTCGCTCGGGCCGCCAGGGTGATCCGGGCCTCAGCCGCTTCTACCTCAGCCTCGACGACGACCTGTTGCGCATCTTCGGATCGAACACGCTGTTCTCCCGCATGATGCGCTCCAGCCTGGAGGATGGCGAGGCGATGCCGCCATCGCGCTGGCTGAGCAAGGCAATCGAGACCGCGCAGAAGAAGGTGGAGGCGCGCAACTATGACGTTCGCAAGCAGGTCGTCGAATACGACGACGTGATGAACGATCAGCGCAAGGTGATCTACGAGCAGCGCGCCGACATCATGGATGCCGACACGGTCGGCCAGGTGGTGGAGGACATGCGCCACGAGACGGTCAACGCGATCGTCGGTGAGGCCTGCCCGCCGAACAGTTATCCCGAGCAGTGGAACATCGAAGGGCTGAAGACGCGGCTCGCCGATACGCTCAACCTCGACCTGCCGGTCGATCAGTGGGTGAAGGATGAGGAGGCGATCGATCCGGAGATCCTGGAAGAGCGCATCCGCGAAGCCGCCGACGCCGCGATCGCCGAGAAATCGGCCGATCTGGAACCGGAGACCTGGACCTCGATCGAGAAGTCGATCCTGCTCCAGAACCTGGATCACCACTGGAAGGAGCATCTCGCGATGCTCGACGCGCTGCGCCAGGTCGTCCACCTGCGCGCCTATGCGCAGAAGACGCCGATCAACGAATACAAGCACGAGGCGTTTTCGATGTTCCAGCGGATGCTCGACACGATCCGCGAGGACGTGACCCGCACCATGGCCTTCGCCCAGTTCCGCATGGCGCCGCCGCCGGAACTGCCCGAGCTGCCCGCCTTCCTGACGACGCACATCGATCCGCTGACCGGCGAGGACAATACCGCCGACTGGGATGCCGGCTCGGCCGGGCTGGTGACGACGCGGATCCCGCAGCTCGGCATCCCGCAGCCTGCGGGCGATGACTATGGCACGGATCCGGCCCAGTGGGTCGGACTGGTCAGCCGCAACGCGCCGTGCCCGTGCGGTTCGGGGCTGAAGTACAAGCACTGCCACGGCCAGGTGGCGTAACGCCTGTTCCCCCTTCCGCGTGCGGGAGGGGATAAGAAAAGGGCGGCGCCGGGGTCTCCGGTGCCGCCCTTTTTTGTATCTGCTTCCGCGATCAGCGGGTCTGCGGCATCTGGATCTTCGGCCCCAGCCGTTCCTTCACCGCGCGCGCGTCGAACGCACGGATATTGTCTATCGGCTTGGGGCCCTTGCCCATCACGATATCGGCAAAGGCTTCATAGCGATCCACGGTGCGGATATCGAAGCCCGGGCCGAAGAAGGGATCGCCCCAGAACGGATCCCAGCCGCGCCAGCCCCAACCGGGATTGTGGAAGCGCCAATAGGGGCCCCAGGCGCCGCCCCATCCCCCGAATCCGCCGGGCGTGGTATAGGTCTGAGTCTTCTTCTCGGTGTCGCGATCGGCGAGGACGAAATAGTCAAAGCCGTTCTGCAGCGTCAGCTCGGCGGCGCGGTAGAGCAGATAGCGCTCGACGGTCTCGCGCGAGGTCAGGCTGTTACCCGAGAAGCTCACCCGGAAGCGATTCTCCTCGATCTGCTCGTCCGAATAGCCGTTG
The DNA here is from genome assembly GCF_003096275.1 of Sphingomonas pokkalii. GTDB lineage: Bacteria > Pseudomonadota > Alphaproteobacteria > Sphingomonadales > Sphingomonadaceae > Sphingomonas > Sphingomonas pokkalii. The sequence continues at coordinate 3,850,899 of NZ_QENQ01000001.1, forward strand.
CGGATCGACCCGCTCGCCGAGGCGGGCTGATACGGCGTGGCGGTCATGCAGGAAGCGAGCGAGAGGCTGCCCGCGACCATCAGGCCGAGTGCTGCCAGCCGCCGGCCCTTATGTGATGAAAATGGCATTGTTCCTCCGACACTTGAAAGCGAAACACTCGCCTAAGCCCCTCGAACGCGCGGGCCGGCGAAACTCTCCCGCGCGTGACGCGACGAGGCGTGGCACAGGTACGATTGACCGTTGCTGAACGGCACCTGTCAATCCAGCCTTTCGGGTACTTCGCGGGCATCCCGGTTGAGCGCCTCCGGCGATGCCATCGCTTCCCAGGGGAACACGAACCAGTCCTTCTGCACCGCCCGGTCGATCACATGCGCATGATAGTCCACCCGTTGCGAGGAGCGGATATTGTCGAGCAGCACGGCGAAACGGACATGCGCGGCCAGCGCGCCTTCCGCCGCCAGTGCTGCCCGCAACTCGCCGATCGTCTTGCCGCTGTCGTTGATGTCCTCGACGAACAACAGGCGTTCGCCGTCGCGGGTGCGCCGAGCCAGCACCGCCACCAGTTCTTCGCCGAAGGGCGCGATTCGCGTCGAATGATCGACGGAGACCAAGGGCAGGCCGATTCGGTGGGAAAGATACACGGCCGGCGTCAGCCCGCCGCGGCCGACCCCGACCAGCAGGCTGGGGGACCATGCGGAAACTGCGTCGGCGATGGCGTGGACGCCGGCGACAAGCTGGTCGTGGGTGAAGCGGGTGAAGACGATCTCGCCCATCACGCGGCCTCCGCCAACCAGGCGTCAATCGCCGCGCAATGCGTGGCCACGGCATCGTCCGGCAGGAACGACCCCAGGAAACTGTTGCGGGCGAGCATGGCGAGCTGGCCCTTGTCGAGCCCGCGGCCACGGGCCACCGCGCGGTAGTTTTCGCCGATATAGCCGCCGAAATAGGCGGGATCGTCGGAATTCACCGTGGCGCGCAGGCCCAGCGCCAGCATCCGATCGATCGGATGGGCATCGATCGCGGGAACGTTGCACAGTTTCACATTGGAGAGCGGGCAGACCGTCAGCGTCATGCCCGTGCGGGCCAGCCGGGTTACCAGCACCGGATCGTCGAGGCTGCGATTGCCATGGTCCAGCCGGTCGATGCCTAGCAGATCCAGCGCCTCGTGGACATAGGCCGCCGGGCCTTCCTCCCCGGCATGGGCGACGCGCTTCAAGCCTTTTTCGACCGCTGCCGAGAAGACGCGGGCGAATTTCGACGGCGGATGGCCCAGCTCGGACGAATCGAGCCCGATGCCGGCGATCCGATCCAGCCAGGGTTCGGCTTCGGCCAGCGTCTTGAAGGCATCCGCTTCGTCCAGGTGGCGCAGGAAGCAGAGGATCAACTGCGAGGTGACGCCCAGCCGCGTCTCGGCCTCCGCCATGCCCGCCAGCAGGCCCTCGGCCACGGTGCCGAACGCAATGCCGCGATGGGTGTGCGTCTGGGGATCGAAGAAAATCTCGGCATGGCGTACGCCGTCGGCGGCGGCGCGTTCGAAATAGGCGAGGGCGAGATCGCGGAAATCCGCTTCCGTGCGCAGCACCGCCGCGCCCGCATAATAGATGTCCAGAAAGTCCTGCAGGTTCGAAAACGCATAGGCGGCCCGAACCGCCTCCACCGTGTCGAACGGAATCGCCACGCCGTTGCGCCGGGCGAATTCGAACATCTGTTCCGGTTCCAGGCTGCCTTCGATATGCAGATGGAGTTCGGCCTTGGGCAGGCCGGCGATGAAAGCGTCGAGATCGTCCATCCCCGAAGCATCGCAGCCGCGTCGACGAGTCGCAAGCGCAAGCCCATGGGCCCGCCCTATTGGGCGCATCTCGATGAGAGCCCGGTCGATTATCGCGAGGCGCGGTACGGTCTTGACGAATGCGCCAGCGACGATGCCGTGTTTGCCCGATCGCTGCGCGGCTGCGCCGGGTGGCTGGCGCGGTGACTGGCTTCGCCGAACTGTGGTTCCGTTCAAAACACAGCAGTTTCGCACAAGCCGGAGGCGGCCGTTGCGCTTACAATGGGCCATCGCGGGCATCCCGGCTGCTGATGGGGGCGTCCGCTAACCGTTCGGCAGGGACGTCTTCGGAAGAATGTCTGAGTTCACCCGCCGCCTATATGGCAGATTGCAGGAAACGGCCCTGCTCACCGACGCGATCACGCGGGTCCGGCAGAGTCGACAGTCGGAACTCGTGCTGATTTCCGGTGCGCCGGGCATCGGCAAGTCTACCCTGGTGCGCCGCGCCCTGGCGTTGCCGGGAGCGGCGGCCTTTCACATCGCGTCCGGCAAATGCGAGCTGGCGCCTGCTGCGACCACCAGCGCGATCGTTCAGGCTGTCCGCGCGGTGCTGGACGCACTGCTCGTCGCGGATCATCCGACGTTCAACAGCGTGGCCGAGCGCATCCGTGACGCGCTGGGCGGGCAGGGCGGGGTGGTTGCCGGCCTGATGCCCGAAGCGGAGGCGATCCTGGGCACCCGCGGCGGCCCCGCGATACTGCCGGCGGCGGCGCTGAAGGAACAGCTCCAGCAAAGCCTGGCCGCGTTGATCCGGGCGATCGCCGCCGGAGATCGCCCGCTCGTGCTGTTCCTCGACGACCTGCAATGGGCGGACGCCCTGACGCTGGGCGTCCTGACGCATTTGTACTCGGTACCCGCGGCCAATATCCTGATCGTCGCGACGTTCCGGAACATGGCGGACCAGCCCGCCATGCCCCTCCCGCAAAGGGCGGACGTGCTGCCGGTGACCAGGATCGCACTGGCGCCGATCAGCGCGGCGGCCACCGCCGAACTGCTGAACGAGGCGCTGCCGATCGCGCCTGCGGACCTGACCGCGCTGGCGACGGCGGTGCACATCCGATCGGAGGGCAATCCCCTTTATATCGAGCATCTGCTGCGTTCGATGGGCGACGCGGCGGATGTCGGCGCCGGGCCCGTGCAGGGCGGCGAGGATGATGGGCTCGCCAAGCTGGAGGGCGATGTCCTCGCCTTCATGCGTCACCGCCTGAAGCGCCTTCGTCCCGAGGAGAAGCGCCTGCTGCGCATCCTGGATCTGCTGGGGGGCAGTGCCACGACGGCGTTGCTGTCGGCGGCGCTGCAACGCCCGACGGCAGCGGTGACGCAGACCGCCACGACGCTCATGTCCTTCGGCCTGCTGAAGCCGGCCGCCCAGGGCGTCGCCTTCGCGCACGATCAGGTCCTGGAAGCGGCACGGCTGCTCAACCGGTCGAGCCGGCGGCCGCAGCAACATGCGCGCCTGGCGCGACTGATGCTCCGCCGCTTCCAGCGGGGCGAGGAGACGCTTGCTGCCGTTGCGGCGCAGGCGTTGGGCGCGATCGCCGGTGAGGGCGCACATCTGTTGCGCCCGCGCGACCAGCTGCGCTTTGCTCGTCTGCTCCTCCATGCCGGCCGCGAGAGCCTGCGCACCGGCCTCGTGGACGAAAGCGCCGCCCATATCGAGGGGGCGGCGCAGCTCCTGCGCGATCACGGGCGCGAACGCAGGCCCAAGCTTGCGGCGGCGATCGAACTGCTGCGGGCGGAGAGCCTGCTGGCGCGAGGCCTGATGCAGGCGGCGGAGGCCACGGTCGCGGATCTGGTCACACAGGATCTCTCGCCGTTGCAACTGGGGCAGGCCTATCGGTTGCTCGCGACGCTGCGGACGATGCAATCCGATTATGAAGGTGCGATCGATGCGGCGCTCGAAGGGGTGGCGCTGTTGCGCCAGCCGCTCGTCCGCAGCCCCTCCGAAGCGGATTGCAGCCGCGCCTATGAAACCGTCCGGGCGTTGGTGCAGGAAGACCCGGCACACCAGCTGCGCGCATTGCCGCTGTCGAAGGACCCGGTCCTGAAGGTGACGACGTCGCTGCTCTCGGCGCTGATCGTGGCGACGTTCTCGGGCAGCGATCTGCTGTTCACCCATGTCGCAAAGATCGTCGAACTGACGGTCTCGTCCGGGATCACCCCGCACTCCGCTTATGGCCTGGCGTGGTATGGCGTGATGATCGCAAGCCGATATGGCCGCCACGAAGATGGCCTCGCCTACGCCCAGGCTGCCTTGGAAATCGTCGACAGACACGGCTTCGAGGAGCAGCGTACCGCCACGCTTCTGGCGCTCGATCAATTGGCGCCCTGGGTCCGCCCGTTCGATCAGGCACTGGAATATGCCCGGCAGGCCATCGGTACGGGCCGCGCCACCGGGGATGCGGCCATGTCGTGCTACGCGAGAAACCATGTGGTTTCCGATCTGCTGCAGATGGGCCGGCCGCTCGTCGAGGCGCAGGGAGAGGCCAGCCAGGGAATCGCCCTGACCCGGCGCTTCGGGTTTCGCGACATCGAGATCCTGCTGCTCGCGCAACTGCGACTGATCGAGGCATTACGGTGCGGTACCGCGGTGGATATCGTGGTTCCCGCCGATGAGGCGATCTCGGCATCGACCTCGTTCTGGATCGCACTCTACCGCGGGATCGAAGCCTATCTGTTTGGAGACTCTGCCTCGGCGCGCGCGCTGCTGACGGAAGCGGAAACCGTGGCCTGGGCGCTTCCTGCGCATATCGACCTGGCCTATCTGGCCCTCTTCAAGGCGCTCGCCCATGCGGACACTGCCCATGCGGTTGAGGCCTTGGCACTGATCGAACCCGATCGCGCGCGGCTGGCGCGCTGGGCAGCGCTGAATCCGGAAACCTTCGGGCACAAGCTGCAATTGGTTGAGGCCGAGATGGCGCGGCTTCGGGGGGAAGGGCTTCAGGCGCTGCGCCTGTATCACGGCGCAGCGGCGGCGGCGGGGCGCTTCGTTCACGAACGTGCGCTCATTCAGGAGCGCGCCGCCCGCCATTGCCTGGCCGAGCGCTTGCCGAGCCTGGCGGAAAGCCATCGCCGATCCGCCGCCGCCGACTATCGCGCCTGGGGAGCGGAGGCAAAGGCCCGGATGCTCGCCACCGATGGGCGGGACTCCCCCGCAGTGCCGACTCCCCGAACGATGTTTCCATCGCCGGAAGAGGTGCTGGCATCGATCGGCGTCGTCGCGAAGGCGGGAACCATCGAACGGTTGTTGCCCCTCGTGCTCTCTTCCCTGATGACCCATGCCGGTGCGTCGGGCGGCATTCTGCTGCTCCTCCATGACAACGAACCGATTGTGGAGGCAATCGGCGTCCGTCGCGACGATGGGCTGGTGGTGGAACGGGCGCATGCGATCGCGACCGAGGATTTCCTGGCCGAGGCCTTGCTGTTCCGCCTGTTGCGCCTCGAAACGCCGACGCTTCTGGAGGGGCCGGGCGACCGGACTGCGACCGCCGGCACCGCCTTGGGATGCCCGTTGATCGTCGATGGCCGCAGTCTTGGGAGCATCCATCTCCGCTTCGCCGGCGCAACGATTGATCCGCGCGATATCGATCTGGGGTTGATCGGCAGGTTCGCCGATCAGGCCGCTGCCTGGATCGCCGTGGCCCAGCGCAACGCCTGGCTTTCCACCGAAGCCGAACGCCAGACCCGGTCCGGCGAGGCGCTGCGCCTGGCGCGGATCGAATTGGCGCGGACCTCGCAGCTTGCGATGATGGGCGGGCTGGCTGCGTCTATCGCGCACGAAGTCAACCAGCCGCTGGCCACGATCATCGCCAGCGCGGATGCCAGTATGCGGTGGTTGGGCCGCGATGTGCCGGACATTCCGGAAGCGGTGGCAGGGTTGCAGGGTATCCGCGCCGGCGCACGGCGCGCGGCGGATATCATCGCTTCGCTGCGGTCGCTCGCCCGGCGGGATAATGCGACGCTTGCGCCGATCGCGCTCGATCCGCTGATCGAAGACGTCGTCCGCATGACGCAGGCCGAAGTCGATGCCCTGCATGTCGCGCTCCGCTGCCAGCTTCGTGCGGCGGAAGCGCAGGTGCTGGGAGACCGCGTGCAACTGCAGCAGGTGATGCTCAACCTCATCACCAATGCGCTCGATGCCCTGTCGGATGTGCGGGAAGCGGATCGGCGGATCGCGATCGAAACCGAACTGGCGGGCGATGCACTGCACGTCCGGGTCGCAGATTCCGGCCATGGCATTCCTGCGGCGGTGCGGGAGCAGATTTTCATGCCGCTCTACACCACCAAGGGAAAGGGGATGGGCATGGGCCTCGCCATTTGCCGTTCGATCATCGACGTGCACGGCGGCGTCCTGTCCGTCGACACAGCCGACGGCGGTGGCACGGTCTTTCGCTTCAGTCTTCCCGTACATTCGCTTCAAGCCGGGCCGCCGTGATCGGACTTCCGGGCGCTGCCCGGCATGACGGTGGCCTTGGTGCCATCCACCCATCGCATTGGTCGCGCGAACGACGAAAAATCCCTCGGCAGCCCTCCGCCGCCAAATGCGCAAATGGTCTCTAACTACGTTGATACGATTCGGGTGCCGCCGCGTTTGGCTAGTCGAAGTCGCTGAAGCTCGACACCTCTTCCAAATGCCCAAGTTTCTCCGTTAGCGCATTTACAAAAGCCGATTATCGAGACACGTTCATATTTGTCGGATAAATTCCGACGCGATGAATGGAGAGCGATATGCTGAAGAAGGTTGCTACCATTTTTGTAGCGATGGTTATGCCGACTGCAGGCGTTATGGCAGCGGACATCTCCGCTTGCATCAGATCCTGTGAGATGGTCCGGAGCCGCAACCGGCAATCCTGCATGAATTTCTTCGCGGACCAGAACAGGTATACGGCCTGTCTCTCCGATGCTGACCGAGTCTACGAAGCGTGTACCGGGCGATGCTATTCGTCGGGCGGATGATATCGAAGAGGCGTGGCATGAGATGCCATGCTACGCCTCGCTTCTCGGTCGCTTGCTTTGAAGATGGTACCGCGCAACCGATGATCGGTGCTGGAAGCGTCGGCTGCCGCTAATCGTGGCGGGATTTCAGCCGGCGGGAAGCTCTGGCTTTCCTGCCTTCCGCGCCGCGCCCCTTCGGCAGCATATACTCGCAGGGGGGCAGAATGTGAGAGCTTTAAACTGTGAGGACCGGTCGTAACCGGCCCCGACAACAGCAGATGGCTCCCCGAGTAGGATTCTGTCTTCACCTTGTAACCCCTTGATAATACATTTATTGATGGGATGGGAATTCCAATGGAGCCCCCATTTGGGCCCCCCGGCCTTTGATCAGTGATGACTGGCGGTGCGGGTTCGGGCATCCTTCCAGGCCTCAACTTCGCTCTCCCACCAGCCGGTGCAGTTGGGGCTGAGTTGGACCTTGGCGGGGAACTCGCCCCGGCGGTGCAGACGGTTGATTGTCGATTCGCTGAGCTTCAGTTCGCCGACCAAGTCGCGCATCCGCAGGAAGCGGCCCTTGCTCCTGGGGGGCTGGCTGTTGCGTGCTATGATGGGGGTCATTTCGGACATCGATCTGCTTTCGAGTGTTTTGGCCGGCGAGCGGCGCATTAGGCTGATGTTGGGAAGAGAGTGGGTTGCTCGCCCACCAAAGGCTGGGCCACTCCGCGCGCTATCGGCGGCGTTCGCGCACGATGTTGCCGATCGCGATCATGAGCAGGGCGAGCATCACGCCGATCGTGAGAACGCCCAAGCCAGCCGTTCGTACTTGGGTGCGGAGGCGCGGTCCGACGAGCGGCACCATGAGCTTCGGGGAACGCATCGTCAGATCCCCAGCGCTTGCTTGTAGGTTTCCAGCAGCATTTCCGCCTCTTCGCGGTGGTGCGTTTCCAGCTTTCGAAGGCGGACGATGGTGCGCATCGTCTTCACGTCGAAGCCGGTGGATTTCGCCTCTGCGTAGACATCGCGGATATCGCCGCTGATGCCCTTCTTCTCTTCCTCAAGGCGTTCGATCCGTTCGATAAGCAGCCGCAGCCGCTCGGCAGAAACATTGTCGCTCATGGGTGCTTTCCGGGTTGGCCGATCATCACCTGCAGGCCGGGGCCATCGGTGGTCGCATCGGCGAGGAATAGAAGGCCGGTTGAAGCGGCCAGGCCGATCAGGAAGATCAGGCTGATCGAGGCCGCACGGTGGGAGGGGCGGGCCTCCGCCGGATTGCTGCACGCGCCGCAGATGCAGTGCGAGGCATGGAGCCGCTGGGAGCGGGTGGCGCGGCCGGGGTGCTGCGCACGCAGAGGGGCAGCGCGGTACCCATCGCGGAGGGGAATGCGCCGGATCATGCCGCGCGCGGCCTCACTTTGGCTTTGGTTCGCGCCGCCCTAAGCCGCCCCTTGCGCCGATCCGCCGCTGCGCTGGCGGCCTCGCCCAGTCGTAGAAGGGTGCGCTGGTTGAACGGGAAGGCGGCGCGTAGCGCACGCAGCACGTCTCCGCCGATCGGCGCCTGATCCGCTTCGACCAGGCGCACCCATTCCGCCCGCATGAGAAGGCTGACCGGCGGCGTGGTGCCGATCCTGCCGGCGACGTCATCAACGGATAGCCCCGCTGCTTCGCGGCGATGGCGGAGATAGGTGCCGGGAGTAGTGGCCATGTGGCGTCCTTTCCTTTCTTGGGCAGCAGAAATCCCTTCCCGGAATCGGGGGCTCCGGGCTGGGCGGGTGGTGGTGGTTCGGGCCGGCGCGGTGCCGGCAGGGATCAGCCGGTCACGAGGTCGGCGGCGACTCTGTCGTCATTTGCAGGCTCCGGCGGCGCGTCATCATTGGCCGGTTCGCGCCACTTGCCCACCGGCAGGTGCAATGCGGGGTTGGGCTTCATGCCGCGCACGACGAAGCGCACCGCGATGATCTGCGCGACGAATGCGCACCCGCAATCGTCATTCTCGCAGAGCAGCCGCGCCTCACGGATGGTGGGCGTGATCTGTTCGCTGGTGCGGCAGATGACTGCTGATCCGCACTCTGGGCATGTGAAGGAAAGGCGTCGTTTGACGGTCATCGGGAGCCCCCCGCTATTTGCTGCGGCCCCGCGCCGCGGCGAATCATGGCGCGCAGCCGGCGCGCGATCGTTTTGGTGGCCTGTTCCAGCTCGGCTGTTTCCGTCATTGCGCGCAGCACATGGGTGCGCGTGGCCGCGGGCCGCGCGGCGACCAGCGAATGTTCCACCGCCTCGCCAAACTCCTTAGAAGCTTTGGCAAGTTCTTCGACTAGCGCCTCGCGACACGGCTCGACGGCGATCGCGCGGCCTTCGGTGGCAGCCAGGTAGATCGCGAGCAGCGGCAGACCATCGCCACCCGCGTCCGCAAAGGCGAGATCGAGCGCGAGAGCTTGGGCCAGTGTGGGCGTGGTCGCCATATCGGGATCGGACCATTTGTAGATGGTACGTTCGCCCACGCCTGCGGCACGCGCGGCGGCGGCGATGCCCAGATGATCGGCGATCCGCGTGACGGCGGCGGACCAGGTGCCCGGAACACGCGCCTTCGTCATGCGGGTTGGCCCCGATCGAGCGGGGACCGTCCATGGGGAAGGATGGGGCTCCGGTCGGCCAAAGCCGCCGTAGCCTCCGCCGCAGTGCGACCCGCGGGGCTATCGGAAAAGTTGTAGGCGTTCGATGACACCGGGGTATCGCACGCGACCACGCGCGGTGCATGGCTTAAATGGAGAGTGTCGGGATAGAGGTCTGGGCGGAGGAGCGAGCGAGAGACGCCCGTAGCGCGTTCAACACTTAAAACATGTTCGGCTGGGAGGCGCTTGCCTTTGGTGAGCCACTTCCAAACTGCCGCCTGCGATACCGCGCAGATGCGCGCCATAGCGGATTGGGATCCTGCCACTTCCGTGGCGAGGCGCAGAGCGGTTTGCGGATTGACGGTTCGAGCCATAAACGCCGTCTAAAACTAAGGTGGTAGATGGTCAACCCGTAAAGTTTTGTACCGCTCTACAACCCAAGGTGTAGCGTCAGACCATGTTCTCCGCCGAAAGGTTCCGATCTCTTCTCGCTGAACGCGGGATAAGCCAGTCAGAACTGGCGCGACGCGTGGGCATCTCGCAAACAGCCGTCAACAAGCTGGCGACCGGCGGCGCGTATGGAACCAAGCACATCCATCTGATTGCGCGTGCCCTGCGCACGTCTCCGAGCTTCCTTCTCGGTGAAACCGATGATCCTTCGCCGGACGCCCCGATTATCGAACCGGAACGCCCGGTCCAGTTTGTCACTATGCAGGTTGCGCTCCCTAGTGAGGACGCGCTTGCCGCGATGTTCCGGGCCATGCTGCGCATCCTCCCGGAGAACGCGACAGAGGACGAGCGCGCTCAAATTCTCGCTCGGCGTTTGCCAGCAGCTCTTTCGCAGCTTCGAGATCTCGCGCCGTAGCCCGGTGAGGGTGCAGCGCCCGATCCCGGTGCAGCTGCTCCAATTCCCGCCATAGATCATCGCGCAATGCGGCGAACACGGCGCACGAAACTTCGCACGTCGCGCACCCATGTTCGCATCCCGGCGTCAATCGTCGTACTTCCTTACACATTAACGCGCCCCTTGGCTGAAATGTTCTTTGTATGTTCTATTATCGGGGGGCTGACTGTGTAGGAAAGGGAAAACTTTTCGGGTATTTCATCGGGTTATTGGGACGCGTTCATGCGAAATGTCCCGGGGTGTGACGGTGAGATACGGCGCGGTTCGCCTTTGGCGATCAGCACCGCCAGCTACTTCAGGGGCGGGAAAGGCCGATCGACTTGGTGCAGGTTGCGAAGATGACGTGCGCTGGATCCCACCGGGCAACATAGGACGCGTTGCCAGTGGTGATTTGATGGCAACTTAGATCGCGACCATTCACGCGCACGCTCGCCAAGGTGCGGCCATAACGATCGAATCCGAACCTTCTGATTTCGGCCTGGCCCCGGATTGCCAGCGTGAGGGCGGTCTTCGCCTGCCATGGATCGCCCGACACGCACCGTCGGCCGCGCCGGCAATGGCCTGGCAGCTCCGGTGCGTCGATACCTACCAAGCGGATGCGTTCTCGCCCGCAACGGAGGGTGTCACCATCGATAGCAATGAGAACGCAGGCAGCGGCAAGGATCATCATCGCTCCCGCTTTCACCGTTCCTCGGCCCGTCGCAAGCGGGAGATCTCATTTACGAATCGTTCTTAAAGCGGTGCGAACTTCGGAAGGGACTGGGACGAAGCCGCCGTTGCAGATCGATTGAGCCCTAGGCGACTTCTGTCACTAGGTGTTTGATCCCACAGTGAGGTGGTACGCTGGACCAGCATGAAGCGCGGGAGGAGCTATGGGCCAGGTTCTACACGGCAGCGCCCGAACGACGGAGGCAGGGGTAACCGAAATCGCCGCTTGAATCCATATGATGGGCCCGGGCGGAGCGCCGCCGCTTGAATCTGTTCGCTCAATGTTCTACATCCTGGCGCCGAGCTGAGGCGATTTTCCCGTTGCGTCCAGCCTTGGCTTGCGTCTTATCGTGTGACGGGGAGTTAGAAGCGGATGCATCAATCGACTCTGTGGAGCGTCGGCGACCGCAGCAACCTAATTTCGGGGTCAATCGACGCCGCGCTCGAGATCGGCGCCTATGAGGCGCTGTGGTGCGAGCATAACGCCAGTTTCAAATCCATCGCCGAGCGGTTTCGCGGCTCGCCTGGCTCGCGCCCCTCGCATCTGGTCCCGGAGACCCAGGCTCGGGAAGTCGGCAGCCGCGTGCTCGCCAAGCTGCGCGAACGTACTCGACAGCGTTTCGACATCCGCATTCACGGCGAATGGGAATATCCCGAGCGCCTCCGCGATGCCGCCGATCCGGTGGAGTTGCTCTACATCCAGGGCGATTGGGACCTGGTGACTCTGCCGGCGGTGGCGGTGGTGGGCACCCGCAAGCCGTCGCCGCTCGGGATAGAGCGCACCCAGACGCTTGCCTATCGGCTGGTCAGGGACGGCTTCACGGTGGTCTCGGGGCTGGCCGAAGGCGTGGACACCGCCGCGCACAGCTCGGCGATCGCGGCCGGCGGCCGCACCATCGGAGTGATCGGCACGCCGCTCGGCAAGGTCTATCCGAAGGCTAATGCGGCGCTGCAGGAGCAGATCGCCCGCGACCATCTGCTGATCAGCCAGGTCCCGGTGCTGCGCTATGACGCGCAGGATTTCCGCTCGAACCGGTTCTTCTTCCCCGAGCGCAACAAACTGATGTCGGCACTGACCCAGGCGACTATCATCGTCGAGGCGGGCGAGACGTCGGGGACACTGGTGCAGGCCCGCGAAGCGCTGCGCCAGGGCCGTAAACTCTTCATCATGAACAGCTGCTTCGAACGGAAGGATCTCACCTGGCCGGCCCGTTTCGAGGAACAGGGAGCGATCAGGATCCACAGCTATGCCGACGTTAGACGCGAGCTGGTCTCCGCAGATACGGAAGATCGGTGATCTCGAGCGTCAGGACCATTGGTACCTGACGGCCGAACATGAATGCTACTTTTTCGGCGAGTATACCGCTCGCGGCGGGTACAGTCACAGCTCGACCAACCAGATCATCACCAACATCAAGAAGAAGCCGAGCCTGCGGCATACGCAGCAGTGGCAGTACAAGGTGCGCGACATGTCGCGGGTGGCGGCGGCGATCCGGGGCGCGATAAATCCGCAATCCTATGGGATCGTGACGCTGGTGCCGATCCCCCCGTCCAAGTTGCGAACCGATCCCGAGCACGATCCACGCATGGCGGAGATCGCGCGGCTGGTGTCACCGAACGCCAATGTGCGCGAGTTGATCGAACCGATCGCCGCACGGCAGCCGCAGCACGAGAGCGAGCAGCGGCTCGATCCAGACCAGCTGCGCGCGACGCTGACCATAGTGGAAGCGCAGTGCGCGCCCGCGCCGCAGAACATCATCCTGATCGACGACGTGATCACGACGGGCTGCAGCTTCGTCGCATGCCGCCGGCTGCTGCAGGACCGGTTTCCGGGGGTACCGGTCTGGGGAATCTTCGCCGCTCGCCGCGCCGTCGACCATTCGGCCGATTTCGAGGCGTTCGGCAGCCTCGGCGACCTCTGAGGCAATCGCGATGGCTCATGCCCATTTTTTGGGCACTTCGATGAACAGTTGGGAAGCGCTAGACGTCGGCTTTTGGAAAAAGCTGCCTTTGGAGGCGCAGCCGACGAACGTCACATTCTGGTCGTGGCCAGCCTCCCCTCGAAGGTATTAGTGGCTTTCGCCTACTGAGACGGAACCGCCGACCAACTGATGGCCGGCGGCGTATGTGGATCAGTACGGAATTGGAGCGGCGGTGAACGCGCGTCCTTCGTCGCCTGGCTTCATCACGGCAGATCGGCCGGACACGAGGATCGAGCCCAGCAGCGCTGCTGCGGTGTTGCCCTTGCCCTCCTGGCGGTGGACGCCAGTCAGCGCGTACTCGGTGCCGCGCACCTGCACGGTACGAAACGCCACTTCGAACTTGCCGGATTTGCCCCCGATGGCTTTGCCGGTCTTGAAGGTGATGTCTCCGCTGACCATCGATCCGCGTGGGATAACAACGGCGCCCTGTTCGGTGATATCGCCGATGGTGACGAACTTCACCTTGCTGCCGACGTCGATCTTTTTCGAGCTGATCTCTTCTGCCGGGGTCACGACAAGCAGCGTGTTCGCCGGCATGGTGCGGCTGGCCTGTGCCGGAGCCACTGCCGCTGCATCTTGTGCGGACGCAGAGACAGAAGTTGCGGCCAAAAGGCCGCAAATCATTAACTTCAACATAAATGCCCCTCCTATGCGCAAATTCGCAGACACATTTAAGCAACAATGTGCTTTCTCGCCAAGGGGATTGAAGTTTCTAGGGCGCAAAAGGTGGCTCCGCAGCAATAACCCCTTGTTTCAAGACGAGACTATGTGCGTGGAAACAACCGAAATGGTTATAAATATGATTGAATATCAGGCTGAAAGAGCCTTCTGCAAAGGAATGAAGCAAAGGATTTCAGCTAGAGAGGCGGCCATCGGCGCAGTCCTTTCGATCCGCGATGCGATCGAAGTGTGCGAATCACTCGGGCTCGGCGCGGCTGCCTGCCATCTCCAGTACGGCGTGGACCTTGTTCTTTTTGCGATTGGTAAAGATCGCATCCCTCCGCATGACTCCCCACCCGATCCTGTTCATGGCAATGATCCAATGTGGACCTATCAAGCATTGGGGGGAGGATGTGGTTTCGAATCGGGGCCTATCAGAACGGCAAGCGGCGTGCCTGGAACTGGTCGCGCAGGGGATGTCGTCTAAGGAGATCGCGCTTCAGATTGGGATCTCGCCTCGATCGGTGGACGCATATGTCACGACCGCGATGGAGAAGCTGGACGCCCCAAACCGCCGAGACGCTGCGCGAAAATACCTCTCCCAGAAGGTACCGCAAAAATTACCATCGCAATCGGAGCCGGTTGCGGCGCCTGCCGAAACGACGAAAGGTGCGGGTGGGACGGGGCTGGCGTGGCTGAATCACGCCTTGTTCCCGATCCCGATGGGAGGATCGGCCAACAACCTGAGCATGTCGGAGAAGCTGCTATATTCGACAAGGATTGCCCTTGCCGGTCTGGCGACACTGCTTGCTATCGCGACAACGTTCATGGGGCTTCTGGCCATCCTCTGAAGATTATCGACTGCAACGCGAACAAACGCGCCGGCCGCTGCCGGTGCGATCAGGGGAGCTTTGTCCATGCACGATTTCAATACCGGTGCTGCCATGGTGATCGCGGCCGATCTTCGCACGACCTTCGCCTCCGTTGACAGCGCTCTGGCGAGCGGTGCGCGCCTGTTAGGTACCATGCTGGAAACCGCCCAGACGTCTAACCTGACTGCGACGGAGCGCCAGCGATTGCTGGACAATGTTACGGACGGGCTGCGCAACGTGGTGAAGGGGCGCGGTGACATGGTGGAAGCCATGAAGCGGATGACGGTGCTGAAGCGCGGCAGCAATCTGGAAACCGTGGACGTGGGCTGTGACAACCCGCTTCCCGCGAGGAAGGCGAGTGAGTTTTTCATCAGCGCGGACGCGGCCAATACGGCCGTGGCCGTATAAGCCGAACGTGCTAGTTGGCGTGGTCCGGTGCCGTTGATGGAGTGCGCCTGGCCATGCTGATCGTGTACCTCTATATTTCGCTGGCCTTTATCTGTTGTGGCGCAGCTGCCGTGCACGGCGGATGGGAGGGGCGGCTGGCTGGCGCGCTGATCATGGCTGTCATCCTGGCCGGACGCGTGGTTGGTTCCGTCGATCTGGAACTGGCGACCTCGCCCTGGTTCAAGCTTTGGCTGGACGGCGCGTTGCTGGTGGCGTTCGTGGCGATCATGCTGGTCAGTCGGCGATGGTGGCCGATCTGGATCGTCGGTCTGCAGGGAAATGGCGTCCTTGCGCACCTCTCGGCGATCCTGATCCCTGAGCATACCCCGGTGATCTATCGGGTGCTGGAAAGCTTTTGGGGCGTGCCGATGGTGCTGGTGATGGCTGCAGGCGTGATGATGGATCACGCCGCGCACCGATCCGCCCATAGCCGCACCTGATCTTAACGGAGAAACATCATGGGCGATCTGCGTCGCATGAGCACGCTCGTGCGGATGCTGGCGGATGAAATTCATCGCGCGGAGGACTTGTTCGCCAGCGATACGTCCGCTGCCGAAATCGAACAGGATCTGCTGCCCGATACGCCGGCAGTCCAACCTATCGAGAGTCTGGCGAAAGCGGCCCGCCGCTATGCTCGGTTGCGGCAGAGGCGCGCGGCGCTGTTCACGTCTGATTTGTTCGCTGACCCAGCGTGGGATATTCTGATCGACCTGTTCGCATCCGAGCACGAGGGCAGGAAGGTGGCCGTGACGAGCGCCTGCTTGGCCTCCGCCGTGCCATCTACCACGGCCTTGCGCTGGCTGAGCCTGCTGGAGCGTGAGCGCCTGGTGGAGCGGGTAGGGGATGCATCGGACAAGCGCCGATCCTTTGTCCAACTCACGCGGCCTGCCGAAGAGTCTATGGCCGCGTGGTTCGGGCTGATGGTGGCGGAATGGGGTTCCGAAGGCGAGTCGCCATCTGGCCGTCGACAGGCCTAGCGCTCGCCGCTTGGGGCATTGCCTTTGGATGATAGTTCCAACTTGATCGCCGTCGTAAACCCGCCTCGGTTGTCGAGCTGGTGATCAACCTCCGATACCAGCCAGGGCTGGGCATCGATCTCCGCCTTGAAGCCTTCCGCCGTGGCGGGCAGCTCGGGGGACACGTCGGCGCGGCCGAGGGACAGGGTAAGGCCAAGGCTGCGCGGGGCGCGGCCCGCGCGCTTCGATTCGGCGGTGGCGGCGCGGCGCGCCTCGGCTTCGCTGGCATAGACGCGGGAGAGCTTCCGCTCGGCACCTTCGCCGCTGCCCACTTCCACCTTCCGCTTCCGGGCGCCTTTGCGGTCGTGCCATTCCGCCACCACCTTGCCGGCGGCTTCGCGCTTTTCGACGCGGTAGCTGTGCCGATCGCCGTCGCGGCGGCGAATGGTGATGCTGGGCAGCGGCTTGCCGGTAGCGGTGATGCCCGCGCCGATCGGCGCGAAGATCAGGCAACCCGCCTTGATCGTGGCCACCGCGTCATGCTCGCGGCCGAGCCGACGCAAAAAGGCGATATCGCTCTCGCGCTCCTGCGACAGCGCCTTGACCGCGATCGAGGCCAAAGCGGGGGCGCATCGCGCCTTCAGCTTGTTCCGGCCCGCAACCGTCTGGACGACGGCGCCGATCGTCGTCGCGTGCCAGCTCTGTTCGCGGCGGGTGGTGAGGCTGCTCGCAAAGTCGGCGGCGCTGGCCCTGATGATCACGGTATCGGGCGGCCCGGAATGCTCCACCTCGTCCACCTTGAACCGGCCCTTGTCGACCAGCCCGGTCGTGACCCCGGCGCCTGCCTTCCAACCGATCTCGACCGTAAGCACCGCACCCCCTGGGGGCAGGGCGAGCTTGCCGTCGCTGTCATCCAGCACCAGGTCGAGCTGGTCGGCATCGCCGCCGCGCTTTTCGCTGATACGCAGGCTGATCAGGCGCGGCCGGATCTTCGGCGAAAGATCCTTGCCGTCGAGCGTGATGCGGAAATCGGCCACGGCCGTCATTCGGCGGCGTCCGGCGCTTCCAGCAGGTCGATGCCGAAGTCGATCTGGCGCGGTTGTCCGTTGGGCAGGAAATGGCGGTGCCGCTCGTCGATCGCGGTGATCACGAAATTGCCCAGCACATTGCCCAGGGCGTCGACCAGCGGCCAATCCTCGCCCTCGGCCGCCATTTCGATCAGCTGGTCGAGCGAGACGCG
The DNA here is from genome assembly GCF_003096275.1 of Sphingomonas pokkalii. Taxonomy (GTDB): domain Bacteria; phylum Pseudomonadota; class Alphaproteobacteria; order Sphingomonadales; family Sphingomonadaceae; genus Sphingomonas; species Sphingomonas pokkalii. The sequence continues at coordinate 3,868,040 of NZ_QENQ01000001.1, forward strand.
GCCGTCCGCCAGCTCGACATGCGCGCTGCCGGACAGGCTGATCGTTTCCAGATCCGCGCCGACGAACTGGATCGCATCTTTGGCGCCGATGCGGCCATTGCTGGCGAACCGCCAGGCGTGCTTGTGCTGCAGTTCGTCATAAGCAAGCGTGTCGATCGCGAAGACGAACATACCGAGGCTCAACAGCTTCACAGGTCATCTCCATCCGGCCGATCGGCCATGGAGCCGCGGCGGCCGGTGCCGATACTGTTGCGGAGCAACTGTTCCAGCTCGGCGCGGATCAGGCGCGCGAGATCGCGATCGGACTGGCCGGGCTGCTGCTGGATCACGATCGCCCCCGCCGCGATGGTGATCGCGGGCGGCGGCGGCGGTGCGGCGGCAGCGCTGGGCTTGGCCGAAGCAGCGGCAGGGGCGGCACCGGCGGCCAAGGCCGCCGCCATGGTGGCGACCAGCCCGTGCAGGCGCCGCACCTGCTCGCTGCGGAGCGCCTGCAAGGCCGCCATCGGCACCGCATGATCGGCGGTTTCCCGACGCGCCGGCAATTGAAGCAACGGCGCGGGTGGCAAGCCTGGCGGTTGAGCCGCCATGGCAGCAGTGAGGCGGTTCGCCAGATGGTCGATCCGCTCGACGGGACGGTCCTGATCGCGCGCGATGCCCTGATCGAGGCCCTGCATCATGAACCCGCCAAAGGACGCGAACAGGCGGGAAGGGGAGTTAATGTCGAGCTTGCTTTTGAACCAGTTGGCGGCCGAGGAAGCGGCGCCGACGATCGTGTCCCGGAGCTGCCCCAGCATTCCGGTGATGCCGGTAATGATGCCGCGCACGATATCCCCGCCGGCCGCGACCATGCGTTGCCCGAGCGGCCCGCGCAACCAGGCGAGCAGGGCCGTGAAGCCCTGCACGAACAGGCCGAGCGGACTGAAATTCAGGAGGATGCGGCCGACGAACTGGATCGCGGCCCCGATGGCGGACTTGATGCTTTCCCCCAAGCCGGAGAACCAGGTGCCGATCGCTCCCCAATTTGCGTAGATGGCGTAGATGGCAGCGCCAAGGGCAAGGACGCCAAGGACCACGCCACCGACGATGCCGATCAGCGGCAGCACCCCGATCCCCAGGGCGGTGGAGACGGCGGCCAAGGCCGCAAACGGCGCGACCAGGCCGGCGATCAGGATGGCGCCGCCGCCCAGGACCAGAAACAGGGCCGCAAATGCCGCGGCGCCCATTAACAAGCCCTTGGTGAGACCCGGATTGGCGGCGGTCCACTTTGCCACGCGATCGGTGAAGGCGTTCGCCTGTTCCAGCACCGCGTTGACGGCGGGCAGTAGCTTGGCGCCGAGCGTGATGCCCAGCGTGCTGGCGTTGACCTGAAGGCGTTTGGTCTGCTCGGCCGAGTCCTTCATGCGCTCGACGAAATCGCGATCGGTGGTGCCGCCCGCCGCCAGCGCTTCGGCGCGGATGCGGCGATACTCCTTCATATTGGCGATCAGCGGGCGGAGGCCCTGCTGCACCTGGGCATCCTCGAACAGGTTGCCCAGCTTCGACATATCCCCCTTGAGCGTTTTGTTGGTCAGCTCGGCAATCGCCTCCAGCGGGGTTTTTCCTTCCGCGTAGAGCTTCTTCAGCGCCTTGGGCAGATCGACGCCCATCTTGTCGAAGGCGCGAACGGTGGCGGGGGAGCTGATCTTCTGCAGCACGTTCTGCACATTGGTGGCGGCGCTGGCGGCATCGCCGGCTCCTTTCCGCGCGATCTGAAGTGCGGCGGACAGATCTGCCACCGCGCCCACGCCGTGCTGGCCAAGCCCCTGATAGCCCGCGCTCAGGGCTGGGAAATACTGGGCCATATCCTTCATTTCAAAGGCGCCGGCCTTGCCGGCCTGCGCCATAATGTCGATCGCGCGGCCGGTCTGCTCGATCGGCACCTTGAGATTGTCGAGATTGGCGAAGCTCGCCGCCGCGAGATCGGCGATCTCCGCCTTGTACGCGGTGGCGGCGCGGCCGATCGGCGCGATCATCTGGGTAGCCTTGCGGGGATCGAGGCCGAAGCCGCTCAGCACGTCGACGCCCTGCTGCAGACTTTCGGGCAACTGGTTGGCGGCACGGGCCGCGACCAGCAGGCCGTCGCCCATCTTCGCGGCCTGGGCGCGGGTCAGGTCCGCCTTTTGGGCGATGTCCGTCATGCCCGCTTCGAACTGCTGTGCCGACGCGACCGCGCCGAGCAGCGGCGCGCCCATCGCGCGGCCGGTCTCGATCGCCGAGAAGCCGCTGGCGGCCATGCCGGCAGCGGTGCCCTGCATGGCGCCGAAGCGCTCCCGCGCGGCGCCAAGCCGGCGGGCGCGGTCGCTGGCGTGTTGCAGCCGCCGGGTCTGTTCTTCCAGTTCGCCGTTGGTGCGGGCGATGGCCTGGCGCAGATTGCGCTCGTGCTGCACCAGGCCACCGGCACTGAGGCCGGCTTCCTGCATCCGCGTGCGCAGGCGTTGCAGTTCGGCACTTTCGCTTTCGTGGCGGGCTTTCAGTTCGGCGGCCGAGCGCTTGGCGGCATCAAACTCGCGCGCGAGTTTGCGCGTCGGCGTGTCCGCCGCCTGCATCTGGCGCGCCAGCTCGCCAACGCGGGCACGGGTGCTGGCCAGTTGATGCTCGGTGCCGCGCAGATCGCCCTTCAGCGTGCGGAAGGCTGCCAGGTCGGCCTGGGCGCGGTTGAGCTTCGCAAGCTGGTCGCGGGTATCCTGCAGCGCGCGGGCGGCGCGGCCCGAACCGCTGGCGATATCACGCAGGGGCCGCGACACCTTGTCGCCTGCCTCCAGCAACATGCGGATGCGGAGGTTGCGTTCCATCTTCAATCCTCGACGCCGTTCATGGCCTTTAGCCGGTCGATCGCGCGGGCGTGCCAGCCCATCAGTTCAGGGAGCGCCATGTCGCTCATGACGGGCGGCGGCCAATGAAAGACCGCCGCCACATCCGCCATCACGTCTTCTACGTGGTTGGGGAGGCCGGCTTCGCAGCCTTCGGCAGCAAAAAATCGACAACCTCGGTGCCGAACTGCAGCATGTCGTTGGGCGCCATCGCGGCGGCCAGCGGCTTGTGAAGGATCGGCATGGTGATGCGCGGCGCCAGCGTCTCCAGGGAGGCAACGTCGAGCTGCAACAGACTGTTGAGCGCCAGGCCGCGCATCTCGCCCGAACCGGGCTTGCGGACAGCGATGATGGTGCCGGCGGCGATCACCTCCTTGCCATCGATCTTGATCGGGTCGTCGAGGGTGAAAGTGCGGGTGATAGCGGACATGGGGAAGCCTTTCGATCAGAGGTGTTGGTGCGGGGGTGCCAATCAGGAAATGGCAGCGGTGATCGCCGCGAGGCGGTCGACACCGCCGACCCGGTGGACGCCGTTCAGTACGTCGATCTCGATGAGTTCCTGATTGTTCCAGTCGAGCCGGTAGTAGACGGGTGCGAACTTGCATTTGAATTCGCCGCCGTCACCGATCTTGGCCTCGCCAAAATCCATCTCTTCGTAACGCCCGCGCACCGTCACCTCGATAACGTCGACGTCCCCAGACGCTTCATTCTGCCAGGCACCGGAAAATCGCAGATAGGAACCGGCCAGGCCTGGCAGGGCTTCCTGCAACAGGATCGAGCGTTCCGGGCCGCCGAGCGTGAATTCCATTTCCAGGGCTTCGGCGCCCATGTCGAGCTTGACGGCGCGATCCATGCCGGCACCACGATAGTCTTCCAGCTTGCGGGTGAGCTTCGGCAAGGTGACGCTGGTGGCAATACCCTTGAAGGTATTTCCTTCCGAGAAGAGGTTCATGTCCTTGAGCTTGCGGGGGATGGCCATGGTTCAACCTTTCAATTCTGGTGTGGGAAGGGCCTTGATCAGGCGGCGACGGCGGCCGAGAAATCGGCGAAGTAGCGGTCGGTGATGCGCTGGGTGAGGCCGAGATTTTCGAGCGGCGGGACCGGGGTATAGTCATAGTCGATCTGCAGCTTGCCGGCGCTCAGCTGGTCGATCGGGTTACGGTCGGCATCGAACCAGGCCTTGCCGCCGAGGATCTGGCCGGCCAGCTTCATCGCGCGCAGTTCGCCGTTGATCGTCTCGACAATGTCCTTGGCCAGGCTGGGGCGTAGCGGCTTGTCGATCGCCCACATCATGCCGTTGCCGATGGTATCGAGCATCACCTGGGCGGTGCGCGTCGCGCTTTCGAAGGCGAACAGCGAATCTTCCGAACAGGTGCGCGATCCCCAGATCCGGAAGCCGCCGCCCGCCCGCACCAGCGCCGAGACCTGGGCGGCGTTGAGCAGATTGGCCTCGCAGCCGGAATCCTGAATATCGAACTGGATATCCTTGGTGAGGCCGATCACGCCGTCCACCGGGACGTTGCTGATCGTCTTGTGCCAGCCCTGTTCCTTGTCGATGCGGGCGCGCAGGCCGAGCGCGCGTGCGACGCCGTAGCTCACCACCGGATCGCCGCCCGCAGGATTGACCGCATAGAAATCGGGATAGACGAGCATCAGCTCGCGCGCGGAGAAGCTCTTGCGGTACGCGATGGCGGCGCTGGTGTCGCCGCCGGTCGCCGCCGCATAGGCCATCGCCCGCAGCTTCTTCGCGACCGCGATAAGCGCCGTGGTGACCGCCTGGGTATCGAGGCCGGGACAGCCAAGGATACGCGGCTTCACGCCGAGCTGCGCTTCGGCAGCGAGCAGCGCCTGCATTCCGGTCTTGATGCCCTGGGCGGTGGTGGTGCCGATCACATTGGCCGCCAGCTCGCCTGCGTTGGCGCCTTCGGCGACGCGCACGATCACCGTCGGACAGCGCACCTGATCGGCGATAGCGCGCACCGCGACAGGGCCGGTGCCCGTGGTGCCCAGATTGGCGAGCGCCGCATCCGGATCGGTGACCAGCACCGCCTTGTTGAGGGGGAAGGCGGCGGCCTGGGCGGCGGGCGCGGTTACGACCATGCCGATCACCGCCGTTGCCGCGCTGATCAGGCTGCGCGGGCCGCTACTTTCTTCCTTGATGGTGATGCCGTGCTGAAAGGCCATGGGCTGGGCTCCTATGCGTAAACGGTGAGGCCGCTGCGCGAGGCGAGCGGCACGGTGATGCGGGTGCGCAGGTTGGCGCGGGGCCGGTCGGTGCGGGTGCCTTCGACGAGGATGATCCCCTCGCCGGGCCGGGGCTGTTCCAGGCCGACGCGGGTGACCTTGATCCGCGGTTCCCAGCGGCGAAGCGCGAGCGCGGTGGCCGCGAAGATCCGGATGCGGCTGGCCGGGTTCGCCGGCTGATCCACCAGATCGGGAAGCAGCGAACCGAATTCGCGCCGGCCGACACGGGTGCCGATCGGCGTGGTGAGGATGCACGCCACGGATTGGGCGAGATGCGCCTCTCCCTCGATCGGTTTGCCGGTGGCAGCGTCCATGCCCTTCATTGGGCTGTCCCCGAAATGCCGCTGCCGGGCTGCACCTGCGGATGCCTGTGGCCGGTGAGGCTCTTGCCGGCGGCGACGACATCGTCGGCGCTGGTGATCTTGCCGCTGGCATCCAGCTTGCCTTTGAGGGTGACATCGGCGTTGAGGGTGAGGCCGCCGGGGGCAGATATCTCCGCCGTGCCGCCGGCACCGATTGCGACGCTGAGCTTGTGGCCCTGTGGATCGTAGCTGATCCGCGTGCCGTCGGGAAAATCGATCAGGCACGTGGCATTGCCAGCGGGGGCGGGATGCGTGTCGCTGAACAGTGCGCCGAGAATGACACCGGCGGCAACGTCACCTTCCGGGCAGAACAGCACCACCTGTTCGCCGACGCTGGGCGGTGCCCAAATGCGCAGCGCACCGGCGCGGGGGGCGGCGAAGGGCAGATCGTCGGTGAGGAGGTCGCCGACGCGCACGCGAACCGTGCCCTGGGCAAGATCGACGCGTTCGATCGTGCCCAGGCGCATCAGGTTGCCGATCAGGCGGCGGGGATCGTTGAGGTCGCTCACGGTGCCGGACTTTGCCCCCGGCACCGCGAACGCGCGCGGGGTTGGGCTTGTGAAAGCCCGGTTTCACAAGGGCGGGCTATTCGGCGGCGGGTGTGGGTTCCGGGACAGGCGGCGGGTTGGTGATCGCGCCGGTTGCAATCTTCACTTCCACCCCAAGCGCGATTTCGGCGATGCGGGCCTCGGTTGCGGCGGTATCATATTTGCCCTTGGCGGTGGTGCAGATGTTCACGTCGCGGGTGTGGGTGACACCGGCATGTTCGAACGTCACCGATGCTGTGCCGCCGTTCACGCTGTTGATCGTGGTTTTCATCGCTTTTTCCTCCTGATGCGAGCGGGGTGGACGCTCATTTGCCGATGGTGCGTACCCAGACGCGCGCGGTGCGATCGTCCGCATTCCAGATCTGAATCGATGTGGGCGGGCTGCCGATAATGTCGGCGATGCCGGTATTCTGATAATTGTCACGGTTGCCGCTCAGCGCACTGACTCCCAGCGATGGGTGCACCCATTCGCTATGGGCGATGGGCAGGGGATAGCTGGCGAAGCTGTCCTGCGGCACCTGCACCCAGCCCCAGGTTTCCTTTCGGCCCGACGCGTAGAGCAGCCACCCGCCATTTTCGGAGAGGTTCTGATCGACGACGCGATCATAGGCCGCGCCGTCATAGCCATCGAGCAGATCAGCATCGAGGCCGGAACCGGCGCCGTCATTGGCAGCATCCCATATCCGGGCGCCGTTGCGACTGGCCTCCCCCGCGACCAGGAGCGATCCCGACCAGCGCATCTGCCCGGCGGGGCTGAACTGGAAATGACCCCATTCGTTGGACAGATCGGGGTTCGTCACCTGAAAATAGGCGAAGCCGCTGGTGGCATTGCCCTTGAGCCGAAACCCACCGGAGCTGCCGGCATTGGGCGTTGCCGCCGTGACCGGGCCGGTAAAATCTTCGCCGGTGCGCCTGGCGGGCGTGTAGCCGAGCCGGGCGACAATGTCGGCATAATAGCTGCTATCGCGGCCATCGAGGAGGTCCGCGTCGAGCCCGGAGCCGGCACCATCATTGCCCGCGTGCCAGGCGCGTCCGCCCTGCAGCCGCGCCTCACCCGTATTGCGCGCGATCTGGAACGGTGTGTCGATAAAGGCGCCATCATCGGCATAGCGATTGATGAAGAAATCGCTGGCGTTGTTGCCGCCGCTTTCGTCTTGGGCACCGGACATTCCGAGCAGCCAGCGGCGCCCGCTCGGCCGCTCAATGCTGAAACCGCCATAATAGCTGCCGGCCCCGGCGATCATGCGATTGACCGCTTCGCCGCCGGTGGAGACTATGAGCGACCCCGTGAAGCTGTCGCCTGCGCGGTTGGCGGGGGTATAGCCCAGGCGCGCGGCGATGTTCGTGTAATAGCTGCCCTGCTGGCCATCGAGCAGATCGGCATCGAGGCCTGAGCCGGCGCCGTCATTGGCGGCATCCCAAAGCAGTGCGCCGTTACGGCTGGCATTTCCCGCCACCAGAAGCGATCCCGACCAGCGCATCTGGCCGGCGGCAGTGAACTGGAGATTGCCCCATTCGCTGGTCGCATCGGGGTTCGTTACCTGAAAATAGGCGAAGCCGCTGGTGGCGTTGGCCTTGAGGCGAAACCCGCCGGAAGTGCCGGTGTTGGGGGTTGCCGCCGCGACGGGGCCAGTGAAGTCCTCGCCGGTGCGATTGGCAGGGGTGTAGCCGAGGCGACCGACGACGTCGCCATAATAGCTGCTATCACGACCATCGAGGAGGTCCGCGTCGAGCCCGGAGCCGGCGCCGTCATTGCCTGCGTGCCAAACGCGATTGGCCTGGGCCCGCACCTCACCGGTGTTGCGGGTGATCTGGAACGGCGTGTCGATAAAGGCACCGTCGTCGGCGTAGCGGTTGATGAAGAAATCGCTGGCGCTGTTGCCGCCGCTTTCTGCCTGGGCACCGGACATGCCGAACAGCCAGCGGCGCCCGCTCGGCCGCTCAATGCTGAAACCGCCATAGTAGCTGCCGGCCCCGGCGATCATGCGATTGACCGCCTCACCCCCTGTGGTGACGGTGATCGCTCCGGTGAAGTTGTCACCGGCACGGTTGGCGGGCGTGTAGCCCAAGCGTGCCGGGATGTTCGCATAATAGCTGCCCTGCTGGCCATCGAGCAGATCGGCGTCGAGGCCGGAGCCGGCGCCATCGTTGCTCGCTCGCCAGATATCGGCGCCCCAGCTCGCCAGCCGGGCGGCGATGCTGAAGCTGAGGCCTTTTGGGGTGACGGCGCGGCGATCTTCGGTGCCGGTGGCGGTTTCCGCATCTGTCGCCAGTTCGACGACGCCCGCTGTTTCGGTGGTGGCTGCGGGATTTAGGAAGTTGGTGGCGCCGAAGGTTAGGGCAGATGCCGCGATATCGGTGAAGCGAATATCGAGCGCGAGTAGGAGCATTGCCTGCGCCGATTTCTCGACCAGGATGCTGCTCTGGCCATACGCCGCGAACAGGGTGCCATCGGCCAGGTACAGCGCGATCGAGCGCACGGAATAGACGCTGCTGCTTTCATCTCGCACGGTGACATGGATCGTATCGGCGGCGACAGCGTCCCCGGCGATGGTGCTGATCCGCTTGGTTTCATCCGGCAGGGTCGTGGTGGCGGCGCTGGCCGTGATCGCGGTGGCGGATACGCCAATCGCAGCGATCCGGACGGCGCTGGTGCCGTCGCGGCTAGCGTTGACGATCGCGGCGCGGCCGGCGTTGGTGACAGTGAGGGTGAGCGGCATCGCGGGCTCCGATCAGGCGGTGAGCTGTAGACGGGTGAAGAGGACGGGGCGGGCGACCGCGATAAGGCCGGCGGTGCCGGTGAAGCGCAGCCCTTGGGTGAAGGTGAAGGAAGAGCGCACCGGCTTGGTTCGGCGCACTTCGCTGATCACAGCCTCTGCGAACGCCGCGGTGGCGGGGGCGCCGTCATTGCCGCTCAGCTCGACAGCCAGCGAGAAGCTGTGCGGTGGACCGGGCGGCGAGAGCTGCCACCATTCGCGCAACGCCACCGCACCGCCGAAGGATTCCACCACGGCGCGCACCGATGCGGCGGTTCCCTTCCGGCGCTGGATCTCGATCGCGCGGCGAACACGGGCGCGCTTCACCGGCTCAGGCCAGTCGCTCGACCAGGCATCGATCGATACCGCCCAGGCAAGATAGGGAAGCAGCGGCAGCGGACAGCGATCGGGATCGATCAGTGACCGGAGCGGCACCGGCAGATCGCCTAGCCGGGCGGTCGCCGCTTCCAGCGCGCGTTCCAGCGCGGAGGCGTTCGGCGGCAGCAGGCTGCCGCTCATTCGCCGGTGCCCGCATAGGTGATGGTGATGCCAGTGCACCAGCCGGCCTGGGTGCGATCGATGGCGATATCGGCTGCGGGGAAGCTCAGCGCGACATTCTGGACGCCTTCGGCATGAAGTGCCGCGATGATGCCGGAGCGGGTGATGTCCATGCCAAGCCGGTGCTGGCGATCACGATAGGCCTCGACGCGGCGCTGTGCCTCGGCCAGCACGATGCCATCATCCGGACCGCTGAAGGTCGTGAGCGTGGCGACGATCTGATAAGGTACGATCGTCGCGGACTGCACCGTTACCGCATCGGTGAGCGGGCGAACCGTTTCGTCCGAAACATGGGCGGCAACCTTGGCGAGCAAGGCGGGCGAGGCGGTGCCATCGCCCGCCCGAGACAGCACCGTCACCAGTACCCTACCGGGTGCGGGGCTAGTGGCGCTCGCATCCAGCACATCGCCATCGGCGGAACGGGCGTGGAAGATATAGGCGCCCTCCGGCCCGGCGACCGAGAAGCCTTCGGGCGCCAGCACCAGGCGGGCGCGCAGTGCGGTATCTTCCTCATAGGTGGGCGGGATGTCGTTGGCGGGGGCGCCGGGACTGAGCTGGAGCCGGGCGACCGACATCAACGCGGCGAGGTGATCAAGATCGGTGCCGGTGGCGAACGCCGGCATCACCGCCTTCGCGGCATCGTTCACCCGCCCGCGCAGCATCAACTCGCGATAGGCGCAGACCTGTAGCAGCATCACCGCTGGGTCGGACTCGACGGTCGCGTCGAATCCGGGAACCAGCGCCTGCAGGCTGGAGAGCATTTCAGCATAGATATCTTCGAAGCTGAGCGGCTCGATTACGGTCGGTGCCGGCAAGCGCGAGAGATCCACGGCGGTAAAGGTGGCGGAGGTGTCGGCCATGCCGCCCATGTCGCGGCGGCATGGGCGTGCAGGCTAGCGGCGGTCCTTGTGAAATGTTGGTTTCACAAGGACCGCAGCGGGGCGAAGGGAAGGCAGTTCCTAAAAGGTGTCGCGCGTAGGAACCGCTGCGAGGCGAGACTTGGCTGTGGATTTCACAAGCTGCGCGGCGGCGTTCCGGGTCGGTGAATCCAGCCCCAAATCGAGACGTAGTTCGCGATTGGTCGCGAACGCTGTAAGGGTCGTTTCGCTGCCCCAGTTATTGCAGCGATCTCCCTTATTGTATTCGCACCATATAAGCGAGATGTGATCGGCTGCAGTTACACTTGAAGATAATGTGCTCAAGCCATATTTTTGTGTGATATTTGCGCGAATTCCCTCGATCGTCCGACCGGACATTGGACTGGTGTATAGGATTTTCGATACACGTTGGCCCGTCGGCGTAGTGTAAAAGTCGATGTCCCAAATGCTGCCTGTGTCGTCCGAGAGACCCATGCCGCTGGTGTGTGCTGGGAGTTTGAAGTCCGAGCTCTTTCCCTGAAGACGGCTCATTTGGAGAGACACTTCCTCCTCGAAAGATCGAGCGCCCGTCGCGTGCCATTTGACGCGCATTCCCTTGGCCGAAGCGACCCGGAGAACTTCCGCCGGGGTCATTCCGAGTTTGACCCCACCGATGTCGAATGTGGAGGGGCGTCCCTTGATGAAGGGGGTTTGCGCCAGATTTGAATCGCCGTCGCTTGCGATCACTTCCGGCCGAACCTGTGCGATGCCCGGCGTTGCGAGCAATAAGCCCATTGTTCCAAGAAGTCTGAAGCTGGCGTGCATGATCGTCCCTTGATGTTGGTTCGCTGCCCGTGCGGGCACCACCAATTCTCTGTCGATCAATTCCTTATGATTGGTGACCGACTCTTCACGAAGCGACACCACCAATGTGGCGTAGCAGCAGATCGAGCATGGCGCCGGCCTCCCTATCCGTGAGGCCGAGCAGTTCGCGGCGCGGATAGCGCACGGGCTTTGCCTTGGCGGAAGGCCGGTCCATCAACCCCTCCTGCGAGACACTGGCGATTTCGGACACGCGGCCGGCGAAACCGACCCACGCCTCGCGGTCGCTGGCGCCCGCCCGTAGATTGCGGCCGTTGCGCAGCTTGCGGAACATCGCGGCGCGGCGGATGCCGCCCTGCCGGCGATATTTGCCGCCACTCTTGTTCTGTTCTTCCGGTTCGAGCGGCAGCCAGCGATCCACCTTGTCCCAGAAGAAGCTGCGGATGCCGCCGGCTTCGACGTCATAGCCGGTGAGCAGTTTCCCTTCGTGTGCCCAGCTCTTCATCAGCACGAGCCGGGGTTCGGCCGCGCCCTTGGGATAGAGGAACTTCACCGCGTAGTTGCCGGGGCGGGGCGCGGGCTTTGTCTTGCGCGGCACATAGGCGCTGCCGTCCGGGTTCTGCTGGCGGCCGATGCGGGCGGATTGCGCGCGTTGCAGATCCTTCGCCATCGCGCGAAGCATCCGGCGGCGCTCGGGGGGCGCGGTTGCGCGGAGAAGTGCCCCCGCGATCCGCTCCAGCTCGGCGAGGTCGCGGTTCATTCGCCATGCTCCGCCACCAGGCGGGTTTCGTCCGCCGGTGCGTCGCGCAGGAACAGGTGCCAGAGCGGAACGCAACAGAGGCCGTCGAACGCGTCGGTAAGCCGGGGTGCTTCCGGGTGTGCGGTGGTGAAGCCGCCGGACGCCTGGGGCTGGACGGTGACAATCTCGGTCAGCTCGATCCAGATCGACACGTCGGCAGCGTCGCTGGCCAGGAGTTCCGATTCGAAGCGAAACGGTTCCTGCTGGCCCGCCTGCAGCAGATCGGGCTGGGCATCGGCGATCCAGGCCAGGATCGGCACCATCAGGCCATCGATTGCGCCGGCATATTCCTGCAAGACAAGATTGAGCGTGTAGCGATATTCGAAGGCGAGCGTGCCCGGCCCGGCCGCGACGCGCCCGCGATCGACAAACATGCTGAGCTTGGCGGGATCGTCGCGCAGCTGCGGCACATGGGCCAGCAGTACCCGGCGGAGGCCATCAGGCTTCTGCATCAATCTGGGCCCCGTCATCCGCCGGCTGGATCGGTATCAGGCGCGTGCCGGCACCGAATACCAGCGCCGGATCATAGTCCGTCACACCATCCCATTCGATCCGATCGATCGCCTCGCCCGAGGCATTGAGGACGAGATATGCTGCCATGCGGCCCTCCTTCAGAAATACCAGGTGATGCGCAGCTCGCCGCGCCCGCCGGTGCCGCCGGCACCAGACAGGCTGGGACTATCACTGGCGCCGCCCCCGCCGCCGCCGCCGCCAGGCGAACCGCCATCGCCACCGGCGATGCCCGCGCCCGTGGTCTGGCCGGAGGGGCCGCCACCACCACCGCCGCCGCCGCTCTGGATGAAATCGTTGCTGACGCTGCCGCCGGCAGTGCCGGCGTTGCTGCCACCTGCGGCTGCTGTCGGGCTATGGGTGGAGCCGGCACCACCTGCGCCGGCCGCGCGGACGACATTGGTGGCGTCGATACCACCGCCACCGCCGCCGCCGCCGGTGGCACCGGCACCACCGGCACCAGCCGAGGCGCTGAACGTGCCGGAACCGCCCGCGCCGCTGGATCCAAAGGTGCCGCCGCCGGGGCTCGCGCCGCCGATCGCGTTGGCGGTCCAGCCGCCAACGCCGCCGCTGCCGCCGGCAGCGCTGACCATGCTGCCGAGCAAGGTTGTGCCGCCATTGCCGCCGGTGACGCCGCCGCTGTCCGTTCGCGCGGGCCCGCCGCTGCCACCGGCACCGATCGTCACGCTTTCGGTCGCGCCATGCGCTGCCGCCGGCATACGCAGATACTGTACGGCCCCGCCCGCACCGCCGCCGCCGCCGGTGCGGGTGGTGGCGCTGCCCCCCGATCGTCCCGAGCCGCCGCCGCCGCCGCCGCCGATCGCCATCACCTCCAGCGCCGTCGCCAGGGGCGGCTTTACGCTGCCGGCGGCGCCCGTGGCGCTGCTTGCATATATCAGCCGCAAGGGCGCGAGGCCCCAGCGCTGCACAACCCAGGCGGTGCCCGCCCAGAGCAGCAGAACCCAATCCGATGGGGAGGAGAGCCAGGCGAGATCGGAATTTGTGGCGCGGATGGTGACTCGATTGGCCGAGCTATCGTCCTTCCGGATCACCAGCACGTCACCGGGGGTGAGGCCCGTGCCAGGCAGCGTTAGGACCAGCGGCGCGGCGCTTGCATTGGCGACGATCATTTTGCCCGCGCTGGTCGCCGGGATTGCGCCGCTGGCGACGCGGTTCTCGATTTCCTGGCGCCGCGCGTACAGCTCCTCGAAATTGCTGTTCGCCTTGATCCAGGCATCGCGATCCGGTTCGCCCTTGCCGTCGTTGGGGCTCTGGCCAACGCCGATGATCTGTCGGGCCATCGCTCAGCTCCTGTCGGTGGTGTAGAGAGTGGAATCGGTGGTTTTGGTGGTGCGGTCGACCGTGCGAGAAAGCAGCGCGGTGATGCGCGTCCGTACCGCCAGCAGCACCGGCGCGACGCCCAGGCCGAGGCCGATCTTCACAGCCAGGCCTCGATCTGGGTTGCGGTGGTTCCCGAAACTTCCAGCTTGAGGATCGACCAGGGCAGGATCTGGCCCGCCTCGATACGGCTGTCGCGAGTCTGGCCGGATGCCATTACCATCCGGATCGTGCCGCTGTTGCCGAGGCAACGGATCGCGCGCGAGGGGCGCGGCAGGGGCGTTCCCGCGACGGCGGCCATCACGTCGGTCGCCGCGCCCTGGGCGGCGATGGCGTCAAGCTGCTGGGACTGCAGTTCGGCGGTGGCGACTTTGCTCATGGATGGTTCTCCGGTTCGGTGGGGCAGGTGCCGGGAGCGATCCACGCGACCAGGCGGCGGAAGCGGACACGCTGATCGCGATCGTGCAGCACCAGGGTTTTGAGGGCGGTGCGCAGCGGCGCCGGCAGGATCGCCACCTGATCGGTGGGGAAGGCCGGGGGCGGTTCCGGGCAGGCGAGCAGGTTAGCAGGTGGCGTGTCTTTCACCGGCACCGCCACGATTTCCGCCGGCCGATGCTCAAGGCGCGGGCTGCATCCCGCCAAGGCGATTGAGAGCAGCGAACCAATCGCCATCAACGCGGTCATCGGCGCGGATCTGCGCATCGGCTTTCTCCATGGTCTTGAGAGCTGCGGCCCGGTTTCCGGACTCGGTGGCGGCGGCGGTGCGATCGTGCGTCGACTTGGTGTCGCGTTCGGCAGCGGCCGAGGTGAGGACGCGGGCGGTGGCAGCGAGCGTGTCGCTGCGGAATGTCGCCAGATCCTTCACGGCTTCGCGGCAGACCGCGCCGCGCGGCATCACCACCTTGTGGCGCTTGCCGGCCGCGTCGGTGCGCTCGATCGTCGTGGCTTCGATGCCGGTGCCGGCGTGGGCGCAGGTTTCGCGCGCCCAGCTTGCCCAGGCATCCCGGTCGGCGCGGACCCGACGCGCGTCGACGTACAGGGCAGCGGTGGCGATGCCGAGCGCAATCAGCACCAGCCAGCTATTGCCCGCCCATTTGTGCAGCGCCCTGGTGGCGCCGATGATCAGCCGGATCATGCGGTTCCCTTCTCCATCATCGTGGCGAGGCGTTCGGCACGGGCGCCGACCTGGCGCGCCCAGAGCGACGTGCGCATTCGGGCGGCGGCGCCTACGAAATCGCCGCGTTCCATCCTGGCGAGCGTGTTCTTGAAGCCGAGCAGGCGTCCGATGCCGAGGTTGAAGCACATGTTGAGCAGGGCACGCTGGCGCACGTCGCTCAGGCCCCGCCACCAAGGCAGCTTGGCGTCGAGCTGGCGTTCGCAGGCAGCGATATCGTTCGCGAACAGCGCGCGGGACTGTTCGCGGGTGATGCCGTTCTTGAGAACGCTTGCCAGCGTGATACCGAGCGCGGCCGTTTCGGCAGGCGATATCCTCACATCGTCCAGATTGCGCCCGATGCCGATCGTGCGCTTGCCGGCGGGGCAGCGATAGACCTTGAACCGCTCGCCTTCGTCGCGGATCAGCTCGGCGGCCAGCGCATCGCGATCATAAGTCACTGATCGCCTCCCTTGCCCAGGAAGTGGTCGCGCAAGCTGGCGGGGATGGTGCCGGCGACGTCGGCCGCCGCCGCGATGAACCGGGGCGTGGCTTCGAAAGCGATCATGCCGATGGTGAAGGCGATGCCCTGCAGCACGAAAGGATCGAGCGACCAGATCGCGCCGATCGCGCGGCCCGCGAACCACGAGACGACGATGCCCACGGCAAGCTGCACGAAGCGTTCGCGCCAGGTAAGGCCCTTGCGCCAGGCGAGCCCCACCGCTGCGCCGATCGCGCCGGGTGCGATGCCGGACAGGATGGCGAAACACGCGTCGAGCAGGGCCGCGATCTTCTGTTCCATGGTCAACTCCAGAGCTGGACCGTCTCGCGCACCGGCGGAGCTTGGGCGGCGATCGGGGGGACGGTGACCGGCGTGCCGATCGGAAGGGTGGCGCCGCGATCGGCAAGGCCGGGATTGGCCGCGAGGACGGCATCAAGGGTTTCCGGGCCGAGCCCGCGTTCGCGCCACAACAGCTCGTCCAGCGTGTCGCCCTGGCGCGCGGTCAGCACGTCGGCCATCACAGCAGCTCCACATTGGTGCGGGGCTGGCCGAGGATGCGGCGCACGGCATGGAGCGCGTCGCGGCGCAGCTCGCCGATCGAGGCGTCCAGTTCGTCCACCTTGCGCTGGCCGGCGCCGGTCAGGTCGACATCGCGTTGCCGTTCGACGAGCAGGGCCTTCGTCCAGGCACCCACGGCAAGCTGGTACAGCACCAGGTTGCGCGTCGAACCGTCGAGCGGCGGAGACGGCACATCGGCGAAGCGGGCGGCGGTCTGGTCGGCGCGCCAGCTTTCGAGCTGGTCGTTCGTCCAGAGGATCGCTTCGCGCACCGCGTCGCGCAGACGTTCCGCCGGCATGTCCGTGGGAATGCGGCGCGCCTTGCGCAGATCGGCGGGATCGATGTCCGGAAACCAGCCGTCATTGACGATCGGCGCAGCACCAGCGGCGGCGGGCGGCGGCTTCAGTTCGGGGGTGCAGGCGAACCCGCTCATATCCATTCCTCGGGTGGCGCCCCCGGCAAACGGGGGTGGGGATCGGGTCCGCGACGGCCCTCAGCCGGAAGGCTCTCCCGTCGCGCGCGATCCGCCCCCGAGCGCCGGGGGGCGAGCTGGTCAGGCGTCCTGGGTGGACGCGGGGTCGGCGGGCGGCGGCGGCGTGGCGGCTTCGAGCTGCTTCTCCAGCTTGCGAATGCGGCCCGTCACACCGACGCGGTCGTCGAGCTGATGGGCGCGGCGGAGCGCGTCGAGCGCCTTGGCAAGGGCGCGCGGCTGGTCTTCCGCCGAGAGCAGCGCCTCGGCACCGAGCGCAGTCTCCTGCCCGATCGCCTTGTAGAGCTTGGCGCGGATCTGATCGTGCATGTCCGCGTCCGCCGTAAGGCTCTCGGTGGCGTAGAGAATGCCCAGGTCGAAGCACTGGCCGGCGGCCTGCGCTTTGATCGCAGCGGTGGCGATCTCTTCGGCGACCAGGGCAGCGGTGGTGCGCTGGTAGCGGGCAGGCATGGGCAGATCGTGGAGCAGCATATGTTCGGCCAGCTCCAGCGCACCGCGATATTCGCCCACGTCGATCAGCCAGACCATGATGGTGGGGATCACTTCGTCCGCCACCGCCTTGCCGGTCTCGGCCGAGACGCGCAGGCGCGCCATCACCCAATCGCGATAGGCGGGCAGCATTTCGCGCTTCGCCTCGATCTTCTTCTCGATCGACTGGATCGCCTTCAGCCGGCGCATGTCGTGCACCAGGCGCAGCATGATCTGGGCGTCGGGGCCATCCCCAGCACCGGGATCGAGGGCGGCGGGATCTTCGATCGCGGCAAGCGCCGCGTGCCGCAGGGCGTGCAGGCGCGCGGGGCTGGCTGCGACGATCGCGGTGACGGGCAGGGGTTCCTGCCCGCCCTCGCCCTGGGGCGCGGCAACGATCGGGTGGGCGTGATCGGGCTTGGCCGCATTGGCGAAGCGTTCACGATGCTGGCGAGCTGGGCTCATGATGCGTTCCGGTGCTGGATAGGGGGAGGGCGGGCAGGACTTGGCGCAGGTCCTCAGACCTTCGGGCCAAGCTGGATGTTCTCGACCAGCGCCGCCTTGCCGTATTCCTCGACCATGAAGGCGTCGTTCACCGACTCGTAGTTGGCGATCTGGTCGAGGGCGGATTCCTCGACGATGTTCCGGCGGTTCGAGCCAACCTGCCAGTAATAGGACAGGTTCTTGAGGCTGGTGACCATCAGGGCATCGGGCGGGAAGTTCGGCACCTGCATGGTCGGCTTGCCGCCGAGCTGGCGGCTCGACATCAGCACATCGCGCGCGACCATTTCGGTGGCGGTGTTGCCGGCCTCGTTCACGATCTTGAAGTATTTCTCGTGGACGAGATCGCTGCCGACGATCACCACAAGATCGGTGGCACCCCGGAACTGCTCGTGCAGCAGATTGTGGATGACGTCGAAGACCAGCGCGTCGAGGTTCACATAGTCCGCGGTGCCCGCTTCCGACACATAGACCTTGAGCTGATCCTTGCCGCCATGGGACATGACGCGGTCCGGCGCGTAGGTCCGCATCTTGTAGAGCCAGCCGTAATTGACGTCCTGAAGCAGCGGATAAGCGGCGCGGTCCGTCTGGACTTCGGCCTTTACGCCGTTGAAGCCGATGGTGATGATGTCCTGTGCCTTCTGGACGATCACCGCATCGCGGCAGAGCTGCTGGAATTCGGGACGATGCGCCCAGCTATCGAGCAGGGCATAGGGCCAGGCATAGTCGTAGTTGGTCTGCTTCGCGATGTACTGGTCGATCGCTTCGCTGCCGAACGGGCTGGTCGGCGTGCGGCGCTGGCCGGCGGCAGTGTTGGTACGGCCGGCGAGCGAACGGGTGACGCCCACGCCAACACGATCGCCGATCTGGGAAATGACCGGGACGACGTTGATCCGCGAAAGGAAGTCGCTGCTGAGCTGCAGCTTGGCCTGCAACTTCTGTTCGATGGCGGGCGCGACGGCGAATTTCTTGATCTCGGCCGAGCCGGCGGCGAAGAAGCTGCCGCTGAGACCGTTCAGCTTCGCGATCTGGCCGAGATAGCCGTTGAACAGCTCGCGGGTATAATTCTGCATGGAAATGCTCCGGGGTGCGGGAAAGGGGCGCGGGCGGGGAGGGGATCAGCAATCGGTGAGGTGCTGGCCGCTGGCGCCGGTGGCGGGCGGGCGGCTGAAGCCGGCGGGCGTGGCTTCGAGCTGGCCTTTGAGCGTCGCCAGTTCGGCCTGCGTCGCCGCGATGGCGTCATGCGCAGGCTTGACGGCCGCCGCGACGGCATCGCTAATCGCCTGGGTGAAGGCGCCAAAGTCCAAATTGTCGTTCGCCGCCTTGGGCTGGGGCTTGGGCTTTTCCTCGTCGTCGCCTGTGCGGTTGAACATCGCGGCGACCTTGGCGAAGCCGGCGACGATCGCGTCGGCGATGCCGGTGGTGCCCGCATCGAATTCGATCGTCACCGGCTCGCTCGACGCGGTGAACATCGTGCCGGGCGCGGTGCGTGCGAACTGCAGTTTCTGGGTGCCGATGCTTGCGGGGGTGTCGGTGAAGGCCAGGCCGATCAGGCCGATCTTGCCGGTGCCGGCATAGTCCGGAGTCAGTTCCACCGACGGATAGGGCTTCTGGCCCTCGGTCGATAGCTTGACCAGCTGCTCATTGGCTTCGACCTGCACGTAGAGCGCACGGCGGGTTTCCGACTTGCCGGCGATGCTGAATTCGTCGTCCTGCGCCTTCACGGCGACCACGTCGCCATAGCCGTTGAACGGCGGTTCGGGGCTGAACCCGGCGATATGCTCGATGTTGATCCGCGGCGAATAGGTCTCGCGGTTGAAGGTGGCGACGACGTCGTCGATCATTTCGGGCGTGACCGTTCGGCCGTCGCTGATCGTCTGACCGGCGACGAATGCGCGGAAGAACCGGGAGAGTTTGGCCATGGCGGTGCTGGTCCCTTGAGATGATCGCGGCGGTGCGTTTTTGCGTGCCGCGAAAAGGGACCGGATCGGGGCGTCTTCTCAAGCGAGCTGCCTTGTGAAATGCCGGTTTCACAAGGCTGGACGCTCAATGGCCGGGGGCAGGCGTGGCTAGGTTCGCGGCGCCATGCATCCCGCCGACGAACCCCTGCCAGCTTCGACGATGCCCATACCCGTGGATGCGCGTCGCCAGGCGCGCAGCCTTTATTGGCGCTATTGGACGATCACCCAGATTGCCGAGGAGCTGGGGCTAAAGCGGGCCACCGTGGAAGCGTGGCGCGTGCGCGATCGGTGGGACGACGCGCCAGCGCTCACAAAGATCGAGGACGCGATCGAGGCCCGCATCGTCGGGCTGATCGACAAGGACAAGAAGACCCCCGGCGATTTCAAGGAAATCGACCTGTTGATGCGCGCCGTGACCAGTGCCGCGCGGGTACGCCGCTATGAAGCGCCGGGTGGGCACGAAGGCGACCTGAACGAAAGAGTCGCCAACCGGAACGCGGGCGAGAAGAAGAAGCCGAGAACCAACTATTTCACCCGCGAACAGGTGGAGGAGCTGGAGCGCATCTTCCACGACGAGCTGTTCGATTATCAGCGCGATTGGTGGGAGGCGCGCGACGAGCGCACCCGCATGATCCTGAAATCGCGCCAGATCGGCGCGACGTGGTATTTCGCGCGGGAAGCGCTGCTCGACGCGCTGCGCGGGCGCGGCAACATGATCTTCCTGTCCGCCTCGAAGAGCCAGGCGCATATCTTCCGCAACTACATCATCCAGTTCGCGGCGCGGGTGGGCGTGAAGCTGCAGGGCGATCCGATCGTGATCGATGCGGAAACGCTGCCCGAGGGCGAGGATCTGCCGCAGCTGATCTTCCTGGGCACCAATGCCCGCACCGCCCAGGGCTATCACGGCAATTTCTACTTCGACGAGTTCTTCTGGACCTATGGCTTCGAGGAGCTGAACAAGGTCGCCAGCGGCATGGCGATGCACAAGAAGTGGCGGAAAACCTACTTCTCGACGCCGTCGACCGTGGCCCATCAGGCGCACGCCTATTGGACCGGCGAGCGCCGCAACCGGCGGGTGAAGAAAGAGCAGCGCATCACGATCGACGTGGGCCATGCCCGGCTGCGCACGGGCACGCGGTGCGAAGACAATGTGTGGCGCCAGATCGTGACGATCGAGGACGCGGAGGCGCGCGGTTGCGACCTGTTCGATCTGGATGAGCTGCGCATCGAATATGCGCCCGACGAATTCGCCAATCTGCTGCTCTGCCAGTTCGTCGACGACAGCCTGTCGGCCTTCAAGTTCAACGAGCTGCAAAAGGCGACGGTCGACGCCATGGTCGATTGGACGGACGTCAACCTGCTGGCGCCGCGTCCGGTCGGCAATCGCGCGGCGTGGGCGGGCTATGATCCGCAGGAGAGCGAGGACGGCGACAATGCCGCGCTGGTGATTGCGCTGCCGCCGGAAGGGCCGGGGGGCAAGTTCCGGCTGCTGGAGAAGCACCAGTTGCGCGGGCTGGATTACCAGGCGCAGGCGGAATTCATCCGCCAGCGGCTGGCGCGCTACAACTGCACCTATCTGGGCATCGACGCGACCGGCATCGGATCGGCCGTCTATCAGCTGCTGCAGGACAAGGTGCGCGGCTGCACCAAGATCGAATATTCGCTCGAATCCAAGACCCAGATGGTGATGAAGGCGCAGCACAGCTTTTCGCGCGGCCGGATCGAGTTCGACGCGGGCTGGATCGACCTGCAGTCGAGCTTCCTGTCGATCAAGAAGGCGCTCACCAGCTCGGGCAAGGCGATCACCTTCAAGGCGAGCCGTGGCGGCGAAGATACCGGCCATGCCGATCTGGCCTGGGCGGTGATGCACATCCTGATCAACGAACCTCTGGACGGCAGCGCGCGGCCGAAGACGCGCATGGAGATAGTCGATGGCGAAGCGGAACCGGGCGAGGGCGATGTCTCGGCAGGAAGCGGGAGCGGCCTTGTCTGGGGCGTTGGTGCCGGCGAACGATATGGCCGAGGCGGAGGGCCGCTCGGCGGGCATGTCATTCAGCTTCGGCGATCCGGAGCCGGTGCTGAGCCGGCGCGAACTGCTCGACATGGCCGAATGCTGGCACAATGGCCGGTGGTACGAACCGCCGGTGCCACTCGACGGCCTGGCGCGCGCCTTCCGGGTTTCGCCGCACCACAGCAGCGCGATCATGCTCAAGCGCAACCTGCTGGTCGCGTCGTTCGCGCCGTCGGCGTTGCTCGGCACCGCTGCCTTCGAAGCGCTCGCCCAGGACTTTCTGGTGTTCGGCAACGGCTATCTGGAGGAGCAGCGCAACGTGCTGGGCGGCGTGCTGCGCTATAAGCACGCCATCGCCAAATATACCCGGCGCGGGGTGGAGGAGGGGCGCTTCTTCTACGTGCCCGGCGGTCGCGACGAGATGGAGTTCGCGCCGGGTAGCGTGTTTCAGGTGCGCCAGCCCGATGTGAACCAGGAGATTTATGGCGTGCCGGAATATCTGAGCGCGCTGCAGTCCGCGCTGCTGAACGAAGCCGCGACGCTGTTCCGGCGCCGCTATTATCTGAACGGCAGCCATGCCGGCTACATCCTCTACGCCACCGGTGAGATCGACCAGAAGGATACCGACGCGCTCAAGGCGGCGTTGAAAGCTTCGCGCGGGCCGGGCAATTTCCGGAACCTGTTCGTCCATGCGCCGAACGGCAAGGAAGGATCGCTCAAGATCCTGCCGATCGCGGAGGTGGGCGCGAAGGACGAATTCCTCGGCATCAAGAACGCGACGCGCGACGATGTGCTGGCCGCGCACCGCACACCGCCGCAGGTGCTGGGCATCGTGCCGGCCCAAGGGTCGAGCGGGTTCGGCAATCCGCTCCAGGCTGTCGACATGTTCTTCGATCTGGAAATCGTGCCGCTGCAGGTGCGGCTACTGCAGCTTAACGAGCTGATCGGGCGCGAGGTGATCCGGTTCCGCGAGCGCAAGCCGATGGCCGCCGTTGCCTGATTTTGCCGAAGGCGAATCGCCGCTTTCCTACAGCCTGTCGGGTGTGCCAGCCCTGGGAGTATCCGCCGGTCGCAGTGCGCCAGCGGGTGCAATCGCGTCGCTGATCAGCGACGCCCACCCCCAGAAGAGGCAAAGCTTCCACCATGTTGAGTGCCGTAACCCCCGTTTCCCCCGCCGCCGGCTATATCGGCGGCAAGCGCAATCTCGCGGGCCGCATCACCCGGATTATCGAACAGGTCGACCATCAGCTCTATGCGGAGCCCTTTGTCGGCATGGGTGGGATCTTTCTCCGCCGCCGCCAGCGCCCCAAGGCGGAAGTGATCAACGACGTGAGCGGCGACGTCGTGACATTCTTCCGTGTGCTGCAGGAGCATTATCCGTACTTCGTCGATATGCTGAAATTCCGGGTGGCGAGCCGGGGTGAGTTCGAGCGCCTGCGCGCGATGCCCGCGGATCGGCTGACCGATCTGCAGCGGGCGGCGCGGTTCTTGTATCTGCAGCGGCTTGGATTTGGCGGGCGCGTGCATGGCCGGACCTTCGGTGTCGATGCCAGCCAGGGCGCGCGATTCAATGTCACGAAGCTGGAGCCGCTGCTGGCCGATATTCACGATCGCCTGGCCGGGGTGGTGATCGAGCAGCTGCACTATTCCACCTTCATCACCCGCTATGATCGCCCTCGCGCGCTTTTCTACCTCGATCCGCCCTATTGGGGATGCGAGACCGACTATGGCCAGGACGTGTTCGGGCGCGAGGACTTCGAACGGCTCGCCGCCCAACTCGGCACCATGAAGGGCAAGTTCTTGCTGTCGCTGAACGATACGCCCGGCGTGCGGGAAGTGTTCGGTGCATTCGGCATCATGCCGGTCGAAACGACCTATACGGTGAGCAGGGGAAATGCCTCAAAAGCGGGCGAGCTGCTGATTGCGAACTTCGCGATCGGGAGTAACACAGCTTCATGCGTCCGCGCCGGCCAAGGCTTATCGAAATAGAGTTTGTGGTGCTGGCCATCCTTTCCCTTATCGCGGGAGGGATGGCCATCTCTCGGCTTTTGAGCGCCCTGTTCAGATAAGTTCCGTAGGGCGTGCGTAATAGATGGTGTAGGGCGTGCCTGCATCGAAAGCGCGGATACATGCAATCTTTGCTGCGTTGGCTTCGCTGAAAAAACCACAATGAACTTCGTTCCCGTCGAATACGTTGAAGCAACCCTTCTGTTCATAAATCCAAAATTCCACAGTTACGACTCCATTTGTTGGAGCCGGGATGCTCGATATAGTATCAGGCAGCAACTCTTATCTGCGAAGGCCGCGGATTAATCTCTCCCACTGTTCTTCGTTGTTGGGAAATCGATTAGGCGCGGTCGGCTCTTGGGCACATGGCCGCGCTCTGGCGCTGGCGGGGCGGCCGCCGCACTGCAAGCAGTAGAGATGGTCGCGGAGCAGGTGCAGCGCTGTCGGCCAGCGGTGGCACCGATACCACCGCTCCAGGCGCCGCGCGTCGATCACAGCGCTGTGCCCGCACCCACATTGGACCAACACGTTGAAGCCCCGGCGGGTGATATCGCCGAGCGTGTCATAGCGATGATTCGCGCTCATGGGTGAGCATCACCGAAGTCGGGTTGCGAATGAAACATAACAAGAACATTATTGGGCGATGCGCGCCCGAGTCTACAACCTGCACGATCCGCGACTCTCCCAAACCCGCAGTTCTCCCGCGCGACCGGGAAAGGCTAAAACTGGGACGAAGCCGCCGTTCCCATGCTTCCGGTTAAGCGTCACCTTTCGCCAAGAGCCGACGTGGAGCGCTTATCCCCGGATCGTGCGTTTAGGTCTGAAGTCGGGTGGGTGCGCTAGACTTCGGTAGATGGACGTGTGGCAGCGTCATGCTCGAATGCGATGATCTTCACTGCGCTGCGGCGACGAAACAGCCTTGCGACCGCGCGAGCTCCCGTTCGCGTCCAACGGACAAGAGGACCGTGCAGAAGCTTGTCGCGTTCGTACCGAAAATGCAGTGTAGCTTCCCAGACATACCGGATTGATGAATGCACGTTTGAGGCAGGCTCGATCCGCCGGTTGCGTAGCGTGGTCTCGATGTCTCCCAACGCCAACGGCAGAGCCATAATCCATTCGACGACGCCGACCGCAGCGGCATCATTGAGCGACAGGGTTTGGATCCCTGCTATCGCTCTACGCACTATCGACAGCCCAATCTCGATCTGGCCGCCCGATGTTTCGCGGAAGTCGTCATCCGTGCTGTCATCATAGATCGGCACGGCCTCGATTGCCTCAACTAGCCCGATGAGGAAGGTCAATATGCCGATGGCCTTTGCGCGTCCGGCCCGACCAGCGCGGGTGGACTGGATGATAACGAACCAGAGCGCGCCGACGGTACCGATCGCCGCAAGTGCGTCCCAGTTGAACCAGCTCGTCATATCGGAGAGGAACGACCAGATCGGGCGGAGCCATTCGGGCGGATGTTTCACCAGCCAAGGCTCCAGAAGCGTCGCCATGTTTCAGTCATGTCGCGCTATTCCTGCTGTTGTCCGAGTTCATAGCGGGGCAGCCTGCGCTGGGCCGGTCGTTGCGGCGGGGAGGTCGATAAATTCCAGCCAGAGTGTGCGAGCATAATGTTCGCCGAAACGGCGCATCCGCCAGACCGCCGCGCAGAGCATCACCCCGAGTACGATCAAAAGCGTGGTCTGTCCGCGATGGGCAAAGATTGACCAGCCGAGCGCGAGTGTCGACGCAGCCACCAAGCCTCGAAAAAGCCCGTACGTACGGCTAAACGTATCGATGCGGGCAGATCTCCCGGCAGCCTGCACGCGCGTATAGGCGCGTGCCGTGATGGCGCGGAAAACCGGATATGGAACGCTATCCAGTTTGGCGCTCTCGCCTTCCATGGCGACCAGCCTGGCGTCTAGAATCTTCCGTTGCGCCGGCGAGATCAGCCGCTGCTCGGCATTGCGGACATAGCTGCTCGGCAGGCCCCGAAACAACCAAACTGGAGCCTCGACTAGATTACCAAAAGCCTGGATCAGATGTCCAAGTACAAAAGCGACCATCACGAAAAGCCCCAAATCGCCGACGGTTAGTCCGTCGCCATTCACGAATCTCTTGAACAGCGGAACCTCCGAGGCGAGCAGCAGCGCCACCAGCGTACCGGGTGTTATGATGCCAATGACCTCGTAGGGGTCGAAACTCTTGCTGGTTTCCATCTTGTCACTGACCGAGCGGCGCGAAGATGTTGCGCCGGATACCGGGTTTGGGCGCCGCCAGTGCAGCGAGTGCCGATTGCCTGGATGGAGTTACGAGATAGCTGCTGTCGGCGGCGACATCGATCGTAATTGACCCGTCGCACCGCGTGGTCATCACCTTGCGGCGCGGCTGGCCGAAGAGACCTACCGGCTTCGACAGATCGGGGATGCCTATCGTTCGATTCGCGTACCAATCGCGAGTTTCCTGCGTACCGTGCTTCTTGGGCCCGTCGGAGAAGATCACCAACTCCGGCTTGCAGAAGTTGAAGACTTCTTCGCAGCATCCATTCTCGCGGCCGTGATGCGATGCGACATAGACCTGCGTGGTTGCCAGTTTCGCAGCAAAGCCCGGCATGCGTAGCAGTTTGCGCCAGCCGGGTCGCTCAAGGTCGCCGCCGAACAAGATGGTGAAGCCGCCGAAGGACACAAACACCGCGAGGCTTAAATTGTTGGTGTCTCGAAAGTCGACACCGTAGCGGTTCCAATAGGCCTGCCACCTCACACCGCCTAGATCGTTCGACCAATCGCCGAGAAAACCTGCACCGTGCTGCTGAAAAATCTCAGTCGCCTTGGTGACTCCGCCCCTCATCCCGCCGAATACCTTCATCGTCCGAAGCGCCTGTGCATCGACCGTTGGATTGCTAACGATGGCGCCGAGCGGGCAGTTGTTCCAAAGCGAGGAAAGATCCTCGCAATGATCCTCGTCGAGGTTCAGCAGCATCAACGTATCAATGCGCTCGCTGTGGTAGGCGATAGACGGGAACCAGGAGCGGTTGAGGCTGAGGCCGCAATCGAGCATTATCCGGTGGCCGGCCGGCCCGGTGACGACAGCGCAGCCGCCATGATCGACATCGTGAATCTGAATCCGCATGTGCCGCCCCGCATCTAGCGCTGTGCATCAACGTAACCTGTGGCGGTGCCGTCATGACACCTAATCCAGCCCCGTAACAATAAGGCGTGTTCCCGACTTGTTCAACCATCGTGGAAGGGCCGCATGGCGCGGCGATGGAAATTCGGCTATCGCCCCGCATTGGCTATCGCCCGAATTTTCCAAGTCGACTTGATCTCACCCCGATTACTGACGCGCCCTGCCTTAGATCGAGCGGGAGCCGCGAGTGCGGAATAACAATTGCCAGCCACTACCGCAGATGAAGCGAGCAGGGCAGCCAATGACCGCTTTCGGCCTGAGCGGTCGTTCCCACCCGCTCATGGGAACGGCGTACTCTGGTCGGCAGCCGTCGGTGCCGAATTTCGCATTCTGGTGGAAAGCGGACCGCCCGTTGTTCGGCGGGTTGCCATCGTCTGCAACGATCCGCTGATGGTCAACGTCGAGCGAAGACCTTAACGCGCGGATACCGCCTCTGCGCGCTTTTGATAGTTGGACAGGATGGCTTGCCACCCCTGCTGCTGCATCTCGGCCGCGTTCTCGGACTCAGCGTCAAACGTGGTCGTCACGACAGTTCCGGCTGCAGACGGCTGAAAGGTCGTGCGGCTCTGTCGCCCATCGCCAAGTAAGATCGTCAGGGCGCGTGGGGCGTCGACTTCAGCGTAGGTACCTTCGAAGTCGAACCCAAAGCTTCCGTCTTTCGCTTCCATTCGCGCCTTGTGGACTCCGCCGACCTGGAGATTCGTTGTTGCCGTCGGGCAGTGCCAGTCATCATTGGCGAAGTTCCACCGGGTGATCTCACTGGGATCTGTGTAGACGCGCCATGCCTCCTCGGGAGAAAGAGGCACCTCGGTCGTCACGGTGATCTTCTGCGTAGGCATGTCTCACTCCCATGTTGGGGTCGGAAATCACAGCATAACGCAAGCCGCAGGCGGGCGCATGTCCGCTATTGGGGCGGGAGCCGCCAGTGTGGAAAATCGATTCCCGGGCAATGCCGCCGATCAAGGGATTGGAGCCGCCAATGGCCGCTTTCGGCCCGAGCGGTCGTTCCAGGCCGCTGATGGGAACGGCCTGAGTTGGTCGCAAGCCTCCGCGACCCCGAACGCGCGCTTTTCCCCCCGCCTCGCCCGCCCGCTTTTCGTGTCGCTTTTGATGCGGCGAGATCTCGGTGAGGCCAGCGCAGAGGGGCACGCAGACACCCGTGATGCGATTTGATGCAGTCCGGCCTAGTTTGCCGGGGCCTACCACCTAACCGCGGGCAGATCCGCAGAAGCTGGCATGGCACGCTTTGTGCTCGTCCCCCACGATAGCCATCGGGCGGCGCAAGCCGCCCGGTCCTGAACGCCGCACTGGGCGATCAGGGTGGTGAAGCGTGGGCACGCTGGGGCTTGGGGGACAATCAAACTGCGCATGGGCTCGCTCAAGCGAGCCCATTCCTCCTCATCTTAATTTCTCAGGGTGGACAGAGCACATTCTATGTACTCGCGCTTTCGCGAAGGGCGACACCGGCGCCGAGGGCAGCGAGCGCCTGGCGCAAAGCGGGGTCTTGCGGCTCGCGGGTGGCGCGGCCGGCGATCGCCTTGGGGACGCTACCCAAGCGGCGGAGCTTCATCACCAGGAGCTGACAGTAGCGCTGGAAAACCCGCCCGGCCATCTTGGCCCGATGCTCGAAATAATAGGCGTTGCTGGTCTGCTCGCGCTGTGGGGCAAACTCGCCTTCGTTGGCGGTTTTGACCGTGCGGCGCACCCAAGCGATGAAGCCGTGGTCGCGGAGGCGCTGAAGCGCGGCGATCACGCTGTTGCGGTGGCAGCCGGCACGATCGGCGATCGTCTCGATCGCGGGGAACAGTCGACCAGTGGCGAAGTCGATCGTCTGAAGAAGTGCCTCGAGCACGGTGATGTCGATGCGCCGCAACCGCCCGTCCGCCGCCCGCAGGTAGCCGCTGACCTTCCCTAGCTCTTGGCGGAGAAGGGCAGGGCGCCCCGGCGCGGCCTCGCCGCCGGCGACGTATTGGTCGAGCTCGGCCGAAAGTGCGGCGTGCCGTTGGCGCGCTTCGCGAACCTCAGCGAGGGGGTATTCCCGCCAGAGAAGCTGGAACAGTTCCTTCGCAGTCTGGATCAGCGCCTCGCGGTGCGCGATGCCTTGGCCGACGCTGCCGTCGCCGATCGGCCGCCAGGGCTTGGCCCGCGCGTCGTCCACGTCATAGCTGTCGCGGTGCGGCGTGCGGCGCTTGCCCTCGGGATCGTGATCCGGGCCCCGCGTCTTGCCCTGCAGACTGGCGCTCACGCCCTTGAGGATCTGGCGTACGGAGCGGACCGTCATGCGCGGCCCCCCGACGTCAGCGTTTCCGTATACGCGCGCCCCGCATGACGAGGTCGGCCGGTGCCGGCATGCCCTTCATGAGCATGTCCCCCCAGCTCTGCCCGATATCCCGGCGTCGCCCCATATAGAGCGAGCGGTTGTAGACCACCTCCACGCCACCAGGGATATGCGCGAGCATCATGTCGATAATCTCGCGATCCGTGAGGCGATCGTCGAGCGCCGCCTGTTCGTTCATGATGGTCGAGAAGCTCGCACGCCAGCCATGCGGAACATGGCGGCCGGTAAGCCCCGCGTCGCGATATCGCCGGCTGATCGTGCTGTTCGAGATCGGCTTGCGCGGATCGGAATACCCGGGGAACAGATAGGTGCTGCCGGATAGCTCCAGCGCCAGCTTCACGACCGCCGCTGCATGCGTGGAAAGCGGGATTACAAACTCGTAGGCCAAGTCGCGCTTCTGCTTGCGCGTCAGCTTCATCTTCGCGGCCGGAATGCGCCAGATCGGATTGGACGTGTCCAGCTGCTCGAACTCGCCCCGCTCCGCCAGCTGCACCACGCCAGGGCGCGCTGCCGTCAGTGCCAGCAGCCGAGAGGCGAGAAGTGTTCCCCAATAGACCGGCGCAGACTCGACGGCGACGAGCGCGGAACGTGCCGCCTCGATCTTCGTCTGCGCGGGACGGAGCTTGGGCGAACGAGCGACGAGGGCTTTGCTGATGATCGCAGCCGGATCCATCATGCCGCGACCAGTCGCGATCGCATGCACGAAGACATCCGAAATGTGCGAGCGCACGCGGTGCGCCATTTCGATCGCCCCGGTCTCCTCTACCGCGCGAACTACCTCCAGCACCAAGGGCGCGGTGATTTCCGTAATCGGCAGCGTGCCTAGATCCGGGAACACGTGTCGCTCGAGGCGCTCCATGATCTGCTGGCTGTATCTGGCGTCCAGCGATCGCGCGCGAATCTGGTGAAGCTCCCGTGCTATCGATTCGAAGGTCACTTGCGCGGTGACCGACGCGGCCGCGCGCTGCTGACGGCGACGAACACCCGGATCGATTCCCTCGCGAAGCAGCTTTCTCGCTGCATCTCGCGCTTCGCGCGCCTCCAGCAGCGTAACCTCGGGGTAGGTGCCCAGCACCAGCTTCCGTTCGACCTGCCCGGGCTTGCTGTCCGGCCGGGCCCCGAATCGGTACTTGAACCGCCAGGACTTCGCACCCGCCGGTGTCACGTAAAGATAGAGCCCGTTGGCGTCCGTAAGCTTGTAGGGTTTCTCGCGCGCCGCCGCTTTCCGGCACTGCAAGTCGGTAAGCACAATTCCCCCCAGCTGCAGCCCCCAGCGAGGCCCCCAGATTGGTGGCCCTAGCATGAATAGCCGTGACCGTCGCTGACCGCGCAATGTCGCGAAAATGTGAGTATTTCAAGGGGTGAGGACCGGTCGTAACCGGCCCTGACAACAGCAGATGGCTCCCCGAGTAGGATTCGAACCTACGACCATTCGATTAACAGTCGAATGCTCTACCGCTGAGCTATCGGGGACCACTCTGGTCAACCCCTCGGCGGTGGGTCACCGCGTCGGGAGGCGCGCCTATAGCAGTGGATTTTCGGACATTGCAAGGGCCTTATGCAATGAATTGTTCCATCGTTATCCGATCGTCCAGCGCGTGCTCGGGATCGAACAGCAAGGTCAGGTCCCGCATCCGATCGATTTCGACGTGAACATGCGCCACTTCGCGAATCTCGCGCTGATCCGCGACGGCGCTTACCGGGCGTTTTTCCGCCTCCAGTACGCGGATATCGATGCGGCTTTTCTCGGGCAGGATCGCGCCTCGCCAGCGCCGGGGGCGGAACGGGCTGATCGGCGTGAGGGCCACCAGCGCCGATCCCAGCGGAAGAATCGGTCCCTGCGCCGAAAAATTATAGGCGGTGGAGCCCGCGGGCGTGGCGACGAGAATGCCGTCGCATACCAGTTCCGGGATCACGATCCGGCCGTTGATGGTGACTTCCAGCTTCGCCGTCTGGCGGGTTTCGCGCAGCAAAGATGCTTCGTTGATCGCAGGCAGAACGCACGTCTCGCCCTCGACCGTCGTCGCCGTCATCGCCAGCGGGGCGACTCGGAAGGGCCGAGCGCGTTCCAGCCGCTGGATCAGCCCGTCGAGCCGCCAATCGTTCATCAGGAAGCCGACGGTCCCCAGATTCATGCCGAACACGGGCAGTAGCCGGCGGCGTTCCAGCATCGCGTGCAGCGTCTGCAGCATAAAGCCGTCGCCACCCAGCGCCACGACCTCCTCGGCGGCATCGACCGGCACCCAGTCATAGGTCTGGCGCAGTTCCTCTGCGGCCGTCTGTGCGGGCGGCGTCGGGGATGCCAGCAATGCACGCGGCTTGGGCCCGCTCATCCGCCGGTCACGCTCATATGGCGGGCAACGGCCGGTGCGGCGCCAGCCTCGATGCGGAAATCATGGCGCTCCGGCTTGGCGGCAAGGGCTCGATCGATCGCTTCGTCCACGGCGTGTATTCCCCCCTCCCGGATCGCTTTTTTCAGGTCCACCGAATCCTCGTGGCCCAGGCACATATGCAGTCTGCCATCGGTGGAAAGCCGAACGCGGTTGCAGGTTGCACAGAAATTGTTGGTGAGCGGCGAGATCAGCCCGAGCCGGCTGCCGCTTTCGTCGATTCGCCAATAGCGGGCGGGGCCGCCGCTGTCATGGCTGTCGGGGGCCAGCGCGAATCGCGGCTTGAGCCGCGCCATCACCTCGGTCAGCGGCAGGAAGCGATCGGCGCGATCCTCATCGATCCTGCCCATCGGCATGGTCTCGATCAGCGAAAGGTCCATGCCGTTCGCCACGACCCAGGCTAGCATCGACGGGATCTCGTCCTCGTTCAGCCCGCGTAGCGCGACCATGTTGATCTTCACGCGAAGTCCGGCGATTCGGGCAGCCTCGATCCCCGCCAGCACCTGCGCGACGTCACCGTGGCGGGTGATATGGCGAAACATCGCCGGATCGCGGCTGTCGAGGCTCACATTCACCCGGCGCACCCCTGCCGCGAACAGCCCTTCGGCATGATCGGCCAGTCGCGTCGCGTTGGTGGTCAGGGTCAGTTCGGCGAGGCCCTGGCCGATCTGGCGGCCGAGCTGCTCGACCAGCGTCATCATGTTCCGGCGGACGAGCGGTTCGCCGCCGGTCAGGCGAATCTTGGTCACGCCGCGCGCCACGAATCGCTCCGCGATTTGCGCCAGCTCCTCCAGGCGGAGCACGGCATCGCGCGGCAGGAACTGCATATGCTCGGCCATGCAGTAGCGGCAGCGCAAGTCGCAGCGATCGGTTACCGAGATGCGCAGATACCGAATCGCGCGTCCATGGCGATCGACCAGCGAAGGCGGCGTCGCGAGGGCGGGGGCGCTGGCCATCCCGCGGAGGTAAGGCCTTGTGCCGCCGCGCACAAGGCTTGGATGGCGGAGTGCGCCGCGAGCCGCTATCGAACCTGCATGGAAGAAGGCTTCACGATCGTCCAGACCCCGGCATCCGCGGCGGAAACCCCCGTTTTCGTTCTCTCCTTCCGCCAGCGGGATGAAGTGGCGGCGGCCGCGGCCGGCGGTGGCTGGCGGGTGGTCGCCGCGAGACGAAGCGAAGGGCTGGAAACGCGATTCCTCGCCAGCGGGGCGTCCGTGGTGGTAATCGATGCCCGCGGTGCGATGAGCGAGGGGCTGGAGGCGGCACGCCTGCTCGGCGTTACGGTGAAGGCCTATGGCGCCGCGATGCTGATCCTCGTTTCGCAGAGCGACACGGTGCACATGGGCCGCTTCTTCGAGGCGGGCGCCACCCATTTTCTGGGCAGCCCGATGTCGTCTGCCGCGATCGCCCATGCCATCCGCTTCGCCGAACGCTATGTCGAGCGGCTGTCGGGCTGGGCGGGGCAGGGGGCGATTGTCGCGGATCCGCTCGGCTGGCATTTCGATCGGGAGCTGGGATCGGTGGAACTCACTCCGGCGCTGGCGCAGCTGCTCGATCTGCCCGAGGCGCCGGGGATGCGCGCGCTGCTGAAGCGCCTGGACGCATCCGATCGCCGGCTGGCGCGGGCGGCGCTGCGGCGGCTGCGCGATGCTGGCTCGACGGCGTTCGCCCACGATCTGCCGGGCAAGGGCCGTGTCGTGCAGCATTTGCAATATGATCCGGAAAGCGGCCGCGTCGATGCCTTGGTCGAGCCGCTGGGCATGGCGCCGGATGCCGGGGCGGTGGTGCGCGATGTGCTGACCGGTGCGCGCGATGCGCCGAGCGCGCGGCGCTGGATCGATCGGGCGCTCGGCAAAGGCGAGCGGGTCGGCATGGTACTGATCGGCCTGGCCCGCTTCGACACGATCAATACTGCCTATGGCCGCGCCGCCGGCGACGACTTGCTGCGTGGCGTTTCACGCCGGGTGGCAGAGGCGGCGCGGGAGACGCTGGGAACGCAGGCCGTGGTATCGCGCATCGGCGGATCGGATTTCCTCGCTGCGGCGATCGATCCGGGCACGCCGGCGCTGCGCATCGCCGCACGGCGCGTCGAGGAGACGCTGGCCCGGCCGTTCGTCGCGGCCGGGGAACTGGTGCATCTCGGCGCCCGCGTGGTGATTACCGAAAGCGTGGCCGGCGACGGCGCTGCGGGTCTGCTGCGGCGGGCGAGCGAAACGCTGTTGGGCGAGGGAGCAGTGCGGCCGGGCAACGGCCCGTCGGTCGAATCGCTGATCGGCGATCTCCGGCGCGCGATGGACCGGGGCGAGATCGGCGTATTGTTCCAGCCGCAACTTGAAGTGGCGAGGGGGCAGATCGTTGGTGTCGAGGCGCTGGCGCGGTGGCAGCATCCGCAACATGGCGAAATCGGCGCCGAGCTGCTGTTCGCTGCGGCCGATCGTGCGGGGCTTTCCGCCGTGCTTAGCGAACATGTCCAGCGGCGCGCCCTGAGCATCGCGGCGAAATGGCCGCGGTCGCTGGAGCATATCCGACTTTCGATCAACGTCACCGCCGGGGATGTCGGCCGTGCCGGTTTCGGGGAAAGCCTGCTCGGCTGGATCGATTCAGCGGGGTTCCCGCGCGGGCGGCTGACGATCGAGATCACCGAAAGCGGGATCATGGCCGATCTCAGCGATGCCGCGCGCCTGTTGTCCAATCTGCGGACGGCAGGGTGCCGGGTGGCGATCGACGATTTCGGTACCGGCTATTCCAGCCTCGCCTATTTGAAGGCGCTGCCGCTCGACTATCTCAAGATCGACAAGAGGCTGTCGAGCGAGATCACCGGTTCGGCGCGGGATCGGATCGTGGTGCGCGGCGTGATCGATATGGCGCGATCGCTTGGCCTTTCGGTCGTTGCCGAAGGGGTGGAGACGGAGCAGCAGCTGGATATGCTGGCCAAGGAGGGATGCCAGTATTTCCAGGGCTTCCTCTGCTCCGGCCCGATCGACGTACCGGCGCTCGCGGCGCTGGTACGCGACTGGTAGGCGCTCGGCTTACAGGTCCGGGCGGGTCAGCGCGGCTACGGCGGCGGAAGGCAACTGGCGGAAGCTGCCGCTGCGGGCGCCGCCGCCGGTGGTGCGGAACTGTGCGGCAAGCGTGGCGAGCTCGCCAACTTCGCTGCTCAGATTCTGCGCGGCGGCCGAGGTCTGCTCCACCATTGCGGCATTTTGCTGGGTCGCACGATCCATCGCGCCCACCGCGTTGGAGATTTCGCTGATCGCGGTGGACTGCGCGGCGTTGTCCGCCGCCATGCTGCCCAGCAGATCATGCACCTGGCTGACATCGCCCGAAATATTGGCGAGCGCGCCATCCACCTTCTGAACGGCATCGACGGCCGTAACGATTTCCGCCTGCGTCATGGTCAACTGCTCGCGGGCACGGCCAGCTTCTTCCTCGGCGCGCATCGCCAGCGCGGAAACCAGATCGGCGACCACCGCGAAGCCGCGGCCCGCTTCCCCGGCACGGCCGGCTTCAACGGCCGCGTTCATCGCCAGGACGCGTGTCTGGAACGCGATCTTGTCCAGGCCCTCGATCACGCTGTCCGTGCCCTTTGCGGCTTCGGATACCCTGCCCATCGCCTGCACCGCCTCGTCGACGATCCCGCGGCCCTGGCTGACGGTGGCAATCGCCTGATCGGCCCGCCCCACGGTGTGGTTGGCGGCATCAGCGGTGGAGCGGAAACGCGTTTCCATCTGCGTCACCGCCGCGGTGGTTTCTTCCAGCGAGGCGGCGTTGCCTTGGGTACGGCGCGAGAGATCCTCGGCCGCCTGCGAGATTTCGTTGATTCCCGAACGGATGCGCTGGGTGCCTTCGCCGACCGATCCGATGATCTCGCGGATGCGCGTCAGCGTGCGGTTATAGCTGCTTTCGAGCGCCGCGAAGGTCTTGGGCAGGCCGCTCAGCTCGTTGGTCAGATCACCTTCCGCGAGCGCGTTCAAGGCGTTTTCGAACGAGGTGATCGCCGCGTCCCGTTCGGCCTGGGCTTCCTCGAAATAGATCGACAGCGAGACTTCCATATCCAACAGCGCCGCCTTCACCAGCGCGATCGTCGCCTGTTCGGTGCTGGGGCCGCGGAATAGCCGCATCGGGCGCCGGAACGGGCTGTTCAGCCGGTGCACGCCAGCGATCAGATGGTGCAGCAGGATCGCATAGCTGCCGACATACCAGCGCGGCTCCAGGCCGATATGCGCGTGGGTCGCGCCGATGCGGCGGGCGCTGGCATAGTAATCGTGATTGAAATCTGCCGCCGAAATGCGCGCCCAGTGCTTTTCCTGGGCTGCCTTGGCGCGGTTCATATGGGCCTGATCGCGGAAGAAACGCGATGTTTCTGGCGTCATCGCCGCGCGAGCATAGAATTTGTCCAGCGCGTCGCTTAGTGTAGCCTCAACAAATGGCTGGGTGCTTCGCAGTACCTGGCGCTGGCTCTCATCCAGCTCCATGAAGCTGAGCCGCGATTTCATCTGTTCAGGCAAGGGGCAGTCCTTTCGGTTCCGGATAGGGGTGTGTCGCCTCGCCGGGGGCACACATTTACTGCATCATAGAATGCACCAAAGGACAGGGTGGGGTTTTAGGTATTTTACCGGAAACATTGCCGATATGTATCTGAATGTTTCCAAATGGTCCCTGCACTATTGTGCAAAAGGAGCCGAACCATGTTGATCGCGATGGCGCTTTTCTTCGCCGCTTCGGATGATGCTCGGGCGGCGATCGATGTGGCGATGGCGGATAGCGTTGCAGGCTGGAATGCCGGGGACGTGGAACGCTTCATGGCTGTCTATTCGGAAGCACCGGAAACTAGCTTCGTGGCCGAAAGCGGACTGGTGCGCGGCAAGGTGGCGATGACGGCACGCTATCGCGCGAAATATGATTTCGCCGATACGGCCAAGCGCGGGAAACTGACGATTGAGCGGATCGACTATCGCCCGCTTGGGCCTGGCTATGCGCTGTATATCGGGCGCTACACGCTACGTTACCCGGATGGGCGCAGCGCGTCCGGGCCCACCAGCCTCGTGCTGCACCGCGAGGCTGGTGGGTGGAAGATCATCGCCGATCACAGCAGTTGAGGGCGGGTCAGCCCGCCGCCTTGGCAAGCCCCCGCGACAGCTGGAGCGCGCCGTGCAGCCGCGCCGCGGGGTTCGCCCAGGCGCGATTGATCACCAGCTTCATGTCCGGCCGCAGTCGGGCGGTCTCCCCCAGCTTCTCGACATAGGCGATCAGTCCGGCCGGGTTGGGGAAATGGTCGTTGTGGAACGACACCAGCGCGCCCTTCGGGCCCAGGTCCAGCTTGGCGATGCACGCGCGCTTGGCGTTGAGCTTGGTCTCGATCAGGCGCAGCAGGTTCTCGGTGGGCTCGGGCAGCTTGCCGAAACGGTCGATCAGCTCGGCGGCGAAGCTCTCGATGCCGTCCGTCTCCTCCACCTCGTTCAGGCGGCGATACAGGCCCATGCGCAGGTCGAGGTCCGGCACATAGTCCTCAGGGATCATGATCGGCGCGTCGACGGTGATCTGCGGCGACAGGTCCTTGGGCCGTGCGTCGTCGCGCAGGCCGCCGGCCTTGGCTTCCAGGATCGCCTCTTCCAGCATCGACTGGTAGAGTTCGTAGCCCACTTCCTTGATGTGGCCCGACTGCTCGTCGCCGAGCAGGTTGCCCGCGCCGCGAATGTCGAGATCGTGGCTGGCGAGCTGGAAGCCCGCGCCCAGGCTCTCCAGGTCGGACAGCACCTTTAGTCGCTTTTCCGCCGTTTCGGTCATCTGCCGTTCGGGCGGGGTGGTCATATAGGCATAGGCGCGGGTCTTGGCGCGCCCGACGCGGCCGCGCAGCTGGTAAAGCTGGGCGAGGCCGAACTTGTCCGCACGGTTGATCACCAGCGTGTTGGCGCTCGGAATGTCGAGCCCGCTCTCGACGATGGTGGTTGACACCAGCACCTCGAATTTCTTGTCGTAGAAGGCAGAGATACGCTCCTCGACTTCGGTGGGCGACATCTGGCCGTGGGCGACGACGTAGCGCACCTCGGGCACTTCGTTTCGCAGGAATTCCTCGATCTCCGGCAGGTCGGCGATACGGGGCGTGACGAAATAGCTCTGGCCGCCGCGATAATGTTCGCGAAGGAGCGCCTCGCGCAACACGACGGGGTCCCAGGGCATCACATAGGTGCGCACCGCGAGGCGATCGACCGGCGGCGTCTGGATCACCGATAGTTCGCGCAAGCCGCTCATCGCCATCTGCAGCGTGCGCGGGATCGGCGTTGCGGTGAGGGTGAGGACGTGGACGTCGGTCTTCAGCGCCTTCAGCCGTTCCTTGTGGGTGACGCCGAAGCGCTGTTCCTCGTCGACGATCACCAGGCCGAGGCGCTTGAAGTCGATGTTCTTGGCGAGCACCGCATGGGTGCCGACGACGATGTCGATCGTGCCCGCGGCGAGCCCGTCCTTGACCTTCTTGGTCTCGCCGGCGGTGACCAGGCGCGAGAGGCGGCCGATCTCCAGCGGGAAGCCTTCGAACCGCGTCTTGAAGTTGTTGTAGTGCTGGCGGGCGAGCAGCGTCGTGGGGCACACCACCGCCACTTGCAACCCGGCCATCGCCGCAACGAAGGCGGCGCGCAGCGCGACCTCGGTCTTGCCGAAGCCGACATCGCCGACGACGAGCCGGTCCATCGGGCGGCCGGCAGCAAGATCCGACAGCACGTCGCCGATCGCGCGGTCCTGATCGTCGGTTTCCTCATAAGGGAAGCGATCGACGAACGCCGGGTAGCCGCCATGATCCGGCTCGGCGATCTCGGCGCCGCGGGTGGCGCGCAGCGCGGCGGTGGCGATCAACTCACCGGCGATCTCGCGGATCCGCTCCTTCATTCGCGCCTTGCGACGCTGCCAGGCCTCGCCGCCCAACCGGTCGAGTGTCGCACCTTCCTCGCCCGAGCCGTAGCGGCTCAGCACTTCGAGATTCTCGACCGGCACGTAGAGCTTGTCGCCGCCGGCATATTCGAGCGCGACACAGTCGTGCGGCGCCTTCTGCACCGGGATCTGGGTCAGGCCTTCGTAGCGGCCGATGCCATGGTCGATATGGACGACCAGGTCGCCGGGCGACAGCGTCGCCAGCTCCTGGAGGAAGGCATCGGTATTCTTGCGGCGCTTCGAACGGCGGACGAGGCGGTCGCCGAGCATGTCCTGTTCGGTGAGCACCGCCACGTCCGGCGCGGTGAAGCCATGGTCCAGCGGCAGCACCACCAGCGCGACCTGCAGCCCGCTGCCGTTCGGATTGGCGACGCCGAGCGCCGGTTGCCAGCCATCGACCGGCACCGCGCCGGTGAGGCCGTGATCCTCCAGCAGCCCCTTCAGCCGCTCGCGCGCGCCGTTGGAATAGCTGGCGAGCACCGGCTTCTTGCCTTCCTTGCGCAGCGCCTTGAGGTGGGCGACCACCGCCTCATAGACGTTGCTGCCGGCGGCGCGCTCGGGCGCGAAATCGCGGGGGCCGTCGACGCCGAACTCCACCACCCGATCCGATTCGGGCTCGTGGAACGAGGTGGCGAGGTGCATCGGCAGCGCCTCGACCTTGGCCTGCCATTCCTTGGCGAGCAGATAGAGGTCGCCGGCCTTGAGCGGGCGATAGCTGCCCGGATCCGCCGACTGCGCCCGGATGCGGTTGTCCTGATAGTCCTTGATCGCCTCAAAGCGCTGCTCGGCGGCGGCCGGCGCGCCGCTGTCGCGGACGATCACGGCATGGTCGGGCAGATGGTCGAAGAGCGTTTCCAGCCGCTCTTCGAATAGCGGCAGCCAATGCTCCATGCCGGCAAGGCGGCGGCCTTCACTGATCGCCTGGTAGAGCGGGTCGCCCGTGGCGGTGGCGCCGAAGCGGTCGCGATAGCCCGAGCGGAAGCGCTTGATGCTCTCCTCGTCGAGCAAGGCCTCGCTGGCGGGGAGCAGGGTGAAGCCATCGACGCGGCCGGTGGTGCGCTGGTCCTGCGGGTCGAAGGTGCGGACGCTTTCGATCTCGTCGCCGAAGAAGTCGAGCCGCAGCGCCTGTTCGGCGCCGCTCGGGAACAGGTCGACCAGGCCGCCGCGCACGGCGAACTCGCCATGATCGTTGACCGTCTCTACCCGGACATAACCGTTCGCCTGGAGCAGCGACGCCAGCTTGTCGAGCCCGATGCGCTCGCCCGGCGCGAGCCGCGCGACCAACTGCCGGATGCGGAAGGGCGTCAGCGTCCGCTGCGTTGCGGCGTTGACCGTGGTAACGATCAGGCGCGGCGCCTCGCTCTTCGCCTGAAGCGCGTGGAGCGTCGCCAGCCGTTCCGCCATCACCCGCAGCGTCGGGCTGGCGCGATCATAGGGCAGGCAGTCCCATGCCGGGAAAGACAGGATTTCCAGCTCCGGCGCGAAGAATCCCGCAGTGCCCGCCACCGCCCGCATTCCCGCTTCGTCGGCGGCGATGAACACGGCGATGCGGCCTGCACGGGCGAGATCGGCAAGCATCCAGGGCAGGAAGCCGCCCGGCACACCGGCGAGCGTGAGCGGTTGCTGGGCGGAAAGGATCTTCTTCAGCTCTGGCATGAGGTCTCGTGTAACGGAATTGCTTCCACCCTCCCGCCGAAAGAAGCGCGGGAGCGGCGCGGCGCCGATATCAAAGGATCGCGGTCATTCGGAAATCGGCACGTAATTCAGCGTCTTGAGCGCATCCAGAATCGTGCCCCGGAAGCGCTCTGGGGCCTCGGCGGTTCCCATCGCCCAAGCCATGATGTCGACATCCTGTTCTTCCAGCAGCGCTTCGAACAGCGCGATTTCCGCCTCTGTCCAGCCTTCGCCATGCTGGTCGAAAAACCCGCCGATCAACAGGTCGGCTTCCTTGGTGCCGCGATGCCAGCTGCGAAAGCGCAGACGCTTGAGGCGGGTTTCACGATCCATGGGACGCTCCGACGGCAAGAGGCCGACTGCGCTGCATTACGCGCTCGGCTGGGTTCAATCCGCGCATCAGATAGGTGCGGCGGCTCCGAATGGCCAGTGTGGATATTGTCGCCCTATGGGGCAGGTTGTTAACGTTGATATGCTCTAACTGCGCTCGTCACGCCTGAATTGGGACGAGTCGAACCATGAGTGAATTCCTGAACAACCGCCCGCGCTTCGTGATGTTGAAGTCGATCAATGGCGAGCCGATGCTCGTCAACGTCTCGTCTGTGCGTACGGTCTCGACGATCAACATGGCGGGTGCGGACTTCGGTGTCATCTCCTTCGGCAAGGAGCATGAAGTCGTCATCGGTTCGTCGGTGCCGGAAGTGGTGCAGGCGATCGAAGCGGCACTGGCGACCAACAGCTCGATCTTCACCGCCGCCTGAGCGGGTTTGTCAGCCGCATCGCCGCGCGATAGGGCGGGGCGATGCGACCCGAGCTTCTCAACCCGCTTTTCGCCGAGGTTACCGCGCTGAAGGGCATCGGCCCGGCGCTGGCGCGGCCGATGGAGCGGCTTGGCCTCGCGCGCGTGGTGGATGTCGCTTTCCATCTGCCGACCGGCTTTGTCGATCGGCTACCGCGCGACGAACTCGATATGGCGGATTCGGGCAAGGTCATCGCGATCACGCTCACGCCCGTCCAGTATCGATTCGGCGGTGGGGCGCGCTCGCCGGCGCGGGTGCAGGCAGTGGACGCGCGCGGCAATCACGTCAGCCTCGTCTATTTCGGCGGCAGTTCCGGCTGGGCCAAGAAGCTGCTGCCGCTGAACGAGCCGCGCTGGGTTTCCGGCAAGCTGGAACATTATGGTCAGGAACTGCAGATGGTCCACCCGGACCATGTGCTGCCGCTCGACCAGGTCGAAAGCGTCGGCGGCCGCGAGGCGATCTATCCGTGTTCCGAAGGCATCACCTCGAAGCGCATCGCCGCACTGGCCGCGCAGGCGATCGAGCGCGCGCCCGAACTCCCCGAATGGATCGAACCGAGCCTCAAGGCGCAGAAGGGCTGGCCGGATTGGCGCGATGCCCTGGCGCGCATCCACGCCGACCCGGCCGACGCCAAGGCCCGCGAACGCCTTGCCTATGACGAAGTGTTCGCCAACCAGTTGGCGCTGCTGCTGGTGCGTGGCGAGGCTCGGGCGAAGCGGGGGCGGGCGCTGCTCGGCGACGGTCGGCTGCGCGATGCCCTGAAGCTCCCATACGCTCCCACCGGTGCCCAGGCCCGGACGATCCGGGAGATCGAAGGCGATATGGCGCAGTCCCAGCCGATGCTGCGGTTGCTCCAGGGCGATGTCGGATCGGGCAAGACGCTGGTGGCAACGATGGCGCTGCTGATCGCGGCGGAGGCGGGGGCGCAGGGCGCGCTGCTTGCGCCCACCGAAATCCTTGCGCGCCAGCATTATGAAACGCTCGGCCGCACGCTGGGCGGGCTGGGCATCAACGTCGCGATCCTGACCGGCCGGGATAAGGGCCGTGCCCGCGAAGCGACGTTGATGGGCCTCGCCGCTGGCGAGATCGATATCCTGATCGGCACCCATGCGATCTTCCAGGAAGGCGTCACCTATCGCGATCTCGGGTTGGTGGTGGTCGACGAGCAGCATCGCTTCGGCGTCGCCCAGCGGATGATGCTCCAGGCCAAGGCAGAACGGCCGCCGCACCTGCTGGTGATGACGGCCACCCCGATCCCGCGTACGCTTACGCTCGCCCAATATGGCGAAATGGACGTCAGTCGGCTCGACGAGATGCCGCCCGGCCGTCAGCCGATCGAGACCAGCGTGATTTCCGAGGAGCGGCTTGGCGAGGTGGTGGGCGGCCTGGGCCGCCATCTCGCGAAGGGCGGGCAGGCATATTGGGTGTGCCCGCTGGTGGAGGAAAGCGAGAAAAGCGATCTCGCCGCCGCCGAGGCGCGCGCCGCCGAACTACAGGCCCATTTCGGGTCCAAGGTCGGCCTGGTTCATGGCCGGATGAAAGGGCCGGAAAAGGATGCGGTGATGGCGCGCTTCGCGGCTGGCGAGATCGGCGTGCTCGTCGCCACAACGGTCATCGAAGTCGGTGTCGATGTGCCGAACGCCACCCTGATCGTGATCGAACATGCGGATCGATTCGGCTTGGCCCAGCTGCATCAGCTGCGTGGACGGGTGGGGCGAGGCGGCGGGCGCTCGGTGTGTATTCTGCTGCGCGGCAATGCGCTCAGCGAAACGTCTCGTGCGCGGCTCGCGCTGATGCGCGAAAGCAACGACGGTTTCCGCATTGCCGAGGAAGATCTGCGACTGCGCGGCGCGGGTGAACTGCTCGGCACGCGCCAGTCCGGCGATATGCAGTTCCGGCTGGCCGCGCCGGACATGCTGCCGGGGTTGCTGCCCGCTGCGAATGGCGACGCGCGTCTGCTCGTTGATCGCGATGGCGGCCTGAGCGGCGAGCGCGGGCAGGCGGCTAGGGTCGCCCTGTATCTCTTCGAGCGCGACGCGGCGGTTGGGCTGCTCCGCGCAGGCTAATTCCGGGCTATCGCGCGCATCGCAGTCAGCATCGTGTTATAGGCGTCGGGCGCGATGCGCTGCTCGAACTGGCAGCCGATGCGTCCGCCCAGCGCCCAGCGGATCTGCGCATCGATTCGACCGATATCGGGCAGGTCGATGCTGATCACGTCGCCGGGGTGCAGCACGGCTTCGCACCGTGCCATCAGTCCGTCTTCCGATATGTTGACGACCAGCAGGGCGAGCGACGCCGCGCCCGGCCCGATGGCACGGGCGCGATGCTGCACTTCGTCACGACTGATCAACCGGCCATCGATCGCGGCCGGCATTGCCCCGGTTGAACGCACTTTGTCCCTCGTCAAATACTGGAGGTACCGTTCGGATTTACGGTGCGCGCGTAAATTGCCGGACAAGAGAGGTGGTTAACGGCCCGTCAGGCCCCCGGCTTCAACAGGCCGTGATGCTTCTTCCCGGCGGAAAGACGGACCTCGCCGGCAACATCGATCGTCATTGTCTCGTCGTCGATCTTCTCGCCTTCGACGCGCGCGCCGCCGCCCTTGATCAGCCGCCGTGCCTCGGCCTTGGAGGCGCAGAAGCCGAGGCCAACCAGCGCATCGACCACGCTGATGCTGCCGCTGACCGCCAGCGTCGGCAATGCGCCGCCGGCGGCACCTT
The DNA here is from genome assembly GCF_003096275.1 of Sphingomonas pokkalii. Taxonomy (GTDB): domain Bacteria; phylum Pseudomonadota; class Alphaproteobacteria; order Sphingomonadales; family Sphingomonadaceae; genus Sphingomonas; species Sphingomonas pokkalii. The sequence goes on from NZ_QENQ01000001.1 coordinate 3,911,351, forward strand.
CCTCGAAGGTCTTGCGCGCGGTCTCGGCAGCTTCCTCGGCTGCCGCGCGGCCGCGGCACATGGCCGTCGCCTCGTTGGCGAGTATCTTCTTGGCCTCGTTGATCTCGGCGCCGTCCAGCGCTTCGAGCCGGGCGATCTCGTCGAGCGGCAGATCGGTGAACAGCCGCAGGAAGCGGCCGACGTCGCGATCGTCGGTGTTCCGCCAGAACTGCCAGTAATCATAGTGCGACAGCTGGTCCGGGTTGAGCCACACCGCGCCGGACATGGTCTTGCCCATCTTGCCGCCGTCCGCCGTCGTGATCAGCGGCGTGGTGACGCCGTAGACTTCGGTCCCGTCGGCACGGCGCGACAGCTCGATGCCGTTGACGATGTTGCCCCACTGGTCCGATCCGCCCATCTGCAGGCGGCAGCCGGCGCGGCGCGACAGCTCCAGGAAGTCATAGCCCTGGAGAATCATGTAGTTGAATTCGAGGAAGCTCAGCGACTGTTCGCGATCGAGCCGCAGCTTGACTGAATCGAAGCTCAGCATCCGGTTGATCGAGAAATGCCGGCCAATGTCGCGCAGGAAGGGGATGTATTCGAGCTTGTCGAGCCATTCGGCATTGTCGAGCATCACCGCATCGGTGGGGCCATCACCGAAGGTGAGGAAGTTCTCGAACACCGTCTTGATCGAGGCGATGTTGCTGCCGATCGTGTCGAGCGTCAGCATCTTGCGGGCTTCGTCCTTGAAGCTCGGATCGCCGATCTTGCCGGTGCCGCCGCCCATCAGCACGATCGGCTTGTGGCCCGCCTGCTGGAGGCGGCGCAGCAGCATGATCTGCACCAGGCTGCCGACATGCAGCGACGGCGCGGTGGGATCGAAGCCGATATAGCCAGGCACGATCTGCTTGGCGGCGAGCGCGTCGAGGCCCTCGGCGTCGGTCACCTGGTGGATGTACCCGCGCGAGGCGAGCAGGCGGAGCAGATCGGAGCTGTATTCGGTCATGGTGCGAGCGCGCATAGCCAAAGCGCGCGCCCGCGTCATCCCCGGCGGTTCAGTCCTGGGTCTGCAACTCCCAGCTGGCGTGCTGCACGTCATGGCGCCTTGCAAGATGGGCGATGATGCTGTCGAGTTCGGCATCGAGCGCGGCGGTGGAGACCAGCCGGGCGCGCATTTCGATACGATCGTCAGGCCGTTCGATCGTTTCGATTTCGGCGACCGGATAGCGCATCAGTTCCAGATGGTCTGTCAGCAGGTCGCGGAGGCGATCGACTTCGGCGGGCACCGTGGTAAGCGTCACGAAATAGGTCGCCTCCACCTGCCCGCCGGCCAGCGGCACCCGGTTGATCGCGTTGACCACCGGTCGCAGCAGCGTGTTGCCCGCAACCACGAAGATGGCCAGCGTTGCCGCCTCGGCGGCCATGTCGGTGCCCGCACAGGCGCCGACCGCCGCCGAGCACCACAGCGTCGCCGCGGTATTGAGGCCGCGGACGTTCATGCCTTCTTTCATGATCACGCCGGCGCCAAGAAAGCCGATGCCCGAAACCACATAGGATATCACGCGCACTGCCTCGATATCGCCGGCAAGGCGCTGCGCGAGATCGACGAATGCCGCAGCACCGAGCGCGACCAGCGCATTGGTCCGCAGGCCTGCGGTTCGCTGGCGGAATTGCCGTTCGGCGCCGATGGCCGCGCCGAGCAGCAGCGCCAGCGTGTAGCTCACCAGGGTATCGAGATAGGCGGCGGAGTGGAACGTCTGAAGAAAGTGCATGGCGGCCAGCCCTGGCGAATCGGTACGGGTATCGGGGCTGCGCTTGCGCTTGCACTAACGCGCAGGCAAGCGGCGGCGGCATCGACGCGGCGGCTTTCAAACGCGCGATCGCTTTTCTAGGTTGGGCAGGATGATCCGATTGGTTCCGCATCCTGCCATGCCGCCCCGTGCCGTAGCCGGCCTTACCTGCACGCTCCTGCGCCACGGGGACCTGCTCGACATCCGCTATCGGGTGGAGGCATCGCCCGGAGCATTATTGCTGCCGCCGCCAGCGGAACCGCGGCGCACCGATGGCTTATGGCGGTCGACCTGTTTCGAACTTTTCGCGAAGGGCGGGGGGCAGGGCTATAGCGAGTTCAACTTCGCGCCTTCCTCCCAATGGGCGGCCTATCGCTTCACGGGGCGGCGGGAAGGCATGGCGCCTCTGGAAATGCCGGTCGTGCCATCGATCGTCTGGGACGATGAGAATCCGGGCCTTTCGGCCCGGTTGCACGGGATCGCGCCGGGCCCCCTGTGGTGCGGCGTTACCGCGGTCCTCCAGGAAAAGGGCGGCACGGTCTCCTACTGGGCGCTGCGGCATGGCGGCAACCAGCCTGATTTCCACGATCCGCATTGCTTTGTGCTCGAAGTGCCGCCAGCAGACTGAACCCTATGCTTTTCGGAATCGATCGCCTCCTCGCCGACGCCAGCCTGCGCCAGCCGCTTGAAGGAAAACGGGTGGCGCTGCTCGCCCATCCTGCGTCGCTTACCAGCAATCTTACCCATTCGCTCGATGCGTTGGTCGCTGCGGGGGTTAACATCAGCGCGGTGTTCGGCCCGCAGCACGGTGTCCGGGGCGATCTGCAGGATAACATGATGGAGTCCCCGGACTTCATCGATCCTGTCTATCGGGTCCCGGTGTTCAGCCTCTACGGCGAGGTCCGCCGACCGACCGACGCCTCGATGGACAGCTTCGACGTGATGCTCGTCGACCTCCAGGATGTGGGCTGCCGCATCTACACCTTCGTGACCACGTTGCTCTACGTCCTCGAAGCGGCGGCGAAGCACGGCAAGGCCGTGTGGGTGCTGGATCGGCCCAATCCGGCCGGTCGCCCGGTGGAGGGACTTACGCTGCTGCCCGGCTGGGAAAGTTTCGTCGGGGCGGGGCCGATGCCGATGCGGCACGGCATGACCCTTGGGGAGCTCGGACACTGGTTCATCGCGCATTATGCGCTGGACCTGGCCTATCGCGTCATTCCGATGCAGGACTGGCAGCCGGAGGCGGCGCCGGGCCATGGCTGGCCGCCCGAACGGCCCTGGATCAACCCGAGCCCCAATGCCGCCAACGTCAACATGGCCCGCGCTTATGCCGGCACGGTGATGCTGGAAGGCACGACGCTGTCCGAAGGTCGGGGCACGACGCGGCCGCTCGAGCTGTTCGGCGCGCCGGACATCGATGCGCAGGCGGTTATTGCGGAGATGGAACGACTTGCGCCCGCTTGGCTGGCCGGCTGTACGCTGCGGCCGATGTGGTTCCAGCCGACCTTCCACAAGCATGTCGGCCAGCTTTGTGCCGGCGTGTTCGTCCATGCCGAGGGGCCGGGCTATGATCATGCCGCGTTCCGCCCGTGGCGCGTACAGGCGCTGGGGTTCAAGGCAATCCGTGCGCTTATGCCGGACTATGCCTTGTGGCGCGATTTCCCGTATGAATATGTGTTCGACAAGCTGGCGATCGACGTGATCAATGGCGGTCCGGGCCTGCGGCAATGGGTCGACGATGCGGGGGCGACGCCCGCCGATCTGGACGCGCTTGCCGGGCCGGATGAAGCCGCGTGGGCCGAATTGCGGCGCCCGTATCTGATCTATTGAGGGGGGAGCGACATGGTTACCCAGGCACGCCCGCTCGCCGGTCTCGTCTTCGCGGTGGAGGAGGCGGCCGATCGACCCGGCGCGCTCGTCGGCAGCCTGCCATTCGGCGGCATGACCCTGCTGGAATATCAGGTGCGATTGCTCGCCGGTGTTGGTGCCGAACAGGTGCTGGTCGCGGTCGGGCGCGTCACCCCGGCCTTCCTTTCCGCGATCGAGCGGGCGGGGCGGGGGCAGCTTGACATCGAGATCGTCCGCTCGGCCGAGGAAGCCGCAGAGAAGGTGCTGCGCGATGCCGACGTGCTGGTGCTGGCGGACGGCCTCGTCACCATCGATCCGGTAATGGAGCGCATGGCCGCCGAGCCTCATAACGCCCTGCTCGTTACCGACGATGCCGAATCGCCGGCGGCGATCGAACGGTTGGACATGCGCAACTGCTGGGCCGGAATCGCCCGGATCCAGGCGGCGCACCTCGCCCAGATCGCCACCATGCCGGAGGATTACGACTTCCAGTCGGCACTGCTGCGGGTCGCGGCGCAGTCGGGCGCGCTGCAGGTGCCGCTGGCGCCGGTCTGGGCGCGTGCCGGCCACGCCGTCGAACATAGCGCCGAGGGGCTGGCCGCGCGGAACGACTCGGTGCTGGCCGCGCTGAGCGATCGCCGTACCCTCTGGGCGGATCGCTGGGTGTTCGCGCGCGCGGCACGCTACGTCCTTCCGCAGCTGGTCGCGCGCGAAATTCCCGACTGGGCGCCGCTGGTGGCGGGTGGGGTGTGCGGGCTGGGCGCGATCGCGGCGACGCTTGCCGGCTGGCAGGGCGTCGGGGCGTGCGTCGCCCTGCTGTCCGCGCTGGGGCTCGCCACCGGCGCGGCCCATGCGGCGCTGCGCGGCGAAGAGCCGCGTGCCCGCCGTATCGAAGCGGCGGTGTTCGTCCTGTTCGGGCTGCTGATCGTCGCCAATGGCTGGCGGGTGCATCTTGCGCTGGGAACGGCGGCGCCGTTGCTACTGGCATCGGGCGCCCTGGTCGCGCAGCTGCTGGCGGAACGGGTGCCGGCGCCGCGGCGGCGATGGTGGGGCAATGCCTCTGCGCAATTGCTGCTCTTCGCTCCCTTCGCGATAGCGGGCGTTCCGCTAGTCGGGCTAGTCGCTGCACAGCTTTATGCCGCTGCCACGCTGGCGGCCGCCATCGAGGCGATTCGCGATCGATCTTAGGCTGGGCTTAATCCCCGTCGCGTAAAGATGCCGCGATGTCGGGCGACTTTGCCGATACGCGCCGGGATTTCCTCATGGGCGCCGAGGATCTGCTGAGGCGTGCCGCAGCGGCCGAACGGCGCGCGCGGACGGCGATTGCCGCCGCCGCCCAGGATTTCTCGGTGCCGGATTCGCTCCGCCTGGAGGAAGCCACTCGCAATGGCATGACGGCGCTGCTCGCGCAGTGGATCGGCGCGGCGGAGCGCCAGCTCGCCGATTTCGCCACGCCGGGTGCGGGCGGCACCTTTCCGCTGCTGTGCGCTGCCGGCCTGCTCAACGATTGGGCGTTGACCGAGGCTCTGATCGGGCAGGTGCGGCAAGATCAACTGGCCAAGGCGTTGCCGCATCAGGCACCGCGCGATCCCGCCCAGCCCAGCCTGCTCAGCCGCTTCGTCGATCATCCGGCAGCCACGATCGCCGAGGCCGCGCGCGATCTTCTCTATGCCGCATCGTGCAGCGAAGATCCCGAAGCGGGCGGGCGGCGCGCGCCGCGGCACCTGCAGGCACGATTGCTCTGGTGGGTAGCGGCCGCGATGCGGGAACAGGCCGGATCCCGGGCCGACATCGCGTTCGACGAAGCGCTGTGCACGGCGGTGCGCGCCGCGCTGGTGGTGCTGGATGCGTCGTCGCGGGGCGCGGTGGAGCCGGTTGCGATGCGGTTCGCCGCTGCGGTCGGAGCGTCGCTCCACCCCGTGCCGTACCTGCTGCTCGAAGCGCTGCGGGATCGCCGCCTCGTGCTGTTTCTCGCGATTCTCGCCCATGCCGCGCGGATCGACTATGCCGATGCGCGGGCTCTGGCGCTTGATCGGGAACCTGACCGGCTGTTGCTGGCCCTCCATGCTGTCGGCGTGGAACGCGATGGCATGGCGCAGATCGGCTTCCTTCTTTGCGATGCCGATCGCCACCGCGATGTCGCGGTACTGGCCGATCGCCTGGATGCGGTGGTCGCGCTGGATCGAGCCGACGCCGCGACGGTGCTGGCAGCCCTTCGGCTGGACCCCGCCTATCATGCGGCGCGGGCGGCCATTCGACGGGGGGCGATGACAGGGTGGGTTGAGGGTGCCCGATGAAGCGAGCCCCCTGGCGATCGCGCGCCTCGATGCTGCCGGGCGGCTGATCGATGCGGAACCGCTGCTCAGCGCCCTGAACAGCCGTGCCGGCGGGCGCATCGGCGCCCCCCTTGCCGTGCCGGGAATCGCGGCGCTGGCCAGCCTGTCGCATCGTCTGGGCATCCATATCTCCCGCGCGGTGGTGGCGGCAGACGGCGAGACGGAACTCGATCTCTGGGTGCGCGCCGGACCAGATCGCGGCGGCGTGCGCTTGGAGGTCAGCGGGTGGCGGCCCCGTGCGGCCTGGCGCCCCGCCACCGATCCCGATCGCGAGCGGGACTTCTTCCGCACCTATGCGGAACTGCGCTGGGAAACGGATGCGTCGCTTCGGCTGACCTTCGTCTCCCCGGATGCAGGCGCCCACTACGGGTTCGATCCGCGGACGATGCTGGGCCAGCCATTGACCCGCCTTTTCGCACTGGCCCAGGATATGGAGGGGCAATTGCCCATCCTCTCCGCGGTGTCGGCAAGGGCGCGCTTTGACGGTCAGCGGGCAGAAGTGCGCGGCACCGGCCAATGGGTACAGCTGGAAGCGCGGCCCCGGAGCGATCCGGCGGGCCGGTTTGCCGGCTTTGTCGGCGCGGCCCATGGTGCGGCGGGTGGGGCGCCGGCCGTCGCGCGTGGCACTGCCGCGCCCGCATCGATCCCGCAACTTGCCTTTCCGCCCGGCTTCGCGCGGCGGCTGGAGCGGGCGCTGCAAGGGCCGCTGGCAAGGATCATAGCGGCGGCGGAGGCGATCGCGGACGCGGAAAGCGACGCGCCGGTGCACGCGGACTATGTCGGCTATGCCGCCGACATCGCCGGTGCGGGGCGCCACCTTCTCGCGCTGGTGGAGGATCTCGCCGACCTGCAATCGGCGGAACAAGCCGCCCTGGCCACCGCGTCCGAGGCGGTCGATCTGGCGGATGTCGCCCGACGGGCGGCCGCGCTGCTTGCGATCCGTGCAAGCGATGCGGGAATCGCCATCGCGCCGCCTCCGGCACAGGCCATGTTGCGTGTGACCGGGGACTTTCGCCGCGTGCTTCAGGTGTTGGTCAACCTGATCGGCAATGCCGTGCGCTATTCGCCCAGCGGGGGCACCGTGCGCATCACGCTGGAGCAAGAGGACGGCATCGGCCGCGTCGTCATTGCCGATCAGGGCAAGGGCATTCCTGCGCGGGATCACGAACGGATCTTCGAGAAGTTCGCGCGGCTCGATCCGGCCGAACCAGGCGGAAGCGGCCTTGGACTATATATCGCGCGGCGCCTTGCGCGGGCGATGGGCGGCGATCTGACGGTCGAAAGCGCGCCCGCGATGGGGGCGCGCTTCCTGCTTTCCTTGCCCCTGCGGGACTAGGCCGGGCGCATCCGGTATCTGCGCGCCGGGCCTTGCGTTAGCGGCGGCGGCATATCTCCACCGGGCGGCCATAACGCCATTCCGTCCAGCAAACCCGGCGGCCGTGATAGCGATAGTCCCGGTTCCAGCCATAGGGACGGCCCCGATCCCAACCGCGGTGCCGTCCGCGATCCCAATGGTGGCGGCCTTCCCAGCGATCGTGGCGATCGTAGCGATGCTCGTAACGGTCGCGCGGATGGCCCCAGCCCTGGGCGTTGGCGGCGGTTGCTCCGGTAATGCCGGTAATGGCAAGCCCGGCGACGGCGATGATCCTGATCAGTTTCATTGGCTCCACCTCTTCTTCGATGAAGCAAGTTTTACGCATTGCTTTGCTGCACGACGCTGAACCGGATTGTAGGCTTTGGTTCATCTGCGCATCATTTGCAGGATGCGGGCATGGGCTCCCCGGCCGAGGGGATTGAACGCCATCGCCAGGCAGGAAAGCAGAAAGAATCCCAGCGGCGCTACCACGATCGTCCAGCGCATGGTGGCAAGCGTTGCGGTCTGTTGTTCGGCATTGGCGACATAGCCGGCCGATCCGAAACCAAACCCCAGGATCAGCGTAGCGGCTCCGATTGCGACGCGCTGGAGCAGGGCGGCCATGCCGAACACCGCGCCCTCCACGCGAAGGCCGGTGGTGCGCTCGCCATATTCGATGGTATTGGGCAGCATCGCCCAGAAGACGAAATGCAGGCCGACGATCGCGGCCTGCATCGCGACGAGATAGAGCTGCATCCCGGTGGCGCTGCCGATCCGAAGCCCACCGAACAGCACCAGCCCAAGGATGCACAAGCCTGCCGCGACGAACCATGACGATCGTCCCCCGATCGATCGTTGCAGCAGCATCCATGCCGGTACCGCCAACCCGCTCATCACCCCCATCCAGCCGAGCGCCGCCTGGCCGGCCGCCGCATCGTGGAGGAAATACTTGAAATAATAGAGCACCGATTTGCCTAGGATCGACGTCGCGACGATCATTGCCATCATCGCCAGGTTGAGCGACACGAAGGCACGGTTGGCCGCCATGCTGCGGAGCGCCGCCCTGATCGAGGGGCGCTGCTTGGCGGCGGCCTCGGGCTCCGCGGCTACCCGGTAGCTGGCGCCGACGATCAGCAGAATAGCGGTGCCGATCGCTGCGGACAGCGCTGCCGCCCCCAGATAGGCGCGGGCGGGCACTGCGGTGCCGGCGATCCAGCCGCCGATCGGGATGGTGCCGCGGGCTACCGCCACCCAGGCAAGGGTCCCGAACACCATGCGCGCGCCGGCGATGAAGGCGCGATCGCGGCTGTCGCTGCTGATCCGGGCGGACATCGCGAGATAGGGGATGTTGACCGCGGCATAGGCGGTTCGGAACAGCAGGTGGCCGCCCAGCACCAGCGCGATGCCGCCCGCACCGTCCAGCGCTGGCGGAAGATAGGTCAGCACGAACGTCAGACCCAGCGGTATCGCGCCCAGCATCAGCACCCGGCCATGGCCGCCGAGCGGCCGCCATCTATCGGCCAGCGTGCCGGCCGCGAAGTTCACCCCGCCGTCCCAGATGGTGGCGATGGTATAGATCGCCGCCGCCGTTGCCACCGGCAGGCCCAGCGCATCGGTGTAGTAGAACAGCAGGAACAGCATCAGCCCCTGCCAGTAGAGATTGAAGGCGAAGTCGCCGAAGGCGAACAGCAGCAGTCGCGGGCGCCGGATCATCTCGCCGATTCCACCGTCGCGCGGAACTGATCGGTGCGCATTCGCCCATGCGCCAGCAGCCGGTGGTGGAAGGGGATAGCGGGGCGTCCCCGCGACAGATCCTCGATCGCCAGCCATGCCATCGCCTCGGCGGCGCGCAGGGCCGGTTCCAGCACGATCCGGTTCAGGTCTGCGGCGAAGGGGGCGAAATAGGCGGGCTCGCCCATCCAGGCCTGCAGCTTGCCCAGCGCTTGCGCGTGGGACCAGCCATCCAGATGGATGCCCAGATCCGCCAGCGCGCGGGTGATGCGGAACAGTCGCCAATGGCACAGCCCAAGCTCGCCCAGCGCGTCGCCGCGATAGGCGCCCTCCGCCGCGGCCAAGTGTTCGGCATAGATTGCCCAGCCCTCCGCGAACGCGGCGGCATATTCGATGCGCAGCGGATGCGGCGAGGCTGCGGCTTCGATCGGCAACTGCACCATATGGCCGGGCAGCAACTCGTGATGGACGACCGCGGGCAAGGTCCAGCGCGGCCGCCGACGGATGTCGTTCAGGTCGACGACATAGCTGCCGGGCCGCGATCCTTCCGGCAACTGGCGATATCCCTGGCGGCCTGCTGCTTCCTCCGTCCGTGACATTCGCTGGACGTGGACGGACGACACCGAGGGCGGCAGCGGGCCGAACGCCCCGGGCAGTCGCGCCCGCGCCGCTTCGAGCAGCAGGTTCATGTCGGCGACGGCGCGGTCCCGCCCGGCATCATCGTCTGGGTAGAGGCCGTCGGGATCGTGCCACAGCGCGGTGAAGCGGGCGCCGACGCTGCCGCTGTGCCGTCCGATCTGCTGGAAAAGCGCGTCGGCGCGGGCCAGCGTCCGCGCCAATTCCCGTTCGAGCCTCTGGCGCAGCGCGCCGGGATCGGCATCGTCGCCGGCGAAGCGGCGCAGCAACAGGCGGTAATAGTCGTCACCGTCCGGTAGCGCGGCCATGCCCGGCGGCGGCGCATCCGCTGCGAGTGTCCGCAGCAGCGCTTCCTGTTCGGCCAGGGCCTCGGCGCGCGGGCCGGCCGCCGAATTGCGGGCGGATTCCATCGCCGCGATGGTCGGTTCGATCAGGCCCCGAGGCAGGCGCACGCCGTGTGCGGCGTCAGACCGCAACGCGGCGGTTTCACGCCGGATCGTCTCCGCCGTTGCGTCCGTGCGCAGCCAGGCACCGTTGCCAGTGGTAACGAGATAGCGGCTTTTGCCCAGCCGGCCAAAAGGGAAACGTCGCGCGAGTTCGATATCGATCGCCAGGCCCGCCCGTGCTGTGAGCAGGTCCAAGCGTGGCGATGGGGGGAGGGATGCGGCGTCGATTTTTCGCAGCGCCGCCAATGCCGCCGTCCGGTCGTGGGCGGCCGAGTCGAGCAAAGTCCGCAGATGCGCGGCGGCGGTTTCGCTGGCGGCTTCGGGTATCAGCGGTGGAGCCAGCAGTGCGGCGGCGCCGGCCAGCAGCGATCGTCGGGAAAGGCTATCCACTTGAATCCTCTTTGAAACCAAGGGCTTTTGCACGGTGCTTGGCGATGTCGCAACGGTCAGAACGGTCAGGTCCTGCGCCAGTGCGGGGGCGCCGCGGGTTGAAAGGATACTGGCTGGTACGATTTTCGCTTGACGCTGCGGAAGGCGGGTATAGATACGCGCCACCGAAACGAAGTGTCACGTGCCGTTACGGGCGTGCGCAACGAAGCCGCTCCCGGGCGGCGGATCACGGTGGAGTTTTCGGACGGAACGGCAGGGTGGTGCCCGCAACCGGGTGCACCAAAAGGGGGCTGGCATCCGTCGTGTAGAGAAAGTGCTGGCCATGGCGTATCTGGATCTTTCCCATCTTCGCGGCCGGTCGGTCGCTGCGCCGCGCGATCTGATCCAGCAGGCGGTCGCCACGCTGTCCAACCTGGAATGGCAGGTGCTTGCCCTTGCCCGTCGCGATGGGTTGTCGTCGCTGGAGCTGCCGGGCCGCTGGTCCGTCCTGATCGCCAGGATCTTCGGCCGTGAGCGTGCAAACCCGCGGCTGGCCGATCCCCGGCTGGAAGCGCTGCGACGCATCGCGGTGCTCGCCTGGCACAAGGGCGATAGCCTGCCCGAGCACGAAATCGCCGCCTTTCACGCAGCGGGCTATTCAGCCGAGCAGCTCGGGCTGGTGCTCGATCATGTCGGCGGTACGGCAAGCAAGGCCGGGCCCGCGCAGTAACGCCGGCCCGGCACCGCTTCGCCTTACTGGTTCTTTTCTTCGCTCTCGCGATCCGCATCGCGATTGATCCGGGACGTCATCCCGGTCGCGGCGGCATCCGCTTCCGTCTGATCGCGATCGCTGAACGGCGTCGGCGTCGCCGTGGGCACGGGCTCGGGCGCCACGTTGGCGGTAGGCATCGCCGCCGGCTCTTCGGTCGACACATTCACGTCGGCCGGGGTTTCCGGCACCGTGATCTCGGTAACATTGGCGTCGGGAGGCGTGGGGGCATCGTTGCCCCCGCCGCACGCGGCGAGCGTGAGCCCTGCACCGGCCAGAATCGCGATAGTGCGCAGCTTCATGGGATCGTCCTTTCGTTGAGGCGTTACGAAGCGGTCGCGGCGCTGACGGCCGCGCGTGCTTCGATCTTGTCGGCGAGCAGCTTGTCCCAGCCATAGGGATCATCGCGGAAGTTCATCGTGCCGTCGGAACTCGCGAACGCTGTCCAGTATAGCAGATAGACCGCAACCTGGTCGGCGTCGGCCAGGCGCACGCGAACCGTCTTGGTGCCTTCCAACTGGGCTGCGATCGCATCGGGCTGCCAGTTGGGATCGTTCTTGAGCAGCAACTCCGCCAGCGGCCCCGGCTTTTCCAGTCGGACGCAGCCATGGCTGTCCAGCCGGCTATAGCTGTTGAAGCCGGACTGCACCGGCGTGTCGTGCAGATAGACGGCATAGGGATTGTCGAAGTCGAACTTGAAGCGGCCCAGCGCGCTTCTCGGCCCGGATTCCTGCTGCAGGCGGCGGTCCGGACCCGTGCCGATGATGCGATAGCCGTGCGCCTTCAGATAGCCTTCGCCCTTGGGCCAGAGTTCCTTGGCGGCGATCCCGCTCGGCACGTTCCACGGCGGATTGAGCACGATCGAATGGATGCGCGATTGCAGCATCGGCGTCTCGTTGCCCGGCCGACCGGTGACCGCTTTCATCGAGGCGATCGGGCTGTCACCTTCGAACACGGTCATCACCGCCGCTGCGATGTTCACCTGGATGCGCTTGGCGGGCAACTCCTGCGGCAGCCAGCGCCAGCGCTCCATATTGGCCATGATCTGGCGGACGCGCGCCTCTACCGGCACGTTCAGCGCGGCGAGTGTACCGGTGGATACGACGCCGGTGGGGCGCAGGCCATATCGGCGTTGCGCGCGCAGAACCGCATCCTGCAGGTCCTGGTCGAACGTGTCGCCGCTCGTCGCAACCTGTTTGTCCTCGACCGCGAGCCGCTTGCGCAGCGCCCGAACGCGCGCGCCGCTGGCGCCCTTGCCAAGATCGGGCCCCGGCGTCAGCTTCGGCCAGCCGCCTGCGGTGAGGATGGCGCGATAGGCCACCAGCCCTTTTTCCAGCCCGTCATAGCCCGCATAGGGCGGCGGCAGCGAACGCACCCAGGCGGCGATCCGATCGCGCTTAACCGCATCGGCAAAGCCCGGCAGCGGATCGAACGCGGCGGGGCGAAGGCCCCAATCGTTGATGAAGTCGCTGCTGTCGAGCCGTCCGGAATGGACGGCGCGGGCATAATCGAGTGCCGCACGCACCAGCCCGTCGCTATCGTTCGGCAGCGATACGGTGCTCGTCATCCGGCGCAGGCCCTGTGCCAGCCCGGCTTCCGGGAGCAGCTGGCGTAATTCGGCCATCTGCCGGCTGCTCAGCACGGGCAGCGGAATGACCTGCCGGGGTTGGATCGGCGGCGTCGGTACCGCCTGCGGCGGCTGCGCGGCCGGGGCGGCGGGGGGGGGCGTGGGCGTCGGCGTGGCGGCGGGGGGCTGTGCCTGCGGCTTGGCCTGTTGCGGCTTGGCTGCGGGGATCAATCGAAACTGCGCGGCAGCCGGAGAAGCGGCCATGCTGGCCAGCACGATCGCCGTTGCCATGTTCCGCGCCAAGCTACCTTCACCGAACCGCTTTTTCGTTTCGTCCACGCACAATACTCCACTCGTCGCGTCGTTTACCAACAATAGCCCCTATAGGCGAGGCAGGGGCGCGGATGCGAGCGCGAAAACCCGCCCGCTGCTTGACTTTTGGCAACGTTGTCGGGATGCGTTGCGGCAACAGAAGCATCAAGGGCAGGAGGGGATCGCTTTGGCTTCCGCACGTTCCACGCAGACCACGCTGGCATTCGCCGCGGTAACAACGCTGTTCTTCGCCTGGGGGTTCATCACCTCGCTCGTCGATCCACTGGTGGCGGCCGTGAAGGGTGTCTTCACCCTCACCAATTTCCAGGCGCAGGCGAGCGCAACGGCGTTCTTCCTCGCCTATTTCGTCGTGTCGCTGCCGGCCGCTGCGCTGGTGTCGCGCCTCAAGGCGGTGCCCGCGATCCTGCTGGCGCTCTGCACGATGATCGCCGGCTGCCTGTTGATGCTGCTGGCGGCGAACCTCGCCAATTACTGGGTCGTGCTGCTGGGCCTGTTTGTGCTCGCAAGCGGCATCACCGTGCTCCAGGTGGCGGCGAACCCGCTGGCGGCGGCGCTGGGCGATCCCAAGGGCAGCCATTTTCGCCTGGTGCTGAGCCAGACCTTCAACTCCTTCGGCACCTTCCTCGGCCCGCTGCTCGGTGCGCATCTCTTCCTCCAGGGTGTGGAGGTGAAGGACGGCACCGCGGTAACGGAGTCGGTGCGGGCGCAGGCATTGGCCGGCATCGACACCGCTTATCTGTGGATCTGCGGCCTGATCGCCGCGCTGGCCGTGTTCTTCTTCCTCAGCCGCCGCGTCGTGACCCAGGCCGCGCCGAAGCCGGCCGCGGCAACCGGGCTCTTGAGCGCCTTTTCCTCGCCCTGGGCATTGTTCGGCGCGCTGGGCATCTTCCTCTATGTCGGTGCCGAAGTCTCGATCGGGACGCAGATGGCGCTGTTCCTGAACGACAACAGCGTGTGGGGCCAGTCGAACGCGCCGTTCGGCGTCCCGCTGCTCGGTACGCTGATGGGCAGCGACGGTGTCCCCGGCGTCTCGCTGCAGGAAGCCGGCAAGGCCGTCGCATTCTATTGGGGCGGCGCGATGGTCGGCCGCGCGCTCGGCTCGTTGCTGCTCACCCGCGTCCGGGCGGACAGGCTGCTGGCGCTGTTCACCGTGATCGCGGCGGCGATGTGCCTCTATGTCGTGCTGGTCGGCGGCGTCACCGCGGGCTTTGTCGCCCTGGCGATCGGGCTGTTCAACTCGATCATGTTCCCGGTCATCTTCACGCTGACGCTCGAGCGTTCGGCGGCGAGCGAGGAGGCGACCTCGGGCCTGTTGTGTACCGCGATCGTCGGCGGCGCGGTGCTGCCGCTGCTGGTCGGCAAGGTCGCCGATCTGCACGGCTATGCCTTCGCGTTGATCGTGCCGGCGCTGTGCTACCTCGTCCTGTGCGGTTTCGCGGTGGCGGCGGGGCGTACGCGCCCTGTGCGCATCGGGGGTGGTGCATCGATCCATTGACGGCGGTGGTACGTCCTGCAAGCATTCCGCCGAGGAGAGAAAACATGCCCCTTCGTCGTCGTTCGCTGCTCGTCGGCGCGCTTGCGCTGCCCATGGTCGCCCGCGCCCAGGCCCAGGCGCAGGCCCCGGAAAGCTGGGAGCAGCGCAAGGAGCGTCTGTTGCACGAGGACTGGCCGGAACTCAGCCGCTATGCGGAGGACAATCGCCGCATTCTCGCGTCCGGCGCGAAGGTGAATATCGTCTTCCTCGGCGATTCGATCACCGAGGGGTGGAAGTCGAAGCGTCCGGGTTTCTTCACCCCCGGCCGCGTCGGCCGCGGCATTGGCGGGCAGACCACGCCGCAGATGGTGCTGCGGATGATGTCCGATGTCGTACAGCTCAAGCCGCGCTTCCTGCATTTGATGGCAGGCACGAACGATATCGCCGGCAATACCGGCAAGATGACCCACGCGCAGACCTTCGACAATTTCAGGATGATGACGCAGATCGCCAAGGCCAATGGGATCGACGTGATCCTGGCATCGGTGCCGCCGGCGGATCATTTCCCCTGGCGGCCTGGCCTGGAGGTGATCCAGCCGATCCGCACGATCAATGCCTGGCTGCGCGACTATGCCAAGGCCGAGCGCCACGCCTGGATCGACTATACCCCCGTGCTGGGTGACGCGGCCGGCGCGATGAAACCGGGTATGGCCTATGACGGCGTGCATCCCACCGAAGCCGGCTATGATGCGATGGCCGCCGTGATCGAGCCGCTGCTGCGGTCCCGCAAGATCTAGGCGCGAACCCCACCTACTGCGCCCGGCGCAGGGGGGGGCGGCTGGCATTGGCGGGAAGCGAACAGCCCATTTGTTCGGTGGATCGTTACTGTGCGCAACGATCCGCGAACGTCGAGCGAGGAGGTTACCGCGCGGCGACCGACTTTGCGCGTTTCTGATAGTTGGCCCATGTTGGAACCGGGAAGGGCAGCGTAGCGCAAGCGGTATCCGCGCGCATGTCCGTTGATGGGTGCGCGCGGCCGGTCCGGCTTGATTGTGTTGGAAAAGGCCGCGTCGGGCGCCGGTTGGCATGATGGTCTGGGGAATGCCTTGTGGGTCTCTCGTCCGCGATGTTGGGTTGGGCTCGGCCCTCTATCGGGGAGCGTGCCGCAGCTTGGAAACTGCGATCTCCCCCGGTAGGGGCGGTGGCCAATGGATGGAGGAGTTCGCATGATCCGAACGGGCCTGATCGGCTTCGGCCTGGGCGGCACCGCCTTTCACGCGCCGTTGATCGCTGCGGTGGAGGGGCTGGTGCTTGCCGCGGTGGGCACGTCGCGCGGCGAAGCGGTGGCCGCGGCCTATCCGGGCGTGCCGGCGATATCGCCCGCGGCGCTGATCGCCGATCCCGCGATCGACCTGGTGGTGATCTCCACGCCCAACGCGACGCATTTCGAACTGGCCCAGGCCGCGCTAAGGGCGGGCAAGCATGTCGTCGTCGATAAGCCGCTGACGCCTTCTGCCTCGCAGGCAGAGGCGCTGATCGCACTGGCAGAGGCCGGCGAGCGGCTGTTGGTGCCCTTCCACAATCGTCGGTGGGACAGCGATTTCCTGGCGGTGCGGGCGCTGGTCGAAAGCGGTCGGCTGGGTGAAATCGCGCTGTTCGAAGCGCATTGGGATCGTTTCCGTCCCGATCTCGCCCAGGCCTGGAAGGAAGCGCCGGATGCGGGAGCGGGGCAATTGCTCGATCTCGGTTCCCATATGATCGATCAGATGCTGGTGCTGTTCGGGATGCCGGACGCGGTCGATGCCGATCTGGCGCGCCAGCGCAGCGGCAGCCAGGTCGACGATTATTTCGCGCTCACCTTCCATTATGGCGATCGCCGCGCGGTGCTTGCCAGCTCACGGTTGATCGCCGCGCCGCGTCCGCGCTTCGGGCTCCATGGCCATGGCGGCAGTTTCGTCAAATATGGTCTCGATCCACAGGAAGCGGCGCTGCGCGGGGGCGGATCGGTGCACGATCCGGCGCATGGGCTGGAAGATCCGGCGCTCCATGGCCGGCTGACCTTGCCCGACGGGACGGTGGAAACCTTGGCCTCCGCGCGCGGCGACTATCGGCAATTCTATGCGGGCGTGGTCGCGGCCATTCGCGACGGCGCCGGCCCGCCGGTCCTCGCATCGGATGCGCTTGCCGGGTTGCGGCTGATGGATGCGGCGCGGCAGAGCGCCGAAGACGGCCGACGCATCCGCTTGTGCTAGGGCGCCAGCTTCCGCCGGCACCTTCGGCAGGACCCGCCGCGTGGGGGGCTGCCGAAGGCACCGGCGGGCGCGTCGTTCAGGGGCGCCAGCCGGCCGGCAGCGTACGGGCGGGAAGCTGCACGGTGGCGGTGGCGGTGATCTCGTCGGCCGAATGGCCGAGCAGGATCTTGTAGGTGCCGCCTGCGATCTTCCAGCTGTTCGATGCTTCGTCGAACGTCGCGAACAGGCGCGGATCGACCGTCAGCGACACCGGCTTGGCGGCGCCGGGGGCCAGCACCACCTTCTGGAATCCGCCGAGGCGCTTGGGCGCCTCCCAGCCGCTGCCGGACAGATAGACCTGCGCCACGTCCGCGCCAGAGCGTTTGCCGGTGTTGCGAACGGTGAAGCTTACGGTCACCTTGCCCTTCGGCGCCGCCGCCTTCAGCCCGGCATAGGCGAAGCTGGTGTAGGAAAGGCCGTGGCCGAACGCGAAATGCGGCTTGTCGCCCTTCGCATCATACCATTTGTAGCCGATCGCCGCGCCTTCGGCGTAGCGGGTTTCTCCCTCGTTCGGCGCGCTCGGCTTGGCCAGCTGGGAAAGGCTGCGCGGGAAGCTGACGGGCAGGTGGCCGGACGGATTGACCTTGCCGGTCAGCACATTGGCGATCGCTTCGCCGCCCGCGGTGCCGGGATACCAGGCTTCCAGGATCGCGGCGGTCTTGTCTGCCCAAGGCATCAGCACCGGGCCGCCGGTTTCCAGGACCACGATCGTCTTGGCGTTCGCGCCGGTTACCGCGTCGATCAGGCCATCCTGATTGTCGGTCAGCGTCAGCGAGGGATCGAAGGCTTCGCCCGCCCACTGCGTCGCGAAGACGATGGCGATATCCGCCTGGCGCGCGGCGGCGGCCGCCGCGCCGGCATCGCGGCCGTCGAGATAGGTGATCGTCGCGCCGGGCAACTGGCGGCGCAGCGCGTCTACCGGCGAGGACGGGTGGTACATCACCGGGCCGGGCCAGAATTTGGGGTCGAGGCCCGGCACGGCATTGCCGCCCACCGGATAGACCAGCGACGATCCGCCGCCTGCCAGGACGCCCTTGTCGGCATGGCCGCCGATCACGACGATGCGGCGCGCGGTGGCTGCCAGGGGCAGTGCATCGCCGGCATTCTTCAGCAGCACGATGCCCGCCTCTGCGTCGGCGCGGGTGATCGCGGCATGGCTGGTGAGCATCGCCGGCGGCAGGTCCATCGGCGCGCTGGTGATCGGATGGTCGAACAGGCCATGTGCGAACATCGAACGCAGGATGCGGTGCGCCATCTCGTCGAGCCGAGCCTTGCTTACCTGCCCCTTCGCCACGGCTGCCTTAAGCGGTTCGCGGAAATAGGGCTGCTCGTCGAACGGCCAGCCGGATTCCTGCTCCAGACCGGCATTGGCGGCGGCGACGGTGGAATGGGTGGCGCCCCAGTCGGACATCACGAAGCCCTTCCAGCCCCAGTCGCGGCGCAGGACATCGGTCAGCAGCCAGGGCTGTTCGCAGGCATAGATGCCGTTGATCTTGTTATAGGCGCACATCACCGAACCCGGGTTCGAACGCTCGATCGCGAATTTGAAGGCGAGCAGGTCGCTCATCTGCGCGGCAGCGCGGTCGATCACCGCGTTCATCTTGAAGCGATCGGTTTCCTGGTCGTTGATCGCATAGTGCTTCACGGTGGAAATGATGTTGTTCGATTGGATACCGGCGATCTGCGCGCCCACCATCGTGCCGGCAAGTAGCGGATCTTCGCCGCCATATTCGAAGTTCCGGCCGTTGCGCGGTTCGCGCATCAGATTGACACCACCCGCCAACAACACATTGAACCCGGATGCGCGCGCCTCCGCACCGATCATCGCCCCACCTTTATAGGCGAGGGCGGGGTCCCAGGTCGCTGCCGTCGCGATGCCGGAAGGAAGCGAGGTGCGGCCACGCTTGCGTTCCGCTCCCCCCTGGGTGGCGACGCCGACACCAGCATCGCTCTGCCACTGGGCCGGAATGCCGAGGCGCGGAATACCGGGAATGTACCCGGCGGAGCCTGGGCGCGCCTGCGGATCCGCCTTGAAATTCTTCGGCGGGAAATCGGTAGCGAAATAGCCGAAGACGAGGGTCAGCTTCTCATCCTCGGTCATCTGCGCAAGCACCAGCTTGGCACGCGCATCGGGCGCGAGTTTCGCGTTGCTCCACGCGTGTGCACTGGGCGCGTGCTGGGCCATTGCGGGCGCAGGCACTGCGGCAAGGCAGATGGCGATGGTGAACAAGGGAGCGCTGAGCGCGGCGTTGCGAAGCATGTCTTCCTCTCCTGCGTTTGTATGTCAGCGTTGTCTCAACCGCGCGCCTTGTGCAAGACGGAAAAATCGCACGCTCGGGCGCAGCCCGGTCGCGCAGGCTACGCGCGGATACGGACCGGTACCGATTTTGCCGCGGGCGTATGCGATGCCTGGTCGTGGTGACGGAGCGCGATCAACGGATTGAGCTCGGGATAATAGCCCGCCAGGCAGCCTTCCGGCAGGTTGAATGGCAGCACCTCCAATCCTTCCACGACACGGTCGACGCCGTCCGATGCGTCGCCGACCAACGCGACGCGCTGGCCTTCCCGCAGTCCGGCGCGCGCCATTTCGGTCGGGTTGATCAGCAGCACGTCACGCTTGCCCTCGATGCCGCGTAGGCGGTCGGAATAGCCATATACAGTGGTGTTGAACTGATCATTGGAACGAAGGGTGATCAGTCGGTACAGCCCTTCCTCGGCCGCGAAGCCCGTGGCGTTGAGCGCCCCGGGTACGGTGAATTCCGCCTTTCCGCTCTTCGTCTGCCAATCGCGCTCGCGGGCAGTGTTTCCCTTGAAGAAGCCGCCGGGCGTGAAAAGGCGCTGGTTGAAGTCGCGGAACTTGTCGGGATAGGTTGCCTCGATCGCATCGCGCACGGCGGCGTAATCGGTCGACCATTCGGCCCAAGGCACGCGCGGATTCGGCTCCAACGTCGCCTGCGCCAGCGCCGCGACGATCGCCATTTCCGACTGCAGATGGGGGCTTGCCGGCTTCGCCTTGCCAATCGAGCCATGGATGCAGCTGAGGCTGTCCTCCATCGTAACCACCTGCGGCGTACCGTTCTGAATATCCTCCTCCGCGCGGACGAGGCATGGAAGGAGATAGGCGGTTTCCCCGCAGAACAACTGGCCGCGGTTGAGCTTGGTCGCGATCTGGACGGTGAGGTCCATGCCCGTCCAGGCCTTTTCCATCACCCGATGGTCCGGCGCAGCGCGCAGGAAATTGCCGCCAAGCCCCAGAAACGCGCGTACCTTGCCGGCGACGATCGCCTGGCAACCGGTTACGGTCGTATAGCCTTCCTCCGTCGGCGGCTCGAAGCCATATTGTTCCGCCAGTCGGTCTAGCGGAACCAGTTCCGGCTTCTCGGAAATGCCAACGGTGCGCTGCCCCTGCACGTTCGAATGGCCGCGCACCGGCGATACGCCCGCTCCAAGGCGTCCGATATTCCCACGCAACAGCATCAGGTTGACGACGCTCGCGACATTGTCATAGCCGCCATGGTGCTGGGTAAGGCCCATGCCCCAGATTCCGATCGCCCGTTCGGCCTGGATGTAGACATTCGCCGCTTCGATAAGATCGGCGCGATCGAGGCCGGTTTCGTGTTCGATCGTTTCCCAGCTGGTGGCGCGCACCGTTTCCGCATAGGCCTCGAAGCCGTGGCTATGCTGGGCGAGGAAGGCATGATCCAACACGCCGCCAATGCGATCCTCCTCGGCCAGGATGTGCTTGGCCATGCCGAGCATCGCCGCGATGTCGCTTCCGGCCTTGAGCTGATAATAATGGGAAGAAATTTTCGTCTTTCCTCCCGTGATCATTTGCGCGCTCTGCGGGTTGCGGAACTCGATCAGGCCCTTTTCATAGATCGGGTTGAACGTGACGATCTTGGCACCGCGCTTTCGCGCCGCCGCCAGGGTGTGGATGAAACGCGGACTGTTCGTGCCCGTATTCTGCCCGAAGAAGAAGATCGCGTCGCAATGCTCGAAATCTTCGAGCAGGCAGGTGCCGACCGGCGCGCCGATCGTCGATTTCAGTGCCACTGAAGTGGTCTCGTGGCACATGTTCGAACTGTCCGGCAGGTTGTTGTGGCCATATAACCGGGCGAACAGCGCCCAGGCATAGCTCGTTTCCAGACTTGCCTTGCCGGAAGCATAGAAAATCGCCTCCTTGGCAGGGATATCGCGCAATTTGCTGCCGATGGCGCGATACGCTTCTTCCCAGGTGCAGGGCACATATTTGTCCGTCGCGCGATCGTAGCGCATCGGGTTCGTCAGGCGACCGGCCTGCTCCAGATCGTAATCGCTCCAGCCACGAAGTTCCGTAAGGCTATGTTGGGCGAAGAATGCCGGCGTCGCGCGGCGGGTGGTCAGATCCCACATCGTCGCCTTCGCGCCGTTCTCGCAGAATTCGAACATGTGCGGCTTTGCCGGTTTCGTCCACGCGCACGAGGTACACATCATCCCACCCGGCTTGTTCAGCCGCGCCAGGGCCGAGAGTGCGTCGGGGCCGGGGCGCTCCGCGCCGGCGACCAGCGCCATGCCGCGCAACGATCCCCAACCGCCTTCCGCTCCCGAATAATAGATCGTTCCGTCTTTCGCCCGGGCCATCGCGCAGCTCCTCTTGCTGTCTTTCTCCTATACCCATAATCGCGTTCGCGCCTATCCTGACCACATGGATACCTGGTTCGACTGCGTTACGCCGGTGGGTGAAGAGTCGCGCGTTCAACGCCCGTTGGTGCCTGAAGTGCCGATTGCGATCGAGATCAACGGGATCGGCTATGCGGTGATGATGGCGACGCCCACCGATTTGGAAGACTTCGCCTATGGTTTTATCGCCGCCGAGCGGCTGGGAGCACCGATCGACCTCGAAACCCATGTCGTCGGACAGGGAGTGATCCTGCGCGTGACGCTTGCCGATGCCGGGGCCGTGGTCGAACGCGTCCGGCATCGCACGACCGATTCGAGTTGCGGGCTATGCGGTATCGAGAATCTGGAATCGGCGTTGCGGCCGTTGCCGCCGATCGCGTCGACAAGCGCAGCACCCGCAACCGCGATCTTCCGTGCGGCTGCGGCGCTGCGCGATCATCAGCCGCTCAACCGCGCGACCGGCGCTGCCCATGCCGCGGCGCTTTGCACGTCGGAAGGCCGCATCCGGCTGGTGCGCGAGGATGTCGGGCGGCACAACGCGTTCGACAAGCTGGTTGGCGCGATGGCGCGGGGCGGCCTGGGCTGGGACGGTGGCTTCGCGTTGATCAGTGCGCGCTGCTCGTTCGAACTGGTGGAAAAAGCGGTGCTGGCCGGATGTCCACTGCTCGCAGCAATCTCGGCGCCGACGGCGCTGGCGGCGGAGCGCGCGCGGTCAGCTGGCTTGCGGCTGGCTGCGCTGGTGCGGCCCGATTCCCTGCTGAGGGTCGTTCCATGAAGCCGGTCGGTGCAATTCTGGCGGGCGGCCGCGCGCGGCGCTTCGGATCAGACAAGGCGCGGGCGCAACTGGCCGGCCACGCGCTGATCGATCATGTCGCGATGCAACTGGCGCGGTATTGCTCGAGCGTGATCCTGTGCGGCCGAGCAGAGGGGGACTGGGTGCCCGATCGTCCCGATGGGGGACGAGGGCCGCTGGCCGGTCTGAACGCTGCCCTCCATGAGGGCCGCCGGCGCGGCGCGGCGACCGTGTTGATCGCACCCTGCGACACGCCGCTTCTGCCCGACGCCCTGCTGGCCCTGCTGGCCGGGCTTCCAGAGGCTGCCTATGTCGCGCAATTGCCGGTTCTGGGGATCTGGCCCACCCGTTGGGCGCCGCTTTGCGACCAGCATCTGGCCGAGGATGAGACGGCATCGATGCGCGGCTGGGGAGATCGAATCGGTGCCCGCGCCATCGATTGGCCAGTCCCGATTCCGAACATCAACTCTCCCGACGATCTTGCGGACGTGTCCGGGTTTTTTCCTTAGTTTCCCTCCTGCTTGACATGCAGTAGATCGAAGCGCGTTTTAGTCGGCCGGTCCGGCCGTAGGGGGTCGGATGGAAAGCGTATTTGCTGCCTTTTGGGGAGGAAACTATGCTCCCCATGGCTATTGCCTCTTCTGGCAACCTGCGCTGCTCTGGTCCCACATCATTGCCGATACGCTGATCGCGATCGCCTATTTTTCCATTCCGATCGCGTTGATCGTCTTGGTGCGCCGCCGAAAGGACCTTGTTTTCGGCTGGGTTTTCTGGTGCTTCGGGATCTTCATCCTGGCGTGCGGCTTCACCCATTTGATGGGCATCGTCACGCTGTTCTACCCGCTCTACGGCATCGAAGCGCTCGTCAAGCTGGTCACTGCGGCCGCATGGGTGGCGACGGCCGTTCTGCTCTGGCCTTTGCTGCCACGGCTGGTGCGCCTCCCTTCTTCCGAGAAGCTCAAGGAAGCGAACGCGCAATTGGCGGCGATGGTCGATCAGCGCGATGCGGCCCTGGGTGATCTGAAGGCTGAAGTCGCGCAGCGCGAAACGGTGGAAGCCGCGCTGTTGCAGGCACAGAAGCTGGAGGCAGTGGGGCAGCTTACTGGTGGAATCGCACACGATTTCAATAATTTGCTGCAAGCTATCGCCGGTAATCTGGAACTGATCGCCCGCAAGCCGGAGGATTCCGATCGCGTGATCCGCTGGACGTCGAGTGCGCTCGATGCGGTGGAACGCGGCCGGCAGCTGACCGGGCAGTTGCTCGCCTTTTCGAGCAAGCAGCGGCTGGACGTGCGATCGGTGCGGCTGGCCGATCTGGTGGGTGGCATGGCGGGGTTGGTGGAGCGGGCGGTGGCGCCGCTAAGCCGCGTTCGGATCGCGCGCATCGATCCGGTGTGGAACGTCCAGACCGATGCGCTGCAACTCGAACTGGCGATCCTCAACCTTGCGTTCAATGCCCGCGACGCGATGCCGGGGGGCGGACTGCTGACGATTTCGGCCGAACTCCGCAGCGGCAAGGTGGTCGCGGACCTGCCAGGCGGCGATTATGTGGCGCTTACGGTCACCGACACGGGAACCGGAATGCCGCCAGAGGTTCTTGCGCGTGCCGTTGAGCCGTTCTTTTCGACCAAGGGGGTGGGGAAGGGCACCGGCATGGGGCTATCGATGGCGTTTGGAGTCATGCGCCAATCGGGGGGCACCCTCACGATCGACAGCGGTGTCGGCCGTGGAACCGCCATTACCCTGTGGCTGCCGCTCGCGACGGTGGAACCCCGCCGCGACGTGCAGGACGATGCCGCGCGCGATTCGCGAATCGAGATTTCCGGTGCGGAGATCGCGCTGGTCGACGATGACGCGCATGTTCGCAGTTCTCTTGTCGACATCCTTCGCGCTGCCGGGGCAATCGTGGCCGAGGCGGTGGACGGCGAAAGCGGTGTTGCCCTGGTGCAGGGCAAGCGCTATGGCGCGCTTGTGGTGGATTTCGCCATGCCGGGCCTGAGCGGGAGCGAGGTGGCGCTGCGCGTGGCGGCAATCGATCCGACGTTGCCGGTGATCCTCATCACGGGATATGCCGATTCAAGCAAGCTGGATGCCGTCGCTCCCAACGTCACCATATTGCGAAAGCCCTTCGAATCGAACGAATTGCTGCGGCAAATCCAGAAGGTGCTTCGCCGCTGAGTCCGATCAGGGCAGGGCGGCGCGTAGTTCCTCGATCCAGGCGGTCGCCACGCTGTCCGATGGCGCGCGCCAATCGCCGCGCGGGCTGAGTGCGGCGGCACCGGAAACCTTCGGTCCGTTGGGCAGCGCCGAGCGCTTGAATTGGCTGGTCTGAAAGAATCGGAACAGGAAGCTCTCCAGCCATTTGGCGATCGTCGCCAGATCGTACTGGTTGCGGCCCTCGGTCGGAAAGCCGAGCGGCCACAGGCCCGCCGTCGCATCCTTCCAGGCGTGCCAGGCTAGGAACGCGACCTTGGACGGTTTTAATCCGAACCGGGCGATATGGTGCAGGAAGAAATCGTGCAGTTCATAGGGACCGATCCGGTCTTGCGTGCTCTGCATCCTGCCATTGGCATCAGCGGGCACCAGCTCCGGCGAAATCTCGGTATCGAGGATCGAGAGCAACACCGCCGCCGCCTCGCCGCCAAACTGACCGCTTTCGACGCTCCAGCGGATCAGATACTGAATCAGCGTCTTCGGCACCCCGGCATTGACGCCGTAATGGCTCATCTGGTCGCCCACGCCATAGGTGGACCAGCCCAGCGCCAGTTCGGAAAGGTCACCCGTGCCGAGTACGAACCCGTGATGGTGGTTGGCGAGGCGGAACAGATAGTCTGTGCGCAGTCCGGCCTGAACGTTCTCGAACGTCACGTCGTATACGGGCGCACCGTCCGCAAATGGATGGCCCAGATCGGTCAGCATCTGCCGGGCGGCGGGGCGAATGTCGATTTCCGCGCCGGTAATCCCGATCGCGCGCATCAGCGCCCAGGCGTTGGTTCGGGTGCCCTCGCTCGTCGCGAAGCCGGGCAGGGTATAGCCCAATATGTCGGTGCGGGGCCGGCCGAGCCGGTCCATCGCCTTGGCGGCGACGATCAGCGCATGGGTGGAATCCAGCCCGCCCGAGATGCCGATCACCAGCGTCTTGCTGCCGGTAGAGGCGATGCGTTGGCGCAGGCCCTCCACCTGGATGTTGAACGCCTCGTAGCAATCCTCTTCCAGTGCCGCGGGCGTGTTGGGAACGAAGGGGAAGCGGCGGATCGGGCGCAGCAGGCCGCGATCGGCGAAATCGGGCTGATGCGCGAAGGCAATGTGGCGGAAGCGGGTCTCCGGATGGCCGGCGTTGCGGGCATTATCGTTGAAGGTGCCGTCACGCATCCGCTCCAGCCGCAGCCGTTCAAGGTCGAGATCGGCATAGGCGATCGCGTCGCTCCGCTCAAAACGCTGCGAGGCGGCGAGCTTCTCGCCGAATTCGTAGATCAATCCCTGGCCGTCCCAGGCGAGATCGGTGGTGCTTTCGCCCGGTCCGGAAGCGGAATAGAGATAGGCGGAGATGGTTCGTGCGCTTTGGGCCGCGCAAAGCAATTCTCGCTCGCGCCCCTTGCCGATCACGATGTTCGAAGCGGACAGGTTGCACAGCACCAGTGCTCCCGCCATCGCCCCTTCGGTGGAGGGGGGCTGGGGCGCCCAATAGTCTTCGCAGATCTCGATATGGAAGGTGAAGTCGGGCAGGTCTTCGGCCGCGAACAGCAGGTCTGGGCCGAAGGGTACGGTTTGCCCGGCGACAGTGATCTCCAGCTCGCGCAGGCCAAAGCCAGAAGCGAACCAGCGCTTCTCATAATATTCTCGGTAGTTCGGCAGATAGGTCTTCGGCACGACGCCAAGGATGCGGCCGCGGGCGATGGCGACCGCGCAATTATAGAGACGGCCGTTCCGCGCCAGTGCTGCACCGACCAGCAGCACCGGCTTCAGCGTCCGGCTCGCCTCGGCAATCGCAGCGATTCCGGCCTGGGTGGCGGTGAGGATCGCATCCTGCAAATGCAGGTCGTCGATTGCGTAGCTGGTAACGTTGAGTTCGGGGAATATGAGCAGGTCTGCGCCGGCCGCATCGCCCTGTTGGGCGAGCGCGATCGTCGCGCGGGCATTGGTGGCAGGATCGGCTACCGTGCCCACCGGGGTGCAAACGCCCGCCCGGATCAATCCGTGACGATGCAGCGCGAAAAACGGATGGGGATCGGCCATGCCTGTCTCCTATGCCGGAGACCATGGCCTGCCAACCCCGTGCGCGCGATCCGCGATCAGGCCTTTGCAGCGTAGATCATGCGGCCGGGGCCGAGGCGTTCGAACACCTTGGCCAGTTGGCGCTGGCCTACCGCGAAACAGCCCTGGCTGCGGCCGAGTTTTCCGTGCTTCGCGATCATGTCCGAATTCGCATACCAAGCGGAATGGATCACGATGGCGCGGGCGAGGGCATTGTTGTTGGTCGGGTCCAACCCGATCAGCCGCTGCGAGTCGCCGTGCTTGCCGACATAATAGTCGGCGGTGAGGAAGGCTCCTTCGCAGGTCGCTTCCGAATTGATCTGGTTGGAGAAGCGCTGCAGCACGCCGGTGTGTCCGGGATCAGACCCGATGCCATGCGATACCAGCAGGGTTTCGACTTCGCCCGTGCCCATGTTGACGAGGAAGAAACGTGCTTCGGACGAAGGCAGCGAGAAATCTGCGATCGCGATCCGATCATGTGTGTCGACGCGCAGCGAGTGACGATCAAGCGCAGCGGTGGCGCGCTTGAACAATTCGGGGCGGATCCCCTGCGGCGTCACCCGTGCGGCGGCGGCTACCCTGGGTGCCTGATTCAGTGGTGCCGCCGGCGGCACCGGGGGACGAGCCGGTGCCGGTGCGACCGAAGCCATCGTCGTTCCGATCGTGCGGGATGCGCAGGCCGAAACCGCCGCTCCGCCTGCCATGACCAGCGCGGACTTCAGCAGCGCCCGGCGCGATGTAATCGTAGCGTTGGAATCCATGATATTTGTTCTGCGCCCGCAAATTTTTACCTGATGCCCTCGCAACCGTATAACAAAATCAGCGTTAACAAGGGGATTGCCAATTGACGTGATCGCCGCAGTTCGCCGCGACTCCGGCCCGGTTCGCCGAAGCGACGTGCCGTGCCGATACAGCGTGCTTGGTTTCGAAGCGGTCCGGCGAATCGTTTTGCGTCATTCCGGCATCACCCGATCCGGTGCCGTTCGCGCGAAATTTGACTGGTTCCTGCCGCCGGGTTCGCTAGGGGGCGGCGCATGACCATGACCTACGAACAGGCTATCGCGGCGCTGATCGAGACCGGACGGCGGCTGGATAACCGTGGCTGGGCGCCGGCGACCTCCGGCAATTATTCGGCGCGGCTAGACGATGGCAGCATCGCGCTCACTGTATCTGGGCGACATAAAGGACGGCTGACGCGCGACGGCATCATGCGCGTGGATCTGGAAGGCCAGCCGCTTACTGCCGGCAAGCCTTCCGCCGAAACCGATCTGCACCTGGCGATCTACCGCCTGTTCCCCGAAGTTGGCGCGGTGCTGCACGGCCACTCGCCGGAGGCGGTTGGCCTCAGCCGCGCGGCGGCGGAAGCCGATGCCTGGATCTTGCGGGGGCACGAGATGCTGAAGGCCTATCCGGGCCACACCACCCACGCGGTCGAGGTTCGGCTGCCGATCGTCGAGAACAGCCAGGACATGGCCGTGATCGAAGCGGCGGTGCGGCCCGCGCTGCTGGCGCCGGGCGCTATTCCCGCGTATCTGATCCGCAGCCACGGGCTTTACGCCTGGGGCAAGGATGTGGACGAGGCCGAGCGGGTGCTGGAAGCGACCGAATGGATGATCGCTGCCGAGCGCGCCGAACGCGGCTTCAGACAGGCATGGACACGATGAGCCATCTGCGACTTTATCCCGAATCCGGTGGCGCTGCGATCCTGGATACCGCCGACGCCGGCGCGATCGCGGATGCGCTGGCGGCGATTGACGTGCGGTTCGAGCAATGGACCTCTCGGCCTATTCCGCCAGATGCCGACCAGGAAGCGGTGCTGGCCGCCTTCGCACCGGAAGTGGCCCGGTTGAAGGCTGAGCAGGGCTATCGATCGGTCGACGTGATCCGCATGGCGCCCGATCACCCGGACCGGGAGGCGCTGCGCGCCAAGTTCCTGTCTGAACACCGTCATACCGAGGATGAGGTACGCTTCTTCGTTGAGGGCGAGGGGCTGTTCACGCTGCATGTCGAGGATCGCGTATACGCCGTGCTGTGCACCGAGGGCGACCTGATCTCCGTGCCGGCGGGAACGCCACACTGGTTCGACATGGGGCCGCATCCGCGTTTTACGGCGATCCGACTGTTCACCAATCCCGATGGCTGGATCGCCCAGTTCACCGGCGATCCGATCGCCGATCGTTTCCCGCGTCACGCGCCCGTCACCGCCTGAGCGCGGCCAACTGGAATCTTTGCCATGACCCAGCCCAAGGCCGTCCTGCTCGATATCGAGGGGACCACAAGCAGCATCGCCTTTGTGACGGAGGTACTATTTCCTTATGCTGTCAAGCATTTGGCGGAATATATTGCAGATCATTCCGAAGTGGTGGTGCCGATCCTGGCCGAGGTGCCGGGCGACGACAAGGTCGCCACGTTGCTCGAATGGATCGCCGAGGATCGCAAGGCCACGCCGCTCAAGACCCTGCAGGGGCTGATCTGGGCGCAGGGCTACGCGGAGGGCACGCTCAAGGGCCATGTCTATCCCGATACGCCAGAGGCGCTCCGTCGCTGGTACACCGCCGGTGTGGCGGTCTACATCTATTCGTCCGGGTCGATCGCGGCGCAGAAGCTGATCTTCGGACATTCGATCGCGGGTGACTTGACGCCCATGCTCTCGGGCTATTTCGATACCACGACAGGGTCCAAGCGCGAAGCGGAGAGCTATACGAGGATTGCCGCCGCAACAGGTTGCGATCCTGAGAAATTGCTTTTCGTTTCTGACATGCAGGCCGAGATCGATGCGGCACGTGCGGCGGGGATGGGCGCACTGCTGATCGATCGCAACGGCGGTCCCGCCGACATTCATTCCCTCGCGGAGATTCGCCTGTGATCCTGGAAGGCCGGCACACCCGTTCGATCGCGCGCACGACGGACGGGAAGGGGATCCGCATCCTCGACCAGCGCCAGCTCCCCTGGGAAATCCGCTGGGCCGAGTTGCGCGACGTCGATGCCGCTGCTGTCGCGATCCGCGAGATGTGGACGCGCGGTGCGCCGATGATCGGGGCCACCGCCGCCTATGGCCTTGCCATGGCGCTCGCGGTCGATGCCGGCGATGCTGGTATGGATGTGGCGTACGATACCCTCGTCGAGACGCGGCCCACCGCGATCAATCTGCGCTGGGCGCTCGATCAGGTGCGTGCAGCGGTGGCGGGGTTGCCCCCGGCCGAGCGCGCCGCCGCCGCCTTCGCGCGCGCCGATGCTATCTGCGACGAGGATGCCGGGCTGTGTCGTTCCATTGGCGAGCATGGCCTGGCGTTGCTGCGCAGCCTCCACGCGAAGAACCCTGGTCGGCCGCTCAACATCCTCACCCATTGCAATGCGGGTTGGCTGGCGACGGTGGATTATGGCACTGCAACCGCGCCAATCTATCTTGCGCACGACGCCGGAATTCCGGTGCATGTCTGGGTCGATGAGACCCGCCCGCGCAACCAGGGCGCGCTCCTCACAGCCTTCGAGTTGCGCAATCACGGTGTGCCGCACACGGTGATTGCCGACAATGCCGGTGGGCTGCTGATGATGCAGGGGCAGGTCGACGCAGTGATCGTCGGCACCGACCGGGTGACGGCGAATGGCGATGTCTGCAACAAGATCGGCACCTATCTGAAGGCGCTGGCCGCACGCGACAATGGCGTGCCCTTCTACGTCGCGCTGCCGTATACGACCTTCGATCCGGCCACCGCGCGCGGTGCGGATATCCCGATCGAGGCGCGATCGGCCGAGGAAGTGACGCGACTTACCGGACCGGACGAGAATGGCCGGATCGCGACGATCCGCGTCACCGATTCTTTCGCCCTCAATCCAGCCTTCGACGTGACGCCGGCGCGGCTGGTGACCGGCTACATCACAGAGCGCGGGGTGCTGGAGCGCATCTGAATGGTCAGGCGAGCGCCTTGCGCCATGCCTGTACCCGCGCGATCGCCTCGTCCAGCACCGCGTCTTCCTTGACGAAGCAGAAACGGACGACATTGGTCACCGGGGCCTCGCTATAGAAGGCCGAGACGGGGATGGTCGCGACCCGTGCCTCGTCGACCAGCCTCTCGCTGAAGGTCACATCGTCGAGCGCGATGCTCGAGGCGGTGAGGTCCACCGAAAGAAAATAGGTTGCGGCGCTCGGCAGCACCGCAAAGCCTGCCGCCCGTAGACCCGACGCCAGCCGGTCGCGTCCTGCCTGAAAGCGCAAGCGGGCGTCGCGAATCCAGTCGTCCTGGGTCGTCAGCCCCTCGGCCACGGCCCATTGCAGGTTAGGCGGCGTGGTGAAGGTGAGGAACTGGTGCGCCTTGGCCAGCACGCGGGCAAGCGGTGGGGCGGCGCACATCCAGCCCACCTTGAAGCCGGTGAGCGCGAACACCTTGCCCGCGCTGCCGATCTTCACGGTGCGTTCGCGCATGCCCGGAAAGTCGATCAGCGGCAAATGGCGGGCGCCGTCGAAGGTCACCTGCTCCCACACCTCGTCGCAGATCGCAGTGAGGTCGTGCGCGACGCAGAAATCGGCGAGCATCGCCAGATCCTCGGCGCCGGTCATCGTCGCGGCCGGGTTCAGTGGGTTGTTGAGCAGGATCAACCGGGTCCTGGGCGTTACCGCCGCTTCCAGTGCAGCGCGCTCGATCCGCCATTCGGGCGGGCGGAGCCGCACGAAGCGCGGCACGCCGCCCGCGCGGCGGATCAACGGCACATATGCGTCGTACAGGGGCTGGAAGCAGACCACTTCGTCACCGGGTTCGATCAGCGCGAGGAGCGCAGCCGCGAGCGCTTCGGTAGCGCCTGAGGTGACGATGACCTCTTCGACGGTCAGGTTCAGGCCCTGATGTCGCGCATAGTGATCAGCAACCGCCTGACGGAGTTCCGGCAGGCCTGCCATCGGCGGATATTGGTTCGATCGCTCCAGCAATGCGCGGGCGCCAGCCGCCAATACCGCCTCCGGGCCGCGGCCGTCGGCAAAGCCTTGGCCCAGGTTGATGGCGCCGGTCGCGCGTGCGCGCGCGGACATGGCTTCGAAGATGGTGGTGCCCATCCGGGAATAGATCGGGTTCATCGCAATGTCGCTATTGCGGGTTGCGGTTCCGGGTTGCAACCCGGGCCGGATCGGTCGCATGAATAGGGCTGGATCGTAGCCGCGTAGTCAAAGGAAGATGATGAGCAGCAAGCCGCCCGTGTCCGAACAATCCCAACCTCCCGCAACCGGGGCAGAGCCGCCGCATGAAGGCGAGGCGATCGCGGTCGCCAAGGAACTTGCCGAGGCCAAGCGGCGACGGCTGCCCAGCAACCGCCAGATCGGCATGGGTGCGGCGATCGGCGTCGGGTCTGCCGCGATCGTCGCCGGGCTGCTCTATTGGCGCGGCGGCCGCAAAGACCGGAAGTAATCCCAATATCCGTTTCCTGGGACGCGGTCGTGTCGCGGATGGCCTCGCCCCAAGCGCTTTCCTCCCCCCGCACGGCGCCGCTTGGCTGCGCTGGACGGTGAATCTACCATCAACCTTTAGGTATATGTCCGGGAGATTGTTTCGGGTGTCGGTGACCGATCGGTAAGGTATCGTTACTATAATGCGCTAGACCAGACCGGAAACGGGTTGGGAGTAGTGCGTGTCTCCGGCTTTCGCCAGATACGTGTAGCTCGCTTCCCCATCCGATCGCGGTGGCTTGTCCATCGCGATCGGTCCGGATCAATGCAGTAGCGCCAGACCGTATCGGAAAGACCAGAAATGATGGCATCGATGAAAATTCCGAGGAAGCTTGCACTTTCGTTCCTTCTGATATGTGCATCAGCGGCGATCGTTATGATCGTGTTCTTCATGAACATTTCGATGATCCGATCGGTTACTGACCAAAATAATCTCAGCCAGCAAGTTCATTCAAAGACCCTGACGCTGGAGACGGCGTTGCTACGCCAGAACAGCCAGCTGCGTGGTTTTCTCGTGACCGGAGACAAGACCTATCTGAAGTCTTACGACGAAGGTCGTAGTGAGTATGACGAGACCTCGGTCGAACTGGAGAAACTGCTGACGGATCCGGCCTTGCTCGATGCGTTGCGCAAGTCGCGCGCCGAAACGCTGGCGTGGCGAGAAAAATGGGGTGATCGACTGATCGCCGACGTTAAGGCGGGGCGCCGCGAGGAGGCGCAGACCGAGGTTCGTACTGCCGGCAAGGCTGTGTTGGTTTCCGCCGCGGTGCTGCCGCTGCGCGCGATCAAGGATGCCCAGGCAGAACTGATCGAGAAGAACTCCAAGCGGCAGGAAACTGCGATCGCCACCGCAACGACGGTGCTGATTCTCGGCGCTGTTGCGCTGATCGGTATCGCGATCGGTCTCGCCGTTACGTTGAGTCGGATTATTGCCCGCCCGATCAGCCAACTGACCCGAACGATGGCGGATCTCGCCGCGGGCCGGAACCATGTCGAGGTCCCCGCCACTGCGCGCGGAGACGAACTGGGTGACATGGCGCGTGCAGTGCTGGTGTTCCGTGACGCTGCCATCGCCAAGGAAGCATCAGATGCCGCCAGCGCCAAGGGCGAAGCCGAACAGAAGATGGTGGTGGATACCGTTTCCGCCCATCTCGGTGAACTGGCGCGGGGCAACCTGACCGCGACAATTACTGCCGATTTCCCGTCGCAATATGCGGTGGTCAAGAGCAACTTCAACGAGGCCATCGGCAGCCTGCGTGATCTGATCGCGTCGCTGATGGAAGCAACCACGTCGATCCGCACGGGTTCGAACGAGATCGCCCAGGCGAGCGAGGATCTTGCCCGCCGGACGGAAGCCAATGCGGCCAGCCTGGAGCAGACCGCCGCTGCGGTTACCCAGATGGATCAGCGACTGAAGGCAACCGCCGCCGCCGCGGGCCGTACGGTCGAAAGCGCCGACGGTACCATGGCGACAGTCAACAACGGTCGTTCGACTGCCGACGAGGCGGTGCAGGCGATGACCCGCGTTTCGGATAGCGCCAAGGGCATCGACAGCGTGATCGAGGGCTTGGACAAGATCGCCTTCCAGACGCGGGTTCTTGCAATGAACGCTGCCGTCGAAGCCGGTCGCGCGGGGGAGGCGGGTCGCGGTTTCGCGGTTGTCGCCGATCTCGTTTCCGCGCTGGCGATGCGCGCCGAAGAGGAAGCCGGCCGTGCCCGCGATCAGCTGACCGCGACGCAGACCGATATCGTAACGGCGGTGCAGGCGGTGCAGCGTGTCGACGGTGCCCTTGCCGACATTTCGAGCGGAGTCGGCGAAGTGCATACGCTGCTGGGCAATATGGCGGCGGACAATCAGGCGCAGTCGAGCGCGGTAACCGAAATCAGTGCGGCCTTGGGCGCAATGGATCAGTCGACGCAGCAGAATGCGGCCATGGTGGAGCAAACCTCCGCTGCGGCCCGCAACCTTGCCAGTGAAGTCAGCACGCTGGCCGAGCAGGCGAGTCATTTCCAGGTCGGCGATGGCGGTGGCGCGCGCATGTCGCGCATGTCGCCGGCTCGCTTCAGCGGCGCCGCCAAGCCGTTGCCGGCGGCCGCTGTTCCGGCGCTGGTCCGTAGCAGCGCCGCCGATGACGATTGGCAGACGTTCTGATTTGCGAGGCATCGGTTCCCGCCGCTGGCGATACGAACAATAAGAACGCCATAAGCTGGCGGGGGCGGGCGCGGTGCGTCCGCGCCGGGGGAGCGTAGATGAACATGGTAATGCCTCGGACCGGTCTGAACGAACTTTCCCGCATGGCGCGGGTGGTTCGTGGGCTGGGGTCTCCGTTCGTGGCGCAGGTACTGGAGGCGGGGCAGCGCCAGTTGTGGCGGGGCCCGGAAAGCGAAGCGGCGATCCTCGGCTGGCGGGGTGATGCCGCTGCTGCGGCCTTGGCGATGCGCTTCAACGCAGCGTTGCACTTTCTCGCGCGGCGGGGTGCTCCCGTTTCCCTCGCGGCTCTGTATCGCGCCGGCAATGGCGATTTCGACGGCGCGGTAGGCGAAGCGCTGGAGACCGAGGATACGCTGATCGCCGACTTCCTGCGCCGCACGCCGCAGACCAACGAAGTCGGGCGCTCCGGGGCGATCGTCGCAGCGCTGATGCAGGTCCGTCGTCAGTTTGGACTGCCGTTCGAACTGCTCGAGATCGGATCGAGCTGCGGGCTCAACCTCAATCTAGGTCGCTATGGTTTTGATTTGGGCGGCGTGCTCGCCGGCGATCGCCATTCGCCGGTACAGGTGGTGCCGGACTGGCAAGGCCTCGCGCCGCTTCCGGCCCCGTTGGAAGTTGTCGGCGCACGCGGCGTGGACCTCAACCCGCTCGATGCGAACGATCCCGCGACATGCGAACGCCTGATGGCCTATATCTTCGCCGATCAGCCGCAGCGGCTGCATCGCTTGGAACAGGCGATCGGCATGGCTCGTCGGCACCCGCCGACTCTGGAACGGGGCGATGCATCGGTCTGGCTGGCGCAGGCGCTGGCAGCGCCACAGCCAGCGGGAGTGTGCCGCGTGGTGATGCATTCGATGGTGCTGCAATACTTGCCGTCGCAGGATCGGGCCCAGGTGATCGCGATGATTCAGGATGCCGGGCGATCGGCGACGCCGGATCGGCCGCTTGCCTGGGTCGGGTTCGAATGGACTGAGACACGCAGCGAAGTGCAACTGGCAGTAAGCTGGTTTCCCGGCCAATCGGAGCGGCGCATTCTGGCGGTGTGCCATCCCTATGGAAATTCGGTCGACTGGCGGGGCTGACCTTATACCTCGACTGACTGCTCTGCGCGACCGGTTGAGCCGAACACGCGCAGATAGCGATCGATTTCGCCCGGTTCGCCGGTGGCCTTGGCGGGGTTGTCGGAAAGCTTGACCGCTGGACGGCCGTTTGCCGCCACTACCTTGCAGACCAGCGAGATCGGCTCCAGCCCAGCCTCCCCATCGGGATCGCAGCCGCGGAAATCATTGGTCAGGTTGGTCCCCCAGCCAAAGCTCATACGCACCCGGCCGTTGAAGTGGCGATAGGTCGCCTCGATTGAATCGACATCCATGCCGTCGGAGAAGATCAGCAGCTTCTCGCGCGGATCGCGGCCACGATCGAGCCACCAGCGCAGGATCTGTTCGCCTCCGGCGATCGGTGGCGCGCTGTCTGGACGGAAGCCGGTCCAATCCGCCACCCAGTCCGGTGCGCGGGCGAGGAAGGCACTGGTGCCGAATGCATCGGGCAGGGCGATCAGCAGGTTGCCGCCATAATGCGCGCGCCACTGTTCCAGCACCCGGTACGGCGCATCCGCGAGGCTGGCGTCGTCGGGCGACAGGGCGGCTTCCACCATCGGCAGCTCGTGCGCGTTGGTGCCGATCGCCTCCAGATCCGCATCCATGGCCAGCAGCACATTCGATGTGCCGAGGAAGCGATCGCCAAGACCTTCCTTCAGTGCCTCGACACACCAGCGCTGCCACAGGAAGCCGTGCCGGCGGCGCGTGCCGAAATCGGTGAGCACAAGATCCGGCAAGGTGCGCAGCCGCTCCACCTTCTCCCACAGCTTCGCCTTGGCACGGGCGTAGAGGACATCGAGCGCGAATCGATCCTTGTTGCGCATCGCGACCCGCGAGCGAAGCTCGTTGACGATCGCCAGCGCCGGGATCTCCCACATGCTGGTATGGCTCCAGGGGCCATGGAAGTGCAGCGCGAACTGCCCATCGCGTCGTTCCAGTTCATAGGGTGGCAGCTGGAAGTCGGCGAGCCACGCAATGAAATCGGGCGCGAACATCTGCGTCTTGCCGTAGAAACTGTTGCCGGCCAGCCAGATCAGCTCCTTCTTGGTGAAGCGGAGGCCGCGCGCGTGATCGAGCTGGGCGCGCAGTTCGGCTTCGTCGATCACCTCCGCGAGGCGTACTGTCTTCGTGCGATTGATGAGGGAGAAGGTTACCTGGGTTTCCGGGTGCAGACGCCGAATCATCTGCAGCATCAGCAGCTTGTAGAAATCGGTATCGAGCAAGCTGCGGACGATCGGGTCGAGCCGGAAGTTATGGTTGTAGGTCCGCGTGGCGATATCGGTGAAGGTCATGGCAATGCTCTTTTAGGATCGGCCGCGGTCCGGCGCGAGGAGGATCTCCCCCCGCTTGCGCTACTTCAAGCGTAGCGGCAGGCCTGCGGCAACGAACTGAACTTCCTGCGCCACCGCTGCCACGGCCTGGTTCAGCCGGCCGGCGGCATCGCGAAACCGGCGGGCGAGGGCGTTGTCCGGCACGATGCCGAGCCCGACTTCGTTCGCCACCAGGACCACCGGTCCGGTCGCCTGCGCCAGCGCGACCGCCAGCGCCTCGGTCTCCGCATCGAGATCCCGTTTCGCGAACAGCAGGTTCGAAGTCCATAGCGTGAGGCAGTCGATCAGCAGCACCCGATCCGGTGCGGCGTTGGCGGCGATGGCGGCGGACAGATCGATCGGCACCTCCAGCGTGGACCAGCGCGGGCCGCGATCGTCGCGGTGCCGGGCGATACGATCCGCCATTTCACCATCGAGCGCCTGGGCTGTTGCGACATAGAGCAGCGTCCCCGGCAGGAACTCCGCCCGTGCCTGGGCATAGCGGCTCTTGCCCGATCGGGCGCCACCGAGGACGAGCAGTTTGGTCATGACCGGGCTTCCTGGGCGAGCGCGATCAGCGCGGGAATGTCGACATGGGCCTCCAGGTCGGCGGCGATGGCGTCAAGCGCAGCATCGACCGAGGCGCCATATGCCTCCCCGGACGATTGCACGCCAATGCGGCCGAGCAGCGCGCGGCGCAGATCGGTGCCTGCGAGCAGGCCATGGAGATAGGTGCCCATCACCCGGCCATCGGCGGAAATCGCGCCATCAGGGCCGGAGGCCAGTTGCGCGAAGGCGCGCGTGGTATCCGGCCCGGTGGTGACGCCCATGTGCATCTCATAGCCTTCCACCGCGGCTTCCAGAGCAATGCCCCGCGCGGGGTGCAGCGCCTTTTCGCGCGTGAGTTCGGTGGTGACGTCCAGCAGCCCCAATCCCTCGGCAGTGCCCGGCGGCCCTTCGATTCCGTGCGGATCTGCGATCGTCCGCCCCAGCATCTGGTAGCCGCCGCAAATGCCCAGCACCGCGCCGCCCCGACGATGATGTGCGCGCAGATCGATGTCCCAGCCCTGTTCGCGAAGCGCGGCGAGATCGGCGATCGTTGCCTTCGAGCCGGGCAGGATCACCAGCGCGGCGTCTGCCGGCAGCGGCTGCCCCGGCGGGATCATTGCAAGGGTTACATCCGGCTCCAGCTTCAGCGGATCGAGATCGTCGAAATTCGCGATGCGCGGCAGCATCGGGCAGGCGATCCGCGTGCGTCCGCCCGTCGCGCGGCTGCTGCGTTCGAGCACGACCGCGTCCTCGCTGGGCAGTCGGCTGGCGGCGGAGAGCCACGGAATCAGGCCATAGCCGCGCCAGCCCGAGCGTACTTCGATTGCCGCATAACCATCGGCGAACAATGCCGGATCGCCGCGGAACTTGTTGATCAGGAACCCGCGGATCATCGCGGCATCCTCGGGGTCCAGCACGGCGCGCGTGCCGACGATCGCCGCGATCACGCCGCCGCGATCAATGTCACCCACTAGCAACACCGGCACATTGGCCGCGCGAGCGAACCCCATATTGGCGATGTCGCCCGCGCGCAGATTGATCTCCGCCAGCGAACCCGCACCCTCTACCAATACCAGATCGCATTGCGCGCGCAGCCGGGCGAACCCGGCCAGCACATCGCCCAGCAACGGCTTGCGCGCTGCCCGGAAATTGCCTGCGTGGAGCGTGCCGCGGACCTTGCCGCCGACGATCAGTTGCGAGGTGCGATCCGCCTGCGGCTTCAGCAGCACCGGGTTCATGTCGGTATGGGGCTGCACGCGGCAGGCGAGCGCCTGCAATGCCTGGGCGCGACCGATTTCGCCGCCATCCTCCGTTACCGCCGCATTGTTCGACATGTTCTGCGGTTTGAATGGGCGAACGCGCAGCCCCCGATTGGCAAGTGCACGGCACAGACCGGCAACCAGCACCGATTTGCCGACATCCGATCCGGTACCCTGTAGCATCAGCGCAGCCATGCAATTCCTCCCGCGACGATCCAGAGCAGCGCGCAGGCGCGCGCATAGAGCTGCAGCCCGCGAACGATGTCACCGGCACTCGCCTGAGTTTTGCCGCTGCCGATCCACGGCTTCATATGGGTGACGCCGTCATATGCGATCGGCCCCGCCAGGCGGAGGCGAAGCACCCCCGCCATGGCGGCTTCCGGCCACCCTGCATTGGGGGATGCATGTTTGCGTGCGTCCCGGCGAACGGTTTGCCAGCCGCCTGGGCCTGCGCAGCACAGCAGCAGCGCCGAAAGCCGGGCAGGGGCCAGGTTGAGCAGATCGTCGGCACGGGCCGCCGCCCAGCCAAAGGCCCGCCAGCGCGGCTCGCGATGGCCGATCAGGCTGTCGGCGGTATTGATGGCCTTGTAGGCCCAAAGACCCGGCAGTCCCCCGATGAGCAACCAGAAGAGCGGCGCAACGACGCCGTCGCAGAAGCTTTCGGCCAAGCTTTCGATGGCGGCCCGGGCGACCCCGGCTGCGCCGAGTGTTTCGGTGTCGCGCCCGACGATGCGACCGAGCGCGGTACGCGCCGCTGGCAGGTCGCCTGCGGCCAGCGCGATGGCGACAGGCCGGACATGGACGTAGAGACTGTGCTGCGCGAGTCCAGGAAAGGCGGCGATGGCAATGATCACCCAGCCGCCCGTTATCCGTGCGGCGGCAGTTTCGATGCCGATGCCGATGCCGATCGTGATGAGCAGCAACAGAATGACGGTGGCGAGTCCCAGCAGCCGGCGCGCGGGTTCCGCTGCGGTTTCGCGATTCCAGCGGCGTTCGCAGGCGCCGATGATACGTGCGAAGCCGCCCACCGGATGCCCGATCCGGCGATACAATGCGTCCGGCCATCCAATCGCCGCGTCCAAGCCAAGGGCGAGGAGGGCAATGGGATCAGCCATGGGCCAGGGCCCGGTCGAGCCGATCGAAGGCTGCCTCGTCGGCGGGCAGGCCAAAACGGAGCCAATGGGGCGTATAGTCGAACGGCCGGGTCAGGATATGCGCCCGCGCAAGCCGGTCGAAGCACGGGGCGGCATCTTCCACTTCGACCAGACGGAACAGCGGGCAGGCCCCCATCGGAGCAAGGTCGTGGCGGCGTAACAGGGCATCAAGCCGTGCGGCATGGTCGGCCAGAGCGATGCGGCTGGCGGCGATCCAGCGACGGTCCCGATAGGCGCGGGTGGCGATCTCCAGCGTAGCGGCGCCGATCGGCCAATCGCCCAACGCGCGGCGATAGGCGGCGATGATCGGTGGGGGGGCGATTACGAAGCCTAGTCGCAGCCCCGCGAGCCCGAAGAATTTGCCGAAGGACCGGAAGACGATCAGGCGATTCTCCGGTGTGACCTGGCCCGCGATGCTGGCATCCGGGTGCGCATCGACAAAGGCTTCGTCGACGATCAGCCAGCCACCCGCCACCTCGCGTTCGCGCAATTGCGCGTCCAGCGCGGGGCGTGGCTGCAGCGTGCCGCACGGATTGTTCGGATTGGCGAGGATTAGGGCTGCGTCTACCGGCGGCGGCGGTGTTTCCGACGCGAGCGGGGTGCTGGTGGCGAACATCGCTCCATGGGTGCGGTAACCGGGCACGCGATGCAAGGCGCGGCCGCCGAGCAGCATCCCCAGCAGCCGCAAGCCGATTTCGCTGCCCGGAAGCGCGCAGACGAACGCCGGGTTGACGCCGAAATGGCCGGCCGCCGCTGCTTCGAGCGCCGCAAGGGCCGCGGGTTGGGGCAGGCCATGCCAATCCCAAT
Source organism: Sphingomonas pokkalii (assembly GCF_003096275.1). Lineage (GTDB taxonomy): Bacteria > Pseudomonadota > Alphaproteobacteria > Sphingomonadales > Sphingomonadaceae > Sphingomonas > Sphingomonas pokkalii. The sequence continues at coordinate 3,951,802 of NZ_QENQ01000001.1, forward strand.
CCAGATCGGGCGGCACCGGCCAGGGCAAGGGGGTGATCCCGGTGGAAAGGTCGATCCAGGCACCGTCGCCATAGACAGCGCGGGCGGCGGCGAGGTTGCCGCCATGGTGGCGCAGCGCGGCGCTCATCCGATCCGCAGCGCGATCAGGAGGAAGACGAGCAGCCCGGTTTCGACCAGTTCGATCCCGGCGCCGTGGCCGTCTCCCGAAATGCCGCCCAGCATCGTCCGCAGCCGCCACCCCCAACCGGCGATCAGCACCGGTGCGGCGAACAGCGCGGGCGTGGCCAAAGCGCCGGCAAAGCCGAGCAGGATAAGCCAGGCAATCAGGTCCCCCGGGCGAATGACGTTGCGGAAGCGGCTTGCCAGCCCCTCATAGAGCGGGGGCAACCACCAACTCCATACTAGCGGGCCGAGGCGGGCTGCGGCGGGAACGAATACCAGCGTCCAGGCAATCGGGCTGGCGATCAGCACATGGAGCAGCACCAGCTTGGCGATCAGCTGCACGCCGATGGCGGTCACGCCGAAGCTGCCGACATGCGGATCGGCGAGTACCTCGCGTAGCCGCTCGGGGCCCTTGTGGATCGCGCCGCCGGAATCCGCCAGATCGCCCAGCCCATCGAGATGCAGTGCACCGGTGATCGCCACCCACGTCACCAGCGCGGCCAGCGCGCCGACCCATGGATCCAGCTGCGCGCCGATCCAGCCGGTTACGGCGACCAGGATACCGATCACCAGTCCTGCCGCCGGAAACCAGCGGATCGACCGGCCGAACGCGCCCGCATCGGCCTGTACCGCGGGGAGCGGAAGGCGCGTAAGGAATTGCAGGGCGAGCAGGAGTTCTTTCACGTAATCAATCCGACGATTTGGCCGATGCGTGGCGTGCCGGGCCAGAGGCGCAGGCTCAGCAGGGCAGCATGGGGGAGGGCGATATTCCAGAGTTGTGGGAAGTTGATCGTGCAGGTCGACGCCAACGCCGCGCGCATCGCGCCGCCATGGGTGACGACCAAGGTGGGCCTGTCGATCGTCGCCAGCGCTGCCGTGACTCGCGCCACCAGCGCCGGCCAGGCCTCCCCGCCGGGCGGGGACCGATCCGCTGGGTCGGTCTGGAACGCCGCCAGCGCGTCGCGATCGATCGCATCGAAGGGCAGCCCATCCCATGCGCCGAAATCCAGTTCGCGCCATCGCATGTCGATCTGTACGGGTAGTTCCCAGGACGCGGCGATCCGCTCGGCCGCCGCGCGGGCGCGCCAGAGGTCGGATGTCACGATGCGGAGCCCTTGGAGCGCGCCTACGCGCTCGGCACAGGCATCGATCCCTTCCGTCAGCGGCACGGCATCGGTGCGGCCGATCAGTCGCCCTTCGGCGTCGGTGATGCCGTGGCGCAGCAGGTGGACGGTGACAGCGTTCATGCGCCGCTGGTGACACCGGCTTCGGCGAAGGTCGCCATGCCGTTATGCGCGGCCAGCGCCGATCGGATCACCGCGGCGGCTACTGCCGCACCGCTTCCTTCCCCAAGCCGCATGTCCAGTTCCAGCAACGGCCGCAGCCCGAGCCGATCGAGCAGCAGGCGATGGCCGGGCTCCGCCGAGCAATGGGCCGCGATACAATGGTCGACGATCGCCGGTGCGGCGACCGCAAGTGGGGCGATGGCGGCGCAGCAGATATAGCCGTCCAGCAGCACCGGCACCCGGGCATGGCGCGCGGCGACGGTGGCGCCCGCGATCGCCGCCAGTTCGCGCCCCCCCACGCGGCGCAGCGTTTCGAACGGGGTGGCGGACGCTTCGGCGTGGCGGGCCATCGCGCGCTCGATCACCGCGCCCTTCAGCGACACGCCCGATGCGCTCAGCCCCGTGCCGGGGCCGACCCAATCGGTGGCGGCCCCGCCGAAGCTGCGCAGGCAGAGCGCCGCCGCAGCGGTGGAGTTGGCAATACCCATTTCGCCGAGCAGCAGCAGGTCGCTGCCCGGCTCCACGGCTGCGGCGCCTGCGTTCAGCGCCGCAAGGCATTCCTCTTCCTCCATCGCCGGCGCGGCGGTGAAATCGGCGGTCGGGCGATCGAGGTGCAGGGGAACCACGCGCAGCGGGATTCCGATCGCGCCGGTCAGCGCGTTGATTGCGGCGCCGCCCGCGGCGAAATTCGCGACCATCTGTGCGGTGACTGCCGGCGGGAAGGCGCTCACTCCCTGCGTCGCGACGCCGTGATTGCCGGCGAAGATCACTGCCTGCGCACCGTCGATCCCGGGACGTTCTCGCGCTTGCCACCCAGCAAGGAACAACGCGATCTCCTCCAGCCGGCCGAGCGATCCCGGTGGCTTCGTCAACTGCATCTGGCGGCGGGCTGCCGCGTCGACTGCCGCGTGATCGGATCCTGGCAGGTCCGTCAGGGCCAGATGAAAGGCATCAATGCTGTCGAAGCGTTGATATCTGGATTGTGCCGGCGCTACCTGCTTCAACGTCTACACCCTTCGATCGATCATATCCGCGCCGGATGCGCGGCACCCGACGACCATTGTGTTTGTCGCTCGGACGGCCATGCGAACCGCACTCTGGCCACGACTTGGACCGGAGAAGAGCGACCCGTATCGGCAGGCCTCCTGGCTTGCGGGTCGCCGCGGATCGGCCGGCCTTCTCGGAATCGCATCCAATGGCATTGTGGCCGATCGCTCGCCGCGTACAGTTGCTGGGGCAGCTGCGGCTTTGGGCATGCCCGAACCGCATTCCCTATCAAGCCCGTGGGCACCGATACGGTTGGTGGAGGTGAAACCCCCGTCTGCGCTCTAGCGAGCGGATCATCGCGGCGCCAGAGGTGGTCGCTGCCCCCGATTACTGATTTCTATTCCCTGTCTCGGGCAGGAGCCGATACAAGCGTAGCGCGAGCGCGAGCAGCGTTTCCACGGCGTCCTCGCCCTCGCCGAGAAGATAAACGGACCGCAGCTTCTCCGCGGCGGCGTGGGTCGCGCGGATGACGCTCGCCAGATCGGGGTCCCAATCCATCTTCGATTCCACCCGCCGTACCCGTACGAGCAGCCAGGCGAGCTTGTGTGCGGCGTCGATCAGGTGGATGCGTTCAGCCGCCAGGAAAGCGGTATTTCCGGTCGATTGCAGCACCGCTGCGGAAAGCGTCGCGATCGCTTCTGCCAGCCCGTGTGCATCCGTGTGAGGAATATCGTCCGTATCGGATACTTTATCCGCGTCTCGAATAAAGTTCTGGTATTCAAATGGTCTCTTTTCGTCCAAACCTGACGCGACAGGGCTATTGCGTAACGCTACGTCGGGCGGAGGTTGTTCTTTCATATTCGTACTTTGTACGATAGGTTGTCAATTACAACTATGTTTGTTGTCAAAATGGACCTATCGACTTGGTTTCCACTGCATGTCGGATCGGGCGTCTGCCGGCAGCGTGCAAAATCTTGCGCGCGCGTTGACCCGCGCGGATCGGCTACCTAGTTTCGCGGCGATGTTTGCCAGTGAACCCCCGCTGACGCTGCCGACCATCGTGTTGGTCGAGGATGATCCCCAGTTGCGGACGCTGACCGCGCGCGCGCTGCAGGAACATGGATATACGGTTCGCCCCGCATCCTCCGCCCCGGAGATGTGGCTCGCGTTGGAGAACGGTCCGATCGATCTGGTGCTGCTCGACGTGATGCTGCCGGGTACGAGTGGGATCGATCTGTGCCGGGCAATCCGACAGAAGAGTTCGGTACCGATTATCTTCATTTCCGCGAAGGGCAGCGAAACCGATCGCGTTGTCGGTCTTGAGCTGGGCGCCGACGATTATTTGCCCAAGCCGTTCGGGACGCGCGAGCTGGTCGCGCGCGTACGCGCAGTCCTTCGCCGGGGCGGCAGCGAGCGTGACCCCAGCGAACGCCCCGCGGGGCTGATCCAGTTCGAGGGCTGGACCGTGAACCTGCCGCGGCGGGAGCTGATGTCGCCCACCGGCGCGGTTGTCGATCTCACCGGCGCCGAGTTCGATTTGCTCGTCACGCTGTGCGATCATGCCGGTCGCGTCATTTCGCGCGAACGTCTGATCGAGCTTTCTCGAACGCGGCTGGGCGACAGCTCGGATCGTAGCATCGATGTGCTGGTTAGCCGATTGCGCCGCAAGCTTTCCGATGCCGGTCATGCCGCACCGATCGCCACGGTGCGCGGTGTGGGCTATACCCTCAACGTGCCCGTTACCCGCGCTTGAGAGTGTCGCTCAGGCGGCCTTCGGGCATTGTCGGCCGCATCTTCGCGGTCCTTCTGCTCACAATCCTGGTCGAATTCGGCGTTTCGACGCTGCTGTACGAACGCGCGAGTCAGTTTTCGGTGCGGGACGACGAGGCGCGGCGGTTGGCCGAGCATCTGGTTATCGCCCGCAAGCTGCTCGTTGAACAGCCCACGGATCGCAGGCAGCAACTTGCGGCGGAATTGACGACGTCGCGGTACGAGATCCAGTGGATGCCCAGCCTGCCGCCGGCGCTCCGGACGCAGCCCGAGCTCGATCGGATCTATGAACAGGTCCTGCTGTGGGAGCCCAGTCTTGCGGCGGCGGACCTGCGGCTACGGCTGACGTCCCAAGGGCGTCACGCGTTGATCGTCGGTGCGCTCATGTTGCCCGATGGCAGTTGGCTGTATTTCCGAACGCGCGAGCAGGTGCATCAGGCCGATCTGGGATCGGCACGTATCCTGCTGGCGCTCGCGCCCGCGCTGGCGCTGATCCTGATTAGCGGCGTGCTGGTCCGGCGGATGCTGCAGCCGATGCGGCGGCTTGCGGAAGCCGCTGACAAGGTGGGCACGACCGGAATCCATGAAGTGCCCGAAGAGGGCCCGCGCGAGCTGCGTCGCGTGATTAATGCCTTCAACCGGATGCAGGCGCGAATCCAGCGCCTGATTGCCGATCGAACTCAGGCCCTCGCTGCAGTCGGTCACGACATGCGTACGCCGCTTGCACGGTTGCGCCTCCGGGTCGACGGGGTGGCGGATCCGGACGTGCATGCCGCGATCGACGCCGATATCGGCGAGATGGAGGCGATGATCGCCTCGCTGCTGGCCTTTTTGGGAGGCGAGGGCGATGAGGAGAAGCCGGCGCGGGTCGACCTCGCTGTGCTGTGCGCTACGATCGCCGACGACAATGACGATCGCGGCCGCACCGTCGAGTATGACGGCCCGAGCCATTTCGAATATGTCATCCGCCCGCTGATGATGAAGCGAGCTCTAAACAACCTGGTGGATAATGCGGTCCATTATGCGGGGCAGGCCTGCATCCGGCTGGTGCCAGGCCGGGATGGGGTCGCGCTGCGGGTCGAGGACAAAGGGCCCGGTATTCCGGTCGAGGATCTGGAGCGGGTGACGCAACCGTTCGTGCGACTGGATACGGCGCGTTCGCGGGATACCGTTGGATTCGGCCTGGGCCTTTCCATCGTCGCGCGGGCCACCGAGGCCGAAGGGGGCCGATTCCGCTTGGTCAACCGGGACGGCGGCGGCCTTTGCGCCGAGATATTCCTGCCCCACGACGAGCGCCGCGGTTAGCAATCTTTCCTTACGAAAGCGCCGCAGTGCAGCAACTGCGCGTGCTTATCTTGGCATCCTGAACAAGTGCCCGCGCCGCGGGCCGGGCCGCAGGAGCTAGCCGTGAACGAAGTGATCGGACGCGTCGTCGATTTCGAGAAGCAGGTCTTCCCGAACCAGAGCGCACTCTATTCGAACCTTGCAGCCAACGGGCAGAGCCCCAAGGCGCTGATGATCTCATGCGCCGACTCGCGGGTGGTGCCCGAACATATCATCCAGGCACAGCCGGGAGACCTGTTCGTTTGCCGCAATGCGGGCAACATCGTACCGCCCTTCGCCACCCAGAATGGCGGCGTATCCTCGACGGTGGAATATGCCGTTGCGGCGCTGGGCGTTCGCGACATCATCGTCTGTGGTCATTCCGACTGCGGCGCGATGAAGGCGCTGATGAAGCCGGAGATGCTGGAAGGCATGCCGAATGTTGCCGCCTGGCTGCGCCATAGCCATGCCGCCAAGTGCGTGGTGGACGGCGGCTACAGCAATCTCGGCAACGCCGATGCCGTCCGCACCGCGGCGATGGAAAATGTCGTCGTGCAGCTTGCGCATCTGCGCACGCACCCCTCGGTTGCTGCGGGCATCGCCCGCGGTGAGATCGCGCTGCACGGCTGGTTCGTCGACATCGCGGCCGGCATGGTGCTTGGACTCGATGGCGAGACGGGCCGCTTCGTGCCGATCCGCGACGATCGCATGCCGGTGGCGCTGCCTGCCTTCCAGCGGCTTGCGAGCGATGTCGCGCTTGCGGAGGCTGCGGAATGACGTCCGTTCCCGCTGCGGAGAAGCCCAAAGGCTTCATCCGAGATTTCACGGCATCGATTGTCGTCTTCCTGGTGGCGATGCCGCTCTGCATGGGCATCGCTATCGCCTCCGGTGTGCCGCCGGAAAAGGGCCTGGTCACCGGCATCATCGGCGGCCTGGTCGTCGGCCTTCTTGCTGGTTCGCCGCTGCAGGTCAGCGGCCCGGCGGCGGGCCTTGCCGTCATCGTCTTCGAGCTGGTGCGCGAGCAGGGGCTATCCGCGCTCGGCCCGATCCTGATCCTCGCCGGGCTGATCCAGGTAGTGGCGGGCGTTCTCCGGGTCGGTGGATGGTTCCGTGCCATTTCCCCCGCCGTGGTGCACGGGATGCTCGCTGGTATCGGCGTGCTAATCGTCGTCGGACAGTATCATGTGCTGTTCGATGCCAAGCCGCTGTCTAGCGGGCTCGCGAATCTTGCGGCGATGCCGGGCCGTCTGCTCGGTCTTTCGTCGAACCTCGCCTCTGCGGAATTGGCGTTGGCGCTGGGCCTTCTTACGATCGCGTCGATGATCGGCTGGGACAAGTTCAAGCCGGCCGCCGTGAAGCTGATCCCTGGCGCGCTGGTGGGGGTCGTTGCGGCGACTCTTGTGGCGTTCAGCCTCGGCCTGGATGTGACCCGCGTCAGCGTGCCCTCCAATATCGTTTCCGCGATCGCGCTGCCCGAAGGCGGCTTCTTCGCCCGCTGGCTGGATCCGACGGTTATCACTGCTGCCGTCGCGCTGGCCTTCATCGCCAGTGCGGAAACGCTGCTTTCCGCCGCCGCGGTGGACCGGATGCACGACGGCGTTCGTACCAATTACAACAAGGAACTGCGCGCGCAGGGCATCGGCAACCTGCTGTGCGGCTTTGCCGGGGCGCTGCCGATGACGGGCGTGATCGTCCGTAGCTCGGCCAACGTCCAGGCCGGCGCGCAGACCCGCTGGTCGGCGGTGCTGCACGGTGCTTGGATCCTCGGTTTTGTGGCGCTGCTGCCGTGGCTGCTGCGGGAAATTCCGATGGCGTCGCTGGGCGCGGTGCTGGTCGTTACCGGTGCCAAGCTCGTGAACCTCAAGCATGTCCGCCACCTGTTCTCGCATTATGGCCTGCTGCCGGCGGCGATCTGGGCGGTGACCTGCCTGCTGGTGGTGACCGAGGACCTGCTGACGGGCGTGCTGGTCGGTATCGCACTTTCGCTGCTCGAATTGATTCCGAACCTTCGCCGCCTGGGGCTGAAGGTGGATCAAAGCGAATTGGCGGGTGCACACACGATCGCGCTGCATGGATCGGCGACCTTCGTGACGCTTCCGAAGCTTTCCGATCGGCTCGAAGCGGTTCCGGGTGGTGCGCCAGTGCGGCTGGATGTGAGCCAGCTGCAGGCGGTCGATCACAGCTGCGCGGAACTTCTCAAGGATTGGCTCCAGCGTCGCCGCGCCGGCGGTTCTTCGGTGGAGCTGGAAGGCGCCACCGGCAAGATGGCTGCGTTGGCGCGCTGAACGAAGCACACCCCGAAGAACTGAGGGCGGTTCCCTGCGGGAGCCGCCCTCTTTTTGTCAAATCTCCAGTTGGCTCCCCAGCTCGACCACCCGGTTGGTGGGCAGCTTGAAGAATTCCATCGCACTTTCTGCGTTGCGCACCATCCAGGCGAACAGCTTCTCGCGCCAGATCGCCATGCCGGGGCGCGAGGAGGGCAGCAGCGTCTGCCTTGCGAGGAAGTAGCTCGTCTCCATCGGCTTGAACGGCGCGCCGCACGCCTCGATCGCGGCAAGCGCCGCCGGCACATCGACCTCGTCCATGAAGCCATAGTGCAGCATCACGCGGAAGAAGCCGTCGCCGAGCGCTTCCATGCTGGTGCATTCGGGGCCACGCACATGGGGCACTTGTTCGATCGCCACGGTCAGCAGCACGATGCGTTCGTGCAGCACCTTGTTGTGCTTCAGATTGTGGAGCAGCGCCGGGGGAATGCTGTCTGGCGTGGACGTAAGGAACACGGCGGTTCCTTTCACCCGCGTCGCGCTCTGGGCAGCGGAGCGGATGAACAACGCGATCGGCATCGCACCTTCCTGCAGCCGCGCCAGTACCAGGCGCCGGCCGCGCGACCAGGTGGTCAGCAGCACGAAGGCGACCGCCGCGACGAGCAGCGGGAACCAGCCGCCATCGGGGATCTTGGTGATGTTCGAGGCGAAATAGGCGCCGTCGATCAGCAGGAACGTGCCGGTGACGAGGCCGGCCAGCAGCGGATGCCATTTCCACACCGCGAAGGTGAGAACGCCGAGCATACAGGCGGTGATGAACATGGTGCCGGTGACGGCGATGCCATAGGCAGACGCAAGGTTGCTCGAACTGCGGAAGCCGAGCGCGAGCAGCACGACAAGTACCAGCAGTCCCCAGTTGACCAGGGGCACATAGACCTGGCCCGCGGCCTTGGCGCTCGTGTGGAGGATGCGGAGCCGCGGCAGGAAGCCAAGTTGCACAGCTTGCTGCGACACGGAGAAGGCACCCGAGATCACGGCCTGGCTGGCGATCACCGTCGCCATGGTGGCGAGGATGACAAGGGGCAGGCGTGCCCAATCCGGTGCCATCAGGAAGAAGGGGTTCTCGATCATCGCCGGGTTGCGCAGGATCAGCGCCGACTGGCCCAGATAGTTGAGCAACAGGCACGGGAAGGCGACGTACAGCCACGACACCATGATCGCCCGCCGCCCAAAATGGCCCATATCGGCGTAAAGCGCTTCAGCGCCGGTCACGGCTAGTACGACCGATCCGAGCGCGAGGAACGCCAGCGCCGGATCGAGCGTGAAGAATTGCACCGCGTACCAGGGGTTGAGCGCCCAAAGGATTTCCGGCGCTGCGGCGATTCCGCGGATGCCGAGAATGGCAAGCACCAGGAAATAGACGAGCATGACGGGACCAAACAGTTTGCCTACGCTCGCGGTGCCGCGTGCCTGGATGGCGAACAACCCAACCAGGATGGCGATGGTTATCGGCAGCACCAGCGGCGTAAGGCCCTGCTGCACCGTCGTGATGCCTTCCACCGCAGAGAGCACGGAGATGGCGGGGGTGATGATCGCGTCGCCGTAGAAAAGCGCAGTGGCGATCACGCCGATCATCGTGATGGCGATGCCCCAGCGCGTCTGGCCCATCTTGCGGGTGATCAGGGCGAGCAATGCGAGGCTGCCGCCTTCGCCCTTGTTGTCGGCCCGCAGGATCAACGCGACATATTTGACGGTGACGATCATCGTCATCGTCCAGAAGATCAACGAAAGGACGCCGTAGATATGCGCCGAATCCACCGTCAGCGGATGGTGGCCGATGAAACTCTCTTTAAGCGAATATAGCGGCGAGGTACCGATATCGCCGAAAACGACGCCAATGGCGCCGACCGCAAGTGCGCTCGGCGTTTCCTGGTGCGCATGCGCGGGCGATTCGCCGGCGCTGCTTTGCTGCTCCACTGCAGGTCTCCGTGACCCGATCGATTCGGGTGCGGCGCTTTATGCATGGTGCACGGGCGCTTCCACGAATTTTATGGAATCTTTACGAGCGGTGCAGACGGTGTTCCGGGTCGGTTCAGGGCGTGGCGCCCCAAAAGGAAAGGGCCGCACCAATTGCTTGGTACGGCCCTTGCCTTGATCGGAGTCGCTCGACTCAGCCCTGCGCGTCTTCCGCGGGGGCATCGGTCGCGATTTCGCCCGGCTCGGCGTTGGGATCATATTCCTCGGTGAAGCCGGCTTCTTCGCGCTCGAACATCGCCGCCATCACGTCGACGCCCTGCGCCTGCATTTCGGCTTCTTCCGGCGAACGGGCGACGTTGACCTTGATCGTCACCGGAACTTCCGGGTGAAGGGCAACCTTGACCTCATAGAGGCCGATCGCCTTGATCGGGCGGTCGAGAACGACCTGCGACTTGTTGACCTTGTGGCCATCGGCGACCAGCACGTCGACAAGATCGCGCACTGCGACCGAGCCGTACAGCTGGCCGGTGTTCGATGCCTGGCGGATCAGGGTGACCGAAACGCCCTCGAGCGTCTTGGCTTCCTTCTCGGCGTCGACGCGACGGGCTGCGTTCTCGGCTTCGATGCGCTCGCGATTGGCTTCGAAGACCTTGCGGTTGGCTTCGTTGGCGCGGAGCGCCTTCTTGCGCGGCAGCAGGAAGTTACGGGCGAACCCATCCTTCACCTTCACCACGTCGCCGATGTGGCCGAGCTTCTCAACGCGCTCCAGCAGAATGACTTCCATGGATCCGCTCCTTACTTAACGATGTAGGGCAGCAGGCCCAGGTGACGGGCGCGCTTGATGGCCTGGGCCAGCTCGCGCTGCTTCTTCGCGCTCACCGAGGTGATGCGCGAGGGGACGATCTTGCCGCGTTCGGAGACGAAGCCCTGCAGCAGGCGGACGTCCTTGTAATCGATCCGGGGCGCATCCTTCGCGGAGAAGGGGCAGCTCTTGCGGCGGCGGAAAAACGGTCGTGCCATGGTCTATCGCTCCTTATTCGCCGTCGAAACCGCCGTCGCGCTCGCGACGACCACGACGCTCGCGGTCACCCTTGCGCATCATCACCGACGGGCCCTGCTCGTGGCCGTCAACCTTGACGGTCATGTAGCGGATCACGTCTTCGTTGATCTGCGTCTGGCGCTCCAGCTCGGCGACCACGCCTGCCGGCGCGTCGATTTCGAGCATCACATAATGCGCCTTGCGGTTCTTCGCGATGCGATAGGCCAGGCTGCGAAGACCCCAGGTCTCGGTCTTCACGACCTTGCCGTTATTGTCTTCGACGATCTTGGTGGCGGTTTCCGCCAGCGCGTCCACTTGCGCCTGTGCCAGATCCTGGCGCGCAAGGAACACATGCTCGTACAGAGCCATTCGTTCTCTTCCATGTTGGCCGATCGCTGACGCCGCCCCATGCGGTCGCCCCTCCGGCTGTCGTCTCGATAAAGCAAACGGAGCGGCCGCATCGCTGCTCCGCTCCGATCGGGTGCCCTTACACGCAGGTCAGGGGTAAAGGCAAGCCCGTTCGGCGCGTCGGGCTTGCATCCATAACGCGTTCGGCACTAACGCGCGGCGCCATTATAGAAGCGTTCGCGAAAGGGAGCCATCATGCGCGCATTCATTTTTCCGGGCCAGGGCAGCCAGGCGGTCGGCATGGGCAAGGCGCTGGCCGAGGCGAGCCCCGCCGCGCGCGAAGTGTTCCAGGAAGTCGACGAGGCCCTGGGCCAGCATCTGTTCAAGCTGATGAGCGAGGGGCCGGAGAGCGATCTGACGCTGACCGCCAACGCCCAGCCGGCGATCATGGCCAACGCCATCGCGGTGCTGCGCGTGCTGGAAAAGGAAGGCGGCATCCGTCTGGCCGACAAGGCCGATTTCGTCGCGGGCCACTCGCTCGGCGAATATACCGCGCTGTGCGCCGCGGGTGCGCTGGACCTTCCCACCACGGCGAAGCTGCTGCGCAAGCGCGGCGATGCGATGCAGTCGGCGGTGCCGGTGGGCGAGGGCGCGATGGCCGCGCTGCTCGGCGCCGATCTGGTCAAGGCGCAGGCGATCGCCGATGCGGCTGCCGAGGGCGAGGTGTGCACCGTCGCCAACGACAATGATCCGACCCAGGTGGTGATCTCCGGCGCCCGCGCCGCGATCGAGCGCGCGGTGGCGATCGCCAAGGACCATGGCGCCAAGCGCGCGTTGCTGCTGCCGGTTTCGGCGCCGTTCCATTGCCCGCTGATGCAGCCGGCGGCGGACGCGATGGAGAAGGCGCTGGCCGAGGTGGCGATCCAGGCGCCGCTGGTGCCGGTCTATGCCAATGTGACGGCAGCGCCCGTTTCCGATCCCGCGACCATCCGCACCCTGCTCGTCGAGCAGGTGACGGGCATGGTGCGCTGGCGCGAATCGGTGTCGGCCATGTTCGAGGGCGGCGTGCACGAATTTGTCGAGCTGGGCGGCAAGGTGCTCGGCGGCATGGTCAAGCGTATCAGCCCCGACGCGACCGTGACCAGCGTGGTGAGCATGGACGATATCGAGGCGCTGATTAAGGTGCTTTAAGAAGACAAGGGCGGTTCACGCGGAGGCGCGGAGACGCGGAGGGTTGGTTCTTGATGGATATCGACCAGATCAGTGGCGATGTGATCGACGTGGCAATCCGCGTGCATCGGGAGTTGGGCCCCGGTCTTCTGGAGAGTGTGTATGAGGCGATTCTTGCCAGCAAGCTGGCAAGGATGGGATATGTGGTCGACCGTCAGCGCTCCGTGGACATCGAGTTCGAGGACATATTGTTCGAAAGCGCCTTTCGCATCGATCTGCTCGTGGAAGGCCGATTGATCGTCGAGATCAAATCGGTCGAGCGTTTGATTCCCGTCCACAGCAAGCAGCTTCTGACCTATCTCCGCTTGATGAGGCAGCCCGTAGGGCTGCTGTTGAATTTTGGAGGCGAGACCCTGAAAGAGGGGCTGAAACGTGTGGTGAATGACCATCATCCCTCCGCGACTTCGCGCCTCCGCGTGAACCAATCACTTTCTTCTTCTTGATTGATAGGATGAACATGTTCGATCTCACAGGCATGACCGCGCTCGTCACCGGCGCTTCCGGCGGTATCGGTTCGGCCATCGCCAAGGCACTGGCGGAACAGGGCGCCAAGCTGGCGGTGTCCGGCTCGAATGCCGAGAAGCTGGAGGCGTTCCGTACCGGCCTGGGCGGCGAGCATGTCGCGCTCGCCTGCAACCTCTCCGATCGCGCCGCGGTCGACGCGCTGGTGCCGCAGGCGGTGGAAGCGCTGGGCGGCAAGCTCGACATTCTCGTCAACAATGCCGGCGTCACCCGCGACAACCTGGCGATGCGGATGAAGGACGAGGAGTGGGAGCAGGTGATCCAGGTCAATCTGGAAGCCGCGTTCCGCCTGATGCGCGCGGCGGCCAAGCCGATGATGAAGGCGCGCTTCGGCCGCATGATCTCGATCACCTCGGTCGTCGGTGCCACCGGCAATCCGGGCCAGGCCAACTATGCCGCGTCCAAGGCCGGCCTGGTCGGCATGTCCAAGGCGCTGGCGCAGGAACTCGCCAGCCGCAACATCACCGTCAACTGCGTGGCGCCGGGCTTCATCCGGTCGGCGATGACGGACGTTCTGCCGGATGCGCAGAAAGAGGCGCTGCTTGGCCGCATTCCTGCCGGAAAGCTGGGCGAGGGCGAGGATATCGGCGCGGCGGTCGTCTATCTCGCCAGCAAGGAAGCGTCCTATGTGACGGGGCAGACCTTGCATGTGAACGGCGGGATGGCGATGCTCTGAGCCGAGAGGCCGGGGGGCATGGAGTAGGAAGAATATGCGTCTGGTGCTTGCCACTGCATTTGTACTTGCGTTCGCCACCCCGGCCCTTGCGGCTCCGGCGGACCCTGCGTCGATCGGCTGTGTCGGGCAGAAGCTCGATGTGGCGGTGAAGGCGCAACTCGGCGCCGATGTTGAGCGCAATCTTGCCATGCCCGGCCAGCGGCCGAAATACTCTCCGGCGGTCACGCGCGGGCTGAACGATGCGACGACGGCCTGCGCCAACGAGCGCGGCTGGAGCGGTGCGGCGGCGACGGCGTCGGGTGTCTATGCGCTCGCTGAAGTCGGGCTGCCAGTAGCCAGGCGCGTGGTGCAGGCGAAGGGATTCGATCCGGCCGCGCTCGACCGGCAGTTCGCCGCATTGCCCGACGAGGTGCGCCGCAAACCATTGATGCCAAAGGCAACGCAGGACCTGATCCGCGCCGCCGTTACCGATGAAGCACAACAGACCCGCGCCAATGCGGAACTGCTTGCGCAATATTTTGCGTTTCTCAACACGCTGGAATATGCTGTCGCGGACTTTTCCCGATAGCGGGGCGGGGGCCTTGCGGCTTCCTCTTGCAACCGCCACGGCGGCATTCTAGGTGCGGGAAAACGCATTCAGAGCCCCATCACAAAGGAAAACAGGGACCATGGCCAACCAGGAAGAGATCACCACCCGCGTGCAGGCGCTCGTTGTCGACCATCTGGGCGTCGACGCCAAGGACGTGGTGCCGACCGCGAGCTTCACCGACGACCTCGGCGCGGACAGCCTTGACATCGTCGAGCTGGTGATGGCCTTCGAGGAAGAATTCGGGGTCGAGATCCCGGACGACGCCGCGGAGAAGATCAGCACCGTCGGCGACGCCGTTGCCTACATTTCCGAGCATCAGCAGGGCTGACGCTCGAACGGCGATACCAGCCCGGATGGGCCGGAATTGCGACTAGGCGGCTTCCCGTCCCGTGCCTCTGGCGATGCGGACGGGGAGCCGTTTTGTATTACGAACGAACCGAACTGAAATTGACTGGAGAACTGCCATGCGCCGCGTAGTCGTGACCGGCCTGGGCCTCGTTACCCCGCTGGGGGCCGATGTCGAAACCGCCTGGAAAAACATCCTCGCCAGCAAGTCCGGCGCGGGCACGATCACCAAGTTCGACGCGACGGATTTCCAGAGCAACTATGCCTGCGAAGTGAAGCCAGCCGATCATGAATATGGTTTCGATGCGGGCAAGCGCGTCGACCACAAGATCCAGCGCCAGGTCGATCCCTTCATCGTCTTCGGCATCGATGCGGCTGGCCAGGCGATCGAAGATGCCGGCTTGACCGACATGCCCGAGGAAATGCGTTTCCGCGCCGGCTGCTCGATCGGTTCGGGCATTGGCGGCCTGCCGGGTATCGAGAGCGAATCGCTCGTGCTCCATGAAAAGGGCCCGAAGCGCGTTTCGCCGCACTTCGTCCATGGCCGCCTGATCAACCTCATTTCGGGCCAGGTCTCGATCAAGTACGGGCTGATGGGTCCGAACCATGCGGTGGTCACCGCCTGCTCGACCGGCGCGCACTCGATCGGCGACGCCGCGCGGATGATCGCGATGGACGACGCCGACATCATGCTCGCCGGCGGCGCAGAAAGCACCGTCTGCCCGATCGGCATCGCGGGCTTCGGCCAGGCGCGCGCGCTTTCCACCGGCTTCCGCGACGATCCGACCAAGGCGAGCCGCCCCTGGGACCAGGGCCGTGACGGCTTCGTGATGGGCGAGGGCGCGGGCGTGGTGGTGCTCGAGGAATATGAGCACGCCAAGCGCCGCGGCGCCAAGATCTATGCCGAAGTGGTCGGCTATGGCCTGTCGGGCGACGCCTATCACGTCACCGCGCCGCACCCCGAAGGCTCGGGCGCGTTCCGTTCGATGCAGATGGCGGTGCGCAAGTCCGGCCTCGCGCTGGGCGACATCGACTATATCAACGCGCACGGCACCTCGACCCCGATGGGCGACGAGCTGGAGCTCGGCGCGGTGCGGCGCCTGTTCGGCGATGCGCTCGGCAGCCTGTCGATGAGCTCGACCAAGTCGGCGATCGGCCACCTGCTGGGCGGCGCCGGCGCGGTGGAGAGCATCTTCTGCATCCTGGCGCTGCGCGACCAGATCGTGCCGCCGACGCTCAACCTCGACAACCCGAGCGAGAATTGCGCGGGCGTCGACCTGGTGCCGCATGTCGCCAAGGAGCGGAAGGTGAAGGCCGTGCTGAACAACTCGTTCGGCTTCGGCGGCACCAATGCCAGCCTGGTGATGAAGGCGCTCTGAGCCGATGGCGAAGGACGCGCGACCCCGTTCGGCCAAGCGTGCGCCCGCACGTCGAAGTCGTGGGCCGCGCGTCCTCCTCGTCGCCGCGCTGCTGCTGGTCGCGGCCTTCGCGGGCGGCTGGTTCCTCTGGGCGGGCCCCGGCCCTGCGACGCGGGAACTGAGTGTTGTCGTGCCCGAGGGTGCGACGCTCTCCCGCGCAGCGCACGAGTTGGAGAAGGCGGGGGCGATTCATTCGCGCTCGCTCTTCCTCGCCTTTGCGAAGGTGCTCGGCGGCAGCGGCACGATCCGCGCCGGTGAATATCGCATCGAACCGCGGACGAGCGCACAGCGAATCCTGGAGATGCTGCAGAACGGCAAGACGCTGCAGCGGCTGGTGACGGTGCCCGAGGGTATGCCGTCGATCCTCGTTGCTGAGGCGCTTGCCAAGGCGCCAGCGCTTACCGGCACCGTCAAGACGCCTGAAGAAGGCTCGGTGCTGCCTGACAGCTATGCCTATGTGCGCGATGAACCGCGCGCTGCCGTGCTTGCGCGGATGCAGGAGGCAATGACTGCCTATCTCGCCAAGGCCTGGGCCGGACGCGACAAGTGGCTGGCAGTTACCACGCCGAGGGAAGCCGTTATTCTCGCCTCGATCGTTGAGAAGGAAACCGGCAAACAGGCCGAGCGGACGACGGTCGCCGCCGTTTATGCCAACCGGTTGAGGGCGGGGATGCCGCTCCAAGCCGATCCGACGATCATCTATCCGGTGACCAAGGGCAAGCCGCTCGGCCGCCGCATCTTGCAATCGGAACTGCGCGCCAAGAATGGCTACAACACCTATGCGATGCGCGGTCTGCCCGAGGGACCGATCGCCAATCCGGGGCGCGCGTCGATCGACGCGGTGCTGCACCCGGCCCGGTCCAGGGCGCTGTATTTCGTCGCCGACGGCACGGGTGGGCATGTCTTCGCCGAGACCTATGAACAGCACCAGGCGAATGTGGCGAAGTGGTACGCCATCCGTCGCGCGCGCGGCGAAATGTAACGTCATCTTCGCCCGCTTGTCTCGATCGCGCGGGCATGTAACAAAGTCTCCCTGATCCAAGAACATAGGGGGATTTGAATGCGTCGTGCTGCCTTGCTGTCGTTGTTGCTCGCCACCACCAGCCCGGTCTGGGCGCAGGAGAAGCCGGCGGCCAAGGGTCCGGATCATCGCGAGCAGATGAAGGCGGAGGCCGAAGCGGCCTGGTCCAAGCCTTCGGTCGAAGAGGCCAGCGCGGTCAGCCACGCCGCGGTCACTGTCGGCGGCCAGCGCATCGCCTATACCGCTACCGCCGGCACGCTCACCATCCGCGACGATGACGGCAAGCCGACCGCCTCTTATTTCTACACCGCCTATACCCGCGATGGCGCGGCACGCGACACGCGTCCGGTTACCTTCTTCTACAATGGCGGACCCGGTTCGCCGACGATCTGGCTGCACATGGGCAGCTTCGCGCCGGTACGCGTCACTACCGGTAACCCGGAATATATCCGCCCGGCACCCTATGGCTTCGGACCCAATCCGGACTCGCTGATCGACAAGAGCGACCTCGTCTTCATCGACGCGCTCGGCGCCGGCTGGTCGCGACCGCTGGGCGAAAAAACCGGCAAGGACTTCTGGGGCGTCGACCAGGATGCGGACGGATTCGCCCGCGCCATCCTGCGCTACACCAGCAAGTTCGATCGCTGGCCGAGCCCGAAGTTCCTGTTCGGCGAGAGCTATGGGACGCTGCGCAATCCGGTCGTCGCCGCCAAGCTGGAGGATGCGGGGCTGAGCCTCAACGGCATGGTCCAATTCTCCACCATCATGAACTATGGCGTGCGCCAGCCGGGCTACGACCAGAATTTCCTCACGCTGTTCCCGACCATGGCGGCGACGGCTTGGTACCATAACCGGTTGCAGAACCGCCCGGCCGATCTGCCGACCTTCATGGGCGAGGTGCGTGCCTTCACCAGCGGGCCCTATGCGGCGGCGCTGGCCAAGGGATCGACCATCTCGGCCGAGGAGAAGGCCGCGATCGCCAAGAAGATGGCGGAATATACCGGGATCAGCGAGGCCTATATCCTCCGCGCGGACCTGCGCCTGACCCTGCCGCGCTTCCAGACCGAGCTGCTGCGCGATCGCCGCCAGGCGGTGGGCCGGCTTGATTCGCGCTATCTGCTCAACGTCACCGACGCCAATGCCGACAGCCCGTCCGACGATCCGGCTTCGACCGCCGTCACCGGCGCCTTCGTGGCGACGTTCCAAGACTATGCGACGCGCGTGCTCGGCTACAAGACTGACATGCCTTATCGTATGACCGCGCGAGGCCCCGGCTTCGACTGGGACTGGAAGCACCGCACGCCCGATGGCAGCGGTACGCAGCTCGCGCCGAACAGCGCCGTCGACCTGGCCTATACGATGCGGACCAATCCGTATCTGAAGGTGCTGTTCATGAACGGCTATTACGACTTCGCCACGCCTTTCTACGGCGCCGAGTTCGATGTCAGCCATATGCTGCTCGACCCGCAGCTTCAGAAGAACATCCGCTTCACTTATTACGACGCGGGCCACATGGTGTATCTGAACCCCTTGACGATGCCCCAGATGCATCGGGATCTTGCCGCCTGGTATGATGAGGCGCTCCGGTCCCCCTCGGCCAAGGCGGTGCAGAACTGATCGCGTGCGCCGGCCCTGGGCCCGGCGGGTTTACGCCAAGGGCCGGCGAATGGGCTATGGGGCCCTAATCGCAGCGCACGCGCTCCGCTTCACTCGCATCGCCATTCTGGTGGAAGACGAAGTACCATTTGTAATGGAATTCCGGTCCAGGCGATGCTGATTTCGCCCAATCGGGATCGTCGGCATAGAAACACCGCATGGTCGCCTCCCGGGGAATAGATAGACGCGGGCGCCGAGCATCCAGCTGGCAGTGCCGGCATCGACAGCTTCGCCGATCAGCCCGGCATAGCGGATGCGCTCGTCGACAGTTAGTTTGCCAGCTGCCGTTCGAACGGCAGGGCAGCGTTGGCCGGAAGCTTGGTTCCGGTACGGACCATCAGCAGGTCGAGCAGGCACCGCCTGCAGCAACTGCATCCGCTCTGCCAGGACTGCGCTATTGTCGCCTTGGCGTGGGGCGTCGGCGCGCCATACCGCTACCGATGGCACGCAATCTGCCGATATACAGGACGAAGCGTACCCAAATCGTTTCGCGCGAGCAGGTCGCCGCCGGATCCGCCGCAATGCGGCTGCGCCCAATCGCCGGAGCGCGGCGGAGTGAAGAGTCAGCGGCCCTCAGCGGCCGGGCTGCCGCGGCGGCGGTGCGGAGACACCCGCTTCGGTCTGCGTCACCGGCTTCATCGTCCCGTCGGCATTGTACTCGAGATACTCCACGGTTACCGCACGGCGGCCAATGGCGCCGTTGAGATCGCCGATCGCCAGCGCCGCATTGTGCAGGAACACATACCAGCTCCCCTTGAATGCCACGATGCCGGGATGGATCGTGAAGCTGTATTTGCCCGATCCCGTCAGTTCTCCGCGATAGGTCCATGGTCCGGTGATCGCCGGCGCAGTCGCATAGGAAACGCGCTCGTCGCGGTGGCGGGAGCGATCGAGCGAGGCATAGGTGAGGTAATAGAGCCCGCCACGCTTGTGCAGCCACGGGCCCTCTTCGAAGTTCGGCGGGGTGATTTCCTGGATGGGCCCGTCAATTTCGATCATGTTGGGCTTGAGCTTGGCAATGTAGCACTGCCGGTTGCCCCATGCGATCCAGGTGGTGCCGTCGTCATCGGTAAGAACCGTGGGATCGATATCTTCCCAGCTATGGGTTCCTTTCGGCGTCATCTGGTTGGTGATCAGCGCCGATCCGCGCGCGTCAACGAAGGGGCCGGTGGGTGTATCGGAAACGGCAACCCCGATCGCCTTTCCGGGGTGGCTGCCGTCATGTTCGACGGCGGCGTAGAAATAGAACTTGCCGTTCTTCTCGATCGCCTGCGACGCCCAGGCATCCTTCTTGGCCCATGTGAAATCCGCGACGTTCATGATCGGGCCGTGATCAGTCCAGTGCTGCATGTCCGTCGTGGAATAGACGAGCCATTCGCGCATGTTGAACATTTCGTCCCGCTGCGCTTCGTCATGGCCGACATAGAGGTAGAGGCGATCGCCCACGACCAGCGGCGCCGGATCGGCGGTGAACTTGTCTCGCACAATGGGATTCGATCCGGCGGCGCGCGGCGCCTGCGCGTGGGCCGGAGCAACCCAGCCAGCCGCTGCCAAGGCTAGCAACGCGGGGATCGATCGTATCATGCCAGGCCATCCTCTTCGTTCGGCGGCAGGCGTCCCCGCGCCTGCGCGCGAGGGGCGCCTGCCATGCCGCCAGCGGCGGACTATGGCGTGGGCGGAGCGGTGCCGGCAACTACGACCATCGCGCGATTGCGCCGCCCATGGCGGCGGCGGTAGGAAAGCGCGCTTGCGCCTTGTGGCCGCTGCTCCGCTGCCGTCCTTGTCTCAGAAAATGTGCCGGGCGGCAGGGAGGCGTTCGGCCGATCAGCTCTTGGTGGCTTCCAAGTCGGGATCGAGCATCCGGTGCAGGTGCACGACGACATAGCGCATCTCGGCGTCGTCGACTGTGCGCTGGGCAGCGGCGCGCCATGCCTTTTCGGCGCTGGCATAATCGGGGAAGATGCCGACCACGTCGAGCTTGGACGGGTCGACGAAATCGAGGGTCGTCGGATCGGCAACGCGGCCGCCGAAGACCAGGTGAAGTTTGCTCATTGCGCCTCCTGGGGGTGGGGGATGCCGCAGCCCTTACCGGGACTGCGGCACCTCGCTCAACCCCTTATAGGCGCCTCACCGCTTTGCGGTTGCGTCCTTGGCGGCGTCGATCACCGTGCCGAATAGCGCGGAGACGCGTTCCTTGGTCGCGTCGCTATTCGGGATCAGCGATTCGATTTGTGTGCGGCCGCTTTCCTTGGCCGCCTGCACCGCGGCAGCGGCACCATCGGCCAGCTTGCGGCCGATCGGCTCCAACGCCGCCTTTTCACGATCGAAGCGGGGCAGCAACATGCCGATCAGCACGCCCACCGCAACGCCGCCGGCGAGCAGCAGCGCGGGGTTTTCGGCGAGGCGCGATCCGGTTTCGGTTTCGGTGCTCATGGCATCATCCTTCTATGCGGTCTTGGGAGGCCGAACCCTTGGCCGGGTCGGCGGTTTCGTGCTTGTTCTTCCGGAAAATGTCGACGATCCAGCCACGGGCAAGGACCAAGCCGATGCCACTCGTCACGGCGGCGGCGAGCCAGGGGCGCTGGCGCACGGCCTGGGTGCCTTCGCGAGCAATGCTGGTCACGCTCTGCTTGGCATTTTCCACCGCTTCCTGGGCGAGATTGGCGGGTTTCAGCCGCTCCTGCAGCGTGCCGACCGTCGCCATCAGCTTGTCGCGTGCCGTACGAGCGCGGGCACGGGCGGCATCCGGGTCGCGCGGCACCGTCATTTCGTCGCTCCCATCACGCGCTGGACGCCCCGCGCGGCCGCCCAGCCGAGCAGCGCCGCAAAGACCAGGCTGATACCCACGACGATTAGCGTCGCCCAGCCGGGACCGATCAGTGTTGCCAGCGTAAGGATCGCGCCGACGATCAACCCGATCGCCGCCGCCAGCGCCAGCGCGAGCGCAAGCATGGCGGCAATCGCCGCGCCTTTCAATTCGGCGACCTTAACCCGTGCCAGCGCCTTGTAGTATTCGAGCTCGGCACGGGCATAGTCCTTGGCGTCCTCGGTGAGCTGGCCGATCAGCGCACCGATGCCGGCGTCTTCCGTCTGGGGGGCGTCCATGCCCTGTGCTGCCCGTCCTTAGTTCCGGGTTGTGCCGGGCGACGCCGGCGTGCCGACGCCCGCGGGCTCGGCCTTGAGATCTTCGGCTGGCGGTGTGTCGCCGCTGGGCTTCGCCTCGTTGCCGGCTGCTTCGATGCCTGACTTGAGCACGCGGGCCAGCACGAAGCCGAGTGCGGCTGCCGTACCCACGGCAATCGCCGGGCTCTTCTTCACGAACTCGGTCGCTTCCTCGAGCAGTTCGTTCACGTCCTTGCTGCGCAGCGATTCGGCGAAGCCAGCGATCCCGTCCGCGGCGGTGCGCGCATACTGGCCATATTGCTCGCCGAGCTTGGCATCTACGTCGCCGGCAGCCGTGCGCATCATCTCCGCGACTTCGTCGAGCGCGGTGGTGGCGCGCTCCTTGCCGGTTCCGGCAAAACCGAGGATGTGCTCCTTGGCCTGATCCGCATATTTCGCGGCTTCTTCGCGAATCGTGTCCGACGCGCTGCGCTTGGCGCCCGAATCCTCGGTGCCGTTGCCGGTTGCGCCGGTGGCACCCATGTTGCCTGCGAGCGGATCGCCCGCGATGCTGGTCGTTTCGTCTACCATGATCAAAAACCCTCCATGCTCGTCGAAACAACAACGGCCCCGTTTGCGAGTTCCCTTGCGAACCGCTAGAGGCACCGCGCGCCTCATTCCTGACATGTTACGGAGACCATGACGTGACCGCAATCATCGACGTCCACGCCCGCCAGATTCTCGACAGCCGTGGCAACCCCACGGTGGAAGTGGATGTCCTGCTGGACGATGGCAGCTTCGGCCGCGCCGCCGTGCCCTCGGGTGCCTCCACCGGTGCCCATGAGGCGGTGGAAAAGCGCGACGGCGACAAGTCCCGCTGGCTCGGCAAGGGCGTCGAAGGCGCCGTAGATGCGGTGAACGGTGAGATTGCCGAGGCGGTTCTCGGCCTCGACGCCGAAGACCAGGCCGATCTCGACCGCACCATGATCGAGCTGGACGGCACCGCCAACAAGGGGCGCCTGGGCGCCAACGCGATCCTGGGCGTGAGCCTCGCCGCCGCCAAGGCCGCTGCCGACGCGCGCGGGCTGCCGCTCTATCGCTATGTCGGCGGCGTCAACGCGCACGTCCTGCCGGTGCCGATGATGAACATCATCAACGGCGGCGAGCATGCCGACAACCCGATCGACTTCCAGGAATTCATGATCGTGCCGGTCGGCGCCGAGAACATCGTCGAGGCGGTGCGCTGCGGTTCGGAAATCTTCCACACGCTGAAGAAGAAGCTGCGCGAGAAGGGCCTGGCGACCGGCGTGGGCGACGAGGGCGGCTTCGCGCCGAACATCGCGTCGACCACCGAAGCGCTCGACTTCATCATGACCAGCATCGAAGCCGCCGGGTACAAGCCCGGTGACGACGTGATGCTCGCGCTCGACTGCGCCGCCACCGAGTATTTCAGGGACGGCGCCTACAAGATGGTGGGCGAGGGCAAGACGCTCTCCTCGATCCAGAACGCCGAGTTCCTGGCCAAGCTCGCCGCCGACTATCCGATCTTCTCGATCGAGGACGGCATGGCCGAGGACGATTTCGAGGGCTGGAAGGCACTGACCGACCTGATCGGCGGCAAGGTGCAACTGGTGGGCGACGATCTGTTCGTGACCAACCCCGAGCGTCTCGCCATGGGCATCGAGAAGGGCCTCGCCAACTCGCTGCTCGTCAAGGTCAACCAGATCGGCACGCTGACCGAGACGCTGGAGGCGGTCAGCCTCGCCCAGCGTTCGTCCTACACCGCGGTGATGTCGCACCGTTCGGGCGAGACCGAGGACGCGACGATCGCCGATCTCGCGGTCGCCACCAACTGCGGCCAGATCAAGACCGGCAGCCTCGCGCGCTCGGACCGGCTCGCCAAGTACAACCAGCTGATCCGCATCGAGGAAGAGCTGGGCGACGCGGCGGTCTATGCCGGCCGTTCGGTGCTGCGCCGCGCCTGACCCTCAGTAGGAACCGCAATCTTGCTAAGAGCCGATCGATCAGCGAAAAACACGGGCATGAAGCGCGCTTCGCCCATGTCCACGCTGCTGCGCCGCGCGGGGCTTCCCGCCGCGGCGCTGATCGCCATCGGCTTCTTCGCCTATAACGCGGTTCTGGGGCCCAACGGGATCGTCGCCGCCAAGCAGGTTCGGCAGGAACTTGCCACCAAGCAGCGCGAATATGCGGTGCTGGAGAAGAAGCGCGCCGAACTGAAGAATCGAGTCGATCTGCTCGATCCGAAGCACGGCGCTGATCCCGACATGGTCGACGAACTGGCGCGCAAGCAGCTCAACGTCGTCCGCCCCGACGAAGTGATCATCCCGCTCGACAAGAAGTGACGGCCGTAGCGGCACCTGTTGCCAGCCACGGCGGAGCGTCTTAGTGCGGATGAACGTGGGCCGAACCCGCGCGTTGGTTGCAAGCCTTGCAAGAACGCGCGTATAGGCACCCGCCTTTCCCCTCCCCGGATGAGGAATATCTGATCGTGGCCAAAGCACCGGCACGCAACGCACCGACCCCACCCGCCGTACCGAATCGCGAGCGGCCCAGCGAACCGGAACGGTTCAAGGCCTCGAAGGAGCAGCTGCTCGAATTCTACCGCCAGATGCTGCTGATCCGCCGCTTCGAAGAGAAGGCGGGCCAGCTCTATGGCCTCGGCTTCATCGGCGGCTTCTGCCACCTGTATATCGGCCAGGAAGCCGTGGCAGTCGGCCTGCAGTCGGCGCTGGACGGCGAGAAGGACTCGGTGATCACCGGCTATCGCGACCATGGCCACATGCTCGCCTACGGTATCGACCCCAAGGTGATCATGGCCGAGCTGACCGGCCGCGGCGCGGGTATCTCGCGCGGCAAGGGCGGCTCGATGCACATGTTCTCGACCGAGAAGAAGTTCTACGGCGGCCACGGCATCGTCGGCGCGCAGGTCTCGCTCGGCACCGGCCTCGCCTTCGCGCACAAGTATAACGAGGATGGCGGCGTCGCCATGGCCTATTTCGGCGACGGCGCCGCGAACCAGGGCCAGGTGTACGAATCGTTCAACATGGCCGAGCTGTGGAAGCTCCCGATCATCTACGTGATCGAGAACAACCAGTACGCCATGGGCACCAGCGTCAACCGCTCCTCGGCCGAAGACCAGCTGTACAAGCGCGGCGAGAGCTTCCGCATCCCGGGCATCCAGGTGGACGGCATGGACGTGCTCGCCTGCCGCGGTGCCGCCGAAGAGGCGCTCGCCTGGGTGCGCGCCGGCAAGGGCCCGATCATCCTCGAGATGAAGACCTATCGCTATCGCGGCCACTCGATGTCCGATCCGGCCAAGTATCGCAGCCGCGAGGAAGTCCAGTCGGTCCGCGACAAGTCGGACCCGATCGAGGCGGTCAAGCGCGAGCTCGAGACGATGGGCGTCACCGAAGAGCAGCTCAAGCCGCTCGAGGCCGAGATCCGCAAGATCGTGAATGAATCGGCGGACTTCGCCGAACAGACGCCGGAGCCCGATCCGGCCGAACTCTATACCGACGTACTGGTGGAGACCTACTGAGATGGCGATCGAACTCAAGATGCCGGCGCTCTCGCCGACCATGGAAGAGGGCACGCTCGCCAAGTGGCTCGTCAAGGAAGGCGATGTCGTGAAGTCCGGCGACATCCTCGCCGAGATCGAGACCGACAAGGCGACGATGGAATTCGAAGCCGTCGACGAAGGCACGATCGCCAAGATCCTGGTCGCCGAAGGCACGGATAACGTGAAGGTCGGCACCGTGATCGCGATGATCGCGGGCGAGGGCGAGGATGCGTCCTCGGCCGCCGCCGCACCGGCCCCCGCCAGCCAGCAGGCCGAGCCGACCCCGCCGGCGCCCGAAAAGGCCCCCGAAACCGGCACCGCCCAGCTGACCGCCGCAGTCGAGAAGACCCGTCCTGCCGATCCGCAGGTGCCCGCCGGCACCGAGATGGTGAAGACCACGGTCCGCGAAGCGCTGCGCGACGCGATGGCCGAGGAAATGCGCGCCGATCCGCGCATCTTCGTGATGGGCGAGGAAGTCGCCGAATATCAGGGCGCCTATAAGGTGACCCAGGGCCTGCTCGACGAATTCGGCCCCAAGCGCGTCATCGACACGCCGATCACCGAATACGGCTTTGCCGGCGTCGGCACCGGCGCGGCGATGGGCGGCCTGAAGCCGATCATCGAGTTCATGACGTTCAACTTCGCCATGCAGGCGATCGACCACATCATCAACTCGGCGGCCAAGACCAACTATATGTCCGGCGGCCAGATGCGCTGCCCGATCGTGTTCCGTGGCCCCAACGGCTCGGCGAGCCGCGTCGGCGCGCAGCACAGCCAGAACTATGCGCCCTGGTATGCCAGCGTCCCCGGCCTGATCGTGATCGCGCCCTATGACTCGGCCGATGCCAAGGGCCTGCTCAAGGCGGCGATCCGCAGTCAGGATCCGGTCGTGTTCCTCGAGAACGAGCTGATGTACGGCCGCAGCTTCGAGGTGCCCAAGCTCGACGATTACGTCCTGCCGATCGGCAAGGCCCGGATCGTGCGCGAAGGCAAGGACGTGACCCTGGTCAGCTATTCGATCGGCGTGGGCGTGGCGCTGGAAGCCGCCGAGAAGCTGGCGGGCGAGGGCATCGATGCCGAGGTGATCGATCTGCGCACGCTGCGTCCGCTCGACAAGCAGACGGTGCTGGAGAGCCTGAAGAAGACCAACCGCATTGTGGTGGTCGAGGAAGGCTGGCCGGTCTGCTCGATCGCGTCGGAAGTCGCCGCGTTCGTGATGGAAGAGGGCTTCGACGACCTCGACGCGCCGGTGCTGCGCGTTACCAACGAAGACGTGCCGCTGCCCTATGCCGCGAACCTCGAAAAGCTCGCGATGGTGACTGCCGACAAGGCGGTCGCGGTCGTCAAGAAGGTCACCTATCGCTGATCTTCGCTTCCCAAGCGAAACCGAGATGGCCCGCCCGACCCCGTGTCGGGCGGGCTTTCTCTTTTTGAACGCGCTCTTTCGTCGGTCGCCCGCAGGTCATAGAGGGGCGGGGTGACCGAGCCCTCGACCCAAGATCCCGAACGACCCCTGATCCTCACCTATGCGCCTGCCGCCGGGCGTGCGGCGCTGGCGGCACTGCTGGCACTGGACGATGCGCTGGCGCAGCTGCTGCGGACAACCTCGCAGCCGGCGGTGGGGCAGCTTCGCCTCGCCTGGTGGCGCGAGTCGCTGGCTAAGCTGGATAGTGCGCCGCCGCCGGCGGAACCGGTGTTGCAGGGGCTGGCGACCGCGCTGTTGCCGCTGGGGGTGCGCGGCGAGTCGCTGGTCCCCATCGTGCATGGCTGGGAAGTCCTGGTCGAGGTGGAGGAGGCGCTGGATACGCTCGCGCTGACGCGCTTCGCAACCGGGCGGGGCAGCCTGTTCCGGGCAGCCGGGATCGCGCTGGCGGCGGGGGAGGGCGATCCGCTGGAGCAGGGGGGGCAAGGATGGGCGCTGGCCGATCTTGCCCGGCACCTTGGCGACGGCACGGAGGCCGAAGCCGCGCGAGCGATGGCACGGCCGCTGTTGGCGGCGGCGAGCGGCGTGCGGTGGAGCCGCAATGGGCGGGCGCTGGGGGCGCTGGTCCACCGGGCGAGGCTGGATCTTGCGGTGCCGCTGACTGCGCCGGTTCCGGTCGGCGCGCCGGGCCGGGTGGCACGGCTGCTCTGGCATCGGTTGAGCGGACGATAACGCTTGGCGAAGCGCCGACGACGACATAATCTTCGCCCGTCTCGGGGGAGGCTGGAAATGTGGCGATATGGGGTGGGCGCCCTCGCGGCGCTGTTGCTGGGGCTTGGGGGATTTCTCCTCCTGCGCGGAGGAGCCGCGGTTGGCCCGAAGCTAACCGCCACGGCCTTTCCGCTGGGCAATGCGAGCGCAGCCGCATCGCCGCTGCCGGAGGTGGTGCCGGAAGCCGATGCGAAGACCCGCGAGCAGAAGCGCTTCGATCGCTACGACAAGGATCGTAACGACGCGATCAGCCGCGACGAATATTTTGCCGCGCGCCGCAAGGCCTTTGCCAGGCTGG
This sequence comes from Sphingomonas pokkalii, assembly GCF_003096275.1. Taxonomy (GTDB): domain Bacteria; phylum Pseudomonadota; class Alphaproteobacteria; order Sphingomonadales; family Sphingomonadaceae; genus Sphingomonas; species Sphingomonas pokkalii. The sequence continues at coordinate 3,979,589 of NZ_QENQ01000001.1, forward strand.
ATACCAATGGCGACGGGCGGTTGAGCTTCGAGGAATGGGCGGTGAAGGCGTTCGATCGGTTCGGCGGCGCGGATGCCGACAAATCCGGTACCCTTACCCGGGCCGAATTTGCCACGACCGCGCCGAAACGTCGCCCAGCAACCCCCCGATGCGCTTGTGGCAAGGCCGCTCCACCGGCGGAGTCTGCCGCCAAGGCCGGCGACGACGAAGACAAATAGGCCGGCAGCCTCAGGCGGCCAGCCAGTCCTGCATCGCGGCGCGGGCACGATCGGTGTACATCCGCTTGCGATCCGCCTTCTTGGTGCGGCCTTCTATCGGCGGGAACAGGCCGAAATTGACGTTCATTGGCTGATAGGTCTCTGCCTCCGCCTCGCCGGTAATGTGCGCGAGCAAGGCGCCCAGCGCCGTCTCACGGGGCGGCGGCGCCAGCGTCTGACCCGCAATTTCGGCGGCGGCGAACCGCCCGGCCAGCATCCCGATCGCCGCGCTTTCGACATAGCCCTCGCATCCGGTGATCTGGCCGGCGAAGCGGACATGCGGCGCGCTTTTCAGGCGCAGCGTCCCATCAAGCAGTTCGGGTGATTTGAGGAAGGTGTTGCGGTGCAGCCCGCCCAGCCGCGCGAACTCGGCATTTTCCAGGCCGGGAATGGTGCGGAACAGGCGGACCTGCTCGGCATATTTGAGCTTGGTCTGGAAGCCGACCATGTTCCACAAGGTGCCGCTGGCATTGTCCTGCCGCAGCTGCACCACGGCATAGGGCCAGCGCCCGGTGCGCGGATCATCGAGCCCGACGCCCTTCATCGGGCCGTAGCGGAGCGTATCCACCCCGCGTTCCGCCATCACCTCGATCGGCATGCACCCTTCGAAATAGGGAACATTCTCCCACTCGCGGAACTCGGTCTTCTCGCCGGCCATCAGCGCGGCATGGAACGCCAGATACTGTTCCTTGGACATGGGGCAGTTGATGTAATCCTTGCCCGAACCCTTGTTCCACCGGCTCTGGAACCAGGCGGTTTCCATGTCGATCGAGTCGCGATGGACGATCGGTGCGATCGCGTCGAAAAAGGCGAGGCTGTCCTTGCCCGTCGCCTGGCCGATGCTGTCGGCCAGGCCCGGCGCGGTGAGCGGACCCGTCGCCACGATCGTGCGGCCCTCCGTTGGTAGCTGGTCGACGCGCTCTCGGACGATGGTGATGTTGGGATGTGCCGAAAGCGCAGCAGTGACGCCGTCTGCGAACCCGTCGCGGTCGACCGCGAGCGCCGAGCCGGCGGGTACCTTGTGGATGTCGCCCTGCGCCAGGATCAGCGAGCCGAGTGTCCGCATCTCCTGATGCAGCAGGCCCACCGCGTTGCTGTCGGCATCGTCGGAGCGGAAGCTGTTCGAGCAGACCAGCTCGGCGAGCCGGTCGCTCTGGTGTGCCGGCGTCATCTCGCCCGACCCGCGCATCTCGGACAGGCGCACCTTGTATCCGGCCTGTGCCAGCTGCCAGGCGGCTTCCGATCCGGCGAGGCCGCCGCCGATGATATGGATGTCGTGGCCGGGCATGGGCGTGCTTCTACTCTTCGATAGGGGAAGCGGGGGACATAGTCGCCATGGCTTATCGTGCAACCCCTGCGACCAAGCCGGGCGCTTCCGCACGTTCGGCGATCACGGCCAGGACGTTGCTGGAAACGTCGCCCAGGAACAACTCCCCCCAAATCCGGGCATATTCGTTCACCGGGGTGCGGACCCGATAGCGAGTGGTAAGAGTCAGCCGCGTTCGGCCTGGCCCAAGCCGTTCCATCGTATAGCCGCCATCGGTGATCCGATAATAGGTGCTGTCGGGCATCAAGTGCCGATCCTGTAGCTTCCAACCATCCATTTCGCTTTTGTCGAAGCGGAATCGCCACCAAAGGCGCCGAGCGGGCTGCCAGTCGGTCACGACTTCCTTGAAAGACAGACCTTGCTGCCAGCGGACATAGCGGATCGCGCCCAGGCCGTTGCCCACTAGGTGCGCGCTGACGGGGCGGGGAAGGCGGATGATGTCCTGCGAGAGATTCCAGCGGCCTTCTGTTGGCAGGATCGAGCCGACACCCTTTGCCAGCGGCCAGATTGCCGAAGGATCGGCGGCGATAACGATAGAACGGCTAACCGACGCTTCCTCCACCGGCAGGGGCACAAAGGGCTCTGCCTGCATCGTCAATAGCGGCACAAGCAGCAGAACACTGGATCGCAGCGCCTGGCCCGCCGGATCGTCGCGCCGGCCGAAACACCGCCATGCGAGTAAACCGCCGGCCAAACTGAGTGCCAGCCAGATCGGCGCCAGCATGATGATGCACAACAGCCCCTCGTACAGAAACAGCATCGACACCGAGACTATCGCCGCCAGCAGCGTGAGGGGGACCGTCCACACGTAGAAACCCCGGGAGCGTTCGCGGAACGGATCGGCAAGACCTAAGATGAACGCGGTCGATGCCGCGGGCAGGATCACCAGAAACGAAAAGCTGATCAATCCGTTTGGATTGGCTGCCGACAGCACCAGGTACACCGCAAGACAGAAGGCGAGCCCTGCGGCAAGTGCGCACACGATCCGTATCGCCGCCGCCCGGCGACGTGATACGACATCCGTCATCTTGGTTATTCCTTTCGGTACGTCTATGGGGCACTCAGGCCCGCTTGGCGGGCAAGAAGCAGGCAATCTTGCCGCCCAGCTTCATCAGTGTAACCAGTGTCGGCTTGGGCAACTGGCGCATCTGATCGTACCAGTTGGTGAGCGTGTGGATGAATTCGTGCATCCTTGTGATGCGTTCCCGCAAATGCTCCGGCGCCTTCTCGTCTTTCGCAAGCCGGCCGGACAGTTCGGCAAGCAACGCAAGCGTCGGATCGATCTCGCGGCGCTTCCGCTCGGCTGCGATGCGCAGCAGCAGTTCCCACAGATCGGTTTCCGCGACGAAGTGATCGCGCCGATCGCCTTCGATGTGGACACGCCGGATGATGGCATAGGCCAGCAGTTCCTTAAGCGCGGTCGAGATGTTAGAGCGCGCCAGCCCCAGCGCTTCGGCAATGTCTTCCGCCGGCAATGGCGTGGCCGACAAGTAGAGCAGTGCATGGATCTGCGCGACCGATCGGTTGACGCCCCAATGGGTGCCCATCTCCCCCCAATGGAGGATGAACGCCTTGGCATCGGGTTGGTCGCTGATCACGGCGCTTCCTTAATTTCTGTAAGTTCAGAAATTACCGGAATTGGCGCTGTCGTCAAGGAGTTTCCAATCCAGGGCGTTGCCGTTGCGACGAAGGATCGTTCCTGCATTGTCGGCTAGGAGCATTTGCGATGAAGATTTTCACGATCGGCTATGAGGGCACCACGATGGCGGAGTTTCTAGCGACGCTGCAGGGTGCTGGCGTGACACGGATCATCGATGTGCGGGCGTTGCCGTTGTCGCGTCGCCCTGGCTTCTCGAAGTCGACACTGGCTGCCAGTCTTGCCGAAGCCGGGATAGACTATGTGCATCTGAAGGCGTTGGGCACACCCAAGCGGGGCAGGGATGCCGCAAAACGGGGTGACGTCGCGACGTTGCGGGCGGTGTATGATCTCCAGCTTGGGCTTCCCGAAGCGCAGGCCGCGGCGGGGCGGATGCGGGCGCTGGCAGCCGAAAGGCCAAGTGCCCTTCTCTGCTACGAACGCGATCCGTGTCATTGCCACCGGACACTGCTGCTTGCTGCCGAAAGCCAGGGCGCGGCGGTGGAGGATCTGATCGCCGGCATGCCGCCGAAAAAGGCCGGGGCAGCAGACGAATCCACTGCCCCGTAGTTCGGGGAGAGTCGACGCGAAGGGGGAATGGGCCGCGTCGACGCACTGGCCTTGCGCGGTGGATGTTGCAGGCGCGTGTCTGTTTCTTGCGATCTGATGCAGATCGGACCGGCCTATGTTGGATTTAAACGGGTTATCGTCGTAAATTGGTGGTTTGAAGGGCGGGCGTTTACGCAACCGAAACCCCCTCGGGCGCAGAGCATCGCATCACGCACTTCATTGGAGCGCAAGATGGGCATTGCAGCGCGACTCTATCAGGACGGTCGTTGGACCGAACGCCACCAGGTGGAACTCGAAGCGACTTTGCGCGACTCGGCATGGGCGCCGCTGGACGTCGTTATCGAGGATGTATCGCCGGGCGGGTTTCGTGTTGTCGCTGGCGCCCAGATGGCGGTGGGGGACAAGATTGCCCTTGGCGTTGCCGGCCTCGGCACGCGCGAAGCGCGCGTGGTTTGGGGTGACGAGGGCATTTACGGCTGCGAGTTCATCGTCCCGCTGAGCAAGGAAGATCTCCACACCGCCGTTTCCGCACCTGCTGCCAGCCCGATTGCGTTCCCGAAAACGCCGCTGCCGACTCCCCAGGCGACGGGAGTCGATGCGGGCACCAATCGGGCGATGGACGAGGATCGTCTGCCCATCCGAGCCCGCGTTGCGGCAATCGTGGTGAGTGCCTTCCTGGCCTGGGTATTCGTCTTCGCGATCGGCTGGGGCGTACTTGCCTTGGTGCGGGCGCTGCTCGGCTGAACAGCGCCCGCGGGAGCAACCTTCAGGCCGCAGCCTTGCGGCGTTCGGCCATTTCTTCGTTCAGCATTTCCGCCAGCAGGAACGCCAGCTCCAGGCTCTGCCCCGCGTTGAGGCGCGGGTCGCAATGCGTGTGATAGCGATCGGCGAGGCCCTGTTCGGTGATCGCGATCGCGCCGCCGGTGCATTCGGTCACATTCTGCCCGGTCATCTCGGCATGGATGCCGCCGGCGAAGGTGCCCTCGGCGCGGTGGACGGCGAAGAAGCCGCGCACCTCGGCGAGGATCCGGTCGAACGGCCGCGTCTTGTAGCCGTTCGCCGCCTTGACGACATTGCCGTGCATCGGGTCGCAGCTCCACACCACCGGATGGCCCTCGCGCTTCACCGCGCGGACCAGCTTGGGCAGGCCCGCCTCGATCTTGTCATGGCCGTAGCGGGTGATCAGCGTCATTCGCCCGGCCACTCGGCCCGGGTTGAGCGTGTCGAGCAGCCGCAGCAGCGCATCGGGCTCCAGGCTGGGCCCGCACTTCATGCCGATCGGGTTGCCGATGCCGCGCAGGAACTCGACATGTGCCGAGCCTTCGAAGCGGGTGCGGTCGCCGATCCACAGGAAGTGCGCCGAGGTGTCGTACCAGTCGCCGGTCAGGCTGTCCTGCCGGGTGAGCGCCTGCTCATAGGGGAGCAGCAGCGCCTCGTGGCTGGTGTAGAAATCGGTGCCCTTGAGCTGCGGCACGGTATCGGGGTTGATCCCGCACGCCTCCATGAAGTCGAGCGCCTCGCCGATCCGGTCCGCGACATCGGCGAACTTGGCCGACCAGGGGCTCTTGCCCATGAAGTCGAGCGTCCATTTATGGACCTGGTGCAGGTTCGCATAGCCGCCGCCGGCAAAGGCGCGCAGCAGGTTGAGCGTCGCCGCCGACTGGCTGTAGCCCTGCACCATCCGCGCGGGATCGGGGATCCGCGCTTCGGGCGTGAAGGCGATGTCGTTGACATTGTCGCCGCGATAGCTGGGCAGCTCGACACCGTCGATCACCTCGGTATCGGCCGAACGCGGCTTGGCGAACTGGCCGGCCATGCGGCCGAGCTTCACCGTCGGCAGCTTCGAGGCGAAGGTGAGGACGACCGCCATCTGCAGGATGACGCGGAAGGTGTCGCGGATGTTGTTCGGGTGGAACTCGGCGAAGCTCTCGGCGCAGTCGCCGCCCTGGAGCAGGAAGGCCTCGCCGCGCGCCACCTTGGCGAGCGAACCGGTCAGCTCGCGCGCCTCGCCGGCAAAGACCAGCGGCGGATAGCTGCTCAGCTGCCGGGTGGCCGCGTCGAGCGCGCCCTTGTCCGGATATTGCGGCATCTGGCGCGCTTCGGCGCGCGTCCAGCTATCGGGGGTCCAGCTTGCCATTGCACTCTCCACGTTGCGGACGGCGACGTGCCAGTCCGCATGATCGGCGATTCCCATCGCCGCAATCTGGTTCATCACCTTGGTATTGGCGCGTTTGCCGTCCGTCTCCCAGCCCTGCACGGTGGAGCCCGGCGTATCGAACCAGGCACCGAAGGCGGCGCGGGTGAGCGTGCGCTCCTCGCGATAGTGGCGGATTTTGGAACCGGCTAACGTCGTCATGCCGGCCCCTTACCCGGCTGGGGTAAATGGATGCAAGCGTTTTCTTACCCTGTCGGGGTAACGCGTCGGCTCGATTGCCTGCGGCGGGCGGCAGGTGTAGCGGGCGCTGGCGATGCACTATTTCGACGCACAGGCGCGCGATCTGGCCGAGTTGGCGGCGCGTGGGAGGGGACGGCGATTGATCGGGCGCGAAGGCGCCGATTTCGCCTCGAACGACTATCTCGGCCTCGCCGACTCGCCGGCGTTGCGCGAGGCCGTGGTGGCGGCGCTGGCGCGGGGCGTGCCGATCGGCTCGGGTGGATCGCGGCTGCTGCGCGGCAATCAAACCGAGCACGAGGCGCTGGAGGCCGACGCCGCCGCGTTCTTCGGACGCGAGTCGGCGCTCTATTTCTCCAGCGGCTATGCAGCCAATGCCGCGCTGCTCGGTACCCTGCCGCAGCGGGGCGACCTGGTGCTGTTCGACGAACTCGTCCACGCCAGTGCCCATGAGGGGATGCGGCTCGGTCGGGCGGAAACGCGGCAGGCGGCGCATAACGATGTCGCCGCCTTCGCCGCCGCCATTGCCGACTGGCGCCGGGCGGGCGGGGCGGGGCGCGTGTGGATCGCGGTCGAGAGCCTGTACAGCATGGACGGCGATCTCGCGCCGCTCGCCGAGCTCTCGGCGCTGGCAGCGGCCGAGGACGCGATCCTGCTGGTCGACGAAGCGCACGCCACCGGCGTCTACGGGCCGCAGGGGCAGGGGCTGGCATATGGCTTGCCGACGGGGAACCTCATCACGCTCCACACCTGCGGCAAGGCACTGGGCTGCGAGGGTGCGCTGGTGACCGGCCCAGCAGTGGTGCGCGACTTCCTCGTCAATCGCGGCCGGGCGTTCATCTTCTCGACCGCGCCGTCGCCGCTGATGGCGGCGGCCGTGCGCGCCGCGCTGCGGATCGTGGGAGAGGGCGATGCATTGCGTAGGGCCCTGTTCGATCGCGTTCGTACAGCACGCGCGGCGCTGGGGCCACTCGGCGTTCTTGACGGCCCCAGCCAGGTGCTGCCGCTGATCCTGGGCGACGACGTCCGCACCATGACCGTGGCCGGCCTGCTGCAGGAAAGCGGCTTCGACGTGCGCGGCATCCGCCCGCCGACGGTCCCTGCGGGCACCTCGCGCCTGCGCATCTCGATCACCAACAATGTCACGCTGGCCGATATCGCCGCCCTGGCGGATCGGCTCGCCACCCTGATTTCCGCAACCGAAACGGCCGCAGCATGACCCAGACCTCGATCGTCACCGGTACCGACACCGGCATCGGCAAGACCGTGTTCGCCGCGGCCCTCGCCGGCGCACTCGGCGCGCATTATTGGAAGCCGATCCAGAGCGGCCTGGACGACGGCAGCGACAGCGAGTCGATCGCGGCGCTATCCGGCCTGCCGGGCGCAAATATCCTTCCCGAGGCGTATCGCCTCGTCACCCCCTGCTCGCCGCACCGCGCGGCCGAGATCGACGGCGTGACGATCGATCCCGCGCGGCTTGCTCTGCCGCAGGTGGACGGCCCGCTGGTGGTGGAAGGCGCCGGCGGCGCGCTGGTGCCGGTGACCCGCGAGATCCTCTATGCCGACATGTTCGCGCGCTGGGGCAAGCCGGTGATCCTGGTGGCGCGCACCGCGCTCGGCACGATCAACCACAGCCTGCTCTCGATCGAGGCGCTGCGCGCGCGCGGCGTGCCGATCCACGGCATCGCCTTTGTCGGCGACGCGGTGGAGGACAGCGAGGCGACCATCGCCGCGATCGGCAAGGTCAAGCGACTCGGCCGGCTGCCGATGCTGCCCGATCTGACGCCGGCTGCACTGGCCGGCGCCTTTGCCGACGCCTTCGATCGCGCGGACTTCGCCTGATGTCCTCGGTCTGGCATCCCTTCACCCAGCACGGTCTGGGCGAGCCGATCCCGATGGTGGACCACGCGAAAGACGCGCTGATCCACACCGCCGATGGTCGCAGCTTCATCGACGCGATCTCGTCCTGGTGGGTGACGACGCACGGCCATTGCAACCCGCGCATCATGGCCGCGATCGCCGAGCAGGCGGGCAAGCTGGACCAGATCATCTTCGCCGGCTGGACGCACGCGCCCGCCGAAACGCTCGCTGCCGGGCTGCGGGAAATCCTGCCGGAAGCGCTCGAACATGTCTTCTTCAGCGATAGCGGCTCCACCGCGGTGGAAGTCGCGCTCAAGATGGCGCTCGGCTATTGGCACCATCGCGGGCAGGCGGACCGGAGCCGGATCCTCGTCCTGGAGCACAGCTATCATGGCGACACGATCGGCGGCATGTCGGTCGGCGCGCGCGGGGTGTTCAACCGGCCCTACCAGCCGCTGCTGTTCGATGTCGGCACCATTCCCTTTCCCGGCGCGGGCGCCGAGCAGGCAACACTCGACGCGCTGGAGGCGGAATGCCGCGCCGGTGCGGCCGCGTTCATCGTCGAGCCGCTGGTGCTGGGGGCGGGGGGCATGTTGTTCTACACGCCCGCGCTGCTCGCCGAGATGGCGGCGGTCTGCGCGCGGCACGGGGTGCTGTTCATCGCCGACGAAGTGATGACCGGCTGGGGCCGCACCGGCACGCTCACCGCCTGCGAACAGGCGGGCGTGGTGCCGGATATCCTGTGCCTGTCTAAGGGCATTACCGGCGGCGCGATCCCGCTGGCGGTGACGCTGGCGTCCGCGCCGATCTTCGAGGCGCACTGGTCCGAGGATCGGGCGCGGATGTTCTTCCACTCTTCGAGTTATACGGCTAATCCGATCGCCTGCGCGGCTGCGGTCGCCAATCTCGCCATCTGGCGGGAAGAGCCGGTGCTCGATCGCATCGCGCGGCTGGGCCAGTGGCAGCAGGCGGCGCTCGATCGACTGGCCGGTGTGCCGGGGTTGGTGAACCATCGCCGGCTCGGCACCATCGCGGCACTGGAAATAGAGCAACCGGAGAGCGGCTACCTCTCCGCGATCGCTCCGCGGCTGATGGCATTCGCACGCGCACACGGCGTGTTGCTGCGTCCGCTGGGTAACACAGTCTATGTGATGCCGCCCTATAGCATTACCTGCGAGCAACTGGACCAGATCTGGAAGCTGATACCCGCCTTTCTTGATGCGCCCGGCTAACCTTCCAGCGGTAGCGCGAGGTCGGCGAAGCTCTGGGCGAGCGCGTGGGCGGTCGGCAGCAGGCCGGTCGCGTCCCGCACGCCGATCAGGTCGGCGAGCAACAATGCCGCGCCCTGCGGGTTGGTGCGGACCTTGCCGAGCGCGCCGATCAGGGCTGCTTCGGAGGCGGTCATCCGCGGGCAGCACCACGGGGCGATCTGCACCGGGCCGGTCGCCATGCCCGACATTTCGTGCATCAGCGCGCGCAGCAGCATCAGCGGCCGGCGGAACGCCTTGCCGAACGCGACGAGGAAGGCGTGCGCGGTGCTCGCATCGTGGAGCCCGTTTGCGCCGGTCTGGCGGACGCCGAACAGCAGCAGCCGCACGCCCGGATCCTCGGGCTGGAGCTGGGGCAGGGCGGTGACGAGGGTCTGGACGGACGGCTGCATGTGATTCTCCGATGGGCGTCGGGAGGATCATGCCGTTCTGTTATTAATAGTCAATCGCAATAAGCCGCAATGTGCGATCAGTCGGGCAATTCGTCGTTCGCCTCCAGCACGACGCCGGCGAGATAGAGCGAGCCGAGGATGAGCACGGCGGCGGGGGGCCCCGCCCCGATCTTTCCGCACAGCACCTCAAGGGCGGCCGGTACCTCCGCAGCCGTCGTCACCTCCGCGACGCCGAGCCCGCGGACACGTGCGGCGAGATCCTCGGGCGCATGGTGCGCGTGACCGGGAATGGGCACCGTCACGGCGCTGGCAAGCCTCGGTGCGAGGCCCGCCAGCAGGCCTTCCGGATCCTTGTTGGCGAGCATGCCGAGGATGAGGTGACACGGCCGATCCCCGGCCACGCTCGCTACCGTTTCGGCGATCGCTGCACCGGCGGCGGCATTGTGCCCGCCGTCGAGCCAGACGGCGGTGCCCTCCGGGAGCAATGCGGTAAGCGGGCCGGCAGCCAGCCGCTGCATCCGCGCCGGCCAGCGCGCGCGGGTTGCAGCGGCGGCAAGGGCCGAGTCTGGAATGGCGAGCGTGGTCTGGTGCCGGAGCATGGCGAGGGCGAGTGCGAGATTGCCCGGCTGGTGTTGACCCGACAGAGCAGGGAGCGGCGTCTCGATCGTTCCCTCGGCGTCGCGATAGGTGAGACGATCGTCCTCCACAGCATAGTTCCAGGCGGTGCCCTGGGCGTAAACCGGCGCGCCCGCGGCAGCGACCACGGCGGCGATCTCGGCATCGTAGCGCATCGTCACCATCGGCACGCCGGGCTTGGCGATGCCCGCCTTTTCCCGGGCGATCTGCGGCAGCGTGTCGCCGAGAAATGCCTGATGGTCGATGCCGAGCTGGGCGATGGCGGTCGCGATCGGCGCCGGCACGACATTGGTGGCATCCAGTCGCCCGCCGAGGCCGACCTCGATCACGCAGGCATCGGCAGGCGTGCGCGAGAACGCGAGGAAGGCGGCGGCGGTGGTCACCTCGAAGAAGCTCGCGCCGATATCGCCGCCGGCGTCCAGCACCTCGGCGAGCAGCGGGGCGAGGGTCGCATCGTCGATCAGCGTGCCGGCAAGGCGGATCCGCTCGTTGAAGCGGACGAGGTGCGGGCTGGAATAGACATGGACGCGCAGGCCTGCGGCTTCGAGGGCGGCGCGGAGGAAGGCGCAAGTCGAGCCCTTGCCGTTGGTGCCGGCGACGTGGAGCACCGGCGGCAAGCGGAGATGCGGGTTGCCGACGCGCTCCAGCAGCCGGGTGATGCGGTCGAGGCCGAGGATGTCGGCGCCGGGGGAGAGCAGGGTCAGCCGGTCGAGCTGGGCCTGCACGGCGGGATCGGTGGAGCGCGCGAAGTCGGGCATGTCGCTTTTAAATTAAGCCCCTTCTCCTTGGAGGAGGGGTTTGGGGGTGGAGGGATTCCAGAACGTTTGTTGGTCTCGGTGAGACACGGCCCCACCCCAACCCCGCATCAGGTGAACAGCGCCCCGCGCTGTTCAGGCCATGCCGGGGGCATGGCCGACCTGATGCGCCTGAAGGGGAGGGGCTTAGGCAGGTTCAAGCGGCCGCGTGGGCCTCGCAGAGCAGGCCGATCAGCTGGCCCAGCGTGTCACGCAGGTCGCGGCGGTGCGTCACCATGTCGACCAGGCCGTGATCGCGATAATATTCGCTGGTCTGGAAATCGTCGGGCAGCTTTTCGCGGATCGTGTTCTCGATCACGCGCCGCCCGGTGAAGGCGAGCGTCGCGCCCGGCTCGGCGATCTGGACGTCGCCCAGCATCGCATAGGCCGCCATCACCCCGCCCGAGGTCGGATCGGTCAGCACGACGATGTACGGCAGGCCCGCATCGTGGAGCATCTCGATCGCCACGGTGGTGCGCGGCATCTGCATGAGGCTGAGAATGCCCTCCTGCATCCGCGCGCCGCCCGAGGCGGTGAACACGATGTACGGCGCCCGTGCGGCGATCGCGGTCTCGACGCCGGCGATGAACGCCTCGCCCACCGCCTGGCCCATCGATCCGCCCATGAAGGCGAAGTCCTGCACGCCGATCACTGCCTTGTGGCTATGGATCGTGCCGCTGGCATTCTGGAACGCGTCCTGCTCGCCGGTGCTCGCCCGCGCCGCCTTGATGCGTGCGGTGTAGGGCTTGGAGTCGCGGAACTTCAGCGGGTCTTCGGCTACCTTCGGGCTCGGCAGCAGATTGAAGCTGCCGTTATCGAACAGCTGCTCAAAGCGCTTGGCGGCGCCGATGCGGTCATGGAAGTCGCAATGCGGGCAAACGTTCTGGTTCTCCTCGAACTCCTTCATGAAGACCATCTGTCCGCATCCCTTGCACTTGTGCCAGAGATTGTCGGGGCTCTCCTCGCCACGGGTGGTGACATAGGCGAGCGCGTTACGGACGCGCGAAATCCAGCTCATGCGACTTCCTTGCGTGCGGCGACCAGCGCCGTCTTCAGCGACTCGATATAGGTGCGAACCGGCTCGGCCGCATCCGCGCCGTGGCGGCCGACCAGTTCGACGATCGCGCTGCCGACGACCACACCATCGGCAACGCGGCCGATGGCGGCAGCCTGTTCGGGGGTGCGGACGCCGAAGCCCACCGCGATCGGCAGGTCGGTCGCCGCCTTGAGGCGAGCAACCGCCGCCTCGATCGAGGCGGTGGCGGCCTGTTGCAGCCCGGTGATCCCGGCGACCGAGACATAATAGAGGAACCCCGAAGCGCCCTCCAGCACCGCCGGCAGGCGGGCGGCGTCGGTGGTCGGCGTGGCGAGGCGGACATTGCCGATCCCGGCGGCGCGGAGCGCTTCGCCCAGGCTGTCGTCTTCCTCGGCGGGGATGTCGACGCAGATCACGCCGTCGGCACCGGCATCGCGCGCGGCGCTCGCAAACCATTCGGGGCCACGGCGGGTCATCGGATTGGCATAGCCCATCAGCACCATCGGCACCTCCGGGTGGCGTGCGCGGAACGCGGTGGCGATGGCGAGCACGTCCGCCGTGGTGGTGCCGGCGGCGAGGCTGCGCAGGTTCGCGGCCTGGATCGCCGGGCCGTCTGCCATCGGATCGGTGAACGGCATGCCCAGCTCGATCACGTCGGCCCCACCCGCGACCAGCGCGTCGAGGATCGCGGCTGTGGCGTTCGGCGCGGGATCGCCGGCGGTGACGAAGGTCACCAGCGCGGCGTGGCCCTGATCGGCGGCGCGGGTAAAGGCGCTGGCGAGCCGGGTCACATCTGCACTCCCAGCGCTTCTGCGACGGTGAAGATGTCCTTGTCGCCGCGACCGCAGAGATTGGCGAGGATCACCTTGTCGCGCGGCATGGTGCGGGCGACCTTGGCCACCGCGGCGATGGCGTGGCTAGGCTCCAGCGCCGGGATGATACCCTCGGTGCGGCAGAGCAGCTGGAAGGCGTCGAGCGCCTCGGTGTCGGTCACCGCGGTATATTCCACGCGGCCGATGTCGCGCAGCCAGGCGTGTTCCGGCCCGATGCCCGGATAGTCGAGCCCCGCCGAGATCGAGTGCGCCTCGGTGATCTGGCCGTCCTCGTCCTGCAGCAGATAGGTGCGGTTGCCGTGGAGAATGCCCGGCGCGCCGCCGGCGAGGCTGGCGGCGTGGCGCTTGTCGAGCCCTTCGCCCGCGGCCTCGACGCCGAGCATCTGCACACTGGCATCGTCGAGGAACGGGTGGAACAGCCCGATCGCGTTGGAGCCACCGCCGATCGCGGCGACCAGCATGTCGGGCAGTTTGCCGGTGCGCTTGAGCATCTGCTCGCGCGCCTCGCGGCCGATCACCGACTGGAAGTCGCGGACCAGCTCGGGATAGGGGTGCGGGCCGGCGGCGGTGCCGATGATGTAGAAGGTGTCGTGGACGTTGGCGACCCAGTCGCGCAGGCCCTCGTTCATCGCATCCTTGAGCGTCGCCGCGCCGCTCGTGACCGGCACCACCTCGGCGCCGAGAAGCTTCATGCGGAACACGTTGGGCTGCTGCCGCGCCACGTCGGTCGCGCCCATATAGATAACGCAGGGCAGGCCGAAGCGCGCGCAGACGGTGGCGGTCGCCACGCCGTGCTGGCCCGCGCCGGTCTCGGCGATGATCCGCGTCTTGCCCATGCGGCGGGCGAGCAGGATCTGGCCGATGCAATTGTTAATCTTGTGTGCGCCGGTGTGGTTGAGTTCGTCGCGCTTGAACCAGATCTCGGCGCCCATGCCCTCGGGCGCGCCTTCGCGCAGCGCCTCGGTCAGCCGCTCGGCATAATAGAGCGGGCTGGGGCGGCCGACATAATGTTCGAGCAGGTCGTCGAACTCGGCCTGGAAGGCGGGATCGGCCTTGGCGGCGATGTATTCGCGCTCCAGGTCTAGGATCAGCGGCATCAGCGTCTCGGCGACGAAGCGTCCGCCGAACTGGCCGAAATGCCCGCGGTCGTCAGGCTGGGCGCGGAAGGAGTTTGGTGCGTTCATGATCGGGCCACGGCTTTAAGGAAAGCGGCGATCTTGTCCACATCCTTGATGCCCGGGGCGCTTTCTATGCCCGAAGAGACATCCACCAGCCGGGCACCGGTGACGCGGATCGCCTCGCCGACATTGCCCGCGTCGAGCCCGCCGGAGAGGATCCAGGGCAGGGGGTGGGCAAAGCCGTCGAGCAGGGTCCAGTCGAAGCGCAGCCCGGTGCCGCCGGGCACCTTGGCGCCCTCGGGGGCCTTGGCGTCGTAGAGCAGCCGATCGGCCGCACCGCGGAAACCGGCGGCGGGGACGAGATCGGCACGAGTCTTTACCGCCAGTGCCGCCCAGGTCTCGCGACCGGTGCGGGCCTTCACCGCGGCGGCACGCTCGGGCGTCACCTTGTGGAGCTGGAGCACGTCGAGACGTCCGGCGGCAAGGGCGGCATCGAGGAAGCCGTCGTCGGGATCGACGAACACACCGACGCGCGCGACCCGCCCCGGCACCCGTGCGGCAAGCCCCTGTGCCTTTTCGAACGAGAGGTGCCGCGGGCTAGGCGGGAAGAAGACGAAACCGATATGGCTCGCCCCGCCAGCCACGGCGGCGTCGAGCGTCTCGGGGGTGGACAGGCCACAGATTTTCGCGGTTGCGGGCATGGTCGCCCTGTAGGCCCTATACCAGCGGCTTGGCCAGCACTGTCATGAACAATGGGGGATCGAGCGGGATCGGGAAGTCGCGGCGCTCGCCGGTTTCAGCGTAGCCGCGGCGTACATAATAATCGATCAGCCTGCGGCGTTCCTCTATCACCTTCATCTCAATGTGCGTGCAGCCGAAGACGTTGCCGGCATGTGCTTCGGCCGCGGCGATCAACTGGCGGCCAAGGCCGCGCGCTTGGCGGAGCGGATCGATGCACAGTAAGCCCAGATAGGCCGTGCCGCCCCCCAGGTTCGCGACGTTGACACAGCCGATCGCGGTGCTGCCGTCCCATGCGCTGAGCAGCACCTGTGCGCTATCCTCCACGATTGCGGACAGGGTTTGCAGATTGGTGCGCGGCGTTTCAATCAGGTCCGCCTCATGCGTCCAGCCTCGGCGCGCGGTTTCGCCGCGATAGGCGCGTTCGATCACCGCATGGAGCCCGGGCAGGTCCGCGAGCGTGGCGGGGCGGATGGTGACGGGCATCGACGTTCCGGAAGTTTCCCTTTCGTTGTAGAAAGGGAACCCCGTAACCTGTTAAAGCGTCGCTGCGATGGCGCGGGCGGCGGCGTCTGGGTCTTCGGCCTGGGTGATCGGGCGACCGATCACCAGGATCGACGCGCCGGCATCGACGGCACCCCGCGGCGTTACCACGCGCTTCTGGTCGCCGACATGCGCGTCCGCCGGGCGTACGCCGGGGACGACGAAGAAGCCGTCCTTCCAGGCCGCATGGGCCGCCTTCACTTCTTCGCCCGAGCAGACGATGCCGTCGACCCCGGCGGAACGCGCCAGTTCGGCCAGCCGCATCACCTGCGCATGCGGATCGGGCTTGAGACCGATCGAGGTCATGTCGCTGCCGTCGAGGCTGGTCAGCATCGTCACCGCGACGACCTTGGTGCCCTCGGGCGCGGCGGCCTTTGCGTCTTCCAGCATCGCCCGGCCGCCGGCGGCATGGACCGTCAGGATCGCGGGATTGAGCGGGCGCAGCGCCTGGATCGCCTTGGCAACCGTGTTCGGAATGTCGTGAAACTTTAGGTCGAGGAAGATCGGCAGGCCGATTTCTGCCATCTCGTGCACACCGTGGCGGCCGTTCGCCATGAAGAATTCGAGGCCAAGCTTGATCCCGCCGACATGATGGCGGACCTTCTGGGCAAGCGCCTTGGCCTTTTCCAATTCGGGCGTGTCGAGCGCGACATAGATGCGGCTGCTCATGCGCGTGGCTCCTCGCGGGCGGTTTGCGCGATCGGCTCGAAGCGTGGCACGGGCGGCGCGGGGATCGCGCGGAGATCGGCAATCGCGCGCTCCAAGCCTGCGAAACGCTGCCGCATCCGCCAGCGCAGCGCCTGATAGGCGACCAGCATGGGCAGGAACCCGGCAAGGAACACCACGATCAGCAGTAGTGGCAGGCTGATATCGGCGACCAGGCCGCCCCAAAGCTGGATACTGACGCGCTGTTCGCCGTTATAGATCACGAACCCGGCGATCACGCCGCCGAGCAGGAGCCACAACAGCACCTTCAGAAACCGCATTCCGCTCCCTTCCTGGCAAACCCGTCCAGCCTTCTAGGCGCGAGGGGGGGCGCTTGCCAAGGCTCAGCCGATTTCGCTCCGCAACTCGGCGATCAGGCCGGGGATGGCGGCAAGGCGGGGAGCCTCCTCGTCGAGGATCGCGTGGAAGGCCCGGCGCTTGAGTGCCGCGATGCGAGATTCGTCCGGTCGCGCACCGGCATCGAGCGTCGAGAGGACGATGTCGATCAGCCGGTCGGCGCCGTTCAGGCGACCCCAGAGGTAGTCGTTCTCGCGATAGGCTCGGCTGAAGAAGGCGCCGAAATTGTTGAACTGGTTGCCCTTCAGCATCGACGCAACTCCGCCCGTGCGGATCGCGCGGGCGTCCTCCGGTGAAATACGATCCACTCGGATCGGATCGAACTCGTCCATGCCTTCGCCCTGGAGCAGCGGCAATGTCGCGATGTCGAAAAAGGGGAAGCCAAGATAGGCGAGCAGCATCGGCCGCCGCAGCTCTTTCGATAACGCACTGAACCCGGCGGAGAGTGCCTCGTCGGTCTGGCGGTCGAGTGTGCGGAGCTGCATCCGCTCCGCAAGCATATCGAGCAAGGCGCCCGTGTCACCATCCGCCTTGTCCTGCAGATCGGCAAAGGTGTCGGAGCGTTTGAGTTCCAGATAGGCGGCGAGTGCACCGTAGATGGCGTCCCGCATCGGCCGCATCACGCCACGCGGGGCCGACTGCTCCAGTTCGGCCAGCCGCCGCGCGAGCAGGCGCAAGCGGCGGATGCGGAAGCCGAGATCGTGACCACGCAGGAAATCGAGCGCTTCCGGCGAGGCGCCCCCGGGCAGGGATGCGCCGAACCGATCGGCACCGCGCATCCGCACCGTTTCGCGCAACTGGCCACCAAGGGTGCGTAGGCGCTGCCCATCCTGCTGTCCCCCCAACGCCTGCAGCGTTCGGGCGGTGCGATCGATCGCACCGTCCACCTTGAGCAGCGCATAGGCCGTGTGACCATAGCCGGCCTTGCCTGCGGCGGCGACCTGCGCGCGCTTGCGCCAGGCGGCGAGCCGCTTGGGTGTCGGATAGTCGAGCCACAGCGTATAGCCGAACAACGATTCGACCTGCGCCTCTACTTCCGCCCGAATCTCTGCGACGATGGCCAGCATCCGCTCGATTCGGTCCGAGCGGGCGGCGATCGCTTCCAGATTGTCGCGGATTGGCTGCTTGCGCGGCAGTTCCGAGAGCGCGCCGATGATGGTGGAGAAGAAACCGGGCCGCTCCTGGCGCGGGCCGTAAAAGTCGAACCGCATGTCCGGCGTGGGATCGAGAAAGACGAAGCGACGGTCGACCTGTCGGCGGGCCGGGCGCTCCCGCAGCGCGGCCATGGCAGGTGCGAATGGTGCGTTGGCAAGCACGGAACCATCGATCAGCACGGCCTTCTCCGCGCGGCTCTCTGCCCATTGTTCGGGCAGCGCACGCTGGAGAAATGCGTCCCGGCCGGGCCAATGTTCGCCGCGATCCGCCAGAACCTTGTCCAGTTCCTCGATCATCAGTGGCGGAAAGGCCCCGGGAAAGCTGGAAGTCGCCCGTGCTGCGAAGGCGAGCGCGGCGGCATCGGCAAAGCCCGTACCACGCCCGTGGTCGCTGAAGCCGAACACCAGCCGATGCTCGGTTTCGGTTACTTCGGGCGGCGAGTTCAGTCGTAGCGTTTCGTGATGGCCGCGGAAATCGGTGGCGGTGACGAACAGGTCTAGCGGCTGCCCGTCGGGCAGCAGCCGGCGCTCGGCGGGGCCCTTCGCCATGGCATCGAACGCATCGAGCAGCGTGTTGAGCAACTGTTCGCCGCCAAAGGGTGGTTCGAACCAGCGCGAACGGACGAAGCGCTCCAGTTTCTCGCGCACCTCGGTGCGCGCACCGACCTCAACCGTCTCGTCGATTGTATGGGAGCGGTTGGCCATCATCCAGGCAAGGGGGGTCGCCCAGATTTTGGCGAAGCGATGCGATGGCGCCTGGGTCGGGGCGAGCAGGGCTTCGACATCGGCATGGTCCAGCCACATCGCCGTCAGCGGATCGAGCGACTGGCCGGTCGCGATGGCCTGCGCGAGGAATACCGCGTTAATGCCTCCGGCGCTGGCCCCCGATAGGATATCCACCAGCACGCGAAGGTTCAGTCCGCTGCGATCGCGGATTTCCTCGATCACCTCGCGATAGACGCTGGTGAGCGGCGTGCCCTCACGCTCGGCACAGCTTGCGCGGGCAAGGTGCCATACCTCCTTGGTGATGCCGTGCATGTACACCGCGAGGCTGATCCCGCCATAGCAGACCAGCGCAAGCCGCAGTTCCTTTTCGTGGCTCTCGTGCATCAGCGGTGTCGCACCTCTGCCCAGACCGGCAAATGATCGGAGGCGGTGCGGGCGGCGAGACTGTGGTGCACCCCCGCTTCGCCGATCGCCAACTCGGGGGATGCCATGATCCGATCGAGTCGTGCCATCGGCCTGCGCGCGTGGAAGCTCTTGCCGGTGGGTGCGAAGGCGAAATGCTGGGCGAAATCGCGAAGGCAGCCGCGTTCCGCGCTCCATTCGTTGAGGTCGCCCATCATCACCGTCGGCATTCGGGGGAGTGCGGCAAGATGGGCAAGGATGGCGTGTGCCTGGCGACGGCGCCATAGGCCGGAAAGATCCAAATGCATCCCGACCACCCGAAGCTGCAGACCGTTTACCTGCAGATCGGCTATCACTGCCCCACGCGGTTCCAAGGTGGGAAGGTGCAGAGCTGCGCAGTCGAGGATCTCGACATCCTTGCGCACCAGCAGCGCATTGCCGTGCCAGCCCATCGATCGCGCACGCATCCCGAAATGCACCGGCTTCCACGGGCTATGCTCGGCGAGTAGGCTTTGGGTTAAAACGGCTTCGCGCGAACCGAAACGGCGATCGGCTTCCTGCAGCGCGATCACATCGGCATCCACCTCGAGCAGTACCTCGAGTGTCCTCTCCGGTCGGCGTCGCCGGTCGGTGCCGATCGACTTCCGCATATTGTAGCTGGCGACCTTGATCATCCGCGCCTCTTATCGGCGTCCGGACTATAGTTGCACAAGTCTAATAACTCGTTTCACCCCGCTTGCGCTGATCTGCCGCCGCGACCGCTGCCGCAAGCAGGCTGTGGCCGGTGGCTTCGGCAGCCTCCGGCGTCATCGCAACGGCGACGCCGTTGGGGCCATCGAGCAGCACGAGGCCCTGTTCCGCTGTCGCAATCCCGCCGTCTACTTCCGGCGTTAGCGCCGAATCCTTGGACATGTCCGCCGCTTTCCCCTGTTTCCTTCACGGATATCAACGCGGTTGAGGTGGCAAATATCCCCGGAGTTCAACTGCGAAGCCAGGCGGCCAGTGTTTTTGGGTAGAGCTTGTGCTCCTCCGCCAAAACGCGTGCGGCGAGCGAGTCGGCGGTATCTCCTGCAAGGATGGGCACGCGGGCTTGGCCCAGAACGTGGCCGCCATCCAGTTCTTCGGTTACCAGATGCACCGAGGCGCCTGCCTCCGCATCGCCGGCTTCGATCGCGCGGGCGTGGGTATCCAGGCCCTTGTACTTGGGCAGCAGCGAGGGGTGGATGTTGACGATCCGGCCGCGCCACCGCGCTACGAAATCGTCCGACAGCAGCCGCATATAGCCGGCCAGCGCGATCGCCTCGACACCGGCTGCGCGCAACGCTGCGTCGATCTTCGCCTCATATTCGGCTTTGGGCATTCCCTTGGGCGACTGGGCGAAGGTTGGCACCCCATGTTCCGCTGCCCAGGCAAGGCCGGCCGCTTCGGGCTTGTCGCTGGCGACGAGCACGACGGTGTAGGGACAGTCCGGCGCCGCGGCGGCCTCGACCAGCGAGGCCATGTTCGATCCTCGGCCCGAGATCAGGATGCCGAGTCGCTTGCGGGGGCTTGAGGCGCCGGTGGCTGCCTCAGCCATGATGCGTCGCGCTCCAGGGGGCCCGGGCGCTCCAGGTCTCGTCGCTGCCGATCACGGTGCAGCCGCGATCGCCCGCTTCGATAGCGCCGATGGCGAACACCGTCTCGCCAGCTTCGGTCAGCGTCGAAGCAACCGTTTCGGCTTGGTCGGCGGCAACCACCGCGACCATGCCGATGCCGCAGTTGAAGGTGCGCGCCATCTCTTCGGGCTCGATATTGCCCTGTGCCTGCAGGAACGCCATCAGCCGGGGCAGCGGCCATGCGTCGGCGTCGATGCGGGCATGGCAACCTTCGGGCAGCACGCGCGGCACGTTCTCGAGCAGGCCGCCGCCGGTGATGTGGGCTAGGCCGTGGATGCTGCCCTTGCGCAATTCGGGCAGCAGGCTGGCGACGTAGATCCGAGTCGGCGCCATCAGTGCGTCGATCAGCAGCCGCTCCTGGTCGAACAGCGCCGGGCGATCGAGCTTCCAGCCCTTGTCCGCCGCGAGTCGCCGCACCAGCGAGAAGCCGTTCGAGTGCACACCGTTCGAGGCGAGGCCGAGCAGCACGTCGCCGGGGGCGATCTTCTTGCCGTCGAGCAGCCGGTCGCGCTCGACCGCCCCGACGCAGAAGCCGGCGAGGTCGTAGTCGCCGTCGGCGTACATGCCCGGCATCTCCGCGGTTTCGCCCCCGATCAGCGCGCAGCCGGCCTGGCGGCAGCCCTCGGCGATGGAGGCGATCACCCGCTCGGCAACCGCGTTGTCGAGCTTGCCGCTGGCATAATAATCGAGGAAAAACAGTGGCTCGGCGCCCTGGACTACAAGATCGTTGGCGCACATCGCGACGAGGTCGATGCCGACGCCGTCATGATAGTTATGTTCGATCGCCAGCTTCAATTTGGTGCCAACGCCGTCGTTCGCCGCGACCAGCAGCGGATCGGTGAAGCCCGCCGCCTTCAGGTCGAAGATGCCGCCGAAGCCACCCAGATCGGCGTCTGCGCCCGCGCGCCGGGTGGAACGGGCAAGCGGGCCGATCGCGCGCACCAGCGCATTGCCTGCCGCAATCGAAACGCCCGCCTGGGCATAGGTGTAAGGGCCGTCGCCCGCCTTGGTCTCGCTCATGGCAGAGCGCCCTAGCCACAACGCGCTTGGATTTCCACGCCCGCTTCGCCAAAAGAGCGCACAATGCAGTTCCGTCGCCCAAAAACAGTTTTCGTTGCCCTTGCCGCGCTTGGCCTGGCGGGCACCGGCGCCATGGTCGCGCGGGGGCAGGGAGGTGTGCCGGCCGCGCCGGTCAACCTTTCCGGCAGTTTCGAAGTCAACGGCGTTACCGTCGATGTTTCCGGCAAGACCGCTGATGCGGCGCGGCAGGGTGGGTGGCGGATCGCCCAGCGCAAGGGCTGGGAGAAGCTGGCACTGCAACTGACTGGCAAAGCCAGCGCGCTCCCCGATTCGGCACTGGATTCGATCGTGACAGGCATTGTCGTCGAACGCGAACAGGTTGGCCCCAATCGCTATATCGCGAGTCTGGGTATCCTGTTCGACCGCGCCAAGGCCGGATCGATCCTCGGCGTTTCGATCGCGGTTACGCATTCGGCGCCGATGCTGCTGGTGCCGCTGCAATTCTCCGGTGGGTCTGGCCAGGTATTCGAACGGGATACTGCCTGGGCGCGCGCGTGGAACCGGCTGCGTGCCGCCGGCAGCACGATCGACTATGTCCGCCTACGCGGCACCGGGGCGGACCGGCTGCTCGTCAACAGCGGGCAAACGCTGCGCCGGGGGCGCAACTGGTGGCGGACGATTCTCGATCAATATGGTGCCACCGACATACTAATGGCGGAAGTGCAGTTGCGGCGCGAATATCCCGGCGGCCCGATCGTCGGCGTGTTTGCGGCAAGCCATGGTCCCGATCGCCAGCCCGTGACGAGCTTCGCACTGCGCATCGACAATGGCGATGCGATCGATGCGCTGTTCGACACGGCGGTGGGGCGGATCGACAAAGCATATCAGGCCGCGCTGGCGAACGGGGAATTGCGAACCGACACGGTCCTCGCCGCGCGACCGCCGGTTGCGCAGACGGTGCCGGACGCCCTTGATCCCGAAGCCGCCGTAGCAACCCCGGCGCCGACTCCGGGCACCGATCCGGCCGCGCAGACGGCGATTTCGGTGCAGGTGGATACGCCGAACGCCGCAGCTGTAACGGCTTCCGAGGCCGCGGTGCGCGGGGTGCCGGGTGTCCGCAGTGCCAATACCACCAGCCTGGCGCTGGGCGGTATCTCGGTGATGCGCGTCGCCTATGACGGGTCCCAGGCGGGCCTGCGCTCGGCGCTGGAGGCACGGGGCTGGAGCGTTCAAGAAGGGCCCGGCGTGATCCGGATCCGCCGTGGCGGCGCCAGCGCGGCCCCCGCGGCTACACCGTCGCCGCGGGCTTCGGCAACGCCGCGAGAGCCATGAGCCAGCTTCGCCTGCCACTGGGCCTGCCCGAAGCGAGCGAGACCGATTTCCTGGTGAGCGAATCGAATGCGCGGGCGGTGCACCAGCTTGAACATTGGGGCACCTGGCCAGTGATGGCGGCGCTGCTGATCGGCCCCCGCAAGTCAGGACGCAGCCTGCTTGCCCGTATCTTCGCCGCGAAGACCGGCGCCACGATCATCGACGATGCCGAACGCGCGGTCGAAGAGGATATCTTCCACGCCTGGAACCAGGCGCAGGGTGAGCATCGCCCGCTGCTGATCGTGGCGGACGCGGCGCCGCCGCGATGGGAGGTTGCGTTACCCGATCTTCGATCGCGCCTGGCCGCGTCGCCGCTGCTGGAGATTGGCCCGCCCGACGATCCGCTGATGCCGCAGCTGTTGGAGCGCGCCTTCACTCGCCACCTGCTCCACGCGCCGCCGGCGGTGATCGCATGGATCGCAAAGCGGATAGAACGCAGCCATGTCGCCATCCTGCGCGTTGCCGATGTTCTGGAGACCGAAACCGACGGTCGTTTGTCGATCCCGGTGGTGAAGGCTACATTGGCGACTGCAAGCCTTTTGACGCATTCCGACGATAGCGAGAGCGAATGACCAGCCCAGCAACCGCTTCGATCGCCGCCCCGGAGGCAGCGCCGCCCAGTCCGGCCGTGCCGGCCGCACGCTATTTCAACCGAGAGCTTTCCTGGCTCGCCTTCAATCGCCGGGTGATGGAAGAGGCGTGCAATCCCGCCCATCCGTTGCTCGAACGGCTGCGCTTCCTCTCTATCTCGGGCAATAACTTCGACGAGTTCTTCATGGTCCGCGTCGCCGGGCTGATGGGACAGCAAATCCAGTCGATCGACACGCGCTCGGTCGATGGCCTCACCCCGGCGCAGCAGCTGGAGGCGATTTCGGCTGAGGCGGCAACGCTGGCCGACGAACAGCAGGCCGTGTGGGTGGATATCCGTGCCGAACTCGCCCTTGCCAATATCTTCGTGCTGGAAGCAGACGCGATCGAAGGCGAGGTCGAGGAATGGCTCGAAGCGCATTTCCGCGAGCAGATCTTCCCGATCCTGACGCCCCAGGCGCTCGATCCGGCGCATCCATTTCCGTTCATCCCGAACCAGGGATCGAGTGTAATCTTCAATTTGATTCGCAAGAGCGATCACCAAACCATTCAGGAATTGGTGCTTCTTCCTGCTGCGATCCGCCGATTCGTGCGCCTGCCGGGCAGCCCCGCGCGGTATGTCGCGATTGAAACGCTCATCAAGCATTTCTCATGGCTGCTCTTTCCCGGATATGAAGCGCGTGGCGCCGCAGCGTTCCGCGTGCTGCGCGACAGCGATATCGAGATCGAGGAAGAGGCCGAGGATCTGGTGCTCACTTTCCGCTCCGCGATCAAGCGTCGCCGTCGTGGCCGCGTGATCCGGCTTGAAATGGAAGAGGGCATCGCTCCGGATCTCGAGGCAGTGCTGAAGGAGGAACTCGGCGGCAGCGATGCGCTGCTCACCGAAACGGGCGGCTTCCTGGGCGTCGGCGATCTTTCGCTGCTGGTCGACGAGGACCGCCCGGACCTGAAGTTCACGCCCTTTTCGGCGCGCTTCCCCGAGCGGATCCGAGAATATGGCGGCGATTGCTTCGCGGCGATCCGCGCCAAGGACATCATCGTCCATCACCCGTACGAGACGTTCGACGTCGTGCTCAGCTTCCTCCAGCAGGCGGCGGCGGACCCTGACGTGGTGGCGATCAAGCAGACGCTTTACCGCGCTGGCAAGCAGCCCGCGGTCATCAATGCGCTGATCGCCGCGGCCGAGGCCGGCAAATCGGTAACCGCGGTCGTCGAGCTCAAGGCGCGGTTCGACGAGGAACAGAATCTCTATTGGGCAACGGCCCTGGAACGCGCTGGCGTGCAGGTTGTCTATGGCTTCATCGACTGGAAGACCCATGCGAAGGTGTCGATGGTCGTGCGGCGCGAGGGCAATGCCTATCGCACCTACTGCCATTTCGGAACGGGCAACTATCACCCGATCACTGCGCGTATTTATACCGATCTCAGCTTCTTTACAGCCGACCCGCGGATGGGGCGCGATGCGGCCCAGATCTTCAACTACGTCACGGGCTATGTGGAACCGCAGCATCTCGAGCTGCTCGGTATTTCTCCGCGTGATCTGCGAAACCGGCTGGAAGCGCTGATCGAGGAAGAAATCGCGCATGTCCGTGCGGGACGGCCGGGAACGATCTGGGCGAAGATGAACTCGCTCGTCGATCCTGCGATCATCGAGAAGCTGTACCAGGCGAGCAATGCCGGTGTTCAGATCGAACTCGTGGTACGCGGCATCTGTTGCCTGCGTCCAGGCGTGGTGGGGATGAGCGAGCATATCCGGGTGAAATCGATCGTCGGCCGGTTCCTCGAACATAGCCGTATCTGGGTATTCGGGAACGGCAAGGCGCTGCCCAACGATGGTGCGAAGGTGTTCATCTCCTCGGCGGACTGGATGCAGCGCAATTTCGATCGGCGGGTGGAATTCATGTTGCCGATCCTCAACCGCACGGTCCATGATCAGGTGCTGGATCAGGTGATGGTCGCCAACCTGCTCGATACCGAGCAAAGCTGGCTGCTCTCGCCCGATGGCCATTATGAGCGGGTGGCATCCGGCGAAGATGGCGAATTCAACTTACATCGTTATTTCATGACCAACCCGTCGCTTTCCGGCCGCGGCGCTGCGCTGGAGGCGCGCAAGCCGGTTCCGAAACTTTCGCCGCGAAAGCGCCGACTGGCTGCGAAGGGCGCTTGAACCGGGTGACAACTCTATTGTTCGGTAAGCCGCAAGCAGCGGCGGGTAGCATGCGGCCCCGTACCGCGATCATCGATATCGGTTCCAACTCGGTGCGTCTGGTCGTCTATGAGGGGCCGGCGCGGCTGCCCGCAATCCTCTTCAACGAGAAGGTGATGGCAGGCCTTGGCCGTGGGCTGGCCGAAACGGGCGCGATCGATTCCAATGCACTCGCCACAGCCAGTGCGGCGCTCGGTCGCTTTGCCTTGCTTGCCCGCGAAATGCAGGTTCGTGATCTGCGCACGGTCGCCACGGCAGCGGTGCGCGATGCCCGCAACGGCGGTGCATTGCTTCGTGCGGCGGAAGCCCTGGGCCTCGCGGTCGAACTGCTCTCTGGCGAAGAGGAGGCGACTGCGTCGGGCCTCGGCGTTCTTTCGGCCATTCCCGATGCGGACGGCATCGTCGGCGATCTCGGCGGCGGCAGCCTGGAACTGGTGCGCGTGGTTGCCGGCACCGTCACCGATCGTGTTTCCTTTCCGCTCGGCGTGCTCCGGCTGGGTGCGATCCGCGCGCGCGGTCGCACCGCGCTGGACCGCGAAGTGGCGCGGATGGTCGAGTCGGCGGGATGGAGAGGCCGAGGAAGGGGACTGCCCTTTTATCTGGTCGGCGGATCGTGGCGTTCGCTGGCAAAGCTCGATATGCACCTGACGCAATATCCATTGCCGATCGTGCATAATTACACGCTGGCGATCGATCGCATTGCGGAACTGGGCCGCCGGGTGGAAGGGGCGACCAAGGCTGATCTGAAGACGGTGCCCGATCTCTCCAGCGCTCGCATCCCGACGCTTACCGATGCCGCCGCGGTGCTGGTGGCGATGGTGAAGCAGTTGGGCAGTTCTGGCACGATCGTATCGGCCTACGGCTTGCGCGAGGGCCTGCTCTTTCAGCGCCTCTCGGCGGCGGAACGGCGGATGGATCCGCTGATCGTCGCGGCGCGGGAGGAAGGCGAGCGGCTGGGCCGCTTTCCTGAGCATGGCGATCTGCTCGATGCCTGGATCGCGCCGCTGTTCAGTGATGGACGGGAATGGTCACGGCTTCGCCATGCCGCCTGTCTGCTCGCGGACGTGGGCTGGCGCGCCAATCCGGAGTTTCGCGCCGAGCGGGGCATGGAGATCGCACTGCACGGCAATTGGGTTGGCATCGATGCCGCTGGGCGCGCGATGGTGGCGCAGGCGCTTTACACGTCGCTGGGTGGGGCAACCGATAGCCCGGTGCCGCTCGAACGCATTGCGACGCCCGAGGCATTGCTGGAAGCGAAGAAATGGGGGCTGGCGATGCGCCTGGGGCAGCGGCTGAGCGGCGGCGTCGCGGCGCCGCTCAAGCGCTCACGGCTGCGGATCGAAGGCGGCAACGTAATCCTCAGCCTTGCCGATGGCGACGAGTCGCTTTGGGGAGAGGCGGTGGAGAAACGCCACCGCGCCCTGGCCGGTGCGCTGGGGCTCCAGCCGGTGCTGGAGACCTGATTGGAATCAGCTTACCCGTTCGTGATGGCCGTTTTCGAAATCCGTCTGGATCAGTTCGGCTATACGAGCCGCCACGGTTTCCGGTGGCTTCACGCCGGCCGGATCCTCGCCGGGAAACGCACGCGCGCGCATCTTGGTGCGGGTCGCGCCGGGATCGACGATCGCCGTGCGGATCGCGCTGATCGGCCCGACTTCCTCGCCATAGCTGAGCAGCAGGTTCTCAAACGCCGCCTTTGACGCGCCATAGACGCCCCAATAGGCGCGCGGCGTCCGCGCCACGCTTGAGGTGATGCCGATCACCCGCCCCGCGGTGGAACGGCGGAGCAGCGGATCGAAGGCAGCGAGCAGGGCAGCTTGCGCGGTGACGTTGAGCGTCAGCACCTTCGCGAACTCCGGGAAATCGATCGCGTTGATCGCCCCCAGCGTGCCCAGCATCCCGGCATTCAGCACCAGCATGTCGAGCGCCGACCAGCGCTCTGCCACCGCTTCGGCCAGCCGGGCGATCGCCTGATGCTCGGTAAGGTCCAGCGGCGCGATGGTGGCGTTGCCGCCGGCGGTGAAGATGGCATCTTCCACCTCCTCCAGGCCGCCGGCCGTGCGCGCAGTGAGCACAACATGTGCGCCCGCTGCCGCCAATGCCATTGCCGTCGCAGCGCCGATGCCTCGGCTGGCGCCGGTGACGAGCGCGGTCTTACCCGAAAGCGGACGATCGCTCATGCTGTCTCCCTGGAATGCGAAAGGCAGGGCGGGTTCAACCGACCTTTTCGGCGAGCAGCGCCAGCTGATCGGGCGGCGGCGCGAGCTCGTCCTGATCGGTCAGCATGGTCGGATAGTCGCCCGTAAAGCAGGCGTCGCAATATTTGGGGTGTATATCCGCCCGCTTCGCTTCGCCCAGCGCCTTGTAGAGGCCATCGATCGAAACGAAGGCCAGGCTGTCGGCATGGATGAAATCGGTCATGCCGCCGACATCCATCTTCGCCGCCAGCAGCTTGGCGCGTTCCGGCGTGTCGACGCCATAAAAGCAGCTGTGCCGCGTCGGCGGAGAGGCGATGCGCATATGCACTTCCTTCGCGCCCGCTTCGTGCATCATCTGCACGATCTTCAGGCTGGTGGTGCCGCGCACGATCGAATCGTCGATCAGCACGATGCGCTTGCCGGCGATAAGATCGCGATTGGCATTGTGCTTGAGCTTCACGCCAAGGTGGCGGACCTTGTCGCCCGGCTGGATGAAGGTGCGGCCGACATAGTGCGAGCGGATGATGCCGAGCTCGAACGGGATGCCCGATTGCTGGGCATAGCCGATCGCGGCGGGCACGCCGGAATCGGGTACCGGCACGACCAGATCGGCTTCGACCGGCGATTCGATCGCCAACTGCGCGCCGATTGCCTTGCGCACCGAATAGACCGAGCGGTTGTCGCTGATCGAATCGGGCCGCGAGAAATAGACATATTCGAAGATGCAGGGGCGGGCGGCCTGGGGCGCGAACGGCTTGTGGCTGGAAAGCTCGCCATTGCCCTTCACGATCACCAGTTCGCCCGGCTCCACGTCACGGACATAGTCGGCACCGACCACGTCGAGCGCCACGGTTTCCGAGGCGAAGATCACCGCGTCGCCCAGTTTGCCCATTACCAGCGGGCGGATGCCCAGTGGATCGCGGCAGGCGATCATACCCTCTGGCGTCATCACGATCAGCGAATAGGCGCCCTCGACCTGCTTCAGCGCATCGATGAAGCGATCGATCAGCGTACGATATTGCGAGGTGGCGACGAGGTGGAGGATCACCTCGGTATCTGAAGTCGACTGGAAAATCGCGCCGCGGCGGACGAGATCACGCCGAAGCCGCATCGCGTTGGAAATATTGCCGTTATGCGCGACTGCGAAACCGCCGCTGGCCAGTTCGGCATAAAGCGGCTGGACGTTGCGGATCGCCGTTTCGCCGGTAGTCGAATAGCGGACATGGCCGCAGGCGGTAGTGCCCGAGAGCGATCGGATCACATCGTCGCGATCGAAATTGCCGGCGACATGGCCCATCGCGCGGTGGGTGTGGAACTGGTGCCCGTCCCAGCTGGTGATGCCGGCGGCCTCCTGTCCGCGATGCTGGAGCGCGTGCAATCCAAGGGCGACGAGCGCGGCTGCGCCCTCGCCGTTGGAAACGCCGAAGATGCCGCACTCTTCGCGCAGCTTGTCGTCATCAAATGGGTGTGTGGTAAGCATTGGCCCTCAGGGGGAAAGGCAACGGTTGCCGGCCATATAGGGCCTTCCTCCCGGTTTGTCTCCGGTCTGTAACAGGGAAAAGGATCGTTTCCGCATTTCGGCGGTTAACGGCCCCGAAAGCGCGGCGTTCGGCGCAACGTGCCGATGGCGCGCAAATGGCATTAAAATGCTGATAATAAAAGCTATTGTCGATACTGTCGACGCTAGGCGATCCTGCTTGCGTCGGGTACTGGCGGCGCTTCCACAGGGCACGCAGCAACAGTGCCGAGCGCCGCCAGGAAAAGCTTGTGTGCCTGCCGTTGCTCGATCCAGCGCCCCGCAACATACAGTGCCAGGAAGATGCCGGCGAAGCTGTAGCCTGAAATCTTGAGGCTGGGGACACCCAGGGCGACTGCCAGAAACGGCAGAGGCGCAACAAAACACCAAAAAAGCGGCCTGCTGCTCATATCAAAATGCAGGATAGGGGCGGTTCCGCCGGACACAAGGAGTCGGCCGACTTCGAACGAGGCCAGCTTGTCCTGCGAGTCGGGGTTGTCCTTGCGGAAGCTGAGCGTATCCGGGCCATATTCGATGGTGGTGCCGCGTTCGCGGAATATAGGCTCGAGCCGGGCGAATATCTCGCTGGCGGACCGGGGTGTGGCGAGCGGGATGCTTCCTCGGACGCGCCAGATCCAATCGATAATGCGCATGGAGCGGCCTTTCGTATGGGAAACGGGGTGCTTACTCCGCCGGGAGCGCCTCCGCCGTGCGGGAAATCCGCCATTTCTTCACCAGATCCGCCAGCGGGCGGAAGGGGTAGAGCATCTGGTCCTTGATCGGCAGGCGGCGGCAATCATCCAGGCCCACTTTCGATGATTGGGAGTCCACACAAGTGCCGAAGATGCGGTCGATGAAGATGAAGGTGTTGGCGTAGTTTGTGCGGCTGCTGTCGTAGTCCGGTGAATGGTGCAGGCTGTGATGCTCGACGGTGTTGAACAGGAACGACCACCAGCGCGGCGTGTTGAAGCGGATGTTTGCGTGGGTATAGGCGCCGATCGCCATGCCGATGCCGCTGGCGAGCAGGGCTGCGCGCGGCAGGAAATCGAAGAACCCACCCAGGCTGAGGCCGATTAGGAAAAGCTCGATCGGGTTTCCCACCGAACCCTTCAGTGCATTGAGCTGGGTGATATGGTGGTGCGGCGCATGGGTCAGCCACAGCGGCGTCCAGTTATGCATCCCCCGGTGCATCCAATACTGACCGAAATCGAAGATCAGCAGGATAGCGATCGCCTGCACCAGGATCGGCAATTGCCCGGCCCAGGCGGTCTTGATGTGGAAGGCGTGCTTGATCCCATCGATGATCGCGTCGTCGCCGAAATGCTTGCCGACATATTTCACCAACGTGTAGCTGAGGGCGACGTAGAAAAGGTCGCTGGCGAGTTCCTTCCAGGTCAGCCGCCAATGCGCATGTCGTTCGCTGATCCGTTCCATGCCCAGCAGCGTCAGCTTGAAGACGATGCCGATGCCCACTGCGACGGCGGGTTTGGCGATCGAATCTGGCGCGAAGGTCCAGAAGAGAATCATCGCCACCAGTACCGCCGGTTGGAAATGCGTGAAGACGAAGCGCTTGACCGGGCCGCCCTGTACCCCGGTTTCCGCGTGCCCCGGTTGCTGCATGTCGGCGATGCGTAGCGTTACTGCATCCATCATCACGGCCCCATCTGCTTTCGATGGAAATCAGGATGGCGGAATGCCGGGAAATGTGCCGTAAGTCATATGACGTAGCCGCTAATATTCCGGCTTTTCAGTCGTTTGGGAGAAGGGGCGTTCGGCAGAGAAGTGCGCGTCCTGCCGAACCCGCACTGCCCCTTCGGTATTTGCTCGGAAACGCTCAGCCCCGTGCGATATACGCCCGCCAGCCGCCGAGCGCGGTGATGTCCTCGGCGCCCGTCATCGCGCGCGGTTCGGCGACGAAGCCCTTGACCATGCTGCCATCGGCCAGCGTCACCGTGCCGATCGCGAGCGGCGGGGGCACTTCGGCAACGAAGCTGCCGAATGCGGCCATGTCGAGCTCGTACACTTCCAGCGCGATCGCGGCGCCGTCCTCGCTATGAACCAGCGCGGGCTTGGGCGGCACGCTCTCCGCCATGGCGTAGAGCTTGTAGGTCGGCGCGGTGGTGGTCGCCTCGACGAAGTTCGCCGCGCGCGAGGTCAGCTGCCAGTGGAGCGGCATGCCTTCGAGATGGGCGCCTACGACCGCGAGCTTCACCGTTTCCATCCGTCCCTCCAGGTCCAGCGGCGGCGGGGATGCCGGCGCGGGGAAAAATGCGTTCGCCGCGTCGAGCAGCGCGCGGTCGGTGCCCGCCGGGCCCATCAGCGTCACGCCGAAGCCGACGCCGCTGGCGTAGCTGCCGGTGGGGACCGCGATCGCCGCCATGTCGAGCAGGTTCACGAAATTGGTGTAGGCGCCGAGACTTGCATTCAGCCTGATCGGCTCGGCGAGCATCTCCGCGACGCGGTAGCTGGTCGGCGCGGTGGGGAGGGCGAGCAGGTCGACCTGCTGCCACATCGCTTCCGCCACGCGGGCAAGTTCGGCGAGGCGATAGGCGCCGTTGAAGGCGTCGATCGCGCTGTAGCCGAAGCCGCCTTCGACGATTTCGCGCACCACCGGGTGAATGGCGTCCGGATCGTCCCGCAATAGGCCTTGCAGCGCTGCCGTGCGCTCGGCGACCCAAGGGCCGTCATAGAGCAGGCGGGCGGCTTCATCGAGCGGGGCGAGGTCGATCTCGACCAGTTCGGCATCGAGCCCGTCCAGCGCCTGGCGGTAGAGAAACTCGGACTCGATATCGCCGAACCAGCGGCATTGCTCGGCGCGCGGCACGCCGATGCGGCGGTGGGCACGGGGCACGTCCGGCAAGTCGCGCGAGAGCGAGTCCGCTGCATCGAAGCCGGCGGCGATGCCGTCCACCAGCGCGGCGTCCTCGGTGGTGCCGGCGAACACGGTGATGCAGTCGAGCGTGCGGCAGGCGGGGACGAGGCCGGTGCTGCTCCAGCGGCCCTTGCTCGGCTTGAGGCCGACGAGATGGTTGAACGCCGCCGGCACGCGGCCCGAACCCGCGGTATCGGTGCCGAGCGCGAAGGCGACCAGTCCGGCGGCGACCGCCACCGCCGAGCCCGAACTGGAGCCACCGCTCACCCAGGCGCGGTTATAGGCGTTGCGCGGGATACCATAGGGGCTGCGGGTGCCATTGAGGCCGGTGGCGAACTGGTCGAGATTGGCCTTGCCGATCGGGATGGCCCCGGCAGCTACCAGCTTCGCAACCACGGTGGCCGACTGTTCGGGCTGGTAGGCGAAGGCCGGGCAAGCGGCGGTGGTGGCGAGGCCCGCAAGGTCGATATTGTCCTTCACCGCAAACGGAACGCCGGCCAGCGGCAGCGTCTCGCCGGCAGCGACCCGGGCATCCACCGTGGCGGCAGCGGCAAGAAGCGCATCGGGCTCGAAGCGCGAGATCCACACCGCGGGCTGGATCGCGTCGTACGCGTCGAGCCGTGCCAGCACGTCCTCGATCACCGCGACCGCGCTGCGCCGGCCCGCCCGCACCTCGGCGGCGATGGCGGTGACCGAAAGCCGGTCGAGCGCCGTCATGCCCGCACCAGCGCCAGCACCGGCGAGCCCGGCGTGACCGTCTGCCGCTCGGCGACATAGAGCGCCGCCACCGTACCCGCGGCCGGGCTGGTCACCGGAAACTCCATCTTCATCGCCTCCAGCACGGCGATGGTCTCGCCCGCGTCGATCGAGTCGCCGACCTCCTTGAGCAGCTTCCACACGCTGCCGCCGAACGGCGCTTCGACCAGTTCGGCGCCGTCGGGCACCGTTACTGCTTCGTCGGCGCTGTCGTCGGCGCTTTCGGTGAGGCTGGCGACGCGATCGAACTCGCCCTTCAATTCCCACTCCGCGCGCTCGGCCGCGAAGGCGGCGTTGCGCTGCTTCTCGAACGCGGCGATCGAGCGCGCATTGTCGGCGAGGAACTCGCGATAGTCGGCGAGGCGGAACTCGGTTTCCTCGATCCTGATCTCGCGGCGCCCGAGCGGAAAGTCGCGCCGCCATTCGGTGAGTTCTTCATGGCTGACCGGGAAGAAGCGGATCTGGTCGAAGAAGCGGAGCAGCCAGGGCTTGCCCTCGGCAAAGGCGCCGGTCTGGCGATAGGTGTTCCACACCTGGATGGTGCGGCCGAACAGCTGGTAGCCGCCCGGACCTTCCATGCCGTAGATGCACATATACGCCCCGCCGATGCCGACCACGTTGGGCGGCGTCCAGGTGCGGGCCGGATTGTACTTGGTGGTGACCAGCCGGTGGCGCGGATCGATCGGGGTGGCGACCGGCGCGCCGAGATACACGTCGCCGAGGCCATAGACGAGGTAGCTGGCGTCGAAGATGATCCGGTGGACTTCCTCGGCGCTGGCGAGGCCATTGGCGCGGCGGATGAACTCGATATTGTCGGGGCACCAGGGCGCGTCGTCGCGGACCACGCGCATGTAGCGCTGGATCGTCTCGTGGATCGCGGGATCGTTCCAGCTGAGCGGCAGATGGACGATGCGCGACGGGATCACGAAATCCTCAAGATCGCCGAGGTCGTCCTCGATCGCGGTCAGTCGCTCGATCAGCGCCGCCTCCTTGAGGCGGATGCCGTCGATATGCACCTGGAAGGAGCGGATGCCCGGCACGATGTCGAGGATCCCCGGCAGCGCGAGTTCGGCGAGCGCGGTGGTCGCGGCATGGACGCGCAGGCGCAGCTCGAGGTCGAGCGTGATCGGGCCATATTCGACCAGCAGGTTGCGATCGCCCTGGCGGCGAAAGAGCACGCGCGGGCGACGGCCCTTGGCGGGCAGATCGACCAGGATCGCGTCGCGCCCGCCGCCCTTGGCCGGACTGGTCGCGGTGGCGGCGCGGCCCTCGATCCAGGCCTCCTCTTCCTGCGCGGCGGTGTCGGCCTCGTCGAGGCTGACCTGCTCGAACTGGATTCGGTCGCCGGGCGCGAGCTGACCGACCTTCCACAGGTCCGCCGCGATCACCACGAACGGGCAGACGAAGCCGCCGAGCGAGGGGCCGTCGGGGCCGAGGATGATCGGCATGTCGCCGGTGAAATCCAGCGCGCCGATCGCATAGGGATTGTCGTGGATGTTGGACGGGTGGAGCCCCGCCTCGCCGCCATCCTTGCGCGCCCAGTGCGGCTTGGGGCCGACCAGCCGCACGCCGGTGCGGTTGCTGTTGTAATGGACCTTCCACTCGGCGGAGAGGATCGTGTCGACATCCTCGGGCGCGAAGAAATCGGGGGCGCCGTGGGGGCCGTAGAGGACGCGGATCGTCCAGTCGGGGCCGAGCTGCTGCTGCTCGATCGCGCGCGGCCCAGGGATCACCGCCGGTGCATGATCGGTGAGGTGCAGCGTGTCGCCGACGCGGAGCACGCGCCCGCCATGGCCGCCGAACTCGCCGAGATCGAAGGTGCTGGCGCTGCCGAGATAGCTCGGCACGTCGAGCCCGCCGGCAAACAGGATATAGCCGCGCATGCCGCCGCCGGTGACGCGGCCCAGCGCCAGAATCTGGTCTTCGGCGATGGCGATCGGCTTGTTGCGCTCGACCGGCTTGCCGTCGAGCGTCGCGGCGAAGTCGGCGCCGGTGAGGACGATGCGGGTCGCGGTGTTGAACTGGAGCGTCGGGCCCGTCGCGGTCATCTCCAGCCCGGGCGCGGTGCTGTCATTGCCGAGCAGCATGTTGCCGAGGCGGAAGGCACGCGCGTCCATCGGGCCCGAGGGCGGCACGCCGATGTCCCACAGCCCGACGCGGCCGGGATAATCCTGCACGCTGGTCGCGGTGCCGGCCGAACGGACGACGATGCTCTGCGGACGGTGGACCACCGTCTCCAGCGAACGGGTAGAAACGTCGCCGGTAACGAACTCCTCGCTGCGGGCCACGTCGCGCAGCCAGCGGACATTGGTCTCGATCCCGGCGAAGCGGGTGCGGTCGAGCGCTGCCTGCATCGCGGCTACGGCGGATTCGCGGTCCTCGCCATGCACGATGAGCTTGGCGAGCATCGGATCGTAGAAAGAGGAGACGGCGCTCCCCGATTCCACCCAGCTCTCGACGCGGACGCCTTCGGGAAAGGCGACGTCGGTGAGCGTGCCCGAGGCGGGGCGGAAGTCCACCGCCGGGTCCTCGGCATAGAGCCGCGCCTGGATCGACCAGCCTCTGGGGGCAGGGACGGGGGTGTTGAGGAAGCTGTAGTCGCCGCCTGCGCCGCGGACCATCCATTCGACCAGGTCGACGCCGGTCACTTCCTCGGTGACGCCGTGCTCGACCTGGAGGCGCGTATTCACTTCGAGGAAGAACCAGTCCTCGCGGGCCGGATCGTAGAGGAACTCGACCGTGCCGGCGGAGCGATAGTTCGCCGCCCGGCCAAGCCGCACCGCGGCCTCGATCAGCGCCGCGCGGACGCGCTCGGGCAGGTGCGGGGCGGGGGCTTCTTCCACCACCTTCTGGTTGCGGCGCTGTAGCGAGCAGTCGCGCTCGCCGAGAGCCACGACGCGGCCCTGGCCGTCGCCGAAGATCTGCACCTCGACATGGCGCGCACGCGGCACGAAGCGTTCGAGGAACAGCCCGGCATCGCCGAAATTGCCCGCACCCAGCCGCGCCACCGCGGCATAGCCGTCGCGCACCGCCTGCGCATCGGCGCAGACGCGCATGCCGATGCCGCCACCGCCGGCGGTCGCCTTGAGCATCACCGGATAGCCGATGCGCTCTGCCGCTTCGAGCGCGGCCTCGACGCTGTCGAGCAGGCCGGTGCCCGGGGCGAGGGGGACGTTCTCCGCCTCGGCCAGTGCGCGGGCGCTGTGCTTGAGGCCGAAGGCGCGGATGCTGTCGGGGGTCGGGCCGATGAAGGCGATGCCGGCGGCTTCGCACGCCTCGGCGAAGGCGGCGTTCTCGGAGAGGAAGCCATAGCCGGGATGGATCGCGTCCGCGCCGGTTTCCTTGGCGGCGGCGAGGATGCGGGCGACGTCGAGATAGCTTTCCGCTGCTGGTCCCGGCCCGATGCGCACCGCGATGTCGGCGAGCGCGACATGGCGCGAGGCCTCGTCGGCATCGGAGAAGACAGCGACCGAGCGGATGCCCATCTTCTTGAGCGTGCGGATGATCCGGCAGGCGATCGCCCCGCGATTGGCGATCAGGACGGTGCGCACGCTCATGCGGTGACGATCATGCGGACGGGGGTGGGGTTGAAGCCGTTGCAGGGATTGTTGATCTGCGGGCAATTCGAAACGACCACGGTCACATCCATTTCTGCGCGAAGGTCCACGGTCAGGCCGGGCGCCGAGATGCCGTCGACGATGCCCAGCGCACCATCGGCCTCGACCGGCACGTTCATGAAGAAATTGACGTTCGACACGATGTCGCGCTTGCCCCGGCCGTCGCGCAGATTGGCTTCGAGGAAATTGTCGACACAGGCGTGCTGCGCCTTGGTGTGGTGGCCGTAGCGCAGCGTGTTGGACTCGCACGAACAGGCGCCGCCGATCGTGTCGTGATACTCGACCGCCGTGTCGACAATCGTCATCATCGGCCGGCCCTCGTTCGAGCGCAGCACGCTGCCGGTGCGCAGGAAGATGTTGGCCTGCGCCGCGATCGTGTCCTGCGCGCTGTAGCGCTCGGCATCGTCGTGGGTGGCGTAGAGAAGGAAATCGACCGCTTGGTTGCCCTCGAGGTCGACAACACGGAGCGTCTCGCCCGCCTTGACCCGGTGCAGCCAGGGGGCGCGGGCGGGGACGATCTCGTCATGGATCACCCGGCCGGTGAGGCCGGCAAGTGCCATATCCTGTTCCATCAGCGGCGAACCCAGTCTTCGGTGTTGAGGAAGGCGCGCTGCCGCTCGGGCGTCGCGTTGCGGATCGGATCGTCCTCCGCCGTTACCGGCCCGCGCCAGGCGGAGGCGCGCAAGGGGGTGACGGTCCAGGGACGCGGATCGAGCACGTGCGGGCAGTTGGCCAGCACCACGATCAGGTCCATCTCGGCGCGCAGCACCAGCGTGCGGCCGGGCGCGAACGGCCCGAGCTGCGGTTCGGTGGTGCCGTCGGCGGCGATGCGGACGCCCTTGAACAGGTTCACGCACGGATGC
This sequence comes from Sphingomonas pokkalii, assembly GCF_003096275.1. Classification (GTDB taxonomy): domain Bacteria; phylum Pseudomonadota; class Alphaproteobacteria; order Sphingomonadales; family Sphingomonadaceae; genus Sphingomonas; species Sphingomonas pokkalii. Next base: position 4,016,995 of record NZ_QENQ01000001.1, read on the forward strand.
ACGTCGCGGCGCGTCAGGCCATGCTTGGCGGCGCCGAGCAGCAGCCGGTCCCGGGCATTGGGATACGGCCCCGAATTGCTGCCGTCGCCATAGCGGCGTTCGTTCGACGCGGCGTTGGACGCGCCGCAGAACGCATCGTGGGTGCCGGCGTCGTCCGCCTCGATGCTGGCGAGCACCCGGCCCATGTCGGAGAGGAACAGGCTGCCTTCGCCCAGATAGGCGTTCCACTGCACCTTCACCGTATCGGCGACGTTCAAGCGCTCGGTCGGCATCGCGGCGTTGAACAGCTGGAGCGAGACACACGCATCGCCGTGCAAGTCGATCAGCCGTAGCCGGGTGCCGCGCGACAGTACGCGGCTGGCATAGCCGCCGGCGGTGATCGTCTCTTCCCAGACGAGGTCGTCAGGGCGCACATCCGCAGGCAGATCGTCCGCGCGTGGCGGCAGGATCGGCATCGCCTCGACGACGGTGCCGGCCATCGCCCGCGCATGGTCGCGCGCGGCATTGGGGTCGGCGAGAATGCTCATGCCGCCTTGCTCCCGGTTGGGGCTGCCGCCTCGTCCTGCTCGTGGAGCGGGGGCAGCAGCGCGGTGGTGGTGAAGAGGCGCAGTTGCTGCACGCCGCGCACCTTGCGCAGCGCGTCGCACAGGTCGCGCAGGCGCCGCGCGGGCCCCTGTACCAGCAGCACCTCGAGCGACTGGTCGTCCTCCAGAAACACGTGCTGCGAGGAGATGACCTCCTTCAGATACTCCGCCTGGGTCTGCGCCAGCTGGTGGCGCACCCGGCCGAGATCGGCGCGGTAGACCAGGGTGATGGTACCCGCGAGCATCTCCTCGGGGCGCGAGGCGGCGCTCTGCTCGGCGAGTTCGTCGCGGATCAGCTCGGCGATCAGCTGCGAGCGCGAGGGGAGCCCCCGGTCTTCCACCATTTCATCGAGCTGGCGGAAGAGTTCGGCGGGCAGGCTCATGCTGAGCCGGGCGAGGGAGGAGGAGGGTTCCTTCACAGTGATTCCTCTTTCCCTGTTATTACTGATTCTGTCAATCGTAATACTTCCTGCTGCGCCTCGACGATCGCCTCGCGCCGCTTGCGGGTTAGGTGGAGGTCGTAGACGGCGGTCGCGCCGAAGCGGTGGGGGGCGTGCGGATCGACGCGGCGCTTGTCGAAGGTGAGCACGCGGGTGCCGAGGTTGAACGCCTCGGAAATGTCGTGGGTGACCATCAGCACGGTGAGCGCATGCTCTTCCCACAGCTTGAGGATCAGCCGGTGCATGTCCTGGCGGATGCCCGGATCGAGCGCGCCGAACGGCTCGTCGAGCAGCAGCACGCGGGGGCGTGCTATCAGCGCCTGGGCAATGGCCAGGCGCTGCTGCATGCCGCCGGAAAGCTGGGCGGGATACAGGTCCAGCGCGTCGCCCAGCCCCACTTCGGCGAGCATTGCGGCGGCTTCGTCGCGGGCGCGGCGGCGGTCGGCGCCGAACAGCCGGGCAGTCAGCGGCGCGCCGACGCATTCGCGCTCGAACATCACGTTCCGCAGCGCGGTCAGGTGCGGGAACACCGAATAGCGCTGGAACACCACCCCGCGATCGGGGCCGCATTCGCCGGGCAGCGGCGTGCCGTCGAGCAGGATCTTGCCGCGCGTCGGCCGTTCCTGGCCGAGCGCGAGCCGCAGGAAGCTGCTCTTGCCCGCCCCCGAAGGGCCGACGATCGAGACGAAGCTGCGCTCGGCAATGGCGAGCTCGACGCGTTCGAGCACGACCTTGTCTCCATATTCGAGCCAGACATTCTGGAAGGAGAGGAGCGCGCTCATCGGCCGGCTCCGTGCGCCCAGGCGAAAGCGCGCTTACTGAGCTGGGCCAGCGCCACGTCCATCAGAATGGCGAGGATCGAGATCCAGGCAACGTATGGGATGATGATGTCCATCGACAGATAGCGCCGCACGAGGAAGATCCGGTAGCCCAGCCCCACGTCCGACGCGATCGCCTCGGCCGAGATCAGGTACACCCAGGCCGGGCCGAGCGAGAGGCGGATACCGGCGATCAGCCGGGGCAGGGCCTGGGGCAGGGCCACGCGGAGCGCGAGCTGCCAGCTGCTGGCGCCGAGCGTCTGGGCCTTGATCAGCTGTTCCTGGGGGATGGCGGTGATGTGGTCGGCGAGGTCGCGGATCAGGAAGGGGGTGACGCCGATGACGATCAGCGCGACCTTGGCGGTGTCGCCCAGCCCGAACACGATGAACAGCACCGGCAGCAGCGCGATCGGCGGGATCACCGCGATGGTGGTCACGAAGGCGCCGAAGGTGGCGCGGGCGGCGGGGAGCACGCCGAGCACCATGCCGACGAGCAGCGCGGAGAGCGCGCAGATGCCGAGCGCGAGGCCCAGCCGCTCGAGGCTCGCCACCGTGTCCGCCCAGAAGATCAGCCGGCCGCTCAAGGGATCGGCCTGGGCGAGCAGGCCGTGCATCGCCTCGACCATGGCACCCGGCGTCGGTAGCAGCTTGTCCGAGGGATTCTCGGCGTGCCGCGCTGCCGAGGCGAAGAGGTAGACGATCGCCACCAGGAGCAGCGGCAGGCTTCCCAGCAGCCAGCCGGTGCGGCGGCGGGGTCGGATGTTCACCCAGCGCATAGAGGGTCCGGCCTCAGAGCTTGCCGGCCGCGGCCAGCTCCATATAGGTCGGGTCGAAGCGTAGCTTGACGTTGTTGGCGTCGCCGATCGTCTTGCCCGGCACCGAAATGCCGATCGCATCCGCCGACTTGGCGCCCTGGCCGAACAGCCCCTTGGAGAAGCTGAAGTCGCGCACCTTCACCATGGTGGCGCCGATCGCCGGCGACTTGACCGCTGCTACCGCATCCTGCGGCGTGCCGTAGAGATGGGTGGTAGTGAGCTGCGCGTCGAACGCCTGCGGAGTCGCGCCGGCGAGCTTGGCCATCGCCGCGCGGGCAGCTGCGCCGGCGGCGTCCTTCTTCTGCATCAGCTGGATCGTCTCGTACCAGATGCCCGCCAGCGCCTTGCCGAGGTTCGGATTGGCCTTGAGCGTCGCGGTGTCGATGGCGAGCAAGTCGAGGATCTCGGCGGGCACCTGGCTCGAATCGAACACCTTGGTGGCGCCCGGCAGCTTGGCGACTTCGGTCAGCTGCGGGTTCCAGGTGACGACGGCAGTGGCGGCGGGGTTGGCGAAGGCGCCGACGATATCCGCGTCCGAGGTGTTGACCGTCTTCACGTCGGAAAGCTGCAGGCCCACCGTGGAGAGCCCGCGCGCGAGGAGGTAGTGCGAGACCGACAGCTCGACGAGATAGACGGTGCGGCCCTTGATGTCCGCCAGGCTCTTGGCGTTCTTGAGCACGATGCCGTCATTGCCGTTCGAATAATCGCCCAGGATGATCGCGCTGGTATCCTTGCCGCCCGCGGCGGGGATGGTGAGCGCGTCCATGTTGGTGACGGTGACGCCGTCGAGCTTGCCGGCGTTGAACTGGTTCACCGATTCGACGTAATCGTTGACCTGGGTGAAGTGGATCTTCACGCCGTATTTGTCGGCCCATTTCTTCACGATGCCAGCCTGTTCGGCATAGGGCCAGGGCATCCAGCCCGCATAGATCGACCAGCCGATGTTGAACTCGGTCCGCGCCTTTGGTGCGCTGCCGCTACCGCCGCAGGACGCCGTCGCCAGCATCGCTACCGCCGCGATCGCGATCCGCGCCTTGGAACCCCATTTTGTCATGATCGACCCCCATCTTCGCAGCGCGAGAAAGCGCGAATTTCAGCCGCCGGATGGTCGCGCCCGATATTACGTTTGCTCAATCCAGTAATACGACTTATAGGCATGTCGTATGGCATGTGTCACCCCAAATCGTGATGCTGCAATGCGTCATTCAGGCACTGGCGAACCCCGGTTTCGGGGCGATGCCGCCGCGCGTCCTTGCAGGCGAAGGGGCTGATCCAGCATGGCGATGGCGCGCATTCTTGGGACGATCTGCCTGGGGCTCGCGCTCGCTATTGCCGCAACCTTTGCCCGGCTGTTCCTGAAGGCGCGCGCGGGCCACCGCGCCGCGGAGGAGGCGAGTCGGGCGCAGACCGAGCGGCTCTGCGCCGAGATCGCAGCACACCGGGAAACCGAAGCGGCGCTGGCCAAGGCCAAGGACGCGGCGGAAGCCGCCAATGCGGCCAAGACGCGTTACCTCGTCGCGGTCAGCCACGAGATCCGCTCGCCGCTCAACGCCATCTATGGCTATGCCCAATTGCTCGAACGCGGCGACTCGATCCCGCCGCGCGAGGCGGGCGGGGTGATCCGCCGCTCGGCCGAGCATCTGACCAACCTGGTCGAGGGCCTGCTCGACATCTCGCGCGTCGAAAGCGGCGTGCTGCAGGTGCGGCAGGAACTGGTGCGGTTGCCTGCGTTGCTCGACCAGGTGGTGGAGATGTTCCGCGTCCAGGCCTCGGCCAAGGGGCTGTCGCTCGACTATGTCGTCGACGGCCGACTGCCCGCCTATGTCCGCACCGACGAGAAACGGCTGCGCCAGATCCTGATCAACCTGCTGTCCAACGCGATCAAATACACCGAGACCGGCGGCGCGACCCTGACGGTGCGCTATCGCAGCCAGAGTGCCGCGATCGAAGTCCGCGATACCGGCCCGGGTATCCCGGCCGAGGATCTGGAGCGCATCTTCGAGCCTTTCGAGCGTGGCCGCGAACCCGATGCCATGATGCAGCCGGGCATCGGGCTCGGGCTCGCCATCACCCGCGTGCTGGCGCGCATCCTGGGCGGCGAGGTGACGGTGACGAGCGACGTGGGGAAGGGCAGCAGCTTCCTGCTCCGCCTGCTCCTGCCTGAGCCGATCGAGGCGCCCGCGGGTACGGCCGCCTATCGCCGCGTCACCGGCTATCAGGGACCGCAGAAGACGATCCTGGTGATCGACGACAGCCCCGCACAGACCACAGTGGTCAACCACTTGCTGCGCCCGCTCGGCTTCTCGGTGTTCGAGGCGAGCGGGGGCACGGCGGGCCTCGCGCTCGCCGAACATTGTTCGCCTGACCTCGTGCTGCTCGACATCCAGATGCCGGGCACCAGCGGGTGGGACGTCGCCGACCAGTTGCGCGCGCGCTTCGGCGCGGGACTGCGCATCGTGATGGTCTCGGCCAATGCGCATGAATTCCATGCCGGCCGCGATGGCCGTCGCGCACATGATGCCTTCCTGACAAAGCCGGTCGATCTCGATGCGCTGCTCGACATGATCGCGCGCCAGCTCGGGCTCGACTGGATCGTCGAGGATGCCGAGCTCGTAGCCGCGCCGCCGCCGCCACCGCTGGCACTGCCGGAGACGGCGGCACCCTATCTCGATGCGCTGCGCCGCTTTATGAAGCTCGGGCATGTCCGTGGAATCGAAACGACACTTGTGACTCTGGAGCGGGACGTCCCCGAAAGCGCCGACCTCGTCGCGCGGCTGCGGCCGCAGCTGGAGGCGTTCGATCTGCGCGGGCTGGCAAGGACGCTCGACGATGTCGGATAAGGATCCCGGCGCCACGATCCTGGTGGTCGACGACACTCCCGAATCGCTCCGCTTCCTCACCGCGACGCTGGAGCAGGCGGGAATGACGGTGCTGATCGCGGTGGATGGTCTCGCCGCGCTGGAGCTGCTGGAACACGGCACCCCCGACCTGATCCTGATGGACGCGGTAATGCCGGGGCTCGACGGCTTCAGCACCACGCGGCGGATCAAGAGCGACGGCCGTTTCCGCCACGTGCCGGTGATCTTCATGACCGGGCTGACCGAGAGCGAGCATGTCGTGCGCGGGCTCGATGCCGGGGCGGTCGATTATGTCCACAAGCCGATCGTGGTCGACGAGCTGCTGGCGCGCGTTTCGGTGCATCTCGCCAATGCCCGCATCACCCAGAGCAGCCAATTGGCGCTGGATACCGCTGGACGTCCGTCGTTCGCGGTGGATGGTGAAGGGCAGACCGTCTGGCTCACCCCGCTGGTCGCCGAGACCATCGAACGGCTGTTTCCTGCCTGGTCGCCGCGCGCCTTGCACCTGCCGGACGAACTCGCCGCGATCGTGCGCCGACTGCAGGATCCGGCCGTCCCGGTGGGCGCGCAGGTGACGGTGCAGATGGGCGACAGCACGCTCCAGTGCAGTTTCCTGCGCCAGACCAGCGCGCGCGAATGGCTGTTCCGCCTCACCGAGAAGCGGGAGGGCGACGCCGAACGCGTCCTTGCCGAACGCCACGGCCTTACCTCGCGGGAGGCGGAGGTGCTGGTGTGGCTCAGCCGCGGCAAGCAGAACCGTGAGATCAGCGAAATCCTGGAGATCAGCCCGCGCACCGTGAACAAGCATCTCGAACAGATTTTCCAGAAGATGGGCGTCGAGAACCGCGCGTCGGCGACCGCCATCGCAGTTGCGACGCTCGCGGGATGAGCGCTGCGGCGGCGCGGGCGGCGCTGGAACAGGGCGATTTCGAGGGTGCGGCCCGGCTTGCCGCGGGATGCCTGCCCTCTGCGGAAGGCGCATTCCTGTTGGGGGTCATCGCGGCGGAGCAGGGGCGGATCGGCGAGGCGATCCGGCAGATCGAGGCAGCGGTGGCGCAGAATCCGCGCGGCGAATATCGCGCGCAGCTCGCCCGGCTCTACACCCTGGTGCGACGCGACGGCGATGCGGCGGCGCAACTCGCGGCGGCGGTCATGGACCCGCCCATCGACGCGCTGTCGCGCGATACGATCGGCTGCGTCTATGCGCGGCTCGGCGATCATGAGGCAGCACTGCCCCACTTTGAGGTGGCGGTGAGGCTGGCGCCGGAGAACGACCAGTTCGTCTATAACCAGGCGGCGACGCTGAGCTTTCTCGGCCAGGTCGAGGCGGCTGAGGCGGCATTGGAAACGCTGCTGGCGCGCAGCCCGGACGATGCCCGCGCGCACCATCTGCTCGCCGGGTTGCGCAAGCAGGGCGAGGACCGCAACCATATCGCGCGGCTGGAGGCGGCCACGCGGCGGGCTCGGGGGCCGAACCGGCTGCTCACCGGCTATGCGCTTGCCAAGGAACTGGAGGATATCGGCCGTGGCGAGGAGGCGCTCGCCTGCCTGCTGGAAGTGAACGCCGAACATCGCGCGGCGCTAGGCTATGATCCGGCGGGCGACGCCGCGATTGTCGACGCGGTTTCGGGCAGCTGGCCCGCCTTCGCCGCCGCGCCGGTGACGGACGCACCGAGCGACGCACCGATACTGATCATCGGCATGCCGCGTACCGGCACGACGCTGGTCGATCGCATCCTCGCCGCGCATCCGGCGGTGGAGAGCGTCGGCGAGCTCCAGGTGCTGCCGCTGGCGGTGAAGGCGGCATCGGGCACCCGCAGCCGCACCGTGCTCGATCCGCAGACGCTGCACGCCGCCGCCAGTGCGGATCTTGGCGCGATCGGCCGCGACTATTGCGCGCGCGCCGCACACCACCGGCGGATGCCCGATCGGCGCTTCGTCGACAAGTTTCCCGGCAATTTCCACTATGCCGGCATCGCCGCGCGCGCGTTGCCGAACGCTGCCATCGTCTGCCTGCGGCGCAACCCGATGGACACGGTGCTGGCGAACTTCCGCAACCTGTTCGCGATCAACTCGCGCTATTACGACTATAGCTACGACCTGCTGGACATCGCCGCCTATGTTGCCGGTTTTGAGCGGCTGATGGCGCTCTGGCGCACCGTGCTGCCCGGCCGCATCCTGGAACTCCGCTACGAGGACATCGTGGCCGATCAGGAGGGCGCGACGCGGCGACTGCTGGCCCATTGCGGGCTGGACTGGTCCGATCGCTGCCTCGATTTCCACGCGCAGGGCGGGGCGGTTTCCACCCCCAGCGCGGCGCAGGTCCGCCGCCCGATCTACCGCGACTCCGTCGCTCGCTGGCGCCGGCACGAAGCGGTGCTGGCACCGGTTGCCGCCTATTTCGCCGAGCGGGGCATCGCCATCGAATGATCGCCGCGTACGTCAAACGGCGCATGGTGCGCCGCGGCGCGCTCCGCCAGCATCGCGTGCATGGCAAAGTTCTCCTGTCTCGTCCCGGCCGCCGCGCTGCTGATCGCGCCGATGGCGCATGCGGACGAACGCCCCACCGCCAAGCTGGTTCGTTGCGCCGGTGGCGATTGCCTGCTGATCCGGGGCGAGCGGCGTTCCGCCGACACGACCATCACGATCAACGACCGTGCCGTCGCAGCCAGCGGCGGACGTGGCTGGAAAGTTCGGGTGCCGGTGGCGGCAATGCGTGGTTTCGCCTCGCCTTTCGCCCGTACGCTCGACGTCGCGGTGGTGGATGCGACCGGGCATGTCGAGCGGCTGGAAACCGTGCGCCTGCCGGTGGGTCTGATGGGCCACACGACCGAACTCGCATCGCTGGTAGTACGTGCGCGATGATCTGTAATAATGATGGAATCGATGTTGGCAGTATGAAGATCGAATGAGGCTGTAATAATAGATTGCTGCGTTGCAAAACTTGCCGTATCTCGCCATGCGGAAGTTACGTAGCATGTCTATAGTTTTTTGGACTTGTCGTTCATCCTTCCTGCGACTAGATGCGCTGCACCCGCCCGGGTGAGGCGGTCTTGGTTGCAGGAGATTGCCATGAAGATGCTCGTCGCGGTTGTCGCCGCCCTTTCGATCAGTAGCGCTGCCTTTGCCGGCCCGACCGACACCAGCTTCGGCAAGCCCTCGGCAACGCTGACGCTCGCAGGACTCGATCTCGCGACCGCCGACGGCCAGCAGCGCCTCGCCACCCGCGTTGACCAGGCGGCCCGTGCGGTGTGCGGCGAGAACCTCGCCACCATCCACCCCGAGCTTGAAGCCCGCGCCCGCCTGTGCCGCGCCGATGTTGCCGAGCAGGTCCGCAGCCAGATCGAAGCGCGTGTCGCGCAGGCTGGCAAGGCCCGCGGCGTGCAGGTGGCGTCGCTGCGCTGATTGTCTGCCCCTGGACGGCGTTTGGCGGCCGTGCGTTTCCTGAACGGATGCGTGCGGCCGTGCGCTTTTGGGGCCGCTACGTCATTCGGACACCTGCGCGCGCATCGTTTGCATGGCTAGGCTCCGGGTCGAAACGGGGCGGCATGGCCTCGCCTGCGATCGGGACGAAAGCGCATGACAAAAGGGCTCGTGAACCTCATTCCCCCGGTGACCGTGGTAGCGGTCGTCTGCTTCTGGGCCTTCGCGCCCGCCACCATGCTTGCCAATCCGTGGACGATCGTGATCGTGTCGTCGCTGATCACCTTGTATATCCAGGGCCTCGAATTCGTATTTGAGCGGCATGCGGGCTGGCGGATGAACTGGCGGGAGTTCGGGACCGACCTGTTCTACGTCGTGCTCGGGTCGACGGCGATTTCCTGGGTGTCGCGCACGCTGGCCGATGCGCCGCTGCTCGCGCTCAAGCAGTCTCTGGGAATCGCGACCCCCTGGCTGATGCACTGGCCGTTCCTGGTGCAGGTGGCGCTGGTGATCTTCCTGATCGAGTTCGGCCAATATTGGATGCACCGCCTGATGCACAATTCGGCGCCCTTCTGGATGACCCATGCGCCGCACCATCACATCACCCAGCTCAACGCCGCCAAGGGCTATGTCGGCAATCCGATCGAACTTTTCCTGATCAGCCTTAGCGTCGTAACCCTGTTCGACGTGCAATTGACCGCGATCTTCTGCGCGGTCACCGTGTTGGGCGTGGTCTCTGGTTTCGCGCATGCCAATGTCCGGGCCAATCCGCCGATCTGGTACGGCTTCGTGTTCACGACGATCCGGCACCACAGTCTGCACCATTCGGTTCCCTATGAGGACACCCGCTGCAACTATGCCAACTCGCTGATCCTGCTCGACCGTATCTTCGGCACTTTCAAGGAAGGCGAGGCTTCGATCGTGGGACAGGACGAGCGGCGGCGGCTGTCGATCCGCGAGCAATGGCTGTTTCCGTTCCAGCCGCTGCTTGCCCGACTGAAGCAGCGGCCGGCAGCCACCACCGACGCTGTCGCAGGCTGAGCCGATGGTCTGGATACCGATGCTCGCCGCGCTGCTCGCCGCCGCGCCGCCGCCCGCCGATCCGCAGCCGCGCGAGGAACAGGTGCTCTCCGTGCCCGGTTTCGCCGACTTCCTGGCCGTTGACGGCGACAGCGTCTGGGCAACCAACAAGGGCCGCGTCGAACGCTGGTCCCGCGCCGGCAAACTCGCCGAGGTGGCGATGGCGCACCCGTGCGGCGCGATGGCAATCGCCGAGGGGGCACTTTGGGTTGCCGACTGCAAGGAAGGAACGCTCAACCGCATCGATCTCAAGACCGCGAAATTGCTGGCGGCGATCCCCACCGGCATCGCCAACCCGCAGGGTGAATTGAACGTTGTCGCAGGGGCCGGCTCTGTCTGGGTGGCGAGCGACAATGCCGGCAAGATTGCCCGTATCGATCCCGCCGACGACCGGGTGGTCGCTTCCATCGCGGTGGATCCGGGGACGCACTATCTGGCTTTCGGGCTCGGCGCGCTTTGGGCAGTGAGCAGCGGCGAGCAATCGCTCCAGCGGATCGATCCGGCCACCAATCAGGTGACGGGGCGAGCCAAGCTCGGCAAGCAGCCGGGGTTTCTCGCCGCCGGTGAAGGCGCGGTATGGGTGCAGGAGCAAGGCGACGGGACGCTCGCCCGCATCGATCCGGCGGCGATGCAGGTCACGGGGCGGGTGAAGGTCGGAGCCGATCTGCTCTATGGCGATATCGATATCGGCGGCGGTGCCGTGTGGCTGCGCACCACCGCCGACCAGACCTTTGTGAAGATCGATCCGGCATCGCTGACGGTGCTGGGGCGGCTGGGCAAGGCAAGCGGCAGCGGTGCGTTGCGCTATGCCGGCACCGGATTGTGGACCAGCGCCCATGATGTCCACACGCTGTCCTGGTGGAGCCTTGCACCAACGGTGGCCGGCGCAGCGCAATAGCGCGCGGTTTCGGCGCAAGCGACGCCACGTACTCCGGCGAGTGCGTGGCGTTTCGCGTTCGTCCCCGTTCGGGAATGCTGCGCTGCGGTACGTCAAACGCCCCATGGCGGACGGCCCGATTTCCCCAAACTCTGCCCGCCATCGCCACCCTGTTCAAAGGGCGGCCAGGGATCTGAAAACGAAAAAGGGGGCTAGGGTGGCACGATCCATTTCACGCGCGGCATTGCTTGGTGCGACGGTTCTCGCAAGCTTCGGCGCGAGCAAGGCGACCGCGCAGACCGCAGCGCCGGCGACCGCGTCGATCCAGGCCGAGGACCAGGCCGGCGGCAACGAGATCATCGTCACCGGCAGCCGCCGCAGCGTCACGCTGCAGGATGCGCCGATCAACATCAGCGCGGTGTCCCAGGAGAACATCCAGCGGCTGCGTATCGATGATGTGCGTGGCATCGCTGCTTTCACGCCGGGCGTGACGGTGGTCGATACCGGCCCGGCCAGCACCGGCAACATTGTTCTGCGCGGCATCGAATCGGGCGACACCAGCGCGTCGGGCGCGAACGGCAATGATGCGGTGGGCGTATATCTGGGCGAAGTGCCGCTCTATCTCGATTTCAAGCTTATCGATATCGAACGGGTCGAATTCCTGCTCGGCCCACAGGGCACATTGTATGGGCTCGGCACGCTTGCCGGCGCGGTGCGCTATATCCCCAACCGCCCCAATACCAGCCGCTTCTCGGCGGACGTGCATGGTCGCGGTTATGCGCAGTCGCATAGCAGCGATTTCGGCCGGGTGGGCGATGTCACCGTCAACATCCCGCTCGTCACCGATCACGTCGCGTTGCGATCGGTCGTCGGCTATTACGACAACCCCGGCTTCATCGACTACAACTATGTTCTGCAACGTCCCGGCATCTCCAATCCGCAGCCGGTGCGGGGCGCGACAGCGGCGGATGCGTCGCTCGGTTCGAAGCAGGATTATGCGAACAACTTCAAGCGGCAGGCCGACGTCAATTTCGAGCATACGTTCACGACGCGGAATACGCTGCTTCTCGAATACAACCCCAACGTCAAAGCCTTTCTGACCTATGCGCACCAGGACACCAAGACCAATGGCCGCCAGGCGAACGGGGCGGGGGTGCTCGGCACCGGCAACTATGAAGGCCCCTGGCGGTATCTGGAGCCGTTCCACCGCAACGCGGATCTCTTTTCCGTAGAGTTCAACATCAACCTGTTCAACGTTGTTCAACTCGTCAGCACCACGGCTTATACCGAACAGAAGATCAACAACACCGATGACAATACCGATCTTCTGCTCGATCTGAATTATGGCTACGAAGCCTTCCCGACCTTTTCGTCGTTCGCCAACAACCATCGCAAGTACAAGCAGTTCAACCAGGAGGTGCGACTGGTTTCGTCCCATGGCGGGCCGGTCAACTGGGTAATCGGGGGATTCTACAATCGCCTGAAGTTCGCCAGCGATCGGCAGGAATATACCCCCGGCTTCGCGGCGTTTGCAGGGGTGAATCGGCCCGACGATCTGGAATATATCTCGTTCGTCAACACGCGGACGGTGGAAAAGGCCGTCTATGGCGAAGCGACGCTGCACGCGACGTCGGCGTGGCAGGTCACCGGCGGACTGCGCTATTTCAAATATGACGCCTTCGCCACCGGCGGTACCGACACGCCGCTGTTCGGCGGCGGGCTCACGCGCACGCCCTATCCGCTGATCCAGTTCGCCCCCAGCCGTGTTCGTTCGGGCAACACCGGCGATGATGGCTTCGTCTGGAAGGCCAATACCTCGTATCGGTTCAGCCCCGATCTGCTGGCCTATGCGACCTACAGCACCGGCTATCGTCTCGGCGGGGTGAACCGGGTGGCGCCATGCGTGGTGCCGCTGCCGCCAGGTCAGAATGTCTGCGCGCTGCCCAACGAACTGATCTATGGCCCGGACAAGACACGCAACATGGAAATCGGCATCCGCGCATCGCTGTTCGAAAAGCGGCTGCAATTCACGGTCGACGCGTTTCGCGTAAAGTGGAGCCAGGTGCAGGTGCCGAGCCAGACGGTGAACGGTGCCGTCGGGATCACAACCAATGCCGGCGCCGCGGTTTCCGAGGGCATCGAGTTCTCCGGGTCCCTGAAGATCCTGCCGGAACTGGTGCTGCAGGGCACCTATTCCTACACAGACGCCCATCTGACGGAGGATTTCCCGCAATTGGTGGTGAGCCAGGGCGTGCGCTATGACGCGCTTTCCGGCGATCGCCTGCCCGGCTCCACGCGGCATTCGGGCAGCGCCCAGTTGACGTACACCTACCCGGTGTCCGACGAAGCGAAGATCGAAGCCAATTGGACGGCGACCTATACCGGCGACATCTATTCCCGCGTCGGCCTGCGTGGCAATGGCGAGAAGATCCCGGATTACATGACGCACCGCGCATCGCTCACCTATCGGGCGCGCACGTTCGACGTCGGCATCTTCGCCGACAACATCTTCGACAAATATGCCTATACCGGCATCAGCAACGATGTGAGCTCGTACAACCAGACGCGAACCGGCGTGGTGGAGCGCTATTATGCCCGCTCGGTGCTTACCCCGCGTCGGGTGGGGCTGGATTTCCGCATACGCTACTGACGATCGCGCGATACTCTTTTCCGAAAGTCGCCAGCCGGCGGCGAGGCACCGCTTCGCCGCCGGCAAATTTTATGCGAACTTTACGCGTTCCGCCAACATCCCCGTAGAAGCTTAACGGGCCTTCGGCGGACAGGGGCGCATGACAATGCGTCCAAACTCACGATTTCGTGCGGCGCTTCGCCGCATGGCGCGCGGCGAACGGCTGTGGACGGCGGAGATCATGCTGCGCGGGGCGGGGGCGATGCTGCTTGGCCTGTGCGGCTTCGTTCTGTCACGCCTGCATCACGGGATGGTCCTCGTCCCCCATATTCCCCGCGCCGCCGACTACCGCCTCGCCGCGCTGGCCGTGCTGTGCGGATGTTCGGGCAGCGCGCTCGCTGCCGAAGGCGCCGGCCTGTTCCGGCTTCTCCCTATTCCGGGCCGCCATGCGTCCCGCAGGACAAGGAAAACACCATGACAGATCTGCTCTGGCTGGCGGTGCTGGCGGGATTGTTCCTGCTGACGCTCGCCTATGTGCGCCTGTGCGACGAAGCGTGAGGAGGGCTGCCGATGTCGCTGTCCCTCATGCTCGCCGGGCTGACCGCTTTCGCCCTTCTCCTCTACCTCGCGGCCGTGCTCGTGCGGCCCGAAAAATTCTGATCGGAACGACGCCATGACCGTGCAGGGCTGGCTGCTCATCCTCGTCTTCACCGCCATCGTCGTCGCGCTCGTCAAGCCGATGGGCGCGTGGCTGTTCGCTCTCTATGAAGGGCGGCGCACGCCTTTCCATTTCGTGCTCGGCCCCGTCGAGCGCGGCTTTTACAAGCTCGCCGGCATCGATCCGAACGCCGAAATGGGCTGGCGCCGATACGCGCTGCACATGCTGGTGTTCCAACTGGCGACGCTGCTCTTCACCTATCTCGTGCTGCGCTTCCAGGATGTGCTGCCGCTCAATCCGCGGGCACTGCCGGGCATGAGCCCGGACCTGGCGTTCAACACCGCCGTCAGCTTCACCACCAACACCAACTGGCAGAGCTATTCGGGCGAGACGCTCTCGAACCTCAGCCAGATGCTGGGGCTCACGATCCACAACTTCCTTTCGGCCGCGACCGGCATCGCCATCGCCTTCGCGCTGTTCCGCGGCTTTGCGCGGCGCCAGACCAGCGGGCTGGGCAACTTCTGGGCAGACCTGACCCGGATCACCCTGTATCTGCTGGTACCGCTCTGCATCGTCTATACGCTGTTCCTGATCGCGAACGGCGTGCCGCAGACCTTCGCCAGCTCGGTCGATGCGACGACGCTGGAGGGCGCTCGCCAGACGATCCTGCTTGGCCCGATCGCCAGCCAGGAAGCGATCAAGATGCTCGGCACCAATGGCGGTGGCTTCTTCAACGCCAACTCGGCACATCCGTTCGAAAATCCGAACGCGTTGACCAATCTTGTCCAGATGCTTTCGATCTTCGCGATCGGCGTGGGGTTGACCTGGACGTTCGGCAAGGCGGTGGGCAACACCCGCCAGGGCTGGGCGATCCTCGCCGCGATGCTGCTGCTGTTCCTGGGCGGCACCGCGATTACCTACTGGCAGGAAGCTGCCGGCAACCCGATCCACCACGCCATCGGCCTGGCTGGCGGCAATATGGAAGGCAAGGAGGTTCGCTTCGGGATCGCCGCCTCGTCGCTGTTCGCAGTCGTCACCACCGATGCCTCGTGCGGGGCGGTCAATGCGATGCATGACAGCTTCACGGCGCTGGGCGGGCTGATCCCGATGTTCAACATCCAGCTCGGCGAAGTGGTGGTGGGCGGCGTCGGCGCGGGCATCTACGGCTTCCTGCTGTTCGCGCTGCTGGCGGTGTTCGTCGCAGGGCTGATGGTGGGCCGCACCCCCGAATATGTCGGCAAGAAGATCGAAGGGCGCGAAGTGAAGCTGGCGGTGCTGGCGATCGCGGTCCTGCCGCTGATGATCCTGGGTCTGACCGCGCTCGCCGCCGTGCTGCCGCAGGGACTGGCCGGACCGCTGAACAAGGGGCCGCACGGCTTTTCCGAAATTCTCTATGCCTTCACGTCGGCCGTGGGGAATAACGGTTCCGCCTTTGCTGGGCTCACCGCCGCCACGCCCTTTTATGACGGGCTGCTGGGCGTGGGCATGTGGATCGGCCGCTTCTTCATGATCGTCCCTGCGCTGGCGATTGCCGGCAGCCTGGCGGCGAAACAGCACCATCCCGAATCCGCCGGCTCTTTCCCCACCACCGGCCCGCTTTGGATCGGTCTGCTGGTCGGCATCATCCTGATTGTCGGCGGCCTGACCTTCCTTCCGGCGCTCGCGCTCGGCCCGATCGCCGATCACGTCGCGATGCTCCACGGCCAGCTCTTCTGAGGTCGACTACAATGACCACGACACCCGCAACCATGTTTTCGGCGAAGCTGATCGGCCCGGCCGTTGGCGATGCCTTCCGAAAGCTCAACCCGGCCGAACTGGTGAAGAACCCCGTGCTCTTCACCACCGCCGTGGTGGCATTGCTGCTCACCGTGCTGCTGGGGCTCGGCGGCGAGAAGCTTTCCTTCGCCTTCCAGGCGCAACTGATCGTCTGGCTCTGGCTCACCGTGCTGTTCGGCACTTTCGCCGAGGCGCTGGCCGAAGGGCGGGGCCGGGCGCAGGCCGCCTCGCTGCGCGCCACCAAGGCCGAACTCACTGCGAAGAAGCAGGTGAGCGGCGGTTATGAGTTGGTGCCCGCCAGCGCGCTGAAGCGCGGCGACATCGTGCTGGTCGAGACCAACGACTTGATCCCGGCCGATGGCGAAGTCGCCGAGGGGGTGGCGTCGGTGAACGAATCCGCGATCACCGGCGAGAGTGCGCCGGTGATCCGCGAGGCCGGTGGCGATCGCTCGGCCGTCACCGCCGGTACCCGCGTGATTTCCGACCAGATCAAGGTACGGGTGACGCAGGAGCCGGGGCAGGGCTTTCTCGATCGCATGATCGCGCTGGTCGAAGGCGCCGAGCGCCAGAAGACCCCGAACGAGATCGCGCTGACGATCCTGCTCGTCGGCCTGACCATCATCTTTCTGATCGCTGTGGCGACGGTGCCGGCGTTCAGCGCCTATGCCGGCGGCTCGGTGCCGGTGGCGGTGCTTGCTGCGCTGTTGATCACGCTGATCCCGACGACGATCGCAGCGCTGCTGTCCGCGATCGGCATCGCGGGCATGGACCGGCTGGTCCGCTTCAACGTGCTCGCCAAATCCGGGCGTGCGGTGGAAGCAGCGGGCGATATCGACGTGCTGCTGCTGGACAAGACCGGTACGATCACGGTCGGCGATCGCCAGGCGAGCGAGTTCCGCGCCGTCAGCGGCGTGTCGCAGGGCGAACTGGCCGAAGCCGCGCTGCTCGCCAGCCTGGCCGATGAGACGCCCGAGGGCCGCTCCGTCGTCACCTTGGCGCGCGAGAAGTTCGCGGTGGTGCAGACGGCGCTGCCTGCCGATGCCGAAGTGATCCCGTTCACCGCCCAGACCCGCCTTTCGGGCGTCAAGCTCGGCGGTACGCTGATCCAGAAAGGGGCGGTGGATTCGATCCTGCGCGCCAATCCGGGGACCGGCACGACCGCGCAGGCGACCGAGCTCCGCCGCATGACCGACGAGATCGCCCGCGCCGGGATGACGCCGCTTGCCGTGGCGCAGGACGGCCGTCTGCTCGGCGTGATCGCGCTGAAAGACGTGATCAAGGCGGGCATCCGCGAGCGCTTCGCCGAGCTGCGGCGGATGGGCATCCGCACGGTGATGATCACGGGCGACAATCCGCTTACTGCCGCTTCGATCGCGGCCGAGGCGGGGGTGGACGATTTCCTCGCCGAGGCGACGCCGGAGGACAAGCTGGCGCTGATCCGCAAGGAACAGCAGGGCGGCAAGCTGGTGGCGATGTGCGGAGACGGCACCAACGACGCTCCCGCGCTGGCCCAGGCCGATGTCGGCGTGGCGATGAACACCGGTACCCAGGCGGCGCGCGAAGCCGGCAACATGGTCGATCTCGACAGCGATCCGACCAAGCTGATCGAGATCGTTGGCCTCGGCAAGCAGCTGCTGATGACGCGCGGTGCACTGACGACCTTCTCGGTCGCCAATGACGTGGCGAAGTATTTCGCGATCATCCCGGCGATCTTCGTGGCCTTCTATCCGGGGTTGGGCGCGCTCAACATCATGGGGCTGGCCAGCCCGAACAGCGCGATCCTGTCGGCGATCATCTTCAACGCGCTGATCATCCCGCTGCTGGTGCCGCTGGCGCTGAAGGGCGTGCGCTATCGCCCGATCGGTGCCGGTCCGCTGCTCGCCCGCAATATCGCGATCTACGGGGTCGGCGGGCTGATCGCGCCGTTCGTCGGGATCAAGCTGGTCGACCTGGTCGTCGCCGGCCTCCAGCTCGCCTGAGGACAGGAACATGCTCAAGGAATTCACCTCTGCCTTCCGCCCCGCGCTCGTCCTGACGCTGCTGTTCGCGGTGCTGCTGGGCCTCGGCTACCCGGCCGCGATGACCGGCATCGGTCAGGCCATATTCCCCGCCCAGGCCAATGGCAGCCTGATCCGCGACGACGGACGGGTCATCGGCTCGGAACTGCTCGGCCAGGGCTTTGCCGGTGCCGGCTATTTCCACGGCCGCCCCTCGGCTGCCGGCAAGGATGGCTATGATCCGACCGCGTCCAGCGGCTCGAACCTCGGCCCGACCAGCCAGGCGCTGGCGGATCGCATCAAGACAGATCTCGCGCACACACCAGGAAAATCGGTTCCCGCCGATCTGGTGACTACCTCCGCCTCGGGGCTCGATCCCGATATCAGCCCCGAGGCGGCTTTTTTCCAGGTAGATCGTGTTGCCGCGGCGCGGGGAATGCCCGTCGCGCAGGTCCGCGGGCTTGTGGCGGCGCAGGTCGAGCGGCCGTTGCTGGGCTTCCTGGGTGAGGCGCGGGTCAATGTGCTGGCGCTGAACCGGGCACTGGACGATCTGCCCAAGGGTACGGCGCCGCGGCGCGACTGATTGTGGAATCCGGCGCGGCGGCATATGGCCGCCCCACCTGATCGGAATGGCCCCGCCCGGTAATGGTTTACCGGGCGGGGCCTGCCTGTTAGGATCCAGCCTGCATGGCGCGTTCCTTCTCCACCATGCGCGGCAGCGCCCCCTTGCCGACGCTCCGGCGATCGCTTGGCGCGGTCGTCGCGGCGTGGAGCATGGTTTGCGCCATTCTCTTTTGCGCGCTGCTGCCGGCCGGGCTACCGCAGAGCGTTGCGGATGGTTCCGCGTTCAACCCGGCGACCACGAGCGTGGCGCTGAGGTCCAGCGGACCGAAGCGGTTCCTCGCCAAACAGAGCCTCGCACGCAAGGCGAAGGATCCGCTTCCCGATCGGCAGGTGGCGTTCGTGCCCGCCTGTAGCCCCGGCGCTTGCGCGCTTACTTCAAATGCTCCCCACGCGCCGCTTGTGCGCGGCACCATCGCGCCTGCGATCCTCCACCACCTGGCACTATCGGGCCTGCGTGGCGCTCGCGAACCTCCTGCTGCCTGACGGTTTCGGCGCGCGGTCCGCGCGCGCGTGACGCGGCGAGGGAGATCGATCCGATCTCTTTCGTTGTCTGGAAACCATGGAAGCGGGGCCGCGATCGTGCGCCTCGCGAGGAGGTTCGATGCGAAAGAAGAAGAACAAGCGGCCACCCTGGTGGTTCGTGCTGGCGATCTGGGCGGGCGTGGCCGGTGCGGCCGGCGTGCTGGCGGCTGTCGTGGGATCTGCCGCATCCTGAACTGAAGAACGCCGGCCCCCCCACTCGGGTGGCCGGCGCGACCGTCATGTACACTACAGGAGGATCGATGCCCCATCACACGCCGTTAATTGCCACCATCGTCGCCGGCCTATCCGTCGCATTCGTGCTCGGCGCGCTCGCACAGCGCCTGAAGATTTCGCCGATTGCGGGCTATCTGCTCGCAGGCATCCTGGTCGGCCCGTTCACGCCCGGCTTCGTCGCCCATGCCGGCATTGCCAATGAACTGGCGGAGATCGGCGTGATCCTCCTGATGTTCGGCGTCGGGCTGCACTTCTCTCTACGGGATCTGCTGTCCGTGCGTACCATAGCGGTTCCGGGTGCGGTCGTGCAGATCGCGGCGGCTACGCTGATGGGCATGGGCCTTTCATGGCTGATGGGGTGGGGATTGTTCGCCGGCGTGGTGTTCGGCCTGTCGCTTTCGGTTGCGAGCACGGTCGTGCTGCTGCGGGCGCTGCAGGGCCATGATATCGTGCAGACGCACCGCGGCCGCATCGCGGTCGGCTGGCTGATCGTCGAGGATCTGGCGATGGTGCTGGCGCTGGTGCTGCTGCCCGTCTTTGCGGAGATGGTAAGTGGTGCAGGGCAGGGCGGATCGATCCTGAAGCCGCTGCTGATGACGTTCGCGAAGGTGATCGGTTTCCTCGCGCTGATGCTGGTGGTGGGCCGAAGGGTCATCCCCTGGGTGCTGCAATGGGTGGTCGGTACCGGATCGCGCGAACTCTTCCGGTTGGCGGTATTGGCGATCGCGCTCGGCGTGGCGTTCGGCGCGGCGCTGGCGTTCGACGTTTCCTTCGCGCTGGGCGCGTTCTTCGCCGGCATGATCCTGGGCGAGACTTCGCTCAGCCGGCGTGCGGCCGAGGAGACGCTGCCGCTGCGCGATGCGTTCGCCGTCTTGTTCTTCGTATCCGTGGGGATGTTGTTCAACCCCGCGATCATCGTCACCCAGCCGCTCGCGCTGCTTGCGGCCGTGGCCATCATCATCCTCGGCAAATCGCTTGCGGCTTATGCGATCGTGCGGGTTTTTGGCTATACGCGAGAGACCGGCCTCACCGTTGCGGCCAGCCTCGCGCAGATCGGCGAATTCTCCTTCATCCTGGCCGGGCTGGGCGCATCGCTGCAGGTGCTCCCGACCGAGGCGCGCGACGTTGTTCTGGCGAGCGCGATGCTGTCGATCCTGGCCAATCCCTTCCTCTTCGCCTGGGTGGCGGGACGACAGAAGGAACATGATCCCGAGCGCGGTCCGATCCTCCCTGTCGACGTCGCAAAGGACCATATCATCCTCGTCGGATATGGCCGCGTCGGCAGCATGGTCGCCGCCGATCTGCAGCGGAAGGGCAAGGCCTTCGCCATCATCGAGGACCAGGACGACATGGCGCAAAAGGCCGAAGACGACGGGATGCTTGTGGTCAAAGGCAATGCGCTGGAGGCGCGGACATTGGTGGCGGCCCGGATCGCCACCGCCAGCAAGCTGCTGATCGCCATCCCGGCCGGGCTGGAGGGCGGTGCGATCCTGCAGCACGCGCGGATCCTGCGGCCGGACCTGCCGGTGATCGCGCGCGCGCATTCGGCCGGCGAAGTCGAACATCTCGAACATCTCGGGGTCGACCATGTCGTGATGGGCGAACGCGAAACCGCCAACCGGATGCTGCAACTCTCGGCAACGCTGGCGCCGGCTGGCAACGCCGGGTAACGGCATCCGCTCGATGCTACGCCATGGAACCTTTTGCAGGGTAAGACAGCTCTAGCTACTTGCTCCGTTGCAACAAGATGGGCGGGTAGCTGGAGCGGGCGTGGACCGTAGCGAAGAAGAGGCAAGGGCTGGCGAGGTGCGGGTGAAGGTCCGCCCCGCCCGTGCGCGTTGGCGCCGTCGGCTCGCGCTGCTGTTCATGCTGCTGCTTGCGTTGCTGGTAGCGGCCTGGTTCCAGCGGCGCACCATCGGGCGGGGCTTTGTCGACCGTGAACTGGCCAGGCGCGGCGTCCCGGCGCGCTATGAGATCGAACAGCTCTCGCCCTGGAGGCAGCGGCTGACCCATGTGGTGATCGGCGATCCGCGCAAACCGGATCTGGTGGCCGACTGGATCGAACTGCGCACGGCGCTGTACCCATGGCGCGCGGACCTGCTGCTCGCCAGGGTGGGCACGCTCCGGGTCCGGGGGCGAATCGTCAACGGCACGCTGTCGCTCGGCAGTCTCGATCGGCTGATGCCGCCGCCGTCGGGCAAGCCCTTCACGCTGCCTCGGCTGCACGTCGACATCGCCGATGCCAGGTTACGTCTTGAAAGTAGCGCCGGGGTGGTCGATTTCGGCCTTCGCGGCCATGGCTTGCTGACGGACGGCTTCGTGGGGGCGCTGCGCGTTCAAGGCCAGCGCTTGCGGGTCGCCGATTGCACGCTGGAAGGGCTGGCTGCCCAGATGCAGTTGCGCATCCAGCGCGGGGCGCCCAGGCTGACGGGGCCGGCCGCTGCCGCGCAGGTCGCGTGCCGGGACGTACGCGTGTCGCAGCCGCATATCGATGTGCGCGTCGCGCTCGACCCTGGTTTCAAGCGCTGGCAGGGAAACGCAAGCCTTGGAGCGTTGGCGCTGGCGGCGCCGTTCGGACGGGTGGCGAGCCTGGGTGGAGGCATCGATTTCACGGGCGACCATATGCGAACCGAGGGGAGCGTCGCGCTCCGCTCGGAACGGCTGAACCTGCCGCAGGGCAGGGCGGCCTCAGCTGCCGTTTCCGGGCGCTATTCGATCGGCAGCGGGCTGGTGGAGTTCCACGGCGATGCCGCAGTAAAGGGGGCCGCCGCAGCACCGGCGCAACTCGCCGCCATCGCTGCCTATGAAGCCGCCGGACAGGGAACGCCGGCCGAGCCGCTTGCTCGACAACTGGCGCAGGCGCTGCGTGCTGCTGCGCGGCGTTTCGACGGGAAGGCGACCATCGATTTTCGCCTGGGCGGCCGGGAGGCGGCGTTGCGTTTAAGGCAGCTCGATCTCGCGGCGCCTTCCGGCGCATATATGCGGTTCGGGCAGGGAACGGGCCTTGGATACGCGCTGGCCGACGGCGCCATCGATCTTGCCGGGAAGCTGGTGCTGGGCGGCGGTGGGCTGCCCGATATGGCATTTCAGCTCGCACGCTCGCCCGAAACCGGGGCGCTCCTCGGGTCGGGCCGTGTCTTGCCCTATGCCGCGGGCGACGCGCGCATCGCACTTTCGGCGATCGCGTTCGCCCAGCGCGGCGGTGCGGGCGAGGTTCGCACGACGGCGACCCTGTCCGGGCCGCTGCCCGGCGGGCGTGTCGAAGGGCTTTCGATGCCGCTTCTGGCGCGCTGGGACGCGGGGACGCTCACCGTCAACCCCGGGTGCGCTCGGCTCGCCTTTTCCCGCATCATCGCTGCCGGTATGGTACTGAACGCGGGCCGAATTCCCTTGTGTCCACTCGGCCCGGCGATGGTGCAGTGGCGCGGCAAGCGGATGGCCGGCGGGTTCCGGGCCACCCGCATCGATCTTGCCGGCACCATGGGTGGCAGTCCGCTGCGCCTTTCCTCCGGGGGCGCCGAGATCGACCTGGGTACCGGCCGCTTCGGCATTCGCACCGCCGCGGTTCGAGCGGGGAAGGGCGCGGCGACGCGCCTCGATATCGGCCTGCTTCGCGGGAGCATCGAAGCCGGGCCGGGCGGCACCTTCGAAGGCTTGGGCGGGCAGATCGGCGCGGTGCCGCTAGTCCTTTCCCGGGGCAAGGGCAAATGGCAGGTGGCGCAGGGCGATCTATCGCTGCTGGGCGGTTTTCTGCTTTCCGATGCGGCGCCTTCCCCGCGCTTCGTTCCCGTTGCTGCCCCAAATGGTCGATTGCGCGTGCATGGCGGCGTGATCGATGCCCAAGCCGATCTGGCAGCTACCAAGCGGCAGGTTTCGATAGGGAAGGTTACGATAGGCCATGATCTTGCGAACGGGACCGGATGGGCGGTGCTCGACGTTCCGGGCATCCGCTTCCATACCGAAGGCCTGCAACCGAACGACCTGACGCCGCTCACCTATGGCGTGATCGCGGATGTCGATGGGCTGGTATCGGGGCACGGCCGTTTTGCCTGGTCGGGGGACGCCGTGACCAGCAGCGGCAGCTTCACCGCCACGGATATGGCGCTGGCAGCCGCCTTTGGGCCGGTGCAGGGGCTGACGACGCAGGTCGATTTCACCGATCTGCTCAATGTTCGTACCGGCACCGCCCAGGTGGCGCGAGTCGCCGAGATCAATCCCGGCGTGTCGGTGCGCGATGGCGTGTTCCGCTATCAGTTGCTGGATAGCCGCCGCGTGGCGGTGGAAGGCGCGCGCTGGCCCTTCGCGGGGGGCGAACTGATCCTCGATCCGACGATCCTTGATTTCAACGATGCCGGCGAACGGCGGATGACCTTTCATGTGAAAGGCGTCGATGCAGCGCTGTTCCTCAAGGAAATGGCCTTCGACAATCTCGACGCGACGGGCGTTTTCGATGGGACGCTGCCGATGATCTTCGATGCTAATGGCGGGCGGATCGAAGGCGGTGAACTGCACGCGCGGGCGGGTGGGCACATCGCCTATGTCGGCGAGGTATCGCAACGGAACCTGGGCCTCTGGGGCAATATGGCTTTCCAGGCGCTGAAGTCGCTCGATTACAAGAGCTTGACCCTGCGCATGAACGGGCCGCTCGCCGGCGAGATGATTACCGATATCCGCTTTTCCGGTTTGAGCCAGGGGAAGGGGACGAAATCCAACTTCCTGATCCGCCGTCTGGCGCGGCTGCCGTTCGTGTTCAACGTGCGGATCAACGCACCTTTCCGCCAGCTGCTCGACTCGGTGCAATCCTGGTATGATCCGCGCCGGCTGATCGAACGCAATCTGCCGGCGTTGATCGAGGAGCAGAAACGTGCGCAGGAAGCGGCGAAGCCGGCCATTCAGCCTCGCGAAAGCGCCCCGGTTCCATGAAAGGCATCGAAATGAGATTGGAAGCATGAAAGAGGTTTTGTCGTACCGGTTCCGCTATCTGGGCCTGGCGCCTCTGGTGCTGGCGGGCGGATGCGTGAACGTGACCGCGCCCGACAAGCCGATCGTCATCAACCTCAATATTTCGATCACACAGGAAGTGGTCTATCGTCTCGACAACAAGGCGAAGGCCATCATCCAGGACAATCCGGGGATATTCTGATGCGTATGCTGCTTTCCACCTTCGGGCTTGCCGCCGCGCTGGCAACAGGCTTGATCGTTCCTGCCTTTGCCCAGCGCGATCCGGCCTATCAGGCGGCGCGTCAGAACGGGCTCGTGGGTGAACAGCCCGATGGCTATCTGGGCATTGTCGCCAACGCTACGCCGGAACTGCAGGCGATGGTGAACAACATCAACATCCAGCGGAAGCGCCAATACACCCAGCAGGCAGCGTCTGGCTCCACGGTCGAGCAGATGGCGTTCGTCACCGGCTGCAACTTGATTTTGCGCACGGCGCCGGGCGAGAAATACCGCACGCCCGACGGCCGTTGGTTGACCCGCGGCGGCGATGCGCCGGTGCGCGATCCCCGCTGCCTCTAAGCGCCATTCTTCGCCGAACAGCACCGCACGGCGACGCTATTGTGGATAGTCGGCGCGGAGGAAGAACAGCCCATCCGGTGGGGCGTTGAGGCCCAGCGCGGCGCGATCCCGCGCTGCCAGTGCGTCGCGCACATCCTCCGGCGCCCATTTGCCCTGGCCGACCAGCGACAGGCAGCCGACCATCGAGCGTACCTGATGGTGCAGGAACGACCGCGCCGAGGCGAACACGCTGATCCGCTCGCGATGCTGCACCACCTCGAGCAGATCGAGCGTCCGCACCGGGCTTTCGGCCTGGCAATGGGCGGAGCGGAAGGTGGTGAAGTCGTGACGGCCGACCAGATGGGCGGAAGCCGCCTGCATTGCCGGCACATCCAGCGGGCCTGAAAGCCGCCAGGCGAGCCCTTTCTCCCAGGTCAGGGGGGCACGGCGGGTTACGATCCGATATTCATAATGGCGGCTAAGGCATGAGAATCGGGCATGCCAATCCTCCGAAACCTCCTCGCACGCCAGGATCGCGACCGGGTTGGGTCGGATGCGGGCGTTGAGCGCTTCCATCAGCCGGAACGGTGCGATCGGTTTGGCGATGTCGAGATGCGCACGCATGCCCAGCCCGTGCACGCCCGCATCGGTGCGGCCTGCGGCATGGACGACCACGTCCTCGCCGGTCACTGCATAGGCGGCATCCTCGATCGCTTGTTGCACGCTGGGGCCATGATCCTGCCGCTGCCAGCCCATGAAGGGGCGGCCGTCGAATTCCACCGTCAGGGCGAAGCGTGTCAAAGCTGCGTCCCCGCCGGGATCGGGAAACCGCGCAGCAGATCGGCCACCGTCATCACGCCGCGTCCGGCGCGCTGGATCGAGGTCGGGCGGATCGCGCCCTCGCCGCAATGGATCAGCAGGTCCTCGCCTACCATGCCGGCCGGTCCGCTCGCCTCGACCAGATCGGCGGCGTGGATGCGGAAGCGCTCGCCGTTCAGCTCAAAGAAGGCGCCCGGCGCCGGATTGAACGCGCGCACCGCCCGCTCGACCTCGACGGCGCTGCGGGTGAAATCAAGCCGGGCCTCGGCCTTGTCGATCTTGGAGGCATAGGTGATGCCGTCCTCGGGCTGGACGATCGGCGGATAGGCGTCGAAGTCCGCGAGCACCTGCACCATCAGCCGTGCACCCATTGCGCTCAGCTCGGCGCGCAGCTCGCCGGCGGTCTTGCGGTCGATCGGCGTGCGGCCCTCCAGCCGTACCGGGCCGGTATCGAGCCCGGCTTCCATCTGCATGATCCCGACGCCAGTCTCCGCATCCCCGGCGAGGATCGCCCGCTCGATCGGCGCCGCGCCGCGCCAGCGGGGCAGCAGCGAGCCATGGACGTTGAGGCAGCCCAGCCGCGGCGCCGCCAATACCGCCCTTGGCAGGATCAGGCCATAGGCGGCCACCACTGCGACATCGACACCCAGCGTCGCCAGCGCCGCCTGCTCCTCCGCGCCCTTCAGGCTCAGCGGCGTCCGCACTTCGATTCCAAGCGCATCGGCGCGGGCATGGACCGGCGAGGGGGTCAGCGCCTTGCCGCGCCGGCCGCCGGGGCGGGGCGGCTGGCTATAGGCAGCGGCGATGTCGTGCCCGGCCTCGACCAAAGCGTCGAGCACCGGCACCGCGAAATCGGGGGTTCCCATGAAGAGGATGCGCATGTTCCTCCTCAACCGCTTGGCAGGCGCGTGTGCAAGCCCCTATGTGACGCATATGGCCTCTCCCGAAATCGAAGCGCTGACCCAGGCCCTGTCGCGGCTGCCCGGTTTCGGGCCGCGATCGGCGCGGCGGGCGGTGCTCCACCTGCTCAAGAAGCGCGAGACGACGCTTGATCCGCTGCTCGCGGCGCTGAGCGCGGTCAGCCAGAAACTCACCACCTGTCATATCTGCGGCAATGTCGACACGCACGACCCTTGCGCGATCTGCGCCGACCCGCGCCGCGACGACCGTTCGCTCTGTGTGGTCGAGGAAGTCGCCGACCTCTGGGCACTCGACCGGGCGCGGCTGTTCCCCGGGCGCTTCCATGTGCTGGGCGGCAAGCTCTCCGCACTCGACGGGGTGCGCCCCGAGGACCTGCGCATCGACGCGCTGGTCCGCCGGGTAGGGGCAGGCGGCATCGATGAGGTGGTCCTGGCAATGAACGCCACGCTTGAGGGCCAGACCACCGCACATTACGTCTCCGAAAGGCTGGAGGCATTCCCGATCCGCGTCACCCAGCTTGCCCACGGCCTGCCGGTAGGGGGCGAACTGGACTATCTCGACGAGGGCACACTGGCCCAGGCGCTCCGCGCGCGCCGCCCGGTTGCTTGACGCTGGAGGGCGGCTCTCCTAAATTTGGGCGATGGCCATCCTCCCCATCGTCGAAGTACCCGATCCGCGTCTGCGTCTCGTCTCCACCCCTGTCGAGGCGGTCGATGACGACATCCGCGCGCTGATCGGCGACATGTTCGACACGATGTATGATGCGCCGGGCATCGGCCTCGCCGCCATCCAGGTCGGCGTGCCCAAGCGCCTGATCGTGATGGACCTGCAGGAGGAAGAGGACGAGGAGGGCAAGCCGATCCGGCACCCGCGCGTCTTCATCAACCCCGAGATCCATGAGCCGGCCGAGGAAGTTTCGGTCTATACCGAAGGCTGCCTGTCGGTCCCCGACCAGTTCGCCGATGTCGAACGCCCCGCGCGCTGCCGGGTGACCTGGCTCGACGAGAAGGGCGAACAGCATGACGAGCTGTTCGAGGGCCTGCTCGCCACCTGCATCCAGCACGAGATGGACCATCTGGAGGGCATCGTCTTCCTCGACCACCTCTCGCGGCTCAAGCGCGACATGCTGCTGAAAAAGCTCAACAAGGCGCGCAAGGCGGCCTGATTTTGTCCCGTAGGGGTTGAGCCTGAAGTATATCCTCCCCCGCCAGGGGGAGGTGGCAGGCGCAGCCTGACGGAGGGGGAGGAACCCCTGCCGTTCATTGGTCGCTGACCTCCCCCTCCGTCGCCTTCGGCGCCACCTCCCCCTGGCGGGGGAGGATATTCCCGGATCCTAGATTCACCCGTCATCCCGGCGAAAGCCGGGATCCATTCGCCACTACGCTGGGGCTGGCGCCGCGACGGTGCCCCCCATGGATTCCGGCTTTCGCCGGAATGACGATGGGTGGGGGACGGGCTTCCGCCACTTATCCACCAACCCCGCGCCAACCCGCGCCGAACCGACCGCACCCGCCCTTGCGGCCCTGCCCCCTCGGGAGTAAGTTCGCGTCCTGTTCCCGGGAGATATGGTGTTGGATCCGTTCGTCGTTGCTTTCGTGATGGTTGCCCTGGTGGCGGGCGTGGTGGTCGGTTGGCTGATCGGCGCGCGCGGCACGAGCGAGGCGCGGGCCGAAAGCGCTCGGCGCGAGGCTGATTTCAAGGCCGCGATCACCGATCTCGCCATGGCCGAGGAGCGCGTGGCGCAGCTCCCCCGCCTGCGCGAGGAAGCCGCGATGTTTCGCAACGAGCGCGATGCCGCCCGCATCGAGCTGGCCGAGCTCAAGGCCAAGGCGGGCTCGTTCGAGGAGCGGCTCGCCGAATTCGTCAATGCCCGCGAGGTGATGGCCGGCCAGTTCCGCGAACTCGCCTCGACCATGCTCGGTGAGACGCAGCGCGCCTTTCTCGAACGCGCCGAGGCGCGCTTCCATCAGGCGGGCGAGAAGAGCGAGGAGCGGCTGCGCACCTTGCTCCAGCCGATCGACACCACGCTCAAGCGCTATGAGGAAGGGCTGCAGCGCGTCGAGAAGGACCGCAGCGACAGCTATGGCCAGCTGCGCGAGGCGATCAGCGCCGTGCAGGCCGGGCTGGGCGAAACGCGCGCGGAAACCTCCAAGCTGGTCAATGCCCTGCGCGCCGCACCCAAGACCCGCGGCCGCTGGGGCGAGCAGCAGTTCCGCAACCTGATCGAGATTGCCGGGCTTTCCGGCCATGTCGATTTCGCGGCGGAGGTTTCGGTCACCACCGAGGACGGCATGCTGCGGCCGGACTTCATCATCCGCCTGCCGGGCGACCAGCAGCTGATCGTCGACGTGAAGTGCGTGCTCGACGGCTATCTCCAGGCGGCGGAGGCGACCAGCGCCGAGGAGCGCACCGCGGCGCTGAAGGCCCATGCGAAAGCGATGAGCACCCATGCCGACGCGCTGTCGCGCAAGGCCTATTGGGCGCAGTTCGAAAAGGCGCCGGACTTCGTGATCATGTATATCCCCGGCGACAATTTCCTGTCGAGCGCGCTGGAAGTGGACATGGAGCTGTGGGAGCGCGCCGCGCGCAACCGGGTGATCATCGCCGGCCCCTCGGCCTTCCTGCCGCTTGCCCGCACCGTGGCGGCGATGTGGCGCCAGCAGAAGCTGACCGAGGATGCCCGCGAAGTCGGCAAGCTGGGCAAGGAACTCTACGAGCGGCTGGCGACGGCGGCGGGCCACCTCAAGCGCGTCGGCGGCGGGCTGAACAGTGCGGTGGAGAATTACAACAAGTTCGTCGCGAGCTTCGAAGGCCGGGTGATGGTCTCCGCGCGGCGCTTCCAGGCGCTCAACGTGGATACCGGCAACAGCGCGCTGGACGCGATCGACACGGTCGACGTGATCGCGCGGGCACCGACGGCGGAACTGCCGGCGCCCGAGGGGGGCGAGGTGGAGGAAGCGGCTGCGGCGGAGTGAGGAGGCATGGTGCGGTATCGACACACGACGTTGCCGCCGCCCTATCTCAAGCGCGTCTGGCTAGACGGCGAAGCCGAGATCGATCGTAGAGTCTATCCCTGGTGCCTGCCGCTGTTCCGGGGCGACTTCTCGCTCGAATTTGACGTGCCCGTCACCATCATTGCGGGCGAGAACGGCGTCGGGAAGTCGACGCTGTTAGAGGCCATCGCCGTGCTCGCTGGCTTCGATGAGGCCGGCGGCGGCCCCGGCCATCGTGCGGTCGATCATAGTCGTGCGCTGGAGAGCAGCGGCGGCGCGCTTGTCTCGGCGCTGAAGGCGAGCTGGTTGCCCAAGATCGGTCAGGGCTGGTTCTTTCGCGCAGAAAGCCTCTTTTCCGTTGCCCGGTATCTCGATGACGCGGGCAGCCGCTCGGCCGACTTTCTCTCGCATTCGCATGGGGAAGGGTTTCTTCGCCTGTTTGAGGAGCGTTGCGCCCGGCCGGGGCTTTTTCTGTTCGACGAACCCGAGTCCGCACTGTCGCCGTTGCGGCAGTTCGATTTCCTCAAGCTGCTTAGGCGTATCCAGTCGGTCGGGCAGGCGCAGGTCATCATGGCGACGCACTCGCCGATCCTGATGGCGCTGCCCCAGGCGCGGCTCTTGGGTATGGGCAAATACGGCATCGACCCGGTCGAATTGGAGGACACACCGCACTTCCGTATCCAGCGCCAGTTTGCTTTCGATCCGCATGGCATGGTGCGCGATATGCTGGAGGAGTAACGTGTCGATCATTCCACAATGACGACCTTCATCCAGTAAGGAAGATGCGTGCCGCGCCACGAGCACGAGCACCGGCACCAGCGACTTCCCGTCGCGCCCGGCCAGCAGCAGCCGGCCGCGATAGCTCTGGCGGACCGCCAGGCGGCGGTGGGGCAGCGCGAGCAGGGGCTTTTGTTGGGCGTTCAGCGACGCCGAGCAAGCCCGGCAGGTGGTGATCCCGCCGTCGGTGGTAAGAGTTGCCACGCGCTGCCCCGTAGTTGCCGCCCTGCGCGGTGGAGCGTGTTTAGCCGCTGATCGGCGGGCTGCCTCGCTCAAAGACATCCCAACCCTGCCAGCGTCGCCCGCACCGCCTCGGCCAGCGGGGTATGCGGTTCGCTGCCCAGTTCGGCGAGCAGGCGGTTGTTGGTCAGGCGTACCGGCTGTTCCCACAGATAGCGCATCTCCATCAGCTCGCGGGCGGTGACCAGGAAGGGCGCGGCGAGGCGGAGTTGCCACCAGGCCAGGGGGCGGATCGGTATGGCGGGGTCACCCAGTGCACGGACGATCGCGTTTGGCATCTCCCGCCCGTCCGCATCCCAATGGCCGCCCATGTGGAAGCGCGCGAAATCGGCGAGGCCGGGGCGGTCGAGCAGGCGCGCCATCGTCTCGGCGACATCGGGCAGATAGGCCCATTGATGCCCCACTCCATTCGCGCCCGGCTGCCGGACGACGCGGGGGCGCTTGCCGGCCGCGCCGATCAGCCCTTGCGAGAACCAGTTGTTCGCCGCGCCGGGCCCGAAATAATCGCCGGCGCGGACGATCAGCGCCCGCACCTCGCCGGCATCGGCGGCGTCGCGCAGCCGCATCTCCATCGCGACGCGGATGGCCCCCTTGCGCGTGCTCGGTCGTTGCGGGGCTTCCTCGCCGATCGTGGGGAAGACGTCCGGCCCGAAATTATAGACCGTGCCCGGCAGCAAGATCCGCGCTCCCGCGCCGCGCGCGGCGGCGATGCTGTTTTCCAGCATCGGCAGCACCAGCTTGTCCCAATCGCGATAGCCGGGCGGGTTCACGGCATGGACGATCACCGCCGCACCATGGGCGGCGGCGGAAACCGCCCCGGCATCCATCGCGTCGCCGATCATTCGTTCGCAGGCAGCGGGCAGCGGCGCGGTCGCCGTGCGGGTGAGCGCACGCACCCGCCAGCCCCCCGCCGTCAGTCGTTGCAGCATCGCGCCGCCGATGCCGCCAGTCGCGCCCAGGATCAGTGCCGTTCGTGTCGTCATGTCGCGTCGCCTTGCTGAGGAAGTGCAGCGAAGATGGCAGGTGACCAGACATACGGAAATTGCCGAATGGTGTGGGTATGCTATACGGAAATCGATGAATAGTGAGCCGAGCTGGGACGTCTATCGAAGCTTTGCCGCGGTCCTGCGGGAGGGGTCGCTTTCGGCCGCCGCGCGCGTGCTGGGGATGACGCAGCCGAGCATCGCCCGGCATATCGATGCGTTGGAGGCGACGATCGGGGGGGCGCTGTTCATACGCTCGCAGCGCGGGCTTTCGCCGACCGATCGGGCGCTGGCGCTGCAACCCCATGCCGAGGCGCTGGCGGCAGCGGCATCGGCCTTGCGGCGCGGCGGCAGCGGAAGGCCCGATGCGGCGGAGGGCGTGGTACGGATCAGCGCCAGCGAGGCGGTGGGGGTGCGGCACCTGCCGCCGATCCTCACGGCGCTGCGCCGGGCAAATCCCGCGATCACGATCGAGCTGTCGCTCTCCGATCAGGTCGACGATCTGTTGCAGCGCCGGGCGGATATCGCGGTGCGGATGACGGCGCCGGCACAGCAGGCGCTGGTGGCGAAGCGGGTGGGGGCGGTGCGGCTCGGTTTCCATGCGCATCGCGACTATCTGGCGCGGCGGGGGGAGCCGCGGGCCCTGGAGGATCTGGCCCGGCACGACCTGATCGGCTTCGATACGGAAACCGTCTTCATCCGTGCGGCGATGCGGCATCTGCCGGGGATCGATCGATCGATGTTCGCGCTGCGGGTGGATCAGGATGCCGCGCAGTTCGCGGCGATCTGCGCCGGGTTCGGGATCGGCATCTGCCAGATCCAGGTGGCGCAGCGCGAGCCGTCGCTGGTGCGGGTGCTGGAAGACGCGCTCGATCTGCCGCTGCCAATGTGGATCGTGATGCACCAGGACCTGCGGCGCGGTGCGCGCTACCGCGTGGTATTCGATGCGCTGGCCGACGGCCTGGCGCGGATCGGGCGCTAAAGCGAGATGGCATGATGTTGCATCGCCGTGATTGGCCTGCGCCGTTCGTCTGCTAGGAACATTGCGCAGCGCGGGCTGGTGGCCCGTGCAAGCGGTGCGACGACGTCCGGCGGATGGCCTCGGGGTAACCGCGCGGCAGTGGGCCGATGTTGCCCCGTGGGGCAACATCATGTCATCTCGCTCTCTAGGTGGCGCGGACCAGCACCAGGGTCCTGCCGTCGCGCGCGGTGAGGATCAGCCGCCCACGATGGCTCTGGCGCACCGCCAGTCGCTGGTCGAGCAGGTCGAGCAGCACCTTTTCCTGCCGCATCAATTGCGGCGAACAGCCGCGGCGGGAGGTGATCAGCCCGCCGGTGGTGAGATGCCCGCGCTCCACCCGAAAATTGCCGCCGAGGGTGTTGCAGCCGGTGTTGCCGCTGATCCGAACGTCTGCCAGCGCCAGCCGCGCGCCGCTGCCGCGCACCACGGGGCGGCCGGCAATACCGGTGATGCGCCACTGGCCGAGCAGCGGCTGCGCCGCCGCATCGATGGGCAAGGGCGCCGTGGACTGCGCTCCCGCCGGCACCGCGGCGACCAGCGTCAACGCGACGGCCAGCGCAACGCGGGCGCGTTCAGCCATGCCGGAACTGGTTGCGTACTTCATAGGCCATCACCGCCGTTGCCACAGCCGCATTGAGGCTGTCCGCCTTGCCGAGCATGGGGATCTTTACCAGAAGATCGCAGGCCTGTTCCATATGCGGCGGCATCCCCTGCGCCTCGTTGCCGGTGAGCAGGAAGGTGGGGGCGGCATAGCGCGGCGCCTGATAGTCGTGGCTGGTATCGAGGCTGAGGCCGACAAGCTGGCCGGGGCCGGCGCGCAGCCAAGGCTCGAACTCCTCCCAGCGGGCGCGGGCGACCGGCACGGTGAACAAGGCGCCCATGCTTGCGCGTACCGCTTCGACCGAGAAGGGATCAACGCAATCGTCGAGCAGGATCAGCCCGCCTGCGCCCACCGCGTCGCCGGTGCGCAGGATGGTGCCGAGATTGCCGGGATCGCGCAAGCGCTCGGCGACCAGCCAGATCGGCGCGGTGCTGCGATCGATCGCGGAAAGCTCCAGCGCGAATTCGGGATAGACGCCGACGACCGAACCGGGATTGTCCTTGCCGGAGAGCTTGGAAAGGATGTCGGCATTGGTCTCGATCGCCTCGCCGCCTTGGGCCTCGGTGGCGGCGACCAGCGGCGCGACAAGCGGGTGGCGGGCGCTTTCGGCGGTATAGAAGAGATAGTCGGGAATCCGGCCGGCCTCGCGCGCTTCGGTGAGGATGCGCAGCCCCTCGGCCAGGAACAATCCCTCTTCGCGGCGATGGCGCTTGTCGCGCAGGTTGCGCATCCGCTTGATCAGCGGGTTGGAATAGGCAGTGATTTCGCGTGGCATTGCGACGCTATAGGATGGGATGGGAGCGGGGGCTACTGCCTAGCCCCCCACTCCAGGGAAGGGGTTTGGGGTGAGGCAATGTCTCACAGGGACCAACAGGCGTTCTGGTACCCCACCACCCTCAACCCTCCTGCAAGAAGGAGGGGGTTGAGGAAGGATCACTCCTCGTTGAACCGCGCTTCCACCAGCTCGACCAGCGCCTGGACCGCGCCTTCCGCGCCTTCGCCTTCGGCGGAAATCGTGATCGTGTCGCCCTTGGCGGCGCCCAGCATCATCAGATCGAGGATCGAAGTACCGGCAGCGCTGTTGCCGTCCTTCTCCACGGTAAGTTCGCAAGGCTGGGTGCTGGCCAGCGTGACAAAGGCCATGCTGGCGCGGGCATGGAGCCCACGGCGGTTCTCGATGGTTACGGTGCGGCTGGTACGGCTCACGCGGCGGCTTCTCCCAGAACCTCCGAGGCGATGGTGATATATTTGCGGCCCGCGTCCCGGGCGGCGGCCACAGCCTCGGTTACCTTCATCGTCGTGCGGGCGCTGCCGAGCCGGATCAGCATCGGCAGGTTGATGCCGGCGATCACTTCGATCTTGCCCGCTTCCATCAGCGAAATGGCGAGGTTCGATGGGGTGCCGCCGAACAGATCGCTGAGCACGATCACGCCCTTGCCCGAATCGACGGCGGCGATGGCGGCCTTAATATCGGCGCGCCGTGTCTCCATATCGTCCTCGGGGCCGATGCAGATCGCGGCGACCTGCTTCTGGCTTCCCACCACATGCTCCATCGCGACGACGAACTCTTCTGCGAGCCGTCCGTGTGTCACGAGTACCAACCCGATCATCTTTTCTCTCCGCCCCCTTGTGTCGTCACCGGCGCTCCCTCCAGCGAGTCCTGCGGCGCGGTTTGCAAGTCGCGATGGGTCACCGTGGGGGAAAATCCCGCTGCACGCAACCGGCGCGCCACGCGCTCCGCGACATGGACCGAACGATGCCGCCCGCCCGTACAGCCGAAAGCGATAGTGACATAGGATTTTCCTTCCGCCTGATAGCGCGGCAGCAGCAGCAACAGCAGCGATTCGATCTGCTCCATGGCTGCATCATAGGCTGGATCGGCGGCGATATAGGCGGAAACATCCGCGTCCCGTCCCGTGCCGGGGCGCAATTCCGGATCCCAGTGCGGATTGCGCAGGAAGCGCATGTCGAGCACCAGGTCGGCGTCGCGCGGCAGTCCGCGGGAAAAGCCGAAAGACGTGATGCTGAAGGTCGTCTTGCCGGTGCCGTCGGTGGAAAAGATCGCCCGGATCGCCTGGGCCAGCGCATTGGCGGTCATGTCCGTCGTATCGATCAGCCGGTTCGACCAGCGCCGCAGCGGCCCCAAAAGCTCGCGTTCGCGGGCAATGCCGTCCACGGCGGGGCGATCCTGTGCCAGCGGGTGGCGGCGCCGGGTTTCCGAAAAGCGGCGGACCAGTTCGGCACCCGAGCATTCGAGAAACAGCGTGCCGACGTCGTGCCCCTGTTCCTCGCGCAGCTTCTTGATACGCTGGACGATGCTTTCGGGATCGAAGCCGCGGGTCTGGGTGCCGATGCCCAACGCCAGCGGTCGCTGATCGTCGCCGTCCGCGCTCTCGGCGGGTGCCGTATCGAGCAGGCGGTTCAGCAGCAGCAGCGGCAGATTGTCCACCACTTCCCAGCCGAGATCCTCCAGCGTGCGCAGCACCGTCGATTTCCCCGCGCCGGACATGCCGGTGACGAGAAGGATATGCTTCGGACGACGCGGGTTCATGCCATTGGATTCCACAGGATGGCGGGCCGGAGGGAACGGGCCGGGCGGTTCATGGTTGCTCCGCCAGTGGCAGGCGGACCACGAAACGCGCGCCGCTCAACCTGTCCTCCCGCGATTCCACCACGATGCTGCCCTGATGGCCTTCGACGATGGTGCGTGCAATGGCAAGGCCCAGGCCGGAATGCTGCCCGAACGCTTCGCTGGACGGCCGAACCGAGTGGAAGCGCCGGAAGATCGCTTCGCGCGCTTCTTCGGGCACGCCGGGGCCCTCATCCTCGATGCGGATTGCCAATATTCCTTCTTCCTCTTCTTCGGCGGCGATCGCGACCAGACCACCGGGCGGGGAGAAGGACAGGGCGTTCTCGATCAGATTCTCGAAGACGCGTTCGAGCCGGGTGGGTTCGCCCATCACCAGCATCGATTGCCCGGCCGGACGATCGAAGCGGAGCCGCACCGCTTCGAGAACGCCGCGCTCCTCGCGTTGCACCACCAGCGCGGCGATCAGGCTCCCCAGATCGAACGGCTCGAACGTGGCGCGGCTGAGCTGCGCATCGAGGCGTGAGGCCTCCGAAATATCGGTAATCAGGCGATCCAGTCGGTGGATATCGTCGCGCACGATATCCAGCAGCCGGGCCTGGAAGGCGGGATCCTTGACGGTGGAAAGACCTTCCACGGCGGATCGCAGCGACGCCAGTGGGTTCTTCAACTC
This sequence comes from Sphingomonas pokkalii, assembly GCF_003096275.1. Classification (GTDB taxonomy): domain Bacteria; phylum Pseudomonadota; class Alphaproteobacteria; order Sphingomonadales; family Sphingomonadaceae; genus Sphingomonas; species Sphingomonas pokkalii. Next base: position 4,053,444 of record NZ_QENQ01000001.1, read on the forward strand.
GTGCGTAACATCGGCGGCGAAGGTTTCGGTGGCATCGATTCGCGCCCGCAGGGCCTGGCTCATGTCCGAAAGGGCGCGCGCCAGCATCCCGATCTCGTCGCGGCGATCGGGCAGGCGCGGGACCACCACTTCGCGTGCACGCCCCAGCCGGACCCGGATCGCGGCGAGCGCCAAGCGGCGAAGCGGCCGCACGATCGTCCGCGCCAGAAACAGCGACAGCAGCACCGAAACCAGCGAGACGATGGCAAGCACGACCCCCAGCCGATAGCGTTCCAGTCGCACCGTCTGGGTGATGTCGCGCGCGTTGAACGTGGTCATCACCACGCCCAGGCCGGTAATCGGGGCAGCGGCGGTGATCACGGGTGTTCGATCGGGTGCGCGCCAGACCGATGCTGCCGCGCTGTGGCTTTCGAGCGCCGTGCGGACATCGGGCCAGTCCAATCCGCGATCGCGCACACGTTCCCGGTATAGCGGCGTGCGATCGGCACCGGCGACGCGATCGATCACCGCGTCCAGGAAGCGCGCGATCGTCTGGCCGACGGGATCCTTGTCCGGATCGCGTAGCACGAGGTTGCGCAGGCCCAGTTCGCGGCTGTCGCTCAGCAGCTTGCCGTGCGGATCATAGAGACGGATGCGCGTGCCCATGTCGCGGGCGAGGCTCAGCACCAGCAGGTCGCGCCGCTTGTCTGTCGCCGAAGCGAGCGCCTGGGCGATCAGCCGCACCTCGCGGCTGGTCTGCTCGACCCGGCTGTCGACGATCCGGCTGCGATAGCTGTCGAGATAGAAGAAGCCGCCGCACAGCAGCGCCAGCGCGAAGATGTTGACCGCCAGGATCCGCGGCGTGAGGCTGACCCGGCCCGACCATCGCAGCGCCAGGTCGCGCTCGTCATTCATCCGAGAAGCGGTATCCGGCGCCATAGAGCGTCTCGATCGCGTCGAACTCCGGGTCTACCTGCCGGAACTTGCGGCGGACGCGTTTGATGTGGCTGTCGATCGTGCGGTCGTCGACATAGATGTCGTCCTGATACGCGGCATCCATCAGCTGGTTGCGCGTCTTGACGATGCCCGGGCGCTGGGCGAGCGTTTCCAGGATCAGGAATTCGGTGACGGTGAGTGTGACGTTGACACCGCCCCAGGTCACCTTGTGGCGGGCCGGGTCCATGTTGAGGCGACCACGCTCGAGCACTTCGGCGGGTTCGGCCGGGGCCGCGCCTTCCGCCACCGGCTGGGCGGGCTCGGTGCGGCGCAGGATCGCGCGGATTCGGGCGATCAGCAGGCGCTGCGAAAAGGGTTTGGCGATGTAATCGTCGGCCCCCATCGCGAGGCCGAGCGCTTCGTCCAGCTCGTCATCCTTGCTGGTAAGGAAGATCACCGGGATCTGGCTCTTCTCGCGCAGGCGGCGGAGCAGTTCCAGCCCGTCCATCTTCGGCATTTTAATATCGAGTACCGCCAGCTCGGGCGGGTTCTCGATCAACGCCTTCAGCGCGCTTTCGCCGTCCGAATAGACACGAGTGAGAAAGCCCTCGGTCTGGAGCGCGATCGAAACCGAGGTGAGGATGTTACGGTCGTCGTCGACCAGCGCGATCGTGGCAGTCATCCGGCGGCCTTGGGGTGACGCAAAATCATCATACCACCCGTTAGACCAAAGTTCCGCCCGCCTCAACAAGCTGACAACGTTAACCAGGATTGACCGTCCTTCTGTCGCCATGCCACGAGCGATTGGCAATAAAGTTACGCTTCGGGCAAATCATCCGGTTTGTCATATAAATCGTGACATAATAATAACGGAGGCTTGGGTGAAGAACTGTCAATCGCGCTATGGTCTTGGCGAGCAAGGCATTGTTACGTCGGCAGCGTTGCATTGGAACCTGATTACCGCCCCTTTGGTCGAACATGCGATCCGTCGCGGGGAGGGGTGCTTGGCTGCCGACGGGCCGCTGGTCGTTGCTACCGGCAAGCATACCGGTCGGTCGGCTAAGGACAAGTTCATCGTCCGCGATGCTGAGACGGAGACCAGCGTATGGTGGAGCAAGACCAACCAGGCGATGACGCCGCAGCATTTCGCCGCGCTGAAGGCCGATTTCTTCGCCGAACTGGGCAAGCGCGACGAATTGTTCGTGGCCGATCTCTATGGTGGCTCGCAGCCTGAGCACCGCGTGCAGGTGCGCGTGATCAATGAACTCGCCTGGCATAATCTGTTCATCCGCACGCTGCTGGTGCGGCCGGAGACCGAGGCGCTGGCGGACTTCGTGCCAGAATACACGATCATCGATCTGCCCAGCTTCCGCGCCGATCCCGCCCGCCACGGCACGCGCGGCGAAACGGTGATCGCGGTGAATTTCACCGACAAGCTGATCCTGATCGGCGGCACCGCCTATGCCGGCGAGATGAAGAAGAGCGTGTTCGGCCTGCTCAACTATCTGCTGCCGCAGGACGGCATCATGCCGATGCACTGCTCGGCCAATATCGGCCCCGAGGGTGATACGGCGATCTTCTTCGGCCTGTCCGGCACCGGCAAGACGACGCTGTCGGCCGATGCCAGCCGCACCCTGATTGGCGACGACGAACATGGCTGGTCGGATACGGCGGTCTTCAACTTCGAAGGCGGGTGCTACGCCAAGATGATCCGCCTGTCGGCCGAAGCCGAGCCGGAGATTTTCGCGACCACCAAGCGCTTCGGCACGGTGCTGGAAAATGTCGTGATGGACCCGGTTACGCGCAGGCTCGATCTCGACGACGCCAGCCTCGCGGAGAACAGCCGCGGCTCCTATCCGATCGATTTCATCCCCAACGCCTCCGCCGACAATCTCGGCCCGGTGCCGAAGAACATGATCTTCCTGACGGCGGACGCCTATGGCGTGCTGCCGCCGATCGCGCGGCTGACGCCGGAACAGGCGATGTACCACTTCCTGTCGGGCTACACCGCGCGGGTGGCGGGGACGGAGATCGGCGTGACCGAGCCAGAGGCGACCTTCTCCACCTGCTTTGGCGCCCCGTTCATGCCGCGCCACCCCTCGGTCTATGGCAACCTGCTCAAAAGGCGGATCGCGGAGGGCAATGTCGCCTGCTGGCTGGTCAACACCGGTTGGACCGGCGGCAAGTATGGCATCGGCCACCGGATGCCGATCAAGGCGACCCGCGCGCTGCTCAACGCCGCGCTCGATGGCAGCCTGAACCAGGCCGAATTCCGCGTCGACCCCTATTTCGGCTTCGAAGTGCCGGTGGCGGTGCCGGGCGTGGACTCGAAGATCCTCGATCCGCGCGAGACCTGGCCGGACAAGGGGGATTATGATGCGGTGGCGGAGAAGCTGGTTGACCAGTTCGTTGAGAACTTCGCCCAGTTCGAAGACCATGTCGAAGAAGGCGTCCGCGCCGCCGCGCCGGCGGCAAGGGCCCTTGTTTGAGCGGAGCGCCGGAAACATTGCCGCCGCGGCGATTTGCGAGTGCCGCGGCGATCGTCCGTGTCGGGGAAGGGCTGCTTGCCTGCGACCTTCCTCGTGCGGAATGGACGCATGAGGCCCATCTCGCCGCGTGCCTGTACCTGCTGACGGAGCGGCCGGATATCGCCATCGATACGGAGATAGGCGGGCTGATCCGCCGCTACAACGAAAGCCTGGGCGGCATCAACGACGATCACCAAGGCTATCACGATACGATCACGCGGGTGTTTGTCGCCGGCGTGCGCGAGTATCTGGCGCAGGCGGCGGAGGCCGACCTGCTGGCGCGGGTGAACGGCCTGCTCGCTACCCCGATGGGGCAGCGCGACTGGCCGCTCCGCTTCTACAGCCGCGATCGGCTGTTCTGCGTGGCGGCGCGGCGCGAATTCCTTGCACCGGACCTCGCGCCGCTGCCGTAGCGGCGTGCGCTATCCCTTCCGCGCGGCGATGTGGCGATCGATGACATGCCCCAGCACCGTCATCGGCACATTGCCGCCCAGCAGCAGCGCATCGTTGAAGGCGCGGAAATCGAACCGGTCGCCCAGCGCGGTCTTGGCCTGGGTGCGCAGGCGGTTGATCGCGGTGTGGCCCACCTTGTAGCCGCAGGCCTGGCCCGGCCACGAGCAATAGCGGTCGACTTCGCCCTGCACCTCGTCCTCGGACGAGCCGTTCGCCTCGACGAACCAGCGGATCGCCTGCTCGCGGGTCCAGCGCTTGGCGTGCAGCCCGCTGTCCACCACCAGCCGGCAGGCGCGGAAGCCGAGCGACTGGAGATAGCCCAGCTTCGCCGCCGGGTTCGCCTGATACACGCCCAGTTCGTCCGCCAGCTGCTCGGCATAAAGCGCCCAGCCTTCGGAATAGGCGTTGAACTGCAGGAGCGAGCGGATCAGCGGCATCCTGAAGGTATATTCCCCCTGCCAGGCATGGCCGGGGATCGCTTCGTGATAGGCAAGGTCGGGCAGGCTGAACCGCGTCCAGATGCCGGTCGACCGCAGGTTGATCCACAAGCGGCCCGGTACCTTGCCGTCGATCGTGCCGGGGCCGCCATAGGCGCCCGCCGCGCCTTCTTCCTCCACCGGCGGGATGCGCTTCACCTCGACATTGCCCGGCACCAGCGTGTGGAACGCCTGCGGCATCCGGCCGCGCATGTCGTCGATGCTGTCCTGCAGGATCTTGATGATCTCGGCGCGGCCGGCATCGGTTTCGGGGAAGGCGAAGCGCGGGTCCGTGGCCAGGCCGCGCATCCGCGCGCCGACCGAGCCTTGCGTATAGCCGAGCGTCTTCAGGATCGTGTCCATCTCGGCCTGGAGCGCGGCAAGCTGCTCCTTGCCCATGGCATGGACCTCGTCCGGGGACATCGTCGTGGTGGTGCCGGCGCTCAGCGCCCAGGCATAATAGGCGTCGCCGTCCTTGAACTTCCAGACGCCGGCGTCCGATGTGGCGCGGGCGCGGTGGCGTTCCAGCTCGGCGATCTGGCGGTCGAGCGCCGGTGCAACCTGGCCGGCCGCGATCTTCGCCGCCCGCGCCGCATAGTCGCCGGACATCGACGCGGCGCGCTTGGCGAGCGAGGTCACCACGTCCCAGCTGGCCGGATCGCCGCTGCGTGCCAGGCGGATCTGCTTCAGGCATTTGTCGAGCAGGAAGTCGGGTGCGATCACGCCCATCGCGCCGGCCTGCTTCAGCCGCACCGTCTCCCCGTCCAGCGCGCCGGCATAGGCCTGGAGCCGATCGCAATAGGCATCGGCATCGTCGGTTGTGGCGATCTGGTGATCGCTGTCGAGCATCCGCGGCACGTCGATATAGGCACCGACATTCTGGATCACGACATAGGGCGCATTGCGCCAACTGCCGACCGCCACATCGCCATAGCCGAACGACATGCCCTTCAGCCCATTGGCGTACGCCGTCTGGATCACGTCGAGATGGACACGCATTTCCGGGCTGACGGCGTTCACGTCGATCCGGTCGATCTCGGCCAGAGTCGCCTTCAGATGGGCCGCCATTTTCGCCACCCCGGCCGGCGAACGATCGCCGAGCCGGTGCTTGAGCGCGGCCCGCCCATCCTTGTCGATGCCAAGGCCGGTGGCCCCTTCCGGGTTGAGCGCGAGCAGCGCTTCGGCGGTGCGATCGATCAGCGCCTTGGCCTGTGTTTCGGCGGCGCCTGGCGCTGCCTGGACGGGGAAGGGCAGGGCGCCGGTGGCCAGCATCGCGCTCGAACCAAGCAGCACGTCTCGACGGGAATTACGCATCAAATCGACCTCGGACTTTTCTTCAGTGATGGGAGAGGGCCGAAAGGGGCTCGACGCGGAGCGTCGTGCCATCGGCGCCGGTGATCCGAACGCGTGCGCCGGCGGGTGCGCCCGGCCCGCGGGCAGGCCATTCGCCGTCGCCCACGCGCACGCGGCCGGCATCCTCGTCGATCGGTTCGACGACGGTGACAACCTGGCCGATCATCCGCGCGAGGCGGTCGTTGAGCAGCGGATCGGTGCTCGCAACCGGAAAATCATGATACCAGCGCTTGCCGATCAGCACCGCGACGGCGGACCACGCGGCAAAGCCGACGCATTGGCCGGCAAACCCCAGCTCGGGAAAGAGGAGGCCCACCAGCCCGGTCAGCGCGGCGGCGACGGCGAAGAACACCATGTACACGCCCGGCAAGGCCAGCTCGACGATCGCGAGCACGACGGCACCGATCAGCCATAGCAGGGCGGGGTGCTGCAGCCATTCCACCGGGCCGATCAGTCCTGCTGCTCGAATGGCGTGGGCCGGCGGGCCGGCGGCGTGGGCGGAGCGGGGGGCTTGGGCGCGCCGCCGGACAAGGCCTCCTTCGCGAGTTCGCCGATACCGCCCAGCGTGCCGATCAGTTGCGTCGCCTCGACCGGGAACAGGATCGTCTTCGCATTGGGCGAGGTGGCGAACTTGCCGACTGCTTCGACATATTTCTGCGCGATGAAGTAGTTGAGCGATTGCGCGCTGCCGGATTCGATCGCGTCGGAGACGAGCCGGGTCGCCTTCGCTTCGGCTTCCGCCGCCCGCTCGCGCGCTTCCGCGTCGCGGAACGCCGATTCGCGGCGACCTTCGGCTTCCAGGATCCGGGCCTGCTTCTGCCCCTCGGCGCGCAGGATCTCGGACTGGCGCGTGCCCTCGGCCTCGAGGATGTTGGCGCGCTTCTCGCGTTCGGCCTTCATCTGCCGGCCCATTGCGTTGACGATGTCGGCCGGCGGACGGATATCCTTGATCTCGACGCGAGTGATCTTCACGCCCCAGGGCGTCGTGGCGTGATCCACCACCGAGAGCAGCCGGGCGTTGATCTCGTCGCGCTTCGACAGCGTCTCGTCCAGATCCATCGATCCCATCACGGTGCGCAGGTTCGTCGTCGTCAACTGGAGCAGCGCGACATACAGGTCGGATACTTCATAGGCGGCCTTGGCGGCATCGAGCACCTGGAAGAACACCACCCCGTCGGTGGAGATCATCGCATTGTCCTTGGTGATGATCTCCTGGCCCGGAATATCGATCACCTGCTCCATCATGTTCACCTTGCGGCCGACACGGTAGAGAAAGGCGGGATAGAAGTTGAACCCCGGCGCGGCGACGGTGGTGAAGCGGCCGAAATGCTCGATCGTGTACTGATAGCCCTGGGTTACGATCTTCACGCTGGCGATCAGGTAGAGCAGTACCAGCAGGGCCAGCGCCACCACAAAGACGGAAATGACTTCCATGCGTCCCGACTCCCCTCGCAATCGGGCCTAGTGCTAGCATAGAGAAGGCGCATGACCAGCATCCCTCTCGCGCCGCGCACCGCGCTGTTTCTCCCGGCATCGAACCCGCGGGCCATCGCCAAGGCGCGAACCCTTGCCGCCGATATGATCATCCTCGACCTGGAGGATGCCGTGAAGCCGGAGGACAAGAATGCCGCGCGGGCTGCCGCCGTGGAGGCGGTGGCGGCGGGTTTTGGCGAGCGGATCGTCGCGATACGGATCAACGGCATCGATGCCGCGGAGCATGAGGCCGATCTGGCCGCGGCGGCAGGGTCGACGGCGGCCGTGATCGTGGTGCCGAAGGTGGAGTCCGTCGATGCCGCAAGGCGAATTGCGGAGGCCGTCGGCAAGCCGTTGCTGGCGATGATCGAAACGCCGGCCGGCGTATTGGCCGCTGCGCCGATCGCGGCATTGCCGGGGGTTTGCGGGCTGATTGCGGGTACCAACGATCTCAAGGCGAGCCTTGGCATCCCCGCTGCGGCCGGGCGCGGAGGACTGTCCCTGGCCCTGCAAAGCATTGTGCTGGCGGCCCGGGCTGGGGGTGCCTGGGCGCTGGACGGGGTTTTCAACGCGCTGGACGATGCCGAAGGGCTTGCGGCCGAATGCCGGGAGGGGCGCGCGCTCGGGTATGACGGCAAGACCCTGATCCATCCCGGCCAACTGGCGATCGCCGCCAGCGCTTTCGCACCGGGAGCGGAAGAGATCGCCGATGCGAAAGCGTTGATCGCCGCCGCGCAGGGGGGCGCGGAACGATTCCGGGATCGGATGATCGAGGCGATGCACGTGGTGCAGGCGCAGCAGATCCTGGCACGGGCGGGCGCGCAGGAATAATTCGTCGCGATTTCCGCTTCGCGCCTGCATCCCTCCTCTATGGTAAAGCTATGGAGAGCATGCACCAGCTTGACATGGCGTTGCTGCAGGCAATCGGCGCGATCGAGAACCTTCTGGCGCTTCCGTCCTGCGAATTGGCGGCGCTGTCGTGGGCCCGGTACCAAACCGCAAAGGCCGTGGCGGCGCGTCGGCGGGCGATCGACCATATGGTCAACGCGGCGATGCGCGACGGCGGCGATCAGGCGGAAGCGGCCCGTGCGCTGCGAAGCGGCAATCTCGACATGCGGATGGTCTATACCGATCACGTCACCGCTTGGCCGACGGCGCGGGCGATCGCAAACTGGCCCGATTATGTGGCGGCATCGAAGCGGCTGGCAGAGATGATCCGCAACCAGGTGCAGCGAGAGCGGGAAATGCTGTATCCCGGCCTGCCGCCGCTCTATGCCTGAACCTGCCCACTAGCGCGTCTTGCCCCTTGCGGTTACATGGGCCGCCAACTCTCGACTCAAGGATTTGGCGCTCCCCATGGAAATCCCTCTCGGCCTGACTTTCGACGACGTCCTGCTCTACCCGGGCGAATCCGAGATCGTGCCGAGCATGGCGGATACCCGGACGCACGTGACCAAGGGGCTGGCGCTCAACATCCCGATCCTTTCCTCGGCGATGGACACCGTTACCGAAGCGGACATGGCGATCGTGATGGCCCAGCTGGGCGGCATCGGCGTGCTGCATCGCAACCTGGAAATCGACGAGCAGGTGGAAGCGGTGCGCGCGGTGAAGCGCTTTGAAAGCGGCATGGTGGTGAACCCGATCACCATGGCGCCGGGTGGCACGCTGGCGGAGGCGCAGGCGCTGATGGCGCGGCACCGCATCAGTGGCATTCCGATCGTCGAGGCGGATGGCAAGCTCGCCGGGATTCTCACCAATCGCGACGTGCGGTTCGCGGAAAATCCCAATCAGCGCGTGTCCGAACTGATGACGCATCAGAATCTCGCCACCGTGAAGCTTGGCGTGAGCCAGGAAGAAGCCCGCCGCCTGTTGCACCAGCGCCGGATCGAGAAGCTGTTGGTGGTGGACGATGCCTATCGCTGCGTTGGTCTGATCACCGTGAAGGATATCGAGAAGGCCGTCACCTATCCGCACGCGACCAAGGACGCGAGCGGGCGTTTGTGCGTCGCCGCCGCCACGACGGTGGGGGACAAGGGCTTCGCCCGCACCGAGGCGCTGGTCGATGCGGAGGTCGACCTGGTGGTGATCGATACCGCGCACGGCCACAACCGTGACGTGAGCCGCGCGGTTGAGCGCGTGAAGAAGCTTTCCAACCGCGTCCAGGTGATCGCCGGCAATATTGCGACCGCGGAAGCCGCGCGCGCGCTGATCGATGCAGGTGCCGACGGGCTGAAGGTGGGTATCGGCCCCGGTTCCATCTGCACCACGCGCGTCGTTGCCGGCGTCGGCGTGCCGCAGCTGACAGCGGTGATGGAGGCGGCGAACGAAGCGGCCAAGTCCGGCATCCCGGTGATCGCCGATGGCGGCATCCGCACCTCGGGCGATATCGCCAAGGCGCTGGCGGCGGGCGCCGGCGCGGCGATGATCGGTTCGCTGCTGGCGGGTACCGAAGAGGCACCGGGGGAAACCTTCCTGTATCAGGGCCGTGCCTACAAGGCGTATCGCGGCATGGGCTCGGTCGGCGCGATGGCCAAGGGATCGGCCGATCGGTACTTCCAGCAGGATATCAAGGATCAGTTGAAGCTGGTGCCCGAAGGCATCGAGGGCCAGGTTCCCTATAAGGGCCCGGCGCGCGATGTGATCCATCAGCTGGTGGGCGGCGTGAAGGCGTCGATGGGCTATGTCGGTGCCGGCACCATTCCGGAATTCCAGAAGAAGGCGCGCTTCGTGCGCATCACCAATGCGGGCCTGAAGGAAAGCCATGTCCACGACGTGACGATCACGCGCGAGGCCCCCAACTATCCTACGCGCTGATCGGCATGGGGCGGGCCCGCCTCAGCGGGCCTCAGCCTCCTCGATCTCCTTGCCTGGTGCAACCTGCGAGGCGGCGTGATCGGCATGGATCACCCGATTGCGCCCGCTATCCTTCGCGACATACAGCGCACGGTCGGCTGCCCGATATAGCTGCTGGTAATCGGCAGTTTCGCGCAGCTCCGCCACGCCGATGCTGACCGTGACGGGGCGATCGCCGATGGTCGATCGGTGATCGCAGGCGCCGAGCTCCTGGCGGACATGGTCTGCGAACTGCAGCAGCGACGGGCCTTCGAACTGGCCGATCATCATCGCGAATTCTTCGCCGCCCAGTCGCGCGGTGGCGCACATCGGGCCCTGCCAACGGGCCAGGCGATCGGCCAGCGTGCACAATACCGTATCGCCGGCTTCATGGCCGTGAACATCGTTGATCGCCTTGAACCGATCGATATCGATCAGCAGCAGCGCCATCGGGGTATGGCTGCGATGCGCCGCCAGCATCATCGGGGTCACGGTGGTGACGAAGCCGCGGCGGTTGTGGATTCCGGTCAATGGATCGCGGACGGCAAGCTCGCTCGCCCGCGCTTCCGCCGCACGTGCCAGATCGCGCTCGGCGCGGAAACGCGCGAGCCGGCGGCTCGCCGCGATCGATAGCCAGATCGTCTGCCAGGCGGCGGCGAACAGCACCAGGATCTGGGCGCCGCCGCCCCAAAGCCCGCTGCCGATGTCGACGAGTTCGGTCAGCGCCAACGCCGCCATCGGCACCGACCATGCGGCGACCAGGTCGCGGGCCTCCCGGCTGCCGCGTTTCACCGCCCAGGCAAGGCAGATCGCAACTGCCAGCAGGTCCGCCAGCACCAGCACGCCCAGCACGGCGCCCAGCGTCTCGATCGATGCGGTGCGAACGATGCTGGCGGGGATGCCCAGGATCCCCACCGACAGGCCCAGCGCAAGCGTGGCTCCGCGAAGCCATCTGGGCAGCAGCACGCGCTCGACGGAGGTGGCGGCGCTGAAGGTTGCGAGCATTATCGCGGTGGTGGAAAGCAGCGTGGACGCCTGGGCGGAGAAGCTTCCGGCCAGTCCCGGCACCACCATCAGCACGAATTGGGACCACAATGTTCCCCACAGGAAGACGATGGCCGCCCAGGCCCCCTGCCAGGCGAGATATTGCCGCCTGACGGCGATCGCCAGCGACAGGTTATACAGGGCGCCGATCGCCAGGAGGGTAAGGGCCGCGCCGATCAGCGCGGCGAGCAATCCCGATTGTAATTCTGCCGTTCCCGCAGGGAGCAGGCGCAAGCGAAGGAGGTTGTGGCTGGCCAACCGATCGAAGCGGACGAAGATCGCCGTCACAACCGCATCGCGATTGCGTGGCGCAAAGGCGACCTGCGCGCCCGGCCGCCAATAGTCCCCGTAATTGCCGTTGCGGACCTGCTGCCATTCGGTACGCCCGTCGGCATAGCGCATCCCCACGGCGAGTCTGTCGAAGCGGCTGTAATGGACGAGCAGCGTCGGCGTACCGCGCGAATGCAGGTATCGATCGGGTTCGATCCGCAACCAGAGGCTGCCCTGCTGGTACTGCCGGGGCGCGCTGTCGCATGCAAAACGCAGCCCCGGACCCTGTGCGTCCGTGGTGGCGAGAGGCGTAACCGCATGGCACAGGCCTCTTTCTACCGGCACACCAACGGCGTGCGCGGGTTTCGGCATCCATCCGACAATCGTTATGAACAGGGCGAGGACCGCCCCCCATCGGTGCACCAACGCTTCCTCGTCGACCCCTCACGCGCAAGGCATGGCTTATACTAAGGGTTTACAAGAGATTGTTAGTTGAGGCCATCCATCCATTCATCATTATGCGTGCGAGCCGCTTCCCATGCCGCCGCCAATCGCCTAGCCCCGGCCCATGACCCCTGCCGCACGCCTTCAGTTGGCGATCGAACTCCTGGACGAGGTGTTGACGGCCGCTCGCACGCGCGGGCCGGCCGCCGATGTGTTGCTGGCGCGGGCCTTCGCCGCGCGCCGTTTCGCCGGATCGAAGGACCGCCGGGCGATCCGCGGGCTCGTCTATGACGCGATCCGGCTGTGCGGCGAATTGCCGGAGTCGGGCCGGGCGGCGATGATCGCGCTGGCAGCCGCAAGGCCCGACCTTGCGGCGCTGTTCGACGGTTCGCAATATGGCCCGCCGCCGATCGGCGAGGCGGAGCGTCCGGCACCCATCGGCGTAGCGCCCGCCTGGCTGGTGCAGGCGCTTGAAGCATCGGGGCTGGACAGCACCGAATGCAAGGCGCTGCTGGATCGCGCGCCGCTCGATATCCGCGTCAACCTGCTCAAGACGACGGTGGAAGCGGTCGCCGCGGAAATTCAGGGTGCGACGCCGCTCGCATTCGTGCCCGCCGGCCTTAGGCTCGATACCGATGCACCGGTAGAGGGTACTCCCGCCTATGCCGATGGGCGCTTCGAGGTGCAGGATGGCGGCAGCCAGCTCGTCAGCCATCTCGCCGGCGCGAAGCGGGGGATGGCCGTGATCGATCTGTGTGCCGGCGGGGGCGGCAAGACTCTTGCGCTGGCCGCATCGATGCATGGACAGGGCAGTGTCCTCGCGTGCGACATCGATCGACCAAGGCTGTCGCGCCTGGCGCCGAGAGCCGCCCGGGCCGGCGTAACCATCGCCACCACCAAGCTGCTCAATCCGGGACAGGAGCAGGCAATGCTCGAGGATTGGCGGGCGCGTGCCGATCTCGTCGTGATCGATGCGCCCTGTTCGGGCACCGGCACCTGGCGGCGCAACCCCGAGGCACGCTGGCGGCTCACCCCGCAGTTGCTCGATCACTATGTGGCGACCCAGGCGCGCCTGATGGAGGTCGGGGCGGGGCTGGTGCGGCCGGGCGGGGCGCTCGTCTACATCACCTGTTCGCTGCTCGATGCGGAGGGTGCCGGGCAGGTCGATCGCTTCCTCGCCGCGCATGGCGAATGGAACGCGCTTCCCGTTGCAGCCGCGATCGGCACACCGCGCGGCAAGGGCCTCCGGCTCACCCCGCACCGGGACTCGACCGATGGCTTTTTTGTCGCGAAGATGGTGCGGCAATGCTAGCCACGATTTCCAGTCTATCGGAGATTTCGATGCGGATCACCGCACTCTCGGCGGCGGCAGCGCTGCTCGTTCTAAGCGTTTCCACCAGCCTCAGCGCGCAGCGCCCGGATAGCCAGATCGATCCGCGTTCGGTGGAACTCGTCCGTCAGGCGCGCGCCGCGCAGGGTGCCGGGAATCTCGGGGGCGCGAACGACCTGCTCGAAACCGCGCTAGCCGTCGATCCGCGTAACCGCGAGGCCTTTGTGCTGCTCGCCGATATCGCCCGCGCGCAAAGCCTGCCGGGCAAGGCGATCCGATTCTATGGTGAGGCGCTGAAGCTCGATCCGAACGATCTGGTTGCGCTGCGCGGGCAGGGCGAGGCGATGGTTTCGAAGGGCGCGATCGAGCGCGCCAAGGAAAACCTCACCAAGATCAATACGATCTGCAAGACCGCCTGTGCCGATGCGGCGACGCTCGCTGCCAGCATCGCCAAGGGGCCGCCGCCCACGCCGGTGGCGGCGAACGAGGCCGCGACGAAGGGAGAGGCGAAGAAGGAAGACGCCAAGCCCTGATCCGGTTCAGAGCGCGCGGCCGAGTTCGCGGGCGATCGCGACATATTCGGCGACGGTAACGGTCTCCGCCCGACGGCTGGCGTCAATGCCCAGCGCTTCCAGCGCGGCAAGTGCGCCGGCCACGGGCTTCAGGCTTTGCCGGAGCATCTTGCGGCGTTGGCCGAACGCGGCGGCGGTAACGGCTTCGAGGGTGGCGAGGCGTACCCCTTCCGGTGGTTCGGCGGGCACGATATGCACCACGGCGGACATCACCTTGGGCGGTGGCGTGAAGGCCGATCGATGGACGTGCATCGCGATCCGCGGGGTCGAGCGCCACTGCGCCAGCACCGCCAGCCGGCCATAATGCTCGCTGGCGGCGGGGGCGACGATCCGCTCCGCGACCTCCTTCTGGAACATCAGCGTCAGGCTTGCCCACCAGGGTTGCCATTCGGCCGAAAGCCAGCCGATCAATAGTGCGGTGCCGACATTATAGGGCAGGTTGGCGACGACATGCGGCTTGCCAGCGAACAAGCTCGGCGCATCCACCTGCAGCGCGTCTCCCTCGATCACGCGCAGGCGATCGGGAAATGCGCCGCCCAGTTCCTCCAGCGCGGGGATGCAGCGGCGATCGCGTTCCACGGCAGTGACGCGCGCGCCGGCCTGCAGCAGCGCGCGGGTCAGGCCGCCCGGGCCGGGGCCTACTTCGAACACCTCGGCATCCTGCAACGCGCCGGGCACCTTGGCGATGCGGCCGAGCAACTGACCGTCGAACAGGAAATTCTGGCCCAGCGCCTTGCTCGCGCTGAGTCCATATCTCGCAATGACGTCTCGGAGCGGGGGAAGAGGAGTCACGCCGCAGCATCGCTCCGGCGTTGCGCCGCGCTGGCCGCCATGCGGATGGCGGCGATCATGGCACCGGGATTGGCTTCGTTCCGCCCGGCCAGCGTAAAGGCGGTGCCGTGATCGGGGGAGGTGCGGACGATCGGCAGGCCGAGCGTGATGTTCACGCCGTCGTCGAAATGCAGGGTCTTGATCGGGATCAGCGCCTGATCGTGAAAAGGGCAGAGCGCGGCATCATAAGTGGCGCGGGCGCGCGCATGGAACATGGTGTCGCCGGCGAACGGGCCCGTGGCATCGATGCCTTCGGTGCGCAGCCTTTCGATGGCCGGCGCGATGATGTCTATTTCCTCGCGTCCCAGCGCGCCCTGCTCGCCGGCATGGGGGTTCAGGCCGGCAAAGGCCAGCCGCGGGCGCTCAATGCCGAAATTGCGTTGCAGGCCGCGAGCCGTGACGCGTGCCTTGGCAACGATCAGATCGGTGCTCAGCCGCTCCGACACTTCCGCCAGCGGGATATGAACGGTGATCGGCACCACCCGCAGACTGGGACCGGCCAACATCATCACCGCATTTTCGGCGGTGACGCCGCAGCGCTCGGCCACGAATTCGGTCTGCCCCGGATGGTTGAAGCCAATCGCATAGAGCTGGGATTTGGAGACCGGCCCGGTCACCAGCGCGCCCGCGGCGCCGGCGCTGGCCAGGCCCACCGCGACTTCCAGCGATTGTAGTGCGACATGGGCCGAGGCCATGTTCGGCTGGCCCGGCGTGATGGCGCCGGAATCGCGTACCTGCAGCACCGGCAGCGCTTCGTCGAAACGGTCGAACGCATGATGGGGCGAATCGATCGTCGCGATCGGGCCATCCCACACCGACTGGATCGATCCGGGATCGCCCACGGCGAAGAACGGCGGCAGCGAATGCAGCACGCGTGCGTTCCAGGCCTTGGCGACGATCTCCGGTCCGATTCCCGCCGGATCACCCAGGGCGACGGCGAGCGGTGCCAGACGGGGCCCGCCGAGCGCCATGTCAGCGATATTCGATCAGGGCGTCGCGTCGCAGATCGCGCAACAGCCGTTCCGCCCGCAGGTTCACCCGCTGATCTTCCAGCTGTTCCTGAACCTGTTCCACCGACGGGGTGTAGGCCGGGGGCGGATCGTCGCGTCCGCAGATCACGAAGGCGCGCACGCCGTCCTCCAGCGAACCGAAGGGCTGGGTCGCCTGACCGACCTGCATCGGCAGCACCAAATTCTGCAGCGCCGGCGGCAGATCCTTGATGGCGATGCCGTCGCGATCCACCACTTCGGCGTTGATGCCGGCGGCAGTCTTGGTCACGTCGCCGCACCCGCGAATGGCCTGGACGGCCTTGCCGAACGCTTCCGCACGGGCGTTGCGCTGCGGCGTCGTCATGTCCTTCGAAAATGCGATCGAAAGCTGGCGGATGCTCAGCTTGGCGTCGCGCGGATCGGAAACGCCCACCTTGTGCTTGTCCGCCAGATACACGATCGAGAAACCGGCAGAAAGCGGGATCGGGCCGGCGACCTGGCCGGGCTCCATGCCCTGTACCGCCTGCGCCAGCCCGTCGGGCAGCATCGCCGGCTGGATCCAGCCGAGATCGCCCCCGCGCGCGCGCGTGGAGCTCTGCGAATAGGTGCGTGCCAGATAATCGAACGGCGTGCCCTGCCGCATCTGTTCGATCATCTTCTGCATTCCGGCGGAGACTTCCTGCGCGCGATCGGGGGTCGCGTTCTGGTAGATCTCGTACACGTGATATTCCTCGGTGCCCTTCTGGGCGGTAAGGCGATCGATCATCGCCTTCACTTCCGCTTCACCGACATTCACGTTGACCTGCCTACGCAGCAGCCGGCTCCAGGCCAGCTCGGCTTCGATCTGCCGCTTGATCGAGCGTTCCGACGATCCGATCTCGCGCAGCCAGGCGCGCATCTGGTCCGGCGTCCGCTGGAAGCGGGCGGAGACGCGGCTGAAGCTGGATTCGATCTCGCGGGGATCGACCTTGATGTCCTTGGCCTTGGCTTCCTGGATTTCCAGCGTCTCGTCGATCAGCTGGCGCAGCATGGCGAGTTTCAGCTGCTCGCGCTCCTCCGGCTTCAGCGTGAGCTTCTGCATCCCGGTGACGAGCGCGACGCGATGGTCCACTTCGGTCCCGGTCAGGACATAGTCGTTGACGATCGCGGTCGGCTTGCGAACGTTGGGATCGACCTTGCCGAAGATTTCCACATCAGCGGGGAAATCGAGCCCGGCATTGGCGCTTTTGGCGCCATCCTGTCCGGGCGCCGTCTGGGCGATCGCCATCGTCGCCAGCGCGGCGATTCCTGCGCCCGCCAGCCATTTGGCACTCATGCCCGCAATTCTGCCCACACCGATAGTCACTTCAGAACGGCCCTCATCCTTTTCGGAAACGCTGCGCTTAGTCGGCAATTGTGCCTGAACCAAGGCTTAGCGCCCGTCTCCGGTGTACACCCTATTAGCGCCCCAGATTCTTGAAGGCGAGGGTGAGAAGATACGAATTGCCGGCGCGGGCGTCGCCGGTGGTGGCATAGTCGCGGCGCCACGTCGCGCCGACGCGCAGGCAGTCGTCTTCATAGGTGAAGCCGATCCTGTGCCGGATCGGCTGATAGCCGTCGGCCGACGATAGCGGGTCCTCGTTCTTGTCGGTCAGATCGATCAGCGTCGAACCCGATACCGACCAGAAGCGTGCGAGCTGCACGCGCGCGCCCAGCCGGAGTTCTTCGCGGTCCTGCAGATCCTCCAGCTTCGCGCTGATGTTCCGGTTGAGCCGGAGATAACCGATCTGGACATAGGTCGCGCGCGAGCCGAGCGCCATGTCCAGTTCGTTTCGCCGCACCGCCAGCCCGTCCTTGTCGAGCCGGTAGCGGTGGGTGAAGCTGATGAAATCGTGGAAGCGGATCACGGTGCGGCCGACGATGTCGGACATGCGGTCCGTCAACCCGGTGCCGTCCGGCAGCAGGGTGGGGCGGGCCGTCAGGCGATAGCTTTGGCCGATATTGGCATCGATGCTGAAGCCCGGAAGGTTGAGCGCATAGTCCAGGCCATAGGTGAAGCGCGTCGAGTCCTCGAAACGGTCATAGCCGGGGAAGCGGTTCAGCGCGAACAGGTTGGAATCCTCGAGGTCCACCGCGCGCGCATCTTCGTTCGGTATCGACATATTGGCGAGGTGCGGCGAGGCCACCATCTGGACGCGCGGCGTGATCCGTTGCGAGCCGCTCAGAAATGCCCCGACGAACGGCCATTTGATGTCCATCGCCGCCGCGGCGATGCCGCGGGTGTGGAAGCCGTTCTCGCCGCGATAGCCGACCACGCTGGTCGCCAGCGTGTTGCTGGTGTTGTAGATATCGCCGCGGGCATAGCCGGTGAACGTCACCTCCTGCCCCCAATTGGTCAGGCGGCGCAGGCTCCACTGGGCGCTGGCGAAGGCGCGCTGGGTATCCTGGCCGGCGGTGCGCGTGAGCGCCAGCGTGTTCAACTGGAAGTCGAAATGTCCGCCTGTCAGGCTTTCGTCGATCCGGCGCCGGTAATCAATCTCGGGCAGCGCGATCGGCTGCAGACCTTGCGGGCCGGAGATCCGCAGGGTCTGCGCGGCCCATGCGTTGATGGCGAAATAGCTGTTGGCGTCGATCCGCTCGACCGAGATGTTGTTCCGCAGCCGGTCGTCGCGCGAAATATCGTAGCGGCGCAGGAAGGTGCGGTCGCTGGCCATCCGTAGGGACGCCGAAACCGACCAGTTGGTATCGAGCTGGTAGCGGCCGAGCAGATCGAAATAGCCGCGCACGTCGTTCCGCAGCGACGAGGGCGTCTGCGACACGGTAAGGTCGTCCGCGCGCCGGCTGTACGTGCCATAGGCGGAGACGCGGAACGAGCCCAGGCTGTTCAACTCGCGATAATCGACCTGGAGCATCGGCAGCGTGTCGGAAAACACGCGCGGCGTGACGGTGAGGTCGCGATTGGGTGCCAGGCTCAGGAAATAGGGAACGGCCAGCTGGAAGCCGTTCACGCGGCTGTAGCGCACGTCGGGCGTCAGGATGCCGGAATCGCTCTGGCCGCCGGCCGGATGCGAGAAGGCGGGCAGAGGCACGGTAAGGAAGCCGAATACCCCGATCCGCGCGCCGCGATAGCGCAGGCGGCGCCGGTTGGGATCATAGACGACCTGGTCCGCGGTGATCTTCCACGACGGCTCCTTGGGGCAGCCGGCGGTGCTGGTGACGGCGCAGGGCGTGTAGGCCGCCTTTTCGACGGTGATGATGCCGCCGTCGTTGCGTTGGCCATGTTCCGCCGCGATCCGCCCCCCGGCTTCCAGCACGACGAGCATGTTGTCGACCACGCCGTCCTTCAGCGTGTCGGTCAGCTCGATCCGGTCGCCATAGGCCGCGTCTCCCTGCGGATTGACGACCGCGATATTGCCTTCCGCCGTCACCTTGCCGGTGCGGCGGTCCCACGTCACCTTGTCGGCGCGCAGCCGGTTGCTCTCGCGATAGAGCCGGACGTCGCCGCTGGCGCTGACGACGTCGTTGTTCATGTCATAGTCGAGCGTGTCCGCGGTGAACTGCACCTGTTCGGGATCGTCGGGCAGTGCGGTAGGCGAAGGCGGGGGCGGCTCGACCGGGCGATCCTGCAGATTCGCGGCAGGCGCCTCGGGCGCGGGTGTCTGCTGCGCTTGTACCTGGTCCGAGAGGCACAGGCCGATAGCGGCCGAAACGAACAGGGCCTTGCGCGTCACGATACTTCCCACCTTTGCGTCAACTCCCCGCACGCCAAAGGCCGCCCTATCGCAGCGTTTGTGCCATCGCAACGGCGGCATGCGTTGGCCCGAACGCCTATCGCGGCTATCGGGAGCCAATGCAGGTCGATTTCTATCATCTTACCCAGGCGCCGCTGGACCGCGTGCTGCCGCAGATCGCCGAAAAGGTGCTGGCGGGCGGCGCACGCCTGCTGATCGTGGCGGACGATGCCGCGCTGCGCAAGCGGGTCGATCAGTTGCTGTGGACCTATGCGCCGGCGAGCTTCCTTCCGCACGGCATGGCAGGGGAGGCATGGGATGCCGACCAGCCGATCCTGATCGCCGCCGATGTCCAGGGCGCCAACGCCGCGCGCCATATCGCGCTGATCGACGGACTGTGGCGCGACGAGGCGCTCACCTTCGATCGCGCGTTCCACTTCTTCGACGAAGACAGTATCGGCGCCGCGCGAGTCGCCTGGCGTACGCTGGGTGAGCGCGACGGGATCGATCGCCGCTATTGGCGGCAGGATGAAAACGGCCGCTGGGCGCAGGTCGCCTGAGCTTGCAATGAAGACGCGGCGGGACTAGGGAGCCGCGACTTCCTTTCATCACCAATTACAGGAGCCGCACGGCCATGGCCGCGACCCGGACCTTTTCGATCATCAAGCCCGATGCCACCCGCCGCAACCTGACCGGCGCCGTCACCAAGATGCTGGAAGAGGCGGGCCTGCGCGTCGTCGCCTCGAAGCGCATCCAGATGAGCCGCGAGCAGGCAGAAGGCTTCTACGGCGTCCACAAGGAGCGCCCCTTCTTCAACGACCTCGTCGAGTTCATGATTTCGGGCCCGGTCGTGGTGCAGGTGCTCGAGGGCGAGAACGCCGTGCAGCGCAACCGCGACATCATGGGCGCGACCAATCCGGCAAACGCCGAGCCTGGCACGATCCGCAAGGAACTGGCCGAATCGATCGAAGCCAATTCGGTCCACGGTTCGGACTCGGAAGAGAATGCCGCGATCGAGATCGCCTTCTTCTTCAAGCCGGAAGAAATCGTCGGCTGATCGGCTGAGATCTTCGGTAAGGAAAAGAGCCGCGCTTCCCAGGGAGCGCGGCCCTTTTCGTATCCAGCTTTCCTCTTCAGCGGAGAGGCTTGGGATCCAACTCACCGCGGCAGCGTGATCGTTGCCACAAGGCCGCCGCCCTCCCGATTGGCGAGCGCGATTGCACCGCCGGCATCGTTGACGATCGCACGGGCCAGCGCCAGGCCCAGACCGATCCCGCCGGTGCCACGATTGCGCGATTGCTCCAGCCTCGTGAAGGGGTTGAACACCGCCTTCAGCATCTCTGCCGGAATGCCGGGGCCGCGATCACATACTTCTATGGTGACGCGTTCGGTCTCGGCGATCAGCCGTACCTCCGCACCGTCGCCATATTTCACGGCATTCTCGATCAGGTTGCGCACCGCGCGCCGCATCAGCGTCGGTCGCAGCCGCATCTTCAGCCGCGCAGGTTCCTCGAACGTCACGTCATGGTCGAGGTCGCGGAAATCCTCCACAACCGCGTCCACCAGCGCGCCCAGGTCGACATCGGTGCTCGGTTCGCTCGGTCGCCCCAGCCGCGCGAGCGACAGGATGTCGTCCAGCGTTCGGCTCATCTCGTCGATCGTGTCGACCATCCGGGCGCGATCGTCGTCATCTTCCACCGATTCGATGCGGACGCGCAGCGCCTGGAGCGGGGTCCGCAGGTCGTGTCCGATCGCACCCAGCATCCGGTCTTTTTCGTCGAGCATCGACGTTACCCGCCGTCCGAGCGCGTTATAGGCGGCGATCAGCGCCCGCACGTCGCTCGGGCCCCGCTCCCGCAGCGGCGCGGTGTCGTCACCGGGGCGGAAGGTCCGCGCCGCGTCGGTGAGCGTCCGCAGCGGCCGCGCGATCCGCCCGCCGACCAGCAGCACGGGGACGAGCACGACCACATACAGGATCAGCGTCTGCGCGGCGAGTTGCCAGATCAGGCCGAAATCGCTGCGGGGCCAGGGAGTGGCCAGCGTCAACCAGCCCTTGCCCGGCAGTTCGACCGCGACGAGCATTTCCGCGCCCATCCGCCGCAGCCGATCGGCGCGCAACGGATCGAGCTTGGGATTCAGCAGGCGTTGCGGATCGACCGGCCGGAGCGCCGCGACGATCGTGCCGGCGCGCAGCCCGGCCTCCTCCAGGCCGCGTCGCAGGTCGCGCTCCACGTCCGAGCGGCGATTGGGCTGGGCGGCAAAGGGATTTTCGCGGTGCAGGCGAACATGGGTGCGGGGGTCCGAAAGGAACCGCCGCTTCGCCGTGCCCGGTTGCGCCGGCGCTTCGCGTTGCAGCGCGAGCAGCCGTTCGGCCGCATCCGCCAGTCGCGTCGTCGCGGGCGCGATCACCAGCGCGAAGCGCGCCTTTTGCCGTTCGTGCAGCAGCAGGCCGAAGTTGATCGCCTGTGCCGCGAACAGCGCGGCTGCGACCAACAGGGCGATGCGGGCGATGAGGCTGGTGGGCAGGAAACGCCTCAAAGCCGGGTCACCTCGGCGGCCAGCGTATAGCCGCCGCCCCAGACGGTCTTGATGATCGATGGATTCTTCGGATCGGGTTCGATCTTCTTGCGCAGTCGGCTGACCTGATTGTCGATCGCGCGATCGAACGCCGCCGCCTCGCGTCCCTGGGTCAGGTCGAGCAGCTGGTCGCGGGTCAGCACCTGGCGCGGCCGCGTCACCAATGCCAGCAGCAGGTTGTATTCACCGGTTGAAAGCGGCACGGATACCCCTTCGCGGTCCACCAGCGTCCGTTCGCCGGTACGGAGTACCCAGCCGGCAAAGGCGAAGGAGCCGCTTTCCGGGGCGTGTTGCCGGGCGCCGCCGGCTGCCGACCAGCGCCGCAGCACCACCTTGATGCGTGCGGAGAGCTCGCGCGGGCTGAACGGCTTCACCACATAATCGTCGGCGCCCATTTCGAGGCCGACGATCCGATCGGTCTCCTCGCTGCGCGCGGTGAGCAGGATCACCGGCGTCTCGCTGGTCTCGCGAATGTGGCGGCACAGGCTCAGCCCGTCCTCGCCCGGCATCATGATATCCAGCACGACAAGGTCGATCGCATAGGCGTTCAGGCGCGCGCGCGCGCTTTCGGCATCGCCGGCCTGCGTGACGCGAAATCCCTGGCGCGTCAGATATTGCGCCAGCGGTTCGCGGATCGAGCGTTCGTCGTCGACGAGCAGCAGGTGGGGAACCTCGGACATGGCAGCAGACTAACGCTTTCGGTGGCGGGGAAAAGAGCCGGGCGGGAGGGAGGAGATCCGCAGGCATCGCAGTGAAGCGACAGGGGGAGCGCGCTTCCCTCCTGACGGGGACAGGAGGACGAAACCCTTGGCGCTCCCGCCCGGCTTGCCCGGCCGGCGTCAGTTGCCGCTGGCTGGAGGGGGTGTCGGCGCGTCGGCGCCGTTGGCTGGGGGCAGTTAGCCCCGTCGACCGCCGAAGCGGCGCATCGATCGCATTCGATCGGCGGCGGCATCGCGTTCGGCAGCATCGATCCTGCCGTCGTGATTGGTGTCGATCCGATCGAACATGCGGCCGGCGCGCGCCTGCTCTTCGGCGAGAGTCAGGTCGTTGCGGGCTCGCGGCATCCGGCCGCCCATCCGGATGCCCATCGTGGATTGGAAGGCGGCGCGTTCCTCCGGCGTCACCTTGCCGTCCTGGTTGGTATCCATGGCCTTGAACCGGGCGGCGGCGTTGGCGAGCACTTCGTCGCGGGTTACGATGCCGTCCTTGTTCGTGTCGGCCATGCCCAGCAGGTCGGGGCGAGGGCCGCGGGGCGGACCTTCCTGCGGTTCGCTCTGGCGGGCCTGCGCGGGGCCGGTCAGGAGCGATGCCCCGAGCGCGGCGATGGCGAGATGTTTCAACATGGGGAAAATCCTCCACGAGTGGGGCGTGCCGGGAGCGGGGGCATCCCCCCGGCACGCCCCACCTTCTGCCGCCGGCATGTCGCGCAGGTTTGTCATGTGCGCCCGAAAATGTCGCAATTTGTCGCCGCTCCGCGAGGAGCGTGTCGCTGCCCGATCAGGCTGCCGCCTTGGCGATCCGCGGAATCACCCGCCACTCGATCAGGGAGAGCGCCGCGAAGGCAAGCGCCCAGGCGATCACGAAATTGCCTGCGCGGAACCCGTGCTGCGCGCCAAAGGCCAGCGCCTGGGTCAGGATCAGCGGCCCCATGATCAGCGCGACGCTGTTCAGTGCAGCCACGCCGCCCTGCAATGCGCCCTGGCGCGACGGGTCCGTCATCCGCGAGAGCAGCGCATTCATGCTGGGGAAGGCGAGGGCCTGGAAGGCGCCGAGCGGGATGAGCAGGAACACCATCCAGGTCTCGCGCGCGAAAATATAGCCCAGGAAGGTCAGTCCGCCCGCCAGCATTCCCACCATCACGGCGCGTTCTTCCCCCCAGGCGGCGATCACCCGGCCGGTTACGAAGGTTTGCACCAGCGCCATGCACAGGCCGGATATGGCAAGCGACCAGCCGATCGTCTGTTCGTTCCAGCCAAGCGCGATCTCGCCGAAAAATGCCCAGGTCGCTGGATAGACCATGTGCGCGAGCTGCCACAGAAAGGCTGCCAGCAGCAGCGGCTTGGCGTTGCCGGCTGCGAACAGTGGCCGGAACGCGGCGAATATGTGCGCGTCGCGCAGGCGAAAGGGGCGTCGTTGCTCCGATCGCATCGTCTCCGGCAGCAGTGCCAGGATCCAGATCGCGTTGATCCCGGCCAATGCCGCGGCGGCGATGAACGGCGCGCGGGGACCGAAGGTGGCGAGCAGGCCGCCAAGTGCGGGCCCGACGATGAAGCCAATTCCGAACGCCGCGCCCATCATGCCGAACGTGGCGCCGCGTTTGTCCGGCGGGGTCACATCCGCCAACACCGCATTCGCCGGTCCATAGACGGCGCCGGCAGCTCCCGCGATCAGGCGCCCGAGAAACAGCCATACGATCGTCGGCGCCGCGGCCATCAGCAGATAGTCGACCGCGAACGCGGCCATCGAACACAGCAGCACCGGCCGCCGCCCGATCGCATCCCCCAGCGTGCCGAGGACGGGGCCGGCGAAGAACTGCGCCACCGCGAAGGCGAACAGCATCCAGCCGCCGATCCGCGCCGCTTCCTCCAGTCCGACATGCGACAGGGTGACGATCAGCCGGGGCAGTACCGGCAGGATAATCCCGAAGCCGATCGAATCGATCAGTACGGCCGCCAGAACAATCGGAACGGCGCGATGGTGGAATGACATGCAGGCCCCCCGGCATAGTTGCCATGCATCGTAGCGGTGCGCGCGGAGAAGCGCCAGCGCGCCGATTGCCATAGAAACGGGGCAGTGAAACGCGGCGTGGGGAACGCCGTCTTCGAACGCGATTGACGCTACGGCACCGGCAATTCCTCAGCCGCTATCGGCCCGCTTCTTGCCGCTACTTGCCAATTTGGTTCGATTCGGGTGTGCTTTGGATGTCACATACCTATTCCAGTAGCAATTTGAAACTTTAGTTTTTCTTGACGCAGATAGAGCGAGGGCGTGTATTCGAAGGTACGGTATGGAGCGCGACAGAGGCTCCAGCCAAGGTGGAGAGATGTCTATGCGGCTACGCCTCATGTCGGCCTGTGCGGTGCCGGCGCTTGTGATCGCGCTTGCAGTTCCGGCCCAGGCCCAGGACACAACGGATCAACCTTCCCAGAATGAATCCAACGAAATCATCGTGACGGCGCAGGGGCGCGCGCAGGCGCTCGCCGATGTGCCGATCGCGGTTTCCGCGGTCAGTTCCGAAGTGCTGCAACGAACGGGCGCCAACGATATCCGGGCACTGAACCAGGTCGCACCGTCGTTGCTCGTTTCGTCCACGGGCAGCGAGGCGAACGGTTCGGCCCGTATCCGCGGTATTGGTACGGTCGGCGACAATCCCGGTCTCGAAAGCTCGGTCGCGGTCTTCATCGACGGGGTCTATCGCTCGCGTTCGGGGATCGGCCTCAACGAACTTGGCGAGATCGAGCGGATCGAAGTGCTGCGCGGGCCGCAGGGTACGCTGTTCGGCCGCAATGCCTCGGCGGGCTTGATCAACATCGTCTCCAAGATGCCGGAGCCGACCTTCTCCGCGGGTGGGGAGGTGACCTACGGCAATTACGAGACCGTTCGTGCCCAAGGCTTCGTCAACGTGCCGCTCAGCACCGTCGTGTCCGGGCGGCTCGACGGCGTCTATATGAAGCGCGACGGCTTTTATCGCGATGTCACCAACAACCGCGATATCAACAACCGCGATCGCTATTTCCTGCGCGGCCAGCTATTGTTCGAACCGTCGAGCGATCTGCGCGTCCGGGTGATCGGAGACTATACACGGCGCAACGAACAATGCTGCGCCGCCGCCTATATGGATTATTCGAACAATCCGTTTATCGGTGATCTGAACAGCCCCACGGCAAACAACATCGTCCGGGTGCTGCGCGATCTCGGCCAGCCGATGGCTGCGTTCAGCAATCCCTATAGCCGCAACGTCTATATCTCCAAGGGGCGGAGCTATGGCGGCATTACCGAGGATTGGGGTGGCTCGGTGCAGGTGGATTGGACGCTGGGCGGCGCGACGCTCACGTCGATCACCGGCTATCGTAACTATTTCGCCAGCCAGGGTGCGGACACCGATTACAGCGCGATCGACATCCTGTATCGCTCGCCCAACGCGGATTCCTCACGCGCGTTCGAAACCTGGAGCCAGGAACTGCGGCTGAACGGCAATGCGTTCGACAACAAGCTGGACTGGCTGATCGGCGGCTATTTCGCCGATGAGGACCTCACGGTCGTCGATAATCTGCGGTTCGGGACGCAATATGGCCGCTTCGCAACGTGCCGGATCGTGTCCGGCAGCGCCTTGGCGGCGCTCTATTCCCCAGGCTCCGCCGGTTGCCTTGCCGCGCGTCCAGCGGCCTTCGGGGCTGCCTCGCCGCTGATCTATGCGGCGTTCGACCGGCTGGACGGGATCAACGATCGCGGCACTACACGCGACTTCTACAAGCAGAACAGCCGCAATTGGGCGCTGTTCACCCACAATATCATCCATGTCGCCAAGGCGTTGGATCTCACCGTGGGTCTGCGCTACACCAATGAACGCAAGCGCTTCAATGCGAGTTTCGGGAACGACAACACGGCGTGCGTTGCCAACCAGGCGTCGCTGCTGCCCCTGCGCTCGATCGCGTCGCTGACCGGCGTTGTCGACGCGATCGTCGGTCTCTCCTGCCAGGGCAATTCCACTTCAGAGATCAACGGCGTGTCGATCCGCGATACCCGAAAGGAGGATCAGTTCACCGGCACCGCGATCCTTTCCTACAAGCCCACCGATGATCTGCTGGTCTATGGCAGCTATTCGCGGGGCTATAAGGCGGGTGGCTTCAACCTTGATCGCTCGGCCTTGAAGCTGCCGATCGCAACCTTCGCGTCGCTCGGTGGGGCGCAGGCGGTGGTCGGCAACCTGCAGTTCGCGCCGGAGACGAACGACGCCTTCGAAATCGGCCTGAAATACTCGACGCGGAAGTTCAGCCTGAATGCATCGCTGTTCCGCCAGCAGTTCAAGAATTTCCAGCTCAATACCTTCAACGGCACGGTATTCCTCGTGCAGAACATCAACGGTTGTACCACCGGCCTGGGGGGTGGCGATCGTGACCAGAACAAATTCAACACGGCGCCCAATTTCAACGCTGCAGCCGGAACGACCGGCAGCTGCGCGGCCAGCAATGTCAGCTATGGCGTGGTTTCGCAGGGTGTCGAACTGGAAGCGACGCTGGTGCCGGTGCGCGACGTGCATATCGGCATGGGGCTCACCTATGCCGATACCCATTATCGCGACCAGCTGGTCGGCACGGACAAGGGGGCGCCGCTGGACCAGGCGTTGCGCTTGTTGCCGGGACGCAATCTCTCCAACGCGCCCGAAGTGGTTGCCACCGCGTCGGTCGCCTGGACGCCGCCACTGGGCAGTTCGGGCCTGAGCGGGCTTGTCTATTTCGACACGCGCCTGACCGGGGACTTCAACACCGGATCGGACCTGTTCCCGCAGAAGATCCAGGACGGCTTCAATGTCGTGAACGGCCGTATCGGCATTCGGGGCAAGGAGGAGCGCTGGGCGATCGAGCTTTGGGCGCAGAACCTGTTCAACCAGAACTTCGCGCAGGTGGTGTTCAACTCGCCCTTCCAGGAAGGCGCGACCGGCGCTCCCTTTGTCGATCCGCAATATCCGGGCGGGCGACAGCTCTTCTCGGCCTATCTCGCCGAGCCGCGCACCTATGGCCTGACAGTTCGAACCCGTTTCTGAAGCCTTTCCTGGGGAGGAAAGCATGGGGCCGGCGCGATATGCGCCGGTCCCTTTTTTTCGGGGCGCGAGCGCCGGTGCGCGTGAGCGCCTGGAACGTCGATGTCCGGAAGCAATCTCAGCGGTGCAGCACCCGATCGTCGAACAGGCCGAAGGCGAGGGTGGAGGCATAATAGGCGACGGCGCGTTCGCGCGGCATCGTTCCTGCCCATTTCCGCATGTCGAAGGCAGCGTTTTGCAGCGCCATCAATGCCTGACTTGCGACCAGCGGGTCGATCGGACGGATCGATCCTTCGGCAATGCCATCGGACAACATGCCGGCAAAACGTCGTGCGATGCGGTTCGATCGATCGAGCATGATCGCGCGTACATTGACCGGAAGACCGGAGAGTGCCGTCGTGCGCAGCAACGGGCCGCGTTCGGAGAACTGGTAATCGAGCAAGGTGGCGATCGTGCTCTCCAGTCGGTCCCAATAGCTGCCCTGGGCGCGCTCTGCGAGCCGCTGGGCTTCGACGAGGATATCGAAGCTGCGTTTGTAGCATGCGGTGACGAGATCGTCTTTCGCATCAAGATGGTGGTAGAAGCTGCCTTTTGTCACGTTGAGTTCGGAGGCGATCCGCTGCACCGACGCCCCGCGATAGCCCAGTTCGTTGATCAGTCGTGTGGCCGCGAGCAGAAACGCTTCGCGGCCGGGCTCGGGTTCTTCATGGACCAGCTCGAACAGGCGCGGTTGCCAGCGCTGGCCGGGGGCAGCAATGCCATGGCGAAACACGTCCATCAGTCGCGCCTCGACACGGGGATATTCGTCGAGCTCGTAGCGGGACATCCACGCGTTCAGCCAGAAGCTGTTTTCGAGCAGGACATGCGCGCGGGCGCCGCGCAGGTCCGTCTGCGCGCGGTTGCCGTCATTGCCCCACAGGCTGCGGGTCTTGCGGAAAACGTTGCGCCATCCGGTAAGTAGCTTGCCCTTGATCGGCTCTTCCATTGCCCGCAGGTCGGAGAGGATGGCGACGGCCTGCTCCTCGCCGCGGCTGATTTTCTCCAGCCGCTCCATGTTGATCGCGAGAAACCTGGCGACGCGCGCTTCCGGCGTGGACTCCGCCAGGGCCCGATCGAGGATTTCGTCCAGCCAGGCGAGTGTCTGCTCGAAGGCGGCGGCGGCCAGGTCTTCCTTGCGCTTGAAATAATAGGTGACCGACGTGGTGTTGAGCCCCACCCGGCGGGCGACATCGGCGAAGGTCATCCCTTTCGCGCTTTGTTCGTTGATCGCGGCTGCGGCTGCGGCCAGGATGGCGTCGCGCTTGGCCTGGAAACGCTTGGTGCTGCCGGGTTCGATCTTGGTGGGGGAGTCCATGGTGGTTAGCTTAGCTGTTTCCGTCCGCCGCTAAAATGGTTTTTTGAAGGTTGCGTAGGGCAATTTTGCCGCTGGCCAGCCCTTTACCGAATATCCGGTACGCTATAAGCCTGGGGCAAAGAACCACGGGAGAGCGATGCGATGGACTTCACGCTGAGCGCGCGGCAGGCCGAATACCGCGATCGGGTGCGGGCCTTTGTAGATGCGGAGATCCGGCCGCGCGACCCGGCCTATCGGGCGGCGGCTGCGGCCGGAGATCGCTGGGCGGTCAATCCCGTACTGGAGGAGGTGAAGGCTGCCGCCAAGGCGCAGGGACTGTGGAACCTGTTCATGCCGCCGCATTCGGGGCAGTCGCATGTCGACGAAAGTTTCCGCTTCGAAGGGGAGCAGCTGACCAACCTCGAATATGCCCTGTGCGCGGAAGAGATGGGCCGAATGGACTGGGCATCGGAGGTGTTCAACTGTTCGGCGCCGGATACCGGCAACATGGAAGTGCTGCACCGTTATGGTACGCGCGCGCAGAAAGATGCCTGGCTGGCGCCGCTGATGCGCGGCGAGATCCGCTCGGCGTTCCTGATGACGGAGCCGGCGGTCGCATCCTCCGATGCGACCAATATCGAAACGCGGATCGAACGGGATGGCGACCATTACGTCATCAACGGACGGAAATGGTGGTCGTCGGGCACGGGTGATCCGCGGTGCAAGATCGCGATCGTCATGGGCAAGACCGATTTCGGGGCTGCGAAACATGCCCAGCAGAGCATGATCCTGGTGCCGCTCGATACGCCGGGCGTCACGATCGAGCGGATGCTTTCGGTGTTCGGGTATGATCATGCACCGCATGGCCATGGCGAAGTCTCGCTCCGCGATGTGCGGGTGCCGGTGGAGAATCTCCTGCTCGGCGAAGGCCGGGGATTCGAGATCGCGCAGGGGCGTCTTGGCCCCGGGCGCATCCATCATTGCATGCGTACGATCGGCGTTGCCGAGGCGGCGATTGCGGCGATGGCGAAGCGGCTTGTGGGGCGTGTGGCGTTCGGCAAGCGCATCGCCGATCACTCGATTTGGGAGCAGCGAGTCGCCCGCGCGCGGATCGATATCGAAATGACCCGGCTGCTGTGCCTGAAGGCCGCCGACATGATGGACCGGGCCGGCAACAAGGCTGCACAGCAGGAAATCGCGATGATCAAGGTGCAGGCGCCGGCCATGGCCCTGCAGATTCTGGACGATGCGATCCAGGCGCATGGCGGCGCCGGGGTGAGCGACGATTTCGACCTGGCCCATCATTGGGGCAGCATCCGCACGCTTCGGCTGGCAGACGGGCCGGATGAGGTCCATGCCCGTGCGATCGCTCGGGCGGAATTCGGCAGATATGCCGCGCTGCGGGCGGAAAGCCCGTCATCGGGTGACCTCGGGGTCAGCCGGTGAACGGGGCGGGCAGGGGCTTTGTCCAGGCGGCAGGCGCGCGGTGAGCGATCTCGACGAAACCCGCCTGCTGGCCTGGTGCGTGGGCCATGTGCCGGGCTTTGCCGGGCCGATCCACGTCGTCAAATTTCCCGGCGGGCAGAGCAATCCCACCTACCGCGTCGATGCGGCAACGGGCGCCTATGTGCTTCGGCGCAAGCCTTTCGGGCCGATCCTGGCCTCGGCGCACGCGGTCGACCGCGAATATCGACTGCTCTCCGCCTTGTATCCATCCGGCTTCCCCGTCGCGCGGCCCTATGCGCTGTGCGAGGACGTCCAGGTGATCGGCGCTCCCTTCTACCTGATGGAAATGGTGGAGGGGCGGACCCTGTGGGATGGCGCGCTGCCCGGCATGGCCGCGGGCGAGCGGACGGCTTTGTACGAAGCGCTGGTGGACACATTGGCGCGACTCCATCGCATCGATCCTGCAGCCGTGGGGCTGGGGGACTATGGCAAGACCGGCAATTATTTCGCGCGGCAGGTCGAACGCTGGACGCGGCAATACCGGGCAAGCCAGACCGACGATCTGCCGGAGATCGAGGCGCTGATCGCCTTTCTACCGCGCACCGTGCCGGAGCAGACCGGAATCAGCATCGTCCATGGCGACTATCGCATCGACAATGTTCTCTTCGCACCCGATCGTCCGGAGATATTGGCGGTGCTGGATTGGGAGCTTTCGACACTGGGCGATCCGCTGGCCGATTTCTCCTACTTCCTGATGAACTGGGTAACGCCACCGGATGCGCGATCGGGCGTGCAGGGGCTGGCGGGGGTCGAAACTGGCATCCCGACCATGGAGGCGATGGTGGCGCGATATTGCGCGGCTACCGGCCGCGCCGGCGTGCCCGATCTTGATTGGTACTTTGCCTATAACTTCTTCCGGTTGGCGGGCATCGTCCAGGGCATCAAGAAGCGGATGCGGGATGGCAATGCCTCCAGCGCGCAGGCCGCAGCCACGGTGGAACGGCTGCCGGGCCTGGCCGCGGCCGCCTGGAATTTTGCGCAAAGGGCGGGGGCATGACGCGCCAATCCTTCGATTTCTCCGGCAAGGTAGCCGTGGTGACGGGTGCTGCGTCGGGCATCGGCCGGGCGACGGTCCGGGCGTTTGCTGCGGCAGGGGCGATGGTCGTCGCCGCGGATCGGTCCGCGCGGGTGCACGATGCGGTATCCGGCCTGGGACAGGCGCTCGCGATCGAAATGGATGCTGGCGATGAAGCGGACGTGGAGCATCTCGTCGCGGCGGCCTGCCATCGCTTTGGCGGTCTCGACATCTTTTATGCCAATGCCGGGATTGCGGGCGGTACGGCCGGCGTTCTGGACGCAAGCGCAGCGCTTTGGGCGGAGGTGCTGCGGGTGAATCTCATCGGTCCGGCGTTGGCGATCAAGCATGCGGCACCGCGCATCGTAGAGCGGGGCGCCGGGGCGATCTTGTGTACCGCAAGTGTGGCCGGGATACGTTCCGGGGCGGGGGGAACGCCATATTCGTCGTCCAAGGCGGGCGTCATCAGCCTGGTGCAGACGGCGGCGCAGCAGCTTTCCGGCTCCGGCGTACGCGTCAATGCGATCTGTCCCGGCCTGATCGAGACCGGCATGACCGAGCGCGCGTTCGATTATGCCCGGGAGCGTGGCAAGGAAGACCAGCTTGGCCGGCTCAACCCGCTGCGGCGTGCCGGCGCACCCGAGGAGATTGCGTCGGTCGCCCTGTTCCTGGCGTCGGACGCGGCATCCTATATCAACGGTCAGGCCATCGCTGTGGATGGTGGCCTCTCTTCCAGCCACCCGGTGACGCGGCAGGCGTTCGGCAGAGCGGCATTCTGAGGGCAAAGCCCCGGCCTCGTCGCGAACGCGACCGGATCGCTGCAGGCTTGTTTTGGCCGTGCGAACGGCGCTACCATGGTAGCGCTAACGAACAACGCCGTCGCGAGGCGGAAGCACGGAGGGGATTGGAATGCGCAACGGATATGCGGGGATCGCACTCGCCTTGGCAGCGGCGGGCGCGGCGATGCCGGCAATCGCGCAGCCCGCGGCCCCGGCACGGATCCTCCGGCTGGACGTGGCCAAGCCGCAGGGCCCGGTGGACCGCTTCTTCGATTTGTCGGTCGGCTCGGACTTTCCCGGCACACTGGCTCGCGCGGACAGTCAGGGGCAACTCGCCACGGCGGTTCCCGAACTCGGCTTTCGGATGATCCGTTTCCACGGGATCTTTCACGATGTGCTGAAGACGGTGCGGCAGCAGCCGGATGGCACGATCGCCTATGACTGGACCGGCATCGACCGGCTGTATGACGATCTGCTGGCGAAGAAGATCAAGCCGTTCGTCGAACTTGGCTTCACGCCCGAAGCGCTCAAGACCTCCGATAACAGCATCTTTTACTGGAAGGGCAACACGTCGCACCCGAAGCTGGGGCCGTGGCGCGATCTGGTCGATGCCTTCGCGCGCCACCTGATCCAGCGCTATGGCGTGGCGGAGGTCCGAACCTGGCCGTTCGAGGTTTGGAACGAGCCGAATCTGGAGGGCTTCTGGGAAGGGGCGGACCAGAAGGCCTATTTCGAACTCTACGATGTCACGGCGCGGACGCTGAAGGCCGTTGATCCGGCGCTGCGGGTCGGCGGTCCGTCCACTGCCGGCGCGGCCTGGGTTCCGGCGTTCCTCGCCCATGTGGCGGGGGCCCAGGTGCCGATCGATTTCGTGACGACGCATACCTACGGTGTCGATGGCGGCTTCCTCGATGAGAAGGGCGAGAAGGACACCAAGCTTTCCCCGAGCCAGGACGCGATCATCGGCGATGTGCTGAAGGTGCGCCGCGAAATCGCTGCCTCGCCCTTTCCCAGGCTGCCGCTCTACTTCACCGAATGGAGTACGAGCTATACGCCGCGCGACGCCGTGCACGACAGCTATGTCAGCGCGGCCTACATCCTCACCAAACTGAAGGCCGTGCAGGGTGCCGTTCAGGCGATGAGCTACTGGACGTACAGCGATCTGTTCGAGGAATCGGGGCCGCCGCCCGCGCCTTTCCATGGTGGCTTCGGGTTGATGAACCGCGAAGGCATCCGGAAGCCGGCCTGGTTCGCCTACAAATATCTCAACGCGCTGCGGGGCGAGACGCTCGCAACGGGCGACTCGCACAGCATGGCGGCGCGGGACGGTGCGCGCGTGGTGGCGCTGGTCTGGGATTGGCATCAGCCCGCGCAGGCGGTTAGCAACCGGCCCTTCTATACGCGTATCCTGCCGTCCAAGCCGGAGGCGCCAGCCGCGCTCACCGTCTCGGGCCTGAAGCCGGGGCGCTATCGCCTGCGGGTACATCGCACCGGCTATCGAAACAACGACGCCTATTCCGCCTATATCGACCTTGGGATGCCGAAGACGTTGACCGCGGCGCAACTGCGCCAGTTGCAGGGGCTGACGCGCGACCTGCCCGAAATCGACAAGGTCGTGCGTGTGGGCACGCGGGGCAGCTTCGCCTATCGCCTGCCGCTTGCGACCAACGACCTGGCGCTCGTAACGCTTGAGCCCGCGCGTTGAGGAATGATTAGGGGCCGTCGGATAATTTGATCGCGGCTCGGGTCTGGCCAATGTCGGTGGTATTGACATTATGGGCTAAATTGGTCAGGCCTTTTGTCGGTTTGCGCTTAGCAGGGGTTATTCCATGAAGATCGTTTCGGCTAAGGTCATCGTGACCTGCCCGGGCCGTAATTTCGTCACGCTCAAGATTCAGACGGATCAGGGTGTCTATGGCATCGGCGACGGGACGCTGAACGGCCGCGAACTGGCGGTGGTCTCCTACCTCGAAGACCATGTCATCCCGTGCCTGATCGGCATGGACCCGCGCCGGATCGAGGATATCTGGCAGTATCTGTATCGCGGCGCCTATTGGCGGCGCGGCCCGGTGACGATGCGCGCGATCGCGGCAGTCGACATGGCGCTGTGGGATATCAAGGGCAAGATGGCCGGGATGCCGGTCTATCAGCTGCTTGGTGGCCGCAGCCGCGACGGCGTCATGGTCTATGGTCATGCCAATGGCAGCGACATTGCCGAAACCGTCGACGCCGTCGGCCAGTATATCGACATGGGCTACAAGGCGATCCGCGCGCAGACCGGCGTGCCCGGCATCAAGGACGCCTATGGCGTCGGCCGCGGCAAGCTCTATTACGAGCCCGCCGATGCGGCTTTGCCCTCGGTCACTGGCTGGGACACGCGCAAGGCGCTGAACTATGTGCCCAAGCTGTTCGAGAAGCTGCGGGAAACCTATGGCTTCGATCACCATCTGCTGCACGACGGCCACCATCGCTATACGCCGCAGGAAGCCGCGAACCTCGGCAAGATGCTGGAGCCGTACCAGCTGTTCTGGCTGGAAGATGTGACGCCGGCGGAGAACCAGGAAGCGTTCAAGCTGATCCGTCAGCACACCGTTACGCCGCTCGCCGTCGGTGAGATCTTCAACACGATCTGGGACGCCAAGGATCTGATCCAGAACCAGCTGATCGACTATATCCGCGCGACCGTGGTCGGTGCCGGCGGCCTGACGCATCTGCGTCGTCTTGCCGATCTCGCCAGCCTGTATCAGGTCCGCACCGGCTGCCACGGCGCGACCGATCTGTCGCCGGTCACGATGGGATGCGCACTGCATTTCGATACCTGGGTGCCCAATTTCGGCATTCAGGAGTATATGCGCCATTCCGAGGCGACCGACGAAGTGTTCCCGCACGATTACCACTTCGACAAGGGCTATCTGTTCTGCGGCGAGGCGCCGGGCCACGGCGTCGACATCGACGAGGAACTGGCGGCGAAATATCCGTACAAGCCGGCCTATCTGCCGGTTGCCCGCCTCGAAGACGGGACGATGTGGAACTGGTGATGCATGGTTCGCTCCGGGCATCGGCTCCGGAGCGCACATGCTTCGCGGCGGAAGGGTTGGGGTCGGCGGTTTCGCCGGCCCTTTTCCGTTTGCCGCCACCACCCTGTCTCCCGGAGGCAGGGAGCGTTTCCGGGCCTCGCCGGTTTTCCTTGCTGGCCTTGGGAGAATGCGTGTGGCGAAGGATCACGGTTCGCACATCAAGAACGATGCCCTGTACGAGACGCTGCGTGGCGAAGGGGCCTCCAAACAGAAGGCGGCGCGTATCGCCAATGCCCAGGCGAACGGGCGCCTGGATCCCGCGGGTGGAAGGCTGGAAGATCGTACCAAGGCCGAATTATACGATACGGCCAGGAAAATCGGCATCGAAGGGCGTTCGCAGATGGACAAGGCCGCGCTGGTGAAGGCCATTCGCGCGCATTGATCCCTTCAGTTGCAGCTATGGGCGTCCTCCAAAATCTGCGTTAGCGCGTCGTGCGCCATGGCGGTGGCCGCAGCCGGCGCGCGGTGCAGATGGGTGACGTAATAGGTGGCAAGGTCGCGCGCCACGGCGCTGGTCTCGGCCCGGCTGACGCCTTTTCGTGTGGGAAGCGTCTTCGATGTTACGTGGGGTGCGAACCCCAGCCTTGCCTGGTCGATGTCGCGGTTGAACCCGCGATAGATGGCGTAGCGGATCGTGCCGTCGCATTCGGGCCAGCTGCGAAACAGCTTCGTCCTGAGCGCCTCCAGGGCGGGCAGCGGCGGCAGGCTGTCGCCGCAATCATTTCCGATAACGAAATTGTCCATCGTCGAACCGAATACCGGGCCGGTGGCATTCAGCAGCTTCGGATGGCGGACGATCGCCGCGCAGGGAAGCATCCGCGGCATATCGGCAAGCTTGGGCTCGTCGAGATAGGGGCCGAGGACATTGAGGAAGGCGGCGAAATGCTGGTCGGATCGGAACACGTCGCCGATCGCCCGGATCGTGATCCCGTCTTGCCCGGTGGTTTGCAGAATGGCATTGCCGAACGATTGGTGTTCCTCCGTCTGAAGCGCGGTCAAATACGGTTGCAGCAGCGTTGCGATGCGGTTCCGGCTGCGCGCTCGTTCCGGTGCGGCCCAGTTCGCATGCAACGGCGCCTCGGACCAGAGCTGGACGGCCTCGAGAATGGGAGCGAAGGCGGGGTCCCCGCGGCGCAGGATCGGAAGCGCGGTGTTCGGGGCGCTGATCAAGGCAGCGATTGCCAGTTCCTGGTTGCGAACCGCATAGCGCTGGGCAAGGCAGGCCGCGGCTGGCAGGGACGGGCGGGGGGCCGCCGCACAATCCCGCATTCCCTGTAGCGCGGTGCGCTGGACCGCGAGCTGGTTGGAGGGGCCGGCCCCGAACGCGCTTTGCTTCGCAATCCCGAACAGCTGCGCCATTTCGCGATCGAGCGCGCTAAGGTTCGGATCGGCGCAGATCGTTTTCTCGATCGGCGTGTTCGCGGTCGAGCAGGCGAAGCTGGGGCCGCTTTCCGCCTGCGTCGGGGCTGCCATCAGTGCAAGCGGGGCCAGGACAGATAGGATCAAGGTGGTTTCCCTTCGTGCGCAGGATGCACGAACCCTTATTACGCTCCGTATCGGGATGCGAGGGATGACGATCCCGTCGAACCCCGCTAGAGCAACCGCCGTGACCGACATTCGCGAAACGGGCGCCGCGCTCGACCCGAAATACGATGCCAACGGCCTGATCACCGCCGTCGCCACCCACGCCACCACCG
The DNA here is from genome assembly GCF_003096275.1 of Sphingomonas pokkalii. Taxonomy (GTDB): domain Bacteria; phylum Pseudomonadota; class Alphaproteobacteria; order Sphingomonadales; family Sphingomonadaceae; genus Sphingomonas; species Sphingomonas pokkalii. The sequence continues at coordinate 4,090,409 of NZ_QENQ01000001.1, forward strand.
GCGAGGTGCTGATGCTCGCCCATATGAATGCCGAGGCGCTGGCGGTGACGCTGGAGACCGGCAAGGCGACCTTCTGGTCGCGCAGTCGCGGTCGGTTGTGGACCAAGGGCGAGACCTCGTGCCATTTCCTCCAAGTCGTCGAAGCGCGGATCGATTGCGACCAGGATGCGCTCTGGCTGCGCGTCGAGCCGCATGGCCCCGCCTGCCACACCGGCGCGCCGAGCTGCTTCTATCGTCGCATCGAGAACGGAGCGCTGGTGCGCGACGCATGAGGCTGGGAGGGCTGGCGCTGCTGCTGGGGCTTGCGGCCTGTGGCGGGCCCGCCAGTGCGCCGCCGTCGAACGCGTCCCTGGATCTCGAAACGGCGGCAATCCAGCGCGGGCTGGTGCGCGATCCCAAGGACATGAGCATCGTCGGCAGTTATGCGCGAGGGCCCGATCGACTGTGCATCGTGCCGGACGGCGCGGGGCGCCGGATCGGCATCGTCATCGAGTATGGCGCGGGCAATGGCTGCCGCGCGATCGGCGCTGCGCGGCGCACCGGCGACGGGCTTGACCTGGTGCTCGGCGGAGATGGCGCCTGCCGTTTCACCGCGCGCTATGACGGCGATCATCTCGCCCTCCCGGGTGCGTTGCCCAAGGCATGTGCGCTGCTATGCACCGGCCGGGCCGCGCTTGCGGGGGCGCAGTTCGTGCGGCTGGGCGAGTCGGTGGCCGAGGCACAGGCGATGCGCGACGCCGACGGCCGCCCCCTCTGCGGCGAGTAGACCGGCCGCCTGCATGTGATATCCTCCCGATGGCGGCAGCTAGAGTCTGCCCTTTTGGAGAGTGCCGATGCGTATTCTGCTCCTTGCCAGCACCCTTTGCCTGCTTCCACTCGCGCCAGCATCCGCCCAGATCTGGGGTGGCCCCGTGCCCGCCAGTGCCGGTGGCAGCGCCGCTGCGCGCGGTATCCAGATCGCCCCGCAGCCGCGGAGCGCGCGTAGCGAGATCCGCGCCGGCGAGCGCAGCGGCCAGCTGACCCGGGGCGAGGCCAGGCAGCTTCGGCGTGCGGGCGGAGGCAACACCGCGCTTGCCGATCGGATCGGGCGGGATGGCCTCAGCGAGTCGGAAGCCGCCGAGCTCGATACCCGCGCGCTCCTGCTGCACGAGGACATTGTCCGTGCCCGCTCGAACGGTGTTTCGCGCCCGAAGAAATAGCGCTGCGTGCTTGACGTTCACGTAAAGGTAAACTAGAAAGGAGGCATGACCGCTGCTGCCTTTCCGATCGAGGCCTTGGCGCCGATCGAACCGCGTCCGGACCGCGACGCCTTTTCCATTTCGGACCTGTGCGCCGAGTTCGGCGTCACGCCGCGCGCGCTGCGTTTCTATGAGGATGAAGGGCTGATTTCGCCGGAGCGGCGGGGCACCCAGCGCATCTACACGCACCGCGATCGCGCCCGGCTCGCCTGGATCCTGCGCGGCAAGCGCGTCGGCTTCAGCCTGGGCGAGATCAAGGAGATGATCGATCTCTACGATCTGGGCGACGGCCGGCGCGTGCAGCGCCAGGTGACGCTGGAGCGCTGCATGGACCGCATCGCCCATCTGGAAGCGCAGAAGCGCGATATCGATGCGCACATCGCCGAACTCGCCCAGTTCGTCGACCTGATCAAAAGCAAAGACAACGAGCACTAAGAACAACGAGCACCGAGGAACCTGAAATGCCGCAGTTTACGCCCCCCGTGCGCGACACGCGCTTCGTTCTCGATCGGGTCATCGGGCTCGATCGCTACACCAACCTGCCGCACTTCCAGGCGGCGACCCCCGACGTGGTCGATGCGGTGCTGGAGGAAGGCGGCAAGTTCGTCGCCGAGGTCCTCTTCCCGATCAACCATAGCGGCGACCAGCAGGGCTGCACCCGCCACCCCGATGGCAGCGTGACCACGCCCGACGGCTTCAAGGAAGCCTATGCCCAGTTCGTCGAGAGCGGCTGGTGCACGCTGAGCGCGCCGCCCGAATTCGGCGGCCAGGGCATGCCGCACATCGTGGCGACGGCGTTCCAGGAATATATGATCTCCGCCAACATGGCCTTCGCGATGTATTCGGGGCTGGCGCATGGTGCGATCTCGGCACTGCTGGTCAAGGGCTCGGAGGCGCAGAAGGCCAAGTATGTGCCGAAGATGGTCTCGGGCGAATGGGGCGGCACGATGAACCTGACGGAGCCACAGTGCGGCACCGATCTGGGCCTGATCAAGACCAAGGCCGAGCCGAATGCCGACGGATCCTACAGCATCACCGGCACCAAGATCTTCATTTCGTCGGGCGAGCACGACCTGACCAGCAACATCATCCATCTGGTGCTGGCCAAGACGCCGGGCGCGCCGGACAGCACCAAGGGCATCTCGCTGTTCGTGGTGCCCAAGTTCCTGGTGAACGACGACGGCTCGCTGGGCGAACGCAACGCCGTGACCTGCGGCTCGATCGAGCACAAGATGGGCATCCACGGCAACTCGACCTGCGTGATGAACTATGACGGCGCGAAGGGCTGGCTGGTCGGCGAGGAGATGAAGGGCCTGGCCGCGATGTTCATCATGATGAACGCCGCGCGGCTGGGTGTCGGCCTGCAGGGCCTCGGCATCGCCGAAGTCGCGATGCAGAACGCGGTCCAGTACGCCGGCGACCGCCGCCAGGGCCGCGCGCTGACCGGGCCGCAGGAGCCCAATGAAAAGGCCGACACGCTGTTCGTCCACCCGGATGTCCGCCGCATGCTGATGGAGGCCAAGGCCCAGATCGAGGGTCTGCGCGCGCTGTGCCTGTGGGGCGCGCTCCAGGTCGACATGGAACATGCCGCGCCGACCGAGGAGGAGCGCCAGCTCGCCGGCGACCTGATCGGGCTGCTGACCCCGGTGATCAAGGGCGTCGGCACCGATATCGGCTACAAGGTCGCGACCGATTGCCAGCAGGTCTATGGCGGCCATGGCTATATCGCCGAATGGGGCATGGAACAGTATGTCCGCGATGCCCGCATCGCGATGATCTACGAAGGCACCAACGGCGTACAGGCGATGGATCTGGTCGGCCGCAAGCTGGCGCTGAACGGCGGTCGTGCCGTGCAGGCCTTCTTCCGCGTCGTCGGCGAGGAAATCGCGGCGGCCAAGGGCAATGAAAAGCTCGCAGGCTTCGCGGAAGCCCTCGAAAAGGCGCTGGGCCATCTGCAGGGCGCCACCATGTGGCTCGCGCAGAACGGGTTCAAGAACCCGAACGAGGTCGGCGCGGGCGCCTATCCCTATATGCAGCTGACCGGGCTGGTCGCGCTCGGCCTGATGTGGCTGCGCATGGTCAAGGCGGCGAGCGAGGCGCTGGCGCAGGGCGCCGAGGATGTCGCGTTCCTCGAGGCCAAGCTGGTCACCGCGCGCTTCTATGCCGAGCGGTTCCTTCCCGATGCCAGCGGCCTGCGCCGCAAGATCGAGGCGGGCAGCGAGAGCGTGATGGCGCTCGACCCGGAGATGTTCCGGGCGGCCTAATCGCTGCTTGCGGTTGAAGGGGCCGGCGTCGCGGGAGCCGCGGCGCCGGCCTTGTTCTGTGCGGCTGGCTTGCGGCGGACGCCGTCGAGCGGCGACACGTCCGGGCTGGGCGGCAGCGCGGGAGGCGGCGCCGGCGCAGCCTGGCGGCGCATGCATTGGGCAGGGTTGGGCCGACGGAACTGTTCGCAGTTCCACAGCGCCTTCACATATTGCACCCGCTCGTCGCGGAGATAGCTGAACGACATCGCCGCCGCCTGCTCGCCGGTGGGGGGCAGGCGGGCAGGTTTTCGCGCGGGATCGCTCCACGCCATGAACTTGCAATAGGGCCGGTCCCCACAGGTCCGCAGCGCGATGGCCGGGTAGAGATCGGGCAGCATGTCGTCCGGCAGCGTCACCAGGAAGACGTTCTGGTCGCCGGCGACGGACGCCGGCAGCGCGCTTTCCGGAAGCGATGCGGCCACCTTCTGCACGTCGAACAAGAGCCCGGTCGCGCCCGGATCGCCCAACGGGGCGGTTTCCGCGGCCGTCGCGCCCTGATGGGTGGGGGAGAGTTTGCCGAGCAGGGCGATCTGCGGCTCTTCGGCGATGTAGCTGCGGTTGAAAGCGGGCGGGGTGCCCCACCATCCGGCCCAGCGGAAGAACAAATGGCTATGCAGCGCGACGATCTTGTCGAGGCTCGCGCTCCAATAGGGCACCACCCAATCGGTATGGTAATGGGTCGCGTGGCCGACGGGGCGGAACACCGCGCCGTGCAGCGCCATCGTCGCGATCGCGCGGGCGCGGGCCCAGGCGGCGGGCGTCGGCGACCAGCGCTGCAGCGCGCCGTCGCAGCTGAAGGTGAACTGGCAGCCCGTGCTGCGCTCCGATCCCTGAAACACAACCCCGCACACCGTTTTTGGGAAGGCGGGATGGCGGATGCGGTTCAGTACCACCTGGGCCACCGCCCGTTCGCCCACCGCATCGTCACCCGCCTCATAGACTTCAGCCGCGGCGAGGCAATCGATCGCGCGTTGCTGGCTTTCGACGCTGCCTGAAAGGTGGAACGGCCGCGCCGCCGGGTTCGGATCGGTGGAGAAGGGGATAGAAGCGTTGAATGCCCGCGCATCCTCGGGCGACAGATCGGCGATCGCGACGGGCTCGACCGGCGGCAGCTCCTCCTTGGGGACGACGCGGTTGGCAAGCGCAACCGGCGGGACGCGGTGGGGCCGTCGGGGCAGCTGCCTGGGCGCGTTGATCACCAGCAGGGTCGGTATCGCCAATGCAGCAAGCGCGATGATGCCGATAAGCAGGCGAAGCCAGGCGGGAACGGATGGGGAGGAAATATTGGGCGTCACAGGCGGTTGTGGCGTTCTCGATCGAGGGAGGCCGCCTGTATCCGAAAGCATGCGTCGTGGAAACAGCGGCCGGGACCACGGTTGAAACGGAACCGATACGGTGCCGTGACCGTATTGCAGTGCCGCACCTTTTAACTCTGCACCGACGAGGTAGTTTCCCCGAATGCATCAACCCGCGCTTGTCATCGCGTTGATCGGTGCGCTCGGCATCGGTGCGCAGTGGATCGCCTGGCGTACCGGCTGGCCCGCCATCGCGCTGATGCTCGTTGCCGGGGTGCTGGCGGGGCCCGTGGCAGGTCTGATCGAGCCGCACGCGGTGTTCGGCGAGCTGCTCGAGCCGATCGTCTCGATCGCGGTCGCGCTGATCCTGTTCGAAGGCGGCCTCAGCCTCAATTTTCGCGAGTTGCGGCGGACGGACGGTGCCGTCACCCGGCTGGTGTTGCTGGGGGTGCCGATCGGCTGGGGGCTGGGGACGCTGGCGCTCTATTACGCTGCCGGACTGGTATGGCCGGTGGCCACGCTGTTCGCGGGCATCCTTGTCGTCACCGGGCCTACGGTGGTGCTGCCGCTGCTGCGCCAGAGCAATGTCGCGCAGCGCCCACGCGCGATCCTCAAATGGGAAGCGATCGTCAACGATCCGATCGGCGCATTGTGCGGACTGATCACCTATGAATATCTCCGCCGGGTGGGCGATGGCGGCACGCTGCTCAGCGTGCTGGGCTCGCTGCTTGCCGCCAGCGTCGTCGCCGGGCTGATCGGCTGGGGCGCGGCAAAGGCGATCGGCTGGGCCTTCCCGCGCGGTCATGTGCCCGAGTATCTGAAGGCGCCGGTGCTGCTCGTCGCGGTGATCGGCGTGTTCGTGGGATCGAACCTGATCCAGCAGGAAACCGGGCTGATCACCGTGACGGTGATGGGCGTGGCGCTGGCCAATATGCGCCTCGATTCGCTGCGGGACATTCATCCGTTCAAGGAGAACGTCACCGTCCTCCTCATCTCCGGCGTGTTCGTGCTGCTCTCTGCCTCGCTCGATTTCGAGGTGTTGCGGCATTTCGAATGGCGCTTCCTCGCCTTCCTCGCCGCGTTGCTGTTCCTCGTGCGGCCGATCACGGTGCTGCTGAGCCTCGCCTTCACCAAGGTACCGTGGAACGAGCGGTTGCTCGTCGCCTGGATCGCGCCGCGCGGTATCGTCGCCGTGGCGATTTCGGGGCTGTTCGCGCTGCGGCTCGACAAGCTCGGCTACAGCGACGGCGCGATCCTGGTGACGCTCTCCTTCGCCGTCGTGGTTGCGACGATCGTCGCGCACGGCTTCTCGATCGGCCCGGTCGCCAAGTTGCTGAAGGTGACGGGTGCAACCGAGCGCGGGCTGTTGATCGTCGGCGGCACGCCATGGAGTTTGGCCCTGGCCGATCAACTGCGCCAGCTCGATGTGCCGGTGACGATCTGTGACACCAGCTGGCAACGGCTGCGTGCCGCCCGCTCGGCGGGCATTCCGACCTATCATGGCGAAATCCTGGCGGAGGCGACCGAGGATCGGCTCGATCTCTCGCAGTTCCAGGTGCTTGCCGCGACCAGCGACAACGAGGCGTATAACGCGCTGGTCTGCAACGAATTCGCTCCCGAGATCGGGCGAGACAATGTCTATCAGCTCGGCAGTGGCGGGCATGGCGAAGATGCGCGGGCGCTGCCCGAATCCCTGCGCGGCCGCGCGCTGTTCACCAATGGCCATGGCGTCGACGAGATCGTCGAGCGTGAGCGCGAAGGCTGGAGCTTTCGCAAGACGCGCTTGACCGAGCAGTTCGATTTCGACGCCGCCAAGGCCGATCTGCCGGATGCGGCGGACATGCTGCTGCTGGTGCGCAAGGGCGGGCTGCTCCGCTTCTTCTCGCACGCCAGCCGGCCGACGCCGCAACCCGGCGACACGATCATCTCATACGTGCCCCCCATGCCGGCGGCGCGACGGCTTCAGGAGGAGGTTGCATGAGCAGATGGGCGATGCTGGCACTCGCCGCGATTGCGCTGGCGGGATGCGATGCCCGCGTGCCCGCGGGTGACAATGCGGCGGCAGAGAATAAGAGCGTTCTTGCCGAAGACGCGGCCGCGAACGACAGTGTGGCGGAAGTACCCAAGTCGATCCTGCGGCCCGAAGTGGTGTCCGACGAGCCCGAAAAGCCCGTGCTGAAGCCGCTGGACCTCGTGGTGCCCTTCGGCACGTCCGGGCTGAAGCTGGACGATGCCGGCCGCAAGCTGATCGATGCGCTGCTAGCCGATCCAACGACGGCCGCGGGCGGTGCGATCACGATCGGCGGGCATAGCGACACGCGCGGCAGCGACCGCGACAACCTGGTTGCGTCGCGCAAGCGCGCGGAGGCGGTGCGCGAGTATCTGTTGTCGAAGGGCGTGCCCGCCGAGCGGATGACCGTGATCGCGTTCGGGGAAGCCCGCGCGCTGGTGCCGAACGCCAAAGCGGACGGCAGCGACGACCCCGATGCGCGGGCAAAGAACCGGCGCGTCGAGGTGCAGGTGGCGCTTCCCGCAGTCGCGCAACCGCCGGCGGTCGCGCCGGACGATGGAACCGCCAAGGCTTCCGTCGTTGATGCTAAGACCCAGGAGTAGGTCGTAACACGCTGTCATCCCGGCTTTCGCCGGGATGACGGTGGAGGGGCAGCGCCCTCGACCTCCGATCAGCTCTCCGGCAGGAAGTCCGGCACGCTCAGATAGCGCTCGCCGGTGTCGTAGTTGAAGCCGAGCACACGGACGCCTTCGGGCAGGTCGGGCAGCTTCTGGAGGATGCCCGCCAGCGTCGCGCCCGAGGAGATGCCTACCAGCATCCCCTCTTCGCGCGCCGATCGCCGCGCCATGTCCTTGGCGACGGCGGCGTCGACCTTGATAACCCCGTCAATTGCCTCGGTGTGCAGGTTCTTCGGCACGAAGCCCGCGCCGATGCCCTGGATCGGGTGCGGGCCCGGCTGGCCGCCCGAGATGACCGGCGACAGTTCCGGCTCGACCGCGAAGACCTTCAGGTTCGGCCATTCCTTTTTCAGCGCTTCTGCGACGCCGGTGATGTGCCCGCCGGTGCCGACGCCGGTGATGATCACGTCGATCGGCGTGTCGCGGAAGTCGTTGAGGATTTCCTGCGCAGTGGTACGCACATGCACGTCAACGTTCGCAGCATTTTCGAACTGCTGCGGCATCCACGCGCCCGGCGTGTTCTCGACGATTTCGATCGCGCGTTCGATCGCGCCCTTCATGCCCTTTTCGCGCGGGGTGAGGTCGAAGCTGGCGCCATAGGCGAGCATCAGTCGGCGGCGTTCGAGCGACATGCTCTCCGGCATCACCAGGATCAGCTTATAGCCCTTCACCGCCGCGACCATCGCCAAGCCGACGCCGGTATTGCCGCTGGTCGGCTCGACGATCGTGCCGCCGGGCTGGAGGCTGCCGTCCTTTTCGGCGGCCTCGATCATCGCCAGCGCGATGCGGTCCTTGATCGAGCCGCCGGGGTTGGAGCGCTCGGACTTGATCCACACCTCGGCGCCGGGGAACAGCTTCTGGATACGAACGTGCGGCGTGTTGCCGATCGTCTCGAGGATCGTGTTGGCCTTCATGTCGTCATCTCCTTGGCAGGAACTTCGAGGGTGGCCGGGGGATCGAAGGTTCGAGCCCGCTTGAGCTCAGGGAATAGCTTCGCCCACAGGGCCGTGACAAGGATCGCGCCGATGCCGCCGCCGATCACCGCGGCGACGGGTCCGATCAGCGCGGCGAGGAAGCCGCTTTCGGCCTCGCCCAGCTCGTTGGAGCCGGAAATGAACAGGGTAGAGACGGCACCGACCCGGCCGCGCATCTCGTCCGGCGTGTAGAGCTGGATCAGCGACTGGCGGACATAGACCGACACCATGTCGGCCGCGCCCAGCACGAACAAGGCGGCAAGCGAGATCAGCACCGCGGGGGAAAGGTCGGTCCCCACCGCCTTGGGGCCGAGCACCGGTACCAGCAGCGGGGCCGCCGCGCCGAACACCACCGTCGCCAGGCCGAACAACGCGACCGCGACCAGCATCTTCACGCCCACATTGGTCCTGAGCGGACGCCACGAGAAGAACAAAGCCGTCACCACCGCACCCAACGCCGGGGCGGCACGAAGGTGCCCGAGCCCCTCCGATCCCACCTGCAATATGTCACGCGCATAGACCGGCAGCATCGCCGTCGCGCCGCCGAGCAGCACCGCGAACAGGTCGAGCGAGATCGCGCCGAGCACCAGCCGGTTGCGGCGGACATAGTGCAGGCCGTCGACCATCTGCGCCCAAGGGCTGCCGGTGAACTTGCGCGCGGCGGTGGGTACCGGGCCGATCAGGAACAGCATCAGCAGCGACACCAGGAACAGCCCGCCCGAAACGGCATAGGCCAGCCAGGACGCGGCGGCGTAGAGGTAACCGCCCATCGCCGGGCCGATCACGGTACCGGTCTGCCAGGCGAGCGAACTGAGCGCGATCGCGGTGGGCAGCACCGCCTTGGGGACGAGGTTCGGCGCCAGCGCACCCAACGCCGGACTCACGAACGCGCGCGCCACGCCGAGCAGCGCGGCGATGCCGAACAGCGCGGGCAGGGTGACGGTGTGCCGCCAGGTCAGCCAGGCGAGGGCGAGGGCGCAGAACGCCTCCAGCGCGACTGCCGCACGGGCGATCCAGCGCCGGTCGATCCGGTCTGCCACCCAACCGGCGAACAGCGACAGGAACAGCAGCGGCAGGAACTGTGCGACGCCGATCATGCCGAGCTGAAAGGCGGCTTCCTTGATGCTCATCGTGCGGCGGGCAATGTCATAGACCTGCCAACCGATCACGATCACCATCGCCATCTGCCCCAGCGTGGCTGCGAGGCGCGCAATGAAGTAAGCGCGGAAATTGCCGATGGTGAACGGATGTGGAGTCATGCGCCCGCTCTTGGCGCGCAGCCGCTTGCGGCGCAATGCTTGCTTGGTTTGTGGGCGCTAAAGCTTTACCCTAACTGTGCCGGCTGGGCCTGATCCGTCTCTGTCTTCGCGGGATTGCGGACCGAAGGGCGCAGCCGGGCAAGGCTGCATAGCCCGGCGACGAGCGCAAGGCCGGCGGCGACCAGGGCCGGGGCCATGCCGGCACCGACGCCCATCGCCAGCAGCGCCGCGACCAGCGTCGCGCCGGTGGTCTGTCCCACCATCCGCGTCGTCGAGATCAGGCCGCCCGCCGCCGCCGCGCGCTCGACCGGCGCCGAGCCGATGATCAGCCGCGCATTGGGCGACAGGAACATGCCGAACCCGGCGCCGGTGAGCGACATCCGCCAGGCGATATCGAAATAGCTCGGGTCATGTGGCAGGAAGGCGAGGGCGGCGAGGCCGGCAATCGCTACGCCCATGCCGATCCCGCCCAGCGCACCGGCCGGATATTTGTCGGATAGGGTGCCGGCGAGCGGGGCGACGAACATCGTCGTCAGCGGCCAGGGCGCGATCACGGCGCCTACTTCGGACGGCGCGAAGCCATAGCCGTGCTCGAGCCGGAAGGGCAGCGAGAGCAGCAGCGTCATCGTGGCGATGAAGGCGGTGAACGCGCCGATGGTCGACAGCGCGAGCACCGGCCGCGCGAGCAGGTCGACCGGCAGGATCGGCTCGGCCTCGCCCTGTTCGCGCCGCACGAAGATCACGCCGATCGCGATGCCCGCGATGACCACCGCAGCAGACACTTCCGGGCTATCGCCATGCACCGCGCTTTCAAGCCCGCCGATCACCAGGCCGAACATCGCGGCGCACAACACCGCGCCCAGCACGTCGAACGGCGCCTTGGAGCGGGGCGCATCCGGCAGCGAGCGGCCGAGCACAAGGCTCGCGATCGCGAACGGCACGGCAGAGGCGAATACCCAGGGCCAAGGCCCGACTGCGAGCACAAGGCCGCCCAGCGTCGGCGCGATCGCCGCCGATACCGAAACGACCACGGAGTTGACGCCGAGGCCGCGCCCCAGCTGCTTCGGGGGATAGATCTGTCGCACCAGCGCCGAGGAAACGCTGAGCGCCGCCGCTGCGCCTGCCGCCTGCGCGGCGCGGACGATCAGCAGGAAGGGCAGGCTTTTGGCAAAGAAGCAGAGGATCGTGGCGACGGTGAAAACGATCTGGCCCAATTGGTAGAGGCGCTTCATGCCGATCCGGTTGCCCAGCCCCGAAAAAGGCAGGAGCAGCATCACCAGCACCAGCTGATACACCGTCACCACCGCGACGGCGGCGGCGGAATCAACGTGCAGATCGTGCGCGATCGTGGGCAGGGCGACAGTGGCGATGGCGCCATCGATCACCACCAGTGCGGTGCCGAAAGACACTGCGGCGATGGCGGTCAGGCGCCGCGGCATGGGAAGACCTTCGGCTTGCATCGCGCCTTAGTGCACCAACACGCGCCCGGTTCCCAGCCCGGAACTCGGGCGGCAACCCATGGGTTAGGGGAAGCCGAAAGGAAACGTTCAGGAGGTTGGAATGGGTAAAGGCATCTTGTTGTGGCTATTGGGGATTCCGCTGCCGATCATCATCCTGCTGTTGATCTTCTGGCATTGAGCGGAGCGGGTCCGGCGTGCGGCCGGACCCGGCCATGGGCGTCAGCGGCTGCCAGGCACCAGGGCGAGCTGGGCGGCGGGCGCCGGCATGTAGAGGTGGAGGCGGTCCTTCACCGCGAGCTTGTGCTTTTTCAGCTGCGCCAGTCGGAAGCGGTCCGGCAGGACACTTCGCAGTTCGCGGCGGATCTCGCGTTCGAGCATCCGGTGGGTGGCGATCAGGCGTTCTACAATCGTCATCTTCTTGGCTCCAATCGATGGATCTGCATCGATCGAGCGGCCCGATGGGAGGGGGGTGCGAGGGAGGGGAAGACACCGCCGATCCTGCACCGAGCACGCTCGATGCGGTCCGACATCACGGGGCTTCTGGAGAAGCCGCCGCCAGAGGGGCCCGGTCCCGCAAGTTCAACATAAGCATGCCTTGATCCAGGACAAGGGGGCCTCGTGAAAGATCGCACGAGACCCCACAAGGCGTGCTCAACGGCAGCGCACGTCCTGATTGTTCATTTGGTTGTTGCGATCGATCGAGTTGCCGATCGCGCCGCCGGCGATCGCGCCCAGCAGCGTGCCGACCGTACCCGAATGGCGGCTGGAGATCACGTTGCCGAACAGGCCGCCGGCAGCCGCGCCGACGATCAGGCCGGTCGTGCCGTCGGGCCGCTTGCAGTAATAGCGGCCGTCCTGTCCGCGATAGACGCGGTCATCGGCGCTCAGCACCCGCTCGCTGCTTCCGGGGCGATAATAACGCGAGGGCTCGTAGTCGCCTTCGTCGCGAATATCGATGCGCGGCGGTGGCGGAGCATGGGCGAGCCAGTCGCTATACTGGGCATAGCGATCGGCGGCCTGCTGGAAGATACGATACTCGCGGTCGAAACGATCCCGTGCGGCTTCGAACCGGGCGCGCTCCTGATCGGGCGAGGAGTAGCGGGGATCGCTTTGCGCCGACGCCGGCGCCGCGAACGACAGCCCGGCAGCCATCACAGCGGCAAGCGCCACGAAATGCTTCATTTCAAATCTCCTTCATCAGCGATACCGGTGCTAAGCCGGGTAGGGCTGCTTCTTCGAAGCTTGCGCGTGAAGGGCGGCTGAACGAAGCTGGACCGAAACGAACGGGGGAGAGGGCTGTCATGGTGAATGCGGATTATTGTTGCTGCTATGCAGCATTGGTATCATATTTGTACCATGAGCGTTCCTGAAACCGTGTCTGAAGCCCCTGTCAACAACACCCCGTTCGTGCTGGAAGGTATTGTTCGCCTGCGCTGTCTGCAGGTGACGTATAATCGCACGCGCATGATCGTGGGCCCGCACATCCTCTATACCCGCAACGAGTCGCTGTACGCCGATGCGCTGATCGTCTCGCGCGAAGGGATGCTGCCGCGCGAGCCGAAGATCGCGACGTTCAAGGTTGACGGACTCCGTGAAGTCTCGGTGCTGGACCGTGCGTTCGAGATCAGCCCGCTGTTTGACGCGGAGCTGGAAAAATACGCGGGTGTCACCCTGATGATGGTTGAGCCACAAGCGTGATCGACCAATATGTCATCGTGCGTTCTTATGGTTCACTCTTAAGTCCCTGCTAGTCGCCGGGGCTGACGAAGCTGTCCATCACGCGCTTGCGGCCGGCCTGTTCGAAATCGATCTCGAGCTTGTTTCCTTCGATCTCGGCGATGCTCCCATAGCCGAATTTCTGGTGGAAAACACGCATCCCGATCTTCAGGTCGGTTCTCGGTTTTGCAGCAAAACTAACTGCAGATGCTCGGCTTTCCAGAACGCGCGGCTGCTCTCGAGTGAACCCGCGGGAGGGGAAGGTTCCGCCCGGATTCTTCAGGTCGACACCGGCGGCGCGTTGCCACCCCGGTCCGCGCCCGGTCCCGCGCGAGGCATCTGCGAAAGGATCGGCGCGCTCGCTCCAATTCGCGCGCCACAGGCTTTCCCCGCCGGTCATCGTGTTTTCCGAATCGACATGCTCGGGGGGGAGTTCGGCGACGAAGCGGCTGGGCAGGCTGGACGTCCACTGCCCGTAGATCCGGCGATTGGCCGCATGGAGGATGGTCGCCCGGCGGCGCGCCCGTGTGATCGCGACATAGGCGAGGCGGCGCTCTTCCTCCAGGCTGGCCAGGCCGCCTTCGTCGAGCGCGCGCTGGGACGGAAAGATGCCTTCCTCCCATCCGGCCAGGAAGACCGTGTCGAACTCCAGGCCCTTGGCGGCATGGATCGTCATGATCGTGACCTTGGGCTCCTCGGCGCTCGCCTCGTTGTCCATCACCAGGCTGACATGTTCCAGGAAGGCCGAGAGGTTTTCATACTCCTCCATCGCCCGGACGAGTTCGTTCAGATTTTCCAGCCGTCCGGCTGCCTCGGCGGTGCGATCGGCCTGCCACATCGCGGTATAGCCGCTCTCGTCCAGGATGATGCGGGTGAGATCGGGGTGTTGCAGATCGTTGCCCATGCTGCGCCAGCGCGCCATGTCGCCGATCAGATTGCCGAGCGCGCGCCGGGCCTGCGGTGTGAGTTCGTCGGTATCCAGGATGCGCGCGGCGGCAACCGCAAGCGGCAGTCCTTGCGCGCGGGCGAACTGATGGACCTTGGACAGCGCCTTGTCGCCCAGGCCGCGTTTCGGCACGTTGACGATCCGTTCGAACGCCAGATCGTCCGCCGGCTGTGCGACGACGCGGAGATAGGCGAGCGCGTCGCGGATTTCCTGCCGCTCGTAGAAGCGGAAGCCGCCGATGATGCGATATGGCAGGCCGATCGCGATGAACCGGTCTTCGAATTCGCGGGTCTGGTGCTGGGCGCGGACCAGGATGGCGGTGGCGTCGAGGCTCAGGCCGCCGCGCTGCAGTCCCTCGATCTCCTCGCCGACGCGCCGGGCTTCTTCCGGCCCGTCCCATACGCCCAGGACCTTCACCTTCTCACCGACGTCGATATCGGTCCACAGCGTCTTGCCCAGCCGCCCGCCATTGTTGGCGATCACGCCGGATGCGGCGCCCAGGATATGCGGCGTGGAACGATAATTCTGTTCCAGCTTGATGACCGAAGCGCCGGGGAAGTCCTTCTCGAACTTAAGGATATTTTCAACCTGCGCGCCGCGCCAGCTGTAGATCGACTGGTCGTCGTCGCCGACGCAGCAGATGTTCTTGCGCTCCTGGGCGAGCAGGCGCAGCCACAGATACTGGACGGCGTTGGTATCCTGATACTCGTCCACCATGATGTAGCGAAAGCGCTTCTGATACTGCTCCAGAACCTCACGATTTCTCTTAAGAATGGTGAGCATGTGGAGGAGAAGATCGCCGAAATCGCAAGCGTTCAGCAGCCGCAGCCGCTCCTGGTACTGGGCATAGAGCGATTGCCCGCGGCCATTGGCATAGGTTTCCGATTCCCCCGCATCGAGATCAGCGGGGGCAAGGCCGCGATTCTTCCAGCCGTCGATCAGCCCGGCCAACTGCCGTGCCGGCCACCGCTTCTCGTCCAGTTCGTTCGCGACGATCAGCTGCTTCAACAGGCGCAATTGATCGTCGGTATCGAGGATGGTGAAGTTGCTTTGCAGCCCCGCCAGTTCGGCATGACGCCGCAGCATCTTCGCGCCGATGGCGTGGAAGGTGCCCAGCCAGGGCATCCCCTCCACCGCGTCGCCTACCAGCCGGCCGACCCGCTCCTTCATCTCGCGCGCGGCGCGATTGGTGAAGGTGACCGCCAGGATCTCGGACGGATAGGCGCGGCGCGTCCAAAGCAGATGCGCGAGCCGCGCCGTCAGCGCTGCCGTCTTGCCGGTGCCGGCGCCGGCCAGCACCAGCACCGGCCCTTCCGTAGTCAGCACGGCCTTGCGCTGCGGTTCGTTCAGGCCCTGAAGATAGGGCGCATCCTGCATTTCGATCGGAAGCGACATTCGTGAACAACTAGGGAACGCAAGGCGCGGGGGCAAGCGCCTGCCGATCCGGCGGGCTGGCCAGGGGTTGCTTGCGCGGCGCCGCCATGGTCTGTCCGGGCGTGTGGGGCTGGGGGTAACAGCGAGTAATCTATGAACGTTCGAAATCTGTCTCGACGACTGAAGATTCGGCTCGCGATCGTGCTGGTGATCGCAATCGTCGTGGGGCTGGTCGGCTGGTGGGGCGAGAGGGGGCAGGACGTGTGCGTGAACAATCGCGAGGAGCAGCGCGATTCCAGCGGCAAGGTGGTGCGCATCGTTCGGACGGAATGCGTGCGCTGAACCCGCGGGGGCGCCGCGCCTGTCATGATCCTGTCATACGCTAGCTTCAAGGCACGCGCATCATGGCGACGCTAGCAATGGAACAGGCTCCGCAGGCCGAAACGCCGCGAAGTCCCCGATTCGACTATCAGACGCATCCGCTCGCCAAGCTGCTCTTCGCAGCGATCGTGATCGGCGGCCTGGCCTTTGCCGGCTGGAGCGTGCTGACCGACACCCGCGGCGTGGGCGAGGAACTTGCCCTGGGCGCGTTCCTGTTCCTCGCGCTCGCGCTGGTGATCGCGCTGGGCTTCGAGTTCGTGAACGGCTTCCACGACACGGCGAATGCCGTCGCCACGGTGATCTATACCAATTCGATGCCGGCGCACCTTGCGGTCGTCTGGTCGGGATTCTTCAATTTCCTGGGCGTGATGGCTTCCAGCGGCGCGGTGGCCTATTCGATCATCACGCTGCTGCCGGTGGACCTGATTCTGAACGTGGGATCGGCGCCCGGCTTCGCGATGATCTTCGCGCTGCTCCTAGCCGCAGTACTCTGGAACCTCGGCACCTGGTATGTCGGTCTGCCGAATTCCTCCAGCCATACGCTGATCGGATCGGTCCTTGGCGTCGGTCTGGCCAACCAGATCATTTCCGCGGGATCGCGCGGCGGCACTGCCGGCGTCGACTGGAGCCAGGCGCAGAAGGTGCTGACCGGCCTGTGGATGGCGCCACTGATCGGCTTCACCGCCGCGCTGCTGCTGCTGATCGCCCTGCGTATCCTGGTACGCAACCCGAAGCTGTATCGCGCTCCCGATGACAGCACGCCGCCGCCCAAGGGCATTCGTGCGCTGCTGATCTTCACCTGTACTGCCGTTTCCTACAGCCACGGGTCGAACGACGGGCAGAAGGGCATGGGGCTGATCATGCTGATCCTGATCGGCTGCGCGCCCACTGCCTATGCGCTGAACCGGACGCTTCCGGCGAACTCGACTCCCGCGTTCGTGCAGACCGCGAACATCGCAACCGCCGCCTTCGATACACGCAGCGGCGGCATCCAG
The DNA here is from genome assembly GCF_003096275.1 of Sphingomonas pokkalii. GTDB lineage: Bacteria > Pseudomonadota > Alphaproteobacteria > Sphingomonadales > Sphingomonadaceae > Sphingomonas > Sphingomonas pokkalii. Next base: position 4,107,038 of record NZ_QENQ01000001.1, read on the forward strand.
CTGGCGCCTTCGGAGGCGCGCGTGACGCTGACCCAGGCACTGCAGCAACGCAGCGCGGAGGGCCCCCGTGTCTATGCCGCGCTCGAAACGCTCTCACGGCACCTCACCAATCGCGTCGCGAGCTATGGCTCGCTGCGGGCGGTACCCGCCGAAGCGACCTCGAACGTGCGCAACGACATGTATCTGGTGCTGGATACTACGAAGCTGGCGATCAAGAAGGAAACCGCCTTCCGGCCGGCCGAGCTCTCCGCCCTGAAGGCGTATCAGAAGAGCCTGGAGGCCGGCACGCGCTTCATCCCGCTATGGGTGAAGATCGTCGTCGCGCTGGCATTGGGGCTGGGCACCATGATCGGCTGGAAGCGGATCGTCGTCACCGTGGGTGAAAAGATCGGTAAGCAGCATATGACCTACGGCATGGGCGCGTCGGCCGAACTCGTCGCCGCCGGGACTATCCTGGCCGCCGATGGCTTCGGGCTTCCGGTTTCCACGACCCATATCCTGTCGTCCGGTGTCGCCGGCGCTTCGGTCGCGAGCGGTTCCGGGCTTCAGGCGCGGACGATCCGCAATCTTGCCCTGGCCTGGCTGCTGACGCTGCCGGCCGCGATGGTGCTTTCGGGCGGGCTGTATTGGCTGATGCTGATGGCCGTTCGTACCTTCGGCCTGCAGTGATCGGGCGGGCGGGGTGCTGCCCCGCCCCACCGCCTTCAGCCGCGCAGCAGATCGTGGACGGCCAGGTGCAGGCCGCTTTCGACGCCGCTGCTATCGGCGCGCAGATCCGCCTTCACATGCTCCACAGGGTTGTAACAGGCCACGAGCCCGCCCGCGAGCAGTGCGAAGAATGTGGCGTAGAACAGACGCTTCAAGGGCGATTCGCGCATATCCCGTCTCCCAAATCCGGTGCAGCGAGTACGGGCATATCGATATCGTGCCGAAACTTTCCGCCCGCTGAACGACGCTTGACCGACGCGCCGACTGGCCCGAGGGAGGCGCCGGGGAGGATTGCCAGATGGCCCATGCCGCAGCGCCCGCGTCCCACCGCCGCATCCTGTTTGCGAGCCTGGTGGGTACGTCGGTCGAGTTTTATGATTTCTACATCTACGCCACGGCTACGGCCCTGGTTTTCGGTCCATTATTCTTCCCGGCGCAGGAGCCCTGGCTGCAACAGGTGGCTGCTTATGCCAGCTTCAGCGTGGCGTTCTTCGCGCGGCCGCTGGGCGGGCTGGTATTCGGGCATTACGGCGATCGGCTGGGGCGCAAATCCACGCTCGTCGCATCGCTGATGCTGATGGGGATTTCGACCGTGCTGATCGGTTGTCTCCCCAGCCATGCGATGATCGGCTGGGTGGCGCCGCTGCTGCTGTGCCTGTTGCGATTCGGCCAAGGGCTGGGCCTGGGCGGCGAATGGGGCGGGGCGAGCCTGCTGGCCGTGGAATATGCGCCCAAGGGCTGGGCCTATCGCTATGGCAGCTTTCCGCCGCTGGGCGCGCCCGTCGGCTTCATCGCCGCCAATGGCCTGTTCCTGCTGCTCGGCGCCTTTCTGGACGATGCGGCTTTTCGCGATTGGGGATGGCGCCTGCCATTCCTGGCCAGCGCGGGACTGGTCGCACTCGGCCTGTGGGTGCGCCTGAGCATCGCCGAGACCCCGGCCTTTGTGGAAGCGACGGAACACGCGCCGCCGCCGCAGGTGCCGCTGGGCGTGCTGGTGCGTTCGCACCTGGCGCCGACGCTGGCGGGCACGCTGGGCACCATCGCCTGCTTCGCGCTGTTTTATGTCGCCACGCTGTTCGCCATCGGCTTCGGCACCAAGGCGCTCGGCTATGCTCGCGAAGCGTTTCTGGGGGCGGAGCTCGGCGCCATCCTGTTCATGGCCCTGGGCATCGGTGCAGCGGGCTGGCTGGCAGACAAGCGGGGCGCAGGCCTGGCGCTGGCGCTTGGCTGCTTGGCGATGGTGCCGCTGGGGCTGGCGATGCCGGTGCTGCTGGTACCGGGGTCGCTTGGCGCGGTGTTCGCGTGGCTGGCGGCGGGGCTGTTCGTGATGGGTTTCGTCTATGGTCCGCTGGGCGGCTGGCTGCCGAGCCTGTTCCCGGCACAGGTGCGCTATACCGGCGTATCGGTGACGTTCAATCTGGGCGGCATCCTGGGCGGCGGATTGACGCCGCTGATCGCGGAGACGCTGGTCCAGCGCGGCGGCATCGGCATGGTCGGCTGGTATCTCGCGGGCGCCGCGGGCCTCAGCCTGATCGGGCTGATGCTCACGCGGCGTCGCTGACGGTTCAGGCTGGGCGGAGCAGGGTTAGCTTCGCCTTGCCATGCACCCGTTCGACATCGACGACGAAACCCGCAACGGATACGTCCTCGTTATAGGCGGTTTCGATGCTCACCCAGCTGCCCGGCCCGGTCCAGCCGAGCCGGGAGAGCTTGTCGAGCGCGACCGCGCCTGCGCTGGTGCCATAGGGCGGATCCATCATGATGAGGTCCAGCGGCGCACGCGCCGGCCCGAGCGCCAGCACCGATCCCGGGCGCACATCCGCCCCCTTTGCCCCCAGCTTCGCGATATTCGCCTTCAGCACGGCCAATGCGGCGCGATCCTGTTCGACGAAGACGCAGCTGGCGGCACCCCGGGACAGCGCCTCCAGCCCGAGCGTACCCGATCCGGCGAAGAAATCGCCCACCGCCAGCGCCTCGAAACTGCCCAGGCGCGAGGCAAGCATCGAGAACAATGCCTCGCGGGTGCGGTCGGCGGTGGGTCGGGTGGTGTCTCCCTTGGGCGCCAGCAGCGGGCGGCCGCGCCATTCCCCGGCAATGATCCGCATCAGCCGCGCCCCCGTGGCGGACGGGAAGGCTTGCCGCCGCCGGGCCGGGGCCCGCGTGGGTTATCGCTGCCACCGGGTCGTGCCGGGCGCGGACCGCCCCTGGGCCTTTCGCCACCTTCAAATCCGGGCCGGGCAGGGCGGGGGCCGCCACGGGGGCGTTCGGCGCCCTCGAAGCCGGGGCGTGGCGGACGCGGGCCGCCGCGAGGGCGTTCGGTGCCTTCAAATCCTGGACGCGCCGCGCGCGGACCGCGCGGGCTCTCACGCTCGCCATAGCGCTGCGATACTGCGGCGCGGGGGCGTTCGGCACGATCCGTGCCGGGCCGCCCCGATCCGCCTTCGCGCCGGCCATCGACATCGCCGCCGCGCTGCGAACGAAAGCTGCGGGGACGCTCTTCACCCTCGTATGGCCGGCGTCCGCGCGGCGAGTCGCCTCCGCCATCGCGCTGCGAGCGACCGCCGCGCGGACGGTCGTCCGCGGTGCCGGTGTCCCGGCCGGCACGGGACGCCCATGGGCGTTCCGCGCGATCGGCTTCGCGCGGCGCGCGCGTTTCGCGGAACGCCTTGGCGCGCCCGGCGCGTGCGGGATTGGCGACACGATCGCTGGCGCCCGCGCGCGCGGAAAGCTGGCCGGTGGTGCGTGTGCCCGGCTTCGGCTTGGCTTCCGGCGTGGCGCGTGCGGTGAACACCGGCCCCTTGGCTGCCGGCGCGGCTGCGGGCTTCGCGATCCTGCGGCGGCCTTCGGGCTCCACCTTGCTGGCCTTTTCGACGGGTTCGATCACCCGCTGGCGGACGGAGAATTGCAGGTTGGAGGCGGCCTTGCCGCCGCCGGGCTTGGACAAGACGGTGCGGAACGTCACCAGATCGTTATGGCGGATCTCATCGACGTCGCCGCTGGGCAGGTCGCCGAGATAGAAGGGGCCGTAACGGGTGCGGATCAGGCGGCTTACCTGAAGCCCCAGATATTCGAGAACGCGACGGACTTCGCGGTTCTTGCCTTCCGTCAGCGTCATCTCGATCCAGAGGTTCGCGCCGGTCCGCCGTTCGATATTGGCGTTGATCGGGCCATAGCGGACGCCTTCGATCTCGATGCCCAGCATCAGGTCCTCAAGCTGTTCCTGGCTCACCTGGCCATAGGCACGGGCGCGATAGCTGCGCTCCACGCCGGTGGAAGGCAGTTCCAGTTCGCGCTTCAGCTCGCCGTCCGTGGTTAGCAGCAGCAGCCCTTCGGTATTGAGGTCGAGTCGGCCGACAGGGATCACGCGCGGCAGGCCTTCGGGCAGCCGATCATAGATGGTCGGGCGGCCGGTGAAATCGCGTTCGGCGGTCAACAGGCCGGCCGCCTTATGGTAGCGAAACAGCCGCGCCGGAGTTGCTGCGGCCACCGGTTCGCCGTCGACGGTTACGCCGTGCAGCGAGCCGAGCAGAGTTGCAGGGGTATCGAGAACCGTGCCGTTCAGGGCGACGCGGCCCTCGGCAATCATGCGTTCGATTTCGCGGCGCGAGGCGATGCCGGCGCGGGCGAGGAGCTTGGCGATCCGCTGAGGAGCGCCCGCCGTTTTCGGGGGAATGGATACAGACACCGCGGCGATATAGCGATTATGCTTCGCCGAGCAAAAATTTATACGGTGCGCGATCGGAACTTGCGCGTTAGGCGATCGGGCAAGACTTTGATTTGGGGCCGGAACGAATGTTGTTCGGGAGAAAGAAACGGCGGATCGAGCACCTTCTGGTCGTCGAGGACGAGCCGTTGGTGGCTTTTGACACCGAGCATTTCCTCCGCGAGTCGGGCTTCACCATCGTGGCGACGGTGGATTCGGTAGCGCAGGCGAGTCGCATCGTGGAGAACGAGTCGTTGATCGATCTGGTGCTTGCGGATATCCGCCTTTCCGACGGCAGCGGGGTTGAGGTGGCAAAGGCGGCACAGGCGCGCGGTGTGCCGGTGCTGTTCGTTACCGGCAATTGCCCGGCAGAGGCGCGGGCGCTTGCCGCCGGCTGCCTCGCGAAGCCCTATCCCCAGCGCGATCTGCTGGTGGCGATCGACGCGATCGACGCGGTGCTCGCCGGGCGTGCGGCGCCGAAGCGGCTGCCGCACAGCTTCAGCCTGTTCCTGGCGCCCGGCGATTAGTGGAGAAAGAGTTCCACCACGACGGCCGCCCAGGCGAAGACCGAGGCGAGCACCGCCAGCCGTGCGACCGTTTCCGAAGGCGATGCCGGCTGGGGGCGGGCGATGCTGCGGGTGGTGGAACGGGGCATGGGCAACTCCTTTTCTGGATACGCTGACTATAGCGCCGAATTCTGAACGGCAGCCTGCCGGAACGGGAATGCGGCGGATTTTTCCGGCGTGTCGGCGCGGGCGAGCCACGCTTCCACCGTATCATGGAACTGGCGTACGCCCTGTTCGAGCCCGCCCAGGGTGATCTCCTCGATTGCGCCGGCGGCGAGGCCCTGCTGGCCCAGTGCGCAGGCACGGAAATCCTCTGACGCGAAGACGCCGCCGTCGAGCAACTGCCAGCTGCGTTCCCAATGATCGCGCGCCTTCGCGGTGGCGGGGGGCGCGGGGATCAGCATGAAATCCTCGACCAGTACGCGATCGACGGCCTGGGGCATCAAGATCATCAGGTTGATGTAATCCGGGCTCACCGCCAGCACCGCTCCGGGAAACATCTGATAGGTATAGGTGATCGCCCCGCGCAATGTCGGCCAGTCGCCGGCGGCGAGCTCGGCGATGCTCGCAGCGCGGCCTACGGCCGAGCGCTGGTGCGGGCCGATCCGGTCTGCCGCCGATACGCCGTCGTGAAAGAAGGGGGCGATGGTGCCGGCGTGGAGGCGCTGGATGTGGTAGCTTTCCAGAAACGCGTCCATGACCAGCTTCCAGTTCGCCGGAACGTCGTGCGTGCGCCGGCGGAAGCAATGCTGGCCGGCAAGATCGAACGCGGCGAAGTCCTGCGCCAGCGCGTCCGCATGGGTGAAGTCCGCCGATTGGTCGAAGGCGAACCAGATCAGGCCGCCGGCCTCGTGCGTCGGCAACGGCCGCAGGGCGTAGTCGGCCTTGTCGAGTCCCGGAAAGGATTCCGGGCGGGGCACGCCGGCGAGGCGCCCGTCGAGCCGGTAGCTCCACGCGTGATACGGGCAGATGAGCCGCGGCGCCTTCACGACGTCGCACCCCTCGACCAGCCGCGTGCCGCGATGCCGGCAGACGTTCAGGAAGACGCGGGCGGTGCCCTGAGCGTCGCGGGTAAGCAGCAGGGGCTTGCCGAAGCCGTCGTGCGGGACGGCCGATCCCGGATCCGGCAGCAGTGCGGAGGGCGCGAGCACCAGCGGGGCGCGGCGGAAGATCGCCGCTTGCTCGGCGGCGAAGCGTTCCGGGCAGGTATAGCGGGATGCCGGGACATGGCTGATCGGCCCGGTTCCGACATCGCCGCCGCGTGCAAGCGTGGCGGCCAGCGCGCGTTGCCCTTCGGTTGGTGCGTTCATGGCTATCCTCTCCCGAATTTTCGGCTAGTTTCCTCCCCGAATGACCGACGAACAAGCACCAAAAGCACGCCCTGGCGCCACCGCGCCGCTGATCCTTCTCGCCCAGCTGATGCTCGCCGCGGCGCTGGCGCTGCTGGTGGCCCCATGGGCGCGGATCGTGCCGGCGGCGGGCGAAGCGCTGCCGATGCCCGGCTACGGATTCGCCATCGGCTGGAGCGACGGCGCGGCACTGCTGCCGCCGTCGATGACGTTCCTCCTGGGCCTCCTCGCCCTGGCGCTGGCGCTGGTGCTGAGCGTGGCGTGGCGCGGCCGGGCCGGTGCCAGCCTGGTGATGGCGGGCAGTGCGGTCGGTGCGGCCGTGTTGATACTGGCGGCCCTGTTTCCCGTGCTCTCGCCGCCCAAGACCCTGGCGGGAGCCCGGTTGGCGCTCGACTGGGGAGGCGTGGCGGCGCTGGCGGCACTGCTCGCGGCGTTCCTTCTCGCCCGGAAGGCCGCGCCGGCGGACTGGCGCAGCGAGTTGCCGGATGGGGTGCGGCCCTATTTCGCCAAGGGGCCGCTCGCGTCCTTCGCGCTCGGCATCTCTTCCGGTTTCCCCTTCGCGATGATCGGCGCGACGCTGACGACGCGGCTGGCGCAGACCGGGATCGACAAGTCCACGGTCACTGCGTTCACGCTCGCCATCCTGGTCTATAACTTCAAGTTCCTCTGGGCCTGGATCGTCGACGGTGTGCCCATCCCGCTGCTCGGGCGGCTGGGCCAGCGCGTTTCCTGGCTGATCGTCGCGGGCGCCCTGGTGATCGCGGCCACGCTCAACCTTGCGCTGGTGGTGCCCGATCCGGCCAATATCTGGCCGACGGTGACGGCGGCGGTGCTGATGGGCGCGGCGGGCGCCACCTACGACATCGTGATCGACGGCTATCGCATCGAAGTGCTGCAGCCGCACGAGCTGGGCTATGGATCTGGCATGTCGCAATATGGCTGGCGGATCGGATCGGTCGCGGCGGGCGCGATCGCGCTGGTGGTGGCCGGGCGATCGGGCTGGGAGATCGGCTATGGCGTGTGTGCGGTCTTCGCGCTGCCGGCGATCCTGACCGGCCTGATCGTGGGCGAACCCGAGCGTCGGCGCGAACCCGCCGAACGGCGCAGCGTCGCCACCGTCGCCGCCGCCATCTGGAAGCCGTTCGTGCAGTTCTTCGCCCGCGAAGGCGCGTTGATCGTGCTGCTGTTCATCGTGGTGCACAAGATCGGCGACACGCTCGCCAACCTCACCTTCCGCCTGCTGTTCAACGATCTGGGGTTCAGCAACGACGAAATTGCATTCTACGACGTTTCGCTCGGCTTTCTTGCCTATATGCTCGGCATCTTCCTGGGCGGTGTGCTCTATGCGCGCATGGGCATGAAGCGGTCGGTGATGCTGAGCCTGGTGCTGATGGCGGTATCGAACCTGAGCTTTGCCGGGCTCGCGGTGGCCGGGCATTCCAATATCGGCATGGCCGCCGCGATCGGGTTCGAGAACATCGCCAGCGGCATCGGCGGCGTGGTGGTGATCGCCTATTTCTCGGCGCTCACCGATCTGCGCTTCACTGCCGCGCAATATGCCCTGATCTCCGCCGGCGCCAGCATCGTCGGCCGGTTCGTCACCGGCACGACGGCGGGCAGCCTGATCAAGGCGATGGGCTATGTGGATTTCTACCTGTTCACCACCCTGATCGCGCTGCCCGGCGTCGTCCTCTATTGGTGGATGATGCGCAGCGGGCTGGTCGATCGCTCGATCGGCAGCGCCGGGCAGGGGGGCTGAGCCGGCGGCTCAGCCCTGGAGCGCCGGTTTCCAATCCCAGCCGAGCGGATCGCCGTCCATCACCTCCACGCCGGCCGCGGCAAGATCGTCGCGGATCCGGTCGGAGCGCTGGAAATCCTTCACCACCCGCGCTTCCTTACGCTCGACGAGCAGGTCGGCGATCGCCTCCGGCGTCATCGTCGTGTCCTTGGGCCGCATCCGCAGCTCTTCGCGGGTCAGCTCCGAAAGGCGCAGGCCGAGCACCTTGTCGAACTCGGCCAGCGCGGCCAGCCGGTCGGCGGGCGCGGTGCGTTTGTCCGCCAGCAACTCGTCCAGCACCGGCAGCGCCTTGGGCGTGTTGAGGTCGTCCGAAACGGCGGCGTCGAGCCGCTCCAGCCAGGCCGCCGGGGCCGTGCCTTCGCCTTCTGCCCGCGCCTTCAGCGCCGTCACCGTCATCACCAGCCGTTTCAGCCGCGTCAGCGCCGCCGCCAGATTGTCGGCCGAGAATTCCAGTTCGCTGCGATACTGCGCCTGAAGGCACAGCAGGCGATAGGCGAGGGGATGCACGCCCGCATCGATCAGCGATTGCAGCGTGGTAAAGCCGCCCTTCGATTTCGACATCTTTCCCTGGCGATCGACCAGGAAATTATTGTGCATCCAGAATTTCGCGCCGGTATCGCCGCAGCCGCAATAGGCCTGGTTCTGCGCGATCTCGTTGGGGTGATGGATCTCGCGATGGTCGATGCCGCCGGTGTGGATATCGAACGGCGCACCGAGATACTGGATGCTCATCACCGAGCATTCGAGGTGCCAGCCCGGCGCACCCTTGCCCCAGGGCGAATCCCATTCCATCTGGCGCTGCTCGCCGGGCGGCGACTTGCGCCAGATCGCGAAATCCTGCGGGTGCCGCTTGCCATCCACGGGATCGATCCGGCCTTCGGCGGCATCGTCGGCGGCGCCGGCGAGGCGGCCATAGTCCGGCACGGTCGAGACGTCGAAATAGAGCCCCGACTCGAGCTCGTAGCAATGCTCGGGCGCGATCTTCTCGGCAAAGGCGATCATCTGCTGGATGTGATCGGTCGCTACCGACCATTTGCTCGGTTCGGCGATGTTGAGGTCGCGGATATTCTGCTTGAACGCCGCGGTGTAATGGGCCGCGATGTCCCAGATGCTCTTGGCCTGGGCACGCGCGGCGGCTTCCATCTTGTCGTCGCCGGCATCGGCGTCGGACGTGAGGTGGCCGACATCGGTGATGTTGATGATATGGGTGAGCGGGAAGCCCTTCCAGCGCAGGACCCGGCTCAGCGTATCGGTGAAGACATAGGCCCGCAGATTGCCGAGATGGGCGTAGTTATACACGGTGGGCCCGCAGGAATAGACGCGCACGCCCTTTGCGGGATCGAGCGGCTGGAACGGCTCCAGCGAGCGGGAGAGCGAGTTATACAGGGTCAGCGGGGCGTCATGCATGGCAACGCCCATAGCGAAAGCCGCGCACCGAACAAACCTTCCGAATGGTCAGTCGATCGATGGCGGACGCTCGGCGATTGCGGCATTCACCATCGCGCTCCAGATACCGGCGGGATCGCCGCCGGCCGCTTCGCCCGCGCGGATCATCGCCGGCGTCGCTTCGCGCAGGGTGCGCAGTACCGCCAGCGCGCGTTCGGTTTCGCGCGGCCAGATCGTATCGACGATCTCGCTCACCGGGCGCCCGAGATCGCCGGCCCCTTCCGCATTGGGGCTCAGCATTTCGGCGGCGATGACGCGGGCGATGCGTTCGATGGGGGTTGTCGAGGCGATGCTGGTCATGCGGCTAACGGCGGTCGCGCGGGCGCGGGGCGGTTGCTCAGCGCGCTCTGGCCGGTCGTGCCAGCGTGCAGCGGCAGCGCGGTGCCGCAATAGGCGCACTCGGCCGTGATCCTACCGACCATCCAATGCGATTGGCCGCAGCCCGGGCAAGGATTGGTGTCCCGCGTTCGATAGAACAGGCGAACATGGTCCGACACGCGCCGGATACCGAAGTCATGCATGGCGAAATCCTCCTGTTGGAAGCGGAACGATGGCGAAACCTTCTGGTTCCGGAACGGCCGTACCTGCGGATGAACGCAAGCTAACGAGCGCATTCAGGCTCGCAACATCTGAAATATGCGAATCAGGCTTTCGACGGCGGCACAAGCGCCCCGCGAGGAGACGAGGACATGAAGAAGTTTCTGATCGGCGCCACCATGGCGGCCACGCTGATTTCCGGTGCAGTCGCCGCGACCCCCGCGGCAGCGCAGGATTGGGGCTATCGCGACGGTTATAGCCACTATGATCGTTATGATCGTGGCGACTACCGCGAATATCGCGATGTCCGTGATTATCGGGAATATCGCGACTATCGTGGCGATGCCCCGCGCTATGCCTATCGGGACCGCAACTATCGCCAGCGGTGCAGCGACGGCACTACCGGCACCATTCTGGGCGCGATCGCCGGCGGTCTGCTCGGTGGCGAAATCGGCCGCGGCAGCTCCTATCGCCGCAGCGGCACCGGCATGATCATCGGCGCAGGCGTCGGCGCGCTGGCCGGTCGCCAAGTGGATGGCGGCAACTGCCGTAGCAACCGCTAACCGGTCGCTTTCGGCAAGGGCGCTCGCTGCACGGGGCAGCGGGCGCCCTTTTGCTGTCTCATGCCTTTCCGCGCGCGCTGCGGAGATCGATTCCCAGGCGTTTCACCCGATAATAGAAAGTCTTGCGGGGAAGACCTAGCGTCGCGATCGCCGCATTGATCTCGCCATTGGCGGCGCTGATCGCCTGCAGGATCGCCGCCCGCTCAAAGGCTTCCAGGCGCTCTGTCAGCGTCGCGGGCCCCGGTGTCGCCGGCGCATCGATCGGCGGCTCCAGCCCCAGGACGAAGCGCTCCGCCGCCCGTTCCAGTTCGCGGACGTTGCCCGGCCATTCCCGCTCCGCCGCGCTATGGGCGGCGGCGGCCAGCGCCGCGGGCGGACGCTGGTGTCGTTCTCCGGCGTGCAGGGCAAAATGGGCGAACAGCAGCGGCACGTCTTCCCGCCGCTCCGCCAGCGGGGGCATTCGCAAGGGTACCCCGGCGAGCCGGTGATAGAGCGACGGGGGCAGGCTGTCGGCAGCGCCTTCCGCGATCGTGGCGATGATCCGCACGTCCACCGGATCAGGATCGCGCTGATCGGTCGCCACTGTCCGCGCTTCGGCGAACTGCGCCAGCCGGTGCTGCAGTGCGGGTTGGGCGAGGTGGAGATTGTCCAGGAACAGCGTGCCGCGATCGGCGCGGGCGACGATACCACCCCGCGCGAACAGCTCGCGCTCGACGATCAGCGGCGGCACCGTTGCGCAGTCGACCAGCTGGAAACGGTGGCGGCCGCGCCGGCCCCCGCGATGGACCAGCCGGGCGTACAGTTCCTTGCCGGTTCCGGTCGCGCCTTCCACGATCAGATCGAGCGAGGCGTCCGCGAGGAGCGGGATCATCTCCCGCAACCGCTGGATGGCCACCGATTCGCCGATCAGGGCGGTATCCGCGTCCCGTGCGGCTACGCGCAGCCGCCGATTCTCCAGCGCCAGCGTGCGGGCGGTGCCTGCGCGCTGCAAGGCAGCAGCCAGCGCCTCGCCCGGAAAGGGCTTGGTGAGGAAATCCCAGGCACCGGCCTTGATCGCGTCCACCGCCATGGCGACATCGCCGTGCCCCGTCATCAGGATCACCGGCAATTCGGGATCGGTGGCGCGCAGCCGGTGGAAGAAATCGACGCCGGACATCCCCGGCATCCGAACGTCGCTGACGACGACGCCGCGGAAATCGCCGTCGATCGCCGCCAGCGCCGTCATCGCATCGGCAAAGGGATGCACCGCGTGCCCGGCGAGGAGCAGCGCCTGGGTCAGCGCGGCGCGGAGATCGTCGTCGTCGTCGACAAGGGCGACCGGCACGTTCATGCGCGGCGCAGCACCAGTTCGAAACAGGCGCCTGGCGCCGCCTCCCGCACCCAGCGCAGCGTTCCCCCCAGTTCGGTCATGATATCGCTGGCGATCACCAGCCCCAGGCCGAGCCCGGTGGTACGGCTCGTGGCGAAGGGCGTGAACAGCCGGGCGGCGATATCGGGGGCGATGCCGGGGCCGTTATCCCGGATGTGGATCAGCACCTGCCCTTCACCGGGCGTGACCGAAATCGCGATCCGCGGGTCCGGCCGCTCGGCAAGCGCTTCCACGGCATTCTGCAGCAGGTTGACGAAGACCTGTTCCAGCCGCACCCGACCGCCCATCACCTCCAATGCGGGGTCGAACTGCGGTCGGTCCAGCCGTACGGTGCGAAGCTGTTCCTTCAGGATCAGCAGCGCGCCATCCAGCGCTTCCGCCAGCGGCAGGGCGCGAATTTCGCCCGGACGACGGCGGGAGAAGCCGCGGAGCTGGGCGGTCACCGTACCGATGCGGTCGCTCAGGCGGCGGATCGCATCGAGATTATCGCGTACCATGTCGTTCGCGCCGCGATCGAGCAGCGCAACGCTGGTTTCGGCATAGGTGCGGATCGCGGCGACCGGCTGGGCGGTTTCGTGGGCGACGCTGGCGGTCACCTGGCCGAGCGTTGCGAGGCGGTTCGCCTGGCGAAGCCCTTCGCGCAGTTCGGCGGCGCGGGCCTCCAGTGCGGTCCGCTCCTCGATCTCGCGCCGCAATGCCGCGGTGCGTTCCGCCACCGCCGCTTCCAGCTCGGAGGTTCGCCGCCTGGCCAGCGTCGTCCGCTGGCGCAAACCCGATATCAGCGCTGCCAGCGCCATCACCACCATCAGCGCGCTCAGTCCAGCGGTCCGCTGGGCGGCGCGCACGGCCGGGCCCACCTGGCGGCGCAGCGAAAGCTGCCAGCCGGGCTGCGCCGTCGCCACCCGCGCCTCGATCTGGTTGCGATCGACGGCGGGAAGCAGGATCGGGGGCGGCGCAGCGGGCAGGGCCGCCTCCCGCCGCAGCCACGCCAGCGTGGCCGGAAGGATCGGCCGTGCGACGGCGAAGCGCCACGCGGGGGTGCTGGCCACCAGCACCAGGCCGGTCGCATCTTCGACGAAGGTGTCGCCGCCGGCCCGCTGCCATGCCGCTTCGATCGCATCGAATTCCAGTTTCACCACGATCACGCCCGATGCCGCGGTACGCCGGGCGAGATAGAGGCCGGAATGGCGGCTTACCGTCCCGAAGGCGAATTGGCGGGCCTCTCTGGTGCGCAGCGCCTCGCGGAAATAGCGCCGAAAGCGATAATCCGATCCGACGAAACTCTGGGGCGAACGCCAGTTGCTTGCCGCCAGCGTGCGGCCGTTCGGCCCGATAAGGTAGATCGCGGCCGCGCCGGTAGTGCCGGCCAGTCGCTCCAGCTTTTCGTTCAGCGGGCGGGCGGCGGTTCCCTGCAGGGTGGCGACGACGTCGCGGTCGTCCGCCAGCGCCAGCGGCAGCAGGCGGAAGCGGGCGATTTCGCTATCGAGCAACGCCGCGCGGAGCTGAGCACCGGTGGTCGCGCCGGCGATCAGGGATTCGCGTGTCCGCGTGCCGCTGATCCAGCCCGTCGCCAGCGCCAGCGCCACCCCGATCAGCGTCGCCAACGCCCAGTAGCGCCATGCAAAGGATGATTCGCCCCGCGTCACCGCCCGGCTATCCGCCACAAATGCGCGATGTGCAAGTTTCTGCACATCGCCATGCCGGAGATGTGCCGATTTTCGCCCAAGCTTTCGGCCGGCCTGAAATCAAAAGATTGATTACTAACAATAAAATGGAATCCATGGTGCGTCTTTGCGCGCATTCGGGGCTGGGGCAGGGTTGTGCGATCGATGGCTACCGGCGTGCAACCGGAGCGAACGGAGAGGACTTCATGGTACGTATCGCGATCGATTCCCCAGTCGCCACCGGCGATAGCCCGGCGGTGCCCTCTCGGCCCTGGTATCGGCATCTCTATGCCCAGGTGCTGATCGCGATCCTCGCCGGCGTGCTGGTCGGCCATTACGCGCCGCACACCGGCGAAGCGATGCAGCCGATCGGCGACGGCTTCATCAAGCTGGTCAAGATGATCATCGCGCCGGTGATCTTCCTTACCATCGTCACCGGCATCGCCGGGATGCGCGACCTGAAGGCCGTCGGCCGGGTCGCGGCCAAGGCCTTTGCCTATTTCCTGTTCTTCTCCACGCTGGCGCTGGTCGTCGGCATGGTCGTCGCCAATGTCGTGCGGCCGGGCGCGGGGCTCAACATCGATCCCGCCTCGCTCGATGCTGGCAAGGTCGCCGACTATGCCGCCAAGGCGCATGAAAGTACGCTGACCGCCTTCCTGCTCGGCATCATCCCGAACACCTTCCTCTCCGCGATCACCGGCGGCAACATCCTGCAGACGCTGTTCGTCGCGATCCTGTTCGGCATCGGACTGGCGCTGATCGGCGACCGCGGCGAGCGGATCACCGGCGCGCTCGAGGACATCTCGCTGGCCATGTTCAAGGTCGTCGCGATCCTGATGAAGGCGGCGCCGGTCGGCGCGTTCGGCGCGATGGCGTTCACCGTCGGCAAATACGGCGTCGGCACGCTCGCCAACCTCGCCATGCTGGTGGGAACCTTCTATCTCACCTCCGCGCTGTTCGTGGTGGTCGTGCTCGGCGCGGTATCGGCGCTGGCCGGCTTTTCGATCTTCCGGCTGATTGCGTATCTCAAGGCAGAGCTGCTGCTGGTGCTCGGCACCTCGTCTTCGGAAAGCGCCCTGCCCTCGCTGATCGAGAAGATGGAGCGCGCCGGCTGTCCGAAGTCGATCGTCGGCCTTGTCGTTCCGACCGGCTACTCGTTCAACCTCGACGGCACCAACATCTACATGACGCTGGCGGCGTTGTTCATCGCCCAGGCGACCGGGGTCGAACTCTCGATCGGACAGCAATTCCTGCTGCTGGGCGTGGCGATGCTGTCCTCGAAGGGGGCGGCAGGGGTTACCGGCGCAGGCTTCATCACGCTGGCCGCCACGCTGTCGATCGTGCCCAGCGTGCCGGTGGCCGGCATGGCGCTGATCCTGGGGGTCGATCGCTTCATGTCCGAGTGCCGCAGCCTTACCAACTTCATCGGCAACGCGGTGGCGACGGTGGTCGTTTCGCGCTGGGAAGGGCGGTTGGACCATCGCGCGCTCGATGCCGCGCTTCGCGGCCAGGCCCCGCAGCTTCCCGCCGGCACCGCCTCGGCCGCCTAAGGAGCGTTCCCCATGCAGCATTTCCTCTGCGCCCTGGGCGCCACCCCCGTGCTCGCCCTTGCGACGCCCGCCATCGCCCAGACGATCGACAAGAGCGCAACCTATCCTGCGGCGGCCGCCGGCGACGGCGCCACCACCGGCGGCTACAATCTTTCCCGTTGGGCGGAGGATTGGCGTGCGCTGTGCGACCCAGCCAGACGCGACGATCCGATCGACGCCCTGAAATGCGTGAAGCTCACGCCCAGCGGTGATGTCTATGTCACGCTGTCCGGCGAGGCCCGGCTGCGCGTCAACCACACCACCAACCCCAATCTGCGCGACAGTCGCGCGCAGCGGCAGGATATCCTTCGCCTGGTCGGCGGGGCGGACCTGCACATGGGCGAGCATCTGCGCGTCTATGGCGAGCTTGCCCATGGCAGCATCACCGGCATCGAGCTTGGTGCGCCCGCCGCGACGCTGCGCAACCGCGTCGCCGTGCAGCAGCTCTTCGCCGAGGCGACAGGCGAGGTCGCCGGGATCGAGGTCGGCGCGCGCTATGGCCGGCAGGAATTTGTCGATGGTCCCAACCTGCTCGTCTCGCAGCGCGACAACAACACGATCCGCTACACGCTCAACGGCACGAGGCTATGGGCGCGAGGCAAGGCGATGCGGGTGGATCTGTTCGATCTGAAGCCGACCCAATATGGCGATCTGGGCAGCGACGATGACGTGATCGATCCCGCGCGGCGCTTCTCCGGCGTGACGCTGGGTTTCGTGGTACCCAAGGCGCTTGCGGGCAAAGCCAAGCTCTATTTCGATCCGTTCTTCTGGCGCCGCCGCAACACGGTGGGCGCCTGGGGAGGCCGGATCGGCCCGGCGACCCGCTATTATCTGGGCGCACATCTGTTCGGCGAAGCGGGGCCGGTGACGATCGACTGGTCGGTCAATCATCAATGGGGTGATTTCCGCGATCAGCGGATCGATGCCTGGCAGGCGCTCTTCGCCCAGAATGTCCGACTGGGTAGCGGCAAGCGTGCGCCCCGGATCGGGTTCCACGCCGATTATGCCAGCGGTGGCGGGGGCTATGGCGATGGCAAGCTCCGCAACGCCTATGCACCCTTCGGCAACAACATCTACTACAGCTATGGCCTTTTCCTGACGCCGAGCAACCTGATCGCCGTGGCGCCGACGCTGGCACTCTCTCCGTCGTCGCGGCTGCGCGTGAGCGCCGAACTTCAGCGGGCGTGGCGCGCCAACGTCCACGATGCCGTCTATCGTGCGAGCGGCCAGCCTTTTGCCGGCACGCAGAATGTTCGCGATGCGCATATCGGCGATGTAGCGCGACTGCAGCTGGTATGGGCGATCGCGCCGCGGCTGTCGCTCACCGGTCGGTACGAGCATTTCGCGGCCGGGCGGGGGCTCCGCAACGCGGGCTATGCCAGCTCGGATTTCGTCGCCGGATGGCTGAGCTTCCGGTTCTGACGGAAGGTGGCAGGATGACGGGGCGGGCGATCCCCGGCCGGCGATTGCTTTGCTGTCCTTCCAGGGTCGACCCGCGTTCCCCGACCGTATAGAGACCGCCATCGGTACGAAAGTTGGCCGACGGGCGCGAAGACTTGTCGGTCGCCCGCATATTGCTATCAGCCATAGCAATATGCGGAATGGACTGGAGGGGAACGGGCTTGGAACGGTTTGATGTTCTTATCGTCGGTAGTGGCCATGCCGGTGCGCAAGGTGCGATCGCGCTGCGCCAAGCGGGATTTGCGGGTACGCTGGCGATCGTTGGGGAAGAGGCGGAACTCCCCTATGAGCGGCCGCCGCTCTCGAAGGACTATCTCACAGGCGAGAAGAGTTTCGAACGCATCCTGATCCGCCCCGCCGGCTTCTGGGAGGAGCGTGCGATCGCCATGCTGCCCGGTCGGCGCATCGTGGCGGTGGACGCGGCGGGCAAGACCGTGCGCGACGGCGAAGGGCGCGAGATCGGTTATGGAAGCCTGATCTGGGCGACCGGGGGCAGCCCGCGGCGCCTTTCGTGCAGCGGCCATGATCTCGCCGGCGTCCATGCCGTCCGCACGCGCCAGGATGTCGACCAGCTGCTCGCCGAGCTTCCCGCCGCTGGTCACGTCGTGGTGGTCGGCGGCGGCTATATCGGCCTGGAGGCCGCTGCTGCGCTGACCGAGCAGGGTAAGCATGTCGTGGTGCTGGAGGCGATGGATCGCGTGCTCGCACGCGTTGCCGGCGAGGCCCTTTCGCGTTTCTACGAGGCCGAGCATCGCGCCCATGGCGTGGAGGTTCGCACCGGCGCGCTGGTCGACTGCCTGGACGGGCGTGATGGGCGCGTCTGTGGCGTGCGGCTGGCGGGCGGCGAGACGCTGCCGGCCGACCTGGTGATCGTCGGCATCGGCATCGTGCCCGAAGTCGCGCCGTTGCTCGCGGCCGGGGCCGATGGCGGCAATGGCGTGCGGGTCGATGCGCAGTGCCGGACCAGCCTGGCAGATGTCTTCGCGATCGGCGACTGTGCATTGCATCACAACGGCTATGCCGACGGTGCCGAGATCCGGCTGGAATCGGTGCAGAACGCCAACGACCAGGCGAACGTCGTCGCCAAGGTGCTGACCGGGCAGCCGGCGCATTATGATGCGGTGCCCTGGTTCTGGTCGAACCAATATGATCTGAAACTGCAGACGGTGGGATTGTCGATCGGGCATGACGCGACGGTGCTGCGTGGCGACCCCGCCACGCGATCCTTCTCGGTCGTGTATCTGCGCGGCGGGCGGGTGATCGCCCTCGACTGCGTCAATGCGACCCGCGATTATGTGCAGGGTCGCCGGCTGGTGGCGGAAGGGATCGTCGCCGAGCCCGCGAAGCTTGCCGATCCGGCGGTGGTGCTCAAGGAGCTTTGAGCGCCGCCGCGAGGATGGAGTTGCGTAGCGGCATCGCACCGGGCATCCCGTTCCGCTGAACACAGGGAGGAACGAGGATGTCGGACGCGCCGGTGCTGCTCGCGATGGAAGGCGATGTCGCCGTGGTTCGGCTCAATCGCCCCGATCGGCTCAACGCGCTGACATCGGACATGCTGGATCTGCTGGCGGCGACGTTACGGCAGGCCGCTGCGGACGGCGCCCGCGCCGTCCTGCTGACCGGGGAAGGCAAGGGATTCTGTGCCGGCGCCGATCTCGCCGCCGGCATGGCCATTCGCGATTCAGGCGAGTCGCTGCGGCAGCATTTCCATCCGGTGATCATGGCGATGGCCGACCTGCCGATCCCGATCGTGGCCGCCGTGAACGGCCCGGCGGCGGGGGCTGGTGCCTCGATCGCCCTGGCGGCGGACATCGTGGTGATGGCGCGCTCGGCCTATCTCCTGCTCGCTTTCGCCAATATCGGTCTGGTGCCCGATGCCGGGGCGACCTGGCTGGTCGGCAAGTCCGCCGGGCGTGCCAAGCTGCTCGAAATGGCGTTGCTGGGGGAGCGCCTGCCGGCGGACGAGGCGCTTGATGCCGGGCTGGTGACGCGGGTTGCCGACGATGTGGTCCTGATGGAAACGGCCCATGGTCTGGCGGCCAAGCTGGCGGCGATGCCCACGGTGGCATTGGGGCTGATTCGGAAACAGGTGGCGGCGGCCTTGGCGGGCACGCTGGCGGAAACGCTGGAGATCGAAGCGGCGCACCAGAGCATCGCGTCGCGTACCGAGGATTGTCGCGAAGCGGTTGCCGCGTTCCTCGCCAAGCGAACGCCGCAGTTCAAGGGGCGATAGAGCGAGGTGGCGGGAAGTTGCCCCAGCGTGACGACGCCGATTTTGGGTTGTGGATAGGAGCGAGGAGCGAGCGGGGCGCTGCCCCGCGCGACGAAATCGGTTCTCGGGCGTTTCGATGCGGCATGAAGAATCTGTGGTTCATCACCAATCCGAATTCCGGCACCACCTCGCAGGCCAAGTGCGACGCGCTGGAAGCGGTGTTTGCGGAGCGGGGGCTATCGCTGGCGGGCCGTACCCGCTTTCCGGCCGATACCATGCCCGAGGCTGCCGCGCTGGACGGGGCGGGCGTGGATACCGTGGTGCTGTTTGCAGGCGATGGGACGATCAACGCTGCGCTTCGTGCGCTCGCCGAGTGGGAAGGGGCATTTCTCGTCCTGCCGGGCGGGACGATGAACCTGCTTGCCAAAGCGCTGCATGACGAAACCGATCCGCACAGGATCATCCATGCCGCGCATGAATGCGATCGGCGCGTGGCGCTGCCCTATGTCGTCGCCGGCGAGCACCGCGCCTTTGTCGGCCTGATCCTCGGCCCGGCTGCGACCTGGTTTCGCGCGCGTGAGGCGGTGCGCAAGGGCCGGCTGGGCCGGCTGATCGCGGCGGTGCGCGGCGCGTGGCGCAGCACCTTCCACCGGCGCGGCGTGCGAGTGGAAGGGGTGGCGGGGCTGGGCGATCGCTATCAGGCGATTCTGGTGAACCCAGGCGCGGATGGGCTGGAGGTAGCGGCGGTCGATGCGCGCGACTGGGGGGCGATCGCGCAGCTCGGCTGGGGATGGCTGACCGGCGACTGGCTCGCGGCGCGCGCCGTCACCGAACGCAGGGCCGAACAGTTGTGGGTGCGCGAGCGCCGACCGGTGCTGGCGCTGTTCGACGGCGAACCGGTGATGCTGGCGAGCGGCACCAACATCCGCGCCGCGCGCAGCCGCGAAACCTTCATCGCGACCCGTGCGGGAGAGCGCTTGCGATGATCCGGCTCTTCCATGTCAGCGACGTGCATTTCGGATGCGAGGACGCGGCGGCAATCGCCTGGTTTGCGGACCTGGTCGGGCGCGAACGGCCCGACGCCGTGATCGTGACCGGGGACCTGACGATGCGCGCGCGCAGCCGCGAATTTGCGGCGGCCGGGCGGTGGCTCGAACAACTGGGCGTACCGGTGACGGTAGAGGTGGGGAACCACGACCTGCCCTATTTCAATCTCGTCGCCCGGTTTGCCACGCCCTATCGTCGCTATCGCGCGTTGGCGCGCATGATCCAGCGCCCGCTCGATTTGCCGGGCGTCTCGGTGGTGCCGCTGAAGACCACGGCGCGTTTTCAATGGCGGTTGGATTGGTCGAAGGGGGTGGTGAGCCTGCGGGCGTTGCAAAAGGCACTCGCCATCGCCGAGGCCGCCCCGCGGGACGGGTTGGTACTGGTGGCGGCCCATCACCCCCTGGTCGAAGCGGGTACCAGCGCCAGCGCGCAGACGCGGAAGGGGCGGGAGGCCTTGGCCGCGCTGGCGGCGGCGGGGGCGGACGCCGTGCTGACCGGCCATGTGCACGATCCCTTCGATATCGAGCATGTACTGGGCGATCGCACGATACGGCTGATCGGCGCCGGAACCCTTTCGCGCCGGACCCGCGACCAACCGGCTTCGTTCAACGAGCTCCACGTCGACGGGCGCCAACTGTCCACCCGCGCGCGCTTCATGTGAGGGGGAGGCCTGCCCTTGGGGCGGGTTTTTCGGTGCCTTGCGGCGAACGGTGCCGGCCGATCCTGCGCCGCTACCTTCTGGCGCCTTTTCTTTCTTCTGTGGTAGCATGTCGGGCAGACAGACAGGGGGTACGAGGCACGGTGATGATTTCGGGCGATGTCGCATGGAAGGGTGCGGCAAAAAATCCTGCCAATCGCTGGCAGTCCTTGGCTTCGCGCTTTTCCGGCGGAATCGTCGATATCGTCCATACGCCGAAGTTCACCCTCGATTCTTCCGATCGGTTCTTCTGTATCGGCTCCTGCTTCGCCCGGAATATCGAGGAGCACCTGCTCTATCAGGGCGTCGAAGTCCTCAGCAAGAACATCATCGCGCCGAGGGAGGAATGGCCGAACCGACCCTCCGGGATCGTCAACAAATTCACCGTCCATTCGATGCGAAACGAGTTGGAATGGGTGCTCTCGCCACCGGAATATGATGAGAGGCTGTTTTCTGAGGTTGAGGATGGCTGGGTGGATCTTCAGCTTACGCCTGGTATCTTCAAAGTATCCTTGGCGCGGGCAGTGGAGCGGCGCCGGTATCTGAGCGAATGTTACTTCGCGCGCATTTCCAAGGCGAGCGTGGTTGTATTGACGCTCGGCCTCAACGAAATATGGTACGATTCAGCGCGGGCGCTGCACCTCAATGCACCGCCCAGCTATTTCGCGACCCGGAAGAACCCGGGGCGATATTTTCTGAAAGTCACCGATTTCGTCGAGAACTTCATCGAACTTCAGGCGCTGCACGCGACGTTGAAGAAACTCAATCCGGACGCGCGGATCATCGTGACGGTTTCGCCCGTGCCGATGTCGGAAACATTCTCGGGCCGGGATATTTTCGTCGCCAACATGTATTCCAAATCGATGTTGTGCGCGGCCGCGAACGCCTTTGCGGACGCACATGAGGATGTCGACTATTTCCCGAGCTACGACATCATCAGCCTTTCGCCCAGGCAGGACGTGTACGACCGCGATTGCCTGCACGTACGCAACGATGCCGTCGGGGCGATGATGGGGCTGTTCCTGCGGTTATATATGGGGATCGATGCCGAACCGATCGCATTTCGCGAACTCCCCTATCTGAACGCCAACGCGGATGTGGATGCGCTGGTGCGCCGGGGAGAGCTGGACTCCGGATATGCGCACTGGATCCGCGAGGGGCAGAAGGAAGGGCGGCCGCTCGCGCCCGGCGATCCCGTTCCCGCTTGAGCGGCGCGTCCAGGCAACGAAAAAGGGCGGCCCGTTGCCGGACCGCCCCATTTTCCTGGCCGTAGCCGAGACGCTTAGCGCTTCGAGAACTGGAAGCTGCGGCGGGCCTTCGCCTTGCCGTACTTCTTACGCTCGACGGCGCGGCTGTCGCGGGTCAGGAAGCCGGCCTTCTTCACCGGGGCGCGCAGCACCGGCTCATACTTGGTCAGCGCCTGCGCGATGCCGTGCTTCACGGCACCGGCCTGGCCGGAAAGACCGCCGCCCTTGACGGTGCAGATCACGTCATACTGGCCCTCACGCTCGGCGACACCGAACGGCTGGTTGATGACGAGACGCAGCGTCGGACGCGCGAAATAGATTTCCTGATCGCGACCGTTGATCGTGATCTTGCCGGTGCCCGGCTTCAGCCACACGCGGGCCACGGCGTCCTTGCGGCGGCCGGTGGCATAGGCGCGGCCATACTGATCCAGCTCCTGCGCACGCAGCGGCGTGGTCGGGGCGGCCGGTTCGGCGATCTCGCCGGCGAGATAGGCGTCAGCGCCGGTGGTGGCCGGAGCAGCCGGAGCGGCGGCGGGCTGCTGGCCCAGCGCTGCACCCAGGTCGGAAAGCGACTGGCGGTTGTCAGACATTATGCACCCACCTTGTTCTTGCGGCTCATGCCGGCGATGTCGAGAACCTCGGGGTTCTGGGCTTCATGCGGATGCTCCGAACCCGTGTAGATGCGCAGGTTGCGCATCTGCTGGCGGCCGAGCGGACCGCGCGGGATCATGCGCTCCACGGCCTTCTCCAGAACGCGCTCCGGGAAGCGGCCTTCGAGAACCTTGGCAGCGGTGATGCCCTTGATGCCGCCCGCATAGCCGGTGTGCTTGTAGTACACCTTCTGGCCGAGCTTCTTGCCGGTGAAACGGACCTTGTCCGCGTTGATGACGATGACATTGTCACCGCAATCGACGTGCGGGGTGAAGCTGGTCTTGTGCTTGCCGCGCAGCACATTGGCGATCACCACCGCCGCACGACCGACGACGAGCCCTTCGGCGTCGACGATGTGCCACTTCTTCTCCACCTCGGCCGGCTTGACCGACTTGGTGGTCTTCATCAGCGCCTTCATGGCCTGTGACCTTTCACGTAGGAAATGCAGACGCGCCACCGTTGCCGGCAGCGCGTTCGATGTCCCTTTGACGTTTGGGGTCCCGAAAGTCAAGAAATGCGTGGGTTTGCTGACGGGTAAAATAATACCTGTCAGTCGAGTCGGGTGATCTCCAGCGTCTGTTGCAGCGCCTTGCCGCCCATCGACGCCCGTCGGTCGTTGCGCAGATGGCGGGGCAGGGCGGTGGCACGATCAAAGCTGGCGACGCTCTCGTCGGTCATCGCCGAGGCGAGTTGCGAAAGTTGGGCCTGCATCTCCCGACCCTTCTCCGAATCCAGCGGGATGCCGACGCGTTCGGCCATCCCCGCTATCATCGAGGTCAGCGCTTCCTTTGTGACGGTCGACCGGATGCGGAAGGTCGCGCGATCCGCCGTAGCGGATTCCAGCGTCACGCTGGTCGTCCGTTCGAGGGGTATGTTGAACATCGGGATCGTGCTCGCCCCGGTCGTCTCGCGCACTTCGCCCTCGCGGGTCGATGTGCCGCCCCAGCCGAGCACGGGCTGGAGCGATTTGAGCAGAATCGCAGGCGCCTGTTCGGCGGTCATCCCTTCGAAAAGGCTGCGGATCTGCGCCTTTGCCTGCGCGCGCTCCGCCGCCGTCGTCCCGGCAGCCAGGGGTAGTTTGTCGACGGTTTCCAGCAGCCGCGGCCGAACGCTATCCCAATCGCGCGCACGGAGGACTTCGCCTTCCGCATCGACATCAAAGGTGATCGTCTGCGTCGTGAAGGGGAGGAGCAGCGGCGCAAGGGCAGGGTCTTTCAGGATCTCCTGCGCGGATGCGGGATCAATTTTCCATTGGAGCGTATATCCCGCACCGGCCTTGGCGAATCGCAGTTCTTCCACCCATTCGGACGCTGCGTTCACCCGATCGGACTGCGCGCGCGATTGCGCGATGCGATAGCGTATCGGTCGATCGAGCGGCGGCTGGAAGATCAGGGTCACCGTTTCCGCAGCGGCCGAGACAGGCGGCGCCATGGCGGGTTCGGCAGGCATAGTCCCGAGCATGGCGGCGAGTACAAGGAGCGGATGCATTCGCAGACGGTTCGGCAAATCGGCCCAGTTGGGCAAGCGGCGAGGCTTCCGCCTGGCTGTCCAGCGGCACGGCTGGTCCTATTGCGTCTCGTCGGCGATCCAGCGGGCAACGGCGTTGCCGGCTTCGGCGGGCCATTGTTCGATCACCGGCAGGTCATAGCCGTGGATCGCCGCGATCCGCTCGCGCAGGCGGAGCGCCAGGGCGGGGCGGGTCTTGAACAGCGCCGGCACTTCCTCGCCGCGTTCGATGTTCCCCTGCCAGCGGTAGATGGAGGTGCAGGGCGCCAGGAGGTTGACGCAGGCCGCCAGTCGCTCCGCCAGCACCGTCTCCGCCACCCGCTCGGCATCTGCCCGGCTGGCGAAGGTGACGTAGAGCAGCGCGGTGTCGTTCATCGGCGTCGGCCGGTCGCGTGCGTTCCCCAGACGGTGGCGCAGACCAGCAGCGCACCGACCAGCTGGTGGGTGGCGGCGAGGTGGAGGTTCACGCCGGTCATTACCGTGGCGATGCCGAGCAGGATCTGGATGCCGAACGCCGAGTGGATGGCGATCGAGGCGCGGCGGTCGCCGGCCGCGCGCGCCTTGCGGGCGAGCAGGATCAGCCCGGCAACCGCGACCCATGCCCACCAGCGATGAATGAAATGGACGATCGCCGGATCATAGAGCGCGGCGTGGACCGGGCTTTCGCCGATCTGGCTGACGCCGGGGAAAAAGCGGTCGTTCATCAGCGGCCACTGGTCGGTGACCAGCCCCGCATCGAGCCCGGCGACCAGCGCGCCGTAGAAGAGCTGGATCGCCAGCAGCACCAGCACCCCCACGCCCAGGCCGGTCAGCCGGGCAGGGCGCTCGGTATGGTTGGCGGCAAGCGCGCGCAGGTCGAGCATCGTCCAGACGATGCCGCCCAGCGTGAACAGCGCGGTCATCAGGTGGATCGCCAGCCAGAAATGGCTGACCGAGGTGCGGGTGTGGGTGAGCCCTGACTTGACCATCCACCAGCCGAATGCGCCCTGCAGCCCGCCCAGCGCGAGCAGCGCGACCAATCGCCAGCCATAGCCCTGCGGTATTTGCTTGCGGACCCAGAACCACAGCAGCGGCAGCGCGAAGACCATCCCGATCAGCCGGCCGAGCAGGCGGTGGACATATTCCCAGAAGAAGATCGCCTTGAAGCCGGCCAGGGTCATGCCCTGGTTCAGCTGCTGATACTGGCCGATCTGCTTGTAATGATCGAACTCCGCCTGCCACTGCGCGTCGTTGAGCGGCGGGACGATGCCCGAAATCGGCTTCCACTCGGTGATCGAGAGACCGGATTCGGTCAGCCGGGTGACGCCGCCGACGACGACCATCAACACGATCATGGCGGCGACGACGAACAGCCAGTGCGCAAGCGCGCGGGGGCGGGCGGTAAGGGGCAGAACAGTCATCTTCAGCACGTACCGCGATGTAGTCCCTGGGGGAAGCCGGCGCTAGCGGCTGGCGGGTGGACTTTCGGGAAGGGCCGGCGGTGCGGGCGGCGGCTGTCGCTTCATCGCAATGTCGATCAGCGTTTCCAGGCGGATCACCCGCTCGCGCGTCTCGATCGAGTGGCGGCGCGCTTCCTCGGCGGTGCTGAGCGCCTGCTCGACCTTGTGCTGGAGGAGTGCGACCTGCTGGAGGGCGCGCAGCGCGTCCGTCCAGAAGCTCATGCGCGCGCCCAGCCGGACAGGGCGGTGGACAGCGCATCCCAGTCGATCGAGGGATCGGCGAGCAGCTGTTCGCGAACCTGCGCGCGATAGGCATCCTCGTCGAACTGCGCGGCGGTGGTGCGGGCGGCGTCTAGCTGCGCAAAGGCAGCATCGGTGCGGGCGTTGGCGCCTTCGAGCTGGGCCAGCAAGTCCCGCATCAGCGTCATCTCGGCGTCGGTCGGCTCGGTATAGCGCTCCGCGGCGGTGCGCATGAAGTCGCTCATCGTCATGTCCGCAGCTTCGGCATTAGCGGCGATCCGCCGCTTTTCCTCGGGCGATACCAGCACGACGACACGGCTGGAGCGGGTCTCTGGAAGCTGCGTTGCCATGCACATGCACATACCATGTGCATGTTGGAGCTTCAAGGTGGAGGGGCAACCTATCCGCCCCCGCCAGGGGGAGGTGGCGCCGAAGGCGACGGAGGGGGCGGATGCCAGAGCCTCTCGGCCGCCGCGCTTCCTCCCCCTCTGTCAGGCTGGGCCTGACACCTCCCCCTGGCGGGGGAGGATATGGCTGGATTTACGCCCGCACGCCGTCAGCCAGTTCGGCCTCGTTGTAGCGCAGCGCCTTCAGCACGGTGTCGACGATATTGGCGGCGTTGAGGCCGGCCTCGTCGTACTGCTTTTCCGGCTTGTCCTGGTCCTGGAACAGGTCCGGCAGGCGCATCGTGCGCAGCTTCAGGCCGGCATCGATCAGGCCGGTGTCGCTGGCGAGCGTCAGCACATGCGCGCCCATGCCGCCGATCGCGCCTTCCTCGATCGTCACCGCCACTTCGTGCGTGGTGAGCAGGCGGCGGATCAGATCCTCGTCGAGCGGCTTGGCGAAGCGCAGGTCGGCAACGGTGGTGGAAAGCCCCTTGGCATCCAGCGTGTCGGCGGCCTTGAGTGCTTCCGCCAGGCGGGTGCCGAGCGACAGGATCGCCACCTTCTTGCCCTCGCGCACCACGCGGCCCTTGCCGATTTCCAGCCGCTGCGGAACCTTGGGCAGTTCGAGCCCGATGCCGTTGCCGCGCGGGTAGCGCAGCGCGATCGGGCCGCTGTCGTGCAGCGCGGCGGTGTGGGTCATGTGGACGAGCTCGACCTCGTCCGCCGCCGCCATCACCACGAAATTGGGCAGGCTGGCGAGATAGGTCACGTCGAAGCTGCCGGCATGGGTCGCGCCATCGGCGCCGACGAGCCCGGCGCGGTCGATCGCGAAGCGGACCGGCAGGTTCTGGATCGCGACGTCGTGCACCACCTGGTCATAGGCGCGCTGCAGGAAGGTCGAGTAGATAGCGCAGAACGGCCGCATCCCCTGCGCGGCGAGGCCCGCGGCGAAGGTAACGGCGTGCTGCTCGGCAATGCCCACGTCGAAGGTGCGATCCGGGAACATCGCCTGGAACTTGTCCAGCCCGGTGCCCGAGGGCATCGCCGCGGTGATCGCACAGACGGTTGCGTCGCGCTCGCCCTCGGCAATCAGCGCGTCGGCGAACACCTTGGTATAGGCGGGCGGGCCCGGCGGTGTCTTGGCCTGGGCGCCGGTGATCACGTCGAACTTCTGGACGCCGTGATACTTGTCCGCCGCCTTCTCGGCCGGGGCATAGCCCTTGCCCTTCTTGGTCACGACATGGACGAGGATCGGGCCCTGCTCGGCGTCGCGGACATTTTCCAGCACCGGGATCAGGTGCTCGAGATTATGGCCGTCGATCGGGCCGACATAATAGAAGCCCAGTTCCTCGAACAGCGTGCCGCCGGTTGCCATGCCGCGCGCGAATTCCTCCGCCTTGCCGGCGGCGGCGGTGAGGCGACGCGAGACCTTCTGGGTCACCCGGCGGGCAAGGCTGCGCAGACCGAGATATTCGGACGACGAGATCAGCCGCGCCAGATAGGCCGAAAGCCCGCCCACCGGCGGCGCGATCGACATATCGTTGTCGTTGAGGATCACGATCAGGCGGTTGCCGGCGGCTTCGGCGTTGTTCATCGCCTCATAGGCCATGCCGGCGCTCATCGCACCGTCACCGATCACCGCGATCGCCTTGCCGGGCGCCTCGTTCAGCTTGTTGGCGACGGCAAAGCCGAGCGCTGCGGAGATCGACGTCGACGAGTGTGCGGCGCCGAACGGATCATATTCGCTCTCGCTGCGCTTGGTGAAGCCGGAGAGGCCGCCGCCCTGGCGGATCGTCCGGATCCGGTCGCGCCGGCCGGTGAGGATCTTGTGCGGATAGCATTGGTGCCCGACGTCCCAGATCAGCCGGTCGTCGGGGGTGTCGAACACATAATGGATTGCGACCGTGAGCTCGACGACACCCAAGCCGGAGCCGAGATGGCCGCCGGTGGTGCCCACAGCACTGATGGTTTCGGTTCGAAGCTCATCCGCCAGCTGGCGCAGCTGGGCGGGGGCGAGCTTCCGGAGGTCCTGCGGCGTGTCGACGGTGTCGAGCAGCGGCGTCTTGGGTAGGTCAGCCATAGCGTTTGTTAGCCTAGTGCCGGCCCCAAGTCGAACGGTCAAATGGTCAGGTCAATCGCACTTGCTGCACTTGCCGCGCACCTCGATTACCGGGCGTACCGGCGAAAAACCCGCATGTTCCGCTGCGGAGCGGACGTTGCGCGTGATCGTATCGTCATCGATATGCGTGGTTTGGCCGCAATTGTCGCAGACCAGGAAGATGCAGTCGTGCAGGCATTCCGGATGGGCATTGGCGACATAGGCATTGGCGCTCTCCACCCGTCGCGCCAGGTTGGCCCCGACGAAGAGATCGAGGATTCGGTACACGCTGTTGGCGGCAACGCGCCGCCCTTCCAGCTTCGAAACGGCATCGGCAATGTCATAGGCCGAGGCCGGCTTCTCGAAGCTGGCCAGTGCCTCGAACACGCGTTCGCGCATCGCCGTCCATTGTTCACCCGACTGTTCCAGGCGGGTCTGGGCGGCCTTGGTCAGGTCGGTACCCTGATGCTCGTGATGTTGATGCGCGGACATGGGTGGGATTTAAGGGCTGGACCGAAGGACGGCAAGCACCGACCGGGAATTGGCAGGCCAGCCGTCAGCAGCCGGCACGACGATTCAACTCGTGGCCGAGTGCGACCAACGATACCCCGACCAGCGTCCAGAACGTCTCGAATCCGCCATGGGGAAGCGACAGCGCGCCACCCATGATGCCCAGGCCGAATGCGCCCACCACCGCCGGCACCATCATGCCATGGTGCAGAATGCCCCGGCCGAGCGCGAACACGCCGACACCGATCGCCAGGGCGAGCCCGATCTCATGGATGTGCGGATCGACGAGCGCGCCTGCCGAGGACAGCACGGTGAGCAACACCGTGGTGGCGACGCAGTGGATCAGGCAAAGGCCGCTGATCCCGATCGCGATGCGATCCAGGGTTCCATCCATGCCGGCCCGGTGGGCAACAGGGGAGCTCAGCGTCATGGCCGGCATATAGAGGGGCTTTGCTGTCGGTACAATATAACATGGCAGAAAAGTATCGGGGCCCGGCAAAGGGGCTCGGCGCCGCTCGCTGCAACGCCATCGATCCGCCCTGCGCGCCGAAAATCGGCAACGGCTTTCGGTCGGGTAGAAAGATCAATTGTCACGTTGCAAAATATGCAACTCTGCACCCGCAAGGCGCGCTTCGATTTCGCAGCATTTCCGTGCCTGGTCAGGGTAGGCCGGATGACGCTCTAGGGTACGTCACCCGGCCATGCCCATGGCGATTACTATATATTGTCCTCCTCAGTCTTACCAGCCGCCTTCGAATGATTTCGTCCCATATTGCCCACTCTTTCGCGGGCCGCTGCCGAGATAATGCGCCTGTGCGGCCTCGGTAGCGTGCACCGCCAGCAGCGAACGTGCTTCGACGGTGGTGCGCACTGTCCCATTCCGCTCCGATGCCGTATCGAGAACGCGATCGAGCAGCGCCTGCCCATCTTCCCACCAGCCGATGCCACTGGCGGCGTTCAAATGGCCCTGCGGCCCGGCATCGACGAACAGGCTGCCCCATCCGCGCGCCAGTTCCTCCGCCCGCTCCACGCCGATCCAGGGATCGTCGCTGCTGGCGACGACGATCGAGGGGAAGGGCAGGCTGTGTATCGGCGTCGGGCGGAACGCGTGGAGTTCCGGCGGCGCGTCGTCGCGGTCGACATCGGCAGGCGCCACCAGCAGCGCGCCGGCGACCGGCGTGCCGAAGGTCTGTCCCGCCAGCATCGCCCACCAGGCGACCGCCAGGCACCCCAGGCTATGCGCGGCGAGCACCACCGGTGCCTGCGCCTGGCGGATCGCCTGATCGAGCTTGGTCACCCAGGCGTTGCGATGCGGCGTATCCCACATGCCGA
Source organism: Sphingomonas pokkalii (assembly GCF_003096275.1). Classification (GTDB taxonomy): domain Bacteria; phylum Pseudomonadota; class Alphaproteobacteria; order Sphingomonadales; family Sphingomonadaceae; genus Sphingomonas; species Sphingomonas pokkalii. The sequence goes on from NZ_QENQ01000001.1 coordinate 4,137,156, forward strand.
GTTCGACTCGGTGGGTGTCGGGGCGGGATTGTTCCCACAAGGTCTGCCAGTGCGACGGCCCTGAGCCGCCGAGGCCGGGAACGGTAAGGATGATCGGCGAGCGATCATCGATCGGCGAAAAGATCGTCATAAAATCCTCTCCTTGGGAGGGACTGGCCGGACCTTCGATATAATTCATACTGAAATAGTGGACAATAAGTCTGCGGCAAGTCGAGGAGCGGTTGCGCCGAGGCGTGCGCCGCGCCTAAAGGGCGGCATGGCAAAGCTTCGCGCCGATCAACTGCTCGTCGACCGCGGGCTCGCCGAGAGCCGTACGCGGGCGCAGGCGCTCATCATGGCCGGGCTCGCCTTCACCGGGGAGCGCAAGATCGACAAGGCGGGCCAGATGCTCGCCGCGGACGCGGCGCTGGAGGTGCGCGGCCGCGACCATCCCTGGGTATCGCGCGGCGGCATCAAGCTTGCCCATGCGCTCGACCATTTCGGCTGGGACGTCACCGGCGCGGTGGCGATCGACGTCGGCTCTTCGACCGGCGGCTTCACCGACGTGCTGCTGACCAATGGCGCCGCGCGCGTCTATGCGGTGGACAGCGGCACCAACCAGCTCGCCTGGAAGCTGCGGCAGGACGAACGGGTGGTGGTCCACGAACAGACCAGCGCGCGCATCCTCACGCCGTCGCACATCCCCGAGCCGATCGACCTGGTGGTGTGCGACGCGAGCTTCATCGGGTTGGCCAAGGTGCTGGATGTGCCGCTGGGCTTCACCCGGCCCGGCGCGCGGCTGGCCGCGCTGATCAAGCCGCAGTTCGAGGCGGGGCGCGAGGAGGTCGGCAAGGGCGGGGTGGTGCGCGATCCTGCGGTGCACGAGCGGGTCTGCGCCGAGGTGGCGGCATGGCTGGAAGACAAGGGCTGGCAGGTCCTGGGCGTGACGCGCAGCCCGATCACCGGGCCGGAGGGCAATGTGGAGTTCCTGATCGGCGCTATCCGCGGGGACCGCCCGGAAGACTGAATCGATCCGCCTGTAGCTGGAGGCTGCCGGAGCGGCCGTTTTTGGGTGGGAAGCGGACATAGGGCTGGCGCTCACGATGCGCGGCAAGCGGACCGCACAGGGTGAAGGATTGCCGCGCCATCCTGCATCGCTCGCAGGGGATTGCCTTTGATTTCAACGTCAGGCGTCGGTGCATAGGCGATAAGTTCGCCAGATGAAGCTGCTCTCAATTTGACCGACCGCCCAATCAAATACTTTCCAGGGCGACTGATCAAGATTGGGTGTCACGTAATCCCGTGAACATTTTGCCGTGCGAATTGTGATGGTTGATCCGCTAGCGGGATATTGACCCGAATAGCTGAGGCCAGGCTCCACCCGCGCGTCACGGCCCTCAACAACGACGTTCATGTTTTCGTCGGTAGCGTTGAGGATCTCTAGGCGCAAATAGGCATCACACCCAGCAGTCGATGCACAGAGGCAAAGCCCAAGCAGCGTCCAATTTGCAACCCTCATGCCGCTCTTGTGGCGGCCAATGCGAATGACCGCAACTTGGGCGGGAGCTGCCATTGGATAGACGAGCCCTTTGCACGCCTTGCGCGATGGCTTAGGCGTGCAGCAAGGCCAGGTTGAAGATAGGGGAAACGGCACGTGAACGCACTGGCATCGAAGGCGCAACTGCGGCGCGGCTTCTGGCGGCGGGCGCTGGTGACGGTGCCGCTTGTCGTGCTGCTCGGCTTCGGATCGGCGATGATCGCGCCCGCCGGGGACCAGAACCCCTGGTTCATCGCGCTCGCCAAGCCTGCGATCCAGCCGCCCAACATCGCGTTTCCGGTCGTCTGGACGATCCTCTACGTGCTGATGGGCCTGGCCTTCGCGCTGGTGCTGAGCGCGCGCGGGGCGCGGGGGCGCTCGGCGGCGCTCCTGCTGTTCGTCGTGCAACTGGCGGTGAACCTCGCCTGGTCGCCGATCTTCTTCCGCTTCCACATGCTCGATCTTGCGCTGATCGTGATCGTGGCACTTGCGGTGCTGGTCGCGGTGACGATGATCGCCTTCTGGCGGGTGCGTGCCCTCGCCGGGCTGCTGCTGCTGCCCTATCTCGCCTGGGTCTGCTTCGCCAGCGTGCTGTTTTCGCAGGTCCGCGACCTCAATCCTGATGCAGAAAAGATTGCGTCGGCGACGATGAACGCCCACATCGGCCTAGACACGCTTTGAGTGGGAATCTTTAGACATGCAGACCGACAACCGCCTGTTCGACGATCTGGTGAAGCTGGTGAACGGCGCCGCGGGCACCTTTGCCGGCGTAGCGCGCGAGGCCGAATCCGGCGCGCGCGAACGCGTCCGCGAATGGATCGGCGGGCTCGATTTCGTTAGCCGGGACGAGTTCGAAGCGGTGAAGGCAATGGCCGCCGCCGCGCGCGACGAAGCCGATGCGCTGAAAGCGCGCCTGGATGCGCTCGAGGCAAAGCTGAACCCGCAAGGGAACGCGTGACGCTGGCGGCTCTTTCCTTGTCCACAGCTTTTGGTGGCGGGGCGCAGGCGCAAGCTTGTGCCCCGTTCGCGTGCTTGGCAGGAGCAGGCATGATTACACGATCGAGGGCGGAATGGGGATGCTAGACGAAGCGGAATTCGACCGCGACGCAGCGGCTCCCATCGATATGCTCGAAACCTATTTCGCCGCGCATGGCTGGACGCATGAGCGCGAGGACGACGAGATCGTCGCCAAGGTGAAGGGCAGCTGGACCCAATATGAGCTCCGCGCGATCTGGCGCGAAGACGATGGCGTGCTGCAGTTCATGGGCTTTCCCGATGTGCGCGTCCCCGAGGAGCGGCGCGGGCTGGTCTATGAGACGATCGGGCTGGTCAACGAGCAGCTCTGGATCGGCCATTTCGAACTCTGGTCCTCCACCGGCATCCTTCTGTTCCGCCATGCCGCGCTGATCGACGGCGACGAGGGCGCGTCGTTGACGCTGGCCCAGGCGGAGCTGCTGGTGGAAAGCGCGATCGACGAGTGCGAGCGCTTCTATCCCGTCTTCCAGTTCGTCCTCTGGGGCGGCAAGACGCCGAGCGAGGCGATCGCTGCCGCGCTGATCGAAACCCAGGGTGAGGCCTGAGATGCACCTGCTCGAACGGATCTGGCTGGTCGGTGCCGGCAATATGGGCGGGGCGATGCTCCGCCGCTGGGTGGGGGCGGGGATCGATCCCGCCGCAATCACCGTCATCGATCCGGGCAGCCCGGCGATCCCCGAGGGCGTACGGCACTGCGCAACGCCGCCTGCGGGCGAGCGGCCGACGGTGCTGGTGCTGGCGGTGAAGCCGCAGCAGCTCCACGCCGTGGCGCCGGTACTGGCGCCGCTGGTGGCGGGCCTTCCGCTGCTGGTGTCGATCCTCGCTGGCGTGGAGGTCGCGACCCTTGCCGCGGCGCTGGGCGCGGAGACGGTCGTGCGTGCGATGCCGAACCTGCCGGTGGCGATCGGCAAAGGCGTTGTCGGCCTCACCACGCCCAGCGACGATGCCGCCGCGCGCGACGCCGCCGAAGCGTTGATGCGCCCGCTCGGCCTTGTCGAATGGGTGCCGAGCGAGCCGCTGCTCGACGCGCTCACCGCGCTGGCGGGGTGTGGACCGGGTTTCGTGTTCCGCTTCGTCGATGCGCTGGCGGAGGCCGGTGCGGCGCTCGGCCTGCCCGCCGATCAGGCGCAGCGGCTGGCGTTGGCGACGGTGGAAGGCTCCGGCCTGATGGCGGCGGCTGCGAGCGAAAGCCCGGCGGTGCTCGCCGATCGCGTCGCGAGCCCTGGCGGCTCGACCCGCGAAGGGCTCAACGTGCTCGACCGTGGCGAGGCGCTGAAGAGATTGCTGCGCGAAACGCTGGCCGCATCGGCACGGCGCAACGCGGAAATGGCCGCCGAAGCGCGCAAATAGCGCGGCGACCAACGGAACGCGCGCTATTCCCATCGGTTAAGCCTCCGATCCCAAGTTTCGACGGAGGCTGACATGGCGACGACGACCGAACCCAAGCGCACGACGAAGACGACGGCCAGGGACGCGGCGAAGGCGAGCAATGGCACCAGCATGGGCGTGATCGCCGGCGCGGTGGCCGGCGGCGCGGCGCTCGGCCTGCTGGCGATGCTCGGCCGCAAGGCGGCGGTGCAGGCGCCGAGTGCGCTCGCCGGCAATTGGGACGATGCGCTCAAGGCCGAGCACAAGGCGGTGCTGAAGGTATTCGACACGCTGGAAGCGACCGACGACAAGGCGACGATCCGCCGCAACATGCTGCTTGCGCACATCAAGCACGCGCTGGTGAAGCACGCGATCGAGGAAGAGAATGTCATCTACCCGGCGCTCCGCGAAGCGGGGAAGACCGAGGAGGCCGATAATCTCAACGCCGAGCACGGCTATGTGAAGCAGTTCCTCTACGACCTGGAGAACATGCCGAGCACCTCGCCCAAGTGGCTGGAGAAGGTGAAGGAATTCCGCGCCGCGCTAGAAAAGCACATACGCGAGGAAGAGGACACGCTGTTCCCCGAACTCCGTGCCCAGCTGAGCGAGGAAAGGAACAAGGCGCTCACGCTCGCGATGAACAAGGAAGGCTTCAAGGTCGCCTGAACGACCGTCCCGTCATTCCGGCGAAAGCCGGGATGACGGCTTTCGGGAAGGACGGGGCGCTCAGCGCCCCAGCGTAGCCACCCGGCCGCGCTCGTCCTCGGGCATCAGCCCTTCGAGCACGGCCCAGAATCCCCCGACGGCTCCCTGGCCGGCGCTTGAATAGGCGCCGGCCATTTTTTCGCGCAGCGCCTCGAACAGCTCGGATTCGAGCTTGGCGCCCGCCTCGGTGAGCCGCAGCAGCCGCTGCCGCCGGTCGCGCGTGCCCGCCCGCGTTTCCACCAGACCGCGCTCGGCCAATTCCCCCAGCACCCGGCCCAGCGACTGCTTGGTGATCGCCAGCAGCGAGAGCAGCTCGCTCACCGTCAGGTCGGGCTTGCGGGCGATGAAATAGAGCGCGCGGTGGTGCGCGCGGCCCAGTCCCTGGCGCGCCAGCCCGTCGTCGATCGAGCGGGTGAGGTGCGAATAGCCGAAATAGAGCAGCTCGATGCCGCGCCGGATTTCGGGCTCGCGCAGAAAGAGGGGGGAGGCAGGAATTGGGGCAGCCATGTTGACCGTTTCTGCCACCGCGCCTAGTCCTGCGCAACCCGAGGCTCTGGGGACGAGAAAGACCGAGTGATGGAAGACGCGACGATCCTGGATTTCGAATTCGAAGCCCACACCAACCCGCGGACCGGCGATGACCGCGCGGCGATCCTCGCGAACCCCGGCTTCGGCAAGGTATTTACCGATCACATGGCGGTGATCCGCTATTCGGCCGACAAGGGCTGGCACGATGCACGCATCCAGCCCTATGCGCCGCTGCAGATCGATCCCGCCTGTGCCGTGCTCCATTATGCACAGGAGATTTTCGAGGGCCTCAAGGCCTATCGCCTGCCCGATGGCGGTGCCGCGCTGTTCCGCCCGGAGGAAAATGCCCGCCGCTTCCGCGAATCGGCCGAGCGCATGGCGATGGCGCCGCTGCCGGAGGAATTGTTCCTCGCCTCGATCCGCGAACTGGTGAAGGCCGATCGCGACTGGATCCCGGAAGGCGAGGGCGCCTCGCTGTATCTTCGCCCCTTCATGTTCGCGAGCGAGACCTTCCTGGGCGTGAAGCCGGCGAGCGAATATCTCTACCTCGTCATCGCGTCGCCGGCGGGTGCCTATTTCAAGGGCGGCGCCCCCTCGGTGACTTTGTGGGTCTCCGATCACTATACCCGCGCGGCGCCGGGCGGCACGGGGGCTGCCAAGTGCGGCGGCAACTATGCCGCCAGCCTGGTCGCCCAGGCTGAGGCGATCCGCCAGGGCTGCGACCAGGTGGTGTTCCTCGACGCGGTCGAGAACCGCTATGTCGAGGAACTGGGCGGCATGAACGTGTTCTTCGTGTTCGACGACGGCTCGATCTCCACCCCGCCGCTGTCCGGCACGATCCTGCCGGGGATCACCCGCGAATCGCTGATCACCCTGGCGCGCGGCGCGGGTGTCGAGGTGCGCGAGGAACGCTATTCGATCGACCAGTGGCGCGACGATGCGAAGAGCGGCCGCCTGCGCGAAGCCTTTGCCTGCGGTACGGCAGCGGTGGTCACGCCGATCGGCGCGGTGCGCGGCAACGGCTTCGAGTTCCAGATCGGCAATGGCGGTCCCGGCATGCTGACCGAGCGTCTGCGCGAGCAGCTGGTGGGAATTCAGCGCGGCGTTGCCCCGGATCCGCACGGATGGCTTGAACGTCTGTTCTGAGGCTCTATAAGCCCGCTTCCCGTTGGGGCGTCGCCAAGTGGTAAGGCAACGGTTTTTGGTACCGTCATTCGGAGGTTCGAATCCTCCCGCCCCAGCCAGCTTTTTCACAGATACCTGATATATATCGGTTTTCTGGTCGGCGCCGGAACCGTGGCCGGGCTTTGCTGCAATGGCCTGCTACAGAACAGGGGTTCTGGAAGCATGGCTGCCATTCCGAACAGGGGCCGGATCACTTCCTGCGCGCAGTACCGCCGGATCCGCGGGCCCGGCCTGTCCGAGTCGCATTGACCTGCGGCCTTCGCGCGCGGGAAGCAGCGCGCGCGTTCGCGCTGGCGCTATCTGCCGCCAGAGCATCCTTTTGCATCTATCGAAAGCGCATCGATGCCGGGGATGGCGATATCGCCGTACGCGGGCAGGATTTCTTCCCGATGGCGGGCTTGCCGATGCCGCCGATTATACATTTCTACGGCCGACCTTAATATCATCTTAAGCATAACGTGCTGAAAGACCTAGTTCTTATCCATGCAATTTGCATGTTTGTGTATTCATATCGTCATATATTAGTATTGCGTCCTGCTTGTTCCGTGCGAGCGATTGACGAAGGTATAATTGAACAATAAAGTTCGGAACTGTGTTCTTATCGAATCTATGCTTGGGCGTGTATCTGGGCTGTCGGATATGGTTCTGGATGTATTCCTGAGCGATAACCCGGGGGTGGGGGAATATGAATACGAAGACGGCGGATAGCGCACGCTGGATCAAACGCTGGTCAATTATCGCCCTGGCGGTATTGGGCATCGCGCTGATCGCGGCCATCGTCCTGCTGCGGACGCCGGACAAGAAACCCGGCAGCATCACCTATGTCGATCAGGGGGCTTCCTGGAGGCAGGTCGATCGCGAGGCATTTTACACGCAGGACCAAGGCTCGCGGGTCATCCCGCTGGCTTGGATCCGTGCGCTCGATGGTCCGAATGGGCAGCCTTTCCTTGCGGATGGCCTTACCCGCTACGGCTATCTCGCCAATCCTGCGACCGACACCGGCTTGCCGATCGGCTTCACCAGCTCGGGTCCGCTGGGCAGCGAAATGATGGGGATGACCTGCGCGGCCTGCCACACGCGCGACATCGAGGTCGAAGGGCAGACGTACAGGATCGACGGCGGCCCTGCGATCTCCGATTTTCAGGCGTTCCTGAGTGACCTTGATGCCGCGGTTGCCAAGGCGCTCGCGACACCGTCTGCGTTCGACGCGTTCGCGACCAAAATACTCGGCGCCGGCGCCACGGAGGCTCAGAAACGCGCCCTTCGAGGTGCCGTGGATATTTGGTATGATCGCCAGCACACGCTCTTCACCCGCTCCTTTCCGAAAGAGGGCTGGGGCCTTGGGCGGCTCGATGCCGTTTCGATGATCTTCAACCGCCTGACCGGCCTGGACATCGGTACCGGACCGAACGGGATCATCGCCGACAATATCCAGACAGCCGATGCGCCGGTGCGCTATCCGTTCCTGTGGAATGCGGCACGGCAGGATTTCACGCAGTGGCCGGGCTTCGCGGAAAACGGTAACGACCTGCTCGGCCTCGTGCGCAATCTCGGCGAAGTCTATGGCGTGTTCGCGGCATTTTCCCCGCAGCCCGATCCGCACAGCATATTCAAGGCGAACTTTCTCGTCGGCAATTCGGCGAATTTCGACGGGCTTGGTCTTGCCGAGGGGCTGATCAAGAAGATAGGCGCGCCGCGCTGGCCCTGGTCCCATGACAGGCAGAGCGCCGAGCGCGGCAAGCGCATCTTCGATTTGAAGACGGCGGCGGGCGGCTGCGTCGAGTGTCATGGCATTGCCAAGGGCGCGATGCGCTTCTCGCTGACTCCCACCTGGAGGACGCCGCTTCTGGATGTCGGCACCGATACGCGCGAATATGCCGTGCTCGCCCGCACGGCGTCGACCGGCGTGTTGTCGGGCACCGGCATACCGTTGAAGCGGCTTGGGCCGAAGGCCAGGCAGTTCGATATTCTTGCAACGTCGGTGGTCGGCAGCATTGCGCAGAATTATTGGCCCTTCCACGGGAAGCTCACCGCAGCGGAAGCGATGAGCGAGGCCGCCGCCGATACGTTCTTGAAGACGTCTTTGTCGCCGATACAGGCCTCGCTTCTGAACGCCTATCATTTGGATGCCGAAGTGCCGGCGCAGGGTGATACATCCGGCAAGTTCCGTTATGAAGCGCGCGTCCTGGAAGGGATTTGGGCGGCAGCGCCCTATCTCCACAACGGAAGCGTCCCGACGCTCGCTGACCTGTTGAAACCCGCATCGCAGCGGCCCGTGCGGTTCGAGGTCGGGCGTCGCTACGACAAGACCGCGGTCGGTCTCGCGGCGACACAAACCGGTCTTCATGCGACGCGGCAGACGACCGGCTGTGATCGGGTGGATTCGGGCAACAGCCGATGTGGTCACGAGTATGGCACGAACCTCACGCCGCAGCAAAAGCTCGACCTGATCGAGTATCTCAAGACCCTCTAACCTGGCTCGGCTGCGTCACGGCAGGCATCGAGATCGGATGGGTTCCGCTGTGCTTCCTCGCCCAGGGCGGTGTGGCGGCAACCCGTGTTCGCGCCATGTCGCTCGGCATCGCGGCGGTTCCTCGCCCACAGGAAAAGGCGCCCGGGCCGAAGCCCGAGCGCCCCGCCACGGCGCCTAAGGGAGGGGGAGCGCCGCGAACGCGCTGGAGCGGTTTCACGTGCAGCGAATACGCTCCAGTTTTTCGATCCTGCATTTTTCAAGTCGTCGACTGGAAACGGCCAACTTGAACATGCGCTGGGGCGTTACGCCGCGTTGGCCGCGTGATGGTCGATCGCGGTCGGCTCGCTGCCGGTACCCACCTGGATCTTCTTGGGCTTCATCGCCTCGGGCACTTCGCGCAGCAACTCGATCGTCAGCAGGCCGTCGGCCAGGTTCGCATTCTCGACCCGCACGAAATCGGCGAGTTCGAAGCGGCGCTCGAAGCTGCGGTTGGCGATGCCCAGATGCAGATAATTGCCCTGGTTGTTCTCATTCTCACCGGCTTTGCGACCGGCGACGAGCAGCAGGTTCTGCTGCGCGGTGATGTCGATCTCATCCGGCTTGAATCCTGCCACCGCGATGGTGATGCGGTAACGATCTTCGGCAAGTCGCTCGAGGTTGAACGGCGGGTAATTTTCCGAACTCGTCTGGCGTGCGCTGGCTTCGAGCAAGTCGAACAGCCGGTCGAAGCCGATTGCGGAACGACGGAACGGCGTGAAATCGAACTGACGCATCTTTCTATCCTCCAATGAGCAATTTGAACGTCGTGACATTCGGTGCCCGAACACTCGCGGCACCGGGACAGGACCCTTGTGGCATCCTGTCGAACCATATTTGGTTTGCCGATTTCCGGTTTCAAGGCCCTGTCGCTGCGCTTGCTCCATGGGCGCGCAACTAGCGCTAGCGGGCGCTAAACATCTCCTTGCTCGCTAAAGCCCATCAATATGGTGGAGATTGCTATAAGGTAATCAAGGGGACGATGATGAGTTTGGCGCTGATTCCGCTGCTGCTGCTTGCCGGGGGCGCGCAAGGCGGCCCGCATACCGGAACCGATCCGGAGGCGGCGCCTGCCGAAGCGCAGCAGGATGCGGCGCCGTCCGGCGAAATCCTCGTCACCGCGCGCCGACGCGAGGAGCGCGTGCAGGAAGTTCCGCTCGCGATTTCGGTCCTGACCGGCGAATCGCTGGCAGAAAGCGGCGCCTTCAACGTCAGCCGCATCCAGCAATCGCAGCCGGCGCTGCAATTCTATTCGAGCAATCCGCGCAACACCGCGATCAACATCCGCGGGCTCGGCGCGCCGTTCGGGCTCACCAATGACGGCATCGAACAGGGCGTCGGCTTCTATGTCGACGGCGTCTATATCGGCCGGGTCGGTGCTTCGACGTTCGATTTCGTCGATGTCCAGCGCGTGGAGGTACTGCGCGGGCCGCAGGGCACGCTCTATGGCAAGAACACCACGGCGGGCGCGATCAATATCACCACGCGCGCGCCGAGCTTCACGCCGGAGGTCCGCTATGAAGCGAGCGTCGGCAATTATAACTTCCTTCAGCTGAAGGGGTCGGCCTCTGCGCCGATTGCCGACGATACGCTCGCCGTACGGATTTCCACCTCGATTTCGAACCGCCGCGGCACGATCTACAACACCCGCACCGACAGCTATCTGCACCGGCTGGACAATTACGAGGTGCGCGGCCAGCTGCTCTGGCGTGCGGCGCCCAATCTGGATCTCACCCTTTCGGGCGACTTCAATCTGCAGAACCCATTGTGTTGTGTGCAATATTATGCGCGGGTCGGCGCAACGCAGCGCCCGTTGAACCGCCAATATGCGGCGCTGGCGGCCGCATTCGGCTATGCGCCGCCCAGCACCGATCCGTTCGATCGCAAGACCGATCTCGATGCCTCGATCAATTCGCGCCAGGAAATCGGTGGTGCCTCGCTGGTCGCGAACTGGGATCTTGGCGGTGCGACCCTGACCTCCGTCAGCGCCTGGCGCTATTGGGATTGGAAGCCGGCGAACGACCGCGATTTCGTCGGCTTGCCGATCACCACCGTGTCGCAGAACCCGTCGCAGCAGAAGCAGGTGACGCAGGAATTGCGGATCGCGTCCAATGGCAAGAACCGGCTCGATTACACCGCCGGCATCTTCCTGTTTCATCAGACGATCGATACCCAGGGATCGCAGGTCCAGGGGCCGGCGGCGAGCCGCTGGTTGCTCAATCCGGGCAATGTCGCGCCCGGGGCCGTTGGATGCGCCACGCCCACGGCCAATGCCTGCAATCCGGCGGTGCTGAACGGCCTGACGTCGCGCAACGCGATCAGTTTCGATAATTCGAGCTTCGCTGTCTTCGGCAAGCTCAACTGGGAAGCATTGCCGAAGCTGCGGGTCCAGCCCGGCCTGCGGCTCAACTATGACAAGAAGAGCGGCTCGTATGTCGCGACGGTCACGACCGGTACCGGCAGCACCACGCTGAATTCGGATCAGCGCGGCGTGCTGGCGCCGCAAAGCTATTCCCCGCGGTTCAGCGACTGGAATGTCTCCGGCGACGTGACGCTGTCCTATGATTTCGATCGCGACGTGCACGGCTATGCGACCTATGCCCGCAGTTTCAAATCGGGCGGGATCAACCTGTCCGGTCTGCCGCTGGACGCGAACAACAGCCCGATCTTGGCGGCCGTGACGGTGAAGCCGGAAAAGGTGAACCACTATGAAGTCGGCCTGAAGACGCAATTCTTCGATCGCCGGGCGACCTTCAACCTTGCCGGCTTCTGGACGGAGGTGAAGGACTATCAGGCGACCGTCACCAATGGTCAGCTGGGCGTGATTCGCGGCTATCTCGCCAATGCAGACAAGGTGCGGGTGCGCGGTTTCGAATTCGATTCGAACATCCAGCCCAGCGATCGCTTCAAGCTCTACGCCAATGGCGCCTTCACCGACGCCAAATATGCCCGGTTCCGCGACGCGCCATGCCCGCCCGAACTGTCCGGCGGCGCGAGCAGCCCGGCCAATTGCGACATTTCGGGCCAGGTGCTGCCGGGTATTTCGAAATGGGCGTTCGGCTTTGGCGGTGAAGCGAATGCGCCGGTTGCGGAAGGCGAGGTATATCTCGGCTATGACGGCAGCTGGCGGTCGCGTTTCTCGTCCAATCCCTCGCCCTCGGCCTATACGTGGATCGACGCCTATTCGCTGTCCAACTTCCGCCTGGGCTATCGCAAGGGCAAGGTGAATGCCTTTGCCTGGGTGCGGAACGCCTTCGACAAGCGCTATTTCGAACTGCTTTCGGTGCAGTCGGGGAACACCGGCCTGATTGTCGGCCAGCCTGGAGACCCGCGTACCTGGGGTTTCACGATCAGCGGTTCTTTCTGATCGGGTGACCGACTGGCCTCCCGCCATGGCCGGGGGAGGTTGGCGGGCGGAGCGGGGTCACCTGCTCCGCCCGATAGGCCGGGGAAGCGGGCGGATACCGGGAAAAGGGTGCTGGGAAAGCGGTGTGTCGCGCACAGGATCGGTGGGAAAAGACAAACGCCCGGACCGTTTCCGATCCGGGCGCCTGCGTGACGAATGCTCGTCAGCCCCCTTAATAGGATCCCGCTTCTAAACACCTGCATTTGCTTGCACGTGGAGCTGGGAACCTCCCCGAACCGTGGCCTTTTGGTGCCTGCGCTTCGACGTTGTTCTGGTACGATCCCAGCATTGCTTTGTCACCCGCCGACAGCTTGCCGTAAGCAGTTTGCGCACGCCCTGTGTCGAAAAGGCAACAGAGCGCTTCCCCTCCGCGCGAATGGGCCCTAGAGGATCGGCATGCTACTCTCTCGCTACGAGCGAATGATCGCCCGCCGCTACCTGCTGCCTGGGCGCAGTGAAGCCTTTATCGCCGTTGTCGCCGGGTTCAGCCTGGTCGCCGTGATGCTCGGCGTCGCCGCGCTGATCGTGGTGATGAGCGTGATGAACGGGTTCCGCGCGGAGCTGTTCGACAAGATTGCCGGCCTCAATGGCCATGCGGTGGTGCAGGGCTATGGCGGCCAGCTGCGCGACTGGCGCCGCATCGCTGACGAGGCCAAGGCGATCCCGGGCGTCACCGCCGCCACCCCGCTGATCGAGCAGCCGCTCTTCACGATCTTCAACGGTCGCACCGAGTTCTCGCTGGTCCGCGGCATGCGGGTCGAGGATATCCGACAAAACGCGACGCTGAAGGGCAAGGAGATCCTGGGTTCGTTCAACAACCTGAAGCCGGGCAGCGAACAGGTCGCGATCGGTTCGCGGCTGGCCGAGGCGCTGGGCGCGTCGATCGGTTCGGAAATATCGATCGTCAATCCGCTCGGCGTGGCGACCCCCTTCGGAACCAATATCCGCATCGTCAAATATCGTGTCGCCGCGATCTTCGAAGTCGGGGTGTATGATTACGACAAGAGCTACATCATCATGCCGATCGAGGATGCGCAGACCCTGCTGCTGATGGGGGACACGGTGGGCATGGTGCGGATCGACACGAACAACCCGGACAAGATCCAGCAGATCGTCGGCCCGCTCGCCGCCAAGGTCGGGAATGTCGGCCAGATCACCGACTGGCGCCAGATGAACAGCGAACTGTTCGAGGCGCTCTCCGTGGACCGGATCGTCTCGTTCACGATCCTGTCGATCATCCTGGTCGTCGCCGCGTTCAACATCATCTCGTCGCTGATCATGCTGGTCCGCGCCAAGACGCGCGATATCGCGGTGCTGCGGACGATGGGCGCGACGCGGGGCAGCATGATGAAGGTATTCGTCCTCGTCGGCACCACGATCGGGGCCCTTGGCGTAGGGGCGGGGGGCGTGCTCGCCTTCTTCTTCATCACCTTCCGCGAGCAGGTGGTATGGGCGATCGGCGCGGCGACCGGCCAGAAGGTGTGGGACCCGCAGATGCGCTTCCTCACCGAACTGCCGGCCAAGACCGATCCGTTCCAGACCTTCGCGATCTGCGCGATGGCACTGCTCTTCACCTTCCTCGCCACGCTCTACCCCGCGTGGAAGGCGGCGAGCACCGATCCTGTCCAGGTATTGCGCTATGAATGATCCGGTTCTCCAGACGCGCGATCTGCGCCGCAGCTTCGAACAGGGCGGGGTGCGTATCGATGTGCTGCGCGGCATCGATCTCGACATCCAGCCCGGCGAGATCGTCGCGCTGCTGGGGCCCTCGGGTTCGGGCAAGTCGACCCTGCTGCAGGCGGTGGGCTTGCTCGAAGGCGGGTTCGAGGGATCGATTCGGATCGTCGGCGAGGAAGCGGCGCAGTTGGGCGCGGGGGCGCGCACGGCGGTACGGCGGGACAAGCTGGGCTTCGTGTATCAGTTCCACCATCTGCTGCCCGATTTCGACGCGACGGAGAATGTGATCCTGCCGCAGCTTATCCGCGGCACCACTCGGCCGCAGGCGCAGGCGCGGGCGGCCGCGTTGCTGACGCAGCTGGGCCTCGGGCACCGGCTTACCCATCGGCCGAATCAGCTATCCGGCGGCGAGCAGCAGCGCGTCGCGGTGGCCCGTGCCCTCGCAAACCGGCCACCCTTGGTGCTCGCCGACGAACCGACCGGCAATCTGGATGAAGCCACGTCCAACCGCGTCTTCGACGAATTCCTGAACCTGGTGCGGGGGGAAGGGTCGGCGGCACTGGTCGCGACGCATAATGAGCGGCTGGCGGCGCGGATGGATCGCGTCGTGCGGTTGCACGAAGGTCGATTGGAGGAAGCAGCATGAGCGATGCCATCACCACGATACCCGTCACGATGCCGGATGGAAGCAGCGCCGATCTTTCTGCCTTTACGGGCCAGGTGCTGTTGATCGTCAACACGGCGTCGAAATGCGGTTTCACCCCGCAATATGCCGAGCTGGAACAGCTATGGCGTATCTATCGCGATCGCGGGTTTGCAGTGCTCGCATTCCCATGCAACCAATTTGGCGGGCAGGAGCCCGGTGACGCGGAAGAAATCGCGCAATTCTGTTCGCTCCGCTACGACGTCACCTTTCCGGTGTTCGGAAAGGTCGACGTGAACGGCGCCAATGCGGCGCCGCTGTTCGAACGGCTGAAATCGGAAGCGCCGGGCGTTCTGGGTACGGAGGCGATCAAATGGAACTTCACCAAGTTCCTGGTCGATCGGAACGGCAAGGTGGTCGATCGCTATGCCCCGACGACTTCGCCGCGAGACTTGATCAACCCCATCGAGTCCTTGCTCTAGCTAGGCCAGGTGCGGCCGGAATCGGGAGGTTTGCAAGCTTCCGGCCGCGTCTCGACAATCCCATAGTTGGACAAGCTTTGCTATCCTTTATGCCGGCCTACGGAATGATGCGTAGTTGGCGGCGGAATCGAAAAGCTGTGGAGAAGCGGCCTCTCGGCTTGGCAAAGGTGCCTGCGACACCCTAGGTTCGGGCATGGCGCATTCCGGTTTCGTCCCGCTTCGGGTTTTCTCCTGCTACACCATGCTCGAAGGGGCGATCGACCCCAAGGCGATCGCCAAGCACGCCAAGAACCACGGTTTCCCCGCCATCGCCGTCGCCGATCGCAACGGCCTCTATGCCGCGATGAGCTTTTCGGATGCTGCCAAGAAGGCGGGCGTCCAGCCGATCGTCGGCACGCTGCTGGCGGTGAAGCGCTCGAACGTCGCCGAAGGGCTCAACGTGCCGATCGACTGGCTGGCGCTCTATGCGCAGGACCAGACCGGCTATGAGAATCTCTGCCACCTCGTCTCGCAGGCGCATCTCGATCGCCCGATCGAGGAGGATGCGCATGTCCCCTTCGCGGCGCTCACCGGGCATACCCACGGCTTGCTCTGCCTGACCGCGGGTGCCGAGGGCGCGATCGCCCGGCTCTATGCCGAGGGGCAGGACAAGACCGCCGAGGCCTATGTTGCGCAGCTCGAGGCGCTGTTCCCCGACAGGCTCTATGTCGAAATCGCCCGCCGCAACAACGAGGTGGAGACCCGGGCCGAGGACAAGCTGATCGAGCTCGCCTATGCGCGGAACCTGCCGCTGGTGGGAACGAACCCGGCCTGTTTCGCCGACGCCGATTTCTACGACGCGCATGACGCGATGCTGTGCATCGCCAACTCGACCTATCTCGAGACCGACGACCGCCCGCGCTCCTCGCCCGAGGCCTGGCTCAAGCCGGCCGAGACGATGAAGACCAGCTTCGCCGACCTGCCCGAGGCGATCGAGAACACCCTCGTCGTGGCGCAACGCTGCGCCTATGCGGCGCCCAAGCGCAAGCCGATCCTGCCCAGCCTCGCCGGCGACCGCGAGGGCGAGGCGGCGATGCTGCGCGAGCGGAGCTGGCAGGGCCTGAAGGACCGACTCGATTTCGCCGGCGTCACCGATCCATCGGAAGTGGAGGTGTACAACCAGCGCCTGCAGTTCGAGCTCGACATCATCATCCAGATGGGGTTCCCGGGCTACTTCCTGATCGTCGCCGACTTCATCCAATGGGCCAAGTCGAACGACATTCCGGTGGGGCCGGGGCGTGGTTCGGGCGCGGGCTCGGCGGTCGCCTGGGCGCTGACCATCACCGATCTCGATCCGCTCAAGCTGGGACTGCTGTTCGAACGCTTCCTCAACCCCGAACGCGTCTCGATGCCCGACTTCGACATCGACTTCTGCGAAACCCGGCGCGGCGAAGTGATCCGCTATGTGCAGGAGAAATACGGCCGCGATCACGTCGCGCAGATCATCACCTTCGGGACGATGAAGGCGCGCGCGGTGATCAAGGACGTCGGCCGCGTGCTCCAGATGAGCTATGGCCAGGTCGATCGTCTTGCCAAGCAGATCCCCAACCACCCGACCGACCCCTGGACGCTGGAGCGCACGCTGAACGGCGTGAGCGAGTTCCTCGCCGAATATAGCGACAAGGAGGATGTGAAGCGCCTCGTCGACCTGTCGATGCGGATGGAAGGCCTGCCGCGCCACAGCTCGACCCACGCCGCCGGCGTGGTGATCGGCGACCGCCCGCTCGCGCAGCTGGTGCCGCTCTATCGCGATCCGCGCTCGGACATGCCGGTCACCCAGTTCGACATGAAGAATGTCGAAGGCGCGGGGCTGGTGAAGTTCGACTTTCTCGGCCTCAAGACGCTGTCGGTGCTCAAGAAGGCGGTGGTGCTGCTCGCCAAGCGCGGCGTCGACGTGAACCTCGATCGGCTCGATTGGGACGACGAGGGCGTCTATGCACTCCTCCAGCGCGGCGACACGGTCGGCGTGTTCCAGCTCGAATCCGAAGGGATGCGCCGCACGCTGACCGCGGTGCGGCCGACCAATTTCGGCGACATCGTCGCGCTCGTCTCGCTCTATCGCCCGGGGCCGATGGACAACATCCCGATGTTCGGCGCGCGCAAGGCGGGCCGCGAGCCCATCATCTACCCGCACGACCTGCTCGAACCGATCCTGAAGGAGACCTACGGGATCTTCGTCTACCAGGAACAGGTGATGCAGGCCGCGCAGATCCTCGCCGGCTATACGCTGGGCGGCGCAGACATGCTGCGGCGCGCGATGGGCAAGAAGGTCAAGGCGGAGATGGATGCCCAGCGCAGCATCTTCGTCAAGGGCTGCAAGGAAGTGAACGACATTCCGGCGGCCAAGGCCAACGAGCTGTTCGACTTGATCGACAAGTTCGCCGGCTACGGCTTCAACAAGTCGCACGCTGCCGCCTACGCGCTGCTCGCCTATCAGACCGCGTGGCTCAAGGCGCACCATCCGCACGAATTCTTCGCCGCCTCGATGGCGTACGACATCCACCAGACCGACAAGCTGGCGGTGTTCGCCGACGACATGCGGCGGCTGGGCATCGAGGCGACCTCGCCCGACATCAACGCGAGCGAGGCCGACTTCACCGTGCAGCCCCATGGCGAGGGGCTGGCGGTGCGCTATGCGCTCGGCGCGCTCAAGGGCGTGGGCGAGCGGGCGATGGAGCTGCTGGTCGAGGAGCGCGAGAAGAACGGGCGCTTCGCCAGCCTCGACGATTTCGCCAAGCGGGTCGATCCGCGCGTGCTCAACAAGCGCCAGCTGGAAACGCTGGCCTCGGCGGGCGCGTTCGACAGCATCGAGCCCAATCGCGCGGGCGTGCATGCCGCCGCCGAGACGATCCTCGCGGTCGCCCAGCGCGACCATGCCAGCCGGATGAGCGGGCAGGGCGGGCTGTTCGGCGATGCCGAGCCGGCGGGCGGCGGGATCACCGTGCCCAAGGATGCCGTCTGGTCGATGTCCGACAAGATCAACGCCGAGAAGGATGCCTTTGGCTATTATTTCTCGGCGCATCCGCTGGACCGCTACGAACATCTGTTCCGCGGCCAGGGCGTGCGCGACATCGCCTCGCTCCCGGACATGCAGATCCCCGAGGGCGCGCGGGTCAATGCCCAGATCGCGGCGCTGATCGAGGATTGCCGTTACCGCACCTCGGCGCGGGGCAACCGCTATCTGATGGCGACGATCTCGGACCGCAGCGCGCAGATCCAGACCTCGTGCTTCGAAGAGCTGATCGCCAAGGACATGGAAGCCTGCGCCAACGGCACCGGCTGCGCGATCCTGACGCTGGAGCTCGACAAGCGCCCCGGCGAGGATACGCCGCGCGCGGCGGTGAAGCGGGTGCAGCCCTTCGACACGCTGGCGGGCACCACCCAGCTGATCCTGGAGATCCGCATCGAGGATCCGACCGTGCCGGCGCAACTGGCCGCGCTGGTCGGAGATCTGCGCGGCGGTGGGCGGGGCGAGATCCTGCTCCATGCACCGATCGAGGGCGGCGAGGCGACCGTGATGCTCGGCCGCGGCTTCCGGCTCGATACCGAACTGGCGGCGCGGATCGAGGGGATGCCGGGCGTCCAGGCGGCGTCGCTGATGCCGGCGAGCATGAAGCTGCAGGCGGCGGCGTGAGTTTCTACTTTTCCTCTCCCTCGAGGGAGAGGATAGCGAAGCTTGGCGCGTGAGCGCCTAGCGCAGCTTGGAGAGGGTGCGCGGCGCACAGCGCCGCGCGATTTGCCGGGCAAATCGCCCCCTCTCCCTCCCACTGCCTCCGGCAGCGGGCCCCTCCCCCTCCCCGGAGGGAAGAGGGGCAGAGGTTCCGGTACGCCGCCTTCCGGAAACGGAACGTAACGTTCCACCCTCTCGACTTCGCTCCCCGAAGGCGTATCCTGCGCCCAAACAGCCACGCAATGGAGAGGCATATGCTGGGCGGCATGCAGGATTTCGAACTTCGGGTATCTACGCTGCTCGATCACGCGGCGCGGGAACATGGTCCCCGCGAGATCGTGACGCGCTGGGCGGACGGCAGCGAGACGCGGACGAACTGGGCCGGCATCGCGCACGATGCGCGGCGGATGGCGCAGGCGCTGGAGCGGCTCGGCATCCGCAAGGGCGATCGGGTCGCGACGCTGGCGATGAACCACAGCCGGCATCTGGTCGCCTGGTACGGCGCAACCGGCATGGGCGCGCTGATCCACACCATCAATCCACGGCTGTTCGACGATCAGCTGGCGTATATCGCCAACCATGCCGAAGATCGGGTGCTGCTCTACGACCGGATGTTCGAGGCCGTCGTCGAGCGGCTCAAGCCGCAATGGACGACGATCGAGCGCTATATCTGCTTCGACGATCTCGGTCCCGACGGGTTCGAAGCCTGGATCGGTGTCGAGGACGGCGCCTATGCCTGGGTGACGGGGGACGAGCGCGAGCCGATGATGCTCTGCTACACCAGCGGCACCACCGGCAATCCGAAGGGGGTGATGTACACCCATCGCTCGACGGTGATCCACGCCCTCACCGAATTGCAGCCGGCGGTGTTCGACCTGTCGACCCAGTCTGTTGCGATGCCGATCGTGCCGATGTTTCACGCGGTCGGTTGGGGGCTGCCCTGGGCGGCGCCGGCGGTGGGGGCGAAGATGGTCTTCTCCGCGATCAACGATCCCAAGGTGCTGTGCGAGCTGATGAACCGGGAGAAGGTGACGCATTCGGCGGGCGTGCCCACCGTCTGGTTCGCGATGTTCCAGCACATCGACGCGACGGGGGAGACGCCGAAGCACCTCAAGATCGTCACCATCGGCGGATCGGCGGCGCCCCGCGCGATGATCGAGCGGCTGATGAAGATGGGGATGCGGGTCAACCACGCCTGGGGCATGACCGAGACCAGCCCGATCGGCACGATGGGGGCGCCGTCGCCCGATTTCGATGCCCTCCCGTTCGACGCGCAGGTCGATCAGGTGGTGAAGCAGGGCAGGGTGCCCTATGGCGTCGAGCTGCGCACGGTCGATGATGCCGGCAACGTGCTGCCGCGCGACGGGAAGACGGCGGGGCGGCTGCAGGTCCGCGGGCCCTGGGTGATCGATACCTATTATCGCGAGGAACGGCCGGCGGTCGATGCCGACAGTTGGTTCGACACCGGCGACGTTGCGATGCTGCATCCGGACGGCGTGATGCAGATCACCGATCGCGCCAAGGACGTGATCAAGTCCGGCGGCGAGTGGATCAGCTCGGTCGAGCTGGAGAATTGCGCGGTCGGCTGCGTCGGCGTCGCCGAGGCGGCGGCGATCGGCGTGCATCATCCGCGTTGGGAGGAACGCCCGATCCTGCTGGTGGTCCGCAAGCCCGGCAGCGCGGTGACGGCGGAGGAGATCCAGGCGCATCTGGCGGCGCATGTCGCCAAATGGTGGCTGCCCGACGAGATTCATTTCGTCGATGCGTTGCCGCACACGGCCACCGGCAAGCTGCTGAAGATGGAAATCCGCCAACGCTACACGGATTACTCGCTGGCGGCGGCGTGAGGCGCGGGGCGGCGGCGCGGCAAGGGCGCCGCCGCCCGCCGGTCATTTCGCCGCGATCACGCCCGCGCTGACGCTGGCGGCCTTTGCTTCGCGGAAGCGCGCGCAGGTGCGAATGCCGTCCAGGGCGCGATCGAGTGCCAGGGTGCTGCCCTGGATCGTGGGCCGCAGCTTGGCGTCGACCTTGTCCGCCTGCGCATCGGAGCAGAGCCCGCCGAACATCGCGACGGCCCGATTGGCGAAGATGCCTGCGCTGCCGCTTTCCTTCATCATCGCGTCGAAATGGGCGAGCATCGCGTCACTGGCGATGTCCCGCGTGTAGGGGGACTGGAAGAAGCCGGCGACGACCCCGGCGCGTGCCTGTCCGCTCAGGCGGCCGTCCTTGAATTCGTTCAGGAACCAGCGCGCGACATCGGCGCGGCCGGCCTGGCCGATGCCCTGGGCGACGACGTTGCGATGCACCGGTCCGTTGCCGGCGAGCGCGCGTTCCATCAGGCCCTTGGCAAAGTCCAGGCCGCGTTCGTTGATCGCCACCGCCGTCGCCATCGACGCATATTGCGGATCGAGGGCCTGGCCGTCGCCCGCCACCCAGGCGTCGAACGCTGCCAGCAGCTTGCTGCGCAACGCCGCATCCTGCCCGGAAAAGACGAGCAGCGAGAGCAGCCGGTTGCGAAGTTCGTGCCGGTCGGCATTGTCGGCGGCGTGGGCGTCGGCCTTGGGATCGAAGCCGATCTTGGCGAGCATCGGGCCGTAAAGATCGACGAGCAGCTTGCGATAGGCGGGCAGCGCTTCCGGCGTCAGCAGGCCGCGTGCTTCCAGGCCGCGCAGGCGATTGGCATTGTCGAAAACGATCTTGCTGGCCGGATAGGCCGCCATCGCCCGTGCCAGCGCGATCGGCCGCGCGACATCGCTGCGCCCGGCATAGAAGCTGGCCCAGACGCTGTCGTCCAGCGCCAGCGCCTCGCCCTGGGGCAGCGTGGGGCCGGCGGCGATCAGGGCGTCCCAGTCCGCGGGATCCAGTTCGAACCGGTAATAGCCCCAGCCGCCTGCGTTGGGAACGATCACGCCGCTGCCCTTGGCCTCGATCGCCTCGCTCGGCCGGTCGATCAGGGTGCAGCTTCTGGTCTCGCCGCGGCGCAGGCACAGCGGGATCAGCCATTGCTGCGCCGGCAGGTTGGTGCCGAAATAGGCGAAGCGCGACTGGCTGGCGGTCAGCCGGTCGCCCTCGCGATGCAGCGTGACGAGCGGCACGCCCTGCTGGTCGACGAAACTCTTGAGCGAGGCGAGCACGCGTGGATCATGGGCGGCATCGGCCAGCGATGCGAAGAACTGGTCCGTCGTCGCGTTGCCATAGGCATGGCGCTGCATGTGCAGGCGCACGCCGTCGCGGAACCGTTCGTCGCCCATATAGTCGGCGATCATCGCCACCACCTGGCCGCCCTTGCCATAGGTGATCTGATCGAATGCCGCATCGATATCGCCGTCGCGAAGGATGGGGGCATGGATCGGGCGCCCCGAGGCGAGCGAGTCGACCGCCATCGCCTCGAATGCCTCCTCGATGGCGTTCACGCCCATTTCCAGATCGGGTCGCCATTCGTTGCCGATGCGATAGCCCATCCAGTTGGCGAAGCTCTCGTTCAGCCAGATGTCGTCCCACCAGGCGGGCGTGACGAGGTCGCCGAACCATTGGTGCGACAGTTCGTGCGCCACCACCATGCCGAATTCCTGCTTCCGTTCGGTGGAGGCGGATTCGTCGAGGAACAGGATGTCGTCGCCATAGATGTCGGCGCCGGCATTCTCCATCGCGCCCGGCATGATCGGCGAGCCGATCTGATCGAGCTTGGGGAAGGGGAAGGGCTGGCCGAAATAGCGTTCCAGCAGCGCGACGATCTTGCCGGATTCGTCGCGGGCGAACGCCATCTGCCCGGCATTGGGCTTGGTGCCGACAACGCCGAGCGGCATCGGATCCTTGCGTTCCGGGGTCGGTGCGATGGTCGCGTGCGTCGTTGCGAAAGGCCCGGTGACGAGGGCGACCAGATAGGTCGGCAGCGGCTTGGTGACGGCGAACTGATGCTTCACCAGCGTGCCCCGCTTCTCGGTGCGGACCTGCGGCGCGTTGCTGACCGCGACGAAGCCGGGATGGGTGGTGATCGAAACGGTGAAGGGCGTCTTGTAGCCGGGCTGATCGAACGAGGGGAAGGCGGCGCGCGCGTCGATCGATTCGAACTGGCTCCAGCTGTACCACGCATCGGCGATATTCAGGTGGTACATGCCGGACGTCGTCCGGCCGAACGGCGCATCGTAATCGAAGCGCAGCGTGATGCGGCCCGCGGGCACGGTGGCGCCGAAATCGATCTGGGCCAGGCCGGTGGCGCTCTTCTGCGTGAAATGCACGGGGATGCGCCTGGTGCCGATCTGCGCCGTCGCCTTGTTCACGCGCAGGTCGCGCCCATGCATCCAGATCGCGCTGGCAGGCTGCTTCAGATCGACATCGATCTCGGTATGGCCGCTGAACCGCTCCCGCTCGGGCAGGATGGTGAAATCGAGGCGATAGGCCGCCGGCGTGGCGACGTCCGGCAGCTTGCCCTCCGGTTGGGGCGTCTGGGCCAGGGCGGCGGCGGGAACCAACAGGGCAGTGCAGGCGAGCAGGGCGACGCGCATCTAATGTCCTTCGAAAGCAGAAGCTGCCGACTATGCCGCAGCTGGGCATGTTGCAATATCACCTGCGGCGCACATTGGCTCTTGATGGCTTGTCGCCTGCGCATCGGGCGGTATGGTAGCGATACCAATGAGAATGAGGAGAGGCGGTATGCGGAAATGGGTCGGCGGTGCCGCGCTGGCATTGGCGTTGGTGGCCAGTGCACATGCGGCGCCCGGCGAGCGCTGGGCTGCGATCTGGGCGACGGCGCAGCTGGTCGCGGAAGGGCAGAATGCGCTTCCCGGCGAGGATCTTGCCGATGCCACGCTCCGCCAGATCGTACGGGTGCCGGTGTCGACCGCCCGATTGCGCGTGCGGCTCACCAATCGCTTCGGTTCCGCGCCGCTGACCATCGACGGCGCGACGGTCGCCCTTGCGCTGGATCCGGCCCGTGCCGCGATCGATCCGGCGTCGCTGCGCCCGCTGCGCTTCGGCGGCAGCGGCACGGTGACGATCCCTGCCGGCGCCGATTACTGGAGCGACCCGGTGGATGTGAAGATCCGCGGCGCCGCGGACCTTGCCATCTCCTTCCACCTTGCCGGTCCGCCGGGCGTGCAGACGGGCCATCCCGGATCGCGGGCGACCTCCTATGTCGTCCATGGCAGCCATGGCGACGCTGCCGATCTGCCGGGGGCGAAGACGGCCGACCATTGGTACCAGATCGCCGGGATCGAGGCGCTCGCGCCGCACGCCCGTGCAGTGGTGGCGTTCGGCGATTCGATCACCGATGGCTATGGTGTGAAGCCGAACACCAATGCCCGCTGGACGGATGCGCTGCAGGCCCGGCTGAAGGCGGCACCCGGCCTGGCCGAGGTGGCGGTGCTGAATGCCGGGATCGGCGGCAACCGGCTGCTGAACGACGGGCTGGGGCCGAACGCGCTGGCGCGGTTCGATCGGGATGTGCTCACGCCGCCGGGCGTCACCCATGTCATCGTGGTGGAAGGCGTGAACGATCTCGGCACGCTGACCCGCGACGGCCCGGTCTCGCCCGCGGCCCATGCCGTGCTGGTTGCCCGGATGATCGATGCCTATCGCCAGATCGTCGCCCGCGCCCATGCGCATGGCATCAAGGTGATCGGCGGCACCATCATGCCCTATGCCGCGTCCGGCTATTATCATCCCGATGCGCAGAACGAGGCGGATCGCCAGGCGGTGAACCGCTGGATCCGAACGCCGGGCAATTTCGATGCGGTGATCGATTTCGACGCGGCGATGCGCGATCCGGCCGATCCCGCCCGGCTGCACAAGGCATATGACAGCGGCGACGGGCTGCATCCGTCGATCGCCGGCTATCGTGCGATGGCGGCGGCCGTACCCTTGGCGTTGCTTCGTTAGGGCGGGGTGGCGCGATGTCATCGCGCTCTGGCTGCCACCCCGGCGCAGCGCGGCCGGAACGGCGCGGACTCAGCCGGTCCCCGCTCGACGGGGGCTGGAAGAAAAGGGTGCGGGTAGGATCACTGGAGGCCCGAGCCGGAATCGAACCGGCGTATACGGATTTGCAGTCCGCTGCGTCACCACTCCGCCATCGGGCCATCCTTGGGTGAGGCGCGGCCAATGCCTTGGGCATGGGGGGAATGTCAACATCGTTTCAAAATAACGTTGCGGTCGCTTGGCGCGGCCGTTGCACCGCGATACAAGCCACAGAGATAGCAACAAGTGTATTGCACGGCTAAAACAGTTGTGCGACAAGCGGAGTGATGATGACCCTTCTGGTCGACCCTGCGCCCGTCGAAGCGCCCCGTTTCGAAGCGATGCGCCACGCCATGGTGGCAAGCCAGCTGCGTACCAACGCGGTGAACGATCCTCGTGTGGTGGCGGCGATGTCGCGCATTCCCCGCGAGGCCTTTCTCCCCGCCGAGCATCGGGCAATCGCCTATCGCGATTCGCTCCTGCCGCTGGGCAATGGCCGCCAGCATAATGCGCCGCTGGTGCTTGGGCGGCTGCTCACGGAATCGGTGCTGCAGCCGACCGATCATGTGCTGCTGATCGGCGCGGCCGGCGGCTATGGCGCGGCCGTGCTCGCGCAGCTGGTGCAGTCGGTCATCGCGCTGGAGGAAGATCCTTCGCTCGCGGCGATTGCGCGCGGCGGGCTGGCCGGTTCGGCGAATGTCGAACTGGTGCAGGGGCCGCTGAATGCCGGTTGGGCGGGGCGTGCGCCCTATGACCTGATCGTCATCGACGGTGCCGTGGAAGCGTTGCCGCAGGCGATCATCGATCAGGTGAAGCCGGGTGGCCGCATCGCCACCGGCGTGGTCGATCGCGGTGTCACGCGTCTCGCCCTTGGCCGTCGTACCGAAGGGGGATTCGGCTTGGCGGACTTCATGGATATCGAAGTTGCCCGCCTGCCGGGCTTCGACAAGCCGAGAAAATTTACCTTTTAACCTTAAAGACGGGGCTCATGCGACTGAACTTCTTGCTCTTTAGTGTGAGCCTCGTTGCCATCGGGGCGCCAGCCTTAGCCCAGACCGCGCCAAGCGGGCGGCAGGACGTGCCTTCGCCCGGCGCCAAGACGGCCACGCCGACCACGACGCTGCAGGATGCGCTCGCACAGGCCTATGCGACGAATCCCGATCTGCAGGGGCAACGCGCGAACCAGCGTGCCAACGACGAGAATGTTCCGATCGCGCGCTCGCAGGGGTTGCCCGGCTTCACCGCGAACGGGAGTGCCAGCGACAGCCTGTACAATACTGCCTCCAACGCGTTTACGCCGACGCGCCAGGCGCAGTTCGGGCTGAACCTGACGCAGCCGATCTATAGCGGCGGCCGAATTCGCAATTCGGTTCACGCCGCCGAGGTGCGGGTGGATGCCGGCCGCGCCAATCTACGCGGGACCGAGGCCGACATCTTCACCCAGACCGTCACGGCCTATCTCAACGTTATTCGCGATGAATCGGTCGTCCGGCTCAACCAGGAAAATGTCCACGTCCTCGAGGTGAACCTCCAGGCAACGCGCGACCGGTTCGAGGTCGGCGATCTGACCCGCACCGATGTGGCGCAGTCCGAAGCTCGGCTGGCGCTCGCCCAGGCCCAGCTGCGCAGCGCCGAGGCACAGCTGATCGGCAGCCGTGAGACCTATATTCGGGTCGTCGGGACGCCGCCGGGCGTGCTCGCGCCGCCGCCGCCGCTGCCGAATCTGCCGGAGGACGTGCAGACCGCCGAACAGGTCGCGCTCGCCAACAATCCGTTCCTTGAAGCGGCCCAGCTCGCGCGCGATGCCACGCGCTACGACACCCGGGTTGCGCAGGCCGGGCGCCTGCCACAGGTCAGCCTGGGGGCCGGTGGCACCTACACCAATTATCTCGGCTCTATCGCCAGCGTCGGCAGTGGCGCTGCGGCGGTTCCGAATACCACGACCAACGCCACCGTCGGCGTGCAGCTGACGATGCCCCTGTTTCAGGCGGGCCGCCCGGCTGCGCAGGTGCGCCAGGCCCAGGCGCGCGAAGGCGCCGCGATCGAGCAGGTCACGCTCACCGAACGCGGCGTGATCGCGCAGGCGCGGTCTGCCTATGCCAGCTATCAGGCTGCGCTCCGCGTGATCGAATCCTCGCGCACCGCCGTGCAGGCGAACCAGCTCAGCCTGGAAGGCGTGCGCGCCGAAAACAGCGTCGGCACGCGCACCATTCTCGATATCCTCAACGCCGAGCAGGAACTGCTGAACGCACAGGTCCAGTATGTCACTGCGGAACGCGACGCCTATGTCGCCGGCTTCACCTTGCTTGCCGCCATGGGGCGCGCGCAGGCCAGGGACCTCAATTTCGAGGCGGGGCAGCTCTACGATCCGGCGCTGAACTACAAGCGCGTCCGTAACCGCATCAACGACTGGCGCGATGACAAGACGCCCATGCCGGTCGCGACCAGCACCCGGAGCACACCGCCCCAGACGCCGGAGGTGGTGGGCCAGCCGCTCGATCCCATTCTCCAGCGTCCGGTTGACAGCGACCGGCAGAATCCCTGATTGAGGCTGCTCGTACCGCTCGAACGCCAGGATGGACGCGATGGGGACTGCCAGCAGCGAGCCGTCGATGGAGGAGATCCTCGCATCGATCAAACGGATCATCGCCGATGACGAACCCGGCGCCGCCGGTCGTGGGCGGCCGCTCGGGGGCGCGTCCGATCCGCGGGATGTGCCGGCGGCTGTCCCGCTCGACGCCGTACCGCATGAAGACGTGCTGGAGCTGAACGAGCCGATGGCCGAAGCGCCGCTGGCAGCGGCGTCGGCGGTTGATCCCATTCTTTCGGACCGCGTTGCCGAGGCGAGCCGCGAAAAGCTCGAAATCCTGTCGCGGCTGGTGATCAAGCCGCAGGTGCCGGGATCGGATACGCTGGAAGGCCTGGTGCGCGAAATGCTCAAGCCAATGCTGCGCGATTGGCTCGATCAGAACCTGCCCGAGATCGTCGAGGCGATCGTCGCCCGCGAAATCGCCCGGATCACGGGCGGGCGCTGATCGCCGCGGGGCGCGAACGGGCGATTGTAACCGGCGTTACCTTCCGGCTATCGTGCCGGCCATGAAGCAGTTCCTCGTCGCGAGCGTCGCGCTCGCTGCCATCGCTGCGCCGGCCTCGGCGCGAGATCTCACCATCCAGGATGTCGTCGGCCTTTCCCGCATCGGATCGCCCGCGGTGTCGCCGGACGGGCATTGGCTCGTCTGGCAGCAGCGAGAGACCGATCTGGCGGCCAACAAGGGCCGCTACGATCTCTGGCGGCTGGACCTGTCCGTAAAGGGCGCCAAGCCCCAGAAGCTGGTGGCGGAAGCCGAGGTCAACGAAACCGCGCCGCAATTCTCCGCCGACGGCAAGACCGTCTGGTTCCAGTCGGACAAGGGCGGGGAAGACGCGGTGTGGGGTGTCGCCGTCACCGGTGGCACGCCGGTGCAGCTCACGCATATTCCCGGCGGGTTCAATGGGTTCAAGGTTTCGCCGGATGGCCGCCGCCTGCTGATCTGGGCCGATCGCAAGCCCGGCGCGCCCAGCCTGCAGCCGGCAATGGAAAAGAAGGATGCGAACGCAGGATCGGGCCGCGTGTACGATCAGCTGTTCGTCCGGCACTGGGATCACTGGGCGGATGGCAACCGCTCCCAGCTGTTCGTGCTGCCGTTCGGGCCGAACGGCGCCGACAATGCGGGGGTCGCCATCGTCGGCGGGCTGATCGGCGATGTGCCGTCCAAGCCCTATGGCGGGGTCGAGGAAGTCAGCTGGTCGCCGGACGGCAAGACGGTGTATTTCGCGCTGCGCGAGGCGGGGCGGATCGAACCGCTCTCGACCAATCTCGATATCTTCGCGGCGCCGGCCGACGGCGCCTCGGCCCCGGTCAACCTCACATCGGGCAATGCGGCGACGGATACGTTTCCCGCGGTGTCGCCGGATGGCAAATGGCTCGCCTGGGCGGCGATGCGGCGGCCGGGCTATGAGGCGGATCGCCTGGTGCTGATGCTGCGCAACCTCGTCACCGGCGATGTGCGCGCGCTGACGCCGAACTGGGATCGCTCGGTCGCCTCGATCGCCTGGGGTGTCGATTCCAAGACGATCTACGTCACGGCGCAGGACGTCCAGGAAGAACCGGTGTTCGCGGTGGATGCGGCCAGCGGCAAGGTCGAGCGGTTGACCGAACAGGGCAGCGTTTCCGCCGTGGTGCCGACCAAGGGCGGCCTCGTCTATGCGATGAACAGCATCACCGCGCCGGACGATCTATACTGGCTGAAGGGCAGGAAGAGCACGCGGCTGACGGCGGTGAACGCCGAGAAGCTTGCCGGCATCACCATGCCCGAAGTCACTCGCTACAGCTTCAGCGGGGCCAATGGCGATACCGTCTGGGGCTATGTCGCCAAGCCGGCCGGACTGGCATCGGGGGCCAAGGCGCCGGTCGCTTTCATCGTCCATGGCGGTCCGCAGGGCAGCATGGGCAATAGCTGGTCCTATCGCTGGAACCCGGCGGTATTTGCGGGCGCCGGCTATGCGGTGGTCGCCGTCGATTTCCATGGTTCGACCGGCTACGGTCAGGCCTTTACCGATGCGATCCGCAATAACTGGGGTGGCTGGCCGCTGGAGGACCTCAAAAAAGGATTGAAGGCTGCAACCGATCGCTTTGATTTCCTTAGCCAGGATAAGGCCTGCGCGCTCGGTGCCTCCTATGGCGGCTATATGATGAACTGGATCGAGGGCCAGTGGCCGGATCGCTTCCAGTGCATCGTCCAGCACGACGGCGTGTTCGACGCCCGCGCGATGGCCTATGAAACCGAGGAACTGTGGTTCGACGAATGGGAGCATGGCGGCAAGGCCTATTATGAGGATCCCGCCGCGTTCGAACGCTGGAACCCGGTCAACCATGTCGCCGCCTGGAAGACGCCGCAGCTGGTGATTACCGGCGAGAAGGATTTCCGCATTCCCTATACCCAGGGACTGGCCGCCTTCACCGCGCTCCAGCGGCGCGATATCCCGTCGAAGCTGGTCGTGTTTCCGGACGAGAACCATTGGGTGCTCAAGCCGAAGAACTCGCTGCAATGGTATGGCGAAGTGCTCGGCTGGATGGACCGGTGGACGGGCAAGGCGGGGAAGTAAAGGAAGGGGAGGGGCGCCGGCCCCTCCGCTTCAGGCGAGGATGCGCACCGGATCGCCGACGCGGATCAGCCCCGGTCGCGCCGGCGCCGAGTAGAGCCCGTAGCAGGCGCCGAAGCGCTGCGCCACGGTGCGCAGGATCGTCGAGTCCTTGGCGCCCGTTTCGGGATCGATGGTGACGAGCACGCAGCGCTGAATCGGGTCGGCGCAATGCACGATCGCGCCGTCCTCGCTCGGGTCGCCGAAGGCGAGGCGCCGGCCCTGCCATTGCTCGGGGCGCAGCTCGCTCTCGATCGTCACGTTGATGCGGAAGCGGCGCGAATCGATCGGGCCGCCATGCGCGATCTCCAGCGCGCGATGGCCGGCGCTGGTCTGGAGCGAGATCGGCATCGAATCGTACACACCGCGCGCCACCTGGATCAGCGACACCGGCTCGCGTGCCGCCTCGGCGAGGTGCGCGTGCAGCCCGGCATCGTGGAGCGCGCGGAGGCCGCCATCGGGGGCCTCGACTTCGACGGCGCTGGTCTTGGGCGCGGCGGGATCGGCGAACCGGGCGCGGTGCAGCACCATCCCCGGCACTTCGCGTGCGGTAAGCCACGGAAAGCGGGTTCCGTTCGCCGCGCGGACAAAGGCATATTGGCGATCCCCTTCAATGCCTTGCCAGTCCATTTCGGCGATCGCCAGCGTCTCGCCGGCCATGGACTTTACCGGAAAGCGTGCAAGGGCGGAGACGTGGCCGACGATCATGGTCATTCCGCACCGCTAGCCAGCCTGGCGCATCGCCGCAATCTTCCCGTGTGTTCCGCTCTTGTTCCCTAAGAACAAATGCGATACATGGATGCCAATACAGTTGAACCTGGTGTACAAACCCTTTAGCGACGGGGCTCTTCCAATGGCAGCATCTCTCAAGGTGATCGACGGCAACATGGCCCTTTCCACAGACAAGCAGAAGGCGCTCGACGCCGCCCTCGCGCAGATCGATCGTGCCTTTGGCAAGGGTTCCGCGATGAAGCTGGGCTCGAAGGAAACGATGCAGGTGGAGGCGATTTCCACCGGCTCGCTCGGGCTCGATATCGCCCTCGGGGTCGGCGGGCTGCCGCGCGGGCGCGTGATCGAAGTCTATGGTCCGGAAAGCTCGGGCAAGACGACGCTGGCGCTGCACGTGATCGCCGAAGCGCAGAAAAATGGTGGCGTCGCGGCATTCGTCGATGCCGAACATGCGCTCGATCCGGTCTATGCCAAGAAGCTTGGCGTCAATATCGATGAACTGATCGTCTCGCAGCCCGATACCGGCGAGCAGGCGCTGGAAATCACCGATACGCTGGTCCGCTCGAACGCAATCGATGTGCTGGTGGTCGATTCGGTCGCGGCGCTGGTGCCGCGCGCCGAAATCGAAGGCGAGATGGGGGACAGCCATGTCGGCCTCCAGGCCCGCCTGATGTCGCAGAGCCTGCGCAAGCTCACCGGCTCGATCAGCCGTTCGCGCTGCATGGTGATCTTCATCAACCAGCTGCGCATGAAGATCGGCGTGATGTACGGCAACCCAGAGACGACGACGGGCGGCAACGCGCTGAAATTCTACGCCTCGGTCCGCCTCGATATCCGCCGCACCGGCCAGATCAAGGATCGCGACGAAATCGTCGGCAACGCCACGCGGGTGAAGGTCGTCAAGAATAAGGTCGCCCCGCCGTTCAAGCAGGTCGAATTCGATATCATGTATGGCGAAGGCATTTCGAAGATTGGCGAGATCCTCGATCTCGGCGTGAAGGCCGGGCTGGTCGAGAAGGCGGGCGCGTGGTTCAGCTACGACAGCATTCGCATCGGCCAGGGTCGTGAGAACGCAAAGAACTTCCTGCGCGAGAATCCGGAGGTTTGCGATCGACTGGAAGCGGCGATCCGGGGGCGTACCGACCAGGTCGCCGAGGGTCTGATGGCCGGCCCGGAGCCCGACGACGATATCTGATCGGAAGGAAGATCGGGCGGCGGACCTCGCCGCCCGCCTCGCCGCCGCGCGGGTGCTGCTGCACACGCTATGGCCCGGCGCGATCGAGCGGGAATCGGTGCGGGGGAGCGGCGGACCTTTTTCTATGCCCCGCCCCAGGGGGGTGGCGCGGTATTGCGGCTGGTTGTCGATCCGCCCAATCTTCTTCTCCATTTCGCCGCGGGCGCGGCCTTGCCCGACCCGGCGGCGCTGCTGCGGGGGGAGGGGCGGCGGGGGCGCTATCTGTGCCTGCGCGATCCTGCGCTGGTCGATTCTCGCCATGTTCGTGCGTTGATCGGCGCGGCGGTCGCCGCAGGGCAATAACGATGGGCCAACATCACGTCATCTCGCTATGGGGCCTGACCTCATAAACGGAC
Organism: Sphingomonas pokkalii; assembly: GCF_003096275.1. Taxonomy (GTDB): domain Bacteria; phylum Pseudomonadota; class Alphaproteobacteria; order Sphingomonadales; family Sphingomonadaceae; genus Sphingomonas; species Sphingomonas pokkalii. Next base: position 4,169,371 of record NZ_QENQ01000001.1, read on the forward strand.
GCCTTCGACAGCGCGCCTGAATGCCTGAAAATGGGGTGGGAAGCGGACGTTGCGCGGGTTCGCGGATGATGCTTTCTTCGATCCTCCCCCGGAGGGGGAGGGGGACCAGCCGCAGGCTGGTGGAGGGGTAGTCTCCGCATGCTCCACGGGTCGAAGAAAACGCAGGATTTTGCCCGGCATCTGCGCCGACGGATGACCTTGCCCGAACTTCTCCTGTGGCAGGCGCTTCGAACCCGTCCTGAAGGCTTGCGCTTTCGCCGTCAGCATCCAGCGGGCAGCTATGTCCTCGATTTCTTCTGTCCGGCTCGCAACCTTGCTGTGGAGGTCGATGGCGAAGCGCACGCGCGGGACGATCGGCCAGCGCGAGACGTGATCCGCGATGGCTGGCTTTGCGCGCAAGGCGTTCGGGTGCTCCGCATTCCCGCGCAGATCATCCTGTCCGATCTGGGAGCTGCGATCCACCACATCGTCGCTGTCGCCCGCGGAGACTACCCCTCCACCGGCTTTGCCGGTCCCCCTCCCCCGCCGGGGGAGGAATGAGCACAGCTTCCAGAGCGGGAGCCGCCGGTGCGGGAATTTCGCATCTTGGTGGTTAGCTGATGGGGTGGACGCCCCCCGACGGCATCGATGTGCCAAAGTGGAGGTGTTGATCACCACTTGAGGGAGACGGCATCTGTGGACGCCCCTTCGGATGCAAGCGGTAAATCGGGGTAATGTTGGCACGTAGTCGGATGCTGTCATCTGTCCGGCCTCGATGAGCAGCGCCATAGCTGCGGGCCAGTATGGGAGTTCGCGGACCGGATCCATTTCAGCTAATCGCGCTTGGTAGCGCTCTGCCGTATCACTGGTTCTTCCAGCCCCGTCTCGCCGACTGTTGTGCCATACCCTCCTTCGATCCGCCTACGTCCCCGACGCCTCTGGCTGCCGCCGCGGCTTTATGCCGCTGCCACTGCCGGAGCTCTGTAATCCTCTTTCCTGGTCAGCAGCGCCCACACCATGCGCGCCATCTTGTTGGCGAGCGCCACCGAGACGAGCATGCGCGGCTTGCGCGCGAGCATCCGCTCCAGCCAGGAGCCGGCAGGCGCACCGCGGCGACACGCCTGCCGCACCACTGAGCTGCCCCCGATGATGAGCAATCGGCGGATGGTTCGCTCCCCCATTTTCGAGATGCTGCCCAAGCGCTGCTTGCCGCCGGTTGAGTGCTGTCGTGGCGCAAGCCCGAGCCAGGCGGCAAAGTCGCGACTCTTGGCAAACGTCTCAATGGGCGGAGCAAGTGCCAGGATTGCCGTGGCGGCAATCGGCCCAATCCCAGGGATGGTCATCAGCCGACGTGCTGCCTTGTCCTCCTTTGCACGTCGTGCGATCTCGCGATCGAGCATGGCAAGGCGCTTGTCGAGTTCGGTCAGCAGGTCGACCATAACCCTGAACATCGGCAGCGCTTCAGCCGGCAGGGACGAAGCCATCTCATCGTCCTCCAGCATCTCGGCCAGCAGGGTCATGTGCGCCGTGCCTCGCGGCGCCACCCAGCCATACTCGGTCAGGTGACCCCGGATCGCGTTGATGAGCTGGGTGCGCTGGCGCACGATCAGGTCGCGCGTGCGGAACACCAGCCCTGCCGCTTGCTGCTCCTCGCTCTTGACTGCCACAAAGCGCATGCCGGGACGCTGCGCCGCCTCGCAGATCGCCTCCGCATCAATCGCATCATTCTTGTGCCGCTTCACGAACGGCTTGACGTACGCCGGCGGGATCAGCCGCACACGGTACCCCATCGCCTGCAACTCGCGCGCCCAGTGATGTGCACCGCCGCATGCCTCCAGTGCTACCGTACACCGCCGCTGCACCGCGAAGAACTCGAGCAGCTTGCCCCGCGTCAGCCTGCGGCTGAACACCATCACACCCCGCTCATCCGCCCCATGTGCATGAAAAACACTCTTGGCGATATCCAGACCGATTGTGCTAACTTCCGACACGGACGCCTCCCTCAAGTGGTGATCAACACCTCCACTTTGGCACATCGATGCCGTCGGGGGGCGTCCACCCCATCAGCTA
>NZ_QENQ01000002.1 GCF_003096275.1 Sphingomonas pokkalii
ATGCCTCGATCCGGACCACCGTGGCGGAGGTGCAGGAAAGCGCCGACCGCATCCGGTCTGCGATGGAGGTGCAGGCGCAGACCGTGACCGCGATCACTGCGGCCGTCGACGAAACCGCGCTGGCCGCCGATTCCATGTCCGCCACGATCGGCGCGATCCGCGAGGATACCGAGGCGGTGGCATCGGAAATCGATCGCGTTGGCGAAGGTTTTGTGGCGCTCGACCAACAATTGGGCGTGCTGAAGGGCAGCGCCGGCGAGTTCGTGGCGAAGGTCGCGGCCTAGGATCGCCGCACAAGGAACAAGACAGGATGTCGGCGATGCATGATCTGGAATTGCCACGCGTCGGTTCGCGTTCGATCGAGGCCTGGCGCGAGAATTACGACTGGGACGATTCGCTTATCGGTACCTGCGCGGAAATCGCCGATCTGGTGGAGGATCAGTTCGAAGCCATCGCCGAGCGCTGCAAGCGACATGTGCTGGCAACCGCCGCCGGCCAGCGGATGCGGGTGCAGGTCGATCGCGAAGAATATGCCCGCGAAGGCGCGGCCTTTCTCCGCGATCGCTATCGCGATCCGCTGGGGCCTGCCTGGTCCCGCACGATCTGCGACTATGCGCTGACGGCGATCGGATATGGGGTGCCGCCCTCTGCCCTGTTCGGGCAATTTGCCTTTGCACACAGCCAGATACTGGCTGCCTTGCTGGACAGGCTGGGCGATGATGCGGCGCGATTCGCGCGGCTGAGCGATGCCGTGCAGCGCATTGCCCTTGCCGAGTTCGATCTGGCTACCGAACATCTCCGCGCGCAGGATGCAGCCCTTGTGCGGGCGGAGCGCACTGCACGATCGGCCCAGTTCCGTGCCAGCATCTCGGAATCGATCGAAGGCACGACGATGCTGGGGAACCGCATTCGCGTGCAGGCGCATGGCGCGTCGAGCGCCGCGCGGGGGATGTTGGGGAAGACGAGCGAGGTGGCGGCGGCGGCGGAGCAGTCTGCGGTTGCGATGCGGGAGGCGGCGATGACGGCGGC
>NZ_QENQ01000003.1 GCF_003096275.1 Sphingomonas pokkalii
ATCGAACGCGGCTTCCCCAAGCACCTCGCGCAAATGCCGGCCGAGGATCGTCCCCGTCGGCAGGCCGAACCATTCCGCGTAGCGGCGATTGGCGAAGCGGTAGCGATGCTCCTTGTCGATATAGGCGATCAGGCCGGGCACGGCGTCCGTCACCAGTTGCAGCCGCTCTTCGCGCTCGCGCTGGCCCATCAGCGCCTGCTCGCGGTCCGCCGCGACC
>NZ_QENQ01000004.1 GCF_003096275.1 Sphingomonas pokkalii
GAATTGGCCAGGATGTCCTTGCCCTGCTGGACGTTGGTGCCCTCGAGTCGGACGACCAGCGGCACTGCGAGGTTCACTTCCTTGGCGGCCGCGACGATGCCCTCGGCGATGATGTCGCAGCGCATGATGCCGCCGAAGATGTTGACCAGGATGCCCTTCACCGCCGGATCGCTCAGGATGATCTTGAACGCCGCGGTGACCTTCTCCTTGTTCGCGCCGCCGCCGACGTCGAGGAAGTTGGCCGGGAACATGCCGTTCAGCTTGATGATGTCCATCGTCGCCATCGCCAGGCCGGCGCCGTTGACCATGCAGCCGATGTCGCCGTCGAGCTTGATATAGGCGAGGTCGTACTTCGACGCCTCGAGCTCCATCGGATCCTCTTCGGTCTCGTCGCGCAGCTC
>NZ_QENQ01000005.1 GCF_003096275.1 Sphingomonas pokkalii
GGTAACTGCTGCATCGACAAAGCACCTCCGCTAGGCGAGAGACCGGGAGCCATAGTGACGAAACCCCACCCGCCTGTCCTTAACGTTTTTTAGGCCGGGGCCGCACCGCACGCAGTGTCGGCAAGGATCAGGTCGATTGCGTGCTGCACAGCGCAGGCCGGCTTTACCCCGACCACGCCGGCATCGCGTCGCCCTTCGGCACCTGGCCGACGATCACGAACTGGCGGCGGCCTTCGAGGGGGACATGGGGCATGCTCAGCTTCCTTTCGGCGGCCTGGAGAATACCGGGATCACAATGGTACAATGGACTCCATTCGCGCCCAGCACGTAGCTGGTTCGCGCGCCCAGCTGATAGGGCAAGGCGCGTTCGATCAATTCGCGCCCCTGCCCGCCACCGCGGGGATTCACGGCCGGGGACGGCATCTCGACTCCGGCTTCGCGCCACTCAATGTGCAGCCAGGGGCGCCCGCTCGCGGCATCCTCAACCAGGTGCCAGGTGACGGCTAGGCGTCCGTCAGCCTGCCCCAGCGCGCCATATTTTACGGCGTTGGTCGCCAGTTCGTGGAGCGCGAGCGCGAGCGTCTGCACCGTCGAAGAGCGCAGGCGAATGCCCCTGGGGCCTTCCAGCCGAATGCGCTCCCCGGCGGCGCCCATCGCCGCCAGCTCCGTTTCGATCAGTTCGTCGAAGGTGACCCGATCATGCTCGTTCAGCCGCGAGAGCAACCCCTGCACGCGGGCCAGGGCTTCCAGCCGATCGCCGAAACGGCTGCGGAATTCGTCGAAATCGCTGCTCGCCTGCGCTGTCTTGTCGGCCATGGATCGCACCACGCCCATCAGGTTGCGGGTGCGGTGCTGGAGTTCGGCGATGAGGACCTGCTGCCGCTCCTCCCATTCGCGCCGCTCGGTCGTTTCCACCATCGCCCCGATCATGCGCACGGCATTGCCCTCCGCGTCGTAGAAGAATCGTCCCCTGCCCGACAGCCAGTGCACCGAGCCGTCGGGATGCACCGCGCGGAACTCCCTCGTGAACTCCCGCTTCTTGTCCCGCGCGTCCTGTAGCGCCGCTTCTGTTTCGGCGCGGTCCTCTGGATGAACGCGCGACGCCCAGGCCTCGTAGCTAGGCGTCACTTCCCCGACGGCGTATCCCTCCATGCGAAAATGCTCGTCGGACCAGTGCACTTCGCCGGAGGTCACGTTCCAGTCCCAGAGGCCGAGCCGTCCCACATCGACGGCGGCGCGCAGTCGCTCCTCGCTTTCGGCCAGGGCCTGGTGCACCCGCCTTACCTCGGTCACATCCTGACCGATCTTGATGAACTCGCGAATCTCTCCGTCCGCCCCGAATAGCGGCTGGGTCGAGCCATCGATGAAGATGCGGGAGCCGCCCTTGTGCCGGTGCCAGCGGACATTCGGCGCTGCCCCGTCGCGCGCGGCGATTGCGCGCTCCCATTGCGGAGCACCATCCGCCACGTCTTCGGGCACGAAGGTGCGGTCGACCGACTGACCGATCATATCCTCTGCGGACCAGCCATAGACGGCAACGGCACCCGCCGGCCAGGAAGTGACGATCCCCTCGCGATCCATGGTGAAAATCGCATAGTCGCGCACCGATTCGACGAGGAGGCGGAAGCGCTCCTCGCTGGCGCGAAGCTCCGCCTGCGCGACCTGATCGCGCAGGCGCAGGAGATCGGCCTGGGCCGCCTTCCATTCGGTGATATCCGTCGTGGTGGTCGCGACCCCGTCGCCGAGCTTGACCGCCGACTGGTAGAACCAACCATCGAACTGCTCATGGGCATAGTGATGTTCGGCGCGCTCGGGCGTGCCGGTTTCCGTGACGCGCTCGAACGCCTCGAAGATTCCATCCACACGCACCCCGGGATTGCAGGCAACAAGCGTTTTGCCGACGACTTGTCCGAACCGCCGCTCGACTTCGCGGTTGGTCAACACCCAGCGGAAATCGACGATGGCGCCGGTAGCATCCCGCTCGGCTTCGAACACCTGGATGATGTCTGTCGAGGCGTCCATGGTCGCCTGAAGCAGGTCACGGCTCGCCTGGAGTTCCGTGGTGCGTTGCTGGACCTGCTGTTCGAGAGCGGTACGGTACCGGGCGAGTTCCTGTTCGGCCACAACCTGCTCGGTCACGTCGAAGGTCACGCCATTGATGATCCACGGGCGTTCGATATCCGCCTTGCCGCGCAGCTGCACCCACCGCCCGGCGTTGCGACCATGGGCGACCTGCATGCGCGTGCCGAAGGACTCACCCGGGATGGCCTGCTCGGCCATCCCGCTTTCCAGCCAGGCCAGCCCCTCGGCATCCATCATGCCGGCATAGAGCGCCACGGCGTGGGGCTGCTGGGCAGCGAAGACGCCCCACAGCTTCTGGACCACGGCGTCGGCATGCACCGTGTGCGCCCGCGTGTCCCACCGCCACGCACCCATGCCGCCGCTTTCCAGGGCCAGGCCGCGCAGTGCCTCGCTTTCGCGCAGCGCCAGTTCCGCCTCCCGGCTGGCCGTGGCATCGAGTACAAGCGAGTAATAGCCTGCGACCGACCCGTCCTCCAGCAGATCCGGCACGAACTCGGACTGGACGTGCCGCGTGCCGCCCAGCTTGAACGCAACCTCGGCCTCGAAGCGGTGGCGCCTGCCCGAGAGCGCAACATCCGCATGCGGGCGGACGCGATCGAACGCGGCTTCCCCAAGCACCTCGCGCAAATGCCGGCCGAGGATCGTCCCCGTCGGCAGGCCGAACCATTCCTCGTAGCGGCGATTGGCGAAGCGGTAGCGATGCTCCTTGTCGATATAGGCGATCAGGCCGGGCATGGCGTCCGTCACCAGTTGCAGCCGCTCTTCGCGCTCGCGCTGGCCCATCAGCGCCTGCTCGCGGTCCGCCGCGACCCGCAGACGATCGATCACCGGGCCGAGCACCATCGCATAGGTCTTGAGGAACTGGATGCTCCGCTCGTCGAACCCGCGTGGCGCGCGGGCATCGACCTGCAGCACGCCCCATGGCCTGCGCCCGGGCAGCAGGATCGGCACGTTGACCAGCGCGCGCACGCCATGGTCGCACAGGAACGGCGGGAAGACGAACCGGGTTTCGTGGACGATGTCGTTGGTGATCACCGGCACTTGCTGCGCGATCGCATAGGCTTCGGAGGAGCGATCATCCAATCGCACATGCGCCCCGCCGACGACTCCTGCGCGCCAGCCAATGCCGGCGCGCACGAACGCCGTTTGGGCATCATGCTCGATTTCCATGACCTTCGCCAGATCGGTGCCGAGCGCCCGGGCGACCAGGCGGCACCCTTCGGTGAGGATCTGGTCGAGGTCTTCATGATCGAGCACGAAGTCGCCAAAGTCGGCCAGTGCCTGCTGACGTCGCATCAGTTCTTCGAGGTCATCCATAAGGGTAGAACGCCCCAATGCCGTGTTGGTGCTACCGAACGCACCGGATTTTCTTCGTGCCGAGAGCCCCCCTCAACTAGCCAACCGCATTCATCGCCGGGGTGGTCGTGAACCTCAGAATATCTCACAACTTGTCGGTGACTGGCTGCCTGGACGCCGAGGCTACCAAGGCTGCGTCACGTCTCATTCTTGTTCTTGCCGCCGACCTTGCCGGACGCTTTCTTCGCCGCCGTCGTCCGACACCTTGAACGGGCGATCGCGGGGCTTGAGCGCACGGATTTCAACGACGGTTAGCATGGTGGGCCACGACTCCTGCGAGGCCCGTGGTCTACCGATTCGTGGCCCACTTCTCGCGGGCCTTGGTGGAACAAAATGAGAAAACACGGGACTGTCAACCGCGATTTTATCGCAGCTTTCCGCAGATTTCCACAATGTTCTCAATATG
>NZ_QENQ01000006.1 GCF_003096275.1 Sphingomonas pokkalii
GCGCTGGACCATCGCACGCCGGAGGACCGGGCGGCGAGCGCGGCGCTGGCCAGGGTGCGGATCGATGCCGGTGTGCCGGTGCCGCTGCTGCCCGATCTGTTCCTGGCGGCCGCGGCGCGCCATCCTGCGGCACCGGCGCTCCACTGCGGTGCGCAGACGATGGACTATGCCGCGCTGCGCAGCCGGGCACTGGCCGTCGCCCACCAGCTTGCCGCCCGCGGCGCCCGGCC
>NZ_QENQ01000007.1 GCF_003096275.1 Sphingomonas pokkalii
TGGGGAAGACGAGCGAGGTGGCGGCGGCGGCGGAGCAGTCTGCGGTTGCGATGCGGGAGGCGGCGATGACGGCGGCGGGGCTGATCCGTGCGATCGAGGATGCCCGTACCGAAGTGGAGGCGGCGGCGGCGATCGCGACGCGGGCGTCGAGCCAGGCGAGCGAGGCGGTGGGGATGAGCGAGATGCTGTCCGATCACGCCAAGTCGATCGAATCGATCCTGGGCCTCATTCGCGACATTGCCGGGCAGACCAATTTGCTGGCGCTGAACGCGACGATCGAGGCGGCCCGGGCGGGCGATGCCGGCCGGGGCTTCGCGGTGGTGGCGCAGGAAGTGAAGAGCCTGGCCAACCAGACGGCGCGGGCGACCGACGATATCGCCGCCAAGATCGCGGCGATCCAGTCGGCGACGCGATCGACGGTGGAGACCAATGCCTCGATCCGGACCACCGTGGCGGAGGTGCAGGAAAGCGCCGACCGCATCCGGTCTGCGATGGAGGTGCAGGC
>NZ_QENQ01000008.1 GCF_003096275.1 Sphingomonas pokkalii
CCGACGCAAGATACCCCGCAAGCCGATCCGCAAACGCAGCCGACGAAAGACCTCGCCAGTCCTCCTCCAACCACGGCAGCGATACCCCAGTCATCACCACCGCCACGGGCGCGTCGAGATCTTCATGCTCCACTGCGATGGTCAGGTTGGGCAGGCCGGCCAGCGCCTCGTCCAGCGCACGGCGCAGCAGCGACGGCTCGATCGCCTTCAGCGTCATCACCGTCTGGTCGACATAGGGGCCCTGCCGCGCCGAGCGCAGCGTTTCATAGACCATGCCCTGCGCCAGGGGCGCGAGCGGCCAGACATCGATCGCCATGCTCATCCCTGCCGCCCCGCAAGCCGCGCGAGCACCCGATCGCGCACCGCATCGTCCACCCCGGCCGTGCTGCCTTCGGCTTCCACAATCCGGGTGCAGGCCGCGCAGAACCGATCCGCGAGATCGGCAATCGTGGCCTCGCGATGGCGCTGCGGATCATAGCGCCACGCGATGGACAGGCATCCCTCCGAAACCATGGCGTTGACCTCCAGCACATGGCTGCGCGGTTCGTCCGCCGCCTCGTCCGCGCCGACCGGCTCCGGCGACCAGCCCGCCACCGGCGCGGCCGATACCAGGCCGTCAAGCTGGCCGAGATAGTTGAACAGCACCTCGCCCGAAGCCCCGGCCAACGCCGACCCGCGCGGATCACCGCTCAGATAGCGCAAGACGCCGTAGCCGACGCCGGCATCGGGCAGGTCCAGCGCCTGCGCCGCGGCGGCGACGGCCGCAGCCAGGCTGGCCGCCGGCGGCACCGCGAGGCGCACCGGGAAGAGACTGGTGAACCAGCCAATGGTGCGACTGAGATCGAGGCCGCTGCCCAGCGGCTCGCGGCCATGGCCTTCGAGATCGACGACCACCGGCCCGCCGGCCCAATCGCACAGCAGCTGGCCCAGCGCGCCGAGCAGGATCGCATTGATGCCCACCGCATGACGCGCCGGCGCTTCGCGCAGCAACCGCTGCGTGACGGCCGCGTCGAGCCGTCGGGTAAGTACCGCATCTCCCGCGGCTTCGGGCTGCAGCGCGTCGCGGGGAAGCGCCGCGCGCGGCGCCGCTGCGGCGGAAAGCCAGCGTTCCCAATCGGCCGCCCGTTCCGGCGCCCGCGCGAAGCGATGCGCGGCCTGGGCCCAGGCGCCGAACGCAGCCGAGGGCGCGGGCAGCGCGATCGGCCGGCCAGCTCGCGCCTGCGCATAGGCGGTGGCAAGATCGTCGAGCAGGATTCGCCAGGAAACCCCGTCGATGCAAAGATGGTGCACCGCCAGGAACAGGCGCGCCGGCGCACCCGGGAACAGGGCGGCGCGGAACACCGGGCCGGTTGCCAGGTTCAGCCCGGTCTGGAGGCGCGCGCAGGCGGCGGTGATCGCGGCAGCCGGATCGGCATCGGCGGGAAGCATGATCGTTTCCAACGGCACGCCGCGCGGTGGCACCACCCGCTGCACCACCGCCGGGCCATGCCCCGAATAGCGGAAGCGCAGCGCGGCATGCGCCGCCTCCACCGCGTTCAGCGCGGCCTGCAAGGCGGCGACATCCGTGTCCGGATCCAGCGCGAACAGCAGCGCCTGGTTGAAATGATCCGGGTTGCGCCGCCCCTCCGCAAAGAAGCGCGTCTGGATCGCGCCCAGCGGGACATTCTCCTGCAGCGGGGCACTGGCCGTATCGACCGACGGGCCGCCAATGCTGCGGGCGATGGCGCGGGCCGTCCGCTGGGTAACGAACGCGCGCGGGCCGACGGCCAGGCCCGCCTTTCGCGCCGCCGCCGCCGCCTGCATCGCGATGATCGAATCACCGCCAAGCGCCAGGAAATCATCCTCCGGGCCGACATGCGGCAGGCCCAGGGTCGCCGCCATTGCCTGGGCGATGCCCGCTTCGCAGGCGTTGGCGGCGGCGGCATCGCTCGGCAATACCCGGCTCCGCGCCGTGGCAGCCAGCGCCGTCAGCCGGGCACGATCGACCTTGCCGGAAGCAGTGCGCGGAATGGCATCCACCTGGATCGCCGCCGTGGGAATCATCGTGGCAGGAAGCCGGTCTTCCAGCACCTTGGGATCGAATGGGCGGGTTGTACATGCGACGATCGATGGCTGCCCTTCGGTGCCGCGCACCATCACCGCGACCGCCTCCGCATAGCCATGCGCACGCATCGCCGCTTCCACTTCGCCCAGTTCGATGCGGACGCCGGCCAGCTTGATCTGGCCATCACGACGGCCAAGGAAGCGCAGCGCGCCGTCGTCCCCGATGCAGACGAGATCGCCGGTGCGATACATGCGCGTGCCCGGCGGACCGAACGGATCCGGCAGGAAAGCCCGCGCCGTCCGCCCCGGAATGCCGAGATAGCCGATCGCCAGCGACGGCCCGGCAAGATAGAGCTCGCCGGGTTCGCCCGGCGCCACCGGCTGCAAGGCAGGGCCGAGCACATAGGCCGCCAGCATCGGCAGCGGTTGCCCGATCGTTACCGCCGCGCCAGGCGCCAGCGTCGCCATCGTGGCATAGACGGTTGCCTCGGTCGGGCCGTACAGGTTGCGCAGCACCCGGCTCGGCATCGACGCGCGCAAGCGATCGGCCAGATCCTGCGGCAACGCTTCGCCCGCCAGGTTGAGGAAGGGGGAGGGCGGCAGCGCCGTCGCGGCGATCAGACTGGGCACGCCGCTGACAAGGCTTGGCGCATCGGCACCATCGAGCATCGCGAGATGGTCGAGCAGCAGCACCGCGCCACCGGCCGCCAGCGGCGCGAACAGTTCGAACACCGATACGTCGAACGTCACCGGCGTCGTCGCGGCCACCCGGGCGAAGGCGGCGGCAGGATAGGCAGCGACCGCCCAGGCAAGAAACCCCGCCAGCGCCCGATGCGATATCGCAACCGGCTTTGGCGTGCCGGTGGAGCCGGAAGTTGCGATCACATAGGCGATCGCGCCGGGATCGATCGTCGGGAGCACCGGCATCGGCGTCTCGGCGGGGATGTCCGCAACTGCAAGGCCGGGACAGGGCACCGCGAAGGGCGGTGCCTCGCCATCGTGCACGAGGATGGCGACGCCCAGATCCCGGCATAATCCGGCCAGCCGCGCGGCCGGGTGGGTGTGGTCCAACGGCAGATAGGCGCAGCCGGCGAGCATCGTCCCCAGCAGCACGGGCAGCAGCATCGGCCCGCGTTCCAGGGCGATGGCGACGATGGCGCCTGGCCGGGCGCCGCGGGCGGCAAGCTGGTGGGCGACGGCCAGTGCCCGGCTGCGCAGCGCGGCATAGTCCATCGTCTGCGCACCGCAGTGGAGCGCCGGTGCCGCAGGATGGCGCGCCGCGGCCGCCAGGAACAGATCGGGCAGCAGCGGCACCGGCACACCGGCATCGATCCGCACCCTGGCCAGCGCCGCGCTCGCCGCCCGGTCCTCCGGCGTGCGATGGTCCAGCGCACACAGCCGGGCCGTCGCGCCCTGCGCCGCCATCGCCGCCAGCAACTGCACGAACCGCGCCACCAGCCGCGCCGCATCGCCCTGCCCCAGCCGCGCCAGATCATGGTGCAGCCGGATCCTCAGCCCCTCGGCCTCCGGCTCCAGGATCAGCGCTGCGGGATAGTTCGTCTCCTCATGGCTGGTCGCCGCCGTCACTCCCAGCGCCGATCCCGCCGCCGCCTGCGCCGCCGGATAATTCTCATAGACCAGCAGCGTCTCGAACGCCGCCCGCCGCGCCCCGGCCCAGCCCTGGATCTTCGCCAGCGGCACATGGCCATGCTCGCGCGCCTGGATCAGCCCCTGCTGCACCGCCGCCAGATACGCGCCCAGCCGCGCCCCCGACGCCGCCCGCACCCGCAGCGGCACCGTGTTGATGAACAGCCCGATCATCACCTCCGATCCCGCAAGCCCTTCCGGGCGGCCGGACACGGTGGTGCCGAACACCACATCCTCCTCGCCCGTCGCCCGCGCCAGCACGATGCCCCAGGCCGCCGCCGCAATGCTCGCCGCCGTCACCCCCAGGCTCCGCCCCAGCGCCTGCACCTCGGCCCAGAGCGGCGCCGCCACCAGGCCCTCCGCTTCCGACATCCGGCGCGGACCCGCATCGACCGCGCTTCCCAGCGGCACGCCCGTGGCCGGCGCATCCGCCAGCGCCGCCCGCCAGTACCGCTCCGCCGCCGCCGGATCCTGCGCCGCAAGCCAGGCAAGAAAATCCCGATAGGGCCGCCGCTGCGGCAGCTCCGGCACCGTCCCGGACACCAGCGCACGATACCGCTCCGCCAGTTCGTCGAACAGCAGCGCCGCCGACCAGCCATCGAGCAGCAGATGGTGGTGGCTCAGCACCAGCCGCCACCCAACCTCCGTCTCCCGCACCAGCAGCGCCCGCATCAGCGGCGCCCGCGTCAGTTCAAAACCCCGCGACCGATCCGACGCAAGATACCCCGCAAGCCGATCCGCAAACGCAGCCGACGAAAGACCTCGCCAGTCCTCCTCCAACCACGG
>NZ_QENQ01000009.1 GCF_003096275.1 Sphingomonas pokkalii
CAGATGTGGACGGCCCCTCGCTTGTAGGACACTAGCAGAATTTCTGACCCGATTGTTTGCTATCAGATGTCCGGCCTGTTTACGCGAGTTAACCCCGCTGGCCCAGATGGTGTTCGCTACGCCCGTTCCAAGCACATTAGCGGCATCGGAATGCCAGTGTAACCTTCGGAAGCTCGCGCGTATCGACCAATCGGTCATTCCATCTCATGCGCCCTGCAAGTTCGTTGGCTAACCATCAGGCGGCGTTACTCGCCAGTCGACGCCGACCTCAGGTCAAACCGGGCTGGCGGACAGCGGCCGGTGATACACGCCGCCCGACACCATCAAGCGCCAAGCGATGCGTGCGAACTTGTTCGCGAGCGCAACCGCGACGACCTTCGGCGGCTTACGCTCCAGCATGGCGGCGAGCCACGGCGAGGGCGCGCGCCGACCCGCGCGTATGTGTCGCAGCAGGGCTGTTGCGCCCACGATGAGTGTTGAGCGGAGCGCCGAGTCACCAGCCTTCGTTATGCCTCCGTGCCTCATGCGGCCGCCCGTAGAATGATCTCTGGGTGTCAGACCTATCCAGGCGGCGAAGTCACGGCCTGATCTGAAGCTCTCCGGCGGCGGCGCCTTCATGCTCAGCATGGTCGACCCTATCGGGCCGATGCCAGGAATCGTCGCAACGCGCCGGCTTAAATCGTCCTCGCGGTGCCACCTCATCAGCTTCGTCTCGATCTCGTCGAGCCGCCCCTCGACCGCGGCGTACTCGCGGGCCTGAAACAGGAAAAGATCACGCGCCATCTCGGGGAGACTGGCGTCTTCGAGCACCCGCTCCATCAGCGCTTTGACGTTCTGACGCCCTGCCGGGCCAACAATGCCGAACTCCGCCGCGTAGCTTCTGAAGGCGTTGGAGAGCTGGGACTTCACGCTGACCAAGCGCTCTCGGACGGTCATCAGCATGCATGCAGCCTGGCGCTCGCGCGACTTCACCGGCACGAACCGCATGCTCGGCCGGGTCACCGCTTCGCACAGCGCTTCCGCGTCGGCCGCATCGTTCTTTCCGCGCTTGACGTAAGGCTTCACGTACTGGGGCGGGATCAGCTTCACTTCATGGCCGAACGATTGAAGCAGTCGAGCCCAATGATGGGAGCTCCCGCAAGACTCGATCGCCACCAGCGTGGGCGGTAGCTTCGTGAAATAGCGGATCATCTCCGAACGCCGAAGCTGGCGTCTTACGACCACAGCTTCGTTCTCGTCAACGCCATGAAGCTGGAACACCGACTTGGCGGTGTCCATGCCGATCCGTACTGGTATGTTCGTCATCGTCTTCTCCTCTCATCTGGCTCGCAACGCTAACGCGTCTTGAAGCCGTTGGGATGAGAGACCGTCCACACCAGCACCCAAGGCCGCCTGAACGATGCGGCCCGGGGCCACACCCGAAATTACACCACGTTGACGGACACGACCCG
>NZ_QENQ01000010.1 GCF_003096275.1 Sphingomonas pokkalii
TCGGCGAACCAGTCGGCGATATAGTCGCGGCCGTACGCCATATTGTCCGCGCCGACATGCTCGACCCCGCCCTCGCGCGCGGTGAAGATCTTCAGTTCACGCTTCGGGCTGTTGACCAGCTGGTCGTAGCAGTCATGGGCGTACTGCACGCTGATCTGGCGATCCTGTGCCCCGTGCGTGACGAGGAACGGCACCTTCACCCCG
>NZ_QENQ01000011.1 GCF_003096275.1 Sphingomonas pokkalii
AAGTGGTGATCAACACCTCCACTTTGGCACATCGATGCCGTCGGGGGGCGTCCACCCCATCAGCTATGCGCGCGGCAACTGGATCGACGAGCCGCATACCGCCAAGGGCTACAAGTCCGACTATGACCTGCTGATCATCGTCAGTGACAAGCGCCTGACCGACCGGGTAAAATATTGGGCGAATGTCGATGACCGGCTGATGCGCGAATTTGGCATCACCGGCAGCATCAAGACCCCGGTCAATTTCATCGTTCATACCCGTGCCGAGGTGAACGACGGGCTCGCCCATGGCCGCTATTTCTTCATGGACGTCGCGCGCGACGGCATTGCGCTCTACCAGAGCGAAGATAGCGAATTGCACCAACCCAAGCCGAAGACACCGCACGCCGCGCTCACCATGGCAAAGGAATATTTCGACGAATGGTACCCGAGTGCGCTCCGAGCCCACATCAATTTCAGCGACGACCTTAAACGAGGCTGGAACAAAGATGCGGCCTTCATGCTCCATCAGGCGACGGAGCGCCTGTATCATTGCGTGCTGCTCGTCGTGACCTTCTACACGCCGCACGTTCACAATCTGTCTTTCCTGCGCACGCAGGCCGAGAGGCTTGACCGGCGTCTGGCCTACGTCTGGCCCAACGACAACCGCAAGCAGCGCGGCATGTTCGAGAAGCTGAAGGAAGCCTATGTGAAGGCGCGCTATTCGAAGCACTACCGGATCAGCGCTGACGAGCTGACGTGGCTAGGTGAGCAGGTCGAAGAACTGGGCCGCGTGGTGAACGAGATTTGTTTGGAGCGCATTGCCCAGTTGGAGGCGACGGCGCGGCAGGCAGGGTAAAAGGTGTCATGACAAGTTTGACGCGGTCCCGGTACCTCGCCCTGCCATTCGTCGTGACATCCACATATTGGGTGCTCGACCACCTGTTGCCGGACATCCTGCCAAAGCCGCCCAAACCTGTCAGTTGGTCGATTGTCGCCTGCGCGGCATCCTTGCTGCTCATCGCGCTCATAGTGATGGGCTGGCGTCGCTTGGTGGACTGGATGCCACGCCCTTGGTTTCCCAGCCCGTTCTGGCGAGTCGCCTCTTGGCTTCGCTGCCGCCCGACGGTTTCTGTCGTTACAGTGATTCCGCAGGCTTCGATCGTCGACGGCCGCATGGAGGAATGTGTAATCCACGTGACGCTTGTGAGAAGTCTCGCACAAATGCCGGTCGACGCCGTTGTTCGCTTTGACGCTACGACGCTGATCCTGCAACGCACCGATCAACGCGGATCGACCAGACATGTGTTCCGTCCGAAGGAAACTGGCGGCTTTCTTATGCGACCAATTGCAGCCGGGTCGCTTGACAGCATTTTAATCGATTTCGCAGCAACCGGTCTTCCTGCCCGCTTTCCCGACGCCCCCGATTTTGACGGCGACTATGAAATTGCAATCACCGGGATTCGTGTCGAGGCAAGGAGTGACAGACCGTTTGGAGGGAAATTACCTCCGGTGAAGTGGCAAATGTGCCGGGCCGCATACCAAGCGAATCTCTCCGCACCGCTGTCCGGCAACGCCGCCTTCTGATCAATCTACAGGATCGAAGAGCTACTTCGACAGCGGATCACAAACACCCCTCCCACCCGGCGATGCCCGCTACGCTCAAAGTTCAGCTGAGATCGTCGTCATCCGACACCGTGCTCGAAAGCGCGTCGGCCACGCCGCCGCCACAGCTTCAGAACATGTTCGCGATTGCCATCACGCAGCCTCGCTGCAGCCTCCAGCAACAGGCCCAGGATCGCGGTACGGTCGTCCTCGGTCAGCTCGACCAAGCCAGCTTTAGCGATGAGCCCGCCCAGTTCGATCAGCTGCCGGGTACGCTCGCGCCGTTTCACCTGCCAGTCGCGGCGATCATGCCGCGCCTGCTTCGCCTGGAGCCGGTTCCGCGCCGCGCTCACCCGCCGCAGTGCCGCCAGGCTCGCGACCAGTGCGACGGCCTGCGTCGTGCCGTTCACGCTGAAAGAAGGCGGCGCCCCGTTTGCGCCACACCTCCCGCGTCGGGCTATCAGCAGCGGCCGCATTGAGCAACGCGCCGGCCAGTTCCTCCACACCCAGCGCATCGGCGCCGGTCGCCATCACCAGTTCACCGAGCTGGCATTGTTTGCGCGTTTTCAGTTGGCGCGCCTTGTCGGCGAGCGCCTTCAGGTCCGCATCATAATCTCGGGGCTTTCGCATCGTCCGGTCCTTCCCTTGTGTCGGTCGGACGGACCAGATATCGTCACAGTCAACTCGCGCCAATAGCCTGAAACTTCGTGAGATTTCGCGGTCCCGAGCGCGATGAAATCGTTCGAGGGCGCGCTTATACGTCGTGCC
The DNA here is from genome assembly GCF_003096275.1 of Sphingomonas pokkalii. Lineage (GTDB taxonomy): Bacteria > Pseudomonadota > Alphaproteobacteria > Sphingomonadales > Sphingomonadaceae > Sphingomonas > Sphingomonas pokkalii. The sequence goes on from NZ_QENQ01000011.1 coordinate 2,353, forward strand.
GACGTGCGCTTTTAGGCGTATCTGGTACGTCGCCATGGCGATCTACCACTTCTCGGCCAAAGTCATTTCCCGCGCGGCTGGATCGAGCGCGGTAGCGGCTGCCGCATATCGCTCGGCGTCACGGCTGCACGATCAGCGCCTCGGCCGCAGCCATGACTTTTCCAACAAGGCCGGCGTCGTGCATAGCGAAGTACTGTTGCCCGAGAACGCGCCCGAAGCGTGGCGCGACCGCGAGCGGCTGTGGAATGATGTCGAGGCCGCCGAGCTGCGCAAGGACGCGCAGTTGGCGCGCGAAATCGAATTCGCCATCCCGCGCGAGATGCGAGCCGCCGACGGCATCGAACTGGCGCGGTCGTTCGTCCGGCGCGAATTCGTCGATCGCGGCATGGTCGCCGATCTCAATATCCACTGGGATATCGGCGCCGATGGGCTGGCGAAGCCCCATGCGCATGTGATGCTCGGGCTCCGTTCCGTCGGCGAAGACGGGTTCGGCGCGAAGATGCGCGACTGGAACCGAACCGAGCTGCTGACCCACTGGCGCGAAGCCTGGGCAGAGCACGTCAATCAGCGGCTCGCGGAACTCGACATCGACGCACGGGTCGATCACCGGAGCCTCGAAGCGCAGAGCATCGATCTGGAGCCCCAGCACAAGATCGGCCCCGCCGCGTCGCGCATGGTGGCGCAGGGGCGTGACAGCGAACGGCTCGACGACCATCACGCCATCGCGCGCACCAATGGCGAGAAGATCCTCGCCAATCCGAGCATCGCGCTCGACGCGATCACCCACAGCCAGGCAACCTTCACCACCCGCGACGTCGCGATGTTTGTACACAGACACAGCGAGGGAAAGGACCAGTTCGACCAGGTAATGGCGGCAGTGCGCGCCTCGCCCGAACTGATCAAGCTGGGCAAGGATGGGCGCGGCGACGATCGCTTCACGTCGCGCGCGATGCTGGAGACCGAACAGCGGCTCGAACATGCCACTGCGACGCTCGACGCGCGCCGGCATCACGCGGTTGCCGACCGGCACCTGGAACGCGCGCTCCGCGTCGCCAAACAGCGCGGCCTACGGCTTTCGCCCGAGCAGCGCGGGGCGCTGGAGCATGTAACCTCCGCGCGCGGCATCAGCAGCGTCATCGGCTATGCCGGCACCGGCAAGAGCGCGATGCTCGGCGTCGCGCGAGAAGCATGGGAAGCGGAGGGCTACACCGTCCACGGCGCGGCGCTTTCCGGCATCGCCGCGGAGAATCTGGAAGGTGGCTCGGGCATAGCGTCGCGCACGATCGCCAGTCTGGAGCATCAATGGGGCCAGGGTCGCGAGCTGCTGACCGACAAATCCATCCTTGTCATCGACGAGGCCGGGATGATCGGCACACGGCAGATGGAGCGTGTCATCCACGAAGCGGAGAAGCGCGGCGCGAAGGTGGTGCTCGTGGGTGACCCGCAGCAGCTCCAGGCGATCGAAGCCGGTGCTGCGTTCCGCTCGATTGCCGAACGGCATGGCGCGGTGGAAATCACCACCATCCGCCGCCAGTCCGAAGACTGGCAGCGCGACGCCACGCGGCAGCTCGCGACGGGCCGCGCTGGCGAAGCGCTGGCCGCCTATACGGAGGCCGGTCATGTCCATGCCGCCGGGACGCGCGAAGCTGCACGCGAGGCATTGATCGAGCGCTGGGACAAGGACCGACAGGCCAGCCGCATCATCCTCACCCACACCAACGACGAAGTGCGCGAACTGAACAACGCAGCGCGCGACCGGATGCGGGCGGCACAGATGCTCGGCGACGACGTCGACCTCGTCGTCGAGCGCGGAAGCCGGTCGTTCGCGGCGGGCGACCGCGTCATGTTCCTCAAGAACGAGCGCAGCCTGGAGGTGAAGAACGGCACGCTCGGCACGATCGAACAGGTCAGCGGGATCGCGATGCGCGTGCGCACCGATGACGGGCGAAGTGTCGCCTTCGACCTGAAGGACTATGCCCATGTCGATCATGGCTATGCGGCCACCATCCACAAGGCGCAGGGCATGACCGTCGACCGCGTCCATGTACTGGCGACGCCGGGGCTTGATCGTCATGCTGCCTATGTCGCGCTGTCGCGCCATCGGGAACGCGTCGATCTGCATTATGGCCAGGATGATTTCGCCGATGCCGGGCGGCTGGCTCGCACGCTGGCACGCGAGCGCGGCAAGGACATGGCGTCGGATTACACCCGCGCGCCCGACGTGCAACCGGCGCTATCGCCAGCGCCGACGCCGCCCCGTCGCGGCATGTTCGACGGGCTGAAGCTCAGCAGCGCGCCGATCCGCATGCGATCATCGCCAAAAGCGGTTTGGGCCAGCTCCCGTTTTTACCTCGATCCATGTGCTTTCCTTTGGGCTGGAACAATCCGTGCGGCCAACATAGGAAGTAGATGCGCCGATGACAGGCGGCGTGTCCGCCGGCATGGTTTTATACCTGCGGGATCATCTTGCTAGGGGCCTGAAGCAATGGCGATCCTCGACTCGCGCGTGCTCCAATTGATCGAGACGTTGGTGGCGGCACGGCTGGATTGGCTGGCGTTCGAGCTGATCGAGGGCGTTCGGCTTGGCCGAACAGCTGAGGAATCGGAGGAGGCGCTCGCAGCCGCCCGGCAGTCGATCCGCAGCGATGTCCAACCCAAGGCCCGCGGCGAGCCGCAGGTGTTGCTTGCGAAGCCCGAGCCGATACCAGCGGGCGAGCAGGTGGAATGGGCGGCGGCCTATGTCGAGGAGCGGCTCGAGACCGCGCTGGAGCAGTTGCAGGCATCCATCGACGCGCTCGACTTCATTGTCGAGTCCACCAACGAGCCGGAGGGTCCTCAAGACTTGGCGCACGCGGCATCCGCCAAAACAGAGCAGGGCACGGCATTGGTCCTCCTTGATGTCGAAGGCGACCGGAAAAGCAGTCGCGAGGATGTTGCTGGTGCCCGCGACGACTTCCCCGCCTTGCGGGCGGCGTTGGCGGAGTGGACTGCGCGCGCGGGCGGTCAGGCGACGATATGATCCCGGCCGTCCAAACCGCGCTCGACACGATCGTAGGCCGGGTCACCACCCTCGAACACGCCTCCGGTGCCGGGCGAATCTTCGAGCTGTTCGTGATGACCAGCATCGCCCGCGGCTTGCGCGACGCCGGCTTCAGCGTATGGCTTCAGCGATCGGACGGGACGATCATCCGTTCCGGCGATGCCGACCGGCGTTTCATCCAGCGCGGCGGCGCGCCGGCCGGCGTTCCTGCGGGCTCGGCGGGTTCCGGCAATGCCAGCGTGATCGGCTTTCGCTGGGACCGGCGCAGGAAATGGGAGATTTGGAACGGCATCCAGTTCGCGGGCCGCAGCGCGGCGACGCATGAGATCGACATCTCGATCGTGCCCGGCAGTGTCGGGACCGAGATTCGCAAGGCGGGCGGAATTCCAGTGGGGCGCCCGCGCGTGGCGATCGAATGCAAGGATGTTGGCACCGTCGGCAGCCTCGATGAGATGCGGGCCTTCATCGCCCGGCTCTACGATGTCACGCTGCTCCACGCGCATCATCGCCACATGCACTTTCCCGACGCGCGGGCGCTGCATCCCGGCAGTCCAAACGAGCCGAGACACCGGGCCATCGTGACCTATTGGCAGGAGAACCGACGCACCAAGAACATCATCGCGCGCCGCACGGGGTTCACTGGAGGAACCGCGCCGCTCGGCGACTATCATCGGATCGAGCCGCACCGCGATATCACCGTCGGGAGCAGCACGGTCGATGATCTGGTGTGGTCGGTGGTCAATTGGGCTCGCCGCAATGCCTGAGCCGGACGAGTTTACGCGCAAACAGTCCGAGGAGGCGATCCGGCTCTACACCGCCTATCGGCACGAACTCGATCATAGCGCGATCGGCGGGCGCTTCATGCCTTATCACTGGTGGACGTTACCCGACCCGCTCGGCGGCATCTGGATGGCCTATTCCAACATGCTGTCCGACTATGCTTCGGAGCTGGCGAACATCATCAACGACTTGACCCATGATGTGCATCGGCTGCGCGCATGGGCGCGTGTCACGGCCGCGCTCCCCGACCAAGAGAAGCTGGCTGTCTCGCACGAGTTCATCGATACGCTGGGGACGGTGGCGCTCGGGCGGCCCTATGCGATCAAGTCGCGCTTCGCCTACGCGGCCGGCCATCTTTGCCACCAGGCCAATATGGCGAAGGATATTCAAGGGTGGCGAGATGAATTCCCGACCGAACGCGCGCTCTATCTAAATCATATCGACCCGATCTGCAGAGGGTGGCGACGTTTTCGGTCGTTCAAGCGACGTGTCGAGCCCATCGCTGGCACGGCGTTCAAGGAGGCCACCGAGGACTTCCGCAACGCGTACAATCATCGGTTCTCGGCCCGCTTTCTGATCGGGATGAGCGAGATGGTCACGCGCATCGTCTGCGCGGACGGGCGCATCTGCTACGGCATCGGTGGCAGCGAACCGCTCAAACTCGATCAAATCGCAGACTTGCTCGAGATTGAGTGCGACCATTGCTATCGTGCCTTTGAGGCGTTCCAGTCACTTGTCGAGGAGCACACGGGGACGATCACGTCGTTTGAGTCTGAGCGCGAGAGGTAGGGTCCGCCATAAACGACTCGCGGCTCTATAATTCCGTCGGTCCCGCTCGAACCCGGCCTCCACCGACCACTGAGAGTTACTAGGACGGGTTGCCTATCCTCCCATTTAACCGGCGTGATTGTCAGCTTCCGTCGATGCCGGACGTTCACGGGAGATGGAATGAACGACTGGCTTTGGTCGACTGCTGCCGAAAGCGGATCGACGTGTCTTGGGGACAAAGCCGTCGTTCCCATTTCGCTACTCGAATAGCGGCTTTTGGTAAGAGCAGACGCTCCGTTTCGCACAGATGCCGTCGCCGAATGACCCAGGCAGGGAAAACTTGCGGAGTTCACCCGCGTTGATCAATTTCCAAGTGACATCTTTTGTACTTTAAGCCGCTGCCGCAATGACAGGGTTCGTTACGCCCGGCTAGCGCGGGTCGCGGGGTGGTGAGCGTCGCAACCTGGCGTTTAATGAGCTTGTCGGCGGCGCGTTCGGCCCTGCTGTCATACTTCCAAGGAAACTCGACCTTGTGCCCGAAGCGCAGCGTTCCGTCCCGAGCGAGGACGATGCCATACCAGCTGTCCGCACGACTGCGGTACTTGCGCGCGAGCATGTGGTCCTCGATCCGGGCCAAACTGTTGGCGTCGGTATCGCCGTTGCAGTGGATCGCGATGCCCGACCCGCCGAAACCGAGCACGAAGTTGGACGAGCCCCGCCACCCCGCGTTCGCAACTACCGTGTCTAGGTTGTCGCGCAGCTCAGTCATGCCATCCTCGGCGAGCTGATAGGCGAGCATCACCGTGTCGATCAGCGTGCCGGTCGGGTTCGACTCTATCGCGCCGATGAGCCTGTCGAGCCTCGATCCCGCGATGACGGTCAGCACGCCCTTCGGCGTCCGCGCTCCGGGCAGGCCCATCCTCCGCACGCCCATCGCGATTTCTATGTCGGCCGCGAAGTCGTCATCGAACACGACCATGTCGTGCTCCTTCTCCAGCCACAGGTTGTATTTCAGGTGGTAGGACAGCAGCGTGATCTCGTGGTGGATGAGCACCTTCGGGCCATGGATTGCCCGCAACTCGAGATAGCTCAGGAAGCGGATCGGCCGCTCGAGCATCTCGGCCATCACGTCCAGCGTGAAGACGTCGATGACGAGTGGGGCGACGACCTTGGGCTCCTCTCGACGGACCAGGAACTGGTCCGTCTGGAAGGCGAGCGCCGGGTAGTGGTCGGACACCAGGCAAACTGGGAAGACCTGCGTTATCTGGGGTGGGATATCCACCACCGTGCCGTCGGCGGTGCTGAAGCGCAGCGACCGGTCCGAAAGCGCTGCCGCGCAGTCCATAGCCTGATCGTAGGCGTCCTGGACCGCGCCCTTGAAGTCGCCGCGCAGCTGCAGGTCGTTGCCCTTGCGCGAAGCCAGGGTGAGGCGCTTCGACTTGGCCTGCAACACGATCGCCCGGTCGGCGAACAGCACGAGCACGTCGATCTCGCCAACGCGGTCGCCCTTCGCGCGGTCGATGTTCACTCCTCGATGCACCCGTGCCGGACCGAACACCTGCGACAGGCGGTCAACCGCGAACGCCTCGGTGAAGTCGCCACGATTGTCGGACAGCGTTGGCCTGTAGGGCCTGTCGTCCAACATCCAGTAGAAGGGCGACTCGTAGACGGCCTCCGCCAGCGCGTTGAAGTGGAAGAGCAAGTGGCGCCCGTCGCCCGTCTCCAGCACCGGCGACCCGTTGACGGCATTGAAGTCGCTGATCGTGGCGAAGGCCGGGTTGCCGCGGCCCGCAGTCAGCGTGAATGCGTCGATGCAGGCGGTCGCGGTCTCCTCGCCAAGACCTGCAACAGGAGCGATCTCGGCGGCGGTCAACGTGAATGCCTCGAGCAGGCGCGGATCGCCAGGCGTGTTTGCCCCCGCCGCCATCGCGCCAGAGACTTTGCGGTTCTGAATGTCGGCGGCGGCCTTGGCGAAGGCTACCATATCGGCGATTCCGGCCTTGCGGTGTTCCTGCAGCCAGGGGTCGTCGGCGGCGTATTTCTCGATCGCGAAGTCGCAGTTCTGGAACGAGAAGGCGCCTTCGCCGCCATAGAAAATCGGCTCGCGCATCGCGCCGCCGCTGTTCCAGGGGTTTGGCGGGCTCTCGCCGGCCTCGAAAGCCGCGAACATGCCATCAAGCGTCGGTGCGCCCATGCTCCGGTGAAGCTCAGCCATCAGGGCGTCAGTCCGCGTCACGAGCGCGTCGACGTCGGCGGGTGGGGGAGCGGCCAGATCGCCAGCGGCGCGCACCATTAGTCCGATGAGCGTTGACATCTCGGTCCGGATCAGCCGAGAACTCGAATAGAGGTGCTGCATGTCCTCCGCCTTCATCCCGTCGCGGCGATGCCACACGAAATTGTCGCGCACGCACAGGAACGCGATCACGTGCGCGTAGCCGGGGGTGGCGGTCAGTTCCGCGATCTCGTCGAACACCTCCTGCTCAGGCCGTCGCCTAGGGACGGGTGGCCGCACTGCGCTCTCCATCGAACCGTCGTCTTGGGTTGTGGGTGGCACCGACTCACTCATTGCCTTCCTCCCAGTACGCGAGGCCCTTCGAGACCATCTTGCGGGCGAATCCCGGTCCGTCACCGGTGAGGTGTCCGCCATCGTCGCGCCGGTTGCCGTCATCGACATGGAAGGTAACCGGGGTCACCATGCTTGAGATGATCTCCTGTCCGATCCCCTGCCTAATGTAGTCACCGCTGCCGTTCGGCCCGTCGAGATACATGTTGGTAACGACGAAGCGGTCTTCGTCATAACGGTCGGCGCCTTCGATGTACCTGAAGGTCATGCTGCCGATTAATTCGGGAGGTGTCGCGACGGTTCTGACGATCACCTCGTCTTCGTCGGTCCATTCGATCTGAACGTCGCCCTTGTTCTTTGTCGTGAAGATCCATTTGCTCATGGGGGCACTATATCAGAGCCCGTGGTTCACACGCCATATTGGCGCGCGTCGTCCGCGGAGAAAGTGCAGTGCGCGCGCCCCCGGCGGACTGATTCCCGCCGCCGATTGCGGCGGCGATGACGGCCAGCAATGTGCCTCGATCGTCGTGTCATTGGATCACGATTATCAAGAACAGCGTTCTCTGGCATCTGCTGTCGGTCTGTCAAACGACCGCACGGACCCGCCTCTCCGCTCGGCAGTGACCCGACTTGCGAATGGCCGGTCCGGACGTGGGCCGACATTCGTGCCACTGCGGCCCAAGAGCATGAGTTGGTCGGCTGCGGCCGTACAGAGCTGCGACACATGCGTCTGAAAATTTCTCGTGCCGCAATGAAAACGCATTCCGGCTATTACTCAAGGAAGGCAATTTTCCGCGCTTATGCTTCGAACCCGATTTACGAAAAGGGAGTGGGGCCATGGCCTAGGGCCACATTTTTCGCTGCAGTGCAGCATTTGCTGCTGTTTCAATAGGTTGTAAGCGTGTTTCGATTCCCTTCACCGCTCCAATTTCCGATCTCAAGAAATCCCACAGAGCTTTGTAAACCGCGGAAATCTGCGGTATTTTTGGCGTTGTCCGGCTCACTGAATCGCGCAAAATTTCAGGAAAGCTCCCGAAGTTGGGGCCCACGCATCGGAAAGGGCTCCACTATACCTTTGACAGATATAGCTATTCCTAAGGCCAAGCCGTGACCGCGCAGCTCAAGTTGAAGGCGGTGACGGTCAAGACCGGCACGCTGGTCGATGCGACTATCATCGCGTCAGCGAGCGAAGACGACGCTGACGCACGCTGGGTGAAGCACAAGGGAAAGCGCGCCGTTCACGGCTTCAAGGCCCATGTCGGTGCCGATGCCGAAGCGATCGTCGCCGCGCCCGTCCTTGCCCAGCTTCACCAGTTCGGGCGAGGGGGGCGAGGTGGGCCAGCGCGAAGCGGGCGTCCTGGCCAAAGGTTTCGGAATTGGGGGTGTTGAGTTTGGCCAAGGTGGACAGCGTGAACGTGCCACGCGCCACTTCGCGCTCTGCCCGCGCTGCCTCGAGTTGATCGCACAAAACCATCAACTCAGCGACTTTGGCTACGATGCGGGACTGTTCGGCGAGCGGGGGGAGGGCAACGGCGATGTTATCCATCCGGTTTTTGGGCAAACCGCCACGCCCTGCACCGGTTTGTTCTTCAAAGATAAATGCCTGAAAATACGGCGAACGTACCAACAAGTGCATGAACCTCTCCGTGCCACGCACAGCTAAGCGCAAGATAGAGACATGCTGGCTTACGTTAGCTTCACCAAATTTATCTGGAACGAGACAGCAACGTCCCATTGAACCGCCGGTGATGTTCAGCAGAAGATCGCGTGGAAGGAATTTGGACGACCCCATACGCTGATGAGTTTCGTAATCGATGAATGCGACATCATTCAACCGCAGACCGACGTCATACACATTTTGCGAACGGAGGAACGGAACTCCGCTGGGTTTGTATACATCTTTGCCTCCTCGAGGCGTACTCCCCGAACCTGTTTTCGAGCAAATTTCGCCAACCGTTGTCCAGTGCCAACCAGTTGGAAGCAGGAACGGGATTTCGTCGGTATCATGAGGGATAGCAGAAACTTTTAGTCTAAGTTTGGTCTTTGCAGCCGTGATCTTCTTCAACAGTTCCGACGCCGGTTCGTCCTCCGCATCCTGCTCCACCAGCTTACCGCGCACGGCCAAGTCCAGCACAAACCATCTCGGCAACGTAGCCGGAAGTGACGCCGCAGCAAACGCGGCCTCGAGCGAAGCAATCCCAATGCCATCTAACTTCCAACTGAAGTAGTCAGCCCTCGATGAGCCCGCTCTGGATAGCCAGGCTCACGGCCGTCCGCAGCCTGTCAGGCGTAGGACGCGGCATGCGGTTGGAGCCGCCACCCCTAGTCACGCGCCACCCGCCCGGTTCCAGCACGAGCCGAAGCCTCAGGATCCGCTTCGCGCCGGCGCGCGCGTCGGCCAGCCCACGCCCGACGGACCAGTAGGTGTGCTGGGCGATGATCCACTGCTCAACGATGTGGTGAAGGAAGGCGAGCGGCGTCTCGGAGGCCAGCCTGTCGAGGTCGTCGCGCGCGCGTCGGAGCGGAAGCCGCTCCTGGCGGTGTGACCCGTCCTGCAGTTCTTCGGGCATCGTCAGCGCGACGGCGAGTGCGGTGAGCGCGGCCCGCTCAAGGCCCGCGCGCGTGGCGAAGGTCGCCTCCAGACTCTCCATAGCCCCCACCGCCGACAGCTCTTCAGGCACGAGCGACTTCAGCCACTCCATGGCCGTGCCGTCGGTCTTCCCGCCTGCGGCCTCCAGCAGACGCGTCGCGAGGGCGCCCGTATCCAGAATCCCGCCGCCTATCTCGCCGGTCATCCACTCGAAGAGCGACTCCAGCGCGAGCCGGAACGCCTGCCGGACCTGGACCCGGTGCCAACGCTGCGCCGCGGCGGCATCGCCCCCGTCGCACATCGCCGCGCGGGTGACCGACTCCTCCTGCTCCTCGTCGAACACCCCGGACAGCAGCTCGAACCCGCTCCTCCGCTGCGGGGACGCCAGACCGCCCATGAGCCGCTTGCGGAAGGTCGTTCTCTCCTCGTCGAGCACTTCGTCAATGTCCCAGTGCTCCGCCCACTCCTCGGCGGTGCCGCGCTTCAGCGTGCACTCTCCGCGGACGTTGAAAACCCTGTGGCCGAGCATCGGCGCGATGCGCGCCTCGAAGGCGTCGAGCATGCCGTCGGTCTTGGGACCTGGCACCCGGACGCCCGGCTGGTTGGCGTCGTCCACCAGCAGCCTCAGGGCTCGCAGGCCCGGTCCATAGTTGATGGCGGCGGTGAGGGCGGTGGAGTTGCGCCGCGCCTTCACGAACTCCTTCCAGTCGTCGTCGCCGAAGGTGATGCGATTGGCCTCGCCCCAGCGGGTCGCCACGACCTGCTTCCCCGGCAGCTCAAGGTCGCCCTGATCGTAGATCTGCAGCATGGACCAGACGAACGCCACCTCTACCCGCGCGACGAAGTCCTCGTGCGCCGACACCGGCAGCTTCTCGCGTCGCTCCCGCGCTAGGTCGATCGTCCGACGCCACGCCCAGGTCACCAGCGTGAAGGGGCGGATCTGCCGGGCCACATTGTTTAATCCCGGGAAGACCTCGTTCATCAGGTCGAAGTTTATCTGCCGTAGCCCCAAGGGGTCGACGCCGCCCACCCCGGTCCTGGCCGGTTCGACGACGAAGCAGTCCCGCGACTTCCGACCGAGTCGCTGCAGCTCGGCAAGTGCGTCCGCGCTCATGGATTCCTCGCCAGGATGAAGCCGTGGCACCTGCTTTCGCACACGCCCTTCCGGGCGAGCTCGGACTTCAGATACGGCAGGAGGGTGATGTTGCAGGCTGGGCAGGCGGCTACCGGCCGGTCGACGAAGTGCACCCTGCGGCGGCCCGGCGCTGCGCACTGCCGCCGCAGCTCCTCCCATCCCTCGTGCAGCGGCAGCGCCGACAGGCCATCGGGCTTCCGCCCCTCGAGCAGCGCCGCCTCTAGCGTGCGGACGTCGTCGTGAACCGTGCGCGTCGCGCGTATCGCGGCCAGGACGGACGCCATGTCCGCCTCCGGCGCCATCAGCTCGGCGAAGCCCGGCAGGGCGAACTCGGGGTCGGGTTCCCGGTCGGGATCGATGCCCGCCGTCATCATGCGGGCCCGGGCCTCGGCGGCGTCGAGGAGGCTCCCGGCGGTAAGGTATCCCAGACACCACGCGACCGTGTCCCGGGCCGCCTTGCCCATGTCCATCCTACCTGCGACCGTCACCAGCCGCGCCACCAGGGCGTCGGTCGAAGGGTGGGACGTCGTCACGCAGACGAAGTGGGTCATCCGGATCACGTTGACGAGCTCGAAGTCGGTCTGGATCCGATCGACGAACTGGTTGAAGAACTGGGGGAACCTGACCCCGATCTTGTCCATCGCCCGGGCGGCCCTCATCCGGCGCGCTTTCTCTGTCCGGTCGCCCTCGTCCTCCTCGTCCTCGGTCACGCTGCCTGCGCGCGCGAAGGACTGCAGAAGGCGCGCGACGAACTTCTGCCACGCCTGCTCGCTCGACCCCTTGCCGCCGGTGCCCGCCTCGCCGTCGCCGGACGACTCGCCGGCGTCGCCGCCGCGTCCCACCAGGTCGGGATCGACCAGAGGGTCGGTGCGCTCGTGCCGCGTCCCGTCCATCCTAGCGTGGAACCCTGTCCGGGTCCTGAGCGCGTCGGGGTTCTTCCGGAAGAACTCCATCACCGCGAGCACGTCCTCCGGCGTCTGCATGTTCTTCATGATCGCGAGCATCGACGCGAGCGACTTGCCGGCCCGGCCCTTGATCGCTGCGAAGTCCGGCGCGGCGACGAACCCCTCGGCCTCCTCGCCGTCGCCCACGAGCAGCAGTTGGACCCGACCCTCCAGATCGAGGTCCTCGTGATCGACCAGCTCGACCGGGATGAAGAAGCGGCCGGCTTCGATCCGCACCGGCCCGAGGTTGACCGGCCGCCGGTTGACTTCCATGGTCGCGGCGGCGGACGCGGACCGCCAGCGGGTGATAATCCTGCCAAGTATGCCGCCATCGGCATGCTCCGCCGTGAGCACGCCCCGGTCGGCGTCGTCCTCCTCGTCCTCGAGGAACGCCGCCGGTTGCGGCGGGGCCTTTGCCGGCACAGACTTCCAACGCCCACCCTGCGCTAGGTCGACGCGCAGCGCGCAGACCTCGACGTTCCGCATGGCCTCCCCACCACGGCTAAGGCCGGCCGCCGTTGCGTTCGCGCTCCCCGAAACCACGATCCGTCCCGCCGCGCAGCCCACCTCGAACACCTTCGCGTGCAGCCCGCGCCGCGACACCCCGTCGGCCGCGAGCACCTCGACCTCGACCGGGCGAACGGCCGGGGACCCCCGCGGCCAGTCCATTCCCCTGGGGGCGGGCACGCGGCACGGCGGGACATGCGCCGCGACCGCCTCGAGTCCCAGGTCCCGGGCCAAAGCCTCGACCGCACCCCGCTCCCAGTAGGGCGAGGCCATCGTTAAAGACCGGGCGCCTCCCAGGTCCGAGGCGGCCGCTACGATCCGTCCGGCGATCGGCCCGTCTAGCGTGCTGAGGATCCGCAGCCTCCCGTCGTCCGTCCCTCCGGACGCCGCCGTCGCCAGCCGGCCTCCAAGCGACCGGCAGTGGTCGCGCGCGTCGTGTTCGCACGCCGCGCTGTCCGCCAGCGCCGTGAAGAAGCGCCCGAGGTCGGACAGGGCCACCGCCCGCCCGTCCGCGTAGACGTGCTCGATGCACTCCAGGTTCGCCGACCAGCCCCCGAAGGTCATGTTGCCCGAACCAACCGTCGCATGGACGGCGTCAGCCGCCTCCAGCACCATGACCTTCGGATGGAAGCAGCCGTCCCGGACCGCGACGGGATGCACGATGTATTCGCGGCCGATCCTGACGGCACCGCGTTCGCGCAGGGCCATCCGGTAGCCCACGGGGTCGGTCAGCACCGTTATCTCGGAGACACCCTGGCGCATGAGGGCCTCGACTAAGACCGCTTCCGCGAACGAGGCGCTGAGGGAATAGGTCGTGAACGTCGCCCGGCGCCATCCATACGCACCGATCAGGTCAAGGGCGGAGAAGCTATTCACAATCCTCACCCTTCCACCCGAGAAATGCGACGGTGTCGGCCATGACGAGCGTATTGGCTGCTGTCAGATGCCAGACAGCGTTCGCAGGACCTTTTGCACCTAGATTGCGACTAACGCTAATGGACATACCCCACGCCTTTCCGTCATCGCCCCACATGCGAACGCTCGATGACCGATCTGCTGATCCCCAGAGCGGACATATGCCGGTGATCCACTCGATTTTCCACGCCAGATCGAGCACGTCGCCGCGCTCCGCGCGGCTGATTGTAGCGATACCAGCGCCCTCGACGGCGATCGAAAATCGACATTCGTCGACCCAATTATCGAAGCGTCCCTGTACCAGCGTACCGTCCGAAATCGCGATGGCAAAGCCCTCGTCGAGCGCCCGTGCGGACAAGCAAAGCTCGTCCTCCACGTCGCCGGAAAGTTTCAGCCGGCCATTCTCCAGTGGCTCGATTCTGATCGACATATCGGCTCCTCCCCGGCGACTCGGAAAGGCTGCGATATTAGAACGTACAGGGAACATGTCGAAGGCTGGTTGGGATCGGCGGGGAGATAGAAGGGATGGCAAGTTAAAAGCGGTGCCTCCAACCGGCCCCGGAAGTGGCGTCTGCACGTCGTTTTTGATGGAGGCATGCCCATGGCGGTGCCTCCATCGGGAAGGCGCAACGGCCGAAACACCAGCATTTCTGCGACTCTTCGGTGCGCTCGAATGGAGGCCCTTGAAGGGCTGCGCTGGCGCACCCTCATCTGGCGCTTTTCAGTATGAGACAGCGTCATGGCCGAGGACCCATTCGAGCTATGGTTGGGGCGGGTCGGCGCGGATCGCCCGTTCGCGCACCAGCTTCGCAAGGCGACCAATCTGGCTGGCGGCGCGGCGCGGTCTTCGGCTGCGCGCACGAGGCATTTCGATGGCAGCAGGATCGGTCGCGGTTCGGGCGTGGGCCGGGTGCTTGGGTCCGCGCTATCGATCAGGATGTCTCGTACCAGACCTTCGCCGAGACGCAGGATCATCTCGCTGCAGCAATTAAGAAGCACGCGGCCTTGCCGGACGAAAGCTATTACCAGGGCGATGAGGAAGGCGCGCCAATTGATTTCTTCAAGCCGACCGTAGCTGAGGCGAGATTGCATCCGATCTTCAAGGAACTAATCAAGCAGGAACGTTTCTCCCCTGCGCGCGACCTGCTCACGGCAATGATGCCTTTCTTCGAGGACGCTGACGGCAACTTCGTCGAACAATTCCAAACCACCGGCTTCGATCCGCGCCTATGGGAACTCTATCTTTTCGCGACGTTCACCGAGCTCGGCTATGCACATGAAGAGGGCGTGGCAGTCCCGGACCTTCTGCTCGCAGGACCGCGTGGCCGCATCGCGATTGAGGCCACGACCGCCAACCCACCGCAGGTAGGAGCCGTGCCGCAGCCGCAGTCTGACGAGGAGATCCGCGCCTATCTCGAAAATTATGTGCCGATCAAACTTGCCCGCGCTCTTACGCGCAAACTCTATCACAAGCAGCGCTACTGGAATGCGCCTGGGGTCGATGGTGCACCGTTCGTGATCGCCCTGCAGGATTTTCACGCGCCCGCAGCGATGACCCGGATCACCCCGCTGGCCATCGAATATGTTTTCGGCGTGCGCCATTCGATGGTCGAGGGGAAGCGCCATATCGAGCGACTGACCGAGCACGTTTATGGCAATGCTCGCGAGCCATCAAACTTCTTCGAGCTGCCCGAATCCGAGAACGTCAGCGCTGTATTCCTGAACCCGCAAGGCACGATCACCAAATTCAACCGGCTTGGCTACATTGCGGGTTTCGGCAACCGCGACATCAAGATGATCCGAAGCGGCATCGCACGCGGCGAAGGTAATCGGAATGACCGGCGCCCGACGATATTCCATCAGGACGTTCGCGATCCGGCTTATGCCGAAAGCTGGGTGGAGGGCGCCGTCGTTCTGCACAATCCCCATGCGCGGGTCCCGCTCGATCCTGACCTCATTCCGGGCGCGGACCACGAGTTCCTTCATCCGGATGGCAGCATAATGTCGCTAGTGCCAGACTTCCAACCTTATATTTCGCGGACCAACATCACCTTAGGGGATGGAACCTCTGAGTTGTCAGACGAAGCTGGTGCGACCTAAAATCGCTGTCACGAACACGTCGCTGAAGGAAGGTGGAAAGGCTGAGTTTGGGATACGAATCAGGTACTCGCCAGCGTTCCACTTACTGCGGATGCAAACGCCATAGGACGTAGAACAATCCGTGAAAATCCGCCAATTTCCAGCTACGGTTTTGCAGTAAATTTGCAGTAAGTTGCACGTTCGTGCAGCCATTCAGCAGCTAAGCCTTTGAAAAGGCTGGTGACCCCTACGGGAGAAATCGCCAGCTTCGGGAAATGGCAGAAAACTAAGGTTTCTTAGCTGGTGTCTCCATGCCCGCTGTACCAGTCGCGAGTGCCTCGTGCTGTACCAACGAACCGTCCGCGCCGCGGCGGCGCCGCGACAGCCAGCGTAATACCACCGTTCGACAACGTCGCCCATTCGCCGGAAAGAGGGCAGCGGCCAGCCGTGCTGATCGTTGGACGACATGAAGAGATGGCGGACGGCGATTTATGCGGCCGAGCCTGCGTGGGGTGCTTAACCTCAGATTCAGATAAGGCTCTGTGGATTTCCGAGGTGGCTCTTCTTTGGCCAGCTGGAATGCTGCCTACATAGGCCAGTGACTGGTGATGGGAGGTGCCGATGAAGCGACCGACATGGGGTAAGCCCCCAAAGAAGGCCAGAAGTCCCTTCGGGGCTGCGCCTGCGCAAAAGGCGCCGGCGCCTCGACGCTTCGATTTCGAGCGGTTGATCGGCGATGCCATCGACGCGCGTCGCTTGCTGTCGCTTCGCTACGATGACGACGTATTGCCGCGCTCCTTCCAGCCCGCTGCGCTCTACTTTTCATCGGGTGAAAAGGTTTGTGTGACTGGGATCCAGATTAGCAATCCGGCGGAGCTGCAATCCAACGGTGAGCCGCGAGTGTTCGAAGTGGGCCGAATTCGGACGGTCGAGATCACCGATCAGCCATTTCGACAGCCGGCAACGATTGATCGCTCAGATAGCCGCTACGCCGGCGGTATCATCAAGTCGGTGTAATCAGGTCACCGCGGCTCAGGCGGGTCGATCATCGGGGGTGTAAATTGGATTTTCAGGAGATGTACGCTGGAGCGAAGCGTGACTTCGTCGCCAAGGTCTCTTTGGCCGAGACTGTAAGCCGCGGGTGCGGCAACATTCCTAGCGACACCAACCAGCATTACTGGGCCTCTGTCTTGTTCACCAGGATGGTGGTGACCGGGAAAAGCGTGGAGCTGTTGGCACCCGATCCGCGCCCCTCGGCGCACTGGGACTTCAGCGCGGTCGCTTCGCTCGTTCGAAACTTGGCGGAGTGCTACCTCTACTTCTTTTTTTTGTGTGTTGATGACGTTCCCGTCGTCGAGAAGGAGGCACGTATCATCATGCTCGATCTCCACGATGACGGATCCAGATCGAAGCTATTCGGCGAGCTGGACGAGCCGGAAACGGATGATGAAGCCTTGGCGCAGCGCGCAGTTGTTCGGGCGTCCCTGGAGGCTTGCTTCAGGGCGAACGAGTGGCTCATGGCGTTGCCCGAGAAGCGGCAGCGTGAGCTTCTGCGTGGTGATAAGACCCCATTCGTCCAAGACGACGTCATCGATCGAACCGACCTGGATAGAAAGCATTTTCGCTTCTTATATCGCTTTATGAGCGCTCACACGCATAGCGGACCGGTCGCTTTCTACCGAATGGGCGAGCACGGTAGAGGAATGGGTTTCAAGAATTCGAATGACACGATGTACATGGCCTGGGCACTCGAATTTGGTACCAGGATCATCGAGCTTGCGACAGGTGCGATGCTTGACCTGTTTCCCGGTGCCGATCAGCGTGGACGCAAGCTTCGCTTGGCCCAGATTAGGCAGGCACCCAAAGGCAGACGATAGGATGGAGCCGGCCTGCTGAGATGGGAAAAGGCGATCGAGGCGGGCATACACCAAAGATCTCATCGTAGTCGTTGACGTGACCAGACTATGAATTGTGAGCAGCCCCCACCGGGTGGTCCGGGTTGTTAGTTAGTGCATTGTTGTTTCCGCCGCCATTGCCGGGCGTAGGTGGAGCGAAGCGGAACCGGAGGCCGGCAATGGCGGCGTCGCCGCTTCCGGAG
>NZ_QENQ01000012.1 GCF_003096275.1 Sphingomonas pokkalii
CAGGCGGGTGGGGTTTCGTCACTATGGCTCCCGGTCTCTCGCCTAGCGGAGGTGCTTTGTCGATGCAGCAGTTACCTGCGGCTGAGGATGATATTGCCGACCGCCCGGTTTCCGGCGCCCCCGCGGTTGCGCGGTGGCGGGGGGCGCTGCGATCCGGCGTGCGCGGCGAGAGGGGTGTCCAGCAGGCGGAGGCGTAACTCGCCGTGCAGCTCGAGAGTGAAGAGCGCCGATGCAGTACCGGAGAGACCGGCGAGTTCGCCTTGTGGGACTGGAATCTCGAAACCGACGAAATGCACTGGAGCGATGAGAACTACCGGATACTCGGTTATACGATCGGTGCGGTGGAGCCCAGTTACGGGGCATGGGCGGATCGCCTCCATCCGGAGGATCGCGTCCGAACCG
>NZ_QENQ01000013.1 GCF_003096275.1 Sphingomonas pokkalii
AGGACCAAGCGTGGGAGGCGGGCCATTGCGGAAGCGTAATAGATTATGGGTTTTTAGTAAACTGTCACCGTAATTCACCGTAATTCCACGCGGGGGCGTGGATCGAAACCTCCCGGCTCGGACGCCCAGTGCCGACATACTGGTCGCTCCCCACGCGGGGGCGTGGATCGAAACACGCTGTCGACCAAGCAAATCTGGGTCAGCCCGCGTCGCTCCCCACGCGGGGGCGTGGATCGAAACGTCGACATGCGGCTCCAGCGCGATCGGGCCGTCGGTGCGGTCGCTCCCCACGCGGGGGCGTGGATCGAAACCCGCCCGAGGTGTACAAGCCTATCGTCCCGACCGTCGCTCCCAAGCGGAAGCGCGGAGACACCTGGTGTCCGTCGCAGCTCGCGGACCTCGCGCTCCAGCGCTCCATCTTGTCGGCGACCTCGGTTGGAACCCCGTGCGCTTGCCGCTGCCGACCTCCTCCTGCTTCACCCACTCATGCAGCGTCTGCGGCGCGCAGCCAATCTTCTCCGCAATCGAAATCACCACTGCCCGGTGGGAGGAGTAATCGCGCTCGTGATCCACCATCTCAGGAGTTGGAGCCTCCGGCAAACCCGGGACGCTTCAGTTCTGGCAGGGCGATCGTATCAGGTCGACCACCTAAGATAGAGACACGACAAGCGTTGTGCCGGAGCGCGGCATGCCTGTCAGCAAGATATCAGGCATCAGATCAAGGTTTCGACGGCCAAACGCCATCGGTTGCAATTGCATACCAAAGACACAGGAAGGGTTGCCTGTTATCATGGGCCTCCACAATTGGAGCTCCGGCAGGCGCCAGAGTCTTGGGGTCCAGCACCGTATCCGCCATAGAACCGTTGGCGAAACTGGCATAGGCCGTACTGCCCACCGTTAGCTGGCCAAGATCACTCTTGGCATCCGCTTTGCTTGTCTTGGCAGCCGCACCACCCGGAATCATCTTCTTTTCCATCTGGTGCGTATGCACGGGCAATGTCGCCTGGGAGATCGCAACAGCATCAGCGCCGACCTTCTGGCCAAGCCGAAGTGGGATAGGGTTTGGGTCTCCGGTTGCGACCCCTGGCGCGGCGACCACCGACTGGACCAGATTAGGCAGCCCGAAGGTGGTCTTGCCATCCCCGCCATAGGTAGTCCCGATAAGCGCGTAAAGAGCCTGAAAATCGCGCAAATTCACGAGCCTGCCGTCACAGGGAAGCCAGGCTCGCGGAACGTAGCTAGCGTATGGAAACGCGCGAATCTCGCCAATAAAAGGCTCACTCATAACAATTCTCCTTAACCTGGACGGATGCGCGGTTCAGGCTATTGGAAATTCGGGTAGAGACCCGAGGTGCAGATAATGAAGTTGATCCCGGTCGTCGGCATGCGATTCTCATGCGACCCGCCGCCGCCTTGATCAGAAACTGACGCGGCGGAAAAATCTGTCGTGCCGCTGGCGGTTGCATAGCCGGTGTTTACATAAAACAGGGCCGCTGCCCCGACATCGGCAAAGGTAAGGTTAGGTCCGGGCGTATCACTGGTTGCGGCTTGGCTCGATACGGACATGACGTGGGTATGACTTGGCATCTGAGCGGGCGTCAGGGTGACGGTATTGGTCCCGACTGCCTGTCCCAACGTATAATTCGTATTCAGGCTGACCCCTTTGCCGGTGCCAATCGGCAGGCGCCCACGCAAATCGGGGAGCCCAAACGTCTTAACGCCATCCCCACCATAGGTTGTACCGATCACCGAAAAAAGCGCCTCATACTCGCTGATTTTCAACATTTGCCCATTGCACAAGGCCCAGTTGATCGGTGCGTAGTTGCCAACAAAGATCGTGATTTCTCCGAGATACGGGTCCGACATGATCTTATGTATCTCCTGTCAATTAGTCTCGTTGCGGGTAAACGCCAGCTGTCGCAATATAATAGGACAGCGCCAGTGAAGCCTGCATATTGGGATGCGCTTGCCCGCCGCCGGCTGGCTGAATAGTGGACGGCTCAATGGCCACCGGCGGATTGGACATCGGGCCATAGAGCGGACGGCTGGATGGCTGTTTTACCGCAGTGTAAATATGGTCCGGCAAGGTTGCCGTTGTCCCCCCAAGAGAAGACACGCGAACAAGATGCTGATGTTGTGGAATCTGCGCCATGTTCAAGGTTACGGTCTCGGCACCACCCGCATTGCCGACGCTATAGGGCAGCTTGTTTTGTGTAGCCGGGTTCTTCGCCCCCATCACCGCGCGCCCGCGCAGATCGGGCAGGCCGAAGGTGGTTCTACCATCTCCGCCATAGGTCGTGCCGAGCAGGGAGTAGAGAGGTTGATTCGCTGTTATTGGCAGCAACGAGCCATCGCAGCGATGCCAGCCTTTTAGTTCTTTTCCGAAACCAAATAGTCGGATTTCACCCAGGTAAGGGTCCACGTCCTACCTCCAATCCACCCACTGAAACGGGAGGGCGTCTTTTCCCGCGCATCGGCTGCAACGGCAACCTGCAACGACTTATACGTAACCGCAACCCGTTCGTCGTGAAGATATGGCACAACTCGCGGCGTAACCTAGAATTAAGGTGACAGTTTACTAAACACACTCACTAATCGCCATTCGCTTTGGCTTGGGCCCGCGTTTCTGTACTGCCAGGGTT
>NZ_QENQ01000014.1 GCF_003096275.1 Sphingomonas pokkalii
AAGTGGTGATCAACACCTCCACTTTGGCACATCGATGCCGTCGGGGGGCGTCCACCCCATCAGCTATGCGCGCGGCGGCTGGGTCGATGAGCCGCACACTGCGAAGGGCTATCAGTCAGACTTCGACCTGCTGGTGATCGTCAACAAGGACAAGCTCACCGACCGGGTGGAGTTCTGGGCAACCGCCGAGGATCGGCTTAACCGCGAACTGGCTATCACCAAGACGCTGTGCACCCCTGTCAATTTCATCGTGCATACCCTGCAGGAGGTGAACGATGGGCTGGCGCATGGCCGTTACTTCTTCATGGATGTCGCCCGCGACGGCATCGCGCTGTACGAGAGCGATCCAAGCGAACTGCACCAGCCCAAGCCGAAGACACCGACGCAGGCACTGGCGATGGCACGGGAATATCACGGCGAGTGGTTCCCGGCGGCGATGCAGCGGTTTGAGCTGGCCAAAATTGCAGTCGAGCGCGGGTTCCTGAAACCCGCCGCCTTCGACATGCACCAGACTGCTGAATTCCTTTACCACTGCGTGCTGCTGGTTTGCACCTTCTACACCCCGCATGTTCACAACCTCGGATTCCTGCGTACTCAGGCCGAGCGCATTGATCCGCGGCTGATCGACGCGTGGCCGCGCGATCAGCGCTTCGACCGTTCGCGGTTCGAGAAGCTGAAGGAAGCCTATGTGAAGGCGCGTTATTCCAAGCACTACCGCATCACCGCCGAGGAACTGGCGTGGCTGGGCGAGCGCGTCGAAGTGCTGGGGCAGGCGGTGCAGGTGATCTGCGAAGAACGTATCGCGGCGCTGGAGCAAGCTGCCGCCGCATGATCGTCGCGCGCCGAGGCTTCGAGCCTCGGCGCGCGATCGGATTTAGGCGGTGGGTGCAGCCTTTGCACGGGGCTTGCGCGCCAGCTTCGGCGCAGGCGCTTCGGCAGGCGCGTTGCGTGCTGTGCGGCCCTTGGCGCCCAGACCGATCTTGTGCGCCATCGCGCGGCGCTGTTCCGAATAGGTCGGCGCCACCATCGGATAATCGGCCTTCAGATTGTAGCGCGCGCGATATTCCTCGGGCGTCAGGCCGTGCGTGCTCAGATGCCGGCGCAGCGTCCGGTACGGCTTGCCGTCGATCAGCGAGATAATGTGGTCTTTCGAGGCCAGCGATTTGCGGACCGAAACGGCCGGCATGAATTCTTCCGACGCGGGTTCTTCGCTCGCAACTTCCGTGCTGGCGACACCACCTGAAAGTTCAATCACATCTGCATGCATCTTCCGCAGAAACGTGGAGACATCGTCCATCGTCGCGCGATTGTTCGGGTTCGATAACCACGCAATGGTGAGGTCGCTTGCGAGTTCAACGGGGTCGGTATTGCTCTGCTCAGACATTCTGCGTCCCTGCTCCTTGTTTTACGGCATGCTGCCGACAACAGGATTATAGAAGCGTGCGCAGTTCGTCTGCTAAAATATGTTGGAAGACGCGGCGGCATTACTCATTCTGCAGCTGCTCGAACGCGCGACGTCCACGTCTTCGCCATAACGTCCGCGCCTGATCCCGTTGTTCGCCTTTGAGCGTGGCAGCGGCATCGATCATCACACCGAACAATACGGCGCGATCATCGTCGGTGAGTTCGACCAATCCGGCTTTCGCAACCAGGCCGCCCAGTTCGATCAGCTGGCGCGTTCGTTCGCGGCGCTTCACCACCCAGTCCCGCGTGTCATTCCGCGCCCGCTGCGCTTCCAGCCGGTGCCGTGCCGCCGTCATTTGCCGCAGCCGATGCCGCACGCGAACGAGCGCCGCCGCGAGCTTTTCCCTGCTGCTGAAAGAAGGCGGCGCCACGCTGGCGCCAGTCCTCCCGTGCGATCATGTCGGACGCGCTGACAATGGCGATCAGTGCGCCCGCCAGTTGCTCGACCGGCAGCGCATCGGCACCCGTCGCCACCACCAGTTCCCCCAACTGCTGGAGCTTGGCTTGTTTGAGCTGTCGCGCCTTGCTGTCGAGCGCCTTCAATTCCGAATCAAAGTCCCGCGGTTTGCGCATCGAACCCTCCGCAGTTAATGGATCGTATTTGGTGATTTAGGAGATGCATCGATCAGTGCAAATGTCGTGAAACATCTTGGGATGATAATGTCGCGAAAAAGATGAAACCTTTTGAGGGCGCGCTTATACGTCGTGCCGACGTCGCTTTTTTGGTGTAAATGGATTGCCGCTATGGCGATCTACCATTTCTCGGCCAAGATCATCAGCCGCGCGAGCGGATCGTCGGCGCTGGCGGCTGCCGCCTATCGCTCGGCCTCGCGGCTCCACGATCAGCGGCTCGATCGGCATCACGACTTCTCGAACAAGGCCGGCGTCGTGCATTCCGAGGTGCTGCTGCCGGACGGCGCGCCCGAGCATCTTGCCGATCGGGAGAAGCTGTGGAATGCAGTCGAGGCCGTCGAGCTGCGCAAGGACGCGCAGCTCGCCCGCGAGATCGAATTCGCGGTCCCGCGCGAGCTGAGCCAGGCTGAGGGCATTCGGCTGGCGCGGGAGTTTGTTCAAGCTGAGTTCGTGAACCGCGGCATGGTCGCCGATCTCAATGTGCATTGGGATATCGGCGCTGATGGCGAAGTGAAGCCGCACGCACATGTCATGCTGGCTTTGCGCGATGTCGAATGCGACGTGTTCGGCAAGAAGAACCGCGACTGGAATGCTACCTCCCTGCTGGAGAAATGGCGCGAGCGCTGGGCCGGCCACGTCAATGTGCGGCTCGCCGAATTCGATATCGATGCACGTGTCGATCATCGGTCGCTGGAAGCGCAGGGCATCGATCTCGAGCCACAGCACAAGATCGGTCCGGCAGCGGCGCGGATGGCCGACCAGGGTCTCGCGTCCGAACGGCTCGAAGAGCATCACGACATCGCCCGCGCCAATGGCGAGAAGCTGCTCGCCAATCCGGCGATTGCGCTCGACGCGATCACCCGCACCCAGGCGACCTTCACCACGCGCGATCTGGCGATGTTCGTGCATCGCCATAGCGAAGGGAAAGAGCAGTTCGATCAGGTGATCGCGGCGGTGCGTGCGTCGCCCGATCTGGTGAAGCTCGGCAGGGACGGACGCGGCGAAGAACGCTTTACCAGCCGCGATATGATCGAGACCGAGACGCGGCTGGAGCGCGCGACCGTGAAGCTCGACGCCCGTCGCGGCCATGGCATGGACGAGCAGCATCGCAAGCTTGCCTTCGCACGCGCCGAAATGCGCGGACTGGTGCTGTCGAGCGAACAGCGCAGCGCCTTCGATCATGTCACCGGCGGCAGGGATCTGGGCGTGGTCGTCGGCTATGCCGGCACCGGCAAATCGGCGATGCTCGGCGTCGCGCGGGAAGCATGGGAAAGTGCCGGCTATCAGGTGCAGGGCCTGACGCTGTCCGGCATTGCTGCGGAGAATCTGGAAAGCGGCTCAGGCATCGCGTCGCGCACCATCGCCAGCATCGAGCATCAATGGGAACAGGGACGCGAACTGCTGACCGACAGGTCGATCCTCGTGATCGACGAAGCTGGGATGATCGGCACGCGCCAGATGGAGCGGGTGATCGCCGAAGCCGAGAAGCGCCGCGCCAAGATCGTGCTGGTCGGCGACCCCGAGCAGCTTCAGGCGATCGAAGCGGGCGCCGCTTTCCGATCGGTCGCCGAGCGGCATGGCGCCATCGAGATCACCGACATTCGGCGGCAGCGCGAAGACTGGCAGCGGTTGGCGACGCGGCAGCTTGCAACCGGGCGCACCGCCGAGGCGCTGGAGGCCTATGCCCAAGCCGGCACGGTCGTCGACTCGGAGACGCGAGTCGAGGCGCGATCGGCGCTGGTCGGGCGCTGGGATTGCGATCGGATCGCCGATCCGGGCGCGTCGCGCATCATTCTCACGCACACCAATCAAGAATGCGATGAACTGAATGCGCTGGCCCGGGCTGCGATGAAACGCAGTGGGGCATTAGATGCTGATATTGCTGTCGAAACCACGCGTGGAGAACGCTTGTTCGGGGCCGGCGACAGGGTCATGTTCCTGCGCAACGAACGCAGCCTGGGTGTGAAGAATGGTAGTCTCGGCACCATTGAACAGGTCGATCACGCTCGCATGGCCGTGCGGCTCGACGATGGTCGTCAGGTCGCCTTCGACCACAAGAACTATAGCGACGTCACGCACGGCTACGCCGCCACGATCCACAAGGCGCAGGGTGTCACCGTCGACCGGGTGCACGTGCTGGCAACGCCGGGCCTTGATCGGCACGCGGCCTATGTCGCGCTGTCGCGGCACCGCGACGCGGTGCACCTCCATTATGGCCGCGACGACTTCGCCGACCAAGGCAAACTGGCCCGCACGCTGTCGCGCGATCGGCCGAAGGACAATGCCCTCGACTATGATGGCGCTGCCGAGCGCTTCGCTTCGCGACGCGGCGTTGAACGATCGCGCATCCTCGATACGCTTGCAAGGGAGCCGCTCGCCGAACCCCAGCGTAGCGCGCCTGCACCAGCACGGCGCCGCGGCATGTTCGACGGGTTGCGGCTGTCCATCCCCGAGCCCGAACGCGCTCCAACCAAGCTGCGCTTCGATGGGCTCAAACTGTCGGTGCTGGCGGCTGCGCCCGAGGCATCCGCAACCCAGAAGCTGGAGCGGGCGGTCGAAGGCTATGCACGTACCGTGCAGGATGCAGGCCGGATGACCAGTCAGGGCCGTACGCCGCTCGAAGTTCAGAAGGCGGCGCTTGCGCGCGCCGCCGCGGTGATAGACGCGCTGCATCCCCACGGCGCGCACGATCTCGACATGGCGTTCGAGCGGACGCCGGGTCTGGTCAGCGAAGCGGCCAACGGTCGCACCGCCAATGCTATCCGCCAGATTCAGCTGGAAGCCGAGGTGCGCGCCAACCCCGAGCTGCGCGCTGATCGGTTCGTCCAGGCTTGGCAGCAGCTTCAGGCGCGGCGGGGCAAGCTCAGCGGATGGGAGAATGAAGAGAAGCGCGCCGGTGTCGAAAACGCAATGCGATCGATGGCGAAGGGGCTGGAGAAAGACCCGGCGCTGGGCGCCGCGGTCAGCCGCAGAGGCAGTCAGCTGTTTGGGCGGCAGTGGTCGCCTGAATGGACGCCGGGCAGCCGTGGTGGCGGTGTCAGCCGCGCGCTTGGAGACGATGCTCGCACGCGTTCGGTCATCCGCCAGCTCACCTTCTCGATCGATCGCGATCGGGGCCTAGGGATTGGAATGTAGCCATGGGTATCCACGAACCTCCGGTAGAAGTGGACCAGACGGTCCAGGCGTTCAACGACATGTCACGCAAGCTTGCCGGGCTGACCGCTGCGGTCGACGGTTTCGCTGCCCGGCAGCAAGAATTGCATGCGCGCGACTATGGGCCTGACCTGGAAAAGATCCGCGACGGTTATGACAAGGTGTGCGGTGCGATCAACATTCTTGCCAAGCGTCCGGCCATGACGTTGAGGCCGCAGGATATCGCGAGTCAGATCGAGGCGGCGGGTACACAAGGGCGCGCTGACGATCATCGCGCCTGGACCGCCGCCAGCCATGCCCTTGCCAGTACGGTGCAGGAACTGAAGGGGATGGTGGCGTCTGCCCATTCTGCTGAAACGCAGCGGCTGTGGATTGCGGGGGCGGCCGCTTTGGCACTGGTGGTGGGGTTTGCGTTCGGCACGGTCATTCCAACCCGCATTGCGCAAGCCGTGCCGGAGAGTTGGCATTGGCCGGAGAACCAGGCTGCGGAAATTCTTGGGCGCACGCGTTGGGATGCGGGCGTGCGGCTCATGCAGGTTGCCAACCCGCAGCAGGCACAAGCGCTGGCCGAGGCGGCTCGACTTTCACGGGCCAATGCAGATGTGCTTGCAGGATGCCGGAAACGTGCAGTGCATCTCCACGCCGCTGTGAAGTGCCCAATCGAGGTCACTCCTGCCAAGCTCGACTGAAATGGGTGGGGCAGCGTGCGCCTCAGTTTTGGTTTCCCCAATGACGAAGGGCTTATCCAAAGCTGGCTTTGCACCGGATTTCGCCTGGTACCGAGCGCGTTGACAACTACACCTTGAATGGACCTGGCGTCGGGCTATGTTTGGCGCGTGACGGGGGGATCGGCAAATTTCGGTTTTCTGGCGGCGACCGATGATCGGCTATGTCGACTTGGAACACTTGCCGAGCGCTACTTCCTCGACGACGCACCTACTGCCCTCGCCAAGCTTCGCCTGTTCGCGGAGCTGATGGCGAAGGAAATCGCGGCCGCCCATGCCTTGCTCCCGCTGGGCAAGCCCAGCTTCGATGAGGTGCTGTCGGCACTCCGCCGGCGCTCGGTGTTGCCGCAGGAAGCTCTCAACATTTTCCACTTCCTCCGCCGCACCGGCAATGCCGCGGTGCATGAGAATGCCGGTTCCGCCCGAGAGGCGCTTGCGGGGCTGAAGATCGCTCGCGAACTCGCGATCTGGTATCACAAGGTCTACAACAAGCAGGCGGGCTTCGACCCTGGGCCGTTTATTCCCCCCGCAGCTCCCCTTGCTCCAAGCGCGGATTTGCTGAAGGAGCTTGCTGAGCTTCGGGAGGTTGCCGACCGCAGCAAGAACGCGGAAGCGGCTGCGCGGCTCGCTGCCGCCGACGCCGAGGCTGCTCGGCGGGAAGCGTTGCTGCTCGCCGGCAAGCGCGAGGAAGAGGCGGCCTTTTGGGAGAACTTCGCGCGGGAAACGGAGGCTAAGGCCAAGGCTGCGGAGGCGGCGGTCATCGCCACGCAGCAGGCGGCCGAAGCCGAACCTGCCGCGGAGCGCGATGTGCTGGCCGCGGTCGCCGCGAACGTACCGATCGATCTCGACGAGCGCGACACGCGGGTCCTGGTCGACGAACAGCTGCGCGCGGCTGGGTGGGAAGCGGACAGCGTACGACTCGACTATCGCAAGGGCGCGCGCCCGGAATATGGACGCGCCATGGTAATTGCTGAGTGGCCGACGAAGAGCGGGGATGTCGATTACGCCTTGTTCGTCGATGGCCGCTGCGTCGGCGTGATCGAGGCCAAGCGCCGGGTGAAGGATGTGCCCGGCCATCTTCCCCAGGCTCAGCGCTATGCCCGCGACATCACCCTCGACCCCGACGCACTGCCCCAAGGCGGTCCCTGGATCGACGGCGATGCCCGTTACCGCGTCCCCTTCGTCTTCGCCACCAACGGCCGCCCCTATGTGAAGCAACTGGCGACCAAGTCCGGCATCTGGTTCTGGAATGCGCGCACCCGCGAGGCGCCGCGCGCCATTGCCGAATGGTTCTCGCCGCAGGATCTGGTCGAGCGCCTCGAGCAGGAAATCGGCGACCCGCTCGCCAAGGTGGCCGAGCGCGAGCTCGGTGTCTCCGGCCTTCGCCCCTATCAGGAGCAGGCGATCACTGCGGTCAACGAGGCGATCGCCGCCGGCCAGCGCGCGATCCTGCTCTCGATGGCGACTGGCACCGGCAAGACCCGGCTTGCCATCGCGCTAATGTACGAGCTGCTGCGCGCCAAGCGCTTCCGCCGTATCCTGTTTCTCGTCGATCGCAGCGCGCTTGGCCGCCAGACGCTCGACGCGATGGCGACGACCGACACCGCCGGCTTCCTGAAGTTCGACCAGGTCTTCCCCGTCGCCGATCTCGAGGCGAAGTTCCCCGAGGCGACCACCCGCGTCCAGGTCGCGACCGTTCAGGCGATGGTCCGCCGCCTGTTCGACGAGACCGGGGACGGCGAACGCCCGACCCCCGGCACCTACGACCTGATCATCGTCGACGAGGCGCATCGCGGCTACACGCTCGACGCCGAGCTGCGCGAGGAGGATCTCGGCTTCCGCACGCTCGACGACTATCTCTCCGCCTATCGCCGCGTGCTCGACTATTTCGACGCCACCACTGTCGCCCTCACCGCTACCCCGGCGCTGCACACCCGCGAGATTTTCGGCCCAGCGGTGTTCCACTATGGCTATCGCCAGGCGGTGATCGACGGCTATCTGATCGACCATCGCCCGCCACGCCGCATCACCACTGCGCTCAGCCAGACCGGCATCGTGTTCGACAAGGGCGACGAGGTCTCGGTCTACGATCCCCGGACCGGCGAGCTGAATCTGATCGACTTGCCCGATCAGGTCGATTTCGAAGTCTCCGAGTTCAACAAGAAGGTCTATACCGAAGCGTTCAACCGCGCCGTCGCCCAGGCGATCGCGCTTGAATGCCCGCCGGATCAGCCGGGCAAGACGCTGCTCTTCGCGACCCGCGAGGATCACGCCAATCTGCTGGTCGATGCGCTCAAGCAGGCGCTGCGCGATGAATATGGCCCGCAGCCCGACGACCTGGTGATGAAGATCACCGGCCGCAACGATCGCCCGCTCGACGACATCAAGAAGTTCAAGAACGATCCCCGCCCCAAATATGTCGTGACAGTGGACCTGCTCACCACCGGCGTGGACGTGCCTGCGATCACCAACCTGGTGTTCGTGCGGCGGGTGAACAGCCGCATTCTCTACGACCAGATGATCGGTCGCGCCACGCGCCGCTGCGACGAGATCGGCAAAGACTATTTCCGCATATTCGACGCGGTCGACATCTACGCCAACCTCCAGGACTTTACCGACATGCGCCCGGTGGTCACCGATCCGGCGCTGAGCTTCGCCGAGCTGGTTCGCGATCTCGAACGCGCGCCGACCGAGCCCGATCAGGCGATCGTCCGCGACCAGATCGTGGTGAAGCTGCGCGGCGCGCTCAAGCGGCTCGACGAGGATCGCCGCACCGCGCTGGAGCAGGTGCTGGGCAGCCTGCCGGCGCTGCCAAACCGGCTGAAGGATGCGCCCCCGGCGGACACGCTCGCGCTGTTCCGCCAGCATCCCAAGCTCGCCGCGGTGCTCGACACGCCGACGCGGCGGACCAATGACGGCATCTACGTCTCCGAACATGACGACGAGCTCGTCTCGGTCGAGGACGACTATGGCGACAAGGCTTCGCCCGCCGATTACATCTCGGGTTTCGAGGCGTTCGTCCGCGACAACATGAACGCCGTGCCCGCGCTGATCGCCGCCACCCAGCGCCCGCGCGACCTGACCCGCGCCGAGCTCAAGGAAATCGCCGTGCTGCTCGATGGCCAGGGCTATTCGGAAGCGGCGCTGCGCCAGGCCTATGGCCGCGTCCGCAATGCCGACATCGCCGCGCACATCATCGGCTTCGTCCGCCAGGCCGCGCTCGGTGACCCGCTGGTGCCCTATGCGGTGCGGGTGGAGAACGGCGTGCAGAAGATCCTCGCCGGCCGCGACTGGACGCCGGTGCAGCGCCGCTGGCTCCAGCGCATCGGCCGCGCGCTCAAGGAGCAGCCGGTGGGGGATCCCGCAATGCTCGCTGATCCGCTGTTTGCCCAGAATGGCGGCTTCCCGGTGATTGACCAGCAGTTCGACCACAAGCTTGCCGAGGTGCTGATGGACCTGAACGCCGCCATCTGGGATAGCGGCGCCGCCGCCTGACCGGCCGCATTAGGAGTGACAAGTTGAACCCCGCCAGCGATCTCGTGAACAAGCTGTGGCGCCTATGCGCGCTGCTGCGTAAGGACGGCATCACCTACCAGCAATATGTCACCGAGCTGACCTATCTGCTGTTCCTCAAGATGGCGTCCGAGCAGAAGGACGAGGGCAAGATCCCCGAGGCCTATCGCTGGCGCGCGATCACGGCGGCCAACGAGGCCGAGGTGCTGCAGCGCTACCGCCAGGCACTGGTCGATCTGGGTAACCCGGACAAGGTCCGCGAACTGTCGATCGTCGCGATCTTCCAGAATGCCACCACCGTTGTCCGCGAGCCGGCGACGCTGCGCAAGTTGATCGATGCGATCGACGGCCTCCACTGGTTCACCGAGGAGCGCGACGCGTTCGGTGACGCCTATGAAGGCCTGCTCCAGAAGATGGCGGAGGAGACCAAGCGCGGCGCTGGCCAGTATTTCACCCCGCGCGTGCTGATCGACACGATGGTGGCGCTGATGCAGCCCCAGCCTGGCGAGGTCATTCAGGACCCCGCTGCGGGCACCGGCGGCTTCCTGATCGCCGCCGATCGGGTCATGAAGGAAGCGACCGACGACTATTTCACGCTTTCCGACCGGCTGAAGGTCTTCCAGCTTTCCGAGGCGTTCCGGGGCATCGAGAATGTGCCGGATACCTATCGCCTTCTCCTGATGAACCTGCACCTTCACGGCATGGGCGCCAGCAAGATCGACCTTGGCGATACGCTATCGCCCAAGGGCAAGGAGCCCGCGTTCGGCAAGCAGAGTGCCGACCTGATCCTCTCCAACCCGCCCTTCGGCCCGGCAGGCGGGCCGCCGACGCGCGACGACCTGTCGATCACCGATCGCGTCTCGTCCTATCAGCTGCCGTTTGTGGAGCACATCGTGCGCGCGCTGCGGCTCGGCGGGCGCGCGGCGGTGATCGTGCCGGATAACGTGCTGTTCGACGACGGCCGCGGCAAGGCGTTGCGCCAGCGGCTGATGGAATGGTGCGATCTCCACACCATCCTGCGCCTGCCCACCGGCATCTTCTACGCGCAGGGCGTGAAGACTAACGTGCTGTTCTTCACCCGCGCCGACGAGGAGGCGCCGCTGGAGGATGCCACGCAAGGCGTATGGATCTACGACATGCGCTCGGGCGCGCCCGCCTATGGCAAGACCAACCCGCTCAAGGAATCGGACTTCGCCGATTTCGTCGCGGCGTTCGGCGATGATCCGTTCGGCCGCGCGCCCCGCACCGACGGCGGCGAGACCGGCCGCTTCCGCTATTTCACCCGCGCCGAAATCGCCGCGCGCGGCGACAATCTCGACATCAGCTGGCTGAAGGACACCAGCGCCGACGCCGAGGACGGGCTCGATACGCCAGAGGAACTGGCGGCGGCGATCGAGGGCCACCTGCTCGCCGCGCTGGAGGAAGTCGGCGCGCTGGTGGCGGAGCTGGGCGGCGAGACGGATGCGCCGGTTGCGGAGGAAATGGCGTGACGCTGCCGGAGGGGTGGGTTGAGGCGACGATCGACGAGGTCGCCGAAACCAAGCTCGGCAAAATGCTGGATGCCGCGAAGAATGTCGGGCAACCGGTGGCGTACCTCAGGAACGTGAACGTTCGTTGGGGAGCCTTCGATCTGTCCGATCTTCAGGAGATGAAGGTCTCTGCCGAGGAAGCAGTAGAGCTTCGCGTGCGGGACGGGGACCTGTTCGTCTGTGAAGGCGGCGAGCCTGGCCGTTGCGCGGTTTGGCATGGCGGCGATCAGCCGATCGTTTTCCAAAAGGCGCTGCATCGGGTTCGCGCGGCCGACGGCGTCATGGCCGAATATCTGGCACGCTACATTGCGCAGTTAGCTCGCCTCGGCGGATTCAACGATTTCTTGACCGGATCGACGATCAAGCACCTTCCGCAGGTCGGCCTCAAAAAAATCAGATTACCACTGCCGCCGGCGCCCGAACAGCGCCGCATCGTCGCGAAGCTAGACGCGCTGACCGCCCGCCTCGCCCGCGCGCGGGCGGAGCTGGATCGGGTGCCGGTGCTGGCCGAGCGACAGCATCTTGCCCTGCTACGTTCAGGCGTGACGGGTATGCTGACGGAGGACTGGCGGAGCGACGCAAAACTGGAGCCGATTTCTGAGGCATTGTCGCGCGTTCCCGCTCCGCAGCAGGGGCGTGGTGGCCGGGAGGCGACGGACAAGGTAATTGCTGGCGTCGCGGCTATCGCCGTCAACGATCCACAAACGCCACTCCCCGATGGCTGGGCTTGGGTGTCTCTTCTTCGGGTCGCCAAACAGGAAACCGGCCACACACCGAGCCGCTCGAAGCCGGAGTATTGGGACGGCGGCATTCCTTGGATTGGGATCCGGGATGCGGGTGCGCATCACGGGCGTGTCATCGAGACGACGATGCAAACTATTTCGGAAGCGGGTCTCGCCAATTCGTCTGCGCGGTTGCTGCCGGCGGGCACGGTGTGTCTCTCGCGAACGGCATCCGTCGGATACGTCACGATGATGCAAACTTCGATGGCGACAAGCCAAGACTTCGCAACATGGAGCTGCACCGAGGCGCTGCTGCCGGAGTATCTTCTTTTCGCGCTGATGGCGGAGGGCGACGATATTCGCCGTTTCGGCATGGGGTCGACGCATACGACGATTTACTTCCCGGAAATCAGGGCGTTTCACATCGCATTGCCGCCTATCGAAGAGCAGCGCGAGATCGTGGCTCGCTTGAAGGTGGCGCTTGCCCGCGCCGATCGCCTCGAAGCCGAGGCGGCGCGGGCCCGGGCGCTGCTCGATCGGCTGGAGGCGGCAATCCTCGCCCGGGCGTTCCGGGGTGAGCTGGTGCCGCAGGACCCGGCCGACGAGCCGGCCAGCGTGCTGCTCGACCGCATCCGCGCCGCCCGCGCGGCGGCGCCGAAGAACCCAAAAAGGGCTATGCGGGGGGCGAAATAGTGCGCGAGGCGGAGTTCAGAAAATGGCTCGATGAGCGCGTTTACGATGGTGAGCGGCTCAGAGGGACCACCATAAGCACGAGAATGTCGTCGCTTCGAAGCTTGGAGCGCGTCTTGTTCGAGATGGGATTCCGCGAATCAGACCTCGATGAGGTACACGCTCTCGGGCGTTGGCCTGAACTTTCTTACAAAATTGATCAGATGATGCGCGACTGGCGCTCGGATGAAAAAGTTGCTCGGATGATCGCACCGCGCGCGGAAGATCCTAGTCGCCAAATCAGCAGTATACATGCCGCAATTCGCCTGTACGGCTACTTCTCCGACGGGCGTCACCCGAGTTACACCGCGCGTGAAACGCGCGGCCGCAGCGTTGAAGCGGCACCAGCGTCAGCACGCGCCCTAGGTGACGGCACGAGGCGGGCGCGCACGGCACCAAGGCCCGTGCGCAGCTTGCCTAGCCCCGAAAATTTGGTGCTGTACGGTCCGCCGGGGACGGGCAAGACCCACGCGACCATGGCGGAATCTGTCCGGCTTTGTCTCGGCTTGCAGTCCGACGATGCGCTGTTGACGGACGAGACCCGGCGTGACGCGCTTCGAGCCGAATATGCGCGCCTGCGCGCAGAGAAGCAGATTGTGTTCGTCACTTTCCACCAGAACTTCGCCTATGAGGACTTCATCGAAGGTCGCGAGCCTCGGCCGCTGAAGGACGGCCCTGGATTTGAACTGGTGACGCGACCGGGCGTGTTTCTTAATATCGCGCGGCGCGCTTCGGAAAACGATGATGCGCATGTGCTGGTCATCGACGAGATCAACCGCGCCAACATCTCGAAGGTGTTCGGCGAACTTATCACGCTGATTGAGCCGGACAAGCGCAACGGCATGCCCAACGCCCTCAGCCTGCGGCTGCCGTACAGCCGTCGCGAGTTTTCCGTGCCTGCGAACCTCCATATCGTCGGGACGATGAACACCGCCGACCGCTCGATTGCTCAGATCGACACAGCGCTGCGCCGACGCTTTGTGTTCCGCGAGCTGGCGCCTGCGCCAGAGCGGCTGCCCGAAATGGTGGATGGCGTCCCGCTGCGGCGTGTGCTGACGGCCATCAACGACCGCATCGAATATCTGATCGATCGCGAACATCGGATCGGTCACGCCTTTTTTCTCGGGGAGGGCGGCAAGAATGCCGATGCCATTCGTGCGACGATGCGGGACAAGGTGATTCCGCTGCTTCAGGAATATTTCTTCGACGACTGGAGCCGGATCGCAGCTGTGCTGGGCGAGGTACAGACCCAGGGCGGGTCGTTCCTGCGCTGTCGTATGCTCGCCGATCCCCTTGGCCGGGGGGATCCGCGCGAGAGTTGGAGCGTGCTCCCGGTATTCCACCCGGACGCTTTCGCACGCCTCATCGGTAAAGCGGTGTCTGCTGAAGCGGAGGCGCTGGACGATCTAGCGGCCTCCGCATGACTCACCGCACGGTCCGAGAATGGGGCCGTGAGGATTTGGGCGGGGAAGGGTTCACGCGGGCGCAGGCTGATGCGTTGCTGGCCGCGGTGCGGGCGCATCCGCTGGCGGGGCTGGACGGCGCCAACATCCTAACCGACCATCACCGCTATCTCCGCGCCCAGCAGATGGTGGGCGTGATCGCGGCACAAGGTTGTAGTCTGGAAATCCTGCCCAAGGTCGACCCGGATGCCGCCGAAGAGTCGGATGGCACGGTGCGCGCGCGGCTGGTGCACATGCTCGACGTCGCCTTGGATCTGCGCCTTTCTCAAGGCGAACGGACGGACATGGGGCACGCGGCAGAGTCGCTCCTGGAGGTGTTCATTACGGCCTTTTCGAACAGGCTACTGGAGGAGCTTCGAAGGGGCGCCCCCCAGCACTATCGGTCGTCCGACGCGGATTTACCGACCATCCGGGGACGGTGGGACATTGCGCGGCAGTTCACGGCGCTCGCGGCGTATCCTGATCGGCTGGCGTGTCGGTTCGATGCACTCGATACCATGACGCCGATCCTCCAAGTACTGAACGCATGTGTGCACCTGCTATGTCGGCATGCGCGGGGGAGCAACACGCAGCGCAAGCTTGCGGAACTGCGGCATCTCCTCGCGAGCGTGCCGCTCATCGCTCGCAACGCCCTACCTTGGCGCCAAATTCGCATCGATCGCTCCACGCAGCGCTGGCGGCCTTTAGTGAACCTGGCGCGTCTGCTGCTGGCGGAACGGTGGCAGCAAACGCATGCAATTCAGGGTGGGGCTGAAGGGATCACCTTGTTGTTCCCCATGCACGAACTGTTCGAAAGCTATGTCGCGCATCAGCTACGCCAAACGCTGCACGGCACGGGGCTGGTGCTGCTCGTTCAGGGAGGCGGCCGTGCTTGTCTAGGCGACTGGGAATATGGCGTGGACACCATCGGCAGGTCGCACCCGACGCGCCCTGACCTAGTAGTTATGCGCGGGAAGGAGGTCGTGGCAGTCCTAGATACTAAATGGAAGCGGTTGAAAGACGTCCAGCACAGTGACGCCTATCAGATGATGGCCTATGCCCGGCTATACCGGTGCCACACACTGGCCTTGGTCTATCCATCCGCTGCTGGGGCGGGCGCACTGCGCCAATACGGCATCGCCGGTGGACGAGAGCGCCTGGACCTGCTGACCTTGCCGATCGCGCAGGGGCAGACCGCAGTGCGGTCGCAGTTGCGCAACTATCTCTTATCTATAGCGATGGCAC
Organism: Sphingomonas pokkalii; assembly: GCF_003096275.1. Lineage (GTDB taxonomy): Bacteria > Pseudomonadota > Alphaproteobacteria > Sphingomonadales > Sphingomonadaceae > Sphingomonas > Sphingomonas pokkalii. The sequence continues at coordinate 15,156 of NZ_QENQ01000014.1, forward strand.
CAACGAGCGCTGGAATTGGTGCGGGCTTGGGCTGAAGCGCGGCTAGATCGCCGTTGCAGGTGCCCGGGGGGCGCCGCGTAGACAAAAGGGATGGCTGAGCTGCCCCCTTCTGAGTGGTCCATCGACTATGACAGTTTGGACCAAGGAAGGGACGAAGAATGCCTGCGAAGA
>NZ_QENQ01000015.1 GCF_003096275.1 Sphingomonas pokkalii
CGGTTCGGACGCGATCCTCCGGATGGAGGCGATCCGCCCATGCCCCGTAACTGGGCTCCACCGCACCGATCGTATAGCCGAGTATCCGGTAGTTCTCATCGCTCCAGTGCATTTCGCCGGTTTCGAGATTCCAGTCCCACAAGGCGAACTCGCCGGTCTCTCCGGCGCTGCATCGGCGCTCCTCACTCTCGTGCTGCACGGCGCGTTCCGCCTCCGCCTGCTGCCCCCCCCTCTCGCCGCGAATGCCGGATCGCACCGCCCCCCGCCACCGCGCGACCGCGGGAGCGCCGGAAACCGGGCGGTCCGCAATATCATCCTCAGCCGCGGGTAACTGCTGCATCGACAAAGCACCTCCGCTAGGCGAGAGACCGGGAGCCATAGTGACGAAACCCCACCCGCCTG
>NZ_QENQ01000016.1 GCF_003096275.1 Sphingomonas pokkalii
GCTTCTTCTTCCGCCGAGCCGCCGATCTCGCCGATCATGATGATCGACTGGGTGGCTTCGTCGGCGAGGAACAGCTCGAGCACGTCGATGAAGTTGGTGCCGTTGACCGGGTCACCGCCGATGCCGACGGCCGTGGTCTGGCCCAGGCCCGCATTGGTGGTCTGGAACACCGCCTCATAGGTGAGGGTGCCCGAGCGCGACACGACGCCCACCGAGCCCTTGGAGAAGATCGAGCCCGGCATGATGCCGATCTTGCACTCGCCCGGCGTCAGCACGCCCGGGCAGTTCGGGCCGATCAGGCGCGACTTGGA
>NZ_QENQ01000017.1 GCF_003096275.1 Sphingomonas pokkalii
GAATTACGGTGACAGTTTACTAAAAACCCATAATCTATTACGCTTCCGCAATGGCCCGCCTCCCACGCTTGGTCCTGCCCGGCTACCCGTACCACGTCACCCAGCGTGGCAATCGTCGGCAGCAGACGTTTTTCGAAGAGGGCGACTATGCGCTGTACCGCGACCTGCTCGCCGAAGCGGCGAGGCGGGCGGGTTCGGAGATCTGGTGCTATTGCCTGATGCCGAACCACGTCCACCTGGTGGTGGTGCCGGCGGACGAGGACGGACTGCGCCGTACCTTCGCGGATGCGCATCGCCGCTATACCGGCTACATCAATGCGCGCCATCGCTGGACGGGGCATCTGTGGCAAGGGCGTTTCGGTGCGGTGGTGATGGATGAGGCGCATCTCGGCCACGCGATGCGCTATGTCTCGCTGAACCCGGTGCGGGCGCATCTGGTCCGGCGTGCCGAGGACTGGCCATGGTCGAGCGTCCGCGCCCACCGCGCCGGGCGGGACGATGCGCTGGTCCGCGTCGCGCCGGCGCTCGATCGCTATGGCGACTTCGCGACCTTCCTTGGCGACACTGCCGAGGCGGATTCGGCTTGGCACGCATTGCGCCGCGCCGAGACCACCGGGCGCCCGCTCGGCGCCGCGGATTGGATCGCGGACATCGAGCGGCGCACCGGCAGAACCCTGGCAGTACAGAAACGCGGGCCCAAGCCAAAGCGAATGGCGATTAGTGAGTGTGTTTAGTAAACTGTCACC
>NZ_QENQ01000018.1:0-335 GCF_003096275.1 Sphingomonas pokkalii
AGAGGTGGCTCGGTTTGTCTGCACAGGCTCGCGGCTCGGATAAGTGGATTGCCGCTGGTTGATCATGCCGCTGCGAGAAGCGGCTGTTGGAAGTATATCTGGTCAGGCGTCCGGCCACCAAGCGCGGAATGCGGTCGGACTGCATTGTAGAATGCGAGATAGCGGCCGATGCGAGCGCGCGCATCGGGGACCGAAGCATAGGCGTTGAGATACACCTCCTCGTATTTCACCGAGCGCCAGAGGCGCTCCACGAACACATTGTCGCGCCAGCAGCCTTTGCCGTCCATGCTGATGGCGATCTTTTCGCGGTGGAGGACGGCGGTGAACGCCGTGCT
>NZ_QENQ01000018.1:350-589 GCF_003096275.1 Sphingomonas pokkalii
TGAAGATGGCGGGCTTGCCATAGCGGGCCAGCGCTTCCTCCAGCGCCTCGATGCAGAACGCAGCATCGAGCGAGATCGACACGCGCCATGCCAGCACGCGCCGAGTGAACCAGTCGACGACAGCGACGAGATAGACGAAGCCCCGCGCCATCGGCACGTAGGTGATATCCGTCGCCCAGACCTGGTTCGGCCGGGTCACCGCCAGCTTGCGCAGCAGATACGGATAGATCTTGTGGCCT